>NZ_JTLE01000001.1:0-1977 GCF_000798835.1 Shewanella sp. ZOR0012
CTCACCAATTAAAAGCCATAGATACCAAGCATCTGGCCAGACCATTCGTTCAAGCTAAAGTACAACTTAGTTTTAATTAACTGAAATTTAACAAATTTCAAATCTGGTCGGACTTGTTGAGATTACACACAATCCCTAACATGCCGAAGACTATAAAAGGATTTGCGCGTTGTTCTGGTAACTAGGACCGAACAAAATCCAATATCAAAATAATGAGAGAATAATAATGAAATCATTCAACAAGACGTTGCTTGCTGTTGCTGTTGCATTGGCGAGCTCACAGACTTTCGCTTCGGGTTTCCAATTAAACAGTCAATCGGCCACGGGTATGGGTCGTGCTTTTGCAGGTGATGCTGTTATTGCTGACAACGCTTCCGTGTTATCGCGTAACCCCGCAGCGATGGCATTATTTGATAAAGATGCGATCTCTTTCGGCTTAACCTATGCCGATATTACTGTTGACGTTAAAGACGTTAACTTTGCCGGTGGCGCCGTTGACTTAGGCAGCATCGACGATGCGGGTAGCTCTAAAGTTATCCCAAACATTTTCTACATCCACCCTATCGACGATAAATTCGCCGTGGGTTTTGCCGCATTCTCTAACTTTGGTACAGGTACTGACGCAAGCTCTTTGTCTAAAAACAAGCCTGCTGCGCCTTTCGACCTGCTTGGTGAAACAGAAGTAACAACGGTCAACTTTAACGCCAGCGTGTCTTACCGCATCAACGATATGTTCAGCATAGGTGCGGGTGTAGATGCCGTCTATGGTGAAGGTCGTTTAACCCGTAACGCGGGCGCAACACCTCTGGTTGACGTAGACGCAGACGGCTGGGCATTTGGTGGTATTGTTGGTGCCACAGTTGAGTTAGATAAAGATAACCGTTTCGGTATCAGCTACCGTTTCAGCCCAACAGTCAATGTTGAAGGGGATATCAACACCATCACCTCAACAACAATACCTGGTGTGGGTACGGTTCCTGTTACGACCAGTTTTGATAGTTTAGATGTACCGCTAGCAGATATTTTCCAAGTTGCGGGCTTCCATCAAATTACGCCTAAATTTGCGCTGCACTATACCGCGCAATACAGTAAGTGGGGCAACTTTGATCAAATCACAGCTAAAGACGGTACAGCAATAATTGCAGCTGTAGGCGCCACTAAAAGCGTAGGTGATATCGCCCTTAAAGAATACCAATGGAAAGATTCATGGTTATTCAGCTTAGGTGGTACTTACACCATCAACGAACAATTCACCGTTCGTGCGGGTTATATGCATGACCAAGGCGTTGTAGACGAGATTAGTTCGATTTCATTCCCAGACTCTGACCGTAACTGGTACACAGCAGGTATGAGCTACCACATCAATCCACAAAACACCCTTGACTTTGGTATTGCCTTTATTAAAGGTGAAGAAGTTCACCTGATTGAAAACAGCGCAATCACAGGCCCTGTGAACGCAGTAACAGAATCAAGCGGTATGTACTACTCAGTACAGTACAGCTACCAGTTCTAAGCTGTTTCGAACACAAAAAAGCCGCATTTTTGCGGCTTTTTTGTATCTTGCGTATTTATTGCCTAAAGTTAATCCATATTCCTCTCACTCTATAACCCTTATGGCAAAAGTCATTGGACTTGGTGGTATTTTCTTCAAAAGTACCGATCCCGTTGCCTTAGCAACCTGGTATAAAACTCACCTTGAGATCCCTATTGAAAACTGGGGAGGCGCGGCGTTCTATCATAGTGATAAATCCATCCCGAGTTACCATGTATGGACACCGTTTGACGATAACACGACCTATTTTGCCCCGACTAATAAAAGCTTTATGGTGAACTTTATCGTGGACGATCTTGAGCAAGCCCTACTTCAAGTCACGCAGGGTGGCGGCGAGCAAATCGGCGATATTGAAGATTCTGAATTCGGCCGTTTCGGCTGGTTTATTGACCCCGATGGTAATAAAGTCGAATTGTGGCAACCTA
>NZ_JTLE01000010.1:0-375 GCF_000798835.1 Shewanella sp. ZOR0012
ATGACAGCAAAACTGTCGTTGAGGACACCGTCGCCAGCGGCAACGTGTTAACTAACGATGAAGCGGGCAATACCAGCGTGGTCAGCTTCACCGTCGCCGGCAGCAGTGTGGTGCATAACGCCGGCAGCAGCGTCGTGCTGACAGGCGGCACCTTAGTGCTCAATAGCAACGGTAGCTACAGCTTTACACCTAATGCCAACTGGAACGGTGCAGTTCCAGTCATTACGTACACCACCAACACCGGTGCCATAGCGACCCTGACCATCACGGTCACACCAGACAACACCGATGCGGCCAATGACAGCAAAACTGTCGTTGAGGACACCGTCGCCAGCGGCAACGTGTTAACTAACGATGAAGCGGGCAATACCAGCG
>NZ_JTLE01000065.1:0-212 GCF_000798835.1 Shewanella sp. ZOR0012
TGGAGCGGTAGTTCAGTTGGTTAGAATACCGGCCTGTCACGCCGGGGGTCGCGGGTTCGAGTCCCGTCCGCTCCGCCAGTCAAGTTATTAAAAGTTAAAATTATAGTGCTGTTATAGCGTTATAATAAAAAGTTTGGAGCGGTAGTTCAGTTGGTTAGAATACCGGCCTGTCACGCCGGGGGTCGCGGGTTCGAGTCCCGTCCGCTCCGCCA
>NZ_JTLE01000066.1:0-365 GCF_000798835.1 Shewanella sp. ZOR0012
TTAATGAGTTAGCGCAATTTATTGCCTTAGATGCTGTCCCCGCGATTGTTGATTGTCCCTATTTAAACCATTTTAACTCGGACCAGTTGTAGGCAAACAGAAAGTACATTATGTTATTGATTTATATTGGGTGGCTGGATTTATTCGAAAAGCGACGACGGCATTTTGCTAAATGCTGCCAGCACTTTAACAGTAAATGACAACTGCTTAGATCACTTCAAAAGCCTCATCCAGAACACATCCCAAGCTCTATGGGCCAATTTATTTCGTCTTAAATACCCCATTTTTTAATGAGTTAGCGCAATTTATTGCCTTAGATGCTGTCCCCGCGATTGTTGATTGTCCCTATTTAAACCATTTTAACT
>NZ_JTLE01000067.1:0-208 GCF_000798835.1 Shewanella sp. ZOR0012
TTACAAGCATGACAGTGTCAGGGAGGAGTTAGGTCATACCAATCAAGGGGATAAAAACCGTGCCATTCTGGCGCATTCAATCTTGCTGTTTTCACCGCAAAGCCAGCAAGTCGTTGGGCTGATTGAGCAGCAGCGTTGGACGCGGGATATCACTAAGCGCGGGCAACGCCGCCAACATGCTACTCGCCCTTACGAGGAAAAAGAGAGC
>NZ_JTLE01000068.1:0-214 GCF_000798835.1 Shewanella sp. ZOR0012
CGGCGCGATTGCGTTTCACTTCTGAGTTCGGGATGGGATCAGGTGGGACCACAATGCTATTGTCACCAAGCAAATTTGGTATCTACTCCCCATTTTATGTGGGCAGTAAATGAATTCGGAAAGCTGTATTGAGTATCACTTCTTAAGTGTTCATATTCGTCTAAGTGCTACTTAGCAAAACCCATCTGGGTTGTATGGTTAAGCCTCTCGAGTC
>NZ_JTLE01000069.1:0-2939 GCF_000798835.1 Shewanella sp. ZOR0012
ACTTTTGATGGTTCTTTTTTGAACAATATTAACTTTTACAAGTTGTAGGTAAACGGAAAGTGCATTATGTTGTTGATTCAAAATGGGTGGCTCGATTTATTGTCGATTGACAGTGGTACTGATCGTGAGCTTGAAACACAACTACACCAGAAGTACAAAGATCAACGCGTAATTGGGGAGTGGTTCGAAATAAACCATGAAATTGTACTCGACTTACTAAAAGCACATAGTCACTGTAGTTATATCGCAAAAAAATCTAACGCAGGTGAATTGACAGGTTATGACAGACATGGGCTCCCCGAGTATATCTAAGGCATTAATAAAAGCCTACAACCTGCGACAACCAGCGCGAGGGTTGGTATTTCACAGTGACCGAGGCTCGCAATATACCAGTAAGCAATTCAGTAGGCTGCTATCGAGCTATGGTATCCGAGCCAGCATGGGTGATGTGGGTGCGTGTTCGGCAACTGCTACTGCGTTGCTCTACCTCCTACATCCATGCAGTTGTGGGATAATGCCGTTGTTGAGCGATTCTTTGACAGCTTAAAACACGATTGGATTTTTAAAGTTAATCAACCAACAAGGGAGTTTATGAAGCAAGATGTTACTGCTTACATGAAATATTACAACTTGGAGCGGCTGCATTCTGCTAATGACGATCTGTCAGCTGTAGAGTTTGAAAATTCTCAAGTAAAAGTGTCCAGTTTGGGTTGACCAGAACAGTATGCCTGTACTGTTTAGCTTTTGTTATCGAAAATGCTTTTGAATCTCCAAATTGAAAACATTGTAAGAAGTAGCGCTGCAATCAAAGTACTTGCTAGTCTATTCATATGATTTTTACTCAAACTTGAATAGCTAACTAATTCTATTTCATTTTGTGATACGGATAAAACTTCCTTTCCTCTGACTATCAAAGATACTTTTTCTCCAACAATCACACCATCGAGAGACTTACAGTCAATACTGTTCAAACTACTATAACGTCCTCCATTTTCAATATAAATATCATAATCATACTTTTTATTAAACCTAGAATTTATTTTGCAGTCATATCCAAACAGAACCCCTTCAATTTTTTCATTTGAAATTAAAATAGAATTAATAAATGAAAACCAAAAAAATGCCGTTATGGATATTATTAAAAATAAACCTGCAATATTTGATTTAGTCTTTAATTTCTTTAATTGCATCTTCAAGTTTTTCCGTATTCTCATTTAGTGTTGCTTGTGTAGCAGCCATATCTATCGTTGACTTAGCAAGGCTACCCAATATTTCATCACCTGTACCAGTAAACCAAATAAATCGGCCACCAATTTTAAATCAAAAACATAATGCACTTTTAGGTTACCTACAACCCGTTCTAGCTCAAATGGTTTGAACAACTAGAGCAAGGACATCCATGCCATTGCGGCATTTGTGAATCCATTGACATCAGACTGGGCGAGCATCCAAGGACTGCTTGAACAACTTCCATAACTGTCAGCTCGCCATCTGATAGGCATGACGCCTGAATGTCGTGCAATGCAGGGATGCATGAGAACGACCATTGCTCTCATTCATAATCTTAGAAACCCTAGGTTTCTATTCACCGTATCGTTAAACAAATGCTATGTCTCACCTACCAATCAGAATCAGCAACGACGATCAAGTGCCCTCTTACATTTAAACATCTAAACAAAAACGCTCTGCGGTTAGGCAGAGCGTTTGTGGATAACGCCTTGTGATAAAAGGCGTTTAGTTCTTCATATCCTTTTCCATATCTTCGTAGGAAGTATGGCGAACGTCTTTGCCTTTTACGTAGTAAATAATATATTCGCAGATATTTTTACAGCGGTCGCCTACACGTTCAACCGCACGGGCTGCCCAGAGTACGTCTAATACATCGGGGATTGAGCGTGGATCTTCCATCATGTAGGTCATTAATTGACGGATAATACCTTCATATTCACGGTCGAGTTTAGCGTCTTCCTTGTGCAGTTCCAATGCAGACTCTGCATCCATACGGGCTAATGCATCTAAAGTGGCGTGGAGCATACGAGTCGCATGGCGGCCCATATTTTCAATACTGACTAATAAAGGCTGCTGATTATTCAATCGCTTATCTAATGCTGCCTTGGCAATACGCACACAGGCGTCACCGATACGCTCAAGATCAGCAATCGATTTTGAAATCGCGATGATCATCCGCAAGTCGCTCGCTGCGGGCTGGCGCTTGGCGATAATGCGGGTACATTCTTCGTCAATCGAGACTTCCATCCCGTTGACTTTATGGTCACCTAAGATCACCTTTTGCGCTAATTCGGCATCTAAGGTGCTTAAGGCGTCGATGGCTTGCTCTAATTGACGCTCAACCAAGCCACCCATAGCGAGAACTCGGTTACGAATATCTTCTAGCTCGGCGTTAAATTGCCCAGAGATATGTTTGTTTAAATTCATATTTTCCATTTGGCCAACCTTTTACTCAACTGTATCAACGCCTAGATGGAGTTTGCAATGCTTAACTCTGTTCTAGGCGGTGGCTTATTTCGTTAATCGCTTATCACTCACATCACCACTGCCAAGGGCAAGGTGATTAACCGTAACGGCCAGTAATGTAATCTTCGGTCTTACGTTTTTTCGGTGTGGTGAAAATGGTGTTGGTATCGGCGTATTCCACCAATTCGCCCATATACATAAAGGCTGTTTGGTCCGACACCCGCGCCGCCTGTTGCATGTTGTGGGTCACGATAACCACTGTGTACTTAGTCTTAAGCTCGGTGATCAGCTCTTCGATGGTTAAGGTTGAAATCGGGTCGAGGGCCGAAGTAGGTTCGTCGCAAAACATGGACACCCAACCTTAATAGCGAGGTAGCTAACCTCCGACTATGCTTTGGTTAAGCATTGAACAAGGAGGTTTGTATGCCGCGCCCTCGCAGAACTCAGATAAGTCTTGAAGACAC
>NZ_JTLE01000069.1:2949-4458 GCF_000798835.1 Shewanella sp. ZOR0012
CATTATCCGCCAATTAATGACCTATATGATGGAAGATCCACGCTCAATCCCTGACGTTTTAGACGTACTCTGGGCAGCCCGTGCGGTTGAGCGTGTGGGCGACCGTTGTAAAAATATCTGCGAATACATTATTTACTACGTGAAAGGCAAAGACGTTCGCCATACTTCCTACGAAGATATGGAAAAGGATATGAAGAACTAAACGCCTTTTATCACAAGGCGTTATCCACAAACGCTCTGCCTAATCCGCAGAGCGTTTTTGTTTAGATGTTTAACTGATTGATGGCCATGAATAGACGGTAAGAAGGTTGGCGAGGTTGTTCGTTATGACGATGGGCGAGCCATGGCATTTGCTCTACGACGCGCAGCAAGTCCTTCCTTGGATGCTCGACCGCCCCGTCCGTGGGGCGGACGGTCGTCTCGCTAATCACCATGGCTCACCTGTTTAGCATTGTCGTAGCCTGTAGACTTAATAATCTTACTCAGCACGCTTTGGGACAGAAGCGTGATAGAGCCGTTGCTCTAACTCTTCAGTTTCGGATTAAAATTTTTTAAGGATTTAACGACGCCCGCAGCGGCGAGCGTAGCGAGTCCAGCAGCCGAAGGCTGCGTGCTGCCGGGCCTTGTTATGCCAATTGCCGAAGCCAATCATTGAACCACTCCTTGGGCATTTGCTCGGCATCAAAGTCTTTGGTCCGGAGCTCTTCAAGCGTGTATGTGTTTGCCAGATAGAGATCCCACTGAGTTTCCACATCCGTGAGAACAGGTAGCAATCTCTCAATTTCTGGATCAGCATCAACATCGAGATACTGACACCAGAACCTATCGCACCATTCTGCGATCTGCCTGTGCGAGTATGGGGATGCTTCTGGGGTTGCGCCCCATCCAAGCATTTGGATCACTGATTCTCGCGTAAACGACATTTCCGCTGGCGTACTTGGTTTCATAGTTTGGAGCACATACTCACTAAGGCATAACGCCCAAATTTAGCGCGGAAAGCCGCGCAGCGGGTTGACGTCGCAGCCAGCGCTGTTTGCTGGCGATAAAATTTGATTGTTATGTGGTGACTACGCACACCACTCACCTATTGCATCTGGCGAAGAGAAACCATGCATCATAATGTTGTCAGGCTTTTCTCCGAACCCTAATGCAAACTCATTTTCCAACTCTAGTGTAAGCAGCCAGCTGTTACCCTTTTTAGCGATTGCCAGCACATTTGATTTTCTATACTTTTCATAATCGTGCTCAGGAAAGCATGCAGATGTAACAACCACAGGTATCGGCTCTATAACATGCGCTAAAAGAACTTGAGAAACCTCAGCAAGATGCTCCTCGTAATTTTTTCCCTCTGGAGTAATTAGTTGCGCCCCCTCAGCAATGGAAGATTTAATTTTATTTATTGCTTCGGACTTAGTCATAACGCTGTACCCACATAACATTTTATTCGTGCGCATGCGCGTTTATCACGTTAGACCAGTAAAAACGCGCACAGTTAACTATCTGTATGTA
>NZ_JTLE01000070.1:0-713 GCF_000798835.1 Shewanella sp. ZOR0012
AGAGCAGTACGTCCGCATAAATGGTTAGGATTTAGCCATTGATTTAAATCCAGCAACCAAGGCTTGCTCCACAAAGCTGGGGTTCATCATGCAACTATTCTGTTTAATTGACACACTTATTTTGGTTGGCTCAGCTCTTATTCTCTGTGCAGGCTGTTAATTCCACAAGAGTTTTGCCAGCCCTATCATTCCTGTAAGAAAATTTAACAGTGGGTGTCTAGATAAAACTTCTAGATAAACTACAGGTTAGACTGATTTGATAGTCAGTGCCATCCGCTGCATTTAGTCCTCTATTCTTCTCTACCTTTTCTTTTCAGCTACTAAAGTATTCATCTAATGCGAATCTCAATTTATTAGCATCGACGAGATCACCAAAGTAAACCTTTACTACTTCTTGACCATTTAAAGTTTCATCTCTCATAGATATCGATATGTTATGAAATCCGCGCATATAATCATCCAAGTCATTTGCATCAAATAAATGATTAACATACATAACTGCTTCATCATCTTCAAAAAATAACTCATTAATTTTCATCAAGTTCCCCACTATTCAAAGTGTTTATTAATTTCTTTTCTGCTGGTATAGGATCGCGTTTATCGTACCCATTACCTTAAGATTTATCTTGCTTTTTAGAGCAGTACGTCCGCATAAATGGTTAGGATTTAGCCATTGATTTAAATCCAGCAACCAAGGCTTGCTCCACAAAGCT
>NZ_JTLE01000071.1:0-281 GCF_000798835.1 Shewanella sp. ZOR0012
TACGCGGTGATGAGCAATCACTATCATTTAGTGCTTAAAATAGATGTCGATAAGGCCAAATCCTTAACGCAAAAAGACATTATCAGCCGTTGGTGCCAAATCACTAAAGGCCATGCAGTCGCGACTAAGTATATGAATGGTGATGCATTAATCGAAGGTGAACGCATGTTGCTCGATGGCTTAATTACCGAGTGGCATGAACGATTAAGCAGTATTTCTTGGTTTATGCGTTGTTTAAACGAAGAAATTGCCCGTAAGGCTAATCGTGAAGATGAGTGCAA
>NZ_JTLE01000011.1:0-1161 GCF_000798835.1 Shewanella sp. ZOR0012
CTAAATAGCTGATCCGAATACAGCTACATTTTCGCCGTGCCATGCCCACTGCCAGGAAATGGGGAAACGGTTCCCATAAAATGCCATACCATGCCAAGCAGTTCCCGTATGTTCCTGCAAGCGTGATTGCGGGTTACCGTTTCATGCAGTGCGAGCCATAAGCGTTCTATCTTGTTGACCCACGGCGAGTATACCGGCTGAAATAGTAATCTGAATTTGGGATTATGCTTGAGCCAAGCTACGGTCTTACGGCTCTTATGAATAATGTAATTGTCCAGGATGAGCGTGATGGTTTTGGCTTTGCGGTAATGACGCTTAAGCTTCTCCAACATGGCAATAAACAGCTCTGACGCTTTGCTATCGCTGCTTACATAAAGCACTTTTCCGGTGCTGGCATGCAGGGCTCCAGCTATGTAATGCTTACGGTTTTTGCCTGGGGTGACAACGCGTTTTTGCTGTCCTTTTGGCATCCAATCTGCCCCGATTTTTGGGTTCAAGTCGATGTCTACTTCATCTTCATAGAAAACCGGATGCTCGACGCAACACTGCTCAAGTGCCTGATTTATCGCGGCCATTTTCTCCTCTTTGTGTGGGTCTTTGATACGCAATGTCGGAACCGAGCGGCGCCAGACCATTCCTGCTTTGGGTAGTAATCGGCGGACGGTGGATGCAGCGATGTTGAGCTTAAGCTGTGCATTAATCACCATGGCAAGCAGTTCACTGCTCCAGCGGCTACGTTGGTAACCAAAGTCCTGTGGGCATAGCTGAATAAGCAAAGATAGACAGAGCAATATGGGGTCTATGGGCAAGCTTGCCGGCCGTCCCAGCGGCAGAGATTTAAGCCCATCAACGCCGCTTTCGGTATACCAGCCTAACCAACGACCAATACTGGAGCGTGCTGCACCAGTAGCATGATGAACGTCAGTAATCGACAGCCCTTGATGCAGCATCAGCATAGCGATAAGACGTCGAGCGAAGTGTTTATCCTTGGTTTTATGGATCAATTTCTGTAGTTGTTTGCGCTCTGCGCGACAAAGTGGTGGTAAGATGGCCATTCTCAGTCCTCGGCGAGTGGTGGGTTTGTTTGGCGATAGATCAGATCGCTCAAACAGGACTGAGTTCCCTTCCTTTGATCTACTATTTGGAACAGCTATTTAGATG
>NZ_JTLE01000072.1:0-623 GCF_000798835.1 Shewanella sp. ZOR0012
TAAGGATTTGGCCTTATCGACATCTATTTTAAGCACTAAATGATAGTGATTGCTCATCACCGCGTAAGCGCAAATATCCACACAAAATATCGCAGACAAGGCTTTGATTTTATCAACAATCCAGCCACGTCGATGCTCGTAACTGCGCCCTGAAAACTTATCCTCACCGCACAAAAAAGCCCTGCGAACACAGCGATTTATCACGTGATAGAAGGGCGTTGCATTAGCATCAATTAGCTGTCTTCTGGCCGAAGTCATAGCAAACTCCACACAGACAAAATCAGGATAATTTAAAGCCTAGGTGAAGGTGCTGAAAAACACAAAAAGATATGGCTGTCCCCGCTATTTTCTCAATTTCTGGATCGGCATCAACATCGAGATACTGACACCAGAACCTATCGCACCATTCTGCGATCTGCCTGTGCGAGTATGGGGATGCTTCTGGGGTTGCGCCCCATCCAAGCATTTGGATCACTGATTCTCGCGTAAACGACATTTCCGCTGGCGTACTTGGTTTCATAGTTTGGAGCACATACTCACTAAGGCATAACATTTTATTCGTGCGCATGCGCGTTTATCACGTTAGACCAGTAAAAACGCGCACAGTTAACTATCTGTATGTA
>NZ_JTLE01000073.1:0-227 GCF_000798835.1 Shewanella sp. ZOR0012
CCGTCTTGGTCAATCTTGGTGTCAATCACCACATCTTGGGTAACAGTTTTGCTGTTGCCGGCCACGTCGGTGACGGTGGCGCTGACAGGGTAAGTGCCGTCAGGCAGCACAGTACCGGTCAGGTCGACGCTCCAGTTACCTTGCGCATCAATCACTAAGCCGTTGGCGGTGGTGTAAACCACACCATTGATGGTGACGGCTAAGGTGCTGTTGTCACCTAAATCGAC
>NZ_JTLE01000074.1:0-282 GCF_000798835.1 Shewanella sp. ZOR0012
CGGGTTCCCCCATTCGGACATCGTTAGCTCAAATGCTTGTTACTAGCTCGCCAACGCTTTTCGCAAGTTACTACGTCCTTCATCGCCTCTGACTGCCAAGGCATCCACCGTATACGCTTAGTCGCTTAACCATACAACCCAAATAGGTTTCACTTACGTGAGCCACTTGAATTGTTGCGACCAGCTGGTTTTACTTGTCTCATCTTCGACCAAGAAGATGGACTCGCCTTAGACTTGAATATTCAAGACACTTAACAAGTGTTTTAAGAACTCAATTTTTTT
>NZ_JTLE01000075.1:0-233 GCF_000798835.1 Shewanella sp. ZOR0012
AGCTAACTGATACTAATGACTCGAGAGGCTTAACCATACAACCCAGATGGGTTTTGCTAAGTAGCACTTAGACGAATACAAACACTTAAGAAGTGGTACTCAATACAGCTTTCCGAATTCATTTACTGCCTAGATAAGATAGGGAGTAGATACCGAATTTGCTTGGTGACAATAGCATTGTGGTCCCACCTGATCCCATCCCGAACTCAGAAGTGAAACGCAATCGCGCCGAT
>NZ_JTLE01000076.1:0-438 GCF_000798835.1 Shewanella sp. ZOR0012
GCCTGTCTCTTGATCACAAGTCTTCGTGATTGAGAGACATGGCCAATTCGTAACCCTCAAGGATGGTTTGTAACCTAAACCATCCTTCCCACAATACCTCTACACAAGCCCGGCCTGTCCGCTTGGTATCTTTCCAACCCCCTAATCTGGCCAGACGCTCGTACGCCCACTGCATATCGGGTGCCTGTTGAGGTAACGGACGTCCCTCCATTTTCAGCCAAAGTAATTTCCACGCTTTCTGACCCAATAGCGTTTCACAACATTGTGCTGCCACTTCCGCTTTGGATACCTTCATAAAGCGAAGCTGGAGTAAGCGTGTGGCGATAAAAGCCAGTATCACACTCATACGCTCCAGATTCTCACGGCACTGCATTCTCAGCTCTTCCACCGCGGTGCCACTGCTTTTCCATACCTTGTGGTAATCTTCAATCAACCAAC
>NZ_JTLE01000012.1:0-20470 GCF_000798835.1 Shewanella sp. ZOR0012
GTCGCTGTTCAAGACGATCCTGTCTTGGTCGCCCATTGGGTTACTGTTTCGCGCTTGGGGGCCGTTAACGTCGTTCTTCAGTGGTTTGTGGGATGGAATAACGGCGGTATTTAATGCCCCGCTTGATGCGATTAGAACGCTTTTATCATGGACCCCATTAGGTTTGATTGTTCAAGCCTGGGATCCCTTACTTGGGTTCTTTTCTGGCTTGTGGGAAAACATTAAGTCAATGGCCAGTGGTTTTATTGACTGGTTGGTGTCGGCGGTGATGGGGCCAGTTAATGACATTATGTCGGCAATTGGTGAGGTGTGGGACTGGTTCACTGGTGACAGTCCACAGGCGGAGGTGATTAAAACGGTTCGCCAAGCTGCGCCGCCGCCAATGGCTAGCCCGTTGGGCCTTGATCAGCCTGTCGCCGATGGTGGTTATTCGCCTGGCGTGATGGGTGATGCCCCGCCAATGATGCGCGATCCTATGCAACGGCCTGTTGTGTTACAAACAGGGTTTAAGCAGCCAGCCGCGGCCCCGTCGTATGTTGACCAAAGCCAAACGCACTTTGCGATCACCGCCGCCCCTGGTATGGACTCGCAAGAAATCGCCCGCGAAGTTCAGCGCAAGCTTGACGAACGGGACCGCCAACACGCGCGCCGTGGCCGTGGTCGTCAAACCGACGTGTAACCTTAACCATGATTATTAACTGACTATTGCCCGGCACTGTCCGGGCTTTATTTTTGGGGGTGTTATGCCTGATAGGTCAAACAATGAGGTCATGCTTGCATTAGGTGATTTTCAATTCTCAATTGATACGGCCCAGTATCAAACTTTATCAACCTCACACGCCTGGCGCTGGCAGAAAAAAGACCGCGTCGGAAAAAAGCCGGCGCGTCAATTTCATGGCCCGGATGCGTCATCTAAAAACCTCGATATTATGATTTACCCGCAAAGCAAATCTGATTTATTGCTGTTGTCTAAATTGAAAGCGATCGGCGATAAGGGTAAGCCACAGCGATTAGTGGGCGGAACCCCAAGCGGCGGCGCGGACTTAGGGCTGTGGGTCATCGAGAAGCTAGACATAGCCGAGCAATATTTTTTAACTAATGGGATCCCGCTTGAAATGAAAGGAACCTTAATGATTGCGGAGTGGGGCGAAGATGAAGAATAACTCTGTTGGCGAGTATTACCGCACTAAAAGCGGTGAAATGCTTGATAGCATTTGCCACCAATATTACCAGGGCAGACCGGGAGCCACCGAACAGGTATTGGCGGCTAATCCTGGCTTAGCAAAGCTAGGGCCTATTTTACCCGCTAGCACTGTGGTTTTTATGCCTGAATTAGCCGCGGCGGTCGACGATAGCACTGTGTCGTTATGGGACTAGCTAATAATTGAAGAAAGGACGAATTAACGAATGAAAGAGGCACGTTATAAAGTCACCGCCAATGGTAATGATATCACCAAGGCGTTAGCGTCACGCTTGCTTAAACTCACTGTAAGTGATGCGGCGGGGTCTGACTCTGACACTGTGGCCATTGAGTTAGATAACCGTGATGGTGTGGTTAGATTGCCTGAAACGGGCGCAGAATTGGAAGTGTGGATCGGCGACACTGATTCGCTGGTCTATAAAGGCATTTTTGAAGTCGATGAATTAGAGGTCCCGCTTGATGATCAGGTGTTTAGCATTCACGCTAAAGCGGTAAAGATGAAAGGCAGCTTAAAGGCTCCTAAAGATGAAACCTTTGATAACATTACCCTGGGGGATTTGGCCGCCAAAATCGCCGCCGAACATGGTTATGATGTCAAGGTATCGCCAGAGTTGGCGGGGATCACTTATGAGCATTTAGACCAAAAGTCTGAATCTGATATGAACCTGTTGTCACGACTGGCCAGAGAAGCCGGGGGCTTTTTTAAACCTGTTGCTAACAAGCTGGTGATTGTGGCCAAGGGCGAAGGTAAAAGCGTGTCAGGTAAAGCCTTGCCTGAAGTCGTCATCGATGACCCCGAAAACACGTCCGGGCGTGTCACGATACAAAAGCGAAGCGACTATCAGTCTGTGGTGGTTAATTGGTTTGATGAAATCAATCAAGTTGAAGTGCAAGAGGTGGCGGGCAGTGGTGAGCCGCAATACAAGATCCGCCGCAACTATCCTAACAAAGATGAGGCCCAGCGCGCCGCAAAAGCCAAGCTTGACGGTTTTCAACGTGGCCAAGCATCGATTGACTTTACCCGGCCGTTAACCGCGTCGCTGGCCCCTGAAACAAAAATCACGTTTGCTAATCACAATAGCGCCGCAAATAAGACCTGGTTAATAGAAACCATTGAACACTCGATCGAGGGTTCGGGGGTATCGTCAACCAGTGGCCGCGGCATTACCCCAAAAGATTAACCCTTCACGGTTCCCCTTCTGTATGGGGCGGCATTCGTCCGCCCTGCTTATCTAGCGCCTATCTGCGCGATTATCTTTATTAAATAGTTGTTAAGTGGCTGAACATATTTGGCTAAACGTGAAAAAGATCTTTAAACACGGACGCAAGATCCTATATGATGCGGTGTTGAGATCTTATTTTATTTAGTTGTGATTAGATTTTTATGGCAGGATGACCACTTATTGTGGTACATTTTATTTCTACCGCAGAATGCGGATTATAGTTTGGTGATAAAATAGACTGATAAATAAATAACTTACTGGAATTCAGACACAAAAAAAGCCGGTTTGCAGACCAGCTCTCTTTGTAGGCATAAAACAACCAAGCAGACCTTGACGAGATCAGCTTTCATTTTATGCCGACGGATTCTTTTTTGCAATTAAAAAGATAACTAAGCGAAAAATGATGAGCATTTTTTTTAGGGTGGCTGCATGAGTAGCCAAGCTATTGAGGCGGATTTAACGGCATTTATCGTTAAGCCTCACAGACGATACACACCTGAATTTAACCTAGGAATGGTTAATCACCCGATCGCCAAGCGTCTTGACGCTATTCTGAAGGTGCATTCGTGGTCAAAAAACCGTTACATGGCCAAGTTGCGTTCAGCGGGTGCAACCTTGATCCGCAAAAAGAACACTAGCGCCCCTGATCAAGTTAAAATTATTCCTCCCCGCCGTGCTGCAATACGTAGCGAACGAGAAGAAACCCTCAACGCCTTAACCCGCGCCATGATTTACCGTGCGGACTATGATCCTGATGCCCCTTACCTATTTGAGGTTAAAGCCTCTGTGCCTGAACTGGCCGAAATGATAGGCCAAATTCACCATTATCAACCGGGTTATGATGGTAACAACGGCCAATACAGGCACGGCCGCGTTGCTTATGACCCGGTTCTTGCTGCCCTTGAGGATATGGCCGCGGCTAACTTGATCTTGCTTGTGCATGAGTTTGACGACAAAGCAAAGCAACATAAAGCAATGCGGATTTTCTTTCGTCCTGAGTTGTTCAAGTCGTTTGGTTTAACCATGAAAGACACTAAGGCGCTGATTGCAAGATCGCGCGCCTGGATGCAAAAGAAAGGCTTAATAGCGAACGCTAAGAAGCAACGCGCCGCCGAGGTAATAAGACAAACCGCCAGCGATAGAATAGCGGGCCTCGATCGCCCAAGCCTTAAAAACCTGTTGGCCAGATTGCGCCGCGAGTTCACCGGGTCTAACAAGCACACTGAACAAGTGATGGACTCACACCGCCGCCTAAAGCAAGCGATCAAGGATAAAGCCAAACAGCCACAGCGTTCAGAAGCCGAAAGGGAACACTTCAAGCTGTGTAATCAGTTGCCGCCTGTGTATGTATTCCAAGCTAAGAAAGTCATTAAAGACAATCACCCGCAAGCCCAAGGCGAGGAGTATTTAACCTTGCTTAACGAGGTCCTACGCGGCTACACATAGCCCAAAAACACTTTTTACAAGCTAGCCTAGTGCTGGCCTTTTCACGTTGGCCACAGCTAATTTAAGGCCGTACAGCGTGACGTTTTACCCTCGCCCTCACCTAAAAACCCTGTCTTTGTGAATATCCGCAGCCAACAATGAGCGCGTGATCTCGTTTATATATTTTTAATCTCGAAATTAAACGCTGAACTAACCACTTCTTTAAAAAGAAGGATAATTAGACGCCCTAAAGGCGATCTAATTTATCTATCGCTTTGCTTAGAAAGATTATAAATGATGCGGCCATTTCCTGGCTTACGCCAGGGGCCTAAGATCTCCCCCTCCGCCCCCTCCGGGGGAACCTCTCGCCCGCGAGGCGTCAGGAGCTTGGCACGGACTTCGTCCTAAAGCCAATCCCCTGAGCCTAGGCTATTCGTTTCATTACGCAGTAAAGGCCAAGCCGCTTCGCGGTGCTGCGCAGCCTTGACAGCGTAATTCCACTGCTATCGAAAAGAATGAATAGCGGGGTAACAGAAAAAGCTAAACGCCTTGTGGTGGCTTAACAGGGGCCAAGGCAAATTAATCAATAAACACCGTGACATGTCACAAGAAAAGAACGGCTAAAGCAAAGCGATTTAATTAACGAATTAACGAAATAACGCTTGATAAATAGGACGTAAAGTCCTACTATATAAATCAGAGGCCGGGCATATTGCCAAGGCCACAAACCGGGAGGTGTTAACCCGATGAAGCTGAAAAGCTTATGTTCTTTAAAAACTGGAAATGCTACCGCCGACTTTTGGGTCACTCGCCGAGGTTCGATAGAATCGCTAGGCAAGCCAACAAGGCAATTTAACCCTGAACATATAGGGGTTACGATTGAACGGCGAGACATCATTTTAGATACATGGTTGTTTTATGTTTTTGAACACCTGAACAGTTCAGGTTATTTTAAGGCATTAGCGAAAGGAACCCTTTCACTACAACACATTACCCTAGCCGATGTTGGCAATATCCAGTTTAAACAATAACGAAAGCGGGGTTCGCCCCGCTTATATTGAGTCAGAAGGAAAAACCATGATCCCGTTACCATCGTTAGACGTGCAACAAAAACAAGTTGCCGCATTTGAACAAGGGCTAAATCCGTCGACATTATTGTCGGCCGCGTCGGGCGATTGGGTTAGGCCGTGCGGGGACGATGTCCGAATCGTCTTAAAAATGGCAGGGCTTACAGGTAGTTCAGCCGGGGCCTTGCTCGATGTCAGTAGCCGAACTATTCGCAAGTGGACGAGCGACGGTCAAGAAATTAAATTCGCTGCCTGGTGCTTGCTCTGTGAGCGCGCGGGCCTTGGTATGATTTGGCTTAAATAGGGGCGGTTATGCGCTATTCAATCATTGCAAAAACAAAAAACAAGACGTTTCATTTGCTCAATATGTCCGGCGAATTTGCACTATATGACAAGTCATCGCCTGGGCCTGAGTACATGCGAAATCGCTTTCGGGTAGACGAACGCGGCGAGTCGGCCATCGCTGAGTTATTTGGGCGGGTAAAGGCTGATCCGGTTAAATTTGGTTTGCCGTGTGACGTTCAAGTTTTTACCACTTCATCTTTGGCAAAATACGAGCTGATAAAAGAGGGGTTAACTTGCCCTCAGTGTTCAGCCAAGGCGTTAAATTTGTACTGGGAAGGGCAATGTTTCCACACTAAGAAGGGGATCCACTTTGAGCGCTGTGGCCAGTGTTTTTACAATAATTATCAGCTTGCCGAAAGGTGAAAATCAAGGAATGTTTAGATGATGACTCATAAAGTTTTAGCAACAGGGGTGTTGGCCATCGCGTTAAGCGCCTGCTCAAAAATGCCTGAATGGATGATGTTAGGTAGCATTAACGGCTTGGATCGCGCTCAGTGGTCCGCGGCCACCGATGAACAGCAGTTAGGGACCGCGGCCTATTGGTTGATGTCGCTTGAGCGTAAAGGCTGGCTTAATGATCCGTCATTAGTCGAGGGCGAAAAGTTTAAGGTCGCATCGATGACGCTGCAAAACTGTATTAATGATCACCTGGCATTCAGCAACAAAGAAACTGATGTATTAGTCGCGGAATGTGTTCAGTTAAACGCCTGGGCCAATACTGACAAATAAAGAAATAACGAAATATATAATTAACGAATAATTAGAGTGTTACTACTATTTTGCTCGATTTTTGGTTTAACTATGGGTCACTTAGGCGTACACTGTGCGCCAACAAATTGACTTGTTGTTACATAATCGCATCATTTGCAAAGAAATTTTTATTTAATGAAACTTTTCGTGGTCAATAACACTTTAGGTGTGATTTTGTAGCTTGATGTAATATACTGGCTTGGCTTTTTTATGTTAACCAAGTAGGAGTATTTAGCTATGAAAGTAACTGAAACCGTTCCGACCACTCAAGCGATTGGCGGCGGCACTAAGCCACCACCAAAAGAACAGTCGGCCGAGTTTGCGCAATTGCTTGAACAAGAGCAAGAAGCGCAGGTCAATGCGATTGGCGGCGGCACTAAGCCCCCACCGTCGCAAAGTGAAATGTAGTCGTTTGACTTAGGTATGGATAGCTTGATAGCAGGGATGCAATGGACATATTAATATATATTGACTCTATATTTACCAGCATAGACCAACGGCTGTTAAATAACGTGTTTTGTTTAGCTTTAGCCGTGGCGGCGCTGTTGAATAAGAGCAATAATAATATTCTTCTGTTGGTTTCTGTTATCTTGCTTGTTCACCTATTTGACGTTCTGTTTTTAAACGACTTTCTATTAAATAGCCCTTATATAAAAAGCTATATGTTTTTTATTGTAAGCGGCTTTTTTGATGTGGTCGTTTTATTACTTATCGCCTTTCGATTACAGGTCTTTCGATTAGTGGTTTTTGCTTACATAAAGCTGGCTGGATTCTTGGTGCCAGATGTAAAAGGAGATTACAAAGTAAGCATTGTCTATCAACGCCATGTTGATGAATTTAAAATAATTTTACTTTATGCCGCTAGTTGTTTGGTCAATATCATTACGTCCCTTGAGTATGGAGCCAGGGCCGTGATATCTGAGCAGATTTTATATGCTTATTATCTTTATACCCCTATCAAAGTTACGTTATTTGTTTATGAAATATTCTTGCTTTTTAAGATAGGTTTTCAATCACAATCTTCTGTTTTTATGAAGGAATAATAAAATGGTACTATCTCAGATTGTTAAAGAGTTACGCCAGCTATCAGGGCTGACAGCAGAGGATTTTTGCCAACGCTTAAACATTAGTGTTGATACGTTATTGAGCTGGGAACAAGACGACAGCAAAAGCGGCCCTAGTGTCATTAAGCTGTTTAAAGCATTGTCAGTGACATTAACGTCACGCCGCGACATGGACCATATAGACCGTATGGACAGACGACTAAGTCAGGCAAAGGCAATTGTCGTCACTGTGAGCGATTCGGAGGAATTGAGCGAGGATCAGCGCCTTGCCTTATCTGCCGCCACTGATTTAGTTGATGATGTTAGGCGGGACATGCTAGCGCGCTAGTGTTTGTCGATTAGTGTTCCCCGCTAAAAGCCACCTTGATAGGTGGTTTTTTATTACCTTTAATTAGCCGCTGACTTTGTGACAATAAAAAGCCCCTTTCGGGGCTTAAATCAAAACAGGCTTTCTTGCCGGGTTTCTTTTGGCTTGGGCCTGTTGTCGACGTTCGTTACCTCTATCCCTTCAAGCTTTGCAAACTGATCACATAATTCTGTGACAAATACGTTTGCCTGGTGCTTGGCACAATGCCCCCACGCAGTCTTAGAACTTGTTGGGTTTCCCCATCGGTCTTTAAAGGGAGATAACGGATCTGTGTCATACCCTTTGTGGCTGTAATGTTCACAGCTATTGCAGCATTTAGGCATGGTAAACCCGTGCATTAGGCCCCCGTGATATCTAATGATTTACGTAATAGGGTTTGTAACCATTCAGGCTTGGTCTTCAGCCATTGAGCGACTAGCGCAGCCGGAAGGGTTGGCAGATCAATTAGACGTGCTTTTTGTATTGCTGTATATTGCGCTTGTGACATAACTATCAATTCCCATTGGTTGGTTGTGGTTACTCAAGCGGCTGAAAGGTCAGAGAGTCAGCCGCTTGAACTTAAAAGCAGTTACCCGCCTTTATTCTCTTTGTAAAATTCAAATGCGTTTTTCAGTAGGTCGACCATTGACAGGTCGTGAGCCGTTGCAAAGGTCTTAAATTCCTTTTTCAGTTCAGCGTCAATTTTAAAGTTTAATGGGACCAATTCCCCCGCGGCCGCTTTGTGTATGTTGTTACCCACAACGCCGTGGTGTGTGTCTTGCTGTGGGGGTTCGCCCTTGCCACTGCCTTTAGTTGGTTTCTTAGATGGTCCGGCCATGATTATTCCTCGATCAGCGTTTCTAGTCTGTTAATAATGTTTTGAATGACAGCGTCGGCTTTTTCGCGCGGCTGTTTATAAACGGTTTCTACCACTGAGTAACCCGCGTCCATTGCGCGGCGGTAACAGGGTTTTTCTTCGATGCGTCCATCGATGACAAAGTAAGGGGTTTTGTTCAGATAGGCGACTGCTTCTTGATATTCGGTTTCGCTACCTGTTGCCCGGTTAAAGACAAAACAAATCGCGTCTTGTTTTACACCTTCAGCAACTAAGTTGTGTGCCAGGGCAACGGCTGGCTGTAGGTCGTCAGTGGCTAGCCCTGTTGGGATGATAACCAGATCAGACACTAAGCTGATTTGCTTGCTGGCGCGGCTGGCCATTGGTGCGCCGTCGAATATAAACAAGTCGTAGTTGTCAGCTTGCTTAAGTGCCGTTGCGGCTGTGCCAAAGGTTTCAACGGCGACGACGGGTTCAATTTGATTCATTAGTCGTCGTTGCAACCAGTTAAAGCTGGTTGATTGGTTGATGTCTAAGTCGGCTATTTTTACGTCCCAGTCAGAGCTTGCGTAACATGTTGCGATAGCTCTAGCGAGTGTGCTTTTACCTGGGCCGCCTTTTTGCCCGATAACGCTGATCTTATATCCCATTGGTTTTACCTATCGTCGTTATTTCGTTATTTCGTTAATGGTAAATTTAGAACATTAGGCGGGAATAGTAAAGCGTTAATTAACGAAATGTAGAATTAACGCTTCAATGTTGGGTTATGCAGCTATTTTGGATTGTTGCTTGTGGCGGGTGTTTGCTTCAACAAGGGCTTGGGCGACGGGAGGGCAAACAGCATTGCCACACCTAGCAACCTGACTCGCTTTAGACAGCTTTTTTCCTTTACTGTTATGACTGATGATATAGTCTTTTGGAAATCCTTGGGCCGCAAATAGCTCATGAGGTTCAAGCATTCTTAAGCCGATATCAACAATTTGATACTGGTCGCCCCGAATGGTGACGATCCCAAACCTATCTTTTGTCGTTATGGTTTGCAGGGGTTCTTTACAATTATGGCCGACATTGGTTCCGTAATACTTGATCATGAACGCTCTGACTTCACCGATATGAAATCCCCCCGCCGAAATGGTGTGAACAGGTTCATCGGTTTTATGACCTATGTTTGTCCCCCTCATTTTTATCATGTGGCTGGTAATGAGGTCCGCGGTCTTTTCTGCTTTCTCGACAATTGGCGACACTAACAAGTGTTCGGCTTTACTGGTTATTGTCGTAAGGGGCTTGTTGATATCGTAAGAAAGCCGGTCGCCCCCAAAACCTGTTTGTCCTATGCGTATGATGAATGGGTCCGGGTTATCGATAACAAAACGCTGGATCCCTTTCGCTATTCTTTTAAGTGTGTTTTCTGCTAATGGCTTCTTTCGAGTAAATATAGATTTTACGGGGATAGACCAATCAACAATATCGGCGGCGGTTTTATATGGGATTAACCCTTGTTCTGGATCCCCGTGTGTGGCCTCTGGCCATGAAATAGTTTCCCCGTCATTTCTTGCAACAAGGAAAAAGCGTTTTCGTGTCGTTGGCGCGCCAAAGTCGCAAGCGGCTAACACTTTAAAATCGACGTTATAACCGAGGCCGTTTATTAATTTGTCATAGTGGGGAAAGTCATCCCCAAGGGCTTCTTTTATTTCTGGCCATGCTTCATTATCGGCCGTTAATCCAGTGGTTAACACTTTTATAAACGCTTCAAATGTTTGCCCCTTTTTATCAGGATTTGGCATAAACTCGCCTGGGCGTATTTCTATCAATGGACCCCACGACATAAATTCTTCTACGTTCTCAAGCATAAACATTCTTACAGGGACTAAAGCGGCCCACCGAACAGCGACCCAAGCAAGGCCCCTAATATGTTTCTGAACGGGTGTCCCGCCTTTTGCTTTTGAAAAGTGTTTGCAGTCGGGACTAAACCAAGCCAAGCCAACTTTTTTACCGTTACAGGCTTCTATAGGGTCCACGTCCCAAACTGATTCGCAATAATGCTTTGTTTCTGGGTGGTTAACTTTGTGCATATCAATAGCGGCCGGATCATGGTTAATGGCAATGTCGACATGCCTATTTAGTCCTAGTGATAATCCGGTACTTGCCCCGCCACCGCCCGCAAAGTTATCAACCACTAATTCACCTGGTTTAATCATGTTAATTCCTTAGTTGTTTAAATCAGTCATTTTCATGTCAGAGGGGGTGACGGTCCCGTTTTGGGTGACGTTCACATTGAATAGCCAGTCTTCTGCAAAGAGCTTTACTTCATCGGGTATGCGAACGCCGCCGCTTGGGGCCTTGCAGATAACCGATGCCATGTTGTCTTTATCAAAGGTGATTAACTTGCCTGTGCCTGATTGGTGCATGTAAAGCAGTGAGCGGCATTTATAGGTATTGCCGTCTTTGCCTTGCACTTCATTAAGCTGTGGCCACATGATTAGGTGGTGTTGGCCATGATGGAAAATGCCTGTTAAGTCGATGTTGTTTTTCTCTGCCATGAGGCGCTTGATTTTATCGACGGCGCGAATGTCTCGCTGATCAGCGTCCGCTAATTGTTTTTTGAAAGTCTTAGCCTCAGTTTCTAGGCGCGTAATTTTAAGGCTTTTTTCTTCAGACTTGGCTTTCACTCGTTTCAATTGTTCTTTTAACCTGGCGGGGCTGTCTGGCCCTTTAAGTTCGGTAAGTTGGCGCTGTAACTCTGCGCTTTTAGCCCGTGACATTTCAAGTTCACGAACAAGCCCCATTTGCTTATGGGCGTTTTTTTCTGCCTGAAGTAAAAGCTTGCTCATTTCTGACATTCTGGTTTCAAGCTGGTTTATCTGATCAGTGTCGGCGTCAATTTTGCGCTTATAGCCGTCAACCTGATTTTTCAATAGGGTTACGCTCGATGCCTGGTCTTTTAACCTGGTCATTTCACTGTTTAGGTGATTAATCGTGTCAGCCATAAGATCTGACTCTTTAACCATGTTGTTAAATAAGTCGATAAAGGTTTCTAGGCTGTTGGCGGCGTCATTGTTTAGCATGACTTGGGTTAGTTGTATGTTTTCCATTGCGTGATCTCGTCAAGTAGTTATTTCGTTAATTCGTTATTAAGTTTGGCTAGGCGCGCGTTGCCGCGTTCCATTAGTGATAATTTGGTGATCGATTCCCGTAATGTCGGGCCACGATATAAGCCAGGGAAAATGATTAAACAGCAGGGTTTGTTAAGCGGGTCTTTCATGGTTTCGCCTGTTTCGGCATTCACAAATTCAATTCGTCCACTGGCCCAGCGTTGGCCCGTTGTGCCTTTGCGCTTGCCTGTCTTGTATTGGTGGTCGTAGTAGTAACCCGTTATTTCTCGAATGATGCAGGGGCGACCCTGTGGCCACCACTCCGAACTTGAGTCAGCGAAAACCAAAAAACAGGTGGTAAAGCCCTTTTCTTGTTCTTGTTGGGCCTTTTCTACCCAGGGTAATATTTTTGAATAAGGCGGGTTAAGCCAGCCTGTCGCACTTGATAGCGGCGGAACGCTAGCAAACCAATCTTGTTTTAATGAATCGGTTTCTGGCGTGAAGTACACGCCACATTTAGCCGACATGCTTGTCGCTGCCAAATCGATTGCAAAGTCGAACTCGTCATCGAGCGCCGCAAACAACCAAGGCACGGTTGATGTCTGATCCCGATATTCTTCTTTGGTTTTTGAGTTTTGCTGATGACTTGCCATAGTTTCCCTTATTTACTCTTTAAGTTGTTTTCTTTGCAACATTACGTGTAATTAGTCACTTTAAGTGGTCATTTTAGGCGTAAAAAAACACAGCTATGCCATGCTTTTTTAGTAGCGCCTACTTACGCCAGCGGCCCGACCATACATAACGGCCTAGCACGTCTAACGCATTGAACTGATCTTCAGTTAATTGCTGATCGTTAGAGTGGGTTTTATCGTTCGCATATAACGTATATGTGCCGCCGATGTCTTTTCTTATCCAGCGTAACCAGATGTTACCGTCCTGTTCCCTGATTGCGTAAATGTCCGGCTCTTTTACGTCAGTTTCGGTGAGGTCGATTAACACTTCATCCCCTTTAGATAAATCAGGGGCCATGCTGTTATCAGGCACACTAAGCAATACTATTTTGTGACCTTCAATGCCTTTGGCTTCTAAGTCGCTGGCCCTAAATGCAATTGAATCACTGACAAGCAGCTTGCTTTCATTAAAACCTTTGAGGGTTTCAATTTTTGGGTTGTTAGCTGTGATATACCCCCAATTGTCGGGTTGTTCGCCTGGGCTGTCGGTAAAACCGACCAGGTAAGACGCCGAAGTTCCTAGGACATTGGCTAGTGCCGGGAACATATAAATTCTAGGCGCGCGTGAACCGCATTCCCAGTTTAGCCAACGTGACCGCCCGACCCCCGCCCGCTTTCCCGCTTCTTCGGCCGTCCAGCCCTTAGCTTGACGAAGGCCCTTTATTCTCGCCCCGATTAAGAGTCTGTATTTTTCGTCATGGTCATCCATACGCTCGCCTCGTTTAGCAGTCGCAAAACCCTACCTTGGGAAATGCCTATTAAAACCTAAATATACATTACTTTTTAAAATACCACATTAAGTAATAAATAGCACTTTTAGATCGTTGCATTTACCACTTAATGTGGCTAGTATTACCACTTAATGTGGCTAACTTAACCACGTAAAGAAGGAATCATCCAAGCCGTGACAATTAAAGAGTGGATAGACAGCTTAGGCGGGATCAGTAAAGCCGCGCGGGGGTTAGGGGTGGCCCAGGCGACCGTTTGGTCGTGGTATCACCTGGAACGGTTCCCCCGGCCTCGCCAGCAAGAGCTAATCAAAAAAGAAAGTCTGGATCAGGTATCAATAGAAGACTGGCGCGCCGCTTACGTGGCAGCGAAGGAAGTAGCATGACAATTATTGTATTAATGGGCGGCACGACTTGCCACCAAGAAGAAGTATTCAAGGACTTTTGCGCCGCGCGCCCTGGTCGAATTGAACGGTTTTCAGTGGGTGGTTTAGTGGACCCACAAAGACGAATCGAGCGTTACAAGTTTATCTTTTCTCGCAAAACATTTGATGACCGGGTGACAGTTGTTGTCGGGGTGACTGATGCTGATGAAGTTGCAGCCTTGCGGCAATTAGGCGCGTTTTTCTGTCATGTTCGCGGCCCTTTGGCCAAGGTGTTTTGTGATGTGCCGATGTTGCTGTCTGATCTTCATGTTGCCGCCCGTTCTTGGTCATTACCTAAGCCTGAAGCCGTACTGAATCCGGCTGAGGTGCTATCGGAATGCCTGATCCGTTTCCGTAAAAAGGTGGGTTGATATGAATTTGACCCAAGGTGCAGCCATTCTTTGCCAATCCGAACGCTTTAGGGCGTTTTTAAGCCTGATCGCTAACCGTGAGGTGAATAACGCTGAGTTGGCCGCGGTCGCTGTGAGGGAATATTGCGGGGTGTCGAGCCGCCGTGAACTGAATACCTGTAAAAAAGCCGGTGACTTATACCTGGCGCTGATCCAGCAGTTTAATGCCTGGGCTAATCGTGATTGTTGATTTTAGTTTGCCCGCATTACCGCTTAGAACTCCAATTAAATAAGGCGGACGGGCCATGTATACCAAAGAGTTAGACGAATTATGTGAAAGCTGGGCGCGCTGGGTTCACCGCGGCGGGCTGGCGGTAAGTGGTCAAAGTGTGCTGAGTAAGCTTATCGATAACCACGGTGTTATGAATTACGGCAGCGGTGGCAGTGGGCCAACGCTCAATTGTGTTGAAGCAGATATAGAAGCGGCCTTGATGTCGTTTTATGTCGTTAATCCGGTGGCGGTGGATTTGTTCAGGTTGGAGTATGGCGCAATTAAACGCCTTGGGTTTGACCCTGAGAAGCCCCAATTTGACAAGGCGCATTCGCTGGGGATTAGCGTTAGAACCTATAAGCGTCGGTTAGGGTTGGTCCGGGCGCATTTAACAGAGAAGTTAACCAAGTCGAGGGCAAAACATGTCAGCAAGCAATCTATTCACGTTAGCCAGTCACCCGCCGCGCCTGAGTCGCCCAGCGAAGAAAACGCCCCCAAACCCCGCCGCGGTCGCAAGGCGCCGCGAAATTGAAGAACGGCTATTAGCGAAACGGGAAAGAAGCTTAGAACCGTTTTAAATAGTTAAAGAAATAACGAATTAACGAAAGGGCGCAACGATATGAAAAAGGGTTTTAAGATTTCTCACCACTGGGTTAACCCGGTGCTAATAGGGTTGGTTGTTGCGGGTGATACCTTGGCCCTTTATTGGGTGAGCGTGGCGGCTAAGGTGGCCTTGGTGGCCCTGGGGACGTTCTTAATCATTAATTTTGTCTTTATTCACGCTGATGAAATTAGAACCGTACACAAGGGCATCAAGCCGCCTGTTGATTGGCTGTCTCGCCTGAGTTTCTTTTGTTTGTTGGCATCATTGGCCCTGGTGAAGTGGTGGGGCTGGTTTGCGTTCTTGTTGTTGCCTTGGCTGGCGGTGGTTGCCAAGAATGCCGCCATTTTTAGAAACAAACAGTGATTAATTTATCCACAATTTTAATGAACAAGGTGTGAGTAAGTATGAAGCAAAGCAAAAGTGTTGAGGTGGCCTTATCTGAAGCTGTTGTCCGCCGCTTTCAACATGATGCGACAGTGACCCAGCTTAAGGATCCTAAATATCCGCTTAGGTTGCGTTTTAGTCGTTGCCGCACTAAAGCAAGCTGGCACTTTGTCACTTACCGCCACAATCAAACCTATTGGCGCAAGGTCGGGACTTGGCCGTCACTGACCGTTAAAGCCGCGCTGGCTTGTGTGCCTGAGTTATCAGCCCAAGCGGCCATTAATCCCGGTGATAAGTTGTTGAGCGCCGAACAATTCAAGACAGTGGCCGACTTATTGAACTGGTATGAGCAACGCTGTAGTCAGTTGCAAAGCTTATCTAAACATCGTAAGTCGACTATTAAGTCAGTGATTAAGTGTCATTTGTTGCCGATGTTAGGCCCGCTAAGTTATGACGACTTAACCCCGACTGATGTTGATGATCTGTTTATTTGCCCGCTTCAGCAAGACAGGTCATTAGCCACCGTTCGGTTAGCGTTCGTGGTACTTAAAGCGGCATTTAACCAGGCGAAGAAACAAAAACGTATTTCAGTTAATCCCATGAGTGAAATGGTATTCAGTGATTTCATTATTGATAGTGTGGTCGCCCGTGATGGAGCCATTAAGCCAATGATGTTACCTGAGTTGTTGAACCGCTTATCAGAACAAACTATTCGCATTCAGATGTTTGTTGCGCTGTTGCTGGGGTTTGCTACCCGTATCGGTGAAACCCGTTTAGCCCGCTGGGACCAGTTCGACTTTAATAAGCGCACCTGGACGATACCAAAAGAAAACACTAAGACCCGTCAAACCCATGAGTTACCCCTATCAGAACAATTTATCAGGTTGTTGTCAGCCTATCGTAAGCAACAACAATCAACGGGATATCGGGGTTTGTATTTGTTCCCAGGACAAAAGCCTAAGCGGTCTATCTGTGAATCAACCGCCAGTAAGTTAATCAAACAATTCAGTGAGAGTACCTTTAGTGCGCATGACTTTAGAAAGTTAGCCCGGTCAATATGGGCTGATCTCAGTATCGACTATATGGTCGGTGAAAGATTGTTAAATCACTCATTAAGTAAACTCGATGAAGCCTATTTCCAAACCTTAATCAGTGGGCCTAAGCGTGATGCTATCGAACAATATCATAACCATTTAGATGACTTGGGGTTCACTGAGTTTCACACCGATCCATTACCGAGATCGTTTGTTAAATCATGTTCAGTCAATCCCAATGACCAAGCGGCTTAGACAATGAATCAAGACATTTATCATATAGGAGTAAGGACAATGCAAGGGACTGGAAAAAAACACGCCGCTGAATCGATGCAAAACAACGGTCAGGCGGGCAGTGTCGCCACGTTCGGCGGTGCAAGAATGATGAAGTCTATCAATGAGTTGCGAGAGCTTAGCGCGCGGTGGCGTCAGATAAAGGCGGGGGACCCTGAGCGTTTCAGGCTTTACCACGGGTACGAGGCCCGCGGTATTTGACAAAATATTCACTTTCCTATGCGCCGACAGCACTCTTTCCAGTTAGCTGGAAAAATCCAGTTAATCCGCGGCCTGTAGGCTGTTGGTTTTAGAAATTTAGGTTAATTAGATGTCGATACGCTATTTAAACATTTCGCAGATCGCCGACATGTTCGCATTGTCCCGACCGACAGTCCGAAAGCGATTGAGGCGGGCCGGAGTCGCGCCACATTCGACCGTTGGCAGTGTGCCTTTGTATGACATGGCCAGAGTCGGCCCCGCTTTGTTTTCTCATTAGATATTGGAATAGAAAAATGAATATATGGTTTAGGTTTTCGGTTTGGATAGGTAAGAAATTTAAAATTGAAGGTGCGCCACTGTGTCGCGTATTCAATGACGCTCGTTCGGAGAGTTACACACTTACAAACGATGGAATGGTATTGATTCAAGGCGTCAAATCAAAGGCGATAGATGCGGTTCCTTTGTCGCTATGCAGTGAGTCGCTAGCGGAAAAGTTTAGCAAGGCCCTTAATCCTAAAAAGGCGGTTTTATGAAACGTGCAACTTCACTTACTCGTTATCAATCGTTCCGTTGGCTATGGCGCTTTGATAGTGAAGCCCGTTGGTTCTGGTTTTGGCAATACCTGCGCGGTGAAGATCTTCAGCAAGATGTGTTAATCAACTTGCATGACTTTGGCGTAAGCCGTTAAAGGGGAAGCTATGAGCAAAGAGCATAAGCAATATCTATTCATAGCTATAGTGGTCGGCTTTGGTTTTGGCATTGGTGATCAGCTTGCGTGGTTGGTTTGTGATGTGATTAAAACCGTGTTGCGTATTCCTTTGGGGTGATGGGTGTTAGCTAAAGATTTAAAGCCTGGGGATTGTTACCGCTACGAACGCCAGCTAAGAAAGGTTATCGCCGTCGATAAGTGGCCAACTAACGTGATCTGTTTGACGTTAGAAGGTGTTGAACCAATGGTCCTATTAATGGCCACGTCAAAAGTAAGTTAGCACTATGACAAAAAAAATTGAAATTATGGAACATGAAGATGGTAGCGCCTCAATTTATATTCGCCCTGAGTATGTCGAATATCAGTTTGATAGCTTTGAAGAAGCCCTAGAGGCTGTAAGAAATTTGCCGGAGGTAGGCTGATGCCAAGCGGAAAACTAAGGGATGAAATCAAAGATAAAAAACAGGCGCAGCGTGAAGCCGCCGCAAAGCGAAAGCGCATTCAGCGTGAACGCCAATCGGCTTTAGGGATCGCCATTGTTGAAGTGTCATTGACTAAGGTCCAGCGCGAAACCTTAGAGAGAAACCGAGTTATCCGCGGCGGCGTTCGTGGCGAATATGGCTTAGATGAATATGTCGAAACCTTGATCCGCCGTGACAATGAACAGCTTGAAAAACAAATCGCCGCCTTGGGTGATTGCGGTAAATGTAAATCGTCATTACCTGGCGGGTGTGATGGTTTGTTCAAGGGTGATTGCGAATGCTGGCACACGTTCAGCTATCGTGAATTGATGCTTTAAATTAGGGGGAGTTATGGCCAAGTTAAAGCCTAAAGGGTTTATTGCGATCTGCCAGTGTGAAAGAGTTGTCGGCGCAATGGATTATGAAAGAACAGACCGTAAAGAGGCTGGCAAGCTATTAGGTTTATGGATTAGTGAGGGTTGCACTATCAAGCCTAAATTTCATGGGTCATGGTCTGTCACAGTTCAATCATGTGTATGCGAAATTAATTAATAGGGAAGCTTAAATATGACTGTTAGCACTCCTTTTGCTAAGTGGCGAGAACTTGGGGAACAAGACCCGCATGGTGAACGATATAACCAAGGGGTTGAAGTTATTGCTAGCCCGCAACACTGTAGCGAGTTGGTCGCAATATCATTAATTACATGCCGCGGTCTGATGTTTATTGTGTGGCTCACCGCTGGCAAAGAGCGTTTAAGGTGGTTATCACGGAAGCTTTACAAAATGACCAATGATCACCAAAGAGTAAACGAGCACCGCGCTAAATTAACAAGGGGTGATTTGACTGATGATGAATTGGCTAATGCCTTTTTCTTGTCAGAGTCGAATGAAGATTTACAGGCTGGCCACGATAGAATTATGTGGCTATTAAGTGAAATAAAGAAAATATCTTGATAGGTAACATTATGGACTACGGCAAAAATCTTACTTGGTTTCTTAGTGAATTAGCGAATGCAGAGCTTGAGCAAATAGAGCATGGTTCAATTGAAATTTATGGTGAAAACGAACAGGGCCAAGAGGGTAGCACCGAAATAGGAATAACAGAACTTGTTCAAGCGGCGGTTAATCGGATTGAGTCTTTAGAGGCAGAACGCGCCCACCTTATTAATCTTGCTGCAACTGGCTTGGGTTATAGCGTGTTATTAAACAATCAGATCGTGGCTAATCAAGCCGCTGTGATTGATGCCTTTCTCGATGGTGCAAAACCAAACAAAGGGATGGTATGGATTAAGAACGGTCTATTCGGTCCAGGCAATTTACCCCCGGCGTTAAAGTATGCTGAAACCCCTGGGGCAAGTGCGCAAAAGTGGTTTGATGATAATGAGATTATGCTAAGGGGCCACAAAGAGTATGTGAAAGACATTGAGTCGCAATTAATTGAAAAGTTTAAACCCGTCGCTTGTATAAATAACGAATTAACGAAATCTTAATGATTGTGGTGATGTATGAGTCATTATGAATGCAGTGAATGCGGCGTGTTTATGGGGTTTTGTGGCTGTGCGTCCAAACGTGCAATTGAACGCCCGACACAAAGCGATCCCGTGTTGAGTGATGTTAGAGTCAATCAAATGGAGGCATCGTTAATGACGTTATCCGCCGATCAACTAGAAGAAATAATCAGGCAAGCTTATTGCACTGGTGTTAAAGACGCGCAAGATCATCACCCAAGCATTGCAGCCAGCCCGGGGAAGAAAAAGAGGGTAAAGCAAATTTTAAAAGAGGTAGAAAGGCAGATCGCTAGCGGGACACTTAAATGTCACTAAAACGCCATCATTTAACATAATGGTTATTATGCGCAGAGACGAAAACCACTTCAGTTAAAATCACCCGTTAACGCCTCAAAACTGGCAGTTTGTTAGCGGGTTTATTCCTCATTTTCAAAACTTAATAATTAGTCAAATTCACCACTATTACAGTTGACCGGGGATCATATCTCAAGCCCGTAAAAGTAACCTTTTCCGCCGTTAAGCGTGACATGTCACAAGAGTTAAAAAGAGCGTGACCACTAAAAGTGACATTTTGACAACTTAAAGTGTTGCAATCTTTGGCCCTTTAATTTAAAGTTCGTCCAACGTGGTGTTTTTGCGTTTTACAAGTCCGTGCCATTTAACCCGCTTGGGGCACAGGCTGTACCGACTTGTAAATAATTGACCTTGTGACATGTCAGCGACTTGGCTTATGAAGTTGGCATCGATGGAAGCCGCCGCCCCGCAATACCAAGAGCATGTTAGTACCCTGATATAAGCCGCGGGCGAACACCGACCGCCGAGAGTAGTTCGGCACAACCATTCAAATTAAACAAAACCCGCCTTTCTTGGCGGGTTTTCTCTTTTCTGGGTCCTGAATATGAAATGTGTCATTAGTGCCGCCAGCGAGTTCAAAGGCCGCTTTATCGCTTATGGCGGCGGGAGTGGCGTTTTCGTGTTTTCAAATGAAGTTGCGGCCAAGGCCCAGCAAGCCGCCGACATGGCGCAGCAAATCCCGGATCCGACATTAACGGTTCAAACAATGGTTTCCATCGGTGGCCTAGTCGTTATTGCGGGTCGCCTTGCGCTGGATATCTATAAAGAAATCGATAAACGCCGCAATGGGAAAAACAAAAGCGAGGGTGACAATGACTAATTTCAAGCTTAAAAATTTTATTCCTCAAGAGTTTGTCCCGGCCGCGCTGCATAAACACCGCGGCGATAAGGCGATCGAGTGTATGGATTATCGGATATTAAACGCCGTTGATCTGCTACGCGACAACATGCGGGTGTTGGGTTTTGACAACGGTTTCACGGTTAACAACTGGCATATTGGCGGGCCGCGTCAATTTAGCGGGTTAAGAACCCCCGACAGCCCCGACTATTCGCCGACCAGCCAACACA
>NZ_JTLE01000077.1:0-435 GCF_000798835.1 Shewanella sp. ZOR0012
GACGGGGCGGTCGAGCATCCAAGGACGGACTTGCTGCGTGTCGGTGAGTCAATGCCATGGCGAGCCTATTCACATTGACTAATGTTAACAGCCACTTTTGCCACGTCTTTAAAGCAATCTCAATCACTATTCGCTTGAGGGGAAGCCGAAAGCAGATTATGTTGTTGATTTAAAATGGCAGATAGAATTATTGGTTGCCGTTTTCAATGGCTAAGGCGTGTAGTAACTGAAATGGACAACTTTGACTATAAATTGGGTACGATAAACGGGATACTCACAGGGCTATCCTATGTAAACAATAAAACGAATCACGGCTATACGTTTGAAATCATTAAAATTGATGCACCAAAACCATTAGAGATTGCAACGGAAAATTATCTTAAGGGTTTTTATAAGGATGCCACGGTTAGCTTTAGTGAAGTCATAGACTGGCGT
>NZ_JTLE01000078.1:0-211 GCF_000798835.1 Shewanella sp. ZOR0012
TAATCGAGCCTGTGTGGCCGTCGCCAATAAACTCGCGAGAATGGCATGGGTTATCGCGGCGCGTGAGGAAGAGTATCGACTTCCAGTATAGTACTGAATAGATTCAATAAACGTTAATAATTAACCAACCAGTAAGTTGCTAAGACACTTGATTTGATGATGAGACAGTCAGACTGATCTACTAAAAACCTTAGTCGGGCATAGGCTCATT
>NZ_JTLE01000079.1:0-267 GCF_000798835.1 Shewanella sp. ZOR0012
ATGGCGCATGCAGCCTCCTATTATTGGAAGGGCAAAGCCCCCGCCTCCCAGTTTTTTTCTTCAATTCCCTTTGGGATGACAGCACAAGAGATGAACGGCTGGTTACATTATGGTGGTGGTATGGCGCTGTGGGAGGAAGTCTATCGTCCCTTTGGCATTATCCCTCTGGCTGGTGGTAATACGGGAATGCAAATGGGTGGTTGGTTTAATAAACCCATTAATACGATAGCTGACTTTAAAGGATTGAAGATCCGCATGCCAGGACTC
>NZ_JTLE01000080.1:0-2295 GCF_000798835.1 Shewanella sp. ZOR0012
TGCATGTGTTAGGCCTGCCGCCAGCGTTCAATCTGAGCCATGATCAAACTCTTCAATTAAAAGTTTTTTTGTTTCCGAAGAAACGACTCAATGAATTCTACTGTTTTGATTCGCTTTGCTCACTAAGAAGCATCGCGTTTCAATTCATACATAAATGTATGTACATATTGCTATGAACACTCATTCATTGATTTAATTCTTTGATTACTCGCCAAAAGGCAGAGTAATTTCGATTAACTCAACACCTGTGAGTGTCCACACAGATTTGCTTGATAAATTGTTAAAGAGCGTGGTTATTTACCTTAAGCATTTAGCGCTTTTGGCTTTCACCGTTGACCCCGCTGGGCCAGTGGATGCGCATTATAGGGATGTCAGATTTTACCGCAACCCCTTTAGGCAAAATAATTAGAAAAAGCGACGTGAATGCGCATTTTTTAAACCAAACCTAGGTTTTAGCGCCTATTTCGCTGTAATTTCCATCACTTTGGCTATCTTTATCGCCTGATAACGCCGTTAGCATCGGTCACTAAGCAAAACGATAAAGCCAATACCGCACTTTTTTGTTGTTAAGCTCGCGCTTCAAGTTCAATCTCACGGTTCAAATAGATTGATGCACGCTTTAAGTTGCAAGAATAGGCTACTTCTTTAAAAAAACCGGTACATCGGCAATGCTATCGAGCACCGTAGACGCCTCACTATCATCAGCAATGGCTTTACCAGTACGGACGAGGATACGTGTCGGCACCCCTGCTGCTTTGGCCGCGAGCATATCGTCGGCTTTATCTCCTACCATCACAGATTGGGACAAATCGATTTTCAAAAATTTTGCCGCGTCGAGTAACATTCCTGGTTTGGGTTTGCGACAGTCGCAATCGACTTTATATTCACCAATCCCTTTTTCATTATGGTGCGGGCAATAATAAATACCATCGAGGTCGACACCTTTATCGGCAAAGTTCCAATCCATCCATTCGGTGAGACTGTGGAATTGGTCTTCGGTATACATGCCACGGGCAATTCCCGACTGATTAGTGACCACCACCAATTTGTATCCCATTTGCTTTAATGCAAGGCACGCCTCAAATACGCCTTCAATATATTCAAAGTCATCTACCTGATGCACATAACCATGATCTTTGTTGATCACACCATCACGGTCCAAAAAAACGGCTCGATTGACTGCACTCACAGTACTACTCCACTCACAAAAAACAGCGCTTAATGCGTAATTTTACTATTATTCCATCCATTGCAAAAAATTGCACCGCGAAGTTGACGGATACCACTTAGCAATTTGAGCTTGATTCATATTCTGACAATTCATTTGCCATCGTAACGCCTATAAATGGTCGATTAACACATCTTTAAGGGCGAATTCGTCCGCGAATAATTGTTTTAGCCATCTAGTCGATGCGCAGCTCAATCGAGCTTTCCCTTTATTTGTGCTGTTTTTAACGGTAATCTTGCACGGATAACAATAAAACACCTAAAAATAGACGGTCATAATGAGTCGAACTACGCCTATAGTCCATAAAACCCGCACCCAGTTAGTTGTAGAGGTGCTCAGAGAGAAAATACTTTCGGGTGATATAGCCGCAGGAGAACCACTCAGACAAAGCGCACTAGCCGAAGCATTGAATGTTAGCCGCATTCCGGTAAGAGAAGCCTTGCTGCAACTTGAAGCTGAAGGGCTGGTAAAATTCGAACCCCATAAAGGGGCAACGGCGACTGAATTATCCGTTGAACAAGTGACCGAGCTGTTTGAGTTGCGCGCCATGATCGAGACGGATCTGCTCGCCAAAGCCATTCCACGACTTCAAGAAGAAGATTTAATAAGAGCTGAACGCGTATTAGAACAATTGGAATCAGCCTTTAAACATGAAGATGCCGTCGCCAGTTGGAGCGAGCTAAATACACAGTTTCATACCTGTTTATACCAAGCCGCCAATCGCCCACATACGCTAGAGGTCGTACATGGCCTCAATACCAACTGCGATAGATATATTCGTTTGCAATTACTGCTCGCAGGAGGCATTCCCGCAGCAGAGCACGAGCACCGCGAACTGCTCAATTATTGTAAGCAAAGAGAAACAGAGAAAGCCACGGCGTTACTGCGACATCATATTTTGCATGCCGCAATGACAATTCGGGATCTGGTCGCCAAACAGGTGGTATAGATCACGGACTGTCATTCGTTATACCGATAAGCTTTGTTGTCGATTTGAGGCAGCACTAAAGGTTCTGCCTTTTTTATTTGAGAGAAAACACCATGCAGTACGCCACAATCACTGGCTG
>NZ_JTLE01000081.1:0-251 GCF_000798835.1 Shewanella sp. ZOR0012
CTCTGCCGTTTGGCGAGTAATCAAAGAATTAAATCAATGAATGAGTGTTCATAGCAATATGTACATACAGTAATGTATAAATTGAAACGCAATGCTTCTTAGTGAGCGAAGCGAATCAAAACAGTAGAATTCATTGAGTCGTTTAACGCGAGTTAAACAAAAAACTTTTAATCGAAGAGTTTGATCATGGCTCAGATTGAACGCTGGCGGCAGGCCTAACACATGCAAGTCGAGCGGCAGCACAAGGGAGT
>NZ_JTLE01000082.1:0-291 GCF_000798835.1 Shewanella sp. ZOR0012
GGTAGAGCAGTTGGCTTTTAACCAATTGGTCGAAGGTTCGAATCCTTCACGACCCACCACTTTTCTGGAAGTGTAAAATTCAGAATTCTTAGATGAGTCGTTAGCTCAGTCGCTTATGTTATAAAGCTAGGGCAGTTGGCTTTTAACCAATCAATCGAATGGTTGAAATCCTTCATGATTCACCACTTACTGAAGTGTAAAATCAGCGTTCACTAGATGGGTCGTTAGCTCAGTCGGTAGAGCAGTTGGCTTTTAACCAATTGGTCGAAGGTTCGAATCCTTCACGACCCA
>NZ_JTLE01000083.1:0-237 GCF_000798835.1 Shewanella sp. ZOR0012
GTCTTTTTGCGTTAAGGATTTGGCCTTATCGACATCTATTTTAAGCACTAAATGATAGTGATTGCTCATCACCGCGTAGGCGCAAATATCGATACAAAATATCGCAGACAAGGCTTTGATTTTATCAACTATCCAGCCACGTCGATGCTCGTAACTACGTCCAGATAACTTATCCTCGCCGCACAAAAAAGCCCTTCTAACACAGCGATTTATCACATGGTAGAAGGGCGTTGAATT
>NZ_JTLE01000084.1:0-279 GCF_000798835.1 Shewanella sp. ZOR0012
TCCAGATAACTTATCCTCGCCGCACAAAAAAGCCCTTCTAACACAGCGATTTATCACATGGTAGAAGGGCGTTGAATTAGCATCAATTAGCTGTCTTCTTGCCGAAGTCATCGCAAACTCCACACAGACAAAATCAGGATATTTTAAAGCCTAGTTGAAGGTGCTGAATAACACAAAAAGATATGGCTGTCCCCGCTATTATCCAGATAACTTATCCTCGCCGCACAAAAAAGCCCTTCTAACACAGCGATTTATCACATGGTAGAAGGGCGTTGAATT
>NZ_JTLE01000085.1:0-672 GCF_000798835.1 Shewanella sp. ZOR0012
TCAGTCGGTAGAGCAGAGGATTGAAAATCCTCGTGTCCCTGGTTCGATTCCGGGTTCGGGCACCATTATTCAGCAGTAAAAGTTAAGCCGGCATAGCTCAGTTGGTAGAGCAACTGACTTGTAATCAGTAGGTCCCGAGTTCGACTCTTGGTGCCGGCACCATAAAAAACAAAAAAGCCACTCATTGAGTGGCTTTTTTGTATCTGGGATTTCAATCAAATCATATAACTCCACTCTAAGTCACAGCCAACCTACTCTCGATAATTGCAGCGGTTTCCAAGCTCGACTTTTGCTCCTGATGCTCCTGAAACCTTCAAACAAATATTGATTTACGGCTTTACACTTAACTTTGCCAATTTTCAAAGTTCGGAGGCAGAGACTAAGGTGTTATTCGCGCCTCCCACTATTTAATTGTATTAAGCCATTGATAGTTAGGCTAAGTAAGCTTTGCACATTCAAGTAAAGCAATAAATATTGCGCATTTTGTTTAATACTTGGCCAGTCGAATTAAAAGGGCTTGCACACTGAAAGCGTGCACTATATGATACGCGCACTTCGAACGAATGGGGTGTTAAACTCACGATTTGAAGTAGACAACTAACGCTTAGTTTAGTTGCCCGAATAGCTCAGTCGGTAGAGCAGAGGATTGAAAATCCTCGTGTCCCTGGTTCG
>NZ_JTLE01000085.1:682-1821 GCF_000798835.1 Shewanella sp. ZOR0012
TTTCTAAATCTCCCCATAATCAAGTACTCAATTAGCATTAGCTCATTTGTGCTTTTGATATTGCGATACCTTTCTTTTTCAAGGTATAGGTCATCGGTTCGAACCCGATATGTCGCTCCAATTTTTCTCATCAGTCTCCCCATAAAATCTTCATCATTTCAAACTAAGTTATCGCAACTGACATAGCGCTATTTTACTTTTCTGTACACTTAACATGTCTGTTCCGTTGTTGATTATTCCATGCATTTTTTGAGCACGTTCATCGCTGCAATTTATTAACCTTTGTTTTAATGGTTATTTTTAATACTAATGCGGTTAAGTGTTGCAGAATTTGCCTGCTCTGCGGCTGTTGTCGATGATGTTTTCTATTTTGTAAAAAATAAAACAGCAAGGTTAATGCGTGATCTGCACCTTGTTTCTTCAAGAATTCCTAAATTAGATGGCGTTGCGAAAGTTAAATTATGACCTTGTTCAAATATTCGTAACGCTTTTACTTACATAATGAATCCAGACAAAGTTAATAGCGCCAAGTAGTTGGCTTAACACTGGAGTGCATTATATGCGTATTCAACAATTACGTGATTTACTTGAGTATGTGGCGAACTGCCGCTTAGATATGGCGCAACTCTATGGCCGACTGAACAATCATGCTGACTCCGCTCGAGTAAAGATGATGCTGGAGTATTTTGAATCTCATCAAAAGCATGTCGCTGAAAAATTGCGTGATTATATGGATGAGGCGCCAGCGAGGGTTCTTGATACTTGGTATAAAGACTTTGTGTTTGAAGATTTTACTAAGCGTTGCCAAGATACCATGTTACCCGCCAATATGAACGAAGATGATGTGTTGAATTTACATCTCGACTTGGAAAATCGTCTGATTGGCTTATTGGAAAAAACCGTCAACTCAACCACCGCTGAAGATGCGCGTGCGGCATTAGAAGGCTTAATTCGAGTTGAGAAAACTCAACAGCAACGATTAGTTCACAGCACTATCCGGATGGACGATATTTAACCTATCGATACCTCATCTGTGTTCGTGTAAACACCGAAAGCCAGCTAAATGCCTGTCTCTCATACACAAATCCCTGAACAATGCTCAGGGATTTTTTTTGAACTCATTCCCCGCATTGTGATCA
>NZ_JTLE01000085.1:1831-6042 GCF_000798835.1 Shewanella sp. ZOR0012
ATGCAATTTGCACCCGGGTTCTTCATGCTAAGCGCTGCTCCAGCACAATAGTCGGCTAAAAAGCCGCTAAGCAATTAGCGGCTTTTTGCATTTACACGACTTCATTTTCGATGAGCGTTTTAAACCTGCTATATTTTGCGTCAGCTTATCAATTAGCCCAATCCTGAGCTCTACTCATACTTTCATTATACCAAGCTCTTAATTTCAAACTGCATTAATTAGCAAGTTGTTTCTTTAAATATCATCTAGTTAACAATATTCATTTTATGCTTTGCGAAATGCCATTGTTGGGCTAAATTACCCTGATAACCTATATTCCGGTTGCGGTATTCTGATTTGGCTAAACTCTCTTAGTCAGCATTGGTTAAAGGTGGATAAAGTTGATATCGATATATTTAGTTGACGATCATGAGCTGGTGAGAACTGGGATCCGCCGTATCTTAGAAGATGAACGTGGGATCAAAGTGGTGGGTGAAGCGCCCGATGGTGAGACCGCGGTACAGTGGACGAGACAAAATGAAGCCGACGTCATCTTAATGGACATGAATATGCCAGGTATGGGCGGACTCGAAGCGACGCGTAAGATTTTACGTTATCAACCTCATGCTAAGATTATTGTGCTAACAGTGCACACCGAAGATCCGTTCCCCAGTAAAGTGATGCAGGCGGGCGCGTCTGGTTATTTAACCAAAGGTGCGACGCCACCTGAAGTATTGCAAGCGATACGTCAGGTTTCCCGTGGGCAGCGCTATTTATCTCCTGAAATTGCCCAACAAATGGCATTGAGCCAATTCAATCCCGCCGATGAGAATCCGTTTAAAGCCTTGTCTGAGCGTGAGCTGCAAATTATGTTGATGATCACCAATGGTGAAAAGGTCAATGATATTTCTGAGCAGCTCAACTTAAGCCCCAAAACCGTTAACAGTTACCGTTACCGCTTGTTTGCCAAGCTTGGGATCAGTGGTGATGTGGAGCTGACTCGTTTAGCGATCCGCTATAAAATGTTAGATGCTGGCCATTTCTAATGGCCGCTTGTGTCAATGGTTCTAGCATTAATTAAGTGTTAGCTGTGAGTTTGAAAACGATTTATCAAGCAGTTTTGAAGATGGTAAGTAAAAGAGTGGGTGTGTAACGATGTCGACAGGTTTTAACGCCCAGAGTTTTTTACGTACAGTCACCTCTTCGGCGGGTGTTTATCGCATGTATGACGTCAAAGGTGACGTCATTTATGTGGGTAAGGCCAAAGATCTTAAAAAGCGCTTATCTTCCTATTTCCGTAAAAACCTTGGCAATGTGAAAACTCAGGCGCTGGTGTCCCATATCCATCATATCGATGTGACGCTGACCCATAGTGAGACCGATGCACTGCTGCTTGAAAATGACTATATCAAGCAGTACATGCCCAAATACAATGTGTTACTGCGGGACGATAAGTCATACCCCTATATTTTCTTGAGTCAACACGAGCATCCACGCCTTGCATACCATCGCGGGCCGCAGCGGGAGAAGGGCTATTACTTTGGGCCTTATCCGAATGGCGGCGCGGTGCGTGAAAGTTTGCACTTGATGCAAAAGCTGTTTCCTATCCGCCAGTGTGATGATCTCTATTATAAATCCCGCACTCGTCCCTGCTTGCAGTACCAGTTATCCCGTTGCAGCGCGCCTTGCGTCAGTAAGGTCAGTAATGCGGAGTATGATGAGCAGGTTAAACTCGCCAGTTTGTTCCTTAAGGGAAAAGATAAACAAGTTATCAGTGAGCTGGTGGCTAAGATGGAAGAGGCCGCCGAGCAGCAAGCCTATGAGCAAGCCGCGCGCTTTCGCGATCAAATTATGGCGCTGCGCCGGGTAGCTGAGCAGCAAGAAGTCTCGGGAAACACCGGCGATATGGATGTTATCGGCGTACACTACGCCTCGGGTATCGCCTGTTTCCATTTACTCTTTATTCGCGAAGGCAAGATTTTTGGTAGCCGTAGCTATTATCCAACGGTGCCCGCGCAAACGGATATCGAAGAAGTCTTACGCTCTTTCCTGCTACAGTTTTATTTAAATGCCGATATTCAACGCACTATTCCTAAGGAAGTGGTGATAAGCCATCACTTTGAAGAATTGCATGAGTTAGAGGCGGCCGTCTCTGAGGCGTTGAATAAAAAATTCAGCATCAAAACCAATGTGCGCGCCGACAGGGCGAGTTTTTTACGCCTCGCGATCACCAATGCTACCAATGCGGTTATGACGCGCCTGTCCCATAAAAACACCGTTGAACAGCGTTTTGTGTTGCTTGAGGAAATCCTCGAGCTTAATGCGCCGATTCAGCGAATGGAGTGTTTCGATATCAGCCATACCATGGGTGAGAGCACGGTAGCCTCCTGTGTGGTGTTTAATCGTGAAGGGCCGCATAAAGCCGAATATCGTCGTTATAATATTGAAGGTATTACGCCAGGCGATGATTATGCCGCCATGAAGCAAGCCATTAGCCGTCGATTTGATAAAATCGATGCCAGCGGCAAAATCCCTGACATCTTATTTATCGACGGCGGTTTAGGTCAGCTGCGTATTGCGCAGCAAATTGTCGATGAGAAATTTGTCAATTTAGATAAAGCGCCGCAACTGATTGGCGTGGCTAAGGGGGAGAGCCGTAAACCTGGGCTGGAAACCTTAATCTTTGGCGACACTGAAACGAGCTTTTCCCTTGAAGATGACTCACCCGCATTGCACCTTATTCAACATATTCGCGATGAATCCCACCGCTTTGCCATCACTGGGCATCGTAATCGCCGTCAGAAAACCCGTAACACCTCAACGCTTGAATCCATTCCGGGCATTGGCCCTAAACGCCGTAAAGCGTTACTCCAACATTTGGGCGGTTTGCAGGAAGTGAAGGGCGCGAGCGTGGCCGAGTTAGCGAAAGTGCCAGGGATCAGCATAGAAATGGCACAAACCATTCATGATGCATTGCGAGGGTGATAAAATTAAGGCAAGATTGGCGCTGCTTTTGACTAACTGGTTTGATCATGCCGTTTAACTTACCCATAGCATTAACTCTTTTTAGGCTTTTTTTACTGCCCATTTTTGTGGTGTTGTTTTATTTACCTTACAGCTGGACGCCTTTTGTTGCCGCATTTGTGTTTTGGTTGGCGGCGTTAACGGATGCATTAGACGGTTATGCGGCGCGTAAACTCAAGCAACTGACCCGTTTTGGCGCCTTCCTCGATCCCGTCGCTGATAAACTGATGGTGATCACCGCGCTCGTATTATTAGTTGACCAATACGCTGATATTTGGCTCACACTGCCAGCACTGTTTATGATTGGCCGTGAAATTGTGATTTCAGCCCTGCGGGAGTGGATGGCTGAATTAGGTAAACGCGGCACGGTTGCAGTTTCTTGGATCGGCAAATATAAAACGGCGGCGCAGATGGTGGCGATTATTGGCCTTATCTGGCAATACAATCCACTCATGATCACCGCGGCATTTGTGCTGTTATATATCGCTGCCGTATTAACGTTCTGGTCAATGATGAGTTACATTTTAGCCGCCTGGAAAGATTTAACGGCTGAATAGCACAATAAAAGATCAAAGAGATTATTTAGTGCGCAAGCAGTAAGTTATCGATAAAACAGCGGTTGACACTGCATCGTAAATAGGTAGAATGCCTCCCCGTAGACGAGAGACGAAGTGAAAACAAAATCTTAACTCTGCGTGATGCGACATTAGCTCAGTTGGTAGAGCGATACCTTGCCAAGGTATAGGTCATCGGTTCGAACCCGATATGTCGCTCCAATCTAAAATGATTGGAAAGATGGCGCGATGGCAGAATGGCTATGCTGCGGATTGCAAATCCGTCGATCTCGGTTCGACTCCGGGTCGCGCCTCCATAATATAAGATATTAATGACACGATTCCCGTCGTTAATATGAAGAGTTTGCCCGAGTGGTGGAATCGGTAGACACAAGGGATTTAAAATCCCTCGCTGGTAACAGCGTGCCAGTTCAAGTCTGGCCTCGGGTACCATTATTATAATGGTGACAGCTCAAAGCGAGCTGAAGCGTTAAACTTCGTTACCTATAGATTGAAATATAAGTAGAAGAGCGAAGCAAAGAGTTAACAATATCAATAGCAGTGCTTACGATATTCAGAGTTTGCCCGAGTGGTGGAATCGGTAGACACAAGGGATTTAAAATCCCTCGCTGGTAACAGCGTGCCAGTTCAAGT
>NZ_JTLE01000086.1:0-362 GCF_000798835.1 Shewanella sp. ZOR0012
CATGGATAATGGAATGGACCCATCCACTTTAAATCGGCCTCGCAATGGGCCACGATGTAGTCGCTAAAACTCATCAGAAAGAGGACGGGTCCACCTATGAAGATTACTACAATCGGTTTAGATATCGCAAAGTCTGTTTTTCATGCTGTTGGCGTCGATAAAGCAGGCAAGTTAATTAAAAAGAAAATGCTTAGACGCAAAGACTTGCTGCCCTTTGTCGCTCAAATTGAGCCTTGTCTGATTGTGATGGAAGCCTGTAGTGGCGCAAATTACTGGGCCAGAGAATTTGAGCTGTTGGGCCACAGCGTCAAGTTAATTGCTCCTCAATTTGTCGTGCCTTTTCGGCAAGGTAACAAAAATGA
>NZ_JTLE01000087.1:0-1092 GCF_000798835.1 Shewanella sp. ZOR0012
TGTACTGGTCAACCCAAACTGGACACTTTTACTTGAGAATTCTCAAACTCTACAGGTGACAGATCGTCATTAGCAGAATGCAGCCGCTCCAAGTTGTAATATTTTATGTAAGCAGTCACATCTTGCTTCATAAACTCCCTTGTTGGTTGATTAACTTTAAAAATCCAATCGTGTTTTAAGCTGCCAAAGAATCGCTCAACAACGGCATTATCCCAACACGCCCCCACATCACCCATGCTGGCTCGGATACCATAGCTCGATAGCAGCCTACCGAATTGCTTACTGGTATATTGCGAGCCTCGGTCACTGTGAAATACCAACCCTCTAGCCGGTTGGCGCAGGTTGTAGGCTTTTATTAATGCCTTAGATATCAAATCCGTAGTCATGCGTTTGTCTATGTGCCATCCCACAATCCGGCGTGAATATAAATCCATCACCACAGCCAAATACATCCAGCCTTCACCCGTCTTTAAATAGGTCACGTCACCCGCCCAGACCTGATTAGCCGATACTGGATTAAAGTTCATGTTTAACAGGTTATCTGCCACTGCATCTGAGTGTTTCCGCTGCGTAGTCACCTTGTAAGCACGTCGCTGGGTTGCTTTGAGTCGAAGGCGGTGCATAATTTTACGAACGAGATAGCGACCAACCTGGTAGCCTTCCTTGCGCAATTTTTTCACCATTTCACGATTCCCTAAGCTGCCTCTACTTTGCTTAAATAGCTGTCGAACAAGGCGATAAAGCTTCAGTGTTTCAAGGCTTATCACGTTTGCAGGGCGTTTATGCCAATCGTAATAGCCTGATTTACTTACACTCATTACTCGACATAACAGTGCTACAGGAAACAGGTTGGATTGCCGTTTGATGAAACGAAATTTTACTTCATTTCTTTCGCAAAGAAGGCACTGGCCTTTTTTAGAATTTCTTTCTCCATTCGTAATTCTTTGTTTTCTTTACGTAATCGCTTTAATTCATCACGCTCAGACTCTTCTAAGGTAACACCTTGTTTCAGGGCTTCGTGTTTTTCCTTCCAGTTGTAAAGCAGGCTCGTGCTAACTCCAAGAGACTTTGCCGCATCGGCAACGCTATAAC
>NZ_JTLE01000013.1:0-4718 GCF_000798835.1 Shewanella sp. ZOR0012
TAACACCTGAGCATTTAGTATAAAGTTGAATGTGTTAGGCATTTGCCTATGCACAAAGCTAGCTAATTGAAGTAAGGTATCTGAAGGAATTCTATCAAGAGAGTCTGTTATGCAACGCAATTATCTACTTCCCGCCATCGTGCTCGGTGGTTTTTTATGTGCAGGCATGGTTTATGTTGGACAAAGCGCCAGCTCAGCGCTACTAGAAATGAAAGCACTAGAACGCACAGTCACCGTAAAAGGTCTTGCAGAAAAAGAAGTCAAAGCCAACATCGCTATCTGGCCGATTAACTTTACTGAGGTCGACAACAACCTCCCTAAACTTTATGAAACTGTTCAGCAAAAAACCGACAGAGTCGTCGCCTTCCTTAAAGAAAGTGGATTTAGCGACAGTGAGATTACGGTGTCATTGCCATCCATCGAAGACCGTCAGGCCCAAGGCTATGTCGACCCCAATGTCAGGTATCGTTACTCGGCTAAGATTAATCTCTCTGTCTATACCTCACAAATTGATCTCATGCTAAGCACCCGTAAGCAAATGATAAACTTAGTTAAAGAAGGCATTGCTATCGCCAGCCAAGACTATGAAAACCGCACTGAGTTTTTATTTACGGCGCTCAATGATGTCAAACCGACCATGGTGCAGGAAGCAACGCAAAATGCGCGGGAAGTGGCTGAAAAGTTTGCTAAGGACTCACAATCGCGTCTGGGTAAGATTAAGAGTGCCAGCCAAGGCCAGTTCACGATTTCCGATCGTGACAGCAGCACGCCTTATATAAAACAAATTCGCATTGTTTCTACGCTGACCTATTATTTAAACGACTGATATTTAAGCCGCTCTGATTGCGGCTTAAAAATGATGACGATGGTGATTGATGTAAGGGAAAACGCATTCGCCTTTCCCCTATATTAGTGAAATCGATTACATTAAATTTTTCTAATAAATATTGATTGCCTATTGAAACCAACTCCATTAGAATTTACTCATGAATTACTTTTGGGATGATTTGTTATGGCAGCAATATCACGAACTCTGTTCACATTATTAGCATTTTCTACCTTCACGACGCAGGCATCTTCTTTAGAAACTCTCGAAGTGATGAGCAAACCCTACGCGAATTGGGTGACTTTAGATGCCAATATTGAGGCGGTAAAAGCTGCCACGGTGTCAGCGCAAACCTCAGGGCGTATCGTCAAACTCAACTACGATGTCAATGATGTGGTACCAGAAGGCGCAGCCTTACTCGAGATAACTAGTAAAGAACAAGGCGCTGAACTCGCAAGCTATGAAGCCGATCTCGCCAAAGCTACCGCACTAAATGTGGAGGCGCAGGCACAATATAAACGCTACAAAGAACTCTTTCCCCAAGGCGCGATTTCAAAAGGCGCTATGGATGAAGCAACCGCCAATGCTAAAGCTGCCGAACAAGCCGTGAGTGCGGCTAAGGCGCGGGTTATCAAGGCGACTGAGTCACTCAAATATACTGTGGTATCGGCCCCATTTAGCGGGATTGTTACCGAGCGTTTAGTCGAATTAGGTGAAACCGTGATTGTCGGTCAGCCGCTACTCTCTGGATTTTCACCAAGCCAAATGCGCGCTATCACCCAAGTGCCACAACGCTATATTCAACAGCTAAAAAGCGCCCCAGAATTTTTAGTACGCTTAAATGATGGTCGTGAAATCCTCTCTAAGGACCTCACCATCTTTAGCTTTGCCGATCCCGTGAGCCATAGCTATCAAGTGCGGATTAACCTGCCAAAGGATGAACCTAACCTGCAACTCGGAACTTGGGCCAAGGCGCTGTTTAAAAATGGCGAGCGAGAAAAAATCCAGCTACCGATCTCAGCGCTAATCACTATGAATGAACTCAGTAGCGTTTACCTGAAAAAAGGCGAGCAATTTGTACTCACTCAGGTACGAGTATCAGAACCTGTCAATGGTGAAGTGGAAATACTCGCAGGACTTAAATCCGGAGATATTGTCGCCATGGATGCTTACCAAGTGTTGCTTGAGCAAAAGCAATAAATTCCCTAGCGATATCAATTTGATGAGGTTGTTGAATGAAACACGCTAATGAATCTCCGATGACACTTGGTATTTCGGGTCGGATTGCGGCCGCCTTCCAAAACAGTGCCATCACACCGCTGCTGGCACTTTTAGGCTTATTGCTCGGCTTATTTGCGATTTTAGTGACCCCAAAGGAAGAAGAACCACAGATTGACGTTACCTTTGCCGATGTCTTTATCCCCTTTCCTGGCGCCACTCCGGCCGAAGTTGAAAACTTAGTCACCCTGCCAGCCGAGCAAGTGATATCTGAAATCAAAGGGATAGACACGCTCTATTCTTTCTCCCAACCCGATGGCGCCATGATCATTGTGATCTTTAAAGTCGGCGTTACCCGCAATGATGCCATAGTGAGTCTCTACAACCAGATTTATTCCAATATGGATAAACTGCCGCAGGGCGCGGGTGTTGGCGAACCATTGATTAAACCACGCGGTATCGATGATGTGCCTATTGTCAGCCTAACACTCTGGTCCAAGGACAAACAGGTCTCGGCCGAACAATTGACCCATGTTGCGCAAGGGTTAGAAACCGAAATCAAGCGTATCCCTGGCACGCGGGAGATATACACCGTCGGCCAACATGAGATAGTGGCCAATGTACGCATCGATCCCGCCAAAATGAATAGCTTTAATCTTACCTACGACAAGTTGAGACAAAGCCTAAATGACAATAATCACATCTCGATGCCTGCGTCTTTAGTACAAGGTAATCAAGAGATTAAGGTTCAGGCTGGGCAATTTTTACAAACAATAGACGATGTAAAACAGCTCGTTGTGAGTATTTCGCAGGATAAAAACGGCAAGCCTACCCCTGTTTATTTGGCCGATATCGCCGACATCAGTTTAAAGAGTGATATTCCCACTCAAAGCGTTTGGCACAGTGACAAGACAGATATTTACCCTGCGGTGACGATTGCCATAGGTAAACAACCGGGGCAAAACGCTGTCGATATCGCCGATGCAACGCTTGCTCGCATTGCTAAGGTCAAGAATGTATTGATCCCCAGCAATGTCGAAGTGACTGTTTCGCGCAACTATGGTGAGACGGCGGCGGATAAATCTAACACCCTTATTCTTAAGCTGATTTTTGCCACCAGCGCCGTTGTCGTATTGGTATTTTTAACCATGGGCGCCCGCGAGTCCTTAGTGGTCGGTGTCGCCATTATTATCACCTTGGCGATCACTCTATTCGCCTCATGGGCGTGGGGATTTACCCTCAACCGAGTGTCACTCTTCGCGCTGATTTTCTCCATCGGGATCTTGGTCGACGATGCCATTGTGGTAGTGGAAAACATTCACAGGCATATGGCGCTGGGTAAAAAATCCTTTAGTGAACTCATCCCCGTTGCGGTGGATGAAGTCGGCGGCCCGACGATTCTCGCCACCTTTACGGTTATCGCCGCCCTGCTGCCCATGGCATTTGTGTCAGGATTAATGGGCCCATACATGAGCCCGATTCCCATCAACGCCAGTATGGGCATGCTGATCTCCCTTGTGGTTGCCTTTGTGGTCACGCCCTGGCTAAGCCGTAAGCTGCTCAAACACCATAGTGGCCCAGCGACCGAAACTGTCCACAGCGACGATGCCGCGATAAATGAAAGTAAAATGGTGCGCCTGTTTACCCGTCTAATTGGCCCCTTCCTATTAGGTAAAGGCGCCCGTAAAGCACGGATTGGACTCGCTGCGGGTGTATTTGTATTGATCGGTATCGCCGTGGCCTTGCCCATAGGTCAGCTCGTGGTGTTAAAGATGCTGCCCTTCGATAATAAGTCAGAGTTCCAAGTGATGGTGGACATGCCAGAAGGCACACCAGTGGAACAAACCCAGCGCGTACTTCAGGATTTAAGTCGTTACCTTGCCACTGTGCCTGAGGTGGAACATTTGCAGCTGTATGCTGGCACCAATGCGCCAATGAACTTTAACGGCTTAGTGCGTCACTATTTCCTGCGTAATAGCCAAGAACTAGGCGATATTCAGGTCAATTTAGTCGATAAAAAGCATCGCAAACGCGATAGCCATAGCATTGCACTCTCAGTGAGAGAGGAACTACAGCAAATAGGTGCGCCATATCAAGCCAATATAAAAGTGGTTGAAGTACCACCAGGCCCACCAGTCTGGTCGCCGATTGTGGCCGAAGTCTATGGCCCAAGCCCTGCGATTCGTGAACAAGCAGCTTATGATCTGCAGTCACTGTTCCGTGAGACTCAAGATGTGGTCGATATTGATATCTTCTTACCCGCAGCACAGCAAAAATGGCAGGTGATGATCGACCGCTCTAAAGCTAGCCTGATGGCGGTGCCCTATAGCAATATCGTTGATTTAATTGCGACCTCAGTGGGCGGTAAGGATGTAAGCTACTTACATATTGCTCAGCAAAAACACCCCGTGCCTATCCGCCTGCAACTGCAAGAAGGGGCGAAAATCGATTTAGAACAAGTGCTAAACATGAAGTTACAAAGCCAAACTGGGCAATCCGTGCCCGTGTCTGAGCTGGTGACCATCAAGCGCGGTAAAATCGATGCCCCTATTATCCATAAGAATATGATCCCTATGGTGATGGTGGTTGCCGATATGGCAGGCCCGCTTGACAGTCCGCTCTATGGCATGTTCGACATGGCGGGCAAAATCGACGGCGATGGTGGCTTAGGTTT
>NZ_JTLE01000088.1:0-1797 GCF_000798835.1 Shewanella sp. ZOR0012
AGCATCTGAGGTAATAAATTGAGCTAATTCCTTCAAAAATAGTGTATTTCAGACGAGGTAAGTCATCCCATAGTGCTTGGGAAGTTTTAGGCAATGATTGTTGTCGAAGTGATATAAGCCGTTGTCAGTTACTGTAAAAGTGCTGGCAGCTTGCCGCAAAATGCCGTCGTCGCTTTTCGAGATGTTCGCAATAATCGGTCAGTTCTTGCAGAGTGCCTACAGGGCCATGAAATAACTTACCAAATTCGGTGGTCAGCTTGAGCCAATTGTCATGGGGGATATTTAATCTGTTCAGTATCTTGGCGCTACTTTCACTGATGCATCCACGTTTATCATTGCGAATAATTCGGCCCGTATCATCCACCAACTGAAGGTAATCTTTTAATGAAAACGCAATGCCATTGGGTTGGTTGTCGCACTCATTACCAATAAAAGGCAGGAGATTGCTCGGCTGCTCACCTTTTAATGCGGCCCGAATACGTAGTTGGATACTGGTATGGTCTGATTGTTCTGGTGTATCAGCAAGTTGCGCTCGAATCGGATTTAAATCAACATAAGTCATACAGGCTAATACCGCAGCTTCATCGAGTAGGGCTTGTGATTTGAATCGCCCCTCCCAGAAGCGACCTGTACAGTTATCCTCTTGATTTGCTTGCCTTGCAATCGGTTCGTTAAGGCAGCGCATAAACCATGAAATATCACACAAACGACTGCGATAAAGGGCGATTGAATGCTTTAATCGGTTGACCTGATGAGCTTCAACTAACTCACCTTTAACGAATTTTTGCGTTAATTCATCGCCTTTAAACAACTTATGCCACTGCTCAAGCACTTCGCGGTCAGTCCAACGATTTGCCGTCTCGATATCGACTCGCAGCACCACATGCAGATGATTAGACATCACGGCAAAGGCTGCGATATCAATGGCAAAAACCGCTTCAAGTTCAAACAATAATGACTCTACCCAAGCGCGGCGATGGTCATAGTTTTTACCCGAGTAACTATCATCACCACATAAAAATGCTCGCCGTACCACGCGGCTACAGCAATGATAATAGGGCGTGTCTTCAAGACTTATCTGAGTTCTGCGAGGGCGCGGCATACAAACCTCCTTGTTCAATGCTTAACCAAAGCATAGTAGGAGGTTAGCTACCTCGCTATTAAGGTTGGGTGTCCATGTTTTGTTCGGCAAGTTGCGCTCGAATCGGATTCAAATCAACATAGGTCATACAGGCTAATACCGCAGCTTCATCGAGTAGGGCTTGCGATTTAAATCGCCCCTCCCAGAAACGACCTGTACAGTTATCCTCTTGATTTGCTTGCCTTGCTATTGGTTCGTTAAGGCAGCGCATAAACCATGAGATATCACACAAACGACTACGATAAAGGGCGATTGAGTGCTTTAATCGGTTGACCTGATGGGCTTCGACTAACTCACCTTTAGCGAATTTTTGCGTTAACTCATCGCCTTTAAACAACTTATGCCACTGCTCAAGCACTTCGCGGTCAGTCCAACGATTTGCCGTCTCGATATCGACTCGCAACACCAGATGCAGATGATTAGACATCACGGCAAAGGCTGCGATATCAATAGCAAAAACAGCTTCAAGTTCAAACATTAGCGATTCTACCCAACCTCGACGATGGTCATAATTTTTACCCGAGTAACTGTCATCACCACATAAAAATGCCCGCCGCACCACGCGGCTACAGCAATGGTAATAGGGCGTGTCTTCAAGACTTATCTGAGTTCTGCGAGGGCGCGGCATACAAACCTCCTTGTTCAATGCTTAACCA
>NZ_JTLE01000088.1:1807-2717 GCF_000798835.1 Shewanella sp. ZOR0012
GTATTGAAGCTATCAAAATAAATCACAGATGTGCGAATATTGGTCAAAAATGACGATTAGCGTTATTTGTTTTAAATTGTTATTGACTTTTTTAAAATTGAGCAAAAGCTAGTAAATACAATTGTTTATGTTGTTATTCTGAATGGAGGTTAAGGAGTCGAATTCTCAGGGTAAGTCATTGGTCTAATTGAAGAAAATATCAAAAATCGGAAGTAATGCAAAAAGTAATGCAGCACTGTTTTTGGTATGTATTAATTATATTTTTCAATACGTTATGTCATGAAGTAGACTCCCTCTCTCGTCGGGTTTTTTCTTTTCTATCATAAACCTATGAATTATAGTTGCTAAATCCAATGGCTCACCAACCTTTGGCACCTTAAGGTGGTACAAAAGGGTGGTACAAAACGATGGCATTTATGACTCAACCATACCGCGATCCAAAGTCTGGAACCTAGAAAATCCGCAAGGGTGTTCCTAAGCATTTACGTCCGTTCCTTGATGACAAATTCACTATGCCACTTCAGTCTGGAGACTAATGATGCTTATATTGCCAAAACAACTGCGGGTGGTGTGATTGTGGAGTTTGAGTCAGCTATAGCTTTGTTACGTCAAGAAAAAGAGCAGAAATAACACCAGTACTGTTAGTTTGAGGGAGCAAAGCCATCAGGAGGATTACCATGGATGTGGCGGTCGATCTCGATAAACAAAACGCCTGCAATTGCAGGCGTTCTTCGATGGGTTTAGTCGGTGCTCAATTGTCATTAAAACAGGCTATTTCTTAACCCATTTGCCTTGAGCATTTTGCACATAGTTGCCTTTTTCTGTTGCAGCGATGGCTTTTTCACCAGCTAATTTGGCGACATCTGCGGCTGAAATATTATTCTTTTTAGCGATGGTTTCGTAGTGAGCG
>NZ_JTLE01000088.1:2727-3200 GCF_000798835.1 Shewanella sp. ZOR0012
TGTCAGCGCCACCGTCACCGACGTGGCCGGCAACAGCAAAACTGTTACCCAAGATGTGGTGATTGATACTCAATCTGCCGCTGCACCGACAGTTACTATTGATGAAGACTTAAATAACGATGGCTTCATTAATCCTACTGAATTAACAGGACCGGTAAATATCACCGTTACTGTGGGGCTTGGCACCTCGATCGGTGATCTATTAATAGTTACAGATCAAGCGGGTAACACCCTATTTTATGGGCTAGTCACTCAAGAAATTTTAAATAATGGCTTACAACTCGGAATCATCGCTCCAGCCATCGGTACTAATCTAGTAATCACGGCTGTTGTTACAGATCAAGCAGGAAATAGCACTTCTGGGCAAGATCTGGCCAGACTGACAGATTCAGCAGATGACAGCAAAACTGTCGTTGAGGACACCGTCGCCAGCGGCAACGTGTTAACTAACGATGAAGCGGGCAATACCAGCG
>NZ_JTLE01000088.1:3210-4041 GCF_000798835.1 Shewanella sp. ZOR0012
GCTTAGGCAGTGCGCCCATTGCTGCGGCTGCGGCAAAAACCAATGAGCCCGTCGAGCAGGGCTTAGTGAGTATGACTGGCACCTTTTTCGATACTATTATCATCTGCACTATGACGGGATTAGTGCTTATCATCACTGGGGTATGGAGCGGTGACACTGCGGGCGCGGCCATGACCAGTGCGGCGTTTAGCTTAGGTGGCTCCGCGGCCATCGGCCAGTATTTAGTCACTATCGCCTTGGTCTGCTTTGCGTTTACGACCATTTTAGGCTGGCATTACTATGGTGAACGTTGCTGGTACTACTTAGTGGGCGAGCGCGGGCTGCGTGCCTATCAAATCTTGTTTTTAGGCCTGATTGCTGGTGGGGCTTTTATCAAGTTGGATGTGATTTGGTTACTGGCTGATACGGTAAATGGCTTAATGGCCATACCTAATTTGATTGCGATTATTGGATTGCGGCACATTATCATTGCTGAAACCCAAAGCTATTTTGTTCGAACATTCACTAACCGTACGCTAAACCCTGTTTATTAATGTTGTGAAAACAATATATTAGTTCACATTATTTTAACTTTGAGATTGTCGCCACAGCGTTCTTCGTTTACTTTATAAGAGCTACCCCAAAAAGGGGGGGACTTAAAACGGGGGCTTTGAGGCGACGCCATGGATAAAAGTAAACTTCGTACTTTCCGCAGCAAAATTTTATCCCATATTGCGCTGCCTTTGATTCTTATCATGGCGGCCGTTTATGGGATTACTTCATGGTTTAATTATCTTTCCCTTGAAAAGCGGCTTTACGATCATTTAGCTCAACAGTCGGCACATTCAGAGG
>NZ_JTLE01000089.1:0-483 GCF_000798835.1 Shewanella sp. ZOR0012
GAATGCGCCAGAATGGCACGGTTTTTATCCCCTTGATTGGTATGACCTAACTCCTCCCTGACACTGTCATGCTTGTAAGTCAGCGAGGTGGTATCCTCTAGTGCTAACAAGATGTCATGCTCTCGAGCTTGCTGCGCGGTGGCTTGAAAACCCGCTTCAGCAATATCACTGGCTTGAATATTCTCATTGCGGATAAATCGGTAGGCCCCTTCAATCTCAGCGGGGGATAAGGGAAGTCTGGACACGGCAACTCCGGGTTGTTGGGTAATTGAGGTAGCCAGTGAAACAAGTCTTTGTGTACGTCTTGGGTCGTTGAGGTTTGCGTGCCCAAATTGACATTGCGCCCACTGCTCTGGATCCATCATCTTCATCATAATCGCCTCGAATATTTAGCCCTAGACGATCTGATCACAATGCGGGGAATGAGTTCAAAAAAAATCCCTGAGCATTGTTCAGGGATTTGTGTATGAGAGACAGGCATTT
>NZ_JTLE01000014.1:0-5860 GCF_000798835.1 Shewanella sp. ZOR0012
GCCGGCGGTGGTGTTAATGGCTACTAATGGCAGTTGTGGCTTAGCGGATTGGTCTAAGCCTTCGTAGTCTTTGATGCTGCCGCCGTTGGTTGCCACAAGAGCGATACCTTTAGCGCAATCGTGTGGTGAGCCGCCACCGAGTGAAATCACAAAATCGCATTGATTGGCTTTTAACAGTGCCAGACCGGCTTCAACGTTCCCGACGGTTGGGTTAGGTTGTAAGCCATCAAACACGGTTGAGGTAATACCATTTTGGCCGAGTTTTTCGACCACTTCACCGACTAGACCAATATTGACTAAAGGTTTATCCGTCACAATTAGCGCGTGTTTAAAGCCTAAGGTTTTGATATCACCAATAGCATCATCTACTGCGCCTTTGCCTAATACGTTGACGGAAGGAATAAAAAATTTAGCAGCCATATATCCACCTATTTGCTTGTATATTAAATTTGTTTCTTTCTGGTGACCAAACTACCAATTAAGGGGTAGCCAAGTTGTGATCTAGATCGGTTTAGATAGATTCCTGAGGTGAAATTCGCACTAAAGTTGGAACTAGATAACTAAATAATGAATTTTTATGACAGAGATTAAGGGCTGCATACGCTATGTTTTTTAACGCTTTTTTCAGCTTTTGCTTGTTTAGTTAAACTCAGATTATTACGCGATAAAATTGCCTGCCAAGGTGAGTTGTGGTTGAGTTTCTGGTAAGGTGCGGCCGTTGAGTTGATGAGGAGTATGTGAAGTACGATGGAAAAATATGAACAACTGCTGATTTCACTGCGCCGCGTGATCCGCGCTATCGACATTCATTCGCGGCAACTCAATAAGCATTCCGGCTTGACGGGACCACAGTTGATGGTGATGCAGAAAATTGCCCAACTCGGCGCTCCCTTAGCCAAGCAGGTGGCCGAAGAAATCACCCTCAGCCCAGCCACTGTGACGACGATTATTGATAGGCTCGAAGGGCGGGGATTAGTGATCCGCAAACGCAGCGAGTCCGATAAGCGTAAAGTCCATTTGTATTTAAGTTATGCGGGGCGCGCACTTTTAGAGGCGTCTCCTAAACCACTTCAGGAACACTTTATTAAGCAATATCAAAATCTTGAAGAGTGGGAGCAGAGTCAGCTACTCTCATCGGTGGAGCGAATTGCGGCCATGATGGACGCCGATAAAATCGACGCAGCACCTATGTTGTTAGTGGGTAAAATTCAAGGGGATGAATAATCTCCTTGGGCCGAGAATAATAAAAAGCACTGATAAATCAGTGCTTTTTATTTAACCCCGAGTATTTATCAAGCTTTGGGGCAGTTGGTTTCTGTCACACTATTAATCAAAATCTCAGTCACTGGTGTGTCGTTAAAACCGTTACTGGTTTTGGTCGGCACAATGCTTATCTGATCGACCACATCCATCCCTTCGATGACTTTACCAAACACAGCATAACCATAGCTGCTCGCCGAAGCATCGAGCTGGGGATTATCCAACACATTGATAAAGAACTGTGATGTTGCCGAATCTGGCACTGTGGTACGCGCCATCGCGATAGTGCCTCGTTTGTTACTGATGCCGACCGCGGCCTCGTTTTTAATCGGCGAGCTCGTTGGCTTGCTCTGTAATCCCGTGGTGAAACCGCCGCCTTGGATCATAAAGTTATTAATGGTTCTGTGGAATAAGGTGCCGTTATAGAAGGACTTATCGACATATTGTTTAAAGTTCTTACCCGTGATGGGCATATGGGTGAGGTCGATGGCTAAGGTTAAATCCCCCTTTGTGGTACTCATTAAATAACAGACATCGGCACTTAAGCTCGGTGGAGTTGGGTCGGGTTTGGGGATATTGGGAGTGAGATCATCTTCGCCACCGCCGCAGGCACTGAGGACCATGCTCAAACTGCTGGCGAGTAAAAGTCCCGTGATTCTTTTCATATCAATTTCCTTATTTTTGCGTTGTTCGCCACGCCTTTGCCTGCTTGGATAATGTAAGCGGGCATGGGTAAATGTTGCGATTAAGTGTTGTTTTTGTTTTGCGCGCGCATAGTGACAGAGCGATGAAGGGGATTTCAAGATGAAAAATGTAATTGATACAAAGTGTTGCAGCTAGTTGCCAATCTAATCACCCCCGTGCCAGAGAGGCATTCAACCTAAGGGATAAAGCTCACTAATGTACTCAAAGATAAGATGTTGTTTTGCTTGCGCCATTTAAGCGCGTTGCACCTTTTTTAATCACTCCCTGCTTCAAACTAGTGCGTTTGCGAGATGGCTCGGTGGGCAAAGGCTTGGGTGATAAAGGCACGTATTTTGTTCAAGATGCTGATTTATAAGTTTTCTTTGTTGTCATCTGGCTGACACAAATCTGTCTTCATGCTGTTATTTTGCGCTGGCATGGTTACTGCCTATCTAAGGCTATGGATGAGCAGTCGCGGGGGCGACAAATATGGGGCTGGAGAAGTTGCTGTATTTGCGGGGCGTGGGAGCAGACTTTACCGACTGCTTTGGCCAGTACATCCGCATTCCCGAGGCTGACAGGCAAGGGATTTTGACCTGTATGTTGCAGGAAAAAAATACTCAGCCCTGCGAGGCAAAGGATGAACCGTTAACGAGTTTACCCTGTGGCGACGAGCTTGACGCTCAGGTGTATCAACTCGATGCACACCATTGGACACAAGTGTTGCCGGCGTTTCATTGGTGTTATGTCGATGAACCTTGGGTCTGCCTGTATTTACCTCAATCTTACCGTGGCGATCTGCTGCTCACCTTTACCTGTGAGCAAGGGGAGAGGGTTATTCTTGAGGTGCCATTTGGGGCGCTAAAACCGATTGGGGATTATCGGATTCAGGCGCAGGAGTTGGCACCGTTTGGCAATAGCCCCTTTGCCAATGAGTGTCAGTTCCTGCAATACCGCCTCGACCTCTTAGGTCATGAGTTTTATTGCCGTGATGTGGACGATACCAGTGAGCCATATATCGATTCAGAGACTCGCCGTTCATGGGAAAATGTTAGCACCGCGCCAAATACATCTGACAATAAAGACAACTTAAGTGATTTATCTTGCTTGGGATTGGGCTACCACACTCTGAGCGTCAGTTTGCTTGGGCTGGCAGATGTTCAGCACGGCCTAGCATCGGCAAGTACCTCAGCAGCAAGCAACTCATCAGCAAGCATTTCTGTAGCAAGTAAGGCGACTGAGTTCCATGGCACTTTTATGGTGGCACCGAGAACCGCCTATCAAGGGGTGATGAGCGCTGTGGCGCAAGGAAAGCGCCATAAACCGTGGGGAGTGAGTCTTCAGCTTTATAGTCTGCGCAGCGAAAGCCAATGGGGTATCGGCGACTTTGGCGATTTAGAGCAACTGATTGGTTTAGTGGCCGAATATGGCGCCGATTTTATTCAACTTAATCCATTGCATGCCTTAGATATTGCCGCGCCGGAACATCCGAGCCCTTATAGTCCATGCGATCGTCGAAGGCTGAATCCGCTGTATATTCATTTACCTAGTGTGCCTGAATTTGAGCCATTAAAGACGGAGTTTGCGGCGAAGGAATGGCAAGAAGCCATTGCCCTACTCAATGCGGAGAACTGGCTCGATTATCCCAAGGTGAGTGAGCTTAAGTACCGCGCCTTTGCACGTTTATACACAATCTTTTGCGAACACCATTTACAGCCAAACACACCAAGGGCGCAGCGATTTGAGGATTTTGTAGCACAGCAGGGCGCGTCGCTCAGGGAATTTGCCCAAGCCGAATCGCTACGCAGCCCAAGGGCCATAGCACAGGATGAAGGCTTTTATTTGTACCTGCAGTTTGTGGCCGAAGATCAACTGCAATTGTGCCAGCTCAAAGCTAAAGAAGCGGGAATGGGCATAGGGCTTATCCGCGATTTGGCCGTGGGCGCTGCGCTACATGGCGTTGAGGTTCAAGCTAATTTGCAGCAGTTCTGCTTAAACGCTAGCATAGGCGCACCGCCGGATCCCTTCGCGCCACAGGGACAAAACTGGGGCCTTACGCCCCTCGATCCCGTCAAGCTTAAACAGCATCAATATCGCCATTTTATTGCGTTAATCCGCGCCAATATGACCCACTGCGGTGCGCTGCGAATCGACCATGTGATGGGGCTGCTGCGGCTCTGGTGGTGGCCACTAGATAAGCGCCTCGGCCATGGCGCCTATGTGTATTACCCGGTCGAAACCCTGTTGGCGATTCTCTGCCTTGAGAGTCAACGTGCTCGCTGTGTGGTGATTGGTGAGGATTTAGGCCTAGTGCCGCCCGATATTATTCATCGCCTGTATCAGGCGGGGGTCTATTCCAACGAGCTGTTCTACTTCTGCAAAGACCATCAAGGCTTTAAGCCGCCGAGCCAGTATAAGTTCCAGAGTTTGATGATGCTGGCAAACCACGATGTGCCGACCTTAGTCGCTTGGTGGACGGGCAGCGATTTGCACCTGAGGCGACAACTCGAACTGTTCAATTCCGACGAGCAATTAGGTGAGGCCTTAGCCGGACGTGAGCAGGAAAAGCACCAGCTGGCGCAGTGCTTAATCTCCCAGGGCTTATTGCCAGAGACAGATATTCAACAGATTGATATTGAAGATTTATTAACGGCGTGGATGCCCTTTGGCGCCTCGGGCAACAGCGCGCTTTATAGCGTGCAGTGGTGCGATCTGCTGGGGGACCGCCATGCGGTGAATATCCCCGGCACTTGGCTCGAGTACCCGAATTGGCAGCGGCGATTGCCAATCAGCCTAAGCGAGGCAGCGGTTAAACCTACGCTGGCTAAGCGTTTGCAACTCATTGCTGCGGCAAGACATTTGCCAGAAACGGCTGCGCATACAGATACCCTTTGACTAAAAATGGAAGCCAAATGATGACTCAAGCCCAGACTTACTTCTATGACGGTAGCGATGTCGCGCTGTTAAACGGTCAATATACGGATGTGTTTTCCCTGCTCGGTATGCACAGCATCAACGAGGGCAAGGCCTTGGTGGTGCGCTGTTTTTTACGCAACGCCCAAAAGGTTGATGTGATAAGTCTTAAGGATGGCCGTAAGGTGGCGAGCCTTGAGCGGGTCAATGAGGCGGGGCTGTTTGCGGGTACGCTAGGCAGACGGGTTAAGCCCTTTTTGTATGCGCTACGGGTGACTTATCCCCTTTGCGAGCTGGATATTATCGATCCTTATCAGTTTGGTTCACTCCTCAATAGTGAAGATTTATACCTCTTCGGCGAAGGAAGCGCTGAGCAGGCCTATCGCTTTTTAGGTGCGAACTGGCGCCAAATCGATAGCGTAGAAGGCGTGCATTTTTGCGTATGGGCGCCCAATGCTAAGCGGGTCTCTGTGGTGGGGGATTTTAATCACTGGGACGATACTCGCCATGTGATGCGCCAACATCTGGCCAACGGCTTATGGGAGATTTTTCTGCCTGATGTTACCGAAGGCGCGCACTATAAGTTTGATTTGATTTATCAAAATGGCGAGCGTCACGCTAAATCTGATCCTATGGCGACCCAAATGGAATGTGCGCCGCACAATGCCTCCATAGTGCCGAAAAAACACCAACACCCTTGGGCAGATACACAATGGATGGACAAACGGGCGACCACGGCTTGGCATCGCGCCGCTATGTCTATCTACGAAGTGCAGTTAGGCTCTTGGCGCCGAAAAGGCGAGTTTGGTGAGCAATATTTTGATTATCAAGACTTAATCGAGCAGTTGATCCCCTATGTGAAAGAGCAAGGCTTTACCCATATCGAGTTGATGCCGATCAGTGAATATCCCTTCGACGGCTCTTGGGGGTATCAACCCGTTGGTCTGTATGCGCCGACCCATCGTTTTGGTGATGCCAATGGCTTAAAGGCCTTTATCGATGC
>NZ_JTLE01000015.1:0-698 GCF_000798835.1 Shewanella sp. ZOR0012
CCCAACATGCGGTTTGTAAAACCCAAAAGCGTCGAGCAGCAAGATGTGCAACTGCTCCACCGAATGCGCGAACGATTAACTAAGCAATCAACAGCCTTAATCAACCAAGTGCGAGGTATGTTAGCTGAATACGGCATCGTGATAGCCAAAAGTAAATCGGCTTTTAAAGTACAGTTTCCTGAGATTTTGACTAACGAAACCAATGCGCTGACTACCAAAGGTCGAACAATTTTTTATCAGTTATATGAAGAGTTTACAGATATAGAAAGACGGCTTAAGGATTGTGATACCCAAGTACTCACTGAAACGAAAAACAATGTGATTTGCCAGCGTTTAGAGACTATCCCAGGTATTGGTCCCGTCACCGCTACGGCCTTTTATGCGGCTGCTGGAGAGGGTAAAGACTTCAGTAATGGTAGACACTTTTCAGCTTGGTGTGGCTTGGTTCCCAAGCAACACAGCAGCGGAGGTAAAGATAACCTCCTTGGGATAAGCAAGCGGGGAAATGCGTATTTACGTACCCTGTTTATTCACGGCGCCAGAGCGGTGTTGCAGCACAGTTGTCATAAACAGGATAAATTTAGCTGCTGGGCAATACAGTTAGCAGAGCGCCGAGGTTTTAATCGAGCCTGTGTGGCCGTCGCCAATAAACTCGCGAGAATGGCATGGGTTATCGCGGCGCGTGAGGAAGAGTATCG
>NZ_JTLE01000016.1:0-3999 GCF_000798835.1 Shewanella sp. ZOR0012
TATTCATTATCGTCACAATCTTTTTCATTAAAAATAAATTTATTATTAAGTTTCCAGAACACTTTAAGATTACGCAACAGTTTCTCAGTGATATAGCTCCTGGTGCAATATTGATCTGTGCACTGCTTGGCATTTGCCACTTCCTTATTAACCAAAAGCTACATTACTCATTAAGCAAGTTAACAATGCCGCTAAATCAAAAAATTTTTGGTTTAACCTTCTTATTAGGTTGTTCAAACTTATTACTTTTTTTGAAAGCTGAAAAGCTAAAGCTTACACAATGTGATCGATTCATAGTTTTATTACTCGGGCTTAGCTCTGCTGGAGGCATTAGCTGTATTTCACTATCTTCATTAGGTATACCTATATATCAAATTCTAATAGCTAGTATTGCATTGCCCTCTTTGATAATCGTCATTTCCATCCCCATCAGTATCAGAAGTTCTAGTTTATCGATAAAAAATTTAGATAAAAGTACTCACGATAAATCCGAACCCCAAAAATTATCTTCATATCTAATCCAGTACCTAGTGGGAGCAAGTAAACTTACTGCCAATAAAGCAATTACCATTATGTTTTTTGAAACGATAAAAGGTTCAGCATATAAGTTTAATATCGACTGGAGCTATCTGACACACTACCCAACACTACTCTTTAAGGATTTAGGGCTTACACCTATGGCTGCTGATGCTATCACACATGCATGGATTGCAAAAACCTTAGCAAATCGGGAGGCTGCACTAATTGATATTACTAATGCGGGGATATATGACGACTTATCATTAGTACAACAAACACTGGTACTCTCTTTACTGATAAATATAGCAAGTGTGAGTGCATTAATTGTTATAGCTCTGAATATTTTATCTTTATTTGGCATGCAAGCAATGCAATACCTTAAGATACTTCCTTTTGCATTTTTAACAGTCAATATAACTTCCATTATACCTGTTATTATATATGCTTTATTTTTAAATTAATTTATTAGCACATCTAGGCATTAACTATGATTTTATAATTAAACGATCAAAAAACTAGCAAACTCGAACTTAAAACCATTATTGATGCAGTATATCTTAGATTATTAAATAGAGTTTCTAATTGATTAATTAGAAAACTTAATAATTTGGAATTGGTTTATATTGTGAGCAATATCACATGTCCATCAAAATTTTTCGGCACATTATATCTTTATTGACTATACATAGAGTGTTGCCCACTATTAACATAAGTTTAACCGTAAACTAACATGAATAAAATTAAGATTATAACATATACTTAAGGTTACTCTATGATAATAAATTCTATAAAGGCTAAAATAGCTTTAGCGACTGGTATTTGTCTTGTATCGGCTTCTGTTTTACTCGTCGGTTATAGTGTTTATTCGGCCAATGAATCGCGTAATTTCGTATCATCAGAGTCATCGAACCTGATTAAAGAAGAAGCTCTAAAAAAACTAGAGTTAACTGCATCTGATGCAGCAAGAACCATCAATGAAAAAATTGATGCTAGCTTAGAAACAGCAAAAGCCATTGCAACATTTGTCTCTAGTATCAAAAAGCAAGATACAGAATCGAATTCTAACCGGCTTAATCGTGATGATTATACTGATGTTCTTTTATCATTTCTAAAAAAAGACCATGACTTAAACGGGACTTATAGTGCATGGGAACCTAACAGGTTTGATGGAAATGATAGTATTAGTTTGTCACGAGGTGACAGCAGCGGTATGGGCAGATATGTACCTTATGTAACCCGAGATGCAAACGGCAATGTAAGCACTCAACCTCTGGTCGAATATGATTCGATAGATACTCACCCAAATGGTATTGTCAAAGGTGCTTGGTATCAAGTGCCGAAAGCAACATCAAGAGAAACCGTTACAGCACCTTTACCTTATATTGTTCAGGGAAAATCAGTTTGGTTAGCAACCATGTCAGCACCAATAATCGTTAATGGAGAATTTTTAGGGGTTGCAGGTGCAGATTTCAACCTTGATTTTGTTCAGGCGTTAGCTAAACATCTGTCAAACAAAATTTATCAAGGCAACAGCCGTGTGACAATTTCAACTGCCGATGGTTTGCTGATCGCAGACAGTAAAAAACCGGAGTTTATAGGACAAACTATCAAGAACGTATATAACGATGATGCATCTTTAGTAATTTCTCTAATAAAAAAAGGCGAGAACTTCGTCTCAGATGACACACAAAATAATCTTTATAAGGTGTTAATTCCTATCACTTTTGGCAATTCAAATATCCAGTGGGGAATAACAATTGAAGTTAATAAAGACATAGTCCTAGAAAATGCAACTCTACTTAGTAAACAACTAGCGGACAAAAACCAAGAAAACTTTATTGACCAGATTTTGATTGGTTTACTTATTACTATTGTCGCAACTTTAGGAATCATTTACTTTTCACATAATATAACCAAACCCATTCTAGCATCAGTGAATATGGCTAAAATCATTGCGCAGGGTCGCTTCGATCATAGGCTAAACCACCATTCATCAGATGAGATTGGACAGTTATCTCAAGCTTTGGATGATATGGCTGCATCCCTTTATGAGCAAGTAACAGTCGCTGAGATGATTTCGCAGGGAGATTTAACCGTAAAAGTCAATCTAGCATCACAAGATGACCAATTAGGTAACTCTCTAAGAAAAATGGTAGAAGATCTTAATAATTTAATTCTACAAATCAAGCAACGTTCTAATGTGATTGGTAACAATGCATTATCAGTTTCCGAATTGAGTCATGATCTAGCAAGTGGAGCAACTCAATCAGCGGCATCAGTTACAGAAATAAGTGCCACGATTACTCACATCACAGAGCAAATTAATCAAAGTGCAAAAAATGCTCAACAGGCTAACTCGCTATCGAAACAGAGTAACGATCTTGCCAAAACAGGCAATCAGTTAATGGAAGAGCTGAGTTTAGCGATGAGTGACATTGAAACTTCTGGAAATGAAATTACCAAGATTATCGGTGCAATAGAAGATATTGCAGAGCAAACTAATTTGTTAGCGCTTAATGCAGCAATTGAAGCTGCCCGTGCGGGAGATGCCGGTCGGGGCTTTGCCGTGGTTGCTGATGAAGTTCGTAAGCTAGCTGCGCGAAGTGCTGCAGCAGTTCAAGATACAGTAAAAATTATTAATAACTCTGCACTAAAAACGAAACGAGGTATTGAATTGAGTACTCAAACCTCAAGTGCGCTAAAAGATATTGTAGATAATATTAGTACCGTCTCTTTATTAATTATGGATATTGCTGAGGCATCAACACTGCAATCGACAGGTGCTGCCGAGATTAATCAAGGGATTAAGCAAATTGACCAAGTAACCGTACATAATAGTAGTAATTCTGAGCGTTGTGCTGATGCAGCAAATGAATTAACTAATGAATCTCAGGATCTAATAAGTTTAGTTAGCAAATTTAAGCTATAAATATAAAATCAGCTCGTTATTTACGTTTTTACTTGCAATAGTGGGACGTACCATATATCGGATATAAACTATTTTGAGTTTTCCTTTATCATAATTTTGTAGTACTTATTCAACTCCAAGCACGCCAACTCTCAAGTTTGAAGTGGCTTTGTTTCCTAATTCGACTCAGCGAACAAAGCCCCCATAATTGTTTAAATATCAAACTATATAGTGAGTTTCAGGCATACCTAGCCCTGTGAGCTTGTTCAACGCCCTTATCATCCCGTAAGTTTCTCCTACCTGACAGTTATAATTTCGTAGGCTTAATCTGCCACTTAGTAGTTGCTTTACCCTATACATGGCAGTTTCTGAGATTGACCGACAATGATACCCATAGTGCATCTTCCACTGTTAATTTGAATTGCCAACTGACCGCTAAATTACGTGGATGTCCTGGTTCCCAGAGCTCTGCACTTTCCAGAGGCGGGATGAGCACTAAAGCGCGTTTTCTACGAACGGCATCATGACAGGCTCTCGTGTCGTAAGCACCATTACCTGAGATATTGCGGATT
>NZ_JTLE01000017.1:0-3284 GCF_000798835.1 Shewanella sp. ZOR0012
TCGTGGGGCTTCACCCCCTGATTTTTTAATAATTTAATAAAGAGTCGACCAAGAGGGGATCAACAGCAATTCCCTCTTGGATCTTTGTTAACAAGAGTCCTTGCCGAACAACGTCCATGTCTAACTGCCAGTTCGCCATCCATGGCTCTCGTTCGTAACGCAGCTATGCAGCACTCACCCTAGCGAAGTTACATGCATTGATTCTCTATTTATAAAGCAGGGCTTCATGCTTATTCGAAAATCGCTAACGCTTCCGATGGCTCGCTTTACATCCATGTAAAGCACTCTAGTTCGGCAGTCCCTGCCTCTCGCTCATAAGCGCGAAAATCACCGATTTTCATTCGCCCTTCCCCGAAAGCTACGCAGACGTCCTGTCTGCGTCACGCGCAATCCATTTAATAAAGAGTCTTCAACGCCCCGCGCAACTTCGCAGGGGATGGTGAACTTCTGTTGCCTTGGTGTTAGCTGTTAGTCCTAAAGATTTGTGCCTGTCGTCCCATCTTTCTGGGAAATTTATAAACTAACTTTAAAGCGAGCCTAAAAAGGTATCGGTTTTTGCTTGGGTTTTTATGCAATTAACTGAAATTATTACTCTTTCACTTTGTCTAATACTACTTACCGCGCCAAAATGTTTCTCGGTAAATAAGGTCTCGATTTTCCTGGATGAAAAATGTTGAAAGTCCACTGATACTGATGCTAACTTATTGTCATGATTAATTTATTTACTCGTTTATTCCCATGTCTAACTCTATACGGAGTGGGTTTTATTAGAAGTGCGGGTAATACACTGTTAGGCATTTCAGGAAGAATTGATGCATTCCGAACTTACGAGAAATATTCCGGGCAACACGAGATGGGAAGGCTCTTTTTATGAGCGACTTACCGAGTACGGTGAGTGGGACTCAAAATCTTTTTGGGCACTTCATTTTGATTTGTTGGAAATTGCTAAACATCAGAATACCGATTTACCTGTTGAAAGAGAGCTGGCATATATGCTTTTGTATCTTCAGCAAAGAGTTCTCAATTTGATATCAGCCCACTTCAATAAGAACGATGTATTTGAGATAAGTAATATTAACCCAGAGCAGCTTTATGAATTTAAGGAACGTTTCGAAATGGCTATATTGGGAGCAATTTCAGGCGAAGTTTTATCAGAAACATCATTTGATCTAGTTAATCCATTGGTGAAAAATGCCTAACAAACGCAGTCACAATCGGCCACTGCGTGGCCTGGACCTCAACCGCTGCGCGGGTTTCGGCCTGTGCTGCGAGCGTTACATGCATCATAAATAGGGAGCCACATGGCAGAACTCTTTAATACGAATCAAAGCAAAACGGTTCTAGCTAAGTTCAAACACAAGGTTGATGGCTTGGCTCCTGCCGACGATTTTGAAAAACAAAGGAATAGCCTGATTCGGTTAGTAATAAGTTCAATGGAAAATAAGCCCGAACAATGGGATGAGCTTTGTCAGATAAACATTCAATGGATTGGTGGCCAATTTATTAATCGTCTGGCTGATGAAGAAAAAGGACTATCCAAAGAAAGGCTGGATGATATTTGTTCGATGTGCTTCCGCTTTCTGTTCGAGCTATACCTTTCCATGAAAAACGATTTGGCTATGGAGTTTGAAGCAGCCAAACGATTTGTTTTTAATAACGTTGATTCATTTGAACACAACGCAAAAGAACAAATCGAATATGCGATTCGTGATATGCCAATTAGTATTTTCAAGGCTATAGCCAATAGCGACGGTATAGATAGCCTGAAAAATTTCAATGTGGTTTCTGCTAAAGCAGAAAAGCTAAGAGATGATTGGGATTCTGAGCTGTCGGAAAGAGAAACTAGGGTTAATTCACTTAAAGAATCCTTGTCAAAATATGAAAATGCGTTCAATTTTGTTGGTTTGTATCAAGGGTTCGATGAGCTTTCTACTGAAAAGAAAGAAGAGCGAGATGGGATATTGTTTTGGCTTCGGGTTTTATCGGTTCTGATAGTATCCCCAATAGTTGCAGAGCTGTGTAGTGGCACACTGAATTTGGCCACCTAATAAGAAATGTTATGATCTCACTCATAACCCATTTAGGTGATAACATGAATAAAAGTAAACGTGCTCGATATAGCGCAGCCATTAAGCTCGAAACAGCTCAATTAGTCGTTGATCAAGGTTACACACAAGAAGCGGCTGCAAAAGCCATGAACGTGGGGAAATCGACGGTCAGTAAGTGGGTAACACAGCTTCAGGTTGAGCGCCAAGGGCTTGCTCCTAAAGCCTCCCCCATGACACCTGAGCAGATTGAAATCAGGGCGCTAAAACGCGAAATTGAACGAATTAATCTCGAGAAAGAAATCCTAAAAAAGGCTACCGCTCTATTGATGTCGGACTCGCTGAACAATTCTCGATAATCGAGAAACTCAATCAGAGCAACAAATACCCTATTTCAGTGTTATGCCATGTATTCAACGTGAACCGGAGCAGTTACCGTTATTGGATAAGCCGCGAGCTTTGTGTAACACCAGAGCAGCGATTTTTAGAATGTGAAATCAAAGCGATACATGCTGAAAGCAAACAGTCTGCGGGTGCGAGAAGTATTGCCACAATCGCCTCTGAACGAGGCTTTACGTTAAGTCGTTATAGGGCTACTCGGTTAATGAAAAAGCTTGGGTTAGTGAGCTGCCAACAACCCAAGCACCGCTATAAAAGGGCTGAAAATGAGCATGTGACCATCCCTAATTTACTCAAGAGACAATTTGCAGTTGTCGAACCAAACACCGTTTGGTGTGGCGATGTGACGTATATTTGGGCTGGTAATCGTTGGTGTTATTTAGCGGTTGTGCTGGATTTATTTTCGAGAAAAGCCATTGGTTGGGCGATGTCATTTTCACCGGATACTGAGTTAACGGTGAAGGCCTTAGATATGGCCTTTGAATCTCGTGGTAAGCCTAAAAACCTGATATTTCATTCAGATCAAGGCTGCCATTATACCAGCCTGAAATACCGTCAGCGGCTGTGGAAATATCAAATCACCCAGAGTATGAGTCGTCGTGGTAACTGCTGGGATAATGCGCCAATGGAGCGGTTTTTCAGAAGTTTAAAAACGGAATGGCTCCCGACACAAGGCTATATGAGTTTTAGGGAAGCCAAACAAGATGTGACTGACTACATCATTGGTTATTACTGTGAAGTCAGGCCACATCATTACAATGCAGGATTGAGCCCAAATGAATCAGAGCGAAGATTTTGGGAAGATTCTAAAGCTGTGGCCAAATTTAGTTGACCACTACA
>NZ_JTLE01000002.1:0-4134 GCF_000798835.1 Shewanella sp. ZOR0012
ATTAAGCAGTATTTCTTGGTTTATGCGTTGTTTAAACGAAGAAATTGCCCGTAAGGCTAATCGTGAAGATGAGTGCAAAGGCGCCTTTTGGGAAGGTCGTTTTAAATCGCAAGCACTGTTAGATGAGCAAGCCTTGCTCGCGTGCATGATGTATGTCGATTTAAATCCAATCAGAGCAGGCATTGCCGATTCTTTGCAATCCTCTGATTTTACATCGATTCAGGAGCGAATTAACTCGCTAGATTCACCCAAGCGCCCATTAGCTATCTCAAAGCTACAAACTGACTTCTCAACTAATGAAGCTCATATTCCCCACAAGTCTCTGGTCCAATTCGATGGCGCAGCTCACCTGAATCAGCAAGTGGGTATTCCGTTTCACTTTGCCGATTATCTCGAACTGATTGATTGGACAGGCCGCGCCATCCGCCTTGATAAGAAAGGCTATATCGATAATCAACGGCCGAAACTACTCAATGAATTAGGCATTGCGCCCGATGCGTGGCTCACATCAGCCAAAGAGTTTCGACGTCAATACAGTGGCATAAGTGGTCGATGGGATAGCATGTGCGCGTTTAAAAAGCAGCACAACAGCGGTGAATGGTGTAAAGGTAAAGCCTCAAGCCAAGCGTTACATCCTTAAGTTCATTACGACTCAGCGTTTGGGATTATTTTTGTTTATCCGAAATTGAAATAATTTCACGCAAAACATAGCACGCTTTTGTCCAAAAGTGAGTTGTGTTGTTTCGAGTAGAAACTTATACAATAAAAACTGTCAGTTCGTGTATGAGTTAGTACGCCTGAGAGTGGTTCATTGTCGACCCACTAGGCACTTCAAATAAATTTCTTAAAAGGTCATTTTGGTCTTCGACCGTGGAATTTATAATTTGTTGAAGCATAAGTAAGGGGCTGCCATATGGCAGCCCCTTACTTATTTGCAGCTGCTAAAAACTACTTCATTGCTCTGTAGTCGCATCGATAGCAGTCAGTTTTTGGGGCATGCAAACTCTTCCCGTACCCAGAGCCGTACCCAGAGAGATTTTTTCGGGTGTCTGTAATGAAATAAATCCTTACTTAATGCGCTCTAGCAGTACACCTGTTTCCATATGGTCGGTGTAAGGGAACTGATCGAATAGCGCAAAACGTGTCACCTTGTGAGTCTGATTTAATTGCTGCAAATTGTCTTTTAAGGTGTCGGGATTGCACGAGATATACAAAATCCGCTCATAACCTTGCACTAAGTCCAACGTAGCTGGGTCAATACCTGCTCGTGGTGGGTCAACAAAAATGGTGTTGCACACATAGCTATCCAGATCGATGCCTTCTAAGCGCCTGAAGCTGCGTTTTTTGGCCATCGCATCGCTAAACTCTTCCGCCGACATGCGGATAATTTGCAGATTATCGATATTGTTGACTTCGATATTGTATTGGGCTGCATCCACCGAAGGTTTAGCTAACTCGGTCGCGAGCACGCGATTAAAGTTTTGTGCCAGCGCGATAGAGAAGTTGCCATTACCACAGTAAAGCTCCAGCAAATCGCCTTGGCTGTGTTGAGTCACGTCGATAGCCCATTCCAGCATCTTGATTGCCACCTTGGCATTTGGCTGGGTAAAGCTGTTTTCGATTTGTTTGTAATGGAAAACTTTGTCATTCACTTGCAGTGACTCAACCACAAAGTCTTTATCTAAATCGATTTTCTGTTTGCGCGCACGGCCAATGATATTGACCTTAAATTGGCTGCTCAATCTAGCTTTGAGCGCGGTGGCTTCGCTGCGCCATTGGTCATCAAGCTGTCTGTGATACAGCAGTGATACTAGAATCTCACCACTGAGCGTTGATAAAAAATCAACCTGGAAGAGTTTGTGGCGTAGGCTGTGGTTAGGTTTTAACTCGGCGATCAGTGCCGCCATCATTTGATTGATTAACGCACTCGCAGGTAAGTATTGATCACAACGTACTTTGTCGTTCAATACTTTATCAAACATGTAATAGTATAAATCGTCGCCCTCATGCCATACGCGAAACTCGGCGCGCATACGGTAGTTGGCAGGCTCAGAGGCAAACACTTCAACACTCGGCGTCTCAAATTGGGCAAAGGTCTGCTCTAGCTTGATACGCTTTGCAGTCAGTTGCGCATCATAGGTCGTGGGATCCATTGCTGCTAAATTCATTGTTGATTCACCGTGGCTGTAAATTGGGGCGCAAATTTTATACTAGGTGACACGAATGTCCAGCATCTTGGTTTTGCGGTTTGAGCAAAGCTGTGGGAAAATCCGCCCGCGCATGGGGCGAAGAATTAACTGGAGATGGGCTTGTCGCAACCAATATTAGTATTCGATTCTGGCATCGGCGGTCTATCCGTATTAGCAGAAATTCGCAAACTGCTTCCTCACCATGATTACTGCTATTTATTCGATAATGCCAGATTGCCCTATGGCGAATTGGAGGAGCAGGAACTTGTCTCAGGCTGTGTCGCGCTAATCGACCAAGTCGTCGAGCGTACCCATGCTGCCATTGTTATCGTTGCTTGCAATACCGCGAGTACGGTTGTGCTGCCCGCGCTGCGTGCCACTTTATCTATTCCTGTGGTGGGCGTTGTCCCCGCCATTAAACCCGCGGCGCAGTTATCTAAAAGTAAGCGTATCGGTTTACTAGCCACCCCAGGTACGGTAAAGCGCCACTATACTCACGAACTCATTAGCCAATTTGCCGATGACTGCCATGTAGAGCTGTTCGGATGTTCGGAATTAGTACTGATGGCCGAGCAGAAGATTGCCACTGGTCAGCTGGATATGGTGCGATTAACGCAGATATTGTCGCCGATTGTCGAAGCGGAGTTAGATGTATTGGTACTTGGATGTACTCATTTCCCAATGATGCGTGATGAATTGCAGCAGGTATTGGGTCAAGGTGTGACTCTGCTTGATTCAGGTGAGGCAATAGCTAAACGAGTCAAAACACTGTTAGCTACTAAGAGCGAACAGCAAGGTCTAAAAGACGAGCACCAAGATTCGGTTATGCAGGCGTTTTATACTAAAGCGGAAATCAGTGAGGGATTGATGACTATGTTAGTCGATTGTGGCTTTTCGGCCCTAGAGCGAATCACCACAATCAACCAGAACGGATAAGCTAACGCAGATTATTCATCAGTACCTGTACGATCAGCGGCTTCCGAATCTTGAGTCTTAGCTTCTCTAACCTTTAAGGTTCTTTCTTGGAAGTTAAAGTCATTTAGCTTAACCATTGCTTTTTGAGCACCTGCTTCGGACATTTCAACAAAACCGAAGCCTTTACGGCGGCCTGTTTTACGATCTCGAACTAAACGGACTGAATTGACTGGGCCGAATTCACCAAACAATACTTTCACTTCTCCCTCATGCACACGATAAGGCAAGTTGCCTACATAGAGTGTCATTGTCGGGCCGACATATTGTTCATCAGCTGCTTGAGTGGTACCTAAATCAGGGACAAATTTAAAGATAAGCGTGGTAATAATCACGCCAGCAACAAAGGCGATGTAAGCGGGTAATGTTGTTGCAAATTGAGATAGCGCAATTGCGCCAAGAATGGCAATAACCAAAACAATAAGAAATGACTTTTGCATATAAATGCTCTCTGAATGAAATAGAAAATGATAAATAACTGTTAACAGCAAGTCATATGGTAATGAATTATTTACTTTTACACTAGACTGCTGCCGAAAAATTGAGCGCGAATTATCATTTATCAGATAAAAACTTACATCAAAATTGAATAACCAAGCCAAAATAGATAAAAAGTAAACATAATGCTTAAAATGTCGGCGTACAGTCTTTAGGGGCTAAAAAAGCGCTTGCACAAAAAGTTCCGCTGCCTATAATGCGCATCCACTGACACGGCAGACAGCGATACGCAGTTGCAAGTGCAAGTTCATCAAGTGATTCAGTCCTTGATGAGCGAAAAGAAAGTTTAAAAAACTACTTGACGCAAAAACGGGAATGCGTAAAATACGCAGCCCTGACCCGCTGAAATCACTTGTGATAAAGCTGATGGTCAACGCTCTTTAACAATTTATCAAGCAAATCTGTGTGGACACTCACAGGTGTTGAGTTAATCGAAATTACTCTGCCGTTTGGCGAGTAATCAAAGAATTAAATC
>NZ_JTLE01000018.1:0-56967 GCF_000798835.1 Shewanella sp. ZOR0012
TCATGCGAAGCCCACTCATCCATCCATTCCCAAAATTCCCCGAAAATTCCAACCGACAGTAAAACCAGAAATAAAAACTTGGCATTCCCATTCGTAAACATAAATCCCTCACAAATAATTGAAATCACCTCACCACATCAATGTATAACATCAATGTTATACATGCAATGGTTTTGTATAATTTTTATTCGCAAACGACTACAGACTATCGCAACACTGCCGCGCATAGACGAAATTGACTATGTTGGCCACATTGATCGCATAGACAGTTCTATCTATGATGGTGCCAAATTTTAAATGAGCTTGTGCAATGGACAATTACCTAGGCGGCAAAAATGGTAGTGGGGTTTACCAAGCAATAATAAATCTGCTTCCACCTCACGACACTTACATTGAAGGGTTTTTAGGTACTGGCGCTGTGATGAAAAGGAAAGCCCCGGCGCTTCGGGATATTGGGCTTGATCTTAACAAGGCATGTATAGACGGATTTGACTATGCTGCAGCAGAGCTCTATCAGTGTTGTGCGTTTCAGTTTTTGCGTACTTTTGATTATGAAAGTAACGGTCGCACGGTTTTATATTTAGACCCGCCATATCTGCATGAAACCCGAACCAGCACCGCCCGGTATGAGTACGAACTAACTGACGAGCAGCACCGGGAATTGCTGAATCTGATAGTTGAACTGCCTTGCCTAATCTTGCTCTCGGGTTATCGAAACCAAATGTATGATGAAGCGCTATATGATTGGTGGAGTGTGGATTTTCAGGCAATGAGTCGCGGCGGCGTCCGAACAGAAACAATTTGGTGTAACTTTGAGCCCGGTCAAACTCACTATCATACGTTTGTCGGAAAAAACTTTACCGATCGACAACGCATCAAGAGAAAGGCCGCAAGATGGGCTAAGAAATTTGAAGCGTTGCCGATTGGTGAGCGCCAAGCACTTTTATCTGCACTGCTTGAAATTTTATCTCATAGTGAATAGGCCAATGTATGCCTTTTTTGCCATTGTATGGTTTAACCATTAATTAAATTCTAAACGCATTGCCCCATGATCTTCTTTTCATGGTGTAATGGCTTTTAACTTCCAAACATCACATAGTTTATTAGCCCCTAAATAACACTCTTTGGCATCATGCTTGCAAATTCACCCTGCTAGACGCTTTTGCTTTTTAGCGAATATTCAGCGGGTTTGTAGTCAGACGGTCGGATGACAAAAGAAATGTTCAGCGGTGCTTTTAACGCTCGCCCCTAGCGATAGCTAGGAAATGGCGAGGCATTATCTAGGTGGATTTATCCACCGTTCTTTATGCCTTTTAATAATTTATCTTTTATTAATACATAATCTTTACTTGAAAAGAAAAAAGCTTTTGGACTCTCACTTTATACTCCTTTTTCTTACTCCCATTTTAATATTGATATACATGAGTTATTCACAGGCCAGCATGATTAGATCGTAAACGTTGATTATTTCAGTAGTAAGGCGGCGATAATCAGCTCGTTAAGGCAGTGATTAGGCGCTGAAACGCCTCTAATTTGGTGTGTATTTTCATTCAGGCAGGGGAGGGCACCGTCAAGCTAGACGGTACGTTAAAATGCCGCTTAATGCGTTTTGGGTGATAAGTGACTTTGCGAGAAAAAAAGATCAGGGGTAAACCGCTGCTGTGTCGGCAGCTGGCGTTTGTATACTCGCCAAGTGAATGACAACCCCTTAGAAATAGCTCTTTGATATGCTTGTTTAATCTGCGCTCTTATCGTGTCAGAGTAGGCACCTATTGCTTGCAAAAATCGTGAAGAAAGCCATTTGTAAGCCGCCACTGAACGAATGGTTTTTTCCTCACCGGCTGCGCTGTTATCTTCGACTGCTATTTTAACTTCTTGCACAGTGAAAACGCCTAGCTTTTTGAGCATATCGATGTATCGATACCAAGTAGAACTCGGGATAGCTTCGCCCCAGCGTTTTGCATGAGCTAACATAAGCGCATCGTGGCTAGTTGTATCAAAACCAAAGTTCTTAGCCATACCAACTTGACCAGTCAGAAGATCACAAGTGGTAATCATAGTCACGACTATTTCAAACAATTTGCGCTTAGTCCGTTCTGACATAGCCCTAGATATGCCGCCCTCGTCAACTTCCAGCTTTCGGCTGTAAATCAGTTTACGAGCGTTATTGATTACTTCGTTAAAATAGCGAGGTAAGCGAGCGCCTTTAGCCTTAAAGCCTTCAAGACTTGCTTTATAGGCATTGGAGCCAACCGCTGTTTTATGCTTTTTAACGTGTAGCGCGGCTTCTCGTTTCGCCGAGCGCAGCTTCTGTCGCTTGATACGGGCTTTATCAGCTTTAGATTTTTGCATGACACATACCCGCAATGCAGTAGTTCAGCTTCAAAGATCGAACGATCGAAGCATGACTTATGCAAATTGGTCTTATGTGTCGATAGATTAGGTGCTGCAAACGGCAGCCAAAAAAGAAATAAGGCATTTTTTATGATTCCGAATGTTTTAGGGCTGCTTGATTGGTTAGATCAAACATTGCTAATCACTCTAAACGAAACGATCGCAAAGATCAACGATCTTTCAATTCATTGAATTTCAGGCACAAAAAAGCCGACCCATTCGGTAAGTCGGCTTCGTTGTCGAATGCTTAACGTCAGGGAACCACCCCCAACACACTCTAATTTTGAAAAATACACTACATAGAAAACTATGTAGTAGCGTGCTATGTAATGCACTTTTGCTTCAAAATCTACAGAATATTTTAATTGCTCATTACACAAAAAGCAAGACTAATGCAAAACAGATCAACTATGAATCTAAATCAGATTCACCGCCTAGTTTTTCGCTCACGGATTGCACAATAAGATCTGTAACGCTCTGAAATTCCTTATTTTCAACAGCATCATTTATTCTCTTTTTTAGCTCAATGGGGCATCTAAAAGCGATAAGCTCCGTTTTTGAGGTTGTAGAAGGCTTATATTTTTTTTTCATTCAAATAACAATTCAGTTGACCACGGTACTGTATAACAGTACATTTACTGTTATACAGACCTTCAAGGCGCTTTGTCTATTGATTCTGATCATAGAACATATTGTTTTTTCGATAAAGAAGTAAAACCATGACTCTGAATGAAAACGAAAACAATCTGCTAAAAGAGCTTTTCCCCACGCTGACACCTAGACAGCTAGAAGTGATGAAAGATTTTTCACTGGGGATGACAACTTCACAATTACAAACCAAAGCAAATTGCTCTCGAACTGCTATTGAAAAACATTTAGCAGATCTTCGAGCTGAATTTGGTTGTACGTCATCAAACGAAATAAGAACCATATTCCTTAATAATGTAGTAATAAAAGTTTTACAGGCTACTGCAATTAATAAATAAAATCACAAATCAAGTTAGGAATTTCCTAACTAACGGAGTGATCTATTTTAACTTAATATCCTCACAGCATTAAATTCAAAACAAATGCTAATTGAGGACTACATGCCAGCTGAAAAAATTAAAAAAAACCACTCTAGGATAACAATTCTCTTAGAGGGTGATCTAAACGATTTACTTATTAGTTCTTGTGGTCGTTCATGTCGCAGTAAGCGAGCGGAAATCTTTTTAAGAATTAAAGACAGCTTAATTAGATTCAATGACCTTCCTATTTCAAAGACTGACGAAAATAATCGTAGTTAACAAATAATGTTTACCGTTCTTTAACAATTTGAGCCATAAAAGACCATCCATTATTTGCAATATATGGTGGAAATGGTCACTCCCGGCGTCCAGTGGGGGAGTAAAGGAAACCGCTGAAATAGACCTATGTGCCTCTGGTGGCGACCGAGCACGGGAACGCCCAGATAAGCGTTAAAACGCAGGAAACACCTGCGGCCTGTGAGGGAAGTAATCCCGACTTGTGAGCATGACCCACAAACGCATATAGCCCCGCCTGTTATCGGCGGCACCAGCTCGGCTGGTTTGGTAGATAACCACATCTTCAACACCCCCTGTTAACAGGGGGTGTTAGATAGTGATTTTATCAATTGGGATGACAAACTAATTTATAAAGTCATTTGAAATAGGTTGGATAAACTTATGATTAAGAGGGCATTTTATGTAATTAGCAACTTCCATGTGGACGAGTTACGAATCACAACAGGCGTGAGTGAGTAACGGAAACTAACGAATATTAACGATGACGTCTGCATAAGACAGCGGATTTCATAAGTTGCGCCTGAGCTAACATGGACAAAGGAAAGGGTTAGGGGTTGCGCCGTGTCTTACTAACGCCTTTCTTGCACTAAAGGATATTTAAATGATGACTATGGAACACATTCTTTTCATTTTCGCAGCAATAACACTTCTAAATATCTTGTCATTTGTTCAACTGAAATTACGCAAAAGGTGAATTAATGGATTTAATGGATTCCCGAATTCAAAGTATCAAAGCACACATGGGTATACCCTTATTTGAAAAATTGAACGACCCTAATGTGATTGAAATCATGTTAAATCCTGACAGCAATTTATGGGTTGAAGAATTTGGCGAGCCCATGAGCGTATTTGGCACAATGCAGCCCGGCCAAGCTAGCCTATTCATGAAAGCTATTGCGGGTTATCACAACACAACAATTAGTGATGAAAAGCCCATTTTAGAATGTGAACTCCCCTTGGATGGTTCACGATTCGAGGGGATATTCCCCCCGGTGACAAAGAACCCCACTTTTACAATCCGCAAAAAAGCACTCAGGGTTTTCACCCTGAATAATTACATCGAAAGCCAAATATTGAGCGAGCATCAATTTAAGGCGCTTTTGGATGCGATTGAGTCACACAAAAATATATTAATTGTCGGCGGTACTGGTTCAGGTAAAACAACTTTCGCCAATGCTCTTATCGATGCAATGGTAAATAATAATATCAATGAGCGCATTGTTATTATGGAGGACACCAACGAACTGCAATGCACCGCTCCAAATTCTGTAATCCTTCGCAGCAACGAACACACCAGCATTAACCGTCTACTGAGAGCAACATTGCGACTCAGACCTGACCGAATTTTAGTGGGTGAGGTTCGAGGCGGTGAGGCTCTTGAATTACTTAAGGGCTGGAACACTGGACACCCGGGCGGGATTGCAACAATCCACGCCGACAGCGCAAGCCAAGGCTTGCAACGCTTAGAAGATCTTCTTTCAGAAGCAACACCAAACGTAAACAAGGCAATGATAGCCAGCACTATCAATGTCGTTGTTTTTATCAAAAAGCACCCAACTGGCCGCAAAATCGAGGAGGTGATTCAGGTTACAGGGTATGACTCCAAATCCAACCAATATCTATATGAAAAACTTGCTTAAAGGATTAATGATGACTAACTACGCACCCACGCTTAGTTTTAACAAGCACCTTCCCTTCCTAATTGGTGTATCGATTGTATTACTAATGATGATGTTCCCCGATATGGCTCACGCATCCAGTAATACAGGTATGCCATGGGAAAGCCCACTCTCAAAAATCGTTTCATCCATTACTGGCCCGATTGCTTTCGGGATTTCAGTTATAGCCATTGCGGGGTCTGGCATCACTCTAATTTGGGGTGGTGAAATTACCAACCTGATTAAAACCCTATGTTACATAGCACTCGTTGTTTCAGTCATCGTGTTTGCAACAAACATTCTGTCCTCAGTGTTCGGTATATCTTCAACGCTTATTTAAGGGGTTAAAAATGGGGTCAAAACTAAATCGCACTCCAATATTCAATTTTAACCGCAGTAATTTAGTTTTGGGCGGAGAACGTAAGATCGTTTATGGGTTGCTTTTGGTAGTAATCATTTTCGTAGTAACCCTGCAAACATGGTTCACCTTTGTTATAGGGGTGTTTTTATGGATTGTGGGAATGCCTCTACTCCGAATGATGGGCAATGCAGATCCAGAAATGTCCCGTGTATTTAAAAGATTTACGACCTATCAACCTTACTACCCTCCCCACGCCCCTAAAGACTACTCAAGAAGGAATTAACGATGTTCAAAACGGCATCTTATAGAAAATCCATTAAAGGTATGCCTGATTTACTCAATTACGGCATTCTCTGTGATGATGGAGTTATTGCAAATAAAGACGGTTCGCTTACGGCGGGTTTTGTTTTTCGCGGGGTTGATATATCTAGCTCCACCATTGAGGAGCGAAATCACCTGACCTCACGGATCTCTGATTTGCTAGTCAGCTTCGGCACAGGTTGGATGATCCATGTGGATGCCGTTAGACAAACTTCCCCTGAGTATTTAAATCAGGAAATGTCACATTTTAGCCACCCTGTTTTTGCCATGATTGACGCAGAACGATACGACTATTTTTCGCGAGTCGCAGAGCGTTACGAGAGTAGCTATTATATGTTTGTAACATATATGCCCCCCTCAAAATCAAAGGCAAAAATCCGAGATTGGATGTTCGAAGATAGCCTCCAAAAGAAATCTCTATTTGCAAAAAGTCTTGAAATCTTCAATCGCAAACTGCGGGACGTTCAAAGCCGATTAGAGTCGTATATCAAAATCAGACGGCTTTTAGCGTATAAGTTGAATGACGATGATGGTTCGACACATTGGTACTGCGAACTATTGCAGAAGATCAATTTAATGGTCACAGGCGTTGACCGCCCAGTTAGATTGCCCTTTGTGCCGATTGGTATTGACTCGCTAATCGGTGCTAATGAGCTGTGGACGGGTTTAAGTCCCAAATTAAATAAACAGTATTTAGCAGCGATCAGCATTGAGAGTTTTCCTGACCAATCGACCCCCAACATTCTAAATCATTTGGACAAGCTGGGGTTTGCTTATCGTTGGTCAAGTCGCTATTCATTCTTTGATGCTTTTGACGCTGAAAAAGCGTTGGAAAAAGAGCGCAAAACATGGTCTCAAAAAGTTATTAGCTTTAAAGACCAATTAATGAAAACACCAAATCCAAAGCAGAATCAAGATGCTGTGCAAATGGTTTGGCAGTACGAACAGGCGCTTAATGATGCTCGTTCAGGTAAGTTGAAATATGGGCATTTCACCCCGTCAATTATCGTGATGAATGAAGATCGCGAGTACCTAGATTATTGCTGCGAACAAATCGAAAAAACAGTGCAACACCTCGGTTTTGGTTGCAGAGTCGAAACGGTTAACGCTGTTGAGACATTTTTAGGCTCACTGCCATCGGATTCACTGCATAACATTCGCCGTCCGTTGGTATCAACCATTAATCTTGCCGATATGTTACCTATGTCGTCAATCTGGTCAGGTCGATTAACTAACCCCTGTCCATTTTATCCCCCTAACTCACCCGCAGTTATGCAATGTAGCGCCGAAGGGGCAGCCCCGTTTAGGCTCAACTTGCACGTGGATGATTTAGGACACTTCTTAGTATTCGGTCCAACTGGTACAGGTAAATCGACCTTATTAGCAACTCTGGCCGCGCAGACCAACCGCTATAAAGGCTGTAAGCAATTTATCTTTGATAAAGGGCGCAGCGCCTATGCAATTAGTCAATGTGGCGGGGCGCACTATGATATTTGTATCGATGATAAAGTCACCTTTGCGCCGTTATCGCACTTAAGAGATGATTTTACATGGTGTGTAAACTACATCATCAAACTGCTGGACTTAAGAGGCGTTAAGGTCACGGCCAAACAGCGCAACTTAATTGAGGCAGGGCTAAAGGATTTAGCAGATTCAGACATTGAAGAAATCAATATCAGTGAGTTTCTTAACATCGCTAACGATGTAGAAATCATTGAAGCCCTGACCTTTTACACCATCGGCAGCGCGGGTAATCTACTGAATTCAAAGGCTGATACGTTCAAGGACGGCACCTTACAAGTCTTTGAGATTGAAGAACTAATGAATAGAGGAAGTGATGAACTTATCCCTGTTCTGCTCTATATCTTCCGACAAATAGAGCGAGGTCTAGATGGTTCCCCGGCGTTTATTTTTATAGACGAGGCATGGGTTGCATTTGGTCATCCAATCTTTAAAGCAATGATTGTCGAATGGCTTAAAGTACTGCGTAAAGCTAACTGCGTAGTTGGCATGTTTACCCAGTCTTTAAGTGATGCTGTCAAATCAGGTGTTCTTGATGTTCTGATTGAAAGCTGCCCCACAAAGATTTTCCTAGCGAATCCCAGCGCCAATACAGATGAAGTTAAGCCTATCTACAAAAAATTCGGTTTAAATGACCGTCAAATTGACATTATCAATAACGCTACTCGGAAGCGGCACTATTACATCACTTCACCCGAAGGAAATCGGCTGTTTGACTTGTCTTTAGGAGAGTTAACGCTGTCGTTTGTCGGGGCTGGAGGTAAAGAGGATATTGCCCGAATGAAAGAGCTAGTAAATGAATATCAAGATGATTGGTATAAACACTGGTTAGTAGAGCGCAAGGTTTTGACTGAGCAAGATATTTTAGAAGTAGCATAGATTTTTTAAAGGAATTTAACCTATGAAAAGTAAAATAATCGCTTTGAGTATTTCGCTGTGTATAGGCTCCGCAGCTTATTTGCCGTCATCAAATGCGTGGCCTGTCGTTTGTGTTAACTGCGGCACCGAATGGACGCAGATCATGAATAACATTCAGCTCGTTCAGTCGTATTCAGAACAGATTCGACAAACCCTAAACCAAGTCAAAATGATCAATGACCAAATCAAAAACACCAAGGCACTAGCCAACGGTGAATGGGGTAATACATTTGATCAGATTGAGCGTTTAAGCGCACTCGCCCGACACGGCCAATCCATTGCCTATTCAGCGTCAGACCTCACCGCTGAAATGGATAGACGCTATAAGGGTTATCAGCATTGGCAGCGTGAAATATCCCCCCAAGATTACGAAAACCATTATCAGCAATTAAGTCAGTCAATGGGTGACTCTGCGGGGGCTGCGTTAAAAGTTGCTAACGGGATTTATAACCAACGCAATGAAGATGAGCGTGTTTTAAATCGCATTGAATCACGCTCCCAAAGTGCCGCTGGCCGGATGGAAGCCATTCAAGCGGGTAATGAGCTATCCGCTCAAATCATTCGGCAACTGCAAAAAATCGAAACGCTATTAAGCGCACAAATCCAGCAAACCAGCACTTTTGTGCAAGCAGAGAATGAGAAAGAGCAGCTGGCCGCCGCCCAGTCCAGCGAGTTTAAAAAAGGTGATGCACCACCTTTAAAATCTCGCCAACTTGAGACATTTGAACTCAAAAAATTCTAAGGGGTATCTTATGCGCTTGGTGATCACGTTGCTTTTATTGCTGTTGATACCAAATGCTTACGCTCAGGGTGTTCCTGAATCCGGCGCAATCGATGAACTACTACGCACATTTGAAAATGCAGCCGGGCAATGGCCGCCAGTGCTTCGGCAGTATGCAACTTATGTGTTTGTCGCTTTAGTCACAATATCGTGGGCATGGTCATTTATGTGGATGGCCTTTAAAGAAGCCAATATTACGGAACTGTTAGCTGAATTAGCGCGCCGTTCCTTGATGATTGGTTTTTTTTATTGGTTACTCATGGATGGTACATGGATTGCGGCCAAAATTGTTGAAGGGTTCCAGTTCTTAGCGCAAGCGTTGACGGGGAAATACATACACCCCAGCTCAATTTTCGATATTGGATTTTCATTAGCGAGTGAAATTATCAAGAAATTGAGTTGGACAGATATGGTTGACGGCCTTGGTTTTGTACTGGCCGGGATAGGGATTTTAATTGTTTTCGCGTTTATCGCTCTCGAAATGCTATTAGTCATTATTCAGTATTACATCATGCTCAATCTTGGTGTGATTATGATGGGATTTTTAGGCCATGAATGGAGTAGAGAATATTCGATTAACTATTTCCGTCTAATGCTAAGTCTAGGCGTTAAGTTTCTCAGTATGCAAATGATTGTCGCGTTATCGTTAACCATCTTACAAGGCTGGTTAAACACAAGCGATTTAACGTGGACGCAAATACTACTGATTTTACCGTGCATCATCGTCATTTGGGGGTTAGTTCGGGAAGTTCCGGCGCTGGCTCAAAGCCTTATATCTGGCACCGATAGCACATCAGGCAATTCAATTGCAGGGGCTATGCAAGCCGTGGCCGCTACCGCAGCATTAGCCGCGGGGGCGTATGCAGCAGCAGGGGCAATGGGTGGCGGCGCAATGGGTGGCGGCGCAAATATGGGTAACTTGCTCCGTAATGCTTGGGATCAAGCAAACGGAACGGATAGCGACCCTGCCACATCTCCACTTCCAGATAACGATAGCGGAAGCGGCGAAAGCTCGGGCTCAACAGGTTCAAGTAATATGAGTTCTGATCTTCCTCGCTCTCACGGAAACAATGGAGGTAGCGGAAACGCTGACGGCGGCGACTTCCAAGGCTCAATTTCTGGCTCTGGCTCACCTAGTTCGTCAGGTACGGCGACAGATTCAAGCTCACCGTCATCGAGCGCGAGCGCCCCAGCCGCAAAACGCAGCATGTTATCGACAGCTGGTAAAGCGGCACAAATTGCAGGGGCGACAGTAGCCAAAGAAACCCTATCAAGCGCCAAAAATGCCTTCCTGAGCGGTTTAAAGCGTCCGATTGAAAACCGAAATCAAGACACTGTTATTGGCCGTGCTGCAAACTCACTCAGTAAAACCGCTGGCGACCCCTCGCAAGACGCACCGATAGAAAATGCTAAAGCATCACCTCAAAGCGGAGGTAGCCAAGGCAATAGCGGGGGCAGTGGTAAAGATTGGTTTTCTCAGTCCGGTGGTTATAACAATCTCTCACGTGACCAAAAAGCGGCGGCTAAAGAAGCGCATACACGCTGGCGTAGTGAATCAGATTCAAACACCTACGACCTAAATAAATATGTGCAATACACGCAAGAACATCACAAGGATAAATAATGAAAGATGATAACGCTTTGCCAGAAACGGCAAATGACAGTCAGCCTAAAGCGGCGACTGACGAACTTACGCTGCTTTACCAACGCGCAAGGATGGAATGGGACGAAAGGCTGGGAAATATCGTTGCATTCAACCACAGGCTTATAACTATCACAATTATTTCAGGGCTAGTAACGTTATTAGCCGTCTGCGGAGTGATATACATAGGCGCACAAAGCAAGATTGAGCCGTATGTATTAGCAATGAGCGACACTAAATTGGTGGCACTGCAAGCGGCGCAAAGGATGCCAACGGATGAAAAGAAACGGCTTGAAATTACTCAGTTGAGCGATTTTGTGACTCACGTTAGATCAGTCTTTACAGACATAAACGCGCAGCGTGAATACGTCATAAAAGCCTATGCGCACTTGAGAAGTACCGACCCGGCATTTATACAAGTGAACCAATATTTAAGCGAAACAGCACCGCCCCATAAAAGGGCTGAAACCGAAGCCGTCACGGTCAGAATCGACAACATTTTGCCCATTGGTGATAAGTCATCCACCTATCAAATCGAATGGACTGAGAACATAACAGACCGCCAAGGCAACGCTAAATTACCTCAGCACTTTAAAGCGGCTGTTGAAATCTACTATGAAGTCCCTTCAACGCCTCAAGAGTTTATGGGCAACCCGACTGGTTTGTGGGTGAAATTCTTCAACGTCACGGAGCGTTTATAATGAAACCGAGTTTAATTCTCGTATTTGCATCCTCTATTCTTATCCCCTTTGTTAATGCCGCCAATTTCGAAGATGACTATCCAGCCCCGTCACTCTCACTAAAAGAAAATAGCGCCCTCACAATCTCAAACCAGTGGATTGATAAACCGACCACGCCAATTACTGACGGCACTGGCCGAGTGACCTATTACTTTGGTGATTCGTTACCATCTTTAGTTTGTGCCCCGATAAAAACGTGTGTAATCGAGCTGGAAGAAGGGGAAATGATAGCGCAAGGCGGGTTACAGCTGGGTGATAGTACCCGCTGGAAAGTCAGCATGGCCGTATCTGGTTCAGGCGCGAATAAACGCACTAACTTGATTGTAAAGCCCACAGACATAGCCCTTGAAACAACGATGACCGTTGCAACTGATAGACGTTTATATCAAATCAAACTGATTTCAGACCCAATCCAATGGATGCCCTATGTGTCGTTTTCATATCCAGAACAGCGCCAAATGGAATGGGAAACGTATCAGGCGGCTATGGCGCAGCAAGTAAAGCAAAACACGCTGTCTGACGGGGCGTATATCCCTGAACTCGACTTTGACTACAAAGTAAGCGGCAAGTCGTATTTCAAGCCGCTGCGCGTTTATAACGATGGAGTAAAAACCTATATAGAAATGCCCCCTAAAGTTGAACAGGGCAATTTACCTGTGATTTTGGTTGTGAATGGTTCGCAAAAAGAGCTCGTTAATTACCGTTATCAAAATAGCTATACACAGGATGACGGCAGAAAAATTAACGGGCGCTTTATTGTTGATCAAGTCTCAAAAGAACTCATTTTGACAATGGGGGTCGGCGGCGATCAAGAATCAATCCTTGTAAAGCATAGGGGCTAACACCATGAAAATATTTTTAGCCGTTTTGCTATCAGTTTTACTTTCCGCTTGCGCTACCTCAGAAGTGAACTACTACGATTTTCCGGTAAAAGATGCTGACCAAGTGACCATAGCAAAAGATCTAGCATGGCATATTAAAGAGAAGCACGGCGCTAACGCTGTATTCGATTTTAATTATCCAATGTGGTCAACCAGCACTCACTTTTCTGAACTTGTTGAAACTGAATTAAGACGCCTCGGCATTGGTGTTTATGTCTCTGAAACTGAAAAGCAAGGTAAGCACAATCAGTTGTATTACACCTTGTCGAAGCTTAACGACCGTCAGTTTTATATTCGTGTCGTTGTAAATAATCAGTTTTCATTTCAGCGGATTTGGATTTATCAAGACGAGCAATTATTCCCACTACCAACAACCACCGTGTTTGAAGGGGTAAAAAATCGTGAGTAAAATTTCTCCAATGGGCGACCCGCAACAACATCACACTGGGTTATCGTTAAAAAAATCCCCGATTAAAATCGCGATTGCATTTGCCGGGTTTCTGGTTTTGATTGTGCTTTATGCGATTGGCAGCAAGGGGCAGCAAGTACAAGAGGCCGCAGCGCAAAAAGACGAGTCTAAAAGCTCTGGACGAAAAGAAGGTAGCAGCACAGCAGCAATTCCCCCGGCATTGCAATTAGCTAGTCAACAACCTTCAATACCAGCAGCGAACACCCCACCGCCGCCACCGCCGCGCCCAGCTTATCAAGACAATGAATATGACGATGCTGGCGCTTATGAGGATTCATACCAACCAAGGAGAGCGCCGCCCCCGCCGTCTTTAGAAGAACAACGCAGAATCCAGCAAGAGTTGCGGATTGCTGATTATAGGGCACAACAATACCTAGCCGCACTTTCAGCTGATACCGAAGTACGACTGAATGATAATAATCAAGCAGTGTCGCTTGGGGGTGGAGGACAACAAAGTGGTTTAGGTGACGGAGAAAGCCGTATCGCGCAAGCTCAAGATAAAATTCAGTCATTGCAATCTAGCTTAGGCTCCCTAGGCTCAAATCCGTTTATGTCGTCTGCTATGGCCGCAGATCAAATGTTGCCTCAAATGCAGCAATCAGACCCAAACGGACAAGCGAGAAAAGAGGCGTTTTTGAGTCAAAAACGCAGTGATGATTACTTAGAATTTACTCGTGATGTGCCGTTATCGCCCTTTGAGTTAAACGTGGGAACCATTATCCCCGCAGTGCTTATTTCGGGTATGAACTCTGACATACCCGGGGCGCTAATTGCTCAAGTCAGTCAAAACGTCTATGACAGCGCCACAGGGAAACATTTATTGATCCCCCAAGGCGCAAAATTGTACGGCGTTTATGACAGCAACGTATCCTATGGGCAATCCCGTGCAGTGAGCGCATGGACTCGCATTAACTACCCCGATGGTACACGCCTAAATCTCGGCGGCATGGGCGGGATGGACGTTGAAGGTTATAGCGGATTTGAGGATCAAGTGGACAATCACTACTGGAAAACATTTGGTAATGCGGCACTCCTTGGGATGATTTCAGGCGCTACTCAAGCGGGGATTAGTGAAGATAGTCGCAACAGTGACACTAAAAGCGCCATTGCTGACGGTGTAACTCAACAGTTCGCGCAAACAGGTTCGACATTGATCCAAAAGAACCTCGATGTGCAACCAACTATCAAAATTAGACCGGGTTACAAATTCAATATCATGGTCAATAAAGACATTATGTTGACCCCCTACAAACCGTCTCGCTAACCCTTTTCACTCACATAAAAACAAAGTCAAACCCGGTTTTTTATAAAAGCCGGTAAGGAACCATTTTGTCTAAAAAACTTGCTCTATTGCTAATGGCCGTGCCTACCGTTTCGCTGGCAATGCAGCCTAAAATCGAAAATGAATCGGCCACATACTCACAAGACGGAATTGTGATTAGTGCCGATGTACTGAGAAAAAGCCCCCCAGTCGCCCCGCAGTCTCCACCCCAAATAAAAGCGATTGAAGTTGCTCCCGAAGCCCCTACTGAAATGGTTTCTGAAATGGCCGCTCAAACAGCGCAACCAACACAAGAAACCGCCGCAGTGCCAACGCCTGTTATCACTCACAACCTGTTTATTTATCCCGATGAATCGTTTTATGACGCGATTAATCGCTGGTTGAGAAATGACGGTTACACAACAGTTGCATGGTCTATCGATGACGAGGCCAGCGAGGAACTAGCGAAACGCCCTAAAAGCATTGTGAGCTTTGCGGGTTCAGTCCGAACCGTGCTACCCACGTTATCTAAACAAATTGGTGTGCCGTTGTATTTTGCTGAAACGTCATCACTAGCCGCGATTCACCAATGGCATAACCGCCAAGTGCAAATAACGCTAGTGAACGGGCAATCCCTAAGCGCCGCTATTGAAAAACTGGCGCGGGATTATGGCTGGAACTGGAACGAAACAGCACAAAGCCCCAGCTGGTTAGCGGCTAATGATTATCCCTTTTTGACGAGCTATCCGATTGTCACCCCGCAAGGCGATATTGCAAGGGCGTTAGGGGTGGTTTTAGAAGGGTTTCCCGTCTCAGCTCAATTACTGGATAGCACTCAAACCCTGTTTATCGTTGATACCAAATAATAAGGACATATCATGTCGTTAAAGCTATTAAAAACTATCGGCATAGCCGCTGCGCTAACATCATTAATCGGCTGTGTTTCGCAAAATTATACTGACACGAAAAACGAAGCTGATTCGGTTCACGAAAGGATTAGCACTCTTTCTCAAGTTAAACATAGCTCGCAAGTGCGAAGCATCAGCCGCCCTCCTATTTCAACTACGCCGCTAGTGATTAAAAAGGATATTCCTTGGTTAAGTGAAGCGGTAAGCATTTCAGCTAACGATGTGCCGTTGTCACTGGTGATGTCGCAAGTGATGAACGGCGCGGAGTATTACAACAGACCAGTCCGCATCTGGTTTGATGGTGACGTTGACCCAAATAAACGTGTCACGCTTTCATTCAAGGCGAGCCGCGAGGACGTATTGAACTTGATCGCCCGGCAAACCGAATACGGCATTAATACAACTGACGACAAGGTTTCTATTAGCCGCTTTGAATCTGAAACGTTTGTGATCACAATTCCCCCGGGCGTGTACTCTGGACAGCTGGGCTCTCAAGGAACGGCAAAATCATCAGGGGGCGGCGCAGATACATTAAACACAAGAGTAGAAGGTCAATACCTGAACACTGCTTACAAAGAAGTTGATCCCGTTTCGCAAATTAAAGACAGCATTGCCGCTTTGCTGAAAGACAATGATTCTGACGATGACAAACTTGTTGGAAGTGTTGAAGTTGTACCAGCCCTAACCGCTATCGCTGTCAGAACAACGCCAAGCCGTATGGCACAGGTTCGCAGCTTAGTAAACAGCTTCCAATCTCAATTTGGTGAGCAAGTGATGTTAGATATTCGCATCCTCGAATTTCGCTCTAACCGTGGGAAAGAACGAGGCGTGGATTGGAATCTCGTTAAAGATATAGGCTCTGGCTCACTAGAATTTATAGTGCCAGGAACTAACACCGTGAGCCAAGGCAGCGCCTACGGCATGGCTTTTAAGGGCACTGGTAAATGGGATGGGACGACTGCGTTTATCAAAGCGTTAGAAAAACAAGGCACCGTTTCAACAGAAACACCAATCACGGCACTAGCTCTGAGCAATCAGCCTAGTCGTATCGCGCAGACTCTCACAAAACCGTATTTGTACGAAGTCAAATCAGAGTCCAACGAAAACGTAGTATCAGCATCAGTCACTCGTGCCACCCAAAGCGAAGGGGTGGATATGATGATTACCCCGAAAGTACAAACCGATGCAGTGTGGTTACGTATCGCTGGCAAGCTGTCAAAAATAGTCGGGGAACGCTCTGAAACGGTACACGATGTGCAATTACAGTTTTTAGATACCCGTGAATCAGAAATCAACTTCACTAATAAACTGCTCTACGGCCAAACCGTTGTCATTGGCTCAATCAAGCAAGTATCCAAAACAGCAGAAGCCAGTAAAAACTTCGGGGTTGACGCGCTTGGGGGTGAAGGAACAGTTAGCGAGACAGTAGAAACACTGGTTCTATTGACTCCGAGGAGGGTGCAATGATCCACACGCTCGACTTACCCTATCTTGCAACGCTACCCAATTCAAAAGGGGCGTTAAAAGAGCATAGGCAAACAAACCCCGCGCTATATGAGCGGATTTTCATCAAAAATGATCAAATCATTCGATACTATGCTGATTTACCCTCGATGTGTGTTGGTCAATTTATCGCTGATACAGCAATCGATGATGATGAATTTCTGTTTTTTCACGTTTTGGAAAACCAAGAAATTTATGCTCTGCACGTCAAAGGTCATTTAGTTCAACGTGAGCAAATCGGCCAGCATGGCGCAATTCTTGACAGTTTCGGTTACGAACTGCATCAGGGCATTCAAATCGTTTTATCATCGGAACGGCTACCGCTGGAGTATGAGCCAGCGGTAGAGCCTAAAGTGATAAAAATTAATCTTGGAGACATTCCAGCTGACTATCAATTAGCCAGCAGCGCGAGCATAAAACCGCTACATATTGGGCTTGGTGCCACCCTCACTGTCGGAGTGTTAGGGCTGTTACTGTGGGCTAGCCAACCTGATCCAGTTCAACAGCAGCAACAGATAGACCCGTGGCAACAGTGGACAATGGAATTTATGTCTCAAGCGCCAGCGGATTCGGCGCTTAAGCAAGTTTCAATAGCGCTGACGTATCAAGCCTTGCTACCCCCAGATTGGACAAATGACGGCGTGATGGTAAATGGTCAAACGATTGTCATGCCCCTAAAGCCACTCACCGAAGGGCAAGCAAAATACGACAATCTGCAAGCATTCGCCTCGATGTATCCAGAGCTAGATCTAAACATCGAGGCAAGGCAATTAGTGCTGGCTGTTGCGCCCCGGGAAAAACCTGAATTAGTTTCGCTCGGCAACTATCCTCGGCGGTTACATGATGCGCTGCTCAATTTGGGCGCAACAAACGTCAGCTTAACCAACTCTGTCCCCGTTGGTTCTGTCAGTCGCTTAAAGATTGCCGCAACCTTTACCGATGTGCCTCCGGCATTACTCGGCATGATCGCAGATAGCGTTAAATCTGAGCCCGTTTTTTTACAGCAGTTAAGCGTGAGCAAAGGGACGGGTAACAACGTCACTTGCTCTTTAGACCTTATTATCGAAGGTGTTGACGCCGTTTTATAAGAGATTCACTTATGACAACAAAACAACCCGTTCCAAAATCAAAAATTGCCTTGGCCGTAGCGTTAGCAGTAGCAGTGGTGGGTTATGGTTCATACGTAGTGTATGACTCAATGAGCCCTACAATACCCGCGACCGCTTTCCAAGAAACGGCTCCAAGTTCACTTAATTCGGTGGACACGCTAAATCAACCTACACCTGAGCCTGTGGTATCTCGTCAAGCTGTTTTTGTTCCAAGTCCTGCGGCCAGTGAGATTATCTCGTATGAAAAACAGGCCAGTGTACAAAACGCACGGCTTAACGCGCTCACTGCCCAAAAAAATGCGGATGACGCAGCGAACAAGCTAAATAACCCAACTGCACCGATTGCTGTATTAATTGAGCAAATGGCAGAAAAACCTAAAGAACCGTCACTACTCGATCTGATAGTCGTAAAAAGCCTGATTCAATCCGGCGGGGAAATTGTGGGCATGGTGTCAGTGGGAGGGGAGCTTATCGATGTGAAACGAGGCTCTAGAATTGGCGATGTATCGGTTATCGGTATAACAGCTGATTCAATTACGTTTTCAGACGGACACGCAACTAAAACCCGCAGAGTAAAAAGTTATTGAGGTGATAAATGTTACCTTCACAAGCTCCTGTTATTTTAAGCGACAAAGTTTTAATTCCGTTATATTTTGAGGAACGAAAGTCGGTGGCGTTATCAGACGGAACGGTCTTAACCAGTGACTATAACGCCAAAAAAATTCCTCAAATCAAAGAATACATTTCAACAGCTAAAACCCTTCACAACGGTTTATTGTTTGGCAAACCGACAACCGTAAAAAAGGTAAAAGCCTCAGAAATTGAGCACTATTTGAGCCAACTCGAATCACAATCAAGCGGCGCTAGCAATGCAAACGTGACTGATTCTGAGCCTTCAAAACGACTGCACGAATATCTTCAATCTGGTGTAGAAAAATGGTGTTCTGACATTCACATTGAAGTGCATGAAAATAGCACAGTCATCTATGCCCGGGTCGATGGTCGCCGAATCCTGTTGTCAGAAATTCCCGATCCAAGTTACGGCTCGCAGTTGTTCTCGTATATTTTCAACTCGAAAGCGACTGAAAAAGATTCGGATTTTGTGGAGAAAGATGCAAATAACGGCCACGTTGAAGAAATTCTAGATTGTCGCGATATTTCCATCATAGATGGTGAACCCAGCATAAATAAAGTAAAGCGTAATACACGTTGGCGGGTTGCGTATGTTCCCGCTAAACGCGGTGGCCGCTGCACATTCCGCTGGTTAGATGCCAGCTATGACATTCCAAAGCTAGATGATATGGGATGGACTACAGGGCATGTAGCAGTTCTTCGAAATTATCTTGATACGCCTTCGGGCGTTTGCATTATTGCGGGTAAAACAGGGTCAGGTAAGACAACCACGCTTGCATCAGCGTTAAACGAAATCCCCGTAGAACGCAGTGTTGTTACGCTAGAAGATCCCCCTGAGTTTGATTTAAAGAAAGCCATTCAAATCCAAATTAAGCCTAACACCCCCGTAAAAGAAGGAGGCGAGGAAATGCGGGGGTTTAGTTACTACTCTAAACAGACACTGCGGCATGATGTCGATGTAGAAATGCACGGCGAAGTACGGGATAAAGTCGGTGCAATGGAACTGACCCGCAAGGGGGAAACGGGGCAACTTATGTTCACCACGCTGCACACATCATCGGCAATGGGTATCGCGCACACACTCACTGAGCAAATGCACGTCCCCGCCGCCGTGATTGCAGCACCTGCTTTAATGCGGCTTTGGATTTACCAAACGTTAGTTAGGAAAGTCTGCCCTCATTGCAGTTTCACGATAGAACGAGCAACTGAATATTACAAAGACAAACAAGACCCTAAAGTCTTGCACTGGCTTAATAACATTGAGGATCTATGTGACGGTCAAACTCAAAAAGTCAGATTTAAAAATCCTGACGGCTGTCAGAAGTGCGTTGAAGGGGAGCGTGGCCGAACGGCATTAGTTGAAATGATTGTTCTCGATGATGAAGATCGAGAATACATCATCAAAAAAGACTATCTCGGCTGGGAAAAAGCCTTAAAAGCTAAGGGCTTTAAGGACGTCCGAGATCATGCTATCAGTAAAATAAAATCTGGAATGATTGATGTGGTTACTGCATCGGGAAAAGTAAATGATCTTCTTCCTGTGACTTCTAGCGACATTTATAAAACCTTTGAAATGTGAGGCGGGGAAATGTCCAAATCACTTGAACAACTGCTTTTTAATCACAAACGGCAAATTAAGCTCCTGCGTAATATTCACAGGCTCGCTCGATCTGGCGTTGAACAAAAATTAATTGCTGAACAGCTTATTAAGTACGGTCAACCGACAGAACGAAAAATTGGTGAAGGGATTTTGCGCAGTATAGCAAACGGCCAAGGATTTTCTCTTGGAACGAAGCCTTGGCTTGATTCACTGGCATACGAAGCACTGGCCGCCGGGGAGCACACTGGCGAGTGGGCGAGGGGAGTTCAAAACGCAATTATCACGCTGTCATCAAAAAGCGCCTCGACCTCATTATTGGTAAAGGCGCTTTGGAAACCGATTATGGGGATTGTTGCAATGCTGGCCGTCTCTGCGGGTATTAGTTTTTATATGTTCCCGATGCTCGATGGGATTATGCTTCGAGGTACGAAAGGGCAAATCCCACAATTGGCGGCGAATTTTGGCGAATTTTGGCTAGATTGGGGATTATTAATAGGTTCCATCACATTGTTATTTGTTGTTGCGGTCTTTCTGTCCCTATCAGTGATGACAGGCAACTTTCGAAAACAAATTGATAACTTCCCTGTATATCGTCAATACAGAATGATCCAAACGGGCGCATTTTTACGCTCGATGGGCAATCTGACGCTAGCCGGATTTGGTTTAAAAGAAGCGCTGTTGCAAACAAAAAAACATGCAAATCGCTATTTATTACACCATATAGCCGAAATGCTTAAAAAGATTGAATGGGGAGAAAAAAACTTAGGAACGATTATGGCAACGGGACTACTAAACAAATCAGAAGAAAACTCGCTTTATTTACTCGGGCAAATTGGGGGAACATCTGAAACGCTTTTAAACAGTGCAGATATTCACCATGAATTGTTAACCGAAGAAATAGAGTTAATTAAATCAATTGGAATCGACGCATTAAAAATAATTGGTTTCTGTATTGGCGCACTGATGGGAGGTGGCATTATTTCGCAGATAATGGACATAGCTACAAACGTAGCGGCTTAACGTTAATCATCAATTTAAATCAATCTAATCTTAATTTTTAACCCTCCTGTCGTTTCTCTCTTAAATAAAGGGAAGGGATTCGGCTTATTAAAACTCAAGGACATAATAAAATGGCTAAAATCGTAAACATGAAAAATCGTCAACGTGGTGCGTCTACTACAGATATTATCATTTGGTCAGCACTGATCATCATTGCCTTAATTTTCACTATTTCAAAGGTGCCGGATATTCGCTATGCAATGAGAGTTTCAGGTTTTCAGTCTGACGTCTCAACCATTAGTGATGCTGCATATCGTTGGAAAAAGATGCGCCCTAACTACACAGGCATAAGCATTGGTGCGTTGTGTACCGACAAATACTTACCTGAGTCTATTTGCGGTTCAACGAATAACGGTGTGTCTACAAATCAATTTGGTGGTAACTGGACAGTAGTTGCTAACGCAAACCCGGGGCTATACAACATCGTTGCGACTATTCCTAACGATCCAACACGTATGAATGATTTAGCAGATACCATGGCACCCGCGACCCGTGGTAACTGTACTCAAGCTTCTGGTTGTACAACGATTACAGCAACAGGAACAACGCTAACAATGACGTTCTAAGAGGTTGTATGCTCACGACTCGTTATCAAAACGGAGTGGCTACAACTGAGTTTAAGATTGCATTGACCTGCTCGTTATTGTTATCTGTCGTGATATGGGTAGCGGTCATTAGACCGCTACTTAATTACTTCGATGCTGTAGAAATTGAAACTGTAGTTGAAAACGCGAAAACCGCAGCAAAAAATTACTACGGTAAAGACATTAGCGAAACTCATTGTTACCAGCCGTCTAAAACCCTATCTCTTAATAATTTAGTTAATAACCAGCTAATCGCAGCTGACCTAGTGAACGGCAAAAAATATCAACTCTCTGTTGATTATGTATTGAAATCTAATGGCGCTTGGTCACGGCCAACGGCAATTAATATCGATGTTACTTTTGCAAATTCTGACGAACTAGAGCGGGTTGCAGGTTACTTGAATGCAACTCTAATTAGTCCAACTCAGTTACGTTTCACGCAGCCAATCACATTTAATGTGGATTGGCGTTCATTCAACCCCGCCACAGGATGCCTAAATTGAGATCACATAAGCACCAAAGGGGCTTTGCAAACATTGTCATAATGGTGGTCGGTTTATCGGTGTTATCGATGCTCATTATGCACTGGCAACAACGCAGTAAAATTATGCGTATTCAAGCCTTTGTTACCCCATTTTATCAACAACTGGAATACATAACTAAACAGGTTAATGCCTATCAGGTTGACCAGATAGCGCAAGGCTGGCCGCCTAGCTCTGCGGCTGTATTTCCAAACACTTGGAGCGATTTACAGCCAGCGTATTTACCTAACTGTTCTACTACAGATAACAACGCTGGCAAGTGTCGCAAACCGGAACAAACGCCGTGGGGAACCTCGATGTTAATGACAAAAATTAACAGTCCAGTGCCCCCGTCAGTTACCCCTCGTTATCGTTTACAAATTCAAATTCCGTTTCCGAACGCAACAAATGACGCAACACGGCTAGAGCATCAAGCCGTTTTAGAAAGCCTTGGCCGCTTTCCCGGGAGCGAATTTAACGAAGCTACCAACAGTCTATTTGTGTGGATAGAGCGCATTGACTCTGGTGTACAACAAGACGCCCTTGTCAAACGCAGCGGTGATGATTCGACATTAACGGGGGACTGGGACGTTGGCGGTAACTTCGCAATCACCAACGCAAAGGATTTCACTATTCGCAATAGTGATGGAAGTCAGCGCAGCGTGGGGACTGGTGTAGTTAGGGCATTTGTGGGTAAACACAATGAACGAGTAAATAAACACAAATGCCCTGAAAACTTAACGCCATCAATTATTGTAAGCATTAAAAGTATCTTCGCTCAAAACAATGCAAACAATATTAATACAATAAGTCAAAGCAAAACTTACGCAACGGAAAACAGCACGTATTGGACGCTTGGTCTTGATTATTATGCGCAATTACAAGGTTCTTCCACTTGGACGTTGCAGCATGACGGTGAAATCAGCGCATTCTTAATCTGCAAAAACTAATCGAGGTAAATATGAAAAAATCACCCTTACTAAATTTATTGATTGCTAGTGTTTTATTAGCAGGGAATAGTTTTGCTAATACTGAAAAGATGACATACGAAAAAGCGATGGAATCTGATAAAAAAACATTCCATAACAATTCGGTTCCATTACAGGAAACTATCGATAACTGGAATACCTATGTAAAAGCCCCGACTGAAAGTTCTTCGGGGGGAAGTGGTAAAATGCAAGAAGTGTGGTCTGGTAAGTCAACCTCAGTCAAAAACGAATGGGGAGAAGGGGCTTTTTTAATTCAATTAGCAGATCCATACAAACCAACAGATACAGTAGCCTCCCTGTGGTTAAAAGTTGATGGTTCGACTTTACAGCGTAGTAGCGCAGTCAGCATGTACGGCTATGAAAAAAGCTGGTTTGTAGAATATAAAAACGGCATTTTTTATGGGATAGGCATCAGGGAATCAACTCCCTCGATTACATCTATTGCTAAACAAGAAATTGCGATAAAAATGTATAACGAATGCACTCCGGGGCAAAGTGAGGGCACACAAAACTACAGTTGTCCAAATCCTTCTGTTGAAAAGCTCTGCGAGGAAGGTTACAAAACCCGCTCGTGCGCATCGAATGGTTTGTGGAATGCATGGGAAAGCAAACCTCCCCTGTGTGTACGCCGCGATCGTGAATGCCCTTAAATACTATGTATCTTGTGGCGATATTTGTCGCCACAAGATAAACATTGCCACTTATAAACAAAAATGCTTACAATAGAGTAATTACCCTTCATTTTAAGCATACATATGACACTAAAGGAATATATTAAGACTCGCTACGGCACCCACAGAGGCGCAACAGCAGATTTTCTAAGAGACAATTCCCATATTCTGCCGCAAGAACTCACCCGCTGGAAAAAAACCCACCACGTAAACCTGTTGACAGGCGAGCTATACAAACCGTCATCCAAAAAGATAACGGTAAAAGAATCAAAATAAACACTTGTGCTTATAAACAATATCGTTTATTATGAGTGCGTATAAACAAAAAAGGATGTTGCACATGAAAAAATCACTAATTGTTCTAGCTCTTATATCTGCTGTTTCTGCTCCAGCCTTCGCCATTCAAAATGGAACTATCCTTGACTGGTCTAAAAATGATGACATGGTAAAAATGAATTGCTCGGGCACAATAGTAAGCGGAAAGTGGGTGTTAACTGCCGCTCATTGTGATAAAGAAGCATCCCAAGGTGTAACAACTGTAAATGGTAATGTGAGTGTCACAAAGGTTTATAATCACGAGGATTACATTTCAAACGGCATCGATATTGCGTTATGGCAGTTAGCAAAACAAGCCGATACACATAGTGTAAAGTTTATGTCGATGCGAAATGTTGATGCCGATGAACGGATTAAAATTACTGGTTTTGGGGCTGGTAACAACACACCTCAAACAGACTTAGCTGTCGCAGAACAAATATCAACACCTCAATACATCATTAATGGAGTGCCGCTAAGTAAGTTACAACTGAAAATTGATAATCTCGGCACCACATTACCGGGAGACTCTGGGGCTCCTTATACCGATGTGAATAATCTTGTTATAGGAGTTCATTACGGCGGTGTTTTCGATGCCGAAACAGGTAAACAAGCTGATGGAACTCGTCTCCACTTTGCCCGTGATTTCATATTATCGACCGTTAACAGCTGGCACTATCCTACGCTTGCTAATACCCCAACATCAGGCGGCTCAGTAACAATAAAAGTCCAAAGCTTACACGCTGATAGCGTTATCGATAATGCTACGTCCAGCGGTGATGCAACCATCACTGGCGGTACTTGTTCGGGCGCAACGGTACAGCCATTTGATATTTGCACATACACCGTATCAAGTAACGGCTATGAAGGCACAGTAACCCTCGATGGTGAACAAAAAATCACTATTAACAAAGGTCGCACTAAACCTGTTACCCCCCCTACACCAGACCCTGAAACGGGTTCAGGCGGCGGTGGTTCACTGGGCTTTATGTCACTAATCGCTGCATTAGGGCTTGGTTTTATGAGAAGGAAAACAAATGGATAACAAGGTTATATCGTTTTTTATTCTGTTGGTGTTCAGCGGTGTAATGACGGGGCTCTTAGTTGTTTACGAGGCAGAGAAAGATGCAGAGGATGCAAAGAAAGAAGCTGAGTACCTAGCTAATTTTCCTTATACATTAAAAGGCTTAGGTGCATTTCCAGTAGAGTTTTATTTAACCGAAGATAAAGTGATTCAAACAATGTCGCCTCATTGTATGACGCAATCAGTTGGCACAAAAATCACTTTGTTGGAGAACAAAAATATAATTCAGATTGATTCGACTCAATTAGCAATAAAGTTAGGATGCCCCGCTCGGTTTTTCCTTGCTAAGAATTTAGCTGATACTTTTCCTGCATACAGCAAAGCTTTTTCTGCCGCAGCTAACGAAAATGACCCGAGTTTAGAGTTTTCCCCAGTGAACTAATCTAAACCCGATGCCAACACAGAACCCACTCACGCAGTGGGTTTTTTATAGGTGCCCCTATGACCAAGTTAATTTTAACACTGGTGCTAATTGTCTTTTTATTGTGGTTTCTGAAACAGCTCCCACAAACCAAACTCAAAGAACGCCCGATAAATTTATTAGCTAACGGATTTGCTCACGCAAGAGTAGATCTCGCCGCCCGATTTTTAGCGCATTCTATTTGTATCACTGCGCCGCTGGCATCCATCAATTTACTGCCTATAGCCGAAATGTTCAGCTATACACTGGCATTTGCGACTTTAGCCCTGTTTATCCCTCCTGAGTTAGTTATCGATGATAACTCAGAGCTTGTAACCACAAAAAAAATATTCAGCAAGGGCGCAGATATACACCTTCGCAACAAATACCAAACCTTCACCATGCGTACCTATAAAGAACTTTTATTTTTAGTTGAAACGCTCCCTAGCTATGGTGTTAGAAACATAAATTTAACCTCACCGATGTTTTATCACCCTGACGGAACACTAAGAGACTTTTCGACCTTAGAAAAACTCTTAGCTAAAAAAAACGCCAGATTAATTACCCATGAGTCAAAGCCTTGGCAAAACCTCCTTGGGAAAATAAGCATGATGATTGATAGCGCCAAAAATAAAAAAGAGAAGTTAAATAATATCAACCTGAATAAGTGGCACGTTTTAACAATAAAGATGGAAGGCTAAAAATGGCAGAAGTAAATAAAGCGTTTAATAGCACTATATCTCACACTCCAAAAAAAAAGCGGCATGAACAATCCAACTCATTATCAGAGCATCATTTAAAAACAAAGAAATTATATGCATTCAAAAATGAGCTTAGAAATTTAGGTTTAAGTGAGTCAGAAATTCAAACAGCTTTAAAGTTTCAGTCTTACTAAGGAGTCACACCTTGGAAATGAGCAATATCGCTTTTTTCAAAAAAGCGCACCGACCTATCTACTACAAAGCTACATTAAACAAAATGCGAAATGGTGACACGCTATCACTGGGCGCTATCGTATTGAAGCTGCCAGCCAGCGAGGACGGCCTGACGGAATCCTTTAACGCTTACGCGCAAGCGTACATAACCAAAGAAACCAAAGGCGTGTTTTCGTTTACGGGGCTGTGGACTCTCCCAACGAAAGCGACCCGCGCCGATACTTGGGCAATGGGCAGGTTCACTATCCAAAAAGGCGTTATCACATTTATAGACACCCCGCCAGAAACGCTAAGAGCTTTTTTCCTTGTCTGTCGATATATACAAAGGCTAATAAATTTGGAATTTGAAAGCGTAAAGGAAAATTACACAGACACATGGTTTTATAAAAACAAAATCCCTTTATATTTTAACGGATTTCATTTTGATAAAGAGAATACAGGGATTTTGTCTTATTCATCCTTACACTCTCAAACAAATGAGCATATAAAAGTTAAGCCAAAACTTTCAGATGACTCATTTAAAAATGTGTGTATACACCCATTGGCTGCGTTGTTTGAAAAAGCAAGTGCTTTGGGGGTTATCGAATTATAAAAGGTGTATCCATGAGCAAAGCCGCAAAATACTGGCTCCTATCTATAAGCATATTTACCGCCGCAGTTTCACTCGCGTACTTCATTGGAATAAGAATAAATACCAGTAAATCATTCCCCCCGGGGATTTATATTGTTTCAAAAGCTAATTCCTATAAGAAAAATGATTTAGTGCTGTTTTGCCCTCCCAATAAAGCCGTGATACAACATGCAATAGAACGAGGCTACATTGACACAGGCCGCTGTGAAAGCGGCACGGTTCCAATCATAAAACGCATTGTCGGTATGTCCGGGGATTACGTAACGTTCACCCCAACAGTCAAAATCAACAATTCAGAATTGCCGGGCTCAATTCGTTTAAAAGTTGATGGTGAAAATAGAGCATTGCCCCAGCTCCCGCCGTTCACGGTTTCTAATAATTCGTTTTTCGCTTATTCAGATCACGCCCCTAAAAACTCGTTTGATAGCCGCTATTTCGGTGATGTACCGATGGAAAACATCATTGGCACGATTCGCCCCTTAGCTCTATTCCCTCTGTAACGCCTTAACGCCGAGTATTTACAAATGAAAATCAAAGATCACAACAATATGGTGGGTGGCGAAATGCGCTCACCCCAAAAAAGCCAAAGTAAGTTTATGCCGCTTGCTCTTGTTTCTGCCTCAGTGTTAGTTGGCTTGCAAATGGCAACTCAGCATTTTGCCCACACATTCGGCTATCAGCCGCAGCTGGGCGAAAACCTGAATCATATATACCTACCCACAAAAATTCTAACGTGGGCGTTTGATTGGTACTCAGTTTACCCCGAACAGTTTATTACCTCTGGTAGCGTGGGCATGATTGGAACAGCCCTCGGTTTTGTTGCTGCATTAGCTAACAAAATACAGCAATCCACCAAGTCCAAACCAAACCAGTTTTTACATGGTTCTGCGCGGTGGGCAAACCGCTCTGATATTGAAAACGCAGCCCTCTTGAAAAAAGCCAATTCAGCTAACGAGGATTCGGGCGAGGGCGTTTATGTGGGGGGATGGGTTGATGAAAAAGGCGTAACCCATTATCTAAAGCATAATGGACCAGAACACATTTTATGTTACGCCCCGACACGTTCAGGTAAAGGAGTTGGGTTAGTTATTCCTACACTTTTATCATGGCGAAAAAGCGCTTTAATTACTGACTTAAAAGGAGAGCTTTGGCAACTAACTGCTGGCTGGCGAAAAAAAATCGGTCAGAAGGTATTACGTTTTGAACCAGCCAGTCATAACAGTATTTGTTGGAACCCAATCGATGAAATTAGGGTTGGTACAGATGCAGAAGTAGGCGACATTCAAAACCTATGCACCTTGATAGTTGATCCAGACGGTAAAGGACTAAATGACCACTGGCAAAAAACGGCGTTTTCGCTGTTATGTGGCGTGGTTGTTCATACGATTTATAAATCCCAAGCCGAAGGTAAAACAGCGTCACTCCCGGCTATCGATGCCATGCTATCAGAACCCAACCGCAACATTTCAGACCTGTGGAATGAAATGGTTTCATATCCGCACATTGACGGCCAAGCGCATCCATTATCTGCTGCTGCTGGACAAGATATGATTGATAGGCCAGAAGAAGAAGCTGGCTCTGTTCTCTCTACGGCCAAAAGTTATTTGATGCTATATCGTGACCCCGTAGTCGCAAACGTGGTGAGCAAGTCTGAGTTTAAGATAAAAGACCTTATGCACCATAGCGACCCAGTTAGCCTGTATATCATCACCTTGCCAGTGGATAAAGACCGCCTCAAGCCACTAATTAGAATTATGGTTAACATGATTATTCGTCTGTTAGCTGCGGATATGGAATTTTTAAACGGTAGACCCGTTAATAACTACAAACATCGATTACTCGGCATGATTGACGAGTTTCCAAGTTTAGGTAAGCTCGATGTCTTGCAAGAATCGCTCGCTTTCGTGGCGGGTTACGGCATTAAGTTTTATCTGATTTGCCAAGACCTTAATCAGTTGAAAAGCGAAAAAACGGGCTATGGCCGTGACGAACAGATCACCTCAAACTGTCACGTACAAAACGCCTATCCACCGAACCGCCTTGAAACAGCCCAGCACTTAGCAAACCTGACAGGTGAAACCACCATTATTAAGGAGCAAATAACCACATCAGGTAAACGGTTTGCGACCAGTAATACCAACGTTTCCCGCACTTTCACGGAAACCAAGCGAACGCTGTTAACCCCCGATGAATGTATGCGCTTACCCGCCCCGATAAAAAATGAAAAAGGGGAGATCACCAAGGCGGGAGATATGATTATTTACACGGCGGGTTTTCCCGCTATATATGGCCGTCAAATCTTGTATTTCCAAGATCCTGTTTTCTCTGAACGCGTAAAAATCCCAGCGCCACAGCAAACAGATAAGTTAAGAACCCCTGTTACCCCTGAAAAATTCACCCTCAACGACTAATCCCCGGTTATCCACATTTTCAGTGGATAACTCAGGTAAAAACTGTCGTGAACTTTCCAAACAAACTAATGAAAAAGGAACTATCCGTATGCTCATTCAACTATGCCGTATAGGACAAGATGCTGTAACCCGTGTTACTCCCGGGGGCACCGCCGTAACTTCTATCTCTTGCGCGTATAACGTGGGATTTGGGGCACATGAGTCAACCCAATGGATTGAAGCTGAATATTGGGGGGAGCGCGGCCAGAAGTTAGCTGAAAAGCTCACTAAAGGCCGTCAAATCGTACTAACTGCCGATGATCTTTGTGTTGAGACATTCCAAAGATCGGATAAAACAACAGGCGCTAAACTCAAATGCCGAGTTGTAAACATTGATTTTACCTCTGGCAGTCCATCACAGGCCAATCAAGCTCAATAATGAGGGGGCGCAATGAATAGATTATTTATCGCGGAAAAACCCAGTGTGGCAAGGGCGATAGCCGAAGTGCTAGGAGTCACACGCAAAGGCAATGGGTACATTGAATGCGGCTCTGATACCGTTACATGGTGTATAGGCCACATACTTGAACAAGCCGAACCCGATTACTACACCCCAGCTGACGCCCCCGCCCGTGATGGCAAGAAAATCTGGCGAGTAGAAGATCTGCCAATCATCCCTCAAGAGTGGGTTCTTCAACCCAAAGCAGATACCAAGGATCAGTTAGAACAAATTGGCGCATTAATTAAACAGGCGCAAACCATTGTCAACTGTGGTGACCCCGATAGGGCTGGCCAGCACTTGGTTGACGAGGTAATAATTTATTACAGCAACCAAGCTCCTGTATTACGTTATTGGTCAAGCGGTAACGATAAAGTATCGGTGGAGCGAGCCTTAAATTCTCTGTTCGATAATGCAGAAAAAAAGACTTTCGGGGATGCCTCCATTGGCCGTCAAAGGGCTGACTGGTTAATTGGGATGAACCTTAGCCGGGCTTTCACGCTACGAGCGGAGCGCGGGGGTTCCCGGGCATTGATCACCGTTGGCCGAGTACAAACACCTGTGTTATCGATGGTCGTCAATCGTGACCGCGACATTGAAAAATTTACGCCAATTCCATTTCACACGTTACGCGCCACCTTACAAAGCAGTGATGGGGAATTTAACGCCAAGTGGAAAGCTAAAGAAGATCAAGCCGGACTCGATAGCGAAGGTCGATTGACTAACACTGAAATAGCCGATGCGCTGGTTACAAGCATGACAGGCGCAGCAGCATCGATAACGGAAGCTAAATCAACGGCTAAAAAAGCACATCACCCGTTAACTTACTCATTATCTAATCTAACTATAACAGCCAGTAAAAAGTATGGTTATTCCGCACAAAACGTACTTGATACATGCCAATCACTTTACGAGAAACACAAGCTAACCACATATCCCCGGACGGATTGCGGTTACTTGCCTGAATCACAATTTACCGATGTACCGGGCATCTTGGAATCACTGAAAAAGGTTAACCCTGAACTGGTTTCTGTCATTGATAAAGCCGATCCGAAGCTGAAATCCAAAACATGGGACGACAGCAAGTTAACCGCGCACCATGGCATTATCCCAACTCACGAAGTGGCAAACAAAAGCACCCTATCCGAAATGGAGCGCAACATTTATGAGCTGATTGTGCGTACCTACATAGCGCAGTTTTACCCAGTGCATGAATACCGCAGCACCAATATTGAAATTGATATTGGCGGCGAATGTTTCACGGCCTCGGGTAAAGTCATCACTCTTAACGGCTGGAAGGACGTTTATAGTGAAGCGGAAGATGATAGTGAAAGAGAGGATGATCAAAACCTCCCGAAAGTGAAAAAAGGTGATGCGTTAACGTGTCGCGCCATTGAGCGCAAAGACGCGAAAACAAAGCCACCAAGCCGCTTTAATGAGGGTTCGATTCTTGCGGCAATGGTGGGGATTCATAAGTTTGTCGATGATCCAGCCATGAAGAAATTACTCCGTGAAGAAGATGGACTCGGCACCGAAGCCACAAGAGCCGGAATCCTTACCGAACTTAAAGAACGGGGGTATTTGGTCGAACAAGGCAAGTCATTAGTTAGTTCACCCCTTGGCCGTAGTGTCGTGGATGCTTTACCAACAATGGTAAAAAGCCCGGTGTTAACTGCGTTAGTTGAACGCCAACTTAAAGACGTAGAATCCGGCAAAATGTCTCTCGATGCTTTTACCGCAGCACAAGTAAAGTTTGTTACGGAGCAAGTTGAAAAGGCCAATGTCGGGGCGGTAAAAATAGCCGGTGCGAAATCACCTCTGCCAATCTCTGATATTTATAAATGTACGCGCTGTAATCATGGATTAGTGCGCCGCCCAACATCGGTTAAAGGGCGCTTCTGGTGGGGTTGCAGCCATTATCCAACGTGTGAACAAATGTACGCAGATATTAACGGCAGACCGAATTACTCAAAACCGATCGTGCCGAAAGAAAAAGTTCCCCAACAATAACCCCCTAAATGAGCGCCTAGTGCGCTCTTTTCATTTCTAGTAAGGAAATCCCATGAGTAATGAAATTAACGTCACTGACCAGTCAGTTATCGATGCAAAACTGGATGATGCTCTTACCCCTCAACTACAAGTTGAGGTTTCACCAATCGAAGCGGATTTGATGGGCGCATTCATCGAGGACGCTATGAGTGAAGAAGATGCACTAATGTCCGCACTGGATGGGGGTTCACATGAATAAGAAACCCCCTAAACAACCGTTCCATGAAGTTGTTGCAGAACGCTTGATAGAACAGCTCAAACAAGGCACAGCACCTTGGCAAAAACCGTGGGTGCCAGGGCACGATAACCACTCCTTACCGTACAATCCGTCAACTGGCAAAAGATACAGAGGTATCAATACCTTAAACCTTATGTCACAGGGTTTTTCTGATCCGCGCTGGATGACATACGACCAAGCAAATTCGGTTAATGCTCAAGTGATAAAAGGGGCAAAAAGTACCCCCGTTCAATATTGGAAGTTCAACGAAGAACAGAAATTATTAGACGACAACGGGAAACCTATTTTAGACAGCCAAGGCAAGGCCAAAACGGTTATTGTGCCGTTAGAACGGCCAAGAGTGTTTTTTGCTTCTGTGTTTAACGCAGAACAGATCGAGGGTTTACCCCCGATTGAAATTAAACCTCAAACTGCCGAACAAACGTGGGACGCTGTAAATCGAGCGGAAAAAATTCTCGCGTCATCTGGCGCGAATATCATGCACAAATCGCAAAATAGGGCGTTTTACAGCCCCGGAAATGACAGCATTACCCTACCCGAAAAGAACCAGTTCAGTGATGCAGCTGGCTATTACGCCACCGCCTTGCATGAGCTAGGCCACTGGACAGGGCACCCCTCCCGCTTAAATCGTGATTTAGGGCATCCCTTCGGCAGTGAGGCTTACGCCAAGGAAGAACTACGCGCCGAAATATCATCAATGATCATGGGTGAAGAACTCGGGATAGGTCACAATCCAGAACAACATACAGCTTACGTCAAAAGCTGGATCAAAGTCTTACAAGATGACCCACTAGAAATTTTTCGCGCAGCTGCTGACGCTGAAAAAATTCAAACACTTTTACTCAGTTACGAGCAAAAGCAAGTGCAAAATGTAGAGCAAGATTTGAATGCCGAAGCCTATGAGTCATGGGGGAATTTAAAGGGCTATGCAAACGATTTAGGACTTAAAGCAGAGTTAACTAAAAGTAATGATGCCGAGGCTGATTTTAAAATTACTTATTCAGCTAAGAATGGCGAACTGCCGATTTACACGGCCTTGTTAAACGGGGACGGTAAAGCAGCAACATACGTAAATGGTGAACGAGTACCGGGCACTAATTTTACTACCGCCGATGAATGGCAAGGACAAGCTCTTGAGGCCGCCTTATCAACTGTAGTGACAAAGTACATTGAAACAGCCACTAAAAAGCTTGAATTAGCGACTGAATCACCTATCGGAATGGACACAGAAACCCGCGCAGTAAGTCATTTAGCATTGGCTTTAATTGGCGTGAAAAATGGTGATATACCCGCTAGTGCTCTCTCTATTGTTGGTCAAACTCTGCCATTTCGGGAAATCGTAGATGAAGGGTTAAAGATAAACCCCAAATGGATAGGCGAGACTCATATTATGAAACCTAATTTTGGCAAAGAGCCAGAAGATCCAAGGTTTCATAATGACTCTGAACATTACTCATTAATGTTGAGTCTGTCTGACAATGGTAAAGTGTGGGACGTAGCGGCCAACTTCAAAACATTGGATGCAGCTCAAAGTGTCGAAAAACTATTACTAAGCGCAGTAAATCAAAGCCAAACCCAAGACAACCAAGCCCATAATTTGGAGTCTCAGAGCATGGATAAAAAAACTGAAAAGGTTTTTATCGATGTACCTTTTAAAGAAAAAGACGAAGCCAAAGCAGCTGGCGCTCGATGGGATAGATCAGCTGGTTACTGGTCTATTGATAAATCAGAGCTATCTAAACTTAATGATAAATGGCCTGTTGTTCAGGTTGAAGCCAAACCTGAAACCAAACTGTTTATTGCAGTGCCATATTCAGAAAAAGATGAGGCTAAACGCATTGGTGCAAAATGGGATAAACATCAAAAATCTTGGTATGTTGACCCTAACACTGATAAGAAATTGATTGATAAATGGCTCGTTGAAAATCGCCCCACTGAGCAAGCCCCAGCCCTAACGCCTAGAGAAGAATTAGCCCTTGTGATGAAAGAAATGGGCTTTGATGTGACTGGTGAGCATCCCATTATGGACGGCAAGAAACATCGATGCCGACTGCTCTCTGATAAAGCCTCTGTGAAAGATCAAAGCGGTGGAGGTATGTACGTTGCATTTACAGACGGCATACCAGCGGCTTATATCTCAAATAATCGTACCGGGGAATCACAAAATTGGTCATCGAAAGGCTATTCAATGACCAATGAGGAAAAAGCGGTTTTAAATGCTCAAGCGGCTGCGAAGAAGCAAGAGCGAGAAGCGGCTCAAGCAGCTGAACATCAAAGCGTGGGCGAAGGAATCACTCGTTTACTAGAAGTATGCAATTTACCGACAGGAAATGAGAAATACTTGCAAGTTAAACAAGCCAAAGCGGGTAACTTGCTCGTCATACCTGAACCATCAGCCTTGCCAAATGACCCTAAAGTGTTAATCGGGGCAAATTGGAGAGAATCACAGGCACTACGCGAAAAGAACCCCTCTCACGTAGTTTTTACCACTGGTGATCTGGTTGTTCCTGCGCATGATGCCAACGGCAAAATTTGGACGGCTCAAACCATCCAGCCAAACGGCACAAAAATGTTTCCTTCGGGTTCACAAAAAACGGGCTCGTTTCATATTGTCGGGGGCGATATGGACGCACTGGCTAAATCCCCGGTGATTATTGTGAGCGAAGGCTATGCAACCGCTGATACGCTAAGTGAAGCAGCAGTATTACCCGTAGTATCAGCTTTTGATGCAGGTAATCTTGTCACGGTGGCTAAAGCCTTACGAGAAATTCACCCTAATAAACCGATGTTGATTTGTGGTGATAATGACGCTCACCAAGTAATGACCGAAGGTAAAAACGTAGGAGTGGAAAAAGCGACCGCAGCCGCCGAAGCCGTTAAAGGGCAAACGCTTTTCCCTATTTTCGCTCCAAAAGAACAGCTTTACCCTCCCGAGTTACCTATTGTCACCCCTGAATTGTGGCGCAATAAAGAGGTGACTAAGGAACAAATGAAAGCCATTGATACAATGAAAAAATACACCGATTTTAATGATGTAAAAACCAAGAGTGTCTTGGGCATCGATGGGGTAAAACGTCAGGTAAAATTCGCAATCAATGAACTTTTGAATAAACAAAATCTGCAACACACACAGAAACAGGAACAGGAACAGACACAGGAACAAAATACTAAAAAGTCACACGTAAAAACCCGCTCCGCAAGCCCCGCCTAACCCCTCTAATTAAGCCTTAGTGACGTTTTACGCTCTCGTTAATATCTAGGGCGCGGATTACGTTATCAAAGAAAAAGCGCCTTATTGAGGCGCTTTCCTTTCATTTATACCTTTAGACCTCAAAAACAACACTTGAGCTTATAAACAAATGTGTTTATATTGGCTGTAACGATCACCAACAAAACATCATTCATGCTAAAAGCATCGATAGCACTAAAAAAAGCCAATAAACTCAGAGAAAAGTCCGATGAACTTATCAAACCTATAAGCAAAGCCCTCAGCAATATACTTGAAGATGATAGCGCCCATGTTACATTTCAACCGGGGGATGGATGGTGTGTTTGTTATACGCAGGATGAGTTTACGCATAACGCCCTTATTTCTAGTTCGTTTATAGATCAGCTTTTAGTGATGAATAGAAATGAGCTTTTAATTGCTTTGGAAAAGCTAGGGATCTAACACCAACTAATCAATGGAAAGCAGATATATGAAGAAATTTTTATCAGATTCGCTTTTAATGTCACTCGGCGCAGTGATCTGGATGATCATTGCTGCGAAAGGTAAATTACCAACATTAAGTTTTGAAACGCTCTTGCAACTGCTGTTTGCTGTGGGGCTAGGATTCCTAATCCGCTCCATAGTTGGCAAAATCCACCGTCATAGGTCAATGAAAGGTTCATATGAATAATAACAATCCAGAGTTAAGCGCCGCTATTGAAAAATTGGCACAACTAAATATTGAGTTACAACAAGCAGAACGTGAAAGTGACGCAGCATTTACACACGCTGCAAACTATTTAGGTAACGATGATGAAATTGAAAATCACAGAGATAATCTTGCTGGGTCTGCATATGAAAGTGTAAAAACAATAGAAAAAATGCTCTCTAATCAAGTTGATTTGATAAATATTCTCATGGGTAAAAAATAAGCCAGCCCCACCACAAAAAAGCGCCGTTTAGGCGCTTTCCTTTCACTAACGCTTAACCTTCCTCGCCCTCGATACCAAACCATCCTTATTAATCGATAACAACTCACCGACTTTGAATTGCTTCAACGTGCTAACAGGTAGCACGGCCACGGCTCCATCAGGTTCAGCAAATAGCATCAACGGAACTCCGTTAACATTTCTCGCGCCAAGATAAGCCGCTTTAGTCGGATTGGTTAACGGTCGATGCTCAGGTATTGAGATCCCTTGCTGTTTCTTCTCTAAACGCTCAGTGATATAGGATTCTGCCGCTGCCATTTGAACAGGCGTTATTTTGGTGTGAAAAACATTCCATCGCAATGAGTCAGCACTTCGTCTTTCTTTGTGCTTGTCCATGTTATTACGTGCATCACCCGGCAATAACACTGCACTTGGCTTAATGATGCTTGCCACATCGATGCTGGACATTGAGCGCACGCTGTTATATCCGGTGGTAGGCGGTCTGCCGCTTCTCGTTCCAAATACTCCAAGGTCTGGCTTTTGTTCGGGTCGATCTCTGTAACCAAACTCATCCCCGGGTCTAAATTCGTTTCGGTTGGCAGTTCTTCGTCCATCTGCGCCATAGCTAGAGCGATCAAATCCTCGTCCGGCAATAATTCTTCGTTTGATTTCGGCATTTTGTTTTCCCAATAGTAAGTTATGTTTTAATTTTTCCAGTTCAGGGTCAGAAAACGTAACCCGCACATTCCCAACGACAGCGGCCTTAACTGCGAGGGTCTTAAATTCATCTGTTCCGTTAATGGTGATCGTGTTACCAAATCGCTCCTGTGCCATTTTCAGCGCAGCAATAACGCCCTCAGCGGTAATATTTCGAGCAATTTTTAGCTGTTGGCCGTCATCACGTATTCCCGCCTCGATGCCCTTCTGGTAACTTACCGCCCCCCCTTTAGTGACTACCTCTCCGCTCTTTACATGGCGTGACTCTTGGCCTGAGAAGGTATTACCTTTTAAGGTCGTACCCTTCCGGGCTCTTAATGCGTTCAATGCCTCAACATTCCCCGCCTCGGCCTGTTCCCTTAACCAGTCAGCCCACGTATGACGGCGATTATTCTTGTTTAATGCGAGCCGTTCATTCTGGTACTTCTGATTTATTTTCTTAATATTATCCTGTAATGACTTGCTCGCTTGACGATAGAGAACCTTTCTCATTAGATAATTATCTGACAATGAGATAACTATTCGCTTTAATTTACTAGAGCGTTTAATCATTTCAATTTCAAATTGTTTTTGACGTTTAGAAGCGTTTAACATTGATGCTTTCCGCTTCTTGTTACTGGCCTGTTCCTTTAAATAACGAGCGTATAAATCGCTAGTATCAACTCGTGTTTGCTTGGGCTCTTTCTGATAAGAACGAGTTTTGTCACTGACAAAATCAGACTCTTTAAACTCGCCAAATTTCGCCTCTAAATTTGCTTTAGAAAATGTTCTATCAACTGTACTCGCTTTAACAAACACGCCTGATTCAATACTCTCAATAACAAAACCATTTCCCTTTTTATGCAAAGCCAGCCCATTAAAAGCCATTACTTTATGAAGTTCCTCCCAGTTCTTAGAGGACTTTATATCTTCATAACAAACCCGTTTAATCCATCCGACAAGGCTTTCAATACCTGAGTGATGTTCTAAATCACTCGCTCTACCAGCGGAAGGAATTTTAAGGCCAATATGATTATCAATTTCTAGGCCGTGTTTCTTTTCTAGGAAAGCACACGATTTCCCTAATGTTTTATAAGGATAAAAAGGCTCAATAGCCGTTAGTTTTTCAGGATGGATTTTATTAATAGCAATGTGCATGTGTACGTTATCAGTATCATAATGCACAACACTTACTCGCTGGTGTTCGGCAAAGCCCAAATCTTTACAGATAGTTTTTTCTACATCATTTAAAATATCTTTACTCGGATTTTCACCCGCACGAAAGCTCACAATTAAATGATAGGTCTTATCTTTAGTTGTACGAGTATTCATTTGCTGAGTGGCTAAAATTTCATTTATTGCCATATCTAAATTATTAGAATGACAATTTGAAAATGAAATTTGACCAACCCTATCAATCTTATCCTGTGAATCCGTGATATAATTAACAAGGTTTGCAAAGTCACTTTTCTTTAATGAATTAATAGGTACATGCTTCGCAATCATTTATTTTGCTCTAATCGTGGTCGAATAACTTTCGACATAACAGAACCTAATTCAATTTGTGTATCTTCAATTTTTGAAAGCACAGTGCGTATCGTCTCGGGCGTAAAATTTGCCACTCTAGCATCATCAGTTAGCCACCATTTTAAAAGCCCCCCCAAGCGGCCAAGGTCGCCGCTAATTTTTGCCATTTCGCGCACTTGTTCTGCGTCAACGATCCCGGTGACTTGGTATCCCTGCCCCACGGTCAATAAATATGATGACGCTGTTTTACCCGCTGCCCTTGCGTTTTCTTCAATCAAATTTTTTTCTTCTGGGAGGCAATAAACAGTAATGCGTTGACTTCCCTTTCTAGATGTATTTTTGGGTTTTGAAGTCGGTTCATTCATGGCACTAAATTCTCTTGATTTTTTAACTGACGGTAGTCAGTAAGCCTCGCAGAGCAGGACACGTTGAGCATCCCCGAAGGGGTGCGAATAAGTGAAAAGTAAAGTCATGGACACGGCTTGCCGTGGTACATGTACTTTACACATCCTGCCCGTTTTAAAAGCCATTTTACACCAAGGTTTGAGCCTGCACAAACAACGTACATACTCCGTTTATTGCTTGATCTTGAGAAATTGGGTGATAAACTGCGTAAAAACGCCGTTTTACCTGCATTCTACGCAGCTTATACGGAGTAAATCAGATCAAAATCAGTGATAAATGATCGCAAAAAACGCGATAAATACGGAAAAGAGATTTATATGGTTAAAGGCACCAGTGGCATAGATCAATGGTTTGCAAGTCGCCCTGAAAAAGACAAAAACCGCCGCAAAGGTGGGTGGGTGCTATTTCTTGCGGTATCGGATGAAGTTTTTGCGGCGCTTGATGCAGGGTATAACTTGAAAGTGATCCATGAATACCTGACGGATCAAGGAAAGCTCAAGTGCTCTTATGACACGTTTCGCGGGTATGTGAAAAAGTACCAGCAAAAACCTATCAGAACAGCGGCCGCCGCTTCTACATCAGCGGCCAATGAACAAGCCCCGGCTCCTGCCCCTAAAGAAATTAAGGCACCGAAGAAGGTGCAAGCCGATAAACCAAAAACATTTGAATTTAATCCCGAACCCCAAAAAAGCGAATTAATTTAAGGTAAACCTATGAGCAAAATCCATTTAGTTCTGCAAGGCAAAGGCGGTGTAGGCAAATCATTAGTGGCCTCGCTAATTGCTCAATACAAAACAGCTCAACTAGACAAAGTGACTTGTATTGATACCGATCCAGTAAATGCCACCTTTGCTAGTTACAAATCATTAAAAGTAGACACATTTAAAATATTAGAAAATGACGAAATCAATATTCGCAGCTTTGACGCGCTTATTGAAAGAATCGCCCAAACCGAAAATGATATTATAATTGATAACGGCGCAAGCTCTTTTGTGCCGTTATCAAGCTATATTATTCAGAATGGAATAGCAGACATTATCCAAGAACTCGGCCATGAGTTAATTATTCATACAGTAATTACAGGCGGTCAGGCTCTATCTGATACGTTGAACGGCTTTGTCTCTCTAGTAAATCAATATCCTGAAAATTGCTCTTTTGTTGTTTGGTTAAACCCCTATTGGGGAGCGATTGAGGCTGAGGGTAAATCTTTTGAGAACATGAAAGCCTATACAGTTAACAAAGAAAAAGTATCGGCTATTATCGAGCTGCCAACACTGAAAAAAGAAACGTTTGGGCGTGATTTTGAAGATATGCTGCGCGATAAAAAAACATTTGATGAAGCGATTAACGATGAATCACTAACGATTATGAATCGCCAGCGTTTAAAAATGCTAAAAACCGATATATTCAAGTTAATCACTGCGGCGTCAATCGTATGAACAAAGATATAGAAAACGTCATTCAAGACATTGCCAAAATCCATAACATCACTATTGGCCGTAACGATCCAATACTGATTTTATACACCATAAACGAAATGCTGCTTAAAAGAGCAACTGAGGCACAAGAAAACCAATTAAAAGCATTTCAGGAAGAAATTCAGCTTTCAATGAAACAATTGAGTGAAGAATCTAAGGATAAGGCTGAAAAGGTTATTTCGGCTGCGTTAAATGCTAGCCGCGCCAATATAGAACGCGCAACCAGTGAACAAATTGATAGTTTTAATAACCAGCTAACTAAAACACTTAATGGCTCACTGATAGAGTTTAAAACGATTCTATCGAATGAAAGCGCAAAGGGAATGCAGTTAGCCAAATTCAGCATGATTGCATCAATATTTGCACTGGCTAGTGCAGTCATTGTCACCTTAGTCACTGTGTTGTAATGGGTAGCAGTGGGAACCCTCAAACAGCAGGGTTCCCCCACTTTTTAGTATCGAGCATAGTCAGTATTATCTATGTTGGCCACAGCCAGATAATTCATTGGTCGCATCGATCAAATCTTGATGTGCCGCCCACTTTTCGTTTAACGCCGCTAACGCTTCATCGAACTTGTTTGATGATAAATCATTAGCCGTGAATGCAGACGTTTTGCCGAGTCCTTTGACCAAGTAATCCCTCAAGGCATCGATCTTTTTCTCGCTTTTAAACTTAGTAAAACGCAGTAAGCACTGAAATTGCTTTTCAGATACTTGGCCTTGGATTAATCGATGTATTTTCACAACGCCCCCTAACACCCCCTGTTAAGTGGGGGTATTGCAAAACCATTTTGACACCCTAACACCCCCTGTTAAGTGGGGGTATTGCAAAACCATTTTAACACCCTAACACCCCCTGTTAAGTGGGGGTGTTGCAAAACCATTTTGACACCCTAACACCCCCTGTTAAGTGGGGTTTTATTTCAAAAGGGTGTTATCACTAAAGATTTTGACTTTGATACTCTACCATGCTTTTTTGCTGTTTGAACTCTGGATGCTCTTTTAGCTGCGAGTGAACACTAGCCGAAACATTGAAGTTAAGCCCTCCGGCCACAACCAAAAATTTCAAATGTTCAAGTGTCGGATTATCATTAGCCGAATCGTCCTCGATGATAAAAATATCATTCGCATGACACCGAGAGCGCCCCCCGCCAACAACGACATTAACCGCCCCTGACGGCAAGAAATTAAGCGATACAGGGTAACGATAATCGCCAAACACATTTTCAAATGCGAAGCTCGCTCTGTTGCTGCTACGGGTACAGCAAAAGTCATCGGTAGCAATAACGATAGTTTCAGGGTCATTCCCTTCTAACATCACTTGTTTCAATTCGTCAAAAAAACGCATAGCCTAGCCCTCTATAAATCCAACGCTCTTAAATCATCATCGATGGAAGCAACCCCAGCCGCATAAAGCATCATGCGCCAAACGCCATAGTTAACAGGGCGGTTCTCTGTAGAATTTAAAGGCGACTCCCACTTGCGAACCGCCCCGCTACCTTTGCTAGACAGTTTCACATTACCAAAAAGACTCAGTTTTTCACGCGAAAACCCTAGTAGTACACGCAGCGCGGCAACTTCTTCGGGGGTTGGCTGCACATAGTCAGGATGACAAGCTGGCAATGAGCATGGGCGATTTTTAAACGCATCGACTGTTAGCGGCACAGAATTGCAATATTGAGCTGTAGTTTCCATAAAATTTACCTTTGGTTGTTTAGGGCTGCATTGCAGCCCACAGAACGAATAAGGCCGCAGCGCGGCCAGTGTCATTTAGAGCCAGCCACGTTCAGCAAACGAGGTAACAGAATCACGCCCAACGACAAAATGATCCAATGTAGCCACATCAATTGTCGCTAACGCTTGAGTTAACCGCCCTGTGATACGTCTATCGCTTTGGCTTGGCTCGGATATGCCAGACGGGTGATTATGGGCGAAAATGACCGCAGCAGCGTTATACTGCAACACGATTTTAACTACTTCCCGAGGATAAACACTGGCGGAATCAATCGTGCCGCGAAACAACTCAACGAATTGAATTAAACGATGCTGACTATCCAGCAGCAACATTGCAAAAACTTCATGCTCGCGAGCAACCAATTGATTTTGTAAAAACTCCCGTGCTAAGTCAGGATTAGTAAAAACAGGGGTATAAATAAGTTTAGAGCGGATAATCTCAGCGGCTTGAGCCAAAATGTGTTGTTCTTCAACTGAAAACATGGACTAATCTCCGTTTAGGGTCATGGACTATTCCCGACCGACAAAGAGATTATACCGCCCCAGCGGGGCGGTGTAAACAATTATTTTAATGTATATATTTACTGTTATACATGGTTTGGTGATTGTTGAATACTGATTTGAAGGCTCGCGCCACAGGCAGCGGCATAGCGTTCTAATGTCTCAAGGCTCGCTCTATCAGCGCGATTTTCTAGCTTAGATACAGTGGCAGGGGTCACGCCCATTTTGGCCGCTACTTGTGCGCTATTGATCCCAGCAGATTTACGCAGTTGAGCCAAAAGCGCCTTTAATTCATCTTTGCGTTGTTCTGCCAAGTACGCCTCAAGCACTTCTGGATTTCTGAATGCTTTAGCTTTCACATCGGCAAATGAAACACCTTTTACTTTAGTGGTCATAGCAATTGCTCCAATCTTGATAATGCCAGTTTAATTTCTGACGGTGGCGTTTTAGCGGTTTTCTTAACAAACGTCCGTAAAATATAGATTTGTTTCCCTTTGCTAAACGCAAAAAAGGTGCGGGTAATATCCTTCCCCCCTGCCCTTAACTCGAACAAACCATCCCTTATCGGGGCGGTGTCAGGATAGCGCAGTTGGTGCCCCTCTGCTTCTAGCTTTGCCAGTGCCCGAAGTGCCTTACCTTGCACGTTACTAGCCAATGCTAAGATCTCTGCTTCGGCCTCTGGATGAAAAATCAATTCAAACATTAAAAACTCCCTGTTACTGCAAGCATTATAACACTGGATAGAATTAGCACAAAGGGAAATATTAACCTATAGGCTAACATTTCCCTTTAATGAAACTAGAAATATTTATAAAATTCCCGTTCATCTTCGCTGTTAACTTGACTAATCATCATCAAGTGACCGTTAAGGAAAATGGCAAACTCAGCCCCAAATTCACCGTCCCGCCGTTTTAACTGCCCTTCTCTGGCGGCAACCTCGGCAACTTTGTTAAAATCTTCTTGTGATATAGGCACTCGCTTAGGTTTCAATTGCTCGGCCACCTCGCTAGCGAGTTCAAGCTTGATCAATTCCTGCTCATATATTTTTAAGCTTTCATTGCATTGGGCTAAATAATTTGCGTGATAGTGTCGCTTGCTTAAGGTATTACGTAAGTTACTAATATTCGCTTTGGTGTCAGCAATCATACGACTCAAGCCTTGATATTTCGAGAGAGCCATAATTTCGGCGGGAATATCATTTTTGTTGGAGCCTGAGTGCCCCAGCGGTGATACGCTGGTCGCTGGTAACTGCTTAGTGCCTGTAGTTGGGTAAGTTGAATGTGTCATGGCGCTTTCTCCTGTTGGTTCGTTATCATCTTCGTCCTCGCCTGTAGTCGTACTTGCAGCGTGGCATCGTTCTGAATGGCAAGGGCGCGAAGCGGCGCAGCGAACCCTTGCGATTCAGGTTGTGACTAAGCAAAAGTGAACGACTAGCGAGTGCGTAGATGTGAAGCAACGGGAAGCCATGACGCAAAAAACGTCACAACGTAGAGGCACTTGGCAATTAACAGTGAAAGCCTTTGATTTTTGCTTAACTAGCCCCGATCGTTACCCGAATGGGCTAAGACCGAACTTGTGAGGGCTTAGTTTCACTAGCGAACCTGTGAGCGTGTGAAATAGAGCGGGTTCCCCCTTGGGGGGCTACAAGTTCTGTGCATTTAGGATCTCTTTATATTTGTCCGCAATCGCAATGTCATCTTGAATGGACGCCAGCCCAGCACAGTAAAGCATTTGACGCCATGCTAAATATTCAATGGGCTTATGATATTTGCTCGTTTCAGGCAATTCCCACTTATAGACCTTATCACAGCCTTTTTGTGAAATGGCCTTTCCTAGCAACACGCCCAGCTGCGCCTGAGAGTACCCCATTAGCAGCCTAAGCTGTTTCACTTGTGCCGCCCCGGGGGGCACATAACCCGGTTCAAATTTATGCAGGACACAGGGCAACGGCGCATAATCAGCGATAGTTAACGGCAATACAGACTCACTCATAAGCCAATCTCTTAATGTTGAATGAAGGAGAGCCGCAGCGCGGCTCCCGTTCTTATTGAAGATTAGTAATCTAAACCGTGACGCAAGCTGGTTTCAATCATGCTATTAGAAAGCTCTAATCCCATTGTTCGGCGCAGCTGCGCCGCAGTGAGCTTAACGCTATCGTTATTCTTAACCATGCGATCAGCTTTAACACAGCGACCAGCCCAAAGATCATTATCTTTATTGTATGCAAGAGAAGATAGTGACTTCATGGCATCGAGCGTAAATAAAGCGGTTTCATCAGCAAGACCACTCAAGGCCAGCCCTAGCGACTCCAAAAATACAGCATGACCAATGATAAAATCAGTTCTGAGGGTTTCAGGCGAAATAACCCCTGTAACCACTCTATCTAAAAGCCTAAATGTCGGCTGCATGTTACCTACCACGGTATCGAAAAACTTAGCCATAGCCTCGGTTTCATTTTCAGGAAGGTTTGCAAATCCCGCCTCACTCACCCCGAGTAATTTCTCAGCAAACTTTTTCCAATGCACCAGCGACCACAATTTAACGCTTTTCGCGCCGATGGTTGTTCTTTCCTTATCAATCAGAGCGTTAATCTCTGGATGACGCTCTAGCGCATCGAGGACAAAGCGGTTAAACGGATTGCGAAGATCATAGAGCGCGTTAATCGCAGCACTGGGCTTAGATAAGTTAGCATTCAGATCCGCAAACATTTGTTTTGACCGTGCCAGCCCTTCGTCAAAGTAAAACACCACAGGGATAGTTTCGTCTCTAAGCGTTTTATCTAATTGAATAAATGTTTCCGCAGACATACGGCGGTGCTGGCCGTCATTGATCAACAACGTGGCATCAACAGGGATTCGCAGAACCCCAAGGCGATCAGCCAAGCCACCGACATTAAGCGGGTCGAACACCATAGAAGCGTTAACGCTTACTGTGAGACTGGGCAGCACGTAGCTATCACGGTTAGACACAACATAATCAGCAATATCTCGCGCATGAGCGGGGTTAACGACACGCTGCGCACGTAGTTCAGCGGGTAGGGTTTCATCCGCGAAAGTGAAGAATTTAACCAAGTATTTAAACGGCACTTGGGCAATGTAAAACTCTTTATTGGCTTGAATCCCTTTCACAGCAGGGAATGAATAGGTGTACTCTGATGCGGCCTGTTGAAAGGATTCAACCACGCTCGCCTGTTTAGCCTTCATTTCGGCCATTTTTTGGCGGTTAAAATCGCGTTCTTCAAGCAGTTCTAACGCGCTTTTTTCAAACTTGGCAAACCAATCATCAAAGGACATATCCGCGCCAAACTCGTCAAAACAATGGAGATTAGCACATGCCTCGTCAGACTTTTGCCCCGTGCGAATGGCTTCAATCACATCAGCGCATCGAGCAGCTTGGACGCCAGCTCTTAAATCACGGTACAGCAGCCAAAATATTTCACGGTGGTTTTCATCGACCTTTAGGCTGTCGCCATTGTATTCAATCACAGTTTGTTCAATGCGTTTAAGCGCATTGCTTGAGGTACGGCCTTTAAATGCCGCTTGAGAGGCCGCATAAGAATCATTATGACGACCCAGCACTAAGCCGAAGTCACCACGGCAAGATTCGACAGAATCAGAGAAACCTCCAGTAGCTACACGATAAAACATAGGATATTTCCTTTTAAAAATGGTCATGGACTATTCCCGACCGACAAAGAGATTATACCGCCCCATCGGGGCGGTGTAAACGATTATTTTATTCTTCTTGTTCGCCCCATAACTTAACGGCCAACTCTAATTTTTTCTTACACTCGTTAACTTCTTTCTTGGCATATTGCAGCGAATAAGAGTGACGCTTTGGATATTTACCCGACTTAAGGCCAGCGTGTTTATCCTGTGCGACTTCTAGTAAATGCTCGAAATACTCAAGACTTTCAGGCATCGATAGGTTTATAACGTCCGTTCTACTCGCCCAATACGCCGCTTTGGATGCGTGGGATTCCGCTTTATTTTGTAACTCTATGCTCTTATCCATACGAGCATGATTTCGAGCGATAAGCGCACGGTGGCGACTTTCGCTGTGATGCCCGACTTTGATAGGCTCACCGAGCGATAAAAACTCATGCCCTTCCATAGCGGCACTAACACACGCATCACTTTTAACAGCCGCCTTATTTGCCCAATCACCATATTTTGCGGCCTTGGCCTTGGCGTGTTCCTGTGCGTTATAACCATCTGACCGAACTATCGAATAATAATGAAATTCGCCGTTAACACTGCTGCCCAAAAAGTTAAAAACAATATGATCCCTTTCTGTGCCGTGCTTAGAACAGACTGGAATAACATCACCTTTTTGATGTTTTTCGCGACATTTTGCAACAAAGACGTTAGGGGCAAATTTATAGTATGAGTTCATGGACTAATCTCCGTTTGAGGTCATGGACTATTCCCGACCGACAAAGAGATTATACCGCCCCATCGGGGCGGTGTAAATACTTTATCAATAAATATGTATATCTTTAATGTTCTACATAAGCGGCAAACAAAAAACGCACTCATTGAGTGCGCTTTCTTGAACGATTAAGCCTTAATGACCATATAAATAATCATTTAGCAACATTGCAGTGGTGCGAGTTCTATCTGGCTCGGTAATGATAAAAATCTTTTGAGCCCCAAGACTCCACGTTGAAAGCACTCGGCCACCCTTAACAAGCATATCGTCATTTAATTTTTTATCGGCCTCTGCCATATCCCCCCAATCACCCGCAGCATGGCGATAAAACAATTCTGTGAGCGCCAATTTGTCAGAGTGCGATGGTGTTAACGCATTCACGCCATTAGTGACATAAATATCACCCAGCCAAGCCATTACTCTTTGAACCTTGGCCGCTTCGCTTTCTTGATTTGCTGTAAACATGGACTAATCTCCGTTTGAGGTCATGGACTATTCCCGACCGACAAAAAGATTATACCGCCCCTTTGGGGCGGTGTAAATATTTAAATTAATCTATCTGCTTGATATAAAGCAAAATTAATCAAGATCATTGATACTAACATACCCCGTGGAAGTGAGTACAAACCCACGAATATCACTGTGTCCAAGGCATTCAGAATACGCATTTAACGTATCTTGAAGATCATATAAAGGGATTCTAAAACCATCGGTATAGCTTTCAAGTGCGGAAATATCGGCACTCACATACGCCGCACCACATGCAATAGCTTCCTCAACAGTGGCATAAGTGCCAGTATTGATAAACGTCAAGGTGTTATCTAATAACTGCAAATGTTGGTTCTGAGACATTATTTAGCCTCCTTTGCTTTGGCTTGGGCGAGTCTAGCTTCTGCTTTGGGATAACATGCCTCAGCAGCTGCTAGAGCGCGTTCATATTGCTCAAAGTCGCAAGGTTTAGCCCTTTTGCATGTCAACCCTAAAAGCCTTGTATGATTGCGCTTCAACCGCGCTAAAAAGTCCGCAATTTCCCCACTTCCCACGCAAGCGTGATAATGGACATTAACCTGATCAAACAGGCTATCAATGGCATTGCGGAAGTCGTACACAGGCACAGCTTCTTTTATGGTGTTCTTTTGAATATCGTCTTTGGAGAGCCTGCTTTTAGCTTCTTTGCTGGCTTGTTCAGCGATAGGCTTAGTGAGACTTGCAAGAGTAGTGATTGAGTGTGTCATGGCTGGTTTGCTCCGTTTGGGATTATCATCTTCGTTTTCGCCTGACGTTCTGGCCGCTTACCATCGTTCTGACTGACAAGGGCGCGAAGCGGCGCAGCGAACCCTTGCCGGGCGGGTTGTGGTCTGCGACAGATCAAACGGAAGCGATAAACGATAGGGATAATCCTGGGGCAAACATGACACCGAAAGAAACGAGCGCCGCTTAGTCACACTTGCCTAGCTCTGAGCGAGACTGTGTGCTTTTGCGGCTTTTGCGATAGCGATATGTAGGGCTTTAGTCCCCGAAGGGGATGAGCGGTTAGCGAACCCGGAGAAGCGCGGGTATCGCCCTTTTTAGAATCCTTGCAGCTCTAATTCTCGGAAACAATATGCAGTGTTAATTGATGACAGATTAGCCGAACGTTCTTGATATGAGAGACTTAAATTTTCAGAAACTTTTCTTTCAGCGCCGGACGCTTGGATCTCTAACGTATCGATACACTTACTTGCTCTAAACTTACGAACCCAATGCCAATCTAACTCACTAAACGTTTTTTGATCGATAAAGACCATTAATCCAGTTCCTTTGCTTCAAGACTTTTAATCGTTTTCACATGCTCTTTCCAGACACGTTTTACCGTAGCTTCACTGCAACCGGCTTTCGTGGCCGTGAGAGAAATTGAGTCACCCGCGCTACGCAACGCAATGATGAAATGATGCAATTGCTGATTGGGTTTTCGGCCTTCGTAAAGACCTTTCATTTTGGCCTGTTCAATGCCCTGCGCTTGACGTTCCCGCCTCAGTTCGTAATCATCCCGCGCCGCTTGAAGCGACAAGCGCAACAACAGGCTTTGGATTGAATCTAAAACAATTCGGGCAACCCCACTCGCATCATCAACCAGCTCAGACAAATCAACCAGTCCCGGGATTGATAGCTTGGCTCCCTTATCTTTAATGCTCTGGATCAGCTTTTCAGCATCGAGCAGCGGCAAACGACTAATCCGGTCGAGTTTTTCAGCAATTACCACATCGTCCGGCTGCAAATCCGCAATCATGCGTAGCAGCTCTGGACGGTCTGAGCGAGCGCCCGAGGCTTTTTCTCTATAAACCCCGGCCACATAGTACCCCGCCGCCTTTGCATCGGAGATAAGGCGCTCTTGACGCTGTAGGTCTTGGTCATCGGCGCTTACGCGCATGTAAATTCGGGCAACCTTCAATTAGAGGGCTCACTTTGGGCGGGTAACGTTACAATCATAAAACTGATTACAGGTTCGCTCGCGCTATCAGTGAAATCAACAGCATCAGGGCGTACTCTCCAAATCATTTTTTTACTGCCGTCTTTAGCCCGGACTTCAACGTTTATCAGCTCTGCATCAGGCGCAACTTCTGATTTTCTCATTTGCCATGCTGACTTTTCACTGTTGTTAGCCTCGAAATTAAATGTTGCATACAACAATAAAACATTAACAACAAACATAATGATAAACCAAAAAGAATAGTTACCATTTTTAACTGCTATCGTTATTCCAGCGATTAAACTAAACAAACATAAGAAAAGAAATAATCGAACATAAGTTAAAAGCATATATCATCCTTTATCATTAACAGACTTATTCCCGCTATTGCAGCCATTGACTTCTAGCCGCATAAAATACCGCAGCTGATACACCAAAGGGAATGACATTAGCTAGAATCTGTGGGAGCCCAACAAAGAGACAAATCCCCCCCGCGACAGAACCCGATAACAGCGCGGCCAACAGCCACTTACCGCCCCCCGGCTTAATCCGCATTATCACGCCCCGTTTCCGAACTTGTCATACAACGAGCAACATCAGGGTACTTAGGCTTGCTCTGGTTGTTCTTTTCAGCAAGAGCAAGAGCCTCGGCCTTAGTGATGTTAAGGCGTACCGGGTATTCCCCTTCTGTCTTGCTGTAGCCGATCACCATCCAGTTTTTTTCGTTAGCGTGTGATCCCATAATCCCCCCAATAGCTTAATTATCTTTATTTTCCGACTCAACAATAAACCTTAAGGCCGCAATCTCAGTAACAATCACAATAATAACAGGAAGATTATCTAAAGAATTAAAGGCGCTATATAGCAATGCCATTGATATTGAAAAGTGGTAAACAATATCAATAATTCTTAACTTAGAATCAAATACAAAAAACTTTGACACCCAAATCCCAGTTAACATAAAAAACGAAAAAAACCAACTCCACAACTTAGTATATGAATCCAAATAATTTGCAAACGGGTCGTTAGCATCTTTTGCTTCAAAAACACCAAGAAAATATAATGAAGAAAAGTAAAATAAAAATGGAACAATCAACATAGGAGCTATTATTAACAACTCCTTGAGCCAACAATACACATATTTCATATAAGGCTTAAGGTAGAGTTTAATTGCATAACGCTGTTCAATACTCAGCCTTTTAAACAACTTTGCGCGAGGCTTATCAAGCCAATGACTAGGGAGCATTTCAGGCTTATCAAAGGCTATCGATGCCATGATTTGTTGAGCTGTGGTGAGTGAGTCAAGCGAAACAATGTTTTGTTTGACCTCACGCAACACTTGAATTTCTTTATCAACCGAAGAACCTAGGAATGATGTATATGCTTTCATTTCAAACTTATCCATTTACTTAGTGGTTTCTTCAAAAGCGTAGGCAACGGCCATGATCATGTTTAATGATGTTAGCTTACCATTGAGGTAGAAAAAATAGCGAGTGTATACAGTCCCTTGGTGATGATTAACATAGTGAGCATTAACAGAGACACTTAAGCCGTTAAACAACTTAGCAAGGTCTAAATTTTCAATATATTGCTGCTTTCTCAGCGCCATTTCCTCAGCGATGGTTTTTCTAACCTGCTCGGCTTTTACCTCAATTTCTGGCCTCTCAACAGTGATGATCTCTGCGCCCTTAATCGCCCCACGCAGTTCTATAAGCATCTTAATTTGTGCTACGTGCAAGGGATAACAAGAAAACAAAGTGTCGTGTTTTTCTTTCCAGTGATGAAGGTTAGGCACAGAGTAATACAAGTCTGTTAATGCCTCGAACTGTTCAGGGCTGGCCTTTCTTTGCTCAAGGATTTCATGCTGCATTTGTGATTTTATCAAATCGTAGGCACGATTCAGGTAATCGGTAGCGCGTTTCTTAGCGGCCTGACTGTAAAAGCCAGCATTGAATAGCTCGGTAGCTTTATCGAAGTGATCTTGAGTTGATTTCATAACAGCCTTACGCCTATACAAATGAACATAAGGCAATTATAAGCAAATATATTTATAAACACAAGTGCTTATAAACTAATTAAGCAAATGACACACATCATTATTTTCAACACATAAAAATGATTTTCCACCCTGAGTTTTTTTAATTACCAAGGGTTCACCTGTCATCATTGAAACGAGCCCGTTCACAATAAACACCCCCTTATCGGTAGTTAAAGTGGTCGTGTCTCCCCAAAATGATTTATCAAATGAAAGTGAAATCATTTTTCCGGCCTCGGTGGTTTCAACAACCCCCTTAGACTCATTAAGGAAAGATTTAACGCCACTACTATTAAACACAACAGCCGATATAAGCACTAGGCCAACCGCCCCTATAATAGTTTTAATCACTAAAATTCACTCCTAAGCGGGTAAATCAGAGGTTTTCTGATAGCCCTTGCCAACGGCTTGAGCAATAACAATCCACTGAATACATTTCAAATTTTTCATTATATATGGCCGCAAAACCACGCCAATCAGGGAAAACACGTTTAACCGCAAAATGATTAAGCACCCGGGCAGCTTCAATCGCTGGTAGGTGATCTGTACTGGGCGTTCTAGCTGGGATATATACCGCTTTATCCAAAGCGCCCACAGATTTAATTACTTCGAAAATGCCTAAAATTTCTCGCTCACGCTCAGTTCTTTCCAATGTGAGATTGGCCGTATCAAAAAGGTATGATCCCTCGTCAGCAATCAATAAAATTGAAGTTGCATAGCGATTAGGATCAGAATCCCGGGCACCAAATACGATTGATTTAATGCCTTTAGCTTCCTTTATTTTTTCCTTGACCACATCAGCCGCGCCGTAGGTCGTAGAAGGCACACTATAACGTTCTATATACATAAACACCGCCGTTTTATTTCTTAAGTTTTGATTTATTATTTAAACGAGTTATATGGGACTTTAAAGTTTTTAATATAAGCTGTTCTTCGTGCAATTCTTGCTCATATTCTTCTCTATCAACAGTATTCAACTCCGATTCCAACCTAATATTAAGATTACTAATATATTTTATTGACGATTCCAAAGCATATTTAAAAGCTTGTAGCTTTGTCGTGTAAATGCCTAAAGGTAATTCTTGACCTACCGCAAATTGTTTCCTGAAATTTGCCGGGATAGATGGACTCCAACCTATATCACCAACTTTGCGAGACAAGCGCACCCACGTTACACCTTCAATTTTAGCAATGAGGTTAACGTAAACCTGATCATTTCTCAAATATACAGGCACATTAAAACCGTTTTTAGTCTGAGAACCACGCCTCTTGCGAATACTCTTTACATGCCATTCGTCAACATCTACGCATGTTTTACCATCGTGATAGTAGGCTGTCACTTGAAAAAGAACTGCACCAACTTTAATTACTGAGCTTGGAAATTTTTGCTGTTTCAAGGCCACTCTCCCCTAAGTTAGTCTTTATCTTTCAAATTGAACTTTTATTTTTATATCTTCGAGTTTTGCTGCAAGTTCAGCCTTATAATTCTTAATAGCATCGAGAATACATTCTTCTGAACGGTTTCGAGACAACACATCAGGGTAGTATTTTCTTCTTGAAATCTTTTTCAAAATATACTCGCCAGATCCTAACTCTTGGTTGTAGATATACGCCCCGTAAGTCTGACCATACTGATCAATCTCAACTTTCAATTTACTAGCCATGATGTTTTTCACGTTGAATTTAACTTAAATAAATTGTAAGCAAAAACGCTTATAAACACAAGTGTTTAATTGTGATTTTTAAAAGGGCACGGAGAAGGTAATAAAAAAGCGGAACTCCTACCTAGGGGCTCCGCTTTCTCATTTCACAAACTGCCTATTCGGCAGGTAAACAACTTTTTTCTGAGTGATCTCATTGAGATTATTTTCAGCTGCCTATTCGGCAGGAACTAGCCAAATCAATTAATACTCTTACTAAGGAAAAATTTCAACCCCAAACCTTATACTAGCCAACTTAAGTATACCCAAACGAGCCACAGCCAAAACACCAAGCTCATAAAGACTTACACCAACTTAAAAGAGCTACCCGAAAAGCCCCGACTTAAACGAGCTAGGCCAGCTCTAGCGCCTATGTATACCATCAATGATATACACTGATTTTTTCTTACTTTGATTTACCGTGCTTTTGTTGAGCAGCATTTAAGGTCAACGCGCTCAGCTTACCCTCGGCAATATCGGCACGGCTATTCGCCTGGGCTAATTGCTCACTGGCGTTAAGCAATGAAACCTTTAATTCAGCTAAGCTACGCTCGGCGTTATTGGCTGTATTAGTTAGGACGGCATTTTTTTGTTCAAGCTCGGTATTGGTCTGCGCGCTTAACTCAAGTGAACGTTTTAGATCCGTAATTTGCTGATTGGCAAACCCCAGTTGCTCTTTTAAGCCATTGAGTTGATTTTCTGCAACCCGCAAGTCAACGGCCTTTTCTTGTTCGGCTTCTTTAGCCAAGGTAAGAGACTCTTTAGCCAAGGTCAGCTCTACTTTTGCCGCCGCGAGCTCAGCTTTCAGCGTTGCATTAACCCGGTTACTTTCATCAGCTGCCGACTTCAACAACTGAATATCGTGCTGCAAACTTGATATTTGCGTAACTTGTTGCCGTTCACGCTCAGATAATGCCGCCAATTGATGCTTAAGATCTTGGTTTTCTTCAATGGCACGGCTGAGAGTTAAATTCACACTCTCTATTTCATTACTCTGGCGGTCAATTTCATCGATATAGCCTGTCACCTCGGCATCGTGCCTTTTCTTCGCATTATCAAAGGCCGTTTGTTCGGCTTTAAACAACGCTTGTGCTTCTCGCGCCAATTCAGCCCAAACAGGCTGTAAAAGCCCTAAAAGGCGATCAGTAGGCATATCAGGTAAGGATTCAATCGCTTGTGAGGTACGCTGCTCTCGCCAAGCCTTTAACAATGGAGTGATCGAAGTCAGACTCCCTCTATTTCCGTTTAATTCGCGTATACGTAGATTTGTTGGTTCAACCCCCTGAGCGGTTAAGCGATCAGCTAAGTCGAACACTAACTCTTGTGTAATCTTTTCTGATTTATCAATCATACTTAACCCTTAATGTAATAATGTAATGTAATTATGTAATACATTACATTATTACACAAATACAATAAAGGGATAAATCAAATGAAATGGTAAGGTTTTACTGATAATGTGATAGTTAACGGCTTGGATTCCACGGTGAACAGCGTCTGAGCCGCCGCCCCCTGTACTGGGGGCTAAACTTATAAAGAAAAGAATGCAGCGTATAACATTGAAGCTATACACTGCTAGGAATGGTTATCTTAAGAACCGCCTAAATTGTTTCTGTGTCCATGCATCTTTAAGCGATAACCATTGCTGAACCAGCTCAATAGGCAGGTTTCGCAAATCGATTAGACGAGTATTAGCAACTAATGTATAGTCGTGCTGTGACATATTTTTTACCCCGAAAGTTTTAAGTGTGTTACTGGTTAGTGCGGTGGTGAGATACCGCTCTAACCATCCTAGATATGTATAACATTAATGTTATACATAAAATCAATTCCCTTGAACCATTTTCATCTGAACGTCTTTAATTGCGCGGATAACTTCTTCATCCCCCGCTTCCATCAACAGAACTAGACCCGCTCTGATCAACTTTGTAGTGTTAACCTCTCGCAGACTGCCCAGCTGGTCGATAATAAGATCTGCACAATTTGCCTTAAGCGTATCGCTTCGAGTTGCCAAGGCTGTCAGCTCCGTATCAAGGAACCGAATTGGTTTTGGTGTGATCTTTGTAGTAGCCACCGTCCCGAATGTGTTTGACCTTGCTTTCAGAGGCTCTTTATTGCTTGCAGCAGCTAACTTGCGTTCAGCGCGTTCTAGCGCGGCCAGCTCTCCTTTCTCTTGTGGCGACAATTTAGCTTTAGCTTTTAACTCGGCAATCCGCTCTAAATTACTGTTCATAGCTATCAAACTCCTTGGCAAAATCTTTGTAGTACGCCGCCCCTGCGTCACTAGGAGCAAATTTAGAAACAGGAAGGTTAGCAAGTTCAGCATCACCGAAAACCACCTTGTCCCAAATTATGGTGTCCGCAACTCTGCCGTTCCACGTTAGGCCAATTCTAGAGTCACCATAGGCCAGTTCACGTTTAGAAGCTCGGCGCAGACAAGTACGTAAAATAGTAAAGCGAATTTCGGATTCATCGATAAATTTAACTTCTTCAATATGCGCCAAAAACATTTCAATACCTTGGATAGATTTTTCTCTATATGAGGTAGGGATAATAAATTCATCAGCGGCCATAATCGCATTCAACCCTAGTACAGACGTTCCCGGGTTAGTATCGATAAGAATGTAATCATATAAATGCTTCACTGCGGCTAAGTGAGCTATCAAGCGTTCTTCCCGGCGTGGCAGTGAGATCATATCCATATCTAACTTAGTCATAACGTCCCCGCTTCTGCCGGGAATGATATGTAAGTTAGCCTGTTTTTCTCCATCGATGATTGCAGGATATATCGCAGTGGTAATATCAAATTTGCGATTGAGTAAAGCATCACCTATGTAAAATTCTTCATCCCCATTGGTAAAATACTCAGTGGCATTAGCTTGACCATCAAAATCAATGACCAACACTTTTTTACCTCTATTAGCTAACTCATAGCTTAAGTTAACAACAGTAGTCGTTTTTGTAACACCGCCTTTGCGATTCCCAACCATAACTATTCTAGTCATAAATCCACCATGTAGAACATTAAAGATATACACTAAACTAAAGCTAGATTACCATGTGTAGAACATTAAAGATATACATAGTCAGTATATTTTTTATTTTTAAAATAAACATATAGTTACGCAAAAAGCCATGATGTAGCGATACTACCCACGAAAAGAACACAGCTTAGGGCAAATGGGGCTAGATACCCGTAGTACACTTTTTTGTGAACTTGTTTATCGACCAAATATCTATGGGCAATAACCCCCCCTTTGACACTCCCGCCTATAGCAACCAGCATCAAGATTATCCCTAAAACCCAATTTAAGTTTTGATAGGGCGTGATCCCTGAACCAGCTACAGCATTCTTAATTGAAGGGAACAACCTGAGCAATTCTTGAAATGTGAAATGATAAAACGCAGCAGCATATCGATAAGGGGATTCATGCGAAGCCCACTCATCCATCCATTCCCAAAATTCCCCGAAAATTCCAACCGACAGTAAAACCAGAAATAAAAAC
>NZ_JTLE01000019.1:0-4254 GCF_000798835.1 Shewanella sp. ZOR0012
CTGAACTCGGTCGGGTAAACCTTGAAACGGGCGAAATGTTGCCGCCGATGGACAACAGTACCCGCAAGTCAGACCGTAGCGGCGTAGTCCTGAACAAAACGCCCGTTGTTCGGGTGTCTCATCGCGCTTGGTCGAATGAATACCGGTTACGGGTTCAAGCCGATATGCCGCCAAGTGATGCGCCGCCGCAACAATCGGGCGACCGTGTGACCAAGGACTTAAGCAGCCGTGGCGCTCGCAATATCTTGGACTCAGGCGCATATGTGGCCGCAGTGCGTGGCGGGTTTACCACGTTTTTAACGCTCACTTTCAACAGTGCCGCACGTGAGCGGATTGTCAGCGGCGAGTCGACCATAGGCGCGGAGTGTTCGCGCTTCTTTGATGCGATTAGCAAAATGTATCTGCGCGGCTGGTCAGCCGATGGGGCGATTCTTAAATCTGAAAACGGTTTTGACTGTATCGGCGCAACTGAGACTGTGGAGCCCGCGGGCGACAAACTCGATTATCTATGGGTAGCGGAAGCGCCCAAAAACAAGCAGGGCGAAGTTAACCCGCATTGTCACGTGTTGCTGCGCTGGCAAGTTGAGCCGCATTTGTTCCATGACTGGGCGGCGCGTATCGAAGCGCTTTGGGGGCAGGGGTTCGCCAATCTACAACGCATTAAAAGCGCCAATGCAGCGGGCGGCTATTTGCTCAAAGCCTTGGGCTATCTGACCAAAGGCGAGAAGGCCGACCAAGGCGAAATTAAGGGGAACCGCTATAACATTTCAAAATCAGCCCGCGCCGAGCCATGGGAAACCATCGCCAGCTATCACGCTGAGCATATGGCCTCAATCATTGGTGAAATCAAATACAAGCTAGAAAACCGCGCCGCCCCTGTGCGCCGTGAAATTGGCCGCGCCTATGGTGCGCTTGAAAAGGCCATTAGGGACAAAGCTGTAATGAAGGCGCAAAACCGCGCCGATGCCCTCGCCAAAATTAATAAGCGTATTGCCGAACTCGAGCAAAAAATCAAAACCAGCAAGGCGGCGCTCAAAGCGGGCGAGGTTCGCGTCTGTGACTATCAACTCACATTCAAAGGTGCTGAGGCACTTTCTAAGTTTTTCAATTGGGCAATTGGTGCTCGTCAATGGCAAGGCTTAAGCAGCGCCAGCGAGTTTAGACCTAACAAGATTTGTCAGCGCCTTTGGACAAAGGGCATTAACGCCGCCCGCGCCACCTATAGCGCGGTGCGAAATCGCCTCGCCGAAAAAGAATGCCTTTGGTCGGCATGGCTGGCCGAAAAGCTAGTGCCAGAGCGCGACCTCGAAACCGAAATTTTAAACCACCAACAAAACCTGAAGGAGTACCACCAATGGCAATTCAAGCCTTGTTAGAGCAACACCAAAAAATTGGCCAAGTGATTGAGGCAGCAGAAAAGGCAATGCCGTTTCAAGCCATTACCTTAGCCAAAAAAGCCGCCAGTCAAAGCCATGACCTGTTAGGCGACATTATCGAGCACGTTGCCGAATTGGATAAACGCGTAAATGCGATAGAGGGGCGTAATCATGGGTAATCATGCAAACAAACGCGCCGCCGCAGCGGTGCACAATGCCCGCTATGCCGAGCGTGAAGCGATTCGGCCAAATATCACTAAATCGCCTGGTCAAACGGTGGCTAAAAAAGTCGAACCTGTATCGAGTGAACCCGTTAAGCCAGCAGCCAAACCTAAACGCCGTTGGCTTGGTTCAATACTGGCGGCTTTTATGCCCACATCATTAAGGGGGTAGCATGGCACGTAAACCTAAAAATGAGGATATAGGCGAAATCCTTTGCCCATTCTGCAATGAAAAAGCCCCAGTGCGCCGCGACTGTAACGGCAAACTCTACTATGTGAGTAAGGCGGGAATGATTAAGCCTAACTTACCCACGGGGCAAGATTGGATGCTTGAAAATGCCGTGATTTGGTCACCAACACAAAAAGCGGAAAACCAAGCCGTAACGGAACCTGAAACCGCCAAGCCGTTAACGAGTCCTGTCATCATTAACGGGGTCAAAATCCCGCCCATTCCTGCCCGCGTACCCGTTAACGAGTCCACAGGACAAATCCCCGTTACAGGGGCAGAATCGCCAACGGAGGAAAAGCCAACCTTTATTAAATGGCTAATCGGTTAACGAGCCAGCCACAAGCCCATTAACGGCGTGATGCCGTAACAGTCCCAAGGGGAAATTATGTTAGAACAAGACCAACTGCCCGAAGAAGATTTAACAGGCGTAGAAGCCGAGCATTTTACCGAGTTCGATGCCGCCCTAGCAGCTGCCCAGCAAATCGAAGGGGGCGGACTTCAAGCCGAAAACCAAGGTTATCAACCCACACAAGCCGCCCATGTATCAGGTAGCGAGCTAATCGCGCCGATTGTTGGCCTGACTTGCGCCATTTTTGCCCCTAACTGGAATATTTCACCTGAGGAACAACAAGCCCTTGCCGACAGCTACGGCGCATTAATCGACAAGTATTTCCCCGAAGGGGCGGGAGCCTTTGGGGTCGAGCTTAATGCGCTGATTATCACAGGGGCAATTCTCGCACCGCGTTTTAAAACCCCACGCCACGCTGAAAAGGAGGTGAAAAACGATGACCAGACCACCGAAAAAGCGGATTGATACCAGCCGCAAGGCTGATGTGCGGGTCGTCTGTGGTGCAACGGGGTCGGCAAAGTCGAGCTATGTTAAGGCCGAGCTTAAGCGGCTTAAATGCCCTCGAGTAATAATTTGGGATCCAGTGGATGAATACGGCGAGCTTGAGGGCATTGTTAAAGTAACTACCGCCGCAGCATTAGTTGATATTCTCAGGCGTTACCCAAGAGGCGCGTTAAAGGTTCGCTTTGTTACCACTAACTTTAAGCTGTTTGAAGTGTGGGCGCAGTGTGCCTTTAGCTGGTGCAATGCCGCCGTGGTCGCCGAAGAAATTGCCGATGTGACTAGCCCCAGTAAAGCCCCGCCATGGTGGGGGCAGGTGATACGCAAAGGCCGCGCCCGTGGCCTAGCGCCTATCTTTGCCTTAACCCAGCGCCCCGCCGAATCCGACAAAACCGCATTAGGTAATGCGACCATTATCCGCTGTGGTCGCCTAAGCCGCGCAGCCGACCGCCGTATGATGGCCGCAGAAATGGATATTAGCCCCAGTGTGCTGGCGAAGCTGGTGCCTCTGGATTATGTGATGAAGGATATGAATACCAATCAGGTAGTAAAGGGGAATATCAAAACTTCAAAAGTAGAAATTGTAGATTTGATTTAGTTATTTGAATATCATAGAAAAAAACTGAGGAAAATCTATGAGTATCAAAGGATTGTTGCATTACAAGGCATTTTATATAACATTGATTGTTGGCACTATATCTGCAATCATTGTTACAGCAATAATATTTTATAATGATGTATGGACTGGTAACATCAACGCTTGCGGAACAAGCAAATGCTTTTCATACTTTGTTGACTTATTTTCTTTCCCTATAGAAATTATGAAAGCAACTGTCGCACTGTTAGCAATAGTTGCATTATTGCACAAAAGTGAAGAAACTCAGTATCAAATTAAAATATCATTATCACAAAATACTTACAGTAATTATTTTCATCATCGAAAAATAATTAATGAAGAGTTAGATAGCAAGTTATTGGATAGTGATGTAAAGATTGTTAGCTTTAACTCTTTTTACAATCTTCTATTCCCAAAAAACAAACCAAATAAGTTTGAATTTACATCAGACATAAATGATGTTGAAGTTCTATATAGAGATTTTTTTGACAATTTATTTAGTCAAGGCTCCTTTGCCAGAATTTATGGTCGTGGAGGTAGCTTAGGAACTGGTGTTGTTCGGCTTGGAAGTGTAAGTATTAAAGATAAATTTGATATTATTCGCGAGTTTGATGATGCGATTTTTGAACTACTTGAATCTTTTGGTTTAAAAGTTGTTACTGAACATTACACATTGAATCAAAGCTATGCAGTTTATAAAAGAAAAGCACTCTCATTAGATGAGTTTAGTACCGTAGAACATGAAAGCATATCAAATTATGACATTTCAAAAATTTTAATTCTTTTGCGGAATATTGGAGAGATAATCAACAAGCTATCTTACTCTAATAGAGAGTTAAGTTTTTTAACTATCGGGGATGACATATTTAGGCAAAAATTTAGAACTCAAGACACATTTTTTATGGTTGTGAGAAATATAGATGCTCAAAAGAAAAAAATAATTAAAGATATAATCCAACCAT
>NZ_JTLE01000091.1:0-223 GCF_000798835.1 Shewanella sp. ZOR0012
GAAAGGCGGAAGGAAAGCCCGGGCGGTGACGCTGGAAATGAGATATGCCCGAGTGACCCTCAAAGCTCCAGCCAACAAACGCACTCAGGCAGACATCCCTCTGTATTACGTCAGTGTCGTAGAGCAAAGTCATCGTGAAGAAAAACTGGCATGGCACTTACTCACCTCAGAACCTATCACATGCTCGAAGGAGGCACTGGAGGTTGTCGGCTATTACGAGCGC
>NZ_JTLE01000020.1:0-4044 GCF_000798835.1 Shewanella sp. ZOR0012
CAATACAGATACGATACGCAAGCGGTTTTCGTAACGTACCGCTGCCCGGTCGGCTGCTCGTTTTTGGTGAAACACCGTGCTGACGCCTCGCCTTCGGCTCGTTGTCGGCCAGCCGTCGAACGAAAAGCGGAGCTTTCCGCCCGCCGCCCGGCTCCGGCCAGAAACGGGCCTACAGCGCGTTTTGAGAAGGTAAGAAAGGGGGCAGGCAGGGCCACGTCGAGAAAACGCCGCCACGGGCCGCCTACTAGTGGAGAGGGGGTCAAGCGAACCGTGGAATAAAGGGGGTAGCCCGTAGGGGGGCACCGTTGATGCCGCGAAAGTCGCTTGATGCCCTCGGAGCGCCCCAGCCTGAGCGAGTGGGGGCAGGACGAAGGGCGAAGACCGCCACCCTGCCCCCCGAGCCTCACGGCGGCGAGTGGCCCCCGGCAGGGCCGCCGGAGGCATCTTGCAAACACGATCAAGGCGACAGCCGTTTGACCGCATCCACAAATGACAATCTGAACAGGTGCATGGCCAGGTCGATGGCACCGCCGCCCTGCTCTTTCCGCGTGTCGTACCACTTCGGCCCGGTCGCCAGTAGCTCAACACCGCCGCCACCAATGGACACATTCAGCCGCACCGTAGCCTTGTCCTTCACCGGCACAAAGCCAGGATCACGTTTCCAGTACAGGCCCAGCCGGTCTAGCGTTTCCTGCACCGTCATTGCCCGCAACGAATCCAGCAGCGCGGGCGGAAAGGATCGACGGGCGCGACTCATGACAGCCACCCGAGGAACTGGACGAGGGGGCCGCGCCGTTCAGGCGCTATTCAAAGGCAGGCGCTACGCGCCGGGCGTAGGCTTCGCCATTAGTAATACGCATGGACTTGGGACACTCTCCCGGCTCTGCGATGTAGCGCCCGGCAGCGGTCTTGCTAATGCCCATCTGTGCAGCAATGGCCCGCACGCTCAGACCCTGCGCCTTGAGGGCCAAAGCCTGCGCCTGCTTGGCGCTGGCTGCTTCCAGATAGGAAGCACGATCGACAGCCCCAGCGGCACGTCTGCGGGCTTTCTCGCGCTCGCTGTGGCGCTCTGCGGCCATGTCCCGGCTGATGAGCGTGCGCAGCTTGCGCTGCTCGTCGTCGGTGATGTGAAACAGGCTGATAAGCGTGTCGTTCTTGGGCGTGTAGAGCGGCGCAAACTGCTTGCCGCCGAACTCCACCTTTTCCCCGGCTTCGTGGGCCTTGGCCTTGGCGTACAGCGTCATAAGCTCGGCGCTGCGGTAGTTCCACCGTGGGTCAAGCTCACGGGCCAGCGCGGCGGCCTCGTGGTACATCTGGCCGGTGTGCGTCGCACCTGACAGCAGCAGGAAATTCAGCCGCCAAAACAGGTGCTGCATCCGCTCACCCTCGGCCACGCCGCCGCGCAGCGCGGCCAGCGTGCGCAAGTCCTCCAGGCGATCCCACGCCAGTTGCCGCCCGTTGAGCGTGCGCAGGTTGCCGGTTTGGCCGCCCGGCAGCAGCTTGAACTGGCGACGGTCGGCGCGGGCCTTGCGGTCGGCCTCGATGTCCCAGCGGGCCACCGGCAGCAGCGCCTCGGCCAGATACTCGAAGTTGTACCGGATCGGCTCGCCGTCCGGGCCTAGCTCAACGTGGATGACGCGGCAAACCTCGCCGCTCTTGCTGTTCACCGTATTGACCAGCCGGAGCACGCGGCTTGCATCCTTGGCCGCTGGATCAGCGCCCAGCCCGGCCAGACGGTCGATCAGGTAACGCTGGCAGGCATTCCAGCGTGGCAGCGCCTGACGCGGCAAGGTGCCATCCAGCAGCCACTTTGCTTGCACGCCACGGCCAGAGAAAACGAGGATCGACGGCGGCGGCACGCCTTCGTCGTAGCAGCGGAACATGACAGCGGCGGCCAGTTGCTCGGGGCTGCGCCCCTGCGCCCACGGCTCGCGGTAGGTGTCCAGATCGGCGAACAGCAAGCCGATGCGGGCCAAGTTGACCACGCGGCGATTGGGCTTGATGAACTCAGCCTGAGACAGCCAGGTATCCCGGCTGTGGTCGAGCATGGAGAGCACCACGGGCATCTGTGACAGCCGGTAACTGTCCTGCTTCTTGCCGCTGCCCTCGCCCGTCGCCATGAGCAACGAGAAAAAGCCCTGCCGGGCTGTGTCGTGATAGCAACCCGCCTCATCGGCTGGGCTGAAAAGTCGTAGCTGTGCTTGCCCCATAACCCTCTTTCCGCTTGTGCGGCAAGAGGTAGGGCGCTACAATGCAGACCATAGTTTGGGTGTTTCTGGTCGTCTGCATCGGTCACGCCTTGGGGTTCCAAACAGTGCCACCTGCTAGGTTCCCACCTCTTGCCAAGCCCCGCTGCCACGCGGGGCTTTGCTTTTTCATCCATCTGAACTCCGCTCCTTCGCTTCCAAAGTTCGCGGAATCCAGCCTTTTGCATTCGCCGTCCAGTGCAGCACGCCATGCTGCCGCAGCACTGCCGCCGCGCCATCGAAAGAGCGAAAAAACCGGATGCCTCCCCGGTACTGGCCGAGAATGCGCCGCTCGTTGCCAACGTGCAGCACGATCACCAGCCCGCGCTCTGTGTTCTCGATGACAGCGCCCTTGATCTCATGCGGTGCGTTCTTCGCAAACGCCTTGAAATGAGAGGGCGGCAGTACCTCCAGACTCAACGGTTCCATTTCAACCATCACTTTATACCCCACGCGCCGTATTTCATCAACATTATTAAATTTCGCCAAATCAAAAATGTATGGACTATAGTCCATGCTTTTGACCCGTCCAGCCGGTTAAGTGATTACTCAATCACTCTTTTCATCAAGTGAGCGCACCAGTTCGCGCAGAATGTCCGTGATGCTGCGCCCGGTCTTGGCGGCGTAAATCTTCAGCTTCGTGTGCTCGGCCCGGTCGAGGTCGAAATTCACCCGGACGGTGGCGGCCTTGTCGGCAAGGTCGGACAAGGTAGGGCCAGCCTTCGCGGCGCTCGGGCGGCCTGCTTTCATGCCAAGTTTCCCGCTACTCATTTTCACCTACTCCTTAATTACTCAAATGGTGCAATTGAGGAAACGGCGCACTTCCTCAGCCAGCGCCCGGATTTCCTCGGCGGCCTCGCTCGTCGGCTCTTGGTCAATGGCCGTGGTGCCGCTGGCCGCGCTGCTCGGGTAGATGACGCGCTGCGTGATGCGCGTTTGCAGGATCGGCAGGCCGTACCCGGCCAGCGCCTCGGAGACTTCCGCACCAATCTTGGTGCCCTTGATCGCACGGGACACCACGAAAGCCGCTTTTAGCTTGCCGTCGGTCAGCTCGATGCGCTGCTTGACCAAATCCACGAGGTCAGAGGTTGCCCAAATGTCGTAGGGCGACGGCTGCACCGGGATCAGCACACAATCGGCGGCCTTCATTGCCGACACGGCCAAGTCATGAGCCTGCGGCGCTCCGTCGATCACAACAAAGTCTTTCCGGGCCACGCTCTTTAGATCGCGCTCGATGGTGGGCCGGTCGATGCCAACCACGGGCACGGGTTGATCCTCGCGGACGGCGGCCCAATCGCGGGCGCTGCCCTGCGGGTCAGAATCAACCAGCAACACGTCTGCGCCGTCGAGTTGCAGGGCGCGGGCAAGGTGGGTGGCGATGGTGGTTTTACCCGCCCCGCCCTTCTGGTTCAGTACAGCAATGACTTGCATATGCGCTCCTTGAGCTATTGAGCGTTTGAGGAAAAAAGGAATTACTCAAGCGCAGTATAGCATATTGAGGATTTGAGTAAATGCACCTTTTGAGGGTTTGAAGTCATAAAAAACCCCGCACGCGGCGGGGTTCGGTGGCAGGGCAGGGGAGGGCTTAGGCGGCCTGGTGGATCTCGTCGGCCACCTGTCGGCACATGGCCAGCATGTCGAGCGTGCCCGCTGCGATGGCCTCAAGGGTCGCATCATCCAGCGCCTGCACGATGCTGGTAGCCCGGCGCTCAAGCTCCTGTGTCATTTTCAGAAGACGACTGCACCAGACAACGCGGTTTGAAGGCTGTTGTGCAGTCGTCTATTGAACGAACAGTAT
>NZ_JTLE01000092.1:0-352 GCF_000798835.1 Shewanella sp. ZOR0012
AACTAGAGTCTTGTAGAGGGGGGTAGAATTCCAGGTGTAGCGGTGAAATGCGTAGAGATCTGGAGGAATACCGGTGGCGAAGGCGGCCCCCTGGACAAAGACTGACGCTCATGCACGAAAGCGTGGGGAGCAAACAGGATTAGATACCCTGGTAGTCCACGCCGTAAACGATGTCTACTCGGAGTTTGGTGTCTTGAACACTGGGCTCTCAAGCTAACGCATTAAGTAGACCGCCTGGGGAGTACGGCCGCAAGGTTAAAACTCAAATGAATTGACGGGGGCCCGCACAAGCGGTGGAGCATGTGGTTTAATTCGATGCAACGCGAAGAACCTTACCTACTCTTGACATCCA
>NZ_JTLE01000093.1:0-249 GCF_000798835.1 Shewanella sp. ZOR0012
ATAGCCTTTCTTATCAAGGCGGATGGCGCGGCCTGTCCAATCAATCAGTTCGAGATAATCGGCAAAATGAAACGGAATGCCCGCTTGCTCATTTAGGTGAGCTGCGCCATCGAATTGGACCAGAACCTTGTGGGGAATATGAGCTTGATTAGTTGCGGAGTCAGTTTGTGACGTTGAGATGGCTAATGAACGATTGGGTGAATCTAGCGAGTTAATTCGCTCCTGAATCGATGTAAAATCAGAGGATTG
>NZ_JTLE01000021.1:0-4755 GCF_000798835.1 Shewanella sp. ZOR0012
AAGGAAGCGTAAGCAAATTTAGACGACAGATAAAAAACGGGGCGCTAATTGATTAGCGCCCCGCTAAGGATTACAGCACGATATAAAGTGGCCAGCCGAGTAGACCGACGAGTCCTTCTTTATGCTCGAATCTTTCTAAACGCTCAGGGGAGGCGTCATTGAGCAGCAGCTCACGGTAGCTTTTTGCAAAATGCAGTGTCCGCAGCAATGCTGGCGCAAAGTTTTTACCCAAATCTTTACCGATGGTGTCGGCCAGCTCCGCAGGGAGTTCCGCCAAGGCTTTTTGGGTTTGCTGCTCGATATACTCAAGGCTAAACCATTCGTCCTGCAAGCTAATTTTGGCAATGCGCTTTTTCAGATCTTGTCTAACTTTGGCATTATCAAACAACATCCGATACAACACGGCTTCGGCCAATACGCTCTCTAGATTTAAGAAATCCAAAGGATCGTAGCTGGTTTGGGCATAAAACTGCGCCATTAGCGCCGCAATCGATTGCTGACGTTGGTGCTCGACCAATGCATCCTGATAGGCCTCATATCCCAGCCACTCTTCGGCGTCAGGCGGCGTAGAGACTTGTTCCAGTAGGAATTTATCCACATCACCATAGAGTGATTTGCCATTGACCAGCTTATGTTTGCTCACCACGCTGAGCATGCTCCAGCCCTTTTGGAAGCATTTGACCACACCATCGGCGGTGAGCAATAAACGCAATGCCTGTTGTTGATCTTTATTCGATAGTTCCATTAACCCGAGACTAACGACGCCAATCACATCGTGCGCCGCTTGTTCCAGTAAGTGCATCTTGTACTTGTTGTAGAACTTATCGGCCAATTTGAGGCTCATCAAAATGGCTTTAGATTTGATTTGTGCGAGCTGCTCACCGCTAAGGGTGTTGTCTGCTTGGCCTTTGGCCAACACCTTACTCAGGTATGGGCCTTGGTCTAAATCACGCAGTACCAGTTGCATCTAGGGATCCTTAATCTAAAAAGCTAAACATATCATCCACTTCTGCGTATTCATCCGTGACTTGATTTTTCTCTTTGGCTTGGATAACTAATTCATTAACGAATTTGTTAATGATCATTTCCCAGCCAGAGCTTTCGTTACGCAGCAGGTTTTTAATGGCTTTTTCTACATCGGGTGCCAGCTCATGGATTAATGCCATCAGACTACGTGGGTCATCTAGGCTTAAGCTATGGGCTTCTTCGCTGGCGACGCGGCTGTCATAGCCGACGGTATCAGTATCTTCTTCATCGTCATAATAATCGTTGAAGTGGTCTTCATCGTCGTGGCGTTCGCCCAGCATCATCTCGATAAAAGGGATAGACAGATAGAAGAGGCCGGCGGGATCTTCGGCAATGCACTCTAAAATAGCGGTTTGCTTTTCTTCGCTATCTTGAATACGAATTAAATAAGTTAAAAAATCAAAGGTATGCTGAATGAGTTCTTCGGCATTGTTTTTGATTTTTTCTTCCCAATACAAAGGTTGCTGACAGACGATGTCGCGAATTTGCTCAGGTGTCATCAGCTCCGACATAATTGACGGGCAGGAGATATCGTGGTGACTGTTGATTTGCGTCAGTGTCACAATATCCATTTTTTCAATGACTTCGACTAATTGCTCATCGTTCATTGTGGTGGCGATGAGTTCGAAACGTTTACTGGCCTGTTTTGGCTCGACATCGGCGAGCTCTTTAATCTCGGCAACGGTTATCTCAATGAGACTGGTGTTCATTAGCGGTCCTCATCATCGTACTGATCGTAATAGCCATCTTCCTCTTCGCCGTCATCATCATCGTCATCGGAATAGTCGGCGTAATCACTGTCTTCGTCTTCAAAATCATCGTCAGCACTGCGTTTAGGGGCTGGCGTACTTTTGCCTTGGTTTTCCAATAAGTACAGTACGGCGCAGCTTTCAATCAGTAAATCCTCTGAGTAAGCGCGCACCGCTAGCACTAATGGCAAATCGGCATTGTTAAAGCCGATTGTGACCTTAAATTCATCCCACTCAGGTTGCGTTGCCGTATTGATCCAATGGGCCCATTTGAGCTTGGCATCACTTGGAAATTTGACTCGGCCATAGAGTGCAACCGGCAAATACTCGGGTACCGACTCGAGCATTTTAGGATCGGCTTGTAATACTTTTTTGATTTGACTGGTAAATTGTTCCAGTGCCTTGGGTGTATCCGGGTCATCATAGGACTCGATATTGTCGTAGGCATTGGTCTTAAGCTCATTAATGCGTGAGATATTCAGTTTTTTGGCCATGGGCTTGTCTCGAAATAAAGCGCAGAAATAATTTATTCGGCGTAGAAAGTGCGGATTTAACCGCTCGTTAATTCGGCGCTAAAAATAAAATATTAAGGGTAGAACTGATCCCATAATTCACGCATTGCGCCATTCGGATCCGTCACTATCACATTGTTGAAATCTCGGATAAACGCATTTCTAAGCTTCGGATCGGACAAGACTTCATACGCTTTTTTGACGCGTTCAAGTTGCTGTGACGCTTGCTCTTTTTCGTCATCAGAGGCACCTAACAACTTATCAGGATGATACTTGTTTGAGAGCCGACGATAGGCTTTTTTAATGTCGTCTTCTTTGGCGCTAGGTTTGATACCAAGCACACTAAAGTGGTTAATCATATTTGTACCTGCAGGCGATGGATTGGTATCGCAAGATAAAGCTTGAGTGCTGATTATCTGCCAATTTGTGGAATTATGATTAGTCAGCGACGGATCATAGCAGAAATGCGTGTTGGGCGGCAAACGACTATGGCTGCATTTAGAGCGAAAAATGAATACTAAACTGGGGTTTGTGAAGATCGGCAACCGCAAAGGCAATCGGCAATAAGTGGCTAAGACGAAGTTGGTACAAATATCAGCTAACACTGCAATTTTTCTACGAGTTAATGCCTCCGTTTTTATCAGTCATTTCAGGATGTAACTAAACTAATTCGATAAACGATTCGAGTAAATCAAGCCAAACTCAGTACGATAAATTTCGGACATAAAAAAACCAGCTGATGCTGGTCTGGTCGTTATCATTGTTAAATTGGTTGCGGGAGCTGGATTTGAACCAACGACCTTCGGGTTATGAGCCCGACGAGCTACCATGCTGCTCCATCCCGCGTCCGATTAATGCTGTTGATCACTGTTTTAATTCTGTCATCTTAGAATTGGTTGCGGGAGCCGGATTTGAACCGACGACCTTCGGGTTATGAGCCCGACGAGCTACCATGCTGCTCCATCCCGCGTCCGAGTAACGCTGTTGATCACTGTTTTAATTCTGTCATCTTAGAATTGGTTGTAGTAGCCGGATTTGAACCGACGACCTTCGCCGTTGTTTATAAAGAGTTGAGCCCGACGAGCAGTTTCTTTTTATAAACGTATACATCTAAATTGGTTGCGGGAGCCGGATTTGAACCGACGACCTTCGGGTTATGAGCCCGACGAGCTACCATGCTGCTCCATCCCGCGTCCGATATCTATCTGTATTACTTATATTTGCTTTAAATGGTTGCGGGAGCTGGATTTGAACCAACGACCTTCGGGTTATGAGCCCGACGAGCTACCATGCTGCTCCATCCCGCGTCCGTCTTCAAAGCGGGGCAGACTATAACGGCAGCGCTGTGGCATTGCAAGGAGGAATTCTAAAAAAGCGGACGAATGCTTAAATATAAAGCGTAGTGCGGGGAATTTACCCAGTATTGACCTTGATATCGGATTTTAATGGGTTAAATGTGGATTAACTACCTGACTAAATCGAGTTTTGGCTAATAACTGTTTATCTTTTATGTGGCTTCGCAGGTATAATGTCGGTTTGATTTTGACTGCGTATTGATTATCCCATGCTTAATTTTTTTGCTGCCGCCCCTAAGGGCTTTGAATATAGCTTAGCCCAAGAACTGACAGAATTTGGTGCGACCGAGATTAAAGAAAGTGTAGCCGGTGTCTATTTTACCGCGCCTCTGGCTTTAGCCTATCGCATTACCCTGTGGACGCGTTTAGCCAGCCGTATTGTACTGGTAATCTATAAGGGCCCCTGTGAGTCGGCGGAGCAGTTATATAATGCAGCCTACTGTATTGATTGGTCAGCACATTTCTCTAATCGCAACACCTTTAGTATCGATTTCCATGGCACGGGTGGTTTTATTAACAATACCCAGTTTGGCGCGCTAAAGATTAAAGATGCGATTGTTGACCGTTTCCGTGATGACGGTGATGCCCGTCCAAACGTCGCCCGTATCGATGCCGACATTAAAGTTGATGCCCATTTTCGCAATGGGGTCATTACCATTGCGATGAATTTTTCTGGCCCATCACTGCACCAACGTGGTTACCGTTCAACCACGGGTGAAGCGCCTTTAAAAGAAAATCTCGCGGCGAATATGCTAGTTCGCAGTGGCTGGAAAGCCGCGCCGACTACCTTACTCGATCCCTTCTGCGGTAGCGGTACAGTGCTGATTGAAGCGGCTTTGATGGCCGCCGATATTGCTCCGGGTTTACAACGCAGCCGTTTTGGTTTCGAACATTGGCGTCGTCACGATAAGGCCACTTGGCAAGAGATTGTCGAAGAGGCTAAAGCGCGTGCATCGTTAGGAGTAAAGCGCTGCGAAGTGAAGTTCTATGGCTCGGATATCGACTCACGCTTAGTGGCGTTAGCAAAACGCAACGCGCAAAATGCAGGCGTACTTGAACTGATTGAGTTTAAGGTGGCAAATGCCCTTAATGTGGAGCCGCCAGCCGCTGAAG
>NZ_JTLE01000022.1:0-378 GCF_000798835.1 Shewanella sp. ZOR0012
ACTTTTGATGGTTCTTTTTTGAACAATATTAACTTTTACAAGTTGTAGGTAAACGGAAAGTGCATTATGTTGTTGATTTAAAATGGGTGGCTCGATTTACTACGGGCGGCATTAAAAGGTGAGCAGCCTAGTAATCTATTACCGTTTATTGGTAACGAGTGTGACAACCAACCCAATGGCATTGCGTTTTCCTTAACCGATTACCTTCAATTGGTGGAAGATACAGGCCGAATCATTCGCAATGATAAACGTGGAAGCATCAGTGAAAATAGTGGTAAGTTACTGACCAGATTAAATATCCCCCATGACAATTGGCTCAAATTGACTACCGAGTTTGGTAAGCTATTTCATGGTCCAGTAGGCACATTACAAGAACTG
>NZ_JTLE01000094.1:0-5643 GCF_000798835.1 Shewanella sp. ZOR0012
GCCGAAGGGGAGTTTTTTGGTTTTTCGACGCTATTGTCAGGGGAGAAGGTAGTCAATCGGGTCGCCATTCTTGAAGACAGTTTGGTTTACCACTTACCACAGGCATTATTCGATCAGCTACGAAGTGAGAGTCGGCACTTTGATAAATTTTTTACCCGTGCTTTTGCCAAACGGTTACGCCATGAAGCGCGTTTTAAGGCTAAAGATCTGACGACCACCAGTCGTATTAGTACCTTAATGTCATCTTCACCGATTATGATCGACGCCCACGCAAGTGTAACGCAAGCAGCCCTTTTGATGCGTAACTCGCGGGTATCGTCTTTACTCGTCACCGATAATCGTAAGCTGGTGGGGATTTTAACCGATAAAGATTTACGCAATCGAGTGCTCGCCGCAGGGCTTGATGGCCGAATTGCCGTGCATCAAGCCATGACGACTTCACCGATTTCGATTTCATCGAATGCCTTGATCTTTGAAGCTATGCTATTGATGAGTGAACATAATATTCACCATCTGCCGATTATTGATGAGCAAAATAGCGAGGAAGTGAAAGCCATTGGCATGGTGACTAGTACCGATATTTTACGCGGTCAAGGTTCGCAGCCATTACTCCTCATTGGTGAAATCGAGCGCCAACGTGATCTCGCAAGTCTCATTAGCGTTAGTAAACAAATCCCCTTGTTATTGCAAAATTTAATCAGTGCTGATGCACGGGCTGAGGAGATTGGTCGCGTGCTGACCTCGGTCACCGATGCCTTAACCCGGCGCTTGATTGTGCTAAATCAGCAAATTCTCGGTGAGGCGCCGATGGCGTTTTGTTGGTTAGCCTTTGGCTCGCAGGGGCGGCAAGACCAAGCGGCCTGTTCGGATCAAGATAACGGCTTGCTGGTGGCCGAGGAAATGGATGATTTTGCAAAGGGCTACTTTGATGCGTTAACCCATGCGGTTTGTGCAGGGCTTGATCAGTGTGGCTATGCTTTTTGCCCTGGTAATATCATGGCGCAAAATCCCAAGTGGCGTATGTCGCTCAAAGAATGGCAGCAGGTTTTTGAAAAGTGGGTTGTCACTCCAGAGCCTAAGGCATTGATGCATGCAAGTATTTTCTTCGATATGCGTTCGGTATTTGGCCCGTTATCATTATTTGATGCATTGCAGGATAAGGTGTTGGCACAGACCAAAGACAACGATATTTTTCTCGCGGGTTTGACTGGCAATTCCTTAATCGAGTCTCCGCCCTTAGGATTCTTTCGAAAATTTGTGTTAGAGCGCGATGGCAGTGAGGTAAAAGGCATTGATTTAAAGCATAAGGGGAATGCTTTGATCAATGATATTGCTCGCGTATATGCCCTGTCTGCGGGCATTAAAGAAGTGAATACCGCCAAACGCATTCGGGCACTGATGGACGCTAATATTCTTAATCGTAAGGATGCGCTTAACTTAGCCGATGCCCATGAGTTTATCGCCCATATGCGGTTATCAAACCAAGGTTATCAACATACGCAGGGACTTGAGATTAGTAACTATCTGTTACCCGCACATTTATCTTCTTTAGTTCGGCATCAATTACGGGATGCCTTCAAGGTGGTTCATGACGCCCAGTCGGGCATGAAGATGAAATTTATGCGGAGCTTTTAATGGGCGCTTGGTTGATTAATGCTAAGTTGCAATGGCGAGCACTGCGCTGTCAGCATCAATTATTTAAGGATTATTATCAGTCCTTAATCCCGCTGATGGCGCTGCCCATCAATCGTGCTCCCTTGATGGCGATGGATTTGGAGATGACAGGGTTAGATCCCCTTCAGGATCAAATCTTAAGCATTGGCTTAGTCCCCATTGAAAATGGAGTGATCCCCCTTGGTGAGGCGCAGCAAAAATTAGTGCAAATTAAGGGCAGTGTCGGCCAAAGTGCGACGATTCATGGGATTCTCGACAACCATTTAATCCAAGCGGTGAGCATTGAGGAGGCTATGGCATGGTTTATTGCTCAAACCCGTGGCCGAGTATTAGTTGCCCATCACTCCCCACTGGATTGTCGTTTTTTACAACAAGATATATTGGCTATCTACCATCAAGCCGTTTTACTCCCCGCTATAGATACCTTAGTACTTGAGAAACAGCGGTTATTACGTGAGCATTCGGTACTTAAAGAAGGAAGTCTAAGGCTTGGAGCCTGTCGAGAGCGTTATCACTTACCGATTTACGGTGCCCATAGTGCATTAACCGATGCATTAGCCTGTGCGGAGTTATTATTAGCACAAGTGGCGGCCATGGGGGGAGGTGCAGATATTTCGGTCGGAGATTTACTGACCTAATCACGTTAAGCCACTTCATTCGCAATATTTTCTGGAACAGAAGGCTTTTCATATTTGATTAATGGCTCATTGACTACACTCACTACTAGAGAGGCATTTGCGATTGCTTAGCTTATACGGTGATTGGTTGCTATTGCCAAGTTGTGTTGAGCAAGTGGTGCACGCGAGTATTACTGCGTTGTATAGAGTGTTAAGCGAATAGGAGAAGATCATGCCACTACCGTTACTATGGATTGGCGGTGCAGCGATGGGCGCATTGATGCTCGCCGATGAACGCGAAAAGCGACAACAGCTTGAACGCAATCGACTATTAGGCAGCGTTCCTCGCCAAGTAAGCACAAAGCAGGCGATGATTACTGCGCCGAGCCAATGGCAAAAGGGTTTTAAGCAAGTCACGCCACAACCTGGAAGTATCGTTTGTTGTTATGTGTTTGGGGTGATTGAGCATACTGGGATTTGGTTAGCGGATGATTGCATCGTGGAGTTACATGGCTCAGGGCTTGTTCGAGCCGTATCGGTAAAGCGATTTTTAGCGGGCCGAACAGGTAGCCAAATTTTTATTGCCTGTAATCATCAACATCAACCGCTTATCGCTAATACCATTGTTAATCGAGCCGAGCGGGCGATTTATCAGTACCGTGAATATGACCTGTTTGACAATAATTGCCACCGATTTGTGTGGTCATGTTTGTGCGGTGAAGAACGAGCGATTAAAAGCTTTAATGAGTTAAATCAAAAACTCGCAGCTTATTTTGGGCAGGGGATTTACTGGGATGAAATGCATTTAGCATCAGCGCTTACAGATATATAAAGGCCATCCAATGATGTAATGCCGATCAGTTAAGACAGATCGCTTGACGATCTCGCTGAAAAGATCAAAATCCGATGACCTCATGTCATCGGATTTTTTTATGCAACTCTCAGAAGCACTCGCCCGTACTCATATTACCCGCCTAACCGAATTCACCTGCTTAGCTGATGTGTTAGAACCTGAGTTAATTCAATCTTGCCTAGACTCTCAGGGCGTTGCGACGTTAAGACGGCGTAAATTGCCGATGGACGCGATGATTTGGGCCGTTATCGGAATGGCTTTGTTCCGAGGGGAGTCTGTTCGGTCACTCATCAACAAACTCGACATTGTTTTGCCGCAAGAGATTGATTATGTTGCACGCAGCGCCGTGACTCAGGCGCGTAAACGATTGGGCAGTGAGGTTATTAGAGAAGTATTTAGCCGCAGCGCCAATACCTGGCACGCGAGAGCTGAACATCCTCATTGGTGCGGTCTTAACTTGTATGGTGTTGACGGTGTCGTGTGGCGGACACCCGATAGTGTCCAAAATCAAGCCGCCTTTGGACGAACCGCCAACGCTTCAGGCGAAGCGGCTTATCCGCAAATTCGCATGGTTTGCTTGATGGAATTAAGCAGCCATTTGTTGGTCAACAGCGCCTTTGATTCGGTTGCCGAAAATGAAATGAACTTAGCGTCCCTGCTCATTCCTAGCATTCCCAATCACAGCCTAACCCTATTTGACCGAGGATTTTACTCGCTCGGCCTGCTGCACGCTTGGCAGCAAGCGCAACCTGATAGCCACTGGTTGTTGCCATTGAAGAAAGGCACTCAATATGAGGTGGTGCGAACGCTAGGAAAGCATGACCAGAGCGTGAAACTCACCACGACACCTCAAGCCAGAAAGAAATGGCCGCAGCTCCCTGAAACTCTTGAAGCGCGTTTATTGACTAAGACAGTGAAAGGTAAGTCAGTCGCCATTTTGACCTCGTTGACAGACCCGATGCGTTACCCCAGCGAAGACATCGTCGACTTATATGCCCATCGATGGGAAATCGAACTGGGCTACAGAGAGATGAAACAACATCTACTGGATAGTCGTTTTACGCTCCGCAGTCAACTACCGGAGCTGGTGACTCAAGAGTTATGGGGCGTGCTACTGGCCTATAATCTCATTAGATATAAGATGTTGCTGATGGCTAAAAGCTTGCCATCGGTCCATCCCAATCAACTGAGTTTTCGGGATGCGGCGAGTTATATCATCTTCAAGTTGACACAACTGTCATCACAAACACCGGGGAATGTCCCGAGAGACGTATTGGATATAGAACGAAATGCACGGCAATTTAAGCTGGATGGTAAACGGGAAAGGGCATATCCACGAGTCCTTAAAATGAGCAAAAACAAGTTTCCGGTTAGACCAAAGAAAAATGCCGTTCACTCTTAAGTGAACGGCATTAATCCAATGATGGCCTTTATATGCATAAACTTACTTACAGAAATAATCTACAGCGCGTTTTACCAACTCAATGCCAGTTTGATCGCAAGGCGGTAATTGGGCATCACTGATTTGCACTGGCGTGACACGTTCACCCCATTGCAATAGCAATGCAGCAGAGGTTAATCCCGCACCAAAGGCGCAAGAAAGAATGGTTTGGTTAGGTTTAATTAACCCTTTTTCGAGTGCATCACAAATCGCGATTGGAATCGTTGCCGCCGATGTATTGCCATAGTTAGCAATATTCACAAAGGCTTTTTCTTTAGGGATCTTCATGCGGCTAACGAGGGTATCAATAATGCGCTCGTTCGCTTGATGTGGGATCACTAAATCAACTTCATCCTTATCGACGCCACATTTTTCAAGCACTTGAGTGCTTAGCTTATTCATACCATTAATGGCGCGTTTAAAAATTTCTTGGCCATCAAATTGGATGTAAAAGTCTAATGATTCGGCGGAGAATCGATCCATCGCGGTACCGAAACCCGCTTTGAGGATGTCTCTACCATCGGGATCGTTATTCAGCTCATAGCCTAATACGCCACCAGGGATATCGGTCGCTTCCACGACAACTGCGCCCGCGCCATCACCAAACAATACGGCGGTTTCACGGCGAGACCAATCGAGGTAGAAAGATAAGCGTTCGGCGCCCACAACGAGGACTTTCTTGCATTGACCACTCTTGATCTGTGAGCTAGCTAAACCTAAGCCGTACAAAAAACCACTGCAGGCGGCGTTGATATCAAAGGCTGCGCAGCTTGCACCAATATTGGCCTGCACTGTTGAGGCTATATTGGGGATCAAAGTATCTGGGCTAGCGCTGGCTAAAATGATCATATCAATTTCGCTACCCTCAATCCCAGCCGCTGCAAGCGCACGCTTGGCGGCAACTGACGCTAATTCCGAGGTGTTCACATGGCTGATATGACGTTGACTGATCCCTGTGCGTGATTTAATCCATTCATCGGACGTTTCGATAAAAGTGGCAAGATCATCGTTAGTCAAAGTGGCGGGTGGAACACATTTTCCCCAGCCAGTGATTGTGG
>NZ_JTLE01000094.1:5653-6812 GCF_000798835.1 Shewanella sp. ZOR0012
ATCTGTTAATGCGCTTTTACGATGTTGAGAAAGGCCAAATTTGTATCGATGGACAAGACATTAAGTCCGTCAAACAGGATTCGCTACGTTCACAGATTGGTATGGTCACCCAAGACACATCCCTACTGCACCGCACGATTCGTGAAAATATTCTGTACGGCAATCCAGGGGCGAGCGAAATCCAACTCGAACATGCGATTAAACAAGCTCAGGCCCATGATTTTATTAATGAACTAACCGACCCTAATGGCAATCATGGTTTAGATGCACAAGTCGGTGAACGCGGCGTGAAACTCTCTGGCGGACAAAGACAACGTATCGCGATTGCTAGGGTGCTATTAAAAAATGCCCCTATTTTACTGCTCGATGAGGCCACTTCTGCCTTGGACTCTGAAGTTGAAGCTGCGATTCAAGAAAGCTTGTACGAATTGATGCAGGGCAAAACCGTAATTGCAATCGCCCATCGATTATCGACTATTGCCGCAATGGATAGATTAATCGTGCTCGATCAAGGTCGGATTGTTGAACAAGGAACCCATCAAGAGCTGATTGCTGCTGGCGGTATCTATGCCCAGTTATGGGCTCACCAAACTGGCGGATTTTTAGGGGTTGAATAGTGTCGAGTTGTAACTTAATGAACTGATTTTAAAGGCGACATTAAGTCGCCTTTTTATTTTGTTCTGCCCCGTCCTAAATAGCGTTGACACCTTAAACCAATTGTATTGAATATCTGTTCATTCAGCGGGAATTCAACGCGCTTTAGACAAGGCGAAGGCTTGAAGGCATAGTGGTGCTCTGTCGAAAGCCTTAAACGCAGTATAAAGCGCGTTGCCATAAAGTGAACATCAGCCGCCCTTTGGGAGCCACCCAGGCATCCCACTCCGATGTTGTATTGACTTAAAAGGGAATGACCATTTCTGCGTCAATGCGCCTTGGATTGAAATGCCTGTGAGGCTCTGAACTGATTAAATATTTAATGTGATTGGTTTACATACTAACAGCGAGACATCGTTCCAAGACTTTATCCCAATATGCAGCAAGCAAGTCTAAACCCAATAGAAACAGAGGAAACCAATAAACGTTGTGGCTTGTGGCTTGTGGCTTGTGGCTTGTGGCTTGTGGCTTGTGGCTTGTGGCTTGTGGCTTGTGGCTTGTGGCT
>NZ_JTLE01000094.1:6822-9266 GCF_000798835.1 Shewanella sp. ZOR0012
GGCGTGTTACTCGATTGGGTCGCGGCGCATTTCCCTAAGGATCCCCATGGCCTTGTGCGTTTCGATGGCACTTGCCTCTATGAACATGAAGACCCGCGCAAAGGCACGCACCCCGATTGGGATACCCTGATCTATAACTACGATCGCGGTGAGGTGCGCAGTTTTCTGCTCAGCAATGCCTGTTATTGGCTGCGGGAATTTCACCTCGATGGCCTAAGGCTCGATGCGGTGTCATCCATGTTGTACCTCGACTACAGCCGCGAACCTGGGCAATGGCTGCCCAATGCCTATGGCGGACGGGAGAATCTAGAGGCGATTCATTTTCTGCAAATGTTGAATCAACGCTTGTATCAAGCCTTCCCCGGCATTTGCATGATAGCCGAAGAGTCAACCGCCTTTGCGGGGGTGACTAAGCCGACGGATAGCGGCGGGCTGGGGTTTGGTTTTAAGTGGAATATGGGTTGGATGAACGACAGCTTAAGCTACTTAGGCCGCGATCCTATTTATCGCCAGTATCACCATAACCAGCTGACCTTTAGCCTGATGTATGCCTATTCGGAGCAATTTATGCTGTCGATAAGCCACGATGAAGTGGTGCACGGCAAGGGCTCTTTGTTGCATAAAATCCCCGGCGATGATTGGCAAAAATTCGCCACCCTCAGGGCCTATTACGGCTTTATGTGGGGGCATCCGGGCAAAAAATTACTGTTTATGGGCAGCGAGTTCGCCCAGCGCGACGAATGGAACCATAACCATAGCCTCGATTGGCATTTGCTTGCTTTTGAACCCCACCAAGGCGTGCAGCGCTGGCTTCGGGATCTGAATCGGCTTTATCGCCAATTCCCCGCTTTATCTGTGCTCGACTATGAGTCGCAGGGTTTTCGCTGGCTCGATTGTGACAATGGTCGCGACAGTATTTTTAGCTTTGTTCGCTATGGCGAGGGCAGTGATGTGCCCTTGGTGTTTGTGGTGAACATGACGCCCACTCTGCACCAAGGATTTCGTATAGGCTTGCCCCAAGGCGGGGAGTTCTGTGAGTACCTCAATAGCGACAGCCATCTCTATGGTGGCAGCAATCAGGGGAATGCGGGCAAGGTAATTGCCGAAGACTTACCTTGGCAGGGCATGGCATCGAGCGCACTGATCACTGTGCCGCCTCTGGGTTGCTTAATTCTCGGGCCCGCGACGGATGCGCCAAGAGATACCTGCCTATGATGAATCCCGTGCCTGCAAATGCTGATGGCTCAACCGCTTATAACCTAAGCGCGGGACAGCCTTTTCCCTTGGGGGCGACGGTCGATGATGGCGGGGTGAATTTCGCCCTGTTTTCGGCCCATGCCACTGGGGTGGAGTTATGTCTGTTCGATGCTCAAGGCGAGGTGGAAATTCAGCGCATCGCCTTGACGGAGCAGACCCAGCAAATCTGGCATTTGTATGTGCATGGACTGAGTGCTGGCCAGCTTTATGGCTACCGTGTCTATGGTCCCTACGAGCCGCAATTAGGGCACAGATTTAATCCACATAAATTGTTGTTAGACCCCTACGCGCGCCAGCTTGTGGGGCGTTATCACCACCATATTGCCAACTTTGGTTATGAGATTGATAATCCCAGTGAAGACTTATCTTTCAGCACCTTAGATAACGCGGACTTTGTCCCTAAGTGTAAAGTGGTCGATACTCGGCCTCTTTTTAATGCCGCTAAGGCGCATACTATTCGGCCGCTTGCAAGCATGCGTGAGCCACTGCCGCTTGAGCAGTGCATTATCTATGAGATGCACTTAAAGGGATTTACCGCGCTGCACCCTGAGATAGATGCGCCGCTGCGTGGCACTTTTGCAGGGCTTGCCTCCCAAGCCGCGATAGATTACTTAGTCAATCTCGGCGTGAATTGTGTCGAGTTACTGCCGGTTCAGGCATTCTTCTCCGAGCCATTTCTGCTTGAAAAACAGCTATCTAACTATTGGGGTTATAACAGCATTGGCTTTTTTGCGCCTGAGCCGAGTTATCTCTCGAGTGAGGATATCGCTGAGTTTCGTAACATGGTGGATGCACTGCATGGCGCGGGTATCGAAGTCATTCTCGATGTGGTCTATAACCACAGCGCCGAGGGTAGTCGCCTCGGGCCGACCTTTAGCTTTCGCGGTATCGACAATCTGAGTTATTACCGCCTGCATCCAAATGATAAACGCTTTTATATCAATGATACTGGCTGCGGTAATACCTTAAACCTCAATCACACGCGCATGTTGCAGTTGGTGTTAGATTCGCTGCGTTACTGGGTCGAAGTGATGGGCGTCGATGGTTTTCGTTTCGATTTAGCCGCCTGCCTTGGCCGTGAAGCCTATGGATTTGACCCCGGAAGTGGTTTTTTCGATGCGCTGCTGCAAGACCCTGTGTTGTGCCGGGTGAAGCTGATTGCCGAGCCTTGGGATATTGGCCCTGGT
>NZ_JTLE01000094.1:9276-10719 GCF_000798835.1 Shewanella sp. ZOR0012
CTAGGCATTTAAAGATGAAGCTGTCTTTAAAAGTTGTGACAGGCACAGATTTTTAGGGATTAATAGTTTGTACTGTAGCTACAGAAGTTCATCTTCCCCTGCGAAGTTGCCGCGGGGCGTTGATGAAAATCGAGTGACGCAGACAGGACGTCTGCGTAGCTTTCGGGGAAGGGGTAAATGAAAATTGGTGATTTTCGAGCTTATGAGCGAGAGGTAGGGATTGCCGAACTGGAGTGCTTTACATGGATGTAAAGCGGAATCTTCGGAAGCGATAGCAAATTTGGCAATGAGCACAAGGGACTTTCTAAAAATTTGTGCCTGTCCTATCTTTCCCAAAATGCTTCTAGGTTAATAAGGTCTCGATTTTTCTGGATGAAAAATGTTGATAGCACACTGAGGCTGATGCTAACTTATTGGCATGATTGAATTATTTATTCGTATCATTCCAATATCCAACTCTATACAGTTGGGTTTTATTAGAAGTGGGGGGAATACACTGTTATGAGTCTTATGGATAACGAAAAATATAAGAATTATCTAGGTGATCTCGGAACGATTGCAAAAGAGTATGCGCGTGAATCTATAAGCGAACATAAGGCTGCAAAAGGAACTAGTGAAGAAGATTATAAAACCGGCTATATGATGGGGTTCCATCGTTTCATTACGTTAATGCAGCAGCAAGCAGAATCATTTGATATACCACTAAAAGAAATCGGCTTGGCTGATATAGATGAAGGTGACTTTTTTAAGTAGTCCCCAACACATAACAAGGCCCAAGCAGCATCGTCCCTATGGGGCTGGACCTCGCTACGCTCGGCCGCTGTTGGCGGCGTTATAGGCACATTATGAATCGAGTCGTCCTTTTACTCTCCAGTATATTTCTCATATTTGGGTGCTCAAATGAGCCTCAAGAATTGACGCCTGAAATGCGAGAGCTAGCTACGGCTACCGTGGTTAAATATCTAAATGGTCACAACCTTCCGAATGAAAATCTAGAAGTTTCAATTTCTCAAAATAGAGATATTGCTGACTTCTCTTTTATGTATAAAGGTGGTGGCCGATGCATAAACTTTATTGTTAAGTGTTATGGTAGTACTTGCACTGAACTCCAGTCCTATCCCTATGATAGACATGGCGAAAAGTGCCCATAACAAGTATGAAAGATCGGACTGGTACAATTCTTTCTGAATTTTAAGCCCATACAGTAGTGACAGGAGTTCACCTTCCCCTGCGAAGTTGCTGAAGGGCGTTGAAGAAAATCGAGTGACGCAGACAGGACGTCTGCGTAGCTTTCGGGGGGAAGGGACGCCCCATCGGAAGCGTTAGCGATTTTCGAATAAGCACGAAGCCAGTATTCAATGCATATAACTTCGCTAGGGTGAGTGCTGCATAGCTGCGTTACGAACGAGAGCCATGGATGGCGAACTGGCAGTTAGACATGGA
>NZ_JTLE01000094.1:10729-14697 GCF_000798835.1 Shewanella sp. ZOR0012
GATATTTTATTCAAGGCTTCCTCAACTTGTTTGTGCTCATCTTTAACTCTTGCTCAACAGCTCAACAGCTCAACAGCTCAACAGCTCAACAGCTCAAAAGCTCAAAAGCTTGAGTCATGACGTATCTGTTTTATCGATCAATCTCAGTTTGCTGCAATTCTAGGGTGAAGCGTTTACAATGTCGCTTTTATCGCGGCAGAACATCATCATGTCTTTTCCATACTCGCTAAAACCGTTTAATACTTTTGGCGTAGAGCAATCCTGTTCATCATTGATTGAAGTCCATTCCAAGATGGAACTGCAAACGACTTGCTTATCTTTATATCAATCAAAGCGACCAATCCTTGTACTTGGTGGTGGCAGCAATATCGTATTTACCGATGATTTTAATGGCACTGTAGTGCGAGTATTGTCTAAAGGTATTTCCTGTTCCGAAGATGACTCTCACTTTTATCTTGATGTTGAGGCGGGTGAAAACTGGCATGAATTGGTCCAATTTAGCTTAGAGCAGAATATGCCTGGACTCGAGAATTTAGCCCTGATCCCGGGCACTGTTGGCGCAGCTCCGATTCAAAATATCGGTGCTTATGGTGTTGAGTTTTGTGATGTTTGTGATTGGGTTGAATATCTTGATGTCGAGTCTGGCGACTTACTAAGGCTTACGGTCGATGAATGTGAGTTTTCATATCGCGAGTCGATATTTAAAGGCAGCTTACGCGACAAAGCTGTGATTACCGCTGTTGGTTTGTGCCTCCCTAAAGCTTGGCAACCAAAATTGGCCTATGGCCCGTTGCAATCATTTACCGCTGAGACAGTGACCCCAAGGGAGATTTTTGAGCGAGTCTGTGAGGTGAGGAGCGAAAAGCTACCCAACCCAAAAGAACTCGGTAATGCAGGTAGCTTCTTTAAGAATCCAATCGTAAGCGCGGCGACTTATATGCAGCTTGCTGCGCGTTTCCCGAGTATCGTCGGTTATGCTCAACCCAATGGTGAGGTTAAACTGGCTGCGGGGTGGCTAATTGAGCATGCGGGTCTTAAGGGCTTTGCCCTAGGAAACGCGGGAGTGCATGCGAAGCAAGCCTTAGTATTAGTCAATTTAGGCCATGCAACTGGCCAAGATATTTGTCGATTAGCATTGCATGTGATTGCGCGAGTGAATGAGGTTTTTGGTGTTAAGCTCGAAGCCGAGCCAAGAATTATGGGATTAACTGGGGAGACGAGTCTCGATGTCTGATAACTGGGTGAGAAAACGCGAAATACTGGGATTACTGTCGAGCGAACATTTTGTCTCGGGTGAAGAGTTGGCGACACAACTGGGTATTTCTCGTGCGGCGGTGAGCAAGCATGTCGATGCTTTGGAAGACTATGGTGTGGCGATCTACAGTGTCAAAGGCCGCGGTTACAAGTTAGCTAATCCTATCTCCCTTATCGACTCGGCTCGTTTAATTCAGTCGATCGATAATCGATGCTTTTACTTTGATGAAATCCCGAGCACTAACGGCTTTATGTTAAGTCATACCAGTGAGCTTAAAAGTGGCGATGTATGTGTGGCTGAGTACCAGTCAGCGGGACGAGGACGTAGAGGACGTATTTGGGTGTCTCCCTATGGACATCATTTGTATTTCTCTCAGTTTTGGTCATTCCCCCAAGGGATGGCGCAGGCCATGGGTTTAAGCCTAGTGGTGGCTTGTAGTTTAGTTGAGGTACTGAAATCCTTTGGTGTTGATAATATCGGCGTGAAATGGCCAAACGATATTTATCTTAATTATAAAAAGCTTGCTGGGATTTTAATTGAAATGTCCGGACAGGCGGATAGCGAGTGCCAATTAATCATTGGTATTGGTGTTAACATGGCTATGTCGGAAGACCAAGGTAAGGGAATTGACCAGCCTTGGAGCGACTTGTCTAGCTTGACGGATATGCCAAATAAAACGGACCTCGTGATTGCACTACACAAACAGTTGAAGAGAGACATACAGTTGTTTGAGCGTGAAGGGCTGGCAGCCTTTAAAACGCGCTGGCAACAGGCAGATCTATTCCATGGTAAAGAAATTCGTTTACTCATGGGTGAGAATCACGTTGACGGCATCTGTCGTGGTATCGATGAACAAGGTGCAGTATTGTTAGAAGCCGCCGATGGCATACAAGCCTATATCGGCGGAGAAATCAGTTTAAGAGCAAGATAAGATTATTTACGCAGTAAAACGTGTGACATCAAATGATCCTGTCCTTTTTGTAGGATCAGATGCGCTCGTTCCCTTGTGGGCTGAATATTGAGCTGCAAATTGGGACCGTTGATTGTGTCCCATATTTTCGCCGCTATAGTATAGGCTTCATCATCCGTCAGGCTAGCATAGTGATGGAAATAGGACTTTTCATCACTAAATGCCCCTTTGCGAAATTGCAAAAAGCGCTCTTGATACCATTGCTTCAATAAATGCTCTTCGGCATCGACATAAATCGAAAAATCGACAAAGTCGGAGACAAAGGGCCTACGTATATCGACTGGCGAATCTAAACCAGTTTGTAAAACATTCAGTCCTTCGAGGATCAAAATATCGGGCTGCGAAACGGTTTGATGCTGGCCGCGAATACGATCGTAAGTCACGTGGGAATAGATAGGCGCATTTACATGGGCTTGCCCGGATTTTACCGCCGAAATAAATTCGACCAACATCTTCATATCGTAACTTTCAGGAAAGCCTTTGCGTTGCAATAGCCCTTTACGCTTCAAATCTGCCAGAGGATATAGAAAACCATCGGTCGTAACTAAATCGACTTTAGGATGCTCGGGCCACTGGCTTAGTAACGCCTGTAAAATACGCGCAGTGGTACTTTTACCCACGGCAACACTACCGGCAATGCTGATGATATAAGGGCTGCTTGAGGGCTTTTGCCCGAGAAACTCATCAAGGACTAAACCACGTTGTTGTTTGGCTTTTACAATTAAGTTAAGCAACCTGCTCAGAGGCAAATAAATATCAGTGACTTCGGAGAGCGAAACCTTTTCATTGATACCCCGAAGATTCTCCAAGTCTTGTTCACTCAGCGTCATTGGCACTGCGTCCCTCAAAACAGACCACTGTGCGCGCTCAAAGGCAAGATAGAGTGCTTTTTGAATTGGATTTTTTGACGTCATTGGCTTTCCTCGGCTTAGGAATCGCACAGTACACCATGACTTAAGTATCGACAATATAAAATCAATTCATGAAGCTCGGTTTCTAGCTCTTCTAGCCTTATTTACTGGATAAATGCTTGCCAACATCAGTTTGAGGGTAAAAAAGCATCATTTGATTGCTTTTTTTAAACAAATCGTCGATTTTCGCTTGCACTTGGGCACACATTTACCTAATATCCCGTTCCGAAATGATTTGCCGGCATAGCTCAGTTGGTAGAGCAACTGACTTGTAATCAGTAGGTCCCGAGTTCGACTCTTGGTGCCGGCACCATTTTACTGGAGGGGTTCCCGAGTGGCCAAAGGGATCAGACTGTAAATCTGACGGCTCCGCCTTCGAAGGTTCGAATCCTTCTCCCTCCACCATTTTCTAGGTAGTTAGGTAGCCTTAGTTAGGTTGCGCGGGCATCGTATAATGGTATTACTCCAGCCTTCCAAGCTGATAACGCGGGTTCGATTCCCGCTGCCCGCTCCAAATTTAGTTGCTGATATGGCTCAGTTGGTAGAGCACACCCTTGGTAAGGGTGAGGTCGGCAGTTCGAATCTGCCTATCAGCACCAGCCTTTCTGAATTAAGCTCCTATACCTAAATTAATCGGTTCGATGTCATTTATATGCATCGGATTTTTTCTATATGTATGTTTTCATCACCAAGACTCTTGGATTGAGGCAATACCATGGCTAAAGCTAAATTTGAACGTTCTAAGCCCCATGTTAACGTGGGCACCATCGGTCACGTTGACCATGGTAAAACCACTCTGACTGCAGCTATCTCTCACGTACTGGCTAAGACC
>NZ_JTLE01000094.1:14707-16402 GCF_000798835.1 Shewanella sp. ZOR0012
TTAAACGGGATACTCACAGGGCTATCCTATGTAAACAATAAAGCGAATCACGGCTATACGTTTGAAATCATTAAAATTGATGCATCAAAACCATTAGAGATTGCAACGGAAAATTATCTTAAGGGTTTTTATAAGGATGCCACGGTTAGCTTTAGTGAAGTCATAGACTGGCGTCGTGAGATCAATGCAGCACTTCATGATTGGCTTTTTTCCTATCTCCTAACTACAACACCGGGCGGTTGCGGCTCAGCTTTTGCTTCTCTTAAGGATGTCGATAATGCCTTTTCAATGTCCATAAAAAGCTTTAGAGACGAATTTATCAAACGAAATAGCAAGGACAGCCACATCTTTTTGTGTTTTTCGGCACCTTCACCTAGGCTTTAAATTATCCTGATTTTGTCTGTGTGGAGTTTGCTATGACTTCGGCCAGAAGACAGTTAATTGATGCTAATGCAACGCCCTTCTATCATGTGATAAATCGCTGTGTCAGAAGGGCTTTTTTGTGCGGTGATGATAAGTTATCTGGGCGTAGTTACGAGCGGATTGTTGATAAAATCAAAGCCTTGTCCGCGATATTTTGTATCGATATTTGCGCCTACGCGGTGATGAGCAATCATTACCACTTAGTGCTTAAAATAGATGTCGATAAGGCCAAATCGTTAACGCAAAAAGACATTATCAGCCGTTGGTGCCAAATCACTAAAGGCCATGCTGTCGCGACTAAGTATATGAATGGCGATGCTTTAATCGAAGGTGAACGCATGTTACTCGATGGCTTAATTACCGAATGGCATGAGCGATTAAGTAGTATTTCTTGGTTTATGCGCTGTTTAAACGAAGAAATTGCCCGCAAGGCTAATCGTGAAGATGAGTGCAAGGGCGCGTTTTGGGAGGGGCGTTTTAAGTCGCAAGCGCTGCTAGATGAGCAAGCCCTGCTCGCGTGCATGATGTATGTCGATTTAAATCCTATCAGAGCAGGCATTGCTGACTCTTTGCAATCCTCTGATTTTACATCGATTCAGGAGCGAATTAACTCGCTAGATTCACCCAATAGTTCATTAGCCATCTCAACGCCACAAACTGACTCCGCAACCAATCAAGCTCATATTCTCCGCAAATCGTTGGTCCAATTCGATGGCGCAGCTCACCTGAATGCGCAAGTGGGCATCCCCTTTCATTTTGCCGATTATCTCGAACTGATTGATTGGACGGGTCGCGCCATCCGCCTTGATAAGAAAGGCTATATCGATAATCAACGGCCGAAACTACTCAATGAATTAGGTATTGCACCCGATGCGTGGCTCACGTCAGCCAAAGAGTTTCGTCGTCAATACAGTGGCATAAGTGGTCGATGGGATAGCATGTGCGCGTTTAAAAAGCAGCACAACAGCGGTAAATGGTGTAAAGGTAAAGCCTCAAGCCAAGCGTTACATCCTTAAGTTCATCACTACTCAGCGTTTAGGGCTATTTTTGTTTATCCGAAATAAGATAATTTTGCACAAAACATAGCTCGCTTTTGTCCCAAAACGAGCAACATATCTGCTTTAAAATAAACAGGCGACACCGATGTTAAACAGGTGAGTCATGGTGATGGGCGAAACAACCGTCCGCCCCATGGACGGGGCGGTCGAGCATCCAAGGACGGACTTGCTGCGTGTCGGTGAGTCAATGCCATGGCGAGCCTATTCACATTGA
>NZ_JTLE01000094.1:16412-19253 GCF_000798835.1 Shewanella sp. ZOR0012
TTTGCAGGTTGAATTCTGCACCATTGCATTCTTAAGATAGTTCTGCTCAGGAATATTAACGCCTCATGGCGGGTGGATTATGACAGCAATACAGCATATTGAACGCCTAGCACGTGGGCGAAGTGAGCAGGCCGTGGCTGTGATTAAAAACGTGCAGCAGATGTCGAATATTCCCATGCAGGAGATGCAGTTAGCACTCAAGCAATTATTTCAGTGTGGCCGCGTTGCACTGCATTTCCATCCCGACAGAATCGACAGCCGAGGTCTAACAGTCGCTGAAGGGCTTCTACGTGATGGGCAATACCGTAGTCAGTTCGAGACCCATATTTCCAATGGGCAGTTATCGCCTGAGCTTGGAGGACCAAGGGATCATTGGGAAAATCAGCTGTTTGGCGATGTGTATAAAGGAACCAAATCCCGCCCTAAGTATGGCGCTTTAGATTTAGGTATGTGGCAGGATGGCCCCGCCCCGCGTTTTGGCAGTTGTTATCTGCTCACCCACTCACAATTGCTCACGCGTTCGACCTTTACTTACCTTGATTCTTACCGTAATCCTAAGGAAAAGGGGACATTATCTTGTTTTGATGATGTGCTAGCGGCACTGCTGACCGAGAGTTTTGAGCGCCACTATGCCTTGGGTAAAGCGGACTTTAAGCCTCTAAATGTGATCCATTATTTGGCGCATCAGCTTAATTCGTCATTGCTTGCCCGCTTTGAACGCCCGATGTCGACAAATCTTGATCATTATATCGAAGCGCAAATTCACGGTGACGTGTCACTCGATGAAGATATTGCCATGCTGGTGGCCGATCCGAGTTTTAAAGGGACTGAAATCGGGGCAACGTTAACTAAGTTGTGCGACCGTTACGATATTGAGCTGCAATACCATAATGGTTTTAGCCTGCATACGGCACAGATCCCTAGCGATTTCCGTGGACCCACTATGCCATCTCTGGCCGAACGTATTGCGATTGACGACAGCGTCGATGCTTATGCCATTGGGGTTGCTGCACGGGATTTATATCATTCACCACAACACTGGCGAGATCGAGGTAATCGTGCTCAAGTAGCCCATGAACTCAAGCTACTTTGGCATGTGTTAGTCAAATACGGTGGTATTCAGCCTTAGCGCGGAAATAGGGTCACTAAATATGGCGACTTGCGCACTATTGACGTTTTGATTGGGCCCAAAACGTCAACAAGCCTCAGTCATTAGCAACTTGTGTCAACCTTAGTATAGGTCGGAACACCTGTTGTCTCCCATTTATAGTCTATATAACAATTGGTTGAAGATACCTCTGCTTGAGTAGGGGTCGCCAGATTTAACTTTTGCTTTGGGGTTGCAATGACTTGATAGGTGCCGTTGGATGTATAAATACGGTAGGACCAATCATTCACGCTTAAGCCTGCGGCATTAAAAATTTCAGGTGGTGTTGTGTAGCCCGCACTAGGTGCTGTGCCACTACTGCTTGCGGCCCAAGGTTGGTAATTCTCGCCCCGAATACCATCGAAAACCACACGATTAGTCGTACCTGTGTTGGCGATTTCTGATTTTGCCTTGAATAAGGTGACCGCAGACTTCATTGATGCCAATGCACCCGACAACTGACTTTTGTACGCATCAGACTGTAAATTAACAAATTTGGGGGCAGCCACTACAGCCAAAATGCCCAAAATAATAATCACAACAACAAGTTCTATTAACGTGAAACCGGAATGTTTGTTTGTCATTGCTATCTAACTCCTTGAAAATTATTCCTATCTTATCCAACAATTTCGCTAATGACCAGTTAGCTAATATTTTAGTCTTTATCCTCGTTAAATAGGGTTATCCCTAATCAACAAAGATTTTTAAGTTTGATGATATGTGAGAGTGCGAATACGTGGTTCTAGATAAGTGTTTATAGGCGTGAAGTATTTATCTGTGTGAGCTAAATCTGAATTTATTGATCATCATCGCATTTTCGTGAATCTTTTAGCAAAAGATACGTCCAAGGTTTCATCTGTTGGGGATGCCTGCGATACTGCGTCCCTATCGAAGCTTTTCGCTTATTGCAAGTCCTTGGCATTGATTGGTAAGCGTTAGATCGATTTCTACAATTTACTGCAGTGTTGGTTTTGTTGGAGCACCATGGATAAGTCGTTAGAAAAGTCCCTTCTTGTTTGGCTCAAGTCGCAAAAAAAGGCCTGTGGCTGGTTTCTTAAACTTTCGGTCTGGTGTGGAATATTAAGTGCTATTGCATTGATCGTGCAGGCTTATTTAATTGCCACTCTCCTCGATGGTGTGATTATTGGTAATGGATTGCTCGGATTAGGCGCCGATAGCGCTCAGACTGTTATCAGCGCGAGTGATTATCTGCCGCATTTTATGGCCTTGATTGGCTTAATGTTATTGCGAGCAATACTTGCCTATGGCCGCGAGCGTGCCAGTTTTGAAGCGGGTAAACGTTTACGCCAACAGATTCGCAGTGCGGTAATGGATAAATTAACTCGGCTCGGCCCTGCGTTTATTAAAGGCAAACCCGCTGGCAGTTGGGCAAGCATAGTGTTAGAGCAAGTTGAAGATTTACAAGACTTTTATGCTCGTTATTTACCGCAAATGACGCTTGCTGGCGTGATCCCCTTATTGATCCTCATCGCCGTGTTTCCCATCAACTGGGCGGCGGCGCTGATTTTGCTATTAACCGCGCCACTTATCCCGCTGTTTATGATCCTTGTCGGTATGGGCGCTGCTGATGCCAATCGTAAAAACTTCAATGCGTTAGCCAGATTAAGTGGCCACTTTATGGATAGATTAAAAGGGCTTGCGACCTTAAAGCTATTCAATCGAGGCGATGCTGA
>NZ_JTLE01000094.1:19263-45433 GCF_000798835.1 Shewanella sp. ZOR0012
ACGCTCGCGCCACACAGTGATTTCTTGCCACCATTGATTGAGCGTCTCGCTATCGTTGCTCTCCTTCGATTCATCAAGCAGGGCTAACATGCTGTCTAATACAATATCGGCCGAGCCAACGATCGGGATATCCACTCGTACGGTTTTTGAAATCGATGAGGGGTCGATATCAATATGTAAGATGGTGGCGTTAGGGCAGTATTTTTCGATGTTGTTGGTGGTTCTGTCATCGAAACGCACGCCAATCCCGAAGATAAGATCACAGTTATGCATGGTCATGTTAGCTTCATAGCGACCGTGCATCCCCAACATCCCTAAACTGTTTTTATGGGTGCCAGGGAAGGCGCCAAGGCCCATCAAGGTGCTGACAACGGGGATATTTAACTTTTCTGCTAGGGTTAAGATCTGCTTTTCACTGCTAGAAATAATCGCACCGCCACCCACATAGAGCACGGGTTTTTTCGCTGCTAATAATGCCTGTAATCCTCGACGAATTTGACCTTTATGGCCCGATGTCGTTGGATTATAGGAGCGCATTTTTATGCTCTCGGGGTAAATATAGTCGTGCAGTAATGCCGGATTGAGGCAATCCTTGGGCAAGTCTACCACGACGGGGCCAGGACGACCCGTGGAGGCAATATAAAAGGCTTTTTTAATGATCTCAGGAATTTGAGTGGGATCTTGGACTAAAAAGCTGTGTTTGACGACTGGGCGTGAAATCCCAATCATGTCGCATTCTTGGAACGCATCGTTACCGATTAGATTGCTCGGCACTTGGCCAGATAACACCACTAATGGAATCGAATCCATATAGGCGGTGGCGATGCCAGTAATGGCATTGGTGGCACCTGGGCCTGAGGTCACGAGTACTACGCCTACTTTTCCCGTAGCTCGGGCATAACCATCGGCCATATGCACGGCGGCCTGTTCGTGGCGAACCAGAATATGTTCAATACCGGGGATAAGGTGCAGGGCGTCGTAGATATCTAGCACTGAGCCGCCAGGATAACCAAATATGTGCTTTACCCCTTCATCAATAAGGGAACGCACAATCATGCTGGCGCCGGATAACTTCTCCATGTGAAACTCCTATTGCATAGTACCGTTACGGTAAACAGTATCTTGTTACAGCGACGGTAATCGCTCTAAAAATAAGCCTGAAGGGTAATTCAGACTCCGTTTGCTGAACTTGAAATCATCGATTTCAAGTGTTCATCCCTTTGGATGCAGCAGCTGTTGCAATGAACAGAATTTCATCATATTCAAAAAAGAACACATTTCAAGGGTTTTCTGTAAAAAATAACCAACTTTAGACAATTTCATGTTTAGGCACGATAAATTCTCATGAAACGGGGGTTTTTGTTTGTGAAAATTTTATTTAATCACTTTAATTAGAATGGGTTAGGTAATTTACAATGAAAAACGGCACCAAGGTACTATATAACCTAAGTGCCGTTTGTTTAGGGACCGCTTAATTTGTTACAAATCAACAATAAAAGCGATGAAAACTATGATTGCTTCGCTTACGCGGCATAAAGGCGCAGATTATTGCTTTGGTTTGGCTTGATGAGTCGGTCGGTTAAATTGACAGAATCCCACCAATAATACCGCCGTCAACATTAATGCCGAGAAGGGCACTGCGGTGCCATTGTAAAACAGCGCGAGTAATGGTCCTGCAAGGGCACCAAAGCCAAATCTTAAGGTGCCAATTACCGCCGTTGCAGTGCCGGTTTCCTGCTTAAATTTCATTAACACAATGGCATCAGCATTAACTGACATAATGCCAAGAGAACCCATCAGTGGAATAAGCATTAATACCGTAAAGTGGTAACTGAGACCCAATAAATTCACTCCCAGTAAACCTGCAGTTGCGAGCGCTCCTAAGAAAGTCGACACGTGCAACATCCTTAACGAGCCATAGCGACCAACAATTCGAGTATTGATGATATTTGCCAGCATCAGAGCGCCCACATTGGTACTAAAGAGTAGGGCAAATAAGGATTTATCTAATGAAAAAACCTCCATATAGACAAAGGGCGATGCCGTTAAATAACAGAAAAAGGCAAAAGAGGTGAGCACACCGCTGGCAATATTCATTTTGACGCCTGGGCGTGAAAACACAGTGGCATAGGCGCCCAAAAAAGATTTTTGGCTGCGGCTACTTTGATCTTTATCGCTGGGCATTCTCAGCAGTGTAATGACCAACAACAGCAACAACATGGCATAGGCCGATTGGATAAAGAAGATCAAATGCCATTCGCCAAGTTCGAGGATAAGACTACCAATACTGGGGGCTAATAATGGCGCTAACATCATGATTAAACTGACATAAGACATACCTTTAGCCGTGTTTTCACCATAGACTTCTTTGATATAGCCAGGGACAACCACAGTGGCCGCTGCGCCGATAAAAGCTTGTAAAAAGCGCAGGCCCAAAAACACTTCAATCTGCTCGGCTAAGCCTAACAACAGGCTAGCTAACATAAAACCTGATAGCCCCATAATCACCATGGGACGACGGCCAATACGGTCAGCAAGCGGCCCAAAGCACAGCATGCCGAGGGCGTAGCCGCCTAAGTAAACACTCAAGGATTGTTGCACTAAGGTGATATCGGTATGAAAGCTATGGGCGAGAGTTGCCATAGCGGGCAAATACATGTCAATCGCGAGCGGCGTGATCGCGACAATGGCGGCAAGCATTGGGATAAGCAAGGCCAAATGGGGAATATTACGCTGTGTGGTTGAATTACTTGACGATTGTAGGTCCACAGTTACCTCGAGTGGCGAAAGAAGGCGATATAAAGTGTTATGTCACTCGAAAATCAAAATTGTAGGGTAACAATTTTGCTTATTGGCGACTCATTTCGCCTCGATTGACATAGCATATCGTGCCATGAGCATTGGAGGAGTATAGGGGAGAAATGAGTGACCAGCGTAGACCCAACCAACAGTTGAACTGAGTGATTGGTCTTGTCATCGAGTATAAGGATATTAAGCCATAACATAGTAAAACGCTCAGGCGAATAAGCCAATCTCGATGACGATATCTTTACACTTAAATTGTAACCAAAATCGATTTACTGCCTTTTTATTGCATTGATGCACCAATGTACGCCTGAGCGTCATTCCTTCGACTGGGATTGTCACGTCACCGTCATCTATATGTCATCTAACCGTCTTGAATGCGGATTAGTTTATTGGGCTTTAGTTTAACCCTACGACTTATAACAACACATTCAGGAATGAAGCAATGAACACAAAACGACTGCCGCTGGCTGGTGCGATACTGGCAAGTTTACTCCTTAGTGCCTGTAATGGTGATGACGGTACCAATGGTGAGCAGGGGGATAACGGCTTAAATTCATTAGTTAAAGTAACCCCACTCTCTATTGGTGATGCAAACTGTCCCGCCGGTGGTCAACGTATCGATACCGGGCTTGATGCGAATCGTAATGGTAAGTTGGAAGAGACTGAAATCGATGCGGCGCAAACGCAATTTATTTGCCAACCCCAAGCAGTTGGAGTCAAGGCGGAGCTTATTGGCCGTCATCAAACGGGCGTTTATGGCCTGAGCGCTGCTGAGATTGTTGAATACCATAGTGCTTCTCAGCGTATTTTTGTGGTCAATGCGAGAAGCGGTAAAGTCGACATTATCGATGCCAACTTACTTGGCAATGCTGCTGAGGCAACTGTGCCATTAGCCTTGAATAATCTTGATAAGCTCGGCGAGCTGGATGTCGCCAAAGATGTGGGCTTGAGTTTTATGGGCAGCGTTAACAGTGTCAGTATTTATGGTAACTTGTTAGCGGCGGCCATTGAGCGCGGCGATGCAGCGGGCAATAAGACTCAAGCCAATGGCTATGTGGCTTTCTACCAACTCAATGGCAATGAGACACCGCAGTATCTCAGCGCGGTTGAAGTCGGTGCATTACCAGATAACGTAGTCTTTAGTCATGATGGCAAAACGGTACTCGTTGCGAATGAAGGTGAACCAAATCAAGACTATAGTATCGATCCTGAGGGTAGTGTAGCCATTATCGCCATTGCGGATGGTAAACCCGCAGCAACGGCGACGCTAGTGACATTCACCGAGTTTAATCAGGGCAATGCTCGCTATAATGAAATCACCAAGGACATTAAAATCAATGGCCCAATGGCCACTGTCGCGCAAGATTTGGAGCCTGAGTATATCAGTGTCAGCCCCGATAACAGCCGAGCCTTTGTGAGCTTGCAGGAGAACAATGCCATCGCGGTGATTGATATCGCCAATGCCAAAGTAGCGAAGATTTTACCCTTAGGACTGAAGGATTATGGTTTTGATGTGAATAAAATTGATGCTAGCGACAAGGACGATATGGTCAACCTTCAGGCCTATGCGGGCGTGTATGGCATGTATCAACCCGATACCGTTGCGAGTTACCGTTGGAATAATGCTGATTTTATTGTTACCGCAAACGAAGGGGATTCCCGTGATTATGCTGGGTTTTCGGAGGAAGCCCGTGCCGGTGACTTCACTTTAGATCCTAATCATCCACAATTTGCTGCCGCAAAAGATAAGACCCAATTAGCCCGTTTGAAAGTGACTAAGAGTATGGGTGATGACGATAACGACGGCGATTATGACAAAATTGTGATCTTCGGCGCGCGTTCTTTCTCAATCTGGACCGCCGAAGGTCAACAGGTGTTTGACAGTGGCAGCGATTTTGAGCGGATCACCGCAGCCTTGTTAGGCAATAACTTCAACAATAACAATGAAGAAAACAAAGGCGATAGCCGCAGTGATGATAAAGGACCCGAGCCAGAAGCCTTAGTTCTAGGCAAAATTGGCCAAAAACTGTATGCCTTTATCGGGCTTGAACGTACCTCTGGTTTTATGATGTACGACGTGACAAATCCTTTTGACGTGCATTTTGTGGATTATGTAGTAAACCGTGATTTTGACGCGAGTTTCAGCATTAATACAGATACGGGTGAAGTGAAAGGTGATGCCAGTTTAGCGGGAGATTTAGGGCCAGAAGGCATGAAGTTTGTGAGTGCCGAGAAGAGTCCTAATGGTCAGCCTCTGTTGATCATTGGTAATGAAGTCAGTGGCACAACCAGCGTGTACCAAATCAAGGTGCAATAGCCATAGCTTGTGTTCAAGGTGCGATAACTTTAGATCTCAACATCTTAAATGCTTGTAAGTAAGCTTAAAACGCCAGAGCATCACTCTGGCGTTTCTTTTTGCTTCTTTCTCGCGATAAAAATGCAAGGTTAAACGACTGAATAGGCGTTTTGCTTGAGTGCGTTAAAGGTGGATTCGATGCATTCGAGCGCAAGCTGGAATTGAGTATCGTTTTCGGCGCCACCTAAACTTAAACGGATAAAGTTGTCATGGCAGTTAAAGTCATCCCCATTGCGGATCAGTACACCTTTTGCTGCTAAGGCGGTGACCAGATGATGGGCTTTAATGTCTTCGGGTAACTGGATCCAGCCATTTAAACCCCGCCAGCGCTGAGTTAACCCCAGCTTGTCGCCCAATGCTATGCATTGCTGCTGACGCGCGCGAATAATCGCATCGCGATTGGCCGTGATGTGCCCGCGTTTGATTAGCTGACAGGCGAGCTCCACATTGAGCGGCGAAACCATCCAGCATTGGCTATGAATGGCGAGGCGCAATGGTGCGATAAGCGGCTCGGGTACTAGGATAAAACCTTGCCTTAAGCCCCCTGAAAACAGCTTAGAAAGGCTTGAAATGTAAATGACCCTCGGCACATTCAGCGTCTGTGCTAACTGCCACAGTGGAGGGTGCCATTCCTCGGGGAGAGAATAATTCACATCATCTTCAATGATATAAAACTGGTACTGCTCCGCGAGTGCCAACAGTTTTTCTCTCTGTTGCTCACTGTATTGAATGCAGGTGGGGTTTTGATTGTTGAGGGTTAAGTACACCAATTTAGGTTGATGGATTTGTACTAAGGCCTCGAATCTTGCCAGATCGACCCCGTCAGAGGTTAACGGCACGCCAATGCTATTGATACCCAATTGTTTCGCGCAAATACGCACACCGGGATAGCTGTACTGCTCGTGCAGTAGCACCTCGCCCTTGGTGAGGAAGGCATTAAGGCAGGCAAAAATGGCCTGTTGCCCACCATGGGTAAAGATCAGTTGCTCGGGTTGCTGTTCAATACCGCGTTGTAAAAGCCAGTGGTGAAATATCTGTTGATGTTGATCTAAGGGGCTGGCGCGATAGCCAAGGAGTTGACTCAGTTTCGCTGGATCCTTAGCCAGTTGGCTTAGGCAATCACTCAGCGTACTTATTTGATCCGTCAGCGGTTGCTGACAAGTCGCCATATTGAGCTGCAAATGACTGAGCTCTGGCACGGGAGAGGCGTTGACATAGGTACCATCACCAATACGCGCTTCCACATAGCCACGCTGCTCTGCAAGGGCATAGGCTCGTGTGACTGTGCCTATGGTCACTCCAAGTGCATCGGCTAAACGCCGCTGTGGCGGGAGTTTTGTGCCATGGGGTAGGGCTTTTAGCAAAATGCCTTGTTCGATCGCACTGACGAGACGTTGATATTTAGGACCTGTAAATGCTTCTAGATCGGGCGTCCAAATTGTACCCATGACAATAAATCCATTGATCTCCGCTAATCTCCCTATATTATTTATTGTATCTTTTATTGTCAAGTATTGTATGCATACAATTTAGGTGTTTATGGATATTCAACTTTTAAATGATCCACAACTCTGGACATTAATGGCCTCAGCAGCACTCTTTTGTGCAACCATGACCATGACTCCGGGGCCTAATAATATTTTACTCGCCAGCTCCGGCGCTCATTTCGGGGTGATGCGTACCATTCCACATATTGCAGGGATCCGCTTAGGTTCGACCTCTTTGCATCTGTCGGTGTTACTGGGTCTTGGCGCTTTATTCGAGGCGTTTCCCGTGTTGCATCAAGTGCTAAAGTACGCAGCGTTATTGTATTTGTTGCACCTTGCCTATCGATTAGCCACCTCTCCTGTTAAGGCGGCACATTTGGATGACGGGCGTCAGCCGATGAGTGTGATGGAGGCGGCGCTGTTTCAGTGGATTAATCCTAAATCTTGGATGTCGACCATTACCCTTTGTAGTGCGTTTACGTTAGGGGGCGATGGTTTTTGGCTCAGTGCATTACTAGGCGTGTTAGTGTTTAATCTGGTGGGATTTCCCGCGTCCTTCACTTGGGTGTTTGTTGGTCCAGCAATCAGTAAAAAGCTGAATACGGATAAACGTCGACGCCATTTTAACTGGTTTATGGGCAGCTTATTGCTGGTTTCATTGCCGATGATCCTGCGGTAAGTAGAGCTAATTAGGCTAAAAGCTTAAATATTCTGGGATACTGACTCGCTTAATGATTGGCTTTATGTCATAACCAACATAGTATTGATGGCTTTTTTAGATAACGGTTTTATATACCTAAATAAACTGAAGAAGTTGGTGCCATGGGTATTGCACCGATATAAGGTGAGTTATCTAACCATAACAAGTTAGCAATTGACTTGGGAGTATATGGAGGTTAGCGCGTGAAGTTTCCCAGTTTAGTATCATTTATGCCTGGTTTGGCGCAGATGCTGCAGTACGAGAAGCAATGGCTCAGGGATGATGTTCGAGCCGGATTATCCGTGGCGGCGGTCGCTTTACCTGTAGCCATTGCCTATGCACAACTTACAGGGGTTAATGCCGCTGTTGGTTTATACTCCTGTGTGTTGCCAATGTTAGTGTATGCATTGTTTGGTACTTCTAGACAATTAATCGTTGGTCCCGATGCCGCGACTTGCGCCGTGATTGCCGCCGTTGTGACGCCACTTGCTGCTGGCGACAGCATGAAGCACTGGCAACTCGTGATGACCATGACGGCTATGACCGGTTTTTGGTGTTTAATCGCCAGCCGTTTTCGCCTTGGCGTCTTGGCGGACTTTCTCTCAAAACCGATTTTAATGGGGTTACTTAATGGTGTGGCGATCACTATTATCGTCGGTCAATTCTCAAAAATTTTTGGTTTCACCTTCGATGAGCGTTATTTGATTGAGCGCTTATCCGGTGCGCCTTCCTATCTCACCAAAACACACTGGCCCACCTTATTGATGGGACTGGTGACCTTAGCCACCTATGCCTTAATAAAACGTTATCGTCCACAATGGCCTGCTTCAATGTGTGCAATGGCAATGGCTGCATTTTTGGTGTGGGCCTTTAACTTAACCAGCTTCGACATCAATGTGGTGGGCGAGGTGAGTGCAGGCTTGCCTTCGTTTCAAGCGCCGGTTTTTAATATTGGTATTGCCCGTGAACTAGTTGTGCCTGCGCTTAACTTAGCCATGGTGAGCTTTGTGAGTATGATGCTTACTGCACGCAGTTTTGCGGCTAAAAATGGCTATGATATCGATGCGGACAAGGAGTTTCGCGCCCTCGGTATTGCCAATATTGCTTCAGCTTTATCACAAGGTTTTGCGGTCAGCGGTGCTGATTCGCGTACAGCTGTCAATGATGCTAACGGCGGTAAAAGTCAGCTTGTTTCAATCATCGCGGCGTTATTGATTGCGATCGTCGCGTTGTTTTTTACTGCACCATTGAAATATATCCCTAGTTCAGCTCTTGGTGTGGTCTTAGTGATTGCCTCTATTTCGTTGATTGATTTAAAGGCGCTATGGAATCTGCGCGTCAGAGACCGCTCAGCCTTCTTGCTTGCTTGCACCACATTGTTTTCAGTATTGTTTATTGGCGTTATCCCTGGGATTACCTTGGCGGTGTTACTCGGTTTATTCCAGTTTTTAGCGACTGTGATGCGGCCAACGGATCAAGTGTTAGGGCTTGATCATAAAGGGGTTATCCGCAGTGTAGATGATTCGGGCAAGGCTAAGTCTGTGCCTGGGGTGTTTATCTACCGCTTTAATTCACCCTTAACCTACTTCAATGCCACTTACTTTAAACGTCGGTTACTGGAGAAGTTTATCCGTGAGCCTGAACCCGTCGATTGCATCATTATTGATGCCGTGCCGTGTTTTACCCACTTGGATTTAAGTGTGATGGCCATGCTTGCAGATCTCCATCAATTATTGAAGAAGCGTGGGATACGTTTAGTCTTGGCGGGGCGTAAAAGGCAGATGCTTGGCTGGTTTGAACAGGCGGGGATCCCGTCAGGCGAAGGCGGCATTTTAATTCGGCCAGATTTATATCTTGCGCTGAAAATGAACCAAAGTTACAAGCAAGCACTAGCTGAAGGCCAAGCACCTGTTATCAAAAAAGCGCCTGAGGATGATGTGCTACTTCATAGTCATTTATAGGATGCTATTTTAACGAAAAAGCGCGGACATTACCGCGCTTTTTGGTTTATTGTTCAAGTGCATAGAGTTATGCACTTTATACTTGATGCCTCAAAAGTATGATGGTTGTGGCGTAAAGAGCCGCTCGTCATTTGAGTATCATAACTACGCGTCATTCCTCGTTTCGCGAGCTTGCGCAACATCTAACGCTTAAACATCAACCCATTCTAGTCATTTTGCAGTTTATCTAAAGGGATTAAACCATGATAGGCATAGTAGCCTATGGGGCCTAAAAATAAGCTTAGCAGGCACCATAAACATTTTTTGTTAGTGCTGAGATTAACTTGGCTCTTAAATACTCGAGCTGCGAATAAGCAATGCAGTAGGGCTAAACCGATGAGCATCGCTATGATTATAATATCCGTATTATCCAAGTACTTTATCCCTGTAATTCATCGTGATGATTTAGCATAAAATGTTAAAAAGGATTTACTCACTTTACCTAAGTGAGAGCTACTTTACGTGAACATTTTACCGATTGCTATGGGGTATATAAAAATAAACGTTAATTCTTATTTACTTATAGACGTTCCTAACAAGTAATTTGGGGTATTACCAGTCTGCCAGATCACATATTTAGTCATGGCATGTTGAAATATGTCAGTGCTTGTTAGCTCAGTTAACCATGCCATAAGCCGTGGGAAATCACCGTTCAAATCCCGTTTGGCATCCACCGCAGTAAATTGGCGGATAAAAGGCACAATGGCAAAATCAGCAACGCTTAACGCAGGGCTGATAAGATAAGGATGTTGCTGAAGCTGTGCTTCGAGCCGTACCAGAAAAGTGCTGGCCTTGGCGAAATAATCCGCCTGCGAGTATTCAGGATACCGATCTGCATATTTGTACTTATCCAGCCAAGGTTTAAATTCAACATCATTTTGCACAATAAGCTCATTAATCAGGCTTTGCGCTGAGGTGGTTTGTCCGAGTAACTGCTGTGCGGCTGGCGAGTCAGCCTTATGCAGTCCCCAGAGCATAATATCCAAGCTCTCAGCAATCACTTCTCCAGTAGGGAGCTGCAATACGGGCACTGTGCCCTTGGGGGAGATGGCTAACATCTCTGCGGGTTTCGCTTTAAGGGTGATTTCTCTCACTTCCACTTGGCATTGGCCGAACAATAGCCCAAGTCTAGCGCGCATAGCATAAGGACAGCGGCGAAAACTGTAGAGTATGGGTAAGGGCATAGTCTTATTCCTTAATGCAATGATAAAAACGATTTAGTCACGACTGTGGGTTAAAAGTTGGCAATAGTAGTGACTTTAAAACAGAAATACTGCGTTTATTACTGATTATTCCACCGTTTGCCTGTAAATAAGCAATGACCTTGGTTTTTGTCTGTGTTTATCCGACTGTGACTCAGGTAGAATTTCGCCCTATTTTTGCGACCTAGCTTAGGCTTGGGTGATTATTAGTTAATGCACTGGAAATTAAGTTCCAGCCAGCAGTTGAGGGTGTTATGTCTAACGTTGTTGTTTGTGCTTTATATAAGTTTGTTTCATTACCGCATTTTGAGTCGCTGCGTGAGCCACTCCTGTCCATGATGGAACAGGCCGAGATTAAAGGTACATTGTTGCTGGCAAGTGAGGGGATTAATGGCACTGTGGCCGGCACTCAAGCGGCTATCGACGCACTGCTGGCTTGGCTGAATAACCAAAATGGCCTTGAAAACATCGTTTACAAGTTATCCTTTGACGACGAAATGCCTTTCTACCGCACTAAGGTGAAGCTCAAAAAAGAAATCGTCACCATGGGCGTCGAGGGTATCGATCCGCTTAAAGTGGTGGGCACTTACGTTAAGCCACAGGACTGGAACGCGCTGATTTCCGATCCTGAAGTCATCCTAGTGGATACCCGTAACGACTATGAGGTGCAAATCGGCACCTTTAAAAATGCCATTAACCCCGTGACCGAAACCTTCAGAGAATTCCCTGAGTATGTTAAGCAGAATCTCGATCCTGCCAAGCATAAAAAAGTGGCGATGTTCTGTACTGGCGGTATTCGCTGCGAAAAATCAACCGCTTATTTAAAAGAGCAAGGCTTTGAAGAAGTGTATCACCTCGAAGGTGGCATCCTTAAATACCTTGAAGAAGTCAAACAGGAAGAAAGCCTGTGGGAAGGCGAATGTTTTGTCTTCGATAATCGTGTAGCGGTCGACCATGATTTAAAGAAAGGGCAATACGATCAATGCAATGCTTGTCGTATGCCAATCACTGAAGCGGAAAAATTATCCCCAGCTTATGTGCAAGGTGTGAGTTGCCCACATTGTATTGATAAGATTTCTGAGGAGCAGCGAAAGCGTTTTGTTGAACGTGAACGCCAAGTGAATTTAGCTAAATCCCGTAATGAGGCTCATATCGGTAGTGATGTGAATCATGTGATTGAAGCCCGTCGACAAAAGAAAGAAGCACTGCGCAAACAAGCTGCAGAGAAAAATAAAACCAAGCAAGCTAACACTTAACGCATGCACAGCTAAGGTGATGCTGTTCAATTATGGACAGCCTCACTTTTTTTATCGGACGATTATGCAGCAGAAATGGCAAGCTAAAGGCTGTCAAAAGGAAGGGCAGGCAAGCTCTGGCCCTTACTTTCTGTCATGATAGCCGCTTGTCACCTGAGTTAAATGGCGACATGTCACTCCTTGTTTCGTAAGCACGAGTTTGCTAGAACGATCAAAATTTAATTCTGAATGTCTTAAAGAATGTCCTATATGGCAAAATCGATTGGTCGCGCTAATGATAAAAATGACCACTGGTTATCTTTAATGAACATCCGCCCCATTGACGGGGCGGTAAAGCATTTACCAATGGACTTTGCCAATATTTAAGAGTGTTCAACCTAATATTAAACGTTATGACGTTTGCCAGAGCGTTTCAGTTTTTCAGCTTCTAGCTTCGCGGCTTTCTCGGCGGCCTTTTCAGCCAGAATGCGTTCCACTTCGGCTTTTTCGATTTCAGCCATCGCAGGCGTTTCAAGGGATAACAGGCCAATTCGACCTGAGCGGTAATCGTGTAATACGACTTCCGAGGCTTTATGCAAATCGATGCGACCACCGGGACGCAGGGCGCCACGTTTACGGCCGATTTCTTCGAGTAACGCCATATCATCCTTAGGTAACTCGCTGATGTTATAACGCTCGCAAATTTCCTTCGGGTAGGCCTTTAAGAAATAACCTGCTGCAAACAGCGCCACATCTTCGTATTCCATGGCGGTATCTTTAATGGCACCCGTGACGGCAAGGCGATAGCTACTAGCTTCGTTATCAACCTTAGGCCATAAAATCCCTGGCGTGTCCGAGAGCACAATACCGTTGCGCAGGTTAATGCGCTGCTGGGTTTTGGTGACGGCGGGTTCGTTACCGGTTTTGGCGATAACGCGACCGGCTAAGGTATTGATAATGGTGGACTTGCCCACGTTTGGGATCCCCATGATCATAGTACGAATGTCTTTTTCGGTCTTATCGCGACTCGGCACTAACTTACGGCAAAGATCCGGCAGCATTTTCAACATACCCGGTTGCAGTGTGGTAATCGCAGTGGCTTTTACCCCTTGTTCACGCTCCAGGTATTCAATCCATTGGGCGGTGATCTCAGGATCGGCTAAGTCGGATTTATTCAGTAGTTTAATACAAGGTTTGTCGCCGCGAAGCTTTGACACCATGGGGTTTTCACTACTGTAGGGAATACGGGCGTCCAGCACCTCAATTACTAGATCGACCTGAGGCATAGCCTCTTCGATCTCTTTGCGTGCCTTGTGCATGTGCCCCGGATACCATTGAATTGCCATGATAGTGCCTTGTTCTAAATGACCTAAAGACGCTTATTCTACCTTGAAGGCGACGAATGTCATAAAAAAAGCGCCTGAAGGCGCTTAATTGCTTAATCTTGATGCGAATTTGAGCATGTATTGCTTAAAGTACGCCTAGCTCGCGTAATCTTTCCATTAGGTAGCTGTCGGCGGTATAACGCTCAGACAGCACTACCGAAGGTTTAGGATGTAAGAATAAGGGCAGTGAAATACGCGACTTAGTCTTATCCGTGCCTTCTGGGTTAATTACGCGGTGTGAGGTTGATGGGAAGTAACCACCCGAGGCTTCCTGCAACATATCACCAATGTTGATGATAATATTGCCAAAATCACTTGGCACATCTAACCAAGAGCCGTCTTTGGCTTTGACTTGCAACCCTGGCTCGTTGGCCGCGGGCAGCACAGTGATAAGGTTAATATCTTCGTGGGCCGCTGCGCGAATAGCGCCCATTTCTTCATCGCCTGTCATCGGTGGGTAATGCAGAATGCGCAGCAGGGTTTTGTGGCTGTCGGCAATCATTTCTGGCAGCGGAATCGAGAACTTAGCTTTAACCTCGTCTGGCGAGTAGGTTTCAATCCACTCTAACAGTTCAGCGGCCAGCGCATTGGCTTTTTCATAGTAAGCTAGAATATTGGCACGCAGTGAATCAGGAATACGACCCCAAGGGTACACGTGGTAATACTCTTTTATGTCTTTAACCGTGTGGCCTTTTGCGGTTTCTGAAATCGACGCGGGAAAGAAGCCATCGTGGGTTTCACGATTGAACATAAACTCGTTCTTAGCGTCAGAATTGAAAAAGGCTTGCCACTCAGTGTAAATGTTTTCGACCAGTTCCTTATCGATAGGGTGGTTAGAGAGTACACCAAAGCCCGTTTCACGTAGGGATTCCACAAAGTGTTTGGCGCTATCGGCTGCGCGATAATCAATGGTTTCTAATTTCATATTGTTTCTACTTGTTATATATGGTTGTTAACCAAACACTTTCTAAGGATGACGGTAAGGAGTCATTGCCACTTATCTCATTATCGGTATGGTGCGCTCAGCCCTAGTGCAAAAGCGGTCCAAATAGAAAGGATTTGGGTAGAGAATTGACCCGCAGCAAGTGTAGCTTTGCACTGTGCGCGGTGCAAACACTCAAGACAATGGACTGAGATTACTGCTGAATTTTCCTCCAGTTATTTAAGCATTGACTCAATCAACAGGATTTTATCGACTAAAGCGGCTACTATGCCAAAAAGCCAATTCAGGCCGAGGCGCAATAAACCTGAGGAACAAACGGTCTTATGCAGGCGAATACCTTAAGAGCTAAAGGAGACTTTTATGAACAAACTGACTGATTTTGAACGCTATGTCATAGAAGAAAAGGGCACAGAACGTCCCTTTAGCGGGGAGTATTATCAGCATGACGCTAAAGGCGTGTATTTGTGCAAAAAATGCCATGCGCCTTTGTATCGCTCAGAAGATAAGTTTAATGCCCACTGTGGGTGGCCAGCCTTCGATGATGAAATTCCAGGCGCAGTGAGTCGCCATGTCGACGCCGATGGTCGCCGTACCGAAATTGTCTGTAGTCAGTGTGGCGGTCATTTAGGCCATGTGTTTGAAGGGGAATATTTAACGCCGAAGAATATTCGTCATTGCGTTAATTCTGTCTCCATGGTGTTTCAAGCGGCCGATGAGGTGACAACATCGACTCATAAAACGGCCTTTGCCACCTTTGGTGCGGGCTGTTTTTGGTGTGTTGAAGCGATTTTTAAGAGCCTGAAGGGCGTGCTGAATGTCAGCTCTGGTTACTCAGGTGGGGATGCTAGCGATGCCGATTATAAGTCGGTGTGTTCGGGATTAACTGGGCATGCCGAAGTGGTGCACATCGAGTTTGACCCCGCACAAATCAGCTTTACAACGCTGCTACAGGTGTTATTTGAGAGTCACGATCCTACCACGCTCAACCGCCAAGGTAATGATAAAGGGCCGCAGTATCGCTCCGTCGTCTTTGCCCATGATGCGGCGCAGATTGAAGAGACCAATGCCATGATTGCAAAATTAACCGAGGCACAGGTATTTGATGCGCCGATCGTCACCCAAGTGGTGGCTTTTGAGTCTTTTTATCCCGCTGAGGATTATCACAATGATTATTTCGCTCTGCATGGCGAGCAGCCCTATTGCCAGATTGTGGTGCGACCAAAGGTTGAAAAGATCAGAGCTCTCTTTGCCGAGCTACAAGCATAGGCTTAATGTGCGAGCAAATTGACGGATAAAAAACGCCACCGATAGGGTGGCGTTTTCGTTGATGGCTTGGCTGATAGACTGAAGACTCAGCGCATTAGCGGGATTGCGCTAACCACTCGGCATATTGTTTCGCGTAATAGCTGACGATTAAATCGGCGCCAGCCCGCTTTAACCCGATAAAGGTTTCGGTGACGACGGCGCGCTCATCGAGGGCGCCCGCCAGTGCAGCAAATTTAATACCGGCATATTCGCCGCCAACCTGATAAGCCGCTAAGGGAAGGTGGGTTTGCTGCCTTAGGCGACTTAACACATCCAAATACGGTGTGCCGGGCTTTACCATCAAAATATCCGCGCCTTCCTCTTCATCGAGCAGTGCTTCGAGCAAGGCTTGGCGACCATTGGCGTAGTCGAGCTGGTAGCCTTTACGGTTTCCGCTAAGTTCACAATCCACCGCGGCCCTAAAAGGCCCATAGAAGGAAGAGGCGAACTTGGCAGCATGGGCCAAAATGGCAATGTGCTCAAAGCCTGCCTGATCCAGTCCTTGGCGGATAGCTTTAATTTGGCCGTCCATCATGGCCGATGGCGCCAGCATATCGGCTCCCGCTTTGGCGGCGGTAATGGATTGTTTGACTAAGTTAGCCACGGTTTGATCGTTACAGACTTCGTCATGGTGCAATACGCCGCAGTGTCCGTGGTCGGTATATTCACAAAAACAAATATCAGGGATCACCATCATCTCTGGCGCGGCGGTTTTGATGGTGCGGATCATCCGTGCGAGTAAGCCATTGTCATCCCAAGTGTCGCTGCCCTGTGCATCTTTGGTGTGGGAAATACCAAAGGGCATCACATAACGGATCCCTAGGGCGTAAAGCCTATGAATTTCATCGGCAAGCGCACTCTCGGGCAGACGGCTGATCCCCGGCAAGGTTGAAATGGGTACGGCTTGGTTGATGTGTTCTTCGATGAAGAATGGATGAACCAAGTCGCTTAGGGAAATCTGGGTTTCACGCACGAGATCACGCATGGCCTCGGTGCGGCGTAGGCGTCTTAAACGGCGAAGGGGTTTAAGGGGATTTTCTCTGGTACTGCTCATTGAATTTCCTTATTTACAGAGTGCAAAGCATCACGCGAAGCTTCGCGTAAGTGGGAGAGAGTTAAAACGATGCTTAGGTTGTACTTGTTGGTGCTTTAGTGAACTTGATTAAGTGAGACAAAAGCTTCAGCACTGTTTGCTCAGACCTAAAATAGGGCAAAAGTTTCCCTGTATTTGGACCAAGGCCGAAGAGGTTGTTGAGTTAGTGATGGCGATCACAAACCCAGCGCTAAGCCAATCGAGTCATTCACCGCTGTTTTTAAGCCTTTGCTTTCGATTATTTGATGTTATCATTTGCGCCAATTTACACTTGGTATAGTGCAGGGCTTTAATAAGTCGCTATTCTTCTGCCCAACTATACCCACAGCGCGGTTTTTATATGACAACACCCCAAGACTCTGTTTGTATTCTCGCCCTCGACACTTGTACCGAAGCTTGTTCAGCAGCCCTATATTATCAAGGACAGGTTTTTGCTGAGTTAGCCGATGCGCCTCGGGAGCATAGTCAGCGTTTATTGCCTATGGTGGAAGCAGTATTAAAACAAGCCAATGTCGGCTTAGATAAACTGGATGCCATTGCCTACGGCCGTGGGCCAGGCAGTTTTACGGGGATCCGTATTTGTACCAGCATGACCCAAGGTTTAGCCCTAGGGTTAGACTTGCCCGTTATCGGCATTTCAACCTTAGCGGCCATGGCGCAAATGGCGATTGCTGAGCACGCTGCCGAGCAAGTGCTCTGCTGTATTGATGCGCGCATGGGAGAAGTGTACTGGGGCCAATTTGTGGCCGTCGATGGCATTGCTACATTAGTCGGTAAAGAGGTAGTGAGCGCGCCTGAGCAGGTTGAGCTGGCATTCGATCTTAATAAAACCATTGTGGGTTGCGGCACTGGGTTTGATGCTTATCCCGAGTTATTAGCTCTAGGCAGCGGCATTACCTCCTTAGCGGCGGTGAAGTATCCCGATGCCCGAGCCATGTTAGTGCTGGCCGAAGCGGGTATCAAAGCGGGATTAACCACCAGTGTCGATGTACTCGAGCCTGTATATCTTCGTGATACTGTGACATGGAAAAAGTTACCGGGACGTGAATAAACTGTTCATTATTCCCCATTATACGTTAGAATCTAAACTGTCTGCATTGGTTCACGATGTAGACATCAAATCTTAGTTAGGCGTTTGTCACAACAGCCTAATAATACTAACTAGGACTACTAGGACTACTAGGATATTAACTGGGCATTTCGATGCAGGTAAATTCGCTTCAAACGAGTTTGACACAAGCGGTTGCGAGTAATCGCCCCGCGATCATACAGGGAATGTCGCCCACGGAAGCGCCGCGCCCTGTGATTGAGCTCGATGCGGTTTCTGCCTTAGCCTTTGACGATACCGATGAAGGATCATCACAAAACCTACAATCCAGACTCGGTGCCCAACTCGAATACGAGCAAAGTACCCGAGGACATCAAGGGGCTATCGCCCAATACCTACAAACGCAACATGCCGCCAAACGTGAAGAGATTCAGCAGATGGTGGGTGTGGATATTTATGCCTGATAGTGCGTCCGTGTCTTCTGAATCTCGTTTTACACCTCGTTTAACTGGTGGCCTTCCGAGCCGTGGTTTGTTTATCATCGAGCTGATGCTGGCCCTCATTTTGACGCGCATTCCTTACCTGAGTGTGCCTTTTAAGTGGTTAGAGAGCTATTTCCACGAGTTGTCCCATGGGATAGCGACAGTGCTCAGTGGCGGCATAGTGAGTCATATTCAACTCTTTCCCAATGGTGCGGGTTTTTGCTTTAGCCAAGGTGGCTCGCCACTGGTGATTGGATTTGCAGGTTATTTTGGCGCAGCCTGTTGGGGATACCTTATTTATCTGCTGGCGACTTGGCCTAAGGGCATTCGTCTAAGCTTTGCATTTTTAGGCGGTTTAGTGGTGCTAAGTGGCCTGCTGTGGGGGCGAGATTTGCTCACCTTAGCCATTTTAGCGGTACTGACGATAGTGTTGTTACTGCCGTTAAAACTCAGCAAAAATAAAATCCTCACGCAATTTTTACGCATTATTGCTTTGATGATCATGCTCAATGCGCTGGCAAGCCCAACGGTATTGCTCGGACTCGAAGGGCAAGGCGATGCGGTGCTGCTGGCTGATCGTTCATGGATACCAGCGTGGATTTGGGTCGCCATTTGGCTGTTTTGCAGTATCTGCGCCTTGTATATGGCTTGGCGGCGGGTGGATTCCGCCACCTCTCGTTAATACATCGCGCATTAATGCTCCCATGACATCACAAATATTTACAGCCTAAATGGTCAACTTGTGCGGCTAATTCTTGGATTTTTTTATATAGACTGCTAGCTTAAGTCTTCGGTATCCAAGGAGAATTATTATGAAAAAAGTCACACTCATCGCCAGTATGCTGATTGCTGGTCTCTGTTCAGGTATGGCCAATGCAGATGAAGCATTAGATAAAGCCATTAAAAGTGATTTTCGCCAAGCCAAAAACGCTAGCCGCGATATTTATCGTCACCCCGCAGAAACCCTTACATTTTTTGGTATAACCCCAACACAAACCGTGATTGAACTTTGGCCAGGTAATGGCTGGTACACTGAAATCCTTGCCCCTTATCTTGCGCCTAAGGGACAATATATTGCCGCCAGTTTCGAAACTACCCCCAGCACGGACACCCCTGGTAATCGCTATCGCGCCAATGCGGGCGTGAAATTCGATACTTGGATGACGGCCAATAAAGCCTTATTTGGTAATGCGAAAATGGTGGTTCTCGACCCTCCAGCCAAAATGAATTTAGGTGCCGATGGCAGTGCTGACTTGGTATTAACTTTCCGTAACTTACATAATTGGGCTTCAAGCGACCAGCTCGAAAACGTGTTTGCCGCTTCTTACAAAGTGCTTAAAGATGGCGGTGTATTTGGCGTCGTCGAACATAGAGCCAATAAAGGCATGAATATGAGCACGGGCTATATGGATCAAGACGAGATGATCGCGCTGGCCAAAAAGGTCGGTTTTACCTTAGCCGAAAGCTCCGAAATCAACGCCAATCCGAAAGACACTAAGGACTATGCCAAGGGAGTATGGACGTTGCCACCTTCGTTTGCATTAGGTGATACAGATAAAGAAAAATACCAAGCAATTGGTGAGAGTGATCGCATGACGCTCAAATTTGTCAAAAAATCCCGCTAATCACCTGACATTAGAGGCAATATGTGGCAATCTTTCGCCCCCAAAAATCAAGTCGAGTTTGTGTTACCCCATATCAAGCTGAGTGGTCGATTATGGGGAGCGAAAGATAAGCCATTATTGCTCGCGTTGCATGGCTGGTTAGACAATGCCAACAGTTTTGAGCCTCTCGCTGAGTATTTGTCAGATTACCAAATTCTTGCCATAGATTGGCCCGGTCATGGTTTTTCGGCGCATAGGCCGGGACATTACCCATTACACTGGATTGACTATTTATACGATCTCGATGCGTTACTGGCGATTTTGCCACAAAAGCCACTGGCTGTTATTGGGCATTCATTAGGGGGGATTATCGCCTCTGCGTATACGGCAGCATTTCCAGAAAAGGTTAATAAGCTGATTTTAATTGAGGCCTTAAGTCCCTTATATGAGTCAGCAACCCAAGCCAAATCGCGGCTGAGGAAAAGCTTTTACCAACATGAGAAATTTTTAGCGCAAAAACATAAAAGGATGAGAGTCTACGATAGTCTGGAAACGGCAGTTAAGGCTAGAGTGCATTTAACCGGATTGGCCGAACCGTGGTGTCGACTATTACTTGACCGCAATATGCAAGCCACTTCTGATGGAGTTGTTTGGCGAAGTGATCCAAGATTAAGGCTCGACTCGCCAATGCGACTGACCTTTGAGCAGGTTGATGCTTTAATGCAAAATATTTCGGTGGTTACCTTACTCATCTGCGGCAAACAAGGTTTTAGCCAATTACATACGGCGCTACCTAAAGCAAGGAAATGGTTCAGCAATTTGTCTGAACATATGCTTGAGGGGGACCATCATGTGCATATGGATAATGCGCAAGCGGTTAGTCAGTTAATCCAACGTTTTGTCGAATAATTGCTTTTACTAACATAAAAAAGACACTAGGTTTTTTGTTTCTTTTATGTGATGATGATCAAAATTAAAACGCCCGTATGATTTATCCGGGTAAATCAATAACAATAAAATGTAAGTCGGTATTTTAACTCGGTATTTGTCGAGTATTGGCGGTAGTAAGGGTACCGTATCCGCAGTTGTGGGGATTTAGGAGAAAGTAGTGGATCAGCCTTGGATTAAACATTTACCAAAAGATGTGCCTGCTGAGATTAATGTGGATCAGTATTCATCGCTTATCGATATGTTCGAGACCGCGGTGGCTAAGTATGCGGATCAACCTGCATTTATCAACATGGGGGCCACGCTAACTTACCGTAAACTTGAAGAAAGTAGCCGTGCTTTTGCTGCTTATTTACAAAATGAATTGAAGCTACAAAAGGGCGACCGTGTCGCACTGATGATGCCCAATCTGTTGCAATATCCTATTGCGTTGTTTGGGGTATTACGTGCTGGTATGGTGGTGGTTAACGTTAACCCACTTTATACCCCGCGAGAGCTCAAACATCAGTTGATTGACTCGGGCGCCAAAGCCATTGTTGTGGTGTCTAACTTCGCCCGCACCTTAGAAGAAGTGGTCGATCAAACGCCCGTGAAAAGTGTCATTATCACTAGTTTAGGTGATCAACTAAGTGCGCCAAAACGCACCTTAGTTAACTTTGTTGTTAAATATATTAAAAAGCTGGTGCCGAAATACGATCTACCCCATGCCCTTTCGATGCGCGAAACCTTGTCAAGAGGTCGTAGAATGCAGTATGTCAAACCCGTAATCACTGGGGGTGACCTTGCCTTTTTGCAATATACTGGTGGTACGACTGGGGTTTCAAAGGGCGCCATGTTAACCCACAGTAATGTGGTGGCAAACGTGTTGCAGGCTAACGGTGCTTATTCTCCGGCACTGCGGGATGGTACTGAATTTGTTGTAACTGCATTACCGCTTTACCATATTTTTGCATTAACAGTGAATTGCTTACTGTTTTTACATAAGGGCAGTCAGAATCTGTTAATCACTAACCCTCGGGATATTCCAGGGTTTGTGGCTGAACTCAAGAAATATCCTTTTACCGCCCTGACAGGTGTTAACACCCTGTTTAATGCCTTAGTGAATAGTAGTGATTTTGCTGAGCTGGATTTTTCTCGCCTCAAATTATCCATTGGTGGCGGTATGGCCGTGCAAAAAGCCGTGGCCGATAAATGGCAGAGCATCACTAAAACCCGTTTACTTGAAGGTTATGGGTTAACTGAAGCCTCGCCCCTGTTAACGTGCTGTCCCTATAACTTAGACGGTTATAACGGTTCTATCGGTTTTCCTGCGCCATCTACACTCATTCAAGTGCGTGATGATGCGGGTAATGTGTTGCCCCAAGGCGAGACAGGTGAGCTATTTGGCAAAGGCCCACAGATCATGAAAGGCTATTGGCAGCGTCCAGAAGAGACCGCCAAAGTGATTGATAAAGACGGCTGGCTCGCCACGGGCGATATTGGTTATATGGATGAACAGGGTTTCTTCTATATTGTTGATCGTAAGAAAGACATGATTTTAGTTTCTGGCTTTAACGTCTTCCCCAATGAAGTGGAAGAGGTTGTTGCTTTACATCCTAAGGTGATAGAAGTTGCGGCAGTAGGGGTTCCTAATGATGCGAGTGGCGAGTTAGTGAAGGTGTTTGTGGTGGCGAAAGATAAATCTTTAACCGCTGAAGACATCATTAAGCATTGCCGAGTGCATTTAACGGGATATAAAGTGCCGAAGCTGGTAGAATTTAGGGAAGAGTTACCTAAAACCAATGTGGGTAAGATCTTGCGACGAGAACTGAGAGACGAAGTCAAGCGCGCGTAAGATTGAAGCCGGCAATAAGCCGGCTTTTGTTTTTATGGATGTGATTATCCCACAGGAACTGGAGAAGAATTTGTCAGTGTTTCACTATGTGAGCGACGAAGCGAGCCTCAATGCCCTCGTCGCTCAATATCAACAGAGCGCAGTACTGGTATTAGATACCGAGTTTGTGCGCACACGTACCTATTACGCTAAGCTTGGCCTCATTCAAGCCTATGATGGTAAAACTTTAGCCTTAATTGACCCGGTTGCGCTGCCAGATCTCAGTGCATTCTGGTCTTTGCTTGATAATCCCAACATCATCAAGCTAGTGCATTCCTGTAGCGAGGACTTAGAAGTCTTCGCCCACTATGGTCAGCGTCAACCTACGCCTTTGTTCGATAGCCAAATCGCAGCCTCTTTATGTGGCATGGGCCATGGCCTAGGTTATGCCAAGTTAGTGGAAACCTGTTTAGGTGAAGTGATTGATAAGGGTGAGTCGCGCACCGACTGGATGCGCCGTCCCTTGACTGAGGCGCAGCTTAGCTACGCCGCCAACGATGTGTTGTATCTGTATCAACTCTATCCGCAACTCGCCGAAAAGCTTAAGGCGCAAGACCGTTTAGGCTGGCTGTATGAAGAAGGCGAGCGAATGACAGAAGGGCGCTTAGCTCCTCCCGATGTCGAGACTGCATACCTTAAAGTAAAAAACGCATTTCAATTAACCGAGCCTCAATTGGCTTACCTTAAAGTGCTGGCTAAATGGCGTTTAGAAAAAGCTTTGGCACGGGATTTAGCCTTAGGCTTTGTGATTAAAGATCATGGCTTGATTGCGCTAGCGAAAAAACAGCCTAAAAGCATAAGTGATTTGTTTAAATTGAACGATTTAACTGAGCAGGAAAAACGCATCCACGGTAAAGATATTTTACGGGTAATGCAGACTGCTGACTTAAACAATCCGCCGGAGCTAGTTGATGTTTTAGCGCTTAAACCGGGTTATAAATCCGCCTTTAAGACCATTAAAACCTGTTTAACCGAACTGTGCGAACAACATGCTATTCCGGTGGAAATGCTGGGCTCTAAACGTCATATTCATGAGTATTTACAATGGCGTTGGGATAAACAGCAGGGCGAATTGCCGACGGTGTTAAATGGCTGGCGCGCAGACATTGCGGCTGAATCGTTGGCAAAGCTTGAAGTTTAAGTTTTACAGATTAGGCGCCAATATTTTGCTTTTAACATTTCGGTTTTGACCTAAGATTTGATGCCTAAATTTGCATTTAAGGTGTTAGGCCTTGATTTTACCCCAGCTAAAGCATGGGGGTAGGAGAAAGGCGCAGCAGAAAGCGTCATCCCCATTTGAGGATGACGCCAATGCTCGACTTATCTGTCTGGCAACGTCACGTTAAGTTCGAGTACCGACAAGTTATCGTCATTCTGATCTAATTGCACTGAAACTTGATCATCCGAAATCTGCACATACTTGCGGATCACGGCGATGATTTCTTGCTTCATCTGCGGGAAATAGTCAGGTGTATCGCGTTGTCCACGCTGATGGGCCACAATAATTTGTAGTCGCTCTTTTGCCATTACCGCGGTGCTAGGCTTTTTCTTGCTTTTGAAATAGTCGAGTAAAGACATAATTAGCTACCAAATATCCGTTGTAAGAAACCTTTTTTCTCTTCCGTAATAAAGCGTACTGGGACATCTTCACCCAATAAACGCGCGACAGTGTCACTATAAGCGGCGCCTGCATCACTTTCTTGATCGATAATCACAGGTACTCCGGAGTTTGATGCCTTGAGTACGGATTGTGATTCAGGGATAACACCAAGCAAATCAATGGCAAGGATTTCTTTTACATCGTCAACACTTAACATTTCGCCCGATTTTACCCGACTTGGAGAATAACGAGTCAACAGTAAGTACTCTTTTATCGGCTCTAAACTGAGTTCTGCGCGGCGTGACTTACTTTGCAGCATTCCTAGAATACGGTCAGAGTCGCGAACCGAGCTTACTTCAGGGTTGGTCGTCACAATGGCGATATCGGCAAAATACAATGCCATCATCGCGCCTTGCTCAATACCTGCAGGGGAATCACAGATAATAAATTCAAATTCTTTGGCTAAATCGTCAAGCACACGGCCCACGCCTTCTTTTGTTAGGGCGTCTTTATCACGAGTTTGCGAGGCTGGCAGTACAAACAGTTTTTCACAGCGTTTATCTTTAATAAGTGCCTGATTTAAATTCGCTTCACCGTTGATAACATTAACAAAGTCATAGACGACGCGGCGCTCGCAGCCCATGATTAGATCCAAGTTACGCAAGCCTATATCGAAATCGATAACAACAGTTTTATGCCCTTGTAGTGCAAGTCCAGTTGCAATCGCCGCACTGGATGTGGTTTTACCAACACCACCTTTACCTGAAGTGACAACAATAATTTGTGCCATGTTTCTCTCTATCCTTTTTTGTGCCATTTAGAGGGGCAATGATTCAACGATAAGCGACTCGCCATTTAAGCGAATGCAGCCGCCTTTATCTGAGCTATGTTGTTGTAGATTTTCAGCGAGCCAATATTGCCCTGCTATTGAAACTAATTCTGCCTCGAGGGAATGAGCAATGATTACCGCGCTGCTGTCGCCAGCTGCGCCCGCCATGGCCTTTCCTCGTAACGCACCATAAATATGAATGCTACCATCGGCGATGACTTCAGCGCCATTACCTACCGCACCAAATATGATTAAATCGCCATTTTTTGCATAGACCTGCTGACCTGAGCGGATATTTTGCTTCAAAATCTTAGTTTGACGCGGTGCTGGTGGGGGGGCGACGCTTTGTTTACCCGCTTTGACTATGGCAAGTCCGAGTGTTTTAGCTTGGTTGCTCAGGACGTTAGTTGCACCAGTAATTCCTACAATAACTAACTGGCGGGAAAGTAATAACTCTTTTAAGCCCTGTAAATTGAAATCGTTATCTTGAATGGCGCTGAGATTGACGACTAAAGGGGCACCCAGAAAAAATTGGGGAGCTTGTGCCAATTTGCTATCTAATTCAGCCATGACAGCATTTAAATCGCTGTTATTAATATGAAGCACTGAAAGAGTAAAAGAAGCGCCTTTTAACTCTAAGCTAGGTTTTGACATCCCGGCACTATTCTCCAGAAATCATCAGTCGGATCGCTGATTTGCAATTAAATTACTAGGCGACCATGTTATAGTGTGCCCCATTGACTGGCAAGTTTGAACTATTGGATATTTATACTCTTATGCTATGTGCGGTTTATAAAAGTAGTCGAAAGGCTGACACTTACTTATTTGTAAACAAAAGGGACTGTTTCGACGACGTCCCTCAGGCGTTGTTAGATATGTTTGGTGTGCCTCAGTTAGTGATGGTATTCCCGATTGCTAAGCGTGAATCACTCGGTATCGCCGATATTCATAAGGTCAGAGCAGCACTCAAGGAAAAGGGGTTTTATTTACAAATTCCGCCACCGCAGGTTAATTTATTGGTCGAGCACAGAGAAAGCCTTGGGATTCAAGACTAGTCTGTAACTGTGCACAGGGTAAATGCCAAAGACAGTCTTTAAATCTGTTGCAGCATATACAAAGCTCTTCTTGCCCTTAATTCGTAAGGGCAAATCTCCTTCTTTAATACTCGCCTCTTAAATTTAAGCAACCGCAAACATTAGGGCGTGTTGACGTTTCGAGATTAGATTTTGTTCGTTCTGGCAAGCTCGTGCTCGCGAAACGAGGAATGATGTG
>NZ_JTLE01000094.1:45443-84986 GCF_000798835.1 Shewanella sp. ZOR0012
TGGTTAAGTACTGTGATTAACTCAATCCACTAGCAGCACGTGTACTTTACATCCCACTAAAACAACCAGTCGCAATGGGGCAAACGCTCGGCAAACCACGCCTGCGCCTTACCTTGGTTGCCCTTGCGCCACGCCAGAAACACCGGCTGCGCTGGTCTTGGGATCTCAACCTTGCACGCGACTAATGCGCCTGAAGCGAGTTCTTCGCGAATCAAATGCTTGGGAAGATAACCTACACCTAGCCCAAGTTGCTGCGCTTTAATCTTGGTCTGCATGTTCGGCACGCGGATGACTTGTCGACTATCAAATAACCCACTGGAGCGCTGCGCGAGCGCCGTTGAGCTGTCGGCCACCACCACGGAGGGAAATTGCAACAAGGCTTCGGTCGGGATTGGATGGTCAAACTGCGCTAAGGGGTGGTGAGGCGCAAGGGCAAAGATGAATTCAAGCATACCGATCTCAACTAAGTGATATTGCCCCTTAGGTAACTCCCCCGTGACCCCAATGGCAATATCGGCGCGGCCCGAATACAGGGCATCCCAACCGCCACCCAATGACTCCTCAGTGATATTAATGGTCACCTGTTTACCTAACTCGGTAAATTCAGCAATTAGTTTAAGCAGTGGTAAATCGGGCACTACAGTGTCTATGGCTAAGGTTAACGCCGACTCCCAGCCCGTTTCTAGTTGCCGAACCGCCTCTTCAAGCCTTACAGTGGCGGCTAAGATCTCCCGCCCTTGGCGTAATACCAGTTGGCCAACTAAGGTCAGCTCGGCGCGCTGCCCCTTACGTTCAAATAATTTTACCCCTAAATCGCTCTCTAATTTCTGCACTGTATAGGTCAGCGCCGATGGCACTCGGAATAAGGATTCAGCCGCAGCCGAAAAACTGCCTTTCTTATCAATAGCATCTAGCACTATCAATCCATCGAGACTCATCACTGGCAACATAAGCGCTCCATATTCAAATTTTTTGAAATATACGTTAAAAATGTTCCGATTTTCTTTCTTAAAGGTCAAGTCTAGACTGTAAACCAATGGAGAGATTGACGCTAAATCTCGACCGACTACCCCATTAACGACATAGTTAAAAAATTTGAATTAAGGAACATCCCATGAAAGCACTTATCACAAAATTACTGACCTCTGCGCCTAGTTTCGCCCCATTGGCCCTGCGTATTCCTATCGGGATCATCCTCATGGCCCACGGCTCACAAAAACTCTTCGGCTGGTTTGGCGGCTATGGCCTAGAAGGCACAGGACAATGGATGGCCTCCATCGGCCTAACACCAGGTTACTTAATGGCGCTGATGGCAGGTTCAAGCGAATTCTTTGGTGGCTTGCTGATCATTATCGGTTTACTGACTCGCCCAACGGCACTGGTATTGTCCTTTACTATGGTGGTCGCGATTTTCTCGGTTCACATTGGTAACGGTCTGTTCCTTAGCAATAACGGTTATGAATTTGGTTTAGCCCTGTTAGCCGCTACGGTATCTCTGGCCGTGTCAGGTGCAGGTAAACTGAGTGCCGACAACCTGTTAGCCGCACGCTTAAAATAAGGAGTTAACGATGATCCGTATACGTAAAGCGCAGGACCGAGGACAGGCAGACTTAGGCTGGTTAAAGAGTCAACATACCTTCTCGTTTGCTAGTTACTACGATCCGCGGCATATGGGTGTGTCTTCCCTACGAGTCATTAATGATGACAGAGTCGCGCCGAACGCGGGGTTTGAAACTCATGGCCATAAAGACATGGAAATCATCAGTTATGTGATTTCAGGCACCATAGCTCATAAGGACAGCTTCGGTAATATTAAGACCTTACCAGCGGGTGAGTTTCAGTTAATGTCCGCCGGTAAAGGGATTTATCACAGTGAGTTTAATGCATCAAACACTGAGCCACTGCACTTTTTGCAGATCTGGATCCAACCAGACACCTTAGGCATTGATGCGGGTTATCAGCAAAAAGCCTTCGAGCAAACCTCGGCGCTCACAGCCGTGGTCACGCCAACGGGTGAAAATGGCACCTTAAAAGTGCAGCAGGATGCGACCTTATATCGCCTAATGCTGGCACCGCAAGAGCAAGTGCATATGCCGCAGCTTAAGCCGCAGCGTCAGCTGTATGTGCAACTGGTGGAAGGTACGCTTAAGGTCAATGACCAAGTGCTCACCCCTGGGGATGGCGCGCATATCACCGCCGAAGAAGTGGTTAGATTTAGCGCCACTGACAGCCCAGTCACAGCACTGGTGTTTGACTTAGCCTGATGATGCTTACTGACCAATAAAAACCGCCAAGGAAACGAGGCGGTTTTTTATTACTCTGTGTATGGTGTATGGCTAAAACAGAATAGTCTCTTCAAGCGCGAACCTATGATAAGGACATGATCAAACTAAAGTTCACTAACACCTGCGCCCTGTCGTTTTGTTTGTCTTCAGCGGTGAGATAGCGGCGTAGTTCATTACGGCGAATGCAATTAAAGCCCTGTTTTTCAAAGAAAGGCCGCGCCTGATAGGAGGCTTCAACTGTGAGTCTTTTAAGGTTTAGCCTTTTCGACTCTTCGAGTAGTGCCAAGTATAAATGTGTCGCTACACCAGCACGACCATATTCAGGATGCACAAACAGACAATCAACTTCGCCGACTAAGCAATCAAGCTCTTTATCGGGGCACAACCTTAAACTGATAAAACCAACCAGCTTATCGTCTTCAAGTGCAACCCACGTGGTTGTATCTTCTAACTTGGCCAGCCAGTAGGCATCGCTACGTGCCTCACCTTGATTTTGCGCCCACGCTAAACGTTCTGTCAGCGAATAATATTCCTGTGCGCCCTCCATAACACTGGCGTTAAATACCGCCGCTACCTGCGCCACGTCCGCAGGAGAAAATAAGCGTATCTGCATTGGAGTCCACTCCTATGGGTTAATCATGACCAATGGGCACACAGGCAGTGCATTCCCATTCAGTTACAGTTTTTTAGTCATATAAAAACTCGGCAACACTTGGCCCAGTTTTTGTTGATAGCTGCGTTGCTGTTGGACGAATCCGAGTTTAATAAACAGCCCACGGGAAAGATAAGAAGCATCGGCACTTAATTGGCTGTAACCTTGCTTCCTCGCCCATTGCTCTAACTGTCTGATAGCCAGTTCACCGAGTCCACAGCGCTGCCAATTAGGATGAATATACAAACTATCGATATATCCCCTATGGCGAAAATCCGTTTCAACATTGATAAAACCTGCACAAATCTTAGTTAAGCTCAGCGCATCTGTCACCAAAATAATCCAAGCTTGGGAACGACTTAAACGTAAATGCCAATGTTGACTGGAACGGGGCGAGGGTGACCAGGCATTTAACTGCGCAGTAGTATAACGCTCATGCTGTATTTGATGAACACAGTGATGAAAGAGCTGACTGACCGCACTTGCATAGCAACGCTGATAAGCGACGACTTCAATTTTCTCGTTAGTTTGGTTAGACGTTGGCACGGTATGCTCAAATATCATTGCGAGTATTTGCCGTATTTTGCAGTTATTTATTGAGAAGTGATAGCGTTGACGTTTATTTAAGCCGAACACCGCTGAAAACAAAACCGCCTCTAACAAGGCGAGGCGGTTTAGGAACTCATCGCAACATGAACGTTGCTAAGGTATCGATTATTTCTTCTCGATTTGACCAACAAACAACAGCTTGTCGAAGGTGCGGTTTAAGGTTTTGCTGGTGAACTGGTTCATCCACATTTGCTCAACCACAGCTACTTTGTCACCTTTCTTGACTTCAGCTTCTGGGCCTGCTGCCCAAAACGTGTTGTCAGCTTCTTTAATTTGAACATAGGTGTAGCCGCCACCATTCATAGTATCAACCACTGTACCTTCATGAACTACGCCCTGTGCCCAAGCACTTGACATACCTAACGCTAATGTTGCTACAGCAGCTAATTTTACCAATTTTGCCATCATGCCTTTTGTTCCTTGTGTTTTACTAATATGCAGCATTAAAACATGCCATAGGTAATAAATCGCCAATCTCTATCACGAAATACAACACTTATCGCAAAAGTAGGATTTTTATCGCTTAGTAGGGAACTCATTTCAATAGCGGTTTTAACATGCCCTCAAGGCCATTGAGTTTTACCTCATAAATCAGCGCTAACTGCTCCCCTAATTTTCCCTTTGGAAAACCTTGTTGATGAAACCACACAAGATAGGGTTCAGGCAATTCGAGTAAGCGGCGGCCAGCATATTTACCAAAGGGCATGACCTGATTTACGGCATCGATAAGCTGTTGTTGATCCATGACAGTATTAGCTTGAACTCAGACAGAAAACTAGATTGAGGATGCTACCCTAATACCTAATGAATGCCTATGGCTAATACAAGCTGAGAACGACTAAGGGGGGATAAACTCAGAGCAAACCGCAGGCTTACCCTGAGTTGATACGGCATCAAGCGTAGATTTTACGCAGATTCGGTCCAAGATTCGCACAATGTGAATACTCAAAACCGTACTCAATACAGAGTCGTTGTTCTTCTCCGTGGGCGTTAATGCTCACACAAGTTCCTTGACTCGCATGCTCATCAACAAAAGTCATGACTCGCTCTAACATTATTTTTGCCAGCCCCACATGCCGATACTCAGGTAAAACAATAAAATCCTCAATCGCCAGATGGTTAGCCTTATCACCATATACGCAGGCTGTTGCCACTATCGCGCAGGTATTTTTTGACTGATCACTCGTTAAGCGAATAGATACCCAATATAAAGGCTGTAACGGATGCCCATCAGCCATCTCAACGCCGATACAAGGATACCCAGCCGCATCGCGTAGATTCAGCAACTCATGAAATAAAGGAGCAGATTCAACCAGCTCAAATTCAATAGGCATTGACATTTTAATATCCATTTGGGCATCCCTTCACGAATGGTAGAAAAATCAAGGTGATTAGACGGCATTAATGAGAAAGACTAACTCAACAAGGTGGCAATTTGATGACACTCAAGCTTTATGCAAGACAACTTTCGTTTGAAAAGTAGTCGTGAGAGGCCAATATTTTAATAATATTTTGGCATAAAAAATTAAAATAAACGTTCAAAGTAAACTATACCAAGCCTTAATTTCAATATCATTGCCGCAATGGAGAGCAAACATTCATAATCAATTGATGTTAAAAATTCACTAAAAACCTTAATAATCAGATAACTAAAATTCAAAATCGCCTAAGTAATCCCGCTAGCAGAAAGAGTCAAATTAACGGCATATTACATGGTAGCGTCAAATATTAATCACGCGACATTTTATAAAAAAACGTCAAAAATCAGATAATTGACCAACATTAACACAGGGTTTACATTCGTTTATGACAACAAGGTGCGGTAAAAAACCATAAGCAACATATTACCGCCCAAGTGATAGCCTAAGCATTGAGGAACTCGTCATGATAGTGTTAGTCGGCGGCGAAAAAGGCGGCAGCGGTAAGAGTTGCCTCGCACAAAATATCGCAGTATTTCTCACCACCGAATGTGGTGCCTCTGTCATCATGGTGGATTGCGATCCACAGCGAACCACATCGGATTGGATCCAAGCCAGAAACAATAATCCGAAACTGGCAAGCATCAACTGTGTACAACTTTATGGCAAGATCCGTAACGATCTTCTGAGCTTAGAACAACACTATGACTTTGTACTCGTTGATTGTGGTGGGCAGGATAATCTTGCATTAAGGGCAACCATGTCAGTTGCATCGCATATATTAATGCCGCTCAGACCCAAACGCCGAGATTTAAAAACCGTGAGTCATATGGATGATATCGTCGCAACTTGTAAGATGATTAACCCTAAATTACACGCGTCTTTCGTTATCACGCAATGCCCCAACCTTCCCAATCAAGCGAATCGTATTTTAGAGGCTAAAGAGGTCTGTAAAACCTACGATATCAATGTATTAGATGCAATTACCTATAGTCGTAATATCTATGATGACAGTGAAGAGTCTGGATTGTCGGTGATGGAGATAGAACCAAAGGGTAAAGCCGCAGCTGAAATCCGTGCTATCGCCTGTGAAATGTTTCAAGTGGACTGCGCAGCCTCGTTAACGGCCTTACTCAAACCAAGCACACCAATAGCCGCGCATCGTGCCGCTATCAATCAACCTCAGCCGAATCATCTGAGAGGACAATATGGGACTCAGCGACCTCAAGAAAAACGCTATGCCATCTAGGGGAGGCGTCCAGCCCCTCTCCCTCGATGAGTTTATTGATGCCGCAACCCTTTATGCTATGGGAGAAAGTCATATTCCAAGCACGGGCAACTCAGTGGCGGCGATGGAGCGAGTGAAAGAATCACCACTTGAAGTCACCTTGGATACTTCCAATGTGGTAACTTTGCATCGACCACAAACAGCATCAAGATCCCTTGATACCACGATTGACGACGAACGGCCACATTACCGCAAAGCCACATTTTCACTGAGTGAGGCGGCAATAGCCCATTTAGCAACGCTCTCAGAGGAAAGTGATATTTCTAAATCTAAATTGATCCGTTTTTTAATTGAACAACATTATGCTTTGCCAACCGCATTGAGGCAGATGCGCGAACAGCAAATAAAACAAGCTTAATTGCGCACCATCTCCCACCCTTTACCGATGATCTGAATTAATTAGGTCATCGGACTTTTTTTGTCTAAAAAACCGATAAAAAAATTGAGTCAATTTTTTTTACAAATCTATCCTTAATGTACAGCTGAGCTGATTAATGCTATTGATTAGCATCAATAGCCCGAGTATTTAAGGAGTTATTCTTGTTAACACGTTTGTCAATCCTATTATTCGGACTGGGATTAACGCTAGCACCTCCCGCCTTAGCGGAGTTTTCTTTGGATCAAATTCCCCCCTTGCCGAATAAAACGCCAATCACTTTAGTTGCCGAAAAAGGCTTTTGGACTGACTATCTCACCCAGCAAATGCTACCCAAATTCACCGAAAAAACCGGTGTTAAAGTCAATGTGATTAGCACCGAACTTGAAAGCATGTTCGAACTTCAGACCCACGCATTATTAATGGGGGAAGGAAAATACGATCTGCTCACTATGGAGGCTGGCTGGGCAAAAGAATGGGCGGCAAACGGCTATACAGTCCCCCTGTTGGAATTAGCAAAACTCTATGATCCCGATGGTGAAAAAGCGATGGAAAGCTACCTCGAACCCTACTATCCATCATTACTGAATATTTTATCCTACCACGGAGAATTGCACGCAATTCCCTATAATAACTACGTAATGGGAAGTCATTACCGCGCCGATTTATTTGAAAATAAAACCGAACAGTCTCACTTTCAACAACGGTTTGGCTACCCACTCAAACCCGCGACCAACTTTCAAGAATTAGAAGATCAAGCCGTCTTCTTTACGCGAAAAGCGGGTGAACTCCTTGCAGACAAACCATTGACCCATAACTTTTATGGCCTAGCGTTGATGTCGGGTAATAAACCCCATATTAACGATGAGTTTTCCAGCATTATTTGGAGTTTAGGCGGCGTTTGGATGTGGCCTATTTATGATCAACAAAAAAAACTGACTCACTTTGAAGTTCCGAGTGTCAATCAACAGGCAATTACCGCTGGAATAATCTATCGCAAACTAATGCCCTATGCCTATCCTGCTGATGATAAGTTTGCCTTTAATGAAGCCGCGAATGCTATGGCGACGGGACAGGTAGCCATATGGCCCTTTGCCTATAACAACCTTTGGCCAGCCTCTTTTAAAGTTGAAGCCAATATACCTGGTGCTCGACTTGGGGTATCTCAAGTCCCCGGAGGAACTCCTTACAATGGTGCCTATGCCTTTGCGGTGAGCTACGACAGTAAAAATCCACAAGCCGCCTATTGGTTACTCAAATATATGGGCACTTTTGAAGCCCAATATGCCTATGCGCTTGGCGGCGGAAATCCATGCCGAATGGATGTCGTTACGGCTCCCGAATTTAAACAAGCTTCAAAAAGGTCTGTTGCTGGTGCATTTGAGGCAAGCCACATTGCTAACTTGTTCTGGTCGACTAAAGTATTGGAAGTAGGACACTTTACCACTACAGCAATGGGGCAGATTTATCCAGAATTAAGCCATGCTTGTTATGCCGCAAGTCAGCATGAAGCCAATAGTACAGATATTTTTATTGAGTTAAGCACCAAAATTAAACATTTGCAGAACACCTACGGGGAAGTCCCTGCAATCGACAAGAAAAACAAATGAACTCAAAACGACTGACCAGTCTTAAACAGAAAATTACGCTAGCCTTCTATATTATTCTCGGCATGGCGTCACTCAATGGCATTATCGCTATCCTATTGTCACAACAATTGAGAACTGAAATTGAGCAACTGGTAAATAGTGATGTCGTGAAAGTCACCACTGCGCTGCAACTAGCGAAAAACAGTGAAAGGTTGCAAATTATCACCACAGAATTAAACCACTATGATACTGAGCAACAACGACTGTCCCTACTTTCAGAGTTAACTACTCAATGGGAGCATTTGTTAAAAGATACAAAGGTATTACTAAGTCTTGAAACCACTCCTGAGATGTATCAAGCCCTAAACACAACGATCGATACTCAGCTTTATTATCAGCAACAACTCCCATTGCTCAATACGCTTACAGACAGTGCTTTACAGGCAAAGTTACAGGCACAAAATATTCAAACAAATTTGGCCGGTATGTCATCAGCATTTTCTGATGAAATGCAGACTCAACTGAATCAGACCCATGAACGTTTCGCTCTATTAGTTGACCATAAAGATCTCAGTGGAATTACCGACAATCAGATAGAACATCAAGCTATTTCGGAATACCTGCACCAAGGTGAGCACCTGTTTGTGTTATTAGATGAAGTAAAAAATACCCCAAATATAGCGACGTTAAATCACCTTCAACGGGAAGCGATGCGGCGACTTATTCAAATGGAAAATATCGTCGCGTCTATGCATTCGAGTAATACAATTTATCTCAACTGGTTATCGCAAATAAAACAAAACATGGTTGGCAATGACAACCTATTTGAGCTATCCCGTAATGCCTTAAAAAGTACTCAAATAGCCAATGCTCATTTTGGCTATCAAGCCAGTGCAGCGAGGCAAATAGCAACCTTCACCCAAGAGTTAGTCAACCATGTTGAAGATGAAATTCAGATCGCAGGCACAGATCTCAAGAGTGATAGTACCTCGTTTGTCATCCTCATCTTTTGTGGAGGTATTCTTTATTGCTTTTTTATCTGGCTCACCAGTTGGCACTTTATTGCTAAAGGTATTATCAAACCCGTGATTGAGACTCGTGATGCAATGAATGCCATCGCCAATGAAAAACTCGATACCCAAATGCCGATTACCGATAACCTTGAACTGCAACAAATGGTGAGTTCACTTGAAACCCTAAAAACCTATGCAGCTCAAGTTAAAGCGATGGCGGAAACCGATGGACTCACTGGATGCTATAATCGCCGCTATTTAGATAGCCAAATACTAAAAGAATTGAGTTACGCCAACGATCATAATATGCCATTGAGTATTGTGATGTTCGATTTAGATCACTTTAAGGAATTTAATGATCAATATGGCCATGTGGTCGGTGATCAATGCTTAAAACAGATCGTCGAGGCCACCAAAGCAATTCTACAACGTCCCACAGATATTCTAGCTCGCTATGGTGGTGAAGAATTTATGTTACTCTTGCCCTCAAGCCATATTGAAGATGCTTACAAAATTGCCGAACATCTGCGCGAAACCATTATAGACTTGCATATTCCCCATCAAGGCTCATCAAACATGGGGATTGTCACCATTAGCTTAGGAATTGCCTGCTGGCAACCTCCGCAATTACTCGATGCAAACAAGCTGATAAGCCATGTTGATGAGGCGCTCTATCGTGCCAAACTAGCAGGGCGAAATCGCACAGAAGTCTTCATTGGCGCTCACTAACACCACTCATCCCGCATTAAGCCGCTCACTGAAAGCGTTTTATTTTTAACCAAAGGATTGAGTTCAGTACGCTCAATCCCCATTAGCTAATATAACTGACACCAATAACACACTGAGGGACTATGCTCGCCAGTTTAACGATTCTAATATTTGGCCTCAGTGCGATTGCTTGGTTGGCCTCCAGTCGTTGGCGCAAAAACCTCCGTCGTAAACAAGTGATGGCAAGCCCCTTTCCAAAGACTTGGCGAGCAATACTAAAAAGAAGACTTCCATTTTTTCATGCATTACCTGCAGATCTTCAATTGCAACTTAAACGTCATATTCAGGTATTTTTAGATGAAAAGCATTTTGTTGGCTGCGATGGTTTACTCATAACCGATGAAATTCGAGTCACTATTGCTGCCCAAGCATGCCTACTGCTACTTAATCGTAAGACCGATTTCTACCCTAAACTAAGACAAATTTTGGTCTACCCCGATGCATTTATAGTCGACAGCCAACGACAAGATCCATCAGGCTTAATCAGGGAGCAACGTAACGTACTCGCTGGAGAATCATGGGAGCAGGGACAAGTAATACTTTCATGGAAAAATACGCTTGAAGGCGCTGCCAATCCACACGATGGCAACAATGTTGTCATCCATGAGTTTGCCCATCAATTAGATCAAGAGGATGGCCACGCCAATGGCGCCCCAATTTTAGCTCGTGGCCAAGATTATCTGTCTTGGTCAAGCGTATTTAATCAAGCATTTAATGAACTAGTTGAAGATACTGCCGTCGGTAAACCAGCCCTATTTAATGGCTACGGGGCTACCAACCCAGCAGAATTTTTTGCCGTAGCGACCGAAGTTTTTTTTGAAAAACCAGCAGAACTCAACCAAGAACATCCAGCACTTTATCGAGAGTTAAGTCATTTCTATCAAGTCGATCCGCTCAATTGGCACTGATGTCATTACAAAGTAATAAACACAAGGAATACCCTATGACAATAGCTAAATACAAACATCTTTCAGCCACTTCGCATAATGCCACTCGGCAAAATTCAAGTCGATTCTGTACCACTATGTTCATTCTTGTTGTGGTAGCGTTACTCTTCAGCTCGAATAACCATGCTAATGATAATAATGCCATCATACCAGCAACAAGCGGCATATCAGTCCCATCTGCCGATGAACAAGCCGCAGCTCAAGTACTTGATCAATTGAATCAATATTCCAGTAGTGCCGATTGGGATAAATATTTTTCACTGTATCGTCAGGATGGGATTTTTATCGGAACAGATGCGAATGAGCGCTGGGGAATGGCAGAATTTGAACACTATTCCCGTCCCACAAAAGGCTGGCGCTACGATTTAACTTCGCGCCATTTAGTGCAGCATGGTGATGTAATTCTGTTCGACGAACTGCTCAATAGTCCGAGTTATGGCGTGAGTCGTGGTACAGGAACATTAATCAAAACCAATGGAGAATGGAAAATAGCTCAATATCATTTAAGTTTTCCCATCCCCAATGGTATAGCGAAAAAAATCACTGCTGAAATTAAAAAAGCACAGTAAATCGTTATTTTAAGGACACGGTAAAACACACATTTGCCAGCTGTGAGAAGTGGATGAAAGCTTGAAAATCCACTTCTGTAAAACACCTCTCAGATGGTCCTCTATCTGCATAATAAAAGCCGATCACTTTATTATCCACCAACAAGGGTGCCACTAAAAAACCCGACTCTGGCAATTGCACTTTCAACTCACGACATTGTTCTTGCCATTTTTTGGCACTCGGATTATCAACCCAAAGTGACTCCTTATGCTCCATCGCCATTGGAAATAACCCCTTCTTATCTCCAAGTTCGATAATAAATAATCGCTTCATTTCCTCTGCATCTCTGCCAAGCATAATCCTTGGCTGTAGCTGTTTACGGCTAGGAGACAACAGCAACACACCACAGCGATCAACTCCAACCCCCTCTAAAATACCCTCAAGTACGGTTTGCATGATTTGATTAAAATCGGCTTTATTGATTGCAAAAGCTGTAAGCTCACGCAGTTTAGCTAATTGGATATTTAAATTGGCAGCAAAAATCGGTAGTTCTACTTCAGGCAAACGAGACTCAAGCTTATCGAGCCTCTTGGGATCAGGTAGATAGTCAATCAACACTTTAGCGCCATAGGCTTCAGCTAATTTATGGGTCGCCTTGGTACAACGCTGCATTCTTAAGGTAAATTCACTCTCATCCAGCCCGGTAAAGTTAGCCGCTTGAGTTATAAATTTCTCAAGATCGATCTGATCTGGTATCGCCACTGAGAGCGTTTCGCAAAGTTTATCCGCTAAAAATATACAGCGTATTTCAGGACGAGAGTCATCGGGATTATTTACCGCTTGGATCAATAATTCCCCCAATCCCCAATGGCGAGCAATACTCTGGGTTAGTTGTGAAAAAGAGGTACCTAATGTTTCACGAATAAGAGTTCGCTCTTCTGCTGGAGTTTCACATTTCGTTAATTGGTTATCGAGGGTTTCGGTAAATTCTCCCCCGATACTCCAAAACGCACTCTCACCAATATGAAAAAGCAAACAGGCTATAAAGGCCTCCTCTTGAATATCATCATCATAATGACTCAGCATCATCCGAGTTAACATGGCAGCTTGAAATGCCTTAGCCATTAATTTGATTAATCTTTGATATACTGAAGGCGAGAGGTTTTTACTTTCTAACAAGCTAGATAATAATTGTGCAGTGATACAAATATTACGAACTGCATCAAAACCAAGCACAATAGCGGCTCGGCTTACAGTAGAAATTTGCGTACTGCCCTTATGGTAAATAGCGCTATTTGCGACCCGTAAAATACGTGATGTGAGGGCGTTATCATGCATCACGCTACGCCCTAATAAGGCAAGTGAAGAAACGTCATCCTTGGCAAGCTTTTCTAACGTTTGGACGGTGGAACAAAGCGCTGGCATTTCCAACTCACTTATCCGTTTTGTCCAATAATCAACCCCTTTATTAGTATTATTAGGTTTCAACCTAGCTTTCCCTTGATGGTTTAATGTTATTGTTTTTAGTATAGATAGGCTTAAAAAATTCGCCTTGCATCTGGTTCACAATTCAACGATTGATTTTTAAATCCGCAATAGGCTGAACTGAAAACAAAGAAAAGCCCAAGGTTTAACTTGGACTTTAATCAATTACGCCTGCAGATGTAATTTAAAAACCCGCAGTACTTTATCAATATCCTGGCGCGAGATATCTTTATGGGTAACAAAACGTATGGTACGTCCAGGACTAATCAAAATGCCCTCATTACGACAGCGTTGCGCTAAGGCCTGTTCATCGATATGAGAAGCTAAGGTTGCAAACACCATATTGGTTTGAACGGATGGCAAGTCAATTTCAAACTCGTCTAATAGGCTTAACTGTTGGGCCAGATATGCAGCGTTTTGATGATCATCTGCCAATCTTTCAACTTGCGCAGTTAGAGCTAACTCCCCCGCAGCTGCTAGAATCCCAGCTTGACGCATACCGCCACCAAGCATTTTTCGCCAACGCGTCGCTTTTTTAATGAGGCGTTCATCGCCTAAGAGTAACGATCCGACTGGCGCGCATAATCCCTTTGATAAACAGATCGAAACGGAATCAAAGTGTACGGCGATATCAGCAATAGCGATCCCTTGTGCCACTGCGGCATTAGCCACTCTCGCACCATCTAAATGAATTTTTAAACCGCGCTGAAAAGCCAGTGCCTGCGCATTGGCAAGATAGGTTTGGGACAACACTTTCCCCCCGATAGTATTTTCCAAACTAAGCAAGCGCGTTCGGGCAAAATGAATATCATCAGGCTTGATTGCCGCTTCAATTTCGCTAAGAGCAATAGTCCCATCTAATTGATTTGTTAGCGGTTGTGGTTGAATACTACCTAACACCGCCGCACCACCACCTTCAAATTTATAGTTATGAGCTTGCTGACCGCATAGATATTCATCCCCGCGCTCACAATGCGACATCAAAGCCAGTAGATTGGCTTGGGTGCCAGATGCCGTAAAAAGTGCTCCCTCAAAACCAAACATCTCGGCGGCCATGTCCTGTAAACGGTTAACGCTCGGATCATCACCATAAACATCATCACCCACTTCAGCCCTCGACATGGCTAAACGCATTGCCTCAGTAGGCTGGGTTACAGTATCACTGCGTAAATCTATCATTTTGTCCTCAACTTCTTCTGCCTATCCCCGATGCGCATATCAAACACGCCTAGCGACTCTAGCCTTAAAGGAAAAAATTGTATAGCTTGCTGACATAGCGGCCGATAAAACATACAACCTAATGCAAAATTTAATCTGATATAATTGATTTATATCGAATAAATGGCAAAACTTGGCGTTATAACGTTTAAAAGCTACAATAGCCAACTAGGATGCTCCTGCTAAAGCAATGCCAATCTCCTAGTGATTTTGACTGCTAGATATTAAACATAAGGTGATTTGTGGTGAATATATCCGTAATGCAATGGATTAAACTAGCCTCTTTAGCATTGAGTTTAACCCTAATGCTACCAGCTTATGCGTGGCAGGATACAGATCAAGATGGCGTGCCCGATATTAAAGATGCCTGCCCCAACACAACCGCTAACACTAGGGTGATGGCAAATGGCTGTGTTTATGAAGTCGAAGCCACGGCCACTACTATTCAATGTAATCTCAATGACCCCAGCACCTATTCAGCTCCTGATTGTCATCATCTTGAGACAGCCATTGTGTATTTTGAGTTTGCGATAGCAGAGGTAGATTTATCGCAGTGGAAAGCATTAGCCTTAGTCAAAGCATTTTTAGAGTCAAATACTGATGTTCATTTAATCTTGGTTGGGCACACAGATATTGTCGGCACACCTGAGTTTAATTATCAGTTATCACTTCAACGTGCGCAAAATGTGAAACAAATTTTGGTTGAAGACTATGGATTCAACCCAAATCGCTTTACCGTTGTCGGTAAAGGTATATCTGAACCAGTAGCAGATAATCGTTCCAGCGAAGGTCGCAGATTAAATCGACGAGTACAATTTTTCGTCAATAATAAGTAGTTTTGTTAGCGTATTTTTAGGGAGTAATTTAATGGAAAACCTTGAAGGCTTATTAAAGCAGGCTCCAGATCTGATCATGACCTATGGAGTGAAGATCTTATTTGCCCTTGTTATCTTTTTTGTCGGTAAATATTTTTCCGGCGTTGCGCAAAAGGTAGTGCGAAAGCTACTCAACAGCCGCAAAGTTGATCCAACGGTGGTCTCTTTTGTAGCCAACTTATCGTGGGCTGTTGTGTTTGTCTTCACCATTATCGCCACCTTAGGCCAAATTGGTGTGCAAACCGCATCTTTAGTCGCGGTTATCGGTGCCGCCGGTTTAGCGATAGGTTTAGCGCTGCAAGGATCATTATCTAACTTTGCTTCAGGCGTGTTAATGGTGTTATTCCGCCCATGTCGCGTGGGTGACTATATTGAAGCTGCTGGTATTGCTGGCACTGTTGATGAAATCACCATTTTCTCAACTAAATTACGCACGCCAGATAATAAGGTTATCGTTGCGCCCAACTCTTCAATCATGAATGGCACGATCACCAACTACTCAGCCTTAGAAAATCGTCGTATCGATTTAGTCATTGGCGTGTCTTATTCTGCGGATATTGCCCAGACTAAAAAAGTTTTAACCGAGATTTTAGATAACAACCAATATGTGCTGAAAGAACCGGGTTACACCGTGGGTCTGTCTGAACTGGCAAATTCTTCAATCAACTTTGTAGTTCGTCCTTGGGTAAAAACGGCGGATTACTGGACAGCTCGTTTCGAGATTTTAGAACAAATCAAAAATGCGCTTGATGCAGCCAATATTGAAATTCCATTTCCACAAATGGATATTCATGTAAAACAACTGCCCGAGAGCAAATAATCAGCAGTGATATTAGAAGGCCGGTGAAAACCGGCCTTTTTTATGGTGATAAGTCGGATTTTGGCGTACCTTAACCGAATATGCACACATATCTGAGTAAGAGAGAGAATATGCCAAAGTATGTTTCATTTCTGGCCGCTGGCTGTGTTTTTAGTGTAATGCTGCTCAGCCCTATGGCGATTGCTAGCAATAAAACCCAAGTAATGATGGGTGAAAAGACTGTCACCCTAGAAGGAAAATTACCTCAACTTGAGCAAATGGCCCCAAGATTTAAAGTCGTTGATGATAAATTCAATCCAATAAACTTAACCGACTTTAAGGGAAAAACCATCCTGATTAGTGTAGTGCCTAGCTTGGATACGGGTGTTTGTGCGTTACAAACTAAACGCTTTAATAGTGAGGTCAGCCACTTTTCTGATGATGTCGTCATGCTAACCATCAGCACGGATTTACCTTTCGCGCAAAAACGTTTTTGTAAAGTTGAGAATGTCGAAAATATTAAAGTGTTATCAGATTCTGTTTGGCGTGATTTTGGCGAGAAGTATGGTCTGTTAATTGAAGATTATGGCTTACTTGCACGGGCGATTTTCATCGTCGATGCCGAAGGTAAACTCAAGTACCAAGAATTAGTACCCAACATTGCCCAGCATCCAAACTATGATGCCGCGCTAGAGGCGCTAAAAACCATTCAAGCACAGTAATAAGCATAAAAATAGGGCATTTAATGCCCTATTTTTTGCTAGTGCGTATGTTGGTCGCCATTGGCTTGATAGTCGAAGGTAGGCATAGACCAATGATAGCGTAATGCTAACATCCGCCAGCTAAATCCAAAACTTAAGCAAATTAATAGATTAACCCACTCAGCCAATTGATAGGCTTTTAGCGTGATATATAACCCCGCCGTAAAGAGTGAGATTACCGCATAGAGCTCTTTCTTAAAAATCAAAGGCACTTGATTACAAAGAATATCGCGAATAACACCACCAAAAACACCGGTAACCAATCCCATAACGACCGCAATAGTTGGACTAAAACCAAGCATCAGGGTCTTTTGCGCACCAACAATTGAGAATACCGCTAAGCCTAAGGCATCGATTGCCAAAAACAGCTTAGACAAATAACGCATAACTGGCGCAATCGCGACAGTTAACAAAGATGCAAATGCAATCGCAATTAGATAGTGGACATTCTCGACCCAAATCAAAGGGTAATTTCCAAGTAACATATCTCGTAAGGTGCCGCCACCAATAGCGGTAGCACAACCGATAATGACTACGCCGAATAAATCCATCTGCTTACGGCCAGCTGCTAATGCCCCAGTCATGGCCTCAGCCAAAATCCCAATCAGCCATAATAATCCGATAAATTGCGCTTCTTGCATTTAAACTACTTATTACCCATGCATAAAAAACGGATTTTGCCTGATAATCCACGGGCTGGATAATGAGATTATTTAAATTTTGTCATTAGAATATTTAATCTATTGATACCATTTATGCATTAGTCATTTCTAACTTTCAATATCACGCTACGCCACAATCCTTAAATAACAATAAATTAACTAATAGATAGCAGTCCACCACATTCAATTAAGCTTATTTTTTGATAAGTTTTAATAAAGCATAATCAATTAAACTTTGAAATTTTGTAGAAAACTCAACATCACGTCATTCAAGCCTAAATTTTGGCCACAAAAAAGCGGCCTAATAGCCGCTTTTTTAGACTAAAATAAATTATTTGTTTTCAGGTTTCGGAGGATAATTCGCCATGACACTTCCAACGGCGTCATTGATGAGCTGGACTCTTTCAGAAGGAGTATTTTTATCACGAATGGTGTCAGCCACCGAACCACGCCATATTAACTTAGCTGTTTTATTATCAACTAAATCAATGATCAACGTACCAACTTCGTATTCTCTCACCGTGGTTTGAGTTTGCATGTTGCCACCCCATCCCCAACCAGGACCATAGTAAGGGTTATAGCCAAAGTTGGTATTGAAAGTATCTACATTAATCTTTTTGTCGATTTTAGTCAGATAGTTAACTAGGACATCAGCGTCTTTTGCATCGACTAACGTCATGCCCTTAGCAGAAAGTTGTGCATTAACTGCATCACGCACTCGCTGATCCATCAGACCATCGAGATGATAACCTGAAGCATCGGTCTTTTGTGCTACCCAAGCATAGGTTTTGTATTGAGAGAAATTGGCACTGGGATCATAGTCCCAACCAGACTTAAGAGAACTACAAGCACTCAAGGCCAGCACTGCTAACCCTACGATAAAATTTTTCATGGTGATTTCCTTGGATTTCGTAAAGAACACAAATGAGCCGATAAATAAATTTAGCTTACAGAGCAATGGCCGATTCTACAACTCTATATAATGAAAAGCAGAGCGTTATTCAGCTTGACTTCAGCAATCGCTTTAAATGATAATGATTATCACTTAAAGCGATTAAGGGATAAATAACATGTACTGGTTCATTAGCGCATTGATTGTTGCATCAGCAATTTTCTGGCTAGCGCCACAAAAAGCCTCAATCGACACCAATAACAATAAACTCACGCCTCATCTCCCGATGATGTTATTGTTTTTGCCTTTGATTGTAATGAGTTGGCTGATATTCGAAGCTGTATCAAATGGTGCAGACTACACCACAATTGCCGCATTTGGTTTTGTTGCCACAGCCTGTTTAATTGCACTTCCCAAATTACATCGTTTTATTATGCCCTGCGCCCTACTCACCGCATTGGCATTAATCGCTATGGTTTTGCAACATCTATAAATTCCATTTGAAAACATGCTACTTCCCTGCAAAGAGCTAGCATTTACCTTCGGCCACTTTCAGTCTCTGTCTGTGGCCTTTTTTTACCTCTACTTTTTACCTCCACGAAGCATAATGAATTTGATAGACTTAAGCAGTTTACATTCAGATAAAAGATGACTTATGAGAGTAGATCCCAACGTTTCCTTAGTATACAGCACTGATAAAGGTCGCATTACTGCCGAACCAGAAGCAAAAGCACTCCCCGCATCCGATGGCATTGTGCGTATCCACAGAGACAGCAAAGGCCGTAAAGGTAAAGGTGTCTCGGTCATTTCAGGCCTAGGGCTTGACGATGCTGGCTTAAAAGCACTAGCACAAACACTTAAAAAACAATGTGGTTGTGGTGGGACGGTTAAAGATTTCACGATCGAAGTGCAAACCGATAACCGTGAACTACTCAAACAGTTGCTTGAAAAACAAAACTATAAAGTCAAATTAGCCGGCGGTTGATACGCCACGATCCTAAGTAGCTGGATTTTATCTATCGATCAATGCATGTGGGCTGAACGGAGCATTTAATGGAGAGTTTGCAGAACCATTTTTTAATCGCCATGCCATCACTCGATGACACTTTTTTTGAGCGCACCGTCATCTATTTATGTGAGCACGATGAAAAAGGCGCCATGGGACTAGTGATTAATAAACCGCTGGGCATTGAAGTTAACTCATTGCTCGAGCAGATGGATCTCCCAACAGAGCAAGTGTCTGCCGATTTTGCGATGGGATCGCAAGTCTTAATGGGCGGGCCAGTTTCCCAAGATAGAGGTTTTGTACTGCATACTTCCCAACCCTATTGGGCCAATAGTACGGAATTAGGCTCGGGACTGATGCTTACCACATCTCGAGACGTATTAACCGCTATAGGCAGTAAGCGCTCGCCAGATAAGTTTCTCGTGGCATTAGGTTATGCTGGCTGGAGTAAAAACCAGTTAGAGCAAGAACTTGCCGATAACGCTTGGCTCACTATCCCCGCAGATCACGCCCTACTCTTCGATATAAACCACGAAGATAGATGGCAACAAGCTAGCCGCTCACTTGGATTTGAGGCTTGGCAACTCTCAACACAGACGGGCCACGCTTAACCTCACTTTATTTTTACGAGTTAATATCAGATGAACGCTAAAACCGTGTTAGGTTTTGATTTTGGGACAAAAAGCATTGGCGTTGCCGTAGGGCAACAAATTACCGCCAGCGCAACACCACTGTTATCCCTCAAAGCCGTTGATGGAATTCCGAATTGGGATGAGATCGCAAAACTCATTCAAGAGTGGCAACCCGATTTAGTGGTCGTCGGTTTACCGCTGAATATGGATGGCACAGAGCAAGAAATGACCTTCAGGGCACGAAAATTTGCCAACCGACTTAACGCAAAGTTTGGCGTTAAAATTTTCACCCAAGATGAAAGATTGACTACCACAGACGCAAAAGCCAGACTCTTTGAATTAGGCGGTTATAAAGCACTGACAAAAGGCCAAGTCGATGCGGTTTCTGCGGTATTAATTATCGAAAGTTATTTTGAGAATCATCTTAACGGTTGATTGATGCTCACAAAAACAAAAGGATAGCACTTGCTATCCTTTTTACTTAATGTGACTCCAACTCACAGATACGGCTTCACCAAATTCGCCATCATGCTGATATGGTCATCATTATCATTTAGCGCTGGAATATAACGGAACTTCTCCCCCCCAGCATGAGTAAAGATATGGCCATTTTCGCCCACGATCTCTTCTAACGTCTCTAAACAATCGGCACTAAATGCTGGACACACAATCGCAACATCACGCACACCTTGACTCGGCAGAGCCGCCATCGTCGCATCCGTGTAAGGTTGTAACCATTTAGCTTTACCAAAACGTGACTGGAATGTAATCGCAAATTCATCTTTGGCCAAACCCAATTGCTCAGCCACAAGACGAGTGGTCTTCATGCAAAAACAATAATAGGGGTCACCCAGATGAAGATTACGCTCAGGCATACCATGGTAAGACAGCACTAACTTTTGTGGCTTGCCATGTTTGTCAAAATCGGCACTAATCGAATTGACTAATGCAGCAATAAACTCAGGGTTATCGTGATAAGTATTAATAAAATGCAGCGAGGGCAAATAGCGCCATTGACAAAGTTCCTTGGCAATAGCGTCAAAAGCGGAACCCGTTGTCGGCGCAGCATATTGGGGATATAAGGGTAAAACAACTATCTTATCAATCCCTTGCTTATGCATATCCTGTAACGTGTTTGCCACTGAAGGGTTTCCATAGCGCATAGCTAAGTGAACCGACACTGGATAACCATCGGCGGTTAATTTATCAGACAATTTAGCCGTTTGCCGCAAACTGATATCCATCAGTGGCGATCCAGCTTCTGTCCACACCTTTTGATAAAGTGCCGCGGACTTTGCTGGGCGAACGCGCAGCACTATGCCATGTAATATCAGCATCCAGAGGAGTTTTGGAATTTCTACCACCCGAGGGTCGGATAAAAACTCTGCAAGGTAACGCCTTACGGCCGATGCCGTTGGCGCATCAGGCGTGCCAAGGTTAAGTAACAACACACCCACTTTGCCACGCGTTGCGTGGCCCATCTCTTTTGATAATCCTGAAAACCTAGCCAAAGTAGCCTCTTAAAATTTGTAAATGAATAAATTGGGCATTAAAGCACGGATTCTATTGCCTGCTTAAGCTCGGCACTATCGGGTTTAACCTTAGAATTAAATTGCTGCACAGTATTGCCATCGCCACTCACTACGTATTTGTAGAAATTCCACTTGGGTGAGCCAGCTTTATCGCCTAAGTATTTGAATACACTGTTAGCATCACTACCTCGGACGGGAGACGTCGCGAGCATGGTGAAGGTGACACCATAGTTGATGTAGCACACCTTAGCAGTGTCTTTTTCATCATTCTCCTCTTGGAAAAAATCATCCGAAGGGAAACCAATTACCACTAACCCTTTATCTTTATATTGTTGATGGAGTGCTTCTAAGGCTTTAAATTGCGGTGTATAACCACAATTACTGGCGGTATTGACCAGCAGCACAGGCTTACCCTGAGTGAGCTCACATAAGTTAACGCTCTGTTCTGAGTGCAATTTACGCACTTCAACATCAAGGTAGCTTGGGCATGTTGCCGCCAAAGCGCTGGTGCTCATCAAGCTAGTCAAGATAAATAGCGGGAGTTTCATCATAATGTCCTTCTTATTCAATGATCCAAGATAGGCGAACTTATTCTTATTACGTCACTTGCTACGGTAAAGATCATATTGAATAAAAAAATAAAAGCTACAAGGAGTTATCGATTGCTTTAGCTGATAAAAAAGCAGCTCAATCGAGCTGCTTTAACACACGACAAAATAGGATTAATCCATATCCAAGGTCACGCCTTCCATAAAGCTCGAACTGGCGGGTTCTTTATTTTGCAATTTAATCATTAACCGCAAGTCGTTGGGTGAGTCAGCATGATGAAGCGCGTCGGCATAACTGATCTCCCCATCGACATAGAGCTTTAACAGAGCTTGGTCAAAGGTCTGCATGCCCTGCTCATTCGATTTGGCCATGGTTTCTTTGAGCAAATGCAGCTCATTTTTAGCAATCAAACTCGCGACACGTGGCGTATTGATCAAGACCTCAATCGCCGCCCGGCGCCCTGTTCCATCAACTTTAGCCACCAGCTGCTGCGCCACAATACCTCGCAGGTTGAGTGACAAATCGAATAATAGCTGTTGATGTTTACTTTCTGGCACTAAGTGCATAATTCGGTCTAATGCTTGGTTAGCATTGTTAGCATGCAGTGTCGCCATACACAGATGGCCCGTTTCAGCAAAGGAGAGCGCAAACTCCATGGTTTCTTGGGTTCGAATTTCACCGATAAGGATCACATCAGGCGCCTGACGCAGCGAGCTCTTCAGCGCCGCATCAAAGGACTCAGTGTCTATGCCCACTTCACGTTGGGTAATGATACTTTTGCGATGATCGTGCACAAATTCCACAGGGTCTTCAATCGTCAAGATATGCCCGCGGGCATGGGCATTGCGGTAACCGACTAATGCTGCTAAGGAAGTCGATTTACCGGTCCCTGTCCCCCCCACCATGATGATAAGTCCACGCTTACTCATCACCAGATCTTTTAAAATGGGTGGCAGTTTTAAATCATCCACTTCTGGGATTTTCGTCTCAATCCGGCGCATAACACAACCCGGAGACTCACGCTGCCAGAATGCGCTGACGCGAAAACGCCCCAACTCCTTAACCGCAAAAGCAAAGTTACACTCGCGAGTCGTGTGAAACTCCTTCTTTTGCGCCTCCGTCATCACGGACTCGACAAAATCCAAAGACTGCGCGGGCGTGAAGGCACTCTCGGCTAACGGGCGTAACTCACCATCGATTTTGGCGCTCGGCGGAAACCCTGCGGTAATAAACAGGTCCGAGGCTTTACGCTCCACCATGACTTTTAAAAACGGACGGACATCCATCATAAATCCTTAAAACGTCGCTTGTTTGTTTGAGCTCTTCGCCATGGCATCCTCACGGGTGATGAGGCCACGGTTAACTAAGTTTTGCAGACACTGCTCAAGAGTTTGCATGCCATGGGCCATCCCCGTTTGGATGGCGGAGTACATCTGCGCCACTTTATCTTCACGGATAAGATTTCGGATAGCGGGCGTACCCATCATAATTTCGTGGGCAGCCACACGGCCACCACCGATTTTCTTAATCAGGGTTTGCGAAATAACCGCCTGTAATGATTCAGATAACATGGTACGAACCATGTCCTTTTCACCGGCAGGGAAAACGTCAACCACACGGTCAATAGTCTTAGCCGCCGACGTGGTGTGTAAGGTACCAAAAACTAAGTGACCCGTTTCAGCCGCCGTCATCGCCAGACGAATGGTTTCAAGGTCACGCATCTCACCCACGAGGATAACGTCAGGGTCTTCACGCAATGCGCTACGCAGTGCCGCGTTAAAGCTGTGGGTATGGCGATGCACTTCCCGTTGGTTAATCAAACATTGCTTGTTGGGATGAACAAATTCGATTGGGTCTTCAATGGTTAAGATATGATCATGGCGGTTTTCATTGATGTAATCGACCATGGCCGCAAGTGTGGTACTCTTACCCGAACCTGTAGGCCCAGTGACTAACACTAACCCACGGGGAAAACTGGCAATTTTTTTAAAAATTTCAGGCGCACCTAGCTGCTCAAGTGACAAGATATCACTGGGAATGGTACGAAATACCGCCGCAGCGCCGCGAGATTGGTTAAAGGCGTTCACACGGAAACGCGCTAAATTAGGGACTTCGAACGAAAAGTCGATTTCTAAATGTTCTTCAAAGTCCTTGCGTTGTTTATCATTCATAATGTCATAAACAAGGCTGTGTACACCCTGATGATCGAGCGCGGGCAGATTGATTTTTCTCACTTCACCGTCGACACGGATCATGGGAGATATCCCTGCAGAGAGGTGTAGATCCGAGGCTTTGTGTTTTACACTAAAAGCTAATAACTCAGTGATTTCCATAGTTTGGGATATCCTTGCAACTAGATAATTACATCATGACAACAATAGCAGACAGACTCGCCCACGCCCAGAGCAGGATCGCGCAAGCGGCGCAAAAATGCGCACGCTTACCTCACACTATTCGCTTACTTGCCGTCAGTAAAACTAAACCTATCGCAGATATTATAGCCGCCTATAATGCAGGCCAGCGTTGCTTTGGTGAGAACTATGTTCAAGAAGGTGCGACAAAAATTGAAGCGCTAAAAGATACTCATCCCGATATTGAATGGCATTTTATTGGGCCTCTACAATCCAATAAGACCGCATTAGTTGCCCAGCACTTCGATTGGATGCACACCCTTAGCCGAGAAAAAATTGCCCAGCGGCTTAATGAGCAGCGCCCCACTCACCTTGCGCCACTTAACGTGTGTATTCAAATCAACATCAGTGATGAAGACACAAAATCTGGTATCGATGCCGAGCAAATGCTACCGCTAGCCAATATCATCAGCCAACTGCCGCAGTTAAGGCTCAGAGGCTTAATGGCTATTCCCACTGCAACCGATAACATTACCCAGCAAACCCGGGAACTTACCGAGCTCAAGCAGTTATTCGAGACACTGAAACAGCATTATCACGATGTCGATACACTATCAATGGGCATGAGTAATGATTTGGACATCGCTATCGAGTGCGGCTCAACCATGGTGCGCATTGGCAGCGCCATCTTTGGAGAGCGGGATTATTCCTCAAAAGAAACGATCAATTGAGTCGATAAGTATCAAACCTATTGCCATTAAAGAGGTCATTGCCAACAGTCGCTATCACAGATTGAAAACTAAGGTATAGCAACTGACTCGGTATTTGGTCTTGTTTTTACAGGCTAAAGCCCAAATACTGTAAAGAGACATTAAATAGAAATTTTTATCCGGTCTAATTTTGTCATCGCTGAACCATAGGATTCAGCCCTAGGCCAGACATTATGGGGTACACATGAGTCAACAAAAAATCTGCTTTATCGGCGCGGGCAATATGACCCGTAGTATTATCAGCGGCTTAATTCGTAGTGGTTATCCAGCATCACAGGTTCAGGCGACCAACCCAAGCCAAGGTAAACTCGACGCCCTCGCCCACGACTTTGGTGTGCGTGTATCCCAAGATAATGTCAGCGCCGCCCAAGATGCTGATGTCATCGTATTATCCGTTAAGCCGCAGTTGATGGAACAAGTCTGCCAAGCACTGCAAGACATTGATATGTCAAATAAGCTGATCATTACTATTGCCGCAGGGATTAAAGCTGAACGCTACAGCCAGTATTTAGCACAACCCATCACGCTGGTTCGCACTATGCCAAACACCCCAATGCAAATCGGCGTCGGCATGACGGGACTCTACGCACCGCAACCCCTATCGGATGCACAAAAAGCCATTACTGAACGATTGATGTCCAGCGGTGGTGAAATAGTGTGGGTAAATGAAGAATCTGAAATTAATCAAGTCATTGCCCTTGCTGGTAGCTCACCAGCATATTTCTTCCTGCTGATGGAATCGATGATTGATGCGGGTAAACAAATGGGCATGGACGAAGCCAAAGCCAGAAGCTTAGTGCAGCAAGCCGCCCTTGGTGCTGCTATGATGGCTAAACAAAATCCTGAGCTCACGCTGGGTAATTTACGGGAAAATGTCACCTCTAAAGGTGGAACAACGGCGCAAGCCATCGCCACATTCGAAGCGGCAGATCTCCGTGGTGTCGTAAAAAATGCCATGGAAAACTGCATTAATCGCGCAGAAGAAATGGCAAAAACATTTTAATTAAACCACTTTCCCGACGGCTCAAACAAAGATAACGGGCGTTTTTAATTGGACTCATATAGGCAGAAATCTCGATGAATGCATTAACCTTCTTGATCAGCACACTCTTCGATTTGTATTTGATGGTAGTGATTTTACGGCTCTGGCTCCCCTTGGCACGGGCCGATTTTTATAACCCTTTTAGTCAATTTATCGTGAAAGCAACTCACCCACTCATCGCCCCAATGCGCCGAGTGATCCCATCAATAGGAAGATTTGATACAGCCTCGTTTGTGTTGGCATTATTGGTTGTCATCGTAAAAGTCTTGCTATTGAGCCTTATCGCCGGTGGCGCTATTGATATTGTGCTGTTCTTTGTATTTGCGCTTGTCACTGTCATCAAACAGACGGGCATTTTGCTGTTTTGGATGTTGATCATCCGGGCGATTTTGAGCTGGTTCAATCAAGGCTATAATCCGATCGTGATGATTATGGGGCAATTAACCGAGCCCATTTTGGCCCCAGTGCGCCGCATCATTCCGCCAATTGGTGGCTTAGATCTGTCGGTAATGTTAGTGATTATCGGCATGAACTTTATCAACATGCTGTTGGCGCAATACGTACCTTTTTGGGCCGTGATTTAATGAGCGCAGTCATTATGCAGCAAGGCGACTTGCTGCTTAATTTGTATATTCAACCTAAAGCGAGTCGCGATCAGATAGTTGGGCTTCATGGTGATGAGTTAAAAGTCGCCATTACCGCCCCGCCTATTGATGGCAAGGCCAATGCCCATTTAAGCAAATATTTAGCCAAGGCCTTTAAAGTCCCTAAAAGCGATGTTCACATCCTTAAGGGCGAATTGGGGCGCCATAAACAGGTACGGATTAGCGCTCCTAAAAACGTCCCGACAGAAATCGCGACACTGCTCGAATAAACACAGCGTTTGAAGTCTAGGTTCCGATACATATAATCAAGCAATCTCTCATATTAAGTTAAGGTACAACATTATGTTACGTAACCTCCTAATCATGCTCGCATTAACAGCTAGCCTTTGTGGTGTCGCTAATGCCGAGCAAAAAGAAACCGTCGGTAATTTTGATATTCATTATATCGCGTTAGGAAGTACCTTTCTGACCCCCAGTATTGCTAAAACCTATGGCATTGAGCGTAGTAGCTACAAAGGTATTATCAACATCGCGGTATTAGATACGAGTGAAGAAGGCTCACCCGCCGTGCCCGTTGAAATCACCGGTGTTGCCAATAACTTACTCGATGCGCGTATCGATTTAAAATTTAGAGAAATCCGTGAAGGTAAGGCCATTTACTATATTGCTGAAGTCCCATACCGCGACGATCAAGAGATTAATTTCAACATCGCCATCAAGTATAGGAACCAGCTGAATACTAACCTACAGTTTAAACAAAAGTTCTACGTCGAATAATTTCAGCCTCACAGGCAGGACGATACCAATTATCGTCCTGCCTTTTTCTGTCCTTTACCGCCAAGCTTGGGTATCATTGCCGCCGTAAACATCGCTCAATGAAATAGGTATCCCATGCAACAAATCGTCCTCGCCAGTGGCAATAAAGGTAAACTTGCCGAATTCGATCAAATGCTCGCCGCCTACGGCGTAAAAGTACTGCCACAAAGCCAATTTAACGTTAGCGAAGTGGCCGAAACGGGCACCACCTTTGTCGAAAACGCCATTATCAAAGCCAGACATGCGGCACAAATTACTGGACTTGCCGCCATTGCCGATGACTCGGGATTAGAAGTCGATTTACTCCAAGGTGCACCGGGCATCTACTCTGCGCGCTATGCGGGGGAGAATGCCAAGGATCAAGAAAATGTGTTAAAACTCTTAGACACATTAAAGGATAATCCTGCGCCGCGTACGGCAAGATTCCAATGCGTTTTAGTCTATATGCGCCATGCGAAAGACCCAACGCCAATCATTTGCCAAGCCGCGTGGGAAGGCCAAATCGATTTCGTGCAACGGGGTGACAACGGCCATGGTTACGATCCGATTTTTATTCCAGAACACCATGATTGCAGCGCCGCCCAAATGAGCAGTGACGAGAAAAATGCCTTGAGTCACCGTGGTAAAGCGTTAGTACAACTGATTGCTGCCATGCAGGAAAAAGGCGTATTTACCGACGGGAACGCCCAATAATGTCAGTTAATGTGTCATCTCAGTTAACCCTGCCGCCATTGAGCTTGTACATCCATATCCCTTGGTGTGTACAAAAATGCCCTTACTGCGACTTTAACTCCCATGGGCAAAATGGTGAATTACCCCAGCAGGCCTATGTGGATGCGCTGCTAGCGGACTTACACCAAGACTTGCACTTAGTACAGGGCCGTAAGCTGCACACCATTTTTATTGGTGGTGGAACACCGTCTCTATTTGATGCCAATCAAATCAAACGGATATTGGATGGCGCCAACGCGCTAATTCCCTTTAGTGACGATATTGAAATCACCATGGAGGCCAACCCCGGTACCCTAGAGCACGATGACTTTAGTGCCTACCGCGCCGCCGGGGTCACTCGGTTATCGATTGGGGTACAAAGCTTTTCTAAGGATAAGCTTAATCTGCTGGGGCGAATTCACGATCAAAACGAAGCCCAAACCGCCGCCCAAAAAGCCAGCCAAGCGGGTTATTTAAGTTTTAACTTGGATTTGATGCACGGACTTCCGAATCAAAGTTTTGCTGAGGCCATGGCGGATATCGATACCGCTGCGGCGCTCAATCCGCCACATTTGTCTTGGTATCAACTGACGATTGAGCCCAATACCCTGTTTCACTCCAAGCCACCGCAACTGCCCGACGATGAAGATCTCTGGCAGATCTACGAACAAGGGCAACAAAAGTTAGCGGCACTCGGTTATGAGCAGTATGAAATCTCGGCCTATGCCAAACCTGGCTATCAGTGCCGGCATAACCTTAACTATTGGCAGTTCGGCGATTATTTAGGTATAGGCTGCGGTGCCCATGGCAAAGTGACCTTACCTGAAGAAAATCGCATCATTCGTACGGTCAAAATTAAACACCCTAAAGGTTATTTAGCGGCCAGCAACTATACCTTCGAACAAACTGAAGTCGCTCAAGAAGATCGCGCCCTCGAATACTTGATGAATCGTCTGCGCCTAATGACGCCAATCCCTAAACAAGAGTTTGAAGACAGAACCGGTTTACACCGAGACACCTTAAAGGATGGGATGGAAAAGGCCAAACAACGGGGTTTACTCACCGAATCAGCTGAACATTGGCAATTAACCAGTAAAGGTCACATGTTTGTGAACGATTTACTGACACAATTTTGTTAATTCACTGATTAAATTCCCCGTATAAATAATGTGTTAGCCTAGGTTTCTCGATGAAGCATCTTTTATGGCTAACACATTTTCTAACATTTATATCCATACATTTTTCTCCTGCATCTTTAGAATTGCCTGAACATTGTTAAGGAAGCCTGATCATGCCAATAAAAACGAACATCAGCTTAGTCGCATTTACTCTCTCCGCCCTGCTTGCACTGCCTTCCTATGCAGTGCCCAGCTTAAATGACTCACATAATGTGACCAGTACAAGTGTTGCAGTCCAAAGCGAGTCAGAAAAAGCCAATGCCTTGTTTGAAACCATCTTCATGGAAAACATCATGGCAAGCCCCATTGCGCAAACCTATATGGGCATTAAGCAGGACTATGATAAGTGGGATGACATTGGCGACGAGGCGGATGCCCGTGAATTGGCGCGCACGAAGAAACAACTGGCCGAAGTGAATCAACTGGATGCGAGTAAGCTTGACCCCCAAACTCGCCTAAGCCTGACGTTACTCACCCAAAACCTGAATAACGATATCAAAGACTATCAGTGGCGTTACCATAACTACCCAGTAAATCAGATGCATGGCGGCCACTCGATGATCGCCTCCTTCCTGATTAATCAACACCAGATCACCGATGTCAGCGATGCTAAGGCCTATATCAGCCGCTTAAATGGCGTGCCCAAACGCCTAAGCCAACTGCAACAGGCGCTAGAAGTGCGCGCTGATAAAGGCATTATTACGCCTAAATTTGTGTTCGGTTACGTGATATCTGACAGCCAAAACATCATTAAAGGCGCCCCCTTCGATAAAGGCGAAGACAGTGCACTGTTGGCGGATTTTCGCAAAAAAGTGAATGCACTCAGCATCTCCGAAACAGAAAAAGCCCAACTGATTGCCGATGCTGAAAAAGCACTAGTCTCGCAAGTTGAGCCTGCATACAAGACGCTTATCGCCTATATCAAAACCTTAGAAGCCAAGGCCGATACCCGCGATGGGGTTTGGAAACTCCCAGACGGCGAGGCGTTTTATAAGAATGCCCTTGCACGCACGACGACTACCCACATGACGGCGGATGAAATCCATCAGCTCGGTCTTGCCGAAGTGGAACGCATCCATAATGAAATGCGCGCCATTATGAAAAAGGTGAATTTTAACGGCACCTTGCAAGAGTTCTTCACCTTTATGCGCGATGATCCGCAGTTCTATTATCCAAATACCGCCGAAGGCAAGGCGGCATATTTAGCCGATGCAACCAAGCTTATCGATAATATGCGCTCACGCTTGGATGAAGTCTTTAAGGTCAAACCGAAGGCGGCAATGATCGTCAAACAGGTGGAAGCTTTTAGAGAAAAATCCGCGGGTAAAGCCTTTTATGAACAGCCTGCGCCTGATGGTTCTCGTCCTGGTCGCTACTACGCCAATCTCTACGATATGAAAGCCATGCCAAAGTATCAAATGGAAGCACTGGCTTACCACGAAGGTATTCCTGGCCACCATATGCAAATTGCTATCTCGCAAGAGCTGAAGGATATTCCTAAGTTCCGTAAGTTCGGTGGCTATACCGCCTATATCGAAGGTTGGGGGCTCTACAGTGAGTCTTTCCCGAAAGAAATGGGCTTATATGCCGATCCATACTCCGATTTTGGTCGACTGGCGATGGAGTTATGGCGAGCTTGCCGTTTAGTGGTCGATACCGGGATCCACGCCAAGCAATGGACCCGCGAACAAGGGATTGCTTATTATGTCGATAATACCCCTAACGCAAAATCCGATGCGAAGAAAATGGTGGAGCGTCATATCGTTATGCCATCGCAAGCCACAGCCTATAAAGTTGGGATGATTAAGTTACTCGAACTGAGACACAAGGCGGAAAAACAACTGGGTGATAAGTTTGATATCCGGGATTTCCATACTTTAGTCTTGGCAAATGGCGCGCTGCCTTTGGATGTGCTGGAAGAGCAAGTCGATCAATGGATTGCCAGCGTTAACAAAGCCTAAGCTTGAAACCTTGGGAGGCTAACGCTAGCCTCCATTGAACACCGTTGCGAATAACATCGTTAAATCGCAGCCAATAAAAAAGCCACTATCAAGTGGCTTTTTTATTGGATTTATCACCGGCTTGGTCATAAAACCCTATCTCACTGTGGATCACTATATTTGATGAATTAAGCTCAATACTTAACACTCGGTGTGACTTTAGGGTACAGAGAGACAAAACTCATTTCCCACGATTAAACCATCAGAAAAAAATTACCTCAGCCTAATAAGCTGAGGTAAACCAAAAACTAGGATGATGGTTTAAAAGCCAACATTGTTTTAGTTCGCAAACTTCTGTTGGCGGTGATTCGAAACCGCAATATTGCAGACCTGTACACTCATATCGAAAGGGGTCATTTCCAATAAAAGCATAGGACTCAGGTCATTCCGAATCATCTGGCAATCATTGTATTCATTTAAGAACAGACTTCAATACAAGCTTCAAAAACTTGTTTTAGACAATGCTAAAAAACCAAACTAAAATGCAAGACCAAAAACATATAAGCGACTGATTTTATTTAACTTAAAATATCGACAGACGCTTCCAAAACGCATTGAACGCATTTTAAGAACAATGTTTCCAAAATTACTGACGCTCACTGAAAAGTTCAGCATAAGGGATATCCCAATAAGGCGGATTACCAATATGGTCTTTAATAAACTCAATGAAAGCACTCACCTTAGGCGCTAAATGCTTACGACGTGGATACACCGCCTGTAGCGGTAAATGATGAGTCAATTGCCAATCTCTCAATAGTGGCACCAAGGTACCTTTAGCGATCTCATCTTCCATCAAGTAACTAGCAAGATATACAACCCCTAAGCCACTGATCGCAGCTGATTTTAAAGCAGGAGCGTTATCCACCCTAAAGTTACCTGAGACACCTATCTCACAGTAATCATCGCCCTTTTTAAACTGCCACATGCTGTGCTCATGCCACTCACCTTGATACACCAAGCAGTTATGGTCGACTAATTGCTCTGGACGCGAAGGTTCGCCATGTTTAGCAATATAATCGGGTGAGGCAACGAGTAGGAACTGACACTTCATCAAAGGTCGCGCCACCATACCAAGAGGAAGCTGCTCAGACATAGTTAACAGTAAGTCTAAACCTTCACTGACCACATCCACCTTATGATCAAGCAAACTGACTTGCAGTTCGAGCTCAGGGTGTTTTGCCATAAATGATGGCAATGCGGGAATGATATGCATAGCGCCAAAGGACTGAGAAATACCCACCTTTAACACGCCGCGGGTCGCATCGTTTAAATTATGCACGCTAGCAATCGCCTGCTCAGCATCGCGGAGTAACTCTTCACCTTGCAGATATAACAAATGCCCAGCTTCAGTCAAACTTAAGCTGCGAGTAGTACGCTGGATCAGTTGAACACCGAGTCTATGCTCGAGATCGGCTACCTGCGTACTAACCTTAGATTTAGAGATCCCAAGCCTTCTTGCGGCCGCACTGAAACTTCCGGCTCTGGCCACATGAGTAAAAATCGCAATAGGTTCTAACAGTTCTAACATGGAAAGTCGCCTTAAGCAGTTTCGACAGTGATTTAAACTTTCGGAATAACGCAGGAATGCAGCATTCCATAACGCCTTAATATCTCACAGCAAATGGGTTCGTTGTAGAGATTTAAACCGAAAAAGTCAGCTAAAGTAGAGTGTTTTATCTGACTGAGTTGCCAGCTTTTCATTATATTTTAAGAGTATACCAAACATTAGTCTGAAGAATGTAACATTCCACACTAAATAGCCGCAAGCATTGGGATTAATATCAAGGTGCTTGGTAACAATTCCACAATAAAAAGCCCCAAACACAAAGGTGCTGAGGCATTGATCATTTATACTACTTTATTCATTTTGCCAGCTAGGCAAACGTTCTAGCGTAAAAACCAGTTTATTCCCTTAGATATCTTCTGCGATATCTACTCACGTAATTCGCGGTGAGTGTTTTGCGTCAACACATAAGGTGCTAACTCAGGCACTTCTTTACGCAGTTGATTTTCAAGCACTTGCAGGTTTTCAAAACGGTCACATAAACGGTCGGCTTTCGCTTCAATCCCCTTGGATTGGGATTCAATTTGCTGCTCAATATCATCGCCTAATCTATCCATTTTTTGTGAGAATGCCTCCATCTTAGCATCGAAGGATTCACCATCGCCGGCAAGAATTTGGCCACCGATATTCATCATAAGAGTGCCAATGGAGTTTTGCACGATTTGCTCCATTTCCTGTTCAAACTCATCGTTAAAAGTGTTTTGCATCGACTCTTCGGTCGCACCAAGGTAAAAACTATCGCCCTGCTTGTAGGCTACGGCATCGACACGCTTCTGCACGCCCGCCATCATCTCATCAAACTTAGCGCCAGCGGCATCGCCCATCAATGGCGTTAACGCCATACTCACAGCTTGAGAGGCCAGTGCAACCGCTTCATTGACTAATTCAATCACCTCAGGTACCTGAGTTGACACCTCATCGGCATATTGGCTAACTAGCTTCTTCTGCTTATCAGTTAAAGTTACCTGCTTGCCTTCAACGTATAACTTGTCAACCTCGATACGATACTTCTCGGCGCCCTTCTCACTCATCACTAATTTTTTAGGTTCGACTCTCACATCATAATTAAGGGAAACCTCACAGCGCTCATCAATTTGCGGCTCGGCTTTCGCTTGTGCTGATTGCAAGCCAGAAGCACCTAAAATAACGCCCGATAATGCCACTCCAGTTAATAGCGTATTTATTTTCATTGTGGTTCATCCTTTAATCTGAGTAATTCGACTAAGCTAACATGCTAAAAGACAATTAGCAGAAGATGTGCCAACTTTGTAATAATATGATTAGTATGGAGTTATAAAAATTAGCACCGATAGCAGATTAGTGAATTTCACTAATATTTAGCCTAGCAGTGCTAATCAAAGAGTTAAATCAGAAGATTGAACGTCCGAGACGCTGGCTGAGATGCTCAAGCATCGCCGTCCCCGCGAGGGAGTTACCTTGGTTATCTAATTCGGGGGACCAAACGCAGACCGAGAGCTCCCCAGGGATCACCGCAATAATGCCGCCACCGACACCACTTTTGCCAGGCATTCCGACACGATAGGCAAACTCACCAGCGCCATCGTACAAGCCCGAGGTTGCTAACAGGGCATTTAACTGCCGAGTCTGTACTTGCGAAATAAGCTCAGTGCCATCTATGGTTTTACCGCGATTAGCTAAATACAGCATCGCCCGCGATAGATCGGCGCAGTTCATTTTTAAGGCGCAGTAATGAAAATAAGTACGCAGCACTGTATCGACATCACCTTGAAAATTGCCGAAGGATTTCATCAGATAGGCGATGGCCGCATTGCGAGCACTATGCTGATATTCAGAATCCGCCACTTGCTTATCGAAACAAACTTTATCGTTTTGACTCAGCGCCCTGACCAATTCCAACATCCGATGCTTAGGTGCCCCTAAACGGCTCTGTAATAAGTCAGCGATGACTAACGCGCCAGCATTAATAAAGGGATTGCGAGGTTTACCCCGCTCGAGTTCGACTTGGACTAATGAATTGAAGGAGTGTCCCGAGGGTTCTTTGCCGACGCGGCTCCAAATTTCGGTTTCTTCATATAAAGTTAGCGCTAAGGTTAAGCTGAAAACTTTAGAAATACTTTGAATTGAAAATGGCTCAAGGTAATCGCCTGCGCCTATGGTTTCGCCATCAATCGTGGTCACGGCTATGCCCAATTTGCCAGCATCAACATTGGCGAGCGCAGGGATATAATTAGCAACCTTTCCTTGGCCGAGCAAGGGTCGAACTTTGTCGACCACTTCCTCTAATAACGCCTGTTCTGGCATTAACTCCACCAGATATCGTACAGTTCGCTAACTTCGAGTTGAGTCACTTTTTGACCCGCCCAGAATGCCTTAACAGCAGCGATATCTTCCTCGGTGCACTTGCCGATAGTTTGGGTCGCAATAATACCTTCCCATTCGATATGACCACCGCCATGGAAGCCTAGCTTACGGGCTTCAATCACCTCATCAATAAACTTATCGACAGTTGCATCAATTTCAGCTTCAGAGACAGATGCATCGAACGTCCAAGTGATGTCAAAACCTAACTCTTGGAATTCATCGACGCGCATTTTCTTACGTAAACGACGGCTACGATTCGTTGCCATAGTGATTTTCCCCGTTGTGTTAAAAAACCAATAAAAAGATAACGATATTAAGCGATACGCTCGAACATCAGATCCCATACGCCATGGCCAAGGCGATGACCGCGGGCTTCAAATTTCGTGAGTGGACGATGATCCGGACGCGGTACAACAGTACCATCGGCAGATTGATTCTTGTAACCGCTCGCCACATTCATCACTTCCAGCATATGTTCGCTGTAGTTTTCCCAGTCGGTTGCCATATGGAATACGCCGCCAATCTTCAGTTTACGGCGGATCAATTCGGCAAATTCAGCTTGTACGATACGGCGTTTGTGGTGGCGCTTTTTATGCCAAGGATCGGGGAAGAACAACTGCACACGCGTCAGGCTGCCATCGGCAATCGCATGTTCTAATACTTCCATCGCATCATGGTGATACACACGAAGATTGGTCACGCCCGCGGCAGCGGCATCACTTAAGCATGAGCCAACACCAGGCTTATGGACTTCAATACCGATAAAGTTCAGCTCTGGTGCTTCTTGCGCCATTTGCACCAAAGAAGCGCCCATACCGAAACCAATCTCCAGTACAGTGTCAGCTTCGCGCCCAAAAACTTCGGCTAAATCCAATGGTGTTGGGCTGTAATCTAAGCCCATTGTTGGCCACTGAGTCTCAATGGCTTGCGCTTGACCTTTAGTCAAACGCCCTTCTCTTAGGACAAAGCTTCTGATCTTACGCAGATACTTGCCTTCTTCATTAAATTCAGCGGTAGTGACTTCGCTCATTTTTGCCTCGTCTCGTGGACAACACCCTCTAAAAAGAAGGGCATTATCCAAAGTTCAACTTACAGTGCAAGCACTAATGGAGGCGAAGTATAACAAGATTCTTCGCCGGAGCGAATCTAGCACTGTTTTTCCTGTGAGAGTGACTTGTTTGCCGCCCTATCTCCCGCTACACTGCGCCGATGAAATCTACAGCCTCCTTTGCAACACGTATCGTTAATTGGTACGACACCCACGGTCGTAAAACCCTCCCTTGGCAGCAAGATAAAACCCCATATAGTGTATGGGTTTCAGAGATTATGCTGCAACAAACTCAGGTGGCGACTGTTATTCCCTATTACCAGCGTTTTATGACGCGTTTCCCCGATGTATTAGCCCTCGCTAACGCGCCGGATGATGAAGTATTGCACCATTGGACTGGCCTTGGTTATTACGCTAGGGCTCGCAATCTGCATAAAGCCGCTAAGATGATCCGCGATGAATATCAAGGACAATTCCCTACGAATTTTGAGAAAGTGCTTGCACTGCCAGGTATTGGCCGCTCTACAGCGGGTGCTGTGCTATCCCTATCACTTGGGCAGCAGCATCCGATCCTCGATGGCAATGTTAAGCGCGTCCTAGCAAGACATGGCGCGATTGCGGGCTGGCCTGGACAAAAACCAGTGGAGGAGCAACTCTGGCAATTAACTGAACAGTTAACGCCAGAGCAGGATATTCAAAAATATAACCAAGCCATGATGGATATTGGTGCCAGTATTTGTACTCGCAGCAAACCAAATTGCGCCGCTTGCCCTGTTGCTGTCGATTGCAAGGCCCAACTTATGGGTAGGCAAACCGATTTCCCGGGTAAAAAACCGAAGAAAACTATCCCAGAGAAATCTGCTTGGATGTTGGTTTTGCTCAAAGATAATCAAGTCTTCTTGGCTAAGCGCCCTCCTGCAGGCATTTGGGGCGGACTCTGGTGCTTCCCCGAGTTTAATACTCAAGCCGCACTCAATGCAGAGCTTGAGGCCCAAGGTTATAAAGCCGCTCAACTCGAACCATTAATTGGTTTTAGGCATACCTTTAGCCACTTTCATTTAGATATTCAGCCCATGCTACTGAATTTAGATAGTCACGCGAATGGCTACGACAAGCAAACCGCGGGTAAACAGATCGTGGGCGCAGTCATGGAACAAAATCAGTCTCTCTGGTATAACATAAATCAACCTTCCAAAGTGGGGCTCGCCGCCGCAACCGAGCGTGTGCTAGCCAATTTGGAGTCACTCATAACCGCTACAGTCAGTAAGCAGTAAGGAATAATCATGGCGCGTACAGTCAATTGCGTATATTTAAATAAAGAAGCCGACGGCCTAGACTTTCAACTGTATCCAGGTGATTTAGGTAAACGCATTTTTGATAACATCAGTAAAGAAGCTTGGGGCCTATGGCAGAAAAAACAGACCATGCTGATTAACGAAAAGAAACTCAACATGATGAATGTTGATGATCGTAAGTTTTTAGAAGAGCAAATGACATCCTTCCTGTTCGAAGGTAAAGACGTTGAAATTGAAGGCTTTGTGCCTGAAAAAGATCAAGAATAAGCCTAAGCGCCTATCCATAAATAGCAAAAAAGCGCCTAAGGGCGCTTTTTTGTTACAGGAGAAATGGCGTGCTTACTTACGCACACCTTCTACCACTAAATCTAATTCAACATTGGCAGATGCCGGACCTAAGTCCATCTTGATGCCATAATCTTTCATCGCAAACGTGGTAGTACCGGTAAAGCCGGCACGATATCCGCCCCAAGGATCTTGACCTTCACCCACAGCATGCGCTTGAATAGCCAACGGTTTAGTCACACCGTTTAGCGTGAAGTTACCCTTGATAACCATATCGCCATTACCTTTATCTTCAACCGAAGTAGAAACGAAAGTCGCTTCGGCAAATTTAGCAGCATTTAAAAAGTCAGCGCTACGGATGTGTTTATCACGCTCAGCATGGTTTGAATCCACACTTAAGGTGTTCACTTTTACATTCACTTTGGCTGCAGCTGGATTTTTAGCGTCGTAGCTGAAATCACCGCTGAAATCATTAAAACGGCCAACCACATAGCTATAACCTAAGTGACTCACTTTAAAGGTAATAGAGGCATGGGCACCTTCACGATCAATCACATAATCGGCAGCAGATGCAGCCATAGGAACCAGTAAAGACCCGCCAATCAAAGCCGCTAATAGTTGTTTTTTCATTATATTATCCTCGGTTAAATTTAATCATCTTGAGTAATGTTGAATCTTTATCGATAAAATGGTGCTTTAGAGCACCTAAGGCATGCAGTACAACCAAAGCAATCAAGCTATAGGCGGCATATTGATGAATATCCCCCGCTATATCAGCCTGATTTTCAATCAGCGGCGTCAGACCAGGTAACTCAAACCAGTCAAACACCATAATTCCTCGCCCCTCTGCCGTTGAAATCAAAATGCCTGCGGCCATAATCAGCAGTAATAAGAGGTAAATCGCGCCATGGGCAATCTGGGCAGTAACCTTTTCCCATGGCTGATGATTTTGCTCTGGTGCAGGCTTTGGATTAATCAAACGCCAAACTAAACGAAATAACGTTACAGCCAGCAGCAAAATCCCGACGCTTTTATGCCAATGTGGCGCCGTTTTGTACCATGGGCTGTAGTAGGTCAACTCAACCATCCAAACCCCCATGGCAAATAATCCAATCACGGCTACAGCGCTCAACCAATGGCTTGCAATAGCAATAAGTCCATAACTTAACTTAGTATTTCTAAACATACTGCCACTCCGAACCTTTATACTTCTGCCACATAATTAAATAATAGTCATTATCATAGAACGAAAATTAAAAACTAAAATCAGTAAAAATAGCTCATATCTTTCTAAAATTTAGAATGTTTGCCATTTTAACGTTTTGAAGCTGATAGCAAGGTTAGTAAAGGCAATATATTCGAGTGGAAATACAACTTAGTGATATTAAACTGAACCGATTTTGATAGGTTTATAGATAAAAAACAGCCAAAGTGCACATTAAACAGTCGAACACATCATTTATCAGGAAAAAGCACTTGCAGCGGCTAAATACCCTCGCTAATATAGCCGCACTTCGAACGAGACAGCATTGAGTTGTCAGTTTTAAGTAGTCAACTAACGCTTAGTTTAGTTGCCCGAATAGCTCAGTCGGTAGAGCAGAGGATTGAAAATCCTCGTGTCCCTGGTTCG
>NZ_JTLE01000094.1:84996-115017 GCF_000798835.1 Shewanella sp. ZOR0012
TCTGTACGCCCGCCAGTAGATTTAATAGACTCGATTTACCCGAGCCCGTGGGCCCACTCACACAATGGCATTGGCCTGCGCCAATCGAGAGATTAAGCTCCTGTAAAACCGGGGCTAGCTGGCTGCCATAGTTAAAGCTGACACCGTCGAGCTCGAGTAATTTCATCTTAAATCTGCCAGTTCACACCCACGAAGAACTGACGGCCAGCCTGAGGCAGGGCTTCACTCTGGTAGTAGTTCTCATCCAATAGGTTAGTGGCACGCAGATACACGTCTAACTTATCGGTGATCAGCGGCTGCACTAAGTTGATATCCACTAAGGTGTAATTATCCAACGATTGCTGTTGATACTGGTTTTGTCCGTTTACCTTCACCTGAGTCGCATAAACCTGATCGAGGATACGTTCCACATTGAGGTGGACTTGTGTCTCGAATGGGAATTCATAGCTCATTTGCCAGCGCAGTTGGTGACGAGGACGGTATTGCAGCGCATCTAAGGTATCATCGCCTTCCATTTCTTTTGAATCTAAGTAGCTGTAGGAGAAGCTCAGATCCAAATGTTCAATCACATGGTTATTAATTTGAAAATCAATCCCTTTGAACTCATAGCGCCCCATATTTTGGTAGAAACCCGCAGTATCTTTGGCAATGTAGTTCTTCGCGTCCGTGTAATAACCGTAGAGCGAGAAGTCGGTGCTGGCGGGTAAGTTTTGCTCTAAACCCAACTCAACATGCTTAGACTCTTCTGCTTCTAAATCACGGTTACCCGATGATTGCGAGTACAAGTTCACCATGGAAGGGAAACGGACTTTACGTGCCACACTTAGGCTTAAACGTGAATCGGGTACCACTTGCCAGTAGCTAGATGCCATTGCCGAGTAATTATCATCCGTGCCATCAGAGGCATCGAGTGAATGGAAAGCTCCACCTAAGGTAACGCCATAGTTGTGCTCAGATTGATACTGATATTCGGCTGCCGCAGTATATAACCATGCAGAATCATTTAGGTTTTCAGCGCCACCAGAACCGCCACCGCTACCATTGCCGCCGCCAGAACCTGTTCCACCGCCGCTTCCAGTACCACCGCCAGAACCAGTTCCGCCGCCGCTTCCAGTACCACCGCCAGAACCTGTTCCGCCGCCGCTACCAGTGCCACCGCCGGAACCTGTTCCGCCACCACTACCAGTGCCACCGCCAGAACCTGAACCAGTGCCCGAGTTATTCCCCGTACCACTACCAGTATTGCTGGAGTATGTGTCCACTACAGACTTCCAGCTCTGCTCTTCAGCAATCACAGAGGTGGTTAACAGCCCGGCCTTATGAAAATCAGTGATCAGCTGTAAATTGACCCCTTGAACCACGGAGCGACCGTCTTGAGTTTGCGTTAATGCCAAATAAGTTTCATCGGCATAAGCGGCTTCTAAGGTATCGCTTTGATTGTGATAGCCAAAACCTCGCAGGGTAAAAGTATCGTCGAACTGATGGGCTAAGCCGAGCTGGAAGGTATGTGAATCGTAATCGTCGGTGCGCTCATACTTAAGTTTGCCACTGCCAGTTCCATCACGGGCAGGTTTGCCCCATTCGCCATTACGCAGTGCCGCGTTGGCAATCAGTTGGGTCTTATCCGATAACCAGTAACTACCTTGGGCATAAACGTTGGTGACTTCTTTATCTGAGTTGGCACGCAGTTCACCGTCTTGATATTTGGTCGGCTCGAAATCGTTCGACATCGGGAAACCATCGGTCTGTTGACGGCTAACACTCACTAATCCCTGCCAATCATCACCCGAACCTGCGGCGCTGATGTCGCCATTAAAGGTATTGTCTTTACCCGCTTCTACACGTCCAGACAAGGCGGGCGCAGTGCTGCCTTGCTTAGTAATAATATTGATCACCCCGCCGGCACCGCTTGGGCCATACAGCACTGAAGTCGGGCCGACCGACACTTCAACCGAGGCAATTTGGCTGGTTGGGATCACGCTTGGGTCGAACTGCCCATCGTCGGCACTGCTCATGGGCACGCCGTTTACCAACAGAGTGACATGGCGGGTCTTAAAACCACGGATATCGACCCTAGGGGTGCCATCACCACCCACACGGATATAAACCCCGGGCACATTCTTCAGCACTTGGTCTAATGTCTGCGCACCCAAAGCACGGATTTCGGCCTCATTGATGCTCCAATGAGTGGTCGCCAATTGCTCCGCATCGGCGCCTTCGCCATGGACGACAATCACTTCATTCACATTTAGCAGGGGATCGCGGGCGATTTCATCGGCGTGAGCCGTTAAACTGAGCCCAATCGCTAACGCTAAGGACGACACTCTAAAAATCGTTTGTCTGGTAATCATATTATTGTTGTCATACAGGAAATTTAAGATGTGCTCCCTATTGTGGTCTTAGATAATTCCGTCTCAACCAAAAAAAAATTAAAAACCAACCCAGATCGACTAATTACGGCAAATGGAACACGCCTTTAGTCACAAAGAGACAAAATGTCCAACACTGCCAACGGTATCGACAAAAAGACCCATCTTGGTCACATTTTTTTGCGTCTTAAAATGAGACTATGGTAAAAGTCACACACTCATGGCTTGCTTCTTGACACTGACGGCCTCGGCCTTTAATTTGAGCGAAAGATTCTTATTTACACGCTCTAATCAACTTGGTGTAAATGACTTTAAAAAGAATGCATTAACCTAGTTCATATTCACCGCTGAGAACCGGAACTTCAGCCACTACCTTCATTCCGTTATCTTTGGAGTTTTACTTGCCTGCTCATGCCCTGTCTGAAGACCTTAAGTCTCTCATCGACAAACTCATTCAAATGAAACAGGTTCCAGCGTCGGAGCCGATAGTGCAGCTATCTTTAACGACTGTCTCTATTCCTTTGATTTCATGGTTGGCGTCACAAACTCAGTATCCACGCATCTACTGGCATGGGCGTGACAAAATTGAAGAAGTTGCAGCCATAGGTGCTTGTAAAGACATAAAATTTGAAACTGGCGTCCAGGATAACGAGCTGGCCAGTGTTTACGAACGGCAACGTGTTTTATCTAGCAATCCAGACATTCGATACTATGGCGGTGTAGCCTTTGACCGCAGCATTGAATCTTGGCCTGAGTTTGGTAATAGCCGATTTGTACTACCCAGAATCGAGTTTAGACGCAGTGCGGATCAGTTTAGTTTGCGGGTAAATCTTAATTTTGCCGATAACAATCCTATCGATGAGATCGACCTTGCGATTGCCGCTATTGAAGCGGTTATGCCAGCACGCCCCTTGGCGCCACCCAATAAACTCACCCTAGTGAGCCGCCAAGATATTCCGGACTTTCCTCGTTGGAAAACCTTAGTCGAACAAGTCGTTGAGCCTGAATTTAATCAAGATACGCCCAAGGTCGTTCTCTCACGTTTGACAGAGCTTAAGGTTAACGAGCAAGTTGATCCTTGGATGGTATTAGCCTGCTGGCAAGGCCGTAACCCCAATAGCTTTCAATTTGGATTCCAATTTAGCCCTGAGCGTACTTATATCTCCTGCTCCCCAGAGCGCTTATTTCGTCGTCGTCGGCAACAATTGTTTACCGAGGCATTAGCGGGCACGACAGTTCGCGGATTAAATAAAGAAGAAGATGTGGCACTAGCCAATGCGCTGCTGGAAGACAATAAAAATAGTGTTGAAAATCAGCTTGTTCGCCGTCACATAGTCAATATGCTCACGCCTTTGAGTCAGTATGTCGGTGCAGAAGAAGCGGCCACAATCTTTAAGTTAAATCATATTCAGCATCTGCACCGCGCTATTCGTGCCGAGTTAAAGCCTGGCGTGAACGATTTTCAGCTGTTACAAGCACTGCATCCTACACCCGCGGTGGGAGGCCTCCCTAGAGAATCTGCAATGAAGTTCATTCGCCAGCGGGAAGGCTATATGCGAGGCTGGTACGCTGGTGCTTGCGGATATTTTAATCAAGATGAGAGTGAGTTTTCAGTCGCCATCCGCAGTGCATTGATTGAGCCAGGTAAAATTAATCTGTTTGCGGGTGCGGGCATTATTGCAGGTTCAGATCCCGAGGCTGAGTGGCAAGAGCTAGAGAATAAACTTGCAACGATAATGTCGATTCTGATTGAGCTATAAACATTTAACACTGATGCCGAAACATTAAAACCCCTTTGCTTTGGTCTCAGTGTAAAGCCTATCCTGCTCACCGGAGTCAATGATTTTTTTATGTTCAATATCAAAATGTTGCTTTAGCATTTGTCCTTTTTCGGTATTGGCAAAGGCAAAAAAAGTTTCTGCATTTAACACGCCTTGGATAATCACAAACGTTTGTGGCGCCCTCAGTTCAGGAATGAGCGCCCCCATATTCTTTTTGTAATCCAGTACTGCATCGATTCGTCCCGCATTTACACTATTGAGCATACTCAGCATGTCGCTACTTTCTTCGTAAAACATCGGTATGGAGGTCAGCATATTGTAACGATAGGCCAGCATGGCTTGGACTCTCTTATGGGATAAACTCTCCATCCCAGCCCAAGTTGCTGCAATTTGAGGCGTTACTGCGGCATCAATTGAATCAAGCTCAACGGCATTTTCACTCAGTAGGCTATTTTTCACATCGCCTTTGTACACGCTGAGAACCATATCAACCCGTCCGCTTTCAATCAGATATAAGGTACGAGCAAAAGGCATAAACTGCACATCGACCTGCCATTCCGGTGATGGAAAGACACGCCTGAGGAGATCAAAGTAGTAACCCGTCTCATCAGGATTAGCAAAACCTTCCCAAGAGGCTGTGACAAGATGCACCACGACCGGCTTATTGGGAGTCGCGAAAGCACATAAACTCAATAAGCTAACACACAAGGCGGCAAGAAATAATCTCATCGGTTTCTCCTAACATTTCTTAGAAAGTGTAGGACAATTTCGATCCCTATGCCTTAGGTTTGCGCAGTATTCGCGGCTAAATTGCTTGGAATATAAACCGTAAGCTTGCATCTTCAAACATGGTCACTATAATGGCGGCCCGATTTCAGCACGCTGGAACGGGATAAAATAACAGCAGACGATTTAGCGGGTTCCCTCACCCCGCCCTACACAACTAAAAAGGCCACATATGTTAATGTTAACCCCTGCGCAGCTTCGCCGCGCACTCCTGCTATTAGTGGGATTTCACATACTGATTATTTGCCTAAGCAACTATTTGGTACAACTGCCGTTTCAATTGTTTGGTTATCACACCACTTGGGGCGCGTTTAGTTTTCCTTTTGTTTACCTTGCAACCGATCTAACGGTGCGCATTTTTGGACAAACACCCGCTCGAAGCATCATCCTCAAGGCCATGGTGCCCGCACTGATGATTTCCTATGTTATGGGAGTCGTATTCCATCAGGGTAGCTTCCAAGGGATGGACTCCTTAAGCCAATGGAACACCTTTGTGTTTCGTATTGCGTTTGCCAGCTTTGCGGCTTATTTGATTGGTCAGCTGATGGATATCACTGTATTCGCCCGTCTGCGCCAGAGCCGTTCATGGTGGGTCGCGCCTGCGGCATCGACGATTGTTGGTAATTTAGTCGATACCTTAGTGTTCTTCAGCATCGCTTTTTATGCTTCAACAGACAGCTTTATGGCCGCCAACTGGCCTGAAATTGCCACTGTCGATTACAGCTTTAAATTGCTTGTTAGCCTAGGGCTATTCTTACCCGCCTACGGTGTGCTGCTGAAAGTGTTACAAGACAAGATATTGCAAACCAGCCCACAAAAATCATTTTCCTGATTAACTCAACTGGCCAGACCTGTTATAATTTGAACAGTTTTTATTCGGCCCCAATGCGTTTGATACGCTATTGGGGCTGATTTTTGTGAGAGAAAATTATGTATTCAATTGAAATCAAAGCAATCACAACTCTGACTCCCGAGTTAGCCATACAACTCATCGAACTAAGTAAGCAAATACCTGAGCTCGACCGTCCATTGACGCCAGACACCTTAACGGCACGGCTTTCAGGCAAGACTTGCTTGATTCTCCTAGCCTATGTGGAAGGCGAACTGGCGGGGTTCAAGCTGGGATACGAACAGGAAAAAGGGATTTTTTACAGTTGGTTAGGTGGCGTTGCGACAGACTTTAGACGTTTAGGATTAGCACAAAGCCTACTGGAATACCAAGAGAAATGGGCCAGCCTCCAAGGCTATAACCATATTCAGGTTAAAACCATGAATCGTTTCCCTGCAATGCTCAATCTGTTGATTAGAAACCAATATTTAATTACCGAGCTAAATGCCGATCCTCAGAGTTTGATCAACCATAAATTACATTTAAGCAAGTCTATTGTGGCGGCATAAACATACCATAGATAAAAATATGCATTTTTTGCAATAAATAGCTTGCAAACACAATTGAGAATGATTATCGTTAACTTGCGTTCCAAAACTCATCTTTAACACCGATGACTGGTAATCTGACGTTGTTAAAGTGCTCCTGAGTTTGCAAGCACGACATTGCTCACACACTCTTTTGTGGCCGGATTCATCATCCGGCTTTTTTTTGCTTGTTATTCAATAAAGCTCTTTGAACCTTATACTTAACTCGCGCAGAATTTTAGATTTCAGCATTATGTCCAGAAAAATGTAAGCCATCGTAAAGGTTGTTTTGTTGATCTTCCTTAGCCTCGTGATACAAGCCAATGGTGAAGATTGAGCCTTTACCTAATACAGAGCTCACCTCTATGGTGCCACCGATGCGCTTAATAATACCGTAGCTGAGCGACAGCCCAAGGCCTGTGCCATCTTTACGCGTGGTATAGAAAGGATCAAAAATCCGCCCCAATTGCTCAGGCTCAATCCCAGACCCTTCGTCTTCAACCTCGATTTTGACGCCAATCGGCATATCTTGCTGCACCCAATCATAAGTGCGAACCCAAATGCGTCCCTTACCATCCATAGCATGGGCTGCGTTCACCACAAGGTTAATCAGTACTTGCAGTAACTGCGGGCGATTGACCTGAACAGGGCAACTGGCGTTTAGTTCCGTTATCAGCACAACTTCTTGCTTTTGAATTGAATGCCGCACTAATACCAGCATTTCCTCAATGATCGGCGTGATAGGGTGCATCTCTAAGGGAGCGTTAAACTCTCCCGGGCGACTATATTGCAGTAGGCTACGGATAATAGTGCTTATACGACCAACCTGCTGAATAACTAGATCAATTTCTTCTTTTACGACGTCGGCATTATCACCCAGCTCATAGCGCAGTAACTCCATATTGCCGAGGATAACAGCGGTCGGATTATTGATTTCGTGTGCAATACCAGCGGTTAACTCTCCTAGAGCGGTCAACTTTTCATTAGTCACTAACTGCTGGCGTGTCTCATTGAGTAAAGCGACGTTACGCTGTAGCTCTAAGGTCTTATCTTGCAGGCTACGAGTACGCTCTTCGACCTTCATTTCGAGCTGTTCGGCAGCGGCCTGAATTTGCGCGTTGCGCCGCTGCAATAGGTCGAGCATACGGTCGAACTGCTCGGCAAGATTCGACAACTCGTTATCCCTATCTAACCCCAAGGCACCAATACGCACATTGCGTCCAGACTGCACGGCTTGCACCACATGGTGAATCCGCTCAATCGGCTGCAATAAACTGTAGGCACCGCGGTAAACCAGCAAACCTGAAATAAGCAGCACTAACATCAGAATGGTACCTAACTCAATGATATTAAGCAGGTAGTTATGAATAAAAGGAGACTCCGAAAAACCGGTGTAGATCATACCAATTCGCTGTCCACGGACATCTTCTAACGGCGCATAGGCAGAAATAAACCAATCATTGTACACAAACGCCCTATCGACCCATAACTCTCCGTGATTTAACACTTTTTCTCGCACTTCCTCAGAGACCAAACTCCCCAGCGCACGCCCTTGGGATTCATTCGGCTGTGGAAAAAAATGCAAAGGAACGTTAGTCGATACCCGAATATTATCGAGAAAAATCGTCACAGTACCAATTGAACGTTCGGGCAAGGTACCCTTGTCGTAGACAAGATCGCGGATATGATCAACGATGCGGGTGTCGCGGTTAAATAACACCCCGCCGTCGAGATACCATGCCACTTTGCCTTCAGTATCGGGGATCGGCAACAAGCTACGGCTGAGCAAACCACGGTCCTCAACTTGCTTATTGGGACTTTGTGCCCGCAAGGTCGCTAACAGTGGAATACTCGCTCTTTGCGCTAAATCAGGGTCAATCCGCGCCAAACGTTCACGAGATAACACCATCAGTCCCGAATAAGGCAACATTCCACCCATTTTCGGTAAAATCTGTCGTAAGTCAGGATCAGCCGCCGCTTCAGCGACACTGACCAGCCGCAAAAAGTCTAAATCGAGTTGCTGCTTTTGCTCATCAAGAAAACTATCTATGCTCGTCCTATGATCTAATGCACCACTGAGGATCGGCCTAAAATCATTCTGGAATGTCCATGAGGTCATCACCCTTTCTAGCTGTTTTTCTTGGCGAACTTGCACCTGTTGCAGGGTATTTTCAGCCACAGCCAAATCGGCTTTGACCTTCATAAACAGTTGCTTGCCTGTGTAGCTGATATTCCAGTAAATCGTGATAAACACTAAACTCACCAAAGTGAGCAAAATCGGCAGCAATGTGAGGATCAAAATGCGATAACGCACTTTAGCCTGCATTTGCTGCCAACTAACTCCAAAAAAGTGAGTAAAAAAAGACACTTAAAACTCCTGCTCGTCGCTAACGTCAAACCACTCTTTATATTTGCGATCTAAGGTCTTGCGGGAAACCCCTAAGTCCCGAGCAGCAGCAGATTTATTGCCAGAATGCAGATCGACCACACTCGTCACATGGTGTTTTTCCACATCTTTTAATGGCCAATCTAAAGGATAACCCTGCAAAGCCGAAGACTCGGTTTTAACCTGCTGCTTCCAGTACTCCGCTGGCGGCTTGCCGAGCAGAATACAGCGCTCAATCATATTACGCAGTTCGCGGATATTACCCGGCCATTCATGTTGTTGCAGCTTTACCATGTCTTCATGGCTCCACACCACTTCACGCACGCCTAATTCAGCAGCCAATTGGCGGGTAAAATGGTGGGTCAATTCGACCACATCTTCCGGACGCTCACGCAGCGGAGGAATAAAAATATCCAGCACATTCAGTCGATAATAAAGATCGCGACGGAAGTTCCCCGCTTCGACTTCATCCATCAGAGTGCGGTTAGTTGCCGCAATCACCCGGACATCAATATTGACTTCCTTCTCACTGCCCACCGGGCGAATCGCCTTCTGCTCCAGCACCCTTAACAACGCTGTTTGCATTTTGAGCGGCATCTCGCCAATTTCATCGAGGAAAATCGTACCGCCGGAGGCAAAACTAAATAGGCCTTCACGGTTACCTTTAGCACCAGTAAACGCCCCTGCCGTATGACCAAAGAGTTCACTCTCAAGTAGTTCTGGGGCTATCGAGCCACAGTTAACTGGCACGAAGGGCCCTTGGCGACCGCTGAGTAAATGTAATTGGCGCGCAACTAACTCTTTACCCGTGCCCGATTCGCCTTGAATTAATACCACGGCATTGGTCGGTGCCACGCGCTCTATCACTTGCTTCACCGACTTCATGGCGTCGCTACTCCCTATGATGGTAGAGGAATAGCCGATAGAGACTTCGCGACGCAACATCAAGTTTTCACGGCGCAGCAATCGGCGTTCAATACAACGGTCAACCGCCGACATCATCTGCTCGAGATGGAATGGCTTCATAATGAAATCTGAGGCACCTGCTCGCAGCGCTTTAATCGCCACCTCTAAATCCGCATAGCCGGTCATAAAGATTACATCGGAACGTCGACCTTGCTCATCTAAGGCTTCGTGCCACTCGATACCCGAACGACCGGGTAAGCGGATATCGACAATCAGCAAGTCGAAATGGCAGCGGCTACGTAACTGCTCAGCATCTTCAATACTGCCCGCCGTTTCGACTAAGGCGAATTTCTTCGAGAGCGCCTTATTCAAAAAGCTACGCATCCCCGGCTCGTCATCGACGATCAGGACTGAAACAGCGGAAGGAAGGGGCTTGAGGTTATTATCTATCTGGCTCATAGTGCTCACGTCTGGACATTTTGACTCAATTGCGACCAATTCTAGCATTGAAACTAGACGAATAGGTCACTATGAACCATAAGAAGCATGCGCTGGGACAATTTGTCTGTAAACTATTTGCTGAGCCTGGGATCGAGCTCACAATTTAGATCATGCTGTGAAGGTAAATGCACCATTATTGGTTTGGCATCCTATTTGCTTTCCATCGAACGCATTACAATTTACGGAATCTCCCACTCAGTAGGCAATTGAGTCGGACCCCTATTTTTCGCCAAGGAGTATCCATGCTAAACGTGAAATCCCACATGAAATCTTTACTAGGCTTAGTTGTTGCAGCCAGTATGCTCACAGTGTTACCCGCTCAATCGGCTGAAGTGATTAAATTAGCCACCACGACCAGTACTGAAAACTCTGGTCTGTTACAAGAATTACTGCCTAAGTTTGAAAGTGCAACAGGCTATAAAGTACAAGTTATCGCCACTGGTACAGGTAAAGCACTGAAACTAGGTGAGCAAGGCGATGTAGATTTAGTGATGACCCACGCACCAAGCGCTGAAGCAAAATTTGTTGCCGATGGTTTTGGTGTTGAGCCACGTGGCATTATGGAAAACGATTTCGTCGTATTAGGCCCTAAAAACGACCCTGCCAAACTGCGTGAAAGCAAAACCGCTGAAGAAGCCTTCGCTAAAATCGCCAAATCTGGCTTACCTTTCTTATCTCGTGGTGACAACTCTGGCACTCACATCAAAGAGCTAGAAGTATGGAAAGCCGCAGGCGTGACTCCTGACTTCAAAGGTTACACTTCAGTCGGTCAAGGCATGGGTAAAACCCTGCTGATGGCAAACGAATTACAAGGTTACACTCTATCTGACCGCGGTACTTTCGTAGCGTACAAAACGAAGTTGGACTTAGGTGTGGATTTTGATGGTGGAAAAACCCTAGCGAACCCATACCAAGTGATTCTGATCAACCCAGCGAAATACCCAGATCTGAACCACAAAGGCGCAAAAGCCTTCAGTGACTGGCTGATCAGCAAAGAAGGTCAAAGCATGATCAACAACTTCAAAGTTGAAGGCGAGCAACTGTTCAAGGCAACCTATAGCGAATGAACGAAGGCTGGCTAGCACTGTTACAGCAGGCGTTAAGCCTGCTGTTTTCATTGGACCCCGACGTTTGGTCCATCATTTCTGTCTCGTTTTCGGTTTCGTTCGCGGCGCTGCTCATTACCTTAGTCCCGTCGATGGTGCTCGGTTTTGTGTTGGCGTTTGCCTATTTCCCTGGAAAGTGGTTTGTCACCAACTTAGTGCAGACACTGCAATCGATTCCCACCGTAGTGATCGGCCTTCTGGTGTACCTCATCTTGACCCGCAACGGCCCGCTTGGGGATTTAAAGTGGTTGTTCACTCAAGAGGGGATGATCCTCGGCCAAATGCTGATTTGCGCTCCAGTGATGATCGCCATGAGCCAAGCGGCCTTCACTAGTGTCGATCGCCGCGCATGGGAAACCTCACGCACCTTAGGCGCCTCTTGGATAAGCGCCGTCTGGACAGTATGTCGCGAGCTACGTATGCCATTATTGCTGGCGATTGTCGCAGCCTTTAGCCGTATTCTCACCGAAGTCGGCTGTTCGATGATGGTGGGCGGAAACATTTTAAACGTGACCCGCAATATCCCGACGGCTATCGCACTGGAAACCAGTAAAGGTGATTTCGCCCAAGCTATCGCCCTCGGATTAGTGCTGCTAATCTTGGCCTTGATCCTAAACTTTGCCTTAGGTAGTTTACGCGGCAAAGAAACGCCAAGGAGCCATTAACTTATGACCCAAGCCAAACTGATTGCCCGTGACTTGGAAATGTCCTTTGGCCCGCGCTTATTATTCAAAGCTCAGCGCCTTGAGTTATGCCAAGGGAATGTCATTTATTTGCAGGGTGACAACGGCTCAGGCAAGTCGACCCTGATGAAGATCCTCGCGGGTCTACAGGCGCCATCTCAGGGTAACATTGAGTTGAGCGGCTTTAAAAAAGATGGATGGTGGAAACGTAACCCTTTGCTTGGAAAGGCCATTTATCTCCACCAACATCCCTATCTATTCGATGGTACAGTCAATTACAACCTGACCTACGGGCTCCCCTTTGCGGCCTCAAAAACCGAGGCCAAACGCAGAATAGGCCAAGCAATTGAAATGGCCCAACTAGGCTCGCTATTACAAGCCAGAGCCAGCAATTTATCCGGCGGCGAAAGACAACGCCTCGCCATCGCCCGCGCTTGGATATTGCAGCCAAAGTTACTGATGCTCGATGAGCCGACCTCCAATATGGATAAGGACTCCCAAGCCTTAGTGCTGCAAATGATCCAACAGCTCAAACAGCAAGGGACGGGAATGCTATTAAGCAGCCACCAAAACTGTGCGCTCACCGCCATTTGCGAGCAGCAGTGGCACATTGCTGACCAACAGGTGATAACCTCCCGCCAACAATCGCCCACTACATCCATACAGGGATCTTTATATGTCGTTGCAAATTGATGCGGTTATTCTTGCTGGTGGTATGGCGCGCCGTATGGGTGGGGACGATAAAGGCCTCGTCGAGCTAAACGGCAAGGCCATGATAGAACACACTATCGAACGGATAAAACCTCAGGTTAAGGAGATCCTGATCAACGCAAATCGTAACCAAACACGCTATGCTGAGTTCGGTTTTACGGTGTTGAGCGATGAGCATACTGGGTTTCTCGGCCCCTTGGCGGGCATGATCACCGCTATGGGTCACACCCAAGCAGACTATCTGCTCGTGGTGCCCTGCGATTGTCCGCTACTCCCGCGGGATTTAGTCGCCCGCTTATTAACCGCCATTGAGGCAAACGGCGCTGAACTTGCCGTGGCCAGCGATGGGAAACGTGAGCAGCCGGTGGTGATGTTACTAAAGCCGAGCCTGCGCGAGTCGATGACCGCCTTTCTCGAAGCGGGTGAGCGTAAAATTGATTTTTGGTATGCCAAACATCGCTATGCCGTGGCGGCCTTTGCCGATCAACCCAATGCCTTCGTCAATGTGAACACGCCAGAACAAAAACAACGACTGGCAGCAGAGATAAACCAAAGCTAAGGCTTCAAATTTCCCAGATTAGAGGTGCAAATGAGTACTCCCTTCGTCAATCCGCTATCTATTCCCGTTCTCGGATTTTGTGCCTATAGCGGCACGGGGAAAACCACCCTACTCAAGCAATTGATCCCCGAATTAAATCAGCGCGGCCTGCGTCTGGCGGTGATCAAACATGCTCACCACAATTTCGATGTCGATATCCCAGGTAAAGACAGCTACGAGATGCGAAAAGCTGGCGCACGGCAAATGTTAGTCGCCTCCCATGTGCGTTGGGCGCTGATGACCGAAGATGCCCGCGATGGCGACCCAGAGTTAGTCCACCTACTCAAACAAATTGAAGCCGATAAAGTCGATATCGTCTTAGTCGAAGGCTTTAAAAAACTCACATTACCGAAAATTGAGCTGCACCGCGCCGCCCACGGCAAGCCGTTTATCTATACCCAAGACGACAATATTCTCGCCATCGCTTGCTGTGATGACACCGAGCTACCGAGCGAGCTAAGAAGACTCGACCTTAACAATGTCGCGCAAATTGCTGACTTTGTGATGGAATATGCCAATAGCTGGCAAGCCCCTAACCCCGCATTACCGTTCGCAACTGTCGATGCCTGCACCTTGGGCAGCGATAAAAACCTGAGCGTGAGCCAAGGGTTAGCGCAGATTTTATCCCATGTCACGCCGGTCACAGAGGTGGAAGACATAGGCTTAGACGATTTAGATTATCGCGTGCTCGCCCGCGACAGCATTTCGCCCGTGGATGTACCGCAGCAAACCAACTCGGCGATGGATGGTTATGCCTTCGCCTATCAAGATCCGCTGCCTGCAAGCTTCACCTTAGTCGGAGAGGTCCTCGCCGGACATCAATATTCGGGCATTCTTAAGGCAGGAGAGACTGTTCGCATAATGACGGGTGCGCCCGTGCCCGCTGGCGCCGATACTGTTCAACCTCGAGAGCTAGCTAACGAGGCCAATGCCAAGGTCAGTTTTGAAGGCCGCATTCAGCAGGGCCAACACGTTCGCCTTGCGGGTGAAGACATTGGCCAAGGCCAAGTCGCACTCACACAGGCCACGCGCCTAAGCGCCGCCGAGCAAGGCTTATTAGCCTCCCTCGGCCTTAACCGTGTGACGGTTTATCGCCGTCCAACAGTAGCCGTGTTTTCAACCGGGGATGAAGTCAGCCAACCCGGCGAAGCACTGAATCCAAACTGTATTTATGACTCAAACCGTTACACCATCAAAGCGATGGCAAAACGTTTAGGTTGTGACGTCATTGACTTAGGCATTATCGAAGACTCCGAAAGCGCTCTCGAAGCCACCTTAACCAAGGCTGCGGCGCAGGCCGATGTGGTGATTAGCTCTGGCGGGGTTTCCGTTGGCGATGCCGACTACATCAAGGCCGTGCTGGCACGCCTTGGCAATATCGACTTCTGGCGGATCAATATGCGCCCTGGTCGCCCACTCGCCTTTGGTAAGGTCGGCGATAGCCTATTCTTCGGCTTGCCCGGCAATCCGGTGGCGGTGATGGTGTCGTTCCTGCAATTTGTGCAACCTGCACTGCGTAAGCTCGCAGGCGAAACAAACTGGCAGGCACCATTATTCCCAGCGATTACCGATGAAACCCTGCGAAGCCGCACGGGCCGCACTGAGTTTATCCGCGGCATTTATCGCCTCGGTCATGATGGCCGGCAGCACGTGACCAGCACTGGTAACCAAGGTTCTGGCATGCTCAGCTCTATGGTCAAAGGCAATTGCCTTATCATCATTGGAGATGATGCTGAGGTGGTGAATGCGGGTGAAACCGTGTTTATTCAACCTTTTGCCGATCTTCTATAAGAGCCACTGAGTCCCTATGAGCCAACTTGTAGATGCCTTTGGCCGTCAGGTCGAATATTTACGACTCTCAGTGACAGATCGCTGCGACTTCCGTTGTGTCTACTGCATGACCGAAGATCCCTGCTTCTTGCCCAAGGACCATGTACTGCACCTCGAAGAGTTGGCTTGGATTGCCCAAGCCTTTACTGAACTGGGGGTGACCAAAATTCGCCTCACCGGCGGCGAGCCGCTAGTGCGTAGCGATTGCGATCAACTGGTGCACTTACTTGGCAAGCTCCCAGGGCTCAAAGATTTATCGATGACCACCAACGGCTCTAGACTCAGTAAGTTTGCCAAACCTATGTTTGATGCGGGTCTTAAGCGTTTAAATATCAGCTTAGATACCCTTAACCCCGAACTATTTACCCAACTGACACGCAACGGCAAATTAGCACGCGTTATCGAAGGCATTGATGCGGCCATTGCCGCAGGTTTTACGCGCATAAAAATCAATGCCGTGATCCTCAAACAGCAAAACGATCATGAAGTCATCGATCTGGTTAACTTTTGCCGCGACCGCAAGCTCGATATCGCCTTTATTGAAGAAATGCCGCTGGGTGAAATGGATGAACGCAAACGCATGCGCCATTGCAGCAGTGATGAAGTTAAGGCCATGATTAGCGAGCATTATCCACTACAACTCTCCAATAAACGCACAGGCGGACCCGCGCGTTACTACAAGATGGTCGATAGTCCAATTCACATCGGCTTTATCTCACCCCATAGCCATAATTTTTGCCACGAGTGTAATCGGGTGCGCGTTACCGTAGAGGGACAGCTATTGCTCTGTCTGGGTAATGAGCACTCCGTTGATTTAAAAAGCATTATAAGAGAGTTCCCCGGCGATATTGAACGGCTAAAAACCGCCATTCTCCATGGTATTAAGCGCAAACCTCAGCAGCATGTATTCGATAATAACGAAGTACAAATTCTGCGTTTTATGAACGCCACCGGCGGTTAACCTCCTCACCTCAGGGCTAGCATCTCAATTTTGCCGTGATACACTCATGGCATTAGTCCTATTTTTTGTGTCACTCTTCCTATGGCGCTTACTCGTAAACAGTGGAATAACATCATTATTCTTGCCTGCGTGTTTATCATTGGCGTGCTCACGTTTATGGATAAGAAAACCCAAAATGTGCCCAGTGATGCGCAACGGCTATTTGATGATAATGCCCCGCTGGCTCAGTTGCAGTTGGATGGTATTTGGCTGCACAAACAAACTTCAAACTGGGAATGCGATCCACAAGTACTCAACTGTGAGCAATGGGCAAAGGCTTGGCAAGGCTTAAGGGTCTCGCCCTTCAATGACGCGCCACAACCCACTGGCAAACCTCAGGAGCTGGTGATCCAAATTACCGATATTCGTCAATCACAGCGCTGGATTTATTTCCCCGATGAAGGCGTCCTTAAATCTCCCGCGAGCAACTGGTACTTAGTGCCACCGAGCTTAAGGACGGGTTTACAGCCAATCCTCGATGCGAAACCTGCACGTTAATCTATTGAATAAAAGAAGCCAATCATGCCGGAATTACCAGAAGTCGAAGTCACCCGTCAGGGGATAACCCCTTACTTAGTCGATCAAACCGTGGTTGACCTCGTTGTGCGGAACGCCTCACTGCGTTGGCCCGTTCCCGAACTTGCCAAACAGATCATCGGCCAAACCATACGCCAAGTGCGCCGCCGTGCTAAGTATCTGCTCATCGATACCGATGCCGGCACCAGCATAGTGCACTTGGGAATGTCGGGCAGCCTAAGGATCCTGCCCCACGACACGCCAGTGGAGAAGCATGACCATATCGATCTCGTTCTCGCCAATGGCCGCATTCTGCGCTTTAACGACCCAAGACGCTTCGGCGCTTGGTTATGGTGCCAATTGCCAGAGGAAGCCCATCCGCTGCTGGAAAAACTCGGGCCAGAACCTCTGACCGATGCCTTTAATGTCAATCAGTTAGCTGCCGCACTGGCGGGCAAGAAAAAGGCCATCAAACTCTGCCTGATGGATAATCATATTGTGGTGGGTGTGGGAAATATTTACGCCAACGAAGCACTGTTTGCCGCAGGGATACACCCCGAGGCGGAGGCAGGCAAGATAGATATTGAACGCTTAATGGTACTGGTTGCTGAAGTGAAACAAATCCTCGCACACGCCATCAAGCAGGGCGGCACCACGCTTAAGGACTTCACCAATGCCGAGGGTAAACCCGGCTATTTCGCCCAAAAGCTGCATGTTTACGGCCGCGGCGGCGAAACCTGCACTCAGTGCGGCAATCTACTCAGCGAAATCCGCCTTGGTCAACGCAGCACAGTGTTTTGCAGCATCTGCCAGACGCGTTAATCTCGCTCATAAAAATGCCTGCTATTGCAGGCATTTTTAGCTTCTTCGATATGGTGTTTGATTACTCTTTTAACCAACGGCCAGGATGATCGGTAAAGTAACGGTACTCACGCTCTGGCGCTTGGCACTGAGGCTTAAGTTCCGCAGCGGATAACAAAATCCACTCGTCACGGTGGGCAATCCCCATACTCTTACCGCCTTTAATATCGAAACAACTCAGCTCGGCACCGCTAGGTGCTAGCACATAACGCTGTTTGTTCTCCAGCATCCATTGCCACGCGTTACGCTCCTGCTCTTCTACTGGCGCGAGATAACTAAAATGCGTCACACTCATGGGCGAGAACAGAATAAATTGCTCTTTAAAGTTTACTAACCCAAGCTCGGCATCCTCACCTATCACTTCGGCGGTATGTAGCATCAGGCTTCTGGGGGTGCGCATTTCATCAAGCATAGCGTAACCCCAAGTGCTCACCAGCACCCAGCCCAAGGCTGAAACTAACCCCACTTTCACCAGTGCAAACTGACGACGCGCCAGCCACAGCAAGGCACACCAAAGCACCCCGAGCAAAATAAATAAGTAACTAATGCTAGTGAGATCATCGGTATAATCCGCCAGCGCTTTGACAAGTGCAGGGTGATGGATAAATGCCAGCACGCCGGCCACTAACACGAGTGCGCCCAAGAACCACAGCACACCAGTGACCAGTTTTTCAAACCAAGCTTTGGGTGAAACACTCGTTAATACCGCTGACGCCGCCAAGGCCAACATAGGTAATGCGGGCAGAATATACACGTTGCGCTTGCCCGGGCTGATACTGAAAAACAGCACCACGAGCCCGACCCAAATCAGCAGAATCGCGATGGTGGGATCGGCCTTCACCTTTTGCAGCCACTGTTTCCAATAGGCGACCACCAGCAACGAAATCGGGAACCACATCCAAGGGATCACGCTCAGCACGAAGAAATACCAAGGCTTGATATGGTGCCAAGCATTGACGTAACGCTCGCCCGTTTGCTTAAACAAAATGTTATTTTGATAGGCCACCATCTCGGGAGTGCCATGGGCTTGAACCGTCATCACCATTGGCACTAACCAACAGGCAATCACGGCCAGCATGGCCAACGGCCCCGCGAGGCAAAGCCAAGTTAAGCGCCCCTCAAAACGGGTCTTATCTTTGAAGGCGTAAATCCCAATCGGAATGAGCAACAATAGGGGCAAAAAACCAACCCCCTTAGTGATCACCCCAAGCCCCATAAATGCCCAACCGATAAAATACCAATGCCACTTAGGCCCAAGCATAAAATGTCTGATTAATCCGTAACATCCCACGGTTATCCAACACATCACCATGGCATCTATCTGGGCATTTTTCGCCTGCATTAAAAATTGCGGCACGATGAGGAGCAATAAAGCGGCGTTGCGCCCAACCCGCACATTCCACAATCTGGCACCCAAATCATAGACAAGGAATACCGTCAGCAAGCCACAGAGGGCATTGGGGAGTAAAAAGGAGAATTTTAACGACCCCGTTAGTTGATAAAACAGGGCAATCGCCCACATAAATACTGGTGGTTTATCGGGATAATATTCCCCGCCCCGGGTAGGGAATAACCATTGGCCCGAGGCAACCATCTCCCGCGCAACCTCAACAAACCGCGGCTCGTCGGCAGGCCAAGGTGAACGAAAACCTATGCCAACCAGCAAGATCAGCAAACCCATCAACAGCAGCGGCCAGAGTACTTGGTAATAATCTTCGCTATTGAAACGACGATTCAATGCATCCATTCCTAATCCCTATTTAGTTTTCCAATTCATCCACCTGCTTACGCAGGCTAGAACGGTAAAGGTAAGCGCCGATAAGACTCGAGAAAATAAACAGCCCGATACTGATCCTCAGTTGGTTATGATCAGACAAACCAATGCCTGCGCCAGCGAAGCTGAAAATCAGCATCTGCGGCAAATAACCCAGCACGCTGCCAAACATAAATCCCCCCGCGGGGATATGTGTCGCCCCCGCAAACAGATTCGTCAGCAGATTACTGCCCACGGGTAACAGACGGATCATTAAGACTTTTAACCAAGTCCGATGAATGATCAGCGCCTCAAACTTTTGTAAACGATTGCCAAAACGCCGTTGCAGACTGCTTCGAATGGTTAATCTCGCGGTATAAAACGCCAGCACACAACCCAGCAATGCCGCTAAGGTGGAAAATAGACCGCCATAGATACCACCGAGGGCAAAGCCGAATACAAAGGCGATCACCTGCCTCGGCCCACCGACAGCGGTAAACAAGGCGCCAACCATCAGCAATACCGCCAGCGCATAGACCCCTTGAGCGGCAATAAAGTGTGCCACCCAATTGCTATCGGTCACATGCTCGAATAACCCTTGCTGGGCCGCAAACATTAACACCAGCAAAATAAAGACGATAAACACCGCCTTATAGAGTCGCTTCATCTTAATCGTGCCAGCGGGTTTCGCTACGGGCGACCTTAGCGATTTTCGCCCTGCGACCGAGCCACATGACGCCCATGATGTCGACAATCCCGACCCAGACCCGATTCCAAGCGGTATATTTAGACACCCCAACTTGGCGATCTCTATGATTCACCACAGAAATAAATACCTCTCCCCCCATGCGGCGCACGAGTGCAGGGATATATCTGTGCATATGGTCGAAGTAAGGCATACGAAGGAAGGTTTCACGGGGGAAGAGTTTTAGGCCACAGCCGGTATCGGGTACGCCATCGTGTAACAGTGCATCACGCACTTTATTAGCAAAGCGGGACTGGAATCGCTTCCACGCCGTGTCTTTACGGTTTTTGCGGTAACCGGCAATACAAAAGTGTTCGGCATGTATTTGCGGCAGTTGTGTCAACATGGCGGGAATATCCGCAGGGTCGTTTTGCCCATCGGCATCTAAGGTAACGATGTATTTACCGCGGGCATGTAAAACGCCTGTAAATATTGCGGTACTTTGGCCAGTACTGCGCTCGTGACGAATAGCTTTTGCGTTGCACTGCATCAGTTCAGCGGTATCGATGACTTCACCAAAAGTGTCATCTTGGCTACCGTCATCGACGACCAGAATTTCAAACTCAGTCATCCCTTGCAGGGCTTGGCATATCTCTTCCATTAATGGGCCAATATTGCCCACCTCATCTTTTGCGGGGATGACAACTGAAATCACATTAATACTCCAGCGTTTATGACCATAAATACGGTAACATAGGATTGTTGCAAAATAAAAATCTGCATTGATAGGATGTTATGAATTAAACCGTATGCAAGACCAGCATTGTATAGGCGTAAAATGCAAGAAAAGAGTACTTAATTTGGAACTGTGGATTTCATCGAAATGACATATTTTATCGCCACAGAAAATGCTAGGTTAGATAACTACATGCCAAACTTTATTGAATCTATGAACATAGTTGTGGTTGGAATGGGCTATGTCGGCCTATCAAATGCGGTGTTGCTCGCGCAGCAAAACCAAGTGACTGCTATTGATCTGATGCCTGAACGAGTCAAATTGGTCAATGACCGAAAATCAACCGTCGCGGACAACCTGATTGAAGAATACCTGTGCAATAGTGTCTTAAATCTGCGCGCCACGATGGACAAAAACGCAGTCAAAGACGCCGATTTTGTCATTATTGCCACCCCGACTGACTATGATCCGCAAACCAACTACTTTAATACTCAATCGGTCGAAAATGTCGCCAAGGAAGTCCTCGCCCTGAATCCCGACACGACGATTATTATTAAATCGACTGTACCCGTCGGCTTTACTGCGAGTTTGAGAACCAGATTAAATAGCGAGAACATTCTGTTCTCACCCGAGTTTTTACGCGAGGGCCAAGCTCTTTACGATAACCTTCACCCCTCTCGTATCATTGTGGGTGAACGTTCAGTTCGCGCCCAAACCTTTGCAACCCTTCTTGCTAATGCGGCGATTAAACAAGATATTCCGATTTTGCTCACCGACAGCACCGAGGCAGAAGCGATAAAGTTATTTGCCAATACATTTTTAGCCATGCGCGTCGCCTATTTTAATGAGTTGGACACCTATGCTGAAAGTCGTGGACTTAACACCCGCCAGATTATCGAAGGCGTATGTTTAGATCCGCGCATCGGCGATTACTATAACAATCCCTCCTTCGGTTACGGTGGTTACTGCCTGCCAAAGGATACTAAGCAATTACTCGCAAACTATAACGATGTGCCCAACAATCTGATCAGCGCCATTGTCGATGCTAACACTACCCGTAAAGATTTTATTGCCGATGCCATTATCCGTAAGCAGCCTAAGCGAGTGGGGATTTACCGATTGATCATGAAGTCAGAGTCGGACAACTTCCGAGCCTCTGCGGTGCAAGGTGTGATGAAACGCATTAAAGCTAAAGGGATTGAAGTCGTGGTCTATGAACCAGTCTTAAAGGAAAACGAATTCTTTAAATCAACCGTTATCCGCAATTTAGAAGAATTTAAAGCCATGTGTGATGTCATCGTCACGAATCGCATGGCCAGTGAACTCGAAGATGTTGCCGATAAGGTTTACACTCGAGATCTGTTCCATCACGACTAAGCGTCCCCAACACCAAGGTTTACCATGAAATACTTAGTCACAGGCGCGGCAGGGTTTATCGGCGCCAACGTCAGTAAGCGCCTCTGCGCAATGGGCCATGAGGTGGTCGGGATTGATAACCTCAATGACTACTATGATGTTGGATTAAAACTCGCACGGCTGGCACCACTCGAAGCGTTAAGCAATTTCCGTTTTATCAAACAGGACTTAGCCGACAGAGAAGGCATAGCAACACTATTTGCGCAGCAGGGTTTCCAACGTGTTATCCATCTCGCCGCGCAGGCTGGAGTGCGCTACTCCCTCGATAATCCCCTCGCCTATGCCGATAGCAATTTAGTCGGACATCTCACGATATTAGAGGGGTGTCGCCACCATAAGATTGAGCATCTAGTGTATGCCTCTTCATCCTCTGTCTACGGCTTGAATCAAAAGATGCCATTTTCGACCGAGGATAGCGTCGATCATCCGATATCCCTGTATGCGGCGACCAAGAAAGCCAACGAGTTAATGTCGCACACTTACTCGCATCTCTATCAGTTACCCACCACAGGCCTGCGCTTTTTTACTGTGTATGGCCCCTGGGGACGACCCGATATGGCCTTGTTTAAATTCACTAAAGCGATACTCGCCAGTGAAACGATTGATGTGTATAACCATGGCGATCTCAGCCGTGATTTCACCTATATCGACGATATCGTTGAGGGCATTATTCGGGTACAAGATAAGCCACCTAGCTCAACTCCTGACTGGCATATTGAAACAGGCACACCCGCCAATAGCAGCGCGCCCTATCGCGTATTCAACATAGGTAATGGCAGCCCGGTGCAATTGCTCGACTTTATTACCGCACTCGAGCGCGCGCTTGGCATCGAGGCGAAAAAGCAATTTTTACCCATGCAGCCAGGTGATGTGCATTCCACTTGGGCCGATACCGAAGATCTATTTAAGGCCGTGGGATACAAACCCCAAGTCGATATCAATACTGGGGTGAGCAGATTTGTCGAGTGGTACCGCGCGTTTTACGCAAAGTAAGCTCTCTGAGAAAATAAAGAGTCCTGCTGATTAGCAGGCCTCTTTATTGGATTAGCGCTTAAAAACGATATTCAAAACTGCTAAAGAAAGTCGCATTAGTATCGTTTTCTTGCACCTCAAATTCTGATCTAGACACTGTGCCACCGACACTCCACATGCCCTTCCAGACTGGCATACGGTAGGAAAGCTCCAGCATCAGTAAATCTTCCTTCGGCGGCTGCGGAGCCCAAGTTGTCGCCACATTAGTGCCATCTTTATTCAATTTGGCATAGCGCAATAATGAAGTGAATCCACGACTGTTATGGAACTGACCCACCAAGCCCAATACAAAGACTTGTGCATCACTATCATAGGTCGAGCCTAAAGCTCTGCCGTAGTAACGCGCTCCACTTAAATAGACAGGATCTTCATAGAAGCAATTTGCCTTGCCACCACATTCAACAAAGGTGTCTGAATACTCCATAAACAGCTTGAACTGTTTACCCGCTGTGCCGAAATGACTATCTATGCCCCAAAGCGAGCCACAATTGCTGCCGTTTTCGCAGCTGCGTTCAAGGTACAAACCAACGGGAATATCCTGCCAAGTATCGGCATAGCGTAAATCGATGCTTTGGGTTTTATGGCCCGCGTCACGCCGCTGCTCAGCAAGACAAGAATCTGAGCCGTCGATACAAACAGCATTGCCAGCGACTGAATCCCACCAAGAATCGAAGTCGCAATTCTGCCCTTCACCGCAAAAGAGTGTCGACCAAGACAGACCAACCTCTAGTTGTTTAATCGGTTTGGCAGTAAAGCGTATATCCCATTCAGCTGTTTTTGGCACAGCGCGCTCATTTTCGGCCATACTAAAACCCGTTTTAAAGGTCCAAGGTCCAATCCAAGATAACCATGGGGTTTCAAAGGCGGCGGCATTATTGCGGCTGAGCGACAGTGATTGCATGGGACGGGCATTATTTGAGCGATGGAGTGATGAATCAAACCCTGGGCCCCACCATTGTTCCACCGTACCTAAGGTGGCAATCCAGTTGCCCATGATCACCGCGAAATAAGACTCATCGAGGCGGAAGTTTTTGTTATCTTGCGGATCGTAAGTCTCTGCAACCGTGGTTTTATAGGCCACACGCGAGCCTAAATATTCGTAGGAACCTTTAACTTCACCCTTTTCACGATAGTCGGAGCCATAATGCTGAAAACGAGCCGGATCGGTCGCGCCCGAGACTTTAACCCTCGCATTGCCGCGATTATCGACGGCGTTTTGATAGTAAAAATTAACCCGAGCAAAGGCTTGCACTAATCTGGGAGATAGCAATTCAGGCTCTACTTTTGCTAAATCGCCACCAATTCCTGACCACATTAATGGAAAGGTATTCACAGGCACACGGATCACGCCAGCATCGGCAAGCGCTTGAATATCGGCTCGAAGATAAATGTCTGAGGCATCCACCCAAGGAGCGGCAGCAACCGTCGATGAAAACCATAAACCAGATGCAACGCTAGCTGCGAGGAGAGTGGGGGTCAAAAAAGCCTTCATAACATCCTTCATAAAATCCTTTTCATTATCACAGTGAGGGCAATGCCCCATAGTTTCACGAAAAAAGTTAAGCCTAATCAGGCCTTAGCGAGTTTAAGTTTGGCCGCCAATGCGCTTGCTACCTCAGGGTGAACAAATTGACTCACATCACCACCGTGCAGTGCGACTTCTTTCACTAAGGTTGAAGAAATAAAAGAATTTTCTTCGGCAGGCGTTAAAAATACGCTCTCAAGATCGGGGCTTAATCTGCGATTCATATTGGCCAATTGGAACTCATACTCGAAGTCAGAAACCGCACGCAAACCACGCACCAACACGCTTGCCCGCTGCTCCTTAGCAAAATCCACTAATAGGCCAGAAAACCCCACCACTTCGACATTATCCAAATGCGCAGTGACACGATTCACCAGCTCCACACGCTCCTCAAGGGTAAACCTTGGCTGCTTGGAAGGATTGGCTGCAATACCAATAATCACATGCTTAAACAGCTTAGCCGCACGCTCAATCAAATCGGCATGACCATTGGTAATAGGATCAAACGTCCCAGGATAAATCGCTCTTGTGTGCATATAATTTACAAAAAACGCTTAAGCTACGGTATATAAAAGTTTATCACCCGCTTACACAGCTAAGCAAAGTATCTTTCATACACTCTTCAAAGCATTAGATATAGACCGATAGCATTTAATCCAACTCGGTATGCCATAGCCAAAAGACAGCCTAAAAGGTAGAATACTGACTCGAAAATTGTGATATGGCAGCTGTTAATTAATGAATCAATAGCACACCTAAACAATGACTACTTTCTGATCTTAACTTGGGTAGGTTTTATTGTGAAAATTCTCCTCGTATTTGGCACTCGACCTGAAGCAATAAAAATGTGTCCTTTGGCAAAAATGCTAGCCAACGACCCTCAATTAGATGTCAAAATTTGTGTTACAGCACAACATCGCCATATGCTTGACCAAGTGCTAAGTATTTTCGAACTGACCCCTGACTACGATTTGAATCTGATGAAGCCAAATCAAACCTTAGAATGGTTAACTGGCGCAATTGTTGAGGGTGTAGGGAAGGTCATTAAAGAATTTCAACCTCAACTGGTTTTAGTTCATGGGGATACTACCACTTCATTTTCTGCTGCTTTGGCGGCATTTTATCAAAAGGTTGATGTCGGTCATGTTGAAGCGGGTTTACGTACTGGTGATATAACTTCACCTTGGCCAGAAGAAGCAAATCGAAAATTAACAGCTGTATTATCGTCCTTGCATTTTGCTCCAACCCCTTCCTCAGCTGAAAATTTAAAAAATGAAGGTTATTTTCCTGAAAGCATCTATGTTACGGGGAATACTGTGATTGATGCTTTATTTCAAACATTATCTATAACAAAGAAAGACGATTTCCCACACTCAGATGCATTAAAAGACTTACTAAATATATTGGACGGAAAAAAAGTTATTCTAATTACTGGACATCGTAGGGAGAATTTTGGTGTTGGATTCGAAAATATTTGTACTGCACTAAAAACAATTGCATTAGAGAACAAAGATTGGGAGTTAGTTTATCCTGTACATTTAAACCCTAAAGTACAAGAACCTGTTTTCAAACACTTAGGTGGGTTAGATAATTTCCATCTGATTGATCCTTTGGATTATCAGTCTTTTGTAACATTAATGGATCGAGCTGATATTATTCTCACTGACTCAGGAGGAATACAGGAAGAAGCTCCATCCTTAAAAAAACCAGTGCTTGTTTTACGTGATAAAACCGAAAGACCTGAAGCTGTGTCTGCAGGAACGGTTAGATTAGTAGGAACTGATGTTGATAAAATAGTATCTGAAGTTAATATTTTGATAAAAAACCAAAAGGCATTTGGTGAGACGGTTAACCCTTATGGTGATGGGCATGCATGCCAAAGAATACTTAATATTATCAAACTTCATTATCAGGTAAAATAATGTCAAATATTTATATAATTTATCGCTCTATGTATAATTCGGAAGGAGCATTAACAACTGTAGGCGGTATCGAAAATTACATTATTAGTTTAGCTGAGGTTTTATCTCGCAATGGGTGGATTTGTCATCTAGTACAACCCGCAAAAGATTCTTTTTCTATAAAAAATGAACATATGAATGTTCATGGCATAAATACAGGATACTTTCGTGGTAATCTAAAAAAGTATGCTCTTGCAAATTGGGTTAAAAAAAATGCAAATAAGAAGACTGACATTATAATTTATGCAACAGACTCATATTCGGTCAATTTGAAAGGTTATAAACAAATAGCGATTCAACATGGTATCTCTTGGGATAAACCAAGGAAAAATAAAAATACCGTTATTCAATTTCTATCTTCGCTATTAAATCAATTTAAATATCTATCTTACATAAAAAATAATTCAACATTAGTGTGCGTAGATCATAATTTTATAAATTGGTATCGTACTTGGTTTAATGTTGGCAGAAAAAATGTAAAAGTAATATATAATTTCTATACTGAAAAAGTTAATCAATCTGATTTTGACAAAAAATGGAGTGATGACCGTGTAATTAAAATAATTATTGCTCGTCGTTTTGTTGACTACCGTGGGATTGCATTGATTGCTCCAATTATAAGCAAACTATCAAATCAATATAGAATAGAAGTCAATTTTGCAGGTGATGGCCCTCTAAAACCATACTTAGAATCATTATTTTCTAGTCATTCTAACGTTAAAATAACTAAATATGGCCCATCTGAAAGTTTCAAAATACATAAAGAGCATCACATATCTATCATTCCGACTTTAGGCTCTGAAGGTACATCTCTCTCAATGATTGAGGCTATGGCTGCAGGTTGTATGGTGATCAGTTCTAATATCGGTGGACTATCTAATCTCATTATTAATGGATACAATGGTTTGTTAGTCATGCCTAATTCACAAGAAATGGAACTGGCGCTTTTTACTGCACTAGATGATTTTGATTTCTGCAAAAAACTTGCACAAAATGGTTTAAACTCGATCGCTTATCCATGTAGCAAAGAAAAGTGGGGAAAAGATTGGATAGATTTAATTAATAAACAATAACACATATCAATATCAAAACCAGAGCTAGAAAAACTACTCTGGTTATCAAATTAATTTTTTAGTGTTTTATGTATCTTAGATTTAAATTTTCTAAATGCGACATTAAGATCTTTTCGCCATTTAGCTATATTAGGTTTATAACGAATACCTCGATGATAACCTATATGCCTCACACTCCCTTCAGGGAAAATTGCAGCTTTAAATCCTAATTCATAGTATTTATTGCCTATACCGCCTTCGCTCGAATATTGTGCAACTGGAGCAATCAACTGATAATCAGCTAAACGCCTTAAACCTGGATTTAAAGTAAAACCATGCCAATAGACACCATGAAGTAAGTCATTTGTATGCATTATTTGATACTTTAACGACTCATCGGTAGGACAAGTATATAACTCAGGCAACACTGAATGCCCATTAGTATCACTTGTTTCACGCAGCCAAACGGTTACAATTTTTTCATCTGAAAGTAACGCTTTAAGCAAATTTTCAACAAACCCTGTACGATAAAACTCCCAATCATCCTCACAATGAAAAATATATTCAGAAGTGACTAGTGAATAGGCTTTGTCGATACTTTTCATTTGCCCTAATTGAGGTTCATTATTAACCATAACAAAATCAATATCTTTGAATTTAGCTAAGGTATTTTCAAGCTTATCGCGATTGTGGCTATCTTCTATAACTATGTATTGTGATATAGGATAAGTATTATACTTTAAAAAACTTTCAATTGTTTTTTCAAGTAAGTCAAAACGATTACAACTTGTGATAACCAGTGAAACTGTGTTGTCACTCATAACATCTCCGTACAAAAACTAACCATAGATTAGAATTTTTTCAAACGCTTAACAATACATTTATCTAAATCAATACCATTTAAATCCTGATAAAGTTGATGCAAGCGGGCAATTCTTAATGGTGGATTTCTTTTAAATAATACGTAAATGATAGCATTGAAAGTTTTTCGTGTCCGCAACCAATACTCAATAACGTTATGATACTTACGTAGACTCTTTATAGAATCCTTGCTAATAAAATCATCTAAGTCAACAACATCTGTATTTGAAACATGCTTCATAACAACTTCGTCACGCTTTTCTTGTGATAAATTTAAAAACCCATAACCTTTTTTTAAATACTTTAGGTGGAAATACATAATCCCCATATATTTTTTCTCAATTTTTCTACCAACAAATCTAAATGCCTCAACATTTTTTTCTTGTGAGAAATAAATTTCAGAAGAAACAGGGAAGTACATATGATCGCCTGTACCAACAAGAGGTTCTCTTTTATAAACCCCTAATTTCTCATTCGTATCGAATGCAAGATTGACACCGGAAAATGTATATATCTTCTTAACACCTAATAACATATCTCGTCTAATCGCTGTTATTACCGGAATTAAATTTCGGTCAATAGCAATATGATCATCATCTAATTTTGTGGCTATTTTATAGCTAGTTTTTGAAAGAGTATAATTGTAAAAATTTGCTAAACTATGGACATTATCAGTTGCGCAGCTATTGTGAGCATCAGAAAAAATGGGATGCACTTTAGGTAAATATTCAAAAACCTTTATTTTTTCAGGGTACTTCTCTTTTAGTTCATGTAATATTTCAGCCGTATTATCTGTGCAATCATTATAACAGGCTATAATTTCATCATAATAAGGAATATGAGTCTCAATACTGGATCTCAAAAATTCGGCACCATTCTTTATACGCAAAATAGCACTGATGCCTGGTTTTCTCGGCTCATCAAATGTCGTAATGTCTACCTTAAACTCATCATAATTCGATGCTTCTTCATTAACTTGTACCATATGACTACCCCAAATATTTGAATGCAATAAGTAAACTACCACTCTTTAAGCGGCTATTTGAGCCATAGTCTTAACTGTTTGATCGCCATATCCAATCCATTTAACTGTTCGCTTAATGCCAATTTAGTGCATAGATGCAGCATCTGCTCTTCAGACAACAGTTTTGCAAGTGCATTTTTCATTGGTTCCAATGCAGTTTCACAACTCAATACCAATTCTTGAGCCACACATGCTGCAATCCTTGGCGGTTGATCCTTGGATACTGGAACCGCTAATGTCGGCTTGTGCAGCGCTATCGCTTGCAATAAAGTATCACCACCGCTCAATACGGCGGCCTTAGATGCGGCTAACAAATTGATAAACTGTTGATTATTCAATTGTGGGATCATAACAACTCCCTCTAGTTCAGGCAGAGGATTGGGGTAATTCGGGCCAAAAACCATGACACTCACTATTCCTGAGGCTTTGAAGCTTTCATAAGCGGCCTGAGCAAAAATATCGGCGGCTAATTCACCATTCACTTTGTGACCACCAGAGCCAGCATTAAATAATACAAACTCATTTT
>NZ_JTLE01000094.1:115027-142707 GCF_000798835.1 Shewanella sp. ZOR0012
TGCTTTCCTGAACGAACAAAATCTAATCTCGAAACGTCAACACGCCCTAATGTCACTCACATTGCATAGCAATGGAGTGACGTTAAACAAAAATAAATGGGATAAACAAGGATGAAATTGAATATAGGATAGCGCCGTTTCCCTTAAAGTATCGCGTCCGTTTTTAACCAATTAAGCTAGTTCACTATCCTTTAGCCGCAGTTAAGCCGACTAAAATACCCTGGCGGGTGGCCAATCCAATGCTTAAAGGATTGACGGAAATGGCTCACATCGCTGTAGCCTAAGGTCTCGGCAATCGCCTCAATATCTAGCTTGTTGGCTAAAATCAACTCGACCGCACGTTGGCAGCGCACCTGATCAACGAGACGCTGATAACTCGATCCCAGCTGAGCAAGTTTACGCCGAAAACTGCGGTCGCTCATATGCAGCTGCGCCGCCATTTCATCCAAATGAAGTACATGGGGAAAATGTGCGCGGATCGCTATCAATACGGTTTCGATAAAGGAGGTGGTAAAAGCTGAAGGCGTTACCTCTGCAAATTTAGGGAAAGGATAGTTTATTGCAAGAGCAAGATAATCAAGGGAAATACTCCATTCGTAATATTCGCAATTAAACTGCACTTTCGCACCCGTTGCCTCCTCTAAAAAACGGCAGTCTCGACCTGACTCAACCAAATTAATTTGACTTAGCGTTATCGCCTCCCCAGTCAGCTCTCTGGCGAGCCCCAATAGTGACCCAATACTGTGTAAAAACTGAAATCCGTATTGTGCTTTATCAATACGACCCGTATTAAGCCAACGAATGCAAACACTGTCATCTGTTAGACGTACCAAAGAATCAGTAAAACTACCAACTAAACTCGGGTGATTAATCACAAACTGTAAGCAGGCCTGCAATGAGCTAAGTTGAGCAAGATGGGGCAACAATACATCTAAGCTACTCACCCGATAACTCAGCCCTAATTTAGTACCAATATCGGGATCTCCACCCTGTAAGCGTAAAAACTCCATCGCATATTCCACCTGCCAGACAAAGACAAACTGGCAATGATTAAGCTCAGTCCGGCCAACACCAATATGACCACAGACTTGCTGTAAGGCTTTTTCGCCTAACTGTGAGGCAATAAAGTCGAGAATATTACGCAGCTCAAATGCGGGATAGGTTTGATCGCCTACCATCAGGTTCGTCTTGTAATCGACGCGCTGTAACATGGAATATCCTTAATGTGATTTGTTCAGCTTTTAATTCCCTAGGTGATTAGTTGTATAAGATCTCGCTTATTTTGAATAGTCTTAAACCAAACTTAATGTTAAAAAAATGTATTATTTCATTTCGCGCCCAAACAAAACAAAAACGCCTGCATATTCGCAGGCGTTTTCATCTGTATTAAGTCAGTGCGTCGGCTTACATGGGACGATTTTTCTCAACTAATCGATTAAAAATCGCATTTACCGACAGGGACGCACCATGGGCGATTTTATCGGCTAGTTTCTTGCGCACCTGATAACGCAGCTTATACACGGTACGTTCGCCCGCTAACTGCATTAACACATCATCACTGGTTGAAATCGCATCGATAAGGCCTAATTCAATCGCCTGTTGACCGTACCAATGTTCACCAGTGGCCACCTTTGCTAAATCGAGCTGAGGACGATATTTGGTTACAAAAGCTTTAAACAGCTCATGGGTTTCTTCGAGCTCCTGTTGGAACTTCTGTCTGCCCTCGTCAGTATTTTCGCCAAAGATGGTCAAGGTGCGCTTAAAGTCACCGGCTGTGTGTTGCTCATAATCAATTTCGTGCTTTTTCAGCAAACGGTTGAAGTTAGGCAACTGAGCAACCACACCGATAGAACCCACGATAGCGAATGGCGCGGCATATATTTTATTGGCGACACAGGCCATCATATAACCACCACTGGCGGCAACTTTATCCACGCAAATCGTTAATGGGATCTCGGCCTGACGCAGACGATCGAGCTGGCTCGATGCCAATCCATAACCATGCACCATGCCACCGCCACTTTCGACATTGACAATAACTTCATCATCCTTTTCGGCGATGGTTAAAATCGCGCTGATTTCTTCGCGCAGAGAAGCCACTTCGGCGGCATCAATACTGCCTTTAAAATCAATGACAAAAACCTTGCCTTTGTGGTCTTCTTCGGCCGCTTTTTCCTTCGCCTTTTCGTCTGCTTTCAGCTGTTTTTCGTAGGCTTTAAACTGCTTCTTCGTCAGCAGTTCCTCCTTCAAACTGTGCTTTAGTTCTTCCAGTTCTTCTGAAAGGTTAGTGATCCTCAGTTCACCTTTATCCGATTTGTGCTTCACAGTGGACGCGAGGACGACAATAATCACAGCAACAATCGCAACAACAATAGTCACAGCTTTGGCCAAAAACATGCCATATTCGTATAGAAATTCCAAAGTACTCTCCGTTGGGACCTAAGGTGATCCGGTTTAATGCGCGCTATTCTAACAGCCTAAAGCGCCATAAAAAAACCCAGCAAAGGCTGGGTTTTTAGGATTTAACTCGGATTAGTTAGGACAAGTCGCGATCACACTTGGATCAGTGACGTAAATAGTGGCCTCACCTTTACCCGCAGTCGATGCATAGGTGGCTACTTGAGTCTGCATCTCTACCGTTGCCGCAGCTGCCATACCATCTGTAGAACTCTTCTCACTTGGGTCAACAATAGAACTGTGATGACCCTTGGCAAAACGCACCACACCAAGCCCTTTCGTCGTAGCATCGACGCAAGGTAAACCCATTGCCGAGATCAGCGGTTCAGTACCTGATAATGGGAAGTTATCGACACTATTAGGTAACACTTGATCCGCTAAGTTACCATTACCATCACCGGCGACTTCAATTAAGTGCACAGGTAATCCTGTTGCTTTTAACATGCCAGCATGGTTAACCGGATCTGCTGAGTCCACCGCCGTTTGCACAGCAAAGGCAAAAGTAGGAATAAATTGTGCGTAAACAGCCTGAACTAATGCCGCATATTCAGGGCTGCCTGGCTCATATCCTGCTGTATTAGCCTTATCGACTAAAGCTTTGAATGTCGCCGAAGCAGTGACATTATTAAACAGTACGGGACCGAAGGTGGCTGAACCGGCAAAAGCGCCAGCTAAACCACCAGCAGGAGCAACCAAAGAAGCCGCATTAATCACATAAGGGTTAGGTAAGGCTTCACCCGTGGTTGGATTTCTCATCCCCGTGCTGGCATAGGTAGCAAAATCGGTTCCCACAATCGCACCTAAACTTAACCCCTGCGCACTAATCTTAGATACATCAAATACTTGTGGTTGATTAGCCTGCGCAAGTCCTTGTGCTAAGCCAGTTAAGGCTAAACGCACGCCAAGGTGATCCATGGTTGCCTGACGGAAGTTATCTCGCACAGATAGTGTGCTTGAGATATTGACAAAGACTAACGGATTACCATTTTTAAAGGCATCCGGAGTACCAATCACATTGCCAAAAGAGGGATCGGTTGCCGAAACTTCGTAAATACCATCCCCGTTAGCATCGAATGAACGAGCACCATGTAAAGGCATATCGATAGCTACCGTTGCCACGCCCATGGCCGCATAAGAACCCGCATAAGCTAAAGACATTTCCTTACCGCCACCTAAACCATGCAGCGCAATCGTGATTGGCCAGCCTGACGTTGGTGGTGTAAAGGTTAAGCCTTGCTGCTGATAGAAGGCTGCGAGTTTAGTGGCATTAGGCATAGAAATCAGTACAGGTACCGTTTCATAACCTTTAATCGCAGGGATTGGGTTAAATTTGGTCAAATGTTTGGTTTTATCAACCGCAGTACCATCGTCTAATAGCCAGGTTTTACCTGCCATTAGCGAAGGATTAGCTAATGCATCAGCGGGGTTAGCAATACCATTAGCGACAGCCTGCATACCAAAGTTAGTTTGGCTTAAGGTACCCGCTTGCAGCGCTAATAGCACAGAAACTGGGCTATCGCCTTGGGCTTTCCAACTCCCATTTATTAATGGTTTACCTTCTGCAGATAAACAACTGACAGAAGAACAATCACCGTAAATCGGCAGTTTAATTTTTGCAGTATAAACATCCGCTAAATTTGAAACCACGTAAGCCATACCATCTGCTGGTTTTAATCCCGCAGCCTGAGCCACAGTTAACCCAGTAGGAGTCGGCATTTGTGCAAAACTAGGTGCATAGGGAGCGCCCCTCGCCATCAACAGTTTTGTGGTTTCATAAACATTTGCGACTGATTGAGTAGTGAACAAGCCAGAGTAGGTAATTGTTGAGGTATCAACATTATGTGCAGCAGCAATCCCCTTCTCATAACTATTGATTAAGGTTTGCAACATCAGTTGATCTGGCGTTTCTAGAGGCAGCGTATTGATATCCATCTTCAACGTACCATAGGTTGTTGAAGGGGCAATGCCGCGTCCCTCTGAATCCTGAATTAACTTAGTGGTCGCATAAATATAAGACTGACCCGCTTTAAGCGGTTTTAGTGGAATAATGACGACTTTATTGCCTGAGGCAGTAGAAACAAAGTCCACACCAAATTGTAATTCAGCCCCTACTTTACAAGCTGATACTGACGGTTTGGCTTTACACTCAGGATCAGAGGACAAGGCGCCCCCCACGGTAGCCTCAAACATTCTTACCGCGCCCGGCTGGGCAACAGATGCCGCCATCAGGGTGAGCTGGGTGCCATCATGATCTTTTGCTAAATCGATATCGATTGAAATGGGCGACGTAGTTGACCATCCATCTAATGCACCGAGTGCAATCTGAGGATCGGTATAATTACCAGAACTTTCACCCGGTATAGATAAAGTACCATCCTTAGTGCCGCTGAACAGGAGGTCATTTGGCAAAGGAACTTTAGAGTTAGCAGGGTCGAATACCATATGGGATTCAGGGATGAGCGGCTCCGTCTTATCCTTGAGTTCGTTATAACTGTCCTCGCCACATCCTGTGAGGCCCAGTGCTGATGCAATCGCAACACACAAAATGAGTCTTTTCATTTTTTTTCCCCAAATCTTGTTGTAATAGTTTTGTTTTCCCCAAGAAATTAGTCACAATAGCGCAAAAGCTATGACTAATAGGGCTTATGTTAGCCCCTAACTCATTTCAAGTTAACGTAAAAATATTGAGTTAGCCACAAGTTTGTCACAAAGATTTTAGCTATTTATAACAAAGTTTCATTCATTTGTTTGAAACATGCGTTTAGCAGTTCAGCGACTCTAGAAGTGGCGGGCATTTTCGCCAAGAGGAATAAAAGGCTCATGTTGGAATATCAAGCAGCAAAAGATTTACTTAAAGGTAAAACTATTTTAGTCACTGGTGCAGGAGCAGGCATTGGTCGCGCGGCGGCTATCGAATTTGCCAAGCATGGCGCCACGGTAATTTTACTCGGTAAAACCGTTAAAAAACTCGAAGCCGTTTACGATGTTATCGAGCAAGCGGGTTATCCGATGCCAGCCATTGTGCCACTGGATTTAAAAGGTGCGACCGAACAAAACTACCGTGATATGGCCGACACGATCAGCGAACAGTTCGGCCATTTAGATGGTTTACTGCATAATGCCAGTTTACTCGGCGCCCTCGGTCCGTTTGAACACATCGATATTCCTTCACTTGAAGATGTACTTAAAGTCAATGTCACCGCACAAGTGATGCTAACCAAGGCATTACTGCCAGTGCTACGCCAAGCACCAAGTGCCTCGATTATTTTCACCTCAAGCAGTGTTGGTCGTCAGGGCCGCGCCTACTGGGGGCCCTATGCCTTCTCGAAATTTGCCACCGAAGGCATGATGCAGGTACTCGCCCACGAATGTGATGGCACTTCAGTCCGCGTGAACAGCATTAACCCAGGCGCAACGCGCACCGAAATGCGTGCTAAAGCATACCCTGCCGAAAATCCATTGGATTTAAAAACGGCCGAAGAAATCATGCCGACTTACCTGTATTTAATGGGACAGGACTCTAGCGATATAAACGGTCAGCAATTCAATGCCCAGTAAGTAAGACTCACTAAACGCTGTGGTATAAAAGTAAAGGGAACCGAATGGTTCCCTTTACTTTTACTCAGTCGCTGAGTCTAATTTTAGCAAAGTAAATCATCGTTTTAGACTTCTCTTGCAAGTTATCACTTTGGACTTGAATATTATCGGGAACCGATACCTGCTCGTGACTTGAATAATAACTCACCCAAAGATGATCACCTTTCAGAACAATGCCAGCATAACTAGTATCGCCCTGCGAAGGTAACGTGAGCCTCTCATGAATAGCGCCCGTATCTTGATTTATTTCAATAAGTGCAGTGCGAATGTTCCCTTCATAAAGACGTACAACCGCCATCAAACGGGATTGATAGACAAACAGCACTGGCCCGCCAATGCGTTTATCGAGTGTTTGCCAAGTCCATTGCTTGAAAGGTGGCAAGCTGTGACCCAGTAAACCTAAAAACTCGTCACTCCACACGGGATCGCGCCTTAATAAACAAAAACAACTCCCTTGGTGAAATACAAGCGAACTTTCATTTACATAACCTTGGTCATTAAAAACAGGCATCCAAGGTTTAAAGAGCTGTCCATCGTCACTTTTGTAGAAACGGGTATCTCCATCAGGCCCCGCCCGATATCCCACACCATAGAGTGCATCTTGATGCTCAGTTAAACGCCATAACCAGTAACCTTTATCAGCTACCGCCTGTGGTTCGGACCAATGTACGCCATCCTTTGAGCGCCAAAGATAGGACTGTAAACCTGATTTATCGTGCTGAGTACCGCCACCCAATAGCAACAACTCACCTCGAAATTCAATTAATTTGCCATCCCGTAAATCAGCATGAGCCGAAGTCAGCAGCGCCACACTTTGCCAATTTTCCCCGGCATCATAGGAGCAAAGAATACGTAAAGCGCCATCAGGAGATACGTGAGCAGAGCCTTCTCGAAATACACAAAATAATGCCCCTTGGTATAACACCAGATCGGTAAAAGCATTATGCTCACCTTGCGCCCAAATTCGCTTGACCGATATTAATTCCATGGTTCATCTCCTCGTCATCTTTAGGCTTGTTGTTATAGCATAACCATAGGCTACAGAAAGCAAAAAAGGCCGCAAGCGGCCTTTTAACTGGGTAACATAAACCGATTAGCTACGTTGACGCGTTGGCTTCGGTTTACCCGTTGAGGTGACTTTATGCTTACGTACAGCGCGGCGAATTTTGGCACTCTTCACCTGCGCACGGGCCACGCTGTGTTTATCTGCGGCCAGCATAGTACGAGTTTCAGGTTCAAGGCCCGCTAATTGGCGCAGGTAGTTAACTTGCTCAATGGGCAATTCAATCCAACCACCACGGGGTAAGGATTTAGGTAATTCCACCATACCATAGCGCACACGGATAAGACGGCTAACTTGCACCTCTTGGGATTCCCATAAACGGCGCACTTCACGGTTACGGCCTTCACGTAAACACACGTGCCACCATTGGTTCATACCCTCACCACCCGCGGCTTTAATGGCATCAAACTGCGCCATACCGTCTTCTAACATCACGCCGGTACGCAGACGTTGTACCGCAGCCTCTGGCACTTCACCAAAGGTACGCACTGCGTATTCGCGTTCAACTTCGTTAGAGGGATGCATCAAACGGTTTGCCAATTCACCATCAGAGGTAAACAGCAATAGGCCTGAAGTGTTGATATCCAGACGGCCTACCGCAACCCAGCGCGAATCACGCACTTTAGGCAAGCGGTCAAACACGGTTGGACGACCTTCAGGGTCTTTACGGCTACAAATCTCACCTTCGGGTTTGTGATAGGCCAGCACGCGGCAAATCACATCATCGGCGGACTTGAGCGATATGGCTCGACCATCGATACGTACTTTTGCATCAGCTTCGATACGATCGCCAAGATTGGCAATCACGCCATCAATACTAACTCGGCCTGCAGCAATCCATGCCTCCATCTCACGACGGGAGCCATGGCCTGCACGGGCCAAGACTTTCTGCAATTTTTCACTCATTAGTATCTTGCTCTTCTGACTGTTCAGGCGTTACTTTCAAACCCGAAAATACCGCCTGCAATGACTCAGTATCCGTAAGCGCGGGTAAATCCGCGAGGGTATCTAAGCCAAAATAGGCTAAAAATTCTAAGGTCGTGGCGTAGAGTGCGGGTCGCCCCGGGACTTCTTTATGGCCAACGACTTTAATCCAATGTCTATCTGACAAACTTTTGATGATGTGACTACTAATGGCCACACCACGCACCTGCTCAATATCACCACGGGTCACAGGTTGACGATAGGCGATCACCGCCAGAGTCTCTAATGTTGCCCGCGAATACTTAGGTGCTTTTTCCTGCCACAGGGGTTGCAAAAACGGACTCAGGACTTCCAAGGTCTGGAAGCGATAACCTCCAGCCACTTTCACAAGTTGAACACCCCGTTCCTGATAATCCTGTTGCAACTCGTCCAATGCGGCTTTGATTTTGTCTCTGGAAACACTGAAATCCGCCAACACGGTTTCTTTCAACATTTTCACCGACAAGGGTTTCCCCAATACAAACAGACTCGCTTCAATAAGCTGTTTTAATTGAATTGGATTTATCTGCATCAATTAATAGGCCTTTACATAAATAGTTGAAAACGGCTCTGTTTGGTACAATTCCACTAATAATTCTTTGACCAATTCCATTAGCGCTAAAAAGGTCACCACCACACCGGCGCGGCCTTCTTCGACACTGAATAAACGCTCAAAGGGCGTAAACGTCTCGCTATTAAGCATGGCTAAAATTTGGCTCATGCGCTCGCGGGTCGATAACTGTTCACGCTTAACATGATGATCTTCATTGGCATCGATACGTTTAAGCACCTCGCCAAAGGCGCGGGCGATTTCAAATAACGATACATCAGGCGGGATCACCAAAGGTTTGATATTTGGTGAAGGTGCCGCGATTGCTTGAAACACATCGCGTTCAAGCCGAGGTAAATCATCAATTTTTTGCGAGGCTTCCTTGATTACCTCATAGGCCTTCAATTGACGGATCAACTGAGCCCGTGGATCTTCTTCCACCTCATCTTCCGCCACCATACGCGGCAGCAGCAGACGGGATTTAATCTCGGCCAGTGTAGCCGCCATGACCAAATAATCCGAGGCCAGTTCAATACGCGCCTGAGTGAGCATCGCGATATATTCTAAATATTGCGCGGTGATCTGAGAAATGGGTAAATCGACAACATCTAATTTTTGCTTACGGATCAGATACAAAAGTAAGTCTAGCGGCCCTTCAAAGGACTCCAAGAACACTTCCAACGCCTCAGGTGGAATAAACAAATCCTGCGGCATTTCGGTCATCGCCTGACCACGAACAACGGCTAAGGGTAAACTTTGTTGCGTGCCCTGCATCCGCTATCCCCATGTAAAACAATCACCTTGAAAACGCCATTCCCAAGCAAACAGTATCAGTCTCATTAAGTCGAGTTGACTCGCTTCTTCGCAAACGCGCGATTATACCCGTAATTTAGTGGCGATAAAACTGCCAAATGACGGTTTTATCGGGCTAACATACGCTGCCACACACTATCGCTAAGACAAACCTGATTTTACAGAAACGGAGTCACATCCCCAGCGCCTTCACGCAGGACTTCGAACCCATCTTCCGACATATCGATGACAGTGGTTGGCTTTTCACCTAAATAACCACCATGAATAATCACATCCACTTGATGCTCTAACAGGTCGCGAATATGTTCAGGGTCCGACTCGGCAAATTCTGCGTTTGGCATCACTAAACTGGTCGACATCAACGGCGCATCTAACGCCTCGAGCAGTGCTAAGGCAATCACATTGTCTGGCACGCGGATACCAATGGTTTTTTTCTTGTCATTTTGCAGACGACGGGGCACTTCCTTACTCGCCTTAAAAATGAAAGTGTACGGCCCTGGCGTGCAACTTTTTAGGATGCGATAGGCCTGATTATCCACCTTGGCGTAGGTCGCTAATTCAGATAAGTCACGGCACATTAACGAGAAATTATGATCGTGTTCGATTTGACGAATGCGAGTAATGCGCGTCATTGCGTCTTTCTCACCGATCATGCAACCGAGGGCATAACCCGAATCGGTTGGATACACAATTACGCCGCCGGACTTCAGCACAGCCACGGCTTGACTAATCAAACGTGTCTGTGGATTTACTTCGTGTACATAAAAAAATTGACTCATGGTCGTTCCATCCAAGATCCCGACTGCCAGACCCAATCAATACCTTGAGGCTGGTAGAGATTTTTACCTAATTCAATCCAATTGCTTGGAAAGTGAAAATCACTTCCTATCGATGCAAGCAACTGATTTTGGACACTCAGCGCCACTAAATTGGCCCTATCATCCACCGTTTGCTGGCCGAGCACCACTTCCATGGCATCCCCGCCTGCTTCTTTAAATTCTCGCACTAAACGCTTTAACCACTTGGCAGACAGCTTATAACCACTCGGATGTGCCAATACCGCGAGCCCGCCCGCGTTGTGGATCACCTTAATTGCGCTGGCCATATCGCCCCAATTATTGGGCACATAACCCGTCTTACCACGGGCTAAGTAACGCTTAAATACACTGGGCATATCCACCGCATAACCGTGATCGGCAAGCCAACGAGCATAGTGACCACGGCTTAACGCTGCGCCTGCCGCAATTGCTTTTGCGCCTTCATAGGCGCCTTCGATCCCGGCTTTAGCCAATCGATGGCCGATTTCTTCGGCACGAAGCTCACGTAAGTCACGCTGGTTTTCTAAAAACGTTAATAACTCTGTGTGGGTTTCATCAAAATTGAGCGCCACAATGTGAATATCGTAACTATTCCATCGGGTTGAAATCTCAACCCCAGAAATCAGCTTTAACGGTTCGGTCTGCGCTTGATTGAAGGCGCGGGCTTCACTTAAGCCTGCAACCGTATCGTGATCCGTTATCGCAAATAACTGCACGCCCTTTTCAAGGGCTCTGGCGACCAGCTCGGACGGCGTGAGATGACCGTCAGATGCGGTCGTGTGGCTGTGCAAGTCAGCCAAGATGCTTTGAGTATTCATGCCGTTATTGTACGTTAATTTAAGATGAAATGTGCATTTATCTCACACTTTATCCAGCAGGAACCGCATTTGACACAGTGAGTTAGCCACATGAATCCATCATTTTGAAAAATATTCAATTGACTTTCGCCTCAGGCTCATGTTTTCTATAGCTCAACTAACGAATTATTGAGACCCTTTTGAATGACCCATACTAACGCTTCTTTCAACATCATTTGGTGGTGGCACTTCCCAACGTAGCGGGTGGTGTGAAGCTCTGTGCTCATTTGAAAGTAACAGAATCAACAAAAGCCCGCAGAAATGCGGGCTTTTTTGTTGGTGCGAAAAATGTCTGCAACGCGGTAAACGGATAAAAGCGAGATAACAGCATGACCCTAAAGACATTTAATCAGGTTACCCAAGCCGACGGAGGGAATTTCCCCTCACCTCCGCAGACATTTGCACGTTCACATACGATCAAGGCCACCTTGGCATACCATAGCGATCCGCTGCGTTTGTACCAACACATCACTCAAGATGCGCCCCATACCATGTTGTTGGAATCAGCAGAAATAAACAGCAAGGAAAATCTTAAGAGCATGGTGATGACCCATGCGGCGCTGATGATCCGCTGCGACGGGTATTGTTTACGCTTTAGCGCACTGAGCGACAATGGTGCCAGTTTACTTGCCCCCATCGAGCAATTTTTTAGTGCTCGCTCAAGCCAAACTCAATGCCAACGCGATGGCCACAACTTAGTGGTCACGCTACAAAAAGACACTGAGCTTAAGGACGAAGATGCCCGCTTAAAGTCCACCTCGCCACTTGATGGTTTACGCTTGTTTGTTAAACATATCGACTGTGGTCAGACGCCAGCATTCGAAGACTTATTTTTAGGTGGCGTACTTTCCTACGATTTGATTGATACAGTGGAGCCACTGCCTAAAGCACCAAATGGTGCAAATGATTGCCCTGATTATTTATTTTATCTTGCCGAAACCTTAATTCTTATTGATCACAAGCAGAAACAAGCCGAAATCATCACCCACAATTTTAGTGAAGGTTCTGCAAAACTGGTTGAAGTGACCCAAGCCTTAGCCAAACGAGCTAGCCACATTAGCGCTGACTGCCAAACCTTAGCCAATGATATAGAACCTGCGCCCGCGCTGGTTGGGATAACAGCGACTGAGCAAGTCAATATCAGTGATGAGGCCTTTAAACAAACCGTTATCGATTTAAAAGAACACATTATTGCGGGCGATATCTTCCAAGTGGTGCCCTCACGCAGTTTTAGCCTGCCCTGCCCAAATACCTTAGGGGCTTACCGCGCACTACGTTTAACCAATCCCAGCCCCTATATGTTTTATTTCAGGGGCCATGACTTCACCCTGTTTGGTGCCTCGCCAGAGAGCGCGTTGAAATATGAAGCCAGCAATAATCAGGTCGAAGTCTACCCGATTGCAGGCACCCGTAAGCGCGGCAAAACCGCCAGCGGCGAGATTGATTTCGACCTCGATAGCCGTATCGAACTCGAATTGCGTTTAGATAAAAAAGAGCTCTCCGAGCACTTAATGTTGGTCGATTTAGCCCGTAACGATATCGCCCGTATCAGCCAAAGCGGCAGCCGCAAAGTGGCCGAGTTACTTAAAGTCGACCGTTATTCCCACGTGATGCATTTAGTCAGCCGCGTCACAGGTCAACTACGCCAAGACTTAGATGCACTCCACGCCTACCAAGCCTGTATGAATATGGGCACTCTGGTTGGCGCCCCGAAAGTGCGCGCCTCGCAACTCGTACGTCAGGCGGAAAAGACCCGCCGAGGCAGCTATGGTGGCGCAGTGGGTTACCTCAATGCCCTTGGGGATATGGACACATGTATCGTTATCCGCTCCGCCTTTGTGAAAAACGGTGTAGCCCATATCCAAGCGGGTGCTGGCGTGGTGTTTGATTCCGATCCCCAGAGTGAAGCCGATGAAACGCGCCAAAAGGCGCAGGCGGTGATTTCTGCCATCAAGATGGGCGCAGGCTTGGATGAAAGCCATCAAGCAACTGCGACCACTTCGACTGAACAACCAAGATAAGGAGCCTAAGATGAAACTCTATTTACTCGATAACTTCGACTCCTTTACCTACAACTTAGTCGACCAGTTTAGAAGCCTTGGCTGTGAAGTGGTGATCTACCGTAACGATGTTGCCGCCGACTATATTGCCGACAAGCTGTTGGCGGAAACCGAGCCTAGCGCCTTAGTCTTATCGCCAGGCCCAGGTGCGCCCCATGAAGCGGGCTCCATGATGGCGCTAATAGACAAAGTCGCGGGCAAAGTGCCTATGCTTGGGATCTGTCTAGGTCATCAAGCCATGGTGGAATATTACGGCGGTAAAGTGGAGCGCGCGCCTTTTGTCGTGCACGGTAAAGCCAGTCCCACCTTCCATAATGGTGAAGGCGTGTTTGCTAACTTACCTTCGCCCTTACCTGTCGCCCGCTACCACAGTTTAGTAGCCACAAAAGTACCTGATTGTCTTGATGTTATTGCCACCACAGAAGATATGCCTATGGCGATTTTGCATGCCGAGCACAGGGCAGTCGGTTTTCAGTTTCATCCCGAATCCATCTTAACGACCTTGGGCAGCACATTGTTAACCCAAACCTTAAGCTTTTTGACTCAAGACATCGCCCACAATACCGCAGGAGCGCAATAATGAATGCAACATCGATTCAGCCCCTGCTCGATATTTTGTTTCAGGGCAAGGCATTAACACGCGAGCAAACCGCCAGCCTCTTTAGCACCCTTATCCAAGGTGAAATGAATGAAACCGTGATGGCGGGCATGTTAATGGCGCTTAAAGTTCGCGGTGAAACCATTGCCGAAATCAGTGGCGCCGCCGATGCGATGCGCGCAGCCGCTAAGCCTTTCCCCTATCCAGCTTCAAGCCGTAGCCAAGGGATTATCGATATCGTCGGTACCGGCGGCGATGGTTTTAATACCATTAATATTTCCACCACTGCCGCCTTTGTCGCCGCAGCTGCTGGCGCCAAGGTTGCAAAACACGGTAATCGTTCCGTCTCGAGCAAATCGGGCTCGTCAGATTTACTCGCCCAATTTGGCATCGATTTAACTATGTCACCCGAGCTGGCGGGCCGCTGCCTCGAATCACTCAATCTGTGCTTCCTGTTTGCGCCCCACTACCATGGCGGTGTCAAACATGCAGTGCCTGTGCGCCAAGCCCTGAAAACTCGCACCTTATTCAATGTGTTAGGGCCATTGATTAACCCAGCGCGCCCAGAATTTATGTTGCTTGGGGTATATAGCCCAGAGCTAGTGACGCCTATCGCCCGCGTACTGCAAGCCCTTGGCACGCAAAGAGCCATGGTGGTACATGGCAGTGGTTTAGATGAAGTAGCGCTCCATGGCAGCACACAGGTCGCCGAACTCAAAGACGGTGAGATTATTGAATATCAATTAACACCGGCGGATTTTGGTGTGCCTCAAGCCCACATTACTGAGCTTGAAGGGGGCGAGCCTGCACAGAACGCCCAAATCACGCAATCGATTTTGCAAGGACAAGGCAGCGATGCCCACACCCATGCGGTTGCCATCAATGCGGGTTGTGCCTTATATCTGTGTGGCCTATCGGACTCAGTCAAAGCCGGCACCGCCCTTGCGCTCAATACCATAAAAAGCGGCAAAGCCTTTGAATTACTGAATCAACTCGCTAAAGTCAGCAGCGAAGCACAGGAATAATGACCATGGCACAGGTTCAACAACCCGACGCGCATCGCTCGGAAGATAATCAAGCATCGCAGGATGTAAGGGGTAGCATGCAAACCAGTACCGCAAAAGCCAACGTTTTAACCCGTATCGTCGATACTAAGGCCGCCCATATCGCCGCCCTTAAGTTGCGTTTTCCTGAAGACAGCTTAACCCCAAAAATCTCGGACCGTAGTCTATTTGCCGCCTTAAAAGCCCCGAAGGCGGGTTATATTTTAGAGTGCAAAAAAGCCAGTCCATCCAAAGGCTTAATCCGTAAAGACTTTGATGTCGAAGCCATCGCCTCGATTTATGCCAAGTATGCTGCGGGGATTTCGGTATTAACCGATGAGCAATTTTTCCAAGGGGATATGGACTATATCCCGAAAGTGCGGGCAAAAGTGAGCCAACCAATTCTGTGTAAAGACTTTTTTGTTGATGAATATCAAATCAAATTAGCGGCTCATCAGGGTGCCGATGCGATTCTGTTGATGCTTTCAGTGCTCGATGATGAGCGATATCAACAACTTGCCAACGAGGCGGCCAAGTATCAACTCGATGTGCTGACCGAAGTCAGCAATGAAGAAGAACTGAAACGCGCCATCGTCTTAAATGCACCTATTATTGGCATTAATAACCGCAACTTACGAGATTTAAGTACCGATTTAGCCACCACCGAAGCCCTTGCGCCGCACATCGGCAGCGATCGCGTGGTGATCAGCGAATCGGGCATTTACACTAACGAGCAAGTGCGCCGCTTAAGTCCGTTAGTCGATGGCTTCTTGGTCGGGAGCTCGATTATGGCCGAAGAAGACATTGATTTAGCCTGCCGTAAATTGATCTTCGGTCACAATAAAGTCTGCGGTCTCACCCGCCTTGAGGATATTCAAGCTGCAGCCACTGCGGGCGCAGTTTATGCTGGACTCATTTTTGCTGAAAAATCACCACGAGCACTCACAAAAGATGCCGCCAAACAGTTAGTCGAGCAATACCGTGCCGCCAACTTGCCCGCCATTGAGTTTGTCGGGGTGTTCGTTAACAGCGAGCCAGAGCTAATCGCAAGTATCGCCAAAGCATGTGATTTAGCCGCAGTGCAACTGCACGGCAATGAAACCGAGTTAGAAATTACTGAGCTAAGCCAATTGTTACAACAGGCAGGACTGAACACCCAAATTTGGAAGGCGGTCAGTGTTGATGCCCAAAGCAGCGAACTTGCTGCTATGCCAAGAGGTGTGCAGCGTTATCTCTTCGATAGCAAGAATGACGCAGGTTTTGGTGGTACTGGCCAAGCCTTTGATTGGCAACTCCCCATTGCCCATAAAGCCGAGGCCATGCTCGCGGGTGGCCTCAATGCGGACAATGCTGCCCGTGCCAATGCTCAAGGGTTTTACGGTTTAGATTTTAACTCTGGCCTCGAAACCGCCCCTGGCATTAAGTCGGCAGAGAAGATCCAAGCGGCATTTAGTCAATTACGACTCTAGACCAGCTTTTATAAAAAACTGTGCAAAGCACAGGCAAGCAAGAATTGAAACTCGATGGCGTTAACCTAAACCGCAATCGAAACAAATAAATAGGATAAGGAACAAGGTATGTCACAGTTAAAGCTTAACCCTTATTTCGGCGAATACGGTGGTATGTATGTACCGCAGATTTTAGTCCCCGCCCTCAAGCAACTTGAGAGTGCTTTTGTCGACGCACAAACCGATGAGTCCTTCCAAGCCGAGTTTACCGACTTACTGAAAAACTACGCCGGTCGCCCCACGGCACTCACCTTAACCCGCAATTTAAGTCCCAATCCCATGGTTAAAATCTACCTCAAGCGGGAAGATTTACTCCACGGCGGCGCCCATAAAACCAACCAGGTATTGGGCCAAGCATTATTGGCTAAACGTATGGGTAAAAAGGAAATTATTGCCGAAACGGGTGCAGGCCAACACGGTGTTGCCACCGCCCTTGCCTGTGCGCTGCTGGGATTAAAATGCAAAGTGTATATGGGCGCGAAAGACGTTGCCCGCCAATCACCTAACGTATTTAGAATGCGGCTGATGGGCGCCGAGGTTATCCCTGTAACCTCTGGTTCTGCCACCTTGAAAGACGCCTGTAACGAGGCGATGCGCGACTGGTCTGGCAGTTACGAAAAAGCCCACTATCTGCTCGGCACAGCTGCTGGACCACATCCGTTCCCGACCATAGTGCGTGAATTTCAACGTATTATTGGTGAAGAAACCAAAAAACAAATACTTGAGCGCGAAGGTCGCCTGCCCGATGCGGTCATCGCCTGTGTCGGCGGCGGCTCCAATGCTATCGGGATGTTTGCCGACTTTATTGATGAAGCCGATGTAGAGCTGATTGGCGTCGAGCCTGCGGGTAAAGGTATTGATACCCATATGCACGGCGCGCCGCTAAAACATGGTAAAACCGGGATTTTCTTTGGTATGAAAGCCCCATTGATGCAGGACAGTGAAGGCCAAATCGAAGAGTCTTACTCGATTTCAGCAGGATTAGACTTTCCCTCGGTCGGCCCACAGCATGCCCATTTGAACGCCATCGGCCGTGCCCGCTATGAATCGGCCACCGATGATGAAGCCCTAGAAGCCTTCCAATTACTGGCTCGCAGCGAAGGGATTATTCCGGCGCTCGAATCGGCCCACGCCCTAGCCTATGCAATGCGTCTGGCGAAAGAGTGCACCAAAGAGACCATTTTGGTTGTCAACCTCTCAGGCCGAGGCGATAAGGATATTTTCACTGTGTCAGACATTTTAAACGGTAAAGAGGAATAACTAAGATGAGCAGCATTTCAAACCAAACTATCCCTCATCAAGCTGGCCGTTATCACGCCGCTTTTAGCCGTTTAAAAGCCGAAGGCCGCGGCGCCTTTGTGCCTTTTGTCACCTTAGGCGATCCAAGCCCTGAGCTGTCACTGAAAATTATCGACACCTTAGTGCAAAACGGTGCCGATGCGCTGGAGTTAGGCTTTCCTTTCTCCGATCCGCTCGCCGATGGCCCCGTGATCCAAGGCGCAAATCTCAGAGCCTTAGCCGCGGGTACAACACCAACAGCCTGCTTTGAATTGCTGGCCAAGATCCGCGCTAAATACCCTGAACTTCCAATTGGGTTATTGCTGTATGCGAACCTCGTATTCGCCAATGGCATAGATGCTTTTTATGCCAAAGCGCAGCAAGCGGGCGTGGATTCAGTGTTAATTGCCGATGTGCCAGTTGAAGAAGCCGCACCATTTATTCAAGCGGCCAAAGCCCATGGCATTGCGCCAATTTTTATTGCGCCGCCCAATGCCGACAGTGACACCCTTGCGAAGGTCAGCCAAAGTGGTGAAGGCTATACCTATCTATTGTCCCGCGCTGGCGTAACAGGTACAGACACTAAGGCAGGTACGCCCGTTGAAGAAATTTTAGCTAAGCTGCAAGCATTTAATGCGCCGCCACCGCTATTAGGCTTTGGGATTGCAGAGCCTGCTCAAGTGAGCGCCGCCATCAAAGCAGGCGCCGCGGGTGCGATTTCTGGCTCAGCCGTAGTTAAAATTATCGAAACCTATCAACAAGATGAAGTGAAACTACTAGCAGCATTAGGCGATTTTACCCGCGCGATGAAAGCGGCAACCTAATCTATTCATCTGAATAACATCCCGATTTAGGGCCAAATCAGCAGAGTTGGCCCTTTTTTATATATTCCCCATAGCAGTAACAACCATAACTAGCACAGAATCAACGGTATCTTAAAACTGTCAAACCCAAGGCTTATATTAGGATCTGTGTCTCATGCGTTTACGAGATAAATGTTAATATAGCGCAAATAATATCGACGCTTTTGTTATGGTAAATGGACTTTATATGCAGTATCGGATCTATATTCTCGACGTCACACCTTGGGGCTGTGGTTTTCAAGGTGAAGTCGCTGCCCAATGGGATAATGGCGCTCCAGTGTGGTTTTACTATCAAGGCAATGATCAACAAGCTAAGCAACGTTTCCCCGTCAATCAATGGGTGACGGTTGAACTGTTTGGCCGTTTAGCCAAGGCAAATTTGCAAACCGACATTATTGAACATCGCCAAAGTCTGCAATTCCCCAAACATAATTGTCACTTTGAGGCCTCGGGACAAATTGTCGAAATCACCCAAACGCCTGATGATACTGTGTATTTACTGCAATCAAGTTTCACCCTACCCTTTGATAATGAACTCGGTACCTCACCAATTTCTCGCGGTCATTGGGTCAATGTTACCGGGGAATTATGGGCAACCAATTGGCAAGCCTAGGCGATAAAACGATTAGTTCTGATTATTCACCCAACGCAAAACGACCAGTATCGGTCTGTATCACCATAGCTTTTGCCGTGTTTTGCTCCTAAAATGGCGAACGGATTGCGCTTTGGGTTTACATAAATACATGTAAATCTTAAGCACTAATCAGCAAGCTCTTTCGCCTAAGTCACACCCTGTTGAGGTTTCCATGTCTAGCTTACACTCTGTACCAACAAATAAAAGCCGCACTATTTTTGGTACACCAAAGTTACCCGCAAAATACGCCACAGTTGTGATGCCATTTTTTCTTTCTATTTTAATGAGTTGCATCGTTTCTGGGATCAGTACTTTTAATGGTGTCGGCGCATCTGCACAATTTGTTGAGCTCTGGTTGAGCGCATGGTTTATCTCTTGGGTGGTGGCATTCCCGACTCTGCTGATGGTATTGCCCCTAGTGCGTAAACTTACCGCCGCTTTTGTGCAATTACCTTAGGCCTTTGCTTCTCCCTCTGCTTTTGACTCCACAAAAAGCCATTTTTAAGATGGCTTTTACGTTTGCTTATCCAATCTTTTATAGCTGACTAGCAGTGTTAATTGACGAACTAATTCGGATTTACAGTCGATTTACACTCAGCAGTTATTCGCACTTTCGTTGCCTCCTCAAAAGCCACTAAAAGCAATTAGGGCAAAATATCACCAACCAAAAAAACAACTTAATCAACTGTTTTTAAATAAATATTATTTTTGGTGATACATTTAGACACCTCTTAGACCTTCCTTCTTCCCCATTGATCAACTCACCGACAAACCGTATTTCAGCCTTTTATTTAACAGTCAAAAGTACGACTCATCCGACAAGCACTAAATGAGAATGATTTGCATTTGTAATTTTTATGATGCTAATTTATTCCTCGTTGCACTGAGCGAGTAATAGCAAAACAAGCGGTAAAGCTCCTGTTCGGCAGCACAAAAGAATGATTCATAAAGCAACTTTAGAGAGGTCCACTCATCTACTCATCCATCAGTCGATGGTGGCTGCAACCGTTTTAATAGGAATTCAAGGAGGCGTAAGTGACTACCCCAAAAAAGGAAACTGATCGTACGATTTACGATCTACTCGGCATTGGCATAGGCCCATTTAATTTAGGACTGGCGGCTCTATGTGAACCTCTTAATAACTTCAGCTGTTTATTTTTAGATGCTAAAACCGAGTTTGATTGGCACCCGGGTATGCTGATCAACTCCTCTCGATTACAAACACCTTTTATGTCCGATTTGGTCACTATGGCCGATCCGACAAGTCGTTTTAGTTATCTTAACTTTGCCAAACAAACAGGCCGACTCTATTCCTTTTATATCCGTGAAAACTTCTTTCTCCCAAGGCATGAATATAACCAATATTGCCAATGGGTCAGCACACAACTATCCAATCTGAGATTCAGTTTTAAGGTCACACAATTAGATTACAACGCCGGTGAAGGCATCTACCATGTTACGGGAGTAGATAGACGCAGTGGTAAACCCCACACTTATCGCTGCCGCAAACTGGTATTAGGTACTGGCACGACTCCCTATCTACCCGATAATTGCCCAATTCAAGACCCGCGTGTCATGCACAGCGCCAGCTATATCCGGCAAAAAGCCTACTTGCAAAGCCAAAGCGCCATTACCGTGATTGGCAGTGGCCAAAGTGCAGCGGAAATCTTTTACGATCTTCTACAAGACATTGATATTTATGATTATCAACTAAATTGGATGACCCGCTCGCCACGCTTTTATCCGCTGGAATACACCAAACTCACCCTAGAGATGACCTCACCAGATTATGTGGATTATTTCCACGAACTGTCGCCGGAAAAACGCCATCACTTAATCGCAGAGCAAAAGTCCCTCTACAAGGGGATCAATGCCGAGCTAATCAACGATATTTATGACCTGCTTTACCAAAAGCGTTTAGTCAGCGATATCCAATGCCAGCTGCTGACTAACGTGGCACTGACAGCAATCGATACCTCGGGCGACAAGCTGACACTCAAGTTCAACCACCTCGAGCAAGAATATGCCTTCGAGCAACTGACAGGTGCCGTCGTCTTAGGCACTGGCTATCAATATCGTTTACCCGAGTTTATTCAAGGGATTAAATCACAAATCGAATTTGATGATCGTGGCCAACTCGCCATCCAGCGTGACTATGGCATCGATGTCAGAGGCGATATTTTTATCCAAAATGCGGGCCTACATACCCATGGCATTAGCTCACCCGATTTGGGTATGGGCTGCTATCGCAATGCCATCATTCTGCAAGCGGTTTTAGGTTACGCCCCCTATCCGATTGAAACGCGGATCGCCTTCCAAACCTTTGACCCCAACAACATCAACGACGCGAAAAACCAACCCGTCGAAAGCAACACTCACTCAGCGGTTGCGTCTTCTAAGCCTTGTCAGGAGTTAAATCCGTCAGCCAAGCCCACGCAACAACCCAGTAATGAGCCACAAACCGTGCTACGGATAAGCCCTTCTGGTGGCAGTACACCGGCCTTAATGGCACCGAATAAGGAGGCACTGTAATGGCCAGTCAATGGAGCCAACGCTGTTTAGATTTGCTCTCAAAACAGATTGTAATCAATAAGTTTGTGCTTAAACCTCTGAACCTTGAGCAAGACATTGCCATGCTGCAATCATGGCTTAACCAAGACTATGCCAAGTTTTGGGGCATGCAGGGGATGAGTCTTGATGCACTTGCTCAAGCGATGGCACCCTCGGAACACAAAGTGGCACTGATTGGGGAATGGCAGGCAAAACCTTTATTTATGGTGGAACTCTACGACCCAGCCCATGACGAAATTGGCCAGCACTATCAGGTTAAGCCGCTCGATTGCGGTATGCATTTAATCCTTGCGCCGATTGAAGGCAAACCGATTCATGGCTTATCCCGCAAAGTGATGGAGGCTATCGCCCAACTTGTTCTTGAAACCCTCGCGTTTACGCGACTCGTGGTCGAGCCGGATCAGCAAAACCACAAGATCCACCGCTTAAATTGCCAAATCGGGATCCGCTACCAAAAAGCCATTCAACTCAGTACCAAAGCCGCATTTTTAGGTTTTTGCAGTGCCCAAAGCCGCCTGACGACAACTCAAGCTGCCCACCAATTGCCGAGTAAAAATCGTCCTGTTACCCAGTCACTTTTAACCTTATCACTTTGTAGGTGAACCGATGAACTTAGCCACTAACACCTTATTACTCAAACCATTCGCCCAATCCGAGTTGCCGAATATCGAGGCCTTACCCTCTTACGCCCATGTGCCCGCCCATTTAACGCCCCAACATTGGCAGGCAGCCAATCGCCATTTGGTGAAGAAAATCCTCTGTGAATTTACCCATGAGAAGATCATTAGCCCACAGATTTACGCCCAAGGCGCAAAGGTAAATCACTATGAGCTCAGGTTAAATGACTGCACGTATTACTTTAGCGCGCGCCATTATCAGCTCGACCACCTTGATATCGCGACAGATTCTATCCGAGTCACCAGTGCGGGCACTGAAAGACCCCTCGATGCCATGAGGCTGATAATCAGCTTAAAAAATGTGCTTGGCATCAGTGAAACCCTGTTGCCCACTTATCTTGAAGAAATCACCAGCACGCTCTACAGCAAGGCCTACAAGTTGGCCCATCAAGCCATCCCCGCCGCTACACTCGCTAAGGCCGATTATCAAACTATTGAGGCGGGCATGACCGAGGGGCATCCGGTGTTTATCGCCAACAATGGCCGCATTGGTTTTGATATGCAGGACTATTACCAATTTGCCCCCGAGAGTGCCAGCGCGCTTCAGCTAGTGTGGATTGCGGTGCATAAGGATAAAACCACCTTCTCCGCCCTCGAAGGATTAGACCATGATACCTTGCTAAAACAAGAGCTTGGTGAACAGTTCACCGAGTTTCAACAACACTTAAGCGCACTGGGGCAAGCGGACGATAGCTTTTATTTTATGCCCGTTCATCCGTGGCAATGGCGCGAAAAAATTGCCCGCACCTTTGCCGGCGAAATCGCCCGCGGCGACATTATTTACCTGGGCGAGAGCCAAGATTGCTACCAAGTTCAGCAATCGATCCGCACCTTCTTTAACTTAAGTGCGCCGCAAAAATGCTACGTCAAAACCGCGCTTTCTATCTTAAATATGGGCTTTATGCGCGGGCTTTCGCCGCTGTATATGAGCTGCACCCCGCAGATCAACGCTTGGGTAGCCAAGCTTATCGAAAGCGACAGCTATTTTGCCGAACAAGGTTTTGTGATCCTCAAAGAAATCGCCGCGATTGGTTATCACCACAGGTATTACGAAGAGGCCCTCACCCAAGATAGCGCCTACAAGAAAATGCTGTCGGCGCTGTGGCGTGAGAGCCCACTACCGCATATTGAGCCACAGCAAACCCTGATGACCATGGCAGCGCTATTACACATAGATCATCAAGAACAGGCACTTATTGCAGCGCTAATTGAGCACTCAGGCTTAAGCGCCAAGGAGTGGGTTACGCGTTATCTCAAGCTCTACTTATCGCCGCTACTGCACGCCTTTTTCGCCTATGATCTGGTGTTTATGCCCCATGGCGAGAACCTAATTTTAGTGCTTGATGCCGGTATCCCAGTCAAAATATTGATGAAGGATATCGGCGAAGAAGTCGCGGTATTGAACGGTAGCGAGCCACTACCCAAAGAGGTGCAACGCCTTGCAGTCGAGCTTGAAGAAGAGATGAAGCTCAACTATATCTTGCTCGATATTTTTGACTGTATTTTCCGTTACTTAGCGCCAATTCTGGATAAGCAAACCGCGGTGATCGAAGCGCTATTTTGGGAGTTGGTGGCAGACAATGTACGCGACTATCAAGCGCAGCATCCGCACTTGGCGGACAAATTTGCACAATACGATCTCTTTAAAGACAGCTTCGTCCGCACTTGCCTGAATCGCATTCAGCTCAATAACAACCAGCAGATGATTGACCTTGCCGACAGGGAAAAAAATCTGCGCTTTGCGGGTGGACTTGATAATCCGCTAGCCGCCTTCAGGCAAAGCCATGCCTTTGGCTCAGCAAATAAGAAGCTAAAACCCTAAAGCATTTTTAACCTTGAGTGGGCCTGCGCCCACCCTGGGCATTCATCTGTGCCCAAAAACAACCTAGTCAATCAAACCGCCAAAATGGAATTTAAGATCATTATTATGAAAACCTTCGCCCTCAACCGACTCGCTGCTCACTGCCAACTCGCCATCACACGCCCAGAGCTTATCCTCTGCTCAGCCATACTCAGCATGCCCTATGCTTATGCAGATACTAGCGATACCCAGAAAAAATCCACCAAAGACATTGAAATCATTAATGTCGTTGGTGCTAAGGATCTCCACGATAAGCGCTACAAAACCCCTGCGATGAACACGGCAACAGGCCTAGATTTGTCTTATTTAGAGACGCCGCAATCCGTCACCTCGGTCACTCGCCAAATGATGCAAGATCAGCAGTTAAACAGTGTGATTGAAGCCATGACCAGCGTGGCCGGCATCAATGCCCGGCCAATGGACAACGACAGATACAGCATCAGTTCGCGGGGGATTGCGGTCACTAGCATTCTTTACGATGGCGTGCCCACCACCTATGACACTCGTTTTAACTACGGCGATAACCTTATCGATACCGCCATCTACGAGCGGGTGGAGATTGTCCGTGGCGCCACAGGATTAATGACTGGCGCAGGTAACCCCTCGGCCGCGATTAACCTTATTCGTAAACGCCCGACACAAGAATTTATGGGCAACACCTCAGTGAGTTTCGGCTCATGGAACAATCTGCGTGGCATGGTCGATTTATCCAGCGGTTTAAATGACAGTGGCAGTATTCGTGGCCGTGTTGTCGCCGCCTATCAGGATAAAGAATCCTTCCAAGACAGATACCAGCAGCAACGCACCACCCTCTATGGCATTGTTGAAACCGATATTAGCGACAGCACACTGCTGACCTTAGGAGTCGATTATCAAGACACCACGCCCGAAGGCACTATGTCCGGCGGGCTGCCGCTGTTCCACAGTGATGGCAGCCGTACAAATTACGATCGCGCGACCTCCACGGCCCCCGATTGGGCCTCGGCGCATACCCAAGGGCTTAATACCTTCGCCAGCCTTGAACATCGTTTTGATAACGGTTGGGAGCTAAAAGGCACCTACAGTTATGGCGATAACTCACTGGAATATAATGTACTGTGGGCTACAGGTTATCCAGATCCTGTGACCAATCTTGGTGCAACCGCAGGTTCCATCGCCTATATTGACGGTAGCCGAACCCAACATAACCTCGACTTACGGGCGCAAGGAATGTTTGCCCTGTTTGGCCAAGAGCATCAGCTGACCTTTGGCTGGACGGGTCAGCGCCAAGAGTTTGCCAACCCTTACTATTATCCTACGGCCGCCGTACCGCCCTTGGGAGATTTTCGCGATGCCAACTTCCAGTATCCAAAACCGCAGTGGAAAGAGACTCACACCACGGGCTCCTTCGGTGAAACCGAGCAAAGCGCCGCCTATGTGGCCACGCAGCTCAATCTAACCGATGCCTTGGCATTACTTGCGGGGCTGCGCCTTAACCAGTGGCAAACCGACCAAGATAACTTTGGCAGCATGTATGATTTTAAGGTCGACAATGAGCTCACCACCTATTTTGGCCTGACCTACGCACTGAGCGAGCAATACTCCCTCTACGCCAGTTATACGGATATTTTCGCGCCGCAAACCTTGCAGCGCATCGATGCAAGCTACATCGACCCCGTCAAAGGCAAAAACTACGAGGCGGGTATTAAGGCCAGCTTGATGGATGAAAGCTTAGATATGTCGTTGTCGGTATTTGAAATTCGCCAAGACAATGTTGGTGAACGCACCGGAGATGTACTGCCAGGCACCACTATCCCAGTGTATCGAGAGGTTAACGGCACTAAAACTCAAGGCTTTGAGTTTGAATCCACAGGTAAAATCACCGATGACTGGAATATCTACTTCGGTTACACCCAGTTCAGTACCGATGATCCTAAGGGCAATCGCATCAACACCACTTCCCCTCGCCAGCAGCTAAAACTCTTTACTACTTATACCTTTAGCGGCGATTGGAACAAGTTGCAGCTAGGCGCTGGGGTCAATTGGCAAAGCCGAGTCTATCAAACCGTCAACTCGCCCTTAGGCAGAGTCGAGGTTGAGCAAGACTCCTACGCATTAGCAAGCTTAATGGCAAGTTATGCCTTTACCGAGCAGCTAAAGCTAAGCGCCAATGTGCACAACGCCTTAGATAAAACCTACTACAGCCAAGTGGGGCAATATAGCCAATTCCAATACGGCACCCCGCGCAGCATGAGCGTGAATTTGGATTATCGCTTCTAACGGACTGTCGATAATCAGCTGTTCATCAATGAAAACTGCGGTGACTAGACTCGCCGCAGTTTAATCAATTCAAGCCAAAGGAGTGATTATGGCGCGCCAAAGGGAAACGGTACTGACCTTAGCCAAGCTTTCCAGAGGAACTCAACCTGAACATACCAAGCAGTGTCATCACAAACCCTCACAGAGTGTTGGCACTGTGGGCGGTGCGCAAACAACCGACTTAACAGCGCTAAGCCCTGCGGATTTAACTCAAGTCGCCAAAGCGTTTAATCAACGACTGGCGCTGCGTGCCCCTTTTTATGCTCAGCATTTTGTAGCAACCACCAAGCCCCAAGGACTCAGTATTGATACTTGGAGTCAGCCAGCCGTGTATCAATCGCTATTACTGGATTTTGCCAAGGCCTATCCACCTTTGGGAAAAACCACAGCTTCCATCCCGTTAGAAAATATACCCGAGCAGGTATTGCTCAGCCATAGCCATAATTCCAAAGCCCTGCACTCGCTATGGGGACAGTGGTATTTCGGTCTGTTAGTGCCACCCATGCTGGAGTGGATTATTAACGCGCCGCACTCGCTCTCCAGCCCCCTTGAGCAGATTGAGCAAATTGATATAGCGCCTGAGCATTTTTACCTTAGGCCCCACGATTCGGGCAGAGTCGCAGGTTTTGAGTTTCAATTAACACTAACTCCTCAGGTGAAAACCGCCATAGTAAAAGCTGCCATAGTTAAAACCACGGTCTTAACGCCCCACCGCGAACGACAACTTATTCAGTGGATTCAAAGCCATCTAATCCCTAACGTTGAGCGATTAACCAGTCTAAGCCCAACACCCGCAAAGCTGTATTGGAGCCATTTAGGCTACCTTATTCACTGGTATTTAGGCGAAATGGCATTGCCAGATATTGAATTTGAACAGCTTAAGACGCTGCTGTTCAACACTAAATCCTTTGAGGATGGCGAGGTTAATCCACTCTTTAACAGCATTAATTTGCTACCCGCCTCTGCTGCTGATGCGGACAATATTCGCCGCGTGTGCTGCTTAAGGTATCAACTCACGAATAGTCATCGCTGCGGCGATTGCCCGTTAGCCACGCGCGCCCAAGCAAAATGTGCTGCTCACGCTTAGCCTTATCGGTCGCAGCTCGCAGACTTGATGGACTATATGGATTACAACAGCCGTTGCCGCCGCTTTCATGCAACAGTTAGCAAT
>NZ_JTLE01000094.1:142717-179166 GCF_000798835.1 Shewanella sp. ZOR0012
GTGGTGAGGTGCTCAAACGTGCCGGTGCTGTGCCCGTCAATATGCCAGGAAGAGAACTCTATGGTGCTCTGCAAACTGGTTCAATCGATGCGGCTGAGTGGGTTGGGCCTGTGAATGATCTCGCCTTTGGCTTACATAAAGTGGCTAAATATTATTACTATCCCGGTTGGCATGAACCAGGTTCCAATATGGAGTTTTTAATTAACAAGGATGCTTTTGAGAATCTGCCTAAAGATTTGCAAGCCATCGTTAAGACGGCTGCGCGTGCCATTAATCAAGATATGTTGGATGAATACACCACGCGTAATGTCAGTGCACTTGAAACTCTCGTAAAAGAGGAAGGGGTAGAGCTTAAGGCGTTTCCGTCTGCCGTGTTAACTGAACTTGAACGGATCTCACAACAGGTGATTGCAGAGCAGGCGCAACAAGATCCCATGATGGACAAAGTCTATAGGGCTTATCATGCTTATGAGCAAGGCGTGCGTGAATACCATAAGATTTCTGAAGATGCCTACAGCCAACAACGACAGCATTAATGATGGCTATTTACCCAAAATGTTCATATTAGCACCTTACTGATATGAGATGATTTCATCTTGCGTTAACTTGTTACTGTTTGGTGTTATGCTTGCACTCATATAAATAGATAGCGACAGTGGCGTTGTATCGCCCTGATAATTTGGAGATCCCTATGCCATTACTTGATAGCTTTACTGTTGACCATACTCGAATGAATGCACCTGCTGTGCGTGTCGCCAAACATATGACTACCCCCAAAGGTGATGCGATCACAGTATTTGATCTACGTTTTTGCGCGCCGAATAAAGATATCCTTAGCGAGCGTGGTATTCACACTTTGGAACATTTATTTGCAGGCTTTATGCGTGACCATCTAAATGGCAATGATGTGGAAATTATTGATATTTCGCCAATGGGCTGTCGCACTGGGTTTTATATGAGCCTGATTGGTGTGCCCACTGAACATCAAGTGGCGGATGCGTGGCTTGCTTCTATGGAAGATGTGCTGAAAGTCGTTGAACAATCTGAAATTCCTGAGCTGAACGAATATCAATGCGGTACCTACGAGATGCACTCTTTGGAGCAAGCACAGGAAATTGCACGCAATATTATCGCTGCTGGTGTGAGTGTTAACCGCAACGATGATTTAAAACTCAGTGATGAGATTTTAGGTAAACTCTAAGCCGCAAATATGGGCTTAACGCGAAAGCGTCAAGAAAGCGACATTAGTCGCTTTTTTTTTCGAACTAATTCCGCTATTTTACAAAATAACAACAAACGCCGTACGCTAACAAAAATTTTGGGAGCTTGGTATGCCAAGTCGCTATTTTGTCATGTCGCTGACCGCGCTGGCGGTTTCCTGTATTTACGCTAACTCACTCAATGCAAATCCCCTTTATTCTCAAACGCTCGATTTAGCCAAGCTCAATGAGCAGTACCATTCCAGCGATGATGCGATGCAATTAAGCAATCTTAATAGCTTAACCTTGCTTCGAGCCGACCATAGTGGCAATTCCGCCAATATCAGTATGCGTTCTGCCAGCCAAGGTGTCGCTGTAATGCAAGATCGGGTGTATTTCTCACCTGCGCCTTACTCAGCCCCTCAACTGCAACTCTTACCCCATCTTTTATTACAGCAAAGTGTGACGACTACACCACTGGCCAATATGGCTGTTGGTGGTCAGGGAGCGTTTGGGGTTGTGGATTATCAAAGCCTTAACATTATTGAGCGCCCGCAATCCGGTAGTGTTCAAATTGAGGGGACAACAGATTCCGATGTAAATGCTGGCCTGCGTTGGGGCGTTAAGCAAAAAGAATACGGAGCCTTATTTGCCGCCAATTATTTAAAACAACAAGGCGATGCGAATTTTTTAAACGGCAGTGATGCTGACAGAAAAAAAACGGATATCTTATTTAAGGTCAACGCCACGAGCTTGCTTGGTGCTCGCAGTCCACAGCAAACTGAATTTACCTATCAATTTATCGATGACGATAGTTATCGCTCATTGCTTGGGATAACGGCTGCCGACTGGCAGCAAGATCCATTACAGCTATATTCCGCTACAGCACAAGATACCCACCAAGGGAGACAGCATAAATACCAGTTATCACATCAAGTGGATTTGGGTGACAGTCGAGTGATTAGCGACTTTTACTATCAATCATATTCACAACAACTGGATCAGCTTGGCGTGTTTAATGGGCAAAATATTGGCTTGGGAACCCTTTACGACATTGCCGCCTTTGACCGAAATCCCAGTGTTAATGGTGCCGATATCAATATGTTGGTACAAGATAATGATTACAGTGCGTTTGGTGCTCAGACTCAGGCGATAAACCAATATGGAAAGCATCAAATTACCTACAGTGCTCGTTATCATACCGATAAAGCCGAAATGCGTTTCGGTGATCAAACGGCTTTGTGGCAAGCGGACAGAAGTATAGTGCGTGATGAGTCTAATGCGGTGTTAGCCTACACCGATGATGCCACTGCGCTGACGTCGGCAATCGACTCTTTATGGCGTTGGCAAGGTATGCAAATCAAGTTAGGGCTTACTTACGAGCATGTCAGTGTCAATCGTGAGCTTAGCTTAGTCTTTGCAGGGCTTGATGAAGCGGACTTTTCTGATAGCGATTGGATGCCACAATTTGGTGTGCTGTATGACGCTGGCGATTGGCGCTTTAGTACTGATATCCGCCGAGCGTGGGCAGCCGCGAGTGCAGGCAATCTTACTCAGGAAGCACAGGAGTCACTCCATTATCAAGTCAGCGCCCAATATGCGAGCGAAGGAATTAAGGCCGATTTGCGCGCCTATGTGCAAGAATTTGATAATCTACATGTTGATTGTGATAGCTATTCCATGTGTGTTGATAGTCGTCTACTCACCCAAGAGAATATTCCTGATGTGCTCAGCTATGGGATTGAACTCGGCCTAGGTTATCAGTGGATGCTGGGTGAATTTGAATTGCCCTTAGGCTTAAGCTATCAGTATCTTAGCGCTGAATATCAGACGAGCACCTGCACCGATATCCAAGGTTGCGTCCTGGAGGGCGACAAACTGGCTTGGTTACCCGAGCATCAATTGCAATTGAGTGCGGGGATTGAATACGCCCAATATCAATTAAACCTTGTTGCTGCTTATCAATCTGAGCGTGATTTCAGTCAGTATGGTAGTGAGTTGCAGCGTGTTGACGGTCAATGGCGTGCCGATATAGCGGCTAATTACGATATTGATAAGCACCATCGATTGTATGTTCGGGTCGAAAATCTACTTGATGAGTCCTTGGTAACCTCAGCATCAAATAGCGGAATTCGAGTAGAAAATGGACGGATCAGCTATTTGGGCTATCAATGGCGTTTCTAAACTGAGTTAAATCTTGTTTGACGTTTGTTCAGCAAGAAAGCGAAAAGGTATTTATATTTCTGGTTATCTTGATATATCGACCTTTTGCTAAATTAATTCTTTTAAAATTAATGTTATAGTATTTAGTGACCGTAATACTCTCTCTTTCTGAGCCCTCACTCGGTCGGAAGGTGAACGCTGTAGTGCATGATTCTTTTAAATCCTTATTTTAGGTTTGAAAACACCTATAATTTTCGTGGCGATGGCACGGCAATTGGGGTAAAATGCGCGCGACCAGCGTGATTGCGATCGCATTTCTGTGATAAATCTGCGCTAGCTCAATGCAGTAGGTTTTGTTTAAAACCTACGTATTTAGCAGGAACGCGGCGCATTGTCTTTCCTTCAAAACGTAGTGCTTGTGGATATGATTACAATTAAGAAAGGATTGGAACTGCCTATAGCAGGCGGACCAGAGCAAGTTATCCATAATGGCCCAGCCATTAAACATGTAGCTACTTTGGGTGAAGAGTATATTGGCTTACGTCCAACGATGAAGATCAAAGTGGGCGATAAAGTACAAAAAGGTCAGGTGATTTTCGAAGATAAGAAAAATCCTGGCGTAAAATATACGGCTTTAGCCAGTGGTACTATATTAGACATTAACCGGGGCGCCCAGCGTGTGCTGCAGTCTGTTGTTATTCAAGTGGAAGGTAACGAAAGCGTTTCCTTTGCTAAGTATGACGCCACTGCTCTTGATACGCTTGACTCGCAACTGGTCCGTGACAACCTGATTGAGTCAGGTTTATGGACTGCATTGCGTACTCGTCCTTTCAGCAAAGTGCCAGCCGTAGATTCTTCTGCTGCGGGTATATTTGTAACCGCCATTGATACGCAACCCCATGCTGCCGATCCCGTAGTGGTGATCCGCGAGCATAAAGAAGATTTTGCTAATGGTCTTAAAGTCTTAGCAAGACTTACCGAAGGTAAAGTTTACCTTTGCAAAGCGCCTGGCGCCGATATCCCTGCCGCAAACGCCCAAGTTGAAGAATTTGCCGGTGTTCACCCTGCAGGTCTTGTTGGTACTCATATCCATTTCCTACTTCCAGCTTCTGCAAAACGTACTGTTTGGCATGTCGGTTACCAAGATGTAATAGCCATTGGTCAGCTATTTACGACGGGTCAACTGAATACCGAACGTGTGGTTGCAATTGCCGGTCCTAAAGCAGCTAAGCCACGTTTGGTTCGCACTGTTTTAGGTGCAAGCATGACTGAGTTGACTGCTGGCGAAACCTTAGATGGTAACGTGCGTTTCATTTCAGGCTCTGTGCTGAATGGCCGTACTGCAGTTGGTCCTCAAGGATATTTAGGCCGTTACCATATGCAGGTCAGTCTGCTTGAAGAAGGTACTGAAAAAGAATTTTTGGGTTGGGTATTGCCTGGCGCCAACAAGTTCTCTATCACTCGCGCATTCCTTGGTCACTTAAGTTCTTCTCGTTTGTTCAATATGACAACGAGCACTGGTGGCTCGGACCGTGCAATGGTGCCAATCGGTAACTTTGAGCGTGTAATGCCTCTGGATATTCTTCCTACAATGTTACTGCGTGACCTGATTTCGGGTGACTTTGACGGTGCGGCTACCCTAGGCGCGTTAGAGTTAGATGAAGAAGATCTCGCACTGTGTACGTTCGTATGTCCAGGCAAATATGACTACGGTTCATATCTGCGTGACTGTTTAGATACGATCGAGAGGGAAGGCTAATGAGCTTGAAAGATTTTTTCGAACGTATTGAACCCGACTTCGAGAAAGGCGGTAAATACGAAAAGTTTTATGCCCTCTTCGAAGCGGCATACACCATTTTTTATACGCCAGGTAAAGTGAACAAGGGAAAAACCCATGTTCGCGATAACCTTGACCTAAAACGTATGATGATTACGGTTTGGGCCTGTGCATTTCCCGCGATGTTCGTCGGTATGTACAACGTAGGTTTACAAGCACAACTCGCATTAATTGCGGGTTTTGCGACCCCAGATGTATGGCAAGTGAGCTTGTTTGGCATGTTCGGTACCGAACTGACAGCAAACTCTGGTTGGCCTGCATTAATGTGGTATGGCGCCTGTTTCTTCCTACCTATCTACGCGGTGACGTTTGCTGTCGGTGGTATTTGGGAAGTGTTGTTTGCCTCTATCCGCGGTCATGAAGTTAACGAGGGTTTCTTCGTTACCTCTATCCTGTTCGCCTTAACTTTGCCAGCCACTATTCCATTATGGATGGTTGCACTAGGTATCACCTTCGGTGTGGTTGTGGCTAAGGAAGTGTTCGGTGGTACAGGGCGTAACTTCTTAAACCCAGCGCTGGCCGGTCGTGCATTCCTGTTCTTCGCTTACCCATTGAACATGTCTGGTGACACTACATGGGTTGTGGCTGACGGTTACTCTGGTGCGACTGCACTGAGTCAAGCTGCTGCGGGCAATTTGGATTATGCCTTCAACCAAAACTGGTGGGATGCGTTCTTCGGTTTCATTCCGGGTTCTGTCGGTGAAGTGTCTACGCTAGCGATTCTTTTAGGTGGTTTGGTCATCATCTATACCCGTATCGCATCATGGCGCATCGTGGGTGGTGTAATGCTGGGTATGATTGCCATTTCTACGCTGCTGAACGTTGTGGGTAGCGACACTAACCCAATGTTTGCAATGCCTTGGTACTGGCACTTAGTGTTAGGTGGTTTTGCATTTGGCATGATGTTTATGGCGACTGACCCAGTGTCTGCGTCATTCACTAACCAAGCTAAATGGGCATACGGTATCTTGATTGGTGCAATGGCTGTGTTTATCCGCGTGATTAACCCTGCGTTCCCAGAAGGCATGATGTTAGCGATTCTGTTTGCTAACTTGTTCGCGCCATTGTTCGACCACTTCGTGGTTCAGGCAAATATCAAGCGGAGGATTGCTCGTGGCTAGTAATAGAGATTCGTTCGGAAGAACGCTATTTATCGTCGTTGGCTTATGTCTAATTTGTGCGATATTTGTGTCGACTGCGGCAGTATTACTGCGCCCAACTCAAGCAGAAAACAAACTGCTTGATAAGCAAAAGTACATTCTGGAAGCTGCAGGTCTGATTGACACTAAAGCTGGTAAAGTGACCAAAGCGCAAATTTTGGAAACTTACGGTAAGCATATCGAAGCTAAGTTAGTAAACTTAAAAACCGGTGATTGGGTTGAAGGTGTTGACGCCAATACATTTGATCAACGCAAAGCGTCTCGCGATGTGAAAACCTCATTTGTACCTGAAAACGATATCGCTTCAGTTAAGCGTGTTTCAGAAGATGCAGTGGTTTATCTGGTTCGCGACGATCAAGGTAAGTTAACCAGTGTGATCCTGCCTATCCATGGTTATGGCCTGTGGTCGACTATGTATGCTTTCCTCGCGTTAGATGCTGATCTGAACACGATTCAAAGCTTAGTTTACTACGAGCAAGGCGAAACCCCTGGTTTGGGTGGTGAAGTCCAAAACGCTCAGTGGAAAGCGAAATGGCATGGTAAAAAGTTATTTGATGCGCAAGGTAATATTGCGATTAGCGTAACCAAAAACCCCGCTGTTGCTACCACTGAATACGGTGTAGATGCATTATCCGGCGCGACTCTGACCAGTAATGGTGTTCAACACTCTCTGACGTTCTGGTTAGGTAAAGAAGGTTTTGCGAGTTTCATTGAAAAAGCACGCAATGGAGGTCTCAGCTAATGTCTGACGCTAAAGAACTGAAACAGGTTCTGACTGGACCTATCGTCAACAACAACCCGATTGCATTACAAGTCCTTGGTGTATGTAGTGCGTTAGCGGTAACGAGCAAGCTCGAAACTGCACTGGTAATGGCGTTGGCATTAACTGCGGTAACAGCGTTTTCGAACCTGTTTATCTCAATGATCCGTAATCATATTCCTAGTAGCGTACGTATTATCGTGCAGATGACCATTATTGCCTCTCTGGTAATTGTGGTTGACCAATTGCTGCAGGCTTATGCTTATCAGATTTCTAAGCAGTTATCGGTATTCGTGGGTCTTATCATTACGAACTGTATCGTAATGGGACGCGCTGAAGCCTATGCGATGAAAACACCACCAATGATGAGCTTTATGGATGGTATCGGTAACGGTTTAGGTTACGGTGCGATTCTGTTAGCCGTTGGCTTCGTGCGTGAACTGTTTGGTAACGGTTCTCTGTTCGGTGTTGAAATCCTGCACAAGATCTCTGATGGTGGTTGGTATCAACCAAATGGTTTGCTATTACTGCCGCCAAGTGCGTTCTTCCTAATCGGTATGCTGATTTGGATTATTCGTACCTATAAGCCAGAGCAAGTTGAAGCAAAAGGGTAATTGAGATGGAACATTATATTAGCCTGTTAATTCGCTCTGTTTTCATTGAAAACATGGCACTGGCCTTCTTCTTAGGTATGTGTACTTTCTTAGCGGTATCAAAGAAAGTGACTACCGCGATGGGCCTAGGGATTGCGGTAGTTGTAGTGTTAACTATCTCTGTTCCTGCTAACCAAGTTATTTACCAAGGGCTGTTAGCGCCTGGCGCACTGGCTTGGGCTGGTGCACCTGAAGCTGACTTAAGCTTCTTGAAATTCATTACCTTTATCGGTGTGATTGCGGCTTTAGTTCAAATTCTGGAAATGGCACTGGATAAGTACTTTCCTCCTTTGTACAACGCGTTAGGTATCTTCTTACCTCTGATCACTGTGAACTGTGCGATTTTCGGTGCGGTATCATTCATGGTTGAGCGTGACTACAAACTGGGCGAAAGTGTGGTGTTTGGTTTCGGCTCTGGAGTAGGTTGGGCATTAGCTATCGTATTGATGGCCGGTATCCGTGAGAAGCTGAAGTATGCCGATGTGCCCAATGGCCTACGTGGTTTAGGTATTACCTTTATCACCGCTGGTTTAATGGCCTTAGGTTTCATGTCGTTTTCTGGTGTGTCTCTGTAAGAGACACCAAACGGCTTCTTGAATTGGACCTTCTAAGGATAAGTTAATGGATATTCTTGGTATTTTTAAATCTACTCCGCTTGAGGTTTACCTCGGTGTGAGTATGTTTACTGCTATCGTCCTCGTCTTAGTGTTAGTGATTTTATTCGCTAAATCTAAGCTAGTGTCTAGCGGTGACATCACGATCGGCATCAATGACGATCCTGAAAAAGCGATTACAACCGGTGCTGGTGGCAAGCTGTTAGGCGTGCTGGCGAACAACGGTATCTTCGTATCGAGTGCCTGTGGTGGCGGTGGTTCTTGTGGCCAATGTCGCGTAGTGGTTAAGTCTGGCGGCGGTGATATTCTGCCAACAGAATTGGACCACATCAGCAAGGGTGACGCCCGTAAAGGTTGTCGTCTGTCTTGCCAGGTGAACGTTAAGAACGACATGGAAATCGAGCTTGACGAAGAAATCTTCGGTATCAAGAAGTGGGAATGTACTGTTATCTCTAACGATAACAAGGCGACCTTCATTAAAGAACTGAAGCTGCAAATTCCTGATGGTGAATCTGTTCCGTTCCGTGCGGGTGGTTACATTCAGATCGAAGCGCCAGCACACCATGTTAAATATGCTGATTTCGACGTACCAGCAAAATACCGTGGTGACTGGGAGCACTTTGGTTTCTTCAATCTTGAATCTAAAGTTGACGAAGAAACGATCCGTGCTTACTCAATGGCTAACTACCCAGAAGAGTTCGGCATCATCATGTTAAACGTGCGTATCGCAACGCCACCTCCACGTAACTTGAGCTTACCATGCGGTAAGATGTCATCTTACATTTGGAGCCTAAAGGCTGGCGATAAAGTGACTATTTCTGGTCCATTCGGTGAATTCTTCGCGAAAGATACCAATGCAGAAATGGTGTTTATCGGTGGTGGTGCGGGTATGGCACCAATGCGTTCACACATTTTCGACCAACTGAAGCGTCTGAAGTCTAAGCGTAAGATGAGCTTCTGGTACGGTGCACGTTCTAAGCGTGAAATGTTCTACGTGGAAGACTTTGACGGCTTAGCGGCTGAAAACGACAACTTCGTATGGCATGTGGCCCTGTCTGATCCTCAACCAGAGGACAACTGGGATGGTTACACAGGTTTCATCCATAACGTACTGTATGAAAACTACCTGAAAGACCATGAAGCGCCAGAAGATTGTGAGTTCTACATGTGTGGACCTCCAATGATGAACGCGGCCGTGATCGGTATGTTGAAAAATCTTGGTGTCGAAGACGAAAACATCCTATTGGATGACTTCGGCGGCTAATGTGAATTAGCCCAAGGTGAGAAGAGTTGCAGATGTGGAGTAAAGCTCTCATCTGCAACTTTTGCATTAAAGGGCATCCAAAAGAGTTGTTAGTCACTATGTTTAAAACCCTAGCGTTAAAAACCCCTGTGTTAAAAACCTCAGTGTTGAAGCATTCAGTGAACTGGCTGGTCCTTGTAGGTCTAGCCTTTTTTATTTCAGCCTGTAGCAAACAGGATGAGGTTATCTCCCTTGCGGGCAGCACAATGGGCACGACTTACCATATTAAAGTGGTTCCTAATGAGCAAATGCCCACGGCCCAGCTATTGCAGGCCGAAATTGACTTAGCCCTAGAGCAAGTCAATAACCAGATGTCGACCTATCGACCTAATTCAGAATTGTCCCGTTTCAACCAGTTACCGCTTGAGCAAAGTGTCGAAGTGTCGCCGGATACTGTCAAAGTGGTTAAAGAAGGCATGCGTTTGTATCACGTGACAGACAAAGCCTTAGACATTACCTTAGGGCCGCTGGTGAACTTATGGGGATTTGGCCCCGATAAGCGCCCAACCAAAGTACCGTCTCAAGCCGAGATTGATGCAGCTAAGGCTAAAACGGGTATCAGTGAGCTTTCTATCGAAGGCAATCGCTTAAGCAAGCATAACGCCCATTTGTACGTGGATTTGTCATCTATCGCCAAGGGCTTTGGCGTGGATAAAGTGGCTACTATTTTAGATAAATATCACGCAACGGGTTACTTAGTTGAAATTGGTGGCGAGCTGAGCATTAAAGGTACCAAAGGCGATGGCAGTTCGTGGCGTGTCGCCATAGAGAAGCCGACCGATGAGGGCATGGCGGTACAGCAGGTGATTGAACCGGGCACTATGGCCATGGCGACGTCGGGGGATTACCGCAATTATTATGAGGAAGAAGGTCAACGTTTTACCCATATAATCGATCCGCGTACAGGTTTGCCTATCAATCATAAGTTAGCATCTGTGACCGTTTTGCATAAAGAATGTATGACGGCCGATGGTTTTGCGACGGCGATGATGGTTTTAGGCACAGAAGCGTCATTGGAGCTTGCCAAGAAAGAACACTTGGCGATAATGCTAATAGAAAAGCAAGGCGAAGGATTTAAAGTCTACTACAGTGACGCCTTCAAGCCTTTCCTTAAGTAGTTGGAGTTAACATGAGCACTTTTATCGCGGCATTTGTGATTTTATTACTGTTCTTTTTGCTTATGTCGATAGGTTATCTCATCAAGCGCAAAGCCGTTGAAGGAAGCTGTGGCGGTTTAGGTGTATTAGGGATTGAAAAAGCCTGCGATTGTGATGATCCCTGCGACAAGCGTAAGCGTCGTATGGCCGCTGAAGAAGCGCGCCGAGCGAAGTTAACCAAAGACCGGATCATTTAATTATCCGCTTCAACTAAAATAGCCTCCTCTGGAGGCTATTTTTTTGCCTCAAATTTAGCATCGTTAAAATTAATCCTTGATTTATGAGGAGGATAGCAGGCTAATCTAAGCGATAATGAGAATGCTTTTTATCTTTAAGTTTGTGAAAAATAAAGAAAATTTGAGTTAGCTTGAAAACTGTACTAGGCTAGAAGCTTGATTTAGATCAATCTTTCACTCATATCAAGGATCGTAACTTATGAAAGGTCATCCAAAAGTGGTGGGACAACTCAATCGGGTGCTTACCTGTGAGTTAACGGCCATTAATCAATATTTTCTCCACGCCAGAATGTTCAAGCATTGGGGGCTGGAGAAGCTAAACCACGTCGAATACAAGAAATCCATCCAAGATATGAAACACGCCGATAAGCTTATTGAGCGGGTATTATTTTTAGAGGGATTACCGAATCTACAACAGCTCGAAAAACTGCGTATTGGCGAGCACACTCAAGAGATGCTCGATTGCGATTTAGCCATGGTGCAGGAACAACTCTCGCTGTTGCGGGATGCCATTACACTCTGCGAAGTTGAGCAGGATTATGTCAGTCGCGATCTGCTCGAAGATATTCTTGAAGATGAAGAAGAGCATTTAGATTGGCTCGAGTCACAGCAGGAGCTGATTAGCTTAACAGGCATTCAAAACTATCTTCAATCGCAAATTAGTGAGTCATAGGAGCTGAATATGAAAGGTGATAAAGACGTCATCGATGCGTTAAATCGACTCCTAACCGGAGAGTTATCGGCGATGGATCAGTATTTTGTCCATGCTCATATGTACGAAGATTGGGGACTCAACGAACTTTATGAGCGTATTGCCCATGAGTCGGATGATGAGAAAGCCCATGCCGCAAAACTGGTGCAGCGTATCTTATTCCTCGAAGGTGTGCCCAATGTGGCTGCAAGGGAAGCGCTCAACATTGGCTCGACTGTCGAAGAGATGCTGCGTAACGATCTCGCCTATGAATACAAGGTGGCCGATGATTTACGTAAAGTCATTGCGTTGTGTGAGCAGAAAAAAGATTATCAAACCCGTGAGATCTTAGAAGTGCTACTCGATGATACCGAATCTGACCATATGTATTGGTTAGAGAAACAGCTCGGTTTAATTGACCGCATTGGTTTAGCGAATTATCTGCAAACTAAGATGTAACAATATCCGATTGCGCGGCTCAAGCACAAAGGCCAGTCATTTTATGACTGGCCTTTGTTTTGGGATTTTGAGTATTTAGTCTAACACTCTGTAAAAATTAGCTGTAGTAATGAGATGTTCTGTTTGAGGTGGATTGTTTAGCGATTCCTGTTATGTCATTAATGTCTATTCTTTACAAATACTTGTTTACGTTTTTTCTCATCATTTTGGCTGTTGTTGGCGGGTAAAAATTGTTACCGTGTGAAGCTGTTTTTGCAGGCTTTTATGTTAAGTGGTTGGTTAACCAGACGGGAAGATGAATGAGATATATAAAACGTTCTCTAAGTTTGCAGTTAGTGGTAACTATCGTCGGTGCCCTCGCTGTACTACTTACTTTAGTTGCCGCTTTGCTCGTGAATAAAGAAAGTAATAATACACGTAAGCAGGTGGATGCCGACATTTCGGCACTTGTAGCCTTAAAAGCCAATGAGATCAGTGGTTACTTTGTTGCCAAGGGGCAAGTAATCCACTCGGTATTTGCCGAGCCTGGGCTTATCAACTGGTTTAGTCAGTATCATGCCCGAGGCAGTAATCTGGCGCAGGATCAGCAATATCAAGATATTATTCGTTATTTTCGCTCGTTTTCCGACCGTGATAGCGATGTGAAATCAGTATTCTTTGGTTCGGCAAACACCTTTGAGTATTTTGACCTTAATGGCCGTTTCGATGGCGATCCTGATTATTACACCAATAAGCGTCCTTGGTGGCAGGAGGCGATTGATCAACATGGCCTGTTTGTGGGCGATCCTGCGGTCGATGCCAACGATGGTTCTATTTCTGCAACGGTTAAAACCCCAGTCTATAGTGCTAATGGCGAACTTATTGGCATTGGTGGTATGGATATTCTGATCGATACCATTGGTAAAAACCTATTAGCACCGATTAAATACCGCAACTATGGCCAAGCCTTCCTGATGACGGATGAAGGTAAGCTTGTGTATTTCCCAGGATTCTCGGATAAATTCCCTCCCGGCTCACTTGCCAATCAAATTGATAGCCAATTTAAAGATACCTCCGGTTTTACAGCATTAATGCAACAAATGCAGCGCGAGCCTCAGGGGTTTGCCGAAGTTACTTTTAATGGCGTATCACAGCGAGTGACCTTTGTGACTGTAGGCGGGGATTATCCTAAGCAAAAGTGGCATTTAGCCTTTATGTTGCCCCATGAAGTAATTGAAGCGCCTGTTACCAAAGCCTTTTGGAATGCCTGTTTTGTTGCATTAGGGATCATGCTGTTAGTGGGGATTACTGTTTGGTTGATGTTATTACCCTTTAGACGCCAGCTCAGCAAGTTACTCGATGCGATGGAAGACATTGCCGAGGGTGACAGTGACTTATCCCAACGCATTTTAATGGAACGGGAAGATGAGCTAGGTAAACTGGGTGATGCTTTCAATCGTTTTGCTGAAAAGGTTCAGCAAATGTTGCTGCATACCCGTAGCTTAACCCAAGAGGTCGGCACTGGAGTGATGGATGCGCGCCAAGTGTGTGATTTAGCTGTCTCGTCGGTGTCATCGCAAAAACAACAAATCGATTCTGTCGCCACGGCAGCAACTCAAATGGCGCAGACGAGCCAAGAAATGGCGATAAGTGCTCAACGTGCAAATGATTTTGCCGAAAAGGCACAGACTCAGGCCCTTGACGGTACGCAAATTGTGTCCCGTGCGACCGAAGGGATGAAGGCATTATCGGTTCAAGTCATCGAAGCGGCTAATGTGATTAAGCGGCTACGAAGCAGCTCAGAGCAAATTGGTGAAGTCTTGAGCGTGATCCGCAATATTGCCGACCAAACTAACTTGCTGGCATTGAACGCGGCCATCGAGGCGGCGCGGGCGGGTGATCAAGGTCGAGGCTTCGCCGTTGTTGCTGACGAAGTGCGCACGCTGGCTTTGCGTACCCAAGATTCTACCGCCAATATTCAAGGCATTATCCAAACTCTGCAACAAAGTGCGCTTCAGGCTGAACAAGTGATGGAATCAGGGGTTGAGCAGGCAAGAGTAGGGCAAGACTTAACCACGCAAGTCGAGCAAGCCCTCAGCGACATCGCCAGTGCGATTACGTCTATCCAGCAGCAAACGGTGGAAATTACTGTGGCGATAGGCCAGCAGGCAGTGGTTGCCGATGAAGTGGCGCAAAACGTGGTGAGCGTGCGTGGTTTATCCGATCAATCCCTATTGTCAAGCCAAGATCTCTCCCAAAGTCTACAAGGATTTGAGCAAGCAACTCGAGAACTGACACGTAATATTGGTCAATTTAAAATTTAAATGCTGTTGTTTTAAAACCAAAGGAGCCTTAGCGCTCCTTTGGTTTTTTTGGGAATGTTATACTTGGATAAGGATGCTTGAGTCGATAGGTGAACTTCGCGACTGCGTAAATATGTCCTAGATACTTGATCACTGTTTTTATATACAGTATTTTGGGTGTTGGAGGAACCTTTAGTGCGAAAAATCATTCATGTTGATATGGATTGCTACTTTGCTGCGGTGGAAATGCGAGACTTTCCCGAATACCGTGGTAAACCGTTAGCCGTTGGTGGGAGCCGTGAGCGGCGAGGGGTTATCAGCACCTGTAATTACGAAGCGCGCCGATTTGGTGTGCGCTCCGCTATGGCAACGGCTTATGCGCTTAAACTGTGCCCAGACTTAATTCTTGTCCCCGGTCGAATGCAGGTCTATAAGGATATATCGCAACAAATTCGCGCTATCTTCTCTCGATACACTGAATTGATTGAACCCCTCTCCCTCGATGAAGCCTACTTAGATGTTAGCGATTGCAAGCTGTTTAAGGGCTCTGCAACTCTGATTGCTGAAGCGATTCGCCATGATATTTTGGCCGAAACAGGGCTTACTGCTTCGGCTGGCGTTGCTCCTGTTAAATTCCTCGCCAAGGTGGCCTCTGACTTAAATAAACCTAATGGTTTGTATGTTATTTCGCCCGACAAGGTTCCTGAGTTCATTAAAACCTTATCCCTACGCAAGATCCCCGGTGTGGGGAAAGTCACCGCAGAAAAACTTTCCTCTTTGGGGTTAAATACTTGCGGAGATATACAAACTTATCCAAAACAAGACCTTATTACTCGTTTTGGCAAATTTGGTGCCGTATTAATTGAAAGATCCCATGGGATTGATGAGCGTGGGTTATCAGTGAGTCGCGAGCGTAAATCTGTCGGCGTTGAAACTACGTTGGCGCAGGATATTTATACCCTCGAGCAGTGCCAGCAAGTGATGCCTGGATTAATACAAGAGTTATCAACTCGCCTAAGTCGTAGTGCCAAGGATCGACAAATCCATAAGCAGGTGGTGAAGCTTAAATTCAGTGACTTTAAACAAACAACCATTGAACATCGCAGTAATGATGTGTCTGTGATGATGTTTTACGAATTATTATCCCAGGCAATGACAAGGCAAGAAGGGAGGGGGATTCGGCTACTCGGCGTGGCTGTGGGACTTACTGATAAATCACCGATTGCGAAGGTTGATCCATTGCAAACCCAACTCGCGTTATCAATTTAATCAATCTCATCCCTTACACGTTATCAATCGCTATAACTTAAAGCGGCTGACTAAGGCTGTTAGTTCATTGGCCATGGTTGAAAGTTGGATACTTGCAGCATGGATTTCGTCTGTTGTATGTCGACTCTCTTCTGATTGCTCTGCAATATGCTGAATATTGTGATGGCTTTCGTTTTCCATTATTGACTGTGCTTTCGCGGCAAGCGCGATTTGATTATTCATTTCGCTGATTTCGCTCACCATTTCCGCAATATGAGCCAAAGCTTCTCCAGCATTGCTGGCGGCTTCCACACTAGCAATCGCTTTTTGATTACCGATATTGATAGCTGCAACGGCACTTTGAGTGCCATTTTGGACATTCGCTATCATCAGTTTTATTTCCTCCGTTGATTGATGGGTTTTGGAGGCGAGAGAGCGCACTTCATCGGCCACGACGGCAAAACCTCGGCCTTGTTCTCCTGCACGAGCGGCTTCAATAGCAGCATTTAGGGCAAGTAAATTGGTTTGTTCGGCGATAGCTTGAATCACTTCAAGTACTTTTCCTATGTGCTGCCCTTCGAGCTCTAGCTTGTTAATTTGGTTTTCTGCTTGGCTAACATCTTGGGCGAGTTGTCGGATAACAGCTATGGTGTTTTGTACTTTTTCTTGGCCTGTGGCGGTAAAGTTGTCAGCCTGTTTAGCCGCCTCTGCTGCATGGTTAGCGCTGCTTGAAACCTCTTGCACAGAGGCTGCAATATGGTCGCTTGCATCAGCCACTTTCCGAGTCGTTTCTTCCTGTGTCCTTAAGGTTTGCTTGGCCATTTCGCTGGCGTGGGCAAGCCCTTGTGCTGATAGCGTAAGCCTGGCGGTCGAGTCTTTAAACTGCGAAATAATACTATGCAGATTGTCCAGGAAATGATTAAAGGCACGGGCTAAGTCTCCAAGCTCATCCTTGGAGGTTAAGTTAATCCTTGCTCTTAAGTCTCCATCACCATCGGTAATATCATGAATTTTCGCCAATAAAACAGCGAGTGGCCGACTAATTAATTTAGGTAATGCTATGACATAGATGGCGCAAATAATAATGCTGATTGCAAGGGCGACAAGTTGTAGTTTTTGTCCTTCTAGGGCATCAGCTTCAACTTGTTCTACGGCACCCTTTGTATGGCTATTTAGCTCATCGGTCAGATGACTGATATGTACATGGAGCTTATCAAAGAGGGTTGCACCTTGACCAAAGCTTAAATCTATTGCTGTGGTGCGACCATTTCGGCCATTGTTAGTGCGTTGATTACTAATTTCATTGGTTATTTTTTGCCATTCATTAAAGGTTTGGGTTAACTCTGTGAGTTGATTTAGAGCCTGCTGGCTTGTTGTTACCTTGGCAAAATGTGTTAAGTGTTGGTTGACTAGCTCAATACTTTGGTTGTGTTGCTTCAAAAGTTGGTTGTAGGAGTCTGTTCCAACATTAACAAACATTAGACTTCTTTCTGCCACTTGCGCTTGGTATAACTCTTTATCCGCTTGTAGCAGCAGGGATTGGCTAGGTAAATATTCTAATGCCAGTTTATCTGCACTTTGTTTTAGTGCTTTTAGGCCCACAATCCCTGTGAAAGATGCAAAAATAACGACCCCAGCAAGTAGTAGACTCGGGTAGATAAGTTTTTGGTTTATTGATAGATCCTTATACCAACGCATATATGATTTCCTTGAGATCAGCTAGGATGAGTAGCGTATTAAAATCAATGTTGCCGTTAGTACTTACTTGCCAAATTCATCAAGGTTAATCCCTATCGTTATTGCGCCAATGGCAGTGTCACCATCCATAACAGGGATAGATATTTGCACTAAATAGGCTTGTGAGCTGGTATCAAATTTAACGGGGCCAATATGTTTGTCCCCTTTTCCATTTGCGAAGGATTTTTGCCACTTATCTTCATCACCCTGCCAATAGTCAGAGGTTTTAGCTGTCATAGCGACGTTAGCCCCTTGATTATCCATTAGGAAAATTTCTTGGTAATAAGGCTTACTTGCTTCGAAGGTTGTTAAGAATTTGGCTGCATCATTACTCATCAATGATGACATAAAGGGATCGATACCTTCAGTGGCTATCCACTTTTGGTCGAGTTCTTTGATGGAATCTAAACTTTTTCCCTGAGCATTTTGTGCTTTTACTGCTGTAACAAGTACAGGCTCTCTTCCTAATGGCATTAAGGTGTTTGTTAAATCTATGACTTCTTGCGGCACTTCTTCGGCAAAACTCATGTGACTGATGAAAACTAATAGGGCGGCAGAAACAATTTTTCCTAGTTTCATGATCTCTTTCCTTAAGCTAGCAAGTTTATAAAGATGTAGCTAAATGCCACTAGTTTTATGGGGTTGCTAAACAACTATAGTAGAGAATCAAAATTGTTGATGGGAATTAACACCTTATTTCTATCTGAAAAAACAATAAAAAAACCGCGCATACTATGCGCGGTTGAGTCTGAGGAGAGTTTACTTAGGCCTTAGCGGGAATGCGCTCTAGCACGGCTAATAGTAGATCCCAGTACTGACCAACGGTGGCGATATTGACCATTTCATCTGGGCCGTGCGGATAACGGATGGTCGGGCCAATCGACACCATGTCCATTTCTGGATAGGGCTTTTTAAACAGACCACATTCAAGGCCCGCGTGGATCACCATAATAACCGGTTCTTTATTGTAGATTGACTCATAGGTCTCACGCACAATTGCCATCACCGGCGAAGTATTGTCTGGCTTCCAACCCGGGTAAGCGCCGCTGAGTTCAATATCTGCACCCGCTAAGTTGGTTAACGCAGTAAGCATGCCTTCAACTTGGCTACGGCCAGAATCGATGAGCGAGCGAATTAAGCAAAGAATGCTGACTTCTTCATCGTTAGTGCTGATCACACCAACGTTGAGTGAGGTTTCGGTTACGCCAGTTACTTCATCACTCATGCGCATTACCCCGTTAGGGCAAACATGCAATAAGTCGATAAGGGTATTTTGGCTGTTTTCGCTCATCACGCGTTTTGGCGTTGGGATTTCGCTCAATACTAAGCGCATATCTGGGTCGGCAATGGCCAGTTCGGCGCGGACTAAGGCTTCAAAAGCACGCACTTTTTCATTCAGTGCATCGACATTTTCAGCAGGTAACATAAAGCTGATATTGGCTTCGCGTGGGATAGCATTACGCAGTGAACCACCGGTAAATTGGGTTAACTCTAGGGCTAATTCATCGGCATTTTCGAACAGGAAGCGCGCCAAAATCTTGTTGGCGTTGCCACGACCCAAATGGATGTTGACCCCAGAGTGACCACCTTTTAAGCCCGATAAATGCAGGCTAAATGATGCATAACTTTGCTCCGACGCTTGCCATACCATAGGCAAAGTGATCTGAGCATCGACACCGCCAGCGCAGCCCATGTAGATCTCACCTTCTTGCTCTGAGTCGGTGTTGATCAGGATCTCGGCATCAAGCATACCTGCTTGCAGGCCAAAGGCGCCTGTCATACCGGCTTCTTCGTCAATGGTGAGCAGTACTTCGAGTGGACCGTGCTTGATGTCATCTGAGCCTAAAATCGCTAAGGCCGATGCCATACCAATGCCATTGTCGGCGCCTAAGGTTGTGCCTTTGGCTTTTACCCAGTCACCGTCAACATAGGCTTCGATAGGATCTTTGGTAAAGTCATGCACTTTGTCGGCATTTTTTTGCGGCACCATATCGATATGGGCTTGGATCACAACGACTTTACGATCTTCCATTCCCGCAGTTGCGGGTTTGCGAATGATTAAATTGCCGACGGCATCTTCTACTACATCGAGTTGTTTGCTCTTAGCCCAGGCTTGGATGTGTTGGCTGAGTGCTTGTTCATGTTTGGAAGGGTGGGGAATCGCACAGATTTGTTCGAACCATTGCCATAAAGGCTGTGGGTATAACTGACTTAGCGCTGTCACAGAAGGTCCCTCATCAGGTCTTGTGGGTATGGGGCAAATTTGCGCTAATCCTAACACATTCTGCTCGGGCGATTAATCATCTCGATAACTCCGTGTGCGTTTGTGGCAGCGAAAGTTGCCACCCTCTGTATTTTCGATAGTGTCAAAGCGATTTTTTGATTGGTAATTAAGCGTTATAGCGGGAATAATGCTGGCACAATAATGAAAAAGGATGGGTCATGTTTCAAGTTAACTTTATTGATGTACAAGCAGAAAATGCCATTTTTGATGGCGAAGGTTGGGATGCGGTTGTGGTGGTCACACCGGATCTCGTTTCTATCGGAATTGATGAGATCAGTTTGTTGGCCGAGCACGGTGCTAAGGTCGATAAGCGGGTTGGTAAGAGCCCGACGTTACTATTTGCACCGGGTTTAGCCGGTGGCCGTTTAATCATAGCGCCCATCACTCAAGTGACTGATGATTATGCCGATGTGCGTATTTATGGCGATGCGGCAAGAGTTGCGATTGCTATTGCCAAAGACGCGGGTGCTAAGCGTCCGCTGCTTTATGTTGTTCCTTCAGCAACCCCTAAGTTTGGTTTTGCGACCGAAGTCGCGGCGTTGGCCTGTGGTCAAGAATTATGGCAAACCTTAGAGTTACGTGAGGCGACAGGCTTAACGCCGGCCTTTGAAGCGATAGGTTTATTGTCGTTATCATCTGAAAAGAGTCAATTGCTCAACGCATTAGAAGCAGGCCGCGTATTAGCGCGGGATTTATGTGGCACTGAACCTGAGCGTATGTCGGCGAAGGCCTTTGCTGAATATTGTTTGCAAGCCTTTAAAGGCAGCGTTATTAAAACTGCAGTGGTGGAAGATAGGGATATTCTCGAGCGAGATTATCCACTATTAAGTGCGGTGGCGCGCTCTTCCTTTGCGGTTGGCCGTCATCAACCGCGGGTGGTGAAACTCGAATATCTGCCCGAAGGTGAGATTACTCGTACCTTCTTATTTGCTGGCAAAGGCGTGGTCTACGATACGGGCGGCGCCGATCTGAAAGTCGGTGGCGCAATGGCCGGCATGAGCCGCGATAAAGGCGGCGCCTCTGCTGTGGCTGGGTTATTTAAAACCTTGTCTATGCTCAAGCCTGAAGGGATCCGCGTAATTGCCGAACTGGGTTTAGTGCGTAATAGCATTGGCAGCGAAGCGTTTGTCACCGACGAAATTATCACCAGCCATGGGGGCGTGCGGGTACGCATTGGTAATACCGACGCTGAAGGTCGTTTAGTGCTGGCTGATTTGCTCAGTCATCTGCGTATTAAAGCGGTAACGGCTGTTAAGCCTGAGCTGTTTTCGGTTGCGACGCTCACGGGACATGTGGTGCGCTGCTATGGTAATTATCCCGCAGCAGTTGAAAATGCGGTCGCCAGTGGTGCACTGTGCGCGCAGACACTTGCGTCACAAGCGAGCCACTGGGGCGAACCCTTTGAGGTTTCCACATTACGCCGTGAGGATTTTGCCAAGATCCGCGAAGTGTCTGGGGCGGCTGATATTTTATCTTCAAACAATGCGCCGTCTTCAGTAACTGCCCGCGGGCATCAATATCCTGCAGCCTTTCTACTTAAGGCGTCAGGTCTATTTGAACACGGTGTTAATGCCGCTATTCCTTTAGCTTATACACACTTAGATATTGCTGGCAGTGCAACTGAGGGCGATCCGCTCTACGGTAAACCCACTGCCAGCCCCTTGGTTAGTTTGTATCAATATCTGATCAATCGTTAACGAAATAACGTAACAAATAGAAATAATTTTGTAATATCTTATTTATTAGGTGGTTACAGGGTTATTTCTGTTTTTATGTGATGCAGGTCGCCAATATTTTTGATGGTTTGTGTAATTTAATTACATTAAAAAGCCTTAATCAAAATAAATACAAAAAAAGCTTGTAATAAAACTACGAAAACATATAATAGTTTTCGTGGACAGGGCATTAAGCCTTTCCCCTCTAGTCTATCCAGGATGGATACCCTTCTCCAAGGACCCGAGTGACAAGTCGTCTCAACGGATTTGAGAATCTCTAGTTCCAAGGAACCGAGCCAAGCTTTACTAGAGTACTTAATCTCAACTTTACTTAGGAGTAATTGACTATGTCTTATACAGGCAACAACCATTTTTATTGGCAAAATACTTGGTTTAACACTGATGTTTTGCGTGGCGGTTTATTCGCTATGAGCTTTAAGGGCTAACTATCCCTTTAAATCTAGTTTCCATCATCCATCAACCTTTGTATCGCCTTTTTGGGCGTGTTTAGACTCAAGTAGCATATCGGTGTTTTTGCATGGGTATGCCAGGTTTTTCCCGCTAGCGCGGTAATGTACTTCCCCGAAAGGGACGCTTGAAACATGTCTTGCCTGCTCATTGAGCAGGCTTTTTTTTAGCTTTTTTCTGTCGTTATGACGCAATGCCTCTCATTCCTTCCCATAAACGTAAAATTTTTTGCGGCCATCTTGCGATGACTACTCTTCGCAATAGTTAATTTAATTAGTTGTTTTTAAAACATAAAACCTTGTCATTAATCTATTCATCTTTTTGTACGACTTAAGAATGATGAATTTGTTACATTTGTCACATAAAATACAAATGCAAATCGTTCTCAATGGTGTTACCGTATGCGCACCTTGACGAAACTTGCTGAACGACTATGCGTTTTAATCTACTTCCTCTGGCGGCTGCGGTCACACTAGCCTTGAATCCTTTGGCATTGATGGCCGAAGAACAAACCTCTTCTAAAACAGAGGCACAAGATCAAAATATCGAAAAAATCACAGTGATGGGTAAATACACTGTGAGTCGCAATATTGATACCGCGACAGGTCTAGGACTCACATTACGAGAAACGCCTCAGTCGGTCAGCATCATGACGGCAGATCGGATTGAAGATCAGGCATTAAATACTGTGGTCGACGTGGTGAATAACACTGTGGGCTTATCATCTTCAAAAACCGATAATGTGCGTAACGGTTTTTCGGCCCGCGGTTTTACCGTGCAAAACTATCAAATTGATGGAGTGCCTTTATCTTGGAGTTTAGGCGGTGATGCTGGCGAAACGGTATCGGATGTGTCTATCTATGAGCGTGTTGAAGTTGTGCGTGGCGCTACCGGATTATTAACCGGCGCTGGCGATCCTTCTGCCTCGATTAACTTAGTGCGTAAGCATGCTGACAGTTCTGATCTTAAAGGTTATGTGGATGTCGCCACTGGAAGTTGGGATAAAAAACAAGTCACCGCGGATGTGTCTAATGGTTTGAATGACGACGGCAGTGTGCGTGGCCGTTTGGTCGCTAAGTATGTGAATAGCGATTCCTATCAAGATCTATATCAAGACCGTAAAACCATTCTCTATGGTGTTGTCGATAGCGATATCACCGCCAACACTTTACTGCGTGTCGGTGGTAGCTATAACCACAACGATCCGAAGGGGGCGATGTGGGGCGCGTTGCCCGCCGTCTTTAGCGATGGTTCTGCCACAGATTGGGATACATCGACCACTACAGCCGCCGATTGGAGCCGCTGGGAAACTAAAAACATTAACTACTTTGCTAACCTAAATCATTACTTTAGCAATGGCTGGCAATTGGTGGCTAACTACAACCGCATGGAATATGAAACCACCACTAAGATGATTTACATGTCGGGTTTACTCGATAAAGACACGGGGGCGGGGCTTAGTGGTCAGCGTTATCACAGCCATGGTGAAAGTAACTCGAATAACTTTGATGTGCAGCTTAAAGGCGACTATGACCTCTTTGGTCAAACCCATGAGTTTGTGACGGGGGCTTTGTATAGTAAGCAAAAATCCTACGCTGATACCTATGAGCCTATCCGTGACAATATGACGGGTTGGGACTCACAAGTGGTCGATAACTTCTACGAATGGCAACAAAATCAGTTTGCTGAGCCTGAATGGTCGAGCAACGCGAACCGTCAGCTCAATATGGATACCGAGCAAAAAGGCTTTTATGCGGCGACCCGCCTGACCATTACCGATGATTTTAAACTGATTGCCGGTGGACGTATTTCAAGCTGGAACCGTGAAGGCGTGAGCTATGGTACCGATACTAACTTTGGCGATGATGGCGTGTTTGTGCCCTATGTTGGCGCCTTGTACGATATCAATGACGCGCATCGTATTTACGCCAGTTATACCGGGATTTTTAATCCGCAGAATAATTTCGATGCCGATCAAAATTACCTCGATCCATTAGAGGGCAAAGCCTACGAATTAGGTCTGAAGAGTGCTTATCTTGACGATCGTCTACATACCACTGTAGCCGTGTTCCAAATTGACCAAGATAACTTGGCAACCTTAGCCGGAACGATTTATATCGGTGGTAAACCCGTGAATTACTATGAGGCCGCACAAGGCACAAAGAGTAAGGGTTTTGAGCTAGAAGTGGTGGGTGAGCCTGCCGATGGCTGGAATATCTCTGCGGGTTACTCGCAATTTAATGCCGAAGATGCAGAGGGTAAGCGAGTCGCAACTACCAGTCCGCAGAAGCAATTTAAACTGTTTACCACCTATCAATTTGTGGGCTTATTGCCTGAGTTAACCATAGGTGGTGGAGTGAATTGGCAAAGTGACAGTTACTCAGATGTCAGTGATGTGGCAATTAAGCAGGATGCTTACTCCCTAGTGAATCTGATGGCGCGCTACGATCTGGCTGAGAATATGGATCTACAGGTTAACGTAGAGAATCTGCTGGATGAGAAATATTATGCCTATATGTCAGCGTCTGGCCTAGCATACAGTGTGTATCACTACGGTGCTCCACGTAACTTTACCGTCAGCTTTAACTATCGCTTTTAAGCATTTTCCCCGTTGAACTCAAAAAGCCGGTGCCCTTAAGGGCGCCGGCTTTTTGCTATCGACTTAAATCCCATTGGCTGCGCAGATGCAGCCTAATATGCCTGTATGGGAAAACCATTGTACTGTTTTGTGATTATTTCGCTTTAAAAACAATACGCTGTTAATCCTGAACGACGTTTGAATTTTCCTAGATTAAGACTGGTATGCTAACCCCTATTTACAGTGAACTTTAATGTAAATTAAGTGCGGTGGTTTTTTGTTCTGTTTAGCGATTTCTATCAATAAAATCTCCATCAATTTTCTGGCCTGACCAGCACAAACTCCCTATAATCCCCTGCGAAAAACACCGCTACATAGTGTTTACATTTTTAGACCCTACCTACTTAAAAATAAAAGGAACCCAGTTCCATGTTAGAAAAGCTGTTCAAACTGAAACAAAATCAAACGAGCCTCAAGCAGGAAGCGATAGCAGGTTTGACAACATTTATGACGATGGCCTACATCATTTTTGTGAATCCCATGATGTTAGCCGATGCGGGTATGGATCATGGCGCCGTGTTTGTGGCTACCTGTCTAGCTGCGGCCGTAGGTTGTATCGTGATGGGGCTGATGGCGAATTATCCTATCGCGCTCGCCCCAGGTATGGGACTCAATGCCTTTTTTACCTACACCGTGGTGGGTGAGATGGGCTACAGCTGGGAAACGGCACTCGGTGCGGTTTTCTTATCGGGGATCTGCTTTCTGATCCTATCTTTAGTGCGTATTCGCGAGTGGATTGTTAACAGTATTCCTATGTCGCTGCGTATTGGTATTGCTGCGGGTATTGGTCTGTTCTTAGCGCTGATCGGCCTTAAGAGTGCAGGTATTGTGGTGGCAAGCCCTGCAACATTAGTGACCATGGGCGATATTACTGCGTTTCCGGCGGTGATGGCTGTATTAGGCTTCTTCCTCATTATCGCTATGGTGCAGCGTGGCATGAAGTCAGCGGTGATTTTAAGTATCCTGATCATTACTGGGCTTGGATTGGTATTTGGCGATGTACATTACAACGGCATCGTCTCTATGCCGCCTTCAATTGCGCCCACGTTTATGGCGATGGATTTATCCCAAGTGTTTGAAGTAACGATGCTCTCAGTGGTGTTTGCCTTCTTATTTGTGGATTTATTTGATACTTCAGGCACCTTAGTTGCGGTTGCTCAGCGTGGTGGTTTTCTCGATGAAAAAGGCCGTTTACCTCGATTAAATCGTGCCTTAACCGCTGACAGTTTAGCGACGATTGCGGGAGCAGCTTTGGGGACTTCTACCACCACCAGTTATATCGAAAGTACCGCTGGGGTGAGTGCGGGCGGTCGAACTGGCTTAACGGCGGTCGTGGTTGGTTTGCTGTTTATCTTGGCATTATTTTTATCGCCTTTAGCAGGGATGATCCCCGCCTATGCCACGGCAGGTACGCTGTTCTATGTGGCTATTCTGATGATGTCAGGGTTGGTTCACGTTGAATGGGAAGACTTAACTGAGGCTGCGCCAGTAGTCGTAGTGTGTATCCTGATGCCGCTGACCTTCTCGATTGCGACAGGGATTGCACTGGGGATTATTTCCTATGCGGCCATCAAGCTGTTAACGGGTCGGTTTAGCGATTTAAATATCGGTGTGCTGGTGCTCGCTGCGATGTTTATTGCGAAATTTATTTACGGCTGATACTTAGAACGAGTTGCCGTTTAAGGGATATTTTTTGAGGGTCATCTAATCGATGGCCCTTTTTAATGCGCGATCCCAAGCAGAATTGAAAATTTCTACCCGCATCCAGCCCTCTGACTACCAATTATCTAGCGGATTAGGTATAAGGATTGTCCGGTTATTTTCTACAAATGAATAATGAACTTAAGTGAGATAGCGTATCGCCGCGTGGTGGTGAAGTTGGGGACGAGTGTGCTGACTTCTGGCAGTAAACAGCTAGATAAAGCTCATATGGTTGAGCTTGCTCGTCAAATGGCCGCACTGATGAGATCAGGGGTCGAAGTCGTATTATGTACTTCTGGGGCAATTGCCGCAGGACGCGAACATCTCCAATACCCGGTATTGCCCGACACTATGGCTAACAAACAGTTATTAGCCGCTGTCGGGCAGAGTCAGCTTATTCTTGCTTGGGCGCAACTCTTTAGCATCTACGGTTTGCATGTGGGGCAATTGCTGCTGACCCGTGCAGACCTACACGATAGAGAGCGCTATTTGAATGCCCGCGATACGCTTAATGCCTTGCTGGCACACAATATTATCCCCATCATCAATGAAAATGATGCGGTTGCAACTAACGAAATCAAAGTGGGTGACAACGACAACTTGTCAGCGCGCGCAGCATTGCTGTGTGATGCTGATCTGTTGATTTTGTTGACGGATCAAAAGGGCTTATTCGATGCCGATCCACGCACCAATCCCAATGCCAAACTGATTTCGCAGGTTGAGAAAATTGATGACAGTTTGCGCCTGTTAGCGGGTGGTTCGGTCTCGGGGTTAGGCACCGGGGGGATGTCGACTAAGCTCGAAGCGGCCGATATCGCTCGTCGTGCGGGGATTGAAGTGGTCATTGCCTCGGGCCATCATCCTGATGTGATTAAAAAGGTGGTCGCTAAAGAATCCATTGGCACCCATTTTAGTGCGATCGAAAATCCGTTAGAGAGCCGTAAACAGTGGATTTTAGCGGGACCCGCCGCCCAAGGTTCACTGGTGCTCGATGCGGGCGCCGTTAAAGCCGTGACCGAAAAAGGTCGCAGCCTGTTATCGAAGGGCATTATTGGCGTTAAAGGGGAATTTGAACGGGGGGCAACCCTGCAATTGGTTGACCAAAAAGGCAAAATCATTGCCAGAGGCATAACCCGTTACTGTGGTGAGGCCTTAGGGTTAATTGCAGGTAAACATTCCGACGAAATCGAGTCTGTACTCGGTTACGATTATGGTGACGCAATAGTGCACCGCAACGACATGGTCGTCTTATAAGCGAGGTCTGTTTTGAGTCAAACTAATCAAGCGCAATATTTACAACAACTGGGTAGTCAAGCTAAGCAAGCCAGCTATGCCTTAGCAAATCTTAGCGCCGCACAGAAAGCGGATTTACTCGAGGCGATTGCCGAGGCCCTGACGCAGAACACTCAGGCTATTCTTGCGGCGAACGCCAAAGACGTTGTAGCCGCAAAGGCTGATGGCTTGAGTGATGCGATGATCGACCGTCTATTACTAACCGAGTCGCGCCTGGCGGGGATTATCGGTGACATCAGTGATGTGGTTCGCCTTGCCGATCCCGTTGGCGAAGAGTTCGGTAGCCGAGTGTTGGACAATGGCTTAAGGCTCACGCGCCGCCGCGTACCGCTTGGGGTGATTGGGGTTATCTATGAGGCACGGCCGAATGTGACGGTCGATATTGCGGTGTTGGCACTTAAAACCGGTAATGCGGTGATTTTACGTGGCGGAAAAGAGACCCTCGAATCCAACAAACTGATTAGTGAAGTGATCCGTGGAGCGATTGCAAGCCAAGGGCTGCCTGTCGATGCGGTGCAATTGATTGATTCTTCCGATAGGGCCTTAGTCACAGGGCTACTCAAGCTCGACCAATATGTCGATATGATTGTTCCCCGTGGCGGGCAAGCCTTACAGCGCCTTTGTGCCGAGCAAGCTACAATTCCGGTGATTTTAGGTGGCATTGGGATCTGCCATCTGTATGTCGATAAACATGCCGATCTTGAGCGGGCTCTTGAGGTGATTGCCAACGCAAAAGTGCAGCGCCCAACGGTATGCAACGCTCTGGATACCTTGCTGGTGGATAACGCTGTTGCCGAGCGCTTTGTGCCACAAATTGCCGAATACTTACATCGTTTAGGTGTGCGTTTTTCGGTGTGCGAACAAAGCTATACACTGCTCGATGGGTTGGGGTTTGATATTTCCCCGGCAACGGAGCAAAGCTTTGCGACCGAATGGTTATCTTTGACCTTAGGCATTAAAGTGGTGAGTGATATTGATGCAGCAATTGCCCATATCCGTACCTATTCCAGTGGGCACTCTGAGGCGATTCTGACCGATGATATCCATGCTGCAACGTATTTTATGAATGAGGTTAATTCGGCCGCTGTGTATGTAAATGCCAGTACCCGCTTTACCGATGGCGGCCAATTTGGCCTAGGTGCCGAGGTGGCTGTAAGTACGCAAAAGCTCCATGCCCGTGGTCCAATGGGGCTTGAGGCGCTAACCACCTATAAGTGGTTAGCGTGGGGCGATTATACGAGTCGTTCATAGCCTGATTGGTACACTAAAAAGCCGCTGAAAGCGGCTTTTTAGTGGTAAATCTTTATCTTAGTGGATAAGTGGGGTATAGGTGGCAATCAGCCATAAACATACAAAAGCGATTGACATCACTGTGGTGAATTTTCGAAAGGGCCGGATATATTCCAAGGTATAGAGAAAATACTTCTCTTGCACTTTGCGAGTCAGTAATACCGACGGAAGTAAAAAACTGCAATAGAGCATCACAACCATGGTGGTAAAACCATTCCCCCAAAAATGCTCGTAGATAAAAAGGGCGATACACACCAGCATGGCAACCCAACCGATAGGGGTTATGCCATCTTCTTGATTCCAATGGGTTGATTTTTCCATATGACTATCCTTAGTCACTTAACCGATTGTTTAATTTATAGACGGTTAAGGGGGGCTTTTCAATGATTTTATGGATAGCGTGTAAAAGAATTTTCTAGACCGAGTTTAAGTTATAGGGTTTTAATATCGGCAAATGATCCGCGGCACAACTTCGCTAAGTCATTTGCAGCGAGACATATCTCAAGCCCACGGCGACCAGCACTGACATAGATTTTGTCAAATTGCTTCGCACTTTCATCAATCAGCGTTGGCAGTTGCTTCTTTTGCGCTAACGGGCTGATCCCTCCAACCAAATAGCCGGAAGACTTTTGCGCTAAATCCGCATCGGCCATTTGCAGTTTTTTCTGGCCTAAACATTTGGCTACGGCTTTTAAATTGAGTTGATGATCAACTGGAACGAGCGCAACTGCAAGCGGCGGATGAGCTTTATCGATCGCGACCAGTAAGGTTTTAAATACCTGCGCGGGAGCGAGGCCTAACACATTGGCGGCTTCTTCGCCGTAGGCGGCGCAGTGTGGGTCGTGGCTGTATTCTAAGATTTCAAAGGGGATTTTGGCTTTCTTTGCCATTTGTACGGCAGGTGTCATGCTTTACTCCTTGCGTCAATTTCTGGGGCAATAAAAGTCCGCCATAGTAGCTCTTTATTGGCGTTTAAAATGTTAGCTCGGGCATAAATTATCTATACCCGAGTAAGGCACCTTATCCGTTGCTTAGTCCGCAAGTTTGGTATTGAGTTTGGTTTTGCGCTCCAGATAGCGCGGGAATAATTGCTGCAACATCATGCCGCTTAAAATAAAGCCTAGGCCAATGTAGGTTGCGGTGGCGATGGTTTCTTGCAAAATCCAAGCAATAAAACCAATGGACATCACCGGCGATAAAAATACTAAGGTGCTGATATTGGCGGTACGAGTCGCAGTTTTAAGCGCCATTAACCAGAGTACAAAGGTAATCCCCATTTCAAATAAGCCGACATACATCCCCGCCATTACGGCTTTAATGCTAAAGCTAGGGAGCGTATCGGTAAGTAACAGCGTGATGGTAATAAAGGGTAAACCGATTAAAAAGCTCAACAGTAGGCTGACGACGGGGTCGCCTTGATCTTTGGTGTTCACAATCCAATATAGGCACCAGAGCAGGGTGCTAGTCAGCGCCAGCCCAATGCCAAGGGGGCTATCGAAGCGAAAACCGCTGATATCGCCGCCGGTGGCAATAATAAATACCCCAGAGTAGGCAATCAGTGCCGCAATCATATCGCTCTTACGCAAATGTTGTTTTAGCAGTGGCGCAGCTAACAGCGGTAGCAATACCGCCCACGTGTAATTAAGTGACAGTGCCTGCTGGGCGGGTAATAGTGAATAGGCTTTAAACAGCACCACATAATAAAGAAAGGGATTAATCAGCCCAGTGATCAGATAAAAAGTCGGGCGACGCAACAGCTGCGCTTTAAGTAGCGGTAGCTTTTTTTGCCAAGCGAGAATGGCGCCTAGAGCGACGATAGAGGTGAGTACCGCCACAAATACCAGTTGTAGTGGTGTGTAAAATCCAAGGGCAATTTTAAAGGCGGTTGCCACCGTCGACCAGAGGAATACCGCACCCATGCCGTACACATACGCCAAATTTGAAGATTTCACACTCTTACCTTATGCACTTAAACCGCCACTCAATGTGCGCAGATTGAATAACAGCTATTGTTGATATGCAAGCGGATTTTACCGTTTTGAATATTTTATACAGCTGAGTTTTTCGAAAAGATAAATCAGAAAATTTTTTGTATGGCCCTTGTAATTAAATTCCCTGTCCCAATATAGGTGTTAAGGCAAAGAAAGTGGCCAGCGGTGATGATAGTTAATAGGCACCGTGGACTTGAAAAAAATGCGTCCGGCCCCATATCAAAACCAACTTATTAATTTAGTTTGACAGAAATTTTTCGGAGGACCTCATGGGTAAAATTATTGGTATCGACTTAGGCACAACAAACTCTTGTGTAGCTGTCCTCGATGGTGGCAAAGCACGCGTATTAGAAAATGCTGAAGGCGATCGCACAACCCCGTCTATCATCGCCTACACCGACGATGAGACTATTGTGGGCCAGCCAGCAAAACGCCAAGCTGTAACAAACCCAAATAACACATTCTTCGCGATCAAGCGTTTGATCGGTCGTCGCTTTAAAGATGACGAAGTTCAACGTGACGTGAACATCATGCCATTCAAAATCATCCAAGCCGACAACGGTGATGCTTGGGTTGAATCACGTGGCAACAAAATGGCTCCACCACAAGTTTCTGCTGAAATCTTGAAAAAGATGAAGAAAACAGCAGAAGACTTCTTAGGTGAAGAAGTGACAGAAGCGGTAATTACCGTTCCTGCATACTTTAACGATTCACAACGTCAAGCCACTAAAGATGCTGGCCGCATCGCAGGTCTTGAAGTTAAACGTATTATCAACGAACCAACGGCTGCTGCTCTGGCCTACGGTATCGACAAGAAGCAAGGCGACAACATCGTTGCAGTGTACGACTTAGGTGGTGGTACATTCGATATCTCTATCATCGAAATCGACAGCAACGACGGCGACCAAACCTTCGAAGTATTAGCGACTAACGGTGACACTCACTTAGGTGGTGAAGACTTTGACAACCGTTTAATCAACTACTTAGCTGACGAATTCAAGAAAGAGCAAGGCTTAGATCTGCGTAAAGATCCATTAGCAATGCAACGTCTGAAAGAAGCGGCTGAAAAGGCGAAGATTGAGCTTTCAAGCACCAACCAAACTGAAGTGAACCTGCCATACATCACTGCCGATGCAACAGGTCCTAAGCACTTAGTGGTGAAAATCACCCGTGCTAAGTTAGAGTCACTGGTTGAAGACTTAATCATTCGTACCTTAGAGCCATTAAAAGTGGCACTGGCTGACGCTGACTTATCAGTATCAGACATTAACGAAGTGATTTTAGTGGGCGGTCAAACCCGTATGCCTAAGGTTCAAGAAGCGGTTTCTAACTTCTTCGGTAAAGAACCTCGTAAAGACGTAAACCCAGACGAAGCCGTAGCCGTAGGTGCTGCGATTCAAGCGGGCGTACTGTCAGGCGACGTGAAAGACGTTCTGCTGTTAGACGTAACACCACTGTCTCTGGGTATCGAAACCATGGGCAGCGTAATGACCAAGCTGATTGAGAAAAACACTACTATTCCGACTAAGGCACAGCAAGTGTTCTCAACAGCCGATGACAACCAAAGTGCAGTAACCATTCACGTACTGCAAGGTGAGCGTAAGCAAGCGAGCGCGAACAAGTCATTAGGTCAATTTAACTTAGACGGTATTGAGCCAGCACCACGTGGCATGCCACAAATCGAAGTGATGTTCGATATCGACGCTGACGGTATTCTGCATGTTTCTGCCACCGACAAGAAAACCGGTAAGAAACAAAACATCACCATCAAAGCTTCTTCAGGCTTAAGCGAAGAAGAAGTGGCGCAAATGGTACGTGATGCTGAAGCCCACGCTGAAGAAGACAAGAAGTTTGAAGAGTTAGTGCAATCTCGCAACCAAGCTGACGGCTTAGTTCACGCAACTAAGAAACAAGTTGAAGAAGCGGGCGATGCACTGCCAAGCGAAGACAAAGCTAAGATTGAAGCGGCAATGAGCGCGGTTGAAACTGCTGTAAAAGGCAACGACAAAGAAGCCATTGAAAAAGCGACTCAAGCGCTGATTGAAGCGTCTGCTAAGCTGATGGAAATCGCTCAGGCTAAAGCTCAAACTCAAGGTGGCGCACAAGAAGGTGCTGCTAAACAGTCTAACGCGACTGCCGATGACGTTGTCGATGCTGAATTTGAAGAAGTGAAAGACGACAAGAAATAACATTTGCTTTCAATCAAATTGATTGATTTCAAATAGTTAATTTCTAGGCGGGCGTTACGGGGAAACCCTAACGCCCGTTCGTTCAACTTAAGCTGAGAAGCATGAGATTATGTCAAAGCGAGATTATTACGAAGTATTAGGCGTTGGTCGTGACGCCAGCGAACGTGAAATTAAAAAAGCCTACAAGCGTTTGGCGATGAAGTTTCACCCCGACCGCAACCCTGGCGATAAAACTGCCGAAGCGAGCTTCAAAGAAGTCAAAGAAGCCTACGAAATCCTTACCGATGCTAACAAAAAAGCGGCCTATGACCAATTTGGTCATGCGGGTGTGGATCCCAATCGCGGCGGTGGTGGTGGCTACGGCGGCGCGGGAGATTTCGGTGATATTTTCGGTGATGTCTTTGGCGATATTTTCGGCGGTGGACGTCGTGGCGGTCAACGCCAAGCAGCCCGCGGCTCAGATTTACGTTACAACCTAGAGTTATCACTGGAAGAAGCCGTAAAAGGCCTCACCAAAGAACTGCGTATTCCAACCTTAGCCAGCTGTGATGTGTGTGACGGCAGCGGTGCGAAAAAAGGCACGTCGGCGACCACCTGTACAACCTGTCATGGTCAAGGCCAAGTGCAAATGCGCCAAGGTTTCTTTACCGTGCAACAGCCTTGTCCAACCTGCCATGGTCGCGGCAAGATCATTAAAGATCCTTGCACTAAGTGCCATGGCGATGGCCGTGTCGAAAAAACGAAGACACTGTCAGTTAAGATCCCAGCAGGTGTCGACACTGGCGACCGTATTCGTTTAGCGGGTGAAGGTGAAGCGGGCGAGTTTGGCGCCCCAGCGGGCGATTTATACGTTCAGGTCAGTGTGCGTGAACATGCCATCTTTGTTCGCGATGGCAACAACCTCTACTGCGAAGTGCCGATTTCATTCAGTAAAGCGGCGCTCGGTGGTGAGATTGAAGTGCCAACACTGGACGGTAAAGTCAGCTTGAAGATCCCAGCCGAAACTCAAACGGGCCGTATGTTCCGTCTGCGTGGTAAAGGGGTTAAATCGGTTCGCAGCCATGCCGTTGGCGACTTGCTCTGCAAAGTCGTGATGGAAACGCCAGTTAACCTCAACGAGCGTCAGAAAGAATTACTGCGTGAGTTTGAAGCGACCTTAACCGGCGAATCAAAGAAGCACAGCCCAAAGGCTGAAGGCTTTTTCGATGGCGTGAAGAAGTTCTTCCAAGACCTAAATAGCTAATTAGGTTGGGTGGTGCAGCTGTTATATTAGTTAGCAGCGCACTAGATAAATAAAGCCTCGCAGTGTTTAACACTAGCGGGGCTTTTTTATGCTTGATTGCATGCTCAAATTTCAAACTCTGTCCGCAGCAATCAATTAAGCACAGTCATTTCAGTGACTCGCCTGACTATGGGGTAAAAATAAGTCATCCTGAGGGCTCGATGACGGCATATGCTGCGTATGGATGTGCGAATGCCGCGATCACATGGTCAATGATGCTCCCGGCATCATAGTGACATTTCCCATATCCCTATGGGTCAGATGTGAATGAGCGACCATGCCGTCAACGGTCACTTCCATGACGTGCTTAATCCCTTTTAAGTCCTTCGTATATCTGATAAATGTTATGCCTTTCTGGTCTTTTTAAAAAATAAACTAATATTTTTTATTATTTTATTTCTATTATTTGATATTGGGCTGGTAATTTTTACATGAATTAACCAAGCTGTAGGGATGGAAATACATAATAATAAAACAAAAAATAAACTATTGCACGACAGGTTAATCAATGAGTTGTTATAACTCCAACAGTTTTCCATCACACCCATTAATAACTTTTCAATAACATACTTTATTGGGTAATGAATAACGTATAATTCAAAGCTGAAAAGCCCAATTAATGAAAATAACTTTGTTATTCCGTTAGCTTCTGGATGCATAATATCTTGTTTAAAAATATTATAGATCAGAAAAACAGATAGTAATGATGCTAAAAGAATATCCGTCCCCCTCGAACTTGAATTCATGTAGTCATAATAAGGCATATTGTAGGAATTGAATATGTTAAATAGCGTAAAGCCTAAACTAAATATAAATATAAAAATGAAAAAGTTTTTTAACTTATAAGAAATGGGGAAGCTGAATTTTTCTATAAAAATATACATGCCCAAAACACTTCCAAGAACAAACCCATCAAGCCTTGCAGGTAATGTCCACCAATGACCGCCATAATAACGATATAAATTCGAAAATAAAATAAGACATACAGAAATTAATAGTATATTTCTTACCGAGAAAAACCTTGAGTCATAAAAATAAAAAAATAACAAACCCATCACTACATAGAAATGTTCCTCAATAATGAGCGACCAAAAGTGGTCCAAACCAATTCCTCTAGGGAACACCTTTTCCCCCCACAAAATAAAGTCAACATTTTGCAAAATAAAAAAATAATACAAAGAGAAACCAGATTCAACTTTGTCACGCCAACTTTGAAATAGTAAATTTTGATTGCATATAAAAATAAATAACTCAACTGAAAAAAGCACAATAAAAAAAAGAGGGAGTAATCTAACGGCCCTATATACGAAAAAATCTGTTGCTCCTCTTTTTTTTTCCTTGATACTAATCATAGATTTGGTTATAAGAAAGCCAGACATTACAAAAAACACATCCATAGACATCCAATACCATGGGAAAAAGGGGTGGAGATGTGAATGATAAGCAACGACTCCTATTGCTAAAAAACCTCTAAATGCGTCTAGTCTTACATATCTAGTTTTAGTATTTATCAATTTATTGCTCGCAATTTAAAAATAATAATTCATGTTCAAGATAAATGGTTTTTAGATTAAAGGATGTATTGCTTTTATTTTCGCCAGTAGCAGCATGGTGACTAAGTTTTATTGATTTTATCATCACTCTTTAAAAAACGCTTTAAGTTTGTTTAAAATATAAGTGAAACAAACTCACGCTGAAATCATAAATGATTGTAGGTTCTTCCCTTGGCTATTAACAAATAGAAGTAACAATACTATATATCGCCAAACCAGATTTCTGAGAGTTTAGTTGTGATTATTGAAAGTGTGAAGTTCAGTTTAATCGCGTGAGCGTTCATTTTTTGTTCGTCATAGTAAGTTCAGTGATTGATATTTTTCCAAAAAAATAATACAGGCTAAGTACTTTGGGGATTAATAGCTAACACTACAAATTCAGGAGTTCACCTTCCCCTGCGAAGTTGCCGCGGGGCGTTGGAATAAATTGCGTGAGTCAGGTCATGGTCGTTCTCGTGCATATATGGGCCCATCCGGTTTGCAAGACATTCGATAACGATTTTGAGAAGAGTTCATTGCACCCATATATCCGGCCTGTTATTGAGG
>NZ_JTLE01000094.1:179176-193956 GCF_000798835.1 Shewanella sp. ZOR0012
CTATCATGCTTGGGCCTTGGTATAGCGAGTAGCTAAACAGGGCTAACATGGTGAGATTCATCACCACCGGGTAATACAACAGCCAGTCACTACGTTTTGCCGCAAAACTGCCAGCAGTGAGGGCAATCCCCACAAGCAAAGGCAAGACTAAGGTTTTAACCTTTTGCTTTTGCAGCATTAAACGCACTACTAACAATAGGCAAAGCACTAGGGCGATTGTGCCTGCGGGTAGATAGTTTAGCCCCAAATACACGGCAACTGGGTAGGCGATCAGCGCGAGTGCGGTGAGCACCTGTAGCAGGACGCGCATTAGTCTTTTACTAGGCCTTCAATGGCGTTGACCACATCATTGACGGTACGAACGGATTTAAATTCATCGGGTTGAATTTTTTTGCCTGTCAGTTGTTGCAGCTTAATCACCAGATCGACGGCATCAATACTGTCCAGATCTAACTCTTCGTAAAGATTGGCGTCAGGGGTAATCGCATCGGCATCGATTTCAAACTCATCCACTAAAATCGTGGTCAGCATAGCGAGGATTTGTTCACGGTTTTGCATCTTCCTCTCCTATGGGCGCTGTGATTCGATAAATTTAGCAAGGCTGGCCACACTGTAAAAATGTGCTTTAGTGCTATCCGAGTTGGCTTCGATTTTGACATCAAACTTTTTCTTGATGGCTAACCCTAACTCGAGGGCGTCGATAGAATCGAGTCCGAGTCCGTCACCAAATAGCGGCGCATCGGTTTCAATATCATCAATACTGACATCTTCTAGGTCGAGGCAGTCGATAATTAACTGTTTAATTTCGTTGTGTAAAGTCATAATTATTTTCGAGTTGTTGTTGATAATATTGTTCAAGGTCCCGAGTTAATTGTCGGGCCATTTTCGCATGCTCACCCAAAGGGGCTTGATAGGCTTGGTGAGGAATTGGATTGCCGATTTCGACGGCCATTCCCATGGTTTGCCTTGGGATCTCATACCAAGGCTGTTCCTTTGTCAAACCTCGTACATTGGTGCGCAAAACCACAGGTAAAATATCGGCTTGGGTACGAATGGCAATATTGGCGGCGCCCCGGGCAAACTCATTGATTATTGAGCCAAATACTGTGCGCGTACCTTCAGGGAAGATAATTAAATTAGTGCCTCTGGCGAGCACTTCGCTGCAATCTTCGAGCATCAACTCTGCGCCGCGATTCGGGATATAACCTGCGCAGGAAACCACACCACGTAAAAACGGATTACGCCAAAGGCCTTGTTTAACGATACAACCCGCATTGGGCATGAGACTGATCAACACCACCACATCGACGAGACTCGGGTGATTGGCTATGACGATCACCCCTTTGGCGCTATGTAACTGCTCGGCATTGTGGGTGCTAACGTTGATCACCCCAGCCCACGTCAACATAGCGACAAAGCCTTTAAACATAGTGTGCACGGCTTTTTGCACGCGGATAATCCTCGCCTCAGGTGTGCCGGGCCAAAAACGCAGTAAAGGCAATATAGTGAGCGAACTTAACAGTCCACCTAAACCAAAGGCAATATAGCAACTGACGCCACCGAGCCAACGGGGAATATAGTTGATTCCCGTGCGGCGTTTTTCGGGCAGCGTATAAGCGACATTGAACTGTGCACCCTGTGGAGCGGGATTAGCCATGCTCTACGCTCCAGTGCCAATGGGATAAACAGCCAGCAATGTTTTGTGAGGTCGCTAGAGCATGGATCAACATGCCGTAGGACAGCGCAGGAGTAACTTGTTGCTGTGCTTGAGTCAGTTGGCTTAGCGTGAGCTTTACGGACGAGCGATGACAAGCGGGCGCGAGGGTAAAACCTAAGGCTAAGGGGAGTTCATACTCTTGGGTAAACTCATCGTATACCGGCGGCACAGGATCATCGCCAAAGATCAGTAATAACGGCTCTGCTGATTGATGTAGCTGGGCGAAAGCTTCCACCATGGCTTGGGAAAGGGTTTCAGTGCCTGCGGCAATTGAGGTAGAAGGGGCGGTGTTATTGTGTAAAATGCCAAAAATACCACTGCCAGTGTTATGCACGGATTGACTAAAACCTAAGGGAGAAAGCGGTTGCTTAGCGATAATATCTTCGAGCAAGCCAATAGTGCGATGCAGTTCGCCGTGGCGGGAAGCAAATATCGAACGGCAGTTTGGTGGCGTATCACATTGAAAACTGACATCTAGCATCATTTTTGTTAAACGGCTAAAGCGTCTACGCTGCATGGCTGGCACTTGGGGAAGTGCCGGAGATATGCTGTCAGTGGGTGAAGCCTCTTTGGTCGTTTCAGCCGAGTGCTTGCACCAAGTTTGCCAGTCATCATGCTGCTGATAGTTTGGAGCCCACGCCCCCCAAGAGAGGATGCTGAATCTGAGTTGCACTACTTTGCCTCGACACTATTTAAAGCTGTCTTAGTTATCCCTAACTAAGCGAAAACATTAATGAATTGACTGGCTTATCGCTATTTGCTCGTTGGATGAACGAACACAATTCCCCCATTTATTGAACGGCACATTCTACACTAAGTCCTTAGTTTTAATGAAGTCATTTGCATATGCAAGGTTAATAAAATGCAATGAGATTTTGCTTTGTCACTGTTGGCTAACATAGTTTTCAGAACGGGATAAAGACAGGGAGTGTAGACTAAGTGGCTTAACCTCAGTTGAACAGGCTCTGATATCAATAGTAAACAGACGCTCGAGGCGCCTGTTTATTATTAATAATGCCACTATTGATTGAATATCAATCTATTGTGCGAGTTGGCTTTCCATTTTACGCAGTGCAGTTTTCACTTTACGAGTGTTCTCTGGTCCCATACGAACAAGCAGTTTTTGGGCACTGGGTAAGGCTTCCAAATTGGGATCAACGAAGCGATAGTTGACGCTAATTGAACTCAGCTCAATGGGCTCTTCAATAATTGGCGCTGCGAGCATTACCTTAATTGCTTGTAGCATTCTGTCATTGAACTTGGCGTTGCTATAACCCAGTTCAGCGAAGGCTTCATCAAATAGCGGCGTGAGTTGCTTGTAGGTGTGCATTAAGCTTTGCTCATCCATATTGGCAATGACGGTCGCGTAGGCATCATATCTGTGGTAACTCTCTGGATTTAAATACACTTTGTTAGTGATTTCCGCCACGGTAAAGAGTTTTTCAGGGCCCTTAATTGGGCTGACTTTGCGGGTCAATTCGCCCTGCGCCAAGTTATCCACGAAGACTACAAACTGACGGATCAAATCTTGTGTGGCTAAGGATGAACCTACGACATTATTGCTGATAAGTGCCAGTGCTTTTTGATGCACAAAAGCATCACTCTCAGGCAAGTTTGGCACCGTTTCTACGGGCGCTTGAGGCTCAACGGTAGTGGTTGAGTCAGTTTCCGTCGTGGTCGTTTGTGGTGTTACGTTTTCCACTGGAGTGGTTTCAGGCTCCGGGTTTGTTTCCAGAGTAAGCGGTTCTGACGATGGTGGCTCTGGTAGTACTATCGGTGCATTAGGAATGAGTTTGGGTGAGTCATCTTTACTATAGTAGTAATAACCTGCCGCAGAGAGCAGGATGACGAGCACAATCGCAATCAATGCAAAGCGATTGCTGCTAGACGAGGTCTCTTGAGGTGTAATTCTATCATCTTGATTAACTTGCATTTTACATCCTTCGCTTCAGTGTCAAGGTAATGTGGTGAATATCATGCAGCTAACATTAAAGTGCAAGTGCCGCCTTTTAGGTTGCAAGTTCATTTTGCAAGTTTACACGCGCTTGTCCATAGCGGTTAGCTGAACAGGTTGAATTTATTTTACCTTGAAGGGGTTAGCTTAAGGTTTACGCTTGGACATATTGTTGCCTATGCCCAAGCCAACGATGAATAATGGCATCAACCGCATCGGGTGCTTGCGACATCACATGATTCGCAAGCTTTTGGATATGTGGTATAAGCGCTTGATCTCTAACTAAATCAGCTATCTTAAGTTCGGCTAGCCCTGTCTGTTTAGTGCCTAACACTTCACCGGGACCACGTATCTCTAGGTCTTTCTGTGCGATAACAAAACCATCATTACTCTGCCGTAGGACATTCAACCGCTGACTTGCGGTTTGACTCAGTGGCGCCTTGTAGAGTAACACACAATGACTGGCTACGGCACCGCGCCCTACTCGTCCTCGCAGTTGATGCAACTGTGCAAGTCCCAATCGTTCGGGGTTTTCGATTATCATCAGGCTAGAGTTAGGGACATCGACGCCGACCTCAATTACTGTGGTTGCCACCAATAAGTTGATGGTTCCCGCTTTAAAGTCCGTCATAATTTGTTGCTTTTCAGCACTTTTCATCCTGCCGTGTACTAAACCTATGGTCAGCTCCGGCAGTGCTTGGCGCAATTCTTCAGCGGTATCTTCGGCGGCCTGGCACTCGAGGACTTCGGACTCTTCAATCAAGGTACAGACCCAATAGGCTTGGCGTTTGTCCGTGATCACGCTGTTGCGGACGCGCTCGAGTACTTCATTACGGCGCGAATCGGGTATGGCGACTGTGGTGACGGGTGTGCGCCCTGGGGGTAACTCATCGATAATCGAGGTGTCGAGATCGGCGTAGGCTGTCATGGCTAACGTCCGTGGGATCGGGGTTGCCGTCATAATCAACTGATGGGGATGAAACCCTTGATTGATACCTTTTTCCCTGAGTCCCATCCGCTGGTGGACACCAAATCGGTGCTGCTCGTCGATGATAATTAAAGCGAGCCTATGGAAGATAACCTGTTGCTGAAAAATGGCGTGGGTGCCGATCACCATTTGTGCCGCGCCAGATTCAATATCCGCTAAAGATTGCGCCCGAGCTTTACCTTTAAGCTTACCCGCAAGCCAACCGACTTTTAATCCTAGTGGTTCAAACCACGCGGCAAAGTTAGCTGCATGCTGCTCGGCGAGTAATTCGGTGGGCGCCATCATGGCCACTTGATAGCCGTTTTCAATCGCTTGAAGGGCGGCGAGGGCGGCGACTAAGGTTTTGCCTGAGCCGACATCCCCTTGCACTAAGCGCATCATGGGGTGCGGTTGTGCTAAATCTTTACCTATCTCGGCAACGACACGTTGCTGCGCGCCTGTGGGTTTAAAGGGCAGTGAGGCGAGAAAAGGCTTTAGTAATTGCCCCGTGGCATGCATGGTCACGGCGGCGTCGAGGTTACTGCGTTGTCTTAGGCGTAGCATACTCAGGTTGTGGGCGAGTAATTCTTCCTGCACCAGTCGCTGCTGCGCGGGGTGTTGACCAAGCTCTAAATCAAATTGTGAAATCCCCGCATGGGGGCGATGCAGGGTTTGCAGCGCCTGTTTTAGGCTCATGTTGTTTGGCTGCAAATGGGCGGGTAATAACTCGGTCAAGCCGCCATCTTCTAATAATTCAAGTGCCTGTTCGGTGAGCTTAATCCAACTCGCCTGTTTTAAGCCCTCGGTGGTGGGATAAATCGGCGTAAGTGTATCGCTTAGGTGAATATCCTCACCCGGATAGACGATTTTATATTCGGGGTGCACGATTTCCGCTTGATGACTTCCGCGACGAATTTCGCCATAGGCACGGATCATTAATCCATTTTGCATCGCATTGCGCTGCGCCATTGAAAAGTTAAAAAAGCGAAGGCTCATGCTGCCAGTATCGTCACGCACATTGCAGACGAGCATGCGTTTACGGCCTTGAAGGATTTGAGTCGACTGGATTTCGGCCTCAATGGTGCCGTAATTTCCGGGCATGAGTGCGGCGATGGGATAGATTTGAGTGCGGTCTTCGTAGCGCAGGGGCAAGTGAAACAGCAGATCTTGTACTGTTGTGATGCCGAGTTTGGCGAGTTTTTCCGCGACTCTTTTGGCGACGCCCTTGAGTTCGGTGATCGGAACAAGATCCAATTGCTGCAAGTCGTTAGCACTCAATCACTGTTAATTTATACATATACTAACAGAGAATAAACGTAAGGCAATCTTGGGGGATAGACTGTGGTTAAGTGCGCTATGTAAAGAGGCTGAATGAGCAATATTGGAATTAAAAATAGCCTCTTATCTTATACGTCGAGTTATCTTATTAATATTAAATGAATATTCTATAATTTCGAGCCTAAAACAGGAGCAAAAATTAATATTCTTTATTATAAAGTACACTTTTTGTTATTTTGTGGTTTAATCGAAGTGTTGGTTGCCATTGAGTTGTTTTGGTAATTATGCGGTAACAAGGTTGTGAATCGATAATAATAAAGTGACCTCTGTGATGGATCACATGCGGGGAAACACGGTCGAGGAGTACTCGCCTTTGCATCTATTATGTTTACGTTGTTTATGGATAGGCATACTGTGTTTTGCTTTGCCTGCGTGGGCTAAATTGGATGTGGTTTTTTTTAATCCAGGCGCGGTTACGGATAGCTTTTGGGGTGATGTCGATAAATTAATGCAGGTGGCTTCATCAAAGCTTGATATTAATTTGCAAATCATACATTCAGATCGCAATCACTTTAAAATGATTGCTCAATTAGAAACGTTACTAAAATCTCAGCCATCACTTCCTACTCATATTATTTTAGTGAATGAGAAGCAGTCTGCGATAAAAATGTTGCAGATGCTTTATCAATATCCCATATATGTTCAATTGATTTTAAATGATATTTCTGTCGCCGAGCGAGAACACTTATTGGCAGATCCACATTGGCAAACTTATTTATTACCAGCGCTTATCCCAGATAACTATGCTATTGGTGCTGATACCGCTAAAAATTTGCTAAGTCGTTTAGAAAATAAAAAGGCTAAGGTTTTATTAATCTCGGGCGATAAATCTACGCCCGCATCAGTGTTAAGAACTCAAGGCGCTAATGATTATTTCTTTATGCAACCCAATGTTATTGTTACTCAAACGGTATATGGTCAATGGCGTGAAGATATTGCTTATGATCAAACATTAACCTTGCTCAGCCGTTATCCGGATTTAACCTTAATCTGGACGGCGAACGATAAAATGGCTATCGGAGTGGTAAAAGCACTCCGCGAAAAGGGCCTTGAACCTGGACGTGATGTACTGGTCAGTTCGATTAATACTTCCCCTGAGATTTTGTCGCTCTGCCAAGAACGTAAAGTGAGTGCTCTGGGAGGTGGGCATTTTTTAGCGGGTGCTTTAGGGTTAATTCAGCTCAAACAATACCAAGAGACCCAACGTTATTCCTCCTATGAGGATATAGAACTCTTTAGGGTACTTAATCCCGATTCAGCTTTTTATCAGAAGTTAGTTGCAAGGTATTGGGCTGGGATTTTTAAGACACAAATAGTGGATAAGTTATCACAACAGTAATTAATAGGTATTCATGAAGCATCGTAATCATTCCATCAGTCATAGAATGACGCTCACTATTATTGGGGTGAGCTCATTTTTTGCTGTCCTGACCATGCTGGTGCAGTTAGTGTGGAATTATCAAGAAAGCATTGATAATACAACTGCCGATATTCGTGAATATTCCGAATCGATCTTACCCACTATTGCTAAGTCACTTTGGGATGTGGACCATGGTCTGTTATCTGATTTGCTTTCAGGCTTGGGCATGATGCCGATGGTGTCGAGTGTCAATTTAGAGAGTATCGATGGCGTAGCCATGCAGTTGGGCAAGGCGATTCACGCTAAGGATTCCCGACAAACTCTGTTTCGTTACCCAATTATGTATCAGGAACAACAGATTGGTATGCTGACTGTCGGGCTGGATACGGACAAACTCTATTACGAATTATGGCAACAATTGATCATTATTGTCTTAGGCAATGGGCTTAAAACCTTACTGATGATTTATCTTATCCTTACGCTGGTGCGTTTATTGGTGACCAATCGTTTATCGGAATTGGAGCGGTTTGCTAACCAGATAAATCTGAATGCATTACCTAAGTTAACCGTACCCGATAGTGTGGTGAGAAATCCTGATGAAATTGGTCATGTTGCTCAATCGCTTCAGGCTATGTATCAAAGAATTCGTAACGATCTTGCGGTTAATAAACGCCAAAAGCGTGCATTGCAGCAACAGCAAAGTCAGTTAGCACGTTTAGTTGATGAGCGGACTCAAGCGCTCAATTGGCAGTCCCAAGCTAGCCAACTGTTAGCTGAAATATCATTGCAATTTTTAACAGTGGAGACCCTTAACTTAGACAACAACCTTACTGAGGTTTGCCGTAAAATCGGGCGATTATTTGATGTCGAAAGGGTAAGCCTAATAGAGTTTAACCAACGACAGGTAAACTACCGTTGCGTTTGGTCTAGTGAACCTAATGTATCTGAAATTATTAGCATTTCTGCGGATATTGTTACTTTGCTGGCACAAAAATTTGAGCAGGAATCGACATTAGTTATCGAGAATGTCGACTCATTGAAGCAAACATCGCCTGAAGAATACGGGTTACTTCGAGGTATTGGTATTTGCTCTATTGCCGCATTTGCCATGAAAAATGCCGATGAAATTGTCGGGCTATTATCGCTATCAATGGTTTCTCGGCCACTAAATTGGACTAAACAAAAAAAAGTGATGTTGACTCAGTTTTCCGCAGCGCTGAACGAGTTATTGCTGCGTGAAGAAAAAGAGCGACAGATGCTTAACTTACAGCAAGCACTGGTAACGGTGAATACGCAACTCAGAGTCATGGCTGAAACCGATGAATTAACTGGGCTGAGCAATCGACGCCCCTTTACACAAACACTCGACACATTACTCCATGGCAACACAGCAGTCGGTGTGTTGATGTTGGATATTGATTATTTTAAGAGTTACAACGACAACTACGGGCATATTGAAGGCGATGCTGTACTTAGGCGAGTGGCTCAGGATTTAAAAGGCTGTGAAATTTTACCACCCAATGCGCTGCTAGCGCGCATTGGTGGCGAAGAGTTTGCAGTTGTTTTAGCGAAAATCACACCAATCCAATTGGAAGCCATTGCTACCCAACTGTGCAATCAAGTCGCTGCATTGAATATTCCGCACTTGGGTGCACCTACCGGTAAGATTACTCTTAGTATTGGTGGAGTGTATTTACCGCCGGATGCATTAAATGAACTCACCATTTCGAATGTATTACGCCGTGCCGATATCTGCCTTTATCGCGCTAAAGAGCGTGGTCGCAATACAGTGGTGATGGAGTCGCCTCAAACAGCGCTAGCTCATTCTTGAGCTTGTATTAGTCAAGCCTTGGTTCCGTTTGTGACCACAGATTTATTTCTATTTGGGGCCTGTTATAATTGCCGCCCTTTATTGTTTATCTGAAGGTTTTGGTGTGTCAAAACGGAGCAAAAATACGGTAAATTCGGTATCGATTTTTAATATTGATGATTTATCAACTTGGCAAAAATATCGCAAAGGCCTGTGTGATACCTGCCATGCAACCTGTTGTACTTTGCCCGTTGAAGTGACCGTAAGTGACTTAGTGCGCATGGGTTTGGTGGATGACTTTGAAGCTGAAGGCGATCTTAAGGCGATTGCCAAGCGCCTGCAAAAAGCGCGTATTATTGACAACTATAACCATAAAACGGCGATTTTTACCCTTGCCCGTATGGCGAATGATGATTGCCTATATCTAGATGGTAAAACTCGCCGCTGTACTATTTATCACCAACGCCCTGAAACCTGTCGTAACCACCCACAAATTGGCCCTAAAGCGAATTACTGCCCTTATCGTCCCCGTGAGTAAGTTTTTGAATATGAAATTGATAGAGGGTTTCGAGTTGATGATTCTCCTGCATCGTTTTTACCTGCCGATTAAACTCATGAGCAATCAGCTCCTTATGGGCTGAATGTTTAGAAATCAGCATGTAAAACGCTTCTTGCTGAGCATTAGGAGAGATCTTTGATGCTAGTGCTTGAGGGAGTTGTGCAGCATGCGCCAAAGCTAGCGTGCCCGCCAGTATTTCTTTGCGGGCGAGAAAGAACTTACATCTTTGTTTTAGTAGCATTTCCGGTAAATGTCCTAGGGAATGTATTTCGCTAAGAGGAGTCTCTTTACGCCAGCCAAAATTATCGTAGTTGAATCCTTTAATGCCGCAAACCTTGCCAAAGTGAGCTAATTGATTGATATCATCGATATGAAACAGCGGGTCCAATTCAGCTTTTAAATAAAAATAACTTGGAGTGAGGTAATAATAAGCGATAGATGGGATATAATCAGTCGCTCTTTGTCGGTTGAGCGATGCGCTCATCGCAGCATCTATGCTGCCATTTTGGACGTCTTTTAAACAGCGGAGCCAAGGCAAAGCCAGTACTTCATAATCAATTCCAATGGGCTTAAAGGTGCGCTCTAGCAGGTCAATGTCGTAGCCGCTAAGCGTGGAAGTCTTAATACCATCTTGTCGAACAAAGTAATTAAATGGTGGATATTCAGTCTCTTCGACACAAAAGCGTAACCTAAATGGGGAAAGCTCATCGGCGCCATAGGTAACAGGCGAGAGCAGAATCACGCATAGTAAAGCGATTAGCGGATATAATGAACGCATCATACTCTTTAAGCTCAATGGCGATTATTAAAGTGTAGCAAAGGGTTATTTGCTGTACTGGCTCTTTATCGCGACATTCAAACCCTGTATCTGGGTGATATTTAACTGGCACGCGAAAATCACTGCGCGGGTTGGTGCAAGTAAGTCAAGTGTGAAATAAAAGGTGTTACATGAGTCTCTTAGATAACGTGATGATTATATTGTGTTTAATTGGTGCAAGTTGTTTCTTTTCCATGTCGGAAATTGCTTTGGCCGCATCACGGAAAATCCGTTTACGTCAGTTAGCCGATGAGGGCGATGCCAGAGCTGAAAAAGTGCTGCATTTACAGTCGTATCCCGGCAGCTTTTTTACTGTGGTTCAAATAGGCTTGAATGCTGTTGCCATCATGGGTGGTATTGTGGGTGAATCAGCATTTCGCCCCTATTTTTATCAATTCCTTTCACCTTGGTTGGCCGATCCTTGGCTGAGTCAGGTGAGCTTTGTGATGTCATTTGTACTTGTTACCAGTGCTTTTATTTTGGTCGCGGATTTAATGCCTAAGCGTATCGCGATGGCGATGCCAGAGCAGGTTGCTTTGGCCGTTGTTGGCCCGATGAGTTTTTGTATTACCGTGTTAAGACCATTAGTTTGGTTTTTTAATGGTATGGCCAGCGCGATTTTTAAGCTGCTACAAATTCCAACGGCTCGAAATGATGAAATCACCTCCGATGATATTTATGCGGTAATGAACGCTGGTGCTGAAGCGGGGGTGCTCGACAAGGGCGAGCAACAAATGATGGAAAATGTGTTTGAAATGCAGACCGTTTCAGTCACTTCTGCCATGACAGCTCGAGAGAGCTTAGTGTATTTCTTGCTGCAAGATAGCGAGGAGGATATCAAGCGTAAAATTGCTGAAGATCCCCATACTAAGTTTTTGGTCTGCGATGGCCAATTGGATATGGTCAAAGGTTTTGTTGACGCAAAGGAGCTGTTGATCCGTGTGATTAACGGCGAAAAAATTACCTTAAAAGACACCAGCCTTGTTCATACTTCGTTGATTATTCCTGACACTTTAAGTCTTTCTGAGGCGATGGAATACTTCAAAAATAGCCGCGCCGATTTCGCCGTGGTGATGAATGAATACGCCCTTGTGGTTGGGATTGTGACCACCAACGATTTACAACGTGCGGTGATGGGCGCTTGGTCGCTACACGAAAGCGAAGAGCAAATTATTGCCCGCGATGGTAATTCTTGGTTAGTGGATGGGGTGACGCCGATTACCGACGTCATGCGCGCCTTCGGTATTGAAGAGTTTCCCCACAGTCAAAACTACGAAACCATTGCCGGGTTTATGATGTACATGCTGCGCAAAATTCCTAAGCGCACCGACTTTGTTAATTACGCCGGTTATAAGTTTGAAGTGGTGGATATCGACGCCTACAAGGTCGACCAATTGCTGGTGACGCGTATTGAGGCTAATGATAAATTACAGTCGCCAGATACCTAATCAAGCGCAATAAAACGGGACTCAGTCCCGTTTTATCTCCTGTAAGCTTAAATCGCCTCTAAAAACGCATTGACAATCGGATCGTCCAAGCGTTTGACCTTACAGCAACAGCCTAGTTCGAAGGGAGCAATACTGACTGGCGAAGGTAACAACTGAATACGATCCCGTACTGGACTGTTATTGATCACCACCTCAGGGCTAATGCTCACGCCGCAGCCGAGTGCCACCATAGATGCTATGGCTTCCTGTCCCGACACTTGGGCATAAATATTCGGACTAATCCCCATCTGTTTGAACCAATTATCGGCTCGTCGCCGCCCCGGTCCATGGTCAGGAATGATAAAAGGTACTCGTGACCAGTCTATCTGAGCTTGGTTAATCTGTTGCTGCACCGCACAGCGCATAGTGGGAGCGATTAATGAAAGCGGCACATCATCAATCTTGGCAAAATGCAGTGTGGCAGGAAAAGGATCCGGCAGCGCGGCAATGGCAATATCGGCACGATTTTGTTGTACCTCGGCCAGTGCATTAGCCGCATCTCCCGTGGTAAGCGCAATTTCGACAAAGGGATGCTCTTGGCGAAAACGCTCCAATAATTGCGGCAAATGGCTGTAGACGGCGGTGACTGAGCAATAGAGATTTAAGGTGCCGCGCAGTACGTCCTGCTTAAGATCAATACTATGCCGCAGGTCGCGCCAATGGTGCAGCGTCTGCTCGGCGAACAATTTAAACTCACGTCCCGCATGGGTTAAGGTCACGCTGCGGTTATCCCGCTCAAACAGCTTTGCGTTCACTTCATCTTCGAGCCGCTGCAATGCGCGGCTTAAGGTCGAGGGACTGACATGCATCTGCTCCGCCGTCTTGGCAAAGTGCAAACTGTCACATAAGTGTAGGTACAATTTGAGGGTGCGTATGTCCATAACCTCGTCCTATTGGCCGCTTATCTGGGGTATTGAAACTGAAAATGACATTGCAAAAAACGCAATATGAGGTTTCGAATATATCATTTTAAGCAACGATAGCCATAGGTTATAGTGATTTCAATCACAACCAATCGTTAACAATAGGTTGATATTGGTTGAGTCCCCAATTCCCGACTGAAAGGTGGTATCTCAGATGGCTAACTATTTTAACTCTCTGAATTTGCGTCAACAATTAGCACAACTTGGCCAGTGCCGTTTTATGGACCGCTCTGAGTTTAGTGATGGCTGCAATTACATCAAAGATTGGAATATTGTGATTTTAGGCTGTGGTGCTCAGGGCCTTAACCAAGGTCTGAATATGCGTGACTCTGGGCTGAATATCGCTTACGCCCTGCGCCCTGAAGCCATTGCCCAAAAACGTGCCTCATGGCAAAAAGCCACAGACAACGGCTTTAAAGTTGGCACCTTTGAAGAGCTAATCCCGACCGCCGATTTAGTGCTGAACCTAACACCTGATAAGCAGCATTCCAATGTAGTGAGCGCAGTGATGCCGCTGATGAAGCAAGGCGCGACTCTGTCTTACTCCCATGGTTTCAATATCGTTGAAGAAGGCATGCAGATCCGCCCCGATATTACAGTGATCATGGTTGCGCCTAAGTGCCCAGGCACCGAAGTGCGTGAAGAATACAAACGCGGTTTTGGTGTGCCGACCTTGATTGCAGTGCACCCCGAAAACGACCCAAATGGGGATGGTTTAGACATCGCGAAAGCCTATGCGAGCGCCACAGGCGGCGACCGTGCTGGCGTGTTGCAATCCTCTTTTATCGCTGAAGTAAAATCGGATCTGATGGGTGAGCAAACGATCCTCTGCGGTATGTTGCAGACGGGTGCCATCCTAGGTTATGAAAAAATGGTGGCCGATGGTGTTGAGCCTGGCTATGCCGCTAAGTTAATCCAACAAGGTTGGGAAACCGTGACCGAGGCGCTTAAGCACGGCGGTATCACCAACATGATGGACAGACTGTCTAACCCTGCCAAGATTAAAGCGTTTGAAATTGCAGAAGATTTAAAAGAAATCCTGCAACCATTATTTGAAAAGCACATGGATGACATCATCAGCGGTGAGTTCTCTCGCACTATGATGCAAGACTGGGCTAACGATGATGCGAACCTGCTGCGTTGGCGCGCCGAAACAGCCGAAACGGGCTTCGAAAATGCGCCTGTTTCGAGCGAACATATCGACGAGCAAACTTATTTCGATAAGGGTATTTTCTTGGTTGCGATGATCAAAGCGGGTGTGGAACTGGCGTTCGACACTATGGTGTCTGCGGGGATTGTTGAAGAGTCGGCTTACTATGAGTCACTGCATGAAACACCGCTGATCGCTAACACCATTGCCCGCAAACGTCTGTACGAGATGAACGTGGTGATCTCGGATACCGCAGAATACGGTTGTTATCTGTTCAACCATGCAGCAGTACCACTGCTGCGTGACTATGTGAATGCCATGTCGCCAGAGTATTTAGGTGCGGGTCTGAAGGACAGTTCTAATAGCGTTGATAATCTGCAATTAATCGCGATTAACGATGCGATTCGCCACACACCTGTGGAATATATCGGTGCCGAACTTCGTGGTTATATGACTGATATGAAAAGTATTGTTGGAGCTTAATGGATAAAAGCCGAGCCCCTAAGGACGTGGGGCTTAGCGTGACAAATTGATTCCTGCTTCGTTGGTTGTCGAGCGGGCAAAACTGACATGGGTTAGTCGGCGTTTTTCTCCACTAACGCGATTTTGTTAACGTTTTACTTTGTTGTTTTGCATTGTCTCGGCAGGGAAGCTGAATTTTTTTGACATTAGAAAATTTTTTATTGTGTTTGGCTGTC
>NZ_JTLE01000094.1:193966-232341 GCF_000798835.1 Shewanella sp. ZOR0012
GTGTCATTATTGCAATTGCTGGCGCGTCAGCATCGGGCAAGAGTTTAATTGCCAAGACGATTTTTGACGAACTTCGCCGCGATTTAGGCACAGATCAGATTGGGGTAATTAACGAAGACGCGTACTACCGCGATCAGAGTCATTTATCCATGGATGAGCGTGTGTTAACTAACTACGACCATCCCAAGGCGTTAGACCATCAGCTGCTATGCACGCACTTGCAGTTGCTAAAGTCTGGCGAAGCTGTTGATATTCCTTGCTATAGCTATACCGAACATACGCGTATGGCCGAAACTGTAAAAATGACGCCGAAAAAAGTGATCATTTTAGAAGGCATCCTGCTGTTAACAGACCCTAAATTACGTGAATTGATGGATGCGAGCGTGTTTATGGATACGCCGCTGGATATTTGCTTCCTGCGCCGTTTAACCCGCGATGTGGCCGAGCGTGGCCGTACGATGGAGTCAGTGATTTCACAGTACAAGAAGACAGTGCGTCCTATGTTCCTGCAATTTATTGAACCTTCAAAACAATACGCTGATATTATCGTGCCTCGCGGCGGTAAAAACCGTATCGCGACCGATATTTTGAAGACTCGTATTCAACATTTACTGGCAAAATAACGACTAAAACTCAGGGAGTAAAAGGCAAGATGCGCTTAACCGATATCGAAATTGAACAGGCCCTTGATAACGGCACTATCGTTATAGAACCTCGCCCAAGCATAGATGCGATTTCTGGCGTCAGTGTGGATGTGCGCTTAGGTGGGCAATTTCGCGTCTTTAAGGATCATACTGCGCCTTTTATCGACCTCAGTGGTCCGAGTATTGAAGTGCAGGCGGCGCTCGATCGGGTGATGAGCGAAATCATCGAAATCCCAGACGGCGAAGCCTTCTTCCTACACCCCGGTGAATTGGCGCTCGCCGTGACCTATGAAAGCGTGACACTGCCTGCCGATATCGTCGGTTGGCTCGATGGCCGCTCTTCACTGGCGCGTTTAGGCTTGATGGTGCACGTCACTGCGCACCGGATTGATCCGGGTTGGCAGGGTAAAATCGTGCTCGAGTTTTACAACAGCGGTAAGTTGCCTTTAGCGCTGCGCCCACGGATGACCATTGGTGCGTTAAACTTTGAACGTTTAAGTGGCCCAGTGGCGCGTCCGTATAACAAGCGCAAAAATGCCAAGTATAAAGATCAACAGGATGCGGTTGCTAGCCGTATCAGTCAGGACTAATACCCTTGATTTGGGTTAATGGGGTTTCACAGGCAAGCATTGCTCCTATGGACAGGGGACTTGCCTATGGTGATGGCCTCTTTGCTACGATGCGAAGTAGCGAGTGTGGTATTTTGTTTTTTGAGCAGCATGAAGCCCGTCTTACGGCTGGCGCTGCAAGACTTGGGTTTGACTGGCAAATGAGTTCAGCCCTTGCCGAGCAGCTCAATACACTTGCTGCACAGTACCCGCATCACTGTATTAAATTGATGATCACACGCGGTGTTGGGGGCAGAGGCTATGCCCCGCCTGAGCAGGTAAACGTTACGGAGATCGTTTCTGTTCATCCCATTCCTACCCATTATGCTGCGTGGCAACAACTGGGTATTCGTCTTAAAACCTCCGCAGTCCAATTAGGTCATCAACCCTTATTGGCGGGGATAAAACACCTTAATCGCCTCGAGCAAGTGTTAATCAAATCCCAGCCCTTATCACAGGGTTTTGATGATTGGTTAGTGCTGGATTGTACTGGGCAGGTGATAGAATCTTCGATGGCGAATATCTTTTTTGTTAAAGGCCATCGAGTGATTACCCCATCTTTGGCGCGCTGCGGCGTTGCGGGTGTCATACGCGAGCAAGTGATGTTAGCCTTACTTGCACGGCAGATGAATATTGATTGTTTGCCCTTTGGCGCCGAGCGTTTAGTGGAGTTTGACTCGGCATTTATCACTAACAGCATCTTAGGCGTGGTGGATGTACTGGCGATCGATTCGCACAGTTTCAAGCCTTCTCCTTTGACTGCCGATCTTAGACACACACTTTCACTCTCACTATGAAAAAACTCATTCTGATCGCAAGCTCTACCTTATTGGCCTTGCTGACCTTAGCTTGCTTGGCGGGTTATTGGAGTTACCGTACGATTATTGATTACAGCCAAACGCCATTAGCGTTAACCGAAGCCAAAGAATTAACCATTGCTCGTGGTACGAGTGTGCACCAGTTGGCGCAGCAGTTAGAAACCGATGGCGTTATCCAAGACAAATGGAAACTCAAATGGTTACTTAGATTGCGTCCAGAGCTGGGCAAGATCCGCACTGGTCTGTACGAGATGTCACCCTCGCAGACGCTTGCCGACTTACTTAACGACTTAGTCAATGGCAAGGTGAAAACCTTTAGCCTGACCTTAGTCGAAGGCAAAACCATTGCCGAGTGGGAACAACAACTGGCAAGTGCGCCCCATTTACAACTGACCCCAGAGGTTTTTAGTGCCGTATTAATGGAGCAGGGGGACGATTCGGCGTTGCCCGAAGGTAAATTCTTCCCCGATACTTACCATTACACCGCTGACAGTGATGCCAAGGTACTGCTGACCCAAAGTTATAAAATGATGGAGCAAGAACTCGCCAAAGCCTGGGCAGAGCGTGTGCCCGGTTTACCGCTTAAATCACCTTACCAAATGCTGATCTTGGCATCGATTGTCGAAAAAGAAACTGGTCAAGCCTTTGAGCGTGATCAAATCGCCGGCGTCTTTATTAATCGACTGAATCTAGGCATGAAGCTGCAAACCGACCCCACGGTGATTTATGGCATGGGAGACAGATTTAAAGGCAATATCACCCGTAAAGATTTAGTCGAAGAGACACCGTTTAATACCTATCGGATTTTCGGCTTACCGCCAACACCGATTGCGGCACCGAGCAAGGCCTCATTACAGGCAGTGTCGAAACCCGCCAAGGTCAGTTATTTGTATTTTGTGTCGCGTAACGATGGTACCCATGTATTTTCGACCACTTTGGAAGAACATAACCGCGCCGTCGATATTTATCAGAGAAAGAAAAAATGACCCAAGCATCCGCCAAATTCATCGTTGTTGAAGGACTGGAAGGCGCCGGTAAATCGAGTGCGATTGCCCTTATTCGCGATTTTATTGAAAAGCACACCGGGCTTGCGCCTGTTTGCACCCGCGAGCCAGGCGGCACGCCGCTGGCCGAGCGCATTCGTGATTTAGTGAAAATTGCCGACCCAAACGATCCTTTATGTGATGAGTCTGAATGTTTATTGATCTATGCCGCCAGAGCCCAGCTCGTCGCCAATGTCATCAAACCTGCATTGGCCCAAGGCAAGTGGGTGTTGGGGGATAGACACAATCTGTCATCTTTAGCGTACCAAGGCGGCGGACGTGGCTTAATGCCTTTAGTCGAAGCCGTAAGTAACGCAACGCTCAAAGGGTTTAAACCCGATTTAACCCTCTATCTTGACCTTGACCCTAAGCTTGGACTGCAACGTGCAGCAAAGCGGGGCGAACTTGATAGAATTGAGCAGCAAGCCATCGACTTTTTTGAACGTGCGCGCGCAACTTACCTCAAGCTTGCCAGCGAAGATGAGCGGATTGTCGTGATCGACGCCAGCCAAACCATGGCCGAAGTCCATAAAGATATTCTGGCCGTGTTACAGGCGATGGCATGGTAGTGCAAAGCGGTTTTGATGTATTAACCCTGCCTTGGCTCGATGCGCCAAGGCAGGCGTTTTTAACCCAGTTGCAAACTCAAAAAGTCCCCCACGCGCAGCTAGTGGGTATCGATTCTGCCTATGGCGGTGAACTTTTGAGTGTATTTATGGCGCGCGCCGCCATGTGTTCACAACCCACTCCCGCGGGCGGGTGCGGTTTTTGTAAGTCCTGCCAGTTATTTGATGCGGGTAATCATCCTGATTTTTATCAAATCGAGGCCGATGGCCATCAAATCAAAGTCGATCAAATTCGTGAGCTTTGTAGCCGCTTAAGTGCGACTGCCCAGCAAAGTGGCCGCCGTGTAGCCATTATCCACCATAGCGAGCGTTTAAACTCAGCCTCTGCCAATGCGCTACTCAAGACGCTCGAAGAGCCGGGTAAAGACACCTTACTACTATTACATTCCGACACACCCGCACGCTTAATGGCTACGATCAGTAGTCGTTGTCAGCGGCTTCCCTTTATGACGCCGTCTAAAATGTTGATCAAAAACTGGTTAATTCAGCAATGTCAGATCCAAGAGGATGTGACTTGGTGCTTGAGTGTGGTCGGCGGTCCATTAAAGTTGGCCGAAAGTTTGCTATCCGACGGTACGCAACCCAGTCGTTATGAAACCTTGTTAGGGTTTCGCAAAGATTGGGCGCAAAGTTTGTCGTCGGGCCATCTGTGTGCTAGTTTGTTAACGATAAGTGAACAACAAATCATTGATGCTCTTAAGGTTTTATACTTACTCCTGAGACAAGTTTTATTGAAGTACGGCGACCAAGATGCGTTTGTGCAAGCGCAAATAGGGAACTTGGCGGCGAAAATCATGGGAATGTGTCATAGCTTAAGTGCAATGCCGAGTGTCAATTATTTAGGCTTGTGTCAAAGTTATGTCTTAGAATATAAAGAAATAACAAATAAGTAACATGCCATGGTCGATCTTGTCGTCAATTTTGATACCTTACATCAGCTCTACCGCGCCTATATGCCGTTTATCAAACCGGCAGGGTTATTTGTCGCCACCGGGGAAACCCATTACCTCGGTGAGACGTTAACCATCGCCTATCGTTTACCTGGCGCGACCACCTCAAACGAATTTCGTGGCGTCGTTGTGTGGATCAATCCTTTGGGAGCATCGGGTGGACGTCCTGCTGGGATTGGTATCAAGATAGTCTCAGAGCCCGACAGCCATAAACACCATATTGAAAAATTGTTATCCCGTGAGCTCGCCTCTGGTGACTTAACCTGCACGATGTAATGCATAGAGTGGTCAGCTAGGGTCGACACTGAGTATTAAGTGCTGAGTGAAGCCTTAGCGAAATTTGACCTCGATCCCATCGCTGAGTATCCTTGTGCTCCTTTTTGTTTATCTGCTTGGACATTGCTGTGCTTATCGATTCACATTGCCATCTCGATCGCCTGAAAGCGGCGCCCGATCAACCCACCCTAGAACTCATCCTCTCCAACGCTAAGGCGCGCGGTGTCGACTATATGCTCTGTGTCAATGTGCGCCAGCAGGGATTTGAGTCGATGCGCGACAAGGTTGCGGGTTTCGAGCAGGTGTTTTTATCTTCGGGCGTGCATCCGCTGGATGTAAAAGACGGCCTCGATGTAGAGCAAATTCGCCGTTTTGCAATGGACCCTAAAGTGGTGGCCATTGGTGAAACTGGGTTAGATTATTTTTATGCCGATGAAACTAAAGCCCTGCAACAGCAATGTTTTGAGCAACAAATTGCCTTGGCGGTTGAAGTGGATAAGCCGCTGATTGTACATACCCGTGATGCCCGTGAAGACACCATCAACATGCTTAAAGCGGGGCAGGCGGACAAAGTCGGTGGCGTGTTGCATTGCTTTACCGAAAACTGGGAAATGGCCAAGGCGGCGATTGACTTAGGTTTTTATATTTCCGTTTCAGGCATTGTAACCTTTAAAAATGCCGGTGAGTTAAGAACGGTGATCCGCAAAGTGCCGAAAGAGCGTTTATTGGTCGAAACCGATTCGCCTTATCTTGCGCCTATTCCACACCGTGGACAGGAAAATCAACCCGCCTATGTGCGTGATGTGGCCGAGTTTGTGGCAGAGCTGCGCGGAGAGCGTTACGAAGATCTTGCTGAGTATACCAGTGATAACTTCTTTAACTTATTTAAGGATGCGGCGCGCTTGATTGGGCGTTGATTTAGGTTTATCCCTCTCTTGTGAGCACAATTTTGCTTATATCAGTTAAAACGCAAGCCCATAAAAAAAGGCCCAAAACGATTCTAGCTGTTTGGGCCTAGGGGAATGGCTCGTTGAAGAGCCGTGCGCTACAGACGAAAGTGCCATACACAGCACTTTACAATAGACTCAGTGTAGTTGAGTTTAGTATGAGTAACACTTTCTCTGCCCCGTTTTTTAGGTTATTTCTCGCTAAAAAATCACCGATTTATAACCATTATGCCTGCGGTGGTAGCAATAATACTTTATCTTTCACTAAGTCTCTGGGCAGGTTGTTTTTTAATTTATTACCTAAATGTTTCGCCATGCCTAAAGGCGCGCCGCCATAACAGACAATCACTTCGCCCTGAGCTTTGCCAGCCGTATCGAGGGGAATATCTCGTCCCATCAAATACTCTTTTGCCTGCTCATCGCTCACTTCTACGACTTTAGCGCCGTTTTTTGCCCCCGCTTTAAGCGCTTTACCCGCTAGAGCAATAATCGCCTCATGGCGCACTTTAAAGCCATGTTTACTGTGATCGGCAAGCTTAACCCCAATCCGCTGAAAGCGCATTTTACCAATAAAGTCTTTAAATTCATGGGGAAATAGCCAAAACTCATCGTCGCGCACCATAATGAGATCATCGGGCAGTTCGATACCCAGATCATCGGTAAAATAGGCTTGAATGGCTTTGGCTTGTTTGGCACTCGCCTCCGTAAAGGGGAAATTCTTTTGCAATTTCGGCTCAGGCTGTAGGCGTGGTACCGAACGGGTTTTAGTCAACTTTGCGACAAAAAAGCCTTCGCTGTCGTAAATCTGTGGCCAAACGTGCAAAAAGCCTTCTGGCGTAGTGGCTTTGTCAGCACCATCAAATAATTGGCTTAAGGACTCAAATTGCACTGCATTGCCATAGGTTTGCTGCAAATATTCACATACACCTTGGTTTTCGTGCCGATTAAGGGTGCAGGTTGAATAAACCAAACTGCCACCCGGTTTTAAGGCCAAAAATGCGGATTCGATTAAGGCTTTTTGGGTTTCGCTAATCGCAAGAACCTCATCGAGCGACCAAGATTTTAACGCGTCCGCATCTTTACGGACCGTGCCTTCACCGCCACAAGGCGCATCAATTAATACCGCATCAAAACTTTCATACAGATACTCACCAAATACTCGGCCATCGAAGTGGGTTAGGGCGCAGTGACTCGCGCCCATGCGCAGCACATTGGCATGGAGTACTTTGACGCGGCTAGCGGAATATTCATTTGCCACCAATAAGCCTTGATTATTCATTAACGCTGCCATTTGGGTGGTTTTAGAGCCAGGTGCAGCTGCTAAGTCCAACACACATTGCCAATCTGCATTGGGGGTAAATAGTGCGGTTGGCGGCAGCATGGAGCTGGCTTCTTGGATATAGAATAAGCCCTGAATATGCTCTAGGGCATTGCCGAGCTGCTCTTCTTCATCGTAGCTTATCCAAAAACCATCCTTACACCAGGGTATGGGCTCAAAGGTCCATCCTTTGGGCTGCATCAAACGCTTAAAATCTTCGCTGCTGATCTTTAAGGTGTTGACGCGAATTGAGCGACGAAGTGGTCTTGAACAGGCCGCAATAAAGTCATCCATTGAGAGATGGGCGGGCAATTCTTGGGCAATTGTACTGATAAAATTTTGATTTAATTGAACCATAACGGAATTTGGCTGTGTATCAACTGCGGCAAGTATATCATAATCCCTTAGTGGGGCTGGGATTTTATCCCTCTACTATCGTTGGTTCAGATTTGCGTTAAATAAACAAAGCGACACGAATAAACAGTTTGAATAACAATAAGGAAGGGGCTGAGTGCTAAATCGGGTGTGGTTAGTGTTTTTCCTCACATCGCTGTTGGCGATGGCAATACAGCTTTTTAATGGGCATATCGAGGTGCTCGCCAACGCGGTTGAGGCCTTGTTTGCCAGCGCTAAACTCGCCGCTGAAATCGCCTTAGGCTTAGTGGGTGTGTTGTCCCTGTGGATGGGATTAATGCGAATTGGTGAAAAAGCCGGTGTTGTTGGGGCGATTGCCTTTGTATTTGAGCCACTGCTGCGCCGCTTAATGCCCGAAGTGCCCAAGGGGCATCCCGCATTTGGCAGTATGACGATGAACTTAACGGCCAACATTTTTGGATTGGATAATGCCGCTACTTCATTAGGTTTAAAGGCAATGCAGGATTTGCAGAGTCTTAATCCGGTCAAAACCGTTGCCACTAACGCACAAATTCTATTTTTAGTCCTCAATACCTCCTCGGTGACGTTAGTGCCTGTCACGGTGTTTTTATACCGTGCTCAGCAGGGCGCGGCGGCTCCGGCAGACATTTTTTTACCCATACTCCTCGCAACCTCTGCCTCGACATTAGCGGGGCTTTTGATCGTTGCTGTTGTGCAGCGGCTTTCACTACTCAATGCCGTGGTACTCGGATATGGCGCTGTGCTGCTGTCGGCATTAGTTGCCAGTGGTTTTTATTTGATGACTTTAACGGCAGACGCGATTGGCACAGTGTCGACCGCCTTGGGCAACGGGGTATTGCTACTGTTAGTCTTCAGTTTTGTGCTGGTGGCGGGCGTGCGAAAAGTGGCGATTTATGATGAGTTTATCGAAGGTGCTAAGGCGGGGTTTAACCAATCGATCCAACTGATCCCGTATCTGTTAGCCATGCTGCTGGCGATTGGTTTACTTAGGGCATCGGGCGCGTTGGATTACCTGCTGCAACTGATTGCGAGTTGTGTGAGTCTTTTCGGGTTTGATACTCGCTTCGTCGATGCAATGCCAACTGCATTAATGAAGCCTTTTAGCGGTTCGGGCGCGCGCGCGATGATGCTCGAAACCATGGCGCACCATGGTGTGGACTCCTTTGCGGGGCGCTTGGCGGCGATTTTCCAAGGCAGCACTGAAACGACTTTCTATGTGCTGGCTGTTTACTTTGGTTCAGTGGGTATTCGTCATGGGCGCCATGCGCTCGCCTGTGGTCTAACGGCGGATTTTGCAGGGATCAGTGCGGCTATTGCTGTCTGTTATTGGTTCTATGGCTAAGTATGAGATGGCGAAAGGCGCAATGCATAGCGATGCAGACAGTCACTTTAGCGGATAACAATCAGGCACATTAGAGTTTATCTAATGCGCCTGATTGTTAAATGATACTAAGCTTGCTGGACTGATTATCACGCAAAAACACGGGTTATAACTTAATCAGTGCACCATTACTTGCAATCTTGAATTCTATATTTTCTTTGAAATCAACCACCTTTGCGGGAAGGTTTCCCCCACTATCAAGCACCAACTCCATTAATGTCGAAGAAATATAATAATTAAGATCTTCTTTCTTAAAGAAGGTTTTAGCGACTAACTTGGGCTCCCCTGAATCATGCCGGATTACCGCCAAATGAGAAGCTGAATGGCGCTTAAACCCGGGAGGAATATAGATACTTTCTTGCTCACAATACTCTTGAATTAATTTTGAGTACTTTCCTTTCATGACTCACCTAAAATTAAAACAGTTCTTTCACTAATATTCCGTAATACAGGCCCTGAATGAGGGCCTTAGCAAAATGGATTTGCTACTGGGCTGGAGCCCATTCCTGCCATTCGCTCTGGGCTTTGTGTTGCAACGGGATCACAGTGCCTTGGTTTAAGCTATTACCTGCTTGCGTCGTTTCCTTAGTAGCGACATTAATGCCGCCCGCTAATAGGGTTTCGAGCGAACCGGCTTCAATTTGCGCACCAGAGAAAATACCTACATCGACCTTGATACCTGAGGCGTCCCAGAACTGGCTGCTCTGATTTACTAAGTGACTGTACTGGGGCTCAATGTGCGCTTGCATGAGTACACTGTTACCTTGAGACGACAGGCTATAACCATCGATTTGGCCGATTTTAATGCCGCGGAAGAAAATAGGCGTGCCGACTTTCATCGAGCCAAGGTTGCTATCCTCCAAGATAAACTTAAGCGCATCTTCGGCCACGTTGGCGTAGCTGCTCTCAACCAATTTGGCCTGGAATTGACTCGCCTTTTGCTTGCTCTTACCCGGTAACACGCCAATATATGGCCCAGTGATTAAGGTTTCTGGCGCTTTAATGCCTGCTAAAGATATTTGCGCTTCGACCATATGGTACTCAGTATCACTGCGGCTGAAATGCTCGGCATAGTCGCCATAGAGATAGGCGGTGGCTGTAAGGGTGGTTAAATCGGTATTGAGCTTAACTTGCGTCACTTCACCCACCTGATGACCTTGGTAACGAATGGCGGCTTTTGCAGCCAATTTTGCCGAGGCGGGTAAGGTGAGTTTGATTGCTTGAGCCTGCGCTAAGGCGAGCTGTTTACTTTCGTATAGTTTAAGTGCCGCATTAGGCTCAGTCGTTGAACTGTCCAATAAACCTAAGCTGATACTGCCCTTTAACGCGCCTTGTAGTGGAGCAACGGCGACATCAATACCCGCAAGACTGGCGCTGACATCCACGGCACTGTTACGCCAAAAGACTTTAGGTTTTTGCACTAAGGGTTGGAACTGCTTATCAATAGCGATCTTAATCGCAAAGTCTTCGGTTTTACTCTGCCAGTTGACCGACTCCACGCTACCAATTTGCATTTTTTTATAGTAAATCGGAGATCCTTGACTAACATCGGCGCCATCAGCACTGATGAGAGTAAAGTATAAACGCTGTTGACGGACAAAGAATTGCTTAGCTTCATCCATTGAGCTAAAGAGTGGCAAACGCGCATTTGCCGCCAGCGGGGTATTACTGGTACCAGGGATCAGACTCACCGCGCCTTTAGTTAATGTCGCTAGATCGCGTGCTTTGACCGATACACCATCAAGAGACGCATCGACGCTCAACGCTGATTCGGGAACAAAATAGCTATCACTGCGGATTAAGCTGGCAAATTCAGGTTGCAGCTCGAGTAGATATTCAACGGCCGACAGATCTTTGGTTAATTTCACCTCGAGCACCTGACCGATAGGTAATTGCTTGTAACGCACTTCGGCGCCAGCGGTTAAGCCCATGTTTTCGGCCGAGGTTATTGTTGCCTTAAGTTTTTTCGCTTGTAGCACATCAGGAGCTGAGGATTGCAAGGCAAAACTACTTGGTAGTGCCGAATTAGCATGGGTGCCGGGTAAAAAGTTAATCACGCTTCCTGTGAGTAAACGCTCGGGGTTTTTGATCCCAGAGAGCGAAATATCGGCGCCTTCAAGCCAAAACTGGCCGTCCCGAGTTAATAGGTTGGCGTATTCAGGCTCAAATTTTGCCACCGCAGTCACACCTGCAGCGGTGAGTTGCTTGCTTTGAACTGCACCAATGGTGATGCCGCGATATACAATGCGAGTGCCTTTATCAATAGCATTGCCATCACTCATGGTCAGACTGACTTCAATCCCGCCAAGAGCGCTGGTTTCGGAATCATAGAGGGAAAAACTGTCGCCATTTTGTGCCGCAGGCGCTTTTTCATCGGAACTGAAACTCACACCACCCGCAAGGATAGAAGCAAGGCTCTCAGTGTTGACTTTAATACCCGCTAAACTAGCATCGACTTTCACGCCTGACACATTCCAAAAGTGAGAGTTTTTCTTCACTAAACGTGCATATTGCTCTTGGATAAAGGCGCTGATAATCACTCTAGCGTTGCCGTCTAAACGATAGCTGACCACGCTGCCCACAGGTATTTGACGGAAGAACACTGGCGAGCCCACATCTAATGAGCCGAGTTTATCGGCCGTCAGTTCAATCATTACCCCTTCGGAGCCAATTTGCATTGGTGGCGGTTGGCGTTCTGCCTCAAACAAGGTAGCGGCATTGCCTTTGCCTGGTTGGATTGCAATATAGTTGCCTGAAAACAGCGCATCCAGACCTTCAACGCCTGTGATGCTGGCCTTTGGGGTAACTAACCAGAAGAGGGTTTCTTTATTTAAGAAAGGCTTAGCGCGATAGTCCATCATCACCTTCACGTTAACGCCTTTAAGATCATCATCAATACCGATATCTTTTACCTTACCAACGGTTAAGCCTTGGTATTTGACTAAGGTTTTGCCCACGTCGATCCCCGTAGCACTGGGGAAGTGGATTTGAATTTCAATGCCCGATTCTTTGATGCTCTTAATACCCAGCCATGCGCCAAGCGCGAGCGCCACAATCGGGAGCAGCCAAATCGGCGAAAAGAGCTTTTTCTTCACAACTTTTGGCGATTCAATTTGTGTCATCTTGAGGTTCCAGTCGATCCCAGAGTAAACGAGTGTCTAAAACTTTTGCGGCAAGTTGCGTCAGTAAAATCACCAATGCAAATGCCGTGGCCGCGGGTGCAGGCTTTGCATCGAGTAATTGCCCCATATTCACCAGGGCAACGGTCAGCGAGATCACAAATAAATCGAGCATCGACCAGCGGCCAATCCACTCAATAACATGAAATCCCACCATAAGTTTTTGCTTTGAAATTGGCAGGTTGAAACTGATAGCACACAGATAAGTGGCTAAGCCGATAATCTTTACCCAAGGCACTAAAATACTGGCAATAAACACAATAATGGCGATGGGTAACATATCCGATTGGACTAAATGAACAATTCCGGAAAAGATCGTATCGTGACGTACCTTTCCCTGATTGGTGAGCACCGTAATGGGATAGAGGTTGGCTGGAACCAATAAAATGGCGGCAGTAATAAGCAGCGCCCAACTTTTTTGTAAGCTGTTGTAATCGCGGACCTGTAATTCTGACTCACAACGACTACAGTGGCTATCCTCACTGCTATTGAGTTGCCTACAAACGCGGCACAAACACAGGCCTAAATCCTTTCCTTGCTGCTTCATATCAGTGATGTTCCTGCATAAGAAGACCCCACATATGCTCAATATCGTATTCACGCTGTAAAAACAGGGTGACTAAAAAAAGCATGGTGAAGCAAAAGGTACCCATTCCAAAATAAATATCCGAAAAATCAGATAATTGAAATGATGAGACGAGGAAGCTAATCACATAAATCTCAAGCATTGTCAGCTGCGAAAGGAACCCCTGAAATGTGAGTAATTGTTTGAGACTATGGCGCCAAAATGGGCTTGCAAGCCCCCATTTTATAATCAAAATTTGCGCAAGAATCGATAGGATCAATAAACCAGGGCCAACCACTGCGGCAGCAAGGACGGCTAATCCCACTACCCAATAACCTTGTTCGAAGACGGCAAAAGCGCCTTGAAATACCGTTGTTGTGCGAATACTGCCCAGAAAATGGATTTCTAGCACAGGAAAAAAGTTAGCAGGAAAATAGAACACCAACGCGGTAATGCACAGTGCCAACATGCCATTTACTGAACAGTATGGAGTGTCATAAAGTGCGGTGTTGCAACGCGGACACAACGCTCTGACCCCTGTTGGGAGGGCACGTTTCCGAATGGCCAAGTCGCAGGAACGACAGAGGATTACAGAGTTTTCTGCTGTATTGTCATGCATATAAAAATATTATATTAGCCCCAAAGCCACTGAGATTGAGCAAATAATCCGAAAACAACAAATTATAAGGTGAGATATCAAATTGATTGACCCATCTCCACAACATAAAGCGCAGTCATAATATCAGAATAATCAGAACACTTGCATCACTAGTTCACTTTATGTCATTCTGGTTACTGTATATAAAAACAGTGCGAGGGCGGTCATGGCAGTTATTACACAGTTTGTCGTGGTAAGAGAAGGGGTAGAAAAGATGACATTCACATCGAAAAAGGAGGCTGATGCCTACGATAAGATGCTCGACATCGCTGATAACCTCATTCCATTTATTCAGAAAGCGGAACTTGGGATTGATGAAAGTCTAACCGAACAGCTCGCATTCTATTTTGCTAACAATAAAGATGAGCTAACAAACTTGCTTAAAGGCGTGGTTCAAGTTAATAGTACGCCAACAAAACCAAACACAGCCAAAAAAGCGTCTAAGAAGGACGATGCTGCTGAATAATTTTTAGGAAGCATATGAAACCGCAATTTTATGAATCACTGAACCGTCAAGCGTTAGCGTTACTCGAAGGCGAAGATGATTTAGTGGCTGCCATGGCTAACTTTTCAGCCCTGCTTAATGACAACCTAACCGAACTAAACTGGGTAGGTTTTTACGTTATGCGCGGCGAACAGTTAGTATTAGGCCCATTCCAAGGTAAAGTGGCTTGTACCCGCATTCCGATGGGTAAAGGCGTGTGTGGCACTGCAGCACTGGCTAATCAAACTCAACGGGTTGCCGATGTGCATCAATTCGATGGACATATCGCCTGCGATGCGGCCAGTAATTCCGAAATTGTTATCCCTGTTCGCGCTAATGGTCAGGTGATTGCTGTACTGGATATTGATAGCCCTATTTTTGACCGCTTTGACGAAGAAGACCAAAAGGGCTTGGAATTATTGGTAAAAAGCTTCGAAAACTGCCTATTTGCTTAATTTGCGTACAATAACGCATAATTCATAGTCGCAATCGGTGGCGTGCGCCTTATAATAGCGCATGCCCTGATAAGGCTTGTTTGGGCATGGCCCGAATAAACCTGAGAGGTTTAGCCGTAAAAAATGGTTAACTGATATTTTTTAACTTTAGTTAACTCGGCGAGAATGTTAATTTGTACTTTGGCTCAATTGTGAGCTTAACCAAGATAAACGACACGTAAGAAGCTGATTTATATCACCTCGAATTCGATGTCCCTTTTTAACTGTGGAAGTAATGATGGAATCAACAGATAAGTTGACCGACACCAACGCAATTTTGGCGTATTTGTATGAAACATTTCCTTTGTGCTTTATTGCTGAAGGTGAAACTAAGCCATTAAAAATCGGATTGTTTCAAGATTTGGCTGAAAGGTTGGCTGATGATTCTAAAGTCAGTAAAACTCAATTGCGCGTGGCGTTAAGACGCTACACTAGCAGTTGGCGTTACCTCAAATCGGTAAAAGCTGGTGCCCAGCGTGTGGATCTTGATGGTCAGCCTTGTGGCGAGCTAGAGCAAGAACATATCGATCATGCTCAAGCCATGTTGAAAGAAAGCCAAGAAAAAGCCAAGGCTAAGCGTGCTGCTCAAGCTACCAAAGTGGCTCCGGCTGGCAAAGCTCCAGCGAAAAAAGCCCCTAAGAAAGTAGCTGTTCCTGCCCGCAAGACTGAGCGTCCTGCCAAAGTGGCTCCTAAGGCTGAACCTGCTGTTAACTTAGTCCAAGCGCAATTGACCGATTTAGCTAAGAAACAGCGTGTCAATGTTAAGTTAGGTATGACGCCAGTAGCCGGCGTGATCACTGACATTAACAAAGAAGACATTCATGTTCAGCTTGATAGCGGCTTAACGATAAAAGTGAAAGCAGAACATATTCTGCTGTAATCATTTAATCTAACGGAGTAACTTGTTGATGCGAAAACTCATTTTGGCTACATCCATCGCCACTGTTTTTGTCGGATTCTCGGCTTGGGCTGTGCCTCCTACGATTCAAATCAGCGAGTTACCCACTCTCAAGCAGGAAGCGCAGCATAAAGTGGCCAGTAAACGAGTGACAGATTTATACACTCGTTCGCATTACCATCGATTTGCGCTCGATGACGCGTTTTCTGCGCAGATTTTTGACCGCTATTTACAGCAACTTGATTACCGTCGCAATGTGCTGACCCAAGCCGATGTCGACAGTTTTAAGCCTTATATCAATCAGTTTGACGATATGCTGAGTTCAGGTGAACTCGACCCCGCCTACAAAATGTTTGATTTGGTTCAAAAACGTCGCTACGAAGGCTTTGTGTACGCGCTTTCTCTGCTCGATAAAGAAATGGATTTTACCGTTCCTGGTGATGCCTACGAGTACGATAGGGAAGATGTCGCTTGGCCAAAAGATCAAGCTGAAATCAATGAGCTTTGGCGTCAGCGAGTGAAATACGATGCGTTGAATCTCAAGCTTACTGGCAAAAAATGGCCTGAAATTGTTGAGATTCTGCAAAAACGTTATAACAACGCCATCAAACGTTTGACTCAGACCAATAGTGAGGATGTGTTCCAAGCGGTGATGAATGCATTTTCTCGCAGCATTGAGCCGCACACTAGCTATTTATCCCCCCGTAATGCTGAGCGTTTCCAAATGGAAATGAACTTGAGCCTAGAGGGTATTGGCGCGCAGTTACAGCTCGAAGATGATTACACTGTGATTAAGAGTTTAATCGCAGGTGGTCCTGCCGCTGGCAGTGAAAAACTGTCACCAGAAGATAAGATTGTTGGTGTTGGCCAAGAGGGTGGCGAGATCGTTGATGTTATCGGCTGGCGTTTAGACGATGTCGTTGAGCTCATCAAAGGTCCTAAGGGCAGTAAAGTCGTTTTGCAGATTTTACCGAAGAAAGGTGGCTCAAATGCTAAGCCGTTTAACGTCACTTTAGTACGTGACAAGATTCGCTTAGAAGACCGTGCCGCGACTTCTAAAATCATCGAACCTAAAGACGGTGAATACGCCAATCGTAAAGTCGGTGTTATTCAAATTCCTGGATTCTATATGAATTTATCCCAGGATGTGGAAAAGGAACTCGTTAAACTCAACGAAGCGAAAGTCGAAGGTGTCGTTATCGATTTACGTGGTAATGGCGGCGGTGCATTAACCGAAGCCGTGTTACTGACCGGACTCTTTATTGACATGGGCCCTGTGGTGCAAATCCGTGACGCCGATGGCCGTGTGTCAGCTCACCGCGATAACGATGGCAAGACTGCCTACGCAGGTCCGTTGACCGTGATGGTTGACCGTTACAGCGCATCAGCTTCTGAGATTTTTGCAGCAGCATTGCAGGACTATGATCGTGCACTGATTGTTGGTGAATCCAGTTTCGGTAAAGGCACAGTGCAACAGCATAAGAGTCTAGGTCGCATCTACGATATGTACGAGAAACCTATTGGGCATGTGCAATACACCATTCAGAAGTTTTATCGCATTAACGGTGGTAGTACACAACTCAAAGGTGTGACACCGAATATTGCGTATCCAAGTGCGTTAGAGCCTGGTGAGTATGGTGAAGCTGAAGAGAAGAATGCTTTGCCTTGGGACAAAGTACCAATGGCGCAATACGGTACGCTAAATGATATCACCCCTGAACTGGTGGCGAGTTTAGAGAAAAAGCACCTTGCCCGTATTCAAAACAGTGTTGAGTTTAACTATATCAATCAAGATATTGCTGACTTTAAAAAGCATCACAAAGAGAAAACGGTCTCCTTAGTGGAAAGTGAGCGTATTGCATCACGTGAAGCTGATGAGAAGAAAGTGCTCGATAGAACCAATGAGCGTCGCGTAGCCAATGGTTTAGCGCCAGTTAAATCTATGGAAGATATTAAAGATGATGTTGCTGCGCCAGATGCATTTTTAGATGAAACGGCTTATATCACTCTAGATATGGTGGATGCGAAAAAGCTAGCTAACGCTGGCACTAAATAGGCGGAAGTTACGTCTGTTTACCTTACCTTAAAACGCGCTTATGGCGCGTTTTTCTTATTTAAATCAGTGTTAAAGGGAACGAAATGACACAAGTTCAAGCAAAATACCTTAAAGACTACCAAGCTCCCCAGTTCACGATTGAATCCATCGACTTAGATGTTAATCTTAACGGTAAAAATACCGTTGTTAAGGCTATTAGCAAGGTTAAACGTAGCTCTTCCCACGCTAATCCTTTAGTGCTTGATGGTGAAGGATTAACCTTAGTCAGCGTGGCGATTGATGGTCAACAGGTAGCGTATCAAGTTGGTGAAGGACAGTTGACAATCGAAACGACCCTAAATGAGTTTGAGCTGACCATCATCACCCAACTGGATCCTGAAGCCAACTCAAGCCTCGAAGGGCTTTATATGTCTGACGGTGCCTATTGCACCCAGTGTGAAGCTGAAGGCTTTAGACGTATCACTTACTTCCTCGACCGTCCTGACGTATTGGCTAAATATACTGTACGTATTGAAGCCGACAAGCTGGCGTTCCCGTTCCTGCTCAGTAACGGCAATTTGATTGACAAAGGTGAGCTCGATGGCGGACGCCATTATGTACGTTGGCAGGACCCTTTCCCCAAGCCGGCCTATCTTTTTGCCCTCGTGGCAGGTGATTTTGATCTGTTACAGGATGAGTTTATTACCCGCAGTCAGCGCAAAGTGGTGCTACAGGTTTTTGTTGATAAAGGGAATTTGCATAAGGCGCACCATGCTATGGCATCCCTTAAAAAGTCTATGGCTTGGGATGAGTCCCGTTTTGACCTTGAATACGATTTAGATATCTACATGATCGTTGCCGTCGACTTTTTCAATATGGGGGCGATGGAAAATAAAGGCTTAAATATCTTTAATACCAAATATGTCCTCGCCGATACTTTGACTGCGACTGATGAGGATTACCATGGTATTGAATCCGTTGTCGGCCATGAATATTTCCATAACTGGACGGGCAACCGTGTCACTTGCCGTGATTGGTTCCAATTAAGTCTCAAAGAAGGCTTAACAGTTTTTCGCGACCAAGAGTTTAGTTCGGATTTAGGTTCGCGCGCTGTAAATCGAATTCACGCCATTAAAGTCATCAAAAACCAGCAGTTCGCTGAAGACTCAGGCCCAATGGCACATCCAATTCGTCCAGAGTCCGTGATTGAGATGAATAACTTTTATACGGTGACAGTGTATAACAAGGGCGCCGAAGTTATTCGCATGATGCACACTTTGCTTGGTGAAGCCCGTTTCCAAGCGGGGATGAAGTTATACTTTAAACGCCACGATGGCCAAGCTGTGACCTGCGATGATTTTGTTGCGGCGATGGAAGATGCCAGTGGTATCGATTTAACCCAATTCCGCCTCTGGTATAGCCAAGCAGGTACGCCGGTAGTAACCGCAAGCGACAGTTTCGATGCTGCATCAGGGCGTTATCAGTTAACACTTAAACAGACTCTTACAGGCTGCACCTCGCCGCTGCATATTCCTTTTAGTCTGGAGCTGTTGGACGATAAGGGACTATCACTGGTCAACCAAGTGATCAGTTTTACTGACGCCGAACAAGTATTTACTTTTGAAGGACTCCGCCATAAACCTGTGGCGTCATTGCTGCAAGATTTCTCTGCGCCAGTTAAATTGCACTATCCCTTCGAAGTTGACCAACTTGTTAATTTGATGCGTTTTGCTTCGAGTGAAGTGGCGCGTTGGGAGGCATCCGTTACTCTCGTTAGCCAAGCAATTTGGCAAAATGTTGAACATTTACAGCAACATCAGACGATGACCTTAGATGAAAGAGTGAAGGATAGTTTTAAAGGTGCTTTACTCGATGAGAAACTCGATCAGGCATTAATGGCTGAGATTTTAGCGATTCCATCGGCTTCCGCTTTGATTGAGCAAACTGATACTGTTGACCTTGATGCGTTAGCGCTCGCGCGTGAATTTGTGCTCACCGAGCTTGCTGCTTACTGCGAAGATGAATTAACGGCACTTTATCGCTCATTAGTTAATTTGGATTGCACTAAAGCCCGCGCCCTTAAAAACCAATGTCTAAATTGGCTTAGCCGAGTTAGCAATGATGCCGAAACCTTTGTGGTAGAGCAGTTTGCTAAGGCTTGTAATATGACGGATTCGCTTGGCGCATTAACGGCAGCCAATGTTGGCTCTTTAACTTGCCGTGACCAGTTAATGGCTCAGTTTGAGACGCGCTGGCGTGATACCCCGCTAGTGATGGATAAATGGTTTATGTTACAGGCGACTCATGATAGCGATGATGTGATTGATAAATTACGTCAATTACAACAACACGCGAGTTTTAGTATGAGTAATCCAAATCGGGTACGTTCGCTTATTGGTAGTTTTGCCGCTGGAAATATTTATCAATTCCACCGCGCCGATGGCAGAGGTTATGAGTTTTTAACTGAGTGCCTTATCAACTTAAATCAGCTTAACCCACAAGTTGCCGCCAGAATGGTGACACCGCTCATCCAATTCAGTAAATTCGATGAAACACGTCAGCGTAAGATTAAGGCCTGTTTAACGCGTTTATTAGACTTACCTGGACTCTCTAAGGATTTATTCGAAAAAGTGTCCAAAGCGTTAGCGAAGTCGTCATTAACCTGAGCTCGAGATAAGCAGAGCCGCTGAATAGGCATCTTTTCGGGCCTTTCTGCGTTGCTCTGTCTCACCATCGCTCGCTATGGCATACGACAGAGCGCCCTGATATGCGCACAAATCTGCGCATTCAGCCAGATAATAGATTTTTCGTTTCAAAATAATCATTTATAGCATTGATTTAGTTTATTAAATTTAGGTTTTTCGACACTCGTTACCCCGAGTTCAGGTTAATTAGAGGAGGAGGGCAGCATTTTGCTGCCCTTATCAATATGGAATTGTATTTTAAGTTAACCCTTAGCTATCAAGATTTTTTACCTTACTATCAAGGGCTGGCAGATAAAGTTGAAGTGCGTGAACGTCAAGGGCGGATCATTTGGATTAGCGGGCGACATTTTAGGCGTTTTTTAACTGAAAATGGTATTCATGGGCAGTTTAAACTCGTGCTCGACGATAAAGGTCAATTTGTGTCATTGGAGCGGTTGTAGAAACAAATTGTTGATTTTATCTTAGAGTAATTACTTTAAACGGTCGACTAATTACAATTAATAAAACATGATAATTTCTTTGTGATTATGTTAATGAAATTTATGATTTTTTATCTTGTTTTGCCTCAGTATTCCAATCTTCTGCTTTACTAATTTAAATCCCATCTTTGTACTCGATGACATAAATGTGTCTACGTGCTTAATTCTTTAGAAAATTTTCTCTAACTGTGCCTTGCTCATAGGGATTAATTGCTGTAACAATGATGTTACCTGTGAGCTAACAAGATGTTGGTTGTAATTCCTAAAACAAAGAATCCAGCAGGGTACGGAGAGCTAAAATGAAAATTGTTAAAAAAAGTTTTAACAAGTCGGCGCTTGCTTTGGGGGTGGCGTCGGCATTGAGTTTGTTGATGATATCGAATGTTAATGCGGTTGCGTTCGATTGGGGGGAGGTACAAGGCACGTTTGACTCAACGTGGACCGCGGGTGCCAGTTGGCGTGTCGGTGAGCGCGATTGGGATGGACAAATTGGTAAAGTTAACCAGCCACAATTTGATTGGTCGAATTATACTGCGTTTGGCAATACTAAATACACATCTGCTGAGATTTGGGCACAGCCAGGTTCCTATTCAAGCAATAACGATTTAAGTAATTTGCTTTATTCTCAAGGTGATACTACTTCTGAGATCGTTAAAGGATTACATGAGCTGTCCCTGAAGTATGAGAATTATGGTCTGTTTGCTCGTGGCATGTATTTTTACGATCGTAAATTAAACGATGGTAACTATGACTTCAATGATCCGATAACAGGCAAAGAATTCGATCCTTGTGAGGATAATCGTGCTTCAGAAGTGCAATGTAAGGACATCCGTCTGTTAGATGCCTTTGTTTATGCGAATTTTGATTTAAATGACGGTGCCAATCCACTCTCTATCCGTTTAGGTAACCAAGTGGTTTCTTGGGGGGAAAGTACTCTTATCGCCCATGGTATTGGTGAGATTAACCCTGTTGATTTGAACATCCTTAATGCTCCCGGTGCAGAACTGAAAGAAGCCTTTAGACCTCAGGGCATGGTGTGGGCTTCTCTTGGGATCACAGAAAACTTATCGGTAGAAGCTTTCTATCAATATGATTGGGAACCTATTTGGGTGCCAACGCCCGGTTCAATTTTTGCGACTAACGATTTTGCTGGCTTTGGTGGCTACAATCAAAACGCACAGTTAGGTTTTAACGCCAACCCTGATATCAACTTAGACTTTGTGATGCAGGAATATCAACGTCTAGCAGGGATGATTGCCAGTGGTCAGACAATTCCAACGCAACAGCTCGTCGCGATGGCATTAGCTTATCCTACTAAAGTCACTTTAGTGCAAGATGAACAAGAGCCAAGTAATGATGGCCAATATGGTGTCAAATTGGGGTATTACGCGCCTGAATTGGGCGATACCGAGTTTGGTTTCTATTTTATGAACTACCATAGCCGCCGTCCGCTGATCAGCGGTACAGCCGCCGATTTTAGCACTGGTGCACTGCTATCTGACTTAGCGGTTCTGGGGCAAAATGCGGGTGATATCAACCGCGAATTACTGCTCAGCTTAAAGAGTTTCTCTAAAGCGCAAATTGTGTACCCTGAAGACATCAAGCTTTATGGCTTCAGTTTTAACACTTCACTAGGCGATACTTCAGTCGGTGCTGAAATTGCCCACCGCCAAGATGAACCACTGCAAATTGATGACGTAGAACTACTGTTCGCAGGTATGCCTCAGCAGTTAGCAAATGCCGGTATTCGCCCCGATTTCGACGGTATTTCACAAATTGATGGAGTAAAGCCTGGTGATACCGTTGACGGCTTTATCCGCTTAGATACGACTCAGGCGCAAGTCACTTTCACTCACCTATTTGGTCCTACATTGGGCCTAGATAACCTGACGATGTTAGCTGAAGTTGGCGGGGTGTGGATCCATGATATGCCTGGGTTTGATGAATTGCGCTTAAATGGTCCGGGAACGGCGCGTTCTGGCGGTAATCCTGATATGCCAGGCATTATTCAAGCGTTGCATAACGGCCCTGAAACAAACCCATTCCCAACCGATTTCGCATGGGGATATCGCCTTGTAGCTAAAGCTGAGTTCAACAACTTGTTTGCGGGTGTAAACATGTCTCCAAGGATGATTTTCTCGCACGATGTTGATGGTATTACACCAGATCCTATGTTCCTCTTCACTGAGGGACGCAAGTCAGTCGCTTTGGGTCTGAACTTTGAATACCAAAACCGTTGGGGGGCCGATCTGTCCTACAACAACTTCTTTGGTGGTGTAGGTACAACCAACGCGATGGCAGATCGTGATTATATTTCATTCAATATCAAGTATTCGATCTAAAGGACTATAACAATGAAGAAACTGTCGATATTGGCAAGTGCGGTCATTATGGCACTTGTAGCACCAGCAGCGATGGCTAAAGTATCCGAAGTCGAGGCCGCAAAACTGGGTAACGAATTAACCCCATTAGGTGCTGAAAAGGCTGGAAATGCTGATGGTTCTATCCCCGCATGGGATGGTGGTATTACTAAGCCAGTAGCGGGTTACACTAAGGGGATGCATCATCCTGATCCTTTTCCTGAAGATAAGATTGAATTTACCATTACCAATGCAAACAAAGCGCAATATAAAGATTTTTTGACCCCAGGTCAGATGAAATTATTTGAGCTTTATCCTGATACTTACAAGATGAATGTGTACAAGACTCGTCGTAGTGCTTCCGTACCGCAATTTGTTTACGATGCGACCAAAGCCAATGCGACCCGTGCCGAATTGGTGGCGCAAGGTAATGGTATTTCGGGTGCATCGATTGGTATTCCATTCCCTATTCCGGCTAACGGTTTAGAAGCGATTTGGAACCATATTCTACGCTTCCGTGGTGTGGATGTTGAAACCTCACGTAGCCAAGCGGCACCGACAGCTGATGGTAGTTTCACCTTAGTGGAAACTGCCGAGGAAATCCGTTTCGAATATTCTCGTCCTGAGATTACTTTAGATCAGTTAAAAGCGAGCAACACCTTGTTTTATTTTAAACAAGTAGTGACTCAACCTGCACGTTTAGCGGGTACTGCGCTGCTAGTTAAAGAAACCATGGATCAAGAAGCTTTACCGCGCCAGGCATGGACCTATAACACAGGTCAGCGCCGCGTGCGTAAAGCACCAAACGTTGCCTTTGATACACCGGGTACCGTATCCGATGGTCTGCGCACCACTGACGATTTCGACATGTTTAACGGCTCACCCGTGCGCTACAACTGGGAGCTTGTGGGCAAGAAAGAAATCTATATTCCTTACAACGACTACAAATTGCATTCAGATAAGCTGAAATATGATCAGATTTTAAAACCCGGTCATATCAATCCTGAGTTCGTCCGTTGGGAAAAACACCGCGTGTGGGAAGTTAAGGCGACACTGAAAGACGGTATGCGCCATATCTATAAAACCCGCGTGATGTATCTTGATGAAGACTCTTGGCAGGTATCGATTGCCGATCTGTATGACAACCGTAATGAACTTTATCGTGTGGCGGTTGCCCATGGTTTGAACTATTACGAAGTACCTACCCAGTGGGATACCTTAGAAGTGTTCCATGATTTGCAGTCCCGTCGTTACTTAGCTATGGGCTTAGACAACCAGAGCGGTATGTATAATTTCGATGCCAAACTGAGTGAAGCGAACTTCACCCCAGATGCGCTGCGTCGTGAAGGTATTCGTTAATCAGCCACGGTAAAAGGGGCGCTAAGCGCCCCTCATTAGTTTAAGGAAGTTTGTATGTCGTTTCGCATCCTTCAATGTGTCGCTGCGATAAGTGTTGGTTGTTTATTTTCTTCCCCGTTGTTTTCTGCTGTGCCAGAGCGTTTTCCACAAATCCAGCCGTTGGCCGCATCTTCTTTAGTGCTCGATATTGCACACGCTGGACAGCATTTGGTTGCCGTGGGTGAGCGTGGTCATGTGTTAGTGTTCAATGACAAATGGCAACAAGTCCCGACGCAAACTTCGGTTCAGTTAACAAAGGTTTTCTTTTTAACTGAAAAACTCGGTTGGGCTGTCGGTCACGATGCCACCATTTTGCACACTCAAGATGGCGGCCAAACTTGGTCGTTACAAATGCAGTCGACTGAAATTGAAAAGCCTTTCCTTGATGTGTTGTTTTTAAATGAACAAGAGGGCATAGCGATTGGTGCCTACGGGCTTTTCTATCGCACCCGTGATGGTGGCGCAAATTGGGCTGAGGAATTCCATGAAGAGTTACTGGCCGAAGAAGATGTGTCCTATTTAGCTGAGTTAAAAAATAGCGACCAAGACGCTTATCTGACCGAGCGCGCTTCATTATTGCCACATTTTAATCGGATGATTGAGCTTAATGATGGCCGCTTATTATTAGTCGGAGAGCTTGGTTTAGTGGCGGTGTCGGCTGATAAAGGCCAAACCTTTACCCGCACAGGGTTTGATTACGATGGCTCTATGTTCAATGCTATCCAATTGCAGGATTCAGTCTACGTAATGGGGCTTAGGGGGCATGTTTTTAAGGCGGATTTGAGTCTTGGCCAATGGGATGAGATTGAGATGCCAGTTAAATCATCCATCAACGGCGCCATGGTTAGCTCGGACACTAGCCTTTATCTAGTGGGAAATGCTGGCGTGGTTATCCAGTTAAATAAGGATGATAGTTCGAGTATTGTCACTCGTCGCCAAGGGGAAAACTTAGTTTCAATTGCCAAAGATAACCAAGGGAATGTGTGGTTATCGGGTAGCCAAGGGCTACTCACTCTGAAGCCATAAATTATAAAACAACAATAACAGGGCCGATAAGATGTTAGAAAAACTGGTCAACGGATTTGAGTCATTTTTATTCCGCAACCGCGCTTGGGTGGTGAGCATTTTTATTTTGCTGACGTTTTTTTTGGGCTACCAGGCAAGCCAATTAAAAATGGATGCGGCATTCATTAAAAATATTCCGCTCAATCATAGCTATATGCAAACCTACCTCAAACACCAAAAAGATTTTGGTGGCGCCAATAGTATTATGGTGGCGGTGGAAGACACCAGCGGCAATATTTTTAACCCTAACTTTTTTGATACCCTTAAAAATGTCCATGATCAGCTATTTTTTATTCCCGGTGTTGACCGCTCGCAGGTGAAGTCCTTGTTTTCACCTTCGACTCGTTTTACTGAGGTTGTCGAAGATGGTTTTGCTGGCGGCCCTGTGATCCCCGCCGATTTTACGACCACTGAAGCGGGTTTGAATACGGTGCGCGATAACATCGAAAAAGCAGGCATTGTAGGACGTTTGATTGCCAATGATTACAGTGCTGCTATGGTGTCGGCCCAGTTGATGGACTTTGATCCACAAACGGGTAAACCCTTAGATACCATCGCCTTTGCCGCTCAGCTGGAGAAGGAGCTTCGCGGTAAGTATGAAACCGACAAGGTGAAAATCCATATCATTGGTTTTGCCAAGATGGCGGGGGACGTGGCCGATGGCGCCAAAGGCGTATTGCTGTTTTTTGTGATAGCCATTTTCGTTACGGCTGTAATGGTTTATCTGTTTTCTAAATCGATTATTCTGACAATATTCCCTCTCGTCTGTAGCTTAACTGCGGTGATCTGGCAGCTCGGTTTATTAACGGTAATTGGTTTCGGTCTCGATCCGATGTCGATTCTGGTGCCATTTCTGGTGTTTGCGATTGGTGTTAGTCACGGTGTACAGATTATTAACGCGGTAAGACGTCGGGTAATGGATGGACAAACGACCAAGGCGGCCTCGGCTTCGGCGTTTCGTAGCTTACTCGTCCCCGGTGGCGTAGCATTACTGTCTGATACAGTGGGTTTTATTACGTTACTCTCCATTGATATTGGTATTATTAGAGAGCTAGCGATTTCGGCATCCTTAGGTGTCGGTGTGATTATTTTCACTAACCTTATCCTGTTACCGCTAGTGATTTCCTTTACTGAGCTCAAAGTTGCGCCACAAGGTGCCGGGCCATCATCGGATGAAGTGCGTGCCGAGGCGATTTGGCGCTACCTAGCAAAATTTGCTACGCCTAAATATGCGATGGTAGTGATAGTGGCAACGATAGCCTTGTATTTTTTGGGGCTGCAACAGGCAAACCAGATGAAAATTGGTGATCTACAAGGCGGCGCGCCTGCTCTGCACCAAGATTCACGTTATAACCTAGATACTTTCTTTATTACCGACCACTTCTCTATCACCACGGATGTAATGACTGTGATAGTTGAAGCTACTCCAGAAGCCTGTACCTATCACGATGTATTGACCCAGATTGATGAGTTTGAGTGGTTGGTACGTAATACTCCTGGCGTTGAGTCAACCGTTAGCTTGGCATCCGTGGCGAAAAAGGTAAACGCAGGTTTTAACGAAGGCAATCCAAGATGGGAAGTGTTGCCGCGTACAACGGCGAGTTTAGTGCAGGCGATTGGTCAAATTCCTACGACGTCAGGCTTGTTAAATGGTGATTGCTCGGTGATGCCAGTGTATTTATTTATGCAGGATCATAAAGCAGAAACCATTGAGACTGTGGTTGCCAAGGTGAAAGCGGTCGCGGCCAAAATGAATAATGATAAGCTGCAATTTAAGCTAGCCTCTGGCCCAGTGGGAGTGATGGCCGCAACCAATGAAGCCGTTGCTGAAGCCCAATTACCTATGATGATCTATGTGTATGGCGCAGTATTTGTACTTTGCCTTATCAGCTTTAAGTCATTTAAGGCAACGGTAGCGGTGATTATTCCACTTTATGTGGTCTCGACACTGGCGCAAGCGTTGATGACTCAGCTCAATATTGGCTTAGCTGTTAGTACCTTACCCGTTATCGCCCTTGGTGTCGGCATCGGGGTCGACTATGGTATCTATATCCTGTCGACCATGTCGTCCAAGTTGTCGAATGGGATGCCAGTTCAACAAGCCTACTATGAAGCCTTAGTCGAGCGGGGCAGTGCAGTGATATTCACCGGCTTAACCTTGGCGATTGGGGTAAGCACTTGGTTTTTCTCGGCGCTAAAGTTCCAAATGGATATGGGGATCCTGCTTACTTTCATGTTTGTGGTAAATATGTTGGGGGCAATAATTATCTTGCCAGCGTTGTCGGCAGTGTTTTGGCGACAAGCTAAGTAGTATCAATGAATGGGGAGTTTAACTCCCCATTTTCTTTTGCATAGATAGTCTGTTTTTACGATTGTTTGGTCATTTTGTGTGCTTTAATCGCGTGGCGACTGGATTTCAAGAGGATGTACCACTAAAATTTTCCTCGAAATACAGAGGATTTAGTAATAAACTTCGCGCGACGATCTAGATCACACTCGCTTTTCTCAGATTGTTAAGCCGAAGCATCCAAATAATGAAAAAAAGCGCTGCCATAGACGCTTAAGGAAACAGCAACATGGCCTTGAAAGATGCAATGCCTTCAGTACTACTTGAAAATGTAGTCAGTTTAATTCACGCTAAAGTCCCTAATTCACAAGCCAAGCAAGTTGAACAGTTCGCGACCTGCCTTTATGCCCACATGTCGAAAGACGACCTCAATGCGCGTAATGACAGCGATCTGTACGGTGCCGTTCTCAGTTTATGGAATGCACTGAATAAAACCCCGAAAGGGGAAACTCACCTCAGAGTATTCAACCCAAGTCAGTCTAAACACGGCTGGCAATCGACCCATTCGATCATTGAAGTCATCCAACCTGATATGCCATTCTTGGTTGATTCTGTTGGTATGGCATTGAATCGCATGGGTATTACGGCCCATATGATGTTACACACTCCGCTGGCGATTGAGCGTTCAGCGCAAGAAGTCACTAAAGTAACCTACTTGAAGCAAAGCCCTGACAGCACTGAGCAGGTGGCGGTTTTCCTGATTGAAATCGATCGTCAAAACAGTAGCGCGGATATCAAAGCCCTTGAGCGTGAAATCCAATCAGTGCTTGGCGATGTCGCCGCATCAGTTAATGACTGGGAAGCCATGTCAGCTAAGCTGAGTGAGACTATTAAAGACCTGCCTAAGCGTCCATTCCCCGGTGAGAAGCAAGAGTTAGAAGAAGCGATTAACTTCCTAACTTATCTTAATAATCATCATTTTACCTTACTGGGCTACCGTCAATACGATTTAAAACGTGTTGAAGGGGATGTTGAGTTGGTGCCGAATATGGCCTCGAGTTTAGGCTTAATGAACAAGCACCATAAGGCTCAACCAGAGCAAGGTTTGTTACTATCAAGTTTTTCTGATAGTGCGCGTAAAGAAGCCTTAGATCACAGTTTGTTGATCCTGACGAAGAGCAGCGCCAAGAGCCGTGTGCACCGTCCAGCCTATGTTGACTATATCGGTATCAAACGCTTCGACAAAAAAGGCAATGTGGTTGGTGAAGACAGATTCATCGGTTTATACGCTTCAAACGTGTATAACCGCAGCCCACGTGAGATCCCGCTGCTGAACGAAAAAGTTCAACGTGTATTAGATCGCTCAGGTTTAACGCCACGTTCTCACGATTATAAAGCCCTACTGAACATTCTCGAAAACTTACCGCGCGATGAGCTAATTCAAGCCAATGTGGAAGATTTAGCACACACAGCGCACGGTGTGCTCGAGATGCAAGACAGGGATAAACTGAAACTCTTTGTTCGTAAAGATGGTTTCGGGCGTTTCTTATCCTGTTTAGTGTATGTTTCTAAAGATCGTTACAACACTAAACTTCGCCAAGATACCCAGCGTATTCTGGCCCAGCATTTCAACAGCAAAGAAGATGTAGAGTTTACGACGTATTTCTCCGAGTCAACCCTGGCCCGTACTCACTACATTGTCAAAGTTGATAACAATAATATGGATGTAGATGTGGCTGCCATAGAGAACAATTTAATTGAAGCGGCACGTTCTTGGGAAGATAAGTTAAATACTGCGCTAAACAACGCCTTAGGTGAAGAAGCCGGTACTCATCTGATGAAGCGTTACGCTAACGCCTTCGAACAAAGCTATAAAGAAGATGTATTGCCAAGTTCGGCCGTTGTGGATATGCAACAGCTTGAAGCGCTAGATGACGAACACAAGTTAGGCATGTTGTTCTATCAACCGCAGGAAGCTGCGCTGAACGACAACAAAGTGCGTTTAAAACTGTTCCATAAAGATGAACCAATCCATCTTTCTGACGTACTGCCAATGCTGGAAAACTTTGGTCTGCGCGTGATCAACGAGCGCCCTTATGAAGTGACGACCTCAGACGGTTCAACCTTCTGGATCTTAGACTTCTTAATGACGGTCAAAGTCGCCAATACTGACAATATCGCCGATAGCCAAGACAGATTCCAAACGGCACTGTCTCAAGTGTGGCAAAAGAAATTAGAAGACGACGGTTTTAACCGTATCATTCTGGCGTCAGGTTTAACGGGCCGTGAAGTATCCGTACTGCGTGCTTACGCTAAATACATGCGTCAAATCGATGCGACATTCAGCCAAGCCTATATTGAAGAAACCTTCGGTCGTTATCCACAAATCGCTGATTTGTTGGTAAAAATGTTTATCCGTAAGTTCAATCCAAAACTGAAAACCCGCACATTGGGCAAGTTTATGGAGCAGATCAACCTACGTTTAGACGAAGTATCGAGCTTAGATGATGACCGTATTATCCGTCGTTACCTCGATCTGATTAACGCTACGCTGCGGACAAACTTCTATCAATTAGATGCTAAGGGTGAACCGAAGAGCTATATCTCCTTCAAGTTTATGCCTTCGATGATCCCTGAAATGCCACGCCCACTACCGAAATTCGAAATTTTCGTTTATTCGCCACGGGTTGAAGGTGTGCATTTACGTGGTGGTAAAGTGGCTCGTGGTGGTTTGCGTTGGTCTGACCGTCGTGAAGACTTCCGTACCGAAGTGCTTGGCTTAGTGAAAGCACAGCAAGTGAAAAACACCGTTATTGTCCCTGTAGGGGCAAAAGGTGGTTTCGTTTGTAAGCAGCTGCCAACTGAAGGGGGCCGTGAGGCGTTCTTCACTGAAGGCCAAGAGTGCTACCGCATCTTTATTCGTGCACTGCTCGATATTACTGACAACATCGTTAACGGTGAAATCGTACATCCAGTAGATGTGGTGCGTCATGATGAGGATGATCCATATCTCGTTGTGGCTGCGGATAAAGGCACTGCGACCTTCTCTGATATCGCTAACGCCATTTCCCAAGAATACAATTTCTGGTTAGGTGATGCGTTCGCATCGGGTGGTAGTAACGGTTACGACCATAAGAAAATGGGTATCACGGCTAAAGGTGGCTGGGAATCTGTTAAGCGCCATTTCCGCGAAGTGGGTATCGATTGCCAAACTACCGACTTTACCTGTTTAGGTATCGGCGATATGGCGGGTGACGTATTTGGTAACGGTATGTTGTTGTCTAAGCACACAAAACTTGTGGCTGCATTCAACCATATGCATATCTTTATCGATCCAAATCCAGATGCTGCCGCCAGTTATGAAGAGCGTGCCCGTTTGTTCGCACTGCCACGTTCAAGCTGGGAAGACTACAACAGCAAACTGATCTCTAAAGGTGGCGGCATCTTCCTGCGTTCATCTAAGTCGATTCCATTATCTGCTGAAATGAAGCAAATGCTGGAAACTGAAAAGGCGTCGATGACACCAACCGAGTTGATGAAAGAGCTGCTGAAAATGCCAGTCGATCTGATTTGGAACGGTGGCATCGGTACTTACGTTAAGTCTTCCCGCGAAACCAATGCTGAAGTCGGCGACCGCGCTAACGATGCACTGCGCGTCAATGGTCGTGAACTGCGCGCCAAGATCGTGGGCGAGGGTGGTAACTTAGGTTGTACCCAATTAGGTCGTATTGAGTACGCGGCCAACGGCGGTCGTATCAACACTGACTTCGTGGATAACGTAGGTGGTGTAGATTGTTCTGACAACGAAGTAAACATCAAGATTCTGTTAAACGCGTTAGTGGCTGAGGGTGAATTGACACTCAAGCAACGTAACCGTTTACTGGAAGAGATGACCGAAGAAGTGGGTCAAATTGTTCTACAAGACTGTAAAGACCAAACTCGCACGATTTCGGTGACTCAAGTCCGTGGTGCAGAACAACTAAAAGAGCAAATTCGCTTTATCCAGTATCTGGAGAAAGAAGGCAAGTTAGACCGTGCGTTAGAATTCTTACCTTCGGAAGAAGAACTGGCAGAACGTCTAGCTAATGGCCGTGCATTAACGCGTCCAGAGCTATCAGTGCTGGTGGCTTACGCTAAGATGGTGCTGAAAGAGCAGTTACTCACCCCTGAAATCACTGAAGATACATTGTTGAGCCAATTGTTGATTGCATACTTCCCGAAAAAACTTCAGGAACTGTACAGTCATAAAATGGTTACGCACCCATTGCGCGGTGAAATCATTGCTACATCGCTGGCCAACGAGTTGGTCAACGACATGGGGCTGAACTTTGTTCAACGTATGCAAGATGAGACAGGTGCCTCAGTTGCCGATGCGGCGATTTGTTACACTATGGCTCGCGAAGTCTTTGGTTTAGCTGAACTAACTAAATCAATCACTGACTTAAACGGTATTGTACCTGCTGTGGTTCAAGGTGAAATGTTGCACCAGTTACGTCGTAATATGCGTCGTGCATGCCGCTGGTTCCTGCGTCACCGTAACCGTAGTTGGAGCATTGAGCAAACTGTTGCCTTCTTCAAACCTGTATTTGAACAACTCAAAGCGAATGTTCATTCATACTTAGTCGAAGAAGAAGCGGCAGGTATCCAAGCTGAGATCAATGCTCTGATTAAAGAGAATGTGCCTCAGGATGTTGCCTCTACCGTTGCTAATATGAGCACACTGTTCTCTACACTTGATATTGCGCAAATTGCGCAGACAGAAGAGAAGACAGTTGCGCTTGTTGCCGAGACTTATTTCAAACTCGGTGCCCGTGTTGAGCTGCACTGGTTCCTAGAACAGATCAGTGCGCAACCAGTTACTAACCATTGGCAAGCACTGGCCCGTGCAGCCTTTAGGGAAGAGCTGGATTGGCAGCAACGTGCGTTAACGTCAGTGGTTTTAAGAACGTGCAGTGCAACCTGTAACGCACAGAGCGTGATTTCCCAGTGGATTGATACTAATCAAGCCTTACTGGAAAGATGGTTCCATATGCTAGCTGACTTTAAAACGTCGCAAAGCCATGAGTTTGCTAAGTTCTCTGTCGCCCTACGTGAACTTAACCTTCTGATCCTTCACTGCGAAGGGCAAAAGTAAACTTTTATAACAATCAGAAGCCCTGGCGATCGCCGGGGCTTTTTTTAGGTCGAGGAAAGTACATGTTTTATAAAATCGCACAGAAAGTCATGTTTCAGATGGATCCTGAGCGAGCGCATAATTTAGCCATTGGTAGCCTGAGAATGACAGGTAATAGCCCTCTGAATGCTTTTTATGCTCAGCATATTGCTCCTGCGCCAGTGAGTTTTATGGGGCTGACGTTTCCAAATCCTGTGGGTTTAGCCGCAGGTATGGATAAAGATGGTGAGTCGATCGATGCTTTTCATGCGATGGGATTTGGTCATGTGGAAGTGGGAACTGTTACTCCAAGACCACAGCCCGGTAATGATCTACCCCGTTTATTTAGATTAAAACCCGCCAAGGCGATTATCAATCGCATGGGCTTTAATAACAAAGGTGTCGATAATCTGGTCAAAAATTTGATCGCAAAGAAAACCGATATCATGGTTGGGGTCAATATAGGTAAAAATAAAGACACGCCAGTAGAGCAGGGGAAAGACGATTATTTGATCTGCATGGATAAAGTTTATCCTTATGCCGCCTATATTGCGGTGAATATTTCATCACCCAATACGCCGGGATTACGATCGTTGCAATATGGCGATCTATTAGATGAATTATTAAGCGCATTAAAAACCAAGCAACTTGAGCTAGCTGAGAAACATAAAAAATATGTACCAATAGCCCTTAAAATTGCTCCCGATTTAACCACAGAAGAAATTGAAAATATTGCTCAAGCATTAATTAAAAATCAGTTTGATGGTGCAATTGCGACCAATACAACCTTAACTCGTGACGGTGTTAGCGGGCTTACCAATGCTAATGAAAGCGGTGGTTTAAGCGGTAAACCTTTAACAGAACTGTCAACAAAAGTGATTAAACAATTGGCGACTTCTTTACAGGGAAAACTTCCAATTATTGGTGTGGGAGGGATTAATAGTGCTGAAGATGCCTTAGCAAAATTTGATGCCGGTGCGACAATGGTTCAGATTTACTCTGGTTTTATTTATCAAGGTCCAAAGTTAATTAAAGAGATAGTTGAAGCTTATCGCTTAAAATAATGATCTTTACATCTCACTAAGGATCTAAAACAAGATCTTTTATCATAACCGCGATCTAAAACGATCATCAGATCGCGGTTATGATCTCTAAATAGATCTTCTAAGTAATTGTTAATTAATTTGTATTTTATTATTTTTATTTTGATATTGCATAAAATATCTACTATGATGTGGCAGTGTTCAAATAGTAGGTAAACGTTATGTTATTATTGCCACAAAAGGATTGGCACTGGAAATATAACGATTCGTATGGTGTATTAGGCGTTTCGTTAGGTTCCGAGATAGAATTTCTGACGGCTTATAAAGCGAAATCATTAATTCCTGATGCCTTATCAAGCATGGAATTTAATATCGCGCACGCCAAATTCTATATGAGCTTACTCGACAAGTTGCCAAAAAACTTATCCCTAACCGATGCCGCAATAGTGCAAATTGCCCTTAATGCGACAGCGGCCCATTTTATGCTGACTCCCCAAATGCCTAAATCTTGGTTTTTTGATACCAGCGATGTATGCGTTTACAGTGATGTAGGTAAAGTCTTTGAGCTTAAATGCCAAAAACAACGTGCATTAGTGTTAGTCGTCGAAAACACCTTACAATCGGCGCTAGTGATGTTGCTATCGCCTGAATGTGTGTTATCCGGTGCTAAAACTATGGTGCAGTTCGAAACTATTAAAGTAATGCATAATCGTTTACACCCACTTCGCGCACAGCGGCATGTGGTTGCAGCATAATCATTATGATTAGTTTGTGATGTTATTTATGTCGTTATCAAAGCCAAAGCCGCATTTCGATGCGGCTTGCTTGTTTCTAAGCCTCTAAAAAGCCAAACAAAAGCGCGATATGTGAAGTTAACGGCTTGTTTTTACAGCAGTGACTCGCTAAGGTAGCGGCAATATGCACGGGTTGCATGGGCCTGTGTGCAGTAAGGATACGGTAGGGAAACAGATGAAAACAAAATTCATAGCGCTTGTAGGCGCGCTGGCATCGATTAGCATCTTGCTTAGTGGTTGCAGTGCTTTTTTTAACGGTAACACCACCGAAAAAAACGTGGTTTCCAGCAGTCTGGTTGAATATCTCTATCCCGACGATAAACAGCGTGAGGCGCAGCAGCCCAGTATTCCCGTGTTACGTCTTCCCATCACGGTCGGCATCGCCTTTTTACCTTCCTCCCATTGGCAATCTGAAGCCCTCGATAGCAGCTCACAAATCGCCTTGCTGGATAAAGTGAAACAGTCTTTTGTGAAATACGACTTTATTGACCGTATCGAATTAATTCCCAGCACTTACCTTAAAAATGGCAAAGGTTTTAGCACCTTGCAGCAGGTTGCCCGCTTACACGATGTCGATGTGATGGCACTGGTGTCTTACGATCAACTGTTACAAAGCAGCGAGAATAAGGCTTCACTGCTGTATTGGACCATAGTCGGCATGTATATGGTGCCCGGCAATGAAAACGCGATTCAAACCTTTGTCGACACTGCGGTATTTGATATGCGTAGCCAAAAAATGTTGTTTAGGGCGCCTGGTATTAACCAACTTACCGACACGTCAACCGCAGTGAGCGTCACCAATGTGTTACGTGAAAAATCCGCCGAAGGCTTTGATCTAGCGGTAAACGATATGATCACTAATTTAGACGCCGAATTAGCCCGCTTTAAAACCCGTGTGAAAGAAGAACATATTGCGACCATAGAACATAAACAAGGTTATAGCGGCGGTGGCAGTTTATCCCTATTAATCCTTTCGCTACTGGGCATATTTGCACTTCGCCGTATAACCATATGCCGAGAATAGTTGAGTTGATTGGTTTGAGCCTATTTAGTCAGATAGGTAAGGTGGGATAGGGACGGTTAGTTAGGATGATAGTTATGCCGTTAAGAGCACTGCTTTATTGATGGCAATCTTAGCTAACCATGACGCGGTTAATTCTGCGAAAAGCTTTTTCCCTTTTTAATTTACACCTAATTAATTTACCGCATTACTGAGCCGTTATTTGACATACTTTTTCTCAATCTAAAAGTGGATATGATATTTGTGGCACATCAATGGTTGTTTCAAATCAACATAACTAATAAGTTCAATTTCCAGTTGGTATAGGCAGAATATGATTACACAAATAAACCTTGGTGATGTAGCAAGTTATCGAAACACAACAACTCTCAATACAGATAAAAAAGTAAACATCATTTATGGCTTAAATGGTACTGGAAAAAGTACATTCTCAAACTACTTTTATGCGCCCGATGATCCTAAATATAAAGACTGTTCTTACAGAAACGATGGGTGTAAGGTTCTTGTTTATAATCAGAAGTTTATTCAAGATAACTTTTATTCCAAAGATTCTATTAATGGTATTTTTAGCCTATCCAAGGAGAACAAAGAAGCTAAGGAAAAGGTAGAGCAGCTTGGTAAAGATATTGACCAACTGAGTGAAAAAAGCAAGTGCTACCAAGCTGACATTGACAAAGAAATTGGTGCTTTGAAGAAAGCGAAAGATACGGCAGAAAAAAAGGCCTGGGAAATAAAGACGAACTACTCTGGTGGTGATCGCGTTCTGAAATTTTGCCTTGAACGGTTAATGGGGGACAAAACCGTTCTGTTCGATCATCTTGTTTCTGTCCCTTTGCCAACCGTTAAACCAGTTAAAACGATTGAACAGCTTAAAGAGGAAGTTATTGCAATTGATGGTGATAAGGCCAATACTTACAACGTCTTACCAAAGATTTCATTGTCAGAGCTTTTACCAGAGGAATTAGAACTACTCAAAGAAATAGTGATTGGTAATGAAGATAGCCCAATCGCAAAACTGATTAATCAGTTGAAAAACTCTGACTGGGTTAGTGATGGTTTGCAGTACCTTGATGATATTGAAGATGAAACGTGTCCGTTTTGCCAGTCTAAGACGATTACGCCTGAGTTAATCGCGCAGATCAAAGACTACTTTGATGAGACGTATGAAGAAAGTAAGCAGAATATAGGCAAAATACTTACCAAATACCAAAAGATAGTTGATTCTCTTACTGATTTAGAAATCTACAAGACATCGCCTTTTTCTATCGAGTTCCTTGCAGAAATGACAGAGTCTTATGCGTCAATTGCTGGAACATTAAAATCCAATTTACTCAAAGTTCAGAAAAAAGAGCAAACGCCAAGCCTGAAAGTTGAGTTGGAAGAACTTAGTGAGCACGTTGCCTCTTTTAATAAACATGTGGATGCTGTTAATGCCAGCATCGGCATTCACAACCAAAAAATTGCTAATTCAACGCAAGAATTGAAACGTATTAAAGACGAGTTTTGGAAAATCGTTCGTTGGGAATACGATCAGACCATCAAAGGGTATGAATCAAGCAAAAAAGACAGTAATGACAAAATAATCAAGTGGAAAGCAGATAAGGAAAATGTCGATACTGAGATAGTTCAACTCGAAGCTGAACGAACCGAGCAACAAAAACAAACAGTTAACATTGACGATTCGATTAAAAATATCAATAAAGGCCTTGTTGATATTGGGATTACTGATTTTCATATTGAGAAGCACGAAAAAGCCCTATATCGACTTGTAAGAACTGGAACAGAGGAACCAATCTTTTTGTCGTTGTCCGAGGGTGAAAAGATGATTATTAGCTTTTTGTACTTCCGAGAATTGTTTAAAGGTAAACAAACGGCTGATGAGGCACACGTAAAAAAAATTGCGGTAATTGACGATCCAGTTTCAAGCTTGTCTCATATCTTTGTTTACAATATCGGGCAGCTCATAAAGAACGATTTCTTCAATGCTGACGGCGTGGAGCAAGTTTTTGTCCTCACGCACAGTCTTTACTTCTTTTATGAACTTGTTGATTCAAATCACAACCGCAGAGCAAAAAACCAATCGCTGTATCGATTATCTAAAAATACGAAAGGCACAACGATTGAAACGATGAAGTATGAAGAAGTACAGAATGACTATCAATCATACTGGTCAGTGATTAATGACAAGGATCAACCTGCTGCTTTGATTGCAAACTGTATGAGAAACGTAGTTGAATACTTCTTTAACTTTGTGCAGAAATCAGATTTGAGCAACGTAATGCAAAAACAAGAGCTTCAAGAAGTGAAGTATCAGGCTTTCATTCGATATATAAACCGAGAATCACACTCACTTGGTCAGAATATTATTGATTTTAAAGAGTTTGATTATGAGGCGTTTAGAGAAGGTTTAAGGTTATTATTCGAAATCACGGGTTATCCTGAACACTATCAGAAAATGTCTCAGATATAGATACGTTAAATAGTGATCTGAATCATCGGAATTAGGCAGTAAATTAGGTGATTTTTCATAAGTGAAGTTACTCATGAATTGCTAAGTTAGCAAAAAAAACTAAATTGAAATTGTCCTCAAACTGTTCTGTATTTCTTTAAAAACAACAGATTACGCCGCTGCTAAACAGGTGAGCCATGATGATTAGCGAGACGACCGTCCGCCCCACGGACGGGGCGGTCGAGCATCCAAGGATGGACTCGCTGCGTGTCGATGAGCAAACATCATGGCTCGCCTGTTTA
>NZ_JTLE01000094.1:232351-299341 GCF_000798835.1 Shewanella sp. ZOR0012
AACAAGCCATTGTTGCCCCCAATAGTGATAGATTTTGGCGTTCATCCTACGGCAAAAATATCAGCCAACTGCTGCAAGAAGCGACTCGCGATATTGATAACACGCTCAACTGTAGGCCACTACTTGGGCAAGTAGTCAGTCGTCAAGGAGACCGGATTATTCTCAACCTAGGCCGAAAACATGGCATTCGAGTTGGCGATAAGTTCCAAGTGGTGTTACAACGCAATTTACCGGATAGACTCAATGAAATGCGTGCCATTGCTACCAAAAGCCGAGCAACAGTGCAAATTGAACAAGTGAGTGAAGAAAGTGCAACAGCCATACTCGTTGACCAAAATGCGGTTTACAATGTACAGATAAACGACATCGCGCTTAAGATTTAAGCAACTAAATCATAAGCCTTTTAATCAAAGATAAAACCAGTATAATCACCAGCGTCTCTTCATAGCTCAACAGGATAGAGCAGCCGCCTCCTAAGCGGCCGATCGGGGTTCGAGTCCCTGTGGAGAGACCAGATAGTGATGTCGGTAATATCAACACGAAAGCTTCCGAGGAAACGGAATGACTGAACTATTTGCCACTAATCTGAATATTATCGCTAAACGCTGGCCAATTGTGGCTGCAGCGATAAAAAGCCAATCAATTGACCATCTTGATGCGCACTTAGTTCAAGGCCAAAACCAAACTATCAGTGTTAATGGTATTCAGCTCAGCAGTCGCCATGACCGCATCGCTGAAGCACAGCTGTTTATTAGTACCCTTCCCTCAAATGTTCACCAAGTCACGGTTTATGGCGTGGGTATGGGTGATGTGCCGAGTCTATTAACGGATAATCCGCAATATCAAAAAATCGAAATTTGCATTTTAAACTTAGCCGTATTCGCATTACTGCTTTGTTACACCGATCAGCGGGAATGGCTAAGTCATCCCAATGTGGTATTAAATGCGATGCCCAGTGCCACGCTGCAATTTCCGAATGTTGCCATTACCCCAGATCTTAATCTCGTCAGTGATGACAATGCCACACTGAGGGATCTCTTGGTGATGGAGCTTAATCGTGATTTCACCAATCGACACCATCAAATTGATGATCCTGAGATCCTTAAGCGCTTTGCCGATAATCAGGTGTTTATTACTAATGATCCCGATGCTGCCCATTTAACGAAAAGCTACAATCCATACAAAGCAATTGTTATAGGCTCAGGTCCGTCTTTAGAAGAACATTATGCTTATCTTAAGCAGTTGAGTGTAAGCCCATCGAAACCCTTGTTGATTGCTGCGGATACGGCTTTACGTGGCTTACTTCATCATCAGATTAAGCCTGATATTGTCGTCTGTATTGACGGTTTAATATCCTCCTATCATTTGCCTTTGTCAGAAACCCAAGAAATCAATCTTGTGTATTTTCCTCGGGTAGCCTCAGAAGTATTAGCCCATTGGCTAGGGCCAAGATTTGTGGCTTATGGCACGAGTAAAATTTACGACAGCATGGCCCTGCTAAACCCCAAGCTGAGGCTGTTTACAAATGGCAGTGTGATTCACCCAGCAATTGATTTAGCCGTTAAGTTACACGCTAAGGAAATCACACTATTAGGCTGTGACTTTTGTTACTGCAATAATAAAAGTCATGCTTTTTGGAATGATTATCCATTTGAAAGCAAGGACAAATCTGAAAAAATATGGGTTGAAGCTGTGATGCAAAAGGTGAAAGAAGCAAAACATTGGTTGATTAATGGTAAAGGTCAACGAATTGCTACAGATCTAAATCTTCGAGCCTATTTACGACATTTAGAGCGCTATATTGCTAAACATCCACAGGTGAAATTTTACCAAGCCAGTTTATCGGGCGCGAAGATCCGCGGTTCGCAATATAAGGAGCTAATTTAATGTCGTTCAAATCACATAATTCACCAAAACAGTCCCTTGAAGACATGCTTTGCCAAGCGGCTCACTCCTTCCGTTTAGGCAAAGAAGCTCAAGCCTCAGTGGAATTTCGTTTATGCCTCGATTCAATTGAGAAACATCACCCCGAGCTGATGCAATTACTCTCGTTTCAGCAAATGCTGGCGCCAATGCTACAAGCTCAGGAGCAACACGATTGGCTTAATCTTGCTGATTACTTAGAGTATGAGCTCATTGCCCTTGTCAGTCGCTAAAACCCTAATTTAAAGCTTCCCTGTCATTTGCCGTTAATACGTTATCAACACCATTGTGTGAGCCACTATGACTAAACATTCCCCAGTCTTTATCGCCGAAGTTTCTAGTAACCATCATAGAGACTTACAGCGTTGCATAGAATTTATCAAAACAGCCGCTGAAATAGGTTGTGATGCCGTTAAGTTTCAACTGTTTAAAATTGAAGAACTGTTTGCACCTGAGATTCTATCTAAGAGTGAAATGCATCGTAAACGTAAACAATGGGAGTTACCAGTCAGTTTTCTGCCCCAACTCAAGCAATCCTGCGAAGAATACGGTATTCAGTTTTCTTGTACCCCGTTTTATCTCGACGCAGTAGCTGAGCTTGAACCCTTTGTGGATTTCTACAAGATCGCATCCTATGAATTACTTTGGGACGACCTACTCGCGGCCTGCGCGAAAACAGGAAAACCAATTGTGATTTCAGCGGGCATGGCTAATTTTGAGGAAATTGATCATGCGATTAATGTGTTACAAAATGCTGGCTGTCAGGATATTACATTATTACACTGTGTATCAGCCTATCCGACGCCAAAAGCAGATTGTAACTTAGCTGTGCTTGGGCGTTTCCGTGAACGCTACAACATTAAAGTGGGTTGGTCTGATCACTCTGTTTCATCGGCTGTGATTCGCCGCGCCGTTAATCGTTGGTTAGCTGATTGTATTGAGTTCCATATTGACCTAGACAAACAGGGCGCAGAATATGCTGCAGGCCACTGTTGGTTACCAGAACAAATGCAACTTGTCATAAATGAATGCAGAGAAGCGCAACTACTTGATGGCAGACCGGATAAAGTATTAGCGCCCAGTGAAGCACCTGATCGAGATTGGCGTGCAGATCCAATAGATGGGTTACGACCATTAAAGCATATTCGCTCACATTTTTAGAAATGTTGTAGTATCGAATAACACTGGATATGAAATCCTGTGTTATTCATCACATGGTTAACAAACTTCAAATACAATCGTTTTGTAAACCCAAGCTATTCGCATCTCTAACTCTTCAAAAGAATCTGCAATTACAATAAATACACCAGCCCTATCCGAATGACTGCAAATTGGTCTTATTATTTCATCAAAATTGACAAAAAACTCTAACTTTTTGACGAAGTTCTGAGATTTAACTTGTTCAATCCCGTGAATAGCGACCAGTTGACCTTCCTTAGGGAAAAAGTAACGGTTGGCAACAAATTGGTTTTGCTTTGGTACTAATGTATCAAAATTAGGCGGTATATCTAACGCAATTTCTAGCGCTGTTTGAACATAGTTCACGCCTAAACCTAACGGAACAAGACTTTCTGAAAAATCACCTCCGCTTAATCTAGTAGCGACTTCAATAACTTTTGGCCCCGAAGAGGTATAAACAATATCTCCTTTTATCACACCACTTCTAATTTCTAATGCTTTGGCAACATCACCAATTAATCGCTCAATCTCACTTCGCTGCTGTTGCGATAAACGACTCGGTTGCCAACCACCATTTTCAATAATATATGGAGCAAAAACATCCAACATTTCATAATTACGGTCAACAAATCCAATAGTATGTCCTTTCCCTTGATAAAATAAGGTTTCAGTACTGATCTGTGGACCTTCTAGATATTCTTCAATGATGAGCTGACCACTAAATGACTCTTGAAGAGAACATCGGTATAAAGTTTCTAAATCAACCCCCTCCTTTAACAAGAACACACCTCTGGCTCCGGAGCGATCAACTGGTTTAAGAACGAGTGGAAACCCTCGTTCGACAACTAACTCACACAGATGCTCAAAGCTATCCACTGCAGAAAACCAAGGAATCGCAATACCCTTTTCAGCAAAACATTCCTTCATCAATAGTTTATTGGTTGCAATCTTGGCAGCCTTTAGCGGAATACAAGGAACAGACAGATATTCTGCAAGAGCGGAAACATATTGCGAAATATCACTTCCCATTACAGCAACACCATGCACAGGGATATTTAACTCATCGACAAATGCTTTTAGTGCAGGTAAATCCCTTGTACTAACGACGGCATATTGATCAGCCATTAAAAAGCCTGGGGACTTAGGGTTACCATCAACAACGATAACATGATGCCCCATCGCCTTTGCCGTTTTGATTGCAAAGATTTGATCTGAGCTAGCGCCTAAAAGCAATAGATTCTTGGCTTTAGTTATCAAGAATTGCTCCTCCACTCACTGCCAGTATTTGCCCTGTCATATACTGTTGCTCATCCGAGGCCAAAAATACACAAGCATCTGAAATATCTTCAATTCTTCCGGCTCTTTTTAGCAAAGTCATATCTATGACCTTAACTCCTGCAGGCGAATCAATTTCATCAGCGGTCTGATCAGTACGAATTAGTCCAGGAGCAACAGCATTAACAAGAATATTGTGTTCTGCTCCATAACGAGCAAGTATTTTAGTTAAACTATTTAAACCTGCCTTTGATACAGCATAATGCACTGTCTTAGGACCATGATACTGGCCTGCTACAGAGGATATGTTGATAATCCGGCCACCACCAGCGGCTTTCATTAGTGGAAAAATCTCTTGGCAACACATAAAAGGACCTTTTAGATTAGTACCCATTATCATATCCCAAGCTTCATCCGTTATTTCATCAAACCAACCTCTTTGATTAATGCCAGCATTATTTACCAAAATATCGATACGACCAAATTCAAGTTGTGATTTCTGTATTAGATATTGAATCTCATCACGCTTTGTAATATCTGCACGAATAGCGATAACTTTACATCCAAAGTTTTTAAGCTTATTAACAACGTTCGTTGCAGCTTCACTATTGGTATTATAATTAATGATGACGTCAGCACCTTCTTTCGCAAACGCTTCCGCAATACCAGCACCGATTCCTCTTGAAGCGCCCGTGATAAGTGCTACTTTTCCTGTGAGTCTGCCCACTCATTTATCCTCTTGATATTCTGTCCAACGCTGCTGGATTTGCATAATTATTTGTTGAGCAGTTATACCCGCTTCATCACTACATTCTTGCTTACTTCCAGGGCGAATAAAACGATCAATAATGCCACTTCTAAAGACTCGGAAATTGACATCAGAATCACTGAAACTTTCAAGTAATAAGGAGCCAAACCCACCCGCTAATATACTCTCTTCGAGAGTGATGATGTCCATACCAGAAACTAATAATTCAAGAATCTCATTTGAAGGAAACGGCTTAATAGTCTGTACACAGATAATACCAAATGTCCTACCCAATTTAGCTAAACGTGATTTTAACTCCCAAGCTTTAGCTAATGTATTTCCAAGACAAATAACAAAGCCATCTTCTCCCATAGCAGCCACAGACAGGCCGCGCTGAAGGACTCCAGACAGCGGCTCAGGTATAATTAAAGGCTCATAAGGATGTAAAATAACCATAGGTCCCATTGGGTTCTCTAATCGTTTTTCTAACAACCTTTGAGCTTCTGCACTATTTATAGGATATTCCAGTTGCATATTCGGGAATGATTTTAAGTATGGAATATCATACACTCCATGATGAGTGGAACCATCATAACCAGCAAAGCCAGCCCTAACACCTAACACTGTAATAGGTAAATTCATATAACAAGCATCGTGTAATAACTGGTCAAATGCTCTTTGCATAAAAGTGGTTTGCATACATACCACGGGTTTTAACCCTTCCAGAGCCATACCACAAGCCATTCCAACAGCGTGTTGCTCTGCCATTCCAACATCAATTACGCGATCAGGAAACTGCATAGACAAATAATCTAAAGACGATGCATAAGGTGTGGCAGGTGTAATAACATTAATTTTAGTATCTAATGTCATTAATTCTGCTAATTTTTCGGCCAAAACCACAGCAAAAGTCTTACCCGAAATGGTTGGTGATGCCCCCAGTCCAGATACTGCATCGAAAGGCATTGAAAAATGCATTTTATAAGGATGAGTTGCAGCACAGGCTAAACCTTTACCTTTCTCGGTTTTAACATGTACAACTGTTGGCTGACCTAGTGACTTGGCATGATTAAGCGCAAAAACAACATCTTCTGAACAATGACCATTTTGAACGCCAATATAGTTGTAACCTAGACTTTCAAAAAAATGTTGAGATTTCTTATGCCAATCAACACCAGTGGTAAGCTGCCTTAATCCGCCAATTGATGGTGCGATAGCCATCTCATTATCATTTACAACTATCACAAGTTTAGAGTTCTTATCTACGCTACCAAAGTTGAGAGCTTCAAATGCCATGCCTTCAACCAAAGAACCGTCACCAATAATGACAACTGTATAATGATCTGTTTTTTTAGTTTTTAATGCCGCAGCAATACCTGTTGCTAATGATATTGAGGTTCCAGCATGCGAGGCATCAATGATATCGTGCTCGCTTTCCTCTCTTGCAATAAAACGACTCATTCCCTTATAGGTATTTAAAGATTCGAACTTTTTTCTCCGACCAGTAATCAATTTATGAGTATACCCTTGATGACCAGTATCAAAAATAATTTTGTCAACAGGCGAGTCAAATACATAATGGATTGCAATAGTCAACTCAATGACGGACAGATTTGCTCCAATATGTCCTCCAGTAGTGGAAATCTTGTCAATTAAAAAACGGCGGATTTTATCTGCTTCTAAATCAAGAGCCTTAATTGGTAAATTTTTAAGCTCAATAGTCGAGTTTATAAATTTAAGTTCATCATTAACTAGCATAAAAAATCCTTAAATTTAACGAATAGGTTTTATACAAACCAAAACAGTATTAGTACCATAAGGATCTGCATCATCATGTATAATGCCAGCCTTAATACCAATTACCTTAATAACGTGAAAATACTGCCCCGTCAATTTAAGGAGATAATCTAAATTATACTCAACTAAGTGACAGGAATTAACTGGAATATGACCATAACTATTTTGTGGTGTACTGAGAATTAACATACCACCAGGCTTGATGATACGTAGCAACTCTTTGAGACAAGCGTCTTCTGGTACATGTTCCAATGTTTCAAAACATGTAACACCATCATAACTATTATCATCAAATGACATATTAGTTATATCTTCAACAAAAAATTCTACGTTTTGTTGAGATGAATTCTGCCTAGCAAAATTGACACTTTCCGCATCTAAATCAGCTCCATGTACCAAGGATACTGAAGATGACATCATGCGAACACCATAGCCATCAGCACAAGCAATATCCAAAACCCTCATGTTCTTTTTAAGATATTTAAGTGCTATTTGATAGTGATAACCTAGTCTATCGCCACTAGCAATCCGATGGCTATTAACTTCTTGGCGTGGGATCTCATAGATAGGTTGCGCCAATTGCCTACATTCATTTAAATACTCATCAGAATATTGAGGCAAGACTTTCAAGTGTTCAAACTTATAATCATAACGATTCAGTTCAAAATACGTTTTAGGATGAACATGAAATTTAGCCAACTCAGGAGTAGTGAGAAGATTCGCAAGCTCACGAAGAGCTCCGACTCGAAAAATCTCAGAACTAAAATGAACAGGAAAATCAGCTGGTAACTTAATGCAATCGAGATTTTTTTGTTGTGCAATGGTTAACATTTGTTGGCTAAGATTAAAATCAAAACAGAAATGGATTCCGTCCACACGAACAATGTAATCATCATCTGTTAGCTCAATTGATGCTGCTATCATACGTTTAAGTGGGCTTTCATCAAATCCGTAAAATGCCTTCAAACGTTTATCAGCAATAATTTCCACAACCTTATTTAACTCACCATCACGATCAAATTCTGGAGCAACTAGGCATAATTGAGCATCAGGGAATGCGGCTAATGCATGTCTAATTGTTCTAACAACGGCGATTTCACCATTCACTAGCCCCATGCAAATATCCCGTCCTCCAGCCCATGAACGAGAGCTTGCTTGGATCAATATTTTAACATTACTCATAGATATCCCTAATTATTTTCTCTAGATTTTCTTTGCAAACAGAACGACTTCACGTCCCATCCCTACAGAAGCAAGTGCCTGATAAAACTTTCGCTTAACCTGATTATTACCAGAGCGTAATAGTTGAGTATCAAATCTCATCCGCTTTTTATGGCAAGCACGTCCAAGCTGAGGGGAATCAACATAATTATCCCCCATCAGTAAAAACATATCGATGGGAAAAGTCGTCTCCTGCAGCACAACCTCAAACCCTTGAGAGATCAGCAACTTGCCCAAGGTCTCAAAGCTAAAATAATTAAGATGATGCGGTGGAGCGACCCACCAAGGACTATATCCCTCATACGTTCGCAGCGCTTCTTGAAAAGGATTGTAGTCATTTGGAACAACAACACACAATATACCACCTTGTACCAGAGACTCTCTAAAAAGTGATACCATTTCCATTGGATTAGGGATGTGCTCAAGAACGGCATTTGCATGAATTGCATCAAATTTCCCTAGAGAAATCGCGGTCTTATGATTAAAGAAATTCTCAACGACTTCAACCCCTAGACCTCTTGCGTGTTCACAGGCTTGAGCAGATGGTTCAACCCCCATCGATTTCCAACCCCGCTTCTGACCATAACTCACAAAATATCCAGGACCAGAACCTACATCTAATATGCGTCGCGCCGTAGCAGGCAAATACTCTTCAAAAGTATCATAACGGTCGGAATACACTGCGTTCCACCAATTTTTATCCTCTTCTGTTTCTTGGAGAAATAGAGGTTTATCTAGAGTGTAGTATTCATGCCGATAGATTTTTTCAAGCTCAGCTAACGTTGGCAGAGGATGGATGTGTTTAAATCCACACATTTGACATTCAATCACTTGGAACCCATTGCTCTCGTCAACGAGATATCCCATATGTTGTTCAGATGTTTTTTGATGCATCTCGGTTCCTCAGATAGATAATGTCAGTAAGTTGGCGTTTCAAAGAATAGCAAATTTTAAGCCAATTAATATGACGTTGTAACAACCTACTGATAACTGCTAAGATTTTAGCCGTGGGTCAGTAACTTGTGATACATCTACTGCATTTGTAATTTTTGAACTTAACTATCTCATTTAGCCATTTAATAACTAAGGTGTATGCGAAAATGCCTAAGGTTCAACCCGTCGCACTATATACAGTGTTCCATTTAAACTTGGCCTTTTCCTCCATTGAAAATGAACAACATGCCGAAGTCATTCGCAAATGCTATTGGCCACTCCTACAGATAGCGCAAAAAGGTATTCCTGTTGGAATTGAAATGACGGCCTATACCTTAGAAGCAGTTCAACAGGTTGACCCTCTGTGGGTACAGGAATTCAAACTATTGCTCCAACAAGGAATGTGCGAACTTATCGCCAGCGGTGATAGCCAAATTATTGGGCCTTTGGTTCCTGCAAAAGTCAATCAGGCTAACCTCCGTCTCGGTCAGGATACCTATCACAGCTTGCTTGGGGTGCATCCTCAAATTGCTTATATCAATGAGCAAGCCGTTTCAGCAGGGCTCTTAGATGTTTATATCGACCAAGGTTTTGAAGCTGTAGTGGTGGAATGGGATAATCCCTACTCCCATAATCCAAACTGGTCCAACACACTGTTAGACAGGCCACAGAGTTTACAAGCCGCAAGTGGTAGAACAATTAAGGTGATTTGGAACCACGCAATCGCTTTTCAAAAGTTCCAGCGTTATGTTCATGGTGAATTAACACTCGAAGATTATCTGCACTATCTCGTTAAAATCTTCAAACCTGGCATGCTGGCCTTTCCTGTTTATGGCAGTGATGCCGAAGTGTTCGACTTTCGTCCCCGGCGCTATCAAACTGAGACGGATCACGTTGAAGGAGAATGGCAGCGGATTACCACCCTTTTTAACACTCTTGCAGAGATGGATAACTATTGTTGGCAATTGCCTCAACACATTCTTAAGTTTTGGCAAGAATCAAATGCGGTCGAAATCACCAATGCAGAGCATCCGGTTTCAGTCAAAAAACAAGCTAAATATAATGTTAGCCGCTGGGGATTAAGTGGTCGTAATGACCTCCTACTCAACAGTCTATGCTATCAACGATTCACCATACTCGCACATAATCCACATGCAACAGAGCAAGACTGGCGAAACTTATGCCGTATGTGGGCAAGCGATCTGCGTACCCATCTCACCGCAAAACGCTATCAGCAACTTAACTTGGTTGCTAATCCTGCTAATGCGCCAGTATTTGCGCCTTGGGAAGCACAAGAAGATATTCGGATTGAGTACGATACACAAAGACGTCGTTTGCATATTCGTACCCCTAAGGTACACCTCAGCCTAAATGGTAACCGAGGATTGGCTATTGATAAATTAGCCTTTAAGTCCCACGACTTTGAACCTGTCCTCGGTACCTTATCCCATGGTTACTTCGACCATATTAGTTATGGTGCTGATTTCTACTCGAATCATTTGTTGATGGAACGATTTCGTGCACGTGATCGTGTCACCGATCTCAATCGAGTAAATTATGAATTGGGCTGCGCAGAGGGCAATTTAGTGATTTATTGCCGTCAATCATTAAAAAGTGGCGCCATCATTAAATGGTACCGTATCGAGCATGAATCTTTACACACTGGCCTTTTTTTTGAGGACAAGCAGCGCCCTGAAGCCTCAATCCGACTCAGTTATCTGACCTTACTCGGCTGTGATAATAGAGCTTGGTACCAGACCAATCTCGGTGGTGTTCAGGAAGAGTTTTTTCAAATACAAGAGGATATGGACCAAGGTTCTCCTGTATCTTCAATTGTTTCGGCAAATAGCGCCATTGGTGCTACTGCTGGCCAAATTCGGTTTGGCAGCGGCCAATGTGGCGTGCGATTAACTTGGGATCCCGCCAATTGTGCTGCACTCCCCATGATTTCGAGTAAAAAAATAGATGATAAATACCTTAATCGATTATGGTTTTCGTTAGCAGAAGCCGATGAGACACTCAAGGAAGGTGGCAATTTACTCGATTTCAATCTCTGCATTACCCCTGAGAGTATTAATCTATGACCAAAATACTCGCCATCATTGGCGCACGCCTTAACTCTAGTCGCTTAGCTGGTAAACATTTGCTACCACTTGCTTGTGATGCCGCAGGTAATACTCTTCCTATTATTGGCCATATTTTAAGGCGCCTAAAGACGTGTAGCACAATTAGTGCAATAGAACTTGCCACAACTGCAGATGAGTTCAACCAACCCCTAATCAATTGGGCACAAGAAAACCAGCTAGCCTGTGTCCCCTTTGAAGGTGATGTTAATGATCTGATGGGCAGGCTTGATAGGATCATCCAGCGACAACAGCCTGATTATATCGTGTATATCTGTGGTGATTGCCCACTTATAGACCCCAATTTTATCGATCACGCTCTGCGAGCCCTGAAAGCCTCAGATAAAGACACTATCACACTCAAAGAAGGGATCATTTCACTCCATGAAGGGATGGGGTTTTATACTAAAGCTGGCTGGAATAGGTTGATGGCCGTTAGTGATTGTGTAATGTCACGGGAGCATGTGGGATATGGTGATAAATTAAGACCTGTATTAACAAAACTATATATCGATGACAGCGGTAATTATGGAAAAATTACCCATCGTATTTCAGTAGATACCCATGCTGACTATCGCTTTATGGTTGAAGTCTATCGCCGATGGTATGTAAATAATCCAACGGAAACAGTTGTCAGTTTAGAGTGGGTACAAGAAGAGTTACTAAAAGATTCTGCTCTGTTCGCCATAAATGCCCATGTACAACAAAAAGCTGCTAACAAAAACTATGCTAAGGCTAGTATCTATTGTCATCTGGGGCCTCAAATAGGTTTAGGACATTTCAAGCGCTCAGAATTAATTGCCAATGCATTGCAGGAGCATTTAAGCCTAGGAGTAAATATTCACGCTTATAGCGAAGCTGGGCAACGATTAGACTCAAGCTCAAAAGTAGTGTGGCATGAGGATGAGCAAGCATTGCTCAGCGCATTAACCGAAGACCAAAATCCATTAGTACTACTTGATTTTCATCCTAACTTTATCGACTTAGAATCATTTGCCAATAGGCTAGCAGGGTTAGCTAAGCACGGTGCAAAGCGGATTGGCATCGATAAAATGGCACCATTACTGGATGAACTGGATTGGCTATTTATTCCAAGCTTCAATTGTCCAGCCCATCATCCAAAAATATCCGCTGGCTGGAAAAATTATCTCTTTAGCACAATTCCACAAGCGGCTAAGCAAGCACAAATTCTAGTTCTCACGGGGGGTAGCGATGCGTTGGGCTATGGCCGAGAACTCCCAACGATACTGGACTCCATTGGTACTGATTGGCCCATTTTATGGATTCAAGGCCCACTGGCCCCAGCTCCCCAACTGCCCCCCAATTCAGCCATAGTGGTTCAACAAAATCCTGACAACCTTAAAGAGATAATCGCTCAATCAGAGATCATTTTAAGCTGTTATGGCTTATCGCTATTTGAGTCCATTTATGGGAAAGCAGCAACCCTACTTCTTCCCCCCCAACATCTCTGTGATGAAGCCGAACTCATCGCCCTCAATCAAGAGCGCTGTTGTCTAGTGAGCTATTCATTGGAAGAAGCAAAGATGATGTTACAACAACTGCTTACAGAGCCCGAACAAAGAAGGTCTCTCCAGAACCAAGCAACAAGAGTCTTTGAATCACACTTGGGAATACAAGCGCTTATAGATGATATCCGCCACTTATTGGGAGCGGTAAACTAACACTATTGAATTTTCTTACAGTACAGCTAACAAGGTGTTAATAACGCAGGCTTGTTCCTTATCAGTCATCAAAGGATAGAGTGGCAAGGTCAATATCTGTTGATAAAATGCCTCTGCTTGTGGGAAATCACCTTCTTTAAATCCTTGTTTTAAATAGTAAGGTTGAAGATGTACGGGGAAATAATGCACATGCACTTGTACATTTGCAGCTCTCATATCGTTGAATAGCTGCTTTCTTCTTGATGCGTCATTTAGGCGGATAATTTGTAAATGTCTAGCACTTTGAGTATTTGACAAAGGCTCAACCCAGCAAAAGGGTAATCCAATGAGTTCTTTACGATATATAGCGGCTAGTTCATTGCGTTTCAACACAAAAGCACTAAGTCTGCTGATTTGCGACAAACCAAGCGCTGCCTGCAACTCAGTCATCCTATAGTTAAATCCCAAGGCGTGTTGTTCGTAATACCAGTCCCCTTCATCAGGTCTTAACATTTTATCGGGGGCTTTAGTGATACCGTGGCTGCGGTAAAGGGCCATTTTTTCAGCTAATTCTGAGCTGTTTGTCATGGCCATACCGCCTTCGGCGCTGGTGATAATTTTGACGGGGTGAAAGCTAAAAACGGTAATATCAGAGTATTGGCAGCTACCCAAAGGGTATCCATGATAGCTCCCGCCAATCCCATGCGAGGCATCTTCAATGATGTTAAAGCTATATTGTTCAGCAAGAGCAGCGATCGCTGCCATATCACAACTATGACCACATAAATGTACAGGGATAACAACCTTAGGGAGCTTCCCTATCCGAGCAGCTTGTTCTAATTTCATTGCCAATGCATTTGGACAAAGATTACCCGTTAGAGGATCCACATCGACAAAATCAATCTCAGCTCCGCAGTAAAGCGCGCAGTTTGCCGAGGCGACAAAGGTAATTGGAGAAGTCCATACTATATCGTTTGGCCCAACCCCAAGAGCGAGACATGCAATATGTAAGGCAGAAGTCGCACTATTTACTGCTACGCCATAGCGAGCTGAACAATAGGAAGCAACTGCTGACTCAAATGCAGGAAGCTTAGGCCCTTGAGTCAAATAATCAGAATTAAGCACTTCAATCACAGCATCAACATCAGCCTGATTGATGTCTTGTCGGCCATAGGGGATCATGCAACGGTATCCAGTTTAAGAATTTCAGCCTGTGTTAAAAAATGTGGATTAGTGCCAGAATTATATTCAAATCCCATCGGCACAGCCTGCCCCTTCTCTCCTAAAGCATTGGTACAAAAGTCTGTTTCACGCCCAAAAAAACGAATACTTGGCGTGATGACAAAGTGATCATCAAATTCGATCGTGTGATGTGAGTCATCCCCTGGACACATGACCTCATGCATTTTTTCCCCGGGACGAATACCTACAATCTGCTGCTCCAAACTCGGCCCATAGGCTGCAGCAAGATCAGTAATGCGTATGGAAGGTATTTTAGGTACGAAGATCTCCCCGCCCTGCATACGGGAGAAGTTTTTTAAAACAAAATCAACACCATCCTGAAGAGTAATCCAAAAACGTGTCATATCGGGATGGGTAATGGGCAGCGAAGTCGCGCCATTGGCAATGAGTTGTTTAAAGAAAGGCACGACTGAGCCACGTGACCCCACAACATTACCATAGCGAACAGCAGCAAATCGGGTTTTGCCATCTCCAACCACGTTATTGGCGGCAACAAACAGCTTATCGGAGGCCAACTTAGTCGCACCATATAGGTTAATAGGACTCGCGGCTTTGTCTGTTGAGAGGGCGATAACCTTCTTAACATTATTACTGATGGCGGCCCGGATCACATTTTCGGCCCCATGGATATTGGTTTTTATGCATTCCATCGGGTTGTATTCGGCAGCGGGAACCTGTTTAAGTGCTGCGGCATGGATAACAAAATCCACATCTTTAAAGGCTTGCTTTAGGCGATCACCATCACGCACATCACCGATAAAATAACGCATACATGGCGCGTTAAACACTTGCTGCATCTCATACTGCTTTAATTCATCTCGAGAAAAAATGATCAATCGCTTCGGTTTATACCGTTCGAGAATGGTTTTGGTGTATTTTTGTCCAAATGACCCCGTGCCACCCGTAATCAAAATTGTTTTATTATCAAACATAGAGTTCCCCACTCACGATTTAAACCTTCGATTAGCTACTTGTGACAACGATGAGCCATTTCGTCAACTCTCCAACTCCTACAAGATCCACGCCAAAAATCCTCGTCGGAATAAAATGATCTGAAATGTTATACATACAAGCCACTTCATTATAGGCAAATATCGATAAAATATAAATTTTTTATATACTTATTGCTAGATGCCTAGCAAACAAATGCTTTACAGCTCAAGCAAGGTACCAGCCTATTAGTGTCAATTTTTTGCTGGAACATATTTTGCAAAGTCCTAGTAACACTTGCTCAGACAATGAATGAAGTGACATTATGCTGGCGTATCATCCGTGTAATCGCTCAGTTGTTCGCTCTACTCGAGGAAAACATGCAACTACAAGCCCACATTTTGAATAACTTTGCGATCAGTCGCTTTAACGAATACTACTTGCCTAGTATTAACCGCCACACCTTTGAGGGGATTGACTCTAAAACCTTATATAATCGTCGCTTCAGACAATCGTTTTCTCAACAAGATAAGCTGCATATTGTGGTTGGAATGGATTCAGGGCTGCTAGCCAATTACGTGTTGGAGCAGGATCTCCCCCTCGGTGCTAAATTTCTTTTTGTTGAATTAGATGAAGTTATGCCCTTATTGGTTATCGATATCCCCGCAGACAAACAATCTGCAATCAGCATTGTTAATGAAGCCAGTTTTATTGAGTTAATGGAACATGATGAATTTAAAATCTATCTCATCAAAGACGAATACGAAATTCATCAATCCTTAGGCGTTGCATCCCAGCACTTAGATGCCTATATTGCCTTATTCAATCGCATTGAGACCAAGATTCAGGATGATTATTTCACCCATAGGATCGGTTTTACCCAAAAAATCTTTTTTCAAACCCAGCTTAAAAATATCGCCGATAATCAAGTACCAGCCCAAATACTACGGAATACATTTAGCGGGAAAACCTGCTTAATCATCGCAGGTGGCCCTTCCCTTGACGAACATATCAATTGGATAAAACATAATAACGACAATTTATTTATTATCGCCGTCTCACGCATCGCAGGAAAACTAGCCGATAATGGCATATCCGTAGACATTATTACTTGTGTCGACCCTCAGGATTTTAGTTTCGACGTAAGCCGTGACATGTTTAAATTAAGCCACAAAACCTTGCTGGTAAATTCCTATCACGTAAGTCATAAAGTCCTTTCCCAATGGAATGGCCCTAAAGCCTATTTGGGTCAACGCTATCCTTGGAGTGGCAAGCATGATCATGACAATATCATCACCGTCGGCCCAACGGTCACCAACAGCTCAATACGCCTTGCTATCGAAATGGGCTTTACTACCCTATTGCTAAGTGGCGTCGATTATTGCTATTCAAAATCCGGTTATAGCCATGCAAAAGGAACGGTTGAAGCCAGCATTGGTCCAAGTTTAGGCTGTAATAATAAATGGGTAGAAACCTACGCAGGACTGCCAGCAGAAACCCCAATTCAGCTTATTCATGCAATGGAGTCTCTCGCTGAAGAAGCCAAGACCTATCCCGAAATTAGCTTTATTAATCTATCAATTAATGCAGCTAAAATTGAGGGTATTGTTCACGAGCCAACAACGGCAATAGTGCTTTCATCATTTACGGATAAATCCGTCATTGAAGTGATCAACGAGGCAACGCCCAATACTGAGGATGACTTAAACTCCGCAATACAAGAGTGCAGTAAAGCCATTAGCCAATTAGAAACATTAAGGCAGCTAACTAAAAAAGCACTTACGCTTGCCAAAACACTGAATGAGGATCCGCAGGATTCCTGCTTAACGTTGGATAAAATCAACAAAATAGAAGAAGAGATTAATCTTCACTACGCCACACTGTCTCGGTTGATTAAAACCTACGGTTATTATGAGTTCTCACATTTTCTCACTTCAAGAAATACCGATAGTTGGACACAATCCCATATCAATGAAATGACGCTAAACTATTATGAAGCCTTCAATACAATATGCCATGATATTTTGGAACTCACTAAAAAATCCTATGATAATCTTAAATTTCGACAACTCGAATTAAATTCCACCTCATTAACGCTGCTTGCACCTATTTGGTTAAAAAAAAACCAATCAGGCCGTATTTATATTTGGAATAAATACCATAAACATCCCACATTATCTGAATCCGATCAGGTGATATGGAATGAATTAACAGAACAATTTTCTCAGGATATTACCCTAGTAAGCCCAGTCTATGTTGAGGCATTAAATAAAGCGTCTACTGCGGAAAATATCTACACAAAAATCATGACGCTTTACGCAATGAGAAACAATCAAGGTCTATCGATAACAGTAGAAAATCTACTGCCATTTGTCGATGGCAATCCAGAATTGCAAAGGCTGTATCACTTGGCTCTCGCGTTACAACTCAGCCTAGAGCAACAACATCAGCAAGCCTTAGATGCACTATTAGCATTACCCGAAGATCTCTATACAGAAATGGAGTTAAAACACATTATTCTGCTTGCGCTAAAATTGAGCAAACTTGAGCTGGCCGAGTCAACCCTTGTCAAAATTTTGGCCTATAGCGACGAGTATATGCCACAGTATGCGCATATCCTTAAGCTACGCGGAAAAATCCAAGAGTCAGTCAACGTCTATCTAGACTACTTAGAAAAATATCCTTCAGATACGCAGACTTGGATAAAACTTGGCTTATTCATGGTTGAACTTGGCCAAGCTGAAGGCGCACACACTGCGTTTACCAATGCCCTCAATGTCGATCCGAGTAATCAGGTAGCACAACATTATGTGGCAGAACTCACCCGAATCATGACTGAAGCACAATAAGCCAGTTGCCGAGTGATAATAACTCCACTCGGCGATTTTATTATTCATGCTTAGCATCTTATAATGAGCCCGTTTCAATCTTGCCATTTCCTAGGAGATATTGCTTGGCTCATACCTACATACCTTTAGACACCTATCGCCGTAAGTGGATTTTTAACCACAAAGACTTACCTGTGAGCGATGAGGACAAGACTGTCATTCTGCCGCTAACGGATAAAAGCGCCATGCTGGTGTGGAATCAGTGGATTAGCAATAAAAGTAGCCGCGCCGAACAGTTTACTAAAGGGGATTGGGCCGCCAAAACCAACGCATGGGTCAAAACAGATCATTGGCAGAGTGCGTGGGACAGTGAAGATAACAGTCTACCCGAGATGTTGGCCGAGTTTATTCAGTGGCCAGAGGATACTCAGGTCTATTTTTGCTACGAAAAATATCAAGTGATTGAGACTCGTTGGGATGTGTTTGTCCGCAATTGGAAGTGCTTTCTGTTTTTTGATGATGGCCCAATCCTGATCTCCCCTAAGCAAAAACAAGCGGTGATGTTTGAGCAAAATGGCCAATATAAATTAGGCGTTCGTGGCTGACCCTGTCAGCTAATAAACTAAACAGGTCGAATATTTCTTCACACATATCGCTTTTTTAATGAGCTCGACAAGGGAAAGTCGCCTTGTTTTGCCTAAGTCACCAGCGATAGCTTGCACAGATTAGGCTATCGCTCCTCTTGGGTTTCGATTAGTATCGCTTCGCAATCTACAGATAAATCACCGTTCGAGTCACTCAGATGATTGATACGCTCAACGGCCATAACTAAAAAATATGAGGTGTATAATGAAGTTACTCTCAACCTTAACGCTCACTACTGCTTTGCTTTTTCCACTATTTACCCAAGCTAAAGAAGTGTCAGGTGTTCAAGTCGCCGACAGCATTACGCTCGATGCTCAGGCGCTGCAATTAAATGGCGCCGGTGTCCGCAGCAAATTCTTTATGGATTTGTATGTCGGTAGTCTGTACGTGCCCACTCCCAGCAAAACCACCGCCGAGGTGATCAATGCTCCGATAGCCGCGATTCGCCTTAATATTACGTCTGGAATGATTACGTCTGAGAAAATGCGTGATGCGATAACCGAAGGTTTTGAGCATGCAACCGCCGATAATACGACTGATATTCAGCCACAAATTGATGCGTTTATGGCGCTATTTAAGGATGAAATTAAACAAGGAGACCAATTTACCTTAGTCGCCAACAAAAGCCGTGGTGTGACCGCCTATAAAAATGGCCAAGAACAAGCCACGATTGAAGGTGAAATGTTCCGTCAAGCCTTACTCAAGATTTGGTTAGGTGAAAAACCAGCCCAGACAAGCCTCAAAGAAGCCATGCTGGGCCAGTAATTAAAATCGAAACTCGAGATCCAAGGCCGCTGCGCCTTGGTTATCGAGATCAAGCGCGGCCTCATCGGTCACTTCTAATTCACCGTTAAAGTAATAGCCCGCGTAGAGATTTAACGCGATTGCTGGCGTCACACGCCAACCACCTCGCAGATAGCTCACCCATTCATTGGTTTCGACTACCGTTTCATCATCGGCAATTAAAAATCGCTCCGTGCGGCGCGAATTACCCAAGCCCACGTTCCAAGCGGGATTGAACTGATAACTAAGTTCCAATCCTGCTGGCCCACTAAAGCCCGCTTGGAAAGGATTTGCTAGACGCCAGCGATCATTAATCTGCCAGCTCACGGCAAGGTAAGGCAAAGTACGCACTTCATCTATGTCATTCAAGTAGGCCACACCAAAGCCCAGCATGTTTCCCGATTCAAAGGCATACATGGCCGAGGCAACCACACCATAACTCTGTGCATTACTGGCGGACGCGGTATCGGCATAAGCATATTGGATTTGTGGCGAAAGCATAAATGACCAATGCTTATCCATCCGATAATTAACAGATAGGCTCGCACGGTAGCGATCGATATTTTCCCAGGTTTCACCCGCATCACTAAACAATGCTGCCGTATTATTGGCGCCTGTTAAACGAATATTACGCCAATCGTAGTCAAGTCTGTCGTAGCCAAGTCTCATCCCAACGGACCATTGTTGACTCAAGGGCATAGTCACGCCAGCGTTGAGTAACAGGCTATCCCGCTGCAACTCTGTTTCACCATTGGCAACGTTGGCACTCTGGGTACTAATTTGCGATACGCTGACCTTAAAAGGCTTATATTCTTGGCGAGGCTCTGCTGCGAAAACGGAGTAACTCAACAAAGGAATCAACCCTATGAACACTATGCTGGGGTTAATATTGACTGGTGAATGAAGTGGTTTAGCCACGCCTGCTCCTTGCGTTACTGGTTGAATAATGTATTGCGTATAATACGCGTTACCCAAGACAAAAGTTCATTCTTAATCGAAGAGTGATACAAACTGATACCTTAACGCCACTTTAGTTAAACACAATAAGCTTTTAGGAACATCTCGGCACAACCCCGAATATACTGCTCACGTTCCCCCAATAAACTCTCGGTTTCTAGCCCCAACTCTAACCTGAGCTTCAATTCACCAAACAGCATTAAACATAAACGAACCGCACAGTGATGCGGTTGTGGAAATCGATACAATCCAAGCGCCTCAACCGCCACTAAATATTTTGTCAGCATCGTAAGCATATGCTGTGGGCCCGCCTCAAAAAATAAGCGTGAGACTTCAGGGTGGCTTTCCGATTGCGCCACACAGGCTTTAAAGACGGTAATAGCCTCAGGGCTGACAATCATTTCACCAAATTGCAACGCAAATTCGGTGATAGTAGCTTCGGGTTGGCTTGGATCACTCAGCAAGTCGTCATGTAAATTGTGACCCACGCATTTTGACTCAATCGCTGCCACAAACAGGTCATCTTTACTGCCATAGTGAGAATAAACGGTTTGCTTAGAAACACCCGCCAATTTAGCGACTTCATCCATACTGGTATGGGGAAATCCCTGGCGGCAAAACAAGTCAATGGCCGCCACTAGCACTTGCTGTTTCTTTTGTTCACTGCGGCTCATCGGGATCTCGGTGGACTGAGTCATATCTTCACTCAAGGTAGCAACATAATTAATTCGTATTAGTTAAGCATAAAATAGACTAGACAGTCCAGTTCCGCACAACTAGACTAGCAAGTCTAGTTACATAAAATTAACCTTAAGCTTACAACGGAAGGATTCAAATGGATCAAGCGGCCCGATGTTTTTGGCGTGTATTTTGCGTTTGCGTGATTGCCGTCACCACCTTAACGGCCTGTCAAAAGGAAGTGACAGAGCATGCCAATACTGCGCAATTACAAACCGTGACGACGGCACCGCTGCGCTTGTCGACTAGCTATCAGAGTGAGCAAGTATTCACTGGCACAATCCGTGCGGGCAATACCACGGGCGTCGGATTTGAATTACCGGGTAAGCTCAGTGAGTTAACTGTCGATAGCGGCGCTAAGGTGACTCAGGGGCAAGTATTGGCCAAACTGGATACCCGCTTGCTTGAAGCCGAGCGCCAAGAAATCCAAGCAAGCTTAGCGCAAACCCAAGCCGATGTTGACCTTGCCACCAGCACTCTCAAACGGAATCTAGAACTGAAGAAGTCCGGTTATGTCTCTGAACAATTGCTCGATGAAACTCGAACTCAACTCACCAGCCTAGAGGCGGCTAAACAACGCCTGCTCGCCTCGCAACATGCCAATCAACTCAAACTCGACAAATCACACTTACTCGCCCCCTTTGATGGCATCATCAGTCAGCGCCAACATAATTTGGGGGAAGTCGTTGCAGCGGGTAACCCCGTCTTTATCTTAGTTGGTAGCATCAATACCGAGGCCTATATCGGTGTCCCAGTTGCCATTGCTAACCAATTCACTACCGGACAAGAAGTAAAGGTTAGTGTCCAGAATCAACTATTTATGGCTAAAGTCGCAGGGATCAGTGCCGAGGTCAACCCCATTAGCCGCACGGTACAACTGCGGATTAGCCTACCGGCACAGGCTAAGGTGATAAATGGAGAAATAGCCTATTTACATCAACAACAGACCGTTGAACAAGCAGGCTACTGGGTGCCAATTTCAGCACTGATTGATGGTATTCGAGGACGCTGGAATATCTATGTTACGGCGCAACAAACAGCTGATAGCGCTTCAACTCAAATAGAGCGTCGCGATGTCGATATTCTCTACACCACGCAGGATATGGCTTATATCCAAGGAGCGATTAAAGCCGACGAACAATATGTGACTCAAGGTTTGCATAAATTAGTCGTTGGCCAAGTCGTTGGCCAAGCCGTTTCCACAACAATAGCAACGACGAGGTAATCATGATTAAAGCCTTCGTCGAAAATGGTCGCTTAGTCAGCCTAGTGATCGCCCTACTGCTGGTCGCGGGATTTGGCGCGATGTCCAGTTTACCGCGCACCGAAGATCCACATATCACCAACCGCTTTGCCTCTGTCATCACTCCTTATCCCGGCGCATCCGCCGAGCGGGTCGAGGCACTTGTCACCGAAGTATTAGAAAATCAATTACGCCGCCTTGAGGAAATAAAGCTGATTCAATCCACCTCAAGACCCGGTATCTCGGTGATCCAGTTAGAGCTCAAAGACACAGTGACAGATACTGCGCCAGTGTGGTCAAGGGCGAGAGATCTACTGGCCGATGCCAGAAACACCCTCCCCGATGACATACAAACGCCGACCTTAGACGATCAAGTTGGCTACGCCTACACCGCGATTTTAAGCCTAGTGTGGAACGATAACAGTCAACCACGGGTGGATATGCTCAACCGCTATGCCAAGGAATTACAAAGCAGGCTCAGACTCTTATCCGGCACCGATTTCGTTAAACTCTACGGCGCACCCGAGGAAGAAATCCTAGTCCAGCTCGATGGCTATAAGATGAGCCAGTTGCAATTAACGCCGGGTACCATAGCGAAAATATTAAGCAGCGCCGACAGTAAAATTGCCGCTGGTGAGATCAATAATAATCACTTTCGCGCCCTTGTCGAAGTCTCAGGTGAGCTCGATTCGCAGAACCGTATTCGCCAAGTACCACTTAAAGTCGATAACGATGGGCAAATCATTCGTCTGGGCGATATTGCGACTATCAGCCGCCAAGCTAAAAAACCAGCAGATAGCATCGCTCTCGTTGACGGCGAGCAAAGCGTGTTTGTCGCAGCGCGAATGTTGAATAACACCCGTGTTGATATCTGGCAAGGACAAGTCAAGCAACTGGTCGATGAGCTCAACAACGAGCTTCCCGCAAATATCAAAGTGCAATGGTTATTTGAGCAAAACAGTTACACCAGTGACCGGCTTGGCGGACTCGTTATCAACCTAATACAAGGGTTTGTGATTATTCTCACCGTCTTACTGCTGACCTTGGGCTTAAGAAACGCGATTATCGTTGCCCTGTCGCTTCCCTTAACCGCCCTATTTACCTTAGCCTGCATGAAATATATCGGCTTACCCATTCATCAAATGTCGGTCACAGGTCTAGTCGTCGCCCTTGGGATCATGGTGGACAATGCCATTGTAATTGTTGATGCCATTTCCCAGCGCCGCCAACAGGGTATGAGTCGCTTAAACGCTGTGACTGAGACCTTACATCACCTGTGGTTGCCTTTGGCGGGCTCAACGATTACCACTATTCTAGCCTTTGCGCCGATCGTATTAATGCCAGGCGCAGCCGGAGAATTTGTGAGTGGCATCGCTATATCGGTAATGTTTGCACTCTTTGGCTCCTATGTAATATCCCATACTTTGATCGCCGGCCTTGCGGGACGCTTTAGCCTCGAAGGTAAACATCCTGTCTGGTATCAACATGGCATCAATATGCCTTTAGTAAGCGGTTACTTTCAAGCAAGCCTAAGGTTTGCACTCAATCGCCCACTGCTGAGCGCTACGCTTATCGGGATAATACCGCTGTTAGGTTTTTACGCTTCAGGCAAGATGACTGAGCAGTTTTTCCCGCCATCGGATCGGGATATGTTCCAAATTGAGCTGTATCTCGCACCCCATGCCAGCCTCGAAAACACCTTAAACCAAGTGCAGTTGATGGATAAGCTGTTGCATCAAATCGAGGGCATCAGCCAAGTCGATTGGGTTGTGGGTGGCAATACCCCTTCGTTTTATTACAACTTAACTCAGCGCCAACAGGGAGCCACTAACTATGCTCAAGCTATGGTGAAAGCCAGCGACTTTGAGCGCGCCAACGCCCTTATCCCAGAGTTGCAGCAAAGCTTGGATAAAGACTTTCCAGAAGCGCAGGTGCTGGTGCGTAAACTGGAGCAAGGCCCGCCCTTTAATGCCCCGGTCGAGTTGATGATTTTTGGCCCTAATCTGGAAACATTACGCACCTTGGGTGATGAAATCCGTCATATTTTGGCTGCAACGCCCGATGTGATCCACACCCGCGCCACCTTAAGTGCTGGCGCACCTAAGGTATGGCTTCAGGTCAATGAAGATGCGAGTTTAATCAGCGGATTAAGCCTGACGGATATTGCTAGACAAGTCCAAATGTCTACAACTGGAGTGATTGGCGGCAGCGTGTTAGAACAAAGCGAGTCACTTCCTATACGCGTGCGTCTAGGTGAGAGTAGCCGCGAGCAGGCGAGCCGTATTGCGGAAATCCAGCTCATGACCCCTTCGGGCACTGCAGTTCCTTTATCTGCGCTGTCCCACAACGAGGTGCAAGTCAGTCGCGGGGCGATCCCTAGGCGTAATGGTCAACGCGTCAACACGATCGAAGCCTATATCGTCAGCGGGGTATTACCTGCCCAAGTCTTAAATGATGTAAAAGATAAAGTGGCCGCAATCAAACTACCGGCAAGTTATCGAATTGAAATTGGCGGTGAAAGTGCTAAACGCAATGAAGCGGTAGGTAATCTACTGTCTAATATCATTTTAGTGGTTACCTTATTACTAGCTACAGTAGTCTTGTCCTTTAACTCCTTTAGGCTAACAGCGATTATTTTACTGAGTGCATTACAGTCGGCGGGGCTTGGGCTACTTGCGGTCTATGTGTTTGGTTATCCCTTTGGCTTCCCTGTGATCATCGCCCTACTCGGCCTAATGGGGCTTGCGATCAACGCGGCGATTGTGATTTTGGCTGAGCTGGAAGATACACCGAATGGCAGAGCGGGAGATAAAGCTGTAATTATCAATATTGTCAGCGGCTGTGGCCGGCATATCAGCTCAACCACAATCACGACGGTGGGGGGATTTATTCCGCTGATTATTGCAGGTGGCGGATTTTGGCCGCCCTTTGCCATCGCTATCGCGGGAGGCACCTTGCTAACAACCTTGCTATCACTCGTTTGGGTGCCAACCATGTATCTGCTACTAATGAAAAACCGCAATAGGTCAGATACATCGCCGTTGTCGCCTCAAATAGCATCATGAACCAGATATTGATACAACTTATCTTTAAGGTGAAGCCGTTCTAATTTTAAGGCCACAAAGTGCTCATCATTGGTGGGCACTTTGGTTAACTCTAGAGCGCGAATTTTATGGTCTAACTCATGGTAACGCTGCGCCATGGTCGCGAAAATTGCATTGTTTTTTTTAAGATGATGAATATGGTCAGCAAAATCTGGAAACTCATAAATTAACGCATGATTTTCACCCAACATAGTGTCACTCCTTGTCGTCTTGTATTGGTTCGATTGCGATAAGCCATGGGAAGTCATCCATTTACCCCAAAACTTATCACTCTAGACCGCATTCCCTATCGCAAAGTGCTATATTCCTATCCGCTAAAATAAAGCAAGGTTATCGTGGTAGGAATTGGCAATATGTCAGCGAACTATCTATAAATAATAGAAAATCTTAGACCCATATCAAGACCATGACGTAAAAGTTAGGTTACATTAGCGTTAACCTTTACCCTATAGGATCGCAGAATGAACTATAAAAATTGGCCTATTGCAAAACAGATCGGTGCTCTCGCGTTTGCCCTTACCCTTATTATTTTCTGTATACTCAGTACTCTTTCCTATAAATCCGCTTCAAATGTGCTCGAGGACAAAGGCATTAGTGCCATGAAAGCCGAAATGCACGCTGTATCCGATATGCTTGAGCTTCAATACGATAGCTTGTTGCAACTAGCAAGACGCAATGCCGATGTATTTAAAGAAATGTATCCTGGTCAATTCAGTATCTTGGATAAAACGGTCAATGTACTTGGCGTAAACACGCCTGCATTGCTACATGAAAAAGAACAAATCAACTCTTCAAAGAGTAAAGTTGACCGTTTTGCTAACCTCACAGGTGGCACCGCTACGGTCTTTGCTCTCGCTGGAGATGATTTTGTTCGTATTGCAACCTCCCTTAAAAAACCCGATGGCAGCCGCGCCTTAGGTACCTTTTTAGGTAAAACCCATCCAGGTTATCCGACCTTAATCAAGGGCGAGGTTTATGAAGGTTACGCCAAACTTTTTGGTAAAGACTACATGACCGTCTATCGACCCATTAAGGATCTGCAAGGAAAAGTGATTGGGATCTTATATATCGGTTTTGAAATCACGCAATCCTTAACCCAATTACAAAAAGCGGTGAATAAAATCACTCTAGAAGAAACTGGCCATTTCCTCTTAATGCGTAAGATAGACAACGTTCTCGTCGCTCATCCCAAATTTAATACTGGCGAACCTGTGACGGAGTCTATGCTTGATGGCTTAACCCTCAGCCAAGCCACCCAAGATCAAGCTGAATGGCGTTATAGCAACAGCAAAAACCAACCGATGTTTGCTTACAGCCAAAGTGTTAGCGGTTGGAACTGGATGCTGATTGGCCAAGTTAACGCAAATGAATTAAATGAAGAAAGCCTTCTCTTATTGACGATCAATGCCATTGTGGCCGTCTCAGGCATAGTGTTAATTACCGTACTACTGTCCTTAGTGCTACTGCGCTCACTCAAGCCTTTGCACACACTCCAACACCATATGGAAATCTTAGGTTCAGGAGACTTTAGTCACCACCTCCCCGCATCAGCTTTAGATAGTCAAAACGAAGTCGATAAGATCACCACAAGTGTTTCCACTATGTCATCGGAACTGCGTCAATTAATCAGTGCCTTGCAAGCGTCGGTGCAGAGTATTGAACAGCAGGCATCAAAAGCGCAGCGTATTGCCAAACAAAATGGCGAAGAAGCTCAAGCGTTGATGCAACAAACGGATCAAATTGCTACGGCAATTGAGGAAATGTCCACTTCAATCCGCGATGTAGCAAATCACGCTCAAGAGGGTGCAACTCAAAGCCAACAGGTCGATATCGCCGCAAAAGAAGGTCAACAACAACAAGTACGCTTAGTACAAGACCTACTTAAATTAAGCCAACAGCTTAGTCAAAGTCACCAAGCCGTAGAGAAAGTTAGCCAAGAAAGTGAAGCGATCAGCAAAGTCACAGAAGTGATTAACAGTATTGCCGAGCAAACCAACCTACTTGCTCTCAACGCGGCCATTGAAGCGGCCAGAGCTGGTGAACAAGGGCGTGGTTTTGCCGTGGTCGCAGATGAAGTTCGAACTTTAGCTCAACGGACGCAATCATCGATTTTGGAAATTGGTCAAACAATCGATAAGCTTCAAAGCCAAGTTAAAACGACAACAAACCAAATGTCGCAAAGCCATCAACTGGGTATTGCATCGGCAAATCAAGGGGAAGAAACAGGCAAACAACTTGAGGAAATTACCCGCAGGATTGGAGAACTTGCGATTAGCTCGCGCAATATTGCTTCTGCGACTGAGCAACAAAGCAGTGTTGCCCAAGAGATCACCCATAATCTGCATCAAATTAGTGAACTTGCCAATGAAGGGGAGCATAGAGCGGCTGAAACAGTAAACTCGGCAAATGAGTTATCTTCCCTCGCCGTCGCGCTTAAGCAGCAAATTAGCCAGTTTAAGGCTTAACCAATACAGCTAAAATTAAGCTCCACGCTTTAAATACCGCCCAACAGGGCGGTATTTTTTATCACTTTATCAAAGCTTAGTTGATGTATTGAGGCAAGATGTTGTTCGCTCTAGCCATTTCGACCTCGTAAAACGCGCAGCAATGTGCCGTTACTCTCCTCACACAGCAAGTGACAAATAGCGAACGAACCAGACGCCTGTTTGGGCAATGTTTGACTAGCGTTTCTGCGGCATTCTCGTTCGTTTAGGTAACATCAAACTCCGACATTACCTTGCATCCCTCCAACCGCTGATCACCTAACACATCAGCACGCAATAGAAACTTTGCCTCTCATGTTGTTACGATTGATTTAACCATTTTCAACGGCACAGACTTATCCCTGCTATCGATAATTTCAGTCATAATCTTCCCTCCTTAAACAGGCTTATTGTCTATGCATGCGAATAAGCAGCGTGTTTAGGATTAGCGTACTGGTATTTTTTTATTCCAATAAAAAACCCTGCAGATGCAGGGTTTTAGATGATTTACGCTGTTGGAGTTTAGCGATTACTCAGCGTCATCGCTTGAGCGGTCCATATTCTCCGTGTTTTCAAGCCAAAGCGCATTGATAACACCGAAGGAACAGGCTAACAAAACCCCTAATATCCACGTGAAATACCACATAGTAGATGCTCCTTAATTCTAATAGAGTGAGGCTTTGTTATCTTCAATATGTTTGCGGTTTAAACGACCAAACATCTTGAAGTAAGTCCATACAGTGTAACTTAACACGATTGGAACGAAGATAATCGCCGCCCAAGTCATCACAGTTAATGTCATTTCACTCGCAGTCGCATCCCACATGGTTAAGCTCACGTTAGGATCTAATGAAGATGGCATAACGAATGGGAACATTGCTGCACCACAAGTTAAGATCACCATCGCCACAGTCAGCGAGCTAAATAAGAATGCGAAACCTGAACGATTTAAGCGACTCACCACAATCACTAACAGTGGTAATGCCACACCTAATACTGGGAACAGCATAGTAATAGGATACTTATCGTAGTTAGCTAACCAAGCACCAGACTCAACGGCTACGGTTTTCAGCGTTGGGTTTGACAATGCATGGTGGTCAAGGGTTGAAGTGATAACATAACCATCAATACCATTGGCTAACCACACACCCGCAGCGGCAAATAATACTGCCACTAACAGTGCACATAGCTGAGTCGCATTCGCGGCACGTACACGCAGCTCACCGTCGGTCTTCATTTGCAGCCAAGCAGCGCCTTGCATCATAAACATGCTCACGCTCACTAAGCCCGCCAGTAAACCGAATGGGTTCAACAGGCCAAATAAACCACCGTGATAAGTCGCACGCAGGAACTCATCGAAATTGAATGGCACGCCTTGGAGTAAGTTACCGAAGGCCACACCGATGATCAGCGGTGGAATAAAGCCACCACAGAACAACGCCCAGTCCCACGATTTACGCCATTTTGGATTTTCAATCTTAGAGCGATAGTCAAATCCAACTGGACGGGTATACAAGGCAAACAGCACTAACATCATGGCCACATAGAAGCCAGAGAAAGATACTGCATATACCATAGGCCATGCCGCAAATAAGGCACCACCTGCGGTGATTAACCATACTTGGTTACCATCCCAATGGGGGGCAATAGTGTTGACCATAATACGGCGCTCAGTATCGTCTTTACCGATAATCGGTAATAGTGCACCCACGCCCATGTCAAAACCGTCAGTGACCGCAAATCCGATGAACAGTACGCCGATCAGAGCCCACCAGATAACTCTCAATATTTCATAATCAAACATAATGAAATCCTCTGCTTAGGCTTCTAGTTTCTCGAAGTGATAACGACCAGTCTTTAAGCTGCTAGGGCCAAGACGGGCAAACTTAAGCATCAAGAATATCTCGATCACCAGCAGCACAGTGTAGAACAGTGAAATCGAAATAATACTGAACCACAGATCCCCAGTCGTTAGACTCGAAGCAGACATAAAGGTCGGCAGAACCTCAGAGATGGTCCAAGGTTGACGGCCATATTCAGCCACAAACCAACCACACTCAATCGCAATCCAAGGTAATGGCAAGCTAAAGAGCGCCGCTTTAAGAACCCATTTTTTCTCTTCGATTTGATGACGTGTGCTTTGCCAGAAGGCCGCCGCGAACACAATCAACATCACAAAACCTAAGCCAACCATCACACGGAAGCTCCAGAAAATCGGTGCCACGTTCGGGATAGAATCCTTCGCAGCCGCTTTGATTTGCTCTTCTGTCGCATCTACAACATTGTCGGTATAACGCTTCAGCAATAAGCCGTAACCTAAGTCAACTTTCGCCGCTTCGAACGCTTCACGTAGCTCTGGAGACTTGTCACCAGCGCGCAGTTTCACCAGCATCTCATAGGCTTTCATACCATTGCGAATACGCACTTCGTGTTCAGCCACTAAGTCACGCAGACCAGTCACTTCTTCATCTAAAGAACGTGTTGCCACGATACCCATAGCGTAAGGGATCTTCACCGCGAAATCGGTGTGCATGGTTTCTTGATTTGGGAAACCAACCGCAGTAAAGGCCGCTGGAGCAGGCTCTGTATGCCACTCAGCTTCAATTGCCGCTAACTTAACGCGCTGCGCTTCACCCACTTTATAACCTGATTCGTCACCCAGAACGATAACAGACAGGATAGATGCCATACCAAAGCTGGCGGCAATCGCAAATGAACGACGGGCAAAAGGTAAGTCACGTTTCTTCAGAATGTAGTAAGAGCTGATCGCTAATACGAACATTGCACCTGTTACATAGCCAGAAGCCACAGTGTGGACAAACTTCACCTGTGCAACAGGGTTGAAGATAACATCAGCAAAGCTGGTCATTTCCATACGCATGGTTTCGTAATTGAACACGCTACCCACAGGGTTTTGCATCCAACCGTTTGCTACCAGAATCCACAGAGCGGAGAAGTTGGAACCAAAAGCCACCAACCAAGTTGTCGCTAAATGTTGACGTTTTGAGAAACGATCCCAACCGAAGAAGAACATACCTACGAAGGTCGATTCTAAGAAGAATGCCATTAAACCTTCGATGGCCAGCGGTGCACCAAAGATGTCACCTACATAGTGTGAATAGTAAGACCAGTTAGTACCAAACTGGAATTCCATCGCTAAACCCGTTGATACACCCAAGGCAAAGTTGATACCAAACAACTTACCCCAGAACTTAGTCATATCTTTATAAATTTGTTTATCAGTCATCACATAGAGTGATTCCATGATAGCCAGCAAAAATGCCAACCCCAAGGTTAAGGGAACAAACAGGAAGTGATACATGGCTGTCAGCGCAAACTGTAGCCGCGATAGCTCAACAACCTCTTCAACAATCATCGGTGACTCCTTACGTGGTGCGTCCAATTGCTACGACAACATGAGCCATTCATAGCAAGTGCCTTTGTAGGATAGTGAGTTTTCATTTTGTGTTTATAGCTGAAGCCAGTATAAACCGTTAAATATCATCTTTTTCATTACATCGAGGCAGCAAGGCCTAAAAATCCCCTTTTTCCTTGCATACTGAGACCCTAGTCACACTATCGCTCGGCTTTGAGACTTCCACCTCACCACCCAATCCTACAAATGATCCCATCGATATAAATATCAGATAGTTAAGATATTTAATCGCTTTCATTTGTGAGTATTTTATACCACCCGCCTTTGATTCAAATCAATCAAACTCAGGGGTTTAGATGGGTTTTGCGGCAGGGCACACACTTCACTTTGACACCCTGTTGACAGGAAAGCAAATATGAAGTAGAGAACAAGATTGAAAGAATTAAAAAATAAACTTTTAAGCACTTTAAAACAAATTACTACCATAACTAGCAAAAACAACAAAAAACAAATAAAAAACAACATTAACACTAATAAAACAATAATCATAAAAAAAGCAAATACACAAAATAAATCAATATAAACAACGATTTAATAAGACAAAAAAGATTAACCCAAAAATAAACCAACCAAAATTAATTAGTTTTTTTAATGATTAATTGTATTTTTTCTCGTTTGAGAGTGACTGTGAGATTGGTTAATATATCTCCTGTGTTAAGGAGACGGTTTGGTACGACTGGTGAAGTGTCCCAGACAAGCCCAACTCCGCGCACATAGGTCTAACTTTGGTGTGGAGAAAGAGATATGACAAACTTATTTGAACGTCTGGTTAACAGCTATAAGCGTGTTTTTGTTGAACTTTATACAGCGCATGAGCTGTAATCGTTCACCGCTTACTCTGAAATAATACTGATTTGATTTGAAGTTTTGTTAGCGCAAAACGAGCCCCCTTCTCGATGAGTTGGGGGCTTTTTATTTTTATTGTCCGCAGATGGCTGGCATTAAAGCAGTTAAAAAATGGCAATAAGGTTTTGTTTCACTTGTGTGAACTACTTATTAAGAGGTATTTAGCTGATTAAGTCGGTATTTTTCAAATTGACTGCATTAGAATAAACGCATGCAAAGCTAACATATTAAAATATATTATTTTTTTAAAAGATGCGTTTTATATATAAAAAAGGAGCGAAAATTTTCGCTCCTTTTTAGTCACTTAAGTGATAGTTTTATCAATAAAAACCTTAGCCTAAGTTGACTCGCGCATTGCGGAACATCCGCATCCATGGGCTGTCTTCCCCCCAGTTATCTGGGTGCCAAGAGTTCGCAACCGTTCTAAATACACGCTCAGGGTGTGGCATCATCAAGGTCACACGGCCATCAGTAGTACAGATACCGGTTAACCCGTTTGGCGAACCGTTCGGGTTTTGTGGGTATTGGGTGGCGATCTCACCTTTACCATTCACAAAACGCAGCGCAATGGTGCCAGAAGCCTCTGCTAAGGCCAGCGCCTGTGCACTAGCAAACTCAGCATGTCCTTCACCGTGGGATACAGCGATTGGCATACGTGAACCCGCCATACCTTGGAAGAACAATGACGGACTTTGTTGCACTTCAACTAAGCTGAAACGTGCTTCAAAACGCTCTGAACGGTTACGTACAAAACGTGGCCAATGCTCGCTACCAGGAATAATTTCCTTCAGATTTGACAGCATTTGACAGCCGTTACACACGCCGAGCGCAAAGCTTGAGTCACGTTCAAAGAAACGTGAAAACTCATCGCGAGCACGCTCGTTAAACAGAATCGACTTAGCCCAACCTTCACCGGCACCTAATACGTCACCGTAGGAGAAGCCACCACAGGCCACTAGACCTTGGAACTCTTCAAGGCTAATGCGGCCTGACAGAATGTCAGACATATGCACGTCGCGGCTTTCAAACCCTGCGCGATCAAACGCAGCAGCCATTTCCACATGGGAGTTTACGCCCTGCTCACGCAGGATTGCCATTTTAGGTGCAGCACCTTTAAGGATATAAGGCGCAGCAACGTCTTCACTTGGGTCAAAACTTAACTTAACCGTTAAACCTAAGTCAGTTTCATCCTGCTTAAGCTTAAATTCTTCTAATGCACAGGCTGGGTTATCACGCAGTGCTTGCATACGGTAAGTGGTTTCAGACCATAAGGTACGCAGTGCAACACGGGTTTCACTGAACACTTCACGCTCACCCTCTTTAATGGTGATGCGTTGATCATCGGCTAATGTGCCGATCACATGGCAAGGAACGCCTGCGATAGCAAACTGAGCGGCGATTTTGGCAGCGTTATCGCGGCTCACTTGTAGCACAGCGCCAAGCTCTTCATTAAAGAGTATTTCTAAATCAGTGCCCTGTAGATCTTCTATATCAATGTCTAAGCCAGTGTTACCCGCAAAGGCCATTTCCACCAAGGTCGTGAATAAACCACCATCGCTACGATCGTGGTAAGCAATCACTAACTTATTAGCCACCAGCTTTTGCATGGTTTCGAAGAAACCACGTAACAGTGCAGCATCGTCTAAGTCTGGTGCGACATCGCCTAACTCACCGAAAACCTGCGCTAAACAAGAACCGCCTAAGCGGTTTTGGCCCGCGCCCAAATCAACTAGCAATAAAGAGGTTTCACCTTTATCGCTGCGCAGCTCTGGCGTCACGGTATTACGAATATCCTGCACCACACCAAAGGCCGTGATAACCAATGACATTGGTGATGTCACGGTTTTATTCACACCATCTTGCTGCCATGCGGTTTTCATCGACATGGAGTCTTTACCGACAGGAATGGTCAGGCTAAGTTCTGGACACAGCTCTTCACCGACGGCCTTAACCGCTTCATAAAGACCCGCATCTTCGCCAGGGTGACCTGCGGCCGACATCCAGTTAGCCGACAGTTTGATACGTTTGAACGAACCAATATCCGCACCCGCGATGTTCATAATCGATTCGGCCACCGCCATACGGGCAGAGGCGCCAAAATCGAGCAGTGCCAGCGGCGTACGTTCACCCAGTGACATGGCTTCACCGGCGTAGGTATCAAAGCTTGCCGCAGTTACCGCGCAATCTGCAACGGGTACTTGCCATGGGCCAACCATTTGGTCACGGTTCACTAGACCCGTTACTGTGCGGTCACCAATGGTGATCAAGAAGGTTTTGTCCGCCACTGTTGGCAAGCTAAGAATGCGTTTAACCGCATCTTTAATATCGATATTGCTTTGCTCAAGTGCAGGTGAAACCGCCTTTTTAGACACCACATTACGGCTCATCTTAGGCGCTTTACCTAATAACACCTCGAGTGGTAAATCGATGGGATTGTTATCGAAATGGCTGTCGGCTAGGGTTAAATGCTGCTCTTGCGTCGCCTCGCCCACTACCGCAAACGGTGCGCGCTCACGCTCACAAATTGCAGTAAATAAAGGCAAGTCTTCGGCAGCAACCGAAAGTACATAACGTTCCTGCGATTCGTTACACCAGATCTCCAGCGGGCTCATGCCCGGCTCGTCCGATGGCACGTTGCGCAGATTGAAGATACCACCACGGCCGCCATCATTCACTAACTCAGGGAAAGCGTTAGATAAACCACCCGCGCCCACATCGTGGATAAATTGGATTGGGTTTTTATCGCCTAACTGCCAGCAGCGGTCGATCACTTCCTGACAGCGGCGTTCCATTTCTGGGTTTTCACGCTGTACTGATGCAAAGTCTAAATCTTCGCTCGATTGACCTGACGCCATCGAAGAAGCCGCGCCGCCGCCAAGACCGATGTTCATCGCAGGGCCACCGAGTACGATCAGCTTAGCACCGACGGTGATTTCGCCTTTTTGTACATGCTCTTCGCGAATATTACCTAAACCACCCGCTAACATAATAGGCTTATGATAACCACGCACTTCTACGCCATTGTGGCTAGAGACTTCTTGCTCATAGGTACGGAAGTAACCTAACAGGGCTGGACGACCAAACTCGTTGTTAAACGCGGCGCCGCCTAATGGGCCTTCGGTCATAATATCCAGAGCGCTAACGATGCGATCCGGCTTACCATAATTACCTTCCCAGGGTTGAACAAAACCTGGGATTTTTAAATTCGATACGCTAAAGCCAGTTAAACCCGCTTTAGGTTTAGAGCCACGACCGGTTGCACCTTCATCGCGGATCTCACCACCTGAACCCGTCGCCGCACCAGGGTATGGACTGATTGCCGTAGGATGGTTGTGGGTTTCCACTTTCATCAGTACGTGCATTGGTTCAGTGTGATAGCTATAAACACCGTTTGGATCGGGGAAGAAACGTCCCGCAACCGAACCTTCCATCACAGCAGCATTATCTTTATAGGCAGATAACACGTGGTCGGGTGTGGTTTCAAAGGTATTTTTAATCATTTTGAACAGAGACTTAGGCTGCGCCTCACCATCAATTGTCCAATCTGCGTTAAAAATCTTGTGACGGCAGTGCTCAGAGTTAGCCTGAGCAAACATCATCAGTTCGATATCATTTGGATTGCGGTTCAAACGGACAAAGTTTTCGACTAAATAATCGATTTCATCTTCAGCAAGCGCCAGACCCATTTCGACGTTGGCCACTTCAAGGGCTCGGCGACCTTCAGCCAACACGTTCACACTCTTGAAAGGCGCCGGTTCAGTGCGTTTAAACAGCACATCGGCCTTTGCAAAATCGTCCAGAACCACTTCAACCATACGGTCGTGCAATAACCCTTTGAGGGTTTGTTGCTGCTCGGCAGTCAAAGTGTCTGACTCCACATAATAGGCAACACCACGTTCCAAACGCTTTACCTTACCTAGACCACAATTGTGGGCGATATCAGTAGCTTTTGAAGACCATGGGGAAATTGTGCCGGGGCGGGGAGTAACAAACAGGAGTGAACCTTGGGGGGTATGGGCTTCGATAGCAGGTCCATAGGTGAGAATTTTTTCAAGTTGCTTGCGCTCATTAGTCTCAAGCAACTCGCTCAAATCCGCTAAATGAACATACTCAGCATAGATTTGGCGTACCGGAAGCGCAGCGTTTACGCAGGCCTCCATTAGCTTTTGCACTCTAAACGTCGAGAGTGCTGGGGCTCCGCGGATGATCTCCATCACGTCAATTCACCTTATATTTATAATTGCAGGGGTCAGAGATGGCGCTATTATAGGGAAATGTCTGTCACAAATCACCTGTGACCTTACGCAAAACAGTGTTTCCTATAAGATAAAAAGCAAACCTTTTTTCTTGGTTTGCACACCATTCGATACGATTTTTTTACGTAATCGGTGACAAACGGATATAATCACAGCAATGTCAGCTAGTTTATCTTAGTTACCTCACTGACCTTCTACTATTCATCTTTTTGATTTTATTTAATAAAGTGTACTTAATGGCTCGATTTCTGTTCTTGACTATCTTGGGTTTCTTACTGACTGCCTGTCAGCAAGTTACCGTGGAAGAAACAGAATACGTCCCCCATAAACTCACCGAATTAAGAGTTGGCACGCTCTATGGCCCGCAAATTTATATGACCTCGGGCCAAGGCAACAGCGGTTTCGATTATGATATGGCCGTGCTCTTTGCCGAATACCTCGATGTCCCCTTAAAAATGGTGCCCTATACCAGTCGTGTAGAGCTCTATGAAGCACTGAAAAAAAACGAGATTGATATCATCGCCGCAGGGATGACAGAAACCCCAACACGGCGCGAGCAATTCCGTTTAGGCCCGCCACTTTATCGGGTTAATCAAGTATTGGTTTACCGTGAAGGTATGCCTACACCCAAAGATATTACTGATTTAAAAGGTAAAATTACTGTTATTGCCGACTCAGCATTTGTCGAAACCTTGACTCAATTGCAGAAACGCCATCCGACGCTGGTATGGGATCAAGTGACAGATAAAGACAGCGAAGAACTGCTGGCAATGATCGCCAATAAAGAAATTGACTACACCATAGCCGACTCCAGTAGCGTACAAATAAACCGCCGCTACTTACCCGATCTCCGCGCTGGATTAGTACTTGAAGAGAAGCTCGATGTAGTCTGGTTATTACCCGCCAATCATAGCGATGGTTTGATGAGTCAACTGCTAGCATTTTGGCACCAAGAAAAATTAGCTGGCACACTCGATCATCTAAACGAAAAATATTTTGGCCATGTTAAACGTTTCGATTATATCGACACCCGCGCCTTCCTACGCGCTATCGAAACCGTGTTACCACGCTACCGCCAGTTATTTGAAACCCACGCCGGTGACTTAGATTGGCGAAAATTAGCAGCAACCAGTTATCAAGAGTCCCATTGGAATCCCAATGCCCGCTCACCGACGGGTGTGCGCGGTATGATGATGTTGACACAACCGACCGCCAAAGAAATTGGCATCACCAACCGACTCGATGCGGAAGAAAGTATCCGCGGCGGCGCTGCCTATTTACGGGATATGATCAACCGTTTACCCGAGTCGATTCCCGAGAGTCAACGCATGTGGTTTGCACTGGCATCTTACAATATCGGTTATGCCCATGTGGAAGACGCCCGTAAACTTGCTGAATCTATGGAGTTAAATCCCAACGCGTGGCGAGATCTTAAAAAGGTGTTACCACTGCTACAAAAGCGCAAATACTACCAAAAGACCCGCTATGGCTATGCCCGTGGTAGCGAAGCCGTGCATTACGTCGACAGCATTCGCCGCTATTACGACACCCTAGTCTGGGTAGATAATCAGTCTCAACAGCAAAATAGTGATGACGTCGAACCCAGCGATCTCGCTTCAGAAGATACACCCGCACCAGTATCTGGCACCCTAAGCCCTGATAAGCCAAAGTAGCCCAACAAATATCTGCCAAATAGTTTGAGTTACGCCACAGTGTTGAAACGCCAACAGAATAAGCCTTAGCTTTTAATCTTAGATTAAGTGAATACGCGCTAAAGTGATGCCGCTTTGAGGTAAAAATGCTGCTTTATAGAGCAGATGCATCCTGGGGGGATTGCCGCCTGAGATCTCTACTGATACTGTCGTAATGACAAATAAAGACAAAAATGATTGCAGCGTTAACCATTGTCTCTCAACCAAAATGGTAACCCAAGCAAAGTAGCCTTAACTTAAACAATAACAAGATTGAAATGGGGTCTATATGAGAAGAAAAACCATCAATAACAATGCGTCTCGCCGTCGTACTTTACTTAAAATTCGCCATCGCCGAGTGCTGAATCGTCACAAACTATTTTTTACCTTTCTGCAAGCGCAAGACTAAATCAAAACAATAACTCAATTTAGTCCTTAAGAAATCCTCTCCTGCTGCGCCTTTTGAGCCTGTTTTAAAGCCTTCTTTTCCTCCCGACGACGTTTAAAAAAGCGGCTCAATTGGTCAGCACAATCCTGCGCTAACACGCCAGATGTTACCTCAACTTGATGATTAAAAGCGGGATGTTGCAAGAGATTAAGCACAGTTCCCGCAGCGCCAGTCTTTTCATCCCGAGCCCCAAATACCACTCTGGCAATACGGCTATGCACCATAGCGCCAGCACACATAGCGCAAGGCTCAAGAGTCACATATAAGGTTGCATCAAGGAGTCGATAATTTTCAACAGTTTGCCCTGCGGCACGCAAACAGAGGATCTCAGCATGGGCACAGGGATCATGCTGACTGATAGACAAATTATACCCAGTCGCGATTTGCTGCCCATCTTTAACTAAGACTGCCCCGACTGGCACTTCGCCCTCGGCTTCGGCTTTTTCTGCCATGGCCATCGCGACCCGCATCCAATGTTCATCAACTTTTGATTGGTCAAAATGGGGTGAGTCCAAACTGACAGGCGCTTTTTCTACAGAGGATAACGAAACGACGTCTATTTCAGCCTGTTTCGATTGTACTTGTTCAGATTCCGCTTGTTTAAATTTCACTCGTTTTTCCCACTAAAAACATTCACTCACAACTGAATACGGCAATTATACCTATAACCAATAAAAAAGGCGCACTTGGCGCCTTTCACTGGATCAGGATTGAGCCCTCTCGATTGTTGCTTGAGTAGATAATAGGCTTTCATCTTTATCGGGATTGGACCTGCAGAATTCGGATAGAGTAGCCTTTATTCAAACCGCTGTTCGCGTTCCTCATCATCCCGCTGTTCACGCAATTTCTCATACTCGATCCACTCAACCAGTTTTGCTGACACCGATTTAGCGGCCATCGCAATATTCAGATTCCCATGTTCAAGTAATCCTCTAATAGCATCCGCTCTAGGTTGCATCGCATTTGCTCGGCTACCAGACCAAGATGAAGGAGTAACACGTTCCGCGAATGTCTCCAGAACAGCTTCAGGTTTAGGAGATGCTTCCAGCAATCTGAGCGCTGACTCTGACATAATAACTGCACCCTGATTTTCATCCTGTTCCCACAAGCTAATACCCGATGCGACAAGTTCCCATGTAGCAATATCGTTTCGCGCTCGACACCACCCAATTAGCACGTCCACATCAATTTTGGCTAGAGGTGACAATTCTAATCCACCATGGCGAATAAAAATCTGTCGTTTATACTGTTGCTCTTCAGTGCCCTCAAAAACATGATTTAAAAATGCTTCTGGCATCATTAAAACGGTCGTCGCAATGGAATTTGCGCATGAATAAATGTAGCCATAGTTGTCATCGACAACAGCAAAGATTGTGTCCAGCCATTCCAGCTTTTCGTCTTCGTTTCCATCGAAGCGCAATGCAGCATTAATTACACGATCCATGTGATAATCACTGCCACCACCAGAATAGTTGCAATTTTTTCGGAGGTTAAAAATCGCAGCTCTTAGACCTATTTTTCGCAAGGTAGGGCCAAGCGAATCCACATCCATCTTTTTGTCATGTAACCTCATGCTTAGTGCTCCCAACACCACATCATCACCGCCCGGTTTATTAAGGAGTCGCAGTGCGAGATCGATAACACGGCTTATGGGCAAGTGCGCATGCTCGTCCCTCCAAAGGATTGGTTCATACATACTAAGGTGAATATCAGGGTCATCCAGAATAACCATGCAACGATCTAGGTCGGTTTCTGTAAATTTTCCCCAAGGGTGTAAATTAACTAAGGCATGTCGAAGCTTAGGATGTTGCGCGCACTGATCGAGTAACTCATGAGTTAAAGCTGAATCTATAGAGTCCACCTCTTTGATGAAACCGCCAAAGACAGCAACATCCATACCTACCCCGGGCAATGGTTCCAGTTGCTCGACAAGTTGCTGCCAACCCGCTCGTAAATCATTCACCCCCTTAGCTAATCCTCTTCCGAACGCATAGATATTAGGCATCCAACCATTTGAAAACAGGTTTGACCCCAGCTCATCAAGTTTATGACCTGATATCGCAAACTCCTCACCCAATTGAAGCGCCTTGGCTTCAAGCCGTTTCCTAGCTTCAAAATATTTATTTGTGTCATGCCGATCAAAATTGGTATCCAGAGCCCAATAATCTTGCCCCTTGCTAAAAACATAAGTAAGGATTGCCGGAATCAAGTCATGAGGCTCCAACTCCCTCTCCAATACGGCAAGGTTGTCCGGCAGCGGCTCAATATTATCTTTACCATCTCGCTTGGTATGGTCGAAATAGATCGTTGAACGCACCGCTTTCCCCCCCTCACCCCAAGGGTAATGCGCATGTAACTTGCGCGCTGCATCAATGAGTTTTTCCCTCATTGCAACTTGTCGCCACATGTCTCTAAATGCTTTCGCCAGCGTCTGTCTTGCGAGATATTCAAGAGTCGAATCACTAGAGGTTCCCAGTTTGACAGCAACGTCGATAAAGGCGCTACGCCACTGCACAAGCTGATCGTTATTGGGTTTAAATCCATAGTCTCTTGGGCGAGCACCAAACTCATGTCCCCCTGACCCACTCCACCGCGCTTCTAAGGCAGTAGAGAGCATCCTTAAACCCAGCGACCTACGTCCAGCAACACTTGATGAAAGACATTCATTCATGACCGCAACGCGCTGTTCTAAAGTAGCGTGGGTGCCAGAGAGATATGCCTGGAAGAACTTTGTTATCTGGTTTCGCACCGAGGCATTATTATTACTTTCCTCTTCTAAATCAGCCAGATGAATGAGCAATCTAATGCACCGTTCAAAGGTGCTCGGTTCATACGCCAGCAATAGCAGAAGATTGATAATTGACGTTCGCCGAGATTTATAACCCGGTTTCATGCCCTCAAAATCAGAGGAGATAAGTACCGCTTCAATCCTGTCGAGCAGAACTTCAGGCGCTACTGGTGCGATATAATCCAGCATTCGTGCCGATATATCGTTTAATTCTGTTATCCGCCCCAGCAATCCATCGGGTTGAAGCCAAGTTTCAACGATCTCTTTCGCCACAGGATGATCGTGCAACAACCCTAGCCTATGTGCGAAAGACATGAGTAAGCGTTGACGGTCAGGGGCTTCAAAGGTTTCTCTGAGTTGAGCAACTGGGATATTATTCAGTGCCGACATAGCCAACTTATTGGCAATGGCATGGGGCAAAATAGCTCTCCAATAAGCCCTCTTCTGTACTATATGGCGGTTTGATAACTTGTTGACTGACCGAGACAACTGGCTTGAGGAATACCCAAAGTTCGAACCCAATACCTCAAGTTCGTTTTGGCCTTTCCCAACAGTTGCTACCGAGAATGAATATACCAGAGACAGAATTTCAGCGTGCTCACGCAGGTTATCATCAGGGCCTTTACGCTGCTCAAACAAGCGATCAAACAACTGAATATCAGAAAGCTGAGCTAAACTCTCACCTTCCTCAACCCTCTCGGCAATAGCCAGAGATACCCTCGAATTACCATCAGCAAACGCGGCAATTCGGCGGGCGTTATTCTGGCCGATTTTAGGGAAACGGCGCAGCAGAAGCTGTTCAGCCACCTCAGGCCCTACTGCTTCTATATGGATGACCTCAGTGGTCTGAGGCTTATCGTCTCTGATGTCATATTCAACCGTGCTAAGGCTGACCTTTGTACCTTTGGCAGAGACTTTACTGGCTAGTAAGGTGTGCAATTCAGAAGGGCAATTATCAAGGACCATAATAGCCCGTTCCCCCTCTGCAATCAGCCTATCTAGCATTGCTATAGCAGAAGGCTCCGGGCTTTCACCTGTGTCGACATAGACTGCGATAGTCCGGTCAAGCGCATCTGTGCCAACTGTCTCATCGAAAAGTGCCTGTACGATTCTGGTCTTTCCAACGCCAGATAACCCAGTGATGCGAACCGCCTTTCTAGTAGAGCGAATAAGATCTCGCATCGGTGCAATGGCGTCATTAATGCTGAGCTGTTGCCCCCTGCCTGACGGCAGAGTGACGGTCACCCCTGGTGCTGAAATCAAGGTGTCCAGCGCCCCCTCTGGTGGATTACTCCATGCGCCGTATGGCTGCCAACCGGAATATCCCTGACCGAGATTTCTTTTTGTCCAGAGCATGACTGACGGATGTTGCCGTACCCATTGAGCCAGTTTAGAACGGTCGTAGAAGTCCAAGTAAAGATTGTCACTATTAGGATCATCCGCTACGGCATCTCGCATAGCTTTGATGCGGTCCCTTTTCTTAAGAGGAGAGCAATCATCACCTAAGCTGACAATGATATAGCTCCCACCTTTTTTAGCATGTTCAGAGATGGTCGAAGACAGTTTCCCCGCGGTGACCATTTCCTTGGTAATTGCAGCCCTCGGCATCGAATGCTTTTTTGCCTGAAGAATTGTGTTCGGCCTTTCGAGAAAACCTGTGCTCAGCTGTTCGACAGGTACTTGAACGTGAATATCAATCCCACCATCAGCAGCATTAATTGAACCTGACCAGTTTACATAGGCAGGGCTATGCCCCTGCGCCGCTATTTCAGCCTCGGCGAGGCGAGCAATCAACTCTTCGAGCAGAGTATCAGAGAGTCGGAGTAATTCGTCTTTCTCAATATCAAAAATTGCCACGGCAATCCTCAGCTGAACATTTTGTTAACTCTATCTAGAGCAAGATAATTTTATCGGATAATCAAGAATTCGATAATAACAGCTCTTAGCCTAATGATTAAAAAGAAGTTTAAGGAGAAAAACCTTATCAAGAGATGTGTTAACTCAAATAGTGGCACACAATACCGCATTGGAAAGAAAGTGCTGTATTATATTATTACTCAGTTAAAGGACTGCAATTTGCGTCCGAAGCAATACTGACTGCTTCAGATTTTTGGATCACCTTGTTTTTTTTAGAAAAAATATCGTCATCCCAATAAAAATGCCAGTCAATAAAATGACTGGCATTGAGATAAATCATAAATAGTATTTTATTAGCTATTTATATTTGGGCTATTCCCATTCGATGGTTGCAGGTGGCTTACCTGAAATATCGTAAACTACGCGGGAAATACCGTCGATTTCGTTGATGATGCGGTTTGATACGCGGCCAAGGAAATCATATGGCAAATGTGCCCAATGCGCGGTCATAAAGTCGATGGTTTCAACGGCGCGCAGTGACACCACCCAATCGTATTTACGGCCATCGCCCATCACACCCACAGAGCGAACCGGTAAGAACACAGTAAATGCTTGGCTGACTTTGTTATAAAGATCAGCTTTGTGCAGTTCTTCGATGAAAATCGCATCAGCGCGGCGCAGCAAATCACAGTATTCTTTCTTCACTTCGCCAAGTACTCGTACGCCTAAGCCTGGGCCAGGGAACGGGTGGCGGTAAAGCATGTTGTATGGCAGACCTAACTCGAGACCAATCTTACGCACTTCATCTTTAAAGAGTTCACGCAGTGGCTCAACCAGACCTAGCTCCATATCATCTGGCAAACCGCCAACGTTATGGTGCGATTTGATCACGTGTGCTTTACCAGTGGCGCTACCTGCAGATTCAATCACGTCAGGATAGATAGTACCTTGGGCTAACCATTTCGCGTTAACGCATTTTTTCGCTTCTTCATCGAAAATTTCCACAAATACGCGGCCGATAATTTTACGTTTCGCTTCTGGATCGGCTTCGCCTTTCAGCGCGTCAAGGAAGCGGTTTTCCGCATCCACATGGACAATATTGAGACCGAAGTGGTCGCCAAACATTTCCATCACTTGCTTCGCTTCGTTTAAACGCAGTAAGCCGTTATCAACAAATACGCAGGTCAGCTTCTTACCAATTGCGCGGTGCAGCAACATGGCCACGACAGATGAATCCACACCGCCAGACAGACCTAAAATCACTTCATCGTCACCTACTTGCTTTTTCAAGCGTTCAATAGCGTCTTCGATGATTGAAGAAGGTTTCCAGTTGGCTGCACAACCACAGATATCTAAGGCAAAGTGCGACAGCATACGCATACCTTGACGGGTATGGGTTACTTCAGGGTGGAACTGCACGCCGTAGAAACGTTTTTCCTCACAAGACATGGCCGCGAATGGGCAAGTATCGGTTTTAGCTACGGCCACAAAGCCTTCTGGGATCGCCGACACTTTATCGCCATGGCTCATCCACACATCCAGCAGGGACTTGCCCTCGCTGCTAACGGCATCTTCAATACCTTTAAACAGGGCAGATTCGGTAAGCATTTCAATTTGGGCATAACCAAATTCGCCTTCACCCACACCTTGGATCACTTTACCGCCAAGCTGTTCAGACATGGTTTGCATGCCATAGCAAATACCAAGAACAGGTACGCCAGCATTGAACACATATTCAGGTGCGCGGGGAGAGTTATCCGCAGTCACGCTTTCAGGGCCGCCCGCGAGGATAATGCCATTCGGGGCAAACTCACGAATTTGGGCTTCTGTCACATCCCATGCCCATAACTCACAGTAAACACCAATTTCACGGATACGACGGGCAATCAGTTGGGTGTACTGAGATCCAAAATCGAGGATCAGTATCTTATGCTCATGAATATCGCTCATGGATAACCTTTATTTCATCTATTGTTTTAACTTAGCTCAAGACGAGAGGTGCAATCTTGAGGGCATACGGATCTTAATACCGCGGCGGCTAACTGCCGCCCCGGTATTACAAACGCTTAAGAACCTGAACGATAGTTCGGCGCTTCTTTAGTGATAGTCACATCGTGCACGTGGGACTCGCCCATGCCCGCTGAAGTTACTTTCACAAACTGGGCTTTTTCATTCAGCTCTTGGATAGTGGCACAGCCTGTTAAGCCCATGCATGAACGTAAACCACCCATATGCTGATGGATGATTTCCTTCAGCTTACCTTTGTAAGGTACACGGCCTTCAATGCCTTCTGGCACAAGCTTGTCGGCAGCATTGTCAGATTGGAAATAACGATCGGAAGAACCTTGAGACATGGCACCGAGTGAACCCATACCGCGGTATGACTTATAGGCGCGACCTTGATAAAGCTCGGTTTCACCCGGCGCTTCATCAGTACCTGCGAACATTGAGCCCGCCATAATGCATGATGCACCCGCCGCTAACGCTTTGGCTAAGTCGCCAGAGAAACGCACACCGCCGTCGGCGATAACAGGGATACCTAATCCTTTTACGGCTTCGGCCGCATCAGAAACCGCAGTAATTTGTGGCACGCCCACACCCGTCACGATACGTGTGGTACAGATAGAACCAGGGCCAATACCGACTTTAACTGCGTTAACGCCGGCTTCAACTAAGGCCAATGCGCCTTCCGCTGTCGCCACGTTACCACCGATAATTTGTAAATCTGGGTATTTAGCGCGGGTTTCACGGATACGTTGGAGTACGCCTTCAGAATGGCCATGGGAAGAGTCAATCAGTAGCACGTCGACACCGGCTTTCACCAGCGCATCGACACGTTCTTCGTTACCCGCACCCGCACCCACAGCGGCGCCCACACGTAAACGACCTAACTCATCTTTACAGGCGTTAGGTTTACGCTCGGCTTTCTCGAAGTCTTTAACTGTGATTAAGCCTTTCAGCTTGAAATTATCATCGACAACTAACACTTTTTCGATACGGTTTGAGTGCATTAATTTTTGCACTTCATCTAACTTAGTGCCTTCGGCAACCGTGACTAAACGCGCTTTAGGCGTCATCACTTCTTCTACGGTTTTGCTCCAATCAGTCACGAAACGTACGTCACGGCCAGTGATAATACCCACCAATTCATTGGCTTCGTTGACCACAGGGTAACCCGCAAAACCATTCTTGGCGGTCAGTACTTTTAAATCAGCCAGCGTGGTTGAAGGCGTTACCGTCACAGGTTGTTGAACTACACCTGCTTCGTAAATTTTTACTTTACGAACTTCTTCGGCCTGCTTTTCTATGCTCATGTTTTTATGAATAAAACCTAAGCCACCTTCCTGTGCCATGGCGATCGCAAGACGCGCTTCGGTCACAGTGTCCATAGCGGCAGACACAAGCGGAATATTCAGTTCAATGGTATTGGTCAGGCGAGTTTTAAGAATGGCGGTATTTGGGAGTACAGTAGAATGCGCAGGAACAAGTAACACATCGTCAAAAGTTAGCGCTTCTTTAATTAAACGTAGCATAGGCAACATCTCCCCAGTTGAGTAGGATTTTAGAGGTGAAATATTGCGGCGGGATTATACCTTGCATCTAGGGAGCGGTAAATGGAAAATAGTGAAAAAATCCCATTTGCGCGAGAAAACACATGCAAGTCCCTAAAAATAATATTTATACCGTCTCACGCCTCAATGGTGAAGTCAGACAAATTCTTGAGGGGCAACTGGGTAAGATCTGGCTAAATGGGGAAATTTCCAACTTTTCAGCCCCCAGTTCAGGCCATTGGTATTTAACCCTTAAAGATCATTATTCACAAATTCGCTGTGCCATGTTTAAGGGGCGCAACCAAAGCGTTAGCTTTAAACCCGTAAATGGCCAGCAGGTGATCGTAAAAGGTGCGATTAGCGTTTACGAGCCGCGGGGCGACTATCAATTATTGATTGAGTCAATGCTCCCCGCAGGAGATGGCTTACTGGCACAACAATTTGAAGCGTTGAAAATGAAGCTCGCCGCGCAGGGATTATTTGCCGCCGACACTAAACGTCAGTTACCGAAAAATATTCAACGCATCGGGGTCATCACCTCCCCCACGGGCGCGGCGATCCGTGATGTCTTGCATGTGCTTGCCCGCCGTGATCCATCGATTGAAGTGATTATTTATCCGACACAAGTACAGGGTGAAAATGCGGATATGAATATCTGCCAAGCGATAAATATCGCCAATCAACGGCTTGAGGTGGATGTATTACTACTTACCCGCGGCGGTGGCTCGTTAGAAGATTTATGGTGTTTTAACAGCGAAGCGCTCGCCCATACCATTTATAACAGCGCACTGCCCATAGTGAGTGCCGTGGGCCATGAAGTCGATACCACAATAAGCGATTATGTCGCCGATGTGCGTGCCCCCACGCCCTCAGCAGGTGCAGAGCTGCTCTCACAGGACAGTGACAATAAAAGCCAACGTTTAGCCACAGTACTTGCCCGCCTTAAACAAAGCGCAAGCCACTATCAACTCAAGCAAGAGAGACGCTTAAGTTTGCTCGAGCACAGACTGCAACGCTTAGACCCTAAACGCACCTTACAGCAATTTGAGCAGCGTTTCGATGAGATGCAATTACGGCTCGAAGCCGCACTTTCTAACAAACTGCATGGCTTAAGTCGCCGTCAGCAGCAACTGGCAAGTCGCCTCGAGCAACAATCACCAAAACATAAACTCGCACTTGAGGCCAATCGTTTGAGCTATTTAGCAACGCGTTTGCGGGACGCAATGCAAGATACACTCAATCAAAGCGAGCAGCGAATTAAATATGCCGCCCATCAACTGGAAACTGTCAGTCCATTAGCCACCTTAAGTCGCGGCTATAGCATCACAACTGACAAAAACGGTGAAGTTATCACATCTGCAAGTCAAATCAGTCTTGGTGATACAATTACAACTCAACTGTCCAACGAGCGTCTAATGTCTACCGTTACTCGTCTCCCATAATATTAAGCCTTTATTATTTTGCAGTTTATTGGGGAGTATGTGGCAAAAAGTGATAGGCTTTCTGCCATTTACTCTTCAAGCATTAGCTGCCACGCATGACGTGCAGTTAATAAACTAAAGATTTAGTCCTAAAGGCTAAAAATATTATCTTTATATAAACGACTAACTGTCACTTGATTCCTTTTTAAACATATTAACCAATGACCTTAAATTTTTATGTTGTGAATATTTCTTTGAATAAAGGCATATTGGCCCGAGAACATTGTTTCTAGTTGGACCATGACATACTTCTAAATTAGCATTATTACTAATCATAATGTTCGGTAGCAGTCCAATACCAACACCAGACTCAATCAAACGCTCAGCAAAATCTGGCGTATCAATAATTAACTTACGCTTAAACTCTTTGTTTCGATTTAAAGCTGATGATAAATCATGCCAATGATCCCAGACTTTTGAATGAACGAGTGTTGGACAGGGGATATCAAACTGTTCATTAACTTTTTTAGCCCAACTAAACTTTAATACATCAATAACACCTTCATTAATATATCTAGAATGACTATCAAATAACCCTTCAGTAATCACTATGTCAGCATCTTCCTTATCCAGCCAACTTTTAATTGCTGTCAACTCGCCAGTTTTAATATGAAATAAATTATTGTTTATCAACTCATCTGTCAAATAAGGTGCAACATACTTTGTGTAAAGCCTAGGTTGAGTAACAATTACTATTGGTTCTTCTTCAAAAAAATATTCTACAACACTATCAAACTCTTTATAACTATTGACTATTTTTTCTGCAACCAAATACAGCTTCTCACCTTCTTTAGACAGTGAAACGCGGCCTTGCTTTCTAATAAATAGTATTGTATCAAGATCTTTTTCTAATTTTATTATTTGTCCACTTATATTAGGCTGCGTTGTCTCCAATATCTCCGCAGCCCGTGAAAAGCTGGAATATTTTGCTGAAAAATAGAAAGCATGAACAGTGCCACTGCTAATCATAGATTAAAAACCTTGATTTAAAATAATGACAATATAGTCAAAAACCTACTTCTGCCCAACAAAAATATCACAACACGTGTCAAAAGTAACAAATATCAAAATATGGTGAACTAGATCTACCATTAAAAATAGAAGCCAAAGTTTATATTAACTCTTTTATCCCAATCATCACCTACTTCAGGTAAACCTATATGATCATTATTGGCGGTAGAGAAGGTCATATTTTTACCCATAATAAAGTCGATCATTGTGTAGGTAGGACCTGCAGAAATCGCCATACCAGTGACGTTTTGCATACTGTTATCGTAGCTATCGTCATCAACATCTGGCGTCATTAAACCAAAGTCGTTGTAGAACTTAATGCTACCCCAATCTGTGTTCACGGTTTTGGCAATGTTGATGTTATAGGCTTGGCCCTTAGAAGCAATTTCATACTGCCAGCTTACTACTGACACGCCAATTTTATTAGAGTCAATAGCATCTGCAGCATCGTATTCATATTGCATGGCTTGCATTTGTAAATTCCAGCCTTTGTAGCTGCTGTCTAAATGCAATGCTACGGCATAGCGATCGCCATTGTTGCCCGTCTCGCTGTTGTAGATTTGACCATACTGCACAGAGCCACCAAAGGTAGTCGAACCGCCTTCGTATTCTGTTGTATAAGTTTGTCGCACGTTTAACTGGTTAGTCTCTTCATTGTGATACTCAGTGCCATTGATGGTACCGGTATACAAATCGGTCGAATAACGCTTGTTCTCGGTCGCACCATACTCAGCACTTTTATAAAAGGCGACATCTGTATGCCAACCTTGGTTTTCATAAACCACTTTAACACCTACGTCAGAGTCATCTTCAAACCCTAAGTAATATGGCAAACCAAACCACCAACTATTTGATATTAACTCTCGATTACCAAAAGGAACCTTATTAATACCAACTTGAACTTGCAGATCATCATTTACATCATAGAAACCATAACCATGTTTAATGAAATTCGTTTTTGATGACAGTCTATAATCTGCAGATACCCCCCAGTCTCCTATTTTTCCATTTAACGTTAAAGTTGCAACATCAAAATAAAAATCCCCCCCTTTATCTTTTGAAGCTTGGTCATAATCTCTATAAGCATAGTTCGCTCTAACCGAACCGCCAAATTTAATTCCTTCATCTGGCGTATCCGCATAAATACTAAACGCAGACAATCCAACAATTACAGAAATAAACTTACATAATAACTTAATGTTCATCAATTACTCCAAAGACATTAAACTGATAGAATTATATTATTCATCGAAAAATGAAATAGTTATACTAGGTCGAATTATAGCGTGCAAAGCATATATAAAATGCCTTGCACGATAACCATCATTTAAAAAGTAACAAAAACTATCTTGTACTATAGGTTTTTAAAAATTTAACACCGTTATTTATATCAGGAGTGTAAATTCTATCTTTAGATACAAATGGAACATATTTACGGTATTCATGAAGAAATTCACTCGTACCATTCCCCATTTTTTGGCTATATTCTTTTGTTCTGATATCCATACCTTGTGTGGTATGCAACACCTCATAAGAGTAAATTTCATAAGCAATATCTGCAATTTTATCTAAGCGATTTGCAATTAAATTGACGTTACTAAAAGTTTCCTCAATACCAACAGATGTTGGTACGCCATAAATTGCAGCACTATTGGTCAGAGACATTGCTTCAGCATAAAGACCGGACATTGACTGTGCAATATTAGCAAAACCATCACCACCGACATTTTCCTTAGAAATTAAGTATGTTGTTAATTTTGTACGGTGACCGTCATCTAATTGGGTAGTACGCCAGGCTGAAATATGAATCACTTGAGCAAGTGCACGACTCAAAGACTCCAGCTGCACTGCTAGCTGGGTATTATCAAAATTAGAACCTGAGTTTACAAAAACATTTTTTCCACCAACCCGTAAACCATTAACATAATCGCTATTGCTGTACCATAAATCATCTCTTGCATCTGTATGCACTATTGGATTATCTGTCGTATGGTTGATTGCGGTATTGAGTAACTCTTTTGCTTGGCGTAATTCTTCTTTCGCTGCTGCTAAGATTTGACCTGATGATCGAAAACTTAACGGGTCCTGTAAATTTCGCTTAGCATCAACACTCCAAAGATATGAACCTTTTAAATGAGATAAAATAGATTCTGCCGCTTCATGTCCCTGTGGCCACCCTTTTGTATCGACTGTATGCCATAGAAAAGGAGACACGTTACCATTTAACGCTTCTAAACTAGACGCAATTATCACAGATGATAGATCGAGCAGATGCTCCACTTTTTTCACTGCCGTAACCGATTGTGCTTCAGCTACATTACTATTTGAGAGAATTGAAATACCATCCATCCCAAATGGCTGATATTTTTTCAATCCAAGCTCTTTACGTACCTCAGCTGAAGAGCGACGCTTTCCTTGGTACATGACATCCCACTCACCCATTAAGGCTAAGCCGACATGTGTCACCATACTCAAATCATTTGCACCTTCTGAACCTCGTGAAGGAATTAATGGATAAACATCATTGTTGATATATTCCATGTAGGCATTGGCAGCCTCAACACTCATCCCAGTAAATCCAGCAGCCATCTGGTTCAAACGGATAACCATCGCCATTTTAGATTCAGCTTCAGGTAAAAATGGCTCCATCCCTGCTGCTTGAATTCGCATTTGCCGCTCATTAAATTTAATCGACTCTGAACGATTCGGCTCATTTTCGACCGAAGACCCCGCGACACGCTGGTCTTTCAGCGCACCATAATTAACCGTTAATCCATAAATAGAACGCCCATCTTCAGCTGCATCAATAGGTGCTTTATAAGACGCTCGAATACGCTCCCAACCTTCTTTCGAAATGTTAACATCTTCACCGGACTTAGATATTTCCCAAAGTTTATCTACAGTCAATGAAGTACCATCAAGCGTATGAGTTGCTGCGATTGATGTCATAGGTAATATAGCGGCTATTACAAGCGGTATAGTTTTTAATTTCATGGCAACGTCCTATTATTAGTTTAATATAAAAATACCTAGTTATTTTTCGAATCAAGCTTAATTAAGAATCAACAAATAGAGTCTATTAAATTGGAATTACTTTAAATTTGGAAACTCCACTATATGGCAATCACTACATATAGCATGTGATGGTTTATGCTCTGAATGACAAGCTGTACACTCCAATGTATTCCGATAGTGAGCAGAGTCATGGGGTAATTTATCGTATTTATTTTCTTTCGTTGGAATTTCGTCCATTGTACCATGGCATCGAATACAAAAACTTGAATCTGGTCTTTCATTCGGGATACCGCTACCGTGACATGTTTTACAACTGCCACCTTTTCCCATCAACTTAAAATGATGTTCTTTAATGGGGACTCCACTTAAAGTATTCTCCGTTGTGTAGGCTGATAAAGATGTCATTAATAAAGCACTAACCAAACCTAATTTATGTATATATTTCATCATTATCACCTATTACACTTTTCTAATCGCAGCTTGATTTCCTGCAATTTGTCCAAACACGAGACCATCAATAGAAGAGCAACCGCCTAATCGGTCCATTCCATGTGTACCACCAGTAACTTCACCAGCAGCAAATAAGCCTGAAATTGGTTCACAAGTGTTAGAATCAATAACTTCTGCATTAGGTGTAATAGCAACGCCCCCCATGCAATAATGTAACTTGGGTGACAATCGGATTGAATAAAATGGAGGTTTTAAAATTGTTTTCTCATCTAAAGGTTTATTAAACGGATCTTTTGCTTTACCTTGAACAATCTCATTCCATTCATTTACTGAATTTTTTAATGCATCAATATCAACATCATAACGTTTAGCTAATTCATCAAGCGTTTCTGACTTTTTAATTGCACCATCACGGTAAGCCGCTTTAAAACCTTCAGCATGATTTGCCGTTGCTTCACCACAAAATACAAATGGCATATTAGGTTTTTCTTTCGTACCTGAGGCCAATACTGCCAACTGCGCATCCGCACGAGTTCGACGGTCTGCTAATTCATTCATGAATCTCGCGCCAGTTTTAGGGTCAATTGCGATCCCTTCTGCAAAAGCATAATCCGCAAAGAAACTCGCAGGGCCTGCGCCCTTCTCATCTGGTGTAGCCCAAGGACCTAACTGGTACATGTCTAACATTACCGGCAGGGCTCGAATAGACAATAATGACTTAATCATGGTTGCTGAAGCGCCAGGCTGAGCAGTGCTTTCAAGTTCCTGATATGCAGGCATTGTTGTTTTAATAAACTGGTGATCTTGTCCCCATCCACCAGAAGCAACAATTACCCCTTTTTTAGCCTTATAAGCGAATTGACCTCTATTGGAACCACTCTTAAAATCGTATTTTTCACTGACGACAATACCTGTCACACCACTGTCGCCACGAATGACTTCTTCAACATTCGTTCTATTTTGAAATATGATCCCAGCCTTACGAAGGTAGTTATGCATAGGAACGACAATGCCACCACCGGATGCACTTTCGGGTAAATGTGCACGTGGAGCACTATGCCCACCGAGACGAATTACCTTGTCTTGAAACTTTACGCCACATTCCATCAGCATATCGTAGGCTTTGTGCGCTTCTGTAGCTAAAGTGCGACATAGTTCAGGATGATTAAAACCACGCCCAGCTTTAAGCATATCTTTGATCATTAATTCTGCGGAGTCTTTAATTCCTAATTTTTTCTGCATCGGTGTTAATGGCATACACATCAAGCCACCACATATAGCTGAGTTACCACCAAATGCCTCCATTTTTTCTAGCACTATGATATTTTTTATTCCTGCTTTATGAGCTGAATAAGCAGCCGACAGGCCAGCAAAACCACTGCCGATAATGATAATATCAAATTCTTTATCCCAAGCTCTTCCATAATTATCGTTCGATGCTTTAATTGGAAATGCCATAGCGGCGGTGACGCCTGTTGCTAACTTAAGGAAATCTCTTCTTCCGGCCATAATACCCTCACCCATTAAATATTCTATTTAATAATCAAAAAACAAATTAATAGAAATAATAAATCGCAATAAATCTAATTTTTGGAATTAATTTTACTGCTAATTAAAAAATCGATAATCTTGTAAGCAACATTTAAAACAGGCTAACAATTATCACGATGTATGAGCATATTATTTTTATTAAACATTTGTTAATGTGACTAACGACCGCCATTTATGTCCATAAGTTTTTCTTATAATCTGAGCGTGATCTAGATCTATCTATAGGAAAAGTCGTGAGATAAATATTGATGAATAACTTTTTAGCATCAGACAAAAATTTAGTGTAAACAGCAAATAACGTCTTCAGTTCAAGAGGGGTAACTTAAAGATTTCCTGAATTAGCTAATACATTATTTGATATTAATTTCCAAATAATTATTGGAAAGTGTTAAGGCTATTTATGACAGCTCAGTTAAAAAAAAAGGAACCCTAGGGTTCCTTTTCTATTGATTCACTTAAATAAATGACTCGGTTTTTCGTTTGAGTCTTATTTTGCCTTGCGGTCTTTAATATGACTCAAGGCGCGTTTACGGCGACGCTCTTGGCTCATGGTCAGCTTTTCCACTTTGTTTTCAAACGGGTTATCACCCTCTTGGAAACGCAGTTGGATTGGCGTACCGACCACTTTTAATGAACGGCGGAAGTAGTTCATCATGTAGCGCTTATAAGAATCCGGCAGCTTGCTGACTTGGTTACCGTGAATAACCACGATTGGCGGGTTATAACCACCAGCGTGGGCGTATTTCAGTTTCACGCGGCGACCGTTCACCAATGGTGGCTGATGGTCATCCTGCGACATTTGCATAATGCGGGTCAGCATTGAGGTGCTCACGCGGCGAGTCGCACTGTCGTAAGCTTCTTCAATCGACTCAAACAGATGGCCAACACCCGTGCCATGCAGCGCCGAAATAAAGTGAATACGGGCAAAGTCGATAAAGCCTAAACGACGGTCGAGTTCACTCTTAACACGGTCTTTAATGCCTTGGTCGATGCCATCCCACTTGTTAACGGCAATCACTAACGCGCGGCCTGCGTTTAGGGCAAACCCTAATAGGCCAAGATCTTGCTCGGCAACGCCTTCACGGGCGTCGATGATAAGTAACACCACGTTAGCATCTTCAACCGCTTTGAGGGTTTTAATCACCGAGAACTTTTCAATCACTTCATGGACTTTACTGCGGCGACGTACACCAGCAGTATCGATAATCACGTATTCGCGACCATCGCGTTCCATCGGAATGTAAATACTGTCACGAGTGGTGCCTGGTTCGTCATAAACCACCACACGCTCTTCACCTAAGATACGGTTGGTTAGAGTCGATTTACCCACGTTAGGTTTACCGATGATGGCGAGTTTGATCGGTAAGTCCTGCAGACGCTTTTGCTCAGCCTCAGCTTCTTCTTCAGTGTACTGACGCTCGTCAACTTCTTCCTCTTCGCCTTGGCGCTCAATGCCCATGGCTTCAGCGTAAGGAGTTAAGGCGTACTCAATCATATTGGTTACACCGCGGCCTTGGGCGGCAGCCATTTGATAGACTTCACCTAAACCCAAAGACCAAAATTCGGCGCAGGCCGAGTCGGCATCAATACCGTCAATCTTGTTAGCCACCACAAAGGTGGTTTTTTGGCGGCTACGTAAATGCTGAGCGATAGACAAATCCGCAGCGGTTAACCCAGCACGCGCATCGGTCATAAATAAGACAACATCGGCTTCTTCGATAGCGGCAAGGGACTGCTCGGCCATCTTAGTTTCGATCCCCTCTTCAGTGCCGTCGATACCGCCGGTATCCACCACGATAAACTCATAGCCGGATAAGAATGCTCGACCATATTTACGGTCACGTGTTAGGCCAGGAAAGTCAGCAACCAGCGCATCACGCGTACGCGTAAGGCGGTTAAATAAGGTGGATTTACCGACGTTCGGCCGACCAACAAGGGCCACTACAGGGATCATGATTTCGCCTCTAAAAAACTTTTCAATAAAAAGCCCCCGGAACACACTTCCAGGGGCTCTACAAGGATAACACTTTTAACTAAGGAAGTGTTACAACAGCTAACTTTCCGCTGCGACCTTGCACGTAGATTTTATCATCCACCACTAATGGCTGGCTGAATAATCCAGAGCTGTCCACTTGGATACGACCGACAATACTGCCTGTGCTACGGTCGATAAAGTGCAGATAACCTTCAAAATCACCCACGACCAAATAGTCTTTATATACCTCTGGTGAAGTGAGTGTGCGATTGACCAGCTCAGAGTTGCTCCACAACTCTAAACCGTTACGTCTATCTACTGAATAGATACGACTGTGGTCATCAACCAAGAACAAACTTAAACCCGCCGTAGCTAACTCATTGAAGCTTGAGTACTTACGAGTCCAAATAATCCGTCCGGTGCGCAGTTCCATTGACACCAAGTTACCGTTGTAGCTGACCGCATATAAATTATCGCCGAGGATCAACGGTGTCATATCCACATCGGCCATACGGGTAAACTCATTGCCACCTGTAGGATTATAGATGGCTTGCTCCCACGCAGCTTGACCGTTGTTTTTGACGACAACAGCCACTTTGCCATCGGCGGTACCAATAAAGAAACCTCCCGCTTCATAAGCTGCTGACCCCGTTCCCCGGAGCGTCAGGTTAGGCAACTGCATGTTATAAACCCACAGTTTTGCGCCAGTATCAACGTTATAGGCTTCAAATGAACCTGAACTGGTGCTCACCACCACGACGTCGTCAGCCACGGTTGGCTTAGATAACAATTCGCCACCCGCAATCACATGCCATAATACTTGGCCGTCTTCTGCATTCAGCGCAGCCAAAAGGCCACTCTCACCGCCGATAAAGAGCTTATTACGTGCTGCTGTTACACCAGCGGCCAAACGTGCGCCTTTGTTTTTGGCTAAGGCGTTATCACGGAACTCTTCACTAAAATCTTTTTTCCAAACCTGTTCACCCGTTGCTTCATCAAAAGCAACGACTTCACCATAACGGTCGGCCGCAAAAATTTTACCGTAACGAACTGCTGGTGTGAGACGAGAATAGTAATCCCCGACACCGTCACCTACAGAGGCGCTCCAACTTACTTCAGGAAATACTGTCGCCTGAATCGCAGTTAACTCACTTACCGGTTCTTCTTCTACATCACTAGAAGAACAGGCGGATAACATGGCTAGGCTTAACCCAGCGGCTAGCAGGTTCTTGCACCAAGACTTCATCAAGGGATCCCTTATGCTTGATTTAAGTTATCAAGTTTGATTTTAAGTGCAGGGCTGGTCACAACACCGCCGTTATCCATTGCTGCCTGATAAGCAGTTTTCGCTTTATCGGCTTGGCCTTGACGAACAAAGAAGTCACCTTTCAGTTCTTCACGTTGTGCTAAAAAGGCTTTATCAGTCACTTGGTCTAGTGTGGCTAACGCAGTGTCAACTTGACCTTGTTCAGCCTGAATACGCGCTAAACGCAATGTTGCAATAGTGTCTAATCCTGCACCGGGCTTCGCAGCAATCACTTTCTTCAGTGCTTCTTCGGCCTTAGGAAAATCTTTCGCTTCCACCGCCGTTTTCGCAACGATCAGGTCTAGCAGTGATTGATAGCCCTTTTGGTCGTAATTTTTCGAAAACTCAGCCACGCCAGCAATCATAGCCGCTTCATCGCTTGATTTGGTGGTTAAGGTTTGGAACGCCTGTGATGCTTCTTCGGCCTTCACGATTTTCATGTCGGAATAAGTGTTCCAACCGTACAGGCCACCTAAACCAACGACCGCCCCGATAACAATCGAGGTTCCATAGTCTTTCCAGAACTGTTTGATAGCATCAACTTGTTGTTCTTCTGTGCTATAAATTTCCACGCGCACGTCCCCTTATTTGCTAAGTTCAGCTAAAAATGCGCTTAATGCATTTCGAGCGACCCGTTGTTGTTCGTTGTCATTGCGTAAGTATTTTACGGTAACCACACCTTCGGCGAGTTCTTCTTCACCGATGAGTAAGGCTACTTGTGCACCGCTTTTGTCGGCACGCTTAATTTGCTTCTTGAAGTTACCACCACCGCAGTGACTCATCACTCGCAGTGTGGGCAACGCTGAGCGTAACTCCTGCGCCACTTTAATGGCTTCAACCAAACAGCTATCCCCCATCGCCGCGACATACACATCAACAGCCGCTGGGATATCTTGGGTCAGCTCTAAGGTTTCAAGCAGTAAAACGATGCGCTCTAATCCCATCGCAAAACCGACGGCTGGCGTATCTTTACCGCCCAATTGAGCAACTAAACCATCGTAGCGACCGCCCGCAAGTACTGTGCCTTGAGAGCCTAAGCTATTGGTAACCCATTCAAAAACCGTGCGATTGTAGTAATCCAGACCACGGACTAAGCGTGGGTTAACTCGGTATTGGATGCCAACCGCGTCGAGGAGTTCACGCAATTGTGCAAAATGTTGTGAGGATTCTTCGCCTAAGTAATCCATCAGCGCAGGCGCATCACCTAAAATGCTTTGCACTTGGGGATCTTTTGAGTCCAATACGCGCAGCGGATTGCTGTACATACGGCGCTGGCTATCTTCGTCTAGTTTGTCCTTGTGTTGCTCTAAAAAGGCAATCAAGGCTTCACGGTAAGCGGCGCGCTCGGCAGGATCGCCTAAAGTGTTCAGCTCAAGCGTCACATGCTCGCTAATGCCGAGTTTTTCCCATAGACGGGCAGATAACATCAACACTTCGGCGTCGATATCAGCGCTACCAATACCGTAGACTTCAACACCAAATTGATGGAATTGGCGGTAACGGCCTTTTTGTGGACGTTCATGACGAAACATGGGGCCCAAATACCACAGACGTTGTTCTTGGTTATAGAGCAGACCATGCTCGTTACCCGCACGCACGGTTGAGGCAGTACCTTCGGGGCGTAACGTCAGGCTATCACCATTACGATCTTCGAAGGTGTACATTTCTTTTTCAACAATATCAGTCACTTCACCGATAGAGCGTTTAAAAAGATCGGTATTTTCCACTATTGGAGTGCGGATCTCACTGTAACCATAAGCAGCAACGCTTGAACGTAGTACCGCTTCCACTTTTTGCCATAGAGGACTTTGAGTTGGCAGAATGTCATTCATTCCGCGAATCGCTTGGATCTGTTTTGCCACTGTATCGACTCGTCCGATTTCGCTAAATTAATAAAAAATGTCAGGCATTATAGGCTGTTCAACACTAAACGTAAAATGACCCCGTCAGTTTCGAGGTCTAGCTCAAGCCTTGAATGTTTTTATAACGCTTAACCTATGAGGTTATTCGGCTGCGGTTGTTACTCAGTAGTGTCTTTCACTTGGATGCGGTTAGCCATTTGGCTCGCCTTGGCGCGAATTTTAGCTTCGAGGGAATCGACTAGGTTGTCATTGTCGAAACGCTCTTTTTGACGCTCGCCTTCATCGTAGTAACCACTCTTACGATGTCCACCCGTTAAGCCAATGTGCGACACTAAGGCTTCACCTGGGCCATTGACCACACAGCCGATGATCGACACATCCATCGCGGTGGTAACATCTTCGAGGCGGCGTTCTAACTCGTTTACGGTGCTGATCACATCGAACTCTTGACGTGAGCAAGAAGGACACGCAATAAAGTTAATGCCACGGCTACGGATACGCAGTGACTTTAGAATATCAAAGCCGACTTTGATTTCTTCCACCGGATCGGCCGCCAAGGAAATACGCAGCGTATCACCAATGCCCTCGGCAAGCAGCATACCTAAACCGACGGCAGATTTGACCGCCCCCGCACGCGCACCACCCGCTTCAGTAATACCTAAATGCAATGGCTGACGAATTTGCTTGGCTAATAAACGATAGGATTCTACCGCTAAGAACACATCGGAGGCTTTTACGCTGACCTTAAATTGGTCGAAGTTCAAACGGTCGAGAATGTCCACATGGCGCATGGCCGATTCGAGCAGGGCTTCTGGCGTAGGTTCTTTGTATTTGTCCATCAGATCTTTCTCTAATGAACCACCATTAACCCCGATACGAATTGGAATGTTTTTATCACGGGCGCACTCCACCACACTGCGGATACGCTCTTCGTTACCAATATTGCCTGGGTTGATACGCAAACAGTCCACCCCATATTCCGCCACTTTTAAGGCGATACGGTAATCGAAGTGGATATCGGCAACCAAGGGCACTGACACCGATTGCTTAATCACTTTAAAAGCCTCGGCCGCGTCCATGGTCGGCACAGAGACACGCACAATGTCGGCACCCACTTTTTCTAAGGCGCGAATTTGGGCAATGGTCGCCTCAACATCAGTCGTTTTAGTGTTGGTCATTGACTGCACTGCAATCGGTGCACCATCACCAATCGGTACATTGCCCACATAAATGCGGGTTGAAGGACGTCTCTTTATGGGTGTTTCGTTATACATACTCAATACGCTCTTTTCGGTACTCTGCGCTAAGCGTGAGACTTAAGCCTGTGGGATAGTCAAACGCGCAACACGACCCTTAGGAAATTCAGCAAGACTGATGGCTTTACCATCAACCGTAAAACTAGACACAACAGTCGGCGCGCCTAAGATCACTTTAAACGGAGGCACACCACTGGCTTGAATAGTTGCGCCAGCACCTCGGACCCCATCAACAATCGCTTTGCCCTTGGCATCGACGATGTTGATCCAGCAATCACCCGTGAGTTGAATATTGATATTGGATTGTCCAGCAACCACAGGCATGGTTTGCTCACTCGAAGCCGCTGGCGTAGCACTGTTCACCGGCGCGCTGGCTGTTGGAACATTTTGAACCGCTGCGTTTGATGCAGAAGAATTTTGTGTAGAAAGCGTGTTTTGCGCAGTCACCCCTGCCGTTTGCACCGCACCTGATGCACTTGGGGGGTTATTAGGCTCACTCGCATTGACTGTCGAATTGACAGACACCTGCCCTGCTTCCATTGCCGCCATATCACTGATATTCGGGTCAATAGTGCTAGCATCAGTATCTTTTACTGGACCATCGGTCGCCATTGAACCGTTGACCGCGATCTCACTCAAACGTGCACTCGCATCCGTTTCGGTGAGTAAAACATCACCCGGCAAGGTTTGATTCGCAGCGGCTAACTCTTCAGCGGTTGGTTTTGAAATATCGACATGAGTCACTAGCGTCGTTCGTTGCATCCACCAAAGCACAAACAGACCGAGCAACACGATGACAATAAAAAAGCTCAGCCACTTTAATTTAGTGTCACGAGCTTGATAAGTGGTCTTACGGGAAAAACTTTGCATCGCAGGCTGTGTTACATAGGGCACCTGCCTTGCGAGACAGGCTTCGATGAGCGTGTTGTCGACCCCCAGCATACGCGCATAATTTTTAACGTATCCGCGTACGTAGGTTGATGAGGCAATATTAGAAAAATCATCGGCTTCGAGATTTTCAACAATACCAGGCCGCAAATGCAGCTTCACAGCTGTCTCCGCAATGCTCAAGCCCATCTGCTCACGAGCTGTTTTGAGTACGCTTCCGAGCGTTACATTAGGCGTCGACTCAGCTTCTTCTGTTGTCACTGGTTCTACTGACGCGTTCATTTCGTTATCTTTCATTGATGCAAATTAACTCTATATTGCTTGGCTTGAGGCGATGCTGGGAATTTGGCAAGCAATAAAATGCCAAATCGCTTCATGGCAGCATCATCATTCAACGCCTGCTCAATTTTTATTCCGAGCGTTAAACTCTCTGGAGTCTGGGCCGCAACTTGGTGGTAACGCGCTAACTGGTTACGCGCATCAACATAATCACCTTTATCTATCCCAAGCTCAACCAGCTCCAGTAAAGACACCGAGCGTCTCGGGTCATACTTTAACGCCATCTGAAAATACTGTCGTGCCTTTTCTGCTCGTCCCGCGTCTCTGCTGCAAAGACCTAAGTTTTCATAACTGGATGCGGTACGCGTATATTTGGGCATTTCTATTGCAGCCAAAAACATTTTTTCAGCTTTTTCGTATTGCTTTTGTTGGCACAAAAACACCCCAAAGTTATTCATGGAATCGCCAGAGGCGTCCTTAGTATTGATAGCGTCCTGATACGCCTGTTCGGTACGTACTAAATCGCCTACGGTTTGATAGTAATAAGCCATTGCCACATGCACATCTTCGAGCTCTGGCGCATATTCGATTGCTTTATCAAGATTATACTTGGCTTGTTCCGAGTTACCTCGATTAAGGTAGGTTAAACCGAGCTGCATACGCTCCCGCGCAGCGGCAACTTTATCCAGTTTTCGCTCCGACACCGGAATATCAGTCCCTGAATAGGTACGCTCAGTTACGCATCCTGTCACTAATAATGACAGGGCTATTGCTAATGAAAACCCTGACAATCCATGCTTCATGGGCAAGCCTATAAATCTGTGCAAACAAAGAGTTAATTCATTGTGACCGAAATCTGATTTTCTTGCATGCGTTTTTTTGCTAAACGCTTGGTTCGATCGCGAATATCCCCAGCCAGCTGTCCACAGGCGGCATCAATATCGTCACCACGGGTCTTACGCACAATCACGGTTAAGCCATATTCCATTAACACTTTCGAAAAACGGTCGATGCGCGAGTTTGACGAACGGCCATAGGGTGAACCTGGGTATGGGTTAAACGGAATAAGGTTTACCTTACAGGGGGTATCCTTCATTAATTCTGCTAATTCATGGGCTTGTTCGGTACTGTCGTTGATGTGATCGAGCATCACATATTCCACGGTGACACGGCCACGGTTAGCGTTAGATTTGGCGATGTAACGGCGGATCCCCGCAAGGAACTCCTGCAGTGGATACTTTTTATTCACCGGAACCAGAATATCGCGCAGCTCATCGTTTGGCGCATGGATACTCACGGCGAGCGCCACATCGAGGGCGTCACCTAATTTGTCTAATGCTGGAACAACGCCTGAGGTCGATAGCGTTACGCGACGTTTTGACAGACTAAAGCCAAAATCGTCTAGCATGATGTCCATTGCAGGGATCACGTTAGCAAGGTTAAGTAGAGGCTCCCCCATCCCCATCATCACCACGTTGGTAATGGGGCGCTCGCCAGTATCTTTCGCGAATCCTAAGAAATGCGAAACACGCCAAATTTGGCCAACGATTTCAGAGACAGTTAGGTTGCGGTTAAAGCCTTGCTGCGCCGTAGAGCAGAAAGTACATTCGAGGGCACAGCCCACTTGGGACGACACACACAAGGTAGCGCGGTCATCTTCAGGAATATAAACAGTTTCGACCTCTTGGCCTTCACCGACATGGATGGCGAACTTAATGGTGCCATCGGCGGATTTTTGATAGCTGGAAATCTCGGGCGCCACAATCTCACAGCGCGCCGCCAGTTTTTGGCGTAACACTTTGTTGATGTTAGTCATCTCTTCGAAGTCACTGACACCGAAATGATAGATCCACTTCATCAGCTGATCGGCACGGAAGGGCTTCTCACCCAGATCGGCAAATAATGCCCGCATCGCTTTACGATCAAGGTCTAATAAATTGATCTTTTTTTCACTCATAGGACTAACCTCAACACCAAAACCTGCAACAGGGCGGCGAATTATACAGACGCAGAAAAATTTTAGCCAGCAACTCCATTCTCCTATGCTAGAATCGCCGAGGGTCAATGTTGGCCTAAATTATGGAGTTGTAATACCACCAATATGTTAACCCTCATCATTATAGTGCTTGTCGCTGTTGCAGTTTCTTTTCTGTGCAGTGTATTCGAAGCCGTGTTGCTCTCGGTTACCCCTAGTTATATCGCTACGCTCGAACAAACTGACAGTGCTGCGGCGACAAGGTTGCGTAAACTGAAAGAGAACATCGAAGCGCCATTGGTGTCTATTTTGACCCTCAATACTGTTGCCCATACCGTAGGTGCCGCCGTTGCTGGTGCGCAAGCCGCTAAGGCCTTTGGGGATGATATGCTCGGCGTTTTCTCCGGAGTGTTAACCTTTATTATTCTGTTCTTCTCAGAGATTATTCCTAAATCTGTCGGAGCCAACCACTGGCGCCGTTTAGCCCCAAGCGTATCGATTGCCATTACGTGGATGAAGCGTGCTACCCAGCCATTAATTTGGATGTCGCAGCAAGTGACTCGCCTGCTAGGTAAAGGTGAAGAAGGCCAATATATTCGCCAAGAAATGAGCGCGATGGCCAAAATCGGTCAAGAATCCGGTGAGTTAGACGAACAAGAATCCAAGATTTTGACCCAAATGCTTAAGGTGCGTGATGTGCCCGTTACCGCGATTATGACGCCGCGCACCGTGATGTTCTCTTTGCCTATTTCACTGACGCAAAATGAGTTTGTGCAAGAATATCGTGACAAGCCTTTTACGCGTATTCCGGTATACGATCAGGACCACGACGATATTATCGGCTATATCACCCGCACCGATGTGTTGTTGGCTGAGCGTTATACTCCTGACGCGCCAATTGGCGAACTCAAGCGTAGCCTGTTTGTCGTACCCGAAACGGCCAAAATCCTGCCGTTATTTGAGCGGATGATTAAGCGCAACACCCAAATTGCCATGGTGGTTGACGAATACGGCAGTAGCCAAGGTATTGTGACCCAAGAAGATATTATCGAGTCGCTACTGGGATTAGAGATTGTCGATGTGAATGACCCCGCGACCGACATGCAGCAATTGGCGCGTAAACTCTGGACCAAACGCATGAAGCAAAAAGGCATTCGCCTCTCCGATGATGGCGACTTCGAAGCCGCAGCCGACGATGATGAAGCACGCTCGGGTTAATCTTGATTTAGTCATTGTTAAAGTAAAGGGAGCTTAGCTCCCTTTCTTGTTTTTGATGAGAAGGTTATAATCTCCCGCCGTAAAAGAGGTAAGTTATGACACAGAGATACACTCTCTCACTCGCGCACATCAACGATACCCATTCGAATTTTGAGCCTAGCCGCGTACATTTTTCCCTTAATCTTGGGCTTAAGTCCTTAGATATTACTAGCCACAGTGGTGGTTACGCTCGTTTGGGATATCAAATTAGCCAGGCGCGAGAGCAAGCCACCCGAAGCAATACCCCGTTTTTATTTTTACATGGGGGCGACAGTTTCCAAGGCACACTGTATTTCAGCCATTTTAAGGGTAAAGCCAACGCCCATCTGCTGAATTTACTTGCCCCCGATGCCATGGTAATAGGCAACCACGATATTGACGAAGGTAATGCGCGGCTCGCCGAATTTGCCAAGCAAATCGATTTCCCGCTGCTAGCGGGGAATATGGACTTGAGCCAAGAGGATATCCGCAAGCCGGGTAACCTGCGTACTGTGGCGAATATTCTGGCCTATGATGAAAAAACACAGCTTGCCAGCTACCTCGAAAAGCCCTTCTATGACAAAAAGCTCGCCGTCATCGGCATTACTCTGGATCAGATGAAGGACATTGCCAGACCCGATCCCGATACCCACTTTGTCGATGCGATTGCGACCACGGCGCGAACCGTCTCGCATCTGCATGCCAAAGGCATCAAGCACATTATTGTGCTGAGTCACTTAGGTTTAGATCAGGATAAACGGCTCGCAGAACAAGTCGATGGTATCAGCCTTATCGTTGGCGGCCATACCCATACTCTACAGGGCGACTTTAGCGCCTTGGGGTTAAGCAATATTCCCTATGGCGAAACCATCAATGGCACGCCAATTGTCCATGCAGGGAAATACGCCGAAATCTTAGGTTTGGCCGAAGTTGAGTTTGATGAAGCTGGCCGCGCGATAAGTTTAAGCGGTGGCAACTACTTTATGCTCGATAAGCAGTTTATGTTGAGTTCGAGTGAGCAAGTGGATGACACCGACTATCAAACCGTGCGCCAACGCTTTGATGAACATCCCTATATATTGTGGGATGAAGCCGATGAAGATATTCATGGCGTGATCCACGATATCTATCGCCCTGCGATTGCCGAGATGGAAAACAAAGTCTTAGCTCTAGTGCCTAAGAATCTGGTACACACCAGACTGCCTTCTAAGGCGCTGCCCCATGGCAGTGAAATCGCCCCTTGGGTAAGTCGCAGTATGTTCCAAGAGGCTAAACTTGAAGACCCTCGCATCCACTTTGCCCTGCATAACGCGGGTGGTGTCAGGCAATCGGTCGCCCAAGGCAGACTGACCCTCGCCGATGTGTTGGGCCAATTGCTGCCCTTCGAACTGCCATTAGTCAAATACGAAATCCAAGGCCAATTTCTGTATCAGGCGCTGGAGTCGGCGATTAACGCCGCCACCAATAACAGTGTACGCGGCACAGGCGCTGGCAGCTTCCCCTATACCTATGGATTGCGTTATTACTACGATGGCAGACGCCCCTTAGGGGAACGTTTATTCAAGCTAGAAATGATGCAGCAGGATGGATTATCACTCTGGTATCCAGTGCAGCCCGATGCGCTCTATGTGGGGGTATCGACCTCTTATACCGCTGCGGGGAAAGAAGGTTATCACCCACTGTTACAGGCACGCTGGCAAGAGCCGATTGAAACGCTCACCCTACCCCAGGCTTTTATTCGCTTCCTCAATCGGGCACCAAACCCCAATTTAGCGGACTTGCTCTCACCCCATGTGCATTACACCAGCCATGTAAAGCGTTCAGTGTAAGCGCCCTGTGTCAGGGATTTGTATCAGCGCGCTGCCGCAAAGCTATGTCCTCTTTATTAATCACAGTACTTAGGGCGTGTTGACGTTTCAGGGTTATTTTTGCAGCAGTTTGGCTGGCGTTTATGCAAGGTAAAGTCCGTACAGTGTAGTTATTCTACATAAACGGACGATAACGCAGCAGAAACGCCAG
>NZ_JTLE01000094.1:299351-323314 GCF_000798835.1 Shewanella sp. ZOR0012
ATTTTGGGCTGGTGTTATTCTGAAATTTGTGTAAAATGCTCGCCACTCTGACGTTGAATAGTTTTTGATGACTATTTACACAGCGGGCTTGAAATCTGATTTCAGATGAGTATAATGGCCCCCTCGTTAACCTAGGTTAACGAATTAAATGACAAGTATTTGAACTTATCATTATCATAGCGGCTCCGATTGGGAGTCGAACGGTTAAATCATCTCGCTCTGCTTTTCCAGTAAGGAAGAAGCTAGAGGGTGATTTTTTATGTGTCCATTTTAGGAGCTCTGGTCAATGCAGAACCAAAGAATCCGTATCCGCTTAAAAGGGTTTGATCATCGCTTAATTGATCAGTCTACAGCGGAAATCGTTGAAACTGCTAAGCGTACTGGCGCCCAAGTACGTGGTCCTATTCCACTACCTACGCGCAAAGAGCGTTATACCGTTTTGATCTCTCCGCACGTTAATAAAGATGCTCGTGACCAGTACGAATTACGTACTCACAAGCGCCTGGTTGACATCGTAGAGCCAACTGAAAAGACTGTAGACGCTCTAATGCGTTTAGATCTTGCGGCTGGTGTCGACGTACAGATTAGCTTGGGTTAATTGAGATCCTTAGAAGAGGTTTGAGAGATGGCTATCGGTCTTATTGGTCGTAAAGTTGGTATGACTCGCATCTTCACTGAAGATGGTGTTTCTATACCTGTTACAGTAATTGAAGTTGCTGGCAACCGTGTTACTCAAGTGAAAACTTTAGAAACTGACGGCTACCGCGCACTTCAAGTTACTACTGGTACCAAAAAAGCCAATCGCATCACTAAACCAGAAGCAGGTCACTTTGCTAAGAGCGGCGTAGAAGCCGGTCGTGGACTGTGGGAACTGCGTCTGGCAGACGGTGAAGGCGAAGGCATTGAAGTTGGTGCTGAGCTAAACGTAGGTATCTTCGCTGATGTAGCGAAAGTTGACGTTACTGGTCAATCAAAAGGTAAAGGCTTCCAAGGCGGCGTTAAGCGTTGGAACTTCCGTACTCAAGATATGACGCACGGTAACTCTTTGTCGCACCGTTCGAACGGTTCTATCGGTCAGAACCAAACGCCTGGTCGCGTATTTAAAGGCAAGAAAATGTCAGGCCATATGGGTGCCGAGCGTGTTACTACTCAAAATCTAGACGTTGTACGTGTAGATGTTGAACGTAACCTGCTACTGGTTAAAGGTGCTGTTCCGGGCGCAACTAATGGCGACCTGATCATCAAGCCTGCAGTTAAAGCTTAAGGTCTGAGGAGATAGTAATGGAATTGGTATTGAAAGACGCGCAAAGCGCTCTTGAAGTTTCCGAAACTACCTTCGGCCGTGACTTTAACGAGGCACTGGTTCATCAGGTAGTTGTAGCATACGCTGCAAACGCGCGTCAGGGCACTCGTGCTCAAAAGACTCGTGCGGAAGTAACTGGCTCTGGCAAAAAGCCATGGCGCCAAAAAGGCACTGGCCGCGCTCGTGCGGGTGGTGTTAAGGGCCCAATCTGGCGTGGCGGTGGCGTAACTTTCGCTGCTAAAACTCAAGATCACAGCCAAAAAGTTAACAAGAAGATGTACCGCGGCGCGCTGAAAAGCATTCTGTCTGAACTGGTACGTCAAGACCGTCTGGTTGTTGTTGAATCATTCAGCGTTGAAGCTCCTAAAACTAAAGAGCTGAAAGCTAAACTGAAAGCAATGAACTTAGAAGACGTGTTAATTGTGACTTCAGAAGTTGACGAGAATTTATTCTTAGCAGCTCGCAACCTGTACAAGGTTGACGTTCGTGACGTTGCAGGTCTAGACCCAGTAAGTCTGATCGCGTTCAACACAGTGCTTGTGACTGCTGATGCAGTTAAGCAAATCGAGGAGATGCTAGCATGATGATCCGCGAAGAACGTTTGCTAAAAGTAATTCTGGCACCTCACATCTCTGAAAAGAGCACTGTGAATGCTGAGAAGCACAACACTGTTGTTTTCCGCGTAGCTATCGATGCAACTAAAGCTGAAATTAAAGCTGCTGTTGCTAAGCTATTTGAAGTTGAAGTCGAATCAGTTCGCACTTTAGTGAGCAAAGGCAAAACTAAACGTACTGGTGGCCGTACTGGCCGTCGTAGCGATTGGAAAAAAGCCTACGTGACTTTAGCTGCTGGTGCTGATATCGATTTCGTCGGCGGCGCTGAGTAAGCAAAGGAGAATTATCATGGCAGTTATTAAGTGTAAGCCAACCTCTCCAGGTCGTCGCCACGTTGTTAAAGTGGTGAACTCTGACCTGCACAAGGGTAAACCTTTTGCTGGCCTGTTGGCGAAAAAATCTAAAAGTGGTGGCCGTAACAATACTGGCCGTATCACTGTTCGTCACGTTGGTGGCGGTCACAAGCAGCACTACCGTTTAATCGACTTTAAACGCGATAAAGATGGTATCCCTGCAAAAATTGAGCGTCTGGAATACGATCCAAACCGTACTGCGCACATCGCTCTAGTACTGTATGCGGATGGTGAGCGTCGTTACATCCTTGCTGCCAAAGGCATGCAAGCTGGCGACAAAATCCAGTCTGGTGTTGAAGCCGAAATCAAAACCGGTAACGCAATGCCACTGCGCAACATTCCAGTAGGTTCTGTTGTGCACGCTGTAGAAATGAAGCCTGGTAAAGGTGCTCAGATCGCGCGTTCAGCGGGTGCTTATGTACAAGTTGTTGCTCGTGATGGCGCATATGCCACTTTACGTCTTCGCTCTGGCGAAATGCGCAAAGTGCCAGTTGATTGCCGCGCAACATTTGGTGAAGTTGGTAATGCCGAACACATGCTACGCCAGTTAGGTAAAGCAGGTGCTAAGCGCTGGAGAGGCGTTCGCCCAACAGTTCGCGGTGTTGCAATGAACCCGGTAGACCATCCACACGGTGGTGGTGAAGGCCGTACTTCTGGTGGTCGTCACCCAGTGACTCCATGGGGTGTGCCAACTAAGGGTTATAAGACTCGTAGTAACAAGCGCACTGACAAGTACATCGTACGTCGTCGTAATAAATAGTAAGAGGATTCGCCATGCCACGTTCTCTCAAGAAAGGTCCCTTCATTGACCTGCACTTGCTGAAGAAGGTAGAGAAAGCGATGGAAGCAGGTGACAAGAAGCCTATTAAGACTTGGTCACGTCGCTCTATGATCATTCCAAATATGATTGGTTTGACCATCGCTGTCCATAATGGTCGTCAGCACGTTCCTGTGTTCGTAACTGACGAAATGATCGGCCACAAACTTGGTGAATTCTCACCAACTCGCACTTATCGCGGCCATGCTGCTGATAAGAAAGCGAAGAAGCGTTAATACGGGAGGAATAAGATGGAAGTTTTAGCTAAACATCGTTTTGCCCGTACGTCTGCGCAGAAGGCTCGTCTCGTTGCTGATCAAATTCGCGGTTTGCCTGTTGCTAAGGCCCTCGAAATTTTGACTTTCAGCCCAAAGAAAGCCGCCGTACTGGTTAAAAAAGTACTTGACTCAGCTATCGCAAACGCCGAACACAACGAAGGCGCGGATATTGATGAGCTAAAAGTAGGCGCCGTCTTCGTTGACGAGGGTCCAACTATGAAGCGTATCATGCCACGTGCTAAAGGCCGCGCTGATCGTATCATGAAGCGTACCAGCCACATCACTGTGGTTGTATCAGATCGCTAGGAGAGAGCAATGGGACAGAAAGTACATCCTAATGGTATCCGTCTGGGTATCACCAAGCCTTGGATCTCTACCTGGTACGCAGATAAGTCAGATTATGCAAATAACCTGAACAGCGACTGGGAAGTGCGTAAGTATCTTGCAGACAAACTGCAAGCTGCGTCAGTATCTAAGATTGTTATTGAACGCCCAGCGAAAAGCATCCGCGTTACTATTCACACTGCCCGTCCAGGTGTTGTGATTGGTAAGAAAGGTGAAGACGTTGAAGTATTGCGTGCTGCCGTTTCAAAACTGGCTGGCACTCCTGCTCAAATTAACATCGCTGAGATCCGTAAACCTGAGCTAGATGCCAAGTTAGTTGCTGACTCAATTGCACAGCAATTAGAGCGTCGTGTAATGTTCCGTCGCGCGATGAAGCGTGCGGTACAAAACGCAATGCGTATTGGTGCTCAAGGTATCAAAGTTGAAGTTAGTGGCCGTTTAGGCGGTGCTGAGATTGCGCGCTCTGAGTGGTATCGCGAAGGTCGTGTACCTTTGCACACACTGCGTGCTGATATCGACTATTCAACCTCTGAAAGTCACACTCAATATGGTGTGATTGGTATTAAAGTTTGGATCTTCAAAGGTGAAGTTCTGGACGGAATGCTGCCACAGATTGAAGAGCCGAAACAGCAGCAACCTAAGCGCAAGCCTCGTGGTAAATAGGAGAGCCGGCAATGCTGCAACCTAAACGTATGAAGTTTCGCAAGATGTTCAAAGGCCGCAACCGCGGTCTAGCGAACGGTACCGAAGTTAGCTTTGGTACTTTTGGTCTGAAAGCAGTCGGCCGTGGTCGTTTAACTGCTCGTCAGATCGAGTCTGCACGTCGTGCCATGACACGTCACATTAAGCGTCAGGGACAAATTTGGATTCGAGTTTTCCCGGACAAACCTATTACCTCTAAGCCTCTTGAAGTGCGTATGGGTAAAGGTAAAGGTAACGTTGAATACTGGGTATGTCAGATTCAACCTGGTAAGGTTCTTTATGAGATGAATGGTGTTTCTGAAGTGATCGCTCGTGAAGCGTTTGCTTTAGCTGCTGCCAAGCTTCCAATCAAGACTACCTTCGTAACTAAGACGGTGATGTAATGAAAGCGAGCGAACTAAGAGAAAAGAGCGTTGAAGAACTGAACGCTGAACTACTTGGTCTGCTGCGTGAGCAGTTCAACCTGCGTATGCAACACGCCACTGGTCAGTTGACTCAGACTCATCAACTGAAATTGGTGCGCCGTAATATTGCGCGCGTTAAGACCATTATTACTTCTAAGGCGGGTGCATAATGTCTGATAAAATCCGTACTTTGCAAGGTCGTGTCACTAGCAACAAAATGGATAAAACCATTACTGTCGCTATCGAACGCCAAGTGAAACACCCAATCTATGGGAAATACATTAAGCGTACGACTAAGATCCATGCACATGACGAAGCTAATCAGTGCAATGAAGGTGACGTAGTCGCGATTCGCGAATGTCGTCCTTTGTCTAAGACTAAGTCTTGGACCCTGGTTGAAGTAGTATCAAAGGCCTAATAATATTAGGCATTTAGGTAAACGGCTCCAGTATTTGGGGCCGTTTGTTTTTTAATACTATACATTCCATATTTATGGTGTTATATTTGCGCCCCATTTTTGACTAAATTCAAAGCAAAAATGGTGTTTATAGTCCCATAGTGGGAATTGTGTAGTAACGATAGCGGAGCACTTAAAATGATCCAAATGCAATCGACTCTTGACGTCGCATGTAACAGCGGCGCACGCAGAGTTCAGTGTATTAAGGTCTTGGGTGGCTCTCATCGTCGTTATGCCGGTATCGGCGACATTATCAAAGTTTCTGTTAAAGAAGCAATTCCTCGCGCTAAAGCGAAGAAAGGTGATGTGTATAACGCGGTGGTAGTCCGTACTAAGAAAGGCGTACGTCGTCCAGACGGTTCTGTCATTCGCTTCGATCGGAATGCAGCTGTTCTTTTGAACAACAACCTGCAGCCGATTGGTACTCGTATCTTTGGACCAGTGACACGTGAATTGCGTAATGAGCAATTTATGAAAATTGTCTCGCTGGCACCAGAAGTACTGTAAGGAGCTTCAAAATGGCAGCTAAAATCCGTCGTCAAGACGAAGTAATCGTATTAGCAGGTAAAGACAAGGGCAAGCGTGCTAAAGTTGCTCAAGTATTACCTACTGGTAAGTTAATTGTTGAAGGCATCAATCTTGTCAAAAAACACCAAAAGCCAAACCCACAACTGGGTGTAGCCGGTGGTATTGTTGAGAAAGAAGCACCGATTCAAGCATCAAATGTTGCGATCTTTAACCCTGTCACTGGCAAGGCGGATCGTGTTGGTTTCCGATTTGAAGACGGCAAAAAAGTTCGTTTCTTTAAATCGAACAGTGAACTCGTTAAGTAACTGGAGTAAACGATGGCGAAACTGCATGATAAATATCAAGAGACTGTTGTCGCTGAACTGACTCAAAAGTTCGGTTATACCAGTGTCATGCAAGTCCCTCGGATTGAGAAAATCACCCTGAACATGGGTGTTGGCGAAGCCGTTGCAGACAAAAAAGTTATGGAACATGCTGTCCGTGACATGACTGCAATTGCTGGTCAAAAACCAGTAGTAACTGTTGCTCGTAAATCAGTTGCTGGTTTTAAAATCCGTGAAGGCTACCCTATTGGCTGTAAAGTGACCCTGCGCGGTGAGCGTATGTGGGAATTCTTAGAGCGTTTAGTTGACATCGCAATCCCACGTATCCGTGACTTCCGTGGTCTGAGCGCTAAAGCGTTCGATGGCCGTGGTAACTACGCGATGGGCGTGCGTGAGCAGATCATTTTCCCAGAGATCGATTACGATAAAATCGATAAAATTCGCGGTATGGATATTGTTATCACTACCTCTGCGAAGACTGATGAAGAAGGTCGTGCTTTGTTAGACGCTTTTAACTTCCCATTCAAGAAATAAGGGTAGCGTAATGGCAAAAACATCAATGAAAGCACGTGAAGCAAAGCGTGCACAGCTCGTAGCTAAGTTCGCTGAAAAGCGTGCTGCTCTGAAAGTGATTATTGCAAGTCCAGCTTCTTCTGATGAAGAACGTTGGGATGCAGTATTAAAGCTGCAAGCTCTACCACGTGATTCCAGCGCATCGCGTCAACGCAATCGTTGTAATCAAACTGGTCGCCCACATGGTTTCCTACGTAAGTTCGGTTTAAGCCGTATCAAATTACGTGAAGCAACCATGCGTGGTGAAGTTCCTGGCCTGCGTAAGGCTAGCTGGTAAGCACTTGTCACGGAGTAAGCTAATATGAGCATGCAAGATCCTATTGCGGATATGTTAACCCGTATTCGTAACGGCCAAGCTGCTAACAAAGTATCTGTGAAGATGCCTTCTGCTAAGCTGAAAGTCGCTATTGCGAAACTGCTTAAAGAAGAAGGTTACATCGCGGATTACGCCGTAGCAGATGAAGCCAAGCCTGAATTGGAAATTACCTTAAAGTACTTCCAAGGCCAACCAGTCGTTGAGACTATCCAGCGTGTAAGCCGTCCAGGTCTTCGTATTTACAAAGGTAAAAACGAACTTCCTAAAGTGATGGGCGGACTGGGTGTCGCAATTGTGTCCACTTCTAAAGGCCTGATGACTGATCGTGCCGCCCGCCTTGCAGGCATGGGTGGCGAGGTTATCTGCTACGTAGCATAAGGAGCTAGGAATGTCTCGTGTAGCAAAAGCACCAGTATCTATTCCAGCTGGCGTAGAGGTGACCTTAAACGAACAGACCCTGACCGTCAAAGGCGCGAAAGGAAGTCTGACTCGAGTGATCAACAATGCGGTCAATGTTGTTATTGAAGGTGGCGTGATTAAATTCCTTCCTGTTGAGGGCGCAGTTGGCGCTTGGGCACAGGCTGGTACAACACGTGCATTAGTAAACAACATGGTTGTTGGTGTATCTCAAGGTTTTGAGCGTAAATTAAAGTTAGTTGGCGTTGGTTACCGTGCGAAACTCGTCGGTGCAGACATTGACCTTACTTTAGGTTTCTCTCATCCGTTAGTACACAAACTGCCCGCAGGCGTTACTGCAGAGTGCCCTAGCCAAACTGACATCGTCCTACGTGGCGTTGATAAACAGTTAATTGGCCAAGTCGCTGCTGAGATTCGCGGATATCGTCCACCAGAGCCATACAAAGGCAAGGGTGTTCGCTATGACGACGAAGAAGTACGCCGTAAAGAGGCTAAGAAGAAGTAGGTAACGCGATATGGATAAGAAAACATCTCGCTTACGTCGCGCTATTCGCGCTCGTAAGAAGATCCAAGAGCTGGGCGTGAACCGTCTGGTTGTACATCGTACACCGCGTCACATTTATGCTCAGGTGATCAATCCTGAAGCTCAGGTGGTGGCAGCTGCTTCAACCGTGGAAAAAGCGGTTAAAGAGCAACTGAAGAGTACCGGTAACGTAGACGCGGCTAAAGCAGTAGGTAAATTTATTGCTGAGCGCGCGATCGAAAAAGGCGTAACGACAGTTGCGTTCGATCGTTCTGGTTTCAAGTATCACGGTCGTGTAGCTGCTCTAGCAGATGCTGCTCGTGAAGCTGGCCTCCAGTTCTAAGGGGTTATAAAAATGGCTAAATTAGAAGCTCAGCAAAAAGACGATCTGCAAGAGAAATTAATTGCAGTTAATCGTGTTTCTAAAGTAGTTAAGGGCGGTCGTATCTTTAGCTTCACAGCACTGACAGTAGTGGGTGATGGTAATGGTAAGGTCGGCTATGGCTATGGTAAAGCGCGCGAAGTTCCAGCAGCAATTCAAAAAGCTATGGAAAAAGCCCGTCGTAACATGGTGACCGTTGAGTTGAATGCAGGTACTCTGCATCACCCAGTTAAAGGTCGTCATACTGGTTCACGTGTATACATGCAACCAGCATCACAGGGTACCGGTATTATCGCCGGTGGCGCAATGCGTGCCGTATTGGAAGTTGCAGGCGTTCATAACGTTCTGTCTAAAGCATACGGTTCTACTAACCCGATCAACATCGTTCGCGCGACTGTAGATGCTCTGGTGCACATGAAGTCACCATCGCAAATCGCAGCTAAGCGTGGCCTGAATGTTGACGAAATTCGGGGGTAATGCACCATGGCAACTAAAACTGTAAAAGTTACTCAAACTAAAAGCGGTATCGGTCGTTTACCGAAGCACCGTGCAACCCTAACGGGTCTTGGTTTGCGTCGCATTGGTCACACTGTTGAATTAGAAGATACTCCTTCAGTTCGCGGTATGATCAACAAGGTCTACTACATGGTTAAGGTGGAGGATTAATAGATGCGTTTAAATACTCTATCTCCAGCTGCAGGCGCTAAGCATGCACCAAAGCGTGTAGGCCGTGGTATGGGCTCAGGTTTAGGTAAAACTGCAGGTCGTGGTCACAAAGGCCAAAAATCTCGTAGCGGTGGCGGTGTACGCCCAGGCTTCGAGGGTGGTCAAATGCCACTTAAGATCCGTTTACCTAAATTTGGTTTTACCTCGCGTCGCGCTATGGTAACAGCTGAAGTTCGTGTACTCGAACTGGCTAAAGTTAACGGTGATGTTATCGACTTAAACGCTCTGAAAGATGCGAACGTTATTACTCGCAACATCCAGTTTGCGAAAATCGTTCTTTCAGGTACCATTGAGCGCCCAGTGACTGTAAAAGGTCTGAAGGTAACCAAAGGTGCACGTGCAGCAATTGAAGCTGCTGGCGGTAAGATCGAGGAATAATACGTCGATGGCAAAACCAGGACTTGATTTAAAAAGCGCGAAAGGTGGACTTTCAGAGTTGAAGGCTCGCCTCCTGTTCGTGATTGGTGCGATTATCGTCTTTAGGGCCGGTTCGTTTGTACCAATTCCTGGTATTGACGCAGCTGTATTAGCAGAGCTGTTTGCTCAGCAAAAAGGGACCATCCTAGGCATGTTTAACATGTTCTCGGGTGGTGCTCTTTCCCGTGCTTCTATCTTTGCATTGGGCATCATGCCGTACATTTCGGCATCGATTATCATGCAGTTATTGACTGTTGTGCATCCTGCACTCGCTGAATTGAAAAAAGAAGGCGAGTCTGGACGTAAAAAAATCAGTCAGTACACACGATGGGGTACGTTGGTGCTGGGTACATTCCAGTCGATCGGTATTGCAACAGGGTTACCAAACTTAGTCCCAGGCCTAGTGGTCAATATTGGATTCGGTTTCTACTTTGTAGCGGTTGTGAGCTTAGTAACAGGGACTATGTTCCTGATGTGGCTAGGTGAGCAAATTACCGAACGAGGTATAGGTAACGGTATCTCGATTTTAATTTTCGCAGGTATTGTTGCTGGATTACCTTCCGCTATCGGCCAAACGGCTGAGCAGGCGCGTCAAGGTGACCTGAATGTGTTAGTGTTGTTGTTGCTCGCGGTAATTATTTTTGCTGTGACTTATTTCGTGGTGTTTGTAGAGCGTGGTCAACGTCGTATCGTCGTTAACTATGCTAAGCGTCAGCAAGGCCGTAAGGTATTCGCTGCGCAATCTACTCACTTGCCACTGAAAATAAACATGGCGGGTGTAATTCCTCCAATTTTTGCGTCAAGCATCATTTTGTTCCCAGGCACACTGGCTCAGTGGTTTGGTCAAAATGAGTCTATGTCATGGTTAAGTGATTTTTCATTAGCCGTGTCACCTGGACAACCGCTTTACTCATTATTGTATGCAGCAGCGATTATCTTCTTCTGTTTCTTCTATACAGCGTTGGTATTTAATCCACGTGAAACAGCAGACAACCTGAAGAAGAGTGGTGCATTCATCCCTGGGATCCGTCCTGGAGAACAGACTTCGCGTTACATTGATAAAGTAATGACTCGCCTAACATTAGCTGGCGCGTTATACATTACCTTTATCTGTTTAATTCCGGAGTTCATGCTAATTGCGTGGAAAGTACAGTTCTATTTTGGCGGTACTTCACTACTAATTATGGTAGTCGTAATCATGGACTTCATGGCTCAGGTTCAGACCCATATGATGTCACATCAGTATGAGTCTGTGATGAAGAAAGCTAACCTAGTTAACAAAGCGAATTTAGATCGTTTTGGTCGCTAAGTAAGCTTTACGGAGTGATGAAATGAAAGTTCGAGCTTCCGTGAAGAAGATCTGCCGTAACTGCAAGATCGTCAAGCGTAGTGGCGTTGTGCGCGTTATCTGTGTTGAACCAAAACACAAACAGCGTCAAGGCTAAAAGTGAAATTGTTCAGCCCACTGTTGGGCTGAACAAATATTGTTTGCAAATCTGTCAACTGTCGAGTATCCTTTCGGGCTTTTCGCAGTTGGCCTTTAACTTAAGGAGTGCATAGTGGCCCGTATCGCTGGCATTAACATTCCTGATCAAAAGCATACAGTCATCGCATTGACTGCAATTTTCGGCATCGGCCGTACTCGCGCTAGAGCAATCTGCGCAGCTACGTCAATTGCTGAAACTGCTAAGATCAAGGAATTGAGCGAAGCTCAAATCGACACCCTACGCGAAGAAGTTGCCAAATACTTAGTAGAAGGTGACTTACGTCGTGAGATTTCTATGAACATCAAGCGTCTTATGGATCTTGGTTGTTATCGTGGTCTCCGCCATCGTCGTAGCCTGCCTCTTCGTGGGCAACGTACTAAGACCAATGCGCGTACGCGTAAAGGTCCACGTAAACCAATCAAGAAGTAACGGGAAGGTAGACAATGGCTAAAGTTCCGTCACGTTCTCCGCGTAAGCGCGTACGTAAACAGGTTGCAGATGGCATGGCTCATATCCATGCTTCTTTCAACAACACAATTGTCACCATTACAGATCGTCAAGGTAATGCGTTGTCATGGGCTACTTCAGGTGGTTCAGGTTTCCGTGGTTCACGTAAATCTACGCCATTTGCTGCACAGGTAGCTGCTGAGCGTGCAGGCGCTGCTGCTCAAGACTACGGTTTAAAAAACCTTGAAGTGTTTGTGAAGGGTCCAGGTCCAGGTCGTGAATCAGCCATTCGTGCGCTGAACGCTGTTGGTTACAAAATTACCAACATTACCGATGTGACGCCGATCCCTCATAATGGTTGTCGTCCTCCTAAAAAGCGTCGTGTATAACGCGTTTCATTAGGATAGTTGGAGAAAGATCATGGCAAGATACTTGGGTCCCAAGCTCAAGCTCAGCCGCCGAGAAGGTACTGACCTTTTCTTAAAAAGCGGTGTGAGAGCAATCGATTCTAAGTGTAAACTGGAATCTGCACCAGGACAGCATGGCGCTCGTAAGCCACGTCTGTCAGAGTACGGTTTACAGTTACGCGAAAAACAAAAAGTTCGTCGTATTTACGGTGTGTTAGAAAAGCAATTCCGTAACTACTATAAAGAGGCTGCACGTCTGAAAGGCAACACTGGTGAAAACCTGTTGCAACTTTTAGAAACTCGTTTAGATAACGTTGTTTATCGTATGGGTTTCGGTGCGACTCGTGCAGAATCACGTCAGCTAGTAAGCCATAAATCTGTTATGGTTAACGGTCGTGTTGTTAACATTCCGTCATTCAAAGTGTCTGCGAATGATGTTGTAAGCATCCGTGAAAAGTCACGCACTCAAGCTCGTATCAAAGCGGCTTTAGAAGTGGCTGGTCAACGCGAGAAGCCTACATGGGTTGAAGTCGACAGCGCGAAAATGGAAGGTGCTTTCAAGCGTATTCCAGAACGTAGCGATTTGTCTGCGGAAATTAACGAACAGCTGATCGTCGAGCTTTACTCTAAGTAAGGCTAACAAACAAGAGAGGACACAATGCAGGGTTCTGTTACAGAATTTCTTAAACCGCGTCTCGTTGATATCGAGCAGGTTAACTCAACACGTGCCAAGGTTACTTTGGAACCGCTTGAGCGTGGTTTCGGCCACACTTTAGGTAACGCGTTGCGTCGCATCCTATTGTCGTCTATGCCCGGCTGCGCGGTTACCGAAGTCGAGATTGACGGCGTACTGCACGAATACAGCAGTAAGGAAGGCGTACAAGAAGATATCCTTGAAATCTTGCTTAATCTGAAAGGATTAGCAGTGACTATCGAGGGTAAAGACGAGGCTATGCTTACATTAAGCAAGTCCGGCGCAGGCCCTGTCATCGCAGCAGATATCACGCATGATGGTGATGTCACTATCGTGAATCCTGATCATGTTATCTGTCATTTGACAGGTAACAATGATATCAGCATGCGTATTCGCGTTGAGCGTGGTCGTGGTTATGTGCCAGCATCTGCTCGTGCACAGACAGAAGACGATGATCGCCCAATCGGCCGCTTGCTGGTTGATGCTTCTTTCTCGCCAGTCGCACGTATTGCCTACAATGTAGAAGCAGCTCGTGTTGAACAGCGTACTGACTTGGATAAACTCGTTATCGATATGACCACTAATGGTACTATTGATCCTGAGGAAGCTATCCGTCGTTCTGCAACCATCTTAGCTGAACAGCTGGATGCGTTTGTTGAGCTGCGTGACGTGACTGAGCCAGAAATGAAGGAAGAGAAGCCGGAGTTCGATCCGATTCTGTTGCGTCCTGTCGACGATTTAGAGCTAACTGTACGTTCGGCTAACTGTTTGAAAGCCGAAGCGATTCATTACATCGGAGATCTGGTACAGCGTACTGAAGTTGAGCTGCTGAAAACCCCTAACTTAGGTAAGAAATCTCTTACTGAAATTAAGGACGTTTTAGCTTCTCGCGGACTGTCGTTAGGTATGCGTCTGGAAAACTGGCCTCCAGCTAGTTTAGCAGACGACCTATAAGTCTCAGGTTTGTACAGATTTAGGTTATAAGGATTAGGTCATGCGCCATCGTAAGAGTGGTCGTCAACTTAACCGCAACAGCAGCCACCGCCAAGCTATGTTCCGTAACATGGCAAGCTCACTGGTTCGTCATGAGATCATCAAGACAACCGTAGCTAAAGCGAAAGAACTGCGTCGCGTAGTTGAGCCTCTGATAACACTTGCTAAGAGTGACAGCGTTGCAAACCGTCGTTTAGCGTTTGCACGTACTCGCGACGCTGAAGTCGTAGGTAAGTTATTCACTGAATTGGGTCCACGTTACCAGGAACGTCCTGGTGGCTACACCCGTATCCTTAAGTGCGGTTTACGTGCTGGTGATAAAGCCCCAATGGCTTACATCGAGCTAGTAGGTCGTCCAGAAGCTGCTCAAGCTGTTGATGTTGAAGCTGCTGAGTAATTAAGGTTACAAATTTAAAAGCCGGGCTCTAAGCCCGGCTTTTTATTTCAGCTCGTTTTAACTTACTCGACCCAAGTCGTTTGTTTCTCGATTTCTTTAGGCAATGTTAAGTGCCATTTACTTAACCCTTTACGGCTAAACATAAATTGTCCTAGGTCATCTGTTACTGGGAATATGTTTTCCGGTTTCTCACCTGCGAGGATCCTTGAGGCCATTTTGGCTGCGATCTTGCCGTGCTGGTAACCATCGAGAACATAGCCGCCGATATTGCCGTTGTTGTACACGCTAAATCCCCAAAAACCAAAATTGGGTACTGGTGTGTTAGCTGAAACCCATCTTAATAATTCTTCAGCATCAACCGACTGATCTTTGTCATCCCTCACTGCATGATAAAGTGCAACGACTATCGCACTAAAGCCATTGTCTTTAGCTGCAATGACTTGCTCTTGCCATTCACCAAGTTTATTTAGTTGTAATATTTCAACTTCCACATCGCTCAACATGCTCAGTTGTTGCTTACTGATATATTCCGCTGCAAGTCTAGACGTATCACTTTGATCGAAGAGAACTAAGATTTTTCGGTGCTTTGATATTGGTAATATTCGTTGCAGTAATAGTAGAGAGCGTCTGAGTAGAGGTCTTTCAAGCACACCCGTAAAACGCTTATATTCATTTAAGTGATATTCTCTTGGGTTCATATTAATGCCAAGGTATACCACTGGAATTTGACTTGAGTTTAACCGTTGGTGTAGATAATTAACGGCATTATCATCTGCTAGGATCACTAACTGTGGTTTTTGTTGTTGAATAAATTGCCATGCCAGTTCTGCCCGTTTTGCATGAAGATTTTTAGGTAGCCGTTTAGTGTCCATTTCAAAGTGATTTACCTCATTGAGAGGTGTTAATGTATCGAGTATGGCTTGATAATACTGCTTATCCCACGTGTAACCTTGGTGGTAGCTCTCGATGACAACCACCTTGGCCGCATATGCCATTGGTATGAAACATGCCAGCATTAAGGTAAAAATCTGTCGCCATCTTTTAATTAATAACTTAATTAAATTCATGGAGAGATACCTAGTGGAATATAGCTTTGAGTATAGTCCAACCTCGAGTATCCGACGGGCAATAAAAAAGCCTCATACTGAGGCTTTAAATATTCTTTCGGCGATGTGCTTACGTTATTGTGCTGTCGCTTTCTGCTGGCTGTAATCTAGCTTCTCATGTTTTTGCCCCATTGCTTCTGCAACTTCTGGAGGCATGTAGTTTTCATCATGTTTTGCTAAGACTTCAGTTGCGGCCAACTTACCATCTTCCCCTAATACACCTTGGGCGACGATGCCTTGTCCTTCGCGGAATAGATCCGGTAATAGATCGTCATAGGTCACTAGAATTTCGCCACCTAAGGAATCGTGTACTGCAAATTGCACATGTAGGCTGTTTGGATCACGTACCATAGAGCCTACCGTTACCATGCCACCTACACGAATACGTTGGCCCGCTTCGGGTTTAACGCCTGTATCGGTTTTACCGTTTACGATTTCTGACGGTGTATAGAATAAGTTTAAGTTGGAGTTCAACGCATACAGCAGCAGTGAAGCAATCGCGGCTACGCCACCGATTAGTGCTATAGCTAACGTCAGTCTCTTTTTGCGTCTTGGGTTCACGATTTGTTACTCCTAGTTTCTTTGAGGCGCTCTTCGCGGTTCATCTTTTTCGCTATTTCAATCAAAACCTTACGCTTTTGGCGTGCGCTAGTGATGATCAGCGTCGATACACAGAAGAAGGTCACACCATAGGCAAGCCATACATAAAAGGCATAGCCACCCATGTTGAAAAAATCACTGATAGAATCGAATTGCATTATTTGACCTCCTCAGCTTTAGCAAGTTCACGTACCCAAGGGCGCATGCCGTTTCTTGCTAAGATTTCTGCTCTAAATCTCACAATAGTGATAGCGCCTATCATAAGCCCGAAACCTAAAATATTGATTAAAAGTGGGTATAACATGTCACTCGACATGGTCGATTTAGAGGTAATTTTGATGGTTGATGGTTGATGCAATGAGCTCCACCATTCAACTGAATATTTAATAATGGGGATATTAATTACCCCTACGATTGCCAAGATCCCTGCTGCACGTGCAGCGAGTACTTTATCCTCAAAGGAAGCGTAGAGGGAAATCACACCTAAGTAGAGGAATAGTAGTACTAATTCAGAGGTCAGACGCGCATCCCATACCCACCAAGTGCCCCACATAGGTTTGCCCCAAGCGGCACCAGTAAAGAGTGCTATAAAGGTGATGACAGCTCCTATAGGAGCAATAGACGCAGCTGCCCAGTCTGCTAATTTGACCTGCCAGACAAGACCAATAAATGCTGCTGTCGCCATACCCATGTAGGCCGCCATTGACATTGATGCAGCTGGTACATGGATAAAGATAATACGGTAGCTATCTCCTTGCTGGTAATCTGTCGGGGCAAACAATAAACCCCATACGGTGCCAACTGTAAGGAAAAGGCAGGCTAAGGTGGCAAACCATGGAAATAATGTTCCTGATAACTTATATGCGCGTTCAGGATCCGCGTAAGGGTGTAACCATTTCCACATTTTAGTTAGTACTCACTCGCAGAGATGCACCGATTGCAAAAGGTGCTAAGGTTAACGAACCGATCAACATGGCGCCAATTATAGCGAGCTGACCGTCATAGGGTAAATTCATTCCTGCCGCATCAATGGCGCTGGTCGCGAAAATGAGCACTGGAATATAAAGTGGCAGAATCAAAAGGCTTAATAGTACGCCGCCTTTACGTAGACCAACGGTTAATGCCACGCCAATAGCACCTAAGAGTGACAACACTGGGGTGCCTAAAGCCAGTGTGGCAATCAATGCACCATAACTATTAGCATCTAAGTTCAGTAGCACGGCCAGCAGTGGGGCAATAATAATCAATGGAACACCCGTAAGTATCCAGTGGGCTAACACTTTGGCTAAGACTAAAACAGACAAAGGTTGTGGGCTAAGTAGCATCTGTTCTAAGCTGCCGTCACTAAAGTCAGCTTTAAATAGACGCTCCAGCGACAACATGGATGCTAACAATGCCGCAACCCAAATAATCCCTGGGGCAATACGGGCTAGCATTTGTGGTTCTGGGCCAATGCCGAGTGGAAATAGGGTTACAACCATAATGAAGAATAATAGGGGATTAAAAATATCACCACGGTGTCGAATGGCAATCTTTAGATCCCGCTGAAGTAACGTTAAAAACGCTTGAGTAAAGCTGATGCCTCTTTTCATTATGCCAAACCTTATACGAAGCGATAATCTAGACGAATTTTACGAAGCCTATCATCTTTGATAATGCCCATATCTTGGTGAGTGGTCAGGATCACACAGCCACCATTATCCGCATGTTGAATAAATAACTGTTCAAGCTCTTCGACGCCTTTTTTATCGATTGCGGTAAAAGGTTCATCTAGGATCCACACCTTACAATCATTGTGCCAAAGCCTTGCCAATGCTGTTCGGCGATGTTGGCCCGCGGACAAATGCCCAGCAAGCGCTTCCTCAAAACCTGATAGATTTACTTTAGCTAATATGGCAGACGTATCAAAATCATCATAGCCACTGATTCTTAAATTGAAGTTAAGGTTTTCCTCAGCGGTTAATTCGGATTTCACTCCCGCAAGATGGCCTAAATACAGTAGATCTTGGTTATATTCGTCACGACAGCGGTTGATATCTTCATTTATATAGAAGGTTTGCCCCGCATAGGGACGAGATAGACCTGCTAATATGCGTAATAAACTGGTTTTGCCGGCACCATTAGGGCCTTCAATCTGGACGATATCGCCAGCATTAATTTCAAAACTTAATTCATCAAATAGAATGCGTTCTTCACGGATGCATGTCAGCTTGCTCGCTGATAACAGTGTGTTTACTGAAGTTATATTTGTCACTGAACCCTCTATCTCAAGCCGGAAGGAAACACAAGTGATTCTAACACAAACGATATTGCGGGTTTACACTTGCTTGGGACTAGATGTCAGCAATTTGATGTGGTTCCAATAACCGCAATATTTCTCGTACAAATCGAACTTTTTTAATAGTTGCTAATATATTAACGAATTTGTCACGCTTGTCGCCTTATATCATTTGTGCTGAGATTCTAATCACAAAAAGATGAGATTTATTGAAGTTTGTAGTAATCTTAGTCCGCTATAATGAGTCTGCCTCAAAGGGCAGCGCGAGCTTTGTACGTATTTGCATTAGGAACATTGAACATGAAAAAACTGTTAGCAATGACTGCAGTCGCTGCTTTGACTATGTCAGTCAACGTTTCAGCTCAAGATGCTGAAGCTATTTTCAACAAGGCATGTACCGTGTGCCATAGCATGGGTGTTGCTGGTGCTCCAAAAGCGCACAATGCAGCGGAGTGGGAACCACGTTTAGCTAAAGGTGTTGATAATCTAGTTAAAAGTGTAAAAACAGGTTTAAACGCAATGCCACCAGGTGGTATGTGTACTGATTGTACTGATGATGATTACAAAGCAGCTATCGAGTTTATGTCTAAAGCTAAGTAATTTTTTTTGCAGTGTTAAAAAAACCGGCATTAGCCGGTTTTTTTATGTCTGCGCTAAGCTGAAACTTAGTGCTAGGTGCTGATAACTTATTGCACTTGGGTATCCAGTACTAAGTTTGCCGTTTCACCCACATTAACTTTGCTGATTTTTCCTTGAATATCACCCGTCTGAGGTTTGATATTGCCATGCTTGGATAAGACGGCAATAACTTCAACGCTAGCAGTTTGGCTTAATTTTACATCGCCACCCATACCAGTGCTGTCGTCTAGTGTCACTGTAACAGGCAATGATTTTGCACTAACTTTGGTTGCTGCTAGCGGTACTTTAGGACCTTCAGTTGCACGTGCAAAGACAAAGATAGTGTCTTCTGGGCTCGCTTTCGCTGCAAGTTCAGGTGAAATTGAAATTTCAATACTTACTGATTTGCTTGTGACTTTTGCCTGCTTGTGTACATCATCGTTAGGCATACCTGTCGTTTCGGCTTGCATACGTAAGTTAGCTGTTTCGATGGCATTCATCAGTGCGGCGCGATCCACATCTGTGCGGTCACTATTAAGAATAGTCTGCCATGAATCAATGGCTTTTTGGTACTTAGCAGTAAAGAAAGCATCCATACCAACTAACAACAGTGTTGATGGATCCTGTGGATCTAATGCTAGCGATTCGTCTATTAAGGCTTGAATTTCTGGTGTCATTTGCTGACCGGCTTTGTAGTACAACGCCGTGGCCTTTGGTCCGATTAACTCGGCATGTTTGCCCACTAAATCCATCACTTTGTCGAAGGCCGCGACTGCTTTATCAAATTGGTTAGCCGAAATATATGCATGACCTAGACTAAACCAAGCCTGACTATTTTCTGGCTCGGCTTGCACTTGGGCTTCCATCATTTGTACGCGCTGCCCCATGATTTGCGCAGTATCCATACCAGCATGTGGGTTAGCCGCTTGGGTATTGCCAATATTTTCAAAGGCCCCTAATTGCTGATATAGGTAACCTGAGATCGCAATCAAGCATACCGACATGACTGATGGCCAAAGGATACTTTTAGGTTTGATTTGATTGACAAGGGAATCATCGCTCGCTTGTTTGATGTCTTGGAGTAAACTGATTTCGAGTTCTTTCTTAAGCGCATCAAATTCTGCTTGGTCGAGCAGTTCTTCATTAAGTTCTTTCTCAAGGGTGGAAAGACGTTCATTGAACAATTCGAGGTTCGTTTGTTTGCGAACACCAGCTTCCTCAGTACGCAATAACTTTTGCTGTCTGAAGTGTGGGATCCAGATCAGTGTTAAGCTGACCAACACAACAAGCGCAATAAAAATCCAAAATGTCGTCATTGTTTCTATATTCACTTTAGTTTGCATAAAAGCGGTTGTTACCGCTGGCTTGGAAGCAAGATTATACGTAAAGATTATTCATTGAACAGTAATATAAGACCTTCACAACTGTGAAAGCTGAGAGTTGGGCACTGGTTCACAAATTGTTCCATCTGGTAAATTTTATATGAAACTTAAGGCTCATTTATCTGTCACATGCAAAACTGTAGGCCTGCGGTGGCTCCATTTGGGCAAAAATCGAGAATGAGACAAGTCACCCAGTTTTGTATGAAAGAGGCAGACAGGAACAATAGCAAATACTAAAATGAACCAAATTTCGTGCATTTGTGTGAACAGCATGTTGTGCGTTGGTTTGGAATTTTTCTAAATCAACATATTATTAGAGACTGAGGAAAACCCATGATCCCAGAACTTGGACACTTTTCGCTGATTATAGGAGTGGCATTCGCCTTCTTGTTAACCAGCGTTCCCCTTATAGGTGTTGCCCGTAAAGACCAATACCTAGTGAGGTATGCTTGGCCGTTAGCCTACGGAATGTTCTTTTTTATTGCTTTATCCGTAGTATCGCTTGGTTATAGCTTCGCTGTTGATGATTTCTCCGTGGCCTACGTGGCACATCACTCTAATTCTCAGTTACCTATTTTCTTTAAGATTGCGGCCGTATGGGGCGGTCATGAAGGGTCTCTGTTGTTCTGGGTGTTTGCGTTATCGACTTGGGCCGCTTCTGTCGCATTATTCAGTAAAGGCTTGGAAGAAGTGTTTACTGCAAGGGTGCTGGCTGTATTGGCGCTGATTGTGATTGGTTTTAGCTTATTTATGCTGCTCACTTCTAGCCCATTTGAACGTTTATTTCCAATGCCAGCCGAAGGTCGCGACTTGAACCCAATGTTGCAGGATGTAGGCTTAATCTTCCATCCGCCAATGTTGTATTTAGGTTATGTGGGTTTCTCTGTAAGCTTTGCGTTTGCAATTGCTGCATTGATGAGTGGCCATCTTGACTCGGCTTGGGCTCGTTGGTCTCGTCCTTGGACCTTGGCTGCTTGGATTTTCCTCACTGGCGGTATTGCATTAGGTTCTTGGTGGGCATACTACGAATTAGGCTGGGGTGGCTGGTGGTTCTGGGATCCAGTAGAAAATGCCTCCTTTATGCCTTGGTTAGTGGGTACTGCTTTAGTGCATTCGCTGATTGTGACCGAAAAACGTGGTGCGTTCCGTAACTGGACAGTATTGCTGTCAATCTTTGCATTTTCGTTAAGTTTACTGGGTACCTTTATCGTGCGTTCCGGCGTACTGACATCGGTTCACTCATTCGCAGCCGATCCAAGCCGCGGTATGTTTATTCTGTTATTACTTGGCTTAGCTATCGGTGGTTCGCTCACTTTGTTTGCCTTCCGCGCAAGTGAAATGAGCAGCCCAGCACGCTTCGAATTGAAATCAAAAGAAACCATGCTGTTAGTCTGTAACGTGTTGCTGACTGTCGCTGCTGGTACAGTCCTGTTAGGGACGTTATATCCACTGCTGATCGATGCTTTAGGTATGGGCAAGATCTCTGTTGGACCTCCATATTTTAATGCTGTGTTTGTACCGATCGTGCTCGTGCTGTTTGCGTTTATGGGCGTGGGTCCGATCATCCGTTGGAAGAAATCAAAAGCGGGTGAGTTAAAACGCCAATTGCTGGTGCCTGCATTGGTATCAGCCGCGATTGGTATCGTGACGCCATTTATTGTCGATGGTGCTTTTAACGTGTGGGTTGCTTTGGGTATCGCCGCCGCTGCTTGGATTGTGTTGGCAACCGCAAGAGCCGCTTACAATATCGTGAAGCCTAAAGATGGTGAATTAAGCGTGGCACGTATGGGCCGTAGTGAGCTGGGGATGATCTTAGCTCACTTAGGTATTGCTGTGTCGGTTATCGGTGCCACTATGGTATCTAACTACTCGGTTGAGAAAAGTGTGCGTATGGGGCCTGGCATAAGCCAAGAGCTTGCGGGTTATACCTTTAAATATCTTGAGACTAAGAACGTCGTTGGTCCTAACTACACCGCACAACAAGGTCAAATTGAGATCTACAAAGGCGATAAGCTGCTGACGTTACTCAAGCCTGATCGTCGCCAATACAATGTGCGTACTATGGACATGACCGAAGCCGGTATCGATTGGGGTCTGTTCCGTGACTTATATGTCACCATGGGCGATCCAATCAGCAGCACTGAATTTGCTGTGCGTTTGAACTACAAGCCTTTTGTTCGTTGGTTATGGTTTGGAGCAATATTCATGATGGTCGGTGGTTTCTTTGCCGCATCGGATAAACGCTATCGCTCAAAAGTGGCTGCTACCGTTAAGCCGCAAACTGAAAAAGCGAAATTAGCTACCGCTCAATAATTGGGGAATGTATGAAGAAGTTGGTTCTGTTTATCCCATTAGTCATTTTTCTTGGCATGGGGGTATTTTTATACAAAGGATTGTTTTTAAATCCGCAGAAACTGGATTCAGCTCTGGAAGGAAAGCCTATTCCGGCTTTCCAACTGGAACGTCTCGAAACACCAAACGAGATGATTACCAATGAGCAACTGAAAGGAAAAGTGTCATTACTTAACGTTTGGGCTACTTGGTGCCCCTCTTGTAAGTATGAACACCCTTTCTTAGTCATGCTGAAACGTCAGAATATTCTGCCTATCTATGGGATTAACTACCGTGACGAACGTATCCCCGCGCTGGAAGAATTAAAACGCCAGGGTGATCCTTACAATATCAATATTTTTGATAAGGATGGACGCTTAGGCTTAGATCTTGGCGTTTACGGTGCACCGGAAAGCTTTATTGTTGATCATAATGGCATTATTCGTTATCGCTACGCAGGGCCTATTGACCAGCGTGTATGGAGTGAAACTCTCTATCCTATGATTCAACAACTCCAAGCTGAAGCGGCGAAGGATGGTGCAGCGTGAGAATTTTGACAAAAATCATTGGTGGCCTGGTGTTAATGCTGAGTATGGTGACAACCGCAATGGCCACACCTGTAGATACTTACGAATTTAAATCACCCGAAAACCAAAAACGAGGTTTGTCATTAGCGCATGAGTTGCGTTGCCCGCAATGTCAGAACCAAAACTTGATCGATTCCAACTCGCCCGTTGCACGAGATCTGCGCCTTGAAGTGTATAAAATGGTCGATGAAGGCAAAGGTGACGATGAAATCATCGAGTTTATGACCAGCCGTTATGGTGAGTTTGTACTCTACAAACCGAAAATGGAAACTAAAACCTATATTCTTTGGTTAGGTCCAGTGGGTTTGTTATTGCTCGGTCTTATCATTGGTTTCATCTTTATCCGCAAACAACGTATCGGTGGCACGACCGAGCCTGAGATCAGTGCCGAAGATCAAAAAGCGCTTGATGCTTTATTAAAGCGTGATAATAAATGAAGTCATTTGCTTTAGCTGCAATCCTAGCGAGTTTGTCTGTTGCCTTTGCTGGTGGTGCCCATGCGTACCCCGGCATGCAGCAGGCAAATAAACCGATTGAGTCGACAGTCGATCTGATTAACGTTCTTCCACAGACTTATCCTATCGAAGTTGTTGCTTTTAGTGATGCGAATGGAAAGCCTATCGACTTTAGCCAATACAAAGGTAAAGTCGTGATGGTCAACATGTGGGCGACCTGGTGTCCTCCCTGCGTAAGGGAGTTGCCCGCAATTGAGCGTTTGGCGACAAAGTTTAAAGCGGATCAGTTTGCGTTATTGCCTATCTCTATCGATGCTGGTGGTAAGCAACAAGTGCAGCCTTTTCTCACATCATTAGGAATGGCAAACTTTAATTCCTATTACGATCCTACGCAAAACTTAGGGCAGGTGTTCCCACTGGATACCATTCCTGCAACCTTTATTCTCGATCAAAATGGCCAATTGATCGCGTTTGTGCGCTCCTTTGTCGATTGGGATGACGCAAAAGCCGTATCGCTAATCCAAAGTTTTATCGATAAAGGCGCTAAAAAGCCGAATTAAACAGCATATAGAGCGTAAATAGAGCACGGTTGTAGAAAAGATCGCCATGCGATCTTTTTTCTTTTAAAAAGCGCTTGCACAAAAAGTTTCGCTGCCTATAATGCGCATCCACTGACACGGCAGACAGCGAAAGCGAGCGCGGT
>NZ_JTLE01000094.1:323324-434001 GCF_000798835.1 Shewanella sp. ZOR0012
TCGATAAGCCCTAACAGCAATGTTAGGGCTTTTTCGTCTTTGGAGTTTATCTATTTTAATTGTCGCAGAATCCTGTTTTACAGCATTTATCCCTCTCATTTATGAGCGCATCACTGTGTGATGTACCATACCAATCGTATTTAATATCTGTTCATTTAGCGGAGAGCAAAGCACTTTAGGCAAGGTGAAGGCTTGAAGGCATAATGGGCTCTGCCAAATGCCTCGATCGCAGCATAAGCGCTTTACCATGCAATGAACACCTGACAGCCTCAAAGGCATCCTGCTTCCTGTGGGGTTGACTTAAAATGGAATAACTCTTTCTGCGTTAATGCGCCTCGGATTGAAATACCTGTAAGGCTATGAACTGATGAGATATTTGATGTGGATGGTTTCAATGGCGAGCTAAATTTAGTGGGATCGGGACAGTGTCAGTGGTTTGCTTAAATGAACTTGAGAATGAAAATACTCGACTAAAAAGCGGTTAAAGGCTGAAGTAATAGCAGAGATGATAATCCAATTTTGTTGACCACTATAAATCCCCCTTTAGTGATTAGAAGAATATAGCCTACTTAAAAATCACTAAAAGTGAGCCATAGGGATCGCTCTTATCGGCCAGATTTAAACTGGTTTATAGCGTCTCTAAGGCTAATATTCTGTCAACTAAATAGCTTAAAAGCTTTGTTTGACTAAGAATCGCCATTCCCAACTGTTTACTGAATCGCCCCCCGTGTAAGGTAGCGAAAAATCGATATGGGCGACGTTGCCATAACTGGATCTAGATGAATAAATCCGCGCGCCAATACCTATGCTACCGAGTGGGCCGTTGACTTCGTTATTGTCGGCTAAGGGACCGCCAGAGGCTTGGCCTACATCCGCAAAGACTGCCCAGCCGAGTTCGGCTAATTGGTATAAGTTGATATTCGGATAATTGCGGATTTCGGCGGTAAATAACCATTGGTTATCCCCTTGCTGATATTCGTTGGGATAACCTCGTACTCCAGTTTCATCCCCAAGTCCTTGAGTTAGATCGAGATAGGTATTATTGGATAGGCTTGCCCAAGCTTTGCCATAGGCAATCCATTTAGGATTGATTTGATAGAAGTATTCCGCTTGTACATTAGCCTGAAAAGTGTCTTTTTGTGTGGTGCCTAGAGTGCTGGTCGCGCCCATTTCCAGTAACCAAAGATGTTCATCAAATTTATAACCCTTACTGGTTTGCCATTTAAAGTGGTAACCCACTGGGCTATTGTCGCCGATATCATTGGTTTCAATACCGAGTTGGATATAGTGATGCCATCCTAAGTTAAAGTCTTCATTATTACGGATCAGGTGCACGTTGTTGAGTATCTGAAAATCATCTTGAACATATTCATAGGCAACCCAGGGAGACATAAAGTCCCTATCTTGTGGTAACGCTGAGTTGGGATACACCTCTGAATTGGCAAACTCGTGTTTGTCTTGGGTAAAGCCAGCAATAAAGCGAGACAGATTGTCGTTGCTTCTATTGAGTAACCAACCATATTGCAAATTAAGGTAATCGACAGTGTGGGCAAACTCGTTCACCTCTTGCCCATTTTGTCTCAAAATATCGGTGCGGCTATCATCTAAAAACTCGGCCGAGTACATGGTCTCAGTATTCAATGAATAGAAAGGCTTACTCACGTACACATGTTTAGCTTGGCCGTCACTATTATCATAAAATTCAGCGGCGACAATGCCGTGATCGATAAAACTCACGGGAGCCTCAAAGGCAAACTTATAGCCAGTGCGGGATTCGTTAGATTGATACTTTAAGCGGGTGCGAATGCCAGTACCTAGTAGGTTATCTTCTTTTACGCCAAAGGAATAACGAGTGTCTCCTCCTGAGCTGCTAAAGCTGGCCGTTGGCAGTAGCGACCAGTTGTCCCAAGTTTCAATAATGATGGATTCATCTTCGAGGGGAGAATCCGTTTGGGGATCCTTCTCACTTGTATAAACTCTGGCATCACGAATATAGGGTTCGGCGCGCAATAAACGTTGAGACTCATCGAGATCTTTTTGGGTGACCGTATCGTTTTCGCTAAAGGTAAGCTTATCGCGAACCACATATTCCTTGGTATTTATATGCAGATAGTTCGCCCAACGGTGGATAAAAAATGCATCGGGATCTGACTCGTCGAAGATCGGGTTGCTCACCACGACAATTTTGCTGACCTTTTTTGGGGCTTCCTCGGGGGGCGTTTTAGGCAAAACCTCATCCGCTCTGGCTAGGTTGACTAGACCACAGAGGCAACAAGGTAGAATCGATGCATACAGGGTAAACTTCTGCATAAAACCACTCCCGTAAACTGGATGGCGACAGCTTAAGGTTCTGCTGTGCTTCACAATTTAATAACACACGGGATATGACGATTAGTCAAGTAAACATTTTAATAAGATTATGATTTTTCATAAGGTTATTTTAAGAATAGGGCTGGAATTGGCGCCAGCCCTGAGGATGAATGTTATAGCGTACGCCTTGGTGGTACTACGACGTTGGCAAAAATCAGTCCGGCGATAAGCGACATAAAGATCAAAAAGATCTGTGAGCCAATATGGGATTGGTTAAGCATAGTTTCGCCGGAGATCAGCGCGTTCAGCCCTATGTAGGTTTTACTGCCGGGTACTAAGATCACAATGCCTTGCAGCAATGCAATTGAGGCGGGAGCCTTCATCCAACGGGCATAAAGATTGGAGTAAACTCCTACGGCTAGGGCACCAAAAAAGATCCCCACCGAATCCCCAAAAAAGTGCCCACCTAACATGGCGGAGAAAAATGCGACAATTCCCGCTAGAACGCCCCAAGGCGAATCTTGCATCCGTGCTTTAAAGATGAACACCAGCGCCATAGAAAGGATGGGCACCGCCGACCAAATCGCCCAGCGAGGCAATCCTTCCGGTTCGATATAAATGGCCTCACCGAAGAAGGCTTTACCAATTGCCATCCCCAAAACTGCACCAAAATATAGCTTAAACAACAGCATACTGGCGTCCATGATCCGCGCTGTGCCCGAAATCAAATCGCGTGCCGCCAGCTCAGCAAGCCCCAAGGTTAAGGCTAAACCGGGAATAAAGATGATGATCGAGGAGAGGATCACCACCGGAATATTAATATTAGGGTCGATGCGGGCAATGGCGCAGGCGGCAATGGCGCAAACAATCGTCGCGAATGGCTCTAACACTTCTGCCATGCGAGTCGAGCGCTCGGCGCGGTATACAAAGCCATAGACTAGCAAGCCTAACAAACCAGACCAAAAAACATCGTTCCACCCTGTGCCCATCAACATGGCAAATGCCGCTGCTGAGGTGCCGAAGGAAAAACAAGTTAGTGCTGGGCCGTAGGGGTTGGGTTTGTTGGCAATTTCCTCTAGCCTGTCTAAGGCTTCGGTGAGCGTGCGTTTACCTGAGGTGAGTTCATCCACCAGTTCATCGGTGCGGGCGAGAGAACCTAAATCCAACTCGCCGGGTTTTACCCGCGCAACATGGTTATATTCTTGATCGGTATCGTGTTGTAATACGAAGGTCATGGAGGTCGGCGAGATTAAAAAATAACCTTCGATTCCGAGCGTCCGAGAAACGGTTTGTAAATGGGTTTCAAGACGGTAAGCGGGTGTGCCAAACTTATGCAAAGCCTTACCTAGCTTAATGATAAATTTACGCTTTTCGAGAAACTGTTCGTTATCCAATCGGGCTATTCGCTGTATAAAAAGTTGTAAGAGATTGCGCGCGCATATTAACCTATCTCGTCACTAAAAGGTTAATGGCTTTTAACCTTAATACAAATAAATTGCTGAATTTTTGCGGTGTATACCGCGCTTATGTTAATTAAAAGGGAGTTGCTATGCCATTAATCGTAACAGGGTTTTACGCCAGCTTGACTGGGTTGTTAATCATTGCTTTAGCGTATCGAGTGGTGAAATTAAGACGAAGCCAAAAAATCGGTCTCGGTGACGGCGGTAACGATGCTTTAGCACTGGCGAACAGGGTGCACGCAAATCTAATTGAGAATGCGCCCATCGTATTGATTTTAATGCTAGTGGCCGAGGCGGGTGGCTTAGCGCATTTCTATTTGCACTGCTTTGGTACTGTATGGATTGTAGCGCGTTTACTCCATGCTATTGGCTTAACTCAAGGCAAAGGCGGTTATCATTTCGGCCGTTTTTGGGGCGTGTTGCTCACTTGGTTGGTGACTATCAGCCTAGCCCTAGTCAACTTAGTGCATTTTGCCCAAAGTCTGTAACTGCTGGGATAGGTAATGGCCGTCTAAGCCATATCCTTAGCCACTTTAGGGGTATTAAGCGCATTGGCGTAAATACCCCTAAAAACACCTCGGCTGCTGTTTTTTTAATCGCACTTATCCCTGTTTGCCTGCTATACTCCGCGTCCCTAAATCGGTGCGGCTTGCTTTTGTCTGCACCTTTGTTTGACATTACGTTTTTGGGTCAAAATCGATGCAAGTTGAATCCACACTGTTTAGCCATCCCAAGTATTGGGCCGAATGTTTTGGCACAGCGCCTTTCTTACCTATGTCCCGCAAGGAGATGGAGAAATTAGGCTGGGACAGCTGTGACATTATTATCGTCACTGGCGATGCCTATGTGGATCATCCTAGTTTTGGTATGGCGGTCATTGGCCGGATGTTAGAAGCCCAAGGCTACCGCGTCGGGATTATTTCTCAGCCCGATTGGTCGAGCAAAGATGCCTTTATGCAGCTAGGGCGCCCGAATCTGTTTTTTGGCGTTACCGCCGGCAATATGGATTCAATGATCAACCGTTATACCGCCGATCGCCGTATTCGCAGCGATGATGCCTATACTCCGGGCGATGTCGGCGGTAAGCGCCCCGACCGCGCTGTGACGGTTTATACCCAACGTTGTAAAGAAGCCTTTAAAGATGTGCCTGTCATTATCGGCGGCATCGAAGCGAGTCTGCGCCGTATTGCGCACTACGATTATTGGTCGGATAAAGTCCGCCGCAGCGTGATTTTTGATGCCAAGGCCGATATTTTAATGTACGGCAACGCCGAGCGTCCGCTGGCCGAAGTGGCGCGTCGTTTAGCGGCGGGTGAAGCCATTGCGGATATCCAAGATGTGCGCGGTACAGCGGTGATCCGTAAAGAACCTATGCCCGAGTGGCGTGGGATGGATTCTCGCAAAATCGATCAATTGCATAAGATTGATCCTATTCCGAACCCCTATGGCGCCGACGATGTGGGCTGCGCCAATTTATCAGGCCCATCGGATGTTAAAATTTTCGATAACGATGCGCCAAAGCCTATCAGTGTGCAGCCGCCACGCCCTAAGCCATGGGATAAAACCTATGTGCTGCTGCCTGCCTTTGAAAAGGTGTCTGAAGACAAATACTTATACGCCCATGCTTCGCGGATTTTGCACCAAGAGCAAAACCCTGGTTGTGCGCGAGCGCTGTTCCAGCCCCACGGTGACCGTGGCGTGTGGGTGAACCCACCAGCTTGGCCACTCAATACCGACGAAATGGATGCCGTGTTCGATTTACCCTATAAACGGGTGCCGCATCCTGCCTACGGCAAGGAGAAAATCCCTGCCTATGACATGATCAAAACCTCGATCAACATTATGCGCGGCTGCTTTGGTGGCTGTTCATTCTGCTCGATTACCGAGCACGAAGGCCGAATTATCCAGAGCCGTTCGCAAGAATCGATTATCAAAGAAATCAAAGATATTCAGGATAAGGTTCCCGGTTTTACTGGGGTGATTTCTGACTTAGGTGGCCCCACTGCCAACATGTATCGCCTCGGTTGTACCAGTGAAAAAGCGGAGAAAACCTGTCGCCGTTTATCCTGTGTGTATCCATCGATTTGCGGCCATTTAGGCACAGATCATAAACATACTATCGACTTGTACCGCGCCGCTCGTGCTGTGCCCGGCATTAAGAAAATCTTGATTGCTTCGGGTGTGCGTTACGACTTAGCGATTGAAGATCCTGCTTATGTCAAAGAGTTGGTCCAGCACCATGTGGGCGGCTATTTAAAAATCGCCCCTGAGCATACCGAAGAAGGGCCGCTCAGCAAGATGATGAAACCCGGCATGGGCGCCTACGATAAGTTTAAAGAGCTGTTCGATAAGTTTTCTAAGGAAGCGGGTAAAGAGCAGTTCCTGATCCCTTATTTTATTTCGGCGCATCCCGGCACAACCGACGAGGATATGCTCAACCTCGCGCTCTGGTTGAAGGAGCGTAAGTTTAAGCTCGACCAAGTGCAAAACTTCTATCCATCGCCAATGGCGAATGCGACGACCATTTATCACACTGAGTTGAACTCGCTGAAAAACGTCAAGCACACCAGTGAGGTGGTGCCAGTGCCGAAGAAGGGCCGCCAACGCCGCCTGCATAAGGCGCTGCTGCGTTACCACGACCCAGCAGGTTGGCCAATTATCCGTGAAGGCTTGATTGCCATGGGACGTGAAGATTTGATTGGTAACAGCCCAAATCACCTTGTTCCACCAGAAGGGCGCAACGAACGTGGCCCGAAATGGATGAAGGATGCTAACCAAGGGCAAAAAGCCCTGACGCGTTTCTCGGGCAATCAGTTCGATGAGCGTAAGGGTAAAGGCGATGCCAAGGTCAAACCGAGCGCAAGCAAGCCTAAGGGACCCAAGTCTTCTGGGGCGAATGCAACGCAAGGTCAGCAGCCTAAAAGCAGCCGTCCCGGAGCTAAGGCGCCTTTTGGTCAGTCGGGCTTTAAGGGAAAATCAGAGCAGGGTAAGGCTGGCCACCAAGGTCGCGGAAACAAAGCCTCTTCAGGCCGTCAGCACGCCAAGTAATGGTGAAAAAAAGCCACTCCAGTAAACCGATTTGGAGTGGCGCAGAGATGATGGTAAACCAGCGGTACCATCCAATGAGTGTGTGGCGAGCGTTTGTAGACGGAACGTGCGCCGCACCTCAGTCTCAAATGGGTCCACGGATATGAGGAACGTGCGCCACTATCCCTCAATGTACGGGAGAGCCTGATGAAGACTTTCCATTCCTAAAAGAAGTAGTTAATCCCTACCGCAAAGCCATTATCTTCCTGTGCTTCGAGTGCTGGATCATCCATATTGCTGAAATCTAACTTCATTTCGGCAAACATCACAGTGTCGTTACTGTAACGGTAGTGCAGGCCAAGCATGGCGAATTGGCGGGTCCATTTGCCTTGGATGGGCGTACTGGCATCTGTGTCTAAGTCCAAATAGCTGAGGACAATCATAGGCACAAAGCCATTATCGAATTGATAGGCCGTCATCAGCTCAGCGCCAGTAGCGTCGTAGAGTTCGCCGCCGACTAGCTCATTGTTCTTACTCTGATGGGCGTTAAAGCCGACGTAGAGACCGCTGGCTTCGCGGTTATCGGCGTAGTGATAGTAATCACCATACATGGCGCCGATACCGACGATTTCGTTGGTTTCATCGACTTGAGTGTTACCTAGGTGGCCTTCAAAGTCGCCACGGTTAAAGCCGGCTAGCAGTTTAAATTTATCGGTGAGTGAGTAGGTCAGGCTGGCACCGTAACTGCTGTCGAAATTGAGTTCAGAGTTAGTCATTTCGCTGCCGTCGTCGTTTTTTAAGGTGACATCACCATTGGTTTTGGCGGCGTATTGTAGGGCGATTTGCACTGGGCCAAAGCTATTGCGGTAGATAAACGCGGAGTCGGCACGGCCTGTTCCGGTTAACCCGCCATCGCTAAAGGCATAGGCACCGACACTATATCCGGCGAAGACGTTCGGTAAATCCGTAGTGCCTGCAACATCATAGTAAGCGCCCCATTGCTTACCAAAGCTGAGGCTACCCCATTCATCGTGCGACATACCGACATAACCTAAGCGGTTGTAGAGGAAGTCTTCGGTTTTTTCGGCGGCCAATTTGCCACCTTGCATCACTAAACTGTCATCGCTAGACACCATGTTGATGCCCCATTCCGTGGTGGCAAAGGCGGTCCAGCCATTTCTCTCGCTGCGTTCAAAGCTAAATCGTACTCGGGAGGAGTCATCGATTACTGAGGTATCGTGGCTGTCGTTGAGTGCCGCGAAGCCTAACCAACCGCTTAAATCTAATGAATTTTTTTGATCGTTATAGAGTTCAATCGCTTGGCTGCTGGTGGCCACCAACAGCATAGGTAGCATTAACGCTATGCAGGTTTTTTTCATCATTCCACCGAAATTTGGCAAGTTTTGTCTGGGGACCTTAGGCGCAGTGGCTTAAGGTCCCTAAAGACGGATTGCTGTTAAGTTTCTTATTTATTAAGGGATTAGACTCGCAGGTGCATTGTGCTCACGCCGCTTTGATCCCAACGCTTGGGGTTTTATTTGAAATCACCCCGTAGATGGTCCAACCGAAGAAGGTCGCGATAGCACCTAACATCACAGCAGTTTCACCAGAGCTATAGAGGGCGTAGAAGCTATACAGGGCGCCGATAATCGCAATCACGTTGGCAACACGGGCTTTGTTGGCTGGCACCTTGAGTTGTTTTTGCATCACACCTAGGGCTGCCATCGACAGGATATAAGGCACAATGTTCGTTACCACCGCAAGGTTAACGAGCGCTTCAAACTGTTTGCTCAGTGATGGACTGATAGTCATCAAAGACAGCAGGGTTTGAATCGAAACGATGATGGTCATCCCCCAAATTGGCGCATCTGCTTTGCTGACTTTAGCGAACACTTTAGGGAAGAAACCTTCATCGGCAGAGGCTTTAAACACTTGCGCGATAGTGAACTGCCAACCGAGCAATGAACCTGTACAGGAGATAATGGCGCAGGCCATTACGATTTTACCCACAACAGGGTTAAACATTTGCGCGAAGGCTAAACCAAAAGGTGCGTTTGAATTAGCAAGTTCGGCGTTAGGCACAATCCCAGCTATCACGTTGGTGGAAACGATATAGATAAGCGCTGCTCCTAACGTTCCGCCCATTACGGCGATAGGAACGTTTTTCTCTGGGTTATCAACGGCCTCTGAGTTAGCACAAGCCGATTCTAAGCCAAGGAATGCCCATAAGGTCATCGCGATAGAACCGCCTAAGGCTTTGAAGAACGGCATATCATGTGGGTTCCATGCGCCTTTATAGAGGTCGATGTCGAACCAGAACCAACCGACTAACGACACGCCAATCACTGGCAGAATAATCCCCCATACGGTCACGCTGCTCACGCGACCCGTAATGCGAGCACCACCAAAGTTTGCGACTGTGGCTAACCAAAGCACGCCAATGGTGGCAAGACAGATAGCCATTGGGCTTAAGTTCACTTCGAGTAGCACCGCGGCATAACCCACGGCGGAGATAGCGATGGCGACGTTAGCGATAAGTAGCGAAACCGCATAGGTGTAGTTCGCCATAAAGTTACCGCTGCGGCCAAAGGCATATTCGGCATAACCGCCCATACCACCGGTTTTTTTACTGAACATACCGCATTTTGCAAACGCAAAAGCCAGCGCGGTTGAGCCTGCGGCGGTCACAAGCCAAGAAAGCACAGAGATAGTACCGACTTGGGCTAATTGGGTGGGCAGCATGATAATCCCAGAGCCCATCATATTAACTATGGTGATAATCGTTAATTGGACAACGCCAATTTTATTTTCTGATTTACTCATAATAATGACCTAATAATATAATTCATTATAGAAGGTTGAAATTGACAGTAGAGCGGGGTTAATTAACTCTACAGTCAGATTCAATTATTTATTTAATACATAACCTAGGGCTTGGATTTTTCCGTCTGGGGTGCTTTCGAGGTAAACACCTTGTAATTCTGGAGAGAATCCGGGTAATAAATTGATGCCTTCTTCAAGGGCTAGGAAATAACGTTGTACTGCGCCACCCCATATTTCACCTGGCACCATACATAATACCCCTGGTGGATATGGCAGGGCGCCTTCTGCGGCAATTCGCCCTTCGATTTGTGACAGTGGCACTAATTCAACATTGCCGCGAATAAACTCGAGGTTAGCTTCCTGTGGGTCCATTACTTTTGTTGGGAAGTGAGCATGGCGGAACATTTCTTTTTGCAATTGTTTTACGTCATGGCTGACATAAAGGTTGTGCATTTCTTGGCAGAGTTGACGAATGGTATAGTCTTTATAACGAGCTTTATTGGCGTTATAGACGTTTGGCAATACTTCCGATAATGGCGCATCTTCATCGACTAATTTCTCGAAGCGAGATATTTGCGACACTAAGTGCTGCATTTTTGCCATATCTTCTGCAGGTGTCATCAAGAATAAAATCGAATTTAAGTCGCACTTCTCGGGAATAATATTATTTTCACGTAAGAAGTTAGCCAAAATCGTCGCGGGAATACCAAACTCAGTATATTTACCGGTTTCGGCATCAATACCTGGCGTAGTTAATAGGAATTTACAAGGATCAACGAAATATTGGCCTTTTTCATAGCCCTCGAAGGAGTGCCATTTTTGTCCGGGTTCAAACTCGAAGAAACGTAAATCATCGGCCATTTGTTCAGTTTGATAATCCTGCCATGGGCGCCCCTCGATCATACTTGGGATAAATGGCTTGATATATTTACATTTTTTCAGCAGTAACTTGCGCGCTTCGATACCGGCTTTTACCGCTTCACGCCACAGATAACGGCCGCTGGCGCCTTCGTGCATCTTAGCGTTCACATCCAATGCAGCAAACAGAGGGTAGAAGGGGCTGGTAGAGGCATGCATCATAAAGGCGTTGTTGAAGCGTTTATGGTTGCAGTATCTGGCTTGGCCTTTGATATGTTTATCTTTTTTGTGAATTTGCGAGGTTTGTGAGAACCCAGCCTGCTGTTTGTGCACTGACTGAGTCACGATAATACCGGGATCTTCAGGTGTCAGTTCCAGCAGCAGTGGCGAGCAGTCGTTCATCATAGGAATAAACTGTTCATAGCCAACCCAAGCAGAGTCAAACAGGATGTAATCACATAGATGACCAATACGATCAACCACTTGGCGAGCATTGTAGATGGTGCCGTCGTAGGTGCCGAGCTGGATAATCGCTAAACGGAATGGACGTTGTTCATCGGCACGCTCAGGCGCAACGGCGCGGATCTGCTCCCTTAAATAAGACTCTTGGAAACAGTGGGCGTCGATACCGCCAATAAAACCGAAGGGGTTACGGGCGGTTTCCAAATAAATCGGTGTTGCGCCCGCTTGAATTAACGCGCCATGGTGGTTGGATTTATGGTTGTTACGGTCGAATAATACCAAGTCACCCTTTGCCAGCAGTGCGTTGGTCGCCACTTTGTTTGAAGAAGAAGTGCCGTTGAGCACAAAGTAGGTTTTATCGGCGTTAAATACCTTCGCCGCGTATTTTTGTGCATCCAGTGGCGCGCCTTCGTGGATTAATAGATCGCCGAGTTTAACGTCGGCATTACACATATCTGAGCGGAAAATGGTTTCGCCAAAGAAATCGAAAAATTGGCGACCCACAGGATGTTTACGGAAGAATTGACCACCCTGATGGCCTGGGCAGGCAAAGGTGGAGTTACCCATTTCCACGTATTTTTTCAGTGTGCCAAAGAAAGGTGGTAGTAGAGCTTGCTCATATTTTTGGACGGCGGTTTCGACCTGTTTTCCATAGAAATCGGTATTGCTACCGCAGAGTTCAAATACCCCAGTAATCGAGGAGCAAATATCATCTGGGAAGGTTTCTTCACAGCAAACGGATACGAAAATAGGCAGTTTTAATCCGGTATTTTTAATTTTTTCAACAATACCATTTTTAACATCATCAACAGAAACTACAGCCGCGCCCACATCGCAAAAATCTGTGGTTAATACATTGACGACTTCTCTGTCTATTTCAAAACATGATCTAACAGATAAGCTGGCGGCAACTTTTAATGATTTCATCGTTAATTTCCCTTTTACTTTAAAAAGTTTTGGATACAACTTGGCCTATACCTAATTAAAAATATTAATGGTATTAAATTAGATATGGCTATTCCGTGTGCAGATATGATGAAGCTATAAGTCGTCCAAGAATAAATAGATAGATTTATTCAAAATGAATGACTTAGCCGCAGCGTTACTGCACGAGCAAAAGAATGCTTTGATTTAGGTGCGAGATAATAAACCTGAAAAAACAGTACGATAAGTGTATGCGCTTACGAGGGCAATACCACTTTAGACCTGTTAATTGGTCTACTACCTACGCGAAGATTAGCGAAGGAAGATAAATGAATGGTCGAAGTAATCACGTTGGCTAGGCATCATGATATGTCTAGTACGTCGGATATGTGCCATGATTTTAGATTTCCTCTTCATATACAACTCCATTATGAAATTCGAGAAAATTATTAATTCGTTTTATTACGGCATGGAGTTTATCTAGGTGTTGCCAATAAAAATATGATCGGTGTCTTATTTTTAATTAACTGTAATTATTTATTGCAATAAGTTTTATCTGTGTAATTACAGTCAATCATCCTTAAGTATCATTATCTAAATAACGAAAGTAAATATTGTCAGTTTATTTTTAAAATTAAAAATGCATAAATTTATAAATAATAAATATCTAATTACGCGCAAACTACAGTATTAATTTGCTTGGTGATTTATAGGGTACGCCATCCTTGCATAAAAATGCAGATGAAGTCTTTACAAAATCACTTGAGTGCTTAAAGATGACAAAAAGTCGACACTTTTTCTCAATTTTGAGCATTTAGGGAAGAAAATTGGCGTTTTGAGGCAGGTTTGCCACTTAAGACTGACGTAAATTAGCGGTGTTACGTATCAATTGGAGATTGTGATGAAGCATTTACATAAGTGGATAGTCGGAATTGGATTATTTACCGCAGTATTAGGGTCGGTGCAGGCCATGACCTTATCGAGCAAAGATATTAGTGAAGGTCAGCAATTATCTAATCAATTTGTTTTTAATGGGTTTGGCTGTACAGGCGCAAATATTTCGCCCCAACTTGCTTGGCGCGATGCCCCTGAAGGCACGAAAGCCTATGCGGTGACGGCGTATGATCCCGATGCACCCACGGGCAGCGGCTGGTGGCATTGGGCAGTTTATAATATTGGTGGCGATCAACAGCAATTAGCGCAAGGTGCGGGTTCTAAAGCCAATGCATTACCTAAAGGGGCGATTGCGCTAAAGAATGATTTTGGCACCACCGACTTTGGTGGTGCCTGTCCGCCACAGGGGCACGGAATGCATCGATATGAATTTACAGTGTGGGCGCTACCGTCGCCATTAGAGTTACCTAAGGATGCCTCACCCGCGCTGTTAGGCTTTATGCTCAATGCACAAGCTTTAGGGCACGCTAAGCTGACCGCAGTGTATCACCGCTGATATTACAGGGCTGATGTATGATCCGCATGTTTGAATACGATTCGAAACAGGCGCAGTCACTCTCACGGGTGCCTGTGCATCAGCCCTCGATTATTAGAGTGATCCAAGGGGAAAAGTCGTTGCTTTGGCAAGATGATACCCTCGCCGTGAATGCGGAACAGCTATTATTGTTACCCGCCGGAAGCCATATCAGTTTCGTCAATCGGCCGATGAGCGGACGTTACCGAGCGGTGCAACTCGTCTTGCCCTATGAGTTGCCCTCAGGCGTTACGCTGGCGGCAACCGATAGGATGATGCCAAAGCCTACACAAACAATCTCACGCTCGGTCGATTTTGCCTGGAATGCGTTACTGCATAGCCTGACCTTGGCGCTGCCCACATCGGTGCAGATGCATTATTTAGCCGCATTATTGTTAAGTTTGCCGCAGCAAAGTAGTGTGAATTGGCTTTATGGGCATAAGCAATCGAGTGTCACTCAAGCCGTATTGGCAATACTGAGTCAACATCCTTCTGCCCCATGGCAGCAAGAGGAAATCGCCGACAAGTTGCATATGAGCAGTGCAAGTTTAAGACGTAAACTGGCGCAGGAAGACACTAGCTTTAGGCAATTGCTCGCCGAAGTGCGCTTGTGCCAGGGTTTAGCACTGTTGCAAAACTCTAGCGATTCAGTTTTACAAGTCGCATTGTCTTGCGGGTACTTGTCAGCAGAAAAATTTTCGGCACGCTTTAAACAAACCTTCGGCCTAACACCCGCCGCATATCGCCGTACCTTATGAGCAATCTGCGCAGTTGAGAGGAGTGCCATCCTTGGCTGGGTTTGGGTTAACCTTTCCAGTTTAAATCGAAGTCGTAGCGAACCCCGATAGCGATACTGTTATCTGTATCTCGGTTGTCATTGTCTTGATATAAGTATTCTGCATGTAGGCGCACATTGGCGCTGGGATTCCACTCTATTGTGGTATTAACGCCTTGATAGTTAAGACTGCTTGAGTCGTTTATCCCATCGTCGAATCGGAAGTAACCCAGCTTAAGCTTATAGTCCTGGCCGAGTGGCAGGGCGAGTGCACTATCGAGGCTATAGCCCTCTCTGTCTTCGCCTTGATTGAGTTGGTAGTCCTTATATTGATAGGCAACGGCAAGATAGACACCATTGGTAAAGCTATAAGCCATTGCAAAGCCAGTAGTATTTTCTTTGCCAGTATTAAGATTTGACTCGAAAGTATCCTGCTCTAGGTAACTTAGGCCCAGGTGTAACTGTTGCCAGTCGAAGCCAAGCCCTGCGTTCAGCATATCGGCACCACTGTTGGCCTCTTCGCTCTTAAATTGCGCGGATCCCATAAGGGTAAAATAGCCGATTTTTGTTTGATAGAGCGCGAGATTATCCGTAAAGAAAGGACTCTCCTGATTGTAGGCGAAAGGCGAGTTGGCATTATTGAAGATGTCAGTATATTCGGCGACTAGGCTATATTGTACGGGGCGTTGACGGCCGAGAGTGAATTGTCCCCAAGGAGAGCTTACGCCCGCAAAAGCTAAGCGTGCATCACCAAAGCTACCATCACCGTTCAGGTTTATTTTCCATTCCCCCTGTGCCAGCAATGCCCAGCCGGGAGCGAATTCAGTTTTACCCTTAATTCCTATACGTGAGAGCGCATCTCCAACATCCCAATCGTCGCTCAAACGACTATCGCTGTAGACTAGCGTCGGTCTCAGTGAGCCGTAGAGGCTAAGTTCGGTATTTTGCAGTTGAGTTGTTTGTTGCTGTTCTAAGTGTTGTAGGCGGCGATCGAGTTGCTCCCAATCACGATTTTCTGCGGCCATAGTGGCAAAAGGCAGCGTGAGACCGAGTAGCAGTAGTGAGGTTTTATTCATAATTTCCCCTTATTTTAGGGTGTAACGGTTTTTTAAGATGCAACTAGCCCTGACCTTAAAGATCGCGGACATGGGTGTGGGTGATTCCCCCCGAATGGGGGGATACTGGCGTTATTGACTCACTTGGAGTTGCAGTGACCCCGAGTCGTCAGCTTTTACTTGCTTTTAGGTAACTTCTGGAACCAGAGATTGTGGTGTTGCTTAGCCCAGTTCTCATCGCATTTCCCTGTGAGCATGCATTCCATACCGCCTTCAGAAATCACTGTTGCCATATAGATATGTACGACGGTAAATGCCCCTAGCACGAAAGCGCTCACGAGATGCAGGATTAAGGCGAGATTGGCGCCATCTTTGGTTGCGACCAAGCTTGGGAACATCAAGACCACACCGGAGCCAATCATCAGAGCGCCAAACAGGGCAAAACACCAGAACCAGAGTTTTTCGCCTGCGTTAGCAAAGCCCGCATCAGGGTGCTTGCCTTTGAACGAGCCGAAGTTGAGGTAGCCGCCGAGCGCCTTAAACCAACCTAAGTCGCAGGCTTCAGGGAGTTGTTTGTTGGCCCATTTCACCACCATTACTAACCAACCTAATATAAAGGGAAAGGCCATAAGGTTATGAATGGCTACAGAGCTACCGATAAAACCGATCCAACGTTCTGCTCCCATATTCGGTTCTAACCAAAAACGGCCTGCGATCATCGCCAGTCCGGTGCCGATCAGCAGTAGGCAAGCGATTGCGCCTATCCAGTGGAACAATATATCCATTCCACTCCAACGATTGACTTTATGACCAGAGAAACCTTGAGTCAGTTTTGCCTTGCCATTGATTAAAACAAACAGGGCTAAGACGAAAAACATCCCAAAGAAACTGTAAGTCAGTAGATCGGCCCACCAAGTCGCAGGAGCGAGCGTTTCGAGATAGCCTTGATTGACTTGGGCCAAGGGCGCAGGAAACTCAGGCTGTAGTGGCATTCCACGAAGTTCAGGAATATCCCCTTGAACGGCGATTTCCTGTATGGGTTGCCATTGTTGAGGTTGGGGCATTAACGTTTCGCTCGCCAGTAGCGGTAAGCTGTAAATGCCAGCAGTAAGACTAGTGATAACAGTGATTAATCTTTTCATATTATATCCTTAAGCATCGAGTCGAGGCTTTTCAGATGGGGCATGGGCCCCTGCAATATTTAATCTGTTCGCCAAAAAGTCGGCTAGCGCCTTGGCATAGCAGTCCCAAAACTGGAGCTGAGCGTGGTGTGACATTTTGTCGGTGAAATGCTCAAACCAAGTACCGAGATGTTGCTGTAAAAAATGCTGCGCCATCTGGTTCAGCTCATTAGCTACAGTGGGGTTTGTGTGGCTATGGTGGTGACGTAGGGCTTCGGCACAGAAGAGAAACTCCATTTCATTGCCAATATAATCAGCAGGTTCATTGAGTTTGTTATCTATAACTAAGCCCAGTTTTTGGTAAAACGTCGCCACAGCACTAGTGTTGTCGGTGTTGAGCTGCCTTCCCCCATCGCGATACACAGACTCATAGGGGGGAACTAACAAGCGTGTCGGCCCGATACACATGCGGTTATAGTCACATTCGAGCTCTATCGGCTCAGTCAACCATTTACGAGCCTCCTGCAACAGCATGGGATATTGCTGGTTATGCTCTAACCAAGTGATCAGCCGTTGCAAGGTTTCGGGAGAGGAAGGAGTAAACAACATTCCCTTGAACGCCTGATAACCTGCCGCTACTGGACCAAAATCCGTTGATGTCATAGCCGCTCCTTAACAATGACCATGTTAGGTTTGGTGACGCAGTTACCGTAACCAATCCCTTGCTTAGAGACTGAAGGTTTTTGAGCGAGTAGCTGATTGATACGGTCGGTATCGAGACATTTTACTGGACAGCCATCGACGCACGCAGGCTTAAGACCTTGGTCGATCAGTTCAATGCACATATTGCATTTAGCGGCTTTACCATCAGTTTTAAGCATGACGACGGCATCGTAAGGGCAGGCACTGACACACAGGCCGCAACCTGTGCACTTGTCGCGGTTAAGCACGACGAGTCCATCACTGCGAACGGTATAAGCTTGGGCAGGGCAAGCAATTAAGCAGGCTGGATTACCACAGTGCATACAGGAGTGGCTTAGCCATACGTCTACCTCACCGTCATCGCGCTGCACTTCATATCTGTCGACTTTACGAAAGCGTACGTCTTCTGGGAGTTCATTGTGGATTTGGCAGGCAATGGTGCAGGCTTGGCAGCCAACACAGTTTTCTTGTCTGAAGACGAATCCGAGTTGATGTTTATTTTCCATGGGGTTCTCCATCAGGCTTTAGCCAAAGACACGCGGGTTGAATGGTAGGCAGAGCAACCACCCATGTCGGTCAATCTGTCTGTCGTCAATGAGTTAGTGCAACCCTCAGTGCCGTTAGGATTGAGTCTGAGCCAATTACATTTAGGGCTCATCAAGGTCCCTTGAGGTACGCCACTGGTTATCATGGCTACAAACTTGGCCTCACCGCGGTGATTACTGAGTTGAACTCTGTCGTTGTTTTTGATGCCGTAGGTTTTTGCATCTTCAGGATTGATTTTTACGTAGTAGGCGGGAATGGCACGAATGTATTTTACATTGTAGAAGGAGCTATTGACCCGCTGTGGAACACCTGATGAGAGTAGGCGGAAGGGAAGTGCTTTTTCTTTGGCTTCCATCTCATCTTCGGGTAAACCCCAATCGAGTACAGGGTGAAAACCTGCATCGGCCATGAGCTGAGAACTAAATTCAATCTTGCCACTTGGCGTATCGTATTTACCATCGGCGAGTACAGGCTGGGGAATGTCTAACTTGATGTATTTTTCCTTCATCAACCGCTCGTAACTGACGCCTTTATAGTAAGGCGAATCGGTCGTTAACAGCTCGCGAATGATGTCATCATTACTGGCTTTGAAGGCGGGGTCTTCAAATCCCATGGCTTGGCCTAATTCACGGAAGAAGGTCCAGTTGCATTTAGATTCTCCCAGCGGTTCAATGACTTTCTGACAGACCTGTACATAGTAGCCATGGTAGTCGCCGACGATATCATCGGTTTCAAATTGGCTGGCCGCAGGCAGGATAATATCGCAGTATTGCAGTGAGTCCGTCATGACCATGTCATGGCCGACCACAAACAGATCTTCCCGTTTCATTCCTTCGATAACGGCATTGGTATCCGGTGCCACAACGACAGGGTTACCGTTATAGATAATCATGCCGTGAATCGGTTTACTCGGTTTGTCATGGCTGGTGGGATGTGTAGGATGAAGCGCCTTGGCAAGCTCCGTCATATTGATCCGCTGCGCATCAGGATTGGAGCGCATATATTTACCGCTCGCTTGGTACTGATTCAGTCCGCCACCTGCATGAACGTTATCGTAGATTAACCCGTTACCACGCTTACCAAAGTTCCCTGTAACGGCGAGCAACATAGCCACAGCGCGGGACATGCGGGCACCGTTAAAGTTACGTTGGAAACCATAGCCCATACGCAACATGGTTTTTTCGTTTTCGCCTAGCACCTTGGCAAATTCAAACATTTTTGCCCGAGGAACCCCCGTGATCTTCTCTATTTCGTCGTAACTGATCTCGTTCAAGCGTTGCAATAGGGCGTCGTAGCCAATGGTTTGCTCTGCGATAAACTTATGATCGACAAAATCTTTCTCTACAAGATATTTCATTATGCCCGCGCAGAGTTGTACATCTGTGCTGGGGCGAGGTTGTAGGTAAATATCTGCCTGTGAACATAAAGGGGTTCGCTGTGGATTGACGACTAACAGTTTGGTGCCGCGGTCGCGGGCTTGGTTAATGAGTTTGATAGCAATAGTGTTAGAAACAACTTCATCATGTCCCCAGGTGAGGTACACATCGCTGAGTAAGATATCCTCAGGATCTGGGCCGAGGAAGGTGCCATACAAGGATTCGAGCCCATCATAGGCGGCATAGGTACAGACTTTACGTTCAAGAATAGAGGAGCCGATACGGTTCCAGAAACGCTCACCGGAAGCGGACATTCCAATGGCGCCATAATTGCCAGAATAACTGTAGGGAAGAATGGCCTCTGAACCGTGCTCTGCAATGATCTGTTTGAAACGACTAGATATTTTACTATAGGCTTCATCCCAACTAATACGGCGCCATTTACCTTCGCCTTTGTTACCAACACGCTCCATTGGATGTAAGATCCGGTCGGCGGCATAGGTATACTGAACGTAGCTTTGACCTTTCAAGCAGGGCGCTAAACCTGTTTTAGCTTGTTCTTCTGCCCCGGATACATAGGTCATGCGACCATCTTGCACTCTAAACTTAAGTAAACATCGGGCTGCACAGTTGCGTAAACAACTATGATAAACAACATCTCCATTTCGTTTTGCCAATAGACCTGTATTGGCGCCTTGTTGCTTGGCATGTGCTATGCCGGGGGTTAAGCCTGACAGGGAGGACAGTACAGCGCTTGCTGCAGCTCCTTGTAAAAACGTGCGTCTATCGATTTTCATCGTCATCACCCACCATGATTTGAACCTTAGGTTCGTTTTGATTATTGGCTTTGTGCCTTTTATATCGCCGGGAAATCGGCATGCCCCGAGAGAATCCCAGGGCGAAATTACTTACATCACATAGGTTTGCAGTTGGTTTTGCCCATTGATCTGGCTGATGGTCAACAGTTTGTCATCCTGTACTAACAGTCCTTGCGGATTGTTCGTGCCAGCCAGTTTGGCCATAGGTGTTACTTCGCCAGTAAGCAGATTGAGCTTAAGTACCTCGCTGCCGTCATTGTTGAGGATCCAAGCTTGCTCGCCTTGAACGCTGATGCCTGTTACTTGAGGTAGTGCAGGGAGTCCTTGTAAATTTGATTCGGCAGAGAGCGTCATATCTGAGCGGTCAAAGCGTGATAACACTAAGTGTTCGTTGAGTGCATCGCGGGTCGTCACTGTGACAAATTGTGCGAGTGTGCTGCTGTAACCCAATGCCAAGCTGTAGCTGGTTTTAGCGCGTACCGTGCTGAACTGGCCGCGAGCGGTTTCACCTATGCCATCGCTACTTTGGTTGAAGCGGCGATAGTTCATTTCCCAGTTTTGTGTTGGATCGAGCGTTAATTCCGCCCAAGCTTTATTGAAGCCCATCACCAGCAAGCTGTTGGCGGAAGTAAAGGCAACCCCATGAAGCGTTTCAATATGCAGCATATACATGCCGTCAATCTGCGCTTTACTGAGAATTTGCATTTTCTTATCAAGGATATAGACCCAATTATTTGTTGTCGTTAGGGCATAAATCTCTGCGTCAGCTTGATAGTCAATGGCAGTCACACGTCCACTTATCTCCAATGGGAGTACTTGTTCAGCGACTAATTTCGCTCTAGGAGCCTTAGCAAATAGCGGTTCTGTTGGTTGCCAAGTCTCAATATCTGGATTATCAATGGCGTAAGCACCGCGAGCATTAGGTGCATAAGTTGGCCAGTGGTCGAGTTCCCAACTCATGTATTGAGGATTAAAAGAGACTCGGCCAGGGCTATCTTGACCTACGAAGGGAAGGGGGCCCGTTTGCGTAAAGGCTTGGACAATATTGCCACTGATCACGACTAGGAATATCCCACAGGCAACCTTAGGAAGCGTATCGAGTGGTTGCTTGCCGTAGCCGTTATTCGGGAACTTATTGCCAAGTGTGAGCATGAGTAATGCCACCACAATAAGCACGACGACAAACACGAATAACGCCCAAGTGTAGGTATGAGCGCCCATGATTTTCAGTGAAAAACCTTGGCCAATATCACTGCCTAAATTGATCGAGGTATGAACTGAGGCCATAAAGGCACCATATATTCCAAGCCAAACTAACGCGGCGATATATTTAGGTTTTAGGCCAAAGCGAACGATATAGAGGGCTGTTAGCGCCACTAAGATCATGGCTGTACGTTCTTGCCAGCAGAAAGCACAAGGGTTATCTAAATAAATAAATCCGAAAATAAAACAAGCAATACCAACGGGTAATGCCATGATAATAATAGAAGCAAATGAAGCTAGCTTGTTAAATAAATGCTCTTTCATGGTAGCCCTTTAGTAATTGCCGATAGGAAGTAAAATGCCCCAAGACATCATTATCCAAATGAAGAAACTTAACCCAATGCAACCAAATAATAATTTGTCTGCGAGCGACTCTTTTTCTGGTTTTTTTAACACCAGATAAGCGGCAAATGCCGTGATGCAAAAAAGTGTGAATTCCATTAACTACCTCTTTATTGACGTGTGACTTATCTCTTAATTAGCTGAGGCTAATCGCCATTCTCTCTCTAATCCATAAACGAGTTTTGATTTAACCCAGTTGAATGCTGGTGAGTTATTTATATTTCCATAGAGAATGTAATTTCCAACTGCTCTTTGTTCACTGCGGATTTCTTTAATATCGTTAATCATTTCATCTGTTAATCTTCGATAATTAACCGAGGGAATCATGTCGACAAATTGACGAGTAAATTGATTACAACTTAACGTGATGCTGTTAGATTGAGCGAGCAGTTGCATGGCGGTTGCTACACTGTCTGTATAACCCGCCACATCCATTTGTAATCCATTGTCACGACAAAGGTTAACCAATAGCGGACAACTGAGATCGTTATAGTTATCAATCTCTAACAGTGGATAGTTTGATAGTTGTTCCAATGACATTTCACCCTCAAGAATGGGGTGATTATGATTGGCTAAGATGTAGATATCTCCAGTTTCGGAGAAGATTTCATTATTGAGTCGACTATCATCGAAGCCTTCGTACACAACAACAAAATCAATATCACCAGTTATTAACTCATTGTTGCAATCGTGACTTAAGCTACGGACATCGAATCTAATATTGGGTGCTTCAGGTTGAATATAGTTTGAGATCACTTTATGAACAGCATAAACAAACTCGTCATAGGCGCGTATTACAAAATGACCGCCTGACTCACTAGGAGTAAAAACAGAATGTTGACGTTCGAGTAGTTGATATTGTTCAACAAGATACTTGGCGTGCGGAATGAGCTCTTCTAACTTTTTAGTTGGAATTAATCCATGTGATTTACGAATGAATAGTGAGTCCATAAATATATCGCGTAGAGCATTTAATATACGCGTAACGTTGCAATTTGATAGACCAAGCTCTGTGGCGGCTATATTGGCTTGACCATTTTTATAAACGGAAAGTAATACTCTAAGCTGAAGGTAATTAAGATTATCTATTTTCATTTTGGTAAGTTCTTGGCTTTATTTTCATATCACTATGAGCTCTTTGTAGGCTTGTTGCCAAGATTAATATGGCATTATGTTCTGGTTAATTCTGTTATTTATGAGTTTCATCCTGTTTTTAAGTGATTGAAATAACCTTATTTCTGATGGTGAAATTTAATTTTTCTGGGTTTTATTAGTGAATGTGTGAATGAGTTCAGGAATAAAGTTGAAAGATATGTCGAGATAAAAAATTGTGACGTTCGTACTTGTGTTGTCTATTGGTGTGTCGTAGGAGGATGGGTTAGGCTAAATAACCATCGATATACAAGCGTGATTTCAGAACGAATGCTTGCTTTATTCTTAAGCAAAAGTGTGGTTACTTATCCTTAATGCTAGAGGTTTGCTAATTTAGAAAAGTCGCTATGAGTTGCAGTATTCGTATCGCATTTAGGGCTCACTTAACAGGAGGTATTTATGGCAGAAGAGCAATTCACTGAAACTGGTTTTTGGAACAAAATCAAAATGTTTGGTCGCCAGGCTGGGCGTGAGGTGGTTGAGCGTGCTTTGTGGCTTTACTATGCTGCGCAAAAGCCTAATACACCTACGTGGGCCAAGTCGGTAATTTTTGGGGCCTTGGCGTATTTTATCTCGCCTTTAGATGCGATTCCCGATTTAACGCCGTTAGTCGGTTTTACTGATGATTTAGGGGCGTTAGCGGCGGCGTTGACTATGGTAACGCTTTATATTGATGATGAGGTTAAATCACTGGCTGCGGCTAAGTTAGCGTTGTGGTTTGGCGATGAGCCGACAACGCCTAAATCCTGATACTTCTGAGCATTAAACCTTAAAAATATGATTTTATTAGTGGTTCATGAAGATGAGTTGGCTTAGTTTTTTGAGGGTAAAAAAATTTTCTGTTAAACGTTTCACTATTACGCAATTGCGCTATATGCTAGCGCTGTTTTGTGAACCCATTGTGTGTGTTTAGGCAAATAAATGAAAAATATTATGGTGGTGATCCTGTGGTTGATAGGAGTCTCTGCCGCCACTCCCGTGTTCGCCGATAAGGCCTCGCCAGAACAACTCGCTCGTCTATACCTCGATTTTATGGCTCAAACTAGTCGTCAGAGTGAAACTCTGTGGCCGGGATTTCGTCTCGACGATAAAGTCCACCTCTTCAGCTATGCGGGCAGTGTTTGGTTACGTCAGCCCGGTGGTGAGATTATTAAAGACAACAGTGTGTTAGAGTCAGTTAACCTTCACTCTGGTCTATCAGTTAATTTTGGTTTTCCTCAGTATCAAGGGTTGGCTGGTGTGTTGATCCAGCTCGAGTCTCCCACGATTCAATTTGATAGTACGACAAAAACTGCCGATTTGCCTTTCGTGATTTGGGCTGGCAATAGTGTGCATGAGGCGTTTCATTTTTACGCTCAATCCGAGTGGCGTGTATTAGAGGACGCTCGCCGCTATGAAGGGGAGGTCTACCCGCTTAATTTTGATGCGCGCTATTACCGTCTTCAGTTATTCAACTCGCTCATGTCAGCCTTAAAACAGCCCGAGCAACAAGCATTGTACTTAGGCCATGCTGCTTACTGGTTGCAGGCATGGCGTCAAACGGCGCCTAACGAAGATAAAGTCAGTTATGTGAGTGATTTAGTCGAAGGCAGTGCAAAATACGTTGAGCTGATTGCGGGCGCGCGCTTCCTGAGCCAAAACCAAACCTATCTCGGTTATCAACAGATACTGCTGCAATATGTGCAGGATTATTATCAACAGCAGCAAATGCTTGGCGGTTGGACGGCCGAAGCTGAGAATATCGGCGCACTTGCGGGAATACTGTTAGACAGCACTCAAGATGCCTATGTGTGGAAAGAGTCCGTCATGTCGGGCATGTTGCCTGTGGATTTACTGCTGGGTCGCATTAAGCCGATTACTCCACCGGTTGGGCAAAATAGTGCGCAGAAGAAACGTCTGCAAGATATGCTGGCTTACTATCCGTCGACTGACCAAAAATTGGCTCAGCTATTGCGAGATGTGCAGGACCCCAAGGTGCCACTATTGGTCATGCCGAGCGTGAGCGATAGCAGTAGTTTTATGGATGTGGGGGAAGTTCGTTCCGGGTTTTATGTCGTGCCTTATCAAGAGGAAATGACTCAGGCTTATTTAGGGATGAGTGTGCAATTTAGTAACTTAAATGTCAGTGGTAGCCCCTTGTTGGATGTGCCTTTGCAAAATTATTGTGAGGGCATTGAAGCCGCAACTCTGTTACCTTTGGGGTTTTCCTTCCAACGCGAAGGTCAGTATCTGGTGTTTAATGAGCCGGAAATCCACGGAACAATAAGGGTTTCTGCAAGTGTTGTTGAGGGAAGAACCCTCTACTGTACGATGAATTAATATGAGAAAAAATCAGCTCGAATTTACCTACATGCGTGGCATTGCGATTATTTTTATCGTGCTTGGGCATAGTATTTACAACTCTGAGGAAGGGTTTCCGTTATTGCTGGAAAATTTACTCAGAGGTGGCACGGCGCTGTTCGTGTTTATCTCTGGCTATTTTTTCCATCGGATTTTTTATAAGGACTTCGATTACGGTAAGTTCATGAAGAATAAAGTGCAAAATGTGCTTTATCCTTTCTTAGTGGTTTCTGCTGTTGGCTTATTCTGCTTGAGTTTGCGCTGGATTTTTATGGAGCATCAGCCACTTGAACAGTTATTGCTCAGTATTTTTTATACCGTACGGAATGGTTACATCTTGTACCCGCATTGGTATATCCCTTTTATCATGGCAGTGTTTTTATTGTCGCCAGTATTTTTATGGTTTATTCGCTGCTCACAGCAAATGCGTTGGACGCTATTTGTACTGAGTTGTGTGGTGGCCATTTTGCTCCACAGACCCATAGGCAACGTTAACTTTATTCATTCAGTCGTTTATTTTATGCCTTTCTATTTGATTGGTATTTTATATTCCCAAGATGAACATCTTGTGTCGCGCTATGGTTCCATTTTAAGTGCGCTAGCAGGAATTTTCCTTGTCGTGAGCTTGGTTGAACAGAGTTATATAGTGCAGCATGTGGGTAACTATCATAAAGCACCGTTTGAATATAACGGCATCGACTGGCAGTTTATCCAAAAACTGAGCCTGTGTGTGTTGGTGCTTAACTTCTGTGATTGGTTGTCAAAACGTAGTCGCTTACCTTGGCTTATCGAAATCGCCGAAATGAGTTTTGCGATTTTCTTTATCCATCCGCTGTTCGATATGTTGTTTAATACCACTGCAACGATATTCCGTTTCCGTTTTCCGCCAGGGTCTGCTATCACGAGTATTCTGTTCTCGGCCGCGATTTTTCTCTTCCTGATGGTGGGCAGTATTATCACGGCACGCTTTATCAAAAAACGTTTAGGTAACCGTTCTCGTCTTTACATCGGTTGGTAATCCTTCACAAGCACAGGGGAATTAAGTTTAAATTTATTCCCCTGTGTTAGCGTGTTTTGCATTGAATTTCCCATGGAAAACATAATGCAAACTATCACCTTAGCACGTCTTGGAATTGTCGGCCTATGGATGGCAACGCCAGTATTTGCCAATGCGACTCCCAAACCTGTACTTGCCGTAGAACAAGAGACTTTCTTCAATCAATTAGCCGCCCATTGCGGTAAAGCGTTTGCGGGTAAAGTCGTCTCAAAGGACAGCGCCGATGCGGCTTTTCGTGATAAGTCATTAGTGATGCATGTGCGAGAGTGCAGCGATACTGAGCTGAAAATCCCATTCCATGTGGGAGACGACCACTCCCGTACTTGGGTGATCACTAAAACGGATCAGGGGTTAAGGCTAAAGCACGATCACCGCCATCAAGATGGGACTGAAGATAAAGTCACTATGTATGGTGGCGATACCGCCAGTATGGGAACCAGTCAAAAGCAATCATTTCCCATCGATCAGGCATCGATTGATAACTTTATGCAAAATGGCCTAACCCAGTCTGTCACCAATGTGTGGCATATAGAAGTTACGCCAAACACTTTCAGTTATTTACTCACTCGGGAAGCCCGTCATTTTCAAGTGGATTTTGATCTAACCCAACCGCAGCCTTTACCGCCAGTTCCTTGGGGACATGAGTAGGTTAAAGCGTAATTAAAACAAAACCTCTGAGCTTTTCGAGTTCAGAGGTTTTCTGGAAGCGGTCTTGTAATCTTAGTTACCCCTAGGCTCGAAGGTAAAAGATTGTCCCGCCAGTGCGGCTTCAAACATTAGTCCACCCTTGGCAACGGTAAAGACCGCCATACCATTGATATAGGCTGCGGTAGCCGATTGATTACCACCGGCTTGACCAGCACCTGCCGAGTTGCCTGTGGTGCCTGCTTTGGCGTTAGCACCCATATTAATGGCAACTGCGGAGGCTTGGGCATCAAACTCAAAACTGCCACTGGTGAACTCATTGTAGGATTTGGCATCTTTAAAGAAGATGATTTCACTATAGGCTTGTCCACCTAATTGAAATCCAATAGATAGCTGGGTTAGGCTGGAGTCTCCCATATATTGTCCCGCTTGAAAAACCCGACCTTTGCCGTAGGCGGCGCCAATACCAATCCCACCTTTGCCAACTGTTGGAAAGAGGGCGTAGCCATAGGCGGTATCAAAAAATTTGCGGGTTTCCTTGGCTTGGTGAAAATTTTTTAAAGCCTCAGTGTAACTATCATCTGCTTGCGCAACTGGTGTCAGTAAGCTGGCAATCAAGCAGGTCGATGCGACAACAAAAGATAAAATTGATTTCATGGCGTTCCTCCTTAAGTCTTGGTTCCATCAGACTACCCTTTGTTGTCACAAATGACAGCCTAAAGCTGCGTTAATGTCAGCTCGGATTCAGTTTTTCAATAAGACATGTTGCCAGTTTTGATTGCTAAGCGATGGTTTAGTTCTGAGGTGGATTGGGCGTGGTGGTCGATTTTTCCTTGCTATCGTTCGATTCTTGCTGCAGTTGTTGAATAAATTCAAACTCCTCTGGGGTGAGCACTCCTGAAGATGAAGATTCAACTTTGGGCTTAGGCACTGATAAATGGCCTTTCAAATACGCTGTACGAGTGATCTGCTTTAGACCATAGGCGGCAAGTAAGTAGAAACTTAATAGTAAGCTTAATCGGGGCAAGGCGTGGGATAAGGCTGAAAGCGAGTCGCCTAGATAAAAAGGCAGTACAACCACAAAAACACGCAGTAGCCAGTTAAATAACATCGCTAAGGTTAGGCCAAATAACCAGCGGAAACGGATGAGTTTCAAGGTGTCCTGTGGTGCATCGCTCAATGGCGGTTGACTGACTTTATATTGTTTAAGTAGATGCCACAGAGCGACAAAATAGGCTGCTGTTTGAGTAAATAGCAACAACGGCATTGCTAAACTCCAGTGGCTGAAATCGATCGTCAGCGGATTATTAAAGAATTCAGCCTGAAACCAAATGGCGTTTTTATGTAAGTTGAGCCGCAAAGTAATATCTATAACTGCAAGCAGTAGTGTGATAATCGCCGGCCAATAATGCCATGAAAAACCAATAGGCTCAGTATGTTGCTCTAAACTGCGTTTGCAATAGAGGTAAAGCAGTGGCATGAGTAAAAAATAAATCGGGGCAAGCAAATTAAATAATATGTGGATAGGAATTGGCATGTTATCACGGTTAAGCATTCCTGTCAGAAAATACAGTGCGATGAGACTTAGAAAAGCCGCCAACAGCTTTTGATTATTGTCCGAATGATAAAAGTAACGAATATAAATAGCTAACGCGAGGCAATGTAAGCCACCAAATAGGGATAACCACCAATAGGCTTGAGCAAAAAATGTATTAAATTCGTTCATTTTGTCACCTCGACGACCTGTTATATCAGGGAAATTCGAGGCGAAAAAGCATTCCTAGGTATTTTTCTGTGAAATGGCGATGCGTTGATGACGATTAGATGCGGCTTCGGGGACTGACGCAGGTACGGGATGACGCTCGGCCAGTAAGTGTTTGATTGCACGAATGGGATGCGGTAACAGCATTCTCGGCCCCGCGAAAATCATGATCTCTTTGACCTGCGCCTTTTGGGCGGGCTTGTAGCAATGCACTGAGCACTTATTGCAGGTGGGCTTATCTTGCCCATAGGGACAACGGTCGAGGCGAACGGCTGCATACTCTAGCAGTGCTAAACATTCTTCACACAGGCCGGATGCCGTTTGGCCTTGGTGCTTAGCTTTGCAATAGATCTTCGCCATCGCGCTAATGGTTTGATGCTCGTAGCGCAGTTTGCCTGTGAGTAGGGCCGCTGAGTCCATGGGAATACCTTAGTCTGTTACTCGGATAATCCCATCATAAGCAGCGGCGCGGGCTTGTTCAAAACCTAAGTGTCAATTTATGAAGATGCGCACAAAATAAGACTTTAAATGTGCATTACCTTATCGGCATCAAGTGTCCAGCGGGTGAGATCCTGTAAGGTGCCAATTTCAGCGCCTTCGAGCAGCATATCCGTATTCACTCCTCGCGCTTGAGCGCAGGTTTTACACAGTAAAATCGGGACTTGCTGAGCACTAAGGATCTCAAACATTTGCTGCAAGTTATAGCTTAAATCAGGCGTTGTCTGCTGTTTGAGTGCCCCAAATACCGCATCTGACATTAAAAAGATTTTGAGATCAACATCTTGCTCGGTTTGATCCTTGAGGGCTAAAGCAATGCGCAGGCTGTTAAACAGTTTTTCTGTGCCGTATGGACTCGCGTGGGCAACAATAAGAATTTTTTGCATTAGGCTTTCCTTAATTTTTTGCAAACGGTCATAAACCTTAGCAGTCTAGCCGAATTGCTTATATCGATTTGCGTGCAAGATCGGATAAAACGGCATAAATACTTGATTTACACAGACACTATGGACTTTAATAGCGGTTAATCACTGCTCAACTTTTGGACAAAACTCCTTGTCAGTCGCAGACCACTGAGTCGTTCTGGCAAGCCAACTGCAATAGCTTCTAACAGGAAGCAGCCATAAAAGGTGAAGAAGAATGAAGGTCATTGTCGTTTTAATACTGATCGTTATCGGAGTGTTTTTATTTCGTCGTGCCCAGCGCTTGGCGAAGGAAGAGCAAGAGGCAATGATGGCAAAAAAAACAACTGAAATGACAAAGGATACTAATTCTTTCCCAGAAGTGGCTGAATCTACGCCCGAAGTTACTCCTCCAGTAAATAATACGCCTGAAGACGCTTCTGCTATTATGAAAGCGCCTGAGATTGAATTAATGCCGAGGGAAGAGGTGCATCAGCCTAGCCGCGCCGAAATCGTTGCAATAAGTGAAGATATTATCGATGTCGATATTCCCGCTGTGCCCAATGAAGACCCTGTGATTATCTTGGCCGACGCCTCTGAAAAAATTGAGAAAGAGGCTGAAATTAAACCTGTATCCTCCGAGGCCGAAGGCCTTGCGACACCAGGCTCATGGGCGAATGTGACATTGCAGCGTGCGTTCGAAGGTTATCAAAGTGCAGAGACCGAACTTGCGCGCTATAACGCGTTACAGGATGTGATTGCAGAGTGTTATAAGCAGCGAAAATCGACTGACTATTTAGCCTATGGTGCAGCACTGTGTGAGCTTTATCCGGCATTATTCCATCGAGCGAATGCCACCAAGCCCAAACAGGTTGAGCTTAAAACCACAGGCTTTATGCAACTTGCAACATTATTAAATGATACTCAAGCCTTTAACGAAGCTATCGCGCTATGTCAGCAGGCTGTCTCACTTGGCTTAACCGACGGTACTGTCACAGGATTCGAAGGCCGGATCAGCCGTATTGAGAAGGCGCAGGCAAAAGCTGCAACTGCATAAAAGTTGATAGTAAGAATGACTATGTTGTCATGGCGTAAGGTTAAAGACTCTGGCATAAACTGGTTAATTCTAGCGCCTCAAATGCCCATAACCTAAAAGCGGTTATTTAACGGCTAAAAGCCGTGTAGAATCCGGAGACTTACCGCGCAAAAGGCGAACTAAGGTTCGCTTTTTTTATGAGCTATTTTTATGAAGTGTGTTGCGAGTTTATTGAATCAAATCGTCAAAATGAAATTACCCTTGGTTGTCTTATTTGCCAGCTTGGGCCTTGGGCTGACAGGTTGCACTAAAACCCCGGAATGGACGCTATTTTATTATTCGAAGGCGATCTCGCTGCCCACGACGCCGTTACAACCTGATGATATCAATGGTTATTACGACACTCTCGAACAATGCCAGCGCAAAGCCCATGGATTACAGCGTTTAACGGGGTCAGGTATGAGTGGCTTCGAGGCCAGCGGCGCCGGCGTATATCAATGTGGCCAGCAGTGTGAGTTGAACGATAAGTCCGTGCTGGTGTGCAAGCTGCTCACTCAATAGGGAATGTATTGATGAAGTTCAAACAGGATTTTTTCACCCAATTGCCTGAGTTTTATTCCCAAGTCTATCCGCAGGGCATTAGTAACCCCCATTGGCTCGCTTGGAGTGAAGATGCCGCGTCATTAATTGGGTTAAGTCAGCCAACAGATGGGTTATTACAGGGCTTATCGGGTAACGCGGCTGTTGAAGGTGCAAGCTATTATGCGCAGGTTTATAGCGGGCACCAGTTTGGTGGCTATACCCCTAGATTAGGCGATGGGCGCTCGATTATCCTCGGTGAAGCAATCGGCCCTAATGGTGCATGGGATGTGGCACTCAAAGGCGGCGGGCCGACCCCTTATTCTCGTCATGGTGATGGCAGAGCCGTAATGCGCTCTGCGGTGCGGGAGTTTCTCGTTTCTGAGGCATTGCACCATTTAGGTGTGCCAACGACCCGTGCCTTGGCGGTGATCGGCTCTGATATGCCCGTTTGGCGCGAGAGCCAAGAAACCGCAGCCATTACTGTGCGTTTGACGCGCAGCCATATCCGTTTCGGTCATTTCGAATTTTTCTGCCATAGCGAGCGTGGTCAAGCCGATAAGCTGACGCAATTGCTCAACTTTACCTTGAAGCAGCATTATCCGCATTTGAGCTGCGATCTGGCGGGTTATAAAGCTTGGTTTTTACAGGTGGTGCAAGATACCGCCAAGATGATTGCCCATTGGCAGGCTATCGGTTTTGCCCACGGGGTGATGAACACCGATAATATGTCGATTCTTGGTGATAGTTTCGATTTTGGCCCGTTTGCCTTCCTCGATACCTTCCAAGAAGACTTTATTTGCAATCATTCCGATCCTGAAGGGCGTTATGCCTTTGGGCAGCAGCCCGGCATTGGGCTGTGGAACCTGCAACGTTTAGCGCAGGCGTTGACGCCTGTTATCCCGTCAGATGATTTAATTGCCGCTTTGAATCAATATCAACATGCTCTAGTGCAGCATTATTTGATGCTGATGCGCGCTAAGTTAGGACTCGCTGAGCGAGCGGATTCGACAGCCGAGCAGGATCAACAGGACTTAGAACTCATTGGCCGCTTTACCGTGTTGATGGAGAAAAATCAGCTGGATTACAGCAACACTTGGCGTCGATTTGGTCAGCTTGATCCTAGCAGTGTGCACACGCCTTTGCGGGATGATTTTATTGATCTCAACGAGTTCGATACTTGGTATCAGGCATATCAGGTGCGGCTTGGTAAGGTTACTGATGTTGAGGCGTGGCAGCAGGCGCGTAATAACATCAATCCCAAGTATATTTTGCGCAACTATTTGGCCCAAGAAGCGATTATCGCCGTTGAAGAAGGGGATCTTGCGCCGCTACAGCGTTTGCACCAAGTGTTGCGTCAACCGTTTAGCGAGCAAGCTGAGCATGACGATCTGGCCAAGCGTCCTCCGGATTGGGGGCAAGGGCTGATTATGTCGTGCAGTAGTTGATGGAAGTAAAGATGAAATTAAACGCCATTCAGTTAGATAGAGCCGCGTTAAGCTTAAGTGTGAGCGGTGATATCGATTTTGATCATTTCGAAACCTTTGCCGAGCCGTTAGCCAAGGCCTTAGATTGCCGCGTGCGCGAGCGTCAATGGGGAGCCGATCGTCATCAATGGTTATTGGAGTTTGAAGGTACACCACTTTGGCTCAATTATGAGTTTTACGGCAATATCTGTTGGCTGAGTGTGGAGCGTGAGGCTGATGTTGAGGTGCTAGAATACCTTGCCACGCTGTTAAGCCGCCACTTATGAGCGCGCCACCATTTAATGAGAGAGTTCCAATGAGCCTAGATACGTTAAATCAACACCAAAGTGCCATCGATAATGCTGATTCGGGGGCGGCCTTTGCTTTTCAAGCTCTAACACCGGATTTGATTTTAGATGCTATCGAAAGTCTTGGCATTTACCCTGAAACGGGTCTGCTTGCACTCAATAGCTACGAAAACCGCGTGTATCAATTTCGCAGTGATGAAGGGCGGCGCTATGTAGTGAAGTTTTATCGTCCAAATCGTTGGACCGATGCGCAAATTCAGGAGGAGCACGATTTTGCCCTCGCGCTTGCCGAGCAGGAAATCCCGATGGCGGTGCCAGCCTTAGTGCAAGGGTGTACCTTGCACCATTTCCAAGGTTTTCGGTTTGCACTGTTTCCTTCCATCGGTGGTCGAGCCTTTGAGGTCGATAATTTAGAACAGTTGGAATTTGTTGGCCGTTTTATCGGTCGTATACATCAGTACGGCGCGCATTCGGTTTTTCATGCCCGCGAACCGCTCAATCCGCAAATCTTAGGCGATGAGCCTTTGGCGTGGTTGAAACAATCAGAATTAGTGCCGACTTCTCTACGGGCCGCCTTTTTCACTGTGGTCGAACAAGTGCTGGCGAAGGTCAACACCGTTTGGTCGCAGCAATGTTTCAAACCGATTCGCTTGCATGGCGATCTACACCCAGGGAATATTCTTTGGACACCCGATGGGCCTGGTTTTGTGGATTTAGACGATGCCCGTATGGGACCTGCCATTCAAGATTTATGGATGATGTTAACGGGGGATAGGGCGCAGCAGCAACTGCAACTCGAGGTATTGCTCGAAGCCTATGAGGAATTTTGTGAATTCGATACGCGGCAACTGGCGTTGATTGAACCCCTACGCGCATTACGGATGGTGCACTATAACGCTTGGATTGGCAGGCGTTGGCAAGATCCGGCTTTCCCTATGCATTTCCCATGGTTTGGGGATGAAAAGTATTGGGAGCAGCAGATTTTGGCATTTAAGGAGCAACTCGCGGCACTTAATGAACCACCGCTAAGTTTGATCCCTTATTAAATGTGTGAACAGGGTGGGATTTACGAGGCTCTCTTGCCTAACGGATTGAACTCTCAGCTTGAGTTACACTCAAAAAATGAAATATGTTAGGCTCCAGCTATTTTAGATAATTGATTTAAGGAAAATTCATGAAAAAAGCATTACTTATGGCGGCAGCGCTGTTATTGGCTCCATTAGCGGTTTCGGCAGCGGAATACAAAGAAGGCGTACATTACACTGTGATTAATGATGGTCCCGCGACAGCTAAACCTGAAATCACCGAGTTTTTCTCTTTCTATTGCCCGCATTGCTACAACTTTTCGAAAACGGTTGTGCCTAAAATTTTGGCTGAAAAGCCAGCAGGTGTGGAATTTAACCAAGCCCACGTTGATTTTATCGGCAAAGAAATGGGCGTAGAGATGTCACGCGCTTTTGCGGTTGCTCATCAACTCAATGTCGATGAAAAAATCGATGCGGCTTTATTTGCTGCCATCCATGACAAGAAACAACACTTTACTAGCCGTGACGATGTGCGTGCCTTATTTGTGGCTAATGGCGTTGATGGTAAAGCTTTTGATGCCGCAGCGGATTCATTTATGGTCAAAGCCCAAATGGCGAAAATGAAGCGCGATACTGAAAACGCGAAACTTTCTGGCGTGCCTGCGATAGTGGTGAATGGCAAATACCGTGTTGAAACGGGTGCGATTAAGTCCTATGACGAGCTATTAGACATTGCTTATTACTTAGCGAGAAAGTAATTATCTTAGGATTGCGGTGATTTAGTCATCTGATTGCAATCTAACTCATTGATAATGAAAAAGTAATAAAAAAGGAGCCGAGCGCTCCTTTTTTATTGGCCGCATCAAATTGTCCAGAATACGTTGAACCAGTTTTGCGGAGAATGCGTATTAGGATTTAGGCAAAAAAAAACCGTACTTCCGATAATGGAGAGTACGGACTTGAGCCATATGGCTCATTTTTACCCTGAGTAACACGGATGATTTTAGATAAGCGTCAAAATAATGTCAATAGTCAAAATATTGACGTTTTGATTTGTATTTATCATTGCTTTATTTTTATAAATTAAATCAATTTGTTATTTTGTATTTATTGTAAGTTTTGAAAATAATTCTTTATCGATGAAACTCAATTGGTCATCTTTCTGTCAAATGACTGTGGTCAATAACAACAAAAATGCCTGTAGGGGGTTATATGAGAGTTTTCCCTGTCTACGCACCTAAGCTTATTGTTAAGCATGCGCGTATTTTTCTCACTGGCGTGATATGGGTAAAAGACTTAGGTCGATTGGAATTTGAAAAAGGAAGATTTTTATTACCGAGAAAAAGCCTGCCAAAAGTAAAGCAGGCTATCTTAGAGCTGAACGAATTGATTGAAGCGCAGAATCATCAAACTAAAACAGCTTAGATTTCACTATTGAGCAAGCCAACAAGTCCGGTAACTTTCTCGTTCCAAGAACTCAGTTCTTGCTGCAATTGTTGGTTTTGCTCACTTAATTGTTGGTTTTGCTCACTCAAGGTTGACGTCTTTTGCTTCTCTTCCTCTAGCTCCATTTTTAGAAGCTCGATAGTTTCGAGTGTAGCCTGGATCTTGGTTTCCAGTTTGGACAGTAATTCAAGGCTCATCTGGAGAGTCCTATAGTTTCTGGATGGGACTATGATTCTAGCAGTGCCAAGAGCATAAGGAATAGCAGTCTTTGCCGTTTGGCTAAAAAATACCCGATAACGGAGTGCTAATTTAAGTTTTTTTGCATTTGTTATTAACTCGTTAGTATTCTTAGTTTTATTTATTATCGGAATGGCCCATGACATCGAGCCTGCTTGCCATAATTCCCCTGTTATTAACCTTAGTGTTAGCTCTGTGGTTGCGACGTACCTTAGTTGCCCTAGGTGTTGGTATCCTCTCGGGCGCCTTGATTATTGCCCACTTCAATATATTGCAAAGCTTAAGTTATCTTGTGGAGATAGGCGTTAAGCAGTTTTATAGCCAAGATGCATGGCAATGGTGGCATTTAAACGTGCTAATGGCCATGTTATTGCTGGGGAGCATGACACAGCTACTTGCCAGAAGTGGTGCGGTAGGGCAGTTCGGTGATTGGTTATATCAGCGTATTCGTACGGGCCGACAAGCGCGTATTGGTGTCGTATTGCTGGGTTGGTTAGTGTTTATTGATGGCATTTTTAGCTGCCTTGCCGTAGGGCATGTGTGCCAACCGTTGAGCCAGCGTTATGGTATTCGTCAGACACAACTGGCTTATTTGGTTGACTCTAATGCGTCGCCGCTTTGTTCACTCTTGCCTTTTTCTAGCTGGGGGCCCTATGTGATGGCGCTACTGGCGGGACTCAGCTTTTTACCCGTTTCAGCCCTTGAAGCCTTTATCGAGGTGGCCTTATCCAATTTTTATGCGATTACGACTTTAGGTTTGTCGTTGATTGTGGCCTGGTTTGGGGTCGGATTTAATCCTATGGAGAGGGCTGCGTTGGGAGCTGAGCCGCTGGATACTGATCATGTTGAAATTGTATCGCCTAGCACCCAAGGGAATCCTTGGCTGTTGTCCATTCCGATGCTGACCTTACTGTGCGCCTCTGTCGGTTTAACTCTCTGGTCTGGCGCGCAGCAGGTGCCGTCATGGGATATTTCGGCCTGGTTAGCCAGCGCTGATATTGGTGCTGCGATGCGTGATGCGTGTTTGTTATCGACGTTAGTGACTCTAGTGTTGTTGCTGCTGTCGGGCCGAAGCATTGGGAAACTGCTGGGCGATCTAGCCCATGGGGTTCGGATGATCGCCTTTGCTATCGCGATTTTACTCTGCACTTGGATGATAGGTGCTGTAATCCAAGATCTGGGCGTGGCGAGTTTATTGGCCGATTGGGCAAAATGGTATTTATCCCCCAGTTTGCTGGTGGCGGGGATGTTCCTGCTTTGCGCTATCATGGCCTTTGCCACAGGTTCAAGCTGGGGAACCTTTGCGATTATGATCCCCATCGGCGGAGAAATCGCCCATAACATGGATGCCAGCTTGCTGTTACCTGTATTAAGTGCGGTGATGGCAGGCTCGGTGTTTGGCGATCATTGTTCGCCAATTTCCGATACCAGCGTGCTGAGCGCGACCAGTTCAGGCTGTTTACCCCATGACCATGTGGTGACTCAACTGCCCTTTGCATTAATTGCTGCTGTTGCGGCATTAGTGGGATTTCAGTTAGTCAATTTATCTGTGGCAACTGTGTTTGTATGGTGTGGCGTGATATTTACGGCGCTAGGTTTGCTCATGCTCATGACGCGCTTTTATCCACCCTGGGTGGGCGCTCGTTCGCAGACAAACTGAGCCTTTCGGGGTAAAATGGTCACAGAATTAACTATCTGATTTAAGAGATTATCCCTATGAGCATTACCCGTTTAGATGTTGGTACACGTATGAGCAGCATAGTGATCCACCAAGGCACCGTGTACTTATGTGGCCAAGTGGCGAAGGATAAGTATCAAAACATCACCGAACAAACGACGACTATGCTAGAGGAAGTTGATATCCTGTTAGCGCAGGCGGGCAGTTCCCGTGAGCACTTGTTGTCAGCCACTATCTATCTAAAGGATATGAATGACTACGATGCCATGAATGCCGTTTGGGACGCTTGGGTACCACAAGGTCATGCACCAGCCCGTGCCTGTGTACAGGCGGCGATTGCCGAGCCCGAATATTTGGTTGAAGTCTCTGTGATTGCGGCTGTAGCCAAGGCGTAAACCGCGATCGACAGCTAAGTCAGTCGTAAAGCCAAGTTAATACTTGGCTTTATTCGTCATCAGGTAATTGCTGCCAGAGATTCTGGTGTCATATCCGTCGCAACAACACGATTTTCAATTAAAACAAGATCTTCAGTTAGAAATAGCGAGCCAGATTTGCCGGAATATTTGGGCTGTGCGAGGCATAATGTGCCTGCAACTCTTGGGAGATGGCTTCAATATTCAGTGTTGGTAAATCTTGCGCTATGATGGCCGCAGCCCAAGATGCGTGGAGCTTGAGTTGAGTATAATGTTCAGTTTCAATAAACCGTGCCAACGAATAACGGCTGCCGCCTAATCCGTGCCCCCAACCTTCGCTAACGTCAAAGGGGGAATCGAGTCGCTTGCTATCAAACTCCACCAAGTAGGGAGATTGGCCGTGGTGACCACCAGTCCAATCGCCTAATTCCAACAGCAGAATCATCCTTGCCATTTATTTTTGCTCCTTTGTTATTGGCTCGCAATCATAACACGGCCAAAACTAGCAGCGGGATCCGTGGGCGTTATGGCGATAATGCTATCTAGCCGCAGTATTTGCTGGCCCGCTTGATGTTCAACGACCAGCCATTCAGTCTTATCTGCATGGGTCTGAGTCGTAATTGCCCGTGCTTGGCACTGGCTGCCGTCCTGTAACTCAATCTTGAGCCAATAGCTCCGAAGGCAAGCCAGCTCAAGGTAGTCATAATGGGCACAGGGGATCATTTTATAGTCAGACATCATCTTTCTTCTCAGTTGAATGATTTAGGTGCAATTCAAGGTCTCATCACTCAGTGATAGGAGGATTGAATATGAAATGCATCTTACTCGTTGGTCTTTTGTGGTTGCAGTGGTGGCAACCTGTATTTGCTCAGACATTGGCCCCATTTCAAGCGCAGAGTGCCGTGACCCGTCCTTATATTATCGAACTTTACACCTCGCAGGGATGCAGTAGTTGTCCGCCCGCCGAAGCTTGGTTATCTGGGCAGTTTAACCAGACCGATTTATGGCAGAAATATTTTCCGCTAGCCTTTCATGTGACCTATTGGGATTACCTTGGTTGGCGGGATATTTTTGGTCAAAAAGTATTTAGTGAGCGCCAATATCAACATTTAAACCAAAAGCATACACGGCAAGTGTATACGCCACAGTTTGTGATTAATGCTAAGGAGTGGCGTGGCTGGTTTTCGGGTGAATTAACCGAGATTTTTGCCGTGCCTCAACCTGAGGTGGGTGTGCTTAAAGTGCGTATCGCCAACCAGCAGCTTGAGGCGAGTTTTGTGCCACAGCAACCTTGGGGGCAGCATAAAGATCTGAGTCAAGCACGTTTACAGTTAGCACTCGTCGGCTCAGGGTTAACTAGTGAAATTAAACGCGGTGAGAATCGCCATAAGCAGTTAACCCATGACTTTGTTGTATTTAGCATGCAATCAATCCCTGTGAGTGTCCGTGCGACGGAGTTTGTTGCATCAGATTCAGCACTGTATTTTGAGCAATATCTCAATAGCATTCCGGCTACGGCGCAGAAGGCGCCTCATTTAGCTTGGGTGGTGTGGTTAACGCTAAATGAAGAGCCCATACAAGCCGTCGGTGGTTGGCTTGAGGCGAAGCAGGGGGAAATCCAAAGTCAATAAGGGAAGTAGAATCAACCTATTCAAGATTACGGCAAGCTAATAAGACATTTTTGCTGGGTTATTTTATCGGCTAAGACTTTTAGATGAATCTCACCTATTGACTTTATTCCTGTCGCTACCTAGTCTGCTTGTTCAGTAATCAAGGTGGTATGCGATGGAAATAAAATACGATTTAAAACCTGCGTCCGAACGCCGTACTGAGCAATTCAAGCCCGAAGGAAATGTGGGCTTCGGTAGCCTCAGAACCGATCATATGTTTTTAATGGATTATCGCGATGGTGAGTGGCGCGATCCTCGTATTGTGCCCTATGGCCCGTTTGAAATGGCGCCGGGTGCGATGGCCCTGCATTATGGTCAGTCAATCTTCGAAGGCGCCAAGGCCTTTATGCATGAAGATGGCGAAATTTACACGTTCCGCATCAACAAAAACGCCGAGCGTATGAATCGCTCTGCGGATATTGTCTGTATTCCTAATATTGATGAGCAGATGCAAATCGATGCGATCAACGCCTTGATCGACGTAGACCGTCTTTGGTTCCCGATGCAAGAAGGTGCCTGTTTATACATTCGCCCCTTTATTTTTGCGACCGAAGACCGTCTGTCTGTAAGCCCAAGTTCGCGCTACACATTCTGCGTGGTGTTAAGCCCAAGTGGTGCTTACTACGCGGCGGGTGTGAATAAAGGCATTCGTCTACTGATCAGCAAGACTTACCATCGCGCCGTATCGGGTGGTACTGGCGCCTCTAAAGCAGCGGGTAACTATGCTGCCTCATTGCGTGCGGGTAAAGCTGCCGCACAGTTTGGTGCATCACAGGTGCTGTATTTAGATGCGAACAACCAACAGATTGAAGAAGCGGGCGCGATGAACCACTTCCACATTCTGAAAGACGGCACAGTGATCATCCCAACCTTCACCGATACCATTTTAAAATCGATTACCTCGCAATCTATTATGGAGCTGGGTGAATTGCTCGGCTGCGAAGTGCGCCAAGAGACGGTCATGCTGGATAAGTTTATCGCCGATATCGAATCCGGTGAGATTATCGAAGCGGGTGGTTTTGGGACGGCTGCCGTAGTGTCTGCTGTCGGTTCCTATATTTTTGAAGATGGCCGAGTGGTGACTGTGGGCAACGGTGAAGTCGGTGAGCATATTCAACGCATCTACAAGCTGTATACCGATATCCAGAAAGGCCATATTCAAGGCCCTGATGGCTGGGTGAGACGCGTTGAGCGTATTGCACCTTAATAGTTTCTAAATCAATACGATAAGGCTCCATTATGGAGCCTTATTCTTTTTCGTCTTGCCGCTTTTGTATCTGTTGTATTAAAAGTGTTTGGCAATCTTTGGCGCTCAGCGGTTTACTCAGCAGAAAGCCTTGGACTTGATCACAGCCTTGCAGCGCCAAGAAGTTAAGTTGTTCTTGAGTTTCAACTCCTTCTGCCACCACATTTAACTCTAGGCTGTGGGCGAGAGCAATAATCGCGCTGGTAATGGCCGCATCATCGGGGTCGTTGGTTATGTCGCGCACAAACTCGCGGTCAATTTTTAAGGTATCGATAGGGAAACGTTTAAGGTAACTCAAACTTGAATAGCCTGTACCGAAATCGTCGACAGCGATGGTTAAGCCTAATGCTTTGAGTTTTGAGAGGATATTAACTGACTCCTGTGGGTTGCCCATGATCATCGATTCAGTTAGCTCCAACTCAAGAGCCTGGGCGGGAAGTCCTGATACCGCAAGGGCTACTTCAATGGTTGAGATAATATCGGCCTTTAACTGTCTAGCTGACAAGTTAACGGCCATGGTGATATCGCTAAAACCTAACTCATTCCATTCGGCCAGTTGTTGGCAAGCGTGATTAATCACCCAATGGCCTATTTGATTGATCATGCCTGTTTCTTCCGCGAGGGGAATAAACTCGGCGGGAGAAATGGGGCCTAATTCTGAATGCTGCCAGCGCAGTAGTGCTTCAAGCCCTGTCAGAGATCCATTGCGTAGGCAAAACTTAGGTTGATACACCAAGCTTAACTCATTGTGGGCGATTGCTTGTTTTAATCCCGTTTCGAGCAGCATATGGCGAGTCGCCATCTCATTGAGTTTATTGGTGTAAAACTGAAAGTTATTTCGCCCGAGAGCCTTAGCATGGTACATGGCGGTATCGGCAAATTTAATTAACGAATCCACATCTACAGCATCATTAGGATAGAGACTGATACCTATCGAAGTGGAGATCGTGAGGGATTTGTCCTCTAATAAGAAGGGCGCTTGAAAGGCTTTGAGCACTTTTTCCGAAATTAACGTCGCCGCTTTAGTTTTCGCCACACCTTCTAGAATAATAGTAAATTCATCACCACCTAAGCGGGCTACGGTATCTCCTTCGCGGACGGCATTTTGCAGCCTATGGGCCACTGCTTTGAGTAATAGATCGCCAATGTGGTGCCCCATAGAGTCGTTAATGTGCTTAAAACGGTCGAGGTCTAAAAACAGTAGGGCGACAATATTATTCGATCTATGTGCTTGAGATATCGCGTGATTAAGCCGGTCTTGGAATAAGGTTCGATTAGGCAGCCCTGTGAGCGTGTCAAAGCTTGCGAGGAAACGTAAATCTTCCTCGGCCTTTTTACGCTCTGTAATATCAGTAAATACCGCCACAAAGTGGCTAGTTTCACCTTTTACGTCAATTACTTGATTTATCTCGAGCCACACCAAAATTGCTCTACGGGCCTTATTGCGGATCCAAATTTCTCCCGCCCAATGTTTATGGCGTAGTAGTTGCTGTTCAATGCTATTAAACAGATCCCGTTGTTTTCTACTATAGGCTAAGTGAATTAAGTATTTATCACTAATCTGCCGCTCTGAATAACCAGTGATATTGCTAAAAGCAGGGTTTACCGAACGGATTCGATAGTCTAATCCTGCCACCACGACGGCTTCATTCATACTATTAAGCACTTGCGAGGAGAGTACCAGCTCGTTTTCGATCAGTTTGCGCGAGGTAATATCCCGAGTTGTGCCCGTCATACGAATGGGATGGCCCTGCCCATTAGCTTCAACAACTTTACCCCGCTCAAGGATCCAAACCCATTTGTTGGGCGAATGCTCAATGCGGTATTCCACTTCAAAGAAGGGAGTGCGTCCTTGTAGGTGTTCGGCTAACTCGTGCCTAAATCTTTCCCTATCTTCAGGATGAGCATTGTCGTGCAGTAGATGGTGACGGTTCCATTGAGGGACAGGTATATCTGTATGCGTCCGGTAAACCTGTTGTTCTTGGATATTCCAGTCCCACATCCCGTCGCCCGAAGCCCAAAGCGCCAGTTTAAGCCGTTCTTCAGATGCACGAATGCTAGTTTCAAACTCTTGTTGTTGGCGACGTTTTTGTTTGCGCCATTTTACTATCCATATCAGTAGAGTCAGTGTCAGTAGAATATAAAGCGCATAGGCCAATTCAGTGCGATAAAAAGGTGCATTGACGGTTAAATCGACCAATAGCGTATAGTCACCTTGACGGTTGTATTCAAGTGAATGGCGCACATGGAGCACGTAGTTGCCTGGATCGATATTAGTGAAGGTGATTTCATTGCCTGTCGGTAAATCGTGCCAATGGTTATCAAATCCTTCGAGGAAATAACTAAAGCGGTTTTTTCCTGTATAGCTAAAATCCAGTGAGGTGATTTCAAAGCTAACTAATTGATCTGCGTAGTTCATTACGATTTTCGGCGGATGACTCAGATCTAAAATCGTCTGTTTTTGGCCGGCAATTTTATATGCTGTGAGTGCTACCTTCGCTTCACCCCTTTTGTCAGGTAGGATTTTAGGGTTAAAGCGATTGATGCCATTAATTCCGCCAAACCAGAGATCACCATCACTGTCTTTAAGCTTTACACCACCGTTAAATTCCAGTGCCTGTAAGCCTTCCTGTTCGTTGAAATTGATAATTTTGTTATTGGTAGGGTTTAATTTTCCAATACCGGCATTGCTACTGAACCAAATATGATGCTCATCGTCCTCCAGCAGAGCGTAAATCGTATCGCTAGGTAGACCTTGTTCACGGGTATAATTACTAAAAATGGGCAATAAGGTTTGATACGATAGCCGACTAATGCCACCGTGGGTCGCAAACCAAACATCACCATTATTTGCGACTAAGATATCCCTAATGCGGTTATTGATAATGCTGTTTTTGTCATGGGGGTCATGGTAAAAAACGTCGCCATGCCCTGTTTGCATATCTAATTTTACTAGTCCATTGAGCGAACCAATCCACAGAATATTATTATTGGCCCTAAGGGTGAGTAACAGGTTTTGTGTAGGATGAAAATTTTCAATGCCTGTTAGCGAAACAGGCGTAAATTCATCATTTACAGTGGATTTCCGATATAGCGCATGGGATGTCGCTACCCAAAGCCTATTTTGATCATCTAACTCTAGACTGCGGATATAGTTCGCTTCTGCTGAGGTGTCTTTGCTATCTGCAACATTGAGTAGGCTAAATTCACCGTTTGGAGCCAGACGCCCTAGTCCATAGTTACTGGCAAACCAGAGGACGCCTTGCTTATCTTGAATAATCGAGCGCAGAGTGAGGTTTAAGTATTGAGTCCCTAACCCTAATGCCTTGGCAAAAAAAGTGCTGTAGTTTTCATATGTTTTACTATTTCGTGCTAACCGCTTAAGGCCCGCGCCTTCTGTTCCTATCCACAGTGCCTGATCTTGGCTGCGGTAAAGGCTACGGACATTATTGCTCTGTTGAGGTAATTCGGTCGTATATTCAAACAGATGCTGAAAATATTGACGGCGAGTGTTGATCTTATTCAATCCAGAATAACTCGCGCCGAGCCATAGATTGCCAAAAGGATCTTCTAGCAGGGATAAGATATTGTTTTCACTGATACTGTTTGTACGTTTGGGATCAAATTTATGATAAGTGGCAACGAATTGATCTGCCTCTCTTTCTAATTGTATTAAACCAGCTTCAGGTCCGACGACCCAGAATTGTCCTTGGGATGTTTGAACAAAATCTTTGATATAGGGAACATTATTTTCTGCTTGCCAGACGATAGTCCCTTGTTGAGTGGTCAGATCATAGTGCCAGAGCTGATTACCAAGCGCTAAGCTAATTGCTCGACTTGAATTGGCTTTAATCTGATAAGCAATCACGTCCTGCGGCACATTCAGCCGCGTAATCGTATTTGCACTTACTGCAAAGGTACCATTATCCCTGGTTCCTGCGAGTAAATAGGTGTTATCAACATTGGCAAGACTGGTGATATAGGGTTCAATGCTGGTTCCTAGTGAAACTTGGCTTAAGCGTTTTGTTCTTGTGGAAAAAAAAAACAAGCCACTTTGAGTGCCAATCCACAGCGTATTGCCGACAATATTGAGTTTAGTGACCCTGGGATCGGTGAGACCCTGTTCTATGCCAATGCGTTCAAAGGTGCCTGTTTTTAAATTGAGCCGATTTATACCTTGGCTAAAAGTACCTATCCAAAGATAACCTTGGGCATCTTGGATAATATCCGAGATATAACTTTCTGAAATGCTTTGAGGATCATTAGGGGAGTGGATAAAAAGATTGAAGTTGTAACCGTTATAGCTATGGAGTCCATCTTGAGTGCCAATCCACAGCATGCCAGCACTGTCCATAAATAGGCTGGTGATTGTGTTTTGGTTTAACCCTTCTTCGCTGCGGATATGCTCAAATTTAAGCAGTGTATTTGCCGCATTAAGCGGTAATGCCAAGCCTGCGGGAAGCACCGCAACAAAACTGAGAATGCAGAGCACGCTAACGATTAGTCTAAGGATTGGTTGACTCAAAGCTACCCCTATCATTCCCTACTTTTTCCCCAATTTTGGGAGGTATTATTAACGTTACTTTAGGAATGTCGCGTTAAGAATGAGACTGACACGATCTCAGTTTTAAAATTAAAATAATGGTTAATTTATTCACAGATTTATATAGCGTAAGGTGTTTTTATCAATATCCGCTGTGACCAACGCAAGTTTAGCATTTTTTACCGAATGCCAACATATTGCAGCTCGCAGGGAAGATAAATAAAAAAAGACCTTGCCGGAAGGGGGAGAAGCAAGGCCTTTGGTTGAACTCTATTGATAGGGTGATATCAATCAACTTGGAGGTGCGAATCAGTTGTTAGGGTTTATACGGTGGGCACGCGTACAAAACCCTCCATCAGCACTCGGGCGCTGCGACTCATAATGGCTTTAGTCACTGTCCATTCGCCGTTTTGTTGCATGGCCTGTGCGCCGACGCGAAGGGTGCCAGAAGGATGGCCAAAACGTACCGCTTCCTTCTCACCACCGCCTGCCGCGAGATTGACTAAAGTGCCGGGAATCGCCGCCGCGGTACCAATCGCTACGGCGGCTGTGCCCATCATCGCATGGTGCAATTTGCCCATGGAGAGGGCACGTACCAGAAGATCGATCTCCTCCGCTGCAACTGCTTTGCCGCTGGATGACACATAGTTTTTCGGCTTAGCAACAAAGGCCACCTTAGGGGTATGTTGGCGTGATGCGGCCTCATCAATATGTGTGATAAGTCCCATACGTACGGCGCCATAAGCACGGATGGTCTCAAACTTGGCAAGAGCGGCATTATCGCTGTTGATATCGTCTTGCAGTTCAGTGCCCGAGTAACCTAAGTCCTCGGCATTGATAAAGATGGTTGGAATACCCGCGTTAATCATGGTGGCATTAAAGCTGCCAATACTAGGTACTTCGAGTACATCCACTAAATTACCCGTTGGGAACATGCTGCCACCATCGCCGTCTTCGTCAGCGGCGGGGTTCATAAATTCGATCTGCACTTCGGCGGCGGGGAAGGTCACGCCATCGAGCTCAAAATCGCCTGTCTCTTGCACCATGCCATCGGTAATCGGCACATGGGCAATAATGGTTTTTGCAATATTGGCCTGCCAAATACGCACGGTGCAGACACCGTTTTGTGGAATGCGATCAGCATCAATCAGCCCATTGCTAATAGCAAATGCGCCGACGGCGGCGGTCAAGTTGCCGCAGTTACCGCTCCAATCCACAAAGGGTTTGTCGATAGACACTTGGCCAAACAGATAGTCAACATCGTGGTCGGCTTGGCTGCTTTTAGACAGAATAACCGTCTTGCTGGTGCTGGAAGTTGCGCCGCCCATACCATCAATCTGTTTACCATAGGGGTCGGGACTGCCAATGACGCGCAGCAGTAGTGCATCACGGTGAGGGCCTGGCACTTGGGCTGCTTCGGGTAAATCTTGCAGACGGAAAAATACCCCTTTGCTAGTGCCACCACGCATATAGGTTGCAGCCACTTTAATCTGGGGCGGGAAAAGTTTATTACTCATGCTATTAACTCCAAGGGGAATAGCGAAAAGGTTCGTGTCGATATAGGCGGCAAGCTTGTCGGCATTGCCGCCTTTTAGCGCGAATCTTACTTCAGATTTGACTCTAAAAAGTCCTGCGCAAACCGTTGCAGTACGCCGCCAGCAGAGTAGATAGACACTTCTTCTGCGGTATCTAAACGGCAGGTCACAGGCACTTCGACACGCTCACCGTTTTTACGGGTGATGATAACGGTGAGATCTGCACGTGGCGCGATATTGCCAACAACATCAAACACCTCGGTGCCATCGATGCCATAGGTTGCGCGATTCTCGCCCGCTTTGAATTCCAGCGGCAACACGCCCATACCGACTAAGTTTGTGCGGTGAATACGCTCGAAACCTTCGGCGACAATCGCCTCTACGCCCGCTAAACGCACGCCTTTTGCCGCCCAGTCACGGGATGATCCCTGACCATAGTCAGCGCCAGCGATAATAATCAGCGGTTGTTTGCGATCCATATAGGTTTCAATGGCTTCCCACATGCGGGTCACTTGGCCTTCTGGCTCGATACGCGCCAGTGAGCCTTGCTTCACCTTGCCATCGACAATTGCCATCTCGTTTTTGAGTTTAGGGTTGGCGAAGGTCGCACGCTGGGCCGTTAAGTGGTCGCCCCTGTGGGTCGCGTAGGAGTTAAAGTCTTCCTCTGGCAGGCCCATCTTGTGCAGGTATTCGCCCGCCGCGCTGTCCATCATAATCGCGTTCGAGGGCGATAAATGGTCTGTGGTGATGTTGTCACCTAATACCGCCAGTGGACGCATGCCCTTGAGGGTGCGCTCGCCCGCTAATGCACCTTCCCAATAAGGTGGGCGGCGGATATAGGTCGATTGTGGACGCCAGTCGTACAGTGGGCTGACCTTATCGCCATAGTCGACGCTCAGGTCGAACATCGGCTCGTAGACTTTGCGGAACTGCTCTGGCTTCACGCTTGCCGCAATCACAGCATCGATTTCGGCATCCGTTGGCCAAATATCGATTAAGCGAACGGGCTTGCCATCTTTATCTAGGCCTAACACATCCTTCTCGATATCGAAACGAATGGTGCCCGCAATCGCATAGGCCACCACTAACGGTGGCGATGCGAGGAAGGCTTGCTTAGCGTAAGGGTGAATACGGCCGTCGAAGTTACGGTTACCGGATAATACGGCGGTGGCGTACAGATCGCGGTCGATCACTTCCTGCTGGATAACCGGGTCGAGGGCGCCGCTCATGCCGTTACAGGTGGTGCAGGCGAAACCGACAATACCGAAGCCTAATGACTCAAGCTCTGGCAGCAAGTTGGCTTCTTCTAAATACAGTTGTACCGCCTTAGAGCCAGGGGCGAGTGAGGTTTTAACCCAAGGTTTGCGACTTAAGCCTTTGGCATTGGCGTTACGTGCCAGCAGGCCTGCTGCAATCACGTTACGTGGGTTACTGGTGTTGGTGCAGCTAGTGATGGCCGCAATAATCACGGCACCATCTGGCATTAAGCCTGGCTCGTTTTCAACCACGCCGCTGATGCCGCGCGCGGCCAACTCTGAAGTCGGAACGCGAGCATGGGGATTCGATGGGCCAGCAATGGTACGCACTACCGATGATAGATCAAAATGCAGGGTACGTGGGTACTCGGCCTGCTTGAGATCATCGCTCCACAAACCTGTGGTCTTGGCATAGGTCTCAACCAATTTAACTTGCTCATCGCTACGACCCGTGAGGGTTAGGTAGTCTAGCGTTTGTTGGTCGATATAGAACATGGCGGCCGTGGCACCAAATTCTGGCGTCATGTTCGAGATGGTTGCGCGATCCCCAAGGGTTAAGGCCTCAGCGCCTTCGCCGAAGAACTCTAAATAAGAAGAAACCACCTTTTGGGCGCGTAAAAATTCGGTCAAGGCCAGCACGATATCGGTTGCAGTGATACCCGGCTGAGGTTTGCCTGTTAGCTCAACGCCGATAATGTCGGGTAGACGCATGTATGAGGCGCGGCCCAGCATCACGCTTTCGGCCTCAAGACCACCCACACCAATGGCGATAACACCCAGCGCATCTACGTGTGGCGTATGGCTGTCGGTGCCGACTAAAGTATCGGGGAAGGCCACGCCATCGCGAGCATGGATCACGGGTGACATACGCTCCAGGTTGATTTGGTGCATGATGCCGTTGCCCTGTGGGATCACATCGATGTTTTTAAAAGCTTTTTGAGTCCAGTTGATAAAGTGGAATCTGTCTTCGTTGCGTCTATCTTCGATGGTGCGGTTTTTCGCAAAGGCATCCTTATCGAAACCACCATATTCCACAGCTAGGGAATGGTCGACAATCAGCTGGGTCGGAACCACTGGGTTAACCTGGGCAGGATCGCCTCCCTTAGCGGCAATCGCATCACGCAGCCCCGCTAAGTCTACCAGCGCGGTTTGGCCCAAAATATCGTGGCACACTACACGCGCAGGGAACCATGGGAAATCCAGTTCCTGTTTTGATTCAATAATTTGTTTTAGCGAGTCGGTAAGCGCCTGCGGCTCGCAGCGACGCACTAAGTTTTCCGCTAACACGCGCGAGGTGTAAGGCAATTTCGCATAGGCGCCGGGGGCAATGGCTTCAATGGCTTCGCGGGTATCGAAATAGTCGAGTGCTGTGCCGGGTAAAGGCTTGCGATATTGGGTGTTCATAACAGTGCTCATAACATCATCCATTTCGGAAAATGAAGTTGGCGCGAGACGCACATTGAGTGAAGTCTCGCGCTAAGTGTGGTCAGTTTTGCTTAACGGTTGGCAATGGGTACCACTTTGCGTGGTGATACACCCACATAGTCGGCACTTGGACGAATAATGCGGTTGTTTGAACGCTGCTCCATCACATGTGCTGCCCAACCCGTTACCCGTGAACAAACGAAGATTGGGGTAAATAGCTTGGTTGGAATGCCCATGAAGTGGTAAGCACTGGCATGGAAGAAGTCGGCGTTACAGAAGAGTTTTTTCTGTTCCCACATCAGGGCTTCACAGGCGACCGATACGCGGTAGAGGCGATCATCGCCATAATCTGCGGCCAGTTTTTCTGACCATTCTTTGATGATGGCGTTACGAGGATCTGAATCACGGTAGATAGCGTGACCAAAGCCCATAATCTTTTCTTTGCGCTCGAGTTTACCCATCAGCACATCGCGGGCATCGGCTTCGTCTTTCATGTCTTGAATGAGCTCCATCGCCGCTTCGTTGGCGCCGCCATGCAGTGGGCCACGTAGTGAACCGATTGCGCCAGTTACGCAAGAATGCATGTCCGACAGGGTCGATGCACACACACGAGCGGTAAAGGTTGAAGCGTTAAACTCATGCTCTGCATACAGAATTAACGAAACGTCCATTACTTTAGCGTGCAGCGCCGATGGGGCTTTGCCGTGTAGCAGGTGTAAGAAATGAGCGCCGATTTGCTCATCGGTGGTTTCGGTGTCGATGCGTACGCCATCGTGGCTAAAGCGATACCAGTAGCAGATGATAGATGGGAAGGCCGCCAATAAACGATCGGCAATTTGGCTTTGCTCGCTAAAGTTGTGCTCGGCTTCGAGGTTACCCAGCATAGAGCAACCGGTACGCATGACATCCATTGGATGGGCGTCGGCAGGGATGCGCTCTAACACTTCTTTTAATGCCTGTGGCAGGCCGCGCATGCCCTTAAGTTTGGTCTTATAGGCCTCGAGTTGTGCTGTGGTGGGCAGCTCACCGTAAAGGATCAGGTAGGCGACTTCTTCGAAGGTGGCGTTTTCGGCCAGATCTTTTACATCGTAACCGCGGTAGGTCAGGCCGCTACCCGATACACCTACAGTACTTAGTGCAGTCTCACCCGCGCTCTGGCCACGTAATCCAGCACCACTTAATTTTTTTGCGTCTGACATAATTCTTCCCTTCCGTTAACGCTATGGTTATTGCAGACAGGCTCAATATTAGCCGTCTACCTTTTTGGTTAAAGCTGCATAAATGTTGACTAAATACAGAGTTTTAGCCTTATGTAGGGTTGCAGCATATCGGTGATGCAGGAGCCGTTATTTGAGGTCACGGCTCTCGCATCTGGGTATCAGTAACAACGCGAAGCCTAAGCTTCTACTGACGTCCATGGTCTGTACTTATCTTTTACTTATCTTGGCTAAATAATTGATCTAACTTGTCTTCAAAGGCGTGGTAGCCCAAGTACTTATACAAATCCGTACGGGTCTGCATAGTGTCTAAGACATTGCGTTGATGACCATCATTCATCAGCGCTTGCATCACTTTCAGTGCGGCTTGGTTAGCGGCGCGGAAAGTGCCGAGTGGGTAAAGCACCATGTCGGCGCCCGCTTCGGCGAGTTCTTCTTTGTTGAACAATTGGGTTTGGCCAAATTCGGTCATGTTCGCCAGAATTGGTGCGTTAACTTGGGCTTTGAAGTGACGGTATTGGTCCAGCTCAGTTAAGGCTTCGGCGAAAATCATATCGGCACCCGCGGCGATATAGGCTTTTGCACGTTCGATACCCGCTTCTAAACCTTCAACGGCAACCGCATCGGTACGCGCCATGATCACAAAGTTAGGATCGGTACGGGCATCGACGGCGGCCTTGATACGGTCAACCATTTCCTCGGTACTGACGACCGCTTTATTGGGTCTGTGGCCACAACGCTTTTGCGACACTTGGTCTTCCATGTGCACGGCAGCTACACCGATTTTCTCAAACTCTTTAATGGTGCGGGCGATGTTGAAGGCGCCGCCCCAACCGGTGTCGATATCGACTAGCAGTGGCAGTTGAGTTGCCGAGGTGATACGACCGGCATCGATTAGCACATCATTCATCGAGGTCATGCCTAAATCAGGTAGACCGTAGGAGGCGTTTGCGACGCCTGCGCCCGATAGATACAGGGCTTGGAAACCGGTTTGTTCCGCCATCAAGGCGAAATACGCATTGGTGGTGCCAACGATTTGTAAGGGTTTTGAGTTAGCAAGAGCTTGGCGAAAACGTAATCCTGCGCTTTGGGTCATGGTCTTGTCCTTATCCAATTAAAAAGTACTGAATGATCAGTATTCGATGCTTATGGGCTGCGACTTAGCTGATATTGGCTAAAGTTTCTTTCGCGGCGGCGTTAGCTTGTAATTCAATCAAGCGTAATTCGGTATTTTTACGGCCTTGCTCAATATGGCGACGCATCAACAGGCTAGCGAGTTCACCATCACGCTGGGCAATGGCTTCGACTATGCGTCTGTGTTCGGCAATGGCTTTTACTGGGCGGTTCTTATTGGTGCACTGATAGCGATACATCCGCAGCAGATGATAAAGCCCGCCAATTAAGGTTTCTTGCAGATGTTTATTGCCGCTGGCTTGGATGATTTGATAATGGAAGTCGACATCACCTTCCTCTTGGAAATAGGTATCGCCATTGGCCAGCGCGGTTTCTTGCACCGCGAGTAAGTCTTCTAACTTGGCTAATTGTTCTGGGGTAATACGGCTGGCCGCAAGTTCGCAGGCCATGCCTTCGAGCACGCTACGCAATTGATATAAATCGTTTAACTCGCTCACTGTGAGTTGAGCAACACGGGCACCCACATGGGGCGCACGGACTACGAGACGTTGTCTTTCTAAGGTTTGCAGCGCCTCACGGGTCGGGCCGCGGCTGATGCCGTATTTTTCGGCGAGGGCTTGCTCGTTGATCTTACTGCCCGCAGGCAGTTCGCCTTTGATGATGCTGGTTTGTATTTGCACCAAAATTTGATCGGCTAAGGTGGTCGACGATTTTTCGCTGGCTAGGGATTTCACCTTCGTTGTTGAGCTGGTTGCGGCATGAGCCACAGAGCTTGGGGTGTCATCTGTTGGGAATATGGTCTCTTGCTTCAACATACTGCGCATCACTCGTTGATTGCTGGATTGTCGACAATGAGTAAAAAATAGTCCCGTTAAATGCCATTGTCAACAATATGTTTACTTAGACGTAAGTCTACATTTCTGGTGTTTTAATTATTAGTTGTTGTATTTATTTGTTATTTTGTATTTTATTTGATTTTGATAATTTTATCTTCTCTATTGCGTAATTGGTGATTGTCGACAATTTTGGTGTTGAGTGATGTCAGATGGTGCGATCAAACACAGCTTTTACCCCATTGCGACTTATTGAGTACAATGCAGAGGAAGTATTGGTCGGCACTCATAGGGTTAATGCATCGGGGGACAATATGGAGAAAATCCTCATTAGCAGTTGTTTGCTTGGGCAGGCGGTACGTTATGACGGCGGTCATAATCTGCTGCAAGACGAGTGGATGCAGCGATGGCAACGAGAAGGGCGGATAGTGGCGTTTTGCCCTGAATGCGCGGGCGGATTACCCACACCAAGGCCTGTGGCCGAGCGTGTTGGCGATCTAGTGCTAACGGCGCAGGGTGAAGATGTAACAGCGGCTTTTAGGTTGGGAGCACAAAAGGCGCTTGCTTTGGCTCAGGAGCAAGGCATTAAGATAGCGATTTTAAAGGCGCGTAGTCCTTCCTGTGGCAATCAGCACATTTATGATGGCAGTTTCAGTAAGCATTTAATTGCAGGGCGGGGAATGACGGCCGAACTTCTGCTAGCGGCAGGTATGAGTGTGTTTAATGAAACGGAATTAGCAGAAGCGGCAATGAGGCTGGCACAACTTGAGGTCGAATAAGTGGGCTAGGTAAGCCTAACCCGCTATCGACTCACTTACGTTAGTGAATCTGTATTCGTTAATCTGTATTAGTGAAGCTGTGTGTGGGTGCTGGTGGCACTATCCGTTAGCTGCTGATGTTGCTGCAAGAGTGCAGCAATTTGATCATCTTTTTCCGCCCAAACTTGGTTTAACCAACGCTGAAACTCGACCCGATATTCCGATTCTGAAAAGTAGCGAGTAGCGTCGACCTGCGGTACTGGCAAGGCTCGCACCCGTACAATAATCTTGCGTACTTTGCCGTTCATTACGCCAAATAACACATCGTCTGGCGCATCCGGATACACTACCGTCACATCCAGTAGGTTAGTAAATTGCTCACCCATAGCGGAAAGTGTAAAGGCAATACCACCTGCTTTAGGCCGGAGTAAATGACGGTAAGGTGAATCTTGGCGCTGGCGTTTATCTTCGGTAAAGCGGCTGCCCTCAACGTAGTTGATAATTGATGTGGGCATATTTTTAAACTTTTCACAGGCTCGGCGAGTGGTGGCTAAATCTTTACCTTTAAGTTTCGGATTTTTTTTGAGTTTTGCCGGGCTGGTTCTGTCCATAAAAGGCATATCGAGCGCCCAGCAACCTAGGCCCATAATAGGGACATAGATCAGCTCTTTTTTGAGGAAGAATTTCAACATGGGGATATGGTTACGCAGCAGGTAAGTTTGCGCGGCAATATCAAAGCCACTGAGGTGGTTACTGATTAGCAAGTACCAGCTGTTTTTATTGAGCCCTTCAAGTCCTTCAACATCCCACTCGATTTTGGCAATCAAATACAAAATGCCACCATTGCAGGTTGCCCATGCCCACATAAAACGATTCATCAGTCCGGTCACTGCATTGCGTGCGCCTTGAGCTGGCATCAACATTTTCACTAAACCACCAAGGCAAACCAAGGTTCCCCAAAGGGCGGTGTTAATGATCAGCAGGCTCAGACTGAGAATAAACAGCACTGGGCCGGGGAGAAAATTCAACATAGAGGTTTTACCTTACTTCTTGGTCCGCTTGCCCAGCCAATTGGCTGATCACTTGATCTTTAGCGAGCCAAAGTTCATTCAATTGTTCTTGGAAGCTAATTTTAAACTCGCGATCATTCATATAATCGCCACGCATATCCGGCGAAATATCCTTCACTGTTATGTGTACTTTAACCTTTGGCAGCTTGCCTGTCAGGTAGTCCCAATAGCTTGGAACGCTATCTGGATAGTAAATCGTGACATCGACTAGCTTGTGGATCTGTTCTCCCATGGCGGATAGCGCAAAGGCCATGCCGCCCGCTTTAGGTTTTAACAGATGTTGGAACGGTGAGTTTTGTTTTTTATGTTTGGCCTTGGTAAAGCGTGTTCCTTCGACAAAGTTCATCACACTCACAGGCTTAGTCTTAAACTTTGCGCAGGCTTTACGGGTGATCTCGATATCTTTGCCCTTGAGTTTTGGGTTCTTTTTAAGTTGTGCTGTGCTATAGCGGCGCATAAAAGGAAAATCTAATGCCCACCATGCTAGCCCTAACACGGGCACATAAATCAGTTCTTGTTTCAGGAAGAATTTCAAAAACGGGATTCGGCGATTAAATACGCGCTGCAGGATCAAAATATCGACCCAAGACTGATGATTAGCGATCACCATATACCATTCTTTGGTAGAAAATTGGCTATCGCCCGAGAGCTCAATTTGCACTGGGTGCAGCACACGTTCAATCACCCCATTGACGCTTATCCAAGCGCTGGCGCAAAAGTCGAGAAAATAGCTCGTCGCCGTTCTCAACACAGGCAAAGGAATAAGTTTAATGAAGCTGCCCAGAACAATGGGTACAACCCAAAACAGCGTATTCACGACATAGCCTAAGAAAGCTATGCAGCCTTTTAATTGTGAAAACAACGTCCCCATTGGCGCCCCCTGATAAAAATTGGAGGCCTATGTTACTCGGTGTCGGCGTTTGGCTCAATCTTAGGGCGGCTGGTCGGGGCATTTGTTAACATTTCGAGTCTCAATACTGTTGGGATAAACGGGCCAATAATTTATCCATAGCCCGATAACCTAAGGCTTGGGCGAGGTGGCGCCTTTCGGTATTGGGGGCCTGCTCAAGGTCGGCAATGGTGCGGGCAACCCGTTGAATGCGATGAAAGCTGCGCACGGATAATCCTAACTTGACGACACTCTGTTCTAAAAAAACTAGGTCAGCCTCATTGATACCACTAAATTGCTTAAGTTGTTTACCTGATAGTTCGCTGTTAAGCACGCCCGCTCTGGCGAGTTGAATATCGCGGGCGCATTTTACTCGTTTGGCGATTTGATGGCTGGTTTCGCCTTGCGTCGACTGTTGCGTTAGGGTGCCTGCTGGGAGTTTGGGGACTTCGATGGTGAGATCAAATCTATCTATAAACGGGCCAGAGAGCCTGGCGAGATAGCGCTGGATTTGATCGGGTGTAGCTCGATTGGGGCCGTCGATATCGCCGCTCGGGCTGGGGTTCATGGCGGCGATCAATTGAAAGCGGCTTAAAAAGGTCAGTTTTGCCGCCGCGCGGGAGATCACCACCTCACCTGTTTCCATAGGTTCACGCAAACAGTCGAGCACTTTTCTTGGAAATTCAGCGACTTCATCCAGAAATAATACTCCGCGATGGGCCAATGAAATTTCGCCAGGCTTAGGAATACTGCCACCTCCGACTAAGGAAATTGAGGAGCAAGTATGGTGTGGCGCGCGAAATGGTCGCTTAAGAAAGTCCTCAGGTTTGATATTGATGCCCGCGACGGAATGAATTGCAGCCACTTCTAAGGCTTCTTCATAATTGAGTGCAGGTAATAGCGCCATCATGCGGCTGGCTAACATGGTTTTGCCAGTACCCGGCGGACCTAGCATTAATAGGTTATGGTTGCCTGCAGCGGCGATCTCAAGCGCTTGTTTAGCTTGGTATTGACCTATCACCTCGCTAAGGCAAGGCGTGGACTGCGCTGGCTCATCCGAGATCCACTCGAGCTGCTGCTCCAACATGGGAAGTGGCGCTTGTCCATGGAGAAAGGCCGCTAAACTTTGCAAATGGGAGCCAAAGTAGACCTTAGGGTAGCCAACTAACTCAGCGTCGTGGCGATTCTCGAGGGGCAGAATTAACTGATTATTATGGCGTTTAGCCGCAATGATCGCAGGCAGCAGTCCTTGGCAGTGGCGGATTTGCCCTGAGAGGGCAAGTTCGCCGACAAATTCGGTATCCTTAAGGCTTGTGTGGGGGATTTGCTCTGAAGCAGCCAAAATGCCGATGGCGATAGGTAAATCGTAGCGGCCGCCTTGCTTGGGTAAATCCGCCGGCGCGAGATTAACGGTTATTCGCCGCATCGGAAACTCGAATCCCGCATTGATCAAGGCGCTGCGTACCCGCTCGCGGGCTTCTTTGACAGAGGCTTCTGGCAAACCCACCAGATTAAAAGCCGGCAGGCCATTACTAAGATGGACTTCAACCGTGACTTCGGGTGCTTCAACCCCACAACTGGCTCGGGTATGCACGCAGGCTATCGCCATAAACAAATCCTTTTGTTGATCTTTTGAGCAGAGTTTGAGTGTAGCAGTAATTCGCCTAAGGGTTTTCAATTCATAGGATCGCTGTCCGACTGCACCGCAAGCTGCTGACTCAGGCTTTAGCGTTAGCGTGATAGCCTCGGCAATTTGAGCTGTTAAGCGATAGCAAATATTTGATAGAAATGATAAAAAGCCAATATTGGAGTCGTGAGGTCAATATGGATATGTTGTTAGCAGAAAATTCCCCCATTCGTCAGCAGCTGCTCGAGCAAAAGTTGGCGCAGTTTAAAGACCCGCATCTTGCCCATACGCTTTCGGCATTTATTCGCAGTAGTGTCGATCTCTATCCCTGTGCAAACGAAGACTATAGCCAGTTAGGTAACAGCCGACTGGGTGGATTGCCGGATTTACCTGTAGGGATGGATTATCCGGTGACCTTGGTCGGAAGGGAGGCGATGCTGGATGCTTACGCTGAGGAATTCGAGCATACTCGCGAGTATATCGAGGAGCATTATGGGTGGTCGCAAGATTGGGACTGGGACGAGGCGGCGCAGGCCTTCCGTGTGCCGATGCAATTTATCGCACAAATCAATTGTAGCGAACTGAAGGCGTTGCAATCTTATTTGCCCCGAGAAGGGCGATTGTTATTCTTTTTAGAGCGCTGGCGATTCTCGGAAATGCTTCGCGGCCATGTCTATTATGTCGCTGAGGATCAGCAACTGAACTCTGGGAAAGCGATTGCCGCACTTAAGTTCGACGATGCGGTATGTACAAACTATGAGTATCAGACGGCTTATCAACTTCAGGGGATTGCCAGCCTTAAGATGATTGCCCCTGACATGATTAATAGTGACAACCCGCATTTAGTAAAGTTAGCCAAGGCACGTTTACAAGCGCTACCTGAACCGCAACAAGCCATGGTGCTGGAGGCCATAGAGGTTGTGGATGATGAATTGGTACCAGAGTGGCAAGATCAGCTCAAGGGCTATGAGCTGATACAATTGAATGAGCACGGGCTTATCCCTGGTCAGATTCTCACTCAATCGCAATGGGCTAATACCGACTGGCAGTCATCCAACTTGCAGGCATTGCTCGTCCCCGAGCAGCCGCTGCCGTATTACAATGGTATCGCCAGCATTAATGGTCATGGTGATAGCCGCTATAAAGCCCCCGAACTCCACGCCGCGGCTGAATTAGGCGGCAATGCTGAAGATTATCTGGTGCTGCTTAAAGTCGTCTATAGTGAGCACTCAATGCAGTTGAATTTTATTATCCACCGAGACGATCTCGCATTGGGTAAATTCGAGCGCATTTACTGCATTTATGACAACTAGCTGAGCTATAACCAACCTTTTTGTTTGGCAATGCGGGCGGCATCGATTCGGTTGCTCGCATTGAGTTTGGCAATGGCTTCGGATAAATAGTTACGTACCGTGCCTTCGGCAATAAACAGCATCTCGGCTATCTCTGCGGTGGATTTGCCTTCACTGGCAAAACGTAGGGCGCGGCGTTCTTTATCGTTGAGGGGGTCGACATCGCCAATTGCCATCATGGCTAACTCAGGATCGATAACGCGTTTACCCGCCATCACTTGTTGAATTGAACTGACGAGGGTTTCTGAGGGCGCATCTTTTAGCAAAAATCCACCGACACCCGCTTCGATAGCGCGTTTAATGTAACCCGCGCGGCCAAAAGTTGTGATCACCACCACTTTGGTTTGGCTATGTTGCTCCTTTAGCCAAGCGGCTAGCTCCAAACCTGTTCGTCCCGGCATTTCAATATCCGTCAGTAACAGGTCAAAATGCTGTTGTTTGAGAAGGGTTAACGCTTCGTCGCCATCGCTGGCTTGAGTAATGGTAAAACCGCCAGCAAGGGTTAGCAGTGCCGCTAGTGCGCCGCGCACCATGGCTTGATCTTCTGCCAATAGAATCTTCATTAATCTGTTGCTCCCTGCAAAGGTAAAGTAACGCTAAAGGCATATCCCTGCTCAAGATTATAACTGAAATGACCTCCGAGGCTATCGAGACGTTCACGGATACCTGTGAGCCCATTTCCTTCGACAAAAGGTCTTGCTAAGGCATTATCTTTAACCTCGACATTAAGGGTATTTGCCTGCTCACTAAATTGAATGCTGCATTGGCTCGCGTTGCTGTGGCGCAAAATATTATTCACGAGTTCAGTTAAAATCAGCACAAGTTGGCTTTCTGTTCTGGCGGGCAGTTTTGGTAATTCACCAATTAACTCAACGTAGATGCCTTTGTCCCTGAGTGAATGACATAGCTGGGTGATGCAACTTGCTAAGCCTTTGTGTTTATAGTCTGAGACGGTATGCCTTATTTGGCTCAAGCTTTCCCGCGCAATTTGTCCTAGCTCTTGTAGTTGAGTCGTTGCAAGTTGATATTCTTGTTTCGCCAGTAGTTTTTCGGCCAATTCAGCCTTTAGCGCAATCGATGACAAACTGTGCCCCATAATATCGTGCAAGTCTCTGGCGATACGCTCCCGTTCAACCATAGTGGCTAAGGTGCTGATCTCTTTGGCGCTTTGTCGCTCCTTCAATCTATGCTGGTAACGTCTTCGCTCTGCTTTACCGAGCATACCAACCCCTAATACTAAGGCTGAGCCGTACATTGGAAAATAGTAGCTATTGAATTGACTAACGTAGTTGAGCAAGAACAGTGTAACTAGTATCCCGAGCCAGCATAACAAGCTAACTCTAAAGGAATAAAAGAAACCAATAAAGAAACTGGCAAAGGTAAAGAGTGAGATGGACCCGGGATTAATAGGGGTAATGGCTATAGCAAGTACTAACATGCCGATAATAGGCCGATGGGCGCTGCGGAAATTACTGCGATAGGTCCCAAAATAGCAGTAAATAAAGGGAACCAGCACGGCTAAAATTAAGATAATTTGCCAGCTAGGATAAGGCGTAATAAACAGCGGTATCAGATAAAACGCGAGGTTTATTAAGTACACCCATGCGAGCTTTCGTTCAAGTTGTAGGGGGTTATTTGTCATATCGCTTCGCCTAAGATCCATTTTGCGGCTGCTGAGAGTAGGATTGGCCGTAAACATTAGCCAATCCTTTCGCCTTTTCTGGGGTTATTTTGCACTTATTTGCTGATTTTTCTGAAGTAAAAACTTAGCCCAACCATAATCTTTTTCCACTTGCAGTGCCTGTTGCCAATCTTCCATCGCGCCTTGGATATCCCCCAATTCTTGTTTGGCCAGTCCGCGCCAAGTGTAAGCTTCGGCCTCACCCCAGCAAATGTTCTCGCAAGGTTGATTAAATCGCTCAATGGCGCTGCTGGCGAGCGTCTTGGCAACTTGCATGCTGCCCCCAAACATTGCTGGCGTATTATAGGCGGCAATCGCTTTCACTAATGCGACCCGCGGATTAAGCGGTGCCAGCTGTTCGGCCTGAGCAATGGCGTTAGCGGATTTGATCCCAAGCTCAGCGCCTTTGCTGTTATCCAAGGCGATTTGCATACCATACACGGATGATAATAGCGCGAGGGATTCCGCATCGGCTTGACTGTTGGTTAAGATTTCTAAGCTCGCTTGAGCCGAAGCTAAGGCATTATCTGCAATTGTTTTTTGTCCCATCACATTGGCGCTGATGGCTAAACGATAGTTGGCATAAGCCGCCTCGTAATCTTGAGTGGCAGTGCTGAGCTGTTGCAATTTATCAATATTCAGTGTGTTAGCCGCTTTCTCTGCCTCAGCGATATTGGGGCTAGAGTTCGAAGCCGCGAACGCTGGCACGCAGGCGAGGGCAAGGCTTGATAGCAGTAAAAGTGTTTTCATGGTATTTCCTTATTGAAGAGATTGCCCATTGCTTGGGTACGGCTTCATTATCAGAAATCCCTCGACACGATTGCAGGCACAAAGGTCATCAATTAGGCATGACAAATGTCATTCTTTAATGGCTACATAGCAAAACACCGGAGTGGCTCCGGTGTTTTAGTAAGCTAAGGTGAACGCGTAAATCGTTAGACTACCGCTTGGCTGCTAGCTTGGTTAACGAGGTAAACCATGTAGCCTAAGTAAGCAATAAGCAGCGTGGCACCTTCGCGGCGACCAATTCGTAGGCCAGACCAAGCAAAGGGTAAAATGATTACGGCTAACGCCAGCATGACAATAAAGTCTAAGGGTTGGAAACCAAGCCCAGATACAGGATAAACGACGGCGGTCACGCCAAGAATACCTAATATATTAAATATATTTGACCCAACGATATTACCAATAGCAATATCGCTTTCGCCTTTGAGTGCCGCTAAAACCGAGGTCACTAGCTCTGGCATGCTGGTACCGATAGCGACAATAGTCAGGCCGATAATGACTTCACTAACACCAAATACTTTGGCTAAATCAACAGCGCCATTCACAAATAAAATGCCACCGCCGACTAACATTCCGATGCCGACAATAATAAACGCGATTGAAAGCAATGGATTTTTAGGACCTTCTTCAATCACTTCACCATCGGCATCAGTAGTATTTTTGGCGCTGAAATAGCTGAAAACCAAGTAGCCGACAAGGAGTGATAATAAAATGATGCCGTCAGTCAGGCTGAGTTCGCCATCTAGCAATAATCCCCAAAACAGCATAGAAGCGAGGATCATCAGTGGAATATCCCGTTTTACCATCTGCGATTGAACTTGGATCGGGCGAATAAGCGCAGTAATTGCCAAAATTAAGCCAATGTTGGCGATGTTAGAGCCAATCACGTTACCCAGTGCAATGCCGCTATTGCCTGCCAAGGCTGACTTTACGCTTACCGCAAGCTCTGGTGCGCTGGTACCGAAAGCCACAATCGTTAAGCCGATCACCAGCGGCGTAATCCCAAGACGAAGTGCAATGGAGCTTGCGCCACGGACTAAGGCCTCTGCGCCTAAGGTTAAAATAATAAAGCCGCCGATAATTGAAAGTGCAATAAGCATTTTGGACTCTGTTAAACCTGATTGAGTGAATTAATTTAAGGTGTATCACCTTACGCTGATAGGCGCACATGATACGTGTTTTTAATTTGCTTTGACAGAATATGTCATAAAAAAGCACGCCGAAGAGCGTGCTTTAATCATAACGGTGCGCTTTGACGTTATTTTGCGACTAACTCATCTTCCCAGCGTACTTGAGCACCACGGATCCCGTCCACCCTTTCGCTAAAGGCTTTCTCAAGCACGTGGCGCTTGATCTTCAGTGTGGGGGTTAATACATCGTTTTCGATGGTCCAAGGTTCACTCACCACCACAATGGCATCCACATGTTCGTGGGATTCTAAATGTGGATTCACACTATCGAGTGTCGCTTTAAGGGAAGCGCGTACTTCTTCACGGGCTTGTAGGTTAGCTCCCTCAGAGAGTTGCACTAGGGCTACAGGGTGCGGCAAACCAGAGCCAATAACACAAATCAGCTCCACATGGGGATCCTGCGCGAGCTTACGCTCAATGGGCACTGGGGCGACGTATTTACCTTTGGCGGTTTTAAAGTTGTCCTTCACCCGGCCGGTGATAGTCACACAACCATCGGTATCAATGGCGCAGAGATCGCCGGTATGGAAGAAACCATCAGCATCGAAAGCTGCCGCGGTGGCTTCAGGTTGCAGATAATAGGCGGTCATTAGGCCTGGGCTCTTAATGAGTAGCTCGCCATCTTCACCTTGGCGGATTTGGCAATCTTGTACTGGCTTACCCACAGTGCCGATTTTCCGCGCATCAAAAGGGTAGTTGATGATGGAGTAAGCACAGTTTTCTGTCATGCCCCAAGCCTCACAAATATCCAGCCCAATACTGTGATACCAGTGGATGATTGAGGGCGGAATAGGCGCTGAGCCAGAGCCGAGTAAACGGCAATGGTTGAGTCCTAAGCCCTTATGGATCTTGTGCTTTACTAGGCTGCTAATCAGTGGAATTTTTAGCAGCAGATTGAGTTTTCCGACACCAATCTTGTCGATAATGTTCTTTTGGAACAGGCTCCACAGCCGTGGAACGGAGAAAAACACCGTTGGTTTAGCGCGCTGCACATCCGCAACGAAGGAGTCTAAGCTTTCGACGAAGGCGACGGTACTGCCGGAATAAAAAGACGAGCCTTCGATCGCCACGCGCTCGGTAATATGGGCTAACGGTAAGTAGGACAATAATCTATCTTTACCATCTGTACGTAGATCGCGCACCACCGCTTGGCAAGTCCAACCATAGCTAGCATAGGTTTGAATCGCACCTTTAGGTTGACCCGTTGAGCCCGAGGTATAAATCAGCGTCATTATCTGATCGGGTTCGGGTAATGGCGCTTCAATCAACGGGTTGCCCATATTGAGCAATTGTTCCCATTGATATTGAGCTGGCATGGTGTCGTAGGGCATAGCAAGGCGCAATAATTCGCCGCCGACACCGGCTTCTTGATCGGCCCAATGATCGAGCTTACCGAGGACAATCGCTTTAGCCCCACTATGCTGCAATACATAGCGAATGGTATCTGGATTCGCAGTCGGATAAATAGGAACGCTGATATAGCCACCGTGCATCAGGGCGAGGTCGGTGATAAACCATTCGGCACAGTTTTTAGACAGAACGGCAATCTTATCGCCCGGCTCTAAGCCTAAATGGCGCAACGCGCCAGCGAGTTGTTGGACTTTTTCTTGTACTTCATTCCAAGTGAAATCAAGGTATTGCCCCTTGATTGGCTGGCGCAAATAAATCTCATCCCCACGCGTATTCGCCCAGTGCGCCAGCATTTCAATTGGCGTCTTAATCGCTTTATCCATAGGCAATTCCCTGTTCTTTATTGTTATTTTCACCCCAACATAGGTGCCCAGTATGGCGAGTTTTGTGAGGCCGCGCAAATAGTTTGCAAGATTGTAAAATCACTAAATCTGCAAAACAGCCTAATGGGCGAGTATGAAATGAAAATGAACTTAATAACAGGTCAGAGCAGGAGTCGCGGGGCGCATTAGGCAATAAAAAAGGCGCCTAAGCGCCTTTCATATCGGTGGAAGCTTACAGCTCCATCACGCCGTCCATTTCGACTTGTGCATCCTTAGGCAGCTGCTTCACACCGATAGCGGCGCGAGCTGGGTAAGGTTGGCTGAAGTAACGGCTCATGATTTCATTCACTTTGGCGAAGTGGCTTAAATCGGTGAGGAAGATATTGAGCTTAACGATATCGTTGATAGTACCGCCAGCAGCGGTACAAACAGCGGTTAAGTTTTCAAATACTTGCACGACTTGCGCTTCAAAATCATCGCTCACGATTTGCATTGTGCTTGGCACTAGCGGAATTTGGCCTGATAAATACACAGTGTTGCCCACTTTTATCGCTTGAGAATAAGTGCCAATTGCCGCAGGGGCGTTTTCAGTCGCGATAATGATTTTTTCTGCCATGACGTTCTCTCTAAAATAAGTGGATTAACGATTACGGGATGTGCGGAGCACTTCGGGCAGTACCCGGATACGGCGCATCACGTTAGCTAAATGGATCCTGTCTTTTACCGAAATCCGCAGGTTAATCAGATAAACTCGGCCATCGCGTTCTTCGGTGCTGAGGTTGTGAATATTTGAGCCTTCGGCGGCGATAATCGAGGTGATTTTGGCCAGCGCGCCTTGGTGGTTAACAATTTCCACCCGCAGATTAGCTTGATATTCAACACCTTCGACATTGTCCCACTGGACGGGAATATATTTATCTGGCTCGCTCTGATAGCCGCGAATGTTAGCGCAGTTTTCCATGTGCACCACCAAGCCCTTGCCTTGGCTCACGTGGGCAATCACCGCATCACCCGGAATGGGGCGGCAGCAGTTGGCGAAGGTGACTAACATACCTTCGGCGCCACGGATCGGCATCTGGTGGGAATCGCGGCTTTCTTGATTCTCAAGATTATCGCCAATCAAACGTTGGGCGATCACAATGCTCATGGCATTGCCAAGGCCGATATCGGCGAGTAAGGAATTTAAATTGGCGTGCTTGGTATCGCGCACGACTTTATCAATCTGCTCGGCTGGAATGCTATCGAGTTTGGTTTTACCCAACGCATGGTTAAGCAAGCGGCGGCCAAGGGCGATAGCATCGTCAGCTTTTAGGCTCTTGAGCACTTGGCGGATTTTGGCGCGGGCTTTACCCGTCACCACAAAGTTAAGCCAAGCGGCATTCGGCCGCGCGCCTTTGGCGGTAATGATCTCAACGGTTTGACCGGAGATTAATGGCTGGCTTAACGGATAAGCTTGGCGGTTAACACGGGCACCAACGCAGGTGTTACCCACATCGGTGTGGACTTCATAGGCAAAGTCGACGGCGGTGGCGTTAACCGGTAATTCTAAAATGCGACCTTCTGGAGTAAACACATAAATCTCTTCGGGGAAGAGTTCGGTTTTCACGTTCTCTACAAACTCGAAGGAGGTGCTGGCGCTCTGTTGCAGTTCCAGCAAGCTTTGCATCCACTTACGGGCACGCACTTGTGTTGTTGTGCCTTGGCCATCGGCACCGCCTTTGTAAGCCCAGTGGGCCGCAACCCCTTTGTCGGCCATTTGATCCATATCTTCGGTCCGAATTTGGATCTCGACGGGTACGCCGTGGGGACCGAATAACGAGGTATGTAGCGACTGATAGCCGTTGGCTTTTGGGATAGCAATATAATCTTTAAAGCGACCTGGACGTGGTTTATACAGGCCATGCATCGCACCGAGCACGCGATAACACGTATCGATGGAGTCGACAATCACGCGGAAGGCATAGATATCCATGACTTCTTGAAATTGCAGCTCTTTACTCTGCATCTTGTTATAGATGGAGTAGAGGTTTTTCTCGCGCCCTTTGACTTTGCCCTTAATGCCCGCATCGTTTAAGCGGGTGAGTACCGCGGCCTCAATACCTTGTATGAGCTCTTTACGGTTGCCTCGAGCCGCTTTTACCACTTCCCTTAGTACCCGATAGCGCATGGGATAGTAGGCTTGAAAACCTAAATCCTCTAACTCAGTCTTGATATTGTGAATACCGAGTCGGTTGGCAATCGGCGCGTAAATCTCTAGGGTTTCACGGGCAATACGACGGCGTTTGTCAGGACGCAGTGCGCCTAAGGTGCGCATATTGTGGGTGCGGTCGGCAAGCTTGATGAGAATAACGCGGATATCCTGCGTCATTGCCATCATCATTTTGCGAAAGTTTTCCGCTTGGGCTTCTTTCTTATCGCGAAATTTCAGCTTGTCGAGCTTAGACACCCCTTCAACCAATTCAGCAACAGATTCACCAAATCGCTCGGCTAAATCTTCTTTGGTGACATAGGTATCTTCGATGGTGTCGTGCAGCAATGCCGCCATCAGCGTCTCATGGTCGAGACGCATTTCGGCGAGGATGCGGGCGACCGCAACCGGATGGGTTATATAAGGTTCGCCGCTGGTGCGCATTTGCCCTTCATGGGCATCACGCGCAACTTGGTACGCCTGCTTGAGCAATTCTACCTGTTCAGGTTCTAAGTAACCGGAAGCAGACTCCTTTAGACCTTCAAACAGATACAAGTGGCAGCTCTCCTTTACCCAAACAGGTGTGACTCAATGAGACTTATAGTGAACGGCCTTCAGCGATGGCGGCAACAGCTGCAATTTCAGCCGCTTCCCGCTCACGCACGGTTTGACGCTCATCAGCATCTAAAGTGTGAGCATTCACTAAACCTAGTTCGATTTCACGCAGGGCGATAACCGTTGGCTTGTCGTTCATCTCTTCAACCATAGGGTCTTTACCCTGCACGGCGATTTGGCGAGCACGACGCGCCGCAACCAGGATCATATCAAAACGGTTGCCGATTTGTTCTACGGCGTCTTCTACAGTTACGCGAGCCATGTGTTGAAACTCCAGTTTATCTAGGGAAAAAATGACGCAAAATTGTACACTATGGCAGTTAGCCTGCCAACAGATCGTTAAGCATATCATTTTGCGCGTGGATCTGACTAGCACCCGTTAAGCGTTGGCTGCGAATGATCGCCCGCAGATCCGCCAGTGCTGTGTCAAAATCGTCATTGACGATAATAAAATCATATTCTTTATAGTGCGACATTTCAGAAACCGCCTGTGCCATACGGCTGTCGATCACATCCTGGCTGTCTTGGCCGCGGCCAGTAAGGCGACGTTCTAGCTCATACCGTGAGGGTGGCAGAATAAATACGCCAATGGCCTCTGGCATCACCGCTTTGACTTGCTGGGCGCCTTGCCAGTCGATATCGAGAAACACATCGATACCTTGGGTTAACGTGTGCTCAATCACATGGCGCGATGTGCCATAGTAATTGCCAAACACTTCAGCCCACTCAAAAAAGGCATTCTGCTCGATCAGCGCTTTAAATTCTTCAACATTAACAAAATGGTAGTGTTGACCATTCACTTCACCTGGGCGAGGCGCGCGGGTGGTGTGCGACACTGAAACCTGCATATCGGCAGGTTTGTCCTTCAGCAACGCTGAAATCAGCGAGGATTTACCAGCACCGCTGGGGGCTGACACAATAAATAAATTTCCGCGTGCGGTCATGAGCTAAATATCCAGTTGGTTAACGCAAGAAGGGCCCAGAAAGCCGAGTATTATACAGATTTTGACCTTAAAAACGCTAGCTACCAATTGCACTCTATTGGTGTTTTTACGGGCGACACGGATTCCCTTGGACGATTTTAGCGGTTAAGTGCTAGCTCGAGCTTGCTTGTTTAAAATCTCTACACATCAGCATCGGCGCTAATTGAGGATTTAAGCCTAATTTAGTTTTAGCCTATTAGTATCAGCATTTTTATATGTCTAGCGCCATATTGCACTGACAATTGCAGCTAAATTCGTTACGCTCATGCCTATACGGCATTTAAGGTCGTGTGCGCTTGGATTATTTCACTATAAAGGAAGGGTCGTGCTGTTAAAATCTCTTTTCTGCCTTCACGGGCGTGATTCCCGCCCCCGCTTTGTTGCTATCAGTGTTGGTGTCTATTTAGGCATTTCATTGGCTGTCGCCGCATTTGGGGCGAACTTTTTAATGTATCTTTTAGCGCTAGTGGGCCTACCTTTGCTTAGCTTAACTGCGCTGCGTCGTTTAACCGATGCGGCTAAGCCTAAGGCCTTAGTGGTGGTGCTTATTCTGCCGCTTATTGTGTTATTAGCGCTGCATATCGTGGCAGCACCGCCAGTATTGGCAATGTTAGGGCTAGTGTTGGGTGCTGGCGCAACGTTTTGGGGCGCTCGTTTTAGTTCGCCAACCCTAGTGGATTACCGTTTCGGATATTACGGTCCGGCATTCGATACGCCAACCTCGCAGGCGATCCCTCGCCGCAGAGTTGAACCTGTGATCACGCCAAAGGCAGCCGCGGCGCAAAATGCGGCGCCTAATGCGTCAGTGGATGTTCCTGTTACTGCTCCGGTAGTGGCTGATACCCACGCAGAGCCAACCATTGCATCATCGGTGACTGCTCCAGAGCTTGAAGTACTAAGACAAGATGAGCTGCGCTTTGACGCCTTAACCAAGATGACTGCCAATCCAGCGGATTTTGTGGTGCCTGATGCCGTAATTGAAGGTCATGCCGATTTTCATCCCGCGAATAAGGGCCGCGTTGAGCAAGCCCGAATCGACATCGCCGATGTGGATCGAGTGCAGGTCAATTTACCGGACGAAGATGTTAAACGAGCGCCGCTTGATGCTGAGCAACGTGATGAGCCGGTATGGCGCTTTGATCCCGATGACGATGCTGAGGTATTTAATGATACCGAGCATGCTGAAGAAGTACGTCGTCGCCGCGCCGAAGCTAAAGAATCCGGTTCTATGACCGAATTGTTTAGGGGCGTTGCGGAGTTTTTCGCCCCTTATCGTCGTTATATTAAGTTGCCTAAATTACCTAAGTTGGAACGCCGTTACTGGTTACCCGTTGGCGGCGGTGTGGGCGCTGTGCTGTTAGTCTTGCTGGTGTGGGGATTATGGCCTAATGCTGATGAGTCGCCGGCCGAAGAAGCCGTTCCTTCCGTGCCTTCAGCACCTATTGCTGCAAGCGATCGTGTGACCTTAGATCTGCCCGATGGTTTTTCGGTGGCGTTAGAGCAAGATGTGTTAATTATTCGCTGGTTGGGTGAACGCGACAAGCCGCAAAACCTTTGGTCTATTGCCACGGCAAAGGGCGATAAGAGTTGTAGTGCATTAGTGTTTAATAATGGCACCGAATATCGCACTATCACAGTGGATTTGCTGGCTGATTCTGCAACTGAGGCGCGTTTCACGCCGCTGGATACCGCCAGTATCATTACTGATTTAGCCCGCCGTGGCAGCATTGGTTTGTGTGGCTACAAGTTCAGTTTAAAGGGGAGCCAAGCGGTTTTAGAGCCAAATCGTGCCTTTGGAACTTATTTAGCCCGTTAAATAGATAAAAAATCAGCTTAAATGCTAGTCAGGATTAGAGGGGTAGATTACACTTTTGCTCCTCTTTTTCTCCAATCTTGTGTTACATGCGCTCGCATAGCCGATGACGGCGAGGTTCGGGAAAATTTCTTTAATACGAACTGAAAACTCAATCCCACATGAATACAGATTTGACCTTAGTCATTATGGCGGCGGGGCTAGGAAGCCGTTTTGGTGGCGACAAGCAATTAGCCTCCCTCGGGCCTTCTGGCGAACCCATGTTGGTGTTATCTATTTTATCGGCTATTCGCAGTGGATTTCAGCGCGCTGTTTTAGTGATCCGCCCAGAGCTTGAGGCGGAACTCACTGGAATATTGACGCACTTTTTACCCGCAAACTTTGAATATCACTTTTGTTACCAGTCATTAAGTGATTTGCCACAAGACGCAAAGCTTGCCGATCTCAGCCATCGTTTAAAACCTTGGGGGACAGCACATGCGCTTTGGTGTGCCCGCGATTGGGTAACTGGGCCAATGGCGGTGATCAACGCCGATGATTTTTACGGTGACAGCGCCTTTGCCTCACTCGCGAAGGGATTAACCGCCAGACCTAACGATTGGATGATGGTGGCTTATCCTATCGAGCTGACGTTATCTGAGCATGGCGGAGTAAATCGTGGCTTATGCCAAGTTGCACAGGGGCAGTTACGCTCTGTCGCCGAGTGGTTAAATATTCAAGCGCAAGATGATGGTTTTGTGGGCGAAGGACCAATGGGATTGGCAAAGCTTCCTCCACAGTCGCTGGTGTCGATGACCTGTTGGGGCTTCTCGCCAAGCATATTTAATGTTATTAAACAGCAATTAACCGCATTTATTGAACAACAGGGCCAATTGCCGAAATCGGAATGTTATTTGCCTGCTGTGGTTCAGGCGGGGATTGAGCAAGGTGTGCCTGTCAATGTTGATGTGGCCAGCGAACCTTGGCTCGGTGTGACCTATCCGCAGGATACTGTCTGGGTAAAGCAAAAATTAATGGAGTTATTGGGTGATAAAACTCATTAGGCAGTCAGTGTTGCCTCATTTTGGAATTGAAGCCGACGAGGCAAAAATCTCAGCGTTAGGGAATGGTCATATTAACGATACTTTATTGGTGCGTTGGCCTACGGGCGAGTTGGTTTTACAACGTATTAATACTCAAGTGTTTAAGACGCCGCAGGCGCTGGTGAGCAATGCTGATAAGATCAGCCATCATTTATGCACCAAGGCTTTGCAACAGCAATATGGTCTGCAAGTGGTCAGCCCTTGTCTTACCCAAGAGGGTGAACTTGCCATCGACTTAGGTGAGCAGGGATTTTGGCGTGCAATCAGTTATTTACCCCATAGTTTAAGTATCGAAGTGGTGAAGTCCGAAGCGCAAGCTGAAATGGCCGCCAAGGCCTTTGGTCACTTTGCCTGTGCATTAAGTGATTTTGACGCCACTGAGCTTGAAGATGTGATCCCGCAGTTCCATCACTTGCCTGGGCGTATGGAAATGCTGCGCCAAGCGGTGCAGCAGGATAAAGCCAAGCGTTTAGATTCGTGCCGTCAATGGGTTGATTACGCGCTGTCACAGCAGAGTTTATTGGATGAACTGGCCGAAATCTCGCCACAGTTGCCGCTGCGGATCTGCCATAATGACACTAAAATCAACAATATGCTGTTTGATAAGCGTGATATGTCCAGTATGGCGATTATCGATTTAGACACCTGCATGAAGGGTCATCTGATGTATGACTTTGGCGATATGGTGCGTACCTTCTGCTCGCCCGAGGAGGAAGATTCTATCGCCCTTGAAAATGTTAAAGTGCGCCAGTCGATCTTTGCCGCCATTTGTCGTGGCTATTTAAGTGAACTTGCCGAGGTACTCACTGAGGTCGAAAAACGCAGCCTTTGGCTTGGGGCGCGAGTCATTTGCTTGATGATTGGCGTGCGTTTTTTAACGGATTATCTCAATGGCGACGTGTATTTCCACGTGCACCGTGAGGGCCATAATCTGGATAGAGCGGCGAATCAGTTTACCTTGTATCAAAGCCTGCTCGACCAAGAGGCTGAACTTAAAGCCTGTTTCTAGACTGCTTTCTTTTAGCAAACGCCCCGAATGGGGCGTTTTGTTTTTCGCCTATATACGACATAATCGCCCGATAAGTTTTCAAATTTCATAGGGATTTGGTTTGGAATGGGCTCCCATGTTGCACCCACTGCGTTAACTTGCGCGCGCCGTAGCGCCAGAAATCTTTGGTTAAGATGTACTCTGCGCCGCTCGCAGCAGGAAGCCGTTGCCTCATCGATGATGACGGCAACCAGCGATAACTTTTTTAACGCTTACGCGATTTTTCTCGGTGCCAGTCTTGCGCAAATGGGCTTTGTGACCGGATTGCCGCAGTTATTTGGTGCGCTCTCACAGTTGGTGTCTGTTTGGTTGGCGAGCCATTTTTCCCGTCGCGGGTTTATCGTTTACTGTGCAGCTTTACAAGCTGTTGTGGTATTGGCGATGGGCGCGTTGGCGGCCTTTCGCCCCGATCACGCTGTGTGGATATTTATTGCACTTGCCGTGGGGTATCACGGTTTTATTAATCTTATCCAACCCCATTGGCGTGCGTGGATGGGGTCGATTGTACCTGAACGTCGCCGTGGTACTTTTTTTGCGGCGCGCACCCGACTCACTATGGGCGCATCCTTAAGCGTGTTCTTTATTGGTGGCGGCATTCTTACCTTGACCGATTCGCTGCAAATGGCGTGGTTAGGTTTTACGCTGCTGTTTTCGATTGCCGCCATGGGGCGTTTTGTCTCGGCTTGGTTATTACTGCAAATGCACGATCCCGATCCGCGCGAAGCCAAGCAGCGCGGCGTGTTTATCCAAACCATTCGCAATTTTCGCGGCGCATGGAAGGATAAAACCTTTCGCCAGTACAGCTTGTTTGTGGCCAGTATGCAGGCGATGGTCGCCATATCGGCGCCGTTTTTCGCCGTGTATATGCTGGAAGACCTGCACTTTAGCTACATCGAATTTGTGCTCGCGAGCGTGGCCTCGATAGCGACTCAGTTTGTGACGTTGAAATTTTGGGGACGATTTAGCGATCAATTCGGCAATCGTTTGGTGATGATTATTACCAGTAGCATGATCCCAAGCTTGCCGTTGTTATGGCTGTTTTCCGATAACTATCTGTATATTCTCGTTATACAGGCATTTTCTGGGCTGGCGTGGAGCGGCTTTACCTTAAGTACCGCCAATTACCTTTATGATATTCGTCCCTTTCGCAGTGACTTTGCGACCTATGCAGCGCTGCAAGCGTCACTCAGTGCGGGATTCGTATTTGTGGGGGCGATGGTTGGCGGCACGATTGCCTCCCATGCGGCGGATTTTTTAGTGTGGTCGGGTTGGAATACTTGGCTCAGTAGCCCGATTTTTGTGGTGTTTTTAGTGTCGACCATACTGCGCGCATTTGTGACACTGTGGTTTATTCCGCGCTCGGTCGAACCTAAAGTCAGGCCAAGGCCGCAGTTACTGCAACTTATCTTTCGTATCCGCGGTTTTAATGCGATTTCGGGCGTGAGTCTCGACTGGCTAACTGTGGTTAAGCGTCGGAAAAATAATGATTAATCTAGAACCTTGGCCCTAGATTTTATAATCAAAGAACTTACGTTTATCTGGCCCCGAGGCATTGGCGCTGATCTTATTCGGGTGTTTATATTCATCCCAACTGGCCACATTGCGGCCGACATTGAGCTTAGGAAAGTTCTGCTGATTTTCGATAGCGGCTAGGCCCATAAAAGCCAATAGCTGACCGAGAGCACCTTGTTGGCTCACATCGATACTGAGTAAGTCGTGTCTGCCCGCAAAGTAGTTAACCACCTCAGCTTTATGGCGTTGATAACAATCGATAAGATGTTGTTCATCCTGTGGATTTTCGACTACACCTACGCCAAAGCTATGGCGAAAGCTGCGCTTCATGATTGGGTGGAATCGGCCAGTTTTGGCATCCAAATGTGGCAGCATTCGGCTGAGTAACATCTGCATCGACGGCACCCAAGAGTCTAACTCGCGCTCAATATAGACAAACTTGGCCTCGGGGAAGAGTTTATCTAACTGCTTGAAATCGCTAAAACAAGGCGCATCGGAAATCGCATCAGCCTGCATAAAGGCTGCTTTAGTAAACGCCATATGTGCCACTTTTAAACCTTGCTCCAATAGCGCCACGCTTACGCTCGTCGTCCCTGTTCTGGGTAAGCCGATAAAAATAACCTTCTGTTTTTGCGTGGTAATCACCGACTCATGCTTAATTGCATTTGGCTCGATTGCGCTTGGCTTAATTGCATTTGGCCTGATGTCATTGGGTTTAGTTGAATCGCACTGTGGCTGATTGAGCTGCACATCTGCACTATGGTTATGCCCTTGAGAATCGGGAAGGGTGGCAATAGTTGGGTTATCAGGCATGGATTGGGCTCAGCATTTTTGTCAGCGTGGTCGCGATTAGTGTGTAAATTGGGGTTTAACATTAGCGTTTTATCAACGTTGGCAGTATATCGCAGTGAGTCGGTTTTGGCAGCGCAAAGCTGGCGTTGCGTAGGTATTGCGTTGTAGAGGCGATCAACAGCATAAATCCCTTTATGCTAGAAGCATTTGGGCAAGATGAGGCGATTACTTGTATTATTTGCCTCATTTTGTGAGGTGAATAGGTTTGTTAATTGACTCATTGTGTGAGTAGAATAGGCTTGTTATTTGACTCATGGGGTAAGATATGTGGATTTGGCAGCAAGCCGATTGGCCTAAGTTTCATTGGAATGCTAGCAGCATTGATGCCTTGCTGCGTCAGGTTTATTTCAATCAGGGCCAACTGCTTGGCAAGCAAATGCTAAGTCACGACGACAGCCAGTTAACCTCAGCGGCGGCACTCGACACCTTACTTGCTAACATTATCCACTCCAGTGCCATTGAAGGTGAAAAGCTCAATGCGGCTTCGGTGCGCTCATCCTTGGCTAAAAAACTCGGTGTGTCCGAAGACAAACCGTATCCGACCACGGCACAAACCGATGGTTTGGCTGACATTATGCTCGATGCCTTAAAAAATTTAGATACAGAGTTAACCCTTGAGCGGATATTAGGTTGGCATAAACAGTTATTTCCCCAGGGTTATACACTGTTTAACCCCGTTATTGGTGGAGCGCTACGTGGCGATACGCCTATGCAAGTTGTCTCAGGCCGCATTGATAAACCAACGGTGCATTTTGAGGCCCCCTCCCGAGCGACTTTGGATGCTGAACTCTCACAGTTTATTGAATGGTTTAATGCATCAAGGCAAGATCTGGGCTTAGATCCGCTTATCCGTGCGGCGATAACTCACCTTTGGTTCGTGACTCTGCATCCACTTGATGATGGTAATGGGCGCATCACGCGTTTATTGACCGATTTAGCTTTGGCGCAAGCGGAAAAACGCTCAATTCGTTTTTACGCTATGTCGGTCAGTATTCTGGCCCGTCGCCAAGCCTACTATGACATTTTAGAGTCCACCCAAAGGGGCAATGTCGATATTACTCCTTGGTTAGTATGGTTTTTTAAAACCCTCAATGATTGTTTGCTCAATGCGATGGCTGATGTGAACAAAACTCTGCGGAAAACGCAGTATTGGCAAAATCTCGATCAATCCTTATTGAGTCAAGAGCAAGCCAAAGTGCTCAATCGGATGTTAGATGGCGATTTTGAATTAGGGATGAATAGTAGCCAGTACCAAAAAGTCGCTAAGGTGAGCCGCGCCACCGCCACCCGTCACCTTGCGCAAATGGTCGAGCAAGGCTTTTTAGTGAAAGCTGACGCCGGCGGCCGAAGTACGAAGTACTTATTGCCGAGTGGACAGTAGATGGATTCCGCGCCAATAATCATTTTGCATTTTGTTAGTGATTACCCTGTGTGATCTTATGCCCAAATCATTATGTGTTTGATATTGAATGTGACTCATAGTCCGTAGACGTATTGTCTACAAGTAAAGATCATCATGAAAACTCTTCACAGGATTATTCATGGAAGATCATTTGCTTACCTCATTTGGTACTCATCTAAAAAGTTTGCGACTCGAGAGATCGTTTTCGCAGGAGCAGCTTGCATTAAAAGCTGACATGGACAGAACCTATGTCAGCGGCATTGAACGTGGTCAGCGTAATGTGAGTTTGATTAATATATTCAAGCTCGCTAAAGCCTTAGATATTCCCGCGAAACAACTTCTAGATTTTACCGTTGAGGGATCATTATGACTCAACGAGCATTTTATTCGGCGAGTTTTAAAGATTTTTTGTCGGCAGAGGCCCATGCGATTACCGGGCAGATATCACGTTTCCATACTCAGCATTTATTGCATTCACAAACTCGCGCTTGGTTGACTGAAATTGAAGTTCTCAAACGCTCCTTGGTCGAGAGTGTTGAGCGAGAAGGGCATATTTTCATTGAGTTTATGATCCCACGAATGGGGCGACGTGCCGATGTCGTGATGATACTTAAAGGGATTGTTTTTGTAGTAGAGTTTAAAGTTGGCGCAACAGTATTTACTGCTGCCGATATGAGGCAGGCTCATGGATATGCCTTAGACTTAAAGAACTTTCATCGCGGTAGTCATGATAAATATCTAGTCCCTCTGCTTGTCGCCACCAACGCGACCAGCCAATCGGAAAATCCAGTATTCGCAGGCGATAATGTTGCTTCGACTTTGTGTATTTCGCCCGGTGAATTGTTTTCAAGAATGCGCCTAATTGCTGAGCGGTTGAATCAACCTACTTTTGATCCAAACTTGTGGGCTGATTCTGGTTATTTGCCGACGCCAACCATTATCGAAGCGGCACAAGCTCTGTATGCGTCGCACAATGTCGAAGATATTGCTCGTAGTGAAGCGGATACACAAAATCTTGGGCAAACGAGCCAGCAATTACTTCAGTTGATTCACGATGCTCGTATCAATAAGCGAAAAATAATTTGTTTCGTTACCGGCGTTCCGGGTGCGGGCAAAACCCTTGTAGGGCTTAATATTGCGAGTATTCACGCAAACAGGGAAGAGAATGAGTATTCTGTTTTCCTCAGTGGTAATGGCCCCTTGGTGGCGGTATTACAGGAAGCCTTAGCTAGGGATCGATCTTCTAGAACTGGTGATTCTATCAGTGCAACTAGAAAGGAGACTGAATCATTTATTCAAAATATCCATCGCTTTAGGGATGAATATTTGCATGGTGGCGTGCCGCCTGAAAAAGTGGCCATATTTGATGAGGCTCAACGGGCGTGGGATAAAGAGCAGGCAAGCGATTTTATGCGTCGTAAGCGAGGTATTGTCGACTTTGATAAATCAGAGCCTGAATTTCTCATCGAAGTAATGGACCGTCGTCAAGACTGGGCGTTTATTATTGCGCTAGTTGGTGGTGGACAGGAGATTAATAAAGGTGAGGCAGGACTAGCTGGTTGGTTGGATGCGCTTAAGGCTAAGTTCTTAGATTGGGATGTCTATTTTTCCACAGCTTTATTGTCAGGTGAGTATGTTTCGCTAGGGGTTGATCTGAATGCGGTTTCAAGGGCGAATGTCTTACCTAACTTACATCTTGCCACATCCATGCGATCTTTCCGTGCTGAAAAGTTGTCCAGTTTTATTCATTACTTGGTAGCTGGGCAATGCGGGCTTGCTGTTAGCATTTATAAAGATCTAGAGCATGTCTACCCAATCAAAGTCACTCGCGATTTAGCTAAGGCTAAATCTTGGGTTCGGCAGCACAGAAGAGCTAATGAATCTATGGGAGTTCTTGCTTCTTCTAACGGCATTAGGCTTAAAGCTGAAGGGATTTTCGTTAAAAATGAGATAGATCCTGCAAAGTGGTTTTTAAGTGGAGTTGGAGATATTCGTTCTGCTGAGTTTTTAGAGGATGTAGCCACCGAGTTTGACGTACAAGGATTAGAGCTAGACTGGTGTGTCGTTGCTTGGGATGCTGATTATCGTTTCAACGGCCAAGTGTTTGAGCATTGGGAATTTAGAGGAACTAAATGGGAAATGCGGCATCAAGCTGTACGTAAGAGATATCTTGAAAATGCTTATCGCGTATTGTTGACGCGGGCTCGTCAGGGCATGGTGATATTTGTTCCTAAAGGCGATAAATCAGATGAGACTCGAGATCCCAAGTTTTATGATCATACCTATAAGTACTTGATAGATTGTGGGATTGGTGTGATTTAATAAAAGCAAGGGTCGAAATTGTTCGACCCTTTTGGTTATTTTGAAACGAAAAAATTAATAAATTCATCAAGGTCACTAAAGACTTTGATTTGTTTGTCTTGAATATTACTTGCAGCAGTTTTTATCCAGTCAAAAGCTTTTTGTTTATAGCCTTTCCCACCGAGTAAAATGACTAAATTTTGCTCTGGTGCGAGGCGGAGAGACTCTAGGAAAAAAGGAAATTTTTGATCGACAGAGCCGCTTTGCTCTTGCTTGTGAGCTTCAATTCGGACTGCTCCTAGTGTTTGATGTTGTACTAAGAAGGCTGCCTTTCGAATTCCACCATACATATCTGTATAAGGCACATTTTTAAGGAACTCGTTTTGAGATGGAACACCTTGTGCTTCACAAAAGCCTAGCGCTACAAGGGATTGTTCTACTTGATCACAAAATTTCTGATTGGATAACATGCTTGCTTCATATTTACCTGTGTCTACTTCAGGTAAATCTTCAAAAAGTGATTCTTGGTTCATTCTCCATCCTTGGTTGTTAAATCGCCCTTTAATGTAGCATTGAGAGTGGCTGATTTTCAATCAGTTAGAGCCACTACTCAAAATTGTTCTATCACTTTGAAATTTATCCAACCTTGTCACTCGCCAACCTCTCCATCAAAAACTCAATTAATACCGTCACTTTGGTCGGTTGGTATTTTCGTTGTGGGTACACGGCGTAAATGCCATGTTCTGGTAGCGGATAGTCTGTAAGTAACGCCTGTAAACGTCCGGCTTGCAGATCCGGCTCAATAATAAAACGTGGTAGGTTGGCGATGCCGAGACCATCGAGACAGGCCTGATGGATGGCATCACTATTATTGACCTGATAGTTGCCTTTGGGTTGAACACGTTGAACGCCATCGGGACTGTGGAAACTCCATTCCACACCATCTTGAAAATAAGAGTAAAACAAGCAGTTGTGCTGAGTTAACTCGCTAGGAGTCATGGGTGAACCGTGCTGAGCTAGATACGCGGGGGACGCGCAAATCACGCTCAAACAAGGGGCAATTTTGCGGGCGATAAGGCTGGAGTCGGGCAGTTCGCCGATACGAATGGCTAAATCAAAGCCGCCTGCGATTAAATCTGTGGTCTTGTCATCCATCTGCATTTGCAGCTGGATATCGGGGTAACACCTTAAAAATTCAGCTATTAATGGCGAAATATACCTGCGTCCAAACACCATAGGTACTGAAATCCGCAAATTGCCTCTAGGTGTTTGCTGCAATTCGGAGATAGCATCTAATCCTTCTTGGGTGAGCTGCACTGCTGGGCGAATATATTCGAAATAGCGCGCGCCAGCATCGGTTAGGCTCAAACTGCGGGTGGTGCGTTGTAATAGTTGAATCCCTAAGTGCTGCTCCAACAGTGTGATTCGTTTGCTGATCGCCGATTTACTCAGTCCAAGCTTTTGTCCCGCCGCAGAAAAACTACCGCATTCGACTACAGTGACAAAAATGGGTAGAGCGGAAAAATGTTCCATGCAGGGCTTCCTTTATAAAACGATGTAGTAACAGCCGAGACTCGGCTGTAGGTATCACATAACTTTAAGTTGAGTATGTGGGGATTTAGAGCCTCACTTGCATCTTGCATCTTGCATCTTGCATCTTGCATCTTGCATCTTGCATCTTGCTTCTTGCTTAAAGCGGAAATCATCAATGTTAATTGTTAGCTATAACTCAACAATAAGTTTCTATTACGGTGGATTATAAAGCCTAAACTATCACTGTAGACTCTTTTGCAACAAAAGTGGATGGACTGTTTTGATGCAAGAGTCAAACAAACTGACCTTATTGATGTCCTTTGTGGCGCTCTGTTCCGGCGTTTTACTGGCATTAATGATTAAACTCAATAGCCAACTTGCCTTATATAGCTCGCCATTTTGGGCATCTTGGATTGCCCACGGTATTGGAGCATTAACGGTATTGTTGATGCTGTTTTTACTGAGAAAAATGCTGATGGGTAAAGAAGCCAAGTCGGCTTTGAATGCCGATGCGAATCTATCAGGGTTACCTTGGTGGGCGTATTTAGGTGGTGTTCCTGGTGCTGCGACGGTTGTGTTGGCAGCTGTCACAGTCAACAGTGAATTAGCCTTAGCTGGCACGTTAGCATTGATGCTTGTGGGGCAGTTAATCTTGAGCTGTATATTCGACAGTTGTGGTTATTTCGGTGTCGTTAAGCGGCGCATTCGATTCACAGAAGTCATTGCTATGGTAATGATTTTGTTGGGAGCCATGTTAGTGATTTATTCACATTAGCTGGCGTAGTCGGGGAAATTGAATGGAATTGATGGTACTTATCGCACTGCTTAATGGCGGTTTAATTGCTTTAAGCCGAACCTTTAATGGTGCCTTGGCAAAACATAGCCATGCGTTAGTCGCATCTTGCTGTAATCATATTGTGGGATTTGTATTGTTGAGTGCGTGGATAATTTGCCTAGAGAGTGGTGCAAATCAGTTACATGGGCAGCCGCCAGTGTATTTGTACCTTGGTGGAGTCATTGGTGCTTTATTTGTCGTACTAAATAGTTGGGCATTGCCATCGTTAGGGGTGATGCGTTGTACTTTACTCGTGATATGTGGGCAGATGCTGACAGGCGTTGTGCTGGATATAATATCTAGCGCCAACGGCATTCATTGGGCGTCGCTCGTTGGAGTATGTTTGATGTTAGTGGGTGTCGTGTTCCTTAATCGGTTGAAGCAACCTACGCCGCAGGTAAAGCACGTGAATTGCTCGTTGTGATATGGCGTTAATTGCCGTTCAATCTCATCATCTTGTATCGAGCTGGTTGCTTAGTTATCTACGATACGTGAGAACTTAGTCTAGGTTGCGATTGGCTGTTGTGTTATTCATTTTGGGATTTGTAGTATAGTTATTTTCGTGCTTATTAATTGATTTCGTTTGTTATTTGGAGTGTTATTTTGTCCTCAAATCAAACCTATTCCTCGGCCACGCCCTATGCTTGGGTGCTTTTCGACGCCGATGAAACGCTATTTTGTTTCGATGCCTTTGAAGGACTCACCTTGATGTTTGCAGGCTTTGGTGTTGAGTTTACTCAGGCCGATTTTGAGGAATACCAAAGGGTAAATAAACCGCTTTGGGTTGCTTATCAGGATGGCAATATCAGCGCCGCCGAGCTGCAAACTATCCGTTTTGAGCCTTGGGCGGCAAAGCTTAACGTGTCGCCACAAACCTTAAACAGTGCGTTTTTAACGGCTATGGCTCAGATTTGTGCGCCATTGCCTGGTGCGCGCGAATTGCTATCGGCGCTGCAAGGTAAGGCTAAACTGGGGATTATCACTAATGGCTTTACTGAGTTGCAGACGGTGCGCTTACAGCGAACAGGCTTGCAGCATCATTTTGATATTTTAGTGATTTCAGAAAAAGTCGGCATCGCCAAACCCGATGTGGGTATTTTTGAGCATGCGCTTGAGTTAATGGGGCACCCAGCGCGTGAGCAAGTATTAATGGTGGGTGATAACCCCTATTCCGATATCCAAGGGGGTATCAATGCCGGTATTCATACTTGCTGGTACAACGTCCATGGCCATGCTGCGCCAGCGGGGATCACCCCACATTATCAAGTGAGCTCGCACCAAGAGCTGCAAAGTTTGTTGTTCGGCTGAGTCAGCAGGCGCTCCGCTTATTCTGTGAAGGCCAGCATTTCGCGGATCTTCTTTGCCTTCTCTTTGCCTATGCTATCCACTTGCATTAATGCTTCTTCAGATGCCGCCATGACTGACTGGACATTGGTGAAATGGCATAAAAATTTATTAGTGAGTTTAGGGCTTACCTCAGGTAGGTGACTATGAAGTTTTCTGTGTAAGTGGCTGTCATGACCTATCGTTTAATGACCCTGTTGAAAGTGTATAACGGCTGAACTGGTTACTGTCTTTGGTCATCAAAGTGACAAATTTAGGGTGGACAAAGAGCTTCTCTTTACCCGATTGCACCTCTTTAAGCACGCCGATGTCGCATAACTGCTTTAAGTAAACGGAAGCGGTTTGACGTTTGGCTAAGCCACTTTCAACGAGGTTTTGAATACGGCAATAAGGTTGCTCAAAAATCACTTGTACCAACTCATGGCTGTAAATTTTGGGTAGCTGCTGACGTACATATTCTGTGGTATGGGCGATGAGTTCGCGCGCGGCGGCAATTTTGTGGGTTGTCCACTTCGCTGTTTGCTCGACCGCATTGAGGATAAAGATGATCCACGGTTGCCACTGTTGCTGAGTCGTCACGTTAAGTAATAAACGGTAATAGTCTTGTTTATGCGCGACGATATAGCGGCTCAAATACAAGATAGGTGCGCTCAGTAATTGTTGGTCGATAAGGTAAAGAATATTGAGTACACGGCCTGTACGGCCATTACCATCGATAAAAGGATGGATAGCTTCAAACTGGTAATGGGCCATGGCCATTTTGATCAGTGGATCAACATCATCTTGATTATGCAAAAAGGCTTCCCAGTTACTGAGTAAGTCACGAATGACACTCTCGCCTGCTGGTGGCGTATAAATAACCTCACCTGTGGCCTGATTTGTTAAGCTAGTACCAGGCACTTTACGCACGTCCATTTGCACGGACTTAATCGTGCTGCAAATTTCTAATGCGGTAGTGACACACAGGGGGCGGTTGCTTAGTTGAGTAAAGCCTTGGTAAAGCGCAGTGCGATAACGCAGCGCCTCTTTGGTCATCGGGTCCGCTTGGCTATCTTCTTGGGCATACTGAAACAGCTTGTCGGTGGTGGTAACGATATTTTCAATCTCGCTACTGCCTTGGGCTTCGAGCAGTGGCAGTAAGTTGATGAGCAGACCCTGATTAGGTAGCAGCTCACCCGCTTGCTTTAGCTCTGCAAGGGCGGCGCGGGCTGGAATACAGGCTTTGAGTATAGGTAAGGTTTCGGCCAACTCCGCGAGTGCGCTGTCTAGCGGTAGTGGCGGTAAATGGTTGTATGCTTGTTCAGCTTGCCATTCCATGTTTAAAAAACCTTCTTTTATCGACATAAATAGAGATTTCGCTGAGCTTATGTCGATTCAATCGACATGTAAAGAAAACATGTTTACAAAACTGAGTTTAATCGACATGTTTGGGTTATTTTTGAGACTCATGTCGATAGTATCAACTGGCTGACTTTGTCACTATGACTGGTGATTTTAGCCATTGGCGCTTGATTGTAACCATCGGCAAAAGGGTCTATTTCTTTGATTAACTCTTGGCAGATGACCTCATTAAACGACTCTTAATTGAAAACCAATTAGGCCATTTGGGATGGTCTGATGTCTTAATTCGTCTTGAGTTAGCTGTGGATGTTTTCATCGATATAAACTCGGCAAGGAATTATCTCGGGGTACATATGGGGGTATATATAATGCGAAAAGGGGCTAACCCTTGCAGGTTAACCCCTTTCCTAACAATCACTTAATCGAAAAGATTAGTTCATGCCGTATTTCTTTAATTTCTTACGCAGAGTACCGCGGTTGATACCTAGCATGTTTGCTGCGCGGGTTTGGTTGCCGCGAGTGTGTTGCATGATGATGTCAAGCAGAGGTGCTTCAACTTCACTTAGCACCATTTCATACACTTCTTGTGCTTCCTGACCGTCCAACTGTGCGAAGAAGTTAGTTACGGCACGCTTAACAGCGTCACGTAATAACTGGGGCTTGATAGTGCCGTTTGCGGTTTCGATTTTGCCAACGGTAAGCTGGTGAACTTCTGTGTTAGTTGTCTGATCAAACATTCTATTCTGCTCTTTATTAATTCTTTACTAATTCATCAAAATAATATTCCACGAGGGAATACTGTTCTGCAGCGGTTTCCAGCTGATTAAAGTCAGCCCGGAACTGGCGCTGATCCTCCTGGTCTAGGTACCATCCAATATGTTTTCTGGCGAAGCAAATACCCTTATATTCACCATACAAATCATAAAGTTTGGTGAGGTGTTCCAGCATCACTTGACGCTGTTCTGCCACCTCAATGGGCGCTAGCTTATTACCCGTCTCCAAGTAGTGCTGGATTTCTCTGAAAATCCAAGGTCGTCCTTGAGCACCCCGTCCTATCATCAGAGCATCGACACCGGTGTAATCCAGCACAAAGCGGGCTTTCTCCGGACTGTCGATATCCCCGTTTGCGACAACAGGAATCGAGACATTCTGTTTAATTGCTTTAATGGTGTCGTACTCGGCGTCGCCTTTGTACATGCATTGTCTCGTGCGGCCATGAACGGCCAACGAGGCGATGCCACAATCCTCGGCAATCTGGGCGATTTGAACACCGTTCCTGTGTTCAGGCTCCCAGCCTGTGCGAATTTTTAACGTAACGGGCACATCTACTGCAGCTACCACGGCTTGTAAAATGTCTTTTACGAGGGGCGGATTTTGCATTAGGGCTGAGCCAGCCAGCTTTTTATTCACTTTTTTTGCAGGACATCCCATGTTGATATCAATGATATGGGCACCTTGTTCAACGTTGAACTGGGCGGCCTGCGCCATTAACTCTGGATCTGCACCTGCAATTTGCACTGAGCGAATACCTTCCTCACCAGAATGTGTCATACGCTGGCGGCTCTTATCCGTATCCCAAACCTCAGGATTGGATGAAAGCATCTCCGACACCGCTAAGGCTGCGCCATAACGAAGACAGAGATTACGGAAAGCTTGATCGGTGACACCTGCCATTGGTGCCACGATCAGCTGATTCTTCAGTTGATAGGGTCCAATCTGCATTTACTGTTTCACCTTAGCTCTTCAAAGGGGCGCTATAGTAGCCCTTTTTATTGGCCATGAAAAGGTCAATAAATGACCTAGGAGCAATTTTTTTTCTTGACTTTTTAGCCTTGAGAAGTAATCGGAAAAATAAGCCTAAGCCAGTGGTGGCGCATGTTGCGCCACCCTTTAGCGTTATTTGCGCGTACCTGTCAAGCGGCTCCAATCTTCTTTGTGAGCCGCTTCGTCCATGTCGAACCATTGGCTATAAAAGTCAGAGATTTCTTGCGCTTGCTCTTTTAGGAGTCCAGAGAGGGCTAATTTACCACCGGTTTTGACTCGGTCGGCGATAAGGGGGGCAAGTTCGCGCAGTGGGCCTGCGAGAATATTGGCAACTAATACATCGGCCTTAAGATCGGCGGGTTGATCTTCAGGCAGGTAGAGTTCGAGTTGGTCGGCAACATCGTTACGTTCGGCATTGGCTTTTGAGGCGTCAATGGCTTGATAGTCGATGTCGATACCGGTGACTTTTTTCGCGCCCAGTTTTAGGGCGGCAACGGCGAGAATGCCTGAACCACAACCAAAGTCGATCACTTCTTCGTTGCTTAGATCTAAGCTATCTAACCACTCTAAACAGAGTGCGGTGGTTGGGTGAGTACCTGTGCCGAAGGCCAGACCCGGATCTAAGATCACATTGACTGCGCTTGGATCGGGCACTTCACGCCAGCTTGGGCAAATCCACAGGCGTTTACCAAATTGGATCGGGTGGTAGTTATCCATCCATTCGCGAACCCAGTCTTTGTCTTCAATCTGCTCGATTTTATGGCTGAAGTGTTCACCTAAAAATGGCAGTGTTTTCAACATTTCAATGGTTGGCGTTAGATCGGTATCGGCCTCAAATAGCGCGACAACCACGGTATCACGCCACAGCGGGGTTTCGCCCAGTTTAGGTTCAAAGATCGGGGTGTCTTTACCATCTTCAAAAGTAATAGAGACTGCGCCTTCTTCCATGAGTAAGTCGCTGATGGTTTCAGCATCATCACTGTTAGTGTTAATGCGGAGTTGGATCCAAGGCATGGGGTAAATCCTGTGGCTAGGGTTAAAAAATATCGCGCTATTGTATACCCAAACCATCTTAAGCGGCAGGATTTGGCGAGAAATTACCATAACAAAGCCGTTTTTAACTCTGGTTGTGTAATTGGGTTTCTATCGTCACGTTTAGATAAAAATGGCTTTTATTCCTGCTTTGACAAGGTGTTATTGGGTCAGCATTTTGTTGTACGCAAATGCAAACCACTCGTTTCGATATTTAGTATAAAGCTATGAAATATAATGGTTAATTGGTTTTACCTTTGTTTGGTTTTTTACCTTGTTTTTGTGATCATCTTCTAAGAGTTGATGTTCACCCCGTGAGTTATCTCACGCTTTAAATCTGTGACGCTCAGTCGGGTATTTTGTTACTGCTATCGTGTAGTTTGCAAAGAGGTGTCAACAAACCATCAAAGGGTAAAAGCAGGATGATAAGCGTAACGCGCGTTCACACTAGGGTGAAAACACAGGGGATAGGTCACCCTTGGTCGGCGAAGGCCGATAGATTACAGAGCGCGACAGGCATTATGCTGGGATGCTTTCTGTTGTTACATATGCACTTCGAGTCGAGCATTTTGCTGGGCAAAGAGGCATTTTACCAAGTTGTACAACTGCTTGAAGGCGGTATGTTTAGTAGTACAGGCCATGGCTTTCCGATGGTTACTAAAGTCTTCTCGGTTTTTATGCTGTTAGTGGTGATATTGCATGCCGCAGTTGCGCTTAGGCGGTTTCCGGCACAACTGGGTCAGTGGCGGGCATTGCGCTCGCATTTAGGTGGCATTAATCACCGTGATACCCATGCATGGTTTTGGCAGCTCATTACTGGCTTTATTCTGTTTTTCTTGGTGCCTGTACATCTGTTTACCATGATCTTAAATCCTGAGATTGGCCCACATTTATCCGCCGAGCGTGTTTATCACGATAATGCTTGGCTGCTTTATGCCTTATTGCTGCCCGCAGTGGTGATCCACGCCATGATTGGTTTGTACCGTGTGGCAGTTAAGTGGGGCATTACCACTCAACGCTCCGGCTTACGTAAACTCGCTAAGGTATTGATTATCTATTTGTTGTGCCTAGGTAGCGCTAGCTTAGTTACTTATATGTTGATCGGCAGCGAGTTGAGTGTTCCTGTGCAGCCCTATGTGCCCCAGTAATTTGAATGCCAATCCTGCTGCGCGCGTTGCACTGAGATAATTCGCCGCAGGATTTTGTGTCGCTGCCACTCGTTTTTATTGGTTCTATCGCTAATAGTTAAGCATTCGATTAATTATTCGCCTCCTAGTTGATCTAACTCAGGTTTGTTGTTGGATTTGTGAGCGATATTAATTTTCGAGGATAGGACTTAATCACTCTGGCTTGATGAAGCTGGTGGCGCGAGGCGAAAGCAATGGCAATCAAACTAAGTATAAAAAAATGGAGTGCGTGGCTGGATTTAAGCCAGAGTGTGTCGGGTGTCATTTTGGCGGTGTTTTTATGGAGTCACTTAGTGTTGGTGTCGTCTATTTTATTGGGTGGCGATGCCATGCACTGGGTGGCTCGTACTATGGAACTGAGTTTTCTCTCCAGTGATGGCCATGGCTACCCTTGGGTTGTGACCTGTATTGCTATCGGCATCGCCGCTTTAGCGTTAGTGCATGTGTTAGTGGCATTGCAGAAGCTGCCAATGAGTTTGCGCCAGCAAAGGGCGCTGCAACAGCAGATGCAAGTGATTAACCACGGTGATACTCGCCTATGGCGCTGGCAAGCCATTACAGGGGTGGTGATTTTGTTGTTATTGCCTGTGCATCTGTGGCTTATCGGTTCAGCCCCCGAAACCATAGGTCCGCAAGGTAGTGCCGATCGTATTTGGAATCAAGGTGTGTGGATGGTTTATCTGCCTTTGCTGCTCACAGTGGAGTTACATGCAGCAATTGGTATTTACCGTGTGACACTTAAGTGGGGCGGGGCGCGGGATCTTAATAGCCGCAGCCGTTTACGTAAGATCAAAACGATTGTGAGTGTGGCTTTTGTCACCGTAGGGCTTGCCTCTTTATTGGCATTTTTACCCCATGCGAGTTGAGCGAAATATAACAAAAGAGTGTTGTCCTAAAACAATAACAGCAGTACCCGTTAAGGAGCAGGCGTGAAACTGATTTATACCGATTCATTAGTGGTTGGTGCCGGATTGGCAGGGCTAAGGGTTGCCATTGCCTCTAAAGAGCGTGGGCTGGATACCTTAGTGCTATCGCTTATTCCTGCCAAACGTTCTCACTCCGCCGCAGCGCAGGGGGGAATGCAGGCAAGCCTTGGCAACGCAGTTAAAGGCATGGGTGATGATGAAGATGTGCACTTTCAAGACACTGTGAAAGGTTCTGACTGGGGCTGTGATCAAGAGGTCGCGAGAATGTTTGCCCATTGTGCGCCCAAGGCAGTACGTGAGTTAGCCAACTGGGGGGTGCCTTGGTCACGTGTTAGTGCTGGTCCACGGGAAGTCATTGTTAACGCACAAAAAGTTACTCTACAGGAAGCCGAAGAAGCCCATGGGTTAATTAATGCCCGCGACTTTGGTGGCACCAAAAAGTGGCGCACCTGCTACACCGCCGATGGTACGGGTCACTCCTTACTCTATGCCATGGATAACAAAGCCATTTCGATGGATATTCCGGTCCATGAGCGCGTCGAAGCGCTGGCGATTATCCACGATGGAGAGCGTTGTCACGGGGTGATTGCCCGCTGTTTAATCACGGGCGAGTTGCGTGCCTATGTCGCGAAATCGACCACGATTGCCACTGGTGGCTATGGCCGGATTTATGAAGTCTCAACCAATGCGATTATCTGCGAGGGTATAGGTCAGGCGCTGGCGCTCGAAACGGGCGTGGCGACCCTTGGCAATATGGAAGCGGTCCAGTTCCATCCCACAGCAATTGTGCCCGTGGGGATTTTAACCACAGAGGGTTGCCGTGGTGATGGTGGTTTATTGCGGGATAAAGACGGTTATCGTTTTATGCCGGACTATGAGCCAGAGAAAAAAGAACTGGCATCGCGGGACGTAGTGTCTCGCCGTATGACTGAACATATGCGTAAAGGTAAGGGCGTCGATAGCCCCTATGGCCCGCATTTATGGCTCGATATTACCCTGCTTGGGCGCAAACATATCGAAACCAACCTGCGTGAAGTGCAGGAGATTTGCGAGAATTTCCTTGGGATCGACCCTGCAAAGGATTGGATACCCGTGCGTCCGACTCAGCATTACTCCATGGGTGGCATTCGCACCAAAGCCACCGGTGAAAGTCCGCAGCTTAAGGGCTTATTCAGCGTCGGTGAAGCGGCCTGTTGGGATATGCATGGCTTTAACCGCTTGGGCGGTAACTCGCTCGCTGAAACCGTAGTGGGCGGTATGATTATTGGTAAATATGTCGCTGATTTTTGTGAGAATAATAGCCTTGAAATCAATACCCAGCTTGCCGAAAAATTTATGCGGCAGGTACAGACTGAGATCGACACCTTAGTCGATGGCGATGGTCAAGAAAATCCCTTCGAACTTAAGCACGCAATGCAGCGAATTATGATGGATTACGTTGGGATTTTCCGTAACGGCCCAGAGCTTGATAAAGCGGTGAATGAGCTAAAAGCCCTGCTTGAACGTTCACGCAAACTCGGCATTAAGTGTAAAAAACGCCACGCCAATCCTGAGCTGGTAGAAGCTCTAAGGGTTAAGCGTATGCTCAAAGTCGCGCTGACCGTGGCCTGTGGCGCGGCAGCTCGCACCGAAAGCCGCGGTGCCCATGCCCGTGAGGATTATCCGCAGCGTAATGACCGCGATTGGCTTAATCGTACCCTCGCCAGTTGGCCCGATGCCAATGCGTTGGAACCCGTGTTGAGCTACGAGCCGCTAGATGTGATGAAGATGGAACTGCCACCGGGATACCGGGGTTATGGTATCGACAATGCGATTGCTCACCCCGATACCGCTAAACGTGAGCAACAAATTGCTGAAATTTTGGCTGGGCTCGGGGAGGATGCCGATCGCTATCAACGCCAAGCGGCGCTGATGCCTTTCGAGCTGCCGCCCAGCCTGCAAGCTAAAAATGAACGTTTAAGTGATACCTTACAAAAACCCTCTGCCAATGTGTTAGGAGAAAAATCATAATGACCCAAGGTCGCCAGTTAACCTTTAATATTTTTCGTTATGATCCACAGGAGCCAAACGATAAGCCGAAAATGGTGCGTTATCAGCTCACCGAAACGCCGGGGATGACAGTATTTATTGCCCTCAATAAGCTGAGAGAAGAGCAAGATACGTCGTTGCAGTTTGACTTTGTCTGTCGGGCAGGGATTTGTGGCAGTTGTGCCATGGTGATCAATGGTTTTCCGACATTAGCTTGCCGTACCTTAACCGCTAAATATCCCAAAAGTGAGATTACCCTGATGCCGTTACCTGGCTTTGAATTGATCGGTGATTTATCGGTTAACACGGGTAAATTTATGCGTGAACTCGCTGAGCGGTTAAAGCTATGGTTACATCCTAAGGCGAATGATATCAGCATCCATCGCCTCGAAGATCCTATGGCTCCTGAAGAAGCTGCTCGCCTGTATGAGTTGGAGCGCTGCGTCGAGTGTGGCGTTTGCGTATCAGCCTGCGCGACCAAGCAAATGCGCGAGACCTTTGTCGGTGCAGTTGGCATGATGAAAATTGCCCGCTTTGAACTCGATAGCCGTGATGCCCGCACTGCGGAGGATTTTTACCATGTGATCGGTAATCAGGATGGTGTGTTTGGGTGCATGACCTTGCTCGGCTGCCAAGACAACTGTCCGAAGGATTTACCCCATATGCAACAGATTGCTTATCTACGCCGAAAAATGGCGATGACGTTGGTTTAGCTTTATTTACGCAGTTGATTTAAAAATAGAAAGCGCCAAATTTGGCGCTTTCTTGTTGGTGATGCTAGCAAGCATAACTCTTATGGATCTCGACTTTCTCTACTAACTGCTCGGAGGTGGCGACAAAGGTATTAAAGTGTGGGCTTGCCATATGCGCATCCAGTGCTGCTTGGGATTGCCACACTTCATACATCCAGAACTGATTAGCATTATCTAAAGAATGATGCAGCGTATACTCAAAACAACCTGCCTCGGTGTGGGTGTCACTTACCAGTTGTTTGAGGACTTTAAAGAGTGAATCACTCTGGCCTGAATGCGCTTGGATTTGCGCAAAAACCGTGATTTTCATTGGCTAAATCCCTCAAGCACAATTTTACCAATCGCTTTGCCCGACTCAATTTGTGCATGGGCCTTTAGCAAGTTTTGCGCATTAATCGTGCCGTAATGCTCACCAAAGGTGCTTTTTACTTTACCGGTATCGATAAGCTCTGCAATGCGATTGAGTAGATGGTGCTGGGCAATCATATCCTCGGTTTGATACAGGCTGCGGGTAAACATCAGCTCCCAATGCAGCGACAGGCTTTTACGCTTAAGCTTCATCACATCTAACGGGGCTACCGGATCATCAATCAGTGCCAGTTTTCCTTGTGGTTTGAGCACTTTTACAATTTCGTCAAAGTGCTTATCGGTTTGAGTCAGGCTAATCACATGGGTGACATCGGCAATATCTAGCTTAGCCAGCTCTTCCGAGAGGGGTTTATTGTGATTAATCACTGCATCGGCACCTAAGGTTTGCACCCAAGTTGCTGATTCTGGCCGTGATGCGGTACCGATAACCTCTGCTCCAGTCAATTTGACCGCCAGTTGAGTGATAATCGAACCCACACCACCTGCGGCACCGATAATTAAAATACGTGCATCCGTGGCGGAGCCATCTTGTGGTAGACCTAAACGGTCAAACAGCAATTCCCAAGCCGTGATACTGGTTAAGGGTAAGGCTGCCGCCTGTGCGTTGCTTAAGGTTTGCGGTTTATGGCCGACAATGCGCTCATCCACTAACTGATATTCGGCATAACTACCACTGCGGCTAATATCGCCGGCATACCAAACTTCATCGCCTACCTTAAATAGGCTGACTTTGTCCCCGATAGCTTTTACAACGCCAACGGCATCCCAACCGAGGATTTTATACTCCCCAGCAGGCGCTGAGCTTGATGCGCGGATCTTGGTATCGACGGGGTTAACCGATATGGCCTTAACCTCGACTAACAAATCAAAACCCGTTGGAGTTGGTTTGGCTAATGTTATGTTTTCTAATGCATTATGCGCATCGACTGCGCCTGCTGTTTGGTAACCTACGGCTCTCATAATCATTCCTCACTGGCGACTCATGTCTGTCACTTGTCATTGAGCACCATTGTGTGAAATATTAACCTTTAGATAAACGGGGTAAAGTTTGTAATTTTTTCAAAGGAAATTTGATAATCATGTTGCTTAATGATCTCGCCTTATTTGTTCGCGTTGCCGATTGCGGCAGTATTTCGGCCGCAGCGGCCGAAATGGACCTCTCTGCTGCTTCAGCGAGCGCAGCGATTAAACGTCTTGAAAAACAACTTGATACGAGTTTGTTTGTGCGCACGACTCGCAGCCTTAGATTAACCGCTCAAGGGGAGCGTTACCTGATCCATTGCCGCCGCGCCTTAAGTGATCTCGCCCTTGGAGAGCAGGCGATTGCCAGCGATAAAGGTAAGGTCTCTGGCACCTTAAGCCTGTCGGTTTCATCTGACTTTGGGCGAAACTTATTTGTCCCTTGGCTCGATGACTTTCTCTTGGATTTTCCACAGCTGCAAGTGCGTCTGCATTTGGGCGACAATATCAGCAGTTTTTACCACGATAAAATTGATGTGGCGGTGCGTTATGGTAAGCCGCAGGATTCTAATCAAGTTGCCTTTCCAATTTGCAGTGCCGACAGAGTGTTATGTGCATCGCCGGACTATCTTGCTAAATTTGGTCAACCCGAAACCTTAGAGCAGCTAACACAACATAATTGCTTGTTTTATAAGTTAGATGAGAGAACTCACGATCAATGGCAATTTGAGCGTGATGGCCAGGAATGTAAAGTCCGCGTCACGGGGAATCGTAGTGCGAATGATGCTGAAATTGCGCGCCGCTGGGCGGTAGCAGGAAAGGGGTTAGTGTTTAAGTCGAGCTTAGATTTGGCAGAGGATATTATGGCTGGGCGTTTAGTGCCCTTGTTACCAGAATATCGCGGCGAGTCGGTCAATTTATACTTAGTGTGCCCAGGACGCGAACATGTCACCCCCGTGGTGTTACTGCTTCGCGAAATGTTACGTCGCCGTTGTAAAGAATTGCAAACTCAACTGGCTGCTCATCATATTATCCCAAACTACCGTTAAGCTATTTGCATTATGGTGGCATATGTAAATAATCGCACTGCATGTTGTTATTTATTGTTTTTAATCTGTTTTTAAATTGTGTTTTATGGCGGTTTTTTCTGTTATGAATTGTGTTGTTTATGTTTAATGTCGCTAATTTTTTCTGATCTAACTCATATTTATTTTAATTGCATATGAGTTGTCGCTGGCTTGAGTTGAAAAGCATTTTTTTTCGTGCGTATGATGCGATAAATGTATCGTTTTGTATCTTTAACTGTGGGTCACAGTGGAGATTATTTATAGTATGACGTATTGACTGAAAATGTTAACTAAATTAGCCACAAAAAATTACTCAAAAATACCGAAACATCTTCATCCCATAGTCGGTGGATTACTGGTGCTCGGAATATTATGGTTGAGCTTATCGCTAAGTGTTTCTGCTAAAAATGAAATTTATTCTGTTGAAAAGAATGATTTTTTAATGGCTTCGACACTTGTGGCGCAGAGTGAGTTTGTGGGCCATAAATCGACAATCGTACTGAATGAATATAGCGTTACACTTTGGAATTGGTTTTGTGAAACTAATTTTGAAAGCATATTTATTGGACTGTCTTTTTTTGTTTTATTTAGTGTTATTTATTTCATTTCAGCTATTTTTCTGCGTAGTTACATTCTTAATTTGGAACATTGTTATTCCATTTTACTTAATTGGATAAAGTCTATTCAAGCAAGTACATCCTAGCGCTACATAGAGCGCATCCTAACTATCAATATTTTCATAAAAATATAAATCAAGGTTTTATTATGCAACCAACGAATAATCAATATTATTCGTCGATTTCTCGTCGACGAAATAAATGGTCTGTGCTTTTCTGCTTGCAGGTGATGCTGGCGAGTTTTTCATTTGTCGGCCAAGTATTGGCTGTCAATGAATTTGAGTTAGCCACGGATGCACAAGCTGCAAAATGGTCTGGCTACGTTAATGTTGGGTTTACCCGAAACATTTATGACTCGGATAGTTATTACGCCTATCAAGCCTACAACATCGATAGCCGGATCGATTACAAGGCAAATTGGGGCAATGTGCTGTTTACCCTTGGGGGCGAAAAGCAAACATTGCATGGCAAAGAGTCCAGTTTTTATGACCCTTTGCTGGAATACCGCACACCACTGTATGCCTTAAGCGATACCGTCTCATTCAAAGGCAGTTTAGGTGTGTATTTGCCCGCAGAGCGCGAATCAAAATTGGATAGGTTGCAATATGCACCGCGTATTGCTGCGTACTTATTTTGGAGCCCGCTAGATAACCTAAGTTTTTATTTTTCACCGCGCTATCGCTACAACGCTTACCAATACAAAACCGCTGGTGAGCGCGTGTTAGTTGAACAGCAACTTGATGGATTACTCGATGCTTATTGGCAAATTACGGCTAATTGGTATTTGGACGTGAGTGGTCGTTATCGAGTCTCCAAAAACTATTACGGTCGTCGACTCGATGATCAATTTACCTTTGCCCAAGAACTCGGTTGGTCGTTTAAGCCTGACTGGGTGTTGGCTGTTGGTCATAACAATAGTGGTCGTTTCTATAACCCAGAAGTGGGGACATCTCAGGGATTTGAGATTTATGACAAAAAGAGTTCAACCTTTTATTTGTCAGTTACTAAATATCTATAAAAACAGTAGTTAAGAGGAATCTATGAAGAAGTCCATGGTATGTCTGGCGATAACCAGCGCACTGACCCTTGTGGGGTGTGGTGCCGGTGATGAGCCTTATAAAGAACTCCCCAAAGATGAAAAGCAAGTCACCACTGCCGACATCGATAAAGCCACTGAGCGGCAATATCTCTACATTCGCAGCGTGGGTAAGGCTCCGCGTTATGCCGCCGAGGTGCGAGGTTTTACCCAAGGTGATCCTAAGTTGGTAACCTTGCATAAAACAGAGAATGGTATCCAAGTACGTCAAATTGACCGAGATAATATCGGATTAGGTCATGACAGCCGTTATCCTAATGAATATAACCAAGCGCCAGTGTTAACCATTCCTGGTGAATATATCGACTTTAAATGTACCGAAGATAAATGGCGTGAGTGTATTAACGTAGAGCAAGTTAACACCGATGCTAATTTAACATGGCAGGATAAGCGCTACTTTGTCCCCGATTTTGCCAAAGCTAAAATTGCCGAGTTGGGCATTAATGACATATTTACCTTTGGTGAATGTGTGACTGAAACAGAGGCCCCGCGTCTAGTGAATACTCAAGGCCAAAAAGGCTATGAGATGGATTTAGCTAAGGGCGTGGTTAACTTTGAAATTGAGCATACCTATCAGGCTTCACCAAGTTGCTTTAACCAATTTTACGGTGGCAACCTCGACAATCTATCCTTTACGACGACTGAGTTTATTTCGATTGTGGCGGTGGATCAGTTAGCCAGTAAAGACTATCAAGCGATTCCCTATGCCGAAAATGAAAAGGGCGCATTTGGTTTCTTTACCTCTTCCCATACTTACCGTGATGCGACTGATTCAGAGGGCGTTGACGGGTATGTGCGTACCTACATGAATCGCTTCAATCCGGCCAAATCGGAACTGACTTATTACTTGAGTAATAATTTCTACGATGCGAAAAATAAACCCTTTTTGGATGCTGCTATCGAGTCCGTGACGGCAATTAACATTCAAAACAAGTTGTATAAAACGGGTTTTCCACAGATAAAACTTGAGCAAGCCCACGATAAACGCCATGGCGACCTGCGCTATAGCAACATCACTTTATTTGATGAACCGCTGGATAATGGTTTGGCGGGTTATGGCCCATCCGCGGCAAACCCGCTTACAGGCGAAATTGTGAGTGCGCGAGTCAATCAATACAGCTCGAATCTAAAACAAGGCGCAGTACGTTACTATCGCCAAGTGCGTTTAGATTATAACAGAGGCAAATTGGACGCGAATTCAGTCACATCGTTAACGGGCGAGCCTTATGTGTCGAATCTGAACAAGCCAGATGTCAGCGTTGATACTGTGCCAGTTGAGGCGGCGGCATTTGAACAACCTACTCAGCAGCTTATTGCAGCACCCAAATCAATGTTATTAACGCCTAAGGATAATAGTCTCGATGCTTTGGCGGATTTTGATGAAAAAACACAAGCGTTTTGGTCTGAAAATTCAATGATGCATGTGGATACCGTGTTTGCTACAGGTGGTAGTAATCGTGAATTACCTCGCGGCATCAAAGGGCATGAAATTGATTGGAAAAAAGCCGAAATGTGGGTTGATGGCAAAGTGGGCGGTAAATTAGCGGCATTTGAAGATTTGCCGATAAGTTTACAAGACTCATTAACTACAGCCCTTGCTGCACAAGCATTTGCCGGCACCTTGACCCATGAATTAGGGCATACATTTGGCTTAAGACATAACTTTGCTGGGAGTCGCGACCACGACAATACCTTTAACCAAGCACAACTGACGGAGTTAAAAGCCGCCTTTAGCGATGCAGGTTACCCAGATATTACTGTTAATGCCGAGTTTTCGAGCCAAATGGACTACAACGTGAATCGGTTTGCAACCACGTTTGAACCCTATGACTTAGCGGCGTTACGTTTTGGCTATGCCCGCGAAGTGGAAACAAAGGCTAACGAATTTGTATCGCTCAAAGCGGAAGATGCTAAGCGTCGCGACGAACTTGCCAAAGGCATTGTTAACGGGGATACCCGATTTGGCGCGCTTTACAATATTGAGCAAAACAATAGCCTACGTCAGTATTCTTATTGCACAGATGAACATGTGTCCCTTAACAGCAACTGTAATCGTGGTGATGCGGGTAAAAACTTAGATGATATTAACCAGTTCTATATCGATAAGTATTTTGATAGCTACGAGACCATGAACCTACGCCATAATCGTCAATCTTTGTTTGAGGATCATAGTCTAAGTTACACCATCAATCGTAAAGTGCAGTTTGATGAGATACGTCAATTCATTGAAGATGTGAGCTTTTTAGAGCAATTATTTGGTCTATCAGAAAACTTTTTTGCTGGTGAGTGCGACCGACTGGCTGCGGCAGGTAGCGAGGCTTGGTATTGTGCGAATCAGCGGGCGATGAATCAGTCGGCCGACTTCTTCCTTAAGCTAGTGGGAGAAAACGACGCCACATTGGACGTCACATACAAGCAAGCTGATGGCAGCGTAGCGTTAAGACAGCAGTACAATTTTGCTAAGGTACTTGAGCAATATCGTTTTAAAAGCGGCGATATGAAGGCGCAATTTGAGCCGGGTGAGGTGATCAGTCAGTTCTCTGATTCCCCAGAAGCCTTGAAAGAGTTGATCATTAAATCGCAAATAAATCCTCAATTTCAGGATTTATTAACGGCTGATGTTAGCTTTTCGGGCCGCTTACTCAATGGTATTAAAACGCCTGCATCCTCACCTAACCATCCGTATGTGAATGAGCGCGACGTGTTAGGTGTATGGCCTGATAAATTGTTAGCCGTGCGAGCCTTAGTATCACGTACAACGCCCCGCAGCACATCGAGTCGTGGTTACAAAGCATTGGTTGATTTACCGAATGTGGGTCCAGTGTTCCAAGATATGTTGTGTAAGATGACCATGGGTGAAGGCCCTGGGCTGACTCGTGGTAATGCACCGCTCTTTACCGAAAGCTGTGGCGTGAGTGGTAAGCTCGATAGCTATCTGCCTTATTACACTGATTTTGCCCAACAAAGTATTGAGCCATTACCTAATTACGATCGTTCAGTTTCACGTTACTTCCAATTTGATACTGTTAACGGCCAACCAAAAGGTAAGAGCAATTTACTGCAGATGATATTACGGCAAGTGGTACTTGCATCGGTTGACAGTGATTATCAAGGCGAGCAAAAAGCCAGAGTATGGCGTGAATACGTCGGTATTCATCTAGCCGGCCCTGCATTAGCCACACAAGCGGAAGTGACAGTAAATGGCCGTGTGTATGCTGCGACCGCAGAAAACACTTTAGCATTGGCGCTGATCAACCGAATTAAAGAAATGGAAACCTTTAAGGCGCAGGTCGGCGAGGCCACGCTTGCCATCAAGTTAAACAACGGTACAGTAGGTGAGATCATTGATGGGCAACTAAGCCGAGATCAGTTAGTTCTCAGTTATTTGCCTGTGCTTGATTAAGTCACTTGAATCGAGTGAGCCGCACCCGCGGCTTTGCAATCCATCACCATGTGTAAAACGTAAAAAAGGCCGCTCAGTGAGCGGCCTTATTATTCATACAATCTTATATGGCTTAAGACTTTGCGCGTTTCATCGCGGTGAAGAATTCTTCGTTAGTCTTAGTCATCGCCAGCTTATCAATGAGGAATTCCATTGCACTGACTTCATCCATTGGATTGAGGATCTTACGCAGGATCCACATTTTTTGCAGTTCGTCAGGATTTGTCAGCTTCTCTTCACGACGAGTACCGCTGCGGTTAAAGTCAATCGCAGGGAAGACGCGTTTTTCAGCGGCTTTACGTGACAGATGCAGCTCTTGGTTACCAGTACCTTTAAACTCTTCGTAAATCACTTCGTCCATCTTAGAACCGGTATCGACTAACGCAGTAGCGATAATGGTTAAGCTGCCGCCGTGTTCGATGTTACGTGCTGCACCGAAGAAGCGTTTTGGACGGTGCAGGGCGTTTGCATCCACACCACCGGTTAACACTTTGCCTGATGAAGGGATAACAGTGTTGTAAGCACGCGCTAAACGGGTGATAGAGTCGAGCAGAATCACCACGTCTTTTTTGTGTTCGACTAAACGCTTAGCCTTTTCAATAACCATTTCAGCCACTTGTACGTGACGGCTTGCTGGTTCGTCGAAGGTAGATGCAATAACTTCACCTTTAACGAGGCGTTGCATCTCGGTTACTTCTTCTGGGCGTTCATCGATCAGCAGAACCATCAATACTACTTCAGGGTTGTTGTAGGTAATGGATTGCGCAATGTTTTGCAGTAATAGCGTTTTACCCGCTTTTGGTGGCGCAACGATCAGACCACGTTGACCTTTACCGATAGGTGAGCATAAATCCAGAATACGGGCAGTGATGTCTTCAGTTGAGCCATTACCACGCTCCATACGCATACGTTCTTCTGCGTGGAGTGGCGTTAAGTTTTCAAAGAGGATTTTATTGCGAGAGTTTTCAGGTTTATCAAAGTTAACTTCGTTAACTTTTAACAGGGCAAAATAACGTTCACCTTCTTTTGGTGGACGAATCTTACCAAAAATGGTGTCACCCGTTCGCATGTTGAAACGGCGAATTTGGCTTGGTGACACGTAAATATCATCAGGGCCAGCTAAGTAAGATCCATCTGCACTTCGTAAGAAACCGAATCCGTCTTGGAGTATCTCTAATACGCCGCCACCGAAAATGTCTTCGCCACTTTTGGCGTGGGCTTTAAGGATGGAGAAAATAATGTCCTGCTTGCGAGCACGGGCCATATTTTCGAGTTTCATGTTTTCGGCTAGCGAAACTAGGTCGGATATCGGCGTGTCTTTTAATTCAGTTAAGTTCATGTTGGGGATCTTGTGTTACGCGACAAAGCTTACCGCGATCAATCAGTAAAGTTTGTGATTCAGGATAGTGATTGACGAGCGAGAAGTGGTTTAGTTAGAAAGAATCTGGTTATTAAAGTAGCACTAACAAAGCGGGGCGTCCAGAAATTTAGGGGCATTCCGGCACAATTTAATTTCAGCTTGTGCCGGAGGTCACTCATAACGACAACAAATTAGATTTGTGCGTCGATAAACTCTTTTAACTGAGTTTTAGAGAGCGCGCCAACTTTGGTCGCTGCCAATTCACCGTTTTTGAATAACAGCAATGTTGGAATGCCGCGAACGCCGTATTTCGCTGGCGAAACGTTGTTCTGGTCAACGTTTAATTTAGCGATAGTTACGCGACCGGCATACTCTTCGGCAACGTCGTCAAGGATTGGCGCGATCATTTTACATGGACCACACCATTCAGCCCAAAAGTCTACCAATACTGGTAAATCGGCCTTTAATACGTCGTTTTCGAAGCTGTCGTCGCTCAGGTATATAATTTTATCGCTCATGATGTTCTCCAGTTTGGTTGCCATTGCTGGTTTGTTAATGGCTTACCATGTATATTGGGGTTGAAAAATAGCTTTTCAAGTTACCTTTTACAATGTGGCTATTTCAAACGATCGAGTATCTTATTGCAACCCCAAATGGTATGCTTGCGCTATGAGCCAAACACATTTATCAAATCAAAAATTTGCCGACTTACCTCTGCATCCTGAGGTTAAACAGGCCCTTGCCGAGAACGGCTTTGAATTTTGTACGCCGATTCAGGCGTTATCATTACCCGTATTACTTCAATCAAAAGATATCGCTGGCCAAGCTCAGACGGGCACTGGCAAGACAATGGCGTTTTTGGTTGCCACATTTAACCATTTATTGTCGACCCCTGTTCCTGAAGGGCGTCAATTAAATCAACCGCGTGCCATTATCATGGCGCCCACCCGTGAATTAGCCATTCAAATTGCTAAGGACGCGATTTTACTCGCGAAACATACTCGCTTAAAGGTGGGGATTGTTTACGGTGGTGAGAGTTATGACGTCCAACGTAAAGTGCTTGACCAAGGTGTTGACATCTTAATCGGTACAACCGGACGGATTATCGATTATGTGCGTCAGGGCATTATTAGCTTAAATGCGATTCAAGCCGTGGTGTTAGATGAAGCCGATCGTATGTTCGACCTCGGTTTTATCAAGGATATTCGTTTCTTATTCCGACGCATGCCTAATGCCGATCAGCGCCTGAACATGTTGTTTTCAGCGACGCTTTCAATGAAGGTGCAAGAGTTGGCTTATGATCATATGAATGATCCGGTGAAAGTCGAAATTGCCCCCGAAGAAAAAACCTCAAAGAATATCAAAGAAGAAATTTTCTATCCTTCCCAAGAAGATAAGATGCGTTTATTGCTAACGCTGATTGAAGAAGATTGGCCTGAGAAAGCCATTGTTTTTTCAAACACTAAGCATAGCTGTGAGAACTTATGGGCTTGGCTTGAGGGTGATGGTCACCGTGTGGGTTTGCTCACTGGGGATGTGCCACAGAAGAAACGTATTCGAATCCTAGAGCAATTTACGCAAGGTCAATTAGATATCTTGGTTGCGACTGACGTGGCTGCACGCGGCCTGCATATCTCCGATGTTTCCCATGTTTACAATTATGATTTACCTGATGATTGTGAAGATTACGTCCACCGTATTGGTCGTACTGGGCGAGCGGGTAACAAAGGGGTATCAGTTAGTTTTGCCTGTGAAGAATACGCACTAAACTTGCCAGCGATTGAGACTTATATTAATCACTCAATCCCAGTGAGTAATTATGACCGCGATGCGTTACTAGATGATATTCCACAGCCAGCTAAGATTCATCGCAAACATCCAGCGGGAGCTCGTAATTTACGTGAGCGCTCTGGGGTGAGTCGTACTCAAGGTGCACATCGTAGTGGTGGTCGTCCACCTCGCCATGACAGGACGCGTAGACAGCCGTAAATGCCAACACCCGCTTATGCTGCCATTACTTTAGGCTCTAACAGTTTTAATATGCTGATCGCTAAAACAAAAGGTGGTCAGCCACATATTATTGCTAAGTACAAACGTAAAGTAAGGTTAGCCGAAGGGATTGGCGAAGACGGCTATTTATCACAGGAAGTGATGCAACGAGGTTTAGATTGCCTCGCCATGTTTGCCCAAATGTTAGCACTGCATAAAGTCCATCCTAATCATGTTGCTGTGATTGCCACAGCAACACTGCGTACTATCAATAACGCCGACGAGTTTAACCAGAGGGCAATTCCCCTTCTCGGTCACCCGATTGAGATTATTTCGGGCATGCGTGAAGCTGAGCTGATTTATCAAGGTATGGTGGCAACAACCTGTGGCCAAGGTCGACGCTTAGTGATTGATATTGGTGGAGCAAGTACCGAATTTATTATCGGGGATGGTCATCAGGTTCAGTTTAAGACTAGCTTGCCTATGGGCAGCGTGACCTTTAACCGCCGTTTCTTCAACAACGCGCCGTTGCAAGAGCTCGATTTTGACGATGCTAAACAGGAAGTGCTAGCAGTCTTAGGTGAACATAGGCAAAGGCTAAAAGACTTAGGATGGCACTGTGTAGTGGGGGCTTCTGGCGCAGTGCAATCTGTGGTCGAAGTGTTAATGCACCGTAAGCAGTCTGAAATCATCACTTTGGCTGTGCTGACACAGCTGAAAGCGGAAATCCTCGCCGAGGAAGATGTGAGTCTTGAGGGGATTATTGGCTTAAGCGCCGAACGTGCGCCGACATTTGCCGCAGGGGTGGCGATTTTACTTGCGCTCTTTGAACTCTTAGGAATTGAGCAGTTGGCGCTATCAGGTGGAGCATTGCGTGAGGGTGTGTTAGTGATGCTGGCGCAGCGGATTTTAGAAGAAGCGATTTAACCTCACATCTATTATTAAAAGACAAAGGCCGCCAAGTTTACTCTTGGCGGCCTTTGTTATTATTCGGGTACGATTACTTTAAGATCTCGGCTAAATCTTTTTCGAGCGAGACGGTTGGACGCTCTACGATACGGCCAATTTCTTTACCTTGTTGTTGCACGATAAAGGTGGGAATACGTTTGAATTCGTATTTTGCCGCCAGTCCTTCAGGGTCTTGCTTGCTGCGATCGACACCAATATAAGTCACTTTAATATTGGGGTTCGCCACTTCTTCGATAATACGGATAAAACGTGGCGTTTCGCGATGACAGTCTGGGCACCAAGTACCAATAATCACGACGATTTCTGTTGGTTCAGTGACTTTTTTGAGTGGTGCTAAGGCGTCGGTATCGACTTGGTAGCTTTTGTAGCCCTCAGCAAACTCATTGAGATCTTTTACTAAATGTTGCGCTTCAACTACACCGGTTAAAATCACTTCTTGTTTCTCCTCGCTGCAGGTGGCAATCAAGCCCTGTTTTTGCTCTTCAAAGCCACAGCCGCCATTTGCTAGTACTTGGCAACTAAAAAATAACGCGGTCGTGGCGAGTAATGCTTTAACGTTATTGTGCATGATATGCCCTCAAAATCGAAGAAGAATAATGAATTTGCATTCAAGCACTAATTTACGTTTTGTAAAAGTTGTGAATGAATTTGCTGCAAGCCAGATCACGTATCGCTAATGTAAATCTGGCTATTACCCATAAAAAGATGTGATTAGTTTTGTGCTAATAGCTTGGCGAGGATAGGTTTATTAGCATCAGGGAAGTCATAATGGGTGAGCTCGTGCTTATCGACCCAGACGATTTGTTGTCCTTCAAGCCCTTGCGCCTCGCCCGTAAAGTCACTCACAGTGTGAATATCGAGTAGTACCTGTTTATCTGGGTAGTCGTAGCTTAAGGCCATAAAAGGTTCGCTCGAATGGACGTTAAGCGCCACTTCTTCTTTTAACTCACGAATTAAGGCTTGGGTAACGGTTTCGTTTTGCTCCACTTTTCCACCGGGAAATTCCCATTTGCCGCCTTGATGTAAATGCTCTGGGCGCTTGGCGAGTAGGATTTGTCCGTCAGTATTAAGAATAATGCCCACGGCAACATGAATACGTTTTGTCATAAATTTCTACTTATCACTGTATGAACAACAATCCGAGACTCGTCGGTTCTGGTCGTTGGTAAATATACGGAGTTGTATGAGGCTTATTCTTTAAAGAAGCTTTCTTCGTCGTAACCAAGTTCGTCTAAAGCGTCGACATCAAACTCAGATTTGACTGGAATGGCGTGTTTCTCAGATGCCCAATCACCGAGATCGATCATCTTACAGCGCTCACTGCAAAAAGGTTTGAACTCTGACTGAGGGCTCCATTGTACTGGGGTTTTACAAATTGGGCAGTTGACGGTTAACGGCATAATGGGGATCTCTTGATTTACTGCTGAATAACGAATAACGAATAACGAATAACGAATAACGAATAACGAATAACGGTTATCAATGGCGTTAGTGTAAAGGCTTCACGCGCAGGTCGCTAGTAAGAATTCGATGCTACGGTCTGAGTGGCGTTGTTGATCGAATTGTACAAAATGAATGGCGTAACGATTTTTATGGCCACTGATCGTGGGATAACAACCGTGGGAAGCATCGACTTTGACTCGAACTAATGACAGGGCTTGAGTGCTATCCCCTTGATAAAAACCGGCATGAGCGGTGGCATTATCGAAATCAGCGGTACTGCGGGTCAGTTGAAGCAAAAGCGTGATGGGTGTGAGTAGGGGATCGAAATGACTTATCCAAGCTTGATAATCCTGGCGTCTTTCCTCCCAGGGTTTGGCGAGCCAAAAATGCAGTTGGGGAAGGTCGAAGTTACAGCAGGCACCTGGCATACCAAAGCGTTGCCTGAGAGCAGATAAGAATCTGTCTTGCTTTAGCTGGCTCCCACAGCGTTCGGGGCGTTGTAATGGTTCTCTGGCTTGGGTTAAGGCTTGAATATAAAAGCGGATTTGTTCGCTATCGACATGCTCGAGTTCTTGCCATTTGCTCAGTTGCAGTAGATTTCGCTCGATATCTTTGAGGACCTCATTGCGGTAGTCGCATCGCTCCGAGAGCTCACACAGGGAAAACAGAGGGTAGAAACATCTATGCTGGTGGTCGTGATTTAGGTTATTACAGAGCTGCTTGTTGAGGTATTCGAGCCGCAAGTAGCTGCGGATCTTCTCATTTAAAGGCTGTTCATAAACTAAGTCAGTCATGGGCGTTGTGATTACCAGATAATTGTAAATAGCGCTGATGCAATGCTTGCACCTCTTGTTTTAGAGTTGATATCTCTCCCTGATTATCAATAATGTCATCGGCTCTAGCGAGTTTTTCACTGCGGCTACACTGGCTCTCAATGATGTTATTTACTTGAGTTGCATCGACATTGTCCCGCTTTACGGTACGGCTTATTTGTAATTCTGGCGAAATATCCACCACTAAAGTCCGATTGACTAACCTATCTAACCCGTTCTCAAATAGCAAGGGTACAACCATAATTACATAGTCTGAGGTGGCATTTTTGACTTGCAAAAGCATTTCTTGGCGGATCATGGGGTGCAGCAGTTGATTTAACCACTGACGCGCTTGTTCATCGCTAAACACTCGTTGCCTAAGTTTTGCGCGGTCAAGCTCACCCGAGGCCGTTAAGATTTCTGTCCCAAAATGGTCAATAATGGCGTTTAATCCGTAGGTGCCTGGTGCGACGACTTCTCGGGCAACGACATCGGCATCGACTAGGCAAACACCTTCTGCCGCAAACAGATTCGCCACGGTCGTTTTACCACTGCCAATCCCGCCCGTTAAACCGACAACAAATTTGGACATAAAACTCTCTTAAAAGCGATGAAGGACGTGCTTATAGGACCTAGGACCTAGAACGGACTGGACTTCGTCCTACTAGGGCGTCGCTGCGCTCCTTCTAGAACCTAAAGCCTAGAACCTAAAGCCTAGAATCTATAAGGCCGAAGCCAGTTCTATAACGTACTTAAATACCAATCCACTATAGGTTGACCCCATATTAGGGCGATCCAACCTGCGGCGGCAATGTAAGGACCAAAGGGAATCGGATTTGCCAGTTGATTACGTTTGGTCACGATCAGCGTGATGCCAACGAGGGCACCCACTAAGGATGAAAGTAAAATCACCAGTGGCAACATTTGCCAACCAAGCCAAGCCCCAAATACGGCAAGCAGTTTAAAGTCACCATAGCCCATACCTTCTTTACCGGTTAACAGCTTAAATAGCCAAAAAATCGACCATAAACTTAAATAGCCTACAGCGGCACCAATAATCGCATCGGTTGGGTTGGTAAAGGTATGGTTGAGGTTAATCAGTAGTCCTAACCATAGCAGGGGAAGGGTCATTTGATCGGGAAGCAGCATTTCATCCAGATCGATTCCGGTGAGCGCAATCAACACAAAAGTGAGTATTGCAGCAAACACAAATTGCCAGCTTGGCCCAAAATGCCAGGCGAGTGTTGCAACGAGTAACCCTGTTATTAGCTCAATAATCGGATAGCGTGAGGAAATGGGGGCATGACAGGCAGCGCATTTTCCCCTCAACATTAACCAACCTAAAACGGGTAAATTATGCCAAGGCTGGATGGCGGTTTTGCATTTAGGGCAGGCAGAACCTGGTACCACTAGATTGTATTTTTCAGGATAGTTATCTATAGGCTTGTTAAGCTTTTCTAAACCGACTTGTTTGACTACATCTGCATGATATTCCTGCAGATACTGATTACATTCCTGTTGCCATTCGCGCTTCATCATCACCGGAAAACGATGGATAACCACATTTAAAAAACTGCCAATAGTTGCGGCAAACACAAAACTTAAGCAGATAAAAAGCCATGGTGCTTGGTCAAAAGTGTGACCCAATAAAGTGAAAAATTCAGTCATTATTCTTACTTAATTATATTGTTCAATGTAAAACGGATTTTAGGCCTCTAGGACGCTTCGCTGCTCTAGAACCTAGAATTTATAAGGGGGCAGCCCGCTTTTTCTAGCTGCTGCAGTTTTTGCAGCGTTTTAACCGCCAACCACTTTACCCATTTGGAAGATGGGTAAATACATAGCGACAATAAGACCACCAACAACAGTGCCAATGACCACCATCATGATAGGTTCAATTAGGCTGGATAAACCATCAACAGCATCATCGACTTGCATCTCATAGATAGTTGAAACTTTATTAAGCATATTATCAAGTGAGCCTGATTCTTCGCCAATCATCACCATTTGGATCAGCATATCGGGGAACAGCCCTGTGGTTCGCATTGCCACGTTCATTTGCATCCCCGCCATCACTTCCTGGCGGATTTTTAAGATGGCTTTACGGTATACCGCATTGCCCGATGCTCCGGCCGCGGATTCTAAGCCGTCGATTAAGGGGACACCAGCGGCAAAGGTGGTGGCTAAGGTACGGGCAAAACGCGCCATAGCGCCTTTGTGTAGAATGGGACCAATAGCTGGAATTTTTAAGATGACTTCGTCCACTCTATCCCTCACTATTTGCGAGTTTCGGTGGGCGCGGACAAATAAAAATACGCCAGCCACTATGGCGCCCAAAAAGATATACCAAGAGGATTGTAAGCCCCGGGAGATTTGCAGCACTAATTGGGTAAAAGCAGGCAACTCGGCGCCAAAGCCCTTAAAAATATCTTCAAATTGTGGCACCACAAACAGTAATAATAGTGCTGTTACTAAAATAGCGACTATTACTACTGCTGCCGGATAAAACATGGCTTTTTTAATCTTAGATTTTAATGCTTCAGATTTTTCACGGTAGGTCGCAATACGATCAAACACTACATCGAGTGAGCCTGAATGTTCACCCGCAGCAACTAAATCGACATAAAGATCATCAAAATAGCGTCGGTGGGGACGCAAAGCATCAGATAACGGAATACCTGATTGGATCTCCGATAGAATTGTCGCTAACAGTTCACGCATTTTTGCTTTTTCATGGCCGCGACCCAGTAATTCAATGGTAGTCACTAATGGCACCCCAGCGGCAAGCATGGTGGCAATTTGCCGAGTCACCATAGCAATATCCATAGGGGTAATTTTGGCATCGCCTAATTTAAATAAGGCGGCCGATTGTTTGCGAACGGTTTTAGGATTTACCCCTTGAGATTTTAACTTGCTACGAACCTCAGCAGCAGAGGCCCCCCTCAGTTCGCCACTGGTTTTTTGGCCGTCGCGGTTAACTCCTTTCCATTCAAAGGTATAAATTTTAGGTTGGCTTTTTTGCTCAATCTTTTTTGGGCGAGGCTTTTTTACTGTGGTTGCCGTAGCCATAAATTATCCCTGTTGGTTGTAAAGCTAAGAAGGCCGCTGCTGCACAACTGTTAGAACGCTCACATGCTCGCTCTAGAATCTAGCACCTAAAAGTGCGCAGCCCGTCCTACTATTAAAAACTGGTTACCCGATTCACTTCGGCGATACTGGTCACGCCTTGGAGCACTTTTAGTAGCCCTGATTGACGCAGATCGCGCATCCCTTGAGCCTTGGCTTGATCTGCTATCTGTAATGAATTGCCCCCTTCCATAATAGTACGGGCAATTTCATCTGACATCTTCATCACTTCGTAAATACCTACCCGTCCTTTATAGCCACCAGAACAATGCTCACAACCCACGGGTTTATAGGTGATAAACCCTTGGGCGATTTGTGCATCACTAAAGCCTAAGCGTTGTAGCTCATGTTCAGGTATTTGTTCGGGTTGCTTGCATTCAGGGCAAAGTCGCCGTGCAAGTCGCTGAGCAATAATTAAATTGACTGAGCTGGCAATATTATAGCCGGGTACGCCCATATTAATTAAACGGGTGAGCGTTTCTGCCGCAGAGTTGGTATGCAGGGTTGATAGAACTAAGTGGCCAGTTTGCGCGGCTTTAATGGCAATTTCGGCGGTTTCAAGGTCACGTATTTCGCCCACCATCACCACATCGGGGTCTTGGCGCAAAAAGGAGCGCAGTGCCGAGGCGAAGGTTAAACCCGCTTTTAAATTAATATGAACTTGGTTTACGCCCTCAAGGTTAATTTCCACCGGGTCTTCGGCGGTGGAGATATTACGCTCGGCGGTATTGAGGATATTTAAGCCTGTGTAGAGCGAAACTGTTTTACCCGAACCCGTTGGGCCGGTCACTAATATCATGCCTTGAGGTTTGGCTAGCATCTCAAGGTAGAGCTTTTCTTGATCCGGTTCGTAACCGAGCTTTTCGATACCGAGCTGTGCGGAGGAGGAATCCAATATCCGCATTACAATTTTTTCGCCCCACAGGGTCGGCAGGGTACTTACCCGAAAGTCGATAGACTTAGTGCGGGATAGCTTCATTTTAATCCGGCCATCCTGGGGGACGCGGCGCTCGGCAATATCGAGTTTTGACATTACCTTTAAGCGCGCAGAGAGTCGTCCTGCTAAGCTAATGGGCGGCTCGGAGACTTCATGCAAAATACCATCGATACGAAAACGGATACGGTAGCGTTTTTCATAGGGCTCAAAATGTAAGTCTGAAGCGCCCTTACGAATAGCATCGGTTAATATCTTATTGATATATATGACGATAGGGGCATCGTCGCTGGCTTCGCCTGCATTGTCTTCATTGCGCTTATCGGTATCGGTAACTTCAATACCAGCAAGCGCTGCTTCATCCATACCGCTTAAATCAAGGCCAGTAATATCTTCTTCTAGTACCTTCTCAAGGGCCTTAGCGAGCTTATCTTCTTCCACCAAAATAGCTTCGGCATGTAGGCCAGCACTAAATTGGAATTCCTCAAGGGCGGCAATATTGGTAGGATCTGAAGTGGCGATATAGAGGCGATTGCCGCGCTTAAATAGCGGTAAGCAGCGGTGTTTTTCAATCAGTTTTTTATTAAGAAACTCTTCAGGGATGGCGCTAACATCAAATTCGGCTAAATCCAACAGCGGGGTGCCATATTCCTCATAGCAAAGCTCGGCAATACTGCGGGCCGACACGAGCTTAGTTTGCACTAAGGTGGTGACTAAGGTTTGTTTGTTTTGGCGGGATTTGGTGATGGCACTCGCCATCTGCTCTTCATTAAGCAGACCTTTACGGATGAAAAGGGTGGATAATCCCAGGTGAAGGCCAGCGGATGGCATGAAAAACTCCTATCTCCATTAGTTTTTCCATCATAGCGGCAAAATGGTTATTTGTCATATATAAAAAAGCTCAAATAATCACAAAAAAATGAGTATCATCATAAGGATGCGAATTTATGTACAGCTTTCAAAAGTGGCTATATTTTACCATAAACTGTACTGTGGATTAATGGTCGATAAATAACAATGCCTTATAATCAAGTCACTTTGATTTACTTGACTAAAACGCGTAAATAATCGGTGATTTGGTGAGGCACTTTAACGCCAATATTGTGGGATAAATACGTGATGGAATGCTCAATTAAGGAAACATATATTGCAATCAATCCCGATTTTTAGCCGGATTTTCCTGCTCACTTTCTTCGCGCTATTTTTCCTTGGCTCGGTATTATCAGGTTATATCACAGGATATCTGGGGGTGGATAACGCTTACGATCTTAAGCGAATCCTAGTAATTATATTTATCGTGTGTTCAGCGGTTGGCCTTTTGTGGCGCTCGAGTATTCCAATAATCCTACCATCGCCTTTGACACTTTGGGTGGTGGTAAGCCTATTTATACTCGGTTTGTTATCAACCTTTTTTAGCCAGCATCCATTTTGGTCATTACTTGAATTAGCCAACTTTTTTTTGCTGCTCTGTTTGTTTTATATCTTAGGTGTACTCATAACTGACATTGGCAGAAATCTGACGCTGCAATATTTTTTTGGATTTGCATTATTTTTCTCGATTTGTATTGCGGTTAAGTTTTTTTTGCTGCTGTTTTTTCATGCACTCGATGCTAATCGGCCTGATGTGCATTCTTTAGTGGCAGGCTTTATGAATGTAAGGTTTTTCAATCAATTGCAAGTTATGCTGCTACCGTTTTTGTGTTTATCATTTTATATCGAACCACTTAAAAAATATAAACGGACAGCTATGTTGGCTTTTAGTGTGCAGTGGTTAATCCTGCTGCAATCAGAGGCTCGCGGCGCATTATTGGCAATAGTTTTAGCGGCTGTTGTGGTGTATCGATTTTTGCCCGCCAACTTGGGTAAAACATTTGTTCTCCCAATGCTGAAGGCTGTAGTTTTTGGCACGCTTTTATGGCTAGTGCTGATCATTATTATTCCACTGTTTATTTTTGATAGCCCAATTTGGCAATTAAGAACCAATAGCTCAGGCCGCATTGATATGTGGATTTATATATTACAGATGATCCCCGAGCGTATTGGTTTAGGTTACGGGCCAATGAGTTTTGCTTGGGCAGAGGCAAGACCTTTACCTAATGCTCACCCGCATAATGCCCTACTACAGTTTTTATATGAGTTTGGTGTGGTTGCGTTTATCTTACTGGCAAGTTGGTCGCTGATAATATTATGGTCAAAATTAAAGCGGCTGACTTTATTAGGGGAAACATTAGGGGAAAAACCGAGTGAGCATTTAGCTAAAAAACCACAAAGTAGCCTCGACACAGACTCGCATAAAGGCATAGAGACGGACACAACCGATATTGTGCTGGCATTTGCCCTATGTGCACTATGGATTTATGCCATGTTTGACGGGGTGATTGTGATGCCATTATCCCAAGCATTATTGGTAGCATTATTGGCAGTTAATTGCCGCCACTATCAACCGCGAGTAATAACATTGTCATTAAAAGTTGCGTTAGTGGCAATATTAATAACCTGTGGTGCATTGTTAATCGCTAGCCTTGGTGATACCGCGCTTAATCCGCAAATGTATCCAAGATTATGGTTAACCGGGATAATAAATTGATAAAAATAAAAAAGCCCCGAAAAGGGGCTTTAGAAAAATTTTGGTTATTA
>NZ_JTLE01000094.1:434011-446886 GCF_000798835.1 Shewanella sp. ZOR0012
CAATAAATTTAATAATAAACTTAGGTTTCTCCAATTTAGAGGCTCGTGATGACAATCAGAAAAATAGCTATTATAGGTGGCGGTACTTCAGGTTGGTTAGCGGCGAACCACTTAGGCCGAGCGTTGAAGGGGCGTTCTGGGTTATCTATTTCAGTGATTGAGTCTCCTGATATTCCTATTATTGGTGTCGGGGAAGGTACAGTGCCTTCGATTAGAAAATCATTACAGAGTTTTGGTATCAGTGAGTCAGAATTTATTCGAACATGCGATGTCACGTTTAAACAGTCTATTAAATTTGTGAACTGGTTAGATAAATCGCGTCACGGTAAGCATAATTTTTATCATCATCTATTCGATATCATTAATTTACACCAAGGTGACGCTGTATCGACTTGGTTGGCCAAACAAAGCGGACATTTTGCCGATTTTGTTTCCCCACAGCATTTAGCTTGCGAAGCGGCTAAAGCACCAAAGCTCATTACTACGCCAGAATATGCTGGTGTTTTAGGCTATGCCTATCACCTCAATGCAGCAAAGTTTGCCAAATTACTCGCTAAAAATGCCATTGAGAAATTTAATGTAGAGCATATTTTAACGACAGTACACGACGTGTGCTTAGGTGTAGATGGCGCTATCGAGTCATTGCAGACTGAGCAGGAGAATCTATCTTTTGATTTCTATATTGATTGCAGTGGCTTTGAATCTATTTTGTTAGCTAAAGCATTAAAAGTGCCATTTATCAGTAAAGCGCAGCAACTTTTTATTGATACGGCATTAGTTGCGCAAATTCCGACTCAGCCTGCTGATGTTATTCCTCCTTATACTAAAGCAACAGCACATCAAGCTGGGTGGATTTGGGATATTACGCTTACCCAGCGCCGCGGTACAGGATTTGTATATTCATCAGCGCATATGAATCAAGCTGAAGCTGAACAAAAGTTTGACCGTTATCTTGGTGGTAAACTCGCCGATATTCCCCATCGCAAAATCCCAATGACGGTCGGCTATCGTCAACAATTTTGGGTCAAAAACTGCGTTGCATTAGGGCTGGCACAGGGCTTTTTAGAACCCATAGAAGCGACTTCAATTTTATTAACGGACTTTTCTGCTCGATTTCTTGCTGAACGTTTCCCTGCTAATAAAGATGAGGTGGATTACTTATCAATGCGTTTTAATCGCACTGTTAACCACGCATGGGAAAGGGTCGTCGAATTTGCCAAATTGCATTATTGTTTGTCAGATAGAACTGACTCGGCATTTTGGCTTGATAATCAGCGTGAAGAGACAATTCCTGAGCCGTTAAAAGAGCGGCTTAACATGTGGAAGTCATTTAGCCCTATTGCAGAGGATTTTCCCTCAAAGTTTGAGGTGTTTAACTTAGATAATTACTTATATGTTCTTTATGGGATGAAATATCCGACTCAACCGCATGATAGAGGTTTAGTCGCAAAAGCTAATTTGAATGCTTATATGAGTAACATGTCGAATATGAAGCGCCAAATGTTTGAGGGGTTACCAGAACATAGAGAATTGATTGATAAGATTTGTACTTATGGCTTGCAAGCTATCTAAGCGCTTTATTTTAATGTGTAAAAAGGAAAAATAAAATGAAAACACAATTTGTACCTTTAAATGACGCAAGTCATAAAAATTTAGCGATTGGGGATAAGGTTGATTACAGCCTTTTTGAGACTATGCATATGCTCCCTCTTCAGGTTCAAGAGTTTATGTCTGCAGCGACCAGTTTCCCTATCGTGTTTACAAAAAACGCTCAAACTGGTGAGTTCCTCTCCATTGCGATTACTGCACTTAAGCCTAATACTAATAAGTTGCTCAAAAACGGTCAGTGGCAATGTCGCTATTTACCTATTCAAGTTCAATTGTATCCATTTGGAATGAGTTATATAGATAACGACAAAGTTATCTTGGGTGTCGATGTCAATAATTCATCAGTGGCAGAACATGAAGCGCATCGTTTATTTGATGATTCAGGCAATCAAACGGTCTATTTATCAAAAAAACTTGAATTGGCGAGTTTACAGGCTAGTTATCATGAGATGACAAAGTACTTTATCAAAGTGTTATTGAATCATGGACTGTTGCAACCACGTATATTAACAGTGACTACACTTGATGGCACTAAAACTAATATTGATGGAATATATACCATTGATGAAGGAAAACTGCAGCAGCTAGACGATACGACATTGCTTGATTTTGCTAAACGAGGTTTCTATTCGGCTATTTATGCGCATCTTTGTTCATTAAATTTAATTGATTTAGTGATGGAAAAATAAACTCAATTTTATATAGTTCGTTTTAATAATATTAAAACGAACTATTATAACTGGGGCTATTTAGTTTGCTAGCATCACACTCCCAGTCAAAATAATCCAGCTTGCAAAAAACAGTTTTAAGGTTTTGACTGGGAGAAATAACGCCAGCTTGCGGGCTAACAATCCTCCGATAATTGCACCGGGTCCTGCAAATAGCACTAATTCATATAAAGCGTGACTGTGGTCGGAGAACACGTGTATTGGGCTTGCCGACCAAACGGTTATGGCCGATACCACAACGCCAACCGCGACGGCCATCTTGGCGCAGATACCCCGTAACATCAGATAGATTACAATCAGTTCACCTACACCAACAGACAACCAAGCGGTGATGATCCCGCCAAAGTAACCAATGACCGCTAAACAAAAATAGTCTACGGATTTAAGACTATTACTTTGCAAATAGCGGCGTTGACTGCTGAAAATGATTGCTATCCCAAGCGCAATAGAGAAAAGGCTAAAACTGGTGTGGAGCGAAGAGGGCGAAGTTAGTTGCCATAACTCGCTGCTCCAAAGGCCAAGTACTGAAAAGCATGCACAAAGCAAGATACATGGAATAAAACCACACCAGGTTTTATCCGTATGGTGATGTTGTTGATAGTATCTTGACCATGAAATTGCGCCAGCAGTCATGCCAAAACACTGGATCATAAAAGACGTTGAAACGCTTTGAGTTTCTGTAAAATCTAAACTAGAGAACACTGGGATGAAAATAACGCCTCCGCCTGCTCCAGTTGAATTAGCAAAGATAGCTCCAGTTATCCCTAAAAATATAAACTTGCCATATTCTTTAATTAACTCAAATGGTTGTGCGAACTGAACAAACCAAACTATCCATGTGCTTAACAGAGTGAGCAGTACCGTTAACGACCGATAATATTGGCCGCTGAAGGTGTTTTTACGCTTAAAGGTAGGGATATATGTGAGCATCTTTTTAAGATAACTGAGTGTGGCGTTTGAGTTGTTGCGCCTATGTTATCAGTCAAAGACAGCGTTGTCACATAGGTTGATAAATATAGATTTTAATTTAACTAAATGAAATTTAAGGAATAAATTCATCTGACTTAAAAATATAAAGCTATTTGTCAAAAAAATGTAGAAATCCTGTTCTTTCTTGTGTAATTTAATGAATGACAACGCTGTCATATGCTTGTGTGATGCGTTGTTTAGTAAGGTCTGCATGAAGAGGATGAGGTCTCCTTATTCATGTGTTTGGCAGAAGTATTGCTGGTCGGGCGGCGGTACGTTTGTCTTTAATATTTGATAGTCTCTCCCCAGAAACTAGCGTTGGCTGGGTACTGTAAACAGTGCCCAGCCATTTTTTTAGGTAGAGTGACCTTGTTAGGATAAGCAGACAAGTTAGCGGCATTAATAAATAAAACTCGCTGGATTTTCCAGTCATAAAAGAGGCTGCGATTCATGGTTATTCATATTGCTACACCGCTTTGCAGCGTAGTGGCGACTTTTGCTAAGCGTTTGTTGATGTCCGTCTTGGGACTCTGGGCGAGCGTTATGCTGTGTGCTTTGAGTTTCACCGCGATAGCCGCTGTGGAGTCAACGTCGTTTGCGCTTACTAATGCTGCTTTTGCGGCTGGCACTTCTTCGGCAAGCAATCCCACTCCTATCAAGATAGTGACCACCATCCAACAGCAATGGCAATTTAATCTGCTAAAAGAGGCGCTGCGCCGCTCCGGCAAGCCGTATCAAGTTGAACAAATGTCGACGCAGATGAACCAAAAACGCAATGCAGAGGAAGCACTTGCTGGCACTGTTGACGTATTTTGGAGCATGACTTCCAAAGAGCTTGAGGAAACCATGCTGCCCGTGCGGATCCCACTGTTTAAGGGATTGCTTGGTAACAGATTATTAATTATCCGTAAAAGTGATGAGGCTAAGTTTGCCAACGTAAAAACATTGGCGGATTTTAAACAATTAACCGCTGGGCAAAACCGTTATTGGCCCGATGCGAGCATTCTCGAAGCTAATGGTGTGCCGTTGGTAACGAGCTATCAGTACACCAATCTATACCCGATGTTAGAAGGTGGCCGGTTCGACTACCTTGCGCTTGGTGCACAGGAAATCGGCGATGAACTTACTACCCACCCTGATCCCGCACTTAAAATTGATAGCCATATCCTGCTGCAATATCGCTCTCCGGCCTATTTTTTTGTCTCACCAAAACGCCCTGAGTTAGCTGAGGCAATCTTAGCGGGGCTTGAGTACATGATTAGCGACGGTAGCTTCGATGAAATGTTTAATCGTGAACTTAAGATTGAGCAGCTCTACCGTGATGCGCAGTTTGAGCGGCGCGTGATTATCCGCTTAGATACGCCAGATTTACATCCCCTAACGCCGATTGAACGCCAGGAGCTGTGGTTAGATCTATTTAGTGTGCAAGGTGCAACATAATGAAAACATTAGCCTTAAAAGTTCAAATTGGTCTAGCTGCGGCGATATTTATGATCGTGAGCGCCTTGTTTGGGGCGTCCTATTGGTTGGCGAGCGATAAGCTGATGAGCGGTGAAATGGCCTTTGAAGACAATACGGTCGCTAATCTGCAAGTCACTATGGCGCAACCTATTTTTACCTACGATTACGAACAGATCCGGGCTGTATTATCCGTCATGTTAAAGTCTGAACAAATTTATCAAATTACCGTTATGGATCATCGCGGTAAACTGCTTGCTGAGGATAAACAAGTCGAGGCAGTTGCCATCAACTATCTACAAACAAGAGAGTTACAGTTCAGCGACCAAGGTAATCCTACCGGGCGTCTAACCATTACTTTTTCCATTTTGCCCGTAAAAGCGCAGTTATCCGAGTTGTTGCTGAGCTACTTTATACAGGCTTTGTTGATTTTAGCGGGCAGCCTCTTCGTGATTTTCATTATTTTAAAGCGTTTAGTGATCACCCCATTAGATAAGGTTGTCACCGCGTTAGAAGAGATTGCCAATGGTGATGGCGATTTAAGCCATCGATTACCCGTTGAAACTGAAGATGAAATTGGCAAACTCGCCAATGCTTTCAACGGCTTTGTCGAACACATTCACGGCACGATTTCAAGGGTGCATGAAACCTCGAGTCTGCTATTGGGCGATGCTAAGGCGCTGGGCACGTTGTCGCAAAGCAACAATCAAAGGGTGCAAGCTCAGCTTAAAGAAACCGAAGCCGCGGTCACGGCCGTGACTCAATTGAGTGCCAGTGCAAATGAAGTGGCCATCAATGCTAAACGTACCGCCGATGCGGCAACCCAAGCCGATAGGGCGGTTGACGATGGCCAGCGTCAGTTTGACTCGGGCTTAGCCATTACTCGCCAACTTGCGGCTGAGTTAACACGTTCGGCTCAGTCGGTGTCGCAGTTACAACAGGAAACGCAGCGTATTGATGAAGTTGTGGTGGTGATCAGCAGCATTGCTGAGCAGACTAATCTGCTGGCGTTAAATGCCGCGATTGAAGCTGCCAGAGCGGGTGAGCAGGGGCGTGGTTTTGCCGTCGTTGCCGATGAAGTGCGCTCTTTAGCGAGTCGCACCCAACAGGCGACGGGAGAAATCCAAAAAATGATCCAACAGGTGCAGAGCCGAGTTGCCGAAACCGTGAATGTGATGCAATCGAGTCAGACTCTCTCCAATCAAGGGGTCAACCGTTCGGAAGAAATTAAGCTCGTTCTATCTAAAGTGACTGATTTAGTTTCAAATATCAGTAATATGAATATCGAAGTTTCCCATGCGGCGCAGGAGCAAACCTGTGTCACCGAAGCGATTTCTCGTACATTAAATGATCTTGCCAATGTCTCAGGTTCAGCCTCTCTCGATAGTGAGCATCTAGCACAATCGAGTGAGCGACTGTTTCACCAAGGGGAAAGACTGCGGACGTTAGTAACTTCCTTCAGATTGTAGCCATTTCTGAAGCTAGAAAAGGAATATCATGAATAAAACGATTGCCGCCACCGCCATTTTATTTGCATTAGGTTTAAGTGCTTGCAGCCAAGCGCCTAAAACAGTAAATGTGCCAGTGCCAAGCTCAGCCGAGCTCGCCACGCCTGCGTCATTAACCCAAGCGCAATTGCAGCAGTTTGGGGATACCTTGGGCGTGAGTTATCGCGTGCTCACTAACAGGCCCGATAATAACTGTGATAAAGCCGCCGCTGAAGGTCGTTGTTTTGTGGCTGAAATTGATTTTGTCCCTGGCGTTGATCTCAAAGGTCACGACTGGGCGATTTATTTTAGCCAGATGCGTCCGGTGCAATCGGTTGAAGGCAAAGAGTTTTCCATCACTCATATCAAGGGCGATCTTTATCGGATAACGCCTACTGAGGCATTCAGCGGTTTTAACAAAGGGGTTAAAAAGACCTTAAGGTTCCGTGGTGAGCTTTGGCAATTGTCCGAAACCGATGCCATGCCAAACTACTACATCGTTGCTGGGGATTTATCGCCAGTGGTGATTGCCAGCACGCAAGTGCAGCAAGATCCTGATACTCGAATGGAAGTGCGTCCCTATGTTGAGCCGTTCACCGATATGGTGAAACAGTATCGCCGCACTGATGCGGATAAATTAGTGCCTGCGACCGCATCACAGCTATTTAGCAACAACCAAAATGTCAGTGAAGATGCCTGCTTAGCGGTCAATACCATTATTCCTTCGCCGCAAAAAGTGACGATCCATTCTCACGATAAAGCGGTATCACTCACCTCTGGCATTAAATTGGATGTCGCGTCAGTATTGAGTCCATCCGCTGAAAATCAGTCTTTTAAAACCGAGCAAGTGGCTGCGGCGCTTGAACGCTTAGCACGTTTGGGTGTTAAAGAGTCAGACCAAGGCTTAGTGGTGAAACTGAGCTGGCGCCAAGGCGCAGAGAGCAGTTATCTGCTGGATATCAAACCTGATGGTATCAAGGTTGCCGCAGGTGATGCGGCAGGATTTTCCTATGCGTTATCATCGCTTGCCAGTTTGATTGATGTGCAGGATTTGCGCGTAAATGCGATGACTATTGAAGATAGCCCAAGATATCCATTCCGCGGTATGCATATCGATGTGGCCCGTAATTTCCACAGTAAGGCGATGATTTTTGCACTGATAGATCAAATGGCGGCTTACAAACTCAACAAATTACATCTGCATATGGCCGATGATGAAGGTTGGCGCTTAGAGATTGATGGTCTGCCTGAACTAACCGATATTGGTAGTAAGCGTTGCCACGATCTTGAGGAAAATACCTGTTTGTTACCGCAGCTTGGCAGTGGGCCTGTTGCGGAGTCGAGCGTTAATGGTTTCTATAGCAAACAAGACTATATCGATATAGTCAAATACGCCGATGCCCGCCAAATTCAAGTGATCCCTTCGATGGACATGCCTGGCCATAGTCGCGCAGCGATAAAATCCATGGAGGCGCGTTACCGTAAATTACTCGCCCAAGGCAAGCCTACGGAGGCGAAAACCTATTTGTTGTCGGATGCGGCTGATACAACTGTGTATTCTTCGGTGCAGTATTACAACGACAACACCCTGAACGTCTGTATGGAATCGACCTATCAATTTGTCGATAAAGTGATTGATGAAATTGCCAAATTACACCAAGCCGCGGGTCAACCATTAACTCGATACCATATCGGCGCCGACGAAACCGCTGGGGCGTGGAAGCAATCTCCTGAGTGTTTATCCTTTGTAGCCAATAACGATAAAGGCGTGAAATCTATCGAGGATTTAGGCGCTTACTTTATTGAGCGGATATCGAATCAACTGGCGGAAAAAGGCATTGAAGCCGCAGGTTGGAGTGATGGCATGAGCCATGTTCGCCCAAGTTATATGCCAGCTAAAGTCCAATCCAATATTTGGGATGTGATCGCCTATAAAGGATATGAGCATGCCAATCAGCAAGTGAACAACGGTTGGGATGTGGTGCTCTCGAATCCTGAAGTACTTTATTTTGATTTTCCCTACGAAGCCGATCCTAAAGAGCACGGCTATTACTGGGCAAGCCGCGCCACCAACGCGCACAAAGTGTTTAGCTTTATGCCGGATAACTTAGTGGCGAATGCGGAGCAGTGGACCGACTTGCAAAATCTGCCTTTCGAAGCCGACGATAGGGCAAGAACCGATGAGAAAGGCAAAAAATCTGGACCACGGGAGCAAGGTAAAAACTTTGCTGGTTTACAGGGGCAGTTGTGGAGTGAAACCATTCGCAGCAACGATACCGTTGAGTACATGATTTTCCCTCGTTTATTGATGCTGGCTGAGCGTGCTTGGCATCAAGCAGAGTGGGAAGTGCCTTACCAATATCAAGGTGCATTGTATAACCAAAGCACTGGGCACTTTACTGCGGCAATGCGTGACGCGCAGGCACAATCTTGGCAGCAAATGGCCAACACATTAGGGCATAAGGAGTTTATTAAACTCGATAAGGCAGGTATCGATTACCGAGTGCCGACTGTAGGTGCCGAGATCCGTGACGGTAAACTGTTTGCCAACGTGGCTTATCCAGGACTTAAGATTGAGTGGCGACAAGCGAGTGGGCAATGGCAATCCTATCAAGCAGGGCAGGCGGTAACTGCGCCCGTTGAGATCCGTGCTATTGCTGCTGATGGTATCCGCAAAGGCAGAAGCTTAATCGTTAATTAATCTGTTATGTATCTGGCTGTATTTTAATAGAAAAATACAGCCTTTTTCTTTTTCACTTTCAGTCAATTCTTTCGCCTGACATTTGATTAGAAATTGCTTCAAAAAGTAAATGACAACGCTGTCATTTTTGCTGTAACATTGAGTTAACTAAAGTTAGGTGTCGTATTAACGGCATAAGTATAAGCAACGGTAGCGCTGCATTAAGAGATGAAGAGGGATGTCATGGGGTTAGTCCAGACAAAAGATCAACAACTGTTTATCGGTGTTGATGGGGGCGGCAGTAAGTGCCGAGCCACTATCTATACTGCGGACGGTACCGTTTTAGGGACAGGTGTTGCTGGGCGCGCTAATCCGCTGCATGGTCTTGCACAAGCATTTGCATCGATTGAAGCATCGACTCGCCAAGCTCTGTTGGATGCGGGCATGAAGGAAACCGATAGCCATTTACTCGTCGCGGGCTTAGGGCTGGCGGGAGTCAATGTGCCGCGCCTGTATCAGGACGTGATCAGCTGGCAGCATCCGTTTGCTGCCATGTTTGTCACAACGGATCTTCATACCGCTTGTATCGGTGCACACCGCGGCGCCGATGGTGCGGTGATCATTACGGGTACGGGTTCTTGCGGTTATGCCCATGTAGGTGATGACAGCTTAAGTATTGGTGGCCACGGTTTTGCGCTGGGTGATAAGGGCAGCGGTGCTTGGCTTGGCTTAAAAGCCGCCGAGCATGTGTTACTCGCCCTCGATGGTTTTGCCGCGCCGACTGCTTTAACCAAGATGCTGTTAAACCATTTTGGGGTAAGTGATGCCTTGGGCATCGTCGAGCATCTCGCCGGTAAGTCTTCGAGTTGCTATGCCGAATTAGCCAGAAGCGTACTCGATTGTGCAAACGCGGGTGATGAAGTCGCTCGCGGGATTGTGCAGGAAGGCGCCGATTACATCAGTGAAATGGCACGCAAGCTGTTTAGCCTCAATCCAGTGCGATTCTCGATGATCGGTGGCCTTGCCGAACCTTTACAGGCGTGGCTTGGCAGCGATGTGGTGGCCAAGATTTCTGAAACCTTAGCGCCGCCAGAATTGGGTGCCATGTACTTCGCTCAGCAGCAATTTAACTCAGTCAACATTAATGAATAAGCCGTTTTAGCGCATCAGTGCTAAAGCAATACCCGTATTGATTTGTAAGGTAAATAACATGACAAACACTATTATGGAGCAAGAAGCTCGCACCGCGCCGCAGAAGATTGCGGGTCAGTTAGCCGCTAACGCCGATTTAATGCAGCAGTTAGGTGAAAAACTGCGTGCTTTCGATCCCCGTTTTGTGATGATTGTGGGCCGTGGTTCATCGGACCATGCGGGTGTATTTGCTAAATATCTTTTTGAAATTGAAGTCGGCGTGCCAACGTTTGCCGCCGCGCCATCTGTGGCCAGCGTTTACGGTAAAACCTTGAAGTTAGAAGGCGGATTAGTGATTGTGATTTCGCAATCTGGCCGCAGCCCTGATATTTTAGCCCAGGCGCGTATGGCGAAAAACGCTGGCGCGTTTTGTGTGGCGTTAGTGAACGATGAAACCGCTCCAATTAAGGATATCGTCGATGTGGTGGTGCCATTACGCGCCGGCGAAGAGAAAGCCGTTGCCGCAACAAAGAGCTACCTTGCAACTCTGTCGGCGATTCTACAATTAGCCTCGGCGTGGACGCAGAGCGAATCCCTTGCCGCAGCAGTTAACTCATTACCGCAAGCACTGCAAACTGCGGTTGATGCTGAGCCACAATTGACTCCAGCATCGGTTGAAAACGTGAAAAACTTAGTCGTGTTAGGCCGTGGCTTGGGTTATGCGGTGTCTAAGGAAATTGCGCTTAAGTTAAAAGAAGTGTGCTCAATCCACGCTGAAGCCTTTAGTAGCGCAGAGTTTCTCCATGGTCCCGTGACCTTAGTTGAGAAAAAACTCACGATTGTGGATGTGTGCATTGGCGATGAGTCTTACGCTAGCCATATCGAACAGATTGAAAATGTGAGCCAACGTGGTGCCGATTTAGTCCATTTAAATCAAACATCGACGGATATTCATCCACGTGTGGCGCCGTTAGCCCTGCTACAACGTTTTTATATTGACGTGGCAGCCGTCGCTATTGCCCGTGGTATTGACCCTGACCAACCCGCAGGGCTGAAAAAAGTCACTCAAACGCTGTAATGGCTGGCCGTTATCGCCGCGTTAATTTGAAAAGAGGTTTGGATGAAATTCACCTTAATTGCCGAGCAACTGTTTGATGGTGAAGCCTTCCATCGGGATGTGCCAGTCACCATTGAAGATGGGCTGATAGCCAGCTTAGACACCGCATCGGGTGCTAAGGAAATTCGCTACCCAGGCACCCTAGTGCCAGGGTTTATCGATGTGCAAGTTAACGGCGGTGGCGGCGCGTTATTCAATAGCAGCCCAACGGTTGCTTGCATTGAAACCATAGGCAAGGCGCATGCTCGCTTTGGTACCACAGGCTTTTTACCCACGCTGATTACCGATAATGTGCAGGTGATGGCTAAGGCGGCCGATGCGGTTGCTAGTGCGGTCGCGCAAAAGAGCGCAGGTGTATTAGGGGTGCATTTCGAAGGTCCGCATTTGTCTGTACCTAAAAAAGGCGTGCATCCACAAGGTTTTATCCGTGGGATCACCGAGGCTGAACTGGCGATTTTTTGCCGTCAGGATTTAGGTATCCGCGTTGTCACCTTAGCGCCTGAAAATGTCTCGCCCGAGGTGATCCGCCTGTTGGTGGCGTCGGGCGTTAAAGTGTGTTTGGGCCACTCCAATGCGGACTACGATACCGTTGTTGCAGCATTAGCGGCTGGGGCGACAGGTTTTACCCATCTATATAATGCGATGTCACCCTTAGGTTCCCGCGAGCCTGGTGTGGTGGGCGCAGCGATTGAGAGCGAAACCGCTTGGTGTGGTTTGATTGTCGATGGTCATCATGTGCATCCCGCTGCAGCTCGTGTTGCCCTACGTGCCAAACCTCGTGGCAAAGTGATGTTGGTGACCGATGCTATGCCGCCTGTGGGTCTGGATGATGAAACCAGTTTTGAGCTGTTTGGTACTCAGGTGCTGCGTGTCGGCGACAGATTAAATGCGGTGACGGGTGAACTGGCTGGCTGCGTGTTAGATATGGCAAGTGCGGTCCATAATACGGTGAATATGCTAGGTTTGCCGCTCGGTGAGGCCTTGCGGATGGCATCTTTGTATCCAGCCGAGTTCCTTGGCATTGCCGAGAGCGTCGGTCGGTTAGCCGTAGGGCAGCGTGCCGATTTAGTGCTGCTGGATAATCAGCATCAAGTGCTGGCCAACTATATTGCTGGAAATGCGGTTTATGTTCGCCCTTAGTGTGTTGAGTCCGTAAAGCGTTCACCTTGGCCCTTGTCGTATTTTGATGACAGGGGCTAAGTTTTTTTATTGTACAGTCTGCATTTTGCTCTACATCTTGAAAAATAATTTAAATAACAATAATAAAGGATAATGGTATGAGTACGACTGCGCCGGAATCTGTCGCCAATACGGGCGTTAATGCTCAGGATGCTGCCGCGAAAAAGCGTCAGCCAAAGCCAAGATTGATGTCCCTCGATGCCTTGCGCGGCTTCGATATGTTTTGGATTTTAGGTGGCGAAGCCCTATTTGGCGCCTTGCTTATTTTGACTGGCTGGGCGGGCTGGCAATGGGGTGATACCCAAATGCATCATAGTGAGTGGAATGGCTTTCGCTTCTATGATTTGATTTTTCCGCTGTTTATTTTCCTCTCCGGTGTTGCCCTTGGATTATCGCCAAAACGCTTAGATAAACTGCCGATGCATGAGCGCCTGCCTGTGTATCGTCATGGCGTTAAGCGGCTGTTTTTGCTATTGTTGCTTGGTATTCTTTATAACCATGGTTGGGGAGCGGGAGCA
>NZ_JTLE01000094.1:446896-502041 GCF_000798835.1 Shewanella sp. ZOR0012
TTTTGTTATTACTGTGATGTTTTTATTGGCCGCCGCCCTAATCAACATCGTCGAAGATGCCGATACCGGATTAACTCAAGAGGTGTGGGGAACCCGGGCTTTAGCCGCGGCGAATAGCGGTGCCGATGCCGCATTAGCGCAATTATTCCCATTGAATGCGCCTGCCAACGCTACGGCGACTTGTACCAGTGTTTCAAGCAGTTGGACGCCACCCGATGTGGTGGGCTTTCATGCCTGTAGCGTCAGTTTAAGCTGCACATCCTATGCGGCTGGCGCTGTCACTCAATATCGGATCAATAGTAAAGCGGTGTGTGAGAATGGTGATACCCGTGTTAGCCGTCAAGTAGAGGTAGAAGCCCGTGGTTAGATTGCTAGGGATGTTAATTAGTTTGCTGTTATGCAGTTATTCGACTCAAGCGTTTGAGAGTGTTGACTATAACAAGTATTTTCCTGCGGTGGTTCAAGGACACCATGGAACGGCCAGTGGATGTGCAAGCCCTGCTTCAAACTTAACTATCTATCGCGGTTTTATTGATGGAACGGGCGGGCAACATCTCGCTTATTGCAGCAGCAATAAGGCGGGTAATAGTATGCAGAATAATGTCTGTGATGATGGTGCCGGAGGGGTTCGATATTGTGATATTACGGGTTCTGATATTGCAGGCCTTAATTTGAATTCTCCCGCTAATCAGTTTCAAACGGGTAATGGTTCTGTTGGGATTGGTTATGGTCAATGCCAACCCAGTACCACCTTTGGGGCTGATAATACAACGGAATTTGGTTCAATTATTTTAGATAAAAATGGCTGTCAGCTAGCGTTTTCTGCTAATCACTCTACTTATAAAATTAAAAATCTGATTCTCGATAAATCGACTGTGCTTAATTTATCCGCGGGAGATTATTGGGTTGAGAATTTTACCGTTACTGGTGGTTCACCCAATATTAATATCGCGGGCGATGTACGATTTTTTGTTAAAAATGCCGTTAACATTTCAGGCGCCCTAAAGTTTAATGCATCTGGCGCCGGTGAATTACTGTTTTTGGGGTACAGTAATATCGCTCTAAATACATCTAATATTGATATAAATGCTTATATCTACAGCGATGCAGAAGTCACTATTAATGGCACTAATACCATTTTTGGCCGTATAACCTCTCGTAAATTAACGGTTAATGATGATTCAAAAATTATTGGCGGTTCGAACCCTCAACTGAGTTTTGGTAAGGCGACATCTACTTCAGTGGTTTTTGATGAGGCCTTTCCTGCTGGAGTGACTCCCCTCGTATTCTTGATGCCTACCATTTCGAGTTCATCCATTAATGCTGATGGACCTGCTTCGGTTTTCTTGTCGAATGTGAGCAATACAGGTTTTACTTGGTACCAAGCAGAGCCTTCGAGCCCAAACAATCGTTACATTCCATCTTCGCCCATGCCAGAAGTGCATTGGATTGCGGTAACTCCGGGTAGCTACACATTATCAAACGGTAAACGTTTTACCGCAGGCACAGTGACGACCAATAGTGCTTTAAACATGTCTTCGTCGGCCTGGGTTAATCAACCTCTTGCCAGTGGATTAACGGTAAGACTCAATCAGTTGCAAACCCGCAATAATAATTGTTGGTTAACCAGTATCTCTCGGCCCTATAACGGCGGCATGCAATTAAATTTAGATACTTCTGAAGTGTATTCTGGTTCAGGTAGTAATCGGCGTTGTCAGCCTAGTGGTGTGAATTCACTTAACGATGAGACAATTGCTTATCTTGCCATCGAACCGGGTGTTGGCACTATGGCGCTCGGTGGAGAAAATGTTCGCTATCAATTCGCTAACACCATCACCCATCAATCAGGCACTTCATTAACACAGCAATGTGCTTACACCACGGCGTTAACAGGGTTTGACAATGCTCCAACCTTTGTGGCGGGTAAGTCATCTCGTAATGGTAGTGATGGTGGTTGGTTAAGGCGTTGTACACTGACATCGACACTGGTTAGTGTCGTCAATGACGAAGATACTTATCAAGATACTGATCGGACGCATGTTTCGGAAGATTATGGGTTTATCGCGCTCGAGAAAGTCGCCCCTGTTGAAGAATGTTTTACTGACGATTTTTCCCGTTCTAGCCTTGGAAATGACTGGGCAATAAAAGTATTAGGGAGTTCAACGCCACCAAGTATTGTGGGTAACAGGCTTAGAATTACTCCTGCATCGGGTAACCAAGCGACATCAAGTACCTTCCAGCGGCTATTTCCTGCTGAGGATAACCTAGTCACTGTTGAGTTTGACTATTTTGCTTGGTCTCCATCGTCAGGTACCGGGGGGGATGGTATTGCGGTTATTCTCTCTGATGCATCAGTGACTCCTCAACCGGGTAGTTTTGGTGGTGCCCTAGGGTATGCTCAGCGTAATGATGGTACATCGGGTTTTGCTGGTGGTTGGCTAGGTGTTGGTTTAGATGAATATGGTAACTTTTCGAGCGGTAACGAAGGTAAAGTGGGGGGGCCTGGATTTAGGGCGCAATCCATTGCCCTACGTGGTTCCGCTGCATCAAATTATAGTTATTTAGCTGGAACAGCTGCAAATTTAAACCCTGCTATTGATGTGCGAAGTACCCAAACGGCGCAACCTAACCATAAGTATCGAATCAAAATTGATTCAACGATCAATGGGCAAGCGTGGGTCTCCGTTGAACGGGATGTTCGTGATGGAAGAGGCTATCAAGCACTTGTTTCGGCTTTTGATGCAAGGGCAAAAGCTGGCCAGGGTGCGGTACCTGAAGATTTTTATTTGTCATTCACGGGTTCTACTGGGGGAGCAAATAACAACCATGAAATCGATAACTTCAAAGTGTGCGCCATAAAATCACGGCCTGTTGGTCAACAAGTGCATCATTTTGAATTTGATTATTCGAACTCGCCGTTGACCTGTAAAGCTGAAACAATGGCCGTGCGTGCCTGTGCAAATGCTGATTGTAGTCAGTTATTTACCGATCCTGTTGTTGCGCAGTTGTCGTTAAATCCCAATACCAATGGCGCTTGGTATGTTGGTGGAGTAAATACTTCGAGTCTTAGTTTTGTTAATGGCATAGCAACCGCAAGCCTACGTTATAATGTGACAGCTTCGCCAGTGACGATTGGCGTCAGTAGTTCTATTCCATCTACCATTGCTGGAAGCGATACTCTTTGCCGTAAGGGGACTGGTCCTTTAAATACGGCTTCATGTACTTTAGCTTTTGCTGATAGTGGATTTATTTTCGACGTCCCTGATAAATTGGCAAACAAGCCTACTTCCATCAATATTTCTGCAGTAAGAAAGTCAAATTCGAGTTTGGAATGCGTACCAGTATTTGAAAATACGACTAAGAATATTGGTTTTTGGAGTAGCTATATTTCCCCCTCTTCCATCCCAAGCACTTGGCAGCAACCTCTTAGTATTAAAGGGAATGTATCTGGCTCGACAACGACTGCTATCGGCAAAACTGAGGTTTCACGTACCCAAATTCCGTTACAGTTTACTAATGGCGTTGCATCCCTCGAGATAAATTATCCCGATGCCGGACGAGTACAACTTGATGCTAGGTTTGATGGCACGGGTGAAGATGCGGGTCTTTTGATGACAGGCTCCGATCAGTTTGTCAGTGTGCCGGCAGGATTATGTGTCAAAGCCGTGGATGCCAGTGCCAGTTGCCCAAGTGCGGATATGAGCTGTAATGCTTACCTTAAAGCGGGGCAGAATTTCGCTATGACACTACAAGCCATGGCATGGGAAAAAGATGGCGATACGGATTTTTGTTCGGGCAACTTATCGACGCCTAACTTTAGCGACCAAGCCATGAAGCTTGTCAGTAAAGTTGTTGCGCCTAGTATCGCCAGTGGTGGCCATGATGGGGTGTTAGGCGTCACTTCCTATAGCCATACCGCGCAAACTAATAATCTCAACACCATCAGTAATCAAAGTATTAGCGAAGTTGGCGTGTTTCAAATTACGGCGCAGGCGAGTCCTAATTACCTTGGCTCAGCCAGCAGCTTGAATATTCCGATTGGCTATTCAGCCAATATTGGTCGCTTTGTGCCCGATAGATTTTTAGTGGGAGACGTTTCTGTCTTACCTGCCTGTGGCAGTTTTAGTTATATGGATCAACCTTTTCCTATGTCAATGAGCATCAAAGCCTTGAATATCGGCGGCGCGGTGACACAAAACTATTTCCCACCATTCTCCCTTGCAACTGCGAAATTGGTCGGAGAAAACAATAACAATGGTGTCGATTTACAGAGTCGCTTAAGTGCCTTGCCTGTAAAGGTTGATAGTTGGAGTCAGGGTGTGGCGACGGTGGATGGCGCTTATCGAGCAACCTTTAGTCGAATAACGCCAAATCTTGCTGCCAATCTGTATCAGGATGGCCCCTTCGAGCTGCTCGATATTGGCGTGCAGTTGCTGGATAACGATCCTCGGCCAAATGGACTTTACAGCTATGTGGCCTTACCGGATATGGATGCGGCATCTTCGGGCGCTTGCACTAACTGTAATGCTAAGAAAATCACCACTCAACTCCTACGCCACGGCCGAGTGGTGATGGATAACACCTATGGCCCAGAGACTGAAATCCTTAAAATGCCGACAAGAGCTGAGTATTGGAATGGCACTAGTTGGGTAATAAATGGAAATGATAGCTGCACCATTGCCACTTATGGTTTAGGTTCGCAGGTGGATAATGCAGGCCTTGGCTACAATTTTGACCCGGATTTAGCCACGGGGCAGAGTATTACTCGCACTGGCGCATCTTCAGCATTTCAAGCGGGGCAATTTGATTTGCTGTGGCGAGCTCTCACCTCTAGTGGCAACTTATATCGCGGTCAAGTGACCGCGCCTTTAGACGTACCGACTTGGTTAGAATGGTATTGGAACTGGAATGGGGTGTCTCCAACCAGCTTATCCGATCCCCGTGCGAGTGCATTTTTTGGGCGTTACCGTGGTCATGACAGAATCATCTACTGGCGAGAAGTTAATTAGTGGGGTAGATCGATTTTGCTGAATTGGAATTAGTCCGTAGTGATTTATCGTTATGCGATGCGTTTTGTTGCATGAACTCAAAGCATCATGCTGAGGCTAAAATGCAAGATACAGGTTTTACGCATGTTGCCAGCTTGTATTAAATGGGGTTTTGGGTTGTTTGATTTTTGTTCAATAAGGCGCGTTTATCGATTAAATAGTGTTTTTGAGTGGTCTATTTGAAAAAAAATCACTCCATTAGCGATTGTTAACCTCAACGGTCTTGTGGAATCAGGGTGGCATTGATAAAGTTAGCTGATTTTTCTTTTCTTCTGACTCCACAGAATACAGGCTAGTTACATGTTCAAGAAGCTGCGTGGCATTTTTTCTAATGATCTATCGATCGATTTGGGTACAGCTAACACCTTAATTTATGTTCGTGACGAAGGCATAGTCCTCAATGAGCCTTCTGTTGTTGCTATACGTGGTGAGCGTAACAGCTCTGGTCAGAAATCTGTAGCGGCTGTCGGTACAGAAGCTAAACAGATGTTAGGCCGTACTCCTGGCAATATTCAAGCAATTCGTCCGATGAAAGACGGTGTGATTGCTGATTTTTATGTGACAGAGAAAATGTTGCAGCATTTTATTAAACAAGTGCATAACAACAGCTTTTTTCGTCCAAGCCCACGCGTTTTAGTCTGTGTTCCCGTTGGCGCAACGCAAGTTGAACGCCGCGCCATTCGCGAGTCAGCCATGGGCGCGGGTGCCCGTGAGGTGTATTTGATTGAAGAGCCAATGGCCGCGGCCATCGGTGCAGGTTTACCTGTTTCTGAAGCCACAGGTTCAATGGTCGTTGATATCGGCGGTGGTACGACTGAAGTCGCCATTATCTCCTTGAACGGTGTTGTATATTCTTCCTCAGTGCGTATTGGTGGCGACAAGTTTGATGACGCGATCATCAACTATGTTCGCCGTAACTATGGCAGCTTGATTGGTGAAGCTACCGCCGAGCGTATCAAACACACAATCGGTACTGCTTACCCAGGCGATGAAGTGTTAGAAATTGAAGTCCGTGGTCGTAACTTGGCCGAAGGTGTGCCTCGTAGCTTTACCCTCAACAGCAACGAAATTTTAGAAGCACTGCAAGAGCCATTATCGGGTATTGTGAGTGCGGTTATGGTGGCATTAGAGCAATCGCCACCAGAATTAGCCTCTGATATCTCTGAGCGCGGCATGGTGTTAACTGGTGGTGGTGCGCTGCTGCGTGACCTAGACCGTTTATTAATGCAAGAAACGGGAATTCCAGTCATGGTGGCGGACGATCCTCTGACCTGCGTTGCGCGTGGCGGTGGTAAAGCCCTTGAAATGATTGATATGCACGGCGGCGATCTGTTCTCCGAAGAAACCTAATCTAACTTCGGTATAGGGCGGCTAATCACCGCCTTAGCTTTCCTATGAAGCCAATTTTTGTTCGTGGTATTTCGAACCAGTTCCGTTTAACACTGGCAATTATCCTGTCGGTGATTTTGCTTGCGGCAAATCACCGCCTTGAGCCTGCCCGTGAATCCCTTTCATCCGCTTTAAGCCCTATTCAATACCTCGCGAGTGTCCCCAGTGCGATCCTCGATTGGTCTTCTGAGAGTTTTGCGACCCGCAATATGTTGGCGTTGCAAAATAAAGAGCTGTTAAGGCAACAATTATTAATGAGTGAACGCTTACAGCGTTTCGAGCATTTACGTCAGGAAAACGAACGCTTACGCGCCTTGCTAGGTTCGCCTGCCTATCAGGATTCTCTCAAGATGGTTGCAGAGGTCATGGAGGTTGCCAGCGATCCTTCCCATCATTATGTGGTTTTAAACCGAGGTTCCCGCAGTGGTGTCTTTGTTGGTCAGCCTGTTGTGGATGCGCAAGGTGTGGTGGGGCAAGTTGTGCAGGTCAGTGAGATGACTAGCCGAGTGTTACTACTGTCTGATGTGTCCCATGGCTTACCCGTACGGATTACCCGTAATGATGTGCGCCTTGTCGCCAACGGGACGGGGGAACTTGATGAAATTGAGTTACGCCATGTTGCCAAGAGTACCGATATTCGTGTGGGCGACCTACTGGTCACTTCTGGCTTAGGTAACCGCTTCCCTGAAGGGTATCCGGTTGCGCGGGTAGTGGAAGTCTTTACCGAAGATGGCCAAAGTTATGCGCGAGTCACGGCTCAGCCACTGGCGGCACTCGACCGTATTCGTTATCTCCTGTTAATTTGGCCATCGCCAGATTCGGGTGTGACACTGCCTAATCAAGTGCCAGTACCGGCCGCAGATCATCCTGCACAAGACGTTAAGCCTGATACCAGTAATGGAACGCCAACGACTCAAGGCGGTACTCAGGGCACAAATGTCAATGTGGTACCCAGTAATCCCAATGCAGCATCCAGTAACGCTAATGGGGCATCTAACGCTGCTACTACCCAACCGCCAGCAGAGGTGCACTAATGAGTTTACAAGCTGCTAATGGACGCATCGCGGTTTGGCTAACCCTATTTGTTGGGCTCTTAAGCCAAATTATGCCACTGCCAGTAATTGTTGAGGCCTGGCGTCCTGATTGGTTACTGATGATTTTGATCTATTGGTCCATTGCGTTGCCCCACAGATATAACATTCTGACGGCTTGGGTTATGGGCTTAGCTCTCGATATTCTCTTGGGCGCGACTTTAGGTGTTCGATCTTTGGCAATGTCGTTGGTGATTTATATTGCTATTTTACATTGTCAGCGTTTACGTAACTTCCCGAAATGGCAACAGTCGCTGGTCATAATGCTGTTAATTGCTATCTATCACCTCATTGTTTATTGGGTTGAGTTTGTGATGGATGGCGCAACATTCCACTCTGAACTGTTTTTGCCTGCACTATCGGGCCTCGTTTTTTGGCCTTGGATTTTTTGGATTTTACGTCGCATTCGACGTCATTATAAGGTTCGTTAGTTGTGAATTTAGTTTTAGCCTCGACATCGCCGCGCCGGAAAGAATTACTGACTCATATTGGATTCGGACGGGCTGATTTTACGTTTGCGCAAGTAGCACCAGATATTGACGAAACTCCGAAGACAGGAGAGTTACCACGGGATTATGTTCAGCGCCTTGCGGCTGAAAAGGCCCAGGCTGGGCTTGCATTATGCTCAGGTATGTCACAGCCTGCTGTATTAGGTTCTGATACTATCGTGGTGCTTGAAAATGAAATATTAGGTAAGCCAGTTGATGAGGCCGATGCCAAGCGGGTACTACGTGCGCTTTCTGGAAGAGCACACATTGTGATGACCGCCGTCGCCTTAGCAAGTGTCAATCATACCGCAGTGCGTTTAGTTGAAACCTTAGTGCGTTTTTGTGTGCTTTCTGATGCAGATATCGATGCCTATGTTGCCTCACAAGAGCCCATGGATAAAGCGGGCAGCTATGGGATCCAAGGATTAGGTGGCTGTTTTGTCGAGTCAATTGATGGTAGTTACTCCTGTGTTGTCGGTTTGCCATTAGTCGAAACTCGCCAACTCTTATCTGAGGCGGGCATTATCTAGTCTGCGGTATTGGTTTTCAGGCTTAAAACATACTGAGATTAATTTAATTTCCCTAATGGGGTGAGTCGTGAATACCAGTCGCTTAAATCCGAATAAAATTCAGCGCAAGATGGGTTCAGAATTACTGATTAATGTAACCCCCTCTGAGGCGCGCGTTGCCTTAGTCGAGCACGGCGTGCTGCAAGAAGTTCATATTGAACGGCGCATGAAGCGTGGTTTGGTGGGCAATATTTACAAGGGCAAAATCAGCCGAGTGTTGCCCGGCATGCAAGCCGCATTTGTGGATATTGGCTTAGATAAAGCCGCGTTTTTACATGCCTCCGACATTGTGCCGCACACTGAATGCGTGGCCGATGTGGAGAAGGGCCATTTTGTGGTCCGTGATATCGCCGAGCTGGTTCGCCAAGGGCAAGATATTATGGTGCAAGTGGTGAAAGACCCTCTGGGCACTAAAGGTGCGCGCCTAACCACAGATATCACACTGCCTTCCCGTTATTTGGTGTTTATGCCTGGCTCTAGCCATGTTGGGGTGTCCCAGCGGATTGAGCAGGAAGAAGAGCGCAGTCGTCTTAAAAAAATCACTCTGCCATTCGTCGATGAAGACGGCGGCTTTATTATCCGCACTGCTGCCGAGGGCGTAGGTGAGGACGAACTTGCCCAAGATGCGGCTTTTTTGCGCCGAGTATGGTCTAAGGTCTCCGAGCGGCGTCAGCGCCGTGGCGTAGCATTACTCTATCAAGATCTGGCCCTGCCGGTGCGCATTGTGCGCGACTTTGTGGGAACCGAATTAGACCGAATTCAAGTCGATTCGCGCCGCACCTTTGCCGAGCTGCAAGCCTTCGCCCAAGAGTTTATGCCGGAAATCGCTGACAAGATTGAGCACTATTCTGGCCCAGCGCCAATTTTCGATTTGTACGATGTCGAAAATGAAATCCAGCGCGCTCTGGGACGCAAGGTGGAGCTTAAATCTGGCGGTTATCTGATTATCGATCAGACTGAAGCTATGACTACGGTCGATATCAACACTGGTGCCTTTGTGGGCCACCGTAATCTTGAAGAAACCATCTTTAACACTAACCTTGAAGCCACCCAAGCGATTGCACGGCAACTGCGGCTACGAAATCTCGGCGGCATCATCATTATCGACTTTATCGATATGCTGAGCGACGAGCATAAAACGCGGGTACTCAATAGCTTAAATAGTGCGCTCGCCAAGGACAGAGTTAAGACTAATGTCAGTGGTTTCTCTGGGTTGGGTCTAGTTGAAATGACCCGTAAGCGCACCCGCGAGAGCCTAGAGCATGTGCTATGCAGTGAGTGTCCAGCCTGTCAGGGCACGGGTAGCATGAAGACGGTAGAAACTGTTTCTTATGAAATCTTCCGCGAAATTATTCGCTTGAATCGGGCCTATGACGCCGACGAGTTTTTGCTTTACTGCTCGCCCGCTGTCTATAACAGTTTAAGTGGAGATGAAAGTCATTTGGTCGCCGAGCTTGAAGTTTATATAGGTAAGCGTATTCGCCTGCAAAATGAGCCTATGTATTCCCAGCATAAATACGACGTGGTGATGATGTAGTGGCAACGCTTTTTACTGCTAAAAAACTAAGCCGTTTTTGCTGGCAATTACTGGCACTGATCTTAGTCTTGTTTGCCTTGACGGTAAGCTTGATCCGTGGATTATTGCCTCAGGTCGATGAAGTACGCCAGCAGTTAGTTGAGTATGTAAAAAGCGAATATCAAATTGATATCCAAGTTGGCGAGTTATCCGCCCACTGGCAGGCCTTTGGCCCAGCGGTAACGGTTGATAATCTAGTGATCCCTACGCAGGACAAGCTCCCTGTTACCGTGTTGGTGAAGCATGTCCAAATCAAATTGGATTTTTGGCAATCGCTACTGACCACCAGTCCACGCATTGAAGATGTCAATTTCGATGGTGTTCATATTGCCCTCGATATCGATAAATTATCGGGTAATAAGGCGCAGGGGGCGGCCAATCAAACGGCGCAAACCGATTGGTTGTATAAGCTGCTCTTAAAGCAGCTCGAGCGTTTCTCGCTGACGGATGCTTCGGTGCAACTGCTTAGCTTGCAACATGAATATCGACCCATTCATATTCGTCACCTCAATTGGCGTAATAGTGGTGAGCGCCACCGCGGCGCGGGGGAGATTTACCTCGATAACAATACCTTGGTTAAGGAATCGCTCAGCCTGCAACTCGATATTAACGGCGATGCTACAGCGCCCGAGAGTTTAACTGGACAAGTTTATCTGGCGGCTCAGTCCTTAGATTTGGGCGAATGGGCATCACGCCAACCTAATCCCTATGATCCAAGCAAAAAACTGCCCTTAGAAGGGATAGTCAATCTTAAGGCGTGGTTTGATTTTGCCCATCGAAGTTTACGTTCTGGACTCGTGCAGTTTGAGCCAAGTTGGTTGCAATGGTCGATGCAAGGTCAACCGCAAAAGTTTGAGATCCAGTCCGGTAGCATTCATTGGGAGCCAAACGCGGCAGGTTGGGAGATCAGCAGCACTCATTTGGATTTTGTCACCAATGGAGTGCATTGGCCCGAGCTGAAGTTTGCGGCCAAGCAGCAAGACGATGCTTTATATGCCTATGTTAGCCGTTTGGATTTACCGACCTTATTTCCACTCTTGCCATTATTTCCGGGTGTCGATTTAGCCGTATTGCAGCAATGGTTTCAGCTCGCGCCCGAGGGTAGCGTCGGACCGATTCGTCTCTATCAAGCGGCAGATCAGCCTTTGCTCGCAAGCACTAGCGTTAAGCAATTGCACTGGCAGAAAGTGGAAGGAATACCCAATATCAACCCCTTGGATCTGAAGTTGCAATGGCAGGATGAAAAGTTAATTTTTTCGCTTCCCGAGCAAACTTATACCTTCGATTTTGGCGATCAATTTTCAGCGCCTTTAGTGCTGCATGGCGCGGCGTTAACCGGTGCCTTCGATACCCAAAGGGCAACCTTATCTGTGCCTCAGGTGCAGTTCGAAAACGACGATATTGGTCTTGCTGCTGCTCTAAAGCTGGATTTTAGCGCTGCTACCAGTATGTCCCTTGCCGCCAATGTTGAAGTCAAAAATGCCGCCAATGCGGATAAATACTTCCCGATCAAAGCCATGGGCGAGTCACTGGTTGAGTATCTGGATGGTGCGATTAAAGCGGGGCAGAGTCAAAACGCCCAAGTATTATGGCAGGGGGCATTATCGAGTTTTCCCTTTGAGGATAATAGCGGTGTGTTCCAAGCGGCATTTACCTTAAACAATGCCGAATACCAATTCCAACCAGATTGGCCCGCAGTCACTGATCTTTCCCTCGATGCCTTGTTTGAAAATGCCCGCATGGATATCTGGGTTAACCAAGGAAAGTTGATGAATGTGGTTGCCGATGGTGCCCACGTGTTTATTCCCGAGTTAGGCGAGCATTCGCTGTTAAAAATTCAGGCCGATCTTGCGACCCAAGGCAGTGCTGCGACTCAAGTGCTACAGGCTTCTCCCCTTGCCGATACTGTGGGCAAAACCTTAAAGGTTGTGCAAGTGCAGGGCGCGATAACGGGGAATTTAGATATTAGTATTCCCTTGTATGAGGGTGAGGCTGAGGATATCCGCGGTCAAATTATGTTTGATAACACGCCGGTGTTTATTGCGCAGCCAGGGTTACAACTCAAGGCGGTGACGGGCACAGTGCAATTTGCCAACGAGATAGTCGAAGGCAAAGGGATTAAGTCTCGCCTGTTTGAGCAGCCCTTGGAGTTTAGTTTTGTCACTCAACCCGAAGGTAAAGATTTTGCGCTGAATGTGGATATGAAGAGTCGTTGGGATCTCAGTCGTTTACCCTTAGAGTTACAAAATCCCTTAAGTAAGTTTTACCAAGGTAAAGTCGCTTGGGGCGGTAACTTGAGCATGATATTCGATGAGCAAGGCTATCAAATTCAAGCCAATTTAGGTTCCGATCTGGTCGGTGCCACCTTAACATTACCGGGCATTTTCGCAAAACCTGCTGACGAGCCTAGGCCTTTAATGGCCGAGTTTTCTGGTGATCAGCAGACTTCAACCCTGAGGGTAAAACTCGATAAACAAGCTGAGTTTATTGGCGGCTTTGAGGCTGAAAAAGGTACGCAATTCAATTATTTTGATCTGCTATTAGGGCGACTCTTCGAGGCTACCGAGGTGCCCAATACCGAGCTTGGACACATTAAGATCGATGTAACCAGTGGCAAGTTAGCTAATTGGTTACCCGTAATTAATGCCTTTGTTGCTTCAGATAACAAACCGACTCGCACTGGTATTTTGGTGGAAGAGGCAAATAACGCTAACTTATTCCCTTCAGTGGCTGGGGTTGATGCAAATATCGGCAAGTTTGATTTATTAGGGCAAGGGCTTACAGAGTTGAGACTCAGCGCTAAACCCAATGAAAATGGTTGGCGCTTCGATGCCAAAGCTAGTGAGTTTGAAGGAACGGTAGATTTTTACCCTAATTGGTTGACGCAAGGTTTAAAAGTGACTGCCAGTAAGTTCTATTTTTCACCCAATGTGAAGCCTGAAGGTGAAGCGGATTTTGCGGCGGAGCAGGTGCTCACTAATTTGCCGCCCGTTGCGGTGAATGTAGAGGATTTTCGTTTTTTCGATAAGCCATTTGGCCAGTTAGTGGTGCAAGCAAGTCCGCAAGCCTCGGGTTACCGCATTCAGACGTTATCTTTAACCACTCCTGAGGTGTCTTTGCAGGGGAATGGGATTTGGCAACAGCAGAATGGTCAAAATCAAACCGAGTTATCCGTCAGTTTGAATGCTAGTCAGTTTAGCTATTTGAGTCACCAACTTGGGATCGATCCCGGTGTAAATGAAGCTCCATTGAAGGTGAATGCCGAGCTAGCTTGGCAAGGTGCACCCTATGCGTTTTCCCTTGAAACCTTGAATGGTAAAGTTAAATTTGAATTGGGCAAAGGCCATTTATCCCAAGTGAGCGATAAGGGCGCACGGATTTTCTCACTGTTTAGCCTCGATTCATTAGTACGTAAATTGTCCTTAGATTTCAGTGATGTATTTGGTCAAGGCATGTACTTCAATTCCTTTACCGGTAATCTGCAAATCGATAATGGTGTAGTGAAAACTACGGACACTGAAATGGATGCGATAGCAGGTAATATGAAGGTGCGCGGCTATACGGATCTCACCAGCGAAAGCTTAAATTACGATATCCGTTTTGTGCCGCAACTGGCCTCAAGTGTGCCAACTGTGGTGCTGCTCAGTACCAGTGCGTGGACGCTCGGGCTTGGGGCGTTTGCCTTAACCAAAGTGTTAGAGCCTGTGATTGAGGTGATCTCTGAGATCCGTTTCCGAGTAACGGGCACTATGTCTGAGCCTGTGGTAGAGGAACTGGAACGTAAGAGTAAAGAGATTGAAATCCCCGAGTCGATTCTGCCTATGGTGGGGGGCGAATTGCCAGCGCTAACCGAGGGTGCTGAGCCGAATGATGCGCCACCCGTCAAGAATAGCGCCCCGACCAAGACAGACGATAAGCCGCCCGTCGAGCCCGAAAAAAACAACGAGCAACCTGCGCTAGATGCTGATAAAGCTAAAGAGAAACCTGTAAAAGCTGTTAAGGAAGAGACATCGCCGCAAACGCCGACGCTCCCTAAGGTTGAGCCTGCTGAGCCGCCTAAAGCCGAACCAGAACAACCTAAGCCTGTGAGCCCCAAGGTGGTATTGTCGATAAACACAATTCAAGGAGATAGTCATGCGCATCAGCCTGTTGCAATGTCAGAGCAGTCGCGACGTCAGTGCGAATCTGTTGTTTATCGAATCGCAGCTTGAGGAATTAACCCGTGAGTGCCTGCAATGGGACAAAGATGCCCCGCATTTAGTGGTGTTACCCGAATGCAGTTTATTGTTTGGTGGCCATGAGAGCCAGCAACTAGCCTATGCGGGCGATAGTCATCACAGTCCGTTAAAATCTGCCTTAAGTGCCTTAGCTACGCGCTATCGGGTGTTTATGGTGGCAGGGACGATTCCTGCGCTGGCGGAGGATGGGCGCATCTACAGCCGTTGTTATTTGTTTGATGATAAAGGTGATACCTTAGGGCAATACGATAAACTGCATCTGTTTGATGTGGATGTCGCCGACGGCACTAAGCAATACCGCGAGAGTGAAACCTTCTGCCCCGGCAATCATATCAGTGTCATCGACACCCCTTTTGGCAAAATTGGCTTGACCATCTGTTATGATTTACGCTTTCCGGACTTATTTAGGGCGCTGCGCCTTGCGGGAGCCGAGATTATTACCGTGCCTTCGGCCTTTACTAAGGTCACGGGAGAAGCCCATTGGCAGGTGTTATTACAGGCCAGAGCCATTGAAACTCAATGCTTTATTTTGGCCGCAGCCCAATGGGGCGCCCATAACCAAGGTAGTCGTGAGACCTGGGGGCAGAGCATGGTGATAGGCCCTTGGGGCGAGGTAATTGCCGAGCAGAAAACCGGTACAGGTTGGGTGCATGCCGATATCGATGTGGCCGAGGTGCACAGCATCCGCAGTAAAATGCCCGTGGCGCAACATAATCGCTTTACTGCACCGAACCTTAAACCTTGAACAGATTAAGCCTTCAACAGATTTAGATGAAATAGACTCACAGCGAATTTAAGTTATTTTAAAAATGAGTGAGTTGCCAATTTTAGCCAAGCTTTCAGAGAGAACCGCGATGCCTTTTTTAGCACAAGTAGAGCAAAGTTTATTAAAGGGTGGCTTAGCCCTAGATGGGTTACAAAGTTATTTAAACACCATACATCAACATAAAGTCGATTTTTCCGATCTCTATTTCCAAGGCAGTCGCCACGAATCTTGGGTGCTCGAAGATGGCATTATTAAAGATGGTAGCTTCCATATCGAACGTGGTGTCGGTGTGCGTGCTATCAGCGGCGAGAAAACCGGTTTTGCCTATGCCGATGATATTACGCCAGCGGCCTTAAGCGCTGCGGCCGAGGCGGCGCGCGGTATTGCAGGGGCGGGTGAGCAGGCCAAGGTTCAGGCCTTCAAACGCCGACAAGCCTTGGCGCTGTACGATAGTCTCGACCCTATCGCCGCCATGGAGGAAGTGAAAAAAATCAACCTGCTGAAAGAGGCCGATGCTTATGTTCGTAGCCTCGATAGCCGCATTATTCAAGTGGTGATTAGCCTCGCGGGTGTGCACGAAGAAATCTTGGTCGCTGCCAGCGATGGCACCTTAGCTGCCGATATTCGCCCGTTAGTGCGCTTTAATTGCAGCGTGATTTTAGAAGAAAATGGCAAGCGTGAACGTGGCAGTGCCGGTGGCGGTGGTCGTCACGATTACAGCGTGTTTATGGTAAATGATGAAACCGGTTTATCTATGTGCTTTGCCTTTGCCCGTGAAGCGGTGCGTCAGGCACAAGTTAACCTCAATGCCATCGATGCGCCCGCCGGAGAAATGCCCGTGGTGCTCGGTAATGGTTGGCCAGGCGTGTTATTGCACGAAGCTGTAGGCCATGGTCTGGAAGGCGACTTTAACCGCAAGGGTAGCAGCGCCTTTAGTGGCATGGTTGGCCAGCAAGTGGCGTCGAAACTGGTGACTGTGGTGGACGATGGCACGCTTGCGAATCGTCGTGGCTCATTGAGCATCGACGATGAAGGCGTACAAACCCAGAGAACCGTGTTAATTGAAGACGGTATTCTTAAAGGTTACATACAAGATAAATTAAATGCGCGCCTGATGGGTGTGGCACCAACGGGTAATGGTCGCCGTGAATCTTATGCGCATCTGCCGATGCCGCGGATGACCAACACTTATATGACGGCGGGCGAGTCCGACCCAAGCGAGATCATCAAGTCGGTGAAGAAGGGGATTTATGCGCCTAACTTTGGTGGTGGTCAGGTCGATATCACCTCGGGCAAGTTTGTGTTCTCGGCCTCTGAAGCCTATTTGATCGAAAATGGTGAAGTGACTCAAGCGATTAAGGGCGCAACCCTGATCGGTAATGGCCCTGAAGCCATGAGTCAGATTTCCATGGTGGGTAACGACATGGCGCTAGATAAGGGCGTTGGTGTATGTGGTAAGGATGGTCAAAGCGTGCCTGTGGGTGTCGGTCAACCGACCCTTAAGCTCGATAAGCTGACCGTAGGCGGTACTGCGTAAAACGAGAAGCTAGAAGCTCCTACCTTGATTGGCTAAGTGCTTATTTTAGAACCCATCTTACACTTCCTGTGGTGGGTTCTAGCCGCCTTCCATGATGGATGTTATCATTTGCAAAGGAAATTAGAGTAACTACTCTAGAGGTGTTAATGAAACTATCACGTTTGGCATGGCTGTGTTTATTGCCTTTGCCCTCACTATTGCCGTTAGCGGCCTACGCCCAGCCCAGTAGCTTTACTGAGGCTTGGCAGCAAGTGCTTAAGGTGAGCGATAAACTCCAGGCTCAATCCCAAGAGGTGAATCGCGCCAAGGGCGAGCAAGAGGCGGGCGAAAGTTTAAATCTGCCGTCCCTCAGTCTGAATGGCAGTTATACCCACCTCGAAAAACCAATTGAATTAGATTTAAGGGATCTCAATCCCCTAGCCTCGGGTTCATTGCCATTACCTCCTGAATTAGGTGGCATATTGGCGAGTATTCCAGGTTCATTATTTGTCACGCCCTTTACCGAGCAAGATATTTTTCGCGCCAGCTTACAGGCGATGTGGCCGATTTATACCGGCGGCCAGATCACTGCGGCTCAAGGCATTCATGCCGCCATGGTGGCCGAGAAACAACAGGAATTACAGTTAGCAACCCGCGACTTATTCACTCAGTTGGTTGATCGTTATTATGCCGTTGATGTGACTCAATCCCTCGTCAGCACCCAAACCGAGCTGGTGGCCTCCTTAACTAAGCACGTTGACCATGCGCTGGCGCTGGAGCGCGAGGGGCAAATCGCTAAGGTCGAGCGCCTGAATGCTCAAGTGGCCTTAGATAATGCTAAGGTCAATTTAGGCAGCGCCCGCCGCCAACATGAAATGGCCGTTATCGCCCTATCGCGTATGTTGCAACGGAGTGATGTTAGTACTAACTCGCCACTGTTTGTGTTACCGCAGGCGCCGTCATTGGGGGACTTGACCCAAATGACCTTAAATCAACACCCGGCGCTTAAACTGCTCGAGGCTAAAGAGGCGCAGGCGAATGGTTTGGTTTCCTTAGAGAAAGGTAAATATCACCCCACGGTTTTCCTCTTTGGTAATTACACCTTATACGAAGATGACAGCTTGTTTTCTAAGGTAGAACCGGACTGGATGGTCGGTGTCGGTGTAAAAGTGCCCTTGCTGAGCCGCGATGGCCGCAGCGGTAAAGTGGAAGCGGCTAAGAGTGCCTTGCTGCAAGCCCGTTACACTAAGGCGCAGACACGCCAAGACTTAAGTTTGCTGCTCGACCAAAGTTACCGCCAGTTATTACAGGCCGAAGAAGAGTTCAAGGCCCTGAATACCTCACTCGAACTGGCCACCGAGAACCTGCGTTTAAGGGAAATCGCCTTTAATCAAGGGCTTTCAACGTCTATCGATAGGGTCGATGCCGAATTAAAACTGAGCGCCGTTAAAACCCAGCAGCTTGGTGCCAGTTATCGCTATGTGCAAGCCTATGCCAGATTAATGGCCATCAGTGGTCAATTAGATGAATTTATCGGTCGCAGTGCCACAGGCACTCAATCGCAGGAGACTATCAATGCGCGCTAACAGAATTCTTGCTCTCACGGCGTTGGTCGCATTAGGCCTTATTTTAGCCTATGGGCTCAAACTGGCTTATAGCCCAAAGCCGAGTGTGTTGCAGGGGCAGATTGAAGCCCGCGAATATAACGTATCCTCTAAGGTGCCTGGGCGGGTCGAGCAAGTGCTTGTACGCCGTGGCGATAGTGTCAATGAAGGTGATTTGTTATTTGCGATCCACAGCCCTGAGCTAGATGCCAAGTTGATGCAGGCCGAAGGTGGCCGTGATGCCGCTAAAGCCTTGCAACAAGAGGCAAATAATGGTGCCCGTAGCCAAGAAGTGATGGCAGCTAAAGAGCAATGGCTTAAGGCGCAAGCCGCGGCAACACTGGCAAAAACTACCTATACCCGCGTTGAAAACTTATTTGCTGAAGGAGTCGCTGCACGGCAAAAACGCGATGAAGCCTTTACCCAGTGGCAAGCGGCAAAATATACAGAACAAGCGGCGTTAGCCATGTATCAAATGGCCGAAGAAGGCGCGCGGGTCGAAACCAAAGCTGCTGCGGCGGGGAATGCGCGTATGGCCGAAGGCGCGGTGAAAGAAGTCAGTGCCATTATGGCTGATAGCCAAATGCGTGCGCCTAAATCTGGGGAAATTAGCGAAGTATTATTGCAAGCAGGTGAACTGGCGCCGAGTGGTTTCCCTGTGGTGAGTCTGATTGATATGCAGGACGCTTGGGCGGTATTCCAAGTACGTGAAGATCAACTAAAGCGTTTTAAAAAGGGCGATAAACTGCAATTAACACTGCCAGCGCTGGATAAAACGGTAGAGTTTACTGTCTCCCATATCAGTGTGATGGGGGATTTTGCGACTTGGCGTTCGACCGAAAGCGGCCACGATTTTGATATGCGCACCTTTGAGGTTGAATTACGCCCAACGGCGCCAATTGCTGATCTGCGCGTCGGTATGTCTGTGTTGCTCAGTGCAGAGTAACGACTGTGACCAAGTTACCGAGCGAGCCTAAGCCATTGAGCGAGCATGGCACTAACGCCGATGCGACAGAGTCTGCCTCCGTAGGCTTTATGGCGTTGTTCATGGCATTGGTGCGCCGCGAGCTTAAGGCGCTATGGCGCGATCCTTGGCAACTAGCCCTTATCAGTTACATTCCGTTACTGGGGATTTTGTGCCTGTGGTGGTTATTTAGTGCGGGTTTACCGCGGCAGTTACCCGTGGCGATTGTTGACCAAGACCATAGCCAACTTAGCCGGATGTTGACCCGTCAACTCAAAGCCAATCCTGTGACCGATCCCCAGAGTTTTACCGATCTCTCCTTGGCCGTCGAGGCCATGCAGCAGGCGCAGGTCTATGCGGTGGTAGTATTTCCCTATGATATGAAAAAGGATTTGCTTACCGGCCATACACCCACAATCGATGTGCGCTACAACAGCCAGTTTTTGCTGGTGGGTAAGCTGTTGTCGAGTCAAATTCAGTTGAGTCTCGGCGATGGGTTGTTGCAGGTCGCAGGCCTTAAGCAACTGATGACGGGCACGCCAAAATCACAAGTGGCGGTGAATTTAAGCCCGGTCAAAAGCCAGACCACTGCATTGTTTAATCGTAACAATAACTATATTGGCTTTTTAGTGCCGCCGGTATTGGTAGCCCTTTGGCAGTTGTTATCTATGCTAGTGATGGCTAACAGCTTAAATCGCGAGTTACACCTTAATGCCGCGCAGTCAGAGGAGGGGATCTCCAATCAATTGACCGAGCATTTTTGGCCTAAGGTGTTGGCTAAAATCCTGCTGTTTACGCCTATCTTTATGTTACAGGGCGGGTTTATCCTCACTTGGTTGTATTTGTATCTGGTCCTGCCTTTTGCGGGCAGTATAGCGCTGCTGCTGTTTGCCCAGTTGATCATGCTGCTGGCGGTTTGGAGTTTGGTGTTACTGGTGTTTGTGCTGATGCGTGATAGCGCGCGGGTCATCAGTTTTTGTACCGCATTATTTGCACCTGCCTTTGCCTTTATGGGGATCACTTTTCCTACCCACGAAATGCCACAACTTGCCCAGTGGTGGCGGCTCATTATGCCATCGAGCCATTATATTGAATCCCATGTGAGCGTGGTCAGTTATGGTGCTACTTGGTCAACGATGGCGCAGCAATTGAGTAGTTATTGGGGATTTATTTGCCTGCTCCCCGTGATTTATGCCTTGGCGAGCAAACTACTGCCGATAACGGTAACCCCCAATTCGGTAGCGGCTGACACCGATACATCTCTATCAGTGAAGGGGCAATAACATGAATTTATGGCAGTTAGTGCTCACTGAATTAAAGGCGATTATTAGCGATAAGGCTATCGCTGTGACCCTATTTGGCGGTGTGCTGTTTTATTCGGTGCTCTATCCCTTGCCTTATTTGCACCAAGTCCCAACAGAACAGCAGCTTATCGTGGTGGATTTAGACCATTCTTCCCTGAGTCGTCAACTTATTCGCCATGCGGATGCCAGTGCAAAAATCCAAGTGATAGGCCAAGTCGGCTCTATCTCCGAGGCGAAACGCTTTATCGAAACGGGTAAGGCGCACGGTTTATTGGTGATCCCTGAAGGATTTCGCCGCGATTTGTTGCTCGGTAAGGGCGTAACCTTAAGCTACGGCGGTGATGCCAGTTACTTCTTGATTTACTCTGCTGTGGCCGAAGGTCTTGTCAGTGCGGGGATGGATGCCGGTAAACAAATTCAATGGATTGGCATGCTCGCCCAGGGGAAAAATCCTAAAGAGGCCGAGCAGAACCTCAACTCGCTGCACTTAAATAGTGTTCCTGCGTTTAACCCAAGTCTAGGCTATACACCTTATGTCGTGCCGGGGTTATTTTTACTGATCCTGCATCAAACATTGCTGATCGGTACTGGCATTTTAGGTGCAGGCCAGTGGCGCCATCAGGGCTATTGGCAGCAGGTGTCGCCGCTGCAATTGGTTTGCGGTCGAATTATGGCGTTTATGTTGATTTATATGGTGTTTACCAGCTTTTATGTGGGCTATTGCTATCACTGGTATAACGTGAGTATTCAAGCGCGCTTTGGCCTGGTCGCACTGTGGCTATTACCGTTTTTACTGGCGACGGCGGCGGCTGGAGTTGCAATGAGCACCTTGTTTACCCGCCGCGATTTGCCTACTCAAGTATTGCTATTAATTTCAATGCCAATTTTGTTTGTCTCCGGCTTTGTCTGGCCGATTGCCTTAATCCCTGAGCCGCTTGTGCTGGGCTCGCAGATTATCCCTGCGGTGCCCGCCATTATGGGGATGTTGGAGCTGAACCAAATGGGCGCGACGTGGGCAAGTGTACTGCCAAAGTGGTTACAGCTTTGGGGATTATTTGCGGCATTTTTTGGCCTTGCCATTTTAGGGATTAAACGCCGAGCAAATGTATTACAAATATCGATATAGGCTTTAGATTCGCTCGTTTCTTGCCTGTGTTGAGTTATTCTTCTACAGATATTGTTGCCATTGTTAGGGCGTGTTGACGTTTCAGGGTTATTTTTGCAGCTTTATGCAAGGCAAAGTCCGTGCAGTGTAGTTATTCTACATAAACGGATGATAACGCTGCAGAAAAGTCAGCCAAATGCTGCCCGAAGGGTTCGTCTGGCAAGCCCTTGCTCTTACTTTCTGTCATAAGAGCCGCTCGTCATTTGAGTAAACTACACATCATTCCTCGTTTCGCGAGCACGTGCTTGCCAGAACGAACAAAATTTAATCTCGAAACGTCAACACGCCCTAGTTATTTTAGTGAGTACTAAAGTTTCAGGTTAGTTTTTAAGAAGCTCAGCATCTGATCGTAATACTTGGCTCTATGAGTATCGTTATAAAAACCATGACCTTCGCTATCCATCACCAGTTTTTGGTAGGGATAATTATGGGCTTTGAGGGCTTTTTCGAGTGATTCCAACTGTTCAATTGGCGCTCGCTCATCTTCACCACCGTGAACGAGTAAGAGGTTCGCTTTTAATTTAGCAACGTTTTCAGAGGGAGACATGGCTTTTAGGGTGGCTTTATCTTGGCCAAGTACGTCCTTAAGATAGCTTGTTCCTGAACGTGTTCTGGCGATGTCACCTTCATTAAACATCAACTCCAGATCATACACACCGGCAACCCCTACCGCGCATTTAAACATATCGGGCGCCAATACCGCGCTTTGTAGTGCGCTATAGCCGCCAAAGCTACCGCCAGCGATACATACCCGTTCCTTATCGGCAAAGCCTTGGTCAATGACGTATTGAGTTGCGTCTATTATGTCGTGCTGAATATCGGAGCCCCATTTTCGATAGCCAGCTTGCTGGAAGGCCTCACCATAACCACCTGAGCCGCGGAAGTTAACCTGCAACACCGCCATGCCGTTTTGGGCAAGTAATTGATTTTGTGGATCAAATCCCCACCAGTCACGAATGCCATGGGGACCGCCATGGGGATTAACGACCAAGGGTAAATTTTTGGCTTCTTTGCCGAAGGGTAAGGTTAAATAGCCATGTATTTTCTGGCCATCGCGGTTAGTGAAGCTAATAGGTTTGACCTCCGCCATTTGCTCTGGGTCGAGCCATTTACGGGCGGCGGATAGATACTCTAGCTTGAGCTTTTTCGTATCAAACACATAGTAATCACCGGGATTGCGGTCATTAAATGCAATCACCACCAATTGCTCACCATTACGGGTTTCGCTGACAATCCGTACTTGATGCCCAGGTAGGGCAGCAATTAAATCCTTAAGTAGTTTGGCGTGGCTGTCGTTGTTATCCACAAAGGCATAGCTTGGATAGCCATTTTCAAACTCAACGGCATAAAGCTGCTTATTGGTACCGTTGATCCAGAAGTTATTGGGATCAACGACCTCATCTTGAATGATCTCGGCCTTCTCGCCTGTTTCGAGGTTGATGCGATAGACGCCTAAGGTTTCAGTGCCTACTCGACCCGCAGCATAGATGGTATTTTTATTATCAGCGAAGGAGATCGGTGTAAAATCACTTAAGCCAAGGTTGAGTTTATCGGTATTTATCCACTCGCCATCTTTGCGGTAAAACACTTTAGTGATGTTTTTGCTGTCTTTCCCTGCCACAAAGCGGACTTCACCATCATGGTCGGTCATAAAGCGAGCTTGGCCTATGGGAGAGCCTGTGATGCGTTTACGCACCCCGCTAAAAAGGTCAACGCGGTAGACATCCTGAGGCGTTTCACTCAAGTCAGGGGCACCAGTCCATGGGAGCGCATTGACCAGCATATAGCGTTCATCATCCGGAAGAGGATCCAGAATGAATGCTGTGGCATTTATGGCGGTGTTTTTCTTGATATTTGAACCTGTCTGTTGCTCACCGCTGTTATATCCAAAGAGATATTTAGGGCGAGAACCATCGGCGTTGACCGCCATTAATTCGCCGTAGTATTGGGGCACATCGCTCCAGCCCTTAAGGTATTCTTTTGCCAGTACAATACGCTCGCTATTGGCCCATTCATAGGTGCCTACCTGGGCGTTGCTTGGGAAGCGAATCGCATTCAGCAGTTTTTTGGTTTGAGCATCTAATACTATGAGTACATTTTTACCCTCAACACTGGTAATTGCACTTAAGTATTTGCCGGTAGGTGATATTTTCACATCAGCGTACTCATCACCGCGACTGAATAATTGTGATTGTGATAATGCATTCTTGGCCGATGTTTCAGCCGCGAATGTGTTGATTGGCATGATGGGTAAGCAAATTACGGCCAATGCAGCAAATGGCAAAGATTTCATCTGACATCCTTGTAATATTATTGTGGTTTTAGTTTTAACAATGTGTAAACAAGATTAAAGCAAAAGCACTACTGATACAAGGAGTCGGGATAAAAGAAAGGACGGTGATTACCGTCCTTTATGTTGATAAATCATTAGCTTTGCAACAGCTGATGCTGAATAAAGCGCCACTGTTCATCGAAGTGTTGTGTGGGTTTTAGTTTAAACTCACTGCGGACAAATTGAGCAATTCGCCCCTCTGCGAAGGCTAACAGCAAATTAGCTAAAATAGCCTCATCTAAATTAAAGCCTTTGCCTTCTCGCAGGGTCTTTTCCCGCAAAATTTGCTTAAGTTGAGTTTCTATTTTTGCAAATAGCGTACTAATGCGGCTACGCAGACGCTCATTTTCACCTAAAAGCGCATCACCATTGAGGACGCGCGAGATCCCTGGATTACGCTCGGCAAAAATCAGCAGTAGTTGCAGCACCAGTTGACAGCGTTTCATGGTGTCTTTTTCATCATCCATGATGATGTTGATACGAGAGAGTAATGACTCTTCAATAAACTCAATTAACCCTTCGAACATCCGTGCCTTACTCGGGAAGTGGCGATAGAGTGCCGCTTCCGATACGCCGACTTCTGAGGCGAGTTTAGCGGTGGTAATACGTTGTCCTGGGCTGGTTTCTAGCATTTGTGCTAGGCATTGCAGTATGTGTTCACGACGATTAATTTTTGGGCTTACAGCCATTGCAGTATCCTTCGCTCAATAACGATTCAGGTTATTTAGTGCCAGAATGGCCAAATCCACCTTCACCACGGTCTGAGCTATCGAACTCATCAACGAGTTTGAATTGTGCTTGTACCACAGGGACAAACACCAGTTGTGCGAGACGATCACCGATTTCTAAGGTAAATGGGGTATCGCTGCGGTTCCAACAAGAGACCATTAAGGGCCCCTGATAATCCGAATCGATAAGCCCAACCAGATTTCCAAGGACGATACCGTGCTTATGCCCAAGGCCTGAACGCGGTAAAATCACTGCTGCAAGGCCTGGATCGGCTACGTGGATGGCGATACCCGTTGGGATTAACTGAGTTTCTCCTGGGGCTATCGTCATTGTGGTATCTATCATGGCGCGAAGATCCATGCCTGCGCTGCCTGGTGTGGCATAGGCAGGCAGCGGGAATTCAGAGCCAATACGGGAATCGAGGATCTTTAATTCAATCGGTGTTTTCATTTGTGTTGTTTTTCTTTCACTATCAACGAAAGTAATTGCCGAGCCAACGTGAGTTTATCGGTAGCAGGCAAATCTTGACTACCCTGTGGCCAGAATACGCGCAGGGCATTGGCATCGGCGTTAAAGCCTAGACCAGCAACGGATACATCGTTTGCCGCGATCATATTCAAATTTTTACGTTTGAGTTTATCGCGGGCGTAGGCTTCTACATCATGGGTTTCTGCGGCAAATCCCACCATAAAAGGACGGTTTGCCAAGCTTGCGACCGTCGCTAAGATATCAGGATTCCTCACCAGCGCAAGTTGCATTTCTTCCGCTGACTTTTTGATTTTACTGGTGGCAATATCGCTGACGCGATAGTCAGCAACCGCCGCACAGCCGATAAAAATATCTTTTTTATCAACATGGTTCATCACCGCCTCGAGCATGTTTTGCGCCGATTCGACATCGATTCGTGTCACCCCTTCAGGCGTGGCTAAATTTACGGGTCCTGCGACCAAGGTCACAACTGCGCCCATATCGGCCGCGGCCTTCGCTAAGGCAAAGCCCATCTTGCCTGAGCTGTGATTAGAGATATAGCGTACAGGATCGATGGCTTCGCGGGTTGGGCCTGCAGTGATCAGTACCGATTGGCCTGCTAGCGGTTGTGACTCCTGTTCAGCATAGACATCTTTTGTTGCAAAAAAGCGACTCGCGAGTTCGACAATTTCGAGCGGTTCGAGCATGCGGCCAGGGCCCACTTCACCGCAAGCTTGACTGCCACTTGCCGGTCCCCATAGGGTGTAACCACGGCTTTGTAAACTGGCTAAATTGGCTTGAGTGGCGAGATTACGATACATCTGCTGATTCATCGCAGGGCAGAGCGCAATTGGCGCTTCAGTGGCAAGACAAGTGGTTGTGATTAATTCATCTGCCATGCCTGCATTGATTCGGGCGAGAAGATTTGCTGTAGCGGGGGCGATAATCACTAAATCGGCCCAGCGCGCCAGTTCAATATGCCCCATCGCAGCTTCGGCAGCGGGATCGAGTAAGCTCGATGATACCGGATGCCCTGATAAGGCTTGCAGTGTGAGTGGGGTAATAAATTCTATCGCACTTTGGCTCATGACCACACGTACATCAAAGCCGCGTTCTTTTAAGCGGCGCACTAAATCCGCACTTTTGTAGGCCGCAATGCCGCCACCAATACCCAGTAGGACGTTTTTCGTTATCAGGCTCACAGACATCATCCGAGATTGAAATCATGCCGCCAACCATAACACAAAGCAGCGAATGTGAGTGACTATCCTAGTTCAAAAAAACTCAACCATACTCAGTAAGCTGCAATTAAGTCAGCGTGTGTAATCACAGGGAGGTGTTATGACGATAAAGGACTGGCCAACAGGAGAGGGACCAAGGGATAAGCTCTTGCAAAAGGGGGCGGCCCATTTGTCTGATGCGGAATTACTGGCGGTATTACTACGTAATGGCCTGTCGGGGCTGAATGCGGTGGATTTGGCTCGCGCCCTCATTCAAGAATTTGGCGGGCTAAGAAGCCTACTTTGTGCCCCCAAAAGTCAGGTGTGTCGACTTCCGGGCGTAGGCCCTGTAAAATACGCCCAGCTTCAAGCTGCGGCTGAATTAGCGCGGCGTGTTGCCCAAGAAAATCTGCATAGAGGTCAGGTTTTGACAAATCCCGATTTAACTCGGGACTATTTAATGAGACAATTAGCCGATCGTTCCTATGAAGTGTTCGCAATTTTGCTGCTGGATAGCCAGCATAGAGTAATTCAGTTTGTTGAATTATTCCGCGGCACCATAGATTCAGCCTCAGTGTATCCGCGTGAAGTGGTGAGCTTAGTGCTTGAAAAAAAGGCAGCTGCCGTTATAGTGTGTCACAATCATCCGTCTGGTATTGCCGAGCCCAGTCAGGCTGACAGACGAATAACTGAGCGATTAAAAAATGCGTTAGCAACCATAGACGTATCCTTGCTGGATCATATGGTTGTAGGTGATCGAGAGATAGTTTCTTTTGCGGAACGAGGCTGGATTAATTAATCTAACACTTGATCTTCACTCTGTGATCGTGTATAAAATGCGCCCTCTTTGTGCCTCGGGCGACGGCCATACGAGGTACATTAATGCTCGAGCGTTAAAATTGTTTTTGGAGAAGATTGACATGTCAAGAGTATGCCAAGTTACTGGCAAGAAGCCGATGGTTGGTAACAACCGTTCGCACGCAAAAAACGCGACCCGTCGTCGTTTTTTACCTAACCTACAAAACCACCGTTTTTGGTTAGAAGAAGAAAAGCGTTTCGTGCAGTTACGTGTATCTACTAAAGGTATCCGTCTGATCGATAAAAAAGGTATTGAAGTTGTTGTTGCTGAACTTCGTGCCCGTGGCGAGAAGGTGTAATAGATCATGGCTAAAGCTAAAGGTAATCGTGAGAAGATCAAATTAGTTTCAAGCGCTAAAACTGGTCATTTCTACACAACTGAAAAAAACAAGCGTAACATGCCAGAAAAAATGGAAATCAAAAAATTTGATCCCGTTATTCGTCAGCACGTTATCTACAAAGAAGCAAAAATCAAGTAATCTTGGTTTCCTGTTTCGAGAAAAGCCCCTTATCTAAGGGGCTTTTTTTTGGCTTTTCGTCATCAAGATGAGATAAATCTGCCCCATACTTGGCGAGCGCGACTAAATCATATTTGGTTAAAAAAATGTGATCATTTATCAAAAGTGCAATTTTTTGAAAATATAAGCACTTTATTGTATTAAAACTGCATTTTAATGAGAATAAATTCTTTATTGGTGAATTAAAATGCAATACTATACGCGGGTTTTCGTTATTCACTCCTGGTAAGCCATTTTGGGGTTACCAGCTTAAATATGAGGTGTAAACAACGCGTGCGTACCACTGAACTGGTTGATGGATTTCGTCATTCTGCCCCTTACGTTAATGCCCATAGAGGGAAAACCTTTGTGGTGATGTTGGGTGGCGAGGCTTTAGCACAAAATCAATTTCGCGGCATTTTGAATGACGTGGCGTTGTTACACAGTTTGGGTATTAAAGTGGTGTTGGTGTATGGCGCGAGGCCGCAAATCGATGCAGCGTTAGCCGCCAATGGGATTGAACCCGCCTACCACGAAGGTGTACGTATCACGGATGAAGACTCACTCAAAGTCATTAAGCAAGTCGCGGGTGCATTACAGTTTGATATTACCGCGCGTTTATCGATGAGTTTAAGCAATACGCCGATGCAAGGTGCGCAAATTAACTTAGTCAGCGGTAACTTTGTGATTGCTCAGCCACTGGGCGTCGATAATGGTGTGGATTTTTGTCTAAGCGGCAAAGTGCGCCGTATCGATACTCAAGGGCTTAAGCGTCAGCTCGATAACCACTGTATCGTGTTGATGGGGCCGATTGCTGCATCCGTCACTGGCGAAAGCTTTAACCTCACGGCCGAAGAGATTGCCACTCAGGTTGCTATCAAGCTGAAGGCCGACAAGATGATTGGCTTTAGTTCGCAAAATGGCATCCTCGATCGCAATGGCGATGTGATTGCCGAATTAATGCCAAATGACGCGCAAAACATTCTTAATAAGCTCGCTGAGCAAGGTTCTGCCTGTGTGGGCACTATGGCCTTCCTCAAGGCGAGTATTGATGCGTGCCGCAATGGGGTGCCACGTTGTCATTTGGTCAGTTACCTCGATGACGGCGCCTTGCTGCAGGAGTTGTTCTCCCGTGAAGGCATAGGTACGCAAATCGTAACAGAAAGCGCTGAGCGCCTGCGCCGCGCATCGATTAGCGATATTGGCGGCATATTGAATTTAATCCGTCCTCTGGAAGAGCAAGGCATTTTAGTGCGCCGAAGCCGTGAGCAGCTTGAGATTGAGATCGAGCAGTTTATGTTGATTGAGCGAGACGGCTTAGTGATTGGCTGCGCGGCTCTGTATCCGTTCGAGGAGGATAACGCCGGTGAGTTTGCCTGCTTGGTGGTACATCCAGATTATCGCGATGCGGATAGGGGCAGTCTGCTGCTGAAAAACATCATAGGTCAGGCGCGTCATCGGGGTTATTCCCGTTTATTTGCCTTGACTACCCGTAGCATTCACTGGTTCTTAGAGCATGGCTTTGTGATTGAAGATGTGGATGCATTGCCGCAGAAGAAAAAGCAGCTGTATAACTATCAGCGCCGCTCTAAAATTCTCGCCCTTGATCTGTAAGCTTTTTACGCTTGATAAGATGCCAGCCTAGCGCTGGCATTTTTGTTGACATAATATGTCTTTGTTGGCAGATTAAGCTTTTCTTCCTTAAGGACTGCCCACCATGGTGACTCAGTTTTTCTCCCTCGCACCTCTGACTCAAACTTCAATTTTAAGCTTTATTATCTTGTTGTTAGGTTTAGCTGGCGTACTGTGGATGTTGTGGGTTAAACCTATGCCGAAAGTGGCTAAATCGGCGAGCTTAGGCATCTTGTTAGTAATGATTGGCGGATTTTCTTGGGTGTTTTATCAATCCCATAATGCTGAAATCGCGCTAACCGACACCGAGCTAAAACTCGATATTCCCTTCTATAAAGTGCAATTAGCGCGTTCCGAACTGTTAGTCGAGCAGGCGCGTCTTATCGACTTGAAGCTGGAGGCGGATTTGGTACCCAGCTTTAAAACCAATGGTATCGGTATGCCAGGGTTTCAACTCGGCTGGTTTAATTTGAAGGGGAAGGGCAAGGCATTTGTGGCAGTGACGGATAAATCCGAGCTAGTGTTAGTGCCAACGACGCGAGGCTACAATCTGCTCTTATCTGTACCCGAGGGCGAGAAATTTTTAGCCCAACTACAAAAGTAGCAGGTCCAGTACACTTACCACTACTTTTGTAACCATTGGCTACAGCGCGATATTATCGCGCCGTTTTGCGTTTATAGGCCATATCGAAGGTGAACACCAGCAGGGCGCTCCAGATAAAACCAAAGGTGATACTCTTCTCTGCATCGAAGGGTTCATTGAATAAGGTTACTGCGAGAATAAACATAATACTCGGGCCGATATATTGGAAAAAGCCGAGCATAGACAATGGAATGCGTACCGCTGCACCAGCAAAACACAATAGTGGAATCGTGGTAACAATCCCGGCTGCCATCAACAATAAATTAAGGTGCCAATCGTTGGTGAGCATATTCGCCGTGGCGCTATCTAAGGTCGCAACCAGATAAACCAATGCGACCGGTAGCAGAATGGCGGTTTCGACTAGCAGACCCGATTTAGCATCCACGTTGACCTTTTTACGTAGCAGCGCATATACCCCGAAGGTGCCCGCTAAGGCGAGGGAGACAATGGGGATTGAGCCGAATGAGACTAATTGGAGCAGCACGCCAGTACTCGCCAGCGCGACAGCAAACCATTGCAACTTACGTAATCTTTCCCCTAAAAACAGCATGCCGAGCAGCACATTGAGTAATGGGTTAATAAAATAGCCTAGGCTAGCATCGAGCATATGATCATTATTCACTGCCCAGATAAAAATCAACCAGTTACCTGCAATTAATAGGGAGGTGATGGTGAGTACGAGTAGCTGTTTTGGCTGTTTAAACAGCTGGCGCAGTTTTCCAAAGCCACCGATAAACAGCATGATGATCACCATAAATACAAATGACCAGATCACCCGATGCAGTAAAATTTCGGTCGCCGAAACATGGTGGAGTAGTTTGAAATATAAGGGCGCAAATCCCCACATACAGTAAGCACTGACGGCAAGTAGGATCCCTTTGCGGTATTCGGTATCAGGCATGAGACATCTTCGAAGGACAACAGGACGGCGATTGTAGGAGGCTATGGGAATTGACTCAAGGTGTGTACAGCCGCCTTTTTCGTTACAGGATGTCTCTAATGGCGAGAGCTCAACAAAAAGAATAGGGGAAAAACCTGAATAATCAAGGTGTTTCCCTTTTGTTTATTGATGTTGAATGCGATAAAGAAATCTTGAAAAACCATGGGTGACAACGGACTATCCCACCATATAAGTGCCAGTGCCGAAGGCGATATGGGTTCCTTGCTCGTTGTGTAACTCCATTCGGCAGACCGAGACGCGATTGCCAGCTCGGATCACACTGCCAGTGCCAGTGAAAATCTTTCCACGCCCGGGGCGCAGGTAATCGACACGCATATCAATAGTGCCTAAGGTTTGCAGCCGTTGCTGTAACTCTTCAAGCGTCCAATCATCACGGCTAGCGACCAGTCCTGCAAAGGCGGTGAGCCCTCCTACGACATCAAGCACTGTGGCGGTGACACCACCGTGGAGAATTTGTTGATGAATATTGCCAATGAGCTCTGGCTTCATATTGATCACCACTTCAACGCCATCTATGTCGTAGCGCTTGATATCCAGACCCAATAAATTATGAAACGGCACGTGCTGGTCAAACACTTCGGCAACACGTTTGAGTACTTCGGCTTGAATTGGGTTTGTCATGCAGTTCGTCCTTGTAGGCTGTAGGGCTTCTTAGAATAGGGTCGAAGTGTGCGTAATGGCATTCGACTTAGAGCAATTAATCTACCGCTAAGCCTATGCCTAATGCAACTTAAGCCGCTGTGCTGGCAAATCGTCTTCGGTGTTGTGATGAGCAGTGGAAGTAGGCTAAGTCTATCCTCTGGTTGTTAGCGTGGGTCAGTTTGGGCAAGATGGCGCAAGACAGGAGCGATTCTGTCCTTTAGAATAGGCGCCCTTACTTTTTAGCTAGAAGATCCATGGAAACTCAGTTACTCGACATACATGATGATCCGCTGTCCCAACGCCTAGCGCAGGTGTTTGGTTACCGTGACTTTAGGGACGGTCAACGCGAGATTATCGAACGTGTATGCAGTGGTGAGGACTGCCTGGTGATCATGCCCACCGGCGGCGGTAAGAGTCTGTGTTACCAGTTGCCCGCACTGCTGATGCCTGGCATCACTATCGTGGTTTCACCACTGATTTCATTGATGAAAGATCAGGTCGACAGCCTGTTACAGACGGGGGTTAATGCCGCTTATTTAAACTCATCGCAGCCGCGGGAGCAGAGTGTAGAGGTGCTTAGGCAGTTGCATCGCGGCGAGCTCAAACTGCTGTATGTGTCCCCCGAGCGGTTGCTAACGGCTGATTTTATCGAGCGCATGCAGTCACTGCCGCTGTCGATGTTTGCTATTGACGAGGCGCACTGCATCAGCCAGTGGGGGCATGATTTTAGACCCGAATATGCCGCCCTTGGGCAGTTAAAGCAGCTCTTTCCCCATGTGCCAATGATGGCGCTCACCGCCACCGCGGATCAGGCGACGCGACAAAATATTTGCGAGCGCCTAGGGATTAATCCCTTTAAATTACTATCGAGTTTCGATCGGCCCAATATTCGCTATACGGTTGCCGAAAAACTCAATGCCGCGAATCAATTACGACAGTTTTTACTGCAACAAAATGGCAGTAGCGGCATTGTCTACTGTAGCAGTCGACGCCGCGTGGATGAGGTGGCAGAAAGGCTCACCCTGCAAGGGTTTCATGCTAAGGCTTACCATGCGGGCATGACGGCAGAAGAGCGCGGCGAAGTGCAGGATAGCTTCCTTAAAGATCAAATTGATATTGTCGTTGCGACCGTCGCCTTTGGTATGGGGATTAACAAATCCAACGTGCGCTTTGTGGTGCATTACGATATCCCGAAGAGTATCGAAGCTTATTATCAAGAAACTGGCCGAGCGGGCCGTGATGGACTCGAGGCCGAAGCCTTTATGTTGTTCGATCCCGCTGATATTGGTCGAGTGCGCCATCTTATCGAGCAATCGGAGCCAGGGCCGCAGCAGCAGGTGGATTTCCATAAACTCAATACCATGGCCGCCTTTGCCGAGGCGCAAACCTGTCGGCGCCAAGTGCTGTTGCATTACTTCGATGAAAGCGCATTAGAACCCTGTGGTAACTGTGATATTTGTCTTGACCCGCCTAAGCGTTATAACGGCACCGAAGATGCGCAGAAGGTGCTTTCTTGCATCTATCGTCTCGGGCAACGCTTTGGTATTAATCATTTGATTGAAGTGTTGCGTGGCTCCAAGGGGGCCGCGATTGTTGACCGTGGCCACGATAAGCTCAGTACATGGGGGATTGGTAAAGATAAGAGCCATGAGTATTGGCTGAGTGTTATTCGCCAACTGATCCATTTAGGCTTAGCGAGTCAAGATATTACTCGTGGCTCATCCATCACCTTAAATCCCTCTGCAAGGCCAATATTGAAGGGAGAGGTGGCGTTGATGTTGGCTGAGCCGCGTATCCAACTCACCAGCATAAAGCGTAAAACGACACAGTCGAGAGTGCCGCTTAACTATGATCGCAAGTTATTTGCCCGCCTTAAAACACTGCGCCGCACCATTGCCGAAGAGCAGGATGTGCCGCCTTATCTGGTGTTTAACGATGCTACTTTAGCGGAAATGGCGGCTATGATGCCGACAAGCCCTGGGGAAATGCTGGCAGTTAATGGCGTGGGGGAACGTAAACTCAGTCGATTTGGCGGTGAGTTCCTTGATGAAATCGCGGCTTATTTAGCGGGGGAGTAGTCGCTTTGTGTATCGGTCACCTTGAGTTTGCTGAGTTGATTGATATTGGCACGTTTCACTAAAGAATCCAAAGTATCAAACTGTTGCATCACTGCAATCCCGATATTGACCTTGCTTGATCCTTGTGATGTTTGAATTGTGGGCGTTAATTGGTTGACGACTCGTTGTGCGCCGCGGGCGGAGGTGTAAGGTAGCACTATCACAATTTCATCCATCGAATACCGTAATAGTATGTCTTGCTCACGGAGTTTATCTTGTAATTTATCGATCAAGGTTGGCAGATCGACTTGGCGAATTTGGCTAGCATTAAAAAGTAATAATGTCAGTGGATAAGCGCCCTGTTTGGCACTATGCAGGGTGAGCTCAAGCTGCTGAATAGGTGCAAGGCGCTTGGATTTGGTGTCAGGTGATGGGGCATGTTTATTTTGCTTATCAATAAAGTACCAAATGGCGCCACCTAAGAGTGTCATGCTCACTAAAAACAAGGTACTAAAGGCCCAATCTACATTCAGCTCATCCATTAAGGTGGGATTGCTCTGTGGATCATCTGCGCTGAGTTGCTGTAATCCCTGCTGATTTAATCTGGCTTTAAACTGCAAAATTCGCATGTTGTTTATTGATTCGTTAGCCAGTTCTGCGGCATCGAAGCGCTTTTGTAAAAATTCGTAGGCGAGTTTGTAGTTATCTTGAGTGTGGTAATAATCACTCAATATACCATAAAACCATTTAAGATCAGTATATTGCTTAAGCGTTTCGCCTTGTTCAATGGCAGAGTGCATGAGTGTTAGCGCTGCTTCATCCCTATGTTGTGCAAATCGTACTTGAGCGAGTAAACGAGTCGAACGCATCATGGCAACCTGTTGCTTTTGCTGCTTAAAAGTGTTCATTGCAATGGAGATATACTCTTCGGCTGTATCAATTTTGCCTTTATCAAGGGAAATTGAAGCCAGAATGGCATAGCTGTAGGCGAGTTCAAGTGGGGAGCCTATTTCTGGTAGTAAAGTTTTGGCTTGTTTTTCTAGTTGATCACTATATTCACGCTCACCATTATCTAGTGCAATCCGCGCGGCATTTCGCAGTAATATATGCCGGACTTTTCCTTGGGCATCAGCGCTTTTTAGGGCAAGCTTGGCGTAATACATGGCTTGGGGTAAATCTTCGGTGGCATAGAGTAAATTCCCCATCGCAGCATAGACATATCCCTCTGGCGGCCAGACCCAATTTTGCGTTTGAGTATGGATATCGGGATAGATATCAATAGCGATGCGTAAATCTTCAATCGCGGAGGAAAAATTATCCGTATTGGTATCCAGTTGCCCCCTCAAGCGGAGTGCATCGATAAGGGCTTGGGGCTGCTGGTAGCGTCTAGCAAGAGTGATTGCGGAGTCCAGTATGGGTAATGCATCTTTAATATTGTCGTAATTTAGATAGGCATCGGCCTGACAATTCAAAAAATAGGGGCGTGCTTGATCTAACTTAAGCTGTTTAGCATGGGCTTCACCCATTTGCGCAAGATTAATCGCCGCTTCATTTTCACCGAGTTGTAACAGGTTTTGACACTTCAATATACTGAGGCGGAGCCTATCGATATCGTTTTTATTATCAGTGGATTGAGTGGATTGCAGTTTTTCTAATGCGGTAATTTGTGCCAAAGCCTTGGTTGGATACTGATAAACTTCCCATGTCAATTTATCTAACTGCTCATTAGCGCAAGCCCATAATGGCACAAGCCACAATAATAGGCTCAGCGCTAAGACGCGAAAATCCATTTTTTGCTCCATACCGTGCATTTATTCTAGTATCCGTAACTTCGGGCGAGGATTATAACGTGTCTCAGGCTATTTTTGCATAAAAAATGATTTTTTTGTTAAAAGTTTGAGGTGCAGCATTTAATTTATTTATCTTGTATTGCAAGGGATTAACAATACAACCTTGAGACAAACATATCTGTTTCTGCCATTTTGCAGCAGATATATTAAGGAACATGAAAAAAATTGGGGTTGACACATTTAGCCAAGCGAGTTAAATATTAACCAAAGCAATATTCAATCAACAGAATAAATATTTAATTTAAATGAATAGAATTAGCAGCAAACTCGACCTCCTCCTTCTCTCTCTCGCGCCACAAACGCGGAGGTCTTAGTGTTGCTCGCTCGATAGATAGGCAAAACACTCAAAAACCCCGCACCGATGTTGCGGGGTTTTTTGTATCTGAATACAGCAAAAGTTAAATAATGAACGGTGACGTTCCATGGAGAAACCCGATGTCTAACAGAGTCATTATATTTGATACCACGTTACGTGATGGCGAGCAGGCGTTAGCGGCAAGCTTGTCGGTCAAAGAAAAGTTACAGATCGCCATGGCGTTGGAACGTCTCGGTGTCGATGTGATGGAAGTCGGTTTTCCCGTATCTTCCCCCGGTGATTTTGAGTCGGTGCAAACCATTGCTCGCACCATTAAAAATAGCCGCGTGTGCGCATTATCCCGCGCCTTGGAAAAAGATATTGATGCCGCCGCTCAAGCATTATCGGTGGCTGATCAGTTCCGCATTCATACGTTTATCTCCACCTCGACCATCCATGTTGAGAGCAAATTAAAACGTTCATTCGAGCAAGTGTTGGAAATGGCGGTCGGTGCAGTGAAATATGCCCGTCGTTTTACCGATGATGTTGAATTTTCATGCGAAGATGCGGGACGTACGCCGATTGATAATTTGTGCCGTATGGTGGAAGCGGCGATTCATGCGGGGGCGCGCACTATCAATATCCCAGATACCGTGGGCTACACAGTGCCAAGCGAGTTTGGTGGCATTATTCAAACCTTGTTTAATCGCGTACCGAATATCGACCAAGCCATTATTTCGGTTCACTGCCACGATGACTTAGGTCTGTCGGTCGCCAATTCGATTACTGCTGTGCAGCATGGCGCGCGCCAAATCGAATGTACCATGAATGGTATTGGTGAGCGTGCGGGTAACTGCTCTTTAGAAGAGATCGCCATGATCTTAGCAACCCGTAAGAACCTGCTAGGGTTTGAAACGGGGATCAATGCGAAGGAAATTCACCGCACCTCAAATTTAGTCAGCCAGTTGTGCAATATGCCAATCCAGTCGAATAAGGCGATTGTTGGCGCTAATGCCTTTACCCATTCGTCGGGGATTCACCAAGATGGCATGTTAAAAGCGCAAAACACTTATGAAATTATGACGCCAGAGAGCATCGGCCTGAATCGTAACAATCTGAATATGACCTCGCGCTCCGGCCGTCATGTGATTAAGCATCGCATGGAGGAAATGGGCTACAGCGAGCAGGATTACAACTTGGATGCCCTGTACGAACAGTTTTTAAAATTGGCGGATAAAAAGGGCCAAGTCTTCGATTATGACTTAGAAGCCTTAGCCTTCATGGAGACACAAGCCGCAGAAGATAACTTTTATCAATTACAGCAGTTAGTGGTGCAATCTGACTCAACCGAAGGCGTGGCCACGGCGACGGTGCGTATTGATGTCGGCGGTGAGATTAAAACTGAGGCCGCTACAGGTAATGGCCCTGTTGATGCTGCCTATAATGCTATCGCCCGCGCGACTGACCGCCGTATCGATATCATCAGCTACAAATTGGGGGCTAAGGGCGTAGGACAAAATGCGCTCGGCCAAGTTGATATTACCGCGGTTTACCATGAGCAAAATTTCCACGGTGTCGGGTTAGCGACCGACGTGGTTGAGGCATCAGCCCGTGCATTAGTGCACGTGATGAACCTGACATGCCGCGCCGATAAGGTTGCAGATTACAAACAGAATATGCATAAAAACAAAGAGCTGGGCGGCGTATAGCCAAGGTAATATCGAGCATAAAGTTTTCACATTGAAGGAGTGAGCGGGCGTATGAGTTATCAAATTGCAGTATTAGCCGGGGATGGCATTGGGCCTGAAGTGATGGCCGAGGCGCGTAAGGTGTTAAAGGCGGTTGAGGCACGTTTTGGTCTTAATATTGAATACACTGAATATGATGTTGGCGGTATCGCCATCGACAATCATGGCTGTCCATTGCCAGAGGCAACACTGAAAGGCTGTGAAGCGGCCGATGCCATTCTATTCGGCTCTGTCGGTGGCCCAAAGTGGGAAAAACTGCCGCCCAATGATCAGCCCGAGCGCGGTGCATTGTTACCGCTACGGGGTCACTTCGAACTGTTTTGTAACCTACGCCCCGCTAAATTGCATGATGGTTTAGAACATATGTCACCGCTGCGCAGCGATATTTCTGCAAGAGGTTTCGATGTTCTCTGCGTGCGTGAGTTAACGGGTGGGATCTACTTCGGAAAGCCTAAGGGGCGCCAAGGTGAAGGTGAGAGCGAAGAAGCCTTCGATACCATGCGTTACAGCCGCCGTGAAATTAGCCGTATTGCGCGCATTGCCTTTGAAGCCGCTCGCGGACGCCGTAAAAAAGTCACTTCGGTCGATAAGGCAAACGTATTGGCTTGCTCGGTATTGTGGCGTCAAGTGGTCGAAGAAGTGGCGGTCGATTTTCCCGACGTTGAGCTGGAACATATCTATATCGACAACGCGACCATGCAGTTGCTGCGTCGCCCCGATGAGTTTGACGTCATGCTGTGTTCTAACTTGTTTGGTGACATTCTATCGGATGAAATCGCCATGCTGACGGGTTCTATGGGCTTGTTGTCTTCGGCGAGTATGAATAGTACTGGCTTTGGTTTGTTTGAACCCGCTGGTGGCAGCGCGCCGGATATTGCAGGTAAAGGTATTGCTAACCCGATTGCACAAATTCTATCGGCAGCACTGATGCTGCGCCACAGCTTAAAGCAAGAAGAGGCGGCAAGTGCGATTGAACGTGCTGTGACTAAGGCGCTGAATTCTGGCTATTTAACCGGTGAGCTATTAAGTAGCGACCAACGCCATAAGGCTAAATCGACGGTCGAAATGGGCAACTTTATCGCCGATGCAGTTAAGGCAGGTGTGTAATGACTAATCCTTCAATATCAAGCGCTCCGAAAACCCTGTATCAAAAGGTGTGGGATGCCCACGTTGTAGCAATTCCCGAGGGTGAAGCACCGATCATTTATGTCGACAGACATTTGGTTCACGAAGTGACATCGCCTCAAGCCTTTAGTGGCTTAAAAGTGGCGGGGCGTAAATTACGTGCCCCGGAGAAAACTTTCGCGACCATGGATCACAACACCTCGACCCGCAGCGCTAGTCTAGATGCTTTAAGTCCGATGGCGCGCACTCAGGTCGAGACCTTGGCGCAAAACTGTAAAGACTTCGGCGTATGCTTATATGATATTCACCATCCGAATCAAGGGATTGTACATGTTATGGGGCCTGAGCTTGGGATTACCTTACCCGGCACTGTGATCGTCTGTGGTGATTCTCACACCGCGACCCACGGCGCCTTTGGCGCCTTGGCCTTCGGTATCGGCACTTCCGAGGTGGAGCATGTGTTGGCGACCCAGACTCTGCGCCAATTAAAAGCCAAGACCATGAAAATCGAAGTCCGTGGTCAGGTCACCGATGGCGTGACCGCCAAAGATATCGTACTGGCGATTATCGGTAAGATAGGTATGGATGGCGGCACTGGCTATGTGGTTGAGTTTTGTGGTGATGCCATTGAAGCCTTATCGATGGAAGGGCGTATGACAGTCTGCAATATGGCGATTGAAATGGGCGCTAAGGCGGGCATGGTTGCGCCGGATCAAACTACCTTCGATTACTTAGAAGGGCGTGAATTTGCACCCAAGGGCGAAGATTGGGCGCAAGCCGTCGCTGAATGGAAAACACTGAAAACCGATGTTGGCGCTGAGTTTGATGCCACCGTGGTGTTGGATGCTGTCGATATCGCGCCGCAGCTCACGTGGGGTACTAACCCTGGACAAGTCGTTGCTATCGATGCGCCAGTGCCTAATCCTGCCGATGAGGTGAATCCAACAATTCGCGCTAGCATGGAAAAAGCACTGGACTATATCGGCTTAACTGCTGGTTCGCCAATGACAGCTGTGGCGATCAATAAGGTCTTTATCGGATCTTGCACTAACTCGCGGATTGAAGATTTACGCAGCGCGGCGAAACAGGCGCAAGGGCGCAAAGTGGCTGCGGGCGTTACGGCAATCGTAGTACCTGGCTCTGGCCAAGTGAAGGCGCAGGCCGAGGCCGAAGGCTTAGATAAAATCTTTATCGAGGCCGGATTCGAATGGCGTTTACCGGGCTGCTCTATGTGTTTGGCGATGAACGATGACAGATTAGAGGCGGGTGATCGCTGCGCTTCGACCAGTAACCGTAACTTCGAAGGTCGCCAAGGACGTGGTAGTCGTACGCACTTGGTGAGTCCGGCGATGGCGGCAGCGGCGGCGATCGCGGGCCATTTTGTCGATATCCGCAAACCTTACTAACCGTAATCCCAACAGGAGAAGTTAATGCAACCTTTTACTTGCCATACCGGGCTTGCGGTGATGATCGACAGCGCGAATATCGATACCGATCAAATTATCCCGAAGCAATTTTTATCTAAGGTGACGCGCGATGGATTCGGCGTGCACTTATTTCACGATTGGCGCTATTTCGATGATGCGGGAGATGTGCCAAACCCTGAGTTCACCCTAAACAAACCTCGCTATAGCGGCGCCTCGATTCTGCTGGCGCAGGAAAACTTTGGCTGTGGTTCTAGCCGTGAACACGCCCCGTGGGCATTGGCGGATTTTGGCCTGCGCGCCATTATCGCCCCGAGCTTTGCCGATATTTTTTATGGAAACTCCATCAATAACGGTTTACTGCCGGTGAAGCTTAGCGCGAGTGAAGTGCGTCAGTTAATGGATGAGGTGGCGAGCGAAGAAGGCGCACAAATCACCGTCGACTTAACCACTTGTAAGGTGACATCGCCTTCTGGCGCTGAGTTTAGCTTTACACTGGCCGAGTCGGCGCGACATAAATTGCTGAATGGATTAGATGCCATTGGATTGACCTTATCCCACGGGACGCAGATCAGCGAATACGAATCACAAATCCCAAGTTGGCGACGCTGAGCTATTCGGCGAACACTTGTACCTTAATAGATGTTAATCTTAAACGCCTAGTTCGAAAACTAGGCGTTTTTGTTATTTCTGCTTAAGCGGCTAAATGTAATTTATTGTATTTATTAGTTTAAAATGAAGGGTGACTTTCCTGTATGGTAAGGAAAATGATCGATAGTGATTTGTGCTGAATTTTTATGAATAAAATGGCTTACAAGTGTTTATGAGTTTTATGTTATTTAATTTATTGTTTTTAAATTAATTTAACTCTTGTGGTGCTTGCCTTGAAAATGCTTTCAGCAAATCTATCTTTGGAAATGCACTGATTATTCTTGTTTTAAAAGTGATTTGCCTCACTAAAAATATTGATTAGATTGTTTTGGCTAGTTTTTTTATCTGTTTTATTCTCGCTTGTTGCAAACATCTTCTGCATCAGTAAACTGCCGAGCATTCAATATGGAGTGTTTGCTCTATTTTGTGTGAGCGCCATTGTGATCCCGTGAATGGCACAAGATAACAATAATATTTTTCGAGAATAATGATGCAAAAACGTCTTCTGACTTTGGCTGTGACTGCGGCCCTATTAAGTACAACGACTCAAGTCCATGCCGCAGGTTTTCAACTTGCCGAATACTCAGCAACTGGCCTAGGCCGTGCCTTCGCCGGTGAAGCTGCGATGGCGGATAATGCTTCGGCACAAGCGCGCAACCCTGCGATGCTGACCTATTTAGAAGGTCGCCAGTTATCTGCTGGTGGTATCTATGTGATGCCAAATGTGGATGTAAAAGGTGATGTGAGCCTAAGCTCGCCTCTGCTTGGTCCTAATCCAATCGTGATGAACGGTGATGCTATCGACGTAGCCGATGACGCTTTGGTACCTAACTTCTATTATTCCAATCAGTTAAATGACCAATGGACTTGGGGTCTAGCGGTAAACTCTAACTATGGTCTCGCCACTGAATTGCCAGCGACCCATGCTGCGGCCATTTTTGGTAACAAGACATCAGTAACGACCGTTGAGTTTAATCCAAACATTGCGTACCGCATCAATGATGCAGTCAGTGTTGGTGGTGGTGTGCGTATCGTTTATGGTGAAGGTGAAATCGGTGCTTCGTTACCGGGCTGGGTGGATAAAATTAAACCCGGTTTACCTCCACAAGTAGCTGGTATGCTGCCTCCTGGTGGCACTGAACTCAAAAGCATGAAGGGTGATGACATTGGTTACGGTTGGCAACTCGGTGCTAGCTGGCAAATTAACCCTGCCCATCGTTTAGGTTTTGCTTACCACAGTGGTGTGCAGCTTGATTTAGACGGTCATGCTTCTGGTGTGATTTACGATGGTGGTCAAAATCTGTCAATCGAAGGTTATTTACCACTTGAGTTGCCTGCGTTTGCAGAGCTGTCGTCTTATCACCAATTGACAGACAACTGGGCAATGCACGCCAGTGTTAACTGGACGGATTGGAGTGTATTCGATCAGTTAGTGGCTTATTTTCCTGGTGAAGTTAAGCCAAAGGGTGGTCTAGAATCTGATCTAGTAAAAGAAGAACACTTTGAAGATAACTGGCGTTTTGCTTTAGGTACGACTTACCAAGTGAGCAATGATTGGTTAGTTCGAGCCGGTGTTGCCTTAGATAAAACCGCCGCAAATGATGAGTGGCGCACGACAACTATCCCTGACTCTGACCGTTTGTGGTTCTCTGTGGGGGCAGGTTATCGAGCGACTAAGAATCTCAATATTGATTTGGCGATCACTTATATCCGTGCAATGGGTGATGCTCCTATTAATGAGCAGCAAAACCTGCTCAACTTAGCAACAGTGAACTTTAACGGCGAAGCGAGCGGTGATGTTTGGTTAGCAGGCATTCAAATGAGTTATAAGATGTAATGCCTAAATAATTAAAAAGCCCTGAATTCTCAGGGCTTTTTTGTCTCTAAGCGTAGGGCTACTCACTATCTTTTGGGCCATGTGTTCGATGGATCCCTAAACTTCCGAGTACGTATTTTTCGTAAATAGGCTCGCTGGTGCCATTGCGGACTTTGTAGAGAAAGTATTTCTCAAAGGCAATTTTGGCCACATGCACCCATTTACCCATGGACGTCCAGTTAGCATTACGGGGTGGATTTTGCGGCAGAGCCACAAAAGCGGCGCCTTTATCTCCCATGTCAGCTAAACAAATGGCGTTGAGTGTTGGGTGGGTTTGTGGTGGCTCTCCTTTTAGGTTGGCAAGGATGTTATCCACAATTGCTGTCGTCATCGATTCAATCATAAAACCTGTTTTGGGTACGCCAATCGGTACGGGGGTTTTTTCCAGTGGTGGCAGCGCGACACAAACTCCAGCGGCATAGATTTCTGGGTAACGTGGTGATCGTTGGAAGGAGTCGGTGAGAACAAAGCCTTTCTCGTTACATAGCTCAGGTACCGATGCAATGGCTGCACTGCCCTTGAAGGGCGGTAAAAACATCGCCAAGGAGAAGGGTAAGATATGTTGGAATTCTACTTCGCCCTTTCGATCCAATTCGTCAACATAAGCCATACCTGATTCAAAGTGGGTTGTTTTAGCATTGCAAATCCACTTGATGCTACGTTCTCTAAATTCATGTTCCATAAGTGACTTAGAGTCCCCAACGCCACCGAGCCCCATATGACCCACATAGGGCTCACTGGTCACAAAGGTAATAGGGATATGCTGACGAACTTTATGTTTACGTAATAAGCTTTCTAGGGATAACACATACTCATAGGCTGGACCAAAACAACTTGCCCCTTGCAATGCGCCTACTACCACTGGGCCGGGTTTTGCGAGCAGTTGTTGAAAGCATTCATAGGCTTTTTCGGCGTGATCAATGGTACAAATAGATTGAGTAAACCCTTCAGGGCCCGAACCTGGGACGTTTTCAAAGGCGAGTTTAGGGCCTGTGCAGATGACTAAATAGTCGTAATTATTTGTTGTACCATCCCCTAAGGTGAGCTTTTTGTTGAGTGGGTCTATATGGGTAACACCTTCACCGGAATAACTAATCTTACGTTTAGCTAAGTAGGTTCCAATTGGAAGACTGATGTCTTCGCGCTTACGTTCACCGAGTGCTACCCAAGGATTTGAGGGAACAAATTGGAAGTCAGCCCCTTCACTGATCACACCTATTTCACAATCGGAAGGCAGTCGCTGTTTGAGTTCAAATGCTGCCGATACGCCACCTAGTCCCGCCCCAATTACAATGACTCTTTTCATTATCTACTCCTCCGAATGGATATTGTTAACAAAGAACCTGCCTTGGTCTTTGTATAATCTAAATTTTATCAATTAGATTTTTCTAATTATATAAAGCGTAGAAGGTATTTGTTTATTTGCAAAGCGAGTTGGGCGCATTGATGCTTTAGGGGCATTTTGGCTGCAATTAAGCGGGCGTATGCACTTGTGCTGTCCTTATTCTAGATAAACGGATAATAGTGCTGCCCTAGCAAACAGTATGTCATCGGACACGCTACACACCTGAGTATCTTCTTAATGATTTATTTGATTTTATTCACTGTTTCGGCCGATGCTGGTCAAAGACAGCCATTAAGAATATATTCACCCCAAGGGAATTTTGTGGCGATAATGTTGACCATAAAATCTCAATGGCGTTGATTTGGCTTGAAGAAAGGAAAGAGTGTGCAGAAAAAATATGTAGTGGCGTTAGATCAAGGCACAACCAGCTCAAGAGCGATTGTGTTTGACCACGATGCCAATATTGTCAGTGTTTCACAGCGGGAGTTTACTCAGCTTTATCCTAATCCCGGCTGGGTTGAACACGATCCAATGGAGATTTGGGCAAGCCAAAGTTCAGTGCTTATTGAGTCGTTGGCTCGAGCGGGGATTCACAGCGATGAAGTGGCGGCGATTGGTATTACCAATCAGCGGGAAACCACCGTTGTTTGGGAAAAGGCCACAGGCAAACCGGTTTACAATGCCATTGTGTGGCAGTGTCGCCGCAGCGCTGAGATCTGTGAGCAACTGAAAGCGCACGGCTTAGAAGATTATGTGCGTGAGAATACCGGCCTTTTACTCGATCCTTATTTTTCAGGCACTAAGATCAAATGGATCTTAGATAATGTGCCGGATGCACGTGCGAAGGCCAAACGAGGTGAACTGTTATTCGGCACTGTGGATACTTGGTTGCTGTGGAAACTCACCGAAGGCAAAGTCCATGTGACCGATCCCACCAATGCAGCCCGTACGTTGCTGTTTAATATCCACAGCCTGAGTTGGGATAGCAAGCTGCTGGAGGCGCTCGATATTCCTGCCGCCATGTTGCCTGAAGTAAAACCTTCTTGCAGTGTCTATGGCACAACCCGTATTGCCGGTGAGGGCAGCGAAATTCCACTCGCGGGGATCGCGGGCGACCAACAGGCAGCGCTCTTTGGCCAGCTTTGTGTCGAGCCGGGAATGGCTAAAAATACTTATGGCACTGGCTGCTTTTTATTAATGAACACAGGCAATAAAGCCGTGCGCTCATCCCATGGGTTATTAACCACAGTGGCGGTAGGCGCTCAAGGTGAAGTGAACTACGCCCTAGAAGGCTCAGTGTTTATGGGCGGCGCGACAATTCAATGGTTAAGGGATGAGCTGGGGCTTATTCGCGATGCCAGCGATACCGAATATTTTGCCTCTAAAGTCGCGGATACCAATGGGGTGTATTTAGTGCCTGCTTTTGTTGGGCTCGGTGCTCCCTATTGGGATCCTAATGCCCGTGGCGCACTGTTTGGGTTAACGCGCGGCGCTAACCGTAATCATATTATCCGTGCTGCATTAGAGTCGATTGCCTACCAGAGTAAGGATTTACTCGATGCCATGATTAAAGACAGTGGCGTCAGCCTAAAGCGTTTGAAAGTGGATGGTGGCGCGGTCGCAAATGACTTTTTAATGCAATTTCAAGCAGATATTACCGATGTTGAAGTGTTACGGCCGAGTGTTTGCGAAACGACCGCTTTGGGTGCGGCATTCTTAGCTGGGCTGGCCGTTGGATTTTGGCACTCGGTAACTGAGCTGGAGCATAAGGCCTGTATCGATAAACACTTCAAACCGAATATTGATGCGAGTAAAAGGGAGCGGTTATACGCTGGTTGGCAAGATGCGGTGGCAAGAACGCGTTCTTAGTTTCGTTTAGGCTTGAAACACATAAGGCGCACCCTGAGGTTGCGCCTGCGAGAATATATTTATTTAACGGCCAGCACGTTAAACTTCGATATCGATAATATGTTTGTTAGCTGGCTGCGCTGTGTCAGCGGTATCGTCAGTGACTTCAAGTACTTTTCCTTCTTTTAAATCTTGTTTGTCCGCTGCGCGGCGTTTTTTATTGCGACTGGCATTATCCTGTTTACGTCTTTCCCTGACTTTCGCATCTAGGGTGGGTGGCAATTGCGACTGCGGCGTTTCATGGCTATCGGGCGCATTGGCGGTGGCACTGCTCACCTGATCAACGATCCGCTTTGGGGTTAATACGGGTTTTACTGGCTGAGCCAGCATAGCGTAAAGACTGTCCAATCCACTCATAGCGCCTCCTTGGTTTATGACCACTTAATCCTTTATCGGCAGGGGCTGCTCAATATTTAGACTATACGCCGATTGAAGCTTATGCGCGATACTCTACTGGCACTCTGACTTTGGCCAATATCTGTGTTGCGCCTTAGTGACGAGTGCAAGTTTGCTAGAGCTGGCCTTGTGTTGGCAGCTTAGGCGAATGCCCTGTTCAAGCTCTGCTGTGGTGAGTTTATCCAGATCATAATCATTGGGACTGGGCGCCTGCTCGACAAACCTGAGTTTACACAGGCCGCAGCGTCCGCCACCGCCACATTGGGTTCTTAGCCTTTCACTCCCTCGATTAATGCTTTCTAAATAAGTGCCATTGAGCTCGGTAAATTCGGCAAGAGGTTGATTGTCCTGAGTATAAAGCGCCAGTTTTCCTGTTGCGGCCTTACGTCTAAAGAAAGGGAGTGATAACTGACTTTGATGGAATTTATGCCCAAGGATGTAAATCCCCGAAAGACCGAATAACAGCGCGGCAATGCTGACGAGTTGTACCAATACGTGGTTAAAACCAATGCCATTATCGGGAGCATAATCCATAAAATGCAGCATAAACAGCAGATCTTTAAGATCCGATTGGCGATTTTGGTGGGCAAGAATCAGGCCCGAGGCTGTATCGATATAAATCCGAGTGCCTACTTTGTCCGCGGCTGTCAGCATAGCAACTGGGCCACTGGCGTCGAATGGCGTTTCATGGGTGAGGATTTGCGGTGCGCTGAGTTCACCAGGGCCTGAGTAACTCTGTTTGGCAATAGCGAGTATCTCGGCATCATGCAAGGATAGCGGTTGGAGTGAGTCGGCCCAAAACCAGCGGTTTTGCTGAGTTGTTGTAAGGGCATACACTGCGCGGCTAAGCACTGAAGTCAACTTAAGCTCGATAATGCCTTCTGCTTGATATTGTTGCAGTAGATTAGCCGTGGGGGCGAGTGCAGTAGTGGGACTCGCTGTTTGATGCGTAGTGCGATATGGGTTCGCATCGAAAAAACGCTCGTCAATCAGGTTAAAGGCCAGTCCTGTTACGATCCAAATCAACAGTTGCAGGCCAACAATAAGTGATAGCCATTTGTGTAGAGTTTGCATCACTAAACTGATATGGCGTTTACTCTCAGCATTCCGTTTGTTTGAGAAGCTCATTTTGGCTCCTCTTGGGAGTTAGTATTGCGAAAACTGATATAGCTCAACGCGATACCAAAGAGTGCGGTCAATAGGGCGAGTGTACTCATTACCGTGAGTAACGGGTTCTGCACATTCTCCCGAGTCTTGTAGTCCATAATGTGCAGCATCCACATTATATCGAACAGCCGCCAGTAATTATGTCGAGCGCTGACCAATTGTCCTGTGACCGCGGAGATATAGAGTGTCGAGTTCATTGCATCGTCCAACTCCAACTGCCATACAGGTAATGCGCGGAGGGAGATTTCATTCGGTGCTGTTTGCTGGTGGAGTGTTGAATGGATGATCTTAGCCTTGCCCGTGTATAGTTGCTGAGCAGTGTCGAGTGCTTGTTGTTGATTTAAGAGGGGTAATAATTCTCCCGTCACAGTGCTAAAACGCTGTAATTTCCCCGCTATTTTGGCGCTATAAAAGAGTGTGCTTTGGTGAGCATATAAATTGATTTCTGTTGCATCTGGGTGAGTTTTGATGAAATCCGTCAAGCTATAAGCGGGAGCTTCTACATGGAAAATTGCGGCATTGTTCTTGTTTGCCAAAGGTTTGCCACGGATAAACTCGATATCCATCCATACCATATAAGCACCTGTTGCAACCCATATCAACAATTGAAAGGCGGCGAGGAGTGCAAACCATTTGTGGTAGGTGCGGATCTGAGTTGCGGTCATAGGCGATTTATTTTGAGTTAATCCCATGGGAGTTTTGATCTTCCTCGCAATCGTGAAATAAAAATACTCACCTAATTGCAGAATAAATCTACAACCAAAAATAAAATTTCAGCTATTTATGCTGAAATTTTACACTTTACGGGATCACAAAAAGGTTAATTTTAGGTTTGTTTTGTTACGCGTTGTGAGTCTAGCGTGATTTACCTATGAGGAAAATCCCACATTTACCGAAATTTTGTGGCAGAAATTTCATTGCAACTGCCTGAAAGCAAAAGGCTGCTGTTTTTTTGTCCGCTTTTTATTTCTATGGTTTCCATCGTTTAGCTGATTTTAAGCTGCTCATTTTGTCAAAACATTGTCGCTAAGTTATGGGGTCAACATGCTGCTAACCCGCTTGCCGACTGGCTTTATAAAAGGATCCCATCCCTTGACAATGCTTGTCGACTATCCCTAAACTTAGCATTTGTGGGAAATAGTGGATATTTGTGGATCAAAAAGCAAAGGATAGGATGAATTAGCGTGTTTCGTGGAGCCAGTGCTATCAACTTAGATACAAAGGGACGGATCGCTATTCCAGTGCGATACCGCGAACCTTTGCAACTAGAGCACCAGAGCCGCATCGTCATCACAGTCGATATTCAATCTGCGTGTTTGCTCCTTTATCCCCTCCACGAATGGGAGTTGATTGAAGCTAAGTTGCTCAAGCTTTCGGATACAGATAAAACCCAACGATCCCTTAAGCGCATGTTGCTGGGCTATGCCCATGAGGTGGAGCTCGATAGCAACGGACGCATATTACTGCCACCACCGCTAAGGCAGTATGCCAATTTGGATAAGCGCATCATGCTGGTGGGACAGTTAAACAAATTTGAGCTGTGGGATGAGCAAGCTTGGCTGCAGCAAATTGATGAGTGTCAGGAAACGATTCGAAGCGAGGAGCTTGCTAACAACGAGCGTCTGGCGGATTTTTCACTCTAACGAGTCGCATAATTAAATAAGAAGAAATTAATGAGTCAAGAATTTGCCCATTTATCCGTTTTGCTCGAAGAAACGGTTGGCGGTTTAAACATTAAAGACGATGGCATCTATATTGATGGCACGTTTGGCCGCGGTGGTCATTCAAGACAAGTATTGCAAAGACTGGGTGAAAACGGACGCCTGATTGCGATCGACCGCGATCCTCAGGCTATTGAAGCTGCTAAACAATTTGCCGATGATCCCCGTTTTCAAATCGTACACGGTGGCTTTGGTCAGTTAGCCGATTACGTCGAAGAGCTTGGTCTGGTTGGCAAGATTGATGGTGTGTTACTCGACTTAGGCGTGTCCTCACCGCAGCTCGATGATGCGGAACGTGGTTTTAGCTTTTTGCGTGATGGTCCACTCGACATGCGCATGGACAATAGCCAAGGTGAAACCGCTGCCCAGTGGTTAGCCCGTGCTGAAATTGAAGATATGGCATGGGTATTCAAAACCTATGGCGAAGAGAAAAATGCTCGTCATATTGCCCGTTGCATTGCTGCCGACCGCGATAAAACCCCGTTTTTACGTACCAAAGATTTAGCCGATTTAATTGCGCGGATCACCAAAAACAAAGAGCGTAATAAACATCCTGCCACCCGCGTGTTTCAGGCAATACGTATCTATATCAATAGTGAGTTAGATCAAATTGATCAAGCACTTGAAGGTGCATTAACCGTGCTTGCTCCGCAGGGTCGTTTATCGATTATCAGCTTTCACTCTTTAGAAGACCGCATAGTGAAGCGATTTATCCGCCGCCACAGTCAAGGTGAGAGTGTGCCCCATGGTTTACCCATCACTGAAGATCAGATTAATAAGTCGCGTAAACTACGTGCCATTGGCAAGGCGATTATGCCATCCGATGAGGAAATTGAGCGCAATGCAAGAGCCCGTAGTTCGGTATTGCGCATTGCCGAGCGACTAGATTACTAGAGGGCAAACAAATGAGTAAGCCCTCATTGAGTCTACCACAGGTTGTATTACACGACCTTTGGCAACACAAATGGATTTTGTTACTTGCCCTGCTCGTGCTCAGTAATGCAGTGGCTGTGGTGTATACCAGCCATGTGAGTCGCAAACTCACTACTGAATGGGATCTGCTATTGCAGGAGCGTGACAGGTTAGATATCGAGTGGCGCAATTTATTATTGGAAGAGCAATCCCAAACGGAGCATAGCCGAATTACGCGGATTGCATCGAAGGATCTCAACATGAGTCGCCCATTACCCAGCGAAGAAGTTGTGGTAAAGGTGCCGTGAACATAGGGAAGATATGATTAGGCAAGCAAAAACCAAACAGGCAAGCAAAAAGCAAAAGCCACAACTGATCCATTGGCGGTTATACGTCGTGGTTGGTTTTGTATTTGCGATGTTTTCAAGCCTGGTGGGTCGTGCTGCTTATATCCAAATTATTGAGCCTGATAAGCTTCGCCATGAGAGCGATATGCGTACGTTACGTACTACCAGTCGTGAGGTACAGCGTGGCTTAATTACTGATCGCAATGGGGATATGCTGGCGGTGAGTGTGCCAGTGCGTGCAGTGTGGGCAGATCCAAAGCAAGTTAACGATAGCAATGGCTTTACAGATATGCGTCGTTGGCAAGCACTGGCTGACGTATTACACGAACCCGTTGAAGACGTACTCGATAAAGTCCGTAGCAATCCAACTAAACGTTTTACCTACCTTAAGCGTCAAGTGACTCCCGCGGTGGCTGATTACATAACTCAGCTTAAATTGCCTGGGGTATTTTTAAAGTCTGAGTCTCGCCGTTACTATCCCGGTGGTGAGATAACTGCCCAACTTATTGGTATCACTAATATCGATGATGTTGGTATTGAAGGCGTTGAAAATGCCTATAACAGTTGGCTTACTGGTACGCCATCCAAACAGAAAGTACGTAAGTCACGTGATGGTCATGTGGTTGAGCGCCTCGATATCGTCCAAGAAGGCGAAAGCCCAAATGATCTTGTCCTGAGTATCGACCATAGGATCCAGCAGCTTGCCTATCGCGAGTTAAAGCGCACCACAGAGATGAACCAAGCGACGTCAGGGTCGATTGTGGTACTCGATATCCACACGGGTGAAGTGTTAGCGATGGCGAATACGCCCTCCTTCAACCCTAATTCCCGTGATAATTTTCAAACCTTCAGAATGCGTAACCGCGCGATGACGGACACCTTCGAGCCCGGCTCGACCATTAAACCCTTTGTGGTTGCGGCGGCGTTAGAAGCGGGCACCGTTAAATCCACCGATGTGATCCCAACCTCTCCAGGTTGGATGCGTTTAGGTGGACGCCAAGTGCGTGATGCATCTAACTACGGTGATATGACGTTAGCGCGTATTTTGGCCAAATCCAGTAACGTGGGCATTAGTAAATTAGCCCTGTCGATTCCAGTACAGCAGTTACTCGGCACTTATCAATCCATGGGATTAGGTAGTTTTTCAGGGATTAACTTAACGGGAGAAAGCGCAGGCCTTATCCAAGATCGCCACCGTTGGTCTGACTTTGAGCGTGCCACTTTATCCTTTGGTTACGGCTTAACCGCGACGACGCTGCAATTAGCGCGGATGTACGCGACTTTAGGCAATGGCGGCACTTTATATCCAGTATCGATTTTAAAACTTAAAAAGCCGCCCGAAGGTGAACGGGTGATTTCAGAAGAAGTGGCTAGAGACGTGCTGCAAATGATGGTGGGTGTCACCGAAAAAGGTGGTACAGGTACACTTGCGCATATCGATGGTTATCCCGTCGCAGGTAAGTCGGGCACCAGCCGTAAGGCGGTAGCCGGTGGTTATGGTGATGATTATGTTGCGTTATTTGCAGGCGTTGCGCCGGTGAATAATCCCAAACTCGCTATCGTCGTTGTGGTCAATGAACCTAAGGGCGATCTCTATTATGGTGGTTCAGTGGCAGGGCCTGCTTTCGCTAAGGTGATGTCAGGCGCACTGCAAATGTTAAATGTTGAACCCATTTCCGATAAAGAACAGGTGCAATTGGCGGGTCTCGCCGGGAGAACTGAATAATGTTATTAAGGGATCTACTCGCTCCTTGGTTCCCCTACGCGGGCGAACAAACCTTCCAAGATTTGACTCTAGATAGCCGCGCAATACGTCGCGGCGATGTGTTTTTAGCGCTGCCTGGACACAAGGTCGATGGTCGTCAGTTTATCGATAAGGCCTTAGCCCAAGGTGCGGCTGCAGTGTTAGTGCATACGGATAATCACCAAGAGCAGGGCAAAGTTATTGCGGCTGAGCAAGGCGTACAGATTTATTTCTATGAGTTAGCTAAGCACGTTTCAGCGGTGGCTGCGGTGCGTTATCCCGTTGTTCAAGGTCAATCTATGGCCATTGTGGGTATTACAGGGACTAATGGCAAAACTTCGACAAGCCAATTGTGCGCGCAATTAGTGACCCTGCTTGAGGGTAAAGCGGCGGTGATGGGCACGCTCGGCAATGGCCTGTGGGGCGAGTTAGTCGATAGCGGCAATACGACCGCCGATGCCATTACCTTAATGCGCCAACTTAATGAATTTGCAGATAAAGGTGTAAATACCTGTGCGATGGAAGTCTCGAGCCATGGTTTAGTCCAAGGGCGAGTCGATGCCGTACCCTTCGATGTGGCGGTATTTACTAACTTAACCCGTGATCACTTGGACTACCACGGCGATATGGAAAACTATGCCGCGGCCAAGCAAATGCTGTTTCGCTTCGACTCCCTGCGCCATGGTTTACTGAATTTAGACGATCCCGTGGGCGTCGCTTGGTTATCCGAGCTGGCAAACGTTCCTGCGAAGATGTGGGGTTTTAGCATTGAAGCGCATACCGATGCTGCGTTTTACACTAAGAATGCCCAATTTAACGACCAAGGCGTGCAGGCGACCTTAGTCTGGCCCGAGGGCGAAATCGATATTCGTTCGCCGTTATTAGGCGCTTTTAACCTCTCGAATTTACTCGCTGCACTATCAGCCCTGTATTTACAGGGAATGGATATGCGTGCATTAGCTGCCAAGGTACCTTACTTAGTGCCCGTGTCTGGCCGTATGGAACGTTTTACCACCGCGGACAACATCACCTTAGTCGTCGATTATGCCCACACCCCCGATGCGATTGAACAGGCACTTAATGCCCTGCGTCGTCACTGTGCAGGGGAGCTTTGGTGCGTGTTTGGCTGCGGTGGCGACCGTGACAAGGGTAAGCGGCCTTTAATGGGGCGTGCGGCGGAGCAATTTGCCGATCGCATTATGGTGACTAGCGATAATGCCCGCAGCGAAGATCCTAACCAAATTATTACCGATATTATCCAAGGGCTGACTCACCCAGAGCGAGCGCTGACCGAGGTTGACCGTGTGGCTGCGATTAAACAAGTCGTCGCACAGGCTAAATCTGGGGATGTGATTTTGCTTGCGGGCAAAGGCCATGAAACTTACCAAGAGGCGGCAGGTGTGCGTCATGACTATGATGAACGCGCCCTGGCACGTCAGTTATCGGAGCAACGCTAATGATCCCAATTTCCCTCGGGGCACTGAGCCAATACTTAGGTGCGCATCGAGTCGGTGACGATGTCACCATCCAAGCATTAAGCAGCGATAGCCGTAAAATCGGCCCCGCGACCCTTTTCGTCGCCTTAAAGGGTGAGCGGTTTGATGGCCATGATTTTGCGGCCACGGCAATTGAAAATGGCGCCATTGCATTACTGGTTGAACGTGAATTGGCCTTTGATATTCCGCAGCTAATTGTTGCTGATTGCCAAAAGGCCATGGGCGCGATTGGCGCCTATGTCCGCGACCAAGTGAATCCTATTTGTGTGGCATTAACTGGCTCTAACGGCAAAACCAGCGTGAAAGAGATGATTGCCACTATTTTGTCGGCTAAGCATCAAGTACTTTACACCGCGGGTAATTTTAATAATGAAATCGGCGTACCTTTAACCCTACTGCGCTTAACCCCCGAAGATAAGTATGGGGTATTTGAGTTAGGGGCTAACCATAAAGGCGAGATTGATTACACCTCTGCATTGGTCCGTCCGCATGTGGCGTTAGTCAATAACGTCGGCAGTGCCCATTTAGAAGGCTTTGGCTCGCAGGCCGGTGTGGCGCAGGCAAAATCGGAAATTTATAACCATCTGCAACAAGGCGGTACTGCGATTATTAATGCCGACGACGCCTTTGCTGATGTGATGCGTGTTAAAGCCAAGCATTATAAGCAATTGAGCTTCTCCCAGCAGGAAGGCGCGGCGAAACGCCAAATCGATGTGATTGCGACAGGTCATAAAGCCAATAGCGATGGTTGTTACCGCTTTATTCTTAATTATGCGGGTGAGTCCTGCGAAGTGACCTTACCTTTAGCGGGACGTCATCAAGTCAGCAATGCCTTAGCTGCTGCAAGTGTTTGTATCGCATTAGGATTAACTCTAAAAGAGATCGCCGAAGGCTTAAGCAAACTGATCCCCGTTAAGGGACGTATGCAGCCGACTCAATTAGGCCGAGTCCGTTTAATCGATGATAGCTATAACGCTAACCCTGTATCCGTGGGGGCGGCTATCGCTTGGTTAAAGGAAATTTCTGAAAATCGTTGTTTGGTACTGGGAGATTTGGGCGAATTAGGCGACAATGCGCCCCTTTTACACGCTGAACTGGGACAACTGGCAAAGCAACAGGGGATTGATGCCCTGTTCTGTACTGGCACCTTGACTCAGCATACTAGCCAAGCTTTCGGGGCGGAGCACCATGATAGCGTGGCGACGTTAGTAGAAAAACTCATAAAACACATTAACCAGTTGCCGGGACAGGTGACGGTTTTAGTTAAAGGTTCACGAAGTGCCGCAATGGAGCGGGTCGTGGATGGCCTAACAGTAGCCTTCGGGCGTGGGGAGTTAGTGTAGATGCTGGTGTATCTGGCCGAGTATTTGACCCGTTTTCATA
>NZ_JTLE01000094.1:502051-511682 GCF_000798835.1 Shewanella sp. ZOR0012
ACTTCGACCGACAGGCGCTAACATCACCGCCTAAGGCGAGAAGTATAAGGATAACGGGCTAACCAAACAGAATGAGGACTTGATAACGGCTTGATGAACAAGTGATAAAAATATTAGCTCGTTCGCTAAGGGCGGGTCATGTCTGCATAAAAGTCTCTTTCAAAATAAGACCTTCGCCAGTACACATTCTCAATCCGCTATTTGCATAATAAAGTGTCCACAACCAGCATCGGGCTTGTTCAACACTTGGGATAAGGTCGCGGCTACGCGCGGCCTATCCTTATTTGTTATGCGTTAACGCCGATGATACAGAATACCTAGTGATCCTCGAATCCATACTTCCTTAAACTCTGAACCGACTTTAAATGTATTGAAGTGTGATTTTGATACATCTAATTTAACCGGCTCATCTGAGTTGGGAAGTAGAACATACACATAGTAGCTCATACCGCCTTTAGTACTTTTATATGTATCAAGTTCGACAACAGTACCTGATAAATAAACTTCTTTCTGGCTGCCCACCCAAGCGTTAAAGAAAAGAACATAGCCACCACTAAATAGCAATAATAATGCTGCAACCATTGATGTCCATGCAAAGCCTTTAAAATTTCCAGCTTTGCGTCGAAATTTTGGTAATTTGTAAAAATAAACATAGAAAGATAAACCAAAAATTGGAATCGACAAATATTTAAAGGCCCAGTGATAAGGTGCATTCAAAACTGTGTCGTACAAAAAATTTGGTATTATTGCAACAACTGCTATAAGTATAAAAAGCCCGTTTCCATACTTTTTTAGATAAAACTCCAAGGCCACTCCTTTTACGCATAACGATTAGCGCACGTGCGGCAAAGCGCGCAGCGATTTGACGTCACTGTGGCGCGCCTTGTTAGCCGAACCAATGCTACCGCTCAGCAAGCAAACCCAAACAACGACGCGCACGTGCAAATAAAAAACAAAACCAACCAACAACTGACCCGCGCAGCGTCGCTGCCCGCAAAGGGTGATTGGCACCTGTAAAATTTACGTTAAGGACAAACTATCAGAAGGGATGCAGCGAAAACAACTGGCGATTTAAACTTGGCTAAAACGAAGAACTGCCAAACAGCGCCACCATCCTTGATGAGTTGCCTTACCGGCGAAAACTATAAAACCCGAAAACCGGCTAACATTTTATTCGTGCGCATGCGCGTTTACCTCATTAGACCAGTAAAAACGCGCACTGTTAACTATCTGTATGCAAAGAACTTATCAGCTTTCTGCCAAATACACTATCTGGAAAAACGCGCATGCGCGTTTTTCCAAACCTATTAACTAAAATTCAGTTACTATATTCACCTGATTTTATAGCGTTTTATTTTTGCAGATGGAGTTAATGTGCACTGACATTGTCTAAAAATCATACCAAAACACCTAAATTTAAATATGACTGTATACCCATCATTGTTAGCCGATTTTTGGTAAGGCCAAACATAGGCAAATAGATAAGAATATGTATGGCATCAGGTGTGGGAATTTTCGATTGAGCTAACGAGCCGAAACACTAAATGGGGCATTAGCTTTTTAGCCAAATGAACAGTTCGATGGTCGTAAAGATTGCCATTGTTGCAACAGTGACCGTTGGCGGCATGGATGCCGCCGTCGAGCCTATAAGGACATATTCATGGCGTGTCACTGGGAAAACAATGGCAATTCTCCCTGTACTCCAGCAATTCATCAGCTCTGCTTTAGCGCCTTTCTTTGGTGATAAGAAAGGCGCTTTGTGTTTTTACTGTTTACGCTTTCTTCTGCGCCACGCGTAAGCGCCGAGTAGGGCGGCGATGATGGCAAAGCTAACGGCCACGGGCTTTTTCAGTTTGTGGTAAATCGCATTCCACTCGGCGATTTGGTTGGCTTTTTCCCGTTCGACGGCGCGGTCAAAGTCTGGGGTTTCACACTGCGTACCAAAGTTCTCCGCCCAAGGCACAAAGGGGCCGTTAGCGACGTATTTTTTATAGTAGCGTTGGGCGAGTTCATCATCGCGATATAACACCCAACCTGTGGCTTGGCATAATAGCGCTGCATAGGCTTGGCTGTTGTGGGGCACGAGATCGGCGGCCTTGCTTGCTAGCTCGGCAGCTTGGTAGCGATAGTGGAAACGTTTATCGGGAATCGCTTGGCTGGCGCTGACGCGTTGCAGCTCTTTATCGCTGAGCTTATCCGCTGCATACCAATCTCTTAGGTCGAACATTCCAGCATAAATCGAATAATCCGGCGCTAATTCAAAGCCTAAGATTTCCATGCCTTGATGACGCGCGAGTTCGGCAGCAGTCCAATAGGCGCGGGCGCTCTCAATGCCCTTGCTACTCTTGGCTGTGGTCAGTGCCTCGCCATACTCCTGCACATTGGCATTGAGTGTGGGATTACTGAAATAAGCTGGCGCTTCGGCAATCGCGCTTTCACGCAGTAAGCGACGACCCAGTAAGTAACGCAGGCGATTGTTGAGTGGCTCGACACTGTCGTACCAATCGCTGTCCTTGGGATACTCGAAGTTCATTACCGGCACATGCTCGTCGATAAACAGCTTAAGCTCGGCAGTGGTGAGCACGCGCTCGGCCACATAGGCGATATCCTGCCAATACTCATCACCACTGGCGAACAGTTGGTTTAGGGCATCGACATATTCGCCCCGTTCAAGGGATAGCACGCCCTGCTCGGCGCGAATACGGCAATAGGTGGCTTGCTCTGCATCGGCTTCAATGGCCTGTTGCTGGGCATCCTGTTGGCTGGTAGTTACGGCAGTAGCGTTCATATCCGTTGGAAAATGGCGCACTGCTTCGGCATAGGCCTTGGCGGCTTGGGCTTGATCACCCTTTTGCATCATTAATTTGGCCGTGAGCCACCAAGTGAGTCCGCTGGGTTTAGCGAGGGCAATGAGGCGTTCGGCACTGGCATAGTCGCCCAACTGATAATAAATCGCGGCTAACTTATCGCCTTGGCTCAGCATGAGGCCATCGGTTGGGAAGACGGTCAGCGTTTTAGCGACCTGTTGCCCCATTTCTGTAAGCTGTCCATCAAAGGCGAAGTCATTGGCGCTGCTCTGCCAGTAGGCGATAAGCAACTGCTGCACACTTGGTTGCTGCAATAAGGGCTTAATCTCAGTGATATCTTTCGCCATTAAGGTGCGGCTTAACATCAACAGCGAATCATAACCGCTGCTGTCGCCCTCGGCCGATTGAGTGGCGTATAGCTCAATAATCTTATCCAGCGTGGCGGGATTTAAGGCCACATCAATTTTTGGCGGCTCATATTCCCCACGAGTGACTTCAATTTGAGCTTGGCCTTGATGCAGCAGAATATAAGCCTGCTCGCCAAGGCCGGCTAAGCTCAAGCGCAGCGGATCGGCTGCGCCTTGAGTCACCTCAGCTTGTAGCTGCTGCAAGTAAGCATTGGCTTGGACAAAATGGCTATTATCGTTGGCGCTTTTGCTCTTAATCAGCTCGATACGAGACAAGCTATACAGCGCCCACAGGCTGCGACCCGCACGCTCACTCTCAGGTAGGGCGATGACCTTTTTAAAGTAATCGCTGGCTTTATCGTACTCTTTGGCATCAAACGCCATGGCGCCAAGGCTGTACCACGTTAAGGCGGGCGCTAAGCTCTCTTTTAACTGCGCAGCGATTTGTTCGGCCTCAGCCAAGCTTTGTGCATCACGCAGGCTATTAACTTGCGCAAGTTGAGCCTCGGATAACTCGCTGTTTTCATAGGCGCGAGTCTGCGAAAGATAGCGACTGTGTGCCTCATCCCAAAGATACTCCTGCGCCGCTGGCGCCCCCTGAAACTGCCAAGCCAGTGGTTTGGCTAAACCGCTTAGCTGCTGGCTAAAACTGGTTTGGGGTAAATAACTTAGGTTATTTTGCCTGTCTTGAGTCAACTGTAATGGGAAGTCGGGGCCACAGGCTAATAGCACTGGGGAGAAGAGACTTAACCCAATCAGGCTGGTTTGTTTTAATTTGGTTTTCCAGCGTGGAATAGCCTTCGCTGGCAATGAATTTGACTTATGGCGCATAAATTCCCTGTAAATGTAATGACTCACAACGTGCCCAGCCTATGACTCTGCGTCCATTTGGGCTTAGCTCGATCGCTGAGATTAAATTCGGCGCAAACTGCGAGGAGGCTGGTGCGGCTGCGCGCTCCGTTGAGGTGGCTTGCGGTAACTGCCACACTAATATTCCTTGGGTTAATTTGGCTTGATAACCGTTTTGGGCATCATACCCGCTGCACGCCTGCGCCGCTAGGGACAACTGGCCCGGCAACTTGCCCGCAAGATTGCCCTTATTGACTAATACCAGTTGAAATAAGCGGCTTCCCGGCGCCTCATGTTGGGCTGACCCGGTATTAGCCTGGCTTAAGATTTCTAGCTCAATGTGCGCTGCGAGCGGTTGCTGCTTGGCGACGGCAATCAGGGTCGAGAGTGGCCACACCCGTTTATCCCCTTCGAGAGGTAATCTAAACCAAATTATCCCCTTAAGTTTTGTGTCAGCAAAGGTATGCAGTTTTTTAACAAAGGACTGCAACACCAGTGGATCGGCCATCAACTCCTGCCGCGCGAGATGCTGCGAAGATGCAGTGTCTGCCAATGGCATTTGCATCGGCACTTCACTCTCCACTCGATAACCCGCTGCCGTGCTATACACCGCCGAGCCGTAGGAGGGCAGGGCGATGAGATAGGGCACCTTAGCTAACCGTGAAAGTTGCTCGACCCATTGCCAACCTTGAGTGGCGTCGAACAGCCCTAAACGTGGGTCGCTAACACTGTGAATTTGCAGTACCAGCTCATCGATATTGTCAAACAACGCCGGAAACTCCGAGCTGCTCATCCAAGCGGGCAATGAAGTAATACTGAGTTTTAGCGAGTGGGGTAATTGGCTTTTTAACTCGCGTAAAAAAGCGTTATAGGCCGCGAGTTTACTGCTGGCGCTATCGTGGTCGATTTCAATTCCCGCAAGCCTTGTGCCCTTTGCCTGCCAGTCTTGAATGAGCGCGAGGATTTTTTGGAGAGCTTCGCGATTATTAAGGCGCGTTAGTTGGCCATCTAATCTTATCACCGCCACTTTAGGGCGAGGATCGGCCTGTAACCAGGTATGGTTGACCTGCACTTCAAACCAGATATCCGCGCCATTGGGTTTGGGATGGGCTTGCAATGCAAGAATGCGCACGCCATTAAATGTGCTTTGGCTTTCGACCAAAGCGCTTTGATTGGCATCGCGCCATTGCCGCTGCCAGACATACACTTCTTGGCTTAATTCACGCTGGGCGACGGTGTCTGCCTTGCTGCTCGATGTTTCTTGATTCGCAGGTTGACAGGCGCTAAGGGACACTAAGCCAAAGGATAATGCCAGTAGCTGGGATAACCTGAACAAAAGGGAAAGGGTGCGATGTATCGCTTGCAAGGATTTTGAGCGCCTAGGCTCAAAGTGCTTGGACTGAAAGCGCCTAGAGTGAAAGTGCTTAGAGTGAAAGCGCTTAGAGCGAAAGAGAGAGCAATAACGACTGCGTAAATCCATGGGATCAGAGTAAAAGCCTAGCGTGGGGCATGCCAAATAGAGGACTACTATGCCTCAAAACCACCTTGGATTGCATCAGGCTTTTGCATTAGACGCGAAATCAATTTGGGTGAAGAGGAAATGGCTGTTAACTCGGCTTTGATACCTTAATAACGCGCCCAGCAATAATGCTGGGCGCGGTGCTGATCACGGTACTGAACACTAAGTTGTCGGTGACAAGTCGTTAAGCATTCATGCCTAGAAAATCACTTTTACCTTAGATGCACTATCCAGCGCTTTGTTGACTGCGCTTTCGATATCTTTATCGCGGGCGAGGGCCACCCCTAAACGGCGGCGACCATCGATTTCAGGCTTAGCGAATAATCTGAGCTGAGTATTCTCCGCTGCCAAGGCATCGGCAAGACCTTGATAGCGAATGTTTTTCGATTTGCCTTCCACCAATACTACCGCCGAGGCGCTGGGGCCATGTTGGTGGATATTCGGGATCGGCAGGCCAAGAATCGCCCTGACATGCAGTGCAAACTCGGATAAATCTTGGCTAATTAAGGTGACTAAGCCGGTATCGTGCGGACGAGGCGAGACTTCAGAGAAGTACACATCGCTCCCCTTCACAAACAGCTCGACCCCAAATAAGCCGTAACCGCCGAGGGCTTCGACTACTTTGCTAGCGATCGCTTGGGATTTTGCCAGCACGTCGGCCGACATGGCTTGAGGCTGCCATGATTCGCGGTAGTCGCCGTCTTCTTGTCGATGACCAATTGGCGCGCAGAAGTGGATACCGTTGACTGCACTAATGGTTAATAGGGTGATTTCGTAATCGAAGGGAATAAAGCCTTCAACGATAACGCGACCACCGCCCGCACGGCCGCCTTCTTGGGCGTATTGCCAGGCTTTGACGCTTTGGGATGCATCACGGATAACACTTTGGCCCTTGCCCGATGAACTCATCACGGGTTTGACCACACAGGGCACGCCAATTTTGCTAATCGCTTGATTAAATTCGGTTTCAGTGTCGCAGAAGAAATAGGGCGACGTCGGTAAACCTAAGGTTTCAGCGGCGAGGCGGCGAATGCCTTCTCTATCCATAGTGAGCTTAGTTGCGCGCGCGGTCGGCACCACATTGAGGCCTTCGGCCTCCATCTCAACTAGGGTTTGAGTGGCAATAGCTTCAATTTCGGGGATCACTAAGTGGGGCTTTTCTAGCTCAATAACGGCGCGAAGGGCCTTGGCATCGAGCATATTGATCACATGGGAGCGATGGGCTATTTGCATCGCGGGGGCGTTGGGATAACGATCAACGCCTATCACTTCAACACCTAAGCGTTGTAACTCAATGGCGACTTCTTTACCTAGCTCACCGCAGCCAAGCAACATGGCGCGTCGAGCGCCCTCGGTGTAGGGGGTTCCTATCATGGTGTGGGTACCTTTTTATATTGGGATAATTGACGCCTTGGGGCGTTCTTGGGCCATAGTCTACCCCGATTGGCGGCAAAGCATGAGACTGAAATTAACAACTGTGTTTTTGATCAAGCTATTTAAGGGTGATTAGTGCTTGGCATGGTAAAAATCCTGTTTGTAGCGGTGTTTTATGTTAACTTTTGGTTTCATAACGGATTATGGACTTAAGATATGCAAGACATTCGCGATTTGACCGCTGTACTACGCTCTAAAACGCCCATAGTGGTGATTGAAACCTATGAAGAATATCGTGTTGTTGACATGCTTAAGCGAATCGCGAATGTACTCTATCAGCCGCTATTTACTTGGAGTATTACCCAAGGGCTTACGCGGGTTGATAAGCCGATGCCTGCACAGAAATTTAATACTGAACCCAGCGATATCTTGGGGCAGATTAAAGCGACGACCCAGCAGGGGATTTATGTGCTCTGTGATTTTCATCCCTTTGTGATTGATGCGCCAAAGAATGTCCGTCTGCTGAAAGAAATCGCCCTCGAATACGATGCGCTGCAACATACGCTGGTGCTAGTGAGTCATGCCTTTGAGATCCCGCCCGAAATTAAGCGTTACTGCGCCTATTTTCAGCTTACCCTGCCGAGTACCTCGCAGCTTGAGAACCTGATTTATCTTGAGGTGGATAAAGTGCGCACCCAAGGCATGCCATTGAATGTGGATGATAAAGCCGTGATTAAACTGGCGGAAAACCTGCGCGGTGTGACCTTAGATGATGCCAGACGATTGATCCATAAAGCGATTGTGGATGATGGCGCCATTACTCACTCAGATGTGGATCTGATTAATAAAGCCAAATTCCAGCTGCTCGATCTTAATGGCATATTGCAATTTGAGTACGACACCAGTGATTTTTCGCAGATTGCTGGATTACATAATCTCAAAAAATGGTTAAAACAGCGCGCGCCAGCGGTGCAGGTAACCACCGATGCCAAGGCTGCGGTACAACCCGATGCGCCAAAGGGGGTGTTATTACTCGGAGTGCAGGGCAGTGGCAAAAGTCTTGCGGCCAAAGCGGTGGCGGGTGTGTGGCAGCGGCCCTTGCTCAGACTCGATATGGGCGCCTTATATAACAAATACATAGGTGAAACAGAGAAGAATCTGCGTAACGCTCTCGAATTGGCCGATATGATGTCTCCTTGCATCCTTTGGATTGATGAAATAGAGAAAGGCTTAAGCGGCAGTAGCAGTGATGAGGGCACTTCGACCCGCATTCTTGGCACACTATTAACTTGGATGGCGGAGCGTAAGTCTGAGGTGTTTGTGGTCGCCACCGCTAACGATATTCAAGCCCTGCCGCCCGAGCTGATGCGTAAGGGGCGAATGGATGAAATCTTCTTTGTCGATTTACCCGATGAGGCTATACGCAAAGCAATTTTCTTGATCCATTGCCAGCGCCGCGGTATCGATGTGACTCGGCTCGATCTTGCCCAGCTTTCACGCCATAGCCAAGGGTTTTCGGGGGCTGAAATCGAGCAGGCGGTGATCGCCGCCATGTACAGCGCCCGCAGTTTAGCGCGAACGCTCGACCAAGACATGTTGTTAGAAGAGCTGACCAAAACCAAACCTTTATCCATCGTGATGGGCGATAAGATTAATGCCCTAAGACAATGGGCTGCGGGGCGCACAGTCAATGCCCATGAGTAGTAATTGGGCTGGTAATCGCTGATTTATATGTGGCGGCTTATGGGGCATCGCTTCTTATCCGCCATAAAGCGACTTTAGATTTTAGGGGTGGCTTTTGGTTGGGGAAAGAGTTAGGTATCATCACAGTCGATGTTAACTTGCTGGTGGATATAGATTATTTTTCAGTTTCTAATGGCAAGTTTTTAGTGTGAGTAATATTTGCCGTTTGAGCCGTACAGCATGATAAGCAGGGAAGAGATGAGTTTCGAGCAAGAGTTTACAGAAAAAGTCGGTGGCTACTTAGACAATCTCACCGATGAGTTACAGCCCATTCTTAAGCAACTGATTGAGTATGACTATCCCCAAGAGGTGGCCACGCTGGCGTTTGAAGTCTTTGTCGATCGTTTTTCATCCCAATTCCCGGTGCGGGTATTTTTTATGGATAAAGATAACACCGAGTATTTTGTGGAACTCGATGGCAAGGCTGCATACCCATCACCAGTCAATCCGAATTTGCTCGATATCGACCATGTCTATCCTGATGAGTTTGAAGAGGAATATATCGACAAGGATGAAGACCTTGACCCTTGGCAGATTGCGACCAACGCGCTTATCGAATGGTTCTCCAAGTGCTGGATTGCCGCAGGTGGCAAAAGCTTTAAATTAAAAGCTAATATCGCTCCCCATGACAGCCACTATGAGTTCAATTTAGTTGAAAGTCAGTGGCAAGAACGATGCTAACTCGCTTGAAGTTAAAACTTTTAAATTAAACACTTGGCTGTTGTGATTCTTGGGTTAATGCTCAGACTGAAGCCGTGATGTCGTTATCCAGTCTTGGTTTGCTCGCCTCTACATCGGGAGTGACCCCATAGAAATCTAAGCTGACATTAGCTTGCAAATCTTGTCTTTGCTTACTTTACGCGTTGCCCACTCTCGCTAGCCTCATTTCGATACAAGACATAAAGGCCTAGGTTTTTGAGCTATCCCAGTCT
>NZ_JTLE01000094.1:511692-530852 GCF_000798835.1 Shewanella sp. ZOR0012
TAACGGTAAACTGCTCCAATTTAAGGAAAATCCGAGTCCACAGTACCGCCATATTCCCTGTGATTTACCCGCTGTCGAGACTGTGGTCACCAATAGTTCGGCCTTTGCGGCGTTAACACAATCCGGTGAGGTGATCACTTGGGGTGATAGCTATGCTGGTGGCGATAGCCGCGAGGTGACTGAGCAGCTTAAGCAAGTTAAGCAAATCGTCTCGATTAAAGATGGGTTTGCCGCGTTACGTCAAGATGGCACTGTGGTGTTCTGGGGCAATGCGGGGAAATATCGCCTCGACAAAGCCCTACAAAACCGCATGACCAATATTACCAAGTTGTTCGCCAATCAAGAGGCCATTGCCGCGCTAGATGCCACAGGCAAGGTACATACTTGGGGTTATGGCCCCTACGGCGGCAATAGTTTGCATGTGCAGGATCAATTAGTTGATGTCGTCGATATCTTTGCCAGAGGACGCAGTTTTGTCGCCCTTAAAAAACAGGGCAGTGCTGTGATTTGGGGGCAGGTTGAAGAGTCGACCAATATGAAAAAGTTACTCCCGCAGCTTACGGATGTGGCGAAGATCGAATATTTTCAACACACCTATGCCGCCTTGAAAAAGGACGGTACTGTGGTGAGTTGGGGCTGGCGCAGTGATGCTTACTCGATCCGCAGCGCCTTAAAGGATGTGGCGAGTATGACGGCAAACAATTGTGCCTTTGCGATTTTAAGTCCTACGGGGGATGCGCATTTTTGGGGCGATGGCATTAACTGTGGTGTCGATTGGATTAAAAAAACCGACATTACAGGCGTGAAGGAGATTATCAGTGTCGGCTCAGGGTTTTTATTACTGCGGGATAAGGCCGTGCCGCAAATTGTGGCCGACGACACTGACTACGCGTATATGTTTGGGTTTCACTATGCCCAAGAGATTCTTGATAAATATTGGCAGGAAGGAAGTGTTATTACTCAAGGACCATCCTCCTTTGTGTTTACGCGTCCCGATGGCAAAGTGGTGCCCGTTGGATATCGCGCCAACCGTGATAATGTGGAAAAGTTAATGGCACGTATTCCGCGTCTCACGTGGTTAGATGGCGCAAATGACGGTTATGTTGGCATTAGCGACAAGGGGGAGTTGGTCTCTTGGTCGATGAATTTGCCCATGTTCGACAAGTCGCCTGTGCAACCTGCTGACTCGTTAGTGATTAAGCCGCTGGATTTAAGCCCGGTTGCCCAATGCGAAACCCCTGAGCAGCGTCAGGCGATTTTAAGTAAAGACAGACCCCAACCAGCGGCAAAAAACTGGGATGGCGTTTTCTAACTCATGTGAGCTTTCTCGCCAATCTGAGATTAATGGACTTTCATCCGTATAGACGTCTATAATGCGCGCGCTTAGGTCTTTAATATTCTGAGCCTTGTTGGGCGTTAACAGGTTTGACGCCCTTTGAACCTAATTTTGAGTCAACCTTCTGTGGTGCTTGCGATGATGAAGTCGCGAGATAATCGGGAAGCCAGTGAAATTCTGGCACTGCCCCCGCAACGGTAAAAGGTGAGAGACGACCGCATTTGATAGGCGTTCACGATGAACACTGAAATCGAGTGTGTAAAGGTCAGTTTCGCGTTCATCTCAAGTTGAGATGGATATAGCCTAAGTCCGGAGACCGGCCCTAAAGGTGTTTTTGAGATTTCGGTGGGCAGATCTCAAAATGCGATAGTGACTATCAGTGTTTTCTACTGAATCAACGGTATCGTGGCGCTAATGCCCCGTTTTCCTTGTAGGAGTTAAAGGTAAAATGGGAACACATCCAACCAAAATTGCGCTGCTGATTGGCAGCCTTTGCAGTGTATCAATTATCGCGCCCGCTGTGGCTGCTGATGAAACTCATGCCGCCAACGTCGATGAGCATATCGTGGTGATTGGTCGTGCTGATAAGACCCCGTTAAATATTGCCGCTAATGTGAATGTGATTGATGCTGCGGCGATTGAAATGAGTGGCGCGACTAATTTGACTGACGTCTTACGTGGTCAGAGCGGTATTCAAATTTCGGATAACAATATTGGTACTAGCTTTGCGATGCGCGGTTTTAGCGCCAGCGCTGCGGTAAACAACACCTTGATTTTGCTCGATGGTCGCCGTCTGAATAACATTGATATTGCTGCGCCTAGCCTGAATGCAATTCCCTTAAATCAGGTTGAACGCATCGAGATTTTATCCGGCAGTGCGGGCGTGCTCTATGGCGATCAAGCCGTGGGTGGCGTGATCAATATTGTGACTAAATCGCCTGAGAATACGGGTGGCAGCGTGCAATTATCCGGCGGTAGCTTTAATACCTATGAAGGTCGCGGCGATGTGTCTGGCGCAATCAACAAGGATTGGCGCTATTTCTTGACCGGAAGCTACAACCAAGGTGACAACTATCGTCAGCATAATGCCAATGAAACGGGCTCTATCCTTGGCCGCATTCAATATAAAACGGCGACTGATTCTTTCTTTGTCGAAACCAGCTATTACGATGATGACCGCGAAAATCCAGGGGCATTGACTAAAGATCAATTTAAAGACAACCCACGTTACTCTGGGAACGATAAGCAATATTCCCATGAAATGACCACTGCGGCGCGTACGGGCTATCAGCATCAGCTTAATCAAAACTGGGCATTAGCGGCGGATCTAGATTACAGCGATACCTTAGTCAGCTCACTCAATTGGGGCCAGAGCCATAATACTCGCTCACTGCTGATGTTTAGCCCTAAGGCGCTTGCCAACTACAGTACCCGTCAAGGTGAGCTAAACCTAGTGACTGGTTTGGATATCAGCCGCGGTAAAGCCGAGTTTGACTCTATGGCGCGCAGTAACGTGCAGGATATGCAAAGTGCTTACCTGCAAGCCACTGTGCCGTTAAGTCACACCTTAAGCTATGTGGTGGGCGGACGTTACGCGCGGGTGACTGACGATCTGGTCGATGGCAATGTGTATCCAAACGGTATTGATTTAGATGAAGATGCCACTGCATTCGAGTTCGGTTTAAATTACCGTCCGAGCGCCGAGCACAGATTCTATCTACGTGGCGATGAAAACTTCCGTTTCGCTAAGGTGGATGAGCAAGCCTACACTCCGAAAGATGTGTATGGCTTAAAGCCGCAGACCGGCCGCTCCTATGAAGCTGGTTGGGATTGGGCTGTTGCCAGCCAAACTTTGCGAGTGAGCCTATACCGCCTCGATTTAGAAGATGAAATTGTCTTCGACCCGAGTGCTGAAAAACCTGTTGGGGGCAGCTTCCAAGGCGCTAACGTCAATGCCGATGCTTCACGCCGTTATGGCGCGAGTGCCGATTGGGATTGGCAGGTGACTAAAGCGTTGCAACTAGGTCTTGAGTACAACTATATCGATGCCGAATTTACCGATGGGGTAAATGATGGCAAGAAATTGTCTTGGGTGGCCGAGCATTCGGGACGCGGTTATGTCAGCATGGATTTTGCCGAACATTTTCAAGTCTTTGCCGAGGCGATTTATACGGGCGATCGCTTTATCGAAGGCGATAATGCTAACCAAGGCGATAAATTGGCTAGTTATGTCTTAGGTAACTTGGCACTTAACTATACCCGTGACGCTTGGTTAGCGAGCCTGCGTATCGATAACCTGTTTGATAAAGACTATGTCAGTGCTGGTTATTATGCTGGTGGAACCTATGACGGCTATTACTCAGGCCGAGGCCGTGATATTCGCTTGACGGTAGGTTACCGCTTCTAAGCCGAATCCTGATAATTAAGTGATTTAGCGCATTTTAAAGCCAGACGTTGTCTGGCTTTGTTATTTCTGCTGTTGGGTGCAGAGAAAAATCATTTTTACGGGTGTAATACAGGCTAAGTCGTTGCTTATACTGTAAAGCACATCATCTTTAGGGTTAACGCAATTATTCTACGACTTAGTGCTGAAATTCTTTGTAGTTTGGGTATGATGTGAGCGGTATTCGAATCATCTTATAGCTAATTAACAGGTGTAAAGTGTCCTATGACAGATCTTGAGCAACAGGTTTTTACTCAAGTGAGAGCCATCATAGCGAATGAAGAGCAAGTCATTGGCCGCCGTGGGATCTTAATTCCACTGAAAAAGGCCATTCTTGCCGAAGGCGATATTCGTAATGTGATCGATATTATTTCGAGTGATCCCGCGTTAGCGGCCCATATGTTGATGCGCAGCAATTCGGCGCAAGCTTCTGGTGTGGTTAGCCCTAAGTCTCGCTCTTTAAAAGATGCCTTAATTCGTTTGGGCCAAGTTAATATTTACCGTTACGCCTTTACATTTTATTTGAAAGAACGCCTCGATGAATTGCCTCAACCCTATAAGAAGTTGGTGCAAGGTTATTGGAAACTCACGGAAAATATAGCAACTGATGCGGTTGACAGCTTAGTTGATATGCCGGATGTCGATATCGACCCCGATGAGGTGCAAACCTTGGCGCTGTTTAGTGTGTTCGGCCAGATTATTGCCTTAACCGCATTTGCTTATTTGAATGCCAGCTCTGAGCAATCTTTCCCGCTAAGTGTGATTAAGTCTTTGATCGATAATCAGCAACAAACCTTAACCATCGAAGCCTTTGAAGCCTTAGATCTTGACCAAGATCTGCGCCAAGAGTTTATGATCGCCCACAATCTGCGCCAGACCCGTAATCAAAATTCCCCCGGGTTAATTCTGCGCCGGGTATTGTCAATGCGTGGTTTATTGCTTAACCCGCTCTAAGCACCACCCATAAAAACAAAGCCTGCAATAGCAGGCTTTTTTGTTAAATATTTCAACGCTTAATTGGTTTTTTGCTGGCGGGCTAAGCCTTCGCTTGCTACTAGTTGCAGCCAGTTTTGCACTAAGGCCGAGTTCGCGCTGTGGCGGCGATAAGCCCCAAATAGCGGGCGTTTTAAGCCTTCTTGGCCGAGTTTGACTGAAGCTAAACTCAAACCATGTCCCTCATTGATAGACCAATTGGGTAGGGCGGCGATACCGTCCTTACAGGCGATGCGCTGCAATAACATCATGGTCAAATCACAGGTTTTTTGCTCGCCGGCTTCTATGCCCGCGGGCTCTAAAAAGTGGCGGTAAATATCTAAACGCGCCAGTGGCACCGGATAACTGATTATCGGCAAGCGCGCCAATTGCTTGGGTGTAACATAGGCTTCTTTCGCTAAGGGATGATCCTTAGCAACCACTAACTTCACTTCAAAATCAAACAAATGCTGATAGGCGAGCGAGTGACCTGGCACGGGATCTGAGGTCAGCACTATATCCAGTTCGCCCATTTCTAGGGCATTGAGCGAGTCGAATAGATGACGGCTTGAGAGATCTAACTCTGCTTGGGGATGATCTTGCCTAAATTGCTCCATCACTGGCATTAACCAGCGAAAACAGCTGTGGCATTCAATCCCGACTCTGAGCTGATTGGTTTCAGTTTCCAGCCCATTTTTGAGATCGGTTTCCGTCTCTAACACCTTAGGCAGGATCTCCTCGGCGAGGTGCAACAGGCGTGCACCTTCCTGAGTAAAGGAGAGCGGTTTGCTCTTACGCACAAAAATGGGCGAGTTAATTCGTTGCTCTAACTCCTTAATTTGATGGGAGAGAGCCGATTGGGTGACAAAACGTTTTTTGGCTGCGCCCGCCAAGCTGCCACTTTCCTTCAGGGCCATTAAGGTTCGCAGATGTCTTAGTTCGATCATGATCACTCCAAGTGAATTTCGCTCATGTTGTGCTTGAAATCAATTCGGTTGCTGGCATAGAGACTATCACAATAAACTTCTAGACGTCCAGACGCCCATTGTGATTTATCTAGGCTTAAATGCGAAAAGTTGCCAAGAAAACACCATCAGCTGGGTGCTAGTGCCGAATATGGCTTATCTCAAATAAAGGAAGATATGGTATGCAATTAAACAGTCTTGGTTTTCCCCGTATCGGGCGTCGTCGTGAATTAAAGTTTGCCCTTGAAAAATACTGGCGTGGTGAGAGCACTCAAGCTGAACTGCATGAGGTGGCTAAGGAGTTGCGGCGCACCCATTGGCAATGGCAAGTGGCTGCGGGAATTGAGCAAGTGCCAGTAGGGGATTTTGCCTTTTACGATCAAGTGTTAACCCTGAGTGCGACCCTAAACGCTATCCCCGATCGCCACCGTGGTGAGGGTGCTATCGATCTTGATACCTTATTCCGCGTTGCCCGTGGCCGCGCACCAAGTGGCATCGATGCGCCAGCCTCGGAAATGACTAAGTATTTCAACACTAACTATCACTACTTAGTGCCAGAGCTTAAGCAAGACCAAGTGTTCTCTATCGCTTATGAGCAGTTTTTTGATGAAGTGGCCGAGGCGCAGTCATTAGGTTATCAAGCCAAGCCTGTGTTGTTAGGCCCTGTGAGTTACTTGTATCTGGCCAAAACCGTGGAGCAGGATTTCGATAAACTCAGCCTATTGCCAAATCTGTTAAAGGCCTATGCCGACATTCTCGCGCGTTTTGCTGCGCAGGGCGTGACTTGGGTGCAACTTGAAGAGCCGATTTTGGCGCTCGAATTAGCCGCCGATTGGCAAGCAGCGATTAGCGAAGCTTATCAAGCGCTTAAAACGGCTCAAGTGAAGATTTTACTCACCAGTTACTATGGCAGCATTAGCCATCATCAGGCATTGGTTTCCGCGCTGCCGGTGGCGGGGGTGCACCTAGATTTAGTGACTGCCCCTGAACAATTGGCCTTGTTTGCTAATGCATTAAGACCAGATCAAATTCTGTCAGCTGGCGTAGTTAATGGCCGTAACGTGTGGGCGGCAGAGGTTGATCAGATTGTCGAGCGTATCGGCAGTGTTGCCAGAGACTTAGGCCAGCGTTTATGGATTGGCACTTCGTGTTCACTGCTGCACAGCCCTGTGGATTTAGAGGTAGAGACAACGCTCGCGCCGGCGCTACGTCAGCAGCTCGCATTTGCTAAGCAAAAGCTGTTGGAACTGGCGAATGTGCGTCAATTGCTGCTGGCCCCTGAGTCTGTCGCGGCCAAAGCGATAGTTAACACCTGCGTGGCTCGCCGTGAGGCTAAAGCACAGGCGGCGGATGCTAAAGTGATCGCCCGTGTGAATGCGCTGACCCCAGCCGACTATGAACGTGTGAGCGAATTTACTGAGCGCCAAGCGGTGCAGCAGCGTAAGTACCGTTTGCCATTGTTGCCAACAACTACGATTGGCTCATTCCCACAAACACCGGCAATCCGTGGACTACGTAGTCGATGGCGCAAGGGTGAGCTAAGCGATGCTCAATATACTGAGCAGTTGCAGCAAGTGACCCGCGATACCATAGACCGCCAGCTTAAACTTGGTATCGATGTGCTGGTACACGGTGAGGCCGAGCGTAATGACATGGTGGAATACTTCGGTGAGCAGCTCGAAGGTGTGGGCTTTACCAAAAATGGTTGGGTACAGAGTTATGGTTCTCGTTGCGTTAAGCCGCCATTGATTTATGGTGATGTGAGTCGCCCGAAAGCCATGACGGTTGATTGGGCTGTATTTGCCCAAAGCCTGACGGACAAACCCGTCAAAGGCATGCTAACGGGCCCGGTGACGATTCTACATTGGTCGTTTGCCCGTGAAGATATCAGCCGCGATACCATTGCCACCCAATTGGCGCTGGCAATTCGTGATGAAGTGGTGGATTTACAAAATGCAGGTATTGGCATTATTCAAATTGATGAGCCAGCCTTCCGTGAAGGATTGCCATTAAAGCAAAGCGAGTGGCAGGCTTACTTAGATTGGGCGGTGAATGCCTTTAAACTGAGTGCGGCGGGTGTGATTGATGAAACCCAAATCCATACCCATATGTGTTACAGCGAGTTTAACGATACGATTGCCGCGATTGCCGCCATGGATGCGGACGTGATCACCATCGAGACTTCGCGCTCACGCATGGAACTGCTCAACGCCTTTGAAGATTTTGAATATCCAAATGAAATTGGCCCTGGCGTTTACGATATCCACTCGCCCAATACGCCAAGTGTTGAGGCCATGGTGCACCTTATTGAAAAAGCGGCGCAAAAAGTGCCAGTGCGCCAACTGTGGGTTAACCCCGATTGCGGCCTTAAGACACGCACTTGGGCTGAAGTCGAACCCGCGCTGAAAAACATGGTCGATGCGACCCGTGAACTACGTCGCCGCCTTGGCTAAGCACTGTAAAATCTGCAATGAATGCCTCTTTGGCATAGCGTAAACAACAGGGATACCTAAGGTATCCCTGTTTTGCTATTGGTTGTTTATACAGACCTTTGCTTATAAAAATCAGCGTTTCACGCCATGACCCTTTAGTTTGAGGTATGCAGACAATCTCAAGTAACACGGATTTATATGGTTCAAAGTGTTATCCGTATATTTAAAGGTCTAGGGCGCAAACTTCTACACAGATATTTGCAAATCTTTACCTGATATCGACACTTCCTTCGTCTACTGCGCTTAGCTAACTCTATATACTGGCTGCACTATTTTTCTTCCCGCAAGATACACGCTTGCGCCCATTGGCATTGATGGACACCTAGATTCAGATGAAAAAATCCTCAAAGCGTAAATTGATATTGATCCTAAGCGGCCTCATCCTCCTTGGGGGCGGCGCTTATTTTCTGTTGCATAAACCCGAGGCGGCCCCAAGCTATGTGACGGAGCCCGTTAGACGCGGCGATATTGAAAACTCGGTGCTTGCCAACGGCATGTTGCAGGCCTCCAAGCTGGTGAGTGTGGGCGCGCAGGTCTCGGGGCAAATTCTGAGTTTGCCTGTGGAGCTAGGCCAAGAGGTGAAAAAGGGCGATCTTATCGCGCAAATCGACAGTCTTGCCCAGCAAAACAGCCTGCAAAATGCGCTGGCATCCCTTAAAAACATCAATGCTCAGTATCGTGCTAAGCAGGCACAAATACGTCAGGCAAAACTCGAATATACCCGTCAGCAGCAAATGCTCGCCGATAAGGCCAGCTCCCGCGCAGACTTTGAAGCCGCCGAAGCCACGCTCACGGTGTATCAAGCCGAGCTTGAGCAGTTAGAAGCGCAGAAACAACAGGCTGAAATTAATGTCGACAGTGCCAGAATCGATTTAGGTTATACCAAGATCACTGCGCCTATGGATGGCACCGTCGTTTACTCTGCGGTCGAAGTGGGTCAAACCGTTAACGCCAATCAAACCACACCAACCATAGTCGAGATGGCGCAGCTCGATACCATGACGGTCAAGGCGCAGATCTCCGAAGCCGATATCGTCAATGTGCGCCCAGGACAGCCAGTGTATTTCACTATTCTTGGTAGACCTAACCATCCCTATCGCGGCACTTTAAGGGCGATTGAGCCTGGCCCGACGTCAATGGATGGTGACGATAGCAATATGAGCTCGAGCGATTCAGACGCCATTTATTACCATGGCCTGTTCGATGTCGAAAACCCCGACCGTACCCTACGCATTGGGATGACGGCGCAGATTTCGATTGTGCTTGCCAAGTCTGATGATGCGCTGTTAGTACCATCGCAAGTGCTGAGGGTAAAACCAAGGGATAAAGCGGCTCCGCCAGCGGAAGGCAAGTCCCGTGGGCCGCAATATCAAGTGCCTGTATTGGTGAATAACCAAGTGCAATATGTGGATGTAACTGTTGGTATTAATAACAAAATCAATGCCGAAATCCTGTCTGGCCTGAACGAAGGCGACCAAGTGGTGCTCGGAATGCCCGCCGACGGCTCGACCATGAAGTTCCGTGGCCCACCAATGAGGTTTTAAGCGTGACTAAGCCATTACTGGAAGTGTCAGCTTGCTACCGCAGTTTTCAGGCGGGTGAGCAACAACTGACTGTACTCAAAGATGTTAATCTTTCCATCGCCCGTGGTGAGATGGTCGCGATTGTCGGCGCCTCGGGTTCGGGTAAGTCGACCCTGATGAATATCTTGGGCTGTTTAGATAAACCCTCAAAGGGCGCGTACTTTATCGATGGCCAAGATACCTCGCAGATGGATGTGGATGAACTCGCAAAGCTGAGACGTGAGCATTTCGGCTTTATTTTTCAGCGATATCATTTGCTTGGCGATCTAAATGCTGTCGGTAACGTCGAAGTGCCCGCCGTGTATGCGGGTAAAGATCGTCTTGAACGTAGACAGCGCGCTGAGCACTTATTGTCGCGCTTGGGTTTAGGTGAGCGTCTCGACCATAAGCCGAATCAGCTCAGTGGCGGCCAGCAGCAGAGGGTGAGTGTGGCACGGGCGCTGATGAATGGCGGTGATGTGATCCTTGCCGACGAACCGACGGGCGCTTTAGATAGTCACAGCGGCGAAGAAATGATGCGGTTATTACAGGAACTGCACCGCGAGGGCCACACCATTATCATCGTGACCCACGATATGCATGTGGCGCAGCATGCCGACCGTATTATTGAGATTAAGGACGGGATGATTATCAGCGATGAGCCTAATCCCGCCTCAAACGTTGCGGCTGCGCCTAAGACTGAAGTGATCCCCGCCAAGACGAAGGTGCGCGCCCGCGTGGCGGCATGGGACAGATATGCCGAAGCCCTGAAAATGGCGCTGCTGGCGATGTCGACCCATAGATTGCGCACCTTTTTAACTATGCTCGGCATTATTATCGGTATCGCTTCAGTCGTGTCTGTGGTGGCGCTGGGTGAAGGCTCGCAGCGGGAAATCTTAAAGAGCATTAGTTCAATGGGCACCAATACCATAGACATTCGCCCCGGCTCAGGCTTTGGCGATAGGCGTTCGGCAAAGGTACGAACTTTGACTGCAAGCGATGCTAATGCACTGAAAAACTTACCCTATGTCGATAGCGTCACCCCGAGCATCGGTTCGAGCGCGACGGTGCGTTATGGCAATAAGGCGGTGACGGCGACTGTGAATGGCGTGGGGCCAGAGTTCTTCCGGGTTAGAGGCTATGAGCTCGCCCAAGGGCAGTTTTGGGACGATGACAGTGTTAATGCGTTAGCCCAAGATGCGGTGATCGATGAAAATACCCGTAAACAGCTGTTCCCTAACAGTAGCGGCGTCATGGGCTCTGCCATCGGGGAAGTCATCTTCCTCGGGGATTTGCCGGTGCGGATTATTGGTGTCACTCAGCCTAAGGAAAGCGCCTTTGGTAATAGTGATGCTCTCAATGTGTGGGTGCCTTACACCACGGTATCAGGCCGAATGGTAGGCAAGAAATACCTTGATGGCATTACTGTTAGGCTCGATGAATCCGTACCGAGCAATGCGGCGGAGCAGGGGATTATTAGCCTGCTGAAGATGCGCCACGGTACACAGGATTTCTTCACCATTAACACGGATACCATTCGCCAGAATATCGAGAAAACCACCGCGACCATGACGCTATTAATCTCGGCTATTGCGGTGATTTCCCTCGTGGTGGGTGGCATTGGGGTAATGAATATCATGTTGGTGTCAGTGACCGAACGTACTCGCGAAATTGGCGTGCGCATGGCGGTTGGGGCGCGCCAGAGTGATATTCTGCGGCAGTTTTTAATTGAGGCCGTGTTGGTTTGTCTGTGCGGCGGCGCGCTTGGGGTGGCCTTGGCCTATTTGATTGGCGTGGTGTTTGCCCAAGCGGGAGGCAGTTTCCAGATGATTTATTCAACGACTTCTATTGTTGCCGCCTTCGCCTGCTCCACCTTAATCGGGGTGTTGTTTGGCTTCCTCCCCGCTCGTAATGCGGCGCGTTTAGACCCTGTTGATGCCCTAGCGAGAGAGTAACTGAATGAATAATCGAGTTTTAACGCATCAAAATGAATTAAGCCGCCGTGTCGGTTCAACGCTTAAGTTCAGCGTGATTGCCACCAGCATTGCGCTGCTCTCGGGTTGTGGCGCGCTGATGCGCTCCGACTTTGAGCCGCCGGCATTACAAGTGCCTGAGCAATGGCAGCACACCCAAGTGAATGGTCAAGTTAGCCTCGACCCTTGGTGGCATAAGTTTAATCAACCCGAATTAAATCAGCTGATTAGCCAAGTGCTTAGCAGCAATAATGATTTGACTCTTGCGACTTTAACCTTGCAAAAGGCGCGTTTACAGGCGGGGTTAGCGTGGGATGATTTGTATCCACAGCTCAGCTCTAATAATACCGCGTCTATGAATAAACCGCTGGAGGGCGGCAGTTCGAGCAAGACATTTCAGGCGAACCTGTCGGTAAGTTATGAAGTGGATCTCTGGGGTAAAGTGTCGGCCAATATCGACCAAGCCCAATGGACGGCGCTGGCAAGCCTAGAAGATAGGGAGAGCACTGCGCAAAGTTTAGTCGCGACGACGGCATCCCTCTATTGGCAGATTGGCTATCTGAATCAGCGGATTGAACTAAGCAATAAGAGTATTGAACATAGTCGACAAACACTGGCATTAACCCAGCGCCAATATGCCTCGGGCGCCGTGACTGAGCTGAATGTGCTCGAATCCCAACGCAGTTTAGCGGGGCAAGAGGCTTCCCACAGTCAATTGCTGCAACAGTTAGCTGAAGCCGAAAATGCCCTAGCGATCTTACTCAATCGCGCCCCGGGGCAAGTGGCGGTTGAGATCAAGCAATTGCCGGACGGTGCGGTGCCTGAGGTTGGCGTCGGCATTCCCGCCGAATTGGTCGGCCGTCGTCCCGATGTGAAGGCGGCTTTGTACCAATTGCGCTCGGCGCTGGCCAGTAAGGATGCGACCTACGCCAGTTACTTCCCAAGTTTGAGTTTGACTGGCAGCGTGGGTGAGTCGACCTCTGAGCTAAAAGAGCTGTTGCGCAATCCCGTGGGGAGTTTAGGTGCGGGTTTAGTGCTGCCTTTTTTGCAATGGAATCAAATGCAAATCAACAATGATCTTGCTGATATCGACTACCAAACGGCGATTGTGAATTACCGTAAAACCCTCTACAGCGCTTTTGAAGATGTGGATAACGCTATCTCGGCCAAGCAGCAATACGCCTACCAAGGTGAGAAGCTTGAGCAGCAATTTAGCGCCGCTGCCCAGGCTGAAGCGATTTATGAGAGCCAATATCGCCATGGCGCTATCGGCATTCAAAATTGGATTGATGCGCAGGAGAATCGCCGCAGCGCTGAGGCCGCATTGCTGGAGAATCGTTATAACCAATTAACGGCCCAAGCGACACTCTACCAAGCCCTCGGTGGGAGCGATATTGCGCCGCCATTAGCGGATAATTAATTGAATTATTAGATAAATAAAAACCGCGATGCCTTAAGTAATCGCGGTTTTTTATTATCTCGCTTTTCTCTTAATGCGAGTCAGATTAGCTGCGCAGGATCTGGAGTGGCAGGCTTAACATATCATCGCCCGTGCCCGCTAAGTGCCAGATAATCCCAACGAGGGCGGCAACGGTCACTAAGTACCAAATGGTTGAGAATATCTGCCCATATCTGTCCAGCGGCAACAGGTGGCTTTGATGACGAGTACGCCATTCAAATACAATTTCTAAGCTGCCGATAAGTAGCAAGAAACCGAGCAAGGCTAAGCCTAAGGTGTAGCTGATATACACCCCAAAGGCGGCGCCAATGACGCAGGCAATTAACCCCATAATGCTGTTCATCGAGAAGCTAATGCTTTTTAAAATATGGCCACCATCGAGGGGTAAAATTGGCAATAAATTAAACAGGTTAAGTAGCGCGTTAAAAGCTGCTAGCCCTGCAAAAAAGACATTGTCCGTCATGTGGTAAGCGATAAGCGAGCCTACCGACATCAACAGGCCGAAGGTTGGCCCCATAATCGAGATGACCACATCCTGCCAGCGGGTGTTAATTTTTTCATCGCTTAGGGCGAGTCCCCCCATAAAGGGGATGAGGTAAATTCCTTTGGTTTTCATCCCAAAGTACTTCATCGCGCGAATATGGCCGTACTCGTGGAATACCAAACAGGCGATAAGTGCCAAGGCAAATTGGAATGAAAACAACCAAGAGTAGGCCGCCACACTCGCGCCCGCGAGTACCACTTTGATGACCTTAGCGCTTTTGAGTAGCTTAAATCCAAGGGAAGCTAAACCAACAAAGCTAAATTTTTGTGGTGTAGTCACTGGGATTTCAGGGGTTTGGCGTTCGATATCTTTTTCGGTACGAGTGCCTTGGGCAATCACTTCTTCATCAATAAGCAGTCGATAGTCGAATCTAAAGGGCTGCCAAACCACATCGGTTTCAAGCCGCACAAGGATTTTATGCTCAAGAACTTGCGCTTCGCCATGCTCGCTGGCCAATTGGCTATGCTGTTGAGTGAGTTCAAATTCATGGACTTTGAGACCGCCATTATCCACTGAAGCGGCTTTTTGTGAGACTAAGGTATTGTCCCAAAAGAGTTGTTGCCAACCTGCGAGGGAGCCTTCCAAACGCAGTGATTTGCCTAAGCAGTCAATCTTAAGTAGTTCCAATTTAGGTTCCGTTTGTTGGTGTATCCGAATGATGTCCAGCGTTGATTTGGCACTTTAAGGCAAAGTATGCAGACCAATCGCTTTGGACATAACGGGCTGGGCCGTTCGTGATAAATTATGCCTGCTAAATGTGGTTGAGGATATTAGCTTTTTGGATCATCTCGTTGAAGACTGTGAATCCTATCAGATTTTACTTTGCTTCTGCTTAGTCATCTAAGCTATGGACGATTTCCATCCCTTGGGCGAATGTTGTAAACGCTAATTTGGCCACACAGCATTGGCCTACGGCATTGGCATGCTTTTGTACCCATTTAATAAAATCGGTGAGGGGCAATTTGTGCTCTTGTTTTAGCAGGTTAGGTAGCTCACCAATAGGATCTTCATGAATAGTGCTTGGGGTGGCGCGGATCAAATATTGGTTACCTAAGCTGTCGAGTAACAGGTCCGTATCGATAAATTGATGCTGATAAAGGCAGGCGAGTTCTAACCAATCACGTTGATGGCCAAGATAAAGGAGTTCATCATTTTGAGTCAGCTTAACTACTGCTGGCCATTGAATATCAGCCATTTTTACTTGAGTCATGTGTATTCCTGGGGCCATGTTCTACTTCAACCTATCACATTTATCCTTATCCCCCAACGCTGGCGTTTACGTGGGGAATCGTAGGCAGTATGCCACCGACTAGGTCAAAGAAGAAAGTCATTGAAATTTTCTTGGGCGAGGATTCACTCGTGGATAACAATGAGGGGGTTATGATTGAAGCAGCAGCCCTAAGGGGCGCGCCACGTTGAATGACATGTGCGCCCTTAGTAAAACGCTTTGAACGTTATTTAACTGGCTGCCGCTTGTGCTTTAGGTTTGGCATTGTAATCAAAGTTAATCTCTTGATTAAGATTGGTGATGGAGCAAGTGCCATGTTCGCGGGTAGTTCTATGATTAGCTTGGCCAATATGAAATTCGACATTGAGGAATACATGCTTAATCACATCGATGTGATACTTATCGAAATAACTTTCCACTTCCTGTTTTAGGCTATCAAATTCGAGCTCTTCACGGGTGCGCTCGTTTAAAATCCGATTTTTCTCATCGAGCATCATCTTAATCTGCTCAATCATCACGGGATCATTTTGCCATTCGGATTTTGGGGGAAGTCTTTTTAGGCGAGCTTCAATATCGAGGGTGGCTATCACCATTGATTGGACACTTTCCTCCAGCTGTTTGAGGTTTTGCTTGAGCTCGCCTTGCTCCATTGCGCAAAATACTTCTGTTTTTGTCCCCGCAGTGGCACCAATGGCAACGGCAATGAGTCCTTTTTCAGCATGGGCGACGCCACCAGTTAAATCGCCGCGGCGACCGCTAGTGTCACTTATCGTCAGGGTTCCTGCTGTTTTGGTATTACTATGAAGTAATTGCTTAGTGATCAGAATATTCCCCTTTGCAGTTAATTGGGAATATTGCACAAACTGGGCGCTGATTTGCCCTTGAGCTGTGAGGTTAGTCGAAAACTCATTGACGCGAATTTGCCGACCAATAACGCCTTTACTAACGGTAATATCGCCTTCTGCCTCAAGGGTCGCTGAATCGACAAAGCCCATCACAGTAATATCACCGGAGCTTTTCACTATCATGCCTTCGTGTACATCACCTGTGATTAAAATACTGCCTTTAAAGGTGACATGACCCGTGCTGATATCGACATCTTTTAGCTGTAAAACATCATCAACATTCATGCCTGTGCGGGTTTCAACGGGTTGCCCTGCTACAGTGGCGATGAGTTTGTTGGGATCATTCGGATGGATGCTGGTACCTGTTCCAGCTAGTAAAGGCAGATCCTTGCCAGGCTTTTGCTTAAGAACTTCTCCTTTAATGTTATAACCGGGAGAGCCTTCGGTCCCTGGGTGTTTGATCATCAAAATATCGTTAGGCTTGACCATTATCATGGAGCCAAGATTACGCATATCCACAGTACCATCTTCGCGCTCCTGCGGCTGGAGTAAGCGCTCACGGGCCAGCGAAACCTTACGCTCTAGCACGGCATTTTGGCCGTTTACTGGGTGCTTGCCTTGGGCGATTTCACTTTGACAGCTATCGCCGGGTTTGAGCTTGGTGATTTTTTGCAGCAAGGTTTGGATTTTAAGTTTGCTTAAGCCCATGCAAACATTATTTTTTTTAAGTTCAGTAAGAATTTCAGGTAAGTCGACCGCTTTACCTCCACAAGGGGCGGTTAGGGTCATGGTGGCGAGCATTTTATCTGGGCTGATTTCAATCTTAACGCTACCATCTCGGCGTTCAGCCAGTACGGAAAACAGTTCAAATTTACCATCTTCTTGATGGTACAGAGAGTTGGTTTGCGCCACCACTTTATCGATGGCCTGATCAAGTGGATACAGTGAGCAAAACTCTGGGAGCGATAACAGGCGCATCACATCATCACGGGTGATGGGGCCATGCTCTTTGGGGATCAGGCGTAATTCCGCCTTGCTTTTGTCACTGCTTAACTCGAGGAGTTCAGGGGCCAACATAAAGCGCTTCCTTACTCGTTTGTTTTATTATTGTTTTATCGGCTAACGCGAGTATAACAGTAGAAACTTTGCGCAAAGAAGCCTTTTCGACGCGAAAAAATGTAAATGTTGTGTTTTTGTTGTCATGGTCTATTGGTTGATTTATCAATAGATTTTTTATTTGATTAACGATAGTTAATCTAGTGTAATCTCTGGTTTTTTTCAAAATCTCAGCACGGGTGTTGATTGGGAAAGTTTTTTTAGCTTAACAAAAAATAAACTTTACAACGCTGTCGGGTATGTTAGGGAGAGGTAGGCAGGACAACATTCTTGATAATTTAGCGTTTACTGCATTTGATACTGTTCACAAAATGATGAAAATCTTATCTAGATAGCAGCAAGTGTTCGGCTGGGAGCGCGACTTTATTGAGGGCGTTCTTAAAGGGATAAGGTTTCTATCCAGATGGGGGGCGCGTTAAAATCTTCGAGTAATCTAACTTAGGGGCAAAAGTAAGCTAAGTGCTTTGCTTCAATTTGTGGGGTTAGGATTAAATTGTAGGGTCAGGATTAAAAATTCTATGGTTAGCATTTGATTACCCCTTCGCTATTCTTGTGTTACACCCCCATGAGTCAGTTCAAATCTGGGTTCTTTATTGCTTGGCCATGTTGGCTTTTCTATGGGAGATTCAAAAGTGGTCAGCCAAACTTCAAGCTCACCGGAGCCTGATAAACACCCCATGAAGGAAAAACACATACCGCTATTTATCATGTTATTGGCAAATTGAATCGCATCTTCAAGAGCGCCTTCTTCCTTGTTATGGCTGAAGCTTTCATCGTCCCACACCCAGTTAATAGGTGCCCCATTTTCATCACAAGCAAGGTATCTTACGTTCTTATAACCGTTGCTAGCTGCTGTTAATGAATCCAGAAAGGATTCTCTGATTTCTGAGAATCTCTTTTTGAATGCTTCAATACCTAAATCTTTACTAATAATGTGCTTCATACTTGCTCTAGAGGTTAACGCTTGCAGCAGCCGAGCGTAGCGAGGTCCTGCCCAAAAGGGGCGTTGCTGACTGCACTTGTTACATGCCTGCTACTCAATTTGAATTTTGGTACCGACATTTACCAATTCCATAAATTCATCCATTTCGGAGTTTGTAATGGCAATACAGCCGTTTGTCCAATTAAAGCGCTGCGCAATTGGAGCAAGCCAACCTAACCAATTACGCTGCCCATGAACCATAATAAAACCACCTGGCGAAACACCATTTTTCTCAGCATTAGCTATATCAACTGTGTTTGGATAACTGACATGCATAGCCCTATAGAATGAAGAGTCTTCTTTTTTGTAATCAAGCGTGTATTCACCTTCAGGGGTCTTTTCATCACCTTCTTGTTCTTTATGCCCTTTAGGATTAGCACCAAGGGCAACGTCATATACTTTTACTATTTCACCAGCCGACAATAAGTACATTTTCCTTTCGGATTTGTCGACTTTAACCAGATCTACTTCAGCAAAAGCCGTTTGAGTAGCGAACATCAAAATGAGCAGGATATATTTCATAGCATGTAACGCTGCGCTCTGGGGCGAACCGAAGCGTAGGTTTGTCCTTAGCAGCGCTTTGTTACATTTGTACTTGCAGCGACTGACGTAATTCATATAGTTTCTTGTACTCGTCTAAACCAACAATAAGCATTCTCTTCATTTGTTCACTACCACCTGCAGTACCCATTCTATTTGCAGCTTTTTCTACAGAATCATTATCCAACGCTTCAATCGTTAACTGCGCTGGCTCTGGAATGATATCTGAACCTGAATATTTACTGCTTATCGAGTCGCTACTTTTTGAAATTCTAGTGAGCTGTCCTTTAATCAGAACGTTCACTACATCCAATAGATTGCTAGCTAATTCGTCTTTGCATCCGAACGATACAATTTGATCATATAAATTCCAGAAGTCGCCAATTCGACTATCGACAGTACCTCCGTCTGAGACACCTCCTGGATACCTTTTTGCAAGAATCAGCAAAAATCTATAGGTTTCAGTTCTTGCCGCTTTCAATTCACTAATTGATTTTTCAGCATCTTTTTTGACTTCTTTTAGCTTTACTATATTTCCAGCTATTGAGAATTCCTGAATCTCAGATGCAAACGAAAGAATCAAACCAATCAAAGCAAAAGCGATTAGAAGACTAACAAACTCGGAGTGTAGTGGCACACTGAATTTGGCCACCTAATAAGAAATGTTATGATCTCACTCATAACCCATTTAGGTGATAACATG
>NZ_JTLE01000094.1:530862-550960 GCF_000798835.1 Shewanella sp. ZOR0012
GCTAGCTTTCGCAGGTACAGGGACGTTGCCTTCGGAAGCGATAGCAATTTATCCATAAGACCAAGGCCTGATTTATAAATGAAGCGTTAATGCATGTAACTTCGCTAGGGGCGGCAAGGACTCGTGTTAACAAAGAGGCAAGAGGGAATTGCTGTTGATCCCCTCTTGGTCGGGTGTGGGGTGAAGCCCCACGACGTTAAGCTAATGAAATACTGATAGTTTAAGTTAACGCGCCGCTTAATTACTTGCGTAAAGTACTCACAATAAAACCGCAATCATTCGATTGCGTTAACCAATCCAGTTTGTAGTGCATAGCTCTCTAGCTTGATATCAAGATTATCCAAATCTTTATAAAACTCATCATCGAGTTGATTGAGTCGGGCTTCGGCGACTGGATTATCGGTTGCGGCGAGGCGTTGGTCTCTGTCAGTTGGCACGGGAAGGTCGCCAAATACCGCCTGTTTAGCCTGTTGTAGTAGGGCTAACGAATGCATAGCGCCTATTTGCTGAAGGCCGCGCTCGGCAACAGCATAATGCTCACCCGATGAGTTATCGAAATACTGGATAAAGCCGCCGTTGTAGACTTCGCCCGAAAGACAATTGACTGCGTAATAGTGCTGCGCCGCTTCGCTTAGCGTGTGAAAGCCCTGCTTATCGTTATGCACCTGCACCACTATCTCTCGCCACAGGGCTCTAAAAGGGCAGGTTTTATCTAATTCCCGCTCCTTTTGGTAATAGGCTTTTGCCTGTTCGATATTTTCGCGATTGCCGTTTTTGCAGGGCATACATAAGCCTGCGTTGCGCTCGGCGGTGCTGGGCATGATTAAGGTTTTGCAGGCTGTACAGGGGACTTTTTCCGACATTATCTTTCCTTAGATATTCAGGTCAGCAAGAGAAGTAACAGATTCACAAACTACCCATTGTAAAATGACCTGTTTTTAGAGTTTAAGCATACGCAGAGATTAGCGGAATTAAGCATTGTTATGGAAGTGACCGTTGGCGGCATGGATGCCGCCGTCGAGCCTATAGGGATATATTTACGGCGTGTCACTGGAATAACTGTGCTTAATCTATGGCCGAATACTCTTAAACATCTGTCGTTAGCTGTAATGTAATTGTTTAAATCTCACAATTAATAACCAGCTAACCTAATGTATTAGTTGTACTTTATGTTCATCGCGATCAGCGGTTCGCGGGTAGCCTTTTCGGCACGTAGGCGAGCTAGATATTTTTCCCATAGTTCCACTTGGTGAGTGGCGAGATCGTAAAGCACCTGCCAGGAGAATAGCCCTGTATCATGGCCATCGTCGAAGACGATTTTTACCGCGTAGTTACCTACGGGTTCGATGCTGGTGATATTCACATTTTTCTTGTGGGTGATCAGCTTAGGGTTACCGTGACCATGCACTTCGGCGGAGGGGGAATAGACGCGTAACATCTCACAGCTGAGTTGATACTGCTCGCCGTTATCGAAGCTGATTTCTAAAATGCGCGATTTACGCTTGAGCTTAAGATCGGTGACATTGGGTGTGCTAGTGGTCATAGGTAGTGCCAAGAAAATACGGGGAATGGACAAGCTGTAACATAACAATTTGTGGTTAAGGTTACAAAGTGTAAGCCTTAGCCACAGTCACAATTTTGCACGAATGTTCGGTATCTTGGATACCGAACATTGCAGGCTTGGATAACAGCCCTAGTTACAGGATAAAGCGGCTTAAGTCTTCGTCTTGAACCAGATTATCTAAGTGAGCACTCACATAATCGGCATCAATCACAAATGAGCTGCCAGACTTGTCGGAAGCCTCATAGGAGATATCTTCCATCAGCTTTTCCATCACGGTATGTAGACGACGGGCACCAATGTTTTCGGTGCGCTCGTTCACTTGCCATGCCGCCTTAGCAATGCTCTCGATGCCCGACTCGGCAAACTCAATGGTCACGCCTTCGGTGGCCATCAGCGCGATATATTGCTCGGTCAGTGAGGCATGTGGCTCGGTTAAAATGCGTTTAAAATCATCGGCTGATAACGCATCTAGCTCAACGCGGATCGGTAAACGGCCCTGTAACTCTGGGATTAAATCCGAGGGTTTGGCCATTTGGAATGCACCCGAGGCGATAAACAGAATATGGTCGGTTTTCACCATGCCGTGTTTAGTGGTGACTGTGCAACCTTCAACTAAAGGCAACAGGTCGCGCTGAACGCCTTCGCGGGACACGTCTGGACCTGAGGTTTCGCCACGCTTACAGATTTTGTCGATTTCATCGAGGAACACGATACCGTGCTGCTCAACCAATTCAATGGCTTGCTCTTTTAAATCTTCCTGATTAACCAGTTTGGCCGCTTCTTCTTCGATCAACAGCTTAAAGGCTTCTTTAATCTTCATCTTGCGGCGTTTAGCCGGTGCTTGGCCCATGTTTTTAAACAGGCTTTGCAGTTGGTTGGTCATTTCTTCCATGCCGGGTGGCGACATGATTTCAATACCAATTTGCGGCTGCGCCACATCGATATCGATTTCTTTGTCGTCTAATTGGCCTTCACGCAGCTTTTTACGGAAGATTTGACGGGTATTGGAGCTGGTATCTGTGTCGGTGTTGTCCCAGTCATTTTTAGGCTTAGGCAGCAGAGCATCAAGAATGCGCTCTTCAGCGTGTTCTTCGGCGCGTTGGCGGCATTTGCCCATTTGTTGTTCGCGGGTCAGCTTGATGGCGATGTCGGTTAAATCACGGATGATTTGCTCGACTTCTTTACCCACGTAACCGACTTCGGTGAACTTAGTGGCTTCAACCTTGATAAATGGTGCGTTGGCGAGCTTTGCCAAACGGCGGGCGATTTCGGTTTTACCCACGCCAGTTGGGCCAATCATCAGAATGTTTTTTGGGGTAACTTCTTGACGGAAATCGGCATCCAATTGCATACGACGCCAGCGGTTACGTAGGGCGACGGCGACGGAACGTTTGGCCTTTTTCTGGCCGATAATATGGGCATCCAGCTCGTGGACAATCTCACGGGGGGTCATTTCAGACATAATATTCCTCACGGGCTGTTAGTAGTTAAGTTCTTCAATTGTCTTGAATTGATTGGTGAATACGCAGATATCGCCTGCAATAGTCAACGACTTTTCTGCAATTTCCAGCGCCGATAATTCGGTATTTTGTAGCAGGGCTAACGCCGCGGCTTGGGCATAGTTTCCGCCCGAGCCAATGGCGACTAAATCATGTTCTGGCTGCACTACGTCACCATTACCTGTGATGATCAGTGACGCTTCGGCATCGGCGACCACAAGCATGGCCTCGAGTTTGCGCAGCATACGGTCGGTACGCCAATCTTTGGCCAGTTCAACGGCCGATCGTAATAGATGGCCTTGGTGCATCTCGAGCTTGGACTCGAAACGCTCAAATAGGGTAAAAGCGTCGGCGGTGCCGCCAGCAAAACCTGCCAACACTTTGTTGTGATATAAGCGACGCACTTTCTTGGCGTTACCTTTCATGACGGTATTGCCTAGGGAGACTTGGCCATCGCCGGCGATGACAACTTGGTTATTACGGCGTACTGATACGATAGTGGTCACTTTTGAATCCTCTTCTCTTGCCCGCAATGAAAATCCTGCGGTGGATGATGGACTAAATATGGGGATGGATAGTCAGAATTCAAGTTATTGCAGAAAAAGCCAATCGGGTTTACGTGTTCGCGCGCCTTTTGCAACAAAATAACGGCATACGGGGAAGTGGCGGCCTGCTTCAGTCTTGCTACGACTGAAGCGTCGGCTGATTCGCAAAGACTGCCGTTGGCGCTATTTCGGCAGTCTCGCCTCGGCGATCACGAGGTTTTTAGTAGACTGATGGCGGCGGGAATACTATCAATACCACATTCTTGTAATGTCTGATTGATGCCCTGGGCAAATTTCGCTTTATGTTGGCGGACAACGCTATAGAGCTGAAAACAAAGCACTATATCGCTTTCTGTCAGTCCATTATTTTTAAATGCCATGGCAGATAAGTAACAGCGGATCATAAAGCAATCAATCACGAGCAGGCGAAATGCCATCCAAGGCTGCTGCGGATGACTCATGGGGAAATGCTCATGGTAAAGCGAATATAAAATATAACGGTCAAATAAATCCTGATAATTGCTCAACGCAGGCAACGCTTTTTCTTCCCACGCTTTATTTAAATGGTCAATTTGATATTGATTACTCTCATTACACAACAAACCAATTGCGTCATTAAGCGAGGTAAAACGAGGCTTTAAGCTTCTTGAGTGAAGTTTGCATAATTGATCATGTATCGAAACAAAAGCATGGGTTTGAGGCTGTGGTGTGTAGGGTATTTTTTGATATTGCTCATCGATTTGATTGGTTTGGGCCAGCAAGATTAATTGTTCAAAACGCTGATCTATTTGTGCAATAGGAAGAGTATTTTGCCTCACTTGGTCACTGACTTTTACCAATAATCCTATAGCCATGAGTGCCTGTTGCCAATCCACACCCATATTAATTAATAAATCCAAACTGTAATCGTAGGTTTTTTCTAACCATGCAGGATTGGCCGCGGTTGGACGTTTGGCGCCACCGCTCTTTGCCTCAAATTGAAATGCATTGGCGTCAAATAGCACCAGACGGGCAGCCTCAGGGCATGATAGAGATAAACTTTCGTATTTAGTGGTTGCGATAACATTGTCACTACGAGGATAGGTTTTACAGGTGTGACTTAAGGCTGTTTCCCCCGCCGCCGCATGGATGGAACACAACTTCTGCTCGTTTACAAACGGGCATATTCCATTGGCGTTAAGTTTGATTTTTGCCCACTGATTAGCATCGGTTTTGGTTTCAATAAATGCCTCTTTGGCAAGAGACGCGAGTTTTGGATGGTTAAGGGTATTTTTGTAGCTTTTTTTGTCAAAAATGATGGTCCAGTCATGGCAGCAACTGTCTTCACATGCGGCACCTATACAACTGAATTGTGAAGCGTAGCCTGGTGTAACAATGAGATTATTCATTGGCGTTTATTCATCTGAGTGTTCCATAAACAAAAAGGTAACAAATCTATAGGATTAAGGCCAATCTTTGGTGAGTTTGACAACCACATGTAAAAGGAATCTTAGTGTCTGCCCGCAATGAAAATGATGCGGAGGAAAACAAAGTCACTATAGGATGGATAGTCAGAATTCAAGTTATTGCAGAACAAGCCACAGGACGTTGTTGATTTTATGCCCTGTGGCGAAAGCGGATATGCTGGATGGATTAAGGTGCAGATAACGAGGAGCGGCCGACAACAGTTCGTCCATCGAGGGGATAGTATTTTAGCTCCCAATTCTCGCTGCCAAGGCGGCGATCATCCGACACATAGTTAAAGTAACAATAAGTATTAGGGTCACTTATCGCGCCGCCGCTATACCAGTAGACGATGTCGATATTGGGTGCTTGTTGCGTTTCCCAATCCGTGTGTGTGGTAAGGACAAAGTCCTGATTATCGAGTAACGATTGCCACAGTTCTCCGCAGTAAGCGCCTTGTAATTGAGTGCCTTGGCTGCTGCTTTGAGCCGTGTCTTTTCCGAGTGGAAAGCCCGTGGTGGTCGAGTCGATAGTGCCATCACCATAGCAGGCTAGATTTTGGGTATATCCCGAGTGTCCGCCCGCAAGCCAACAACTGTGATACAGCTTGACGCCAGAGGTAAAAGCAGCAAAAGCAGCTTTTGCCCGAGTATCGTGGGCATCTTGACTTAGATTCATAAAGCGCGGGGCTGCGACTACGGCAAGAATGCCTAAAATGATGATAACCACCACTAGTTCGATTAGGGTGAATCCCTTAGATGTGTGTAAACGACTCATACTGCTCACCTGTTGCCAAGATAGTCGCATTCTAACTTCATTTTGAAAAATTATCATTAAGCCATTGATAGATATTAATTTGATTAACAATAGTGCTACATTGATTGTTCGGGTTTTGGGCGGCGAGGCGGGGTTTGTAGGGATAAAAAAATCCCCGAGAACACTGGCCGTACTCGGGGAAAGGTTCAAAAGCAGTGGATCTTTAATGCCTACGGAGCATAAAGGAGAGAACCTAACTTGAGTGTGGCAGTGAATGGTGTTTGATACAAAGCCAAAGATGCAAACTGCGACAGCTTGTCGCAGTTTGGATGAAAACGCCGTCATCAGCGTATTCTAAATGGTCTGAGTTGTATGGAATGAGCGGTTTAATCGTGACGAGAATATATTGCGATTTTTTAGCGTGCTAGTCACTGATTTATAAAACAGAATTTAGATTTCCTAAGTGTTGTACTAACTCTGCCATATTGTTCACTTCAAGCTTTTTCATAATCTTTGCGCGATGCACTTCGATGGTTCTTAAGGATAAATACATGGCTTCGGAGATCTGTTTGTTGGTCATGCCTTGAACCACATGGGCTAATACTTGTTGTTCGCGCTCAGTCAGTTGGGCAAATTTCTGCTGCAGACTCTGTTGCTCAAAGCTGGATTGGCTTTCTTTATGTGCTTTTTCAATCGCTTGTACAAGGGCTTTACCCGACACAGGTTTTTGAAAAAAGTCGCATGCGCCTTTACGAAAAGCGCTTAATGCCATGGGTAAATCACCGTGGCCAGTGAGAAAAATCACTCCTAATGGACTTTGGGTTTCAAGCAGCTTTTGCTGCACTTCTTGGCCAGTGATCTCCGGCATTCGGCTATCTAAGATGACACAGCCCGCTTGAGTTAACGGGCATTGGGCTAAAAAATCCCGCCCACTGCTAAAGGTTTGTACTTGGTAGCCAAATTGCCCGAGCATAAACCCTAAGGAGTCGAGAATCGCTTCATCATCATCGACTAAATACAGCGGCAGCATAGTGGACATGGTTTTCCTTTTGGTGGTGGGACTCTTTATCAGCTTAAGCCTGCCTTATCGTAGGCTCAATTTTAAGCCTAGGTCTTGGGAGGTTTATCACTAAATTAGTTAAATCACTTTAGGGGGAATGCCAGAGTTTGGTGTTATTCACAGCATCATTTTGGCCTTGCGTATAAAGTACTCCGAATACAAAAGCATACAAGACAGGGCGATAGCAATGAGAACTTGGTGTAGGGCAATACTCGTGAGCTGCATATTGAGCGTAATGATGCTTAATTTGTCCTATGCCGATGAAGACATTCCCGTTCATGAATTTAAAGTGGGAGTGCTGGCGAGTCATGGGGTGTTACAGGCAAAACAGCGCTGGCAGCCTATGATGGATTACCTTAGCGAAAACGTCCCTAATAGCCGTTTTGAAGTGGTGCCCGTCGACTTTAATGGCATGCGTAGCCAGTTACTGAGCAATGAATTGCAGTTTATTGTGACTAACCCCGGCCAGTATCTGCACTTGAGTAATAATTTCCCCCTCTCTTGGCTCGCGACCATGAAAAGCCGTAAACATCAGGGCAGCACTTTTACCATAGGCGCGACCATTATTGTGCGTGCCGATAGCCCTATACGTAGCTTGCAGGATTTACGCGGTAAGAATGTGGTTGCTAGCGATCCGCAGGCACTTGGTGGCTATCAGGCTGCGATGGGATTACTGCATAAAATGGGTTATTTACCGGAGCAATTCTTTGGCCAAGTGCGATTTTTAGGATTTCCCCTCGCGCCGCTGATCTATCAAGTGCGCGATGGGAGTGCCGATGCCGCCATTGCGCCTTTTTGTACCCTAGAGGAAATGATTGAAACAGGGCTTATCAATAAGACGGACTATCGTGTCATTCATCCAACCCATCCTCCTGGATATGACTGCGAGGTGAGCACCCAACTCTATCCTAATTGGTCATTTGCGGCGGCGGATACGGTTTCGCCACGGATCACCATGCAAATCACCCGCGCCTTGTTTGACCTGCCCCCAGACCATGTGGCGGCGATTACCGCCGATACTTTAGGTTGGACTGCGCCGGTGAGTCAGCTAAAGGTGATTGAATTATTTAAAGAATTACAGCTGCAAGGTGCATCACCTCCCTTATATCAAACCGTGTATAAATGGATGGAGAAAAATAAAGAGTGGGGTGGGGTATTACTGCTGATCTTTATTGTATCGACCATTTATCACCTGTGGCTCGAATATAAATTCCGCCAAAAGAGCGAGTTTTTAGTCAGTACTGAGCGGCAATTAAAAGACAAGGCATTGCAGTTAGAACGCTTACAAAGTGCGGCGATCCTTGGGGAAATCGGTGCTGGGTTGGCCCATGAGCTAAATCAACCGATTGCGGCGATAACCCAATACAGTGAGGGCGCCATGATACAGCTAGAAAGGCTGGGACAGGACAACCCAGAGCTCTATGATATTTTGGGTAAAATCAACGCACAATCGATACGGGCTGGGGCGGTAGTACACCGTATTCGTGGCTTGCTTAAACGCCGTCAGTCGAAGGCTGAACCGCTGGATGTGACGTTAGTTGTCAAAGAGGCACTGGCCTTATTACGCCGAGAATTAGACCGAGCGGGGGTACAAGTTGACGTACAGGTGCAAGGTCGTCCCTATGAATTGATGGGCGATAGTGTTGGCTTAAGTCAAATGTGGGTCAATTTGGTGAAAAATAGCCTCGATGCGCTGGAAGCATGTGAGGATAACCGTGCACGTAAGTTAAGGATTGAGATCCACTATCAACCCAATGAAATCAAAGTCTTGGTGATTGATAATGGCCAAGGTTTACAGGGACAAGCTAATGAGTTGATGGCCTCTTTTGCCTCGACCAAAGATGCAGGGCTCGGATTAGGTTTAGCGATCTGTAAGGATGTCGTCAGCCGTCACCACGGCAGTATTGAGATTGAAAACTGCAAGCAATCGACACAAACGCCATTGCCTTGGCAGCAAGGCTGTGTGGTGACGGTGATATTACCTCGGGGCTAGAATGAATCGCCGCAGAGTTTTTAAGTATCTATCTTCAGTTGCGGGTGCATGCTGCTTTTTATCAGGCCCAATTATCGTTTAAGGCGCGGGATATTCTTGGCTAAATTGCAGCAGCTTTTGGGCTAAAAATTCAATAGTGCGGCGAATTTTATGGCTAGGATAGTCGGTTTGTAGATAAACCAATTGTAGTGGCACCGCAGGCGCGAGTTTATCGGCTAAGATAAGCTGTAGTCTGCCTTCGGTGACATCCTGCGCCACATCGAGCCAGCTCTTATAGGCGATACCTCGCCCCGCCAGTGCCCAATCGCGCACAACGGCGCCATCATTGCAAAAGCGTTTTCCTCTCACTTCAATCTCTACGGTTTCACTATTATGGCTGAATTTCCATTTCTGCCATGGCTCGCCGCCACGATTTAAGATCAACACTTGGTGTTGGCTCAGCTCGTTCAGTGTTTGCGGTTCACCATATTGCGCAAGATAAGCGGGGGAGGCGACGAGCACCCTTGGCGTCATCGACAGTTGGCGCCGTTTTAGATTGGAATCTTCCAGCTGGCCATAACGCAGGGCTAAATGGATATTTTGATCGATGAGATCCGTCATATGGTCGCCAAAGTACAGCTGAATCGACAGCTCAGGCGCGCTATCCATCAGCTCATCTAGCCAATTGCGGATCCGACTGCGGCCAATGTCCGAGGGCAGAGCGATGCGCACTTCGCCCTTAAGCTCGCCCCTATGCTCGGCCAAATTAGCGGAAGCGGTTTCGAGTAACGCAAGGGCAGGTTTGGCGGCATCGAGAAATATTCGCCCTTCTTCCGTGAGTTGCAACCGCCGAGTTGATCGCGCAAATAGCTGACAACCTAACTTTTTTTCAAGTCGTTGCAGGGCCGCGCTCGCGGCGGCGGGCGTCATGCCGACTTCTTTACTGGCGGCGGACAGGCTTTCTAGTGCAGCAATACGCAGGGCGAGTTGCAGATCGTTTATATGATACATATCAAATTATTTTTGAAAATGATTTAAATAATAGGCTGATTATCAATATAGATTAACTAATGCACAATTGCACCCAGATATTCAATCATCATTTATGGTTCGGGAGTGCATATGAGTTTATTTACAGCCTATGAGTCAGCGGCACTGACACTGCAAAATCGTATTGTTATGGCGCCGATGACAAGGGCGCGTACCACGCAACCGGGTAATATCCCTAATGATTTAATGGCGCAATATTACGCCCAGCGTGCGTCGGCAGGGCTTATCATCAGTGAAGCGACCCAAATTTCCGACGACAGCCAAGGCTACTCATTTACCCCCGGCGTCTATACCGAGGCGCAAATTGATGGCTGGAAAAAGGTTACTGCGGCGGTGCATCAAGCGGGTGGAAAAATCTTTAATCAAATCTGGCATGTAGGCCGAGTGTCCCATCCGATTTTTCAGCAGGGTGCAGCGCCGATTGCACCTTCAGCGATTGCTCCTGTTGGTACTAAGGTATGGATCGTTGATGAGGAGCATCCCGAGGGACAAATGGTAGATTGCCCCGAGCCGAGGGAAATGACCCAAGCGGATATCGACCGCGTGGTGGCCGACTTTGCCAACGCAGGGGCAAATGCCGTTGCCGCGGGTTTTGATGGCATCGAAATCCATGGCGGCAATGGTTATCTCATTGACCAATTCCTGCGGACTAATTCTAACCATAGAACCGACGCCTACGGCGGTACGCCCGAGAAGCGTATTCGGTTTTTATTGGAAGTCGTTAAAGCGGTAAGTGCCCAGATTGGTGCCGATAAAGTGGGCGTTCGCCTTGCACCCTATGTGACCTTTAAGGACATGGCTTGCCCTGAGATTGTCGATACTATCCTGTTGGCCGCCAAACATTTATCGGCGTTGGGCGTAGCGTATTTGCACTTGTCGGAAGCCGATTGGGACGATGCGCCACAGGTGCCTGAGTCTTTCAGAATCGAGCTTCGCAAAGTGTTTAAAGGCAGCATTATTGTGGCGGGGCGTTACGATGTCGAGCGTGCCAATGAGGTTATCGAAAAAGGTTATGCCGACTTAGTGGCCTTTGGCCGTGCCTTTATTGCTAACCCCGATCTGCCCTATCGATTAGCCAATCAATTACCCCTATCGCCCTTCGATAAGGGGCCATTATTTGGCGGCAGTGCGGCGGGCTATACCGATTATCCTAGTTATCAAGCGGCACTGCGCGCCGTCATCCGCTCTAGTGATGATGAGGTGGCATAATGCAAAACCGTATTTATTGCCCTGTTTCTCCTTGGATAAAAGTAGGTTTGTGGAGCTCAGGATTACTCGGCTTAGCCATTATAGGCTTTGCGCTTGCGAGTCTAAGTATGACGGCGTTTGCCGCTCAAGGTGGTTCAACCCAAGCCAGTGTTGATGTCAAAACCGCTCTTACTCCTAAGGTAACGGCAATGGAGCTGATCAGCGATGGTTCACCACAGGCTGAATCGATTGCCCACGCTGCTTTGCTATACGCTAGTTTTTGGGATACTGGTGACCCGACATTTGCCCGCTGGGCATTAGCGACCAGTTTTATTGATCGCACCTTGCCCGAAGGTCGTGCACAGGGGATTAGCGGACCGCTCGACGCCTCTAAAACCTTTAGGGCGGCGGTGCCAGATCTCTCGGTAACCGTTGAGCACTTGCTGGTGGTCGGTGACCGTGCGGTTGTGCGCCTCCGTTTTTATGGCCACTTTACGGGGACCTTTGGTGAACAGCGTGGTCAAGGGCAAAAAATTGATTTTCGCGCCGTAGATATGTACCGCGTGCGTGAGGGTTTTATTACTGATAACTGGCACCTAGAGGATTATCAAACGCTATTTAACCAGCTTGCCTCTAACGCTGTGACCACAGAAGCGAAGTCATGAATCAACGTCGACAATTTTTAAAGACCAGTTTACAGGCGGGCGGCGCTTTGATTGCAGGGGTAGGGCTGAGTCAGTCAGCCTTTTCAATGGGAGTTCCGAGCTTAGTGGCGGTCGATGATCAAACTCAAACTTCGGTAGGAGGCCGTATGAATAAGCGTTTTTGGCCTAATGGCGAGCAACTAGTGATCTCTATATCCATGCAGTTTGAGGCTGGCGCGCAGGATAAAAACGCTGAAGGGCCGTTTCCACCAATGGAGAAAGGCTACCCAGATACGATTACTCCCAGTTGGTACGACTACGGGATGAATGAAGGGATACCGCGTTTGCTGCGTATATGGCGTAAGCACAATATTCACGTGACATCCCATATGGTGGGCCGCGCCGCTGAATTACATCCACAACTTGCCAAACAAGTGGCGGATGAAGGCCATGAGATTTCAGGCCATGGGCAGACGTGGACGCCGCAATACAGTATGTCGCCAGCGCAGGAGCGTGATTCTTATATCCAGAGTATCAATACCTTAGAAAAGATCACTGGTCAGCGTCCTGTCGGGTTTAATGCGTTTTGGATGCGCCACAGCACCCAAACCTTAAATATCCTGCAGGACTTAGGTTTTATCTATCACATTGATGATTTATCAAGGGATGAACCTTCAATTATCCCTGTGCAGGGTAAACCGTTTGCCGTGGTGCCTTATACATTGCGCAACAATGATATAGGTCGCTTTGGTGGTAACACTGCGATGACGGCTGCCGCCTTCTTACAGGAGCTTAAAGACGAATTCGATATGCTTTATCAGGAAGGAGCATCGCAGCGGCGGATGATGTCGATTAGTGTGCACGACCGTATCGGGGGCACGCCAGGTCTTGCCAATGCCTTAGACAAGTTTATTCAATACGCGAAAGAACACTCAAAAGTGGGTTTTATGCGTAAGGATGCGATTGCTAAATGGGCGCTGGCGCAAAAGGATACGCCAACCAATCCTGCAAGAACATTTTAAGAGATAAAAACACAGCACAGGGATGTGCTGTGTTTTTTACTTTCTTGGGGATATTGGCGCTTAACGCATCGCGAGCATGGCCCAAGTGCGGCGACCTTGCTCAAGAAGAATCCCCACGGCAAGCCCTGCCGCGGCGTTAATGGCTAGGCAGGTCACAGCGGTAGATAAGATCACAAAGATACAGAAGGGCTTACCATCAATAAGGCGTTTTGACCACGCCAGTTGCAAACCGCCGATGGACAGCAAACTGCCGAGAATCGCCACAGGAATAAGTCCGAGCAACCATGCCATTTGGCTATCCCAAAACAGGGCGATAACCACACAAGTACCGCCGAAGATTAATGGTGCGAGATGGGTGCGTGCGCCAAAGTGATACTGCACCGCAAGGCCTCCTGCACCATGGCACATGGCTGCCGCCCCAAAAGGCGCGAGTAACAAATTGGCCATCCCAGAGCTAATGGCCAAGTTTTTAGGCGTGAGTTTAGCGGCGTCTTCGGGGAATTTTTCCTGCGCCATGGCCGAGGTGGCTATCACTGCATTGGTTAAGGTGAGGGCGAGCTGGGGCAACACCAGTAAAATCGCCGCCGAGCTCCACTCATTAAGGCTCGGCCAAGCCAAATGCAGTGAGGCGCTCAAAGCGGGAATCGTCAGGCTGCTAGTTATTTCGGTTTGGCTGTTGGCTTGCCACAACATACCCGCTGCGATAACGAGTGGCATGGCAAGGTAACGCAATGGCAAGAATTTACTCACAAACAGTAAGGCAAACGCGCCGAGTCCGAGCAACCAAAAGTCACTCATCATCTTAGTGCCCATCCACATCAATTGCAGACCAATCGCTAATTGAATCCCCACACTCACTGCTTGGGATAATTGCTTGGCAAGCCAAGTAATGGCGCCGCTAAACGCCAAGATTAACAGAATGATACCCATCAGCATGGCACTGGCTTGGAGCATCCCTGGCGTTAAGCCTTGGGCGATCACAAGGGCGGCGATCACCTTCATGGGCTGAACTGGGATCGGACGGCGATAAAATAAGGCGCTAAAGATGGCGAATAGGCCAAAGCCTAAAAATATCCCTTGGGGCGAAAATTGGTTTAGGGCAATTAATCCCAAGACTAAAGGTAAAAATGTGCCTAAGTCAGCAAAGGCTCCGCTGGTTTCACCGAGTAAACGGTTGAGCGGTTGAGTGGGGTGCTGTGTTGGGGTTTTGCCCGCGGTCATAGAGGTTGCCACAATTGAACATTGCCTACTTAGGCAAAATAAATGCCAGATATTTAAGGAGTTAAAGGGGATATAGGGAGTAATTTTCTGAGGTTTTTTTAAGCCGAGAGACATTTTGGCTGTCGAGCGGATGATACTGTGGCCTAAATGTCAGTTATGCACTTTTAGCCTAATAGACCCTAGGTACCTGCCTAGGGTCTATTGCGGATAAGTTATGGTCAGCGAAGAGAACAAGATAAATATTTGTTCTTCCCTTTGACTACATTTGGTTGTGCATGTCGTTTAGAGCGGAATGTAAGAGATCATCATCGTTTGGATTCACCTCTAATTGTGCATGTTCTCCCTGAAAGCCATACTGGTCCAAATGAGGTGTTTTGTGTTCCTCAATCAGTGGATTTTCAAAATGGTTAATCGTAACCATATCTAACATATCAGTATCCATATCTTGGAATGTTGATGATGGTGTGTTTAACGTTGCCAGTTCAATCGGTGTAGTTGGTTGTTGCTCAATAGAATCGGGCATCAGTCCCACCATTTGCAGATAGTGATCGATAGGGGATGTGGTTGCTTGCGCGGAAAAATTGCCTCCCTCAAAAAGGGTTGTATCGACAGATTTATCCTGCGCTGGGTTAGTTTGAGCAGTCTGTTCGTCTACAGATCCCACTAGGAGACTGGCATCATAGTTAACACTACTGACATTCAAGTGGCCACTTGACGCCAAATCAAGGTCATGTGCCGAAGTGGCTAGAGTAGCCGGCTCTGCAACATCAAGATTAACGCTGTCTATAGCTTCAAAGTTTGCTTCATCACTTGATTGTGATGACGTTTGCGCATGGAGTTGCAACTCTCCAAAAGTATATGGCCCGAGGTAGTCTGCCAATGGCGAGACCGCAGTGCCATCCGCCGCACCGCCAAGATCGACGTGTTGCGATGTGTCCGCAAAGTGCAGGTAATCAGCGAGCGGTGAGCCAGTACCACCCTGCTCGTTGGTTACAACTTTAGTGAATACCGGCACCGAGTCGTGACTCTCATCTGTACTATCAGTTGAGGAAGGCAAAGTACTCGCTGCATGGTTCGACAAATCTGATTGACCAGCCTGATGATGCGCGTCCTCCACAATTCCAGCATGCTGTTCAGCGTCAGTGCTTGGTGCCTGTGGCGCCGGAGGAGCAGGTCTGGTAGAGCGCACCGCACTGTCGTCGATACCAGTGATTTCAAGGTGAAGTACTCGCTGATCACTGGTGCCATGCTTATCCGTTGCTACCACCGGAATATCTAGAGAAAGTTTATGCCCTTGAGCAAGGTGATGATAGGCAGCATCGGCAGGGTTGAAACTGAAACTACCGTCTGAGTTAAGCGTAAATCCAGCAACGTGTGCACTGGTACTGAAGGTTCTAGTATCGCCTGAATCCACATCCGAGGCTTGTATGTGACCAGTCAGACGAGGGCCTCCCTCTACAACTGTCAAAACTCTATTCAGATTAGGCATGGCAACTTCCGATGTGGTTTTCTGCACAGAAGATTTGCCGCTGTAGCTGGTGCCATCACCAAAAATAATATCCTCTATATTGTTGGCGGTCCCCCAGCTTTTTCCTGTGGCTATCTCCGTAACCTGTACGTTTCCATAGTTGGTGCCTGAATCGACATGATTAGCAGACGAGGTAATCCGATAAGCACTAGCAGGTTTATCCAGCACAATGTAATCCTTTGGATCTCTCCCAACACTACCACCGCCATCGGCACCGTGAACCGTGGCCGCATCGCTGAAGACGAAAATATCTCCAACAGAATTGCTCCCATGTGCGTTATGACTCAGAGCTGCGTAATCTGAGGCTTGCCAAACCCGCTGATGGGCGCCTGCGTGTACGACGCCGTCAACAATGGAGAATCCACCTCCTGACGCACCACCATCAATATTGATTACGGTATGCGGAGTTGTGACGCCTGTGATTTGGGGGCGATCATTCGTTCCCGTAATCTGGATGGTCAGATTATTTGTAGCAGTTGCACCGGAGCCATCCCGCACCTCGACAGGGATCGTAAGCGTTTGCGTCTGTCCCTGAGCGAGATGTTGGTAGGCAGCATCACTGGGGTCAAAGGTATAACTGCCGTCAGCGTGCAATGTGAAACCGGAGATTTTCGCGGTGGTGCTGAACGCTTGAGTGTCGCCTGTATCAACGTCGGTAGCGACCATCCTGCCGCTCAACTGTGCACCATTCTCAGCGACACTCTTGCTTTGTGCCGCAAGCGTAGGTGCATCGTTCGTGCCGTTGATCGTTACTGTAATGGTGTGCGCCGTGCCGTCCACAGAATGCACGGTTATCGTGTCCTGAAGAGCGTCATGTCGCCCCAGTGCCTGGATGCGAGGATCAGCGTTATTGGCAACGAAATTCCAGTGACCGTTTGCGCCGACCTCAAATTGCCCCAATCCCTTGTCGCCTGATATCAGGCTGCCTGCGGTCGTGCCGGTCGGAATCAGCCGGGACTCGGCAGCACCATCCGGGTCGGTCACACTCAGGATGCCACCCGTACTCAACTTGCCACGCAACACATGCTGGTCTTCGGTGACGGAGCCACTGTCTTGTCCGGAAATGCTTGCCGCATCGGGCGCTGCAGACAGCATCATGGTTGCCGTTTGGCTCACGCGCCCTCCGTGCCCATCGACAAGATCGTAGTGGAACGTCACCTGACCGTTGTAGTTCGCGGCTGGCGTGAATGTATAGCTGCCGTCTCGGTGGCTCACCAAGCTGCCGTGATCGGATGTAATGTTGGTGATGCTCAGGTTGTCGCCATCCACATCGCTGACATGCGCCAAGAGTTGCGCCTTGCTCAGGACAAAGACAGCATCCTCTCGGCTAGCCGTTAGCACCTCGACTTGGGATACTTTCGGGACGTCATTCCTGCCGGTGATGGTAATGATGAGATTTTCTGTGTCGCTCGCCCCTTCGCCGTCGGTCACGGTGATCGGAATGGTGAGCTTCTGGGTCTGGCCGGCGGCCAGGTGCTGGTAAGCAGTATCAGCCGGATCAAAGGTGTAGCTGCCATCGTCATGGAGCACAAAGCCTGCAGTGGTGGAACTGGTGCTGAAGTTCAGGGCATCGCCATGGTCTACATCTTGCGCCACCATCTGTCCGCGTAGCACGCTGCCGTCTTCAGTCACTGACTGACTCTGCGCCTGCAGCACAGGCGCGTCATTGCTGCCCTGCACGGTGATGTGCAGCTCATGGCTGCTACCATCGGCGCTGTGCACCATCAGGGTGTCGGTCAGCGTCTCACCGGCCTTGAGCGCCTGCACGGCGGGGTCGGTGTTATCCAGGCGGTACTGCCAGGCGCCCTGCTCGTCGAGGCTGAAGTGGCCGTGCCGCCCTTTCGCGTCGGCCAGGGCGATGAAGTGCGCTTCGCCGGCATCAGGGTCGACCACGCTCAGCTGGCCGCTAACCTGCGCCTGCGCGGTATCCTCGGTGAGTGTTCCGCTGTCCACCCCGCTGATGGTGGCGGCGGTGCGCTGGGAACTGCCGAACAGCTGCACGGTGACGGTGTGACTCGTGCCATCAGCGCTGGTGACGGTGAAGTTTTCGCTCAGGGATTTGCCTGCCGCCAGCAACAGCAAGGCGCTCTGATGACCATCGGCTTGGTAATGCCAGAGGCCCTGCGCGTCGATGCTGAACTGGCCGTACTGGCCCTTGACATCTTGCTGGGCGGTAAAGTGAGCTTGGTCACCATCGGCGTCGAGCACAGTCAAGTGACCCTGAGTCTGCAGTTGAGCGTCACCATCGACGAGCACGCTGCCACCGTCGGCACCGGCCAGTACTGCGGCCGATCCGTGCGGGTTGAGTAGGCTATGGTTGGGCACACTGCCAAGCGTTCTGATGGCAACGTCGTATTTGGCGGAGCCCGCATAATCCAGCTGCTGCGGATTGCCACTGTTGTTCACATAGAACGAACTGCTAGCGCCCGGCGTTCCCTCGAGAATCAGTTGTGAGCCAGGATGGCTCTTGATCAGTTCGACTAGATGCCCCAGTGGTATATGTGTGCCAAAGGAATCTTGATGAGTGAAGCTCTCCAATACATGGCCATCGGCGGCCACTACTGTGGGTGTGCCGCCCGTAAAGGACAGCTCAAGGCCACTCAGGTTAGCGATATTGCCCGAACTGATTGCGCCCCCTATCGCGGGCCAAGGATCCAACTGGTTGAATAGTGAGTTTGCCACATGGGCCATCACATCCAGGTATGCATCATCCGCCCCCTGAAGAGCAACGCTGATGGTATGTGCCGTGCCATCGAAGCTGTGCACAACAAAGCTGTCACTGACGGTCTGCCCCTTGACTAGCGCCTGCACGGCCCTGCTGTTGTTATCTGCCTGGTAAACCCAGGCACCGTTCTTGTCCAGGCTCAGATGGCCGTAATGGCCCGCAAGATCCTGAATTGGTTGGAAGACCGCCTGGCCGGCATCGGCATCGGTCACCTGCAACTGGCCGCGAGCCTCCAACTGATGGGCGGCATTGAGATTCTGATCCTCGGTGACTGTGCCGCTGTCAGTGCCGCTGATCACCGCATCCTCGGCCGTGCCCTGGATGCTTAGGGTGATCTGATGGGTCGTGCCCTCGGCACTGATGACGCTCACCACCTCGCTGAGCACTCCCGGCAACGGCGGCGTCTGCCATGCTAGGGCCAGGTGCACCGCAGCGTTCTCCGGGTCGGTGAGCATGGTAGCGCCGGAGAGCGGCAGGCCATGCAGCACCCCCATATCGCCGCGATCGTGGACGAAGAATTGTACATCGCTCTGCGAGCCTTGCAGGTGCACTTCATAGCCTGTGCCCTGATGTAGCCAGCTCAGCAGCTCGTCCACCCCGAGCGTGCTACGGCCCTGGGCGTCCATCGCATAGACCACTGGCGTTGTGCCCGATGGGCCACTGAGCACAATGGCAGCGCCCTGCACCGTCAGATCCAGCACGCCGGCTAAGGCGCCCGATTGCCCTTGCGTCAGCGCCTCGCCCACTGCATGAAAGCCCTCCATAGTGGACTGCACCAAAGCTTGCCCTAGCGCCTGGGCCATATTGCCGGTCTCGCCCAGCGTGCCGCCCGGTTTGAGCGCCTGCACCTCAGGCTTGTTGTTGTCCACTGTGTAGCTCCAAGCACCTAGGGCATCGATGCTGAAATGGCCATACTGGGTTGCCACGCCATTTTGCGCGACAAAGTTGGACTGGCCAGCATCGGCATCCTGGATCTGTAATTGCCCCGAAGCATGCAGTAGACCTTGGGCATCGACGTTCTGATCTTCAATCACTCGGCCTGTGTCGACGCCGCTGATGGTGGCACCATCGTTGGTGCCAGTGAGCGTAATCGTCAAATTCGCAGTGCTAGTTGCGCCAGTGCTGTCGGTAACTGTGATGGGGATAGTGAGCGTCTCAGTCTGGCCTTGGGCTAGATGTTGGTAAGCCGCACTGGCTGGGTCGAAGCTGTAGCTGCCATCGGTGTTGAGCGTGAAGCCATCGACCCTATTGGCGAGACTGAAGGAGAGTGTGTCACCGGTATCCACATCCGTGACCACCATCTGCCCGGTGAGTTTGGCGCCATCTTCGGTGACCGATTGGCTTTGCGCCGTGAGCACTGGTGCATCGTTGCTACCAGTGAGGGTCACTGTGACTGCATGGTTAGTGCCATCGGCGCTGGTAACGGTGAAGCTGTCGGTGAGGGTTTCGCCCGCCTTGAGCTGCTGAATGGCACTTTGGCTGTTATCGGCGCTGTAGCGCCACTGACCGTCGGCGTCGAGGCTGAGCGTGCCGTAACTGCCCGCCACATTGGTTTGTGCGGTGAAATGGTCCTGGCCTGCATCCGGGTCGCTGATTGTGAGTTGTCCATGGGTTTCGAGCTGGCCTGCCGTCAGGTTGGCGTCTTCAGTGACGGTGCCGCTATCGACACCCGCAATCACGGCGCCGTCATCATGGCCGTTGATGGTGATGGTCACTGTGTGGGTCGTGCCGCCCACAGACTGGACGGTGATACTGTCGGTGAGGGTTTCGCCCGCCTTGAGCTGCTGGATAGCGGTTTGGCTGTTGTCGGCGCTGTAGTGCCACTGGCCGTCGGCGTCGAGGCTGAACGTGCCGTAACTGCCCGCCACATTGGTTTGTGCG
>NZ_JTLE01000094.1:550970-572474 GCF_000798835.1 Shewanella sp. ZOR0012
ATCGCGGCATTCGTGAATCCATTCACATCAGACGGCGGTCGAGCATCCAAGGATGGACTTGCTGCGTGTCGGAGAGAGAATGCCATGGCTCACCAAAAGCCAGCACTTAGAGAATTAAACGGCCAAACTTTATCTTTCAGCAGTAGTATCCAGAAATTCTAAATGACTTCCTGTAAAACTGAGTTATATGGTGGCGAGTGGAATTTGTACGACTAACCCACACTCAACGAAGTAATCAAAACTGTCTGTTCGTGTATGAGTTGAGTGTATAAGTGAGTACAAAAAAGGGGAGTCAGTTAAATCTGACTCCCCTTGATATTTTAGGTGATGTTGCGCTTAGAACAGCAGGTGAGCCACGCCGGCAATTACTGGCAGAGTCACTAAGGTACGCAGTACGAACACGACAAATAGCTCAACAAAATTCACTGGGATCTTACTGCCAATCAGCAGTGCGCCCACTTCGCTCATGTAAATCAGCTGGGTTACGGATAACGCGGCAATCACAAAGCGGGTCATATCCGATTCGATAGAGCTGGCTAAAATCGACGGAATAAACATATCGGCAAAGCCAACAACGATGGTTTTAGAGGCTTCGGTGGCTTCAGGGATATGCAGCAGTTCCAGTAACGGAATAAACGGCATACCTAAGTAATTGAAGATGGACGTATGCTCGGCGATGATCAGCGCCGTGGTACCAATGGCCATTACTACAGGGAGAATGCCAAATATCATATCGATAACGTTTTTAATACCTTCATTTAAGACGGCTTTGATACCACCAGCACTGGCCGCTTTCTCGAGCGCTTTATCAAAGCCCCAAGAGAGTGCGCCGTGTCCTGCGGGGATCATCTCATCATCAGGTTGACGTGGCGTATCGTCGATATAGTTATCTTTTTTCCACGACAGTGGCGGCAGCTTAGGCACAATCACGGCGGCCGCAAAACCCGCTAAACACACGGTCAGGTAGAAGGGCACAAACATATGCTCTAACTTTACCTGTGAGATCACTACTAAGCTGAAGGTAATTGACACCGCCGAGAAGGTGGTACCGATAACCGCGGCTTCCCTTTGGGTGTAAAAACGCGCTTCGTATTGCTTGCTGGTCAGCAGGATCCCAACGCTACCATCACCTAACCAAGAGGCCATACAGTCGATGGCGCTGCGACCTGGCAGGTTAAACACGGGGCGCATCACTTTGGTCAGCAGGGTGCCAAATAGCTCTAATAGACCGAAGTTTAATAGCAGTGGCAGCAACATACCGGCGAAGATAAACACCGAGAAGAGTACCGGTAACAAATCGTTCAGTACTAAGGCGCCAGTGCTTGAAGAGTTAATCGCTTCGGGGCCAATGCCAAAGTAGGTCAGCACGATAAAGACAGCGCCAACGACACGGGTGGTAAGCCACAGCGGGCTGATATTGAGTAAACCATTGAGGAAGTGATTGTTCAGCACAAACTTAGGTTTGAGTAACTTTGTCAGCACAGAGGCAAAGGCCATGGCGACAACAATCACAGTCACGATTAAGGTTAATACATCGCTTAACACGCTTTGCAGTGCTTTAGAGATGATTGCGATGGGAATAGTTATCGCATCGTTATAGCTGATAGGGGTCATAAACAGCAGCAGACCGATCAGCGAAGGGACGATAAAGGTGAGTATCGTCTTAATGTTGCGGTTTTTATGTTCAGTAGCCAATGGTGTACACCTTAAAGTACGAGTCGCACAAATAAACTTGAATAAATGCTCTCTCAAAACCGCATTCTTTGCTGGGGTGAGGTGCATTTTAATTCAACTCAAAATCGAGAAGGGGGAAGATTACTCGCTTAGCGCCGCTATGTAAAACGATTCGGAAATTTGTTTGAGATAAGCAGCAAAATAGCATAGTTATTTGGGCGATTTCTAATGGATGATTTTTGATGTTGCCTACTTTTTTAGTTGTTTAAATTTAATTTAATCATGGCGTTACGTCATGCTGTTGCGGGTTGTTTATCGGGTTGTTTTATTCTTGAGGATGTTCACTTCTTGGCGATGTTTTGTTGAAAACTTTCCCAGTGGATCTTCACTAAATACGCTTTTAGATGATTTTTTACCCATTAATGGTAAAAGGGCTTCAAACGTCGCGGACCCAATGTGAGCGGGATAACAGTAGCTGTAACGGTGAGGTTGTCTTCTGTAACAAAATAGAGTGAGCTGAATTGTTTGTGAGTATTTATTCAGTTTTGACTGCAGATTTGCATATGTTTTATTGAATAATGACTTAGCACGGGATTTTCATATGATGACTAAAAAATCGTTAATAGTGATGAAATAAAATTTTACGCTAAAGAGGATTCGTGCCGCTTTAATTCTTTTTAATTCCATGTAAGTTAGTACTACTTTGGTTTGGCTAAATTATCCATGACTGTTATAAAAATGAATATGGCAACAAGGGGCTCGGCACTTGCCACTAAGTTTGGTTTTCTTGGTATTTTTGGATTGATGCTGGGGATCTGTGTGGCGGTATTCGGATTTGATTATTCTGAAACACGCTCCTTCAATTTTTTAAATCATACACTGAGTGAATTGGGAACCTATGGCCATTCTAGCTTTGCCGTGGTGCTCAATGGCGGTTTATTTTTTGGCAGTTTAAGCGTTGTTTTTTATTGTCTTTCCTCCCTACAGACTGTAAGCGGGTTTTGGGGATATCCTTTCTTTTGCGCTCTAGCACTGACGTTTTTAGCCTTAGCCTGTGTTGGGCTATTTCCAGTCAATGTGTATCACTTGCATATCCTCGCACTTAAATGGTTTTTCTACTTTGGCAGCTTAAGTGCAATTTGTTATCTACTATGGGTGGGATTCGGCTCGCAGCACCGTCAGCGCTTGACGATATTATTAGCGCTGTTGGTATTGCTCAGTATGATGACTTTTCTCTATGTGCCGCTGTTAGCATTGGGCTTAACGGAAGGAGACAGACCTTTCTATCAAGAAATGGTACTGCAATTGCCAAGGCCCGATTTATGGTGGCCTGCATTGCTGGAATGGATTGGGCTTGGGAGTCTATTAAGTTGGACGGTGGCGCTGCTATTAACGCCACCATCATGTATCCCCACATTGACCCAGCAGCAAACGCTTGAGTGAAGTAGGCTATGTCTTTTATCTGACCAAGGATTTTAGCCCTGCTTCGCCAAACCAGTAGCCATTACAGTGCTCATCGCTAAGAGGAAACTGAGCGTCCGTTGCCTTGCTAGTTAACGCCTCGACCAGCGCATCGGCTTTAGTGATACAGGCTACGCTGCTGGGCGAAACCCGAAACACATCTACGCCAACCTTTATCATTTCATTGATTTTGCTGCGTAAATCGACACAGCTGGCCGACTGGGTTTGAATGCCATTTAACCTCAGTAAAGGTTGCGCCTCTTGCGTCTGCGCTAGTAAACCCTTGCTGTATTGGCGGCAAACGGTTTCGCAGCTGTCCTTCGACAAATGTCGATGCCTAGCGGTAAAGCAACGCGCCGAGTGGGCGAGCGGCAAGTAGCCATGGCCGAGCACTTCAACTTCGAATGCGGGCCTGTGCGCGACCACTTGGCTCAGCCAAGCCTTTGACAGTTCTACTGGCATCACAAAGCGCTGCATACCAAAGCGCTGCAAAATATCTAGACTAGCGCGATTATAGTTGTTGATGCTGGCGCCGCAGACAAAGGGCAGCTTGTGCTCATTGGCGAGATACACGGCCGCCATGTCGTTGGCCTCGATGCTAAATTCGCCATTATCGACTTGACGTTTAAGCTCTGTGTATTCCGAGGGCGCTTCGATAAGGGCGAGCGTTGACAGCACCACCTCTTTACCCGCAGATTTCAGCATTTTGGCCAGTTCGAGATAGTCACCAAATTTGAGTTCGCGTCGACGGCTACAGACGGCTTCACCCAAATAAACTAACGGGATCTGACTATTGGCCACCTGCTGGTAAAAGTCGATGACCTGTTGTTTTTCCCAGCAATAGAGCAGTGGGCCGAGGGAAATTTTCATAATCGTTTCTTCTTCGTGGTTATCGCTAGGGCTACTGCCAGTCACGCTCGTAGGCGCCTAAGGTGGTAATTTGGCCTTCGGAGACTTTAGCAAGGGCTTGCTCCCAATGGGCCTGAGTCTGGAATTTATCTGGCTGATGAAGATAGGTATCAATCGCTTGGCGCCAAACCTTAGTCACCTGTTCTACATAGGCAGGGCTGCGCTGACGCCCTTCAATCTTGAGTGACACTATGCCCGCCTTGGCAAGCTCAGGCAGCAAGCTAAGGGTATTTAAGCTGGTGGGAGACTCGAGCAGATATTGCGGTTTATCATCGTCTTGGGTGAGATAACGGCCTTTACAGACCACGGGGTAGCCCATTTGTTCATCGAGCCCTGATTTATCAATTAAGACCTCGTTGAGGCGGGTCAATCTGTCTTTGCCCTGTTCCTGCCAGCGCACGTGTTTCGCTGGCGAGCAAGAGCCACCAGTGTTTGGTGATTGACCGGTAACATAGGAGGATAAGTGGCAGCGGCCTTCGGCCATAATGCACAGACTGCCAAAGGCAAAGACCTCTAAATCGACAGGGCTGACCTTGGCGAGGTCGCGTACTTGTTTCATCGACAGCACTCTGGGTAATACCACCCGCGCGATATTAAAAGCCTCTTTATAAAAACTCAGTGCGCCCAAGTTGGTGGCGCTGGCCTGTACCGATAAATGCAGCGGAATATGCGGATATTGCCTGTGGGCATAGTCGAGCAGCGACAGATCGGCAACGATTAAGGCATCAACGCCAATACTGGCCGCCAAGTCGATAGCTTGATACCAACGGTGCTCCTCATTCGGCTTAGGAAAGGTATTTAAGGTGAGGAAGATTTTCTTGCCCCGCTGATGGGTGAGCTCGGCGGCTTCCTGTAATTTTGCAGGGGTGAAGTTTAAGCCCGCGAATGAACGTGCATTGGTATCATCCTTTAACCCAAGGTAGACAGCATCGGCTCCGGCCTGCAGCGCCGACTTTAGCGAGGCCAGGTTTCCTGCTGGACACAACAACTCCATAATGGTGCTCCCGATAAAATAACAGGGGCAGAGTGTAGGGAAGATTGAATGGCGGTGAATTGATTTAAAACAGGTTTAAGATCATAAAATCTCGGTAAACTGGGAGATATAGTGTTTTTTATCCTTAGGTAACTGCTTATGTCCGCTGTTTTTTCAGCTAATCTTGCTAAACAATTGTTAGAACTCACCCCAAAACTGATCCGTTTGCCACTCTCTAAAGTGCCCTTTAGCCTCAAGGCTAAGGTGCTAAGCCAACTACTAACACAGCTGCTGGCGTCGCAGGCTGAAGATGGCGAGTTAGATTTTTTGGCAGGTAAGTGGGTTGCGATTCGAGTTGAAGATCTAAATCTGCATTTTGAAGTGAGTTTCGATGGCCGTTGGCAGGTGCGTGAACTGACCGATGCCCAAGTGACGTTTAGTGCCAAGTCTGCGGAATTATTGTTGGTTGCGGCGGCGAAAGAAGACCCAGATACGCTGTTTTTCCAGCGTAAACTGAGCATTGAAGGCGATACCGAGTTAGGGCTTGAGGTGAAAAACCTGCTGCTGAGTATCGAGTTTGCTAGCTTACCTGCGCCGATCCGCTTAAGCGTTGAAAAGCTGGCCGATGCCATTGTGCGTTTGCAGCTTGAGGCAAAACCGACGGTGATTTTAGCTAAATCCCCAAGCTTAAGCTGATGCGAACGTGGTTGTAATCAACCGATAAACAAAAGCCCCGCTTAGATTGCGGGGCTTTTTGTTAAGTTTGAACGGCTGACGCTCACTCAAATTTTTTGCGTGAGTATGGCAAATTTGACCAACAGCTCATCGTGGGACTCGACGCGGTTAGGGTCTGGGTCAATACAATCAATCGGACAGACGGAGACGCAGGTCGGCTTATCGTAGTGGCCTACGCATTCGGTGCAGCGGTCTGGGTCGATTTCATAGATTTCTTCCCCCATGGTGATGGCCTGATTTGGGCATTCAGGCTCACACATGTCGCAATTGATGCAGCTGTCGTCGATCAGTAATGCCATGCCTTAGCCTGCTTCGTGTGGGTTACGGGTATCCTGACCTTGAGGCAGGTTACGCAGTAAAATGCCGTGGTTCAGATCAACCTCTTTCGGCACGGGCAAGTAAACGGTATGGCCCGAACCTAATCCCGCTTCAACCGCTTCGGCTTTGCGGTTTTCGAGTTGTTCGATGGTGAGGCTGATATTGCCCTGCGGCGTCATTAATTCAACGCTATCGCCGACGGAGAATTTGTTCTTCACTTCGATTTCGGCAAGGCCAGCCAGATTGCGTTTACCGGTTAATTCACCCACAAATTGTTGGGTATCGCTGACCGAGTAGCCATAGTCGTAGTTTTGGTATTCATCATGGACATGGCGACGTAAGAAACCTTCGGTGTAGCCGCGGTGCGCTAAGCCTTCTAGTTGATTCATCAAGCTGCGATCGAAGCTCTTGCCTGAGGCAGCATCGTCGATGGCCTGACGGTATAGCTGTGCGGTACGGGCCACATAGTAGAAAGACTTAGTACGGCCTTCGATCTTCAGCGAGTCGATGCCCATTTTGGCCAAACGCTCAACGTGTTGGATTGCGCGTAAGTCCTTAGAGTTCATGATATAAGTGCCATGCTCATCTTCAAACGCTGGCATATATTCACCGGGGCGATTGGCTTCTTGCAGCAGGAATATTTGGTCGGTCGCAGGACCCGCGCCTAAGGTTGGCGTCTCGATTTGCACCGCATTAGCTTGTGGCGACAGAGCAATGATATCCCCCGAGTCGGTTTGCTGCGCTTCATGCACATCGTATTTCCAACGGCAGGCGTTAGTGCAAGTGCCTTGGTTTGGATCGCGCTTATTGATGTAACCCGACAGCAAACAACGGCCAGAGTAGGCCATACACAGGGCGCCGTGTACAAAAACTTCTAACTCTATGTCGGGGCAGCGTTGGCGGATTTCTTCGATTTCATCTAAGGATAATTCACGGGATAAAATCACCCGTTTAATGCCTTGGGTTTGCCAGAATTTGACCGACGCCCAGTTAATGGCATTCGCTTGCACCGATAAATGCACCACCTGCTCAGGGAAAGCCTCACGCACCATCATGATAAGGCCAGGATCTGACATGATCAGCGCATCGGGCTTCATCGCCACTACTGGCTCCATATCTTTGATATAGGTTTTGAGCTTGGCGTTGTGGGGAGCAATGTTACTCACCACATAAAGCTTTTTACCCAGCGCATGGGCTTCTTCGATACCCGTTGCGAGGTTTTCCATCTTAAAGTCGTTATTACGTACCCTTAGGCTGTATCTCGGCTGACCGGCATATACGGCATCTGCACCATAGGCAAAGGCGTAACGCATGTTTTTCAGCGTCCCAGCGGGAGATAACAACTCTGGTTTAAACATAATGACTCTCGAATTGGTTGGTAGATGGAGGCGCAATGCGCGGGGGCGGCATTTTACACAATCAAAGTAGGCTTATGCAAATTGCTACGTCTAAGATTAGGTATAGTTCGCGTTTTACGAATATACCTACCATTCTTGCTCTGACGATCGTGCTAGACCATGAATCCATTTGTGTGTTTCCATTGATTTTCACCTTTAACTTAATCTGAGATATCAAAACGTAAAATGTTTTGTCGTGAGACTAAATTGATAACAGCGTCATACAAATAATTAACGTCTGATGCTTTTTTCTGCCCATCAAATGATCGTCAACTGATATACTCCAACTATTACCGCTTTATGTTTGCAGATTGATGGGAGCGAAGATGTCTACTGAACATCTACTGTTAGTCGGATTACTTAAAAAATTAAAAGATGATGCCTTAGTATTGCCAACCTTGCCTGAAGTCGCCATGCGGGTGCAAGAAGTGGTGAGCCGCTCAGATGCAAGTCTTAAGCAAGTGGCTGAGGTGATCGGTCAAGATGCGGCCATTTCGGCGCGTATTATTAAAGTGGCCAACAGTGCCTTGTATAGTCGTGGGATTCCCGCCGAGAGTATTAATAGCGCAGTCTCCCGCATTGGCTTAATCCAAATTAAGAGTATTGCGACATCAGTGGCGATGGAGCAGCTATTTATTTCCACCAATGAAATGGTGTGGGAAGTGATGGATGAGGTTTGGCGTACTTCTATCGATGTGACGGCCGCGGCTTGTGCCATATTGCAGATGTACAATAAGCGTCGTCCTAGCCAGTTAAATTTAGACACTTTAACCCTTGCAGGTTTAGTCCATAATATCGGTGCTTTGCCTGTGCTCACCGAGGCGGAGGCCCATCCTGAGTTATTTACCAGTATTGAGCAATTGCGTTCTTTAGTACGTAAAATGCAAGGCCCTTTAGGTCGTGCCGTGTTAAAAAGTTGGGATTTTGCCCCTGAGGTGATGGAAGTAGTTGAGCGATGGGCTGATTTGCCCTATTTACCCGACCATGTTACCTACTTAGATTTTATCCGTGCCGCGGCATTCTACACTGGCGAGTTACGCGCAGGAGCTGATTTTGAGCAGCGGATGGATGTGTTTGTTAGCCGTGGATTACCCGTCTCGGCGAATGACTTAGCAAGTGATGAATTTATGGATAAATTCCATTCAATCAAAGAAAGTTACCAGTAATCCTAGGGCTTAGAAGGAAATTAATCTTGTCCTATGGTGAGGAAATATTGGTCATTAGCTTACGCTGTAAGATTGAGGCCTAGATATGGTTATTCTGGAGTTTATCAGTTTAGCGTTGGTTATCGTTTTGATCGCCGTGCTGTTTCTTTTACGCACAAGATCCCAAGCATTGCGCCAACAGCAGCAATTCTTAGCACAGTTATGCCCTCAACTTGAAAAGCAAAAGACGGACCGAAGCCCACTTAACATTGCTGATGTGCCGCAAGAGTATGCGTCCCTGTATCATTCCTTAAATGAGATGCTCGCTGCACTGCCAGCGGGCATGGGCAAAGATAAGCTGACAGGCTTAAATAATCGTGTGGGACTTAAACGCGCACTGGCTTCGTTAATGCCTATCACACAAGGTACTTTAGTACTTATTGATATTTATCGTTTTCGCTATGTGAACGATCTTTTTGGGTTTGTGTTTGGCGATATTTTGCTAAAACAGTTTGCCGATCGGTTAACTGGCTTAAGCCTAAAGCCGAAACTGATTGCCCGCTTAAATGGTGATGAGTTTTTTCTCTATTATGAGCAGAGTTTGTCGCAGGAGTCGTTGCTGCATTTACGTGGTCGCTTGCAGGTACCCTTTAAAATTAAGGATACGCCAGTCAGTGTGCGCCTACAAATTGGCTGTTTGCAATTAGCGCAGCACCATGCCGACGTGAGTAATATGCTCAGAAGACTCGATTTGGCACTCAAAAAAGCCCGTTCAACTCGAATCGAAATTGCCTGTTACAGTGAGAATGACGATATTCGCCAGCTGCGAGAATTAAAGATTATTGATAGCTTGCCTAATGGTTTACAACGCAATCATTTATACATGGTTTACCAACCTAAGCAGGATGTTGCTTCAGGCGGATGCACTCAGGTCGAGGCATTAATCCGCTGGGAACATGAAGAGCTAGGATTGGTTTCTCCTGGGGAATTTATCCCACTTGCCGAATGCGCGGGTATGATCGATCTCGTTAGCCATTGGGCCTTAGAACAAGTGCTCCAGCAGCAGGTAAAATGGCGATTAGCGGGGATTTCTGTTTGTGTTGCGTTGAATTTATCGACTCGCGATCTCGATAGTGAAACCTTACCCCATGAAATCGATGCGCGCCTAAAGCATTACCAGTTACCGCCAGAATGCTTAATGATTGAAATTACTGAGAGTACTTTGATGGCAGATTTAAATAAGGCCGTTGATACCTTAGCGCAAATCCGCAGCCTTGGGGTAAAACTCGCCATCGATGATTTTGGTACTGGTCATTCTTCCCTCGCTTATTTAAAACATTTACCTGCAAACGAAGTGAAGATTGATAAAGCATTTCTTGAGGATCTGAAACCGAACGAACCCTCTGAATATATCCTTGAGGCCAGCATTAATATTGCTAAAAAACTCGGTTATGAAGTAACGGTCGAAGGCGTTGAAACCCAAGAGGTGCTTAATTTCTTAGTCAAGATGGGCGTCGATCGGATTCAAGGCATATGCTACGCCAAGCCAATGCGGGCAGTAGAGCTTGAGATGCACTGGCATCGACTCCGTCCTGCACCCAAAATGCTTTGCGTCAATATGGGGTCACATTCCTAAGCTTAATTGAGTGATTAACTCTGCTGGCATCGGCGCGAGTTGTCGCGCTTGATTCATACAGACCATTTCAATGGTGGCCGTGACCGCAGGTTTTTTGCCGTTGGGTCGCCAAATTTCCTGCTGCCATACAGTGCGGTATTTACTCTCAAAGTAGAACTTAGTGCGGATATCGATGATGTCGGCAAATTCCACGCCTTCGTGGCACAACATATCACTGCGATACACGGCGAAACCTAATTGTTGCTGTTGCCAGAGCTCGCGTAAACGCTCGGCGCCAATCACATGCTCACGGGCGCGCTCGAAGTATTTCAAAAAGTTCGGGTGATACACCACACCAGAAAAGTCGGTATCTTCGTAGTAAATTTGCACAGGAAAAGAATAAGTCGGGCTAAATTGCGGCATAAAATCATCGATATAGGATTATTCATTTGAGCGCAGTCTAGCGGTTTATTTTGTGAAACAAAACCCAAGAGAGTCGCTCAGTCCCATTGGAATGGGGGATGAGTATAAAAAGCAAAAGTAAAAAGCCATATTCGCCGAAACGAATATGGCTTTTTTGTAGGGTAATCGATGCGTTAGCGAATGATCATTTGATCGCGCTCAGGTCCAACTGACACCATGCTGACGCGCACGCCCATGAGGGCTTCGATGCGTTCAACATAATGTTGTGCAGCCTTTGGCAGACTTTCGAAGGTACGGCAAGTGGTGATGTCTTCACTCCAGCTTTCCATTTGCTCGTACACTGGGCTTAATGCAGCCGTTTGTGGCCAAATTGGGTTCTCAGTGTGCTCACCGTCGTAGGCAACACAAATCTTGAGATCTTTCATGCCTGTCAGGCAGTCAATCTTGGTCAGGGCGATTTCAGTTGCTGCTTGCAGCTCAACACCATTACGAGTCGCAACGGCATCGAAGTAACCCATATCACGTGGACGACCCGTAGTCGCACCAAACTCGTTGGCGTTTTTACGGAAGTCATCCTGCTCTTCCATCGCGGTAACTAAAGTACCTGTACCGACAGATGAGCTAAAGGCTTTGGCTACGGCAATGATGCGCTCTGGGCGCAGCGCGGGTAAGCCACTGCCTAAACCTGCGAAAGCCGCCGTCACGTTAGAAGAGGTTGTGTACGGATATTCACCGTAAATTAAGTCACGACCTGCGCCTAATTGCGCTTCAAACAGTAAGTTAGCATCTTGTTTTTGTAGCGCTTTTAATGGCTCTGTCACGTTACAGATAAAGGGACGCCATGGCGCGGTGACATCTAATAACCACTGAGTCATTTCGGCGGCAGTTTGGGAGAAGTCACAGCTTGGATAGAGCGCCTTTAACTGTGGTAGCTTCCAATCAAGCATAAATTGAATGCGCTCTTGCAGTACTTCGGGTTGCTTTAACCAACCAACCAGAATGCCTTTTTTCATCACGCGGTCGCCATAGGCGGGAGCGATACCTTGACGGGTTGAACCGTAGGCCAGATCGCCTAAGCGTTGTTCTTCTAAGGTATCTTCCAGTGCGTGGATCGGTAAGCACAGAGTTGCGCGGTCAGAAATGCATAACTTAACTTCAATGCCAGCCGCTTCGACTTCGGCGATCTCAACACTGAGTTTTTCAGGGCTGATCACCATGCCAGGGCCAAGTACTGCAACGCAGTTTGGATTGAAAATACCGCTAGGTAATTGGTGTAATTTAAAGGTGCCATAGTCGTTTACGACTGTATGGCCTGCGTTGTTACCGCCTTGAAAGCGAACACTCGCAGCAGCATCTGCGGCTAAATAATCTACGATGCGGCCTTTGCCTTCATCACCCCAATTTGCACCCACAACTACGATAGACGGCATAACATCATCTCCACAGGAATTAAGCGGTTATGCTAGACCCCGTTATCGAATAAGAGAAATTAATTATAGTTATCGCATCGATAAGAAAGTCATATATCATGACGCCATTGGGAATGATGGATGGAGATAAAAGCAATGCTCGAACTTCATTGGCTAAAAACCTTTGTGACATTGGCTGAGTGTAAACACTTTGGTAAGGCAGCTGCGGCGCTGCATATGACACAGCCCAATGTCAGCCTGCATATCAAACAACTTGAGCAGAACACGCGGGTGAAGTTGATTGAACGTAATCCGTTTAGGTTAACTCAGGCGGGGTTCCGTTTGCTCGAGAGCAGTCAGAAGACCTTGATGGAGTTGCAAGTGTGTCAGGCGGATCTCAATGCCATCAACGATCTTAGCCAAGGTACCTTAACCATAGCGGCTAGCGACATCATTTCTCGCTTGTTGTTAATTCAGCCTTTTCAATTGTTTAAAGCGGAATTCCCCGGGATTGATTTTTCCCTGCTTAATACGACTTCGTTTCAAGCCTCTGAACTGGTCACCAATGCCGAGGCGGATTTAGGTTTTGTTATCGCTCAAAAGGAAAGTCAGCCGCTACATTTTACTGAGTTGCAGCAAATCAAATGGTGCGCACTTGGGAATAATTTAGCGCTATGGCAGCAGAGTCAAGGGCGTGATGATATGCCATTAGCGGAGCAACCTACCTTGATTTTACTTGGGCACGATACCCGTACTCGCGAGCTGCTCGATCCCGCCTTACCTAGCTTAAATTTGCCTCGCTATCGGATTATGGAAGTCGGCAGTGTTGATGCCCAAATCGATTGGGCGGAGGCTGGCTTTGGGGTGGCTATTGTGCCTGAGTTTTCCATTTACACTAAGACAAACTTAAAGAGTAAGGTGACACCACTGCCGGATTTTCCAAGTACAAGCCTAGGCTATATTGTGCGCCAAAATCAGATTTTATCTAAAGCCATTAAACAGTTATTGCAGTGGGTCAATCAAGAGATTATCCGCATTCAAGGACAGAGTGTGGGGAGCTAACTTCAAGGCTGGATTAGGTAATTAATTAGCACTCAACAATTGCTGATATTGGCCATTTTCTTTCAGCATGGATAAGCCTTGATCGAGGGCTTTAGCCAATAACGCAGCTTTAGGGTTTTCCTTCGAGAACGCTAAATAAATCTGACTGCTGTGGTTGTCAAAGGCGGCGATGACTTCATCGCTTACACCCATTTTTTGCAGGTTTTCTTGTGCGACAAGATCAAACATAACAGCCGCATCGATTCGGCCAATCAGCAGTAAATTGATAAGTTGCTGTTGGGTGGCGACCGTGACGATGTTCAATTGACGTTGTTTGACTAATTCAGGAAATTCGTCCCCATATTCATAGCTTTTTATTACTCCAACATTGCTGCCTTTTGGTATTTGCCATTTGTTTTCAGCAAGTAAAGAACGTTGCTTTCGTTGATAGAATGAGGCTTTTGCGACAAATAATGGCATCTCCCCAAAGACGAAACGTTGCTCTGTGCTGGCTTCTCTGGTGACATTAAATACTCCATCGACAGCCCCTTTTTCGGCCATCATCAAGGCTCGGCTGTAGGGCACAACAAGACTATTGACCTCAATGTGAGCTTGTTTAAATGCGGCTTCGATCAGTCGATGAGAAATGCCTTGGCCAAACTGGTTTGCAAATGGGGGCCAACTGTCTTCGGCTGCTAAGGTAACAGTCTGAGATGAGGAGTTTTGTATAACATTTTGACTTTCTTGAGCTTTAGCTTGATGGCTGACTAAGAATAACAATAATAGTGAGGTACTCAGTAAAAAAAACAGTGTCGAAAAACATCGCTGCTCAATTTTAGCCTTAGTCTCACCGCAAACACGCATTTTATGTCCATATTAGCCTATTCCTAATGGGGTAACTTATAGCATAAGTCTTTATTATGAGGCCAATTATTTTGAGCTGTGCATGTAGAATTGTGAGCCTCACTTTACCTACTGATAACGAGTAAATGGTACCTATTAGACTAGAGGTAGTGAGGGCGAAGATGGCTAGCTGGTGAGCTAGGGTTAAAGATATGATGGTTTATCTGGCGCTACCTCGGTTTACCCTTTGCAGTAACTAAAGTTGAGCGTGTTTTTTATATTGTTATTCAACGTATTGGCTTAGTTTTGATTCAGCGATTATAGGCCGTTAAGTATCAAGGTTATCGAAAAATGCTTGTTGCACCTGTAGAAAATAGCTGGTTTAGTGGAGGTGAATCACCACTAAGCCTAAATCTTTTGAAAGTATTTAGGGGGCGTTTTCAGGTTAAATTGCTGTAAAAATACCCCGAAACTTCAATACGCCATTAATGCAAGATAATCGCGATGGGGTGTTGAATTTGAATCAATAAAACAACAATAAGGACAACCAATGGAATATCCTCTCGTCAGTACCCAATGGCTCGAAGCGCATCTTACCTCGCCTGATTTAGTGTTACTCGACGCCAGTATGGCCGTGGTTTTGGGCAAAGAGCCGATCGTCTATTCAGAGCCTGTATGTATTCCTCGCTCGAGGCGCTTTGATGTGGAAGAGGATTTTTGCGATAAAACGTCTTCTCAAACCCATGCCTTACCAAAATTTGAACAGTTTGTAGAAGGAATTGCCAAGCTTGGTATTAGCCCGAACAGCGTGGTTGTTATCTATGATAATCAAGGTATTTATTCATCTCCGCGCGCTTGGTGGATTTTCAAAGTAATGGGATTTCACCGTGTGTATGTGCTCGATGGTGGCTTACCTCAATGGATGGCTGAAGACAGAGTCACCTCATCTCGCTACCAGGAAGAAGGGATAGATTATGGCGCAAGCGATAGTGAGGAACTGACTGCTGTACTGGAATATCAGCCTGCGAAGGTGATGGATGCTGAGGCTGTGTTAGCCAAGCTTGATGATAGCGATAGTTCGATTATTGATGCACGGGGATCGGCGCGTTTTTTAGGCCAAGTGAGTGAGCCGCGATCTGGAGTCCGCAGCGGGCATATTCCCCATTCGGTCAATCTCCCCTTTGGTGACGTGCTCAATGGTTTCAAAATCAAAGATGTGGCCGAATTGGTTAAGCTGTTTCAAGGGCTTGTTAGCGATAAACCGTTAAGGATTTTTAGCTGTGGCTCGGGTATTACCGCCTGTATTTTAATCTTAGCCTCGGTCGCTTCGGGGCATACTGATGCTGTACTTTACGATGGTTCTTGGGCTGACTGGGGCAGTCGCAACGATTTACCCATCGAGCGTTAAACGATATTAGGTGGAGTGCTGTCCTTCGGAATGCTAACCTTGCCGCAATCAATTGACGGTGATATGTCCTTTGACTTATCAAGGAGTTTGTCATGATAACCAGATTGTTCGATAAATTGATCTTCGGCTTTATCTTAGTGATGGCGCTGCAACTCCCCCAATTAGCCGATCATTATCAGCAGTTTTTGGCTGGGCTCTATACTTCGACCCAATGGCAAGTTGAGGGCTATAAGGCAACGGCTAAGGCGTATCACTTCAGCGATGTTGAAACCATGATCGCCCGCCATTTGCAAAATGAAGAGCCTAGCGTTAGGGCGGATGCCGAGCAAAAGCGCCAGACGTTGGCTCTGCTGCAAACACTTCAACAGGGAATGCTGACTTTTGAGCAGGGCAATCTCTTCGAGAAAACCGCCTATATGTTCAATCCCGCTCGTTTTGAATATTTAGAGCAGACTATTGTTAACTTTAAGCCTGGCATCCCGTTAACCGCCAGTGGTATCGGTTTTGGCGTGTTGGTGGCGTTAATCGTGCATTATCTTGGTTCACTGCCTTTTATTCTGTGGGCAAGGCGGCGTAGGCGGATTAAATTAACCCGCGCCCTATAGGTCGTTGGATACTTGCGCGTTTATCCAACGACAGAGCAAACCTTAGAATAAGTCCTTAAACCTGTGGTACAGCATACCTGCAGCCAGCATAGGCGAGCGGAATGTGGGGCCGCCAGGGAAGGTCATATGCTTAATCTTGGCGAATACATCAAAATATCCTGCTTGCTGACAAATGGCTTCGGCTAGGAGTTTTGCTGCCATGTGGGTGGCATTTACGCCATGACCTGCATAGGCTTGGGCGTAAAAAATATTACTCGCATCGGGTAGGCGACCAATTTGCGGCATACGGTTGGCGCCAATGCCTATCATGCCGCCCCATTCGTAATCGATGCGGATGCCTTTTAATTGTGGGAATACCTTTTCAAGATTGGGCCTAAGTGCTGCCTCTATATCCTTTGGATCTTTTCCTGAATAAGTACAAAGGCCACCAAACAGTAAGCGTCTATCCGCTGATAAGTGGAAGTAATCTAGGGCGATTCGCATATCTGCAAATGCCATGTTTTGCGGGATAAGGCTTTGGCATTGCGCTTCTGTGAGTGGTTCAGTTGCAAGTAGATAACTCCCCGCAGGAAGCACCTTACCGCCGATGTAGCTATTTAATTTATGGCCAATATAGGCGTTGCCTGCGAGTACGAGATATTGGCAAGTCACTTCGCCTTTTGCCGTTAATACTCGCGGTTTATTGCCTGAAATAATCTTTTCTGCGGCGCTGTATTCAAATAATTGCGCACCTAATTCACGGGCAACACGAGCCTCGCCCAAGGCCAAGTTAAGTGGATGTAAATGGCCACTTCCCATATCCACTAGGGCACCTTGGTAAAATTCTGAGCCGATAACTTCACTGAGTTGGGATTGGGTAAGCAGCTTTATTTCATGCTGATATCCTAGGCTTTTAAGACTGTCGAATTCGTCTTGAAGCTCAATCATATGTCGAGGCTTCACCGCAAGATCGCAATAGCCCATTTGTAAGTCACAATCGATATCATGGGTCTGTATCCGATTGCTAACGATCTCCACGGCTTCAAAGCCCATTTGCTGGATCGCACTGACACCTTCTTGTCCAATTTCGTTTATAAATTGCGCTGGGTCATGGCCAATACCGCGGATCAGCTCACCGCCATTGCGTCCTGAAGCGCCCCAGCCAATTCGTTTGGCCTCAAGCAACACCACACTTAAGCCTCGCTGTCTTAGCTCAATCGCTGTGTTAATGCCGCTAAAGCCGCCACCCACAATACAAACATCTGCCGTTATGCTGCCTTCAAGTTGAGGGTGATCGTAAATTTCTTTAGCAGTATCAAGATAATAAGAGTGAGGGTATTGTTCACTGTGCACTGGAGGTTTAGTGGCCATTAGGGCTCCAAAAAATTGTTTTTATTGTAAATTGGGCTTGTCTCAGTATACTCATCACACTTTTGTGATACTGCTTTAAAGTGTTCGTTTTATTTAACACACTTTTTAGCTAGAATACAACGGAAGCGATTAAACTCACGCTTTTAGGGCTAAAATGTGTTTGGGATGGTGTTTATCCTGAACAACCGTTCTTCATCTATCGGGGCGACCGATCCTTTGGGGAGATGTGAAATTTGGATATTGGAGCCAGTCTCAGAACTGTTCGAAAAATGAAAGGCTTATCCCAACGCGAGTTGGCTAAGCGTGCTGGTGTGACTAACAGTACGATTTCAATGATCGAAAAAAACAGTGTTAGCCCATCCGTCAGTTCTTTGAAAAAAGTATTGTCGGGTATCCCTATGTCTTTAGTCGATTTTTTCTCAATTGAAGCTTCAATTGAGTGTGAGCAAAAAGTGGTATATCGCTCCGATGAACTCCTCAACATAGGTACTGGGCCATTAGAATTCAAATTGATTGGTCGTGATTTTCCCAATCGTGCTATGTCGGTGATGAGTGAAACCTATCCACCGGGTTCGGATACCGGCGAGGAAATGCTGAAACACGAAGGTGAAGAAGCTGCCATGGTGATTGAAGGCAAGTTTGAGCTTACCGTTGGCGACGAGGTATATATCTTAGAAGCGGGTGATAGCTATTACTTTAATAGTGAGCTACCCCATCGATTTCGCAATCCCTTCGATGAGCCTTGTCGGCTGATCAGTGCTACAACCCCTGCTAATTTCTAATTGCGTAACGCTGTCCTAGATTGCCTAGGGTAGCGTTCTCTTTGAGAACCCACTAGTTACTCACCATATTAGCCCGGCTTTGGATTGTAATATATCATTCAAAGTGTAAATAATATTTTTCAAATGAACTTAGGTTTTCAGTCTTTATCTTTGGCTGATTTTTATCCTAACAATACTGTTGATGGTTGTTTTATCATCAAAAAACAAAGATTGTTAGTTTAAGTTTCTGTATTAAAACTAAAAATTACGCATTTAAATCAAACTGTCATTAACAAGTGTTTAACCTCTTGCCTGAGGTTAAATTTCGGTGTACTGTGTGAAAAAATGAACATTAAAAATTAACTTGTTCATTGTACTCGTGAATAAATGCTTGGAAGGTGAGTTATGTCTACCCTGTTACCCCTTATTGGTGTTATTGCGTGTAACCAACGATTGGGTTCACACCCTTTTAATATTGTTGGCGAAAAATACCTATTAGGTGTGGTAAATGGTGCTAAGGGGTGGCCACTTGTGATCCCATCCTTAGGCGCGGACCAACCTATCGAAGCCATTCTGGCAAGACTTGACGGTATTCTGTTTACGGGTTCGCCCTCTAACGTTGAGCCACACCTTTATGCGGGGGTACCGAGTGAAGCGGGTACTCACCACGATCCTAAGCGTGACGCTACGACACTACCACTTATTCGAGCTGCCATTGCTGCGGGAGTCCCCGTGCTTGGGATTTGCCGTGGTTTTCAAGAAATGAACGTGGCTTTTGGTGGCAGTCTGCACCAGAAGTTACACGAAGTGGGCGGTTTTATTGAACATAGAGAAGATAAAGAGGCCTCGTTAGAGGTGCAATATGGGCCATCCCACAGTATTACTGTGGAGCCTGGGGGGGTCATTTACGAGGCTTGGGGCCGTAACTCTGCAGAGGTTAACTCTGTGCATACTCAAGGCGTGGAGCGCCTTGGGATGGGGTTGCGGCCAGAAGCTTGTGCTCCTGATGGTCTTGTGGAGGCTTTCTCCGTGATCGATGCCACTGAATTTGCCCTCGGTGTGCAATGGCATCCTGAATGGAAAGTAAGTGAAAACCCATTTTACCTCTCAATATTCAATGCCTTTGGCGATGCGTGTCGTCGTAGGGCTACAACTCGAGTGAAATAAAATGAATAAGCTAATCGCTTTTTTAAAAGAACGAAAAATCACAGAAGTCGAATGTGTTATCAGCGATATGACTGGTATCGCCCGTGGCAAAATTGCCCCAGTAGATAAATTTCTCGATGAAAAAGGTATGCGCTTACCCGAAAGCGTGTTGCTGCAAACCGTCACCGGTGACTTTGTCGACGATGATATCTATTACAGTTTGCTCGATGATGCCGATATCGATTTTGTCTGCGTTCCCGATGAAAATGCAGTATTTATGCTGCCTTGGACAATTGAAGCTACGGCACAGGTGATCCACGATTGTTACGACAGAATGGGCAATCCTATCGAATTATCACCTCGTAACGTCTTGAAAAAAGTGCTGTCTCTTTATGATGAAAAAGGCTGGGAGCCTGTTATTGCACCTGAGATGGAGTTTTACCTGACCAGCCGCAGCGATGATCACGATTTACCCCTCAAGCCGCCTATTGGTCGCTCAGGCAGACCGGAAGCGGGGCGTCAGTCTTTTTCAATTGATGCCGCCAACGAATACGATCCTCTGTTTGAAGACATGTATGACTGGTGCGAAATTCAGGGTTTAGATATTGATACGCTTATCCATGAAGATGGCCCAGCACAGATGGAGATTAACTTCAGTCACGGCAACCCGTTATCACTAGCGGATCAGGTGTTTGTGTTTAAGCGCACTCTACGTGAAGCGGCACTAAAGCATAATGTTTGCGCTACCTTTATGGCAAAACCCGTAACCGATGAGCCGGGTAGTGCTATGCATATTCATCAAAGTGTGATTAACAAAGAAACCGGTAAAAATATATTTACCAACGAAGATGGTACGCAAAGTGCGTTGTTTTTGAGTTATATCGCAGGGCTACAGAAATTTATCCCTGAACTCCTACCTTTGATGGCCCCAAATGCTAACTCGTTCCGTCGATTCTTACCGGGAACCTCTGCGCCCGTTAACTTGGAATGGGGGGTTGAAAATAGGACCTGTGGTTTACGTATTCCGGAATCTTCACCTCAAAATCGTCGTATTGAAAACCGTATACCTGGTGCGGATGCTAACTGCTACTTAGCCATTGCAGCGAGTTTACTCTGTGGTTATATCGGTATGGTCGAGGGACTCAAACCCTCCACACCCGTTCAAGGTAAATCCAATGAAAGCCGGAGCAATAACCCACACTGCTTACCATTAACCTTGGAAGAGGCGTTAGCCGCGATGGAAGAAAGTGATGCCTGTAAGGAATATTTAGGTGAGTCCTTTACCACGGGCTTTGTGGCCGTCAAACAGGCCGAGCTTGAAAATTTCCGCAGAGTGGTGAGTTCGTGGGAGCGAGAATTTTTATTACTCAGTGTATAAAATGTTTTACATAGGTTGCATTGTTTTTGTTCAATATCGTCATGTTGTTAACGGATTCTAACGCCTGACAATGAGAACATTCAAACAGTGATTAAAAATTCTCTGCACCATTTTGGGTTGCTTGCTTAACTTTGGTGCAGAGTGCTTTTAACCTTAAGTGCTTACTTTGGATAAAGGGAAGATTTATCTGCTCTTTTGAGTGCTCATTCATTTAGTGTTTCTGTATGCGGTGCTTGGGTCCTAAGAGTAAATACATAAAGTTGAACCTGTAAGTTTGGTTTTAACTGGCTGTTAGTTAATAACTTTGTAAGATGGTTGCAGCGGTTTCCCTAGGGGCTTGAGGCATTTGCCTTAATATTGCAAGATGTAGGGTGTTACGATAACTAGTCTATTTTTATGCTTGTTAATGCAAATATAGATATAGATAAATTTGGCATGAAATCTGATAATCCCATTCATTGCAGCGACCTAGAGATGAAGGCATTATGGTGCTGTAGAGACTGCCGATGCGGTTTTTAAGGTGTAGCATTGGTCGAGAATAACAACAATAACCGAGCAGATGGTCGGTGACACAATTTCAGAATTGTTAAAGGCAATTCTGCTACCCGAGAAAGGAGAAAGCATGAAGCTATTTAATAAGATGACGACTTTGGCGCTAGTAACCGCAGGATCACTTGCCAGCGTAGCTGCTCAAGCTGAAGAAGTTGTGCGTGTATATAATTGGTCTGATTATATTGCAGAAGACACCTTAGAAAACTTCAAAAAGGAAACTGGGATTCGGGTGATTTACGATGTGTTTGATAGCAACGAAGTCGTCGAAGCTAAGTTATTATCTGGTCGCAGCGGCTATGACATCGTTGTCCCATCCAACCATTTCCTCGCTAAACAGATTAAGGCCGGTGCATTCAAGCCA
>NZ_JTLE01000094.1:572484-620320 GCF_000798835.1 Shewanella sp. ZOR0012
GCGCCAATGTGGCGACTGTGAGTGGCGAAGCTTCGGCTGTATGTGTTTCTTCAACCACGGGCTGTGATTGGGCCGCTAAACGTTCCCGCTCGGCTTTAGGTACCGATTTAAATTGCTGTAATCCTTGGATTAATATTGGCATAGGGATTTTGTTACCGACACGGCTTTTTATCAGGGCAAGGCTTGGTGTTTTACCGCTGGCTTCGAGTGCGCAGGCTGCTGCTAACACTTGGTCAATGGGACTCATAATAAGTGAAATTCCTTAATGTATATCGTGTTTTTCACTAACTTACTGTGATGTGGTTATTTTAGTTCTTATAAATCAATGTATTGCTGTTTGGCATTGATTTTGCTTTTTAACAATTTTTATAACAAGTACACAGGAAGTCATAATATGAACGCAAATATTAATCGCAAACTCATCGCGGTCACGTTTTTAGGGTTAGCAAGCTTAGGTCTTAGCGGTTGTGTGGTCAATGTCGGCGATGGTGAATCTAAGTGGGATAGCAGCGAATCTTGGGAAAAAACACAGGATAAAAACCGCACTAATCTGACTAAGCTCAGCCTTGGCATGAGCAAAGACCAAGTGATGACGCTAATGGGAGCAGCAGACTTTAGCGAGTCCTATTTACAACAAAGCGCAGGACAAGCAGACAAAGAAGTGTTGGTCCTCTTTTATCGCACTCAGCACTCCCATAGCGATGGTAAAACCACTAAGGATGAATGTACGCCTGTAGTGTTGAGTAACCATGTTTTAGTCGGTTGGGGCGACACTGCGTATCAAAAGATTTAACCCCAACTGCCCCAAAATATACTTGAAAGCCCTAAAAAATTAGGGCTTTCTTAACTGAGCATCAAGCTGCTCAATCAGTTCGGTCCATTGTGCATCAGCCTCTAACGCTTCGGTGAGAAAACTCTTTTGCGCTTGTGTCCAAAAAGGCGCTTCAGTTAAGTGTATTTGTGCTGCCAGCTTGTGAGTCGCAATAAATTGCGCAATAGCATTGGGTTGGCTCTCTAATCCCAGTTGTTCAAATAGATGGCTTAAATCAATTGGCGTAGTATCCATTCGATCTCTCCCTTGGTTAGCTTTTTATCTAGGTTATGCATCTCTTTAGGAAATGCAATCGATGATTAAAATTTGCACTTTTTTGTTTCCTTGATACATTGATAAAGACTCATAAGAGTGTGATCTAAATCAAGGAATTCTAACAATGGACAATAAAACCTTGGATGAGTATCGTGCCGTTTATCTCACCGCAGAAGATTTACGCTTGGCCGCTTCAATTATCTACAATGCGTATCATGATGATCCCTTTTTCATTAATGCGTTATCCACCGCGGATAAATTTGCCTACGAACAAAAATTACGCGCCGCAATTCGCGAAGAACTCAATACTCTATGGCAACAAAAGCAGGCCTTAATCGGACTCTTCGATGGTGCTCATTTAGTGGGGGTTGCTTGCGTTGTCACCCAAGAAGTGCCACTCGGAGAAGGTCGCTATTGGCACTGGCGGCTCAAAATGTTGCTGGGTACGGGGTGGCAATCGACCCAAGCTATGATGAAAAAGGAATCGATTATTTTGGAACTGTTACCCAGCCAGCGTTGTGGGATTTTGCAATTTATTGCCTTAGCGCCAAACGAGCAAGGTAAAGGGCTGGGCCATCAACTTGTTCAAGCGGTAGTGAGTTGGTGCGATGAGCAGCCAAATCTTGAAGGTATTGGGGTATTCACCTCGCAGGAAGCTCATATGCATTTATTTAAACAACATGATTTTGTTTTCTTGGGTGAATTGACTATTGGTGGTGTGGCTGGGCAATTACTTTTTTATACAGGCCAACAAGATGAATAAACGTTATCGCTCTTTCGCTGAGTTTTATCCTTTCTATCTCTCCCAGCATCAAGACAGTCGTTGTCGGCGGCTACATTTTATTGGAAGTATTCTGGTATTGTTTTTATTAGGGGCTGCATTTATCACTGCCGCATGGTGGTTGTTGATGCTGATCCCGCTTGTGGGATATGGATTTGCTTGGGTTGGTCATTTTGTCTTTGAGCGTAATCGACCTGCGACCTTTCAATATCCTTTGTACAGCTTGATGGGGGATTGGGTGATGTTTGTCCAAATTCTTTTGGGAAAAGTAAAGTATTGAATCTGATATTCCGGTAAGAAGCTGACAAGCGTGTGAGAGATCGCTTACAAAGCCTGTAAGACAATATGTTTTCTTTTTGATTGTTTTATAATCTGTAGTTTTAAAAGTTATTTAATTTCAATTTGTTATAAATTCCACTTTGCTGGTTGAATGAGATTTTCCCGGGTTGTTGTTCTTATGGGGGAACAACAAAGACAGAATTCACGTAGAATTTATTTGTCGCCAAAACACATGGATAGCACGGATTGCAATACGGGCGAAACGGACGCAAGAAGCAACTAATTTAGGTTCTTGGATTTGAACCTCTGGCGGTAGGAAAACTGTCATAAACCAAGGATAGGCTAAGGAAAAGCAGGATAGCTTTGTCAAGGATGATACAGGATATAATACTTGTTAGGACGACAGGTTTCAGGATGATAAAGGACAAGCTTAAGGATTAAGCATGTACTCGGTGCAGGATGTATCGAGTTAAGGGATAAGTATAAGGGTGAACAGCTTGTACTCGTCTATGGAAGGCATTGAGCAGGATGCATTATGGAATGAGTCATAGGATGTGACTGGTGCCGGAATAGGATTTCCGGGTCAAAGGATTGAGTGTTATGGTTAAGCCATAACACAGGGAGGATTAGGGATACAGGGATGCTGTAGGATGCACGTAAACGCATGGATGGTGCAGGGAGCACAAATAAGCAGGATGGCTTACAGAGAATAAATGGGGCGTACACAGTACGCCCTTTTCTTTTTTGTCTTTTGAAGCTGCAGCTTGTATCTAGGCATCTTATAAATATTGAATTGCAAATCCGTCCAATCACCCAGTTCACAGCTTATCAAGATTGTAATATCAACCCGCTTATACATTGATAACAATGCGCAATGATACTTTTGAGTTGCTTGGTTCTAGAGGTTGATACTAACCAAAGTATATGGAACTTGGCGTCGCTTAGAGGCTGTTCATAATTCTGTGTCAAAATGTCCATTTTTATAATTTTAACGGTAGTGGGATAAAAGAGATTGTCGATTATTGCTCCTTTATGCGGCGATTTACAGCTTGGTTGGTTCTGAGTCTTTCTTGGCAAGCAAACTAAATTAGTTGAGAGGATTAAAATTGCCAGTTTCTTTGTGAGATATGTCTCACAAGTATGTAAGTAATTTGTAAGTTTTTTGACTGATAAAAACCGTCATATTCCATCAAATATAGTTTAATCAGTGTGTTAGCTTTTGCTTTTAATTATGTCGTTATTATTGCGGTTTATCTTTTTATTTTAACTAGCGCAAATTTCATCATGACTATCCTAAGATTCATTTGCAGAGGGAGCGAGAGACAACAGGATGTTAGCGGTCAGGATGGCCGGACAGTGTTTAATGGATTAACACTCACGGAATGGTAAGGAAAGACTTTCAGGATGAAAGCGTTACGAACCACGGAAGGATAGACTATCACGGATAGATAGCCTAGTTGCACAGGATTGCGATGGCACAAGGAGTGCAGCAGAAAGGAGGCAACTTAACCTATTTCATGGATGATGCTGGAACCGCTCAGGAAAGAGCAAGCTTGGTAAAAGGAACGCCAAGAAATAGGGATGTACTTGAGTACAGGGAGATATCAAGGATTGAACAGGGATGATGCAGGATGCAAGTTGACGCATGGATGGTGCAGGGAGCACGAAAATAGCGGGATAGCTTAACAAAGAACAGAAGGGCGTGATCTTAGGATCACGCCCTTTCTTTTTGGTATTCATACAGATGATGCAGATGTTGAGCCGCGCTATGGCTGAGTGTTATCAATACGGCTTGGCGTTATCAATTCAGCTCAAAGGTCAACGGCAGTGACTTAATGACACTTGCCCGAGCTACAACTACTTTGGCTCCCACAGCCACCAAATTTACCTTTCGTCGTCGGTGCTTCTTGCCATTCGGGTTCTGGGAATATAGGCCATTCAATCTTTTGAATTTTTTTACCTAGCATCCATATATGGCCACGATATTGATTTATACCATCTGTGCTGAACTCGAACAGATACTTTGCCTTCCAACAGATCCCGGTAGTGCCGCCAAGGCTAGGACGAGCGGTTTCCATTGCGATCGCCAATAGTTGTACTTTTTGTCTACAGCATTCTTTTTCAGCAAAAATACGGCTTAATTCTGCCATTTGACGAAGTTGCCAAAAGAAAGCGGCAACGACAATCAGCGCAATAATTAACAGAAGATCTGACATCATTTACTTGCAGCCTTAAACAAGCCACCAATGGCTTGTGATAGTTGAACACTACGATTGGGATTTCGTAATTCACGCAGTAAGTGATTGCGTAAATTAGGAATAGCCACAATATCAGCAAAGACCTGATTAAAAAAGGCTTGCGGCTGAAGTGCAAGTGCTTCTAAGTAAATACTGCGACTCAGCTCTTGCTTTAGTATCGACCAATTTCGACCTGCAATACTGATGAGGGCGTTTGCATCAAGCTGGTCTGTATGCTGTAAGTGGGCTAAGGCTTGTTGGCTTAATTCAGACTGTGATGCTAATGCTCGCATGTAATAGGATTGGTACTCATTAGGTGCCTTGATGAACTTACTAAAGATCTTCTCCGCAATAGCCTCAGTCAACTGTAGATGTTCGAGGCACTGGCATAGAGCGATTTGCACTTCAATGGCGGCATGGTCAAAACTGGCAAGGATATGTTGCTCATGATCTAATTCATTGAGACGGACACAAACATCACTCAAACCTTGCAGGCCAATATGTTGCCATTCACTCGGAGCAATTTGGCCTGATAAGTATTGCATGGCAAATTCATATTGGATTGATGCCTTTAACCCTAATTGCTTACGCACTAAGGCGTTGAATAACGCTAGTTTCTCTTGGCTAGGTTTAAAACTAAATGGATTATTGGCGAGGCGATCCTGCTGTTCATCGGTTAATGGCTGAGTTGGATCTTGTCCCAGTGCCGTGAGCACCATTTCAATAAATTGTGAACGGGGTGCAGGCGAGAGTAGACCTTGCTCATCTAAAGGAAGCTTGAGGAACCAAATAAAATGCTGCTGGCTTTCATTCCAAAAAACAATGGCAAACTGTGCATGGCCTTGAATAGGGTAGGGATAAGGTGTGGCTAGAGATTCGATTTGATGGAAGGCCAACATATCGATGTGCTGTACCCTTCGACCCAGTTCATAGACTTGGAATTGGGTTTTGGCTGTCGTTAAAAATTGGCTAAGCGTAGTAATTTCAGTCATTTGGCTGCTATATCAATCAAAAAGGCTCAATAAATTGGCGACATTATAGGGGGAAGTTGTTCACGATGGTATGATTGCCACACTTTTATCGCCCCCTGTCGCTGAGTGTTATCTTCTATTGACCGCGAGCTAAAGGACGTTACATTGATGCTTTACAGCCAAACTCAAATAAAATTAGCCCAAATTATTCACGAGCTCCAACGTGTTGGACTTTGGTCGGCCAATGCGCCAAGTGATAAAGCGATGGCCAGTACTGCGCCGTTTGCCTGCGATCTTATGTCGTTTGAACAATGGCTGCAGTTTATCTTTATCCCGCGAATGCAAGCATTGATCGATGCTGGACAACCCTTGCCTAGCCAAATTGCCATTGCGCCTATGGCTGAACATGTGTGGTCTGAGCAGGCGACATTAGCACCCTTAATCGGTGTCTTAAATGAATTGGATATATTGTTAAATGAACCAAGATGATATCTGGTTAGATATGCCAGAGAGTAAGCAATTGAATACCGATAGTGATGATGTAGAAGCCGCGCCTGAACTGCACATTTTATATCAAGACGATCATCTCGTTGCTATCCACAAACCTGCGGGATTGCTGGTACATCGCAGTTATTTGGCACGCCGTGAACGTTTTTTTGCGATGCAATTAACACGCGATCTGGTGGGGTGTCATGTGTTTCCGGTACATCGTTTAGATAGACCGACCTCTGGCGTGTTGTTATTTGCCAAAAATAGTGAAGTGGCTAACGCGCTTTGCGAACAATTTGCCGACCATAGTATCGAAAAACAGTACCTAGCGTTGGTGCGTGGCAATATGCACGAGAGTGGTGTATTGGATTATGCGCTCAAGGTTGAATTGGATGAAGTGGCGGATAAGTTCTCAAATCAAGATAAAGCAGCCCAAGAAGCGGTGACTCAATATGAACCGCTACTCAATGCTGAAATCCCCTATCCGTCAGGACGTTATGCAACGAGTCGATTTGCTTTAGTTAAACTGAGTCCTAAAACGGGGCGCAAGCATCAACTAAGACGCCATATGGCGCACTTACGTCATCCGATTATTGGTGATACCACCCATGGTGATGGTAAGCAAAATGCATTTTTTAGAACCCATTTTGACATCAATCGACTATGGTTGATTGCGAAAAAATTAACCTTCACTCACCCGATAACCCATGAGCGCTTAAGCATTGAAACAGAGCTTGAGCCAGAATGGGAAACCGTTTTTGCTCGCCTAGGTTGGGATGATAGCGCATTATCTTCCACACCCAGCATATTGATTGCGGGTTAAGCTGAAATGTATTAGGTCGCCACGTGTTTATTTGCGTGACTAAGATCGTGTGGCCTGTTTACTTGCTGTTGGCCCTGATGTTAACAGCTTAACGACTCGCTAGCTTTAGTTGTTGCATTAAGGTGACTAAGCTTGAAAATCCCGTGGTGGGCTTAAGTGGCGTTTGCAGGTTTTGCTGGGCGGCATGAAAGTAATGTTTACGTCTAATTTGAGTGCTTTTATGTTGGTGCTTGAGGTGTTTTTGCCTATTGCTCTGTCGCATCAGTTTAGTTCCTCATGCTCAATAACTTGATTTAATTTATAAAATTTTACCTTGTTGCTTGCCCTAAAGCATAACAATAAAGTAACTTCAGCTGAGTTGCGTTTACGCATGTGGGACGGAGTATATCATGAAAAAAGTTAATCTGATCTTTGGCACTGTGTATGGTAGCGCACAATTTACCGCCGAAACCTTAGAAAAAGCGCTGACAGAACTTGGTTATGAAGCCAGATTGTGGCAACCGAATGAAATTAGCCAATTTACACCACCACAGGATGAGCTGTTAGTGGTTGTCACCTCAACCACCGGGCAGGGGGATTTACCCGATGATATCCAGCCTTGGTTTTATCATCTCCAAACAACAGCTCCCTATTTGCCAGAGCTGAAATACAGTGTTATTGCGCTGGGAGATTCAAGTTACGATACCTTTTGTGGTGCAGGCAAGTCAGTGGATGCATTGCTGAGTGAATTAGGCGCAAAAGCCGTTGTGGAGCGTCTCGATATTGACGCCTGTGAAACCATGGAACCTGAGGTCGAAGCGATAAAATGGCTGCAAAGCTGGAACCAAATCGTCAAATCCGAGCGCGCCGCTTAGGCCATTTGGTCACTCAGCAGTGGTTTAAATTTGCTCAGCGCTTAAGCCAAGCGCTGTTAATCCCTATTGCCATTTTACCCGCGGCTGGGGTTATGCTGGGGTTGACGGTAAGCCCAATCCCCTTTATGCCTGAAGTACTTAATGTATTAATGCTGGCTGTGGGTAAGCTGATCTTCGCGATTATGCCGATTTTGTTTGCGGTGGCAGTGGCGATTGGTTTTTGTCGAGATCAAGGGATTGCTGCATTTACCGCGGTGTTTGGCTATGGCGTGTTGACAGCAACCTTGGCTGCTTTAGCTGACCTATACCAATTGCCAACTCAGTCAGTTCTTGGCATGGATACCTTAGATACTGGGATTGCTGGCGGCATGCTGATTGGCGGCGTGACTTGCTTTGCTGTGCGTTGGAGCCAATATATTCGCCTGCCAGCGATTTTTTCCTTTTTCGAAGGGCGGCGTAGCGCCTCTTTATTGATCATTCCGTTGGCTATGGGGTTAGGTTATGTACTCGCCCATGTATGGCCATCAATCTCCTTATTGATTGAGCGAGTCTCTGATTGGGCTGTTTACCAAAAGCCTGCAATTGCGTTTGGTGTTTATGGTGCGCTTGAGCGTTTACTCATTCCCTTAGGGCTACATCATATTTGGAATGCACCATTTTATTTAGAAGTTGGCCAATATCAGTTGCAGGACGCCGAAGTGGTACGCGGTGAAGTGGCGCGTTATTTAGCGGGTGATCCGCAAGCAGGGAATTTAGCGGGGGGCTACCTGATTAAAATGTGGGGATTACCAGCAGCGGCGCTGGCCATTTGGCGCTGCGCTGATGCCTCGGAGCGAAATCGTGTGGCGGGTATTATGCTTTCCGCAGCGGCAGCCAGTTGGTTAACAGGTGTGACTGAGCCAATTGAGTTTGCCTTTATGTTTGTGGCGCCTATCTTGTTTCTTATCCATGTCATGCTGGCGGGCTTGGCTTACTCTGTCTGCATTATGCTTGATATTCACCATAGTATTGTATTTTCCCACGGACTGGTTGACTTCACTTTGCTATTTTCCCTGTCCCGCAATACGGGATGGTTTGCAGTCTTGGGGCCGCTTACGGCGGTGATTTATTACATTTTGTTTAGGGGAAGTATTCTGGCATTTAATTTAAAAACGCCAGGGCGGCTTGAATCCTATGACGCCAATCGCTCCAAAGAGAGCTTAAGAGCAATTATTGCGGCATTAGGTGGTCGCGATAACATCGTTGAACTCAATGCCTGTTTAACGCGATTACGTTTGAGTGTGCATAGCCCTGAGTTAGTTAATAAAGTTCGACTCAGTCAGCTAGGTGCAAAGGGAGTGATTGTGATGGGGAAAGGTGTGCAAGTGGTCTATGGCACTAAGGCTGAAACTCTGCGTAAAGTGTTGCAGCGTTATTTAGATACACGGCGTTAGCATTGCAGCTTATTAAAATTAATCACTGATTTATTGTGTTTAATAAAGTTAACTCACAATAAATTCACTTTTTAACACAAAAAGTTAGCTTTTCATGCTGTATCGGCGGATTGGCTATGGCACACTCAGGTGAGGGACCATAGAGGAGATCAGATTTTGCAGTCACAGCATGTAGTATCCAACGCACAACCCGCCTTAGCACGTAAAATCCTGATGACAGATTGCGCCGATGCCCAAGGGCTTATCGCCAAAATCACCAGTGTTTGCTTTAACCATCAGCTTAACATCATCAAAAACAGTGAATTTGTGGATAATGCGCAGGGAAGATTTTTTATGCGCACTGAGCTTGAGGGGCACTTTAACAGCGAGCAATTATTGCAGGATCTGCGTCAAGTATTACCCGTTCCAAATCATATGACCTTAGTGAGTGCGGGTAAGAAACGCATTGTTATATTAGTCACTAAAGAAGCGCATTGTCTCGGCGACCTCTTGATGAAAGCGTATTATGGCGGTTTAAATGTTGAGATTGCCGCCGTAGTGGGCAACCACGATGTACTTAGAGAACTTGTTGAAAAGTTTGATATTCCTTTTCATCTCGTCAGCCACGAAGGACTCGACAGAATTCAACATGAGCAGGCGTTATTGGCCGCGGTGTCGCAATACACGCCAGACTATCTGGTGCTTGCCAAGTATATGCGGGTGCTGACGCCGGATTTTGTTGCTGAATATCCAAACCGTATCATCAATATCCATCACTCTTTCTTACCTGCCTTTATTGGTGCAGCTCCTTACCGCCAAGCCTGGGAACGTGGGGTGAAAATTATCGGTGCGACGGCGCATTTTGTGAACAACTGCCTCGATGAAGGGCCGATTATCAAACAGGATGTGATCCCCGTTGATCATAGTTACAGCGCACTCGAAATGGCCAAAGCGGGCCGAGATGTTGAAAAAAGTGTTCTCAGCAAGGCGCTGCAATTAGTGCTAAATGAGCAAGTGGTGGTTTACGGCAATAAAACCATAGTGTTTTAGGGTGTAAAATTTGATTTGAGTATCCCCAACATACTCCTGCGCGTACCGTGATGGGGATCTTATGTTTCAGTTTTAGTCTGCGGCTTATATTCGCTTTGCTATCCTTATGTTTAATAGGATTTTTACTTTGTTTATGTCCTAATGAGTTTTTGAGTCTACATTCCTATTTTTAATCAAGGATGGAGGTCGGATGTCAACAAATCGCGGTCTAATTGTCGGAACGATGGATCTCCCCGATGGTTTGCATTTGTCTTGGGCACAACTCGATAAAGAGTTTCGTGTTCAGAAAATGAGCCAAGCCTTTTATGAGCGCTGTAACCGCTCAGCAGCGCAAATCATTAATAAACCTATTTGCCAGTTATTCAGTGCTTTTGATACTGATTTATGTGCAGATATTGAGCATCGTAGCGGTGGCTATATAGGCTTCCAGTTACAGGACAATAATGGCGCAAATGTGCATTTCGCTTTGCATGCAGTTCCTGAAAATGGATGGTACTTGATCTTATCTGAGATAAATTTTAAAGATCCCAAAATTAAAGAATTGCACGTAGATTATCGCCGTGTAATCCAAGCGAGCGATGTTTGGTTGCAGCATATTGAAGAAGTGATTAGGTCTTCACCTGAGGATGTTTTCCGGGTTGCGGTAGCCAAATCTGTCGCACTCAGCAGTAGTCGGTATGGGTTTATTCTTTTACATAACGAAAAATCGAAATTGCTTAGCTTGGCGGCCAGAACCCAATATCCTCAATCTAAGATTGACCTGCCAGAAATTGTCGAAGAAGAGACTCAAGCTCCTGAAACTGAAAGTCTTGTCTGGCTTGAATGCGCTCAAAACTTTAAGCCCATCATTAAAAATAGCCTAGGTAGGCCCGCGAATGCTCAGGGAGTATTCGATAAATTACTGCTTGAGGAACGCTATTTAGCGGTGCCCATTTTATTTCGAAATCGGTTGATGGGAATTATTTGCGTCGTTGGGCGAAGTGACCCCTACAGTCGTCAAGATGCCCGCTCATTGCTCACTTTTGCGAGTATTTTATGGCATTCGATTGAGCTTCCCCGCAGTTTGCGGGCAGTATCGCGGCAGTCGAAAATTATTAAGGCGCAAAAGGAGCAATTATCCCAATCGTTAACTCAGCTTATCAGCGCCATTTCCGAGGCATTAGAGCTTAAGGATGCCTATACCGCGGGGCATCAAAAGTCGGTGGCCCAATTAAGCTATCTTATAGGTGAAAAGCTCGGGCTTGAGCCGCAGCGTTTAGAGGGGCTAAAAATTGGTGCACTGGTGCATGACATAGGAAAGCTTGCAATACCATCACAGATTTTGACTAAACCTTCAAAATTATCCAAAGAAGAATACGCCTTAATTCAAACTCATCCACAACATGGAGCGGAAATTGTTGAGGATGTCGAATTTCCCTGGCCGATTAAACAAATGATATTACAGCATCATGAGCGGCTTGATGGATCGGGTTATCCCTTGGGATTAAAGGACAAAGCGATTCTTTATGAGGCTAAAATTATTGCCGTTGCCGATGTTGCTGATTCAATCCTATCACACCGACCCTATCGTCCTTCATTGGGATTGGCGAAGATGACAGAAGTGCTTCGGGCGGGTAAAGGGACCTTATTTGATCCTGATATAGTTGAAACCTGTTTAGAGGTACTTATTAACCGTGAAATTAGTATTAGCGATCATATCGGTTCTGCCGCGCTAGACCCGGTAGTGACAGTCACTTTGGACCATGAGTTAGCCGACATTAAACGACTACTTGCTCACGCCCATGCTAAGGTGGCTGTTGTACAGGATGAAGAACATCACCTCATTGGCGTTATCACCCAAAGATTATTGGACTACTGGCTCAGCCCCCTCATTGGCAGTGCAGCCGAGCGAGAACAGGATAGGGCTTTTTTGCGTAAAAAAGCTCATCAAATCATGGAGCATTCTGTTCCTTTAATTAGTGATGTAGCGACTTCAGAAGATGCGCTGCAGCAACTTAATGAGTCTGACTCTGAGTTTTTGGTGGTTGTGAATAAGGCGCAACATGCAATAGGCGTAATCGGCTGGCGTGCAATAGCAATGGCGAATAAGTTACGCCAGGATGTCGAGCGTTTAATTTAACGGAACTCAGTAGATAAAAAATGCCAAGCAGGCTGCTTGGCATTTTGTTATCCCGCAATGTAGCGAAACGATTAATCGACGATACGTAACAGTTCGTTGATCCCCACTTTGCCGCGGGTTTTTGCATCCACTTTCTTGACGATAATCGCAGCGTATAGGCTGTATTTGCCACATGCTGAGGGCAGGTTACCTGATACGACTACAGAGCCAGCTGGTACGCGGCCATAGTGGATTTCGCCCGTTTCACGGTCATAAATACGGGTACTTTGGCCGATATAAACGCCCATGGATATCACCGAGCCTTCTTCTACCACAACGCCTTCGACAATTTCAGAGCGTGCGCCGATAAAGCAGTTATCTTCGATAATAGTCGGGCCAGCTTGCAGCGGCTCCAATACCCCACCAATGCCTACACCACCCGATAAATGCACGTTTTTACCAATTTGCGCGCATGAGCCCACAGTCGCCCAAGTATCGACCATAGTGCCTTCGTCAACGTAGGCGCCAAGGTTGACGTAGGAGGGCATTAACACAGTGTTTTTACCGATAAAAGAGCCTTTACGAACAGTGGCTGAAGGCACCACGCGGATGGCTTCGGCTTTAAAGCGGGCCTCGTCATACTCGGCAAACTTTAACGGCACTTTGTCAAAATATTTGGTTTCGGCGCCATCGATAACTGCGTTATCAAAAATACGGAATGACAGTAACACCGCCTTTTTCAACCATTGATGAACATGCCATTGGCCGTCGATTTTTTCAGCGACGCGCAGTTCACCCTTGTCGAGCATATTGATGACATGTTGCACATCGTTACGCACGCTAGCGTCAACAGTGCTTGGTGTGATGTCGGCACGCGCTTCAAAAGCGGCCTCAATACGTTGGCGTAAAGCCTCCATTTACTTCTCCCGTTGTGGTTAATTGGTTGACTCTGTGTTGATGGCGCTCAGTGCGCTAATCAAGGCTTCCTTGAGCGTATGCTCTTGGTTTTCATTGAGTTGCAAGCCATCATTGGTTTGCAAAATAAAAAAGTCTTCCGCTCGCTCGCCGATGGTTGTGATCTTGGCGGAGAGCAACGTCGTGTTGCAGCGATAAAAAATATCGCCCACTTTAGCTAATAATCCCGGCGTATCCAAGGCAATGAGTTCCATCATACTTGTACCATGACGGTTACTCTCAAGGAAACTCACCTGAGTAGGAACATTAAAAGGTTTCATCTTGCGCGACAGTTTTCTAAAGCGTGGCAGTTTGGGGTTATCACTGGCGAGCGCTTTTTCAAGGGCTTTACGGATACTTTGTATGCGCGAGAGTTGGCTGACGGGTTCGCCGTCTTGCTCGAGGATAACAAAGGTGTCTAGAGCATAATTGTCCTTTGATGTCATGATGTTAGCATCGTGGACGTTAATGTTTTTATTATCAAGCACCGCCATTACGGTAGCAAATAACTTAGGTCTGTCCTGACAATAAACAAACAGCTCTGTGCCGCCGCGGGTCGTGTGTTTTGAAACGAGCACTAAGGGCTCATCCAACTGCTTATGCTTGAGGATGGCTTCAGCATGCCAAGCGACTTGATTGGGCTGGTGGCGCAAAAAGTAGTCGGCCTTAAAGCGTTGCCAAAGGGTATCTAAATCTTTTTCTTTAATGCCGCGCCGCAGTAGTTCTTTTTTCGCCTTGGCTTGGTATTCGCGTACTCGGGCCCGAATATCAACGGGTTTTTCTTTGCCGCGAGCGAGCACCCTTTGGGTTGAAAAATATAAGTCGCGCAGCAGTGAGCCTTTCCAGTTATTCCAAGTCTTTTCGTTGGTGGCGCAGATATCGGCCACGGTTAAACAGTACAAATAACTTAAATGCACCGCATCGCGCACCTTGCTGGCAAAGTCGGCCACCACATCGGGGTCGGAAATATCACGGCGCTGGGCGGTTACCGACATTACTAAGTGATTTTCAACTAACCAAGCGACTAAGCGGCCATCGTGGTCGTTCAAGCCATGAAGTTTACAGAAGGCGAGGGCATCGCTTGAGCCAAGCTTGCTGTGATCGCCGCCGCGGCCCTTGGCGATATCGTGGAAAATCGCGCCGAGTACTAACAAACCTTTTTTCGGTAACTGATTGATAAGCACTGAGCCTAAAGGAAACTCTTCTTTCTGTTCTGGCTGCGAGAAGCGCTCGATATTGAGGAGCAATCTGTGGGTGTGTTCATCCACCGTATAGGCGTGGAACAGGTCAAACTGCATTTGGCCTTCGATATTGCGCCATGCGGGCAAATAGGCCGACAGCACCCCGTGTTTATGCATCAGCGATAAGGCTGCAATACCGCGTGGATGTTTTAAGATCTCCATAAAGGCTTGGCGGCACTGAGGATTTTCTTGCAAGGGTTGCTGCTGTGCTCGGCGAGCACGTCTCAGTGAGCGTAGGGTAGGCGCATAAATGCCTTTAATATTAGAGTTTTTCGCGACATGGACAAACAAACGTACAATTTCTTCACCGCTGTCGAATAAATCGTCACTTAGGGCCTCGATAAAGGCACCACGGCGCTGATAGTTATTGTCAATCGCTTGAATTTCTAAAGCTTTCGTTTGACCAAGAGTTGCCCGCTTAAACAGTTGCAGCAGCATTTCGTTGAGTTCCATCACGCGGCGCACCGTGCGATAGTAACGTTTCATCATCTGCTCAACAGCAAGTTGGGTCGCGTCTTCGTATCCCATCAACTCAGCCACTTGGCGCTGGACATCGAACAGCAGGCGGTTTTCATCACGCCCGACAGTCATGTGCAGGGCAAAACGCAACTTCCACAGAAAGTGCTGACACTCGAGCAACTCTTCTAATTCGGCGGGTTCTAAAAATTCGTATTGCACCAGTTCTTCTAGGCGTGAGGCGCCAAAGTGACGCATGGCAACCCAGGCGATGGTTTGAATGTCCCGAAGGCCACCAGGGCAACTTTTGATATTGGGCTCAAGATCGAAGGCACTCGCCTTGGCATGGCGGGCCGTTTGTTCATCGCGCTTGGCGATAAAGAACTGACTTGAGGTCCAAAAGTCGCTTTGACGAATGGCATCGTAGAGCTGGTCAAACAGGCTTTCAGGCCCTGAAAGTAAGCGCGCTTCAAGCAAATTAGTGGCGATGGTAATGTCGTCTCGCCCAAGGCGTAATGTATCATCAAGGGTGCGGACGCTATGACCAATCTCAAGACTAGCATCCCACAAAAAGGCGATAAATTCGCTGAGCGCGGCTTCCGCTACCGCAGCTAACTCGCCCTCGAAGAGGAATAGCAAATCGACATCAGAGTGCGGATGTAACTCTCCGCGACCATAGCCACCAACGGCAATCAGGGCGATGGGGTATTGATCTAGGCCGTGTTGCAACCAGGCCTGTTTTATAAGGGAGTCGACAAACTGACAGCGCTGAGTCACTAGCTCTTCAATCGGGGTTTTGGCCTTGAACCTTGCTAAAAGCGTTTGATTCTGTTCGATTAATGATTGTTTAGCTAGCAGCGCTGTATTCATCGAGTCCCTTGTTTGGATGCGTTAAAATATTTGCTACCCACCAAGTTCCAATATGACCTGGTGGATAGTTTAACAATTGTCATTAGTGATTTATGATCCGCGGAAAATCTTCCTCATCGCGCAGCGTCAGCACTTCAACACCGGTTTCGGTCACTAATAATGTGTGTTCCCACTGGGCTGAGTTTTTACCATCGGAAGTGGTCACCGTCCAATTATCATCGCGATCTAGCACAGTGGTGTGTCGACCCGCGTTGATCATCGGTTCAATGGTAAAGCACATACCTGGGCGTAAAATGGTGTTGTCACCATTACGGTAATGCATCACTTGGGGTTCTTCATGGAAACCCGCGCCAATACCGTGGCCACAATAATCTTGCACGATGGAATATTTCTCAAGGCCTGTTTTGCTGGCTTTGATGAATTTTTCAATAGTATTGCCGATTTCACCTAATTTTAATCCCGGACGCACTTTACGGATTGCAAGATAGAGACTTTCTTGAGCGATGCGGCACAGACGTTTGTCCTTAGGGCTGACTTCACCGATTAAGAACATTTTAGAGGTATCGCCGTGGTAACCGTCTTTAATGACGGTGATATCGATATTGAGAATATCGCCATCCTTGAGAACGCGATCGCTCGGAATACCGTGGCAAATGACGTTGTTTAACGAAGTACAAATCGACTTAGGAAAACCATGGTAGTTGAGCGGGGCAGAAATCGCGCCTTGCTCTTCGGTATATTTGGCGCAGATATCGTTTAATTCATTAGTGGTGACCCCCGCCTTAACATAAGGGGCGATCATTTCTAATACTTGTGCAGCCAGTTTACCTGCCGCGCGCATTTTCTCGATTTCTTCTGCTGTCTTAATGACTATACTCATTGCGTTTTCTCTTGTGTCTTCGGTGTCTATTGGCGCGATCAACCTAATGCAAAAATTTGTGCTTTAGGGCTATTTATGGTATAAAGCGCGCCGTTATGTTTAAGTCTTGATGAATTACCCAAGCTCAGCTTTATCTGCTTTTGGGCGATAGCAAAACTAAAGATGGCGGCCATTATACATGGCAATTTATCTAAATACTAAATCACACACGTGTCGACACATTCTTCGGGGTGCCCTCAGCTGTTAACTGCGGGGTCGAAGACATGGGATACGTGGAGGTCTAACCCCCTAAATTTTAAGGTAATAGAAATGACTACAGTTTCAATGCGCGATATGCTCCAGGCCGGTGTCCACTTCGGTCACCAAACCCGTTACTGGAACCCAAAAATGAAGCCATTCATTTTCGGTGCTCGCAACGGCGTTCACATCATCAACCTTGAGCATACTGTGCCAATGTTCAATGAAGCACTGGCTTTCATCAGCAACGTTGCTTCAAAGAAAGGTAAAGTATTATTCGTTGGTACTAAACGTGCTGCTGGCGAAGCGATCAAAGAAGCTGCTATTTCTTGTGATCAGTACTATGTTGATCACCGTTGGTTAGGCGGTATGCTGACTAACTGGAAAACCGTTCGTCAGTCAATCAAACGTCTGAAAGAACTGGAAAGCCAATCAGTAGATGGTACTTTCGACAAGCTGACCAAAAAAGAAGCGCTGATGCGTACTCGTGAGCTTGAAAAGCTGGAAAAATCTTTAGGCGGTATTAAGAACATGGGCGGCCTGCCAGACGTATTATTCGTTATCGGCGCTGACCACGAGCATATCGCTATTAAAGAAGCTAACAACCTGGGTATCCCTGTTGTTGCAGTTGTTGATACTAACTCTGCGCCAGATGGTGTTAACTACATCGTTCCTGGTAACGACGACGCGATGCGTGCTATTCGCCTGTACACTACTTCTGTTGCTGCAGCAGCTAACGCTGGCCGTGGTCAAGATTTAGCTGTTCAAGCTGAGCAAGACGGTTTCGTAGAAGCCGAATAATAATAAGGCGGGATGAGTTTCATCACCCTTATTAACCAAGATTTTGATTGGTTAACAGGGGCCATTCGGCCCCTGTTTTATATCTGCAAATTAGTCGATTTTTTAGAGAGGATTTAACAATGGCAATTTCTGCTGCCCAAGTTAAAGAACTGCGCGAGCGTACTGGCGCAGGCATGATGGATTGTAAAAAAGCGTTAGAAGAAACCAACGGCGACATGGAGTTAGCAATTGACAACATGCGTAAGTCTGGTGCTGCTAAAGCTGCTAAGAAAGCAGGTAACATCGCTGCTGACGGTACTATCCTGATCAAAAACGGTGAAGGTTTCGCAGTACTGTTAGAAGTAAACTGCCAAACTGACTTCGTTGCTAAAGATGCAAACTTCTTAGGTTTTGCTAACGCTGTTTTAGACGTTGCTGCAGCGTCTAAAGTGACTTTAGAAGACTTAAAAGCCCAATTCGAAGAAGCCCGTGTTGCGCTAGTTGCTAAAATCGGTGAAAACATCAACGTTCGTCGCGTTGAGTACATCGACGGCACTAAATTAGCTTCTTACCGTCACGGTGAGCGTATCGGTGTAGTGGTAACTGGTGATGCTGATGACGAAACTCTGAAGCACCTCGCAATGCACGTTGCCGCTTCTAAGCCAGAATACGTTAACCCAGAAGACGTTCCAGCTGACGTAGTCGCTCGTGAACAAGCTCTGCAAATCGAAATCTCTATGAATGAAGGCAAACCTGCTGAAATCGCAGAGAAAATGGTTGTTGGTCGTATGAAGAAGTTTACTGGTGAGATTTCTCTGACTGGTCAAGCTTACATCATGGAACCAAAGAAAACTGTTGGCGAATTCTTGAAAGAGAAAGGCGCGAAAGTCACTAACTTCATTCGTTTAGAAGTGGGTGAAGGTATTGAGAAGAAAGAAGAAGATTTCGCAGCTGAAGTTGCTGCTCAAATCGCTGCTTCTAAAAAGGCTTAATCGCCAACGCTAAATACCCCCAAGACCGCAGCAATGGCTGCGGTCTTGTTATGACCAGGATATAAAAATTATGAGCACCAATCCAAAACCTGCATTTAGACGCATTCTTCTAAAATTAAGTGGCGAAGCACTGATGGGCGACGAAGGCTTCGGCATCGATCCTAAAGTGTTAGATCGCATGGCTCAAGAAGTCAAAGAGCTGGTAGAGTTAGGCATTCAGGTGGGTGTGGTCATTGGTGGTGGTAATCTATTTCGCGGTGAAGGCTTAGCAAAAGCGGGCATGAATCGTGTGGTGGGCGATCACATGGGTATGCTGGCAACGGTTATGAACGGCTTGGCCATGCGTGATGCCCTGCACCGTGCCTATGTTAATGCTCGTCTGATGTCGGCTATCCCATTAAAAGGGGTGTGTGACGACTACAATTGGGCTGAGGCGATCAGCTTATTAAAATCAGGCCGTGTGGTGATTTTTGCTGCGGGTACTGGTAATCCATTCTGCACTACCGATTCTGCTGCTTGCTTACGCGGCATTGAAATCGAAGCAGAAGTCGTGCTAAAAGGCACTAAAGTTGACGGCGTTTATTCTGACGACCCGATGAAAAATCCAGAAGCAGTGAAGTACGATGACTTAACGTACACTGAAGTACTGGATAAAGAATTAAAAGTAATGGACTTAGCAGCCTTTACTATGGCACGTGACCATGACATGCCAATCCTAGTATTCAACATGAATAAACCTGGCGCCCTGCGCCGAGTGGTCATGGGTGAAGAAGAAGGCACAATGATCAAAGCGAAATAAGTTATTCAATGACCAAGAAGGACATTTAACGTGATTGCAGATATTAAAAAAGATGCTCAAGAGCGCATGGGTAAATGCGTTGACGCGACCAAAAACCAAATGGCTAAAGTACGTACTGGTCGTGCACACCCAAGCCTACTGGACTCAATCCAAGTATCTTACTATGGCACTATGACACCACTGAACCAAGTGGCGAACGTGGGTGTTGAAGATGCACGTACTTTGTCAGTAACCGTATTTGACCGTAGTGCAATCCAAGCGGTTGAGAAAGCGATCATGAGCTCTGATTTAGGGTTAAACCCTATGTCAGCGGGTGCAACCTTACGTATCCCATTACCCGCACTGACGGAAGAGCGTCGTAAAGACTTTATCAAAGTAGTACGTGCTGAGGCCGAAGGTGGTCGAGTGGCGATTCGTAACGTACGTCGCGATGCGATTTCTGATGTGAAGAAACTCGAAAAAGCCAAAGAATGCACTGAAGATGATGTTCGCCGCTTCGAAGAGGAAGTACAAAAGTTCACCGATGCTCACATTAAGAAGGTCGATGAGATTTTAGCGGCCAAAGAAATTGAGTTGATGGAAGTCTAATCTCAAGCGCTATAAGCTAGAGTTGCTACGCCGTGTAGGGGTATACTACACGGCGTTTGTCTATTTTAAAGGGTTGTATTAGATGTCATCCACAGTGGAATTTGATCCGCAATCTAGGCCGACTGAGGCGGATGCTTGTGCTCAGACAAGCTTACCGGAGATATTACCCGAACTCGTTAAACAGTCATTACCTAAGCATGTTGCGATTATTATGGATGGTAATGGACGTTGGGCCCAAATCCAGGGCAAGCCACGAGTGATGGGGCATAAGGCTGGGGTTAAAGCGGTGAGACGTGCGGTGAGCGCGGCCAGCCAGTTAGGGATACAATCGCTGACGCTATTTGCGTTTTCTAGCGAAAATTGGCGTAGACCCGATAAAGAAGTCAGCTTATTGATGGAACTGTTTTTTACCGTATTGCAGCGGGAAATTAAGTTACTCGATAAAAACCAGGTCAAATTGAATATCATCGGCGATATCAGTCGCTTTTCTGCGCGTTTACAAAAGCAAATTCGTGCCGCAGAAGCGAAAACTGCGAGCAATACGGGATTGATATTGAATGTGGCGGCCAATTACGGCGGTCGTTGGGACATACTGCAAGCTGCGCAAAAGTTAGCTGAAAAGGTTGAAACTGGCGAAATGACCAGCAGTCAGTTCACTGAAGAAGCCTTGAGTGAACATTTGTGCATGCAAAATCAGAGTGAAGTTGATTTAATGATCCGTACGGGTGGGGATTACCGGATCAGCAATTTTGTACTCTGGCAGGCTGCCTATGCTGAGTTGGTGTTTTTGGACACCCTTTGGCCTGATTTTGATGAACAGGCTTTTCATGAAGCGATTGCCACGTTTGCCAGTCGCCAGCGCCGTTTTGGTTTGACCGGAAGTCAAATTGATGAGATGCGCGCATTGTAAAACGTCATGAGGGATTTTTTTTTGCTAAAACAACGTATAATAACAGCAATTTGGTTGATTCCATTAGTTTTGGGAGCAATCTATTTACTCCCCGTTGAGTACTTTGCTTGGGCCTTGATCGCCGTGTTTCTGATCGCCGCTAAGGAGTGGGGCAGGATCATCGATAGTCAATGTGATGTCACCCAATGGAGTTTTACTTGTACGGTCGGTATTTTACTGATCGCGCTTAATTTAATTGTTCCCGCCGACACCATTTGGCTTCGGGGGCAAATTCATCCCATTTATCTTGCCGTGGTTACCATAGGTACTTTGTGGTGGATGGTGTCACTGCTGCTGGTGGTCACTTATCCTAAAAGCGCCAAATTGTGGCAAAAGAGTCCGATGCTAAAGTCCATGTTTGGACAATTGACTTTAGTACCTTGTTTTGTGGCACTGATTGCCCTTAAATCGATTAGTTCGCAAATATCGCCTTACTATGGGGCATCGCTAGTATTATTGGTGATGTTGATCGTTTGGGCTGCGGATTCTGGGGCGTATTTTGTGGGCAAAGCTGTCGGTAAAACTAAGCTTATGCCCGCAGTTAGCCCAGCTAAAACCTTAGAGGGTTTGCTCGGTGGTTTAGTCACTACACTAATTGTTGTTGCGGGTGTTATGTATATATCCCCTGAGCAGGAGTTAGGCTTAGTGGTTGCGGTGACCATTTTTGTGGCACTGATTTCAGCCCTTGGCGATTTATCTGAGAGTATGTTTAAACGCGCTGCGTGCATTAAAGATTCGGGCACGATTTTGCCTGGACATGGCGGCGTGCTCGACCGCATCGACAGCCTGACAGCAGCCTTGCCGGTGTTTACCCTAATCTACATTGCATTTTGGATGTAACGCTATGCAAAATATGGTGATTTTGGGTGCGACAGGCTCGATTGGTGCCAGTACCTTAAGTGTGATTTCGGCCAACCCTTCAGCCTATCGAGTGTATGCTTTAGTGGCGAATGCGAGTGTCGACAAGATGCTCGCCCTGTGTTTAGCCCATTGCCCGCAGGTCGCCCATATGGTCGATCCTAATGCTGCATTAGCACTCAAGACGCAATTACCCGCGGCGCTTAATATCCAAGTCACTAGTGGCGAGGATGAGCTTATTGCCTTAGTCACCTCCTCAGTGGTTGATACTGTGATGGCTGCGATTGTCGGCGCGGCGGGTTTAGTCCCGACACTGGCTGCGGTGAAGGCGGGTAAGCGGGTATTGCTCGCCAATAAAGAGGCGCTGGTGATGTCCGGCGAGCTGTTTATTGAGGCAACGAAACGCTCTGGCGCCACGTTGTTGCCGGTTGACAGTGAACACAATGCGATTTTCCAATGCTTACCCGAAGAAGTGCAGGCTAATTTAGGGCGCTGTGATTTAGCGGCGTCAGGTATTTCTCATATTTTGCTCACCGGTTCTGGTGGTCCATTTTTAACCGCCGAGCTGTCAAGTCTTGCGGCAATGACGCCAGCACAGGCTTGCAAACATCCAAATTGGTCAATGGGGCCGAAAATTTCGGTCGACTCCGCCACGATGATGAATAAGGGCTTGGAGTTTATCGAAGCACGCTGGTTGTTCAATACCCAGAAAGATCAACTAAAGGTGGTTATTCATCCGCAAAGTGTTATTCATTCTATGGTGCAATACCGCGATGGCAGTGTGATCGCGCAGATGGGCAACCCGGATATGCGTACACCGATTGCACATTGTATGTCCTATCCGCAAAGAATTCGCTCCGGTGTTGAACCTTTGGATTTTTTCAAAGTCGGACAGTTAAGCTTTTGTGAGCCAGACTTTAATCGCTTCCCCTGTTTGGCTTTAGCGATTGCCGCTTGTGCCCAAGGGCAAGAAGCGACTACGGTACTCAATGCGGCCAATGAAATCGCCGTGGAGGCGTTTTTACAAGGCAAGATTGGGTTTACCCATATCGCCAAGGTGAACGAAGCCTGTTTATCGTCGGTGCCTAAACGGGCGATGACCAGCATCGAAGATATCATTGCTCTCGATGCACAAACACGGATATATGCCCGTGAATTACTAGCGAAATTTGCTTAGGCCTCTTGTTGACGAGGCTTGAGTGGATTTACTGATGACGTAAGGAGTGGAATGTTAGATTTTTTGTGGAACTTAGGTTCTTTTATCGTAGCACTTGGGCTGTTAATTACTGCCCACGAATACGGCCATTTCTATGTTGCGCGCCGCTGTGGTGTGAAAGTTGAGCGTTTTTCGATTGGTTTTGGTAAGGCGATTTGGCGCAAAGTCGGTCAAGATGGTACTGAATATGTTATTGCCATGATCCCGCTGGGTGGCTATGTCAAAATGCTCGATGAGCGTGTTGAAGATGTCCCCGATAACTTAAAAGATCAGGCCTTTAACCGTAAAAGCGTGTGGCAACGTATAGCCATTGTGGCGGCTGGCCCCATTGCGAACTTTATTTTTGCGATTATCGCACTGTATTTTATGTATTTAATTGGTGTGCCATCGCTAAAGCCAGTCATTACCTCAACGACACCTGGCACTGCGGCGGCACAAATCCAAGTCACTGAGCCGATGCAAGTGACGGCGATTTCAGGCCAGCCGGTACGGAATTGGGAAGAAGTCAATTTGGCGCTTGTTGGCCATATTGGTGATGACAGTTTAACACTATCCCTTGCGCCCCTTAACGGTTTACAGGGACTTGATACCGATACTCGTACTTACACTTTAGACACCCGTCAATGGCGTTTCGACCCTGAGAAAGAGTCACCGATCACGGCACTGGGCTTGGGCGTGTATCGCCCTGCGATTGAGCCACAAATTGCGCTCATCAGTGAAGGCAGTGCAGCGGCTAAGAGTGATCTGAAGGTCGGTGATACCTTAGTGGCTATCAATGGCCAGCAATATACCGATTGGCAAGCTTTTGTTGACATTATTCAGCATTCTGCCAATGTGCCTGTGGAGTTAACCGTGCGCCGTAATGGCGAGCAATTTGCCATCTCGGTGACACCAGCAAGTGTTAAAAATAGCGATGGTAAAGATGTCGGCGTGCTTGGGGTGAGCCCGGCTCAGGCACAATGGCCTGAGAATATGCGATTACAGCTGGAATATGGGCCAATCGAATCTTTTGCTATCGCAGCCGATAAAACATGGCAACTTGTTGTCGTGAGCTTTAAGATGATTGGCAAATTATTTACTGGCGATGTGTCAGTGAAAAACTTAAGTGGACCTATCTCAATCGCACAGGGTGCGGGCAATAGTGCAAACTATGGCTTGGTTTACTTTCTCGGTTTCCTCGCGCTTATCAGTGTCAATTTAGGCATCATTAACTTGCTGCCATTGCCTGTGCTCGATGGGGGACACCTGCTGTATTACTTCGTTGAAGTAATAACTGGTAAGCCTGTATCTGAAAAGGTACAGGAAATAGGATTCAGATTTGGGGCAGCATTACTGCTGATGTTGATGAGCATTGCGCTCTTCAATGATTTTGCCCGACTCTGAGCAAGGACAGACTAATAATTAGAAGTGCTCTATGAGATTGAATAAACTTTTTGCCTCGATGTTATTCGTCGGTGCGTCGTTTTCAGGGACTGTGTTGGCGGATACTTTCCAACCCTTTGAAGTGACCGACATCCAAGTTGAAGGTTTGCAGCGAGTCGCACTGGGTGCTGCCTTGTTAAGCTTACCAGTGAAAGTGGGCGACACTGTAGATCAGTTAAAAATTCAGCAAGCCATTAAAAGCCTGTATGCCTCAACTAACTTTGAGAATATCTCAGTCAGTCATGATGGCGGCGTGTTGATTGTCAAAGTCACCGAAAGACCAACCATCAGTGCTGTGACGTTTGAAGGCAACAAAGACATTAAAGATGAGCAGTTACAGGAAAGTCTGGACGGCTCAGGCGTTAAAGTCGGCGAATCTTTAGACCGCACAATGCTGACTGGCATCGAGAAGGGGTTACAAGACTTCTACTACGGCGTGGGTAAATACGGCGCCAAAGTCGAGGCGCAGGTGATTAACTTGCCCCGGAACCGTGTCGAACTTAAGTTCAAATTTACTGAAGGTTTAGCGGCCGAAATCCGCCAAATTAACGTGGTCGGTAATCATGAGTTCACTGATGCTGAGCTTATCGGCATGTTAGAACTGAAAGATTATGTGGCTTGGTGGGATCTGTTTGGTGAGCGTCGCTATCAGAAGCAAAAGCTTCAAGCCGACCTTGAGACGATTAAAACCTATTACCACAACAAGGGTTATATTCGCTTTGAAGTTACCTCGACTCAAGTGGCGATGACCCCAGACCGTAAAGGCTTGTACATCACTATCAACGTCAATGAAGGTGAGAAGTACAAGGTAAAAGGCGTTAACCTCACGGGCGATCTGATGGGTCGTGAAGAGTTGATGAAATCGATTCTGCCTATCAAGGCGGGCGATATGTACAACGGCGGTGATGTAACCTTCACCGAAGAGATGTACAGCAAATACTTAGGCCGTTTCGGTTACGCTTACCCTGAAGTGAAAACCTACCCTGAAATTGATGATAAGACCAAGGAAGTGACCTTAAACATCAATATCAAACCTGGTAAGCGTGTGTATGTTCGCTCCATCAACTTTACCGGTAATACTGTCACTAAAGATGAAGTGATGCGTCGCGAACTGCGTCAGATGGAAGGTGCTTGGTTAAACTCAGCGCAGGTTGAGCAATCTAAAGCCCGTTTAAACCGTTTAGGCTTCTTCGAAACCGTCGATACCGAAACCATTCAAGTGCCCGGTACTGACGATTTAGTCGATGTAGCGGTTAAGGTGAAAGAGCAGCCTTCTGGCTCATTTAACGCCGGTGTCGGTTATGGTACTGAATCAGGTCTAAGCCTACAGTTTGGTGTGCAGCAAAATAACTTCCTCGGCACGGGTAACCAAGCGGGTGTGAGTTTAAGTACCAACAAGTACTCTAAAAACGTCAACTTATCTTACACCGATCCGTATTGGACTAAAGATGGTGTGAGCTTAGGTGGTAGTGTTTACTGGAACGAGTTCGATGCGAACGAAGCCAACCTTGAACGCTATAAAAACAGCTCCTATGGGGTAGCGCTAAACTCTGGTTTCCCGATTAACGAATACAACCGTATCAACGGCGGTATTGGTTATCGTCATAACACGATTTCAGAAATCTCTGCCTATGAACAGGCGCTGCGTTTCTACAATATTTACCGTGAAGATGATCCAAATGCAGACTTAAGTTTTGATAACTTTGAGCTGAGTTTAGGTTGGTATCGCAGTACCTTAAACCGAGGAACCTTCCCAACAGACGGTTCATCACAGCGTTTAAGCGGTAAGATGACTGTACCTGGATCAGATCTGCAGTACTTCAAGACTGACTTCGATACCAACTACTATTTCCCTCTCAACCGCAGTCAAAGTTTTGTGGTCTTGGCACGTGGTCGTTTAGGCTATGGTAATGGTTATGGTCAATTTAACGATAATGACCAGATCCTTCCATTCTGGGAAAACTATTACTCAGGCGGTAGCACCTCACTGCGTGGCTTTAAGTCTAACTCCGTAGGTCCGCGTTCCTTCTATCTTTTCCGTGGAAGTGAACCCTGTGCGCCGGATCCATCGGGCGATGGTTGTAGTTTACCGGGCGATCCAAACAGTATTCAGGTAAGCTCTGGCCGTTCAATCGGTGGTAACGCTATCGCAACTGCGAGTTTAGAGTTTATTGTACCGACGCCATTCTTGGATGAGGCTTATACCAACTCTGTACGTACCAGCTTCTTCCTCGATGCCGGTAACGTGTGGGATACCGAGTTTGACTTTGCGAAATATCAAACCTTACCCGCTGAAGAGTTTGATAAGTTACAAGACTACAGTGACCCTGCGCGTATAAGAGCATCTTGGGGGGTAAGCTTACAGTGGTTATCACCAATGGGCCCTATGGTATTCAGCTTGGCATGGCCGATTAAAGAGTACGAAGGCGATCAAACAGAGATCTTCTCGTTCAATATTGGCAAAACTTTTTAAAAGGCATACACTCGGCAAGTTTTGCTGAATATAACAAAGGTAACAAGGAGTCTATTTTGAACAAGATGGTAAACCGTGCCCTGGTGACGTTAGCTTTATTAGGTGCACCTTTAGCTGCGCAGGCGGAAAATATTGCTGTAGTTGATATGGGCGCTGTGTTTGAGCAGTTACCTCAACGTGAGCAAATCATGCAGTCTCTGAAGTCAGAGTTTGGTGATCGCATGTCTGAAGTTCAGAAAATGCAAGAAGAAATGCGCTCTCTGATGGAGAAGCAGCAACGTGATGGCGCGTTAATGAATGACACGCAAAAAACTGAGCTGGTTCGTAAAATGGAAGCGCTAAAATCTGAATATCAGTTGAAAGGTAAGGCGTTGGATGAGGACTTACGTCGTCGCCAAGGCGAAGAGCAAAACAAACTGTTAGTTAAGGTTCAAAAAGCCATTAACACTATCGCTGAAAAAGAAAAATACGATTTAGTTTTACAGCGTGGTGCAGTCATTTATGTTAAGCCAAATGCTGACATCAGTGGCAAAGTGGTTGAAGCCTTAAGCAAAGGCAAGTAATTGATGAAAAGTGTGACTTTAAAAGAGCTAAGCCTGATATTAGATGGCGTTGTCCAAGGCGATGAAACCTTAGTGATCAACAGTGTTGCAACGCTTGAACATGCCACAGCGGGACAAATCTCTTTTTTAGCCAACAGCAAATACCGTGCTCAGCTTGAGTCAACTCAAGCGAGCGCGGTGTTATTGTCGGCTAAAGATGCGCAGGACTATCCTGGCACTGCGTTAGTTGTAAAAGATCCCTATGTGGGGTTTGCTCGTGTGGCGCAGTTGTTAGATACCACGCCCAAGGCAGCGATGGGTATTCATCCCTCAGCGCAAATTGACCCTTCTGCCCAGTTAGGTGAAGGTGTGGCAATTGGTGCTAATGTGGTGATTGGTGCCAATGTTATCCTCGGTGAAAATGTACAAATTGGTGCGGGTACTGTGATTGGACAAGACTCCATCATAGGCTCAAATAGCCGTTTATGGGCCAATGTCACCCTGTATCACAATGTCCATTTAGGCCAAGACTGTATTATTCATTCCGGTGCCGTTATTGGCTCCGATGGATTTGGTTACGCTAATGAGCGCGGACAGTGGGTTAAGATCCCCCAAACGGGTGGTGTGCGCATTGGTGATCGCGTCGAAATCGGTGCTAATTCAACGATTGACCGCGGTGCATTAGGCCATACCGAAATCCACAATGGTGTGATTATCGACAACCAAGTGCAGGTCGCCCATAACGATATTATTGGTGAAAATACAGCTATTGCAGGCAGTACCACGATTGCGGGCAGTGTCACTATTGGTAAGTACTGTATTATTGGTGGAAATTGTGCCATTGCTGGCCATTTATCCATTGCCGATGGTGTGCATATTTCTGGCGCGACCAACATTACTGGTAATATGCGTGAGCCTGGTTTGTATTCATCAGCCACGGTTGCTATGGATAACAAAACGTGGCGTAAAAACACAGTTCGCTTCCGTCAATTGGATGAACTGTTCCAGCGCGTGAAGACGTTGGAAAAAAATTTAAATACACCAGAGTAATTGCCCTAAGGCAATTTTGAGGAACTAGGTTCGTGTCTAATCAAATGAACACTATGGATATTTCGGAGATCCTTAAGTATCTGCCCCATAGATATCCATTCCTATTAATCGATCGCGTACTGGATTTCACCCCCGGTGAGAGTCTCCATGCGATTAAAAACGTGACGATTAATGAGCCCTTCTTTCAGGGGCATTTCCCGATCCAGCCTGTGATGCCCGGCGTGCTGATTTTAGAAGCCATGGCGCAGGCCACTGGTCTGCTTGCTTTTAAGACCATGAGTGACGATGTGCCACCACCTGGTGTGTTGTATTATTTTGCGGGTATCGATAATGCACGTTTTAGACGTGTAGTCGAACCCGGTGATCAAATCCATTTTGAAGTCAAAATGATTAAAGAGCGCCGCGGGATTGGCGTTTTCTATGGTGAGGCCAAAGTGGATGGTGAAGTGGTTTGTTCCGCTGAAATCATGTGTGCCCGCAGAGAGATTAATCAGTGATAGATACATTAGCGTTTGTGCATCCCGATGCAAAAATTGGTAAAAATGTCACCATAGGCCCATGGAGTTATGTGGGCGCGGGTGTCGAGATTGGCGACGATTGTTGGTTAAGCTCCCACGTGGTGGTGAAGGGGCCGACGGTGATAGGTAAAGGCAACCGTATTTTTCAATTCGCCTCTGTGGGTGAAGAATGCCAAGATAAAAAATACGCAGGTGAGCCTACACGCCTTATCATTGGCGATAACAATGTTATCCGTGAGCATGTCACTATTCACCGTGGAACGGTTCAAGACAATAGCGAAACCCGTATTGGTTCAAACAACCTGTTTATGAACTACGTGCACATTGCCCACGACTGCGTGGTCGGCAATAACGTAATTATGGCCAATAATGCGTCTATCGCAGGCCATGTGCATGTCGGTGACTGGGCGATTCTCGGTGGCATGACTGGCGTTCACCAGTTTGTGCATATCGGTGCCCACGCCTTTACTGCGGGATGTTCGTTATTATTACAGGATGTACCACCCTTTGTGATGGCTGCGGGACAACCAGCTATCCCTCGCGGCTTAAACAGCGAAGGTATGAAGCGCCGAGGCTTCTCTAAGGAAACTCAATTAGCGGTGCGCCGCGCTTATAAAACCTTATACCGTAGCAGCCTGACGGTTGAAGAAGCGGTTGAGGCACTTGCCGAAGATGCACAAAATGACGCGCAAGTTAAGTTGCTCGTTGAGTTTGTCAAATCTTCGGGTCGCGGCATTATTCGTTAGCGGCATGATGCGTTAAGAGTTTCGACTCTAGACTATGCCATTCATAGGCACTGCTCGTGACATTCTGCGTTAGAAAATGCCATGGCAGAGGTTATCGCTGCGGTGCCATTCACTTGTCAGATATGATTGGTTTATGAGCAAAAAATCTCAATTAGTGTTTGCAATGGTCGCCGGAGAACTCTCCGGCGATATTTTAGGTGCGGGTTTGATGGCCGCGCTGCAAAAAGCACATCCCAATGCCCGTTTTGTTGGTATTGGTGGACCTCGTATGGAAGCCTTAGGCTTCGAATCCCTGTTCGCGATGGAAGAATTAGCCGTGATGGGGATAGTTGAAGTGCTATCGCGCCTGCCACGCCTGCTCCATGTCCGAGCTTCGTTAATTAAGTCCATCACCGAGCTTAAGCCTGATTGCTTTATCGGTATTGATGCGCCGGATTTCAATATCGGTCTGGAGCTTAAATTAAAGGCTCAGGGGATTAAAACCGTTCACTATGTGAGTCCTTCGGTGTGGGCATGGCGGCCTAAGCGGATCTTTAAAATCGCCAAGGCGACTAATATGGTGCTGTCATTATTGCCCTTCGAGAAAGCCTTCTACGATAAGCATCAAGTGCCTTGTACCTTTGTCGGTCATACCTTAGCCGACGACATTCCGCTTGAGAGTGATAAAGCAAGTGCGCGTCAATTGCTGGAGTTAGATCCTGAGGCTGAATATCTCGCGATTTTACCTGGTTCGCGCGGCGGTGAGCTAAAGCAATTGGCTGAGCCCTTTGTGAAGGCGGCGCTACTTATCAAGCAGCAATTTCCCGATATTCGCTTTGTGACGCCTTTAGTGAATCAACAGCGCCGTGAGCAGTTTGAACAAGCGTTAAAAGATTATGCGCCGGATTTAGAAATTCACATGGTGGAAGGCAAGTCACGCGAAGTGATGGCCGCTGCCGATGGTATTTTACTCGCCTCGGGTACAGCGACGTTAGAGGCCATGCTGATTAAACGCCCAATGGTGGTGGCGTACCGCGTGAGTCCACTGACCTATCGTATTGCCAAGAGCATGATGCAGGTGAATCGTTTCTCGCTGCCAAATCTATTAGCGGGGCGAGATGTGGTACCAGAGCTTATTCAGCATGATTGCACGCCAGAGAAAATAGCTGCCGCGGTTGGCGTTGAACTTAACCGCGACTTTGCACCAATCAAAGCCGAGTTTGAACGTTTGCATCAACTGCTGCGTTGCGATGCCAGCCAGAAGGCGGCCGAGGCGGTTTTGGCTCTGGTTGATGTTAAGGATGTGAACTAATGGCGGTATTTAAGACGCTGACCGACACCGATATCGCCACCTTCTCAACAGGTTTAGTGGCGGGTGTGGATGAAGTTGGCCGTGGTCCCCTCGTTGGCGATGTCGTCACCGCTGCGGTGATCCTCGATCCTAATCGACCTATTTTGGGCTTAAATGACTCTAAAAAGCTCAGCGAGAAGCGCCGCGAGGCATTATTCGATGAGATTTGTGAAAAAGCCTTAAGCTTTCATGTGGGGCGCGCTAGTCCTGCGGAAATTGATGAGCTGAATATCCTGCATGCCACTATGCTTGCCATGCAGCGCGCGGTGGCAGGGCTTGCACGTGCGCCCGAGTTAGTTTTAGTCGATGGTAATCGCTGCCCGGCGTTTACTCACCAAGGGCTGTCTTTGGCGAGCCATAGCATAGTCAAGGGTGATGGCCTGATTGCCAGCATCAGTGCAGCCTCGATTATTGCCAAAGTGACCCGCGATCGGGAGATGGATGCCCTCGATGCCGCTTATCCACAGTATGGATTTGCTAAGCATAAGGGCTATCCAACGAAGGCGCATTTTGACGCCATCGCCGAGCATGGTGTGTTCGATCAATATCGTAAAAGTTTCAAACCCGTCAAGGCATTACTGGAGCGTTAACACCGATTGGGTGTTTTCACTTCAGCTTGAGAGCAAAGTCACTAGCCCAAGGGCGGTGACTTTGCTAGTCTGCTTTTTTAGTGATTGTTAACCTGCTATTCAAAGATAATTCTAATTATGTCCGATCCTCGTTTTGTGCATCTGCGTGTCCACAGTGACTTTTCTATGTCCGATGGTGTGGCTAAGGTCAAGCCAATCCTTGCTCAAGTTGAAGCGCATGGGATGGCGGCGGTGGCTTTAACAGATCAAAATAACTTCTGTGGTCTAGTGAAGTTTTACGGCGGTTGCCATGGCGCAGGGATCAAGCCGATTATCGGCGCGGACTTTTGGATGCAAGTGCCTGGTTTTGATGGTGAGTTTTGCGCCTTAACCATTATTGCGATGAATAATGAGGGCTATCAAAACCTCACCCAAATCATCAGTCAAGCCTATTTACGCGGGCATGTTCAAGGTCGCGTAGTGATTGACCAAGAGTGGTTGGTCACATATAACCAAGGCATTTTGCTGCTGTCTGGGGGCAAAGAAGGGGATGTGGGTAAGGCGCTGCTGAAGGGCAACAATACTCAGGTTGAGTCGTTATGCGAGTTCTATCAGCAGCATTTTGAGGGACGTTATTTCCTTGAGTTGTTACGCACCGGACGCCCCGATGAAGAGCGTTATCTGCACATGGCGGTGGGATTAGCGCAGGAAAAGGGTATTCCTGTGGTGGCTACAAATCAGGTGGTGTTTTTAAAGCCAGAGGACTTCGAAGCCCATGAAATACGGGTCGCGATTCACGATGGTTTTACGCTTGCCGATCCACGCCGTCCTAAAAAGTACAGTGAGCAGCAGTACCTTCGCAGTGAAGAGGAAATGTGTGAACTGTTTGCTGACATCCCCGCAGCCCTTGCCAATACCGTTGAAATTGCTAAGCGTTGTAACGTCACTATTCGTTTAAACGAATACTTCTTACCTAACTTCCCCACCGGCGATATGTCGATTGAGGATTATTTGGTTGATCGCTCTAAGAAGGGGCTCGAAGAGCGCTTAGCGTTCTTATTCCCCGACCCACTAGTGCGCGCCGAGCGTCGCGGTGAGTACGATGAGCGCCTCGACATCGAGCTTCAAGTGATTAACCAAATGGGCTTTCCTGGTTACTTCCTTATCGTGATGGAGTTTATTCAGTGGGGTAAGGACAACGGGATTCCCGTTGGTCCTGGCCGTGGTTCGGGCGCGGGTTCGCTTGTGGCCTATGCCCTTAAGATTACCGACTTAGACCCCCTCGAATTTGACCTGCTGTTCGAACGTTTTTTGAACCCAGAACGGGTGTCGATGCCCGACTTCGACGTTGACTTCTGTATGGATCGACGCGACGAGGTCATTGACCACGTGGCTGAGTTGTACGGCCGTGAAGCGGTATCGCAGATTATTACTTTCGGTACCATGGCGGCTAAGGCGGTTATCCGAGACGTCGGCCGGGTGCTGGGCCATCCCTATGGCTTTGTCGACCGTATTTCAAAGCTAATCCCACCTGAGCCTGGGATGACACTGGCCAAAGCTTTTGAAGTGGAACCTGCATTGCAGGAATCCTACGATGCCGATGAAGATGTCAAAGATCTTATCGACATGTGCCGCAAACTTGAGGGTGTGACCCGTAACGCGGGTAAGCACGCGGGGGGCGTGGTGATTGCGCCCACTAAGATCACCGACTTTTCGCCGCTATACTGCGATGCCGAAGGTAAAAACCCCGTCACTCAGTTCGATAAAAACGATGTGGAAACTGCGGGGCTAGTTAAGTTCGACTTCCTTGGGCTTAGAACGCTCACCATCGTCGATTGGGCGCTAGAGATGATCAACAAGGTGGAGGTTAAAAATGGCCGTCCACCAATACGCATTGAAGCGATTCCGCTAGACGACCCAGCCTCGTTTAGATTGCTGCAACGTTATGAAACCACTGCGGTATTCCAGCTCGAATCCCGCGGTATGAAGGATTTGATTAAACGTCTACAGCCCGACTGCTTCGAAGATATGATTGCACTCGTAGCATTGTTTCGCCCAGGGCCGTTGCAATCGGGCATGGTGGATAACTTTATCGAGCGTAAGCATGGCCGTGAAGAGGTGTCTTACCCCGATTCTCAATACCAGCATGAATCCTTAAAAGAACTGCTTTCGCCCACCTACGGCATTATTTTGTACCAAGAGCAGGTGATGCAGATTGCACAGGTATTGTCAGGTTATACCTTGGGCGGCGCTGACATGTTACGCCGTGCTATGGGTAAGAAAAAGCCTGAGGAGATGGCCAAACAGCGGAGTATTTTTAAAGAGGGCGCGATTAAAAACGGTGTCGACGGCGAGCTGTCGATGAAAATCTTCGACCTTGTGGAAAAGTTCGCTGGTTACGGTTTTAACAAGTCTCACTCTGCGGCCTATGCGTTAGTTTCCTATCAAACGCTGTGGTTGAAGACCCATTTTCCATCGCAATTTATGGCGGCTGTAATGTCTGCCGATATGGATAACACCGATAAAATTGTGACCTTAGTGGATGAATGCGAGCGGATGGGGCTCACCATCATTCCGCCGGATGTGAATAAGGGATTATTTAAGTTTACCGTTGATGATGATCTGCGGATTGTCTACGGCATTGGTGCGATCAAAGGCGTGGGTGAGGGGCCAGTTGAGTCAATTTTAGAGGCGCGTAAAGATGGTCCCTTTGTTGATTTATTCGATTTCTGTGCCCGTATCGACCTAAAAAAGCTCAATAAACGGGTTATTGAAAAGCTTATCTGTGCGGGAGCGTTAGATTCCCTCGGACCGCACCGCGCGTCGATGATGGCAACCTTACCCGAGGCCATTAGCGCAGCAGACCAACATGCGAAGGCTGAGGCTATTGGTCAGCATGATATGTTTGGTTTGCTCAATAGTGATCCTGAGGATAGCAAGCAACAGTTTGTGGAATGTACCCCATGGCCGGACAAAATTTGGCTTGAGGGCGAGCGAGAAACATTAGGGTTGTATTTAACTGGGCACCCAATAAATCAATACCTTAAAGAGCTTAAGCATTACACCTCAGGGCGCTTGAAGGATGTGCATCCTACCGAACGGGGCAAAACCGTCAAGGCTGCGGGCCTCGTCGTGGCGACCAGGGTGATGCTCACTAAACGCGGCTCAAAAATGGGCTTACTGACCTTAGATGATAAGAGCGCTCGGCTTGAGGTGATGCTGTTTACTGAAGCCTTTGAGAAGTTTAATCACCTGCTGGAAAAGGACCGGATCCTGATCTGTGAAGGTGAGGTGAGTTTTGATGATTTTGCCGGTGGAAACCGGATGACGGCGCGCAATATCATCGATATCAGTGAGGCGCGTAGCCATTTTGCCAGTGCATTGGAAATCGATTTAGTGGCATCGCAGCTGACCCCAAATATGCTCGAGGGCATTGAGCAGGCAATCAGTCCATGGCGTAATGGCGCTGTGCCAGTGCTGATTAACTATAGCCAAGCTCAAGCCAAGGGGCAGTTTAGATTGGCCGAAACCTGGCGAGTTAACCCAAGTGATGAGTTGGTCTTTGCCTTGGAAAGTTTACTCGGCCCGAACAAAGTGCGGATTGTATTTCCATCGTAATATCTGCCTTAAGTCGAACCAAGCTTAGGTTTCTGTTGTTTTTGAGTGGGGAAGAGGATGGCTGCGCAGGATTTGAGTGTTCATATAGCGCGATTTTTAGATAGCTTACCCTTTCAAGCGGGGAGCAAGTTAGTCCTCGCTTACAGTGGCGGAGTCGATTCCGAAGTGCTCGCCTACGGCTTAAGTGAATATGCTAAACAGCGTCCTGATTTACGCTATCAATTGATTTATGTACACCATGGCTTGAGCCCCAATGCCGATGCTTGGGCCAAGCATTGTCAAGAACGCGCGGCCCTGTATGGTTTACCTGTGACGGTAGAACGGGTTCAGCTCGAGCTTGGTCCTCGGGTGAGCGTTGAGGCTGCAGCGCGAAAAGCGCGTTATCAGGCGATTTTAGCGCATCTTAATCCGCAGGATATCTTACTAACCGCTCACCATGAAGATGACCAACTCGAGACAATTCTGTTAGCCCTAAAACGCGGTCAAGGCCCTAAGGGGTTAGCGGCCATGGGGCATATTCAGCCGCTCTCATTAGCAGGTAAAGGATCGTGCTTACAAGTGCGTCCTTTGCTTGATATTAGCCGCGAGATGATTGAAGCCTTTGCTAAAGCGCAACATTTAGTCCATATCGATGATGAGAGTAATCAAGATGATAAGTACGATCGTAACTTTCTTCGCCTCGAGATTATCCCACGCCTAAAAGCGCGCTGGCCAAGTATCGCCAGCACCGCAAGCCGCAGCGCCCAGCTTTGTGCCGAGCAGCAAGCCATAGTAGAAACTGAGGTAAGTGAGCGTTTACCTAAGCTGTTAACCAAGGCGGCTGTTACTGAGCAAACTGTACTCAAGCTGACTGAATTGGCAGCGCAACCGATTGAATGGCAAGGGATACTGCTGCGGGGCTTTATTGAGTCCCAAGGATTTTCACTGCCATCCTACGTGCAGTTGCAGCAAATGTTGCAGCAATTAATCCACGCTAAAGAGGATGCTAAGGTCCATATCCGCATTAATGACTGTGTACTGCGCCGCTTTGCAGGGATGCTTTATCTGGATAGTGGAGAAACCCTATCTACCGTGCCCCACATTACAGCGCGCGACCTACATCAAGAGATTCTGACCTTATTGACTCAAGCATCAACAATGGTTGGAGACAAGATTGCGCCATTTGCGTTGGTTACAACAGGCCCTCGGCTGCGTTTACCTAACGCCGATGAATTGGTGAGTCTACGTTATGGCTTGCCGGGGCAATTTCGCTGTCAGCCACATTTTCGAGATAAGGGACGCGAGCTGAAAAAGTTATGGCAGGAATGCGCTGTGCCGCCTTGGTTACGTACTGATGTAGGATTCGTGTTCTACAACGATAAGCTGGTGATGGCCTTTGGTCTCTGGGTCGAAAAGGCATTTTGTGCCCAAGGGGATGATATCGGGCTTAAGTTTGATGGGAATGCGATCGGATAGCAAAGTCTATTTGCCATGCTTTATCGCCAGTGAGCAGCATCCATGCTCGATTAAGACAGTTGGGCCGGGCTTAACTTGTAGCAATTACGCCCCGAGGCTTTGGCTTGATACAAAGTTTTATCAGCCTGCTCATAGAGTTGTTCGGCTTCCATCGTGTCGCTCGCCTCAGCCGCCCCAAGGCTACTGCTCACGCCAAATTGATGGAAGCTGGTATTGGCATTGGTTGCAGTGACGATACGCTCACACAGTAAACCCGCGGCATGAATATTACCTTGTACTATGACCACAAACTCATCGCCGCCGATGCGGAAAGCCTGATCTGTACTACGGATACAGCTACGGATAATGTCACCAAACTCCTTCAAAATATAGTCACCGCATTTGTGACCATACTTATCGTTAAGCTGCTTAAAATTATCCAAATCCAACACAATAAGTGACACCGTTCCCTGTTTTCTGTGAGCCCTAGCCACCGCGTTTTTCAGGCTTTGGCTGTAATAGTGACGATTTCCAAGACCCGTTAGGGAGTCAAACATAGCCTGCATCGACATTTCTTGGTACTGCATGGCATTCAGCAATGGTTGTAACAAGAGCGGCTCTATTTCTTGCAAGCTGATGCTCTGTGAGGGCGTTAGCGGCGTTAATAGTTGATACTGCAGTGTAACTGGTGTCCCACCGCAAATGATCTGCCGTTTAAGGCTAATCCCATAACGTTTACCCCAGCTTAATTTATATTGCTCAGATTGTAGTCGAACCCCTTGTATAGGCAGATGTTGTCCCAGCACTTTGCCGTAGCAGGCAAAGACTGTCCGCGGATCTAAACTAGCATGCAGTTGCTGGATAACTTGCACGAGATCCAACGGCGTGGATGTCGGGCTATATGCCTCTGTTTGATAGTTATATTCATCGGGATATAACGTGGTCGCTAAGCCAAAGTCCATTATGATTACCCCAGCAAATGAAATGGCGATAAAAACTGTTACCTTAGTTAAGCAATATGTGTGCCGTTATATTGCCAATTAAATTTGTCTTTACTTGTCACTCAGTTAAGCTTAAAGCTCATCGTTATAATTTTTAACATGCCAGTAATTTGACAGGAGCTAGTGCGTCTATGGAACATGGTTTCTTGATTCAAATTCTGTTGATGTTAGTCATTGCGATCGTTGCGATTGCGCTACTTAGGCGTATCGGTTTGCCAGCTATTTTGGCGTATTTGTTAACAGGAGTACTCAGTGGGCCGAGTGGCTTTCATTGGTTTACTCAGCAGCAAATGCAGTCTGTCGCCGAGCTTGGGGTAGTGCTGTTGATGTTTACCCTAGGGCTTGAGTTTTCGGTACCCCGCTTATGGGCGATGCGCAGAACCGTGTTTGGTTTAGGCAGTGCCCAGGTGCTCGTCACCACTGTCTTGACTATGCTAGTGGCGTTAGCCTGTGGGTTGAATTGGATTGAATCACTCGTTATCGGCGCTGCAATTGCGCTTTCATCTACCGCCATAGTGCTTAAACTGCTCAATGAGCAGGGCTGGCTGAGGCGTCGTCATGGCGAATTATCTGTCAGTGTATTGTTATTTCAGGATTTAGCGGTAGTGCCGCTGCTGATTCTACTGCCATTACTCTCACAGAGTGATGAACCCTTAATGTTAGCCTCTATCGCTTGGGCGTTACTCAAGGGGATTCTCGCCTTCTTTTTCTTAATGGCTTTGGGGAAGTGGGCTTTACCCAGGCTGTTTGATGAGGTGGCAAGGTCGCGCTCAAATGAACTCTTTGTGCTTTCAACATTAGTGGTCGCCTTGGTCACGGGCGCATTTACCCAGTGGTTAGGTTTATCGATGGCCTTAGGGGCATTTATGGCGGGGATGCTGCTTGGTGAGAGCCAATATCGTCGTCAGCTCGAGGCGGATATTCGCCCCTTTCGCGATCTATTAATGGGGCTATTTTTTATTTCTATCGGCATGATGCTGGATTTTGGATTAGTTATTCAGTTTTGGTGGCAAATTCTATTGGTTCTGCTCGCGGTTGTGTTTGGTAAGGCACTTATTATCTATGGATTATTACGTTTAGTGGGCGAGCCCTTTAGGATTGCGATTAGCACAGCCTTAAGCTTGGCGCAGGTGGGGGAATTTAGTTTTGTGGTACTCGCGCTCGCCGTTAGCTATGGGTTACTGAGTAATGAGACCAGTACGATGCTGGTGATGGTGGCGGTATTGTCTATGAGTATCGCTCCTTGGTTGGTGCGTCACAGTGTGGATATTGCAAAGTGGTTATTGGGGATCCGCCAGTCAGCGCATGTAGACGATGTGGTTCCTGTGATAAGCGACGACCATGATTTAGTGGTGATTTTGGGGTATGGGCGCGTAGGGCAAACCATTGCGCGTTTTTTAAAGACCGAAGCCGTGCCTTATTTGGTGCTCGATCTTGATCCCACAAGGGTTTCTGAGGCGCGTCGAGCTGGGGAGCCTATTTACTTTGGTGATGTGTGTAAGCGGGCCATTCTCAAACAGATTGGTATTAAGCATGCCAAAATGATAGTGATCACCTTTAGCGACTCCCGCAGTTTAGAAGACGCCTTACCCTTATGCCGGCAACTGGCTCCTGAAGCTAACATTTTGGTCAGAACCCGCGATGATAGCGAGTTAGACTTATTGCAAAAGGCGGGGGCCAATCAAGTCATCCCAGAAACCTTAGAAGGAAGTTTGATGTTAGTTTCGCAGGTTTTGCATCAATGCGGAGTGCCATTAGCGCGGATCCTCAAGCGGTTAGAGTCGGAGCGGCGTAATCATTATCAATTTTTACATGGCTTTTTCTCGGGTACAGAGACGGATTTCACTTTAGAATCTTTGCATGCAGTGCTGCTGCACCGTGGTGCAAATGCCGTTGGTAAGCAAGTGGCGGATATTGATTGGGAATCACTGCGGGTAGAGTTGAGGGCGATACGTCGTAATGGTCAAGAAATTGAGCATCCTGCATCGGATTGGGTATTTCGAGCGGGGGATATTCTCCTCATCGTCGGCAAACCGAGAAGAGTAGAAAATGCAGAAGCAAAACTACTGCAGGGCTAGTTGGTTTAATAAGAACATCAATCAATAGGATAAAACGCACCAATAAAAAATGCCGACACTGAGTCGGCATTTTGTCTGTAAACTTGTTGTTAATTAATCCCTTGCGGGAAGTTAATTACAGAACAACAACGTTCGCAGCTTGAGGACCTTTTTGGCCTTGTTCGACTTCGTAAGAAACCTTTTGACCTTCAGCAAGGGTTTTAAAGCCATCAGATACGATTGCGCGGAAGTGAACGAATGCGTCAGCGCCACCGTTATCAGGGGAAATAAAACCAAAACCTTTGTCTTCGTTAAACCATTTTACTACACCAGTAGTTTTAGACATGAATGTCTCCAAAATTTTCAAAAAAATAATTCGCAACAATGCGTGAAATTAGCCAGAAATAGAATTATTTACATTGATGATAAGTTATGAGTGGAAAGCTTCATGACAGCAAACAAATACCGGGTGCAGCGAAGGTTTTCAAATACATAATATTGCTTATAAATAGGTCTGACTCACAGGCCAGGACGCAGAATAGCATACTCCCACTTTTTGTATAGCTTTATTTTTAACTAGGGCATATCTATAAGGGGTTTTTAGTTCGAATATTTGATGGGGATAATTTTTTATTGTTTTTATTCATATGGATAGTGTTTGATTGTGTCACTGAAGCCAGATTGAAATAATTATTCCTGTAAGTTTACTCGCACTATAAAAAGTGGTGCTAAACATTTAGAAGGTGGCTTATTTATTTGTCACTTTTCGTTACGTTATTAAATTGTTGCTTATTTGTGGTGGTGGTATTGTTTTCCGTATTGGGAAGTTTTCCCATCGAACTTTGACAATAATGACCTGTGGAGCATCAATATTGAAAACGGTATTAAAACGCATTGGGCTTGGCATTTTAGCCATATTGCTATTGTTGATGGCAGTTGCCGCCCATGAATGGTTTGCCAAAAAGCCATTTTTCTTTCGCGCATTTTTAGATAGAAGCGTCGTAAAAATGGCCTTTGAAAGTCCTGAGACGTTAACATCCTTAGGATTTTTAGAATCTGTTGGGATTACGGGGCATAACGCCCTGCTCGACGATGATAGCCCTGAAGCCATGGACAAAACCTTTACTCAAGTCCGTGCGTTAAGAGACACATTACTGAGTTACCAAGACGCTGATCTCGATGATAATCAGCGTATTTCGAAGGATATTGCATTGTATCTGGCGGATTTTGCCCTCGCGGCCGAACCCTATCGCTATCATAACTATCCGGTGAATCAGTTGTTTGGTGTGCAAAATGGTTACCCAAGCTTTATGCAGGCGCAGCATCAAATCCATTCGGTTGATGATGCTGAAAATTACCTCTCGCGCTTAATTGCGGTGAAGACTAAGTTTGGACAAACCTTAGAAGGGCTCAAACTTCGAGAAGCTAAGGGCATTATTCCGCCTAAGTTTGTGATTGAGCGGGTGCTTACTGAAATGAATGACTTTATCAGTGCGCCAGTTGAAGACAATATTCTCTACAGCTCCTTTAAAACCAAATTAGCAGAAACTCAGATTAGCAGTGATGAACAGGCGCGTTTGCTTGCCACGGCAAAAACCAATATCGAAGCTTACGTGCAGCCAGCGTATCGACTCTTCATTGATTATTTTACTGAGTTACAGACTAAAGCAGGCACGGATGATGGTTATTGGGCTTTGCCTAATGGGAATGTCGCCTATGAACAGCTGTTGAAGTTCTTTACTACGACAAATTACACCGCCGATGAGATCCATGCTAAAGGATTGGCCGAGGTGAGCCGTATCCAAGGTGAAATCATGACCATCTTGTCTGCACAAGGGTACGATACAAGCCAAGGATTTTCGGTGGCGATTGAGGCCTTGGCCGCCGATCCTAAATTTTACTATGAAGACACCGATGCTGGCAGAGCGCAGATCCTAGTGGATTATCAAAAAATCCTCGACGAGATCAATGCCGGACTCGACAACGCATTTCGTATCCGTCCAAAGGCCGGAATGGAAGTGGTGCGTATTCCTGAATTTAAAGAGAAAACGGCTCCTGGCGCTTATTATCAGCAACCGGCGATTGACGGCAGCCGCCCAGGACGTTTTTATGCCAACCTCTTTGATATCAAAGCAACACCTAAATACGGCATGCGTACCTTAGCCTACCATGAGGGGATCCCCGGACATCATTTTCAGGTTGCAGTTGCAATGGAACTTGAAGGGCAACCACTTATTCGTAAGATGGCACCTTTTACCGCTTATATTGAAGGCTGGGCACTTTATAGTGAGCGTTTAGCTTGGGAACTCGGTTTCCAACAAGATCCCTTCGATAATATTGGTCGCTTGCAGGCGGAGTTGTTTAGAGCTGTGCGCCTTGTTGTTGATACAGGTATTCACCATAGTCGTTGGACGCGGGAACAAGCCATTGACTATATGAAGAAAAATACTGGAATGTCAGATCGCGATGTAACCGCTGAAATTGAGCGTTATATTGTGATGCCCGGCCAAGCGACAGCCTATAAGGTGGGGATGATGAAGATCCTCGAACTGCGGGAAAAAGCCAAACAAGCTCTTGGGGACAAATTTGATTTGCGCGATTTTCACGATGTGCTGCTTAAAAATGGCGCTGTTCCCTTAGATATTTTAGAAAAATTGGTTGATCGCTATATTGCTGATAAGCGTCGTCAAGCCTAAGTTGAGGTGACTTTAGTTGGCACATCCCCGCAGGAATGGTCTGCGGGGATATATCCCGCTCACGTAAGTGATTCGTCTTCTGGCTTTCCCCACCCGGTTTCAATACAATTCCCCCTTACACGTTGATAAATGCCTTTGACAATCGTGGTTTATTGTCCGTAAAGGGATTTTTGAGTTTCAAGGTTTTGCTGATGAATCGCTTTCCCCCCCAAGAGCCCATTCAATTGACTCAAACGGCAATTGAGTCCTTATTCACGCCGCCGACCTTGATGCGTGCCCGTGATTATGTGATGCAGGGGAAGGTGTTAAGCGCAAAAGCCAATGCCGATTTTCGCCATATTGAAGGCTCGGTAGCGGGCAGTGAAACCTCGCCCTATCGTCAGGATATACGTTTAGTCAGCGTCAATCATAAGCTCATCATGAACGGTTTTTGCTCTTGTCCCGCCACGGGACATTGCAAGCATATGGCTGCTGTACTGTATAGCTTGCTCACCGATAAAACGGTTGAGGATCAACGCATCGCCCAATGGTTACATCTACTCGATGATGCCGATGATCCTCGTTTGAATGATGTTGAGTCCCTCTACGATGATCGGGTGCTGTATATCCTCTCAAAGGACGATAATGGGGTGTTTATCGAGCTTAGGCGCGGCAAGGTTGGGAAGAAGGGCGGTTATAACAAGGGTTCCAAAATTGCACTCTCGGATGTGCAATATTATATGCCTGCATGGATTGGTGCCGAGGATGTGCTGATCATCAATCTGATAATGTCTACGAGGCGCCATGGTGCATCGCGGCTCTATCTTAAGGCGCAGTTAGGTGCGGTTGCGCTTGAGAAAATGCTCGCGACCGAACGTTGTTTTTGGGAGGAAAGTCGCCTCGCATTGACCGCGGGCGATGCCATTACGCCACAGTTTATTTGGCAAGATATTGATAGTGAACACAAGCAAATGCGCCTTGTTTTGCCCAAGCGAGATAATTGGGAGCTTGTGCCAACCGAGCCTGCGTATTATATCGAACTCGATTACTTTCAAATTGGTCTTATCGACACCGATATCAGTATTGAAAAATTGCGCCTACTCAGCCAAATGCCACCCGTGCCTCGCACGCAGGTTGAGGTGGTGAGTCATAAACTGATTAAACATTTTTCAGCGCGCACAGTGCCGCTACCAAGTGCCATCAATTTTGTCGAACTACGGGATAAACTTCGGGTTCGGTTGAGCCTAAATATGCTTTCGGCGGCATCGACTCATGCCAATGCTACTCTACCTAATACGACCCAACTCAAGACAACAACGCCACATATTCAAGCTGTTGATATCAATCAGCCCTATGTGACCTTGGCATTTATCTACGGTGATGTCGTTTTGAGTGGTAATGCAGCTAAAGAAGCCTTAACCCTTGTGACCCAAGGCGGAACGACCTATCAAATTAACCGTGCGTTGGACGAAGAACAAGCGGCGGTTGAGGTTCTGCAAACGCTTGGATTTACTCGTTTTGTATTTGATCTTAGCAGTTTAGTCTGCCACTGGCGCTTAGGTGCGTTGTCCGAGGCGATTCGGGAGTGGCTGCACTTTATCGAGGAAGATGTCCCAAGATTACAAGCCCAAGGTGTTGAGGTGTTATTGGCGCCCGAGTTTAGCCTTAAGGTAGTCGACACGCCGTTAACCGTTGAGCTGGATGACAGTAAAGAGGGCTGGTTTTCGCTGTCTTTGCATGCGGATATCAATGGTCAGCGGTTACCCATGTTGCCGCTGGTGGCCACTTGGTTAAAACAACACGGTGAGCCAGCCGATGATGCTGAGCTATTGCTACCCAGCCCCTCTGGCGAGTGGCTAAAAATCAAGGCCAGTGTTATCAAGCCTCTAATGAGCATCATTCAAGAGTTGTTTGAGCAGCACCGCGGCAACAGTATCGCCTTACCTAAGTACCGTGCGAATTTACTCAATGAGTTAGCTGAAAGTGAGATTAGCCTGCTCAATGGTGAGCGGGTGCGCCAACTTGCTGCCAAATTAGAACAATTTACTGGTGTTGTTGCGGTTACTGCGCCAACCCAATTACAGGCAAAACTGCGTCCCTATCAGCAACAGGGCTTAAATTGGCTATGTTTTTTAAAGGAATATCAGCTAGGTGGCATTTTAGCCGACGATATGGGATTGGGTAAAACCATTCAAACTTTGGCATTCCTGTTGAAGCAAAAACAGCTTAAATCCGCGGCAGCCCCTCATCTACCCAGTTTAATTATTTGCCCCACCAGTCTGGTCGGAAACTGGGCAAAGGAGGCGGCAAAATTTGCGCCTTCGTTAACACTGGCGGTGATCCATGGCGCACAGCGCGGGCCGCTTTTGGCACGGTTAAGTGAGTTTGATGTGGTTGTTACTACCTATCCGTTAATGGTGAGGGATAACGATTTTTACCAGGCACAACCTTTTGAGCACATAGTGCTTGATGAAGCACAGCAGATTAAAAATGCTCAAGCTAAAGTCAGTCAGATGATTAAAGCGCTGCAGGCGCCTTTTAAACTCTGCCTTACGGGGACGCCCCTTGAAAATCATTTAGGTGAACTCAAATCCTTAATGGATTTTTGTTTGCCAGGACTCCTTGGGACAACGGCTTATTTTAATAAGGCATTTCGTTATCGGATTGAGCGTTACGGCGATAGCGAGCAGGCAAAAGTGTTGAGTCAACGCATTGCGCCCTTTGTGCTCAGACGAACTAAGACGGAGGTAGTGACTGAACTTCCGCCTAAAACCGAAATTTATCAAACTCTTGAGCTTGAGAAAGATCAACGCAATCTGTACGAGAGTATTCGCTTAAGTATGGAGAAAAAAATTCGAGAATTGTTTGCAAGCCAAGGCGTGGCGGGCAGCCATATCGAGTTTTTAGATGCCTTGCTCAAATTGCGCCAAGCCTGCTGCGATCCGCGATTAGTAAAACTCGAACAGGCACAAAAAGTTAAAAATAACGCCAAGCTTAACTGGCTTAGCCAAAACTTGCCGGAAATGGTGCAGGAAGGACGCAAAATTTTAATCTTCAGCCAATTTACTAGTATGCTGATTTTGATTGAAGAATTACTCCAATCCTTAGATATCAACTACAGCAAACTGACGGGCCAAACTCGGCTACGTCAGGTACAGATTGATCAATTCCAAGAAGGCGATACGCCAGTGTTTTTAATTAGCTTAAAGGCGGGCGGAACTGGGCTTAATTTGACCGCTGCCGATACGGTTATTCATTACGATCCTTGGTGGAATCCTGCGGCCGAAAGGCAAGCCACTGACAGAGCACACCGTATTGGCCAAGAAAATCCGGTGTTTGTCTACAAGCTTATCGCCGAGGGAACGGTCGAAGAAAAAATCCAAGAGATGCAGCAGCATAAACAAGGTTTAGCCGATAGTATTCTTGAAGGTAAGGGCAGTGGCGCATGGCAAGGTAGTGCCGATGAACTGCTCTCTTTATTCCACTAAGGCATTGTTGTATATCACTGCCTGTGGTCGTTGACTTGGCGACTCTTGTACAAGCAGAGCGGTAACAGATTGATGTTTAAAAATTCTTTTTTAAATGCGAGTTAAAAGACAGAGGTGACCCATGCAGTACCCAGTCGATACCCATACCCATACCGTGGCATCCTCCCATGCCTATAGCACTATCCATGATTATCTTGCGGTGGCAAAACAAAAGGGGCTCCGCCTGTTTGCGACGACAGATCATGGCCCGGCCATGGCGGATGCGCCGCATTTTTGGCATTTTGTGAATTTACGGGTATTGCCGCGCATGGTCGATGGCATCGGCATTTTACGCGGCATTGAAGCCAATATTAAAAATCGCGACGGTGAAATCGATTACTTTGGCGATTATCTGTCGCAGCTCGATATCGTCTTGGCTGGATTCCATGAACCCGTGTTTGCGCCCTCGGATAAGGCCACCCAAACCGAGGCGATGATTAATACGATTAAAAGTGGCAAGGTCGATATTATTACTCACCCAGGAAACCCCGCATATCCCATTGATATTGAAGCAGTCGTCACTGCCGCAGCAGAATATGGTGTAGCACTTGAAATTAATAATTCCTCCTTTGAAGTGTCTCGCAAGGGCAGTGAAGCCAACTGCACCGCGATCGCTAAGGCGGCTAAAGCGTTAGGTGCAACCTTAGTCATGGGGTCTGATTCCCATGTGGCATTTAGCCTTGGTGGATTTGATCGCGCCTTAAGCATTATCGATGCGGTTGATTATCCAAAGGATAAGCTGCTTAATCGCTCGCCCATGGCGCTGTTAGACTTTTTGACTCTGCGTGGGCATAAAACTGTTGCTGATTTTATACCGCACTTTCGCGATGAAGCAATTTGAGGCGCTTGAGTCAATCAATGCAGGATGTCACTCCCGCGCGACCAACAGTGCTCTTAACTGGCGCGCACAGCCAGCTGGCGAAAGCATTAATCCGAACGCATCTCAATGGTGGATTAGCATTGAATCTCCATCCGCTTACGCATGCTGCGTTAGATATCAGCGATAAATACCGCGTGGCTGAGGTGTTTGCGCAGGTGAAACCCGACTGGGTGATTAACTGCGCGGCCTATAATGCGGTCGATAAGGCTGAGACGGCGGTGGATGAGGCTTATCGCGTCAATAGCCACGGCCCAGAATTATTGGCAACCGAATGTGCGCTCACGGGCGCGCGGTTAGTACATATTTCCAGTGATTATGTTTTTAGCGGCCTGCTTGCGGGCGTTGAGGCCAATGCCTTAAGTGAAACGGTGACACCTTCGCCATTATCCGTTTATGGCAAGAGTAAGCTTGCCGGAGAGCAAGCGGTGCTGCGTATCTTGGGTGAGCGCGCGATTGTTATTCGTACCGCATGGCTTTACGGTGTCGATGGGCATAATTTTGTGAAAACTATGCTGAGGTTGATGGCCGCCACGCCCGATGCTCAGTCGCTCTCAGTGATAAACGATCAAATCGGCTCACCTACGTGGGTCGATGCCCTCGCGTTGCTTATCTGGCAACTGATGCTAACGGGTGAGGCGGGGCTATTTCATTATTCAGGGCAGGGGCAATGCAGTTGGTATGAATTTGCAGTTGAAATTCAGCAGCAAGCGTTGGCTCTGAAGTTATTAAAGAAAGCCGTGCCCATCATTGCCATTGATAGCCTCAGTTATGCCGCCAAAGCGCTTGAGAAAGGCAATGTACTGGCACAAAGGCCGAGTTACAGCGCGCTTAATAGCGATAAACTGCGACAGACGCTGGATAAGCACCATCTTGTGGCTATGCAATGTCCTGAAGTTTGGCAGGATTGGCGAGTGCAACTTAACTGCATGCTTAATGCTTTTATAACACAAGGCGAAAAATCCTAAACTGATGCCGTTTTTTTGTTACTCACAGGCAAGCGGATTGCATTTGCCAGTATTCCACTCCTAGTGGTTTATTTTCAAGGCGGTGAATACGAATGCAGCCTAGGGAATGACTCTTTTCAGCGTATCTT
>NZ_JTLE01000094.1:620330-636125 GCF_000798835.1 Shewanella sp. ZOR0012
TCGCTCAACTATTGGAGCTAAATCGCATTCGTGCCAAGGCGATTGAAGGCTTCAGTCGAGCGGCCTTATTGCCTGGCGAGCCGCTTGGTGAATTGGTCGATGCTTTTGTACCTATCTATCTACTCAATCGTTACCAAATCGAGGCTGTCGCAAAATTTATTGGCGGCACCGACTATCACTATTTGTCTATCGGTGAGGGCGGTCGCTGGAGCTATATTGCACCGCCATTACAATTGTCGGGTCTCGATGCGTTGTTAAGCACCTTAGATGCAGCAAGTCTAACTGTCCCACAAACATTGTTAGACACTTTAGTCCCTAAAGCGGGCAATTATCAGCCAACGCGGGAGTCGTTTGAATCGGGGCTTGGGGTGGCGAGCGATCCCCTTGGCATGGCAGAAGTGTCTGCTCGCCACACTGTAAGCTTACTGCTCATGCCAAAACGCTTAAATCGTGTGAGCCAAGCGGCGATGGCCGATAATGAGCAACTCTCGGTTGAGACCCTACTGAATAAGTTGTTTGCCGCGACGTTATATCAGGAAGATAAGCTTGGCTTAGTTGAAGGTGTGTGGATGCGCGTTAATGCGGTGGTGATCGATGAATTCTTGTCGACCTACCACGATCCGCAAACTGCGCCAGAGGTTAAGGCTGCGCTCTTTGAACGTGCTCAATTTGTGATAAAGCAGCTCAAAGCCAAAGCTAACCGAGCCAATGCTAAAGTGGCTGCCCACTATAACGGTTTGGAGCAGGGCCTTAGTGCGGGGCTCTTGGATGCTAATAAAAAACTTATCCCTAAGCCCTTAACTTTACCGCCAGGCTCACCTATCTAGTCTTGCTTGGGCTATCAGCATAATAGGCGCTAACGAAGAGAATCGTTAAGCGCCTATTTCTTTTGGATTTTTAGGATAAAAATACTCGGGCTTACGTTCAATATGGGTAAAGCGACGGGTATTTTTATAGGGCAGTTTCATAAAGCCGGAAACGCCATGACCTTGAATTTTACCGACATAATGCAAAATGCGGTCGAGGCTGGCGCGAAACGCCGCCTGTTTACGCGGGTTGAGCAACTTTAAGTAACTGTGGATCTTTAAGTGGTTCGGTAGGGCTTCAAAAATAATGCAACCCGTATGGTGGATTTGGTTGATCCTCGCCAATTCCTCCATAATTTCGTTCGGTAGTTCAAGGTTTTCATCCGGATCCTTACCATCTTCAAAGTAAGAATGCAGCCGCGATTTATCCTCGAGGGTTGGCACATCGCCCACTTCAAAGGGCAGTTGTAAATCGGCACTGGCGACAAAAGGTTCGTGAATGTTTTCACGCTCGATATGCAGCGTATCCCTGGCGTTAAAAAAGCAGGCCTTAAAGACGCCGATCCGTTTAATTCCCCGTGCGAGGGTCACCATATTATTAACGGCGATGATGAGCGCGCTTTTTTGTTTGGCATCGTAAATGGCAAGATTAGAATCAATAAACACGCCGGTTTCTTGCCAATGAATCGCTAGTCCGCCCACGATCGGATATTGGCCTAGACGACCCACGGCGGCGATAAAGCCTTTTTCGGTGTCGCCCATGCCAGCTAAGAAGTTGCGATAGTATTTTTCGAGTTGAATATCGTCCATCTTGGCGATGGGATCGTAAGCATTATGTTCTTTTAAGAATGATTTACGCGAACTGTAACTGACGGTTTCGACATCTTTTTCACGGGATTGGACCCAGACGGGGATGTCCCCCATCAGCTCAGCTTTTGGCAATTCAGGTAAGTGCAATCTATGGCTGTGGCGCATGCTTTTGAGAAAATAATCTCCCGCTAGATTGCGCTGCACGGCATCACTACTGAGCATGCCTTCCAAGGTGCGCGCTAATTCCATCGGTAAGCCAATGCTGGTGGGCGGGATAACCTGCGCACCGAACCGACTGGCTTGTCCAGAGGCTAAGGCATATAAAGTTGCTGCGACGCCTTGCTCGTCAAAGCGTGGGCTGGAGAGTGCGCCGTTTAGCTGTTCTTCGCCAATAAAATACACATCTCCCATGCGAGCATTAGTGTGTTGCTGATCGCTCGACATCAGCGTCATCACATTGTCTTCGACGGCCTTGTTATGTTCATCCCGTTGCGCAAACACGGCGGAGCCCCAGTCGATTAAGGATAAGTGTTGGCTTTCAATATCATAGACAAGGTTTGAAGGCTTAATATCGCCATGTACTAAGGGTTTGCCAGTGCGTAGATAGTAGAGAATATCGGCGAGTTGGCGGGCTATACTCATTACCATCGCGGGGGGCAGAGCGCCTAAGCGGCGGCAAAGCTGCTCGAGATCTTCGCCCTTAGCCCGCTCCATCACTAAAATCCCTTGTTTGCCGACCCGCTCAAATTTGATCGCCCCCGGAATATTGGGGTGTTTAAGCAAGGACAGCATAAAGGCTTCTTCCTCTAAGCGGTCTTGAATATGCTGCGGCAGATTAATTCTTGAGAATTTAAATACATGGGCTTCGTCGGCCTGATTAATTCCCGCAAACACAAAGCCATAAGCCCCCTTACCGATAAACTCAATCTCTCGATAACCCAACTTACTTAACTGTTGTTTACATAAACGGATCCACGCCTTGTGCTTGCGGGCATCGTTAGCCTTGAGCAAATAAATCGATTGCTCTTCGGAAATGTAAAAATGTTGTAGTTGGGGTGTTTGCAATGCGAGGCTCCTTGTTTGGGTTATTTAAACAGCAAGCGGGTATGTTAAGCAAATAGGAGCGGAGATTTATTTTAAGAGGATAAAATGCGCACTGTTTGCGGCTCACCTATCCCATCATTTCGTCGCTGACTTTGATTTATATCAAGTTAAATCGTATAGAGTCTAGGTAATCTTAAGCACATTGGATTGGGATATATTTTTGTTAAATTTCCCGTGGACAAAGTGGATTTAAGGAGGGCATATGCCCGCCCCAGATAAGGCTTTATTGATCGAGTTATTAGAGTTTCCGCGTAAGCGAATTTTACAGTCAATGGAAGTGACTCATTGTCCACATGCGGTATTTTTTAATGATAGCGATGAGCAGTGTCTAACATGCCACCAAGGTATGGAGTGTATCTGGATGAACCAGAATGATGAGCTGGTGGCCGTCGAACAAAAATCCATCTCCGAGCTTAAGCAGCAATTGCTTATTGCCGTCGACTTTATTGATTCTTCACTCAGCCCACACCATCTTTCCCGTCGCCAATGCCAATGTGATAACTGTGCTTGGTTACGCCGGGTGCAAGAAGCATTGTCTTAATCATTAACTATTTCCATCGCTATGATTAACTTGCCGTATTTGAGATTTTGCATCCACTCGTAAATGCCATTAGAGTAAGGATAACTTTAGCCTTTTGAGATATACCTATGGAACCTGGTTTTTGGCACGAGAAGTGGCAGCAACAACAGATTGGTTTTCATCAACAAGACGTTAATCCTTTCCTCGTCACGTATTGGCATCAATTGGCGCTTCCCGCCGATGCCAAGGTTTTTGTTCCCCTGTGTGGTAAGTCTTTGGATATGTGTTTTTTAGCCGAGCAGGGGCATCAAGTGATTGGTTGTGAGTTGAATGAACTCGCTGTTCAACAGTTTTTTAGCGATAACCAATTGCCAATGCAGCAAAGTGCAGAGGGCGAACATCAGCATTACCAAACCGAACAGATAAGTTTGTATCAAGGCGATATCTTCACCTTACCTCAGTCTATTACCGCTAAGGTGAGTGGTTTTTATGATCGCGCTGCCTTGATTGCCTGGCCCGAGAGTATGCGGGCGCAATATGCCAAGCAATTAGCGCAGTTATTGCCTTCGGGCAGTGTTGGGTTATTGGTGACCTTAGACTACCCGCAGGACGCTTTAAGTGGACCACCTTTTGCGGTGTCGCCAACTTGGGTAGAAACACATTTAAGTGACGATTTTGAAATCCAGCTCTTGGATTGTCAGGACGTGCTTGCGGACAACCCGAGGTTTGTTAAGAAAGAAGTCCCTTGGTTGAATGAAGCTGCGTATTTATTAAAACGCCGATAAACAGAGTGAATCCCATTGAGCGACAAGCATTTGTGCTGTTGACTGAGTGGGATGTCTCATTGAGGGGATGTGCGGCAATATCTGTTTTTAAGCTTGATATTGTGCAATATCTCAAAACGATGTGGATGTTAGCGATTAGGAATAGCAGTTAACACAAAAATGATGTTTTGCTTAAAGGGGTTGAAGATTCTAAGTTAAGCGACTTCGTAGTAATTAGGTTCGATTTCGAGTTGGTTTTGGATGATTTGTACGGCCATTCTTGCGCATTTGCCGCATTGATCGGCAACGCCTAAACGCTTTTTAACGTCAGCAAGACTTGTATCGCCTTGGCTTACTGCGTTTTTGATCTGAGTATCTGTGATGGCGTGACAAAGACAAACGTACATTTTTGGAACTCCAACATAAGTTGGGTCAATTCTAAATGAAAACGCTTATCAAATGCAATATTGTTGGTGGTCTTGTTTTGTCAATTTTCTATTTTGTTACCTTCAGCACATTTTTTGAGCTAATCTCAAAGAGCGTGAACCAAGGCTGAGTGTTTAGATCAAAATGGATGATTGAATTGGTATCAGGGAAGGATAGCTCATGGATGACTGAATAATAAATTCATAATAGATCCAAGGGTTATCATGAGAAAAAATTTGCCTGTAACACAACGTGAATATGACTATCCAGCGGATTGGATTTTACTGTCGACTACTGACACTCAGAGTCATATAACCTACGCCAATCAATCCTTTTGCACTGTAGCGGGATATACCCTCAATGAGATGTTGGGGCAACCCCACAATATGGTGCGTCACCCCGATATGCCCCCTCAAGCGTTTGAAGACCTCTGGAAAACTATCCGTAAAGGTGAACCTTGGAAAGGCATTGTTAAAAACCGCTGTGCCAATGGTGACCATTATTGGGTTGATGCTTATGTATCTCCCATTGTTATTAATGGCCAGGTGGCCGAGTTTCAGTCGGTACGGACTAAACCCAGCCGCGAACAGATCAACAGAGCAGAGGCGGCCTACGCCGAGTTAAATAAAAGCGGCCATGTTAACGCGTTAAAACGAATCTTGGATATGCCAACTAAGTTGGCGCTTTTAGTGTTTGCGGCTTTGTTGCCCATGCTGTATTTGGCGCTGCAAGTGGGAGTGGTGGGATTTATGGCGCTAGCCATCAGCGCCTTAGTGCTGTTTATTGGCGGTAATTTGATTTTAGGTCGGTATCGGACTTTGGTCGCCAAGGCAAAGAAAATCTACGATAACCCTTTAATGGCATATATCTACACTGGACAATCCGATGATGTTGGCGCGATAGAGCTTGCACTGCAAATGCAAAACTCAGAGTTAAAATCTGTGCTAGGTCGTGCCCGTGATTCCTGCGATAAGGTGACTCAAGAAGCCAAAGTATCAGCGGCAAAAGGCGAAGAAATTCAAAATACAAGCCAGTCACAGCTTTCTGAGATCGAGCAAGTAGCAACTGCAATGCAGCAAATGACTGCAACCCTTGGTGATATGTCTTCTAACTGTGCCGATGCGGCTAGCGCTTCGCAGATGGCTTCAGAGCAAACAATCAACGGCGATAAAACTGTGCTGAGTACGATTCAATCTATTCAGGCCATGGCGCAACAGTTGCACGAAACCTCGAAAGTAATCAGCGAATTAGAAGGGCATAGTAAAGATATTGGTAGGGTGCTGGATGTCATTCAAAGCATTGCAGAGCAAACAAACCTATTGGCATTAAATGCCGCCATTGAAGCTGCGCGGGCAGGGGAGCAAGGACGTGGTTTTGCGGTTGTTGCCGATGAGGTGCGGGCGTTAGCGAAACGTACCCATGATGCAACAAAGGAAATCCACAGTATGATTAATCTGTTGCAGCAGGGGACAAATAAAGCTGTGCAAAGTATGCATGAAGGGGTTGAAGCCGCCTCCGAATGTATTACCACAGCGGATTTAGCCGGTGCGGCGCTGCGTACCATACGTGAGGCCATAGTGACCATTACCGATATGAATCACCATATTGCCAGTGCGGTGGAAGAGCAATCGAGTGTGGCGAATGAGATGAACCGAAGCGTGGTTAATGTGTCACAGTTTACCCATTCCAGCCACCAACTTGGCTGTGAAATGGTTGACCTCAATGATGAAGTGATTAGCGAAATGGATTCCCATACCGTGTTGGTTGGGCAGTTTTTAAAACGCAGTTTTAAAGTTTAGTATCGTCGCTATCCAAAAGTTTGAATCAAAAGGCAATCAATCTTTGATTGCCTTTTCTTTTCTGCCGTAGGGATTGAGCCTCGATTAATAGCCCTGAGTAAAATTGACCTGATTTTGCAAGGGCTCTGCTGCGATGTAGCGGCGATAGTTGTCGCTAAAAATACGAATGATTTGCTCAGGTTGACTCGGCGCTGAGATATGGGGCGTGATAATGACGTTTGGCCTCTCCCAAATCGGATGCGTTGCAGGGAGTGGCTCCTGCATGAACACATCGAGAATGGCATGCTGCGCAGGTTGGGCAATCAGCTGGGCATTGAGGGCATCGAGATCGAGTACATCACCGCGGCCAACATTTACCAAAATCGCATCGGCTTTGAGCTTAGCGAGCATTGACTCATTCAGAAGCTGGCGCGTTTCTGGTGTACTTGGCAGTAAGTTAGTGACCACATCGTTGTGGCTTAAGCATTGTGCGAGCTGTGAGAGCGGCAAAATTACATCAAAGCCCTCGACCTCACGGCCGCTGCGGTTTATCCCAGTAACATGAATGCCGAACTGTTTAGCCGTCTTGGCCACGTGCTGGGCGATGGAACCTGTGCCTAAGAGTAATAATCGCATCTCTTGCAAGCTGCTGCGCGTAGCATTTTGCACTTGCCAAGATTTTTGCCGTTGTTGCGCTTGGTAGAAATGGTGTCCTCGCACGTGGGCGAGCAGATAACCAAACAAATACTCACTCATCAAGGGGCCGAAAATCCCTTTGATGTTCGTGAGTTGATAATCCTTTCTCGCCCTTGGCCCCATCAGGGCATCAATGCCCGCAAAACTGGATTGCAACCATTTTAGCTCTTTGGCATGGGGCACTAGCGGTGCGGCAAGTTTGGGTTCGGCAAGCCAGATATCGGCCTGTGTAATATTGGTGGGATTATCATCAAGCAACTCAAGGTCGGGCAACTGCTGCGCCTCAATGAGCTGGCGATATTGTTCATTCGCCTTAGTGAGTAAGAGTAACTTGTGCCCCATGTCGTCTCCCTTTATGCTTGGTTGTCGTTATTTTTCAATATGCTGCTGTCTTGTTTTAATTTTTGCAGCGCTATTTAGGTTGAGTCTTATGTTTGATCAGTTAGTCGCCATTATTGGCCATTTAGGAAATATGTTGCGTCCTTGGTCCTTCGATATCGCCACGGCCATGGTGGTGTGTTTGATTTTAGTGTTTTCAGCCGATATGAATCGCATCATCAGACGGTATTTAGTTGGTCACTCTTTTATCCTGAGAACCTTGGTTTTTATTATTGTGAATGCCTTTGGTTATGGTCTATTGATCGTTAAAGCCACGCCTTGGGTGGCAAGGCAAATCGTTGCCATGCCATCCCATTGGATGTTTTTGCTGATCGTTGCCATGTTTATTTTTATCGGCTATTGGGCACAGCGAAATAGCCAAGCTTAAGGCGTTAAGTCCGTGTAATGCGGTTATTCGAAATAACCACGATAATCTGTATTGGTCGGGTGTGCTAGCGCCTGCATCGCACGGTCGGGGTAATTGCTAAAGATGCCATCGACACCAAGCTGCTTAAGTGCATGAATATCATCGCTGTGATCGACGGTGTAAACATACACCTTAGCGCCTCTTTGGTGGGCGTCATCCACTAGAGCTTGGCTGATAAAACTCACATCTAAATGCAGAGAATATGCGTTTAGCTCGCTTACGACCGCTGCGCCATCGAGGGGAATACTGGCGAGCAAGGGTGCCACTAATGCCTGTGGCAGAGCCTGTTTAACTTGCTGTAAATAAGGATGATTAAAGGAGGAAATCAGTAATTGCTCGTTACTGAACCCTAGCTCGGTGATGGCTTTGGGATAAAGTTCGAGGAGTGGCGTTACTGTATTTACGCCTTTAAGTTCAATGTTTACTGTGGCACGACCTGCGACCAGTTCGAGCACTTGCCAAAGTGTGGGAATGGGTTCGCCTTTAACCGTGACTTGCTCTAGGTAGTCCCTACTTACTAAATGGATAATGCCTTGGCCTGAGCTTTTATTGTCGAGCCTGCGGTCATGAAATACGACTAACTCACCTTCGACATTGTGCACATCCAACTCAATGGCTTTGGCGCCTAATTCAATCGCTTTGGCCATGGCGGCTAAGGTATTTTCTGCCACATAACCGCTGGCACCACGGTGAGCAAAAATAAGCATGTGATTTTTCCTATTAACTGCGGATTATGCCGACCTGATCGCGAGTTTGGCCATTTTTAATATGGATTTCCATTTGCGGATAGGCGAGTTCTAAGTTGTTTTCTTTAAGCTTACGGGTAATACGTTTGTGCAGATCGTGGCGTAGTGGCCAGCGTGCCGACATATCTTTTGCATAGGCTCGTACTTCATAGTCTTGAGTATGTTTACCAAAGCCTGCAAACCACACTTCTGGCTCTGGATTCGGCAGCGCATCTTCGCATTCCTGAACAGCTTGATAAAGCGTGGCTTCCACTTTTGCTGGATCCGAATCGCGGGCAACCGACACATAAACAATGACACGGGTAATAGGGTCCGACAGCGACCAGTTAATCAATTGCTCGGTAATAAAAGCCTTGTTAGGAATGATAATTTCCTTTCTGTCCCAGTCGATAATGGTGGTGGCACGGATCTGGATTTTACTCACAGTCCCGGTGAGATCGCGGATTGTCACCGTATCGCCAATACGCACTGGCTTTTCGAACAGAATAATCAAACCCGAGATAAAGTTGGCAAAAATCTCCTGCAAACCAAAACCGAGACCCAGTGACAAGGCTGCAATCAACCATTGCAGTTTTGACCATTCCATCCCGAGATTTGAAAAGCCAATCAGCAGGCCTAAAAATACCACTAAATAACGACTTACTGTGGTGATAGCAAAGCCAGTGCCCGGTGTCAGGTCGAGACGCTGTAGGATCATCAGCTCAAGCAAACCGGGTAAATTGGTCGCAATCATCAGCGAGAAGCCAACGATGATTAAGCCGAATAACAGCGATTTCATGGTGATGGGCAACTGTTGCTCGACACCATTGACGCTGGTATTGGTGGTCCAGAGGGTGATGCCATCCAAGAAGGAAAACAGCGCCGTATGGGTTTGCGTCCACAGGCCAATCAAGCTGGCTAAAAACGCCAGTAGCAATAAGGAACGCACCAATCCAAGGGACTGACTCGAAATGGTTTCGAGGTCGACTACGGGTTCTTCGTAGGTATCTAAGCCATCATTGGAGCTATGGTGTGTTTCGCCCTTTTCCCGTTGGGCTAAACGCTCAGCCCGTTTCGCTTTCGCGCGGTCGAAGGCAATGCGGCGGCGCTCAATCAACATCCAACGTTTAATTAATTGATAGAGCAGTAAAAAGCTTAATCCCAATATGATCGATAGCTGCAACTGCAACAGCATTTGGAATGCGGTGAAGTAGTAGCCCCTAAAGGCGAGCCCAGCGCTCAGTAGGGGAACAGCGATCAACAATGCCCAGAGCATTTTTTGGATCAGCCGTTTGTTCTTCCCCTCTTTTTGAGCAACGCTATTTTGCCGGCTTAATAGCAAAATATCCTTGTATAACAAGAATAACACCACACAAAAACAGATAAATGCGCCGCGGCCAATGCTGTTGCGGATAAGCGAGGCATCGAGTATTTCGGTAAAGCCCATAATGCCAAGCAAGGGACTGGCGACAAATACAAAGTGTTTGAGCCTGAGCTGGCCTGCCTGAATCAGTTTTGAGGGGCGTTTGAAGTGACCTACCAATACGCCTTTATCTAGCGCAAGAATAAAAATCAATCGATACAATAGGTAAACCAATCCTATTGCTAAAATTCCCATGCCGACCGCTTGCACAAAGTTACGGTCTGATTGATAGAAAATCCATCCTGCTGCCACTATGGGTAGCGGTTTGATGAGGGCATAACCTAGGCTAAGGACTAAGGATTTGAAGGTATAAATAAATTTATCCTGAGTCACATTACCTACATAGGTTGCATAGTTGCCGAGTAATCGATTGAATTTAGGTTTTATTAAATCTTGAACCACTAAACAGAGCACTAGCAGAATGATCCACCATGACCAATAGTCGTTTTGCTCCTGCCAAGCTTTGCTCAGTTGTCCCCATTGTGCCTGTTGGATTAGCCATAGGGCGCTACGTTGAATATCGGTGAGCCAGAGCTTGTTAATGCTCGCGGCATTAGGTACCCAAAATAGATGTTCGTTTAGGGTGTTTTTTAGCGTCAGGTGCTGTTGGCTAAGCTGCTGATAATTAACTTTAAGCTTGCCTAGTTCACTCAAATACTGGTCATAACTCTGCATTAGCTGAGTCAGCAATGCTTGTTGTGAGCGCAGCAGCTTAATCTGCCCCTCATTATAGAGATTGGCTTGTTCGAGTTCTTGTTCGTTGAGCGCCTGCTGTTGCTCTAGGTGATACCTGTCGAGACGCGCATCGGCGATAAGCGTTTGTAGTTTTTCATGGTTTGGCGGTTTGGGCAGCGATTGCAACATCTGCAAAAAGCGTTCGCCAAAGGCGGAGTTCATTTTGACCCAAGTAATTTGCTCTTGGATATTAGCAAGTTGCTTGGCTTGGGATTGATATTGGAGCTCAGCCTGTTCTTGCTGCTCTACCACGTTATTGATTTGCAAGGTTAAGGTTTGCAGTTTTTGGCCGTAGATCTGATTGGTATCGGCGATATTGCGTGTAATCGGATCGATGACTTTAGTGGTATCGACTAAATTCTTGGCCAGCGTGGCATCGGTTTGTTGTTGGCGCTGCTTGTTGATCGCCTTATTGATAGTTTCAATAAAAGCTTCTTGCTGGCTCAATTGCTGGCGAACTAACTGTAACTGTAGCTGGGTAAGTTCGATGCGCTTTTGGCTACTGGCAAGCTCGGCCTCATGTGTGGCAAGGCTCTGTTCGAAGAAAATCCGCTGTATTTGTTGTAATTCACCCGCTGGCGTATCGATAGGCGCCAATTCCGTTTTTTTATTTTGCAGCACATTTTGTCTTGCATTGGCAATGACGGAAGGCAGTAGATTATGCCGCTGTAGTAGTTCGTTGACTTGATTGCCGAGAGCCGCCTCGCTCTCTTTTAACTCAGATAGGCGTAAATAAGCCATCGAGGCTTGCTGGTTAAGATCTGTTCCTTTATCCAGCTTTAATGGCTTAGTGGCCTCTTTTAAGCCCTGATCGATGACCTTTTTATTTTTTTCAAAATCCAACTGCGCCTGCTGAAAACTGCTCGCATTGGCCGCCAGTCTGTCAATGTTGTTTTTAAGCTCAACAATTTGATCGTCAATGCTAATATTTTGTTGCTGATTTTGGTTGTTTAGGCCAAGACGCTTGTCCAATTGCAAGGGCGAATTGGCATGGAGAGAAAAAGACAAAAAAGCAATAACGAACAATAAAATACGTGGCATATAGGCAAAAGCAATTAGAGGCGAAAGACGCACTCATCTTAGCCAACTTGGGCCAAGATTGGTATGTTTCAAATGTTCTTTTTTCGCCGTTGTGACTGGTGGGATTGATGGGTTTCAAAGATGGCGGTGGCGACTATGATGGTTCCGCCTATCAAAGTATTTACATTCAGTGCTTCACCTAAAATCAGCAAAGCCAACATGGCCCCATAAAAGGGTTGAAGGCAGGAGACTAGTCCTACTGTTTTAGCACTTAATTGGCGCAATGCCGAGGTGAACAGCGCATGGGGCGCGGCAGTAAACACGACCCCGAGCAGCACAATCAAGCCCCAGGTTTCAAGGGAGATGCTTTGCAGATCTGTTTGATGCCAAGGCATAAGAAACACCGCCGCCACTAGGGTCTGATAAAACATGGCGTGGGGGCCACTATATTGCGAAAAATAGCGTTTTTGCAGTAGGTTACGGGCGGTAAATAACATTGCCGACAGAATACCGATCGCAATTCCTAAAGTCGTGTCGTTGCCAAGATTGGCTTCGGGGATCAGCAGTACAACACCTATCAGCACGAAAATGCCGCTGATAATATCCATCAGCTTGATTTTATTGTCCGTTAATAATGGCTCGGCAATCACCGTCATCACCGGATAGGTGAAGAAGGCAATCATGCCGATGGCGACCGATGAGAGTTGCATCGCGGCAAAGTAGGTGACCCAGTGCAAGCTGACTATCACACCTAAGCCGATAGCAACCAGATAATCCTGTTTGCTAGCAAGGCTTAAGTATTTACCGCGGAATTTGATGAGTAATGCCAAGACCAAGGCCGCGACAACACATCGTAGGAAGGTGATATCGAGAGCGCTTAAGGGGATTAACTTTGAAAACAACGCTGTGCCGCCAAACATCAGCACAGCTAAGTGTAATTCGATTAATCCCGAAGGTTTACTGGTCTGGCTCAATTGGGTCGCCGTAATTAGTCGGCTGACGCCTGGTTTTTCAGATTAGCAAAGGCTTGACCCATACGCGTCACGGCTTCGGGTTCAACGCCTTCGGCGAAGGTGTCGATAGCATCTTTGGCAAACAGCAAGACGACGGTACTGCCAAGCTTGAAGCGACCCATTTCTTCGCCTTTCTCTAAGGTAATCGCGTCAGGGCCTACTGTTGGATATTCCCAAGTGAATACTTGCTTACCGGTTGGCGGCGTAATAGTGCCTGCCCAAACGGTTTCGATGCTCGCCACAATAGTTGCGCCTACTAATACCATAGCCAGTGGGCCAAGCTCGGTTTCAAAAATCGCCACAACACGTTCGTTGCGAGCAAACAGGCCTGGTACATGGCGCGCCGTTAATGGGTTAACGGAAAACAACTCACCTGGCACATAGGTCATCTTCGACAGGGTGCCTTTAATCGGCATATGGATGCGGTGATAATCCTTAGGAGCCAGATAAATTGTCGCAAAATCACCACCTTCGAAGCGTTTGGCATCTTCGGCTTGGTCGCCAAGCAAAGTGAGTGAAGAATAGTGATGGCCTTTAGCTTGGAAAATACGCCCATCCTTGATGGGGCCAAGTTGGCTGACGGCTCCATCAACGGGGTGCACCATGATGTTGGCCGCAGTATTAATTGGGCGAATACCAGGCTTAAGTGCACGGGTAAAAAAGTCGTTGAAGCTTTTATAAGCCTCAGGTTCGCTCTGAGCCGCTTCGCTCATATCGATTTTATATTGCTTGATAAACCATTTAATCGCGGCAGTCGTTAATGCGCCAGCTTCGGAAGCGGCAAGTTTACCGACTAAGCGAGATAACAGGTGCTTTGGCAGCATGTACTGCAGCGCAATTTTAACTTTATCCAATTTGTGTTCCTTTCCTTTATGTTGCTCAACTTAGGTTGAGACTTGTTTTGCGTTAATTCTATTCGTTGTGATGGCTTTGTTGTACTCGTTATTCATCGCTTTGGGCGCGAAATTGCCGAGCGTGACGCTGTTCATCAAGGCTTGCGATAATACGATGGTAGTTATTAAAGCGATCTTCACTAATCTTACCCGCTTCGACTGCGGCTTTTAAGGCGCAGCCTGGGTCATCGCCGTGCTTACAATCGCGGAATTTACAGCCACCTAAAAAGTCACGAAATTCGATAAAGCACCAACCGACACGTTGGGCGGGTAAGTGCCAGAGGGCAAATTCGCGCACGCCGGGGGAGTCGATTAAATCACCACCACTGGGTAAATGCAGTAACTTAGCGGTGGTCGTGGTGTGTTGTCCAAGCCCAGAGTTGTCGGAGACATCGCCCACCAGTAGCTCGGCTTCGGGCAGTAAGGCATTGACCAGAGAGGATTTACCCACACCAGACTGGCCAGCAAATACGCTCACTTTATCTTTCAGCAGGGCTTTAATGGTATCTAAGCCTTCGCCTAACTTACTGCTGACCTTATATACTGGATATCCAATGGCTTCGTAGCGCTTTAAGGCTGCATCGATGGCGGGGGCTTCTTCCGGAGTTAACAGATCAATTTTGTTCAAAATGATGATCGGCGGAATATCCGTGTCTTCGGCTGCCACTAAATAGCGGTCAATAATCTGGGTGGTAAAGCTAGGTAATACGGAAGACACAATCAAAATTTGGTCGATATTCGAGGCGATAATTTTCACGCCATCGTATAAATCGGGGCGCGAGAGGGAAGAGCGTCTTGGATGCACTGCTTCCACAATGCCAGCTATACCACTATTTGCTTGGCTTTCAATAGCTAAGCGTACAATCACTTTATCGCCAGTCACTAAACTGCTAATGGTGCGGCGAATGTTGCAGCGCACAATCAGGCCATCTTCGGTTTCAATATCGGCATGTTGACCAAAGCGGGAGATCACGGTTCCGCTCTGTTCTGGGCCGAGTGAGCTATCCTGTAACTCAGGCGCATTTTTATCACCATTGTCACGATTGAGGCGTTTCTCGTGATTGGCGCGCATACGGCGTAATTGGCCTTGGCTTAGGGGTTTCTTTTTACTCACTGGTTTGTCTTCGTCAATTAGGTGATATTTTGTGTTTGAAAAAAGCAGTATGATACACGCTCTTGAATAAAAAAGCCTGAATTTAGGCTAACTGACATGATAAGGCGCAATTATGGCGGCAGACGCAAATAATCTCATTTGGATCGATCTCGAAATGACTGGGTTAGAACCCGATGTCGATAGGGTCATTGAAATTGCTACCTTAGTAACAGACCAAGAACTCAATATTATCGGTCAGGGGCCAGTGATTGCTATTCATCAATCGGATGAAGTACTGGCGGCCATGGATGATTGGAACCAAAAACATCACGGTGAATCGGGCCTCATCGATAGAGTGCGTGCCAGCCAAGTGAACGAAGCGCAGGCTGTTGCACAAACCATCGCATTTTTAGAGCAATACGTGCCTAAGGGTGTCTCGCCTATGTGTGGTAACAGCGTGGGTCAGGACCGTCGCTTCTTAAATCGTTATATGCGTGAATTGGAGGACTACTTCCATTATCGCAATCTAGACGTAAGCACGGTTAAGGAGCTAGTGAAGCGTTGGAGCCCTGAAACTATGGCAGGTTTCAAAAAGCAAAACACTCATCAAGCGCTGCAAGATATCCAAGAGTCGATCGCTGAATTACAGTATTACCGCAGCAAAGTATTTAAAATTTGACCGATCAGCAGATAAATCTGCAAGAAGGGGTTGCAGCCGCATAAATTTTTCATATAATGCGGCCTCAACTTTTTGATGCGGGCATGTTTGTCTCGTCAAATAAGTAAAGGCGACATTAGCTCAGTTGGTAGAGCGATACCTTGCCAAGGTATAGGTCATCGGTTCGAACCCGATATGTCGCTCCAAATACAAGTTTAGTGATTAACCAAGTCATTAAATACAAAATTATGCGACATTAGCTCAGTTGGTAGAGCGATACCTTGCCAAGGTATAGGTCATCGGTTCGAACCCGATATGTCGCTCCAAATTACAAATTTAGTGATTTACCAAGTCATTAAATGCAGGATATGCGACATTAGCTCAGTTGGCAAAGGTGGATAGACGATACCTTTGTGGATGTTGAAGGCAAATTTAGCAGCGATACAAAATGCGACATTAGCTCAGTTGGTAGAGCGATACCTTGCCAAGGTATAGGTCATCGGTTCGAACCCGATATGTCGCTCCA
>NZ_JTLE01000094.1:636135-636461 GCF_000798835.1 Shewanella sp. ZOR0012
ATAATTTCTTCAACTTTTAGTCTTACTCATCGAGTCTGATTTTAAAGTTATCTTAAATCTTGGCCAGATTTAAGGGTAAAGCAAGTTTACAGCAGACTAACGATTGACGAACAACAGAAGATAAAAGTGGTGGAGGGAGAAGGATTCGAACCTTCGAAGGCGGAGCCGTCAGATTTACAGTCTGATCCCTTTGGCCACTCGGGAACCCCTCCACGAGTATCTTTTATAGCATCGCTAATTGTTAGTGCAAATGGTGGAGGGAGAAGGATTCGAACCTTCGAAGGCGGAGCCGTCAGATTTACAGTCTGATCCCTTTGGCCACTCGG
>NZ_JTLE01000094.1:636471-708168 GCF_000798835.1 Shewanella sp. ZOR0012
TTTGTGTTTGTGGTAATCGGTACTAACGCCATCATTATTTATCTAGCCTCCAGCCTAGTGGATTGGAAGTATATCGCCCAGAGTGTGTTCGGTGGCGTTATCGCGGCATTACCGGAAAATGCTCAGCCCTTAGCGGCCGTGATTGGTTTGCTCACCGTTCAATGGTTAGTGCTGTATTGGATGTATCGTCGCAATATTTTTGTGCGAATTTAATTTCTCATTATCTTGTGCTTTTATCAGGCCGCAGAGCGATCTCTGCGGCTTTTTTATTTCATGTTTGATAGTTGCCATACGCATCTTTGGTTTTAAATCAGGATCTAGCTAAGCGTTTAGGGTTTATTGTGATGTTCAAGGCGGCATTTTTAGGATTAAATTGCAAATGACAGCGTTGTCTTTTTGTGTTGTTTGTTTTAACATCACTGAAACAATGGTGAGTTCGAATGATAACATTAGCCATTGCAGATGAGTTGCAATAGGGATGTGTGCAATACTCAGCGGATTTTTGTCCCGCAATCACCTTAAAATTAATTACTATAAGAAGCAGGTTTATGGAAATGACACTCGATAAAAGCCAGCAGAAAAGCAGTTTTATCCCCATGGCGATAGTGGCAGCACTCTTTTTCATCCTCGGGTTTGCAACTTGGTTGAATGGTTCTTTAATGCCCTATTTAAAACAAATTTTGCAACTCAATCCCTTCCAAGCTTCATTAATCCTGTTTTCTTTCTATATCGCGGTGACCTTTACTGCACTGCCCTCGGCGTGGCTTATCCGTAAAGTGGGCTACAAAAATGGGATGGCCTTGGGCATGGGCGTGATGATGCTCGCGGGTTTACTGTTTATTCCAGCGGCGAAGACCCAAGTCTTCGCCCTATTTTTATTTGCCCAATTAGTTATGGGGGCGGGGCAGACGTTACTGCAAACCGCAGTAAATCCTTATGTTGTTCGTCTTGGGCCTGAAGAGTCAGCGGCGGCGCGTGTTAGCGTGATGGGTATTTTGAACAAAGGTGCGGGGGTGATTGCACCGTTAGTGTTCTCAGCGTTGATTTTAGATAGTTTTAAAGACCGTATCGGCACAACATTAACGCAAGTACAAATTGATGAAATGGCCAATAGTTTGGTTTTTCCTTACTTAGGCATGGCGGCGTTTATCGGTGTTTTAGCCTTGGCGGTGAAAAAATCCCCATTACCAGAATTATCTAATGAAGATGAAGTCGCTGAGCATACAGATAAAAGCCAGATTAAAGCGGCGTTATCTCACCCTAACTTAGCATTTGGTGTGTTGGCATTGTTTGTGTACGTAGCGGTAGAGGTGATCGCTGGCGATACTATAGGTACCTTTGCGTTATCTTTAGGCGTTGAGCATTACGGGGTCATGACCTCATACACTATGGTTTGCATGGTGCTGGGTTATACGCTGGGGATTATCCTTATCCCTCGCATTATTTCTCAACCGACAGCGCTGATGATTTCCGCAATTTTAGGCATATTACTCACCTTAGGCATTCTGTTTGGGGATAACAATTCCTACGCTATTGCTAACACTTTGTTGGTGCCTTTTGGGGGCGTAGCTTTACCTGATACCTTGCTATTGATTGCTTTCTTAGGATTAGCCAATGCGATTGTGTGGCCTGCCGTATGGCCTCTTGCTTTGTCGGGCATGGGCAAATTGACGAGTACGGGTTCTGCGCTCCTTATCATGGGGATTGCCGGCGGTGCCTTTGGTCCAGTGTCTTGGGGGTTAATGAGTTCGGCAACGGATATGGGGCAGCAGGGCGGGTATATGGTGATGTTACCTTGTTATCTGTTTATTCTCTTCTATGCAGTCAAAGGCCATAAGATGCGCAGTTGGTCTTCAAATTAATAATACATTCATGACAAAAATAACTAAGCCCTCGAAAGAGGGCTTTTTAATGACTTTTGTACTAGGGTGTTTTGTCTAATGAGATAACCCTATTAGAAAGCGTAACTAACGCTCGCGAGGACGGTATCGTCGTTTTGGTATACACCGTCGGAGACTTTTTGATCGCCACTTAAATCAGTGCTTAACCAAGCAAGTGAAAGGCCAAATCCCATTAATTCCGTGGAGACACCAACAGAATAGTCGGAGTAACTATCGAAGCCTTCACCATCATCTAATGCATCGCCAACGTTGTAGCCGTAATGCAGATCGAGATTCCAGTTTTCGACAAACTCATAGGAATAATTGACTTCACCGTAGTGGTAATCTAAATCAGTGCCACCGTAGTCATTGGTATACCAATAGGCTACGCGAAATCCGCTAAACTCGACGCCAGCCGTTACTTCGAAATAGCCAAGATCACTCTCGCCCGAATAGTTATAGCGGTTCAGTGTTACGTCGTAGCTGACGTTATCATTGATATCACCACCGTAGGCAACATAGAAGTCATACTCAACATCTGGGCCATTATAACCAGGTTCATCAAAGTCGACGTTACTGGCCCAGGCGCCGACAGAAAATCCTGATTCAAAACTCCAGTCTATTCCACCTTGCACAGCGGGATCTCCAGCGGTTTGCGAGACACCGCGGAAGCGATAATCGTTAGTTAAACTAATCTCACCAGACACTTCTGCACTGGCTATGCTGGAAAATAAGCTGGTAGTAAGCGCGAGTCCAGCAAGTTGTGCTAGCCGTTTTTTCTGTAGGTTATTATTCACGGTATTTCTCCCATTTTCTTGATTGACACGGATGTACAACGTTCTTTTATGTTTAAAAACAGGTTTGTACATTCGATTATTTGCCAAACAACAGCCAAGGAAACTCCGTTGCTGTGACCTCATGGCGGTAAAGCTACATCACTTTAGCTTTGTTCATCGAGGTTAAACGCACCTCTATAAATGTGAGTTTTGTTCGAAGATGACGTACACCTTGCGGCAGGGGGTGACGACTTGCCACACACCTTGAAATCCCGCCGGAATAATAAAGCGGTCACCGACACTGAAGGTTTGAGACTGTCCTTCAAGATCGGTAATCACACTGGTTCCTTCGAGAATTTCACAATACTCATATTCAGTGTAGTTGATTTTCCAAGCGCCTGATTCGCTTTGCCAAATTCCACTATGAAATTGGTTACAAGGGCTAGAATAATGATTTTGTAATTGCTGGGTGGGATTGCCTGCAATACGCTTTTCAGGAGCGACTTGATAGCTCTCCACTGGCGGTTGTGCGCTGGCAAAGCGAATGATCGACGTGACGCTAATGGTCATATAGGGCTCCAGTCGATGTTATTTCATGGTCGGCATTACAAACTCAGCTTGAGTCTGTTTGCCTACAGGCCAGCGAGCGGTAATGGCTTTGCGTTTGGTATAAAAACGAACACCATCAGGGCCATGCATATGCAAAGGTCCAAAGAGTGAGCGTTTCCAACCGCCAAAGCTATGGAAAGCCATCGGTACGGGGATTGGTACGTTTACGCCGACCATACCTACTTGCACATGGTGGCAAAAATGACGGGCAGCTTCACCGCTTTGAGTAAAGATCGCCGTGCCGTTGCCAAATTCATGTTGGTTTATCAGTTTAAGTGCACTGGGATAATCTTTGACTCGAACAATGGATAGCACAGGGCCGAAGATTTCTTCGCGATAGATCCGCATATCCGGCGTGACATGGTCGAATAAACAAGCCCCAAGGAAGTAACCTTGTTGATGATCGGCAACGGATAATTGTCGGCCATCAACCAGTAAACTTGCGCCTTCTTGAATACCTGTTTCAACATAATCAGTGACTTTGGCGAGATGCTGTTTAGAGATGAGTGGACCCATTTCCATTTCGGGGTTAAGACCGTTGCCGACTTTTAAGTTTTGGATCTGCGGCAATAGTTTTTCCACTAATTCATCACCCACATCACCCACAGCTAACACGACCGATATCGCCATACAACGCTCGCCCGCACTGCCGTATGCTGCGCCCATCAGTGCACTTACCGCTTGATCTAAATCCGCATCCGGCATCAGTAGCATATGGTTTTTTGCGCCGCCTAAGGCTTGTACTCGTTTACCGTGTTTGGATGCTGTGCTGTAGATATACTCGGCGATTGGCGTTGAACCGACAAAACTAACGGCTTGCACATCTGGATGAGTGAGCAGGGTATCTACGGCCTCTTTATCACCGTTGATCACGTTAAACACTCCATCAGGTAAGCCAGCTTGTTTGAGCAACTCGGCAATCCTCATCACTGAACTTGGATCTTTTTCCGAGGGTTTCATAATAAAGGTGTTGCCGCAGGCAATGGCGATTGGGAACATCCACATGGGAACCATCACGGGGAAGTTAAAGGGCGCTATGCCAGCGACAACACCTAAAGCTTGATTAACGGACCAAGAATCCACACCACCACCAACTTGCTGCGTGTGCTCCCCTTTGAGTAAGTGCGGGATACCACAGGCAAATTCGACAACTTCGAGGCCGCGGATAAGTTCTCCTTTGGCATCATCGATCACTTTGCCGTGCTCTAGGGTGATGAGCTGCGCCAGTTCATCCATATGCTGCTCGACTAACGCTTTGAATTTAAAAAGCACACGGGCGCGATTAAGGGGCGTTACCTGTGACCAAGTCTCAAAGGCCGCTTTGGCGATGGCAATCGCGGCAGCGACTTCATCGCTGCTGGCGAGGGATACTTGACCTCGGCATTCGCCAGTGGCCGGTTCAAAAATTTCTTGGCTTCTTGTACTCGCTGGAGTGTGTTGGCCATTCACATAGTGGGTAATCTTAAGCATAGCTAACCTTTATTTTCCCTAATTTCTGGGCGTGTGATTGAAAATGGTGCATCATCCAACGGCATAAATAGCATCGCTGAGACTATTTACCATTTGGTCAATTTGATGTTTCTCAACAATGAGTGGTGGGGACATGGCGATAATATCGCCCGTTGCCCGCACGAGCGTGCCTTGATGAAAACAGCGCTCAAACACGCTATATCCGCGTTTTCCAACGCCTTTGCTATTAGGCGCAAGCTGGAAACCGGCGACTAATCCGGTGTTGCGAATATCAATCACATTTGGCAGCCCTTTGAGGCTATGAACGGCTTCCTCGAAATACCGCTCAAGCTCAAAACTGCGCTCAAACAGTTGCTCGTTTTGATAGATGGAGAGCGTGGCGAGTGCTGCTGCTGCGGCGACTGGGTGGCCCGAATAGGTATAACCGTGGAAAAACTCGATAAGTTCGGTGGGGCCTTGCATACAAGTATCGTGAATATAATCCTGTACAAACACGGCGCCCATGGGGATGGCGCCATTATTAATGGCTTTGGCTGTGGTGATTATGTCGGGGATAACGCCCCAGCGCTGACTAGCGAATGCGGCACCTACACGGCCAAATGCGGTAATGACTTCATCGAAAATCAACAGGATGCCGTATTTTTGGGTAATTTCGCGTAGGCGCTTTAAGTAACCTTGTGGCGGTAAAATCACCCCTGCCGAACCCGACATGGGTTCAACAATAACGGCAGCAATATTTTCGGCGCCATGGAGTGTGACTAATTGCTCTAACACTTCGGCTTTTTCTGCCCCAAGGTTAGGTAATCCGCGGCTAAAGGCTGAATGTTGAATATCTAAAGTGTGAGGCAGGTGATCCACGCCTTGCAATAGCTGGCCGCTGAAGGCTTTGCGATTATTACTTAAACCCCCCACGGAGATCCCACCAAATCCTACGCCATGGTAACCCATTTCTCGGCCAATAAAGCGGGTGCGTGACGCTTGGCCATTGGCTCTATGGTAGCAAAGTGCCATTTTAAGGGCGGTATCTACCGACTCAGAGCCTGAGTTGGTAAAGAATACTTTGTTGAGTCCTTCTGGGCTGAGTTCGGTTAAACGCTCCGCCAGTTCAAAAGCGATGGGATGGCCCATTTGGAAGGAGGGGGCGTAATCCATTTCTCGAATTTGTTTGCTGACGGCCTCACTGATCTCACGTCGACCATGGCCCGCATTACAACACCATAACCCCGCGGTTGAGTCTAATACCTTGTTGCCATTGATATCGGTGTAATACATGCCTTCAGCTTTGGCGAGTAATCGAGGGCTCGCTTTAAATTGGCGATTGGCGGTAAAAGGCATCCAATAGTGTTCAAGTGAAGGATGCTCGTGGGCGAGATTGTTGGGTGAGTCGGCCATAGATGTTTACCTTGTCCTTTTCCTTGTTAAATGGGGTGAGGTCTTCGTTAAGGGTGGCTAATATTTGCTATGCTATGTTAGAAATAATGAACATGGAAGAGTGCTGTGCAGTTATTTGTGGCAAAAATGCTATTTTTGTAAAAAATATTGAATTTTGATGTCTTAAAAGCGTAATCTAGGCAGCAGTTACAGCCTTAGGTCATCTTTGGCAGTTGTTAGTCGAGATAGCCCTTATCCTAATAAAGATAAAATAAACGAATACAAACGATTAAGAGGTCATCATGAGTACACCTAAAACACGGAGCGATTGGGAAAACCTCGCTGCAAGCCTAACAATCAATGGCAAGGCTTTTATTAACGGCGAGTATCGGGATGCGGCATCAGGCAATACCTTTGATTGCATCAGTCCAATCGATGGCCGTTTATTAGCGCCAGTTGCCAGTTGCGATTTGCTAGACGCCAATATCGCCGTGGCTAATGCTCGTGAGGTTTTTGAGTCTGGGGTATGGTCAAAGGCTACGCCTGTTAAACGTAAACAAGTGATGATCCGCTTTGCCGAGTTATTGGAAGAAAATGCCAATGAACTCGCGCTGTTAGAAACGTTGGATATGGGTAAACCGATACGTTTTTCAAAGGCGGTAGATATTGCGGGCGCTGCCCGTGCCATTCGTTGGTCGGGGGAAGCCATTGATAAACTCTACGATGAGCTGGCGCCGACGGCACATAATGAAATCGGCATGATTACTCGCGAACCCGTGGGCGTGGTGGCAGCGATTGTGCCTTGGAATTTCCCGCTGCTAATGGCCTGTTGGAAGTTAGGCCCAGCACTCGTGACGGGGAACAGTGTTATCCTTAAACCCTCTGAAAAATCACCGCTCACCGCCATTCGTATTGCCGAACTTGCCGTTCAAGCTGGGATCCCTAAAGGTGTACTAAACGTGCTCCCCGGTTATGGCCATACCGTCGGCAAAGCACTGGCGCTGCATATGGACGTGGATACCTTAGTCTTTACTGGCTCAACAAAAATCGCTAAGCAATTAATGATTTATGCGGGCGAGTCGAATATGAAGCGGGTCTGGTTAGAGGCGGGTGGTAAAAGCCCGAACATCGTATTTAACGATGCGCCCGATCTTAAAGCAGCGGCTGTGGCTGCCGCTGAAGCCATTGCTTTTAACCAGGGTGAAGTTTGTACTGCGGGCTCACGCTTGCTGGTGGAAGCTGGTGTTAAAGATCGGCTGATTGCACTTATAGCAGAAGAGCTCGCCTCGTGGCAGCCTGGGCATCCACTGGATCCTGCTACCGTTAGCGGCGCAGTGGTCGATAAGCAGCAATTAGATACCATCTTAAGCTATATCAAGGCGGGCCAAGATGAGGGCGCGAGCTTAGTGCATGGTGGACAACAAGTGCTGGCCGAAACGGGCGGTGTGTATGTGCAGCCAACGGTATTTTCAAATGTGAAAAACCAAATGAAAATTGCCAGTGAGGAAATCTTTGGCCCTGTATTATCTGTCATTGAATTCAATGGTATGGAGGAGGCGATTGCGATCGCTAACGATACCATTTACGGCTTAGCGGCAGGTGTTTGGACAGCGGATATCAGCAAGGCGCATAAAACGGCTAAAGCATTGCGTAGTGGTATGGTGTGGATTAACCATTATGATGGCGGCGATATGACAGCACCTTTCGGTGGATATAAGCAATCGGGTAATGGCCGAGATAAATCTCTACACTCCTTTGATAAATACACTGAAATCAAGGCAACGTGGATAGTGCTATAAGTGGATAGTGCGATAACGCTTTAACGCATACTTGGCCTCTTTCAATGTTATTGAAAGGGGCCTTTTATTGCCTTTTTTACTTCGATGTTTTGGATTTTCATTGGTTTGCTGTGCAGAATAACTGACATTTATAGCGATTTTATTAAAACCTTACACTCTAGATATCTAGGTTAAACCCATACACTGACTTCCTAACCTGACTTTATAAACTGTGATCTTAGCTTGTGACTTTTTATGTTAACATCATTAGAATAATCTGATTGAAATAAAACTAATGGAGTTTGTTATGGCTGAAAAAGTTGTTGAAGTCACCACACATATGGCAAGCGGTTGGAAGGTTACAGCGCAGGTGCGGGAGCATTTACTGGTTATTGATCAACCTAGCGCTACCAATGAAGGAGCTAACCCCTTAGAGACCTTTTTATTTTCGCTTGGCGGCTGTATTTCAGCCATAGCTAAGATGGTCGCGCGTGAACGTAATATCACCATTCATCGGTTTGATGTGCATGTAAGAGCCGTGATGAATTCGGCGGGATTATTAGGCCAACCCTCGGACGATCCTGTTGGATTTAAAGAAATCGCCATCAATGCCAGCATAGACGCCGACTTAACCGATGCAGAAAAGAATGAGTTTTTAGATACTGTGTGTAATCGTTGTCCCGTCCATGACAATCTGCTGCGTCCAAGCTTAGTTACCCACCAAGTTCAGCACTAATCACGATATTAATCTCGATTTTTTTAGCGTCTTAAAAGCATAAACCCCAGTGTTCACTGGGGTTTATGTTAATCGTTATATGCTAATCGTGCTATCACTGGTTATTTTTCGGAAAGTTAGCTAACACTAACTCCGCCACTTTACGTAATTCATTGGGGCAAATGCCATTGGTTGCTTGTACGGCCATGCCTTGTAGCACTGTGCCAATGTATCGAGACAGCAGCAGCGGATCGGCATCTTCGGGGAGATCGCCCTCATCCTTTGCTCGTTGCAGGCGTTCGCATAATGCTTGCTCACCATCACGGCGACGGGTGATCAGGGTTTCTTTAATGGCTTGTCCAGCTTCACTACAGGCGAGAGCGCCTTGGACAATCAAGCAGCCATGGGGTTGGTTTTCATCTACCAAGGACGTTGCAGCGCCAAGTAGCATGGACTCAACCACTTGATAGGCAGTTTCTTTTTCAAGCGAAGGATAGAAAAATGCACAGGGGCGCTGCTCGTATAACTCGATCGCTTTCAGAAACAGCTGCTCTTTGTTACCAAAGGCGGCATATAGGCTGGGTTTGTTGATGCCCATGGCCTGAGTGAGATCGGTTAACGATGTACCTTCAAAACCTTTTCGCCAGAAGACTTCTAAGGCTTTAGCCAAAGCATCGTCGGCATTGAAGGCTCGTGGGCGACCTACGCAGGGCGTCTGGGTGACGGTTGACATCATTAGGCTCCTCAATTCTCAATTGCCCCTAGGATAGACATGGGTTTAGCTCATGTCCAGCCACTCTTGCCTGCTGTCTGCGGGTTAGGTGCGTAACTCACCAAAATATATCGTCCATTCAAGCTCACATAGCACGTTCGCTGTGGCTAATTACCTTAAAGGCTTAACTGCATGGTTTCAAGCTGTCACAAAAATTAAATACCTATCGGTACAAAATAAGTTGACAGGGTCATTTTACACTATATATTACCGCTCAGTACATAATATTTTTTACCAGTCGGTATTTATTGGTGTTGACCGAGTGTCCATCACTGATGTCTGTCTTAAACGAGATAAATGCCTGCCACATGAGGATTGTAAGATGAAAAGTAACCCACCTTTACGGATATTGATGTTGACTGCCGTGGCGGCGTTTGTCCTTTCGGCCTGTGGTAAACCAGCTGCACAGCAAAGCCCTGCTCAAGGTGCACTTAAGGTCGATGTTGCGCAGGTATTGCATGAGCGCGTTACCGAGTGGGATGAATTTACCGGCCGTTTGCAGGCGCCAGAAAGTGTGACCTTAGTGCCACGCGTGTCTGGTTATATCGCGTCGGTAAACTTTAAAGAAGGCGCCTTAGTGAAAAAAGGCGATGTGCTATTCCGTATCGATGCGAGTGTGTTCGAAGCGGAAGTGGCCCGGTTAAAAGCAGAGCTTGCTAGCGCGCTCTCTGCTGAGCAACTGGCCACTAACGACCTTGAGCGTGCCCGTAAGTTGTTTGATCAAAAGGCGGTCTCGGCCGAGTTACTTGATACCCGCGAGTCTAATAAACGTCAAACCGCGGCGGCTGTAGCCTCTGTGAAAGCGGCGCTGCTGCGCGCCGAACTGGATTTAGATTACACCCAAGTGCGCGCGCCGATTGATGGCCGTGCCTCCTACGCCAATGTCACCGCCGGTAACTATGTGTCTGCGGGGCAGAGTGTATTAACTAGCTTAGTGTCGACCGCCAGCATGTATGCCTACTTCGATGTGGATGAGCAAACCTATCTGAAATACGTCAAGTTAACCGCCGAGAAAAAGCGTAAAGACCCTCGTGCAGGCGATAATCCCGTGTATATGGCGCTGGCTAACGAACGCGAATATCAACACATAGGTCTAGTGGACTTTGTCGATAACTCTATGGACAGTCAGACGGGCACTATTCGAGTACGTGCCACGTTTAGCAATGAGGACAACAGCCTGCTCCCTGGTTTGTTCGCCAGATTACGTACCGCCGGTAGCGGCGCCTATGACGGTATCTTAATCGATGATAAAGCCGTGGGCACGGATCTGAACAATAAGTTCGTTTTAGTAGTGGCAAACGATGGCACCGTGGAGTATCGCGGTGTCACCCTAGGTGAAAAAGTTCAAGGTTTACGCATTGTTAAGCAAGGTTTAGCGGCAGACGACAAAATCGTCGTCAATGGCATGCAAAGGGTTCGTCCTAAGATGCAAATTGAGCCACACCTGGTCGATATGGCCGACAGCGAACAGCTAGAGGCGCTTCGACAAGCTCAATTACTACTTGATAAACATCAAGAAAATATCACCACCCCAGACGTTGAAGTAGCGAGCCGCGGTTAAGGAATCCAACAGAATGTTGTCGCAGTTTTTTATTAAAAGACCGATATTTGCAGCCGTTCTCTCGCTGCTGTTTTTTATCACAGGGGCGATTGCCGTCTGGCAGTTACCTATTACCGAATACCCTGAAGTGGTGCCACCAACGGTCGTGGTCACCGCCAACTACCCTGGCGCTAACCCTAAAGTCATCGCCGAAACGGTTGCCTCGCCCTTAGAGCAGGAAATCAACGGCGTCGAAGACATGCTGTATATGTCATCGCAGGCGACGTCCGATGGACGCATGACCTTGACCATCACCTTTGCCATTGGCACCGATGTGGACAGGGCGCAAACCCAAGTACAGAGCCGGGTTGACCGTGCTATGCCGCGTTTACCACAGGAGGTTCAACGCCTCGGGATTGTGACCGAAAAATCATCGCCAGACTTAACCATGGTGGTGCATTTACTGTCGCCGGATAACCGTTATGACATGCTGTATTTGTCTAACTACGCGGCGCTCAACGTAAAAGATGAGTTAGCACGCATCAAAGGCGTGGGCGCGGTGCGTTTATTCGGTGCGGGCGAATATAGTCTGCGGATCTGGCTTGACCCGAATAAAGTCTCGGCGCTTGGCATGTCGCCAGCTGAAATTATTGCCGCCGTACGTGAGCAAAATCAGCAAGCGGCAGCGGGCAGTTTAGGGGCGCAGCCTAGTGGTAATGCCGACTTCCAACTCTTGATTAACGTTAAGGGGCGTCTGACTGAACTGTCAGAATTCGAAGACATTATTATCAAGGTCGGTCAAAACGGTGAGGTGATCCGTCTTAAGGATGTGGCGCGTGTCGAACTCGGTGCAACCAGCTATGCGCTGCGTTCATTGCTGGATAACAAGGATGCGGTCGCTATTCCGGTATTCCAAGCATCGGGCTCAAATGCGATTCAAATCTCCGACGATGTGCGCGCCGAAATGGCAAGACTGGCGAAGTCATTCCCCGAAGGGCTGCAATACGAAATTGTGTACGATCCGACCGTGTTTGTGCGTGGCTCGATTGAAGCTGTGATCAAAACCTTACTTGAAGCCGTGCTCTTAGTGGTGTTAGTGGTGGTGCTGTTCCTCCAGACTTGGCGCGCTTCGATTATTCCGCTGGTGGCCGTGCCTGTGTCTTTGGTGGGTACTTTCGCCTTTATGCACTTGATGGGCTTCTCGCTCAATGCGCTATCATTGTTTGGTCTGGTGCTGGCTATCGGGATTGTGGTCGACGATGCCATCGTGGTGGTAGAAAACGTGGAGCGAAATATCGCTTCGGGTTTAAGCCCAATTGCCGCAACGCAAAAGGCGATGAAGGAAGTGACTGGGCCTATTGTGGCAACCACTTTAGTGTTGGCCGCGGTGTTTATTCCTACCGCCTTTATGAGCGGATTAACGGGGCAGTTTTATAAGCAGTTTGCGCTGACTATCACTATCTCTACCTTTATCTCGGCCATTAACTCGCTCACCTTGAGCCCTGCGTTATCGGCGCTGTTACTCAAGGGCCATGATGCGCCTAAAGATGCGCTCACACGGTTAATGGATAAGCTGTTTGGTGGTTGGTTATTTACTCCTTTTAACCGTTTATTTAGCCGTGCCTCAGAGGGTTATGGCTATGTAGTACGTAAGGTGATCCGTTTTGGCGGCATTATCGGACTGGTGTATCTGGGCATGGTTGCGCTTACGGGCGTGCAATTTGTGAATACTCCAACGGGCTATGTACCCGGCCAAGATAAACAGTATTTAGTGGCATTTGCCCAATTACCGGATGCGGCCTCACTCGAGCGTACCGATGCGGTGATCAAGAAAATGTCCGATATCGCCTTGAATCACCCCGGTGTGGCGCACTCGATTGCCTTCCCAGGCCTGAGTATCAACGGTTTTACTAACAGTCCTAATTCAGGCGTAGTGTTTGTTGCCCTAGATGATTTTGAGTTACGTAAGAGCCCTGAACTGTCAGCGAATGCGATTGCAGGACAGTTGAATCAGCAATTTGCTGGTATTCAGGATGCGTTTATTGCCATCTTCCCGCCGCCACCTGTGCAAGGCCTCGGCACTATTGGAGGGTTCCGTCTGCAAATTCAAGACAGAGCCAACCTTGGTTATGAGGCCTTGTATCAGGTGACCCAACAAGTGATGTACAAGGCGTGGGCCGATCCACAATTAGCGGGGATTTTCTCCAGCTATCAAGTGAACGTGCCACAACTTGAACTGGATATCGATCGAACTAAAGCGAAACAGCAGGCAGTGTCGCTCGATCAAATTTTCCAGACATTACAAACCTATATGGGCTCGACCTATGTCAACGACTTCAATCGTTTCGGTCGAACCTATCAGGTGAATATGCAGGCCGACGAAGCATTCCGTCAAAGCCCACAGCAGATTAGTCAGCTAAAAGTGCCGAATGTGAATGGCGATATGATCCCACTTGGCTCCTTTATCAATGTGAGCCAGAGCGCGGGGCCCGATCGCGTGATGCACTATAACGGTTTCACCACGGCTGAGATTAACGGTGGCCCAGCACCGGGTGTGAGTTCGGGTCAAGCGCAGGCGGCGATTGAGAAAATCCTCGCCGAGACCTTGCCGATAGGCATGACCTACGAGTGGACTGAGCTGACCTATCAGCAAATCCTCGCCGGTAACACAGGTTTGTTAGTGTTCCCTCTGGTGATCCTGCTGGTGTTTATGGTGCTCGCCGCCCAGTACGAGAGTTTGAGTTTGCCATTGGCGATTATCTTAATTATCCCAATGACCTTACTCTCGGCGCTCAGTGGCGTGCTTATCTATGGCGGTGATAATAATATTTTCACCCAGATTGGTCTTATCGTGCTCGTGGGCTTAGCGACCAAGAACGCGATTCTGATTGTCGAATTTGCCAAAGAAAAACAAGACCATGGTATGGAAGTGATGAAGGCGATTCTTGAGGCAGCGCGCTTACGCTTACGCCCCATCTTGATGACCTCTATCGCTTTTATTATGGGCGTGGTGCCTATGGTGTTCTCAACGGGCGCGGGGGCTGAAATGCGTCAAGCCATGGGCGTGGCAGTATTTGCCGGTATGATAGGGGTGACGCTGTTTGGTTTGATCCTGACACCATTGTTTTACTATGCCTTAGCAAAACGCGCCCGTCATAGTACAGCATCGGAGGTCTAACTTGGCTGTGTTATAAGTTCTATTTTATATCGATAAAAAGACCTGAAATTTCAGGTCTTTTTTGTATTTTGCAGCTAATTATCAAGGTATTGACTATATTTTAGTGAGGGACAAATAATTTATTAGGAAAATTCAATGAATGCCTTTCAGCCCCATGACTTCAAAGTCAATATTGATGTAAGGCATGCTTTATTAGCCGTTGCGACGGCATTGGATTTTGTTGGGGTGGACGATTTGCACCACGGACATAGAGTTGGCTATATGGCTTACGAATGTGCGAATGTGCTCGGCTGGCCCGATGAAAAAAAGCAGTTCGCCTATTTTGCCGGACTTATTCATGATTGCGGCGTTTCTTCCTCCGAAGAGCACTTACGTCTGCTCAAATTAATGCAGCCAGAAGATGCGCAGTGTCATAGTCAACGTGGCTATGAGGCATTGCTTAAATGCCCGATTTTAGATGTTTTTGCGCCTGTCGTTCTTTACCACCACACACCTTGGCTTGAGTTGCAATCCCATGAGCTTTCCGTATTTGACCGTGATATTGCAGCACTGATTTTCTTAGCGGATCGTACCGACTTTTTAAGAGCCAGATATACGCATGGTTGTCATGAGGAGCTGATTACATTGCATGAAAGTATGGTCGCAGAGAATTTATTGGCCCATAGTGGAACCTTATTTGAACCAGAAATGGTCAATGCAATGTGTCAACTGGTCAAAAAGGATGGCTTTTGGTACAACATGGATGCAACTCATATTGAGTTATTAGGTCTGGAGTTCAAAGCTAATCACTTTTACGACAAAGAATTAGATATTGACGGGGTAAAGCAGTTAGCGCGATTTTTAGCTCGAATAGTTGATGCTAAGAGTCCCTTTACATTTCACCATTCAGAAAAAGTCGCACTGTTAGCAAAATTAGTGGCAAAGGACTGCGGTGTATCAGATACCGATGCTGAATTGTTGTACGTTGCGGGATTATTACATGATGTCGGTAAGCTCAAAACGCCTGACCTGTTGCTGCATAAAGAAGGCAAATTAACAAAGGAAGAGTATTCGATTGTCAAACGTCATACCGTTGATACAGAGCATACTTTACATCGTTTTTTCCCTAAGTCTGTAATAGGCGAATGGGCCTCAAATCACCATGAACGTCTCGATGGTTCAGGCTATCCCTTCAGTAAGCAGCAGGGACAATTAGATTTACCTTCGCGTATTCTTGCTGTGGTCGATGTTTTTCAGGCGTTGACTCAAAAGCGACCCTATCGAGGCTCTTTATCGCTATCAGAGATTGGCGACATTATGCAGCCCATGGTCGATAAAGGGCAGTTAGATGCAGGTGTTTACAGTATTTTGTTGGCAGATATAGATAATTTTTATCAATTATCAACCCAAGAATTTTCAGCTTAATATTCATTGTTGTTAGAGCAGTAAGGCATCATCAATCGGATTAAACTGTGTTGCTGCATCCATCAGTGATTTTGCTGTCAGTTGGGGGACGCCATAGACTTCTGTCTTAACGTCATATTTTTGCGTTATTTTCTCAAGCAAGATTGCAAAATCACCATCGCCAGAAAGCAGTATTACGGTATCCACATTGGGAGCGGTATCGAGTACATCAATTGTGATCCCAACATCCCAATCTCCCTTTGCTGATCCGTCACTGCGCTGGATAAAGGGCTTAAGTTTTAACTCAAAGCCGATATGTCTCAAAGCATCTTGAAACTTAAGCTGGCCATCATCACCTCGATGAATGGCATAGGCGACAGCACTGACAATATTTCCTTGCGCACTCAAGTGTTGCCAGAGTTGACGAAAGTTAAACTGGCGCTGATAGGCCTCACGGCAGGTGTAATAAATGTTTTGCACATCGACAAAGAGGGCGATTCTTTTCAAGGGATAAGTTATGGCTATCAGTTGGAAGACTCTGTGCACTATAGCACAGCAAGGTAGCTAATGGTGCGAGCAGGCAAAAACAGCAATGGATCTAATAGGGAATGGCCGAGTTTAGCTTTGCTTAACGGATTTTTAGTTAGGTTAATGGATTGATTATTTAAAGTATTGCGCCGGTGTTGTGCTGGTATATTGCTTAAAAAAGCTGATAAAGGCGCTGTCGCTGGAAAAGTGTAAATTAAAGCCCACCTGCGCCACCGATGCTCCCGCCGCTAATTGTTCAATGGCCGAGAGTAAACGCCATTGCTGGCGCCAAGCTTGATAAGCCATACCTGTCTGCGTACTAAAAATACGGCTAATTGTGCGCTCACTGGCACCGATTTCGATGGCCATATCTTTAAGGATGGCAGGTACTTTTTGATGTTGTTGCAGTTGCGCAAGCCAGGTTTTTAAACGTTTATCCTGTGGGAGCGGTAACGCCAAAATTTCTTCCGTAGCATTACCTAATTCTTCTAATAGCAGCGCAAAAGCATGGTGTTGAGTGCTTCTTGGTTTGTCCCAAGGCCAAAATGACATAGTGTCGATTAACGCCTTAAGTAGCGGGTTCACCTGGAAAATAGTGACCTTATCGGGCAATGAGTTGACCGTCTCTGGCTCAAAGTAGAGTGAGCGATAGGCAACCACATTACGCATGGTGACGCTGTGCTCAACGCCTGCTGGTAACCAAGCCGCACGTGTCGGCGGTAACACTACTTGAGTCTCGGCTAGGGTAAATGTCATTACCCCTGCTGGAGCGTACAGTAGCTGCGCCTTCTCGTGGTGATGCACTCCCGAGTCGTGTTCCCCCATGTCTGCGGCAATACCAATGACCAGATTATCCAACAGATCTGGATTAAATTGATGTTCAGGTCGAATAAAGGCCATTTTGTCCTATTTTTGATGTTTATTGTCTAAGTGTTGCTAATTGTCTGGTGTGGATTCTATCTATACTGCGCCATCTTTGACAAGTATGGAGCGACATTTTGGTTAACCAGCTCATTTGGTTTACTGAAATTGAATCGAAATCATGAATATAAAACCACCATTAGGGCTCGCTGTGCTGCTAATGATGTTTCCGCAAATAATGGAAACCATCTATAGCCCAGCCTTGCCTAATATTGCACAAAGCTTTGCCGTGTCGATTGCTGGCGCATCGCAAACCTTATCTGTGTACTTTATTGCCTTTGCCATCGGGGTATTTTGCTGGGGCCGTTTAGCCGACATTATTGGTCGCCGCAAAGCCATGCTCGCGGGATTAGTCTGTTATGCCATTGGCTCAGCCTTAGCCTTGATGGTGAGCGACTTTAACCTATTGTTACTGGCCCGAGTATTGTCGGCGTTTGGTGCGGCAGTGGGCTCTGTGATTACCCAAACCATGATGCGTGACAGCTACAGCGGCGAAGAATTAGCCAAAGTCTTTTCTGTGATGGGCATGTCACTTGGAATTAGCCCGGTGATCGGATTGCTAATGGGCAGTGTTCTCAGTGCCTATTGGGGATATCAAGGTGTGTTTGTCGCACTGATGGTTTCTGCCATAGTGCTGTTATTTTTATCGGTAAAATTGTTACCCGAAACCAAACCCGCACACACCCAGAAAATCGCGATAGGCAAGTTAGCGATTAAGATGCTTACCGACGGCGGGATTATTAAAAACACCTTGCTGGTGGCGGCGTTTAACCTGATGTGGTTTAGCTACTTTTCACTGGCGCCATTTATGTTTGAGGCGCAAGGGTTATCGACGCTTGCCTTCGGTACTAGTGGCTTGTTATTGGGCTTTGGCGCATTCCTTGGCAGTTATGTTAATAAAATATTGCTGGGTCGAGGCTACGCTAGCGCCCGGTTGGTTCGCTTCGCCAGTGTTATCGCACTTGTTGGTGGACTGGGTATTTGGCTATTCCAATCGACTGTTTTAGGGCTGAATAATGTTTACTTTTTAGCGCCTATGCTCTTGATTGTGATTGCTTACGGGATAGCGATTCCGAACATACTCAGCTCGGCTCTGGCAAACTACCGCGCCTATGCGGGCTCTGCTGGCGCACTCTTCGGACTGTTTTATTACATTCTGTTGGGACTAGGTTTAGGCGGCGCAGGAATCATTCACCATTTAGGTATGGTGGTCACATTCAGTGCACTGCTTTGTGTTGGATTAGGTGTAAATTTGGGCTTAGCCCATAAAGCAAGAAACGCTTAAATATAAATAGAAAAAGCCAAGGCACTGATTGCCTTGGCTGATTTATGCGATTCTCTAAAGTGATGATTAGCTATGAGCTTGCCTGTAGCTTACTGTGGGTCGAATATAAAACTATAGCGCTTAATTAAGTTGGTTGAGTAAAACATTAATCTAATATTTTGGTGGGGGAGTTAATGCTTGTTTGGTATTCGATTGGGGTAAGCTGATAATATTTTTTAATGTCACTATAAATCTTATTTTAGCCATAATTTCGCCACAATTAATCATTATTATGATGATAAAAATATTTAATAAGGATAGAGAAAAATAACATGTTAAAGAAATTTAATGATTACAAAAAGACAACGTTATTGCCATTTGCTTGATGAGTATTTCAAATTCGAATGCAAGTCCTTTAAGTGTAAAACAAACCGTTAATGAATTTGAGCGCCAAGGCTGGAATATCGGTGTGTCTGTTATAGAAAACAGCTCAAATAACGTATATTCAATTAACGGTGACGAACGGTTTTCGACAAATAGTACTATTAAGGCCTTAGCTTGTGCCATTGTGCTATCTGAAGTAGATAAAAATGCAGTATCGCTAGACGATGCAATGATGATAAATGAACAAGATGTTGTTAGCCATTCACCAGTAATGAAAGAATTTATAGGCAAAAAAGTGACATTAGCAGATGCCTGTAAAGCGACTATGACCTACAGTGATAATACCGCGGCTAATTTTGCGATAAAAAATCTGGCGGTCCTGAAGGCATTACTTCATTTCTGCGTTCAATGGGAGATGATATAACCAGAGCCGATCGTTATGAACCAGATCTCAATACAAATCCAGAGGGAGACTTAAGAGATACATCGACGGCTAATGCAATGGCAGCCAACTTTAACAAATTACTTCTCGGTAATATTTTATCAACTCAATCCAAAGAACAGTTAAAAAATTGGATGATGGGGAATAAAGTTGCAGATAACATGCTTAGATTGGTACTTCCTACGGGATGGGAAATTGCTGACCGTACTGGTGCCAACAGCTATGGTGCTCGAGGAATTATTTCCATGGTCTGGTCTGAATCACAACAACCATTAATAATTAGTATTTACATTAAAAAAGAAAAAACTTCTATTGAGGAACGTGAGAAAGTCATTTCCGAAATAGGACGGGTAATTTTCATTGAGTACACGAACGGGACTTTATTCTAACCACACTGCGGATCGTACTCCTAAAAAAATTAATATATTAAGGTTTTGCAATGAAACTTAAAAAGCTAATGCTATGGTCGCTCTTTCTTTTCATTTTTACAACAATAGAATCCGTTGCAAATGAGTCGATTACTGTAGCAGAAAAGAGTGAATGGAAATCCACCTTTGATAAATTCAATGCGGATGGAACAATCATCATTAAAGACGAACGTGGAGGGGCAAGTGCCACTTATATTTACAATAAATCACGTTCAACGGTACGGTTTACGTCTGCATCAACATTTAAAATTCCTCACACTTTATTTGCTCTCGATGCAAACTTAGTTAAGGATGAATTTCAAACGTTTAAATGGAATGGTGAAAAATACTCTATCCCTAGTCACAATCAAGATCAGAATTTACGCTCAGCGATGCGCTATTCCGCTTTATGGGTTTATCGCGGATTTGCGAAGGAGTTAGGTGAAAAAAAAGCAAGAGATTATCTAGAAAAAATTAATTATGGGAATCAAGATCCCACTGTAAAAGTGGATGACTATTGGGTCAGAGGTGGTTTAGAGATCTCCGCACAAGAGCAGATAAATTTTTTAGAAAAGCTTTATAAAAATGAACTCCCATTTAAAGTTGAACATCAATTATTAACCAAAGATATTATGATAGTCGAAGCTGGCCGAGAATGGATTCTCAGAGCGAAAACAGGACTCGGTGGCCAAGTCGGTTGGTGGGCCGGTTGGGCTGAATGGCCAACAGGCGCCGTCTTTTTTGCATTGAATATAGACACGCCGAATGGCATGGCGGATGTTTACAAGAGAGAAGCGATTGGCAGAGAGTTGTTACTATCTATCGATGCATTGCCCCATATTTAAGGGGGGCGGCTCGTATTGTACTGTATAAAATTCACGCTTTTTTAAATTTGGGCAATCCAATATTTGAGGTCAATATGTTAATTTCTGTCATCCGTATTTCATTTTTCGGCTTGTGTGGCTTACTTTCCACTGTGAATATCGCCGCGCTTGCGGGAGAAGATGTTATCCGGCATCGTATTGCTAATTCAAATTTCCCTGTTGCTGCAGCGGTAGAGGTGCCAGCCTCTATGTCTATTGTATATCTCTCAGGGAAACTACCGCCTGTACAAGATTTGACTCAAGATGAAAATAGCCCACTTGCATATGGTGGGGATACAAAAGGACAAACTATTGGGGTATTAAAGGCAATAGAGAAAAGTTTAAAAGACATTGGCCTGGGCTTAGGGTATGTGATTAAACTACAGGTTTTTTTAGTCGGCGATCCTGCATTAAATAATGAAATGGATATGGATGGTTTTATGGCTGCTTATGTTCAATTTTTTGGTACAAGAACACAACCTAATGTACCTGCTCGGTCGGTCTTGAAAATTGCAGGTCTAGCAAATTCAGCATGGCGTGTTGAAATTGAAGCCACTGCAGTTCGAAAATAACATAGTGAACGACGGTATTTATTAAACTAAATAGAATTAGGGTACATAGGCTTTTTGCTTATGCATTCTATTGTTCCTTAATAGCATGTCCGATAACTCAAGATACATATTTGTTGAGTTAGCCAGTTTTTAATATCTCACTATTTTTCAGTTACAGTTAATTTATAAAGAGTATGTGTATGAATAATAAACATTGGTCAAAAGTTCAGTTGTTACACGAAGTTGTTACTAACCCGAATATTATAATTAAAGGTCAGCACAGCTATTATAGCGATTGTTGGGATATGGGGTTTGAGGGCTCAGCGGTGAGATATCTTCATGGTGATGAAATCAGCCGCCAATGGGAGCCCAAATAGCCGATCGATAAACTCTATATTGGTGACTATGTGTGTATCGCCGCTGAAGTTGTGATTTTAATGGGCGGAAATCATACGCATAGGGCGGATTGGTTTTGCTTATACCCTTTTATGGATTTTATTGAAGAGGCATATGTAGGAAAAGGTGACACCCATATTGGTGATGGCGCTTGGCTAGGCATGAGATGTATGGTGATGCCTGGAGTCACTATTGGTGAAGGAGCCGTACTTGCAGCGAACAGTGTTGTCACTCAGGATGTCGAACCTTACAGTGTCGTCGCAGGTTCACCCGCTAAACGAGTCAAGTATCGCTTTCATCAAGACATTATTCCTGAGTTGCTGGCTTTAAAAATTTATGATTGGCCATTCGAAAAGTTTAATGCTTTGAAACGGCACTTGTGCTCTTCGGATTTTGAACAGCTTAAACAAGCCATTGTCATTTATGATCAAAAAGAAGCCAGTACAAATTAAGATGTTTGTCGGGCGTATAGCAAGCACATTAAATATCTAAATCAGCTGTGCGCCTCACTGGTATTTCAATCCAAGGCGCATTGATGCAGAAACGGTCATTCCTTATTTAAGTTAATACAACACTGGAAACCCATTTGGCCTTAAAATACAAAACGCCCGATGAGGTTCATCAGGCGTTTTGATGGTAAGTAAGTGTCAATTTACTTAAGTTGTCGAGACTTGCACTGATCCTGTTTAGATGAAGCGCTAGGCTTTAGGCGCGAGTTCCTGCTGCTTTGCCGCCTCTTGTGCCGCTAACTCTTGTGCTTTAATGGCCGCTTCGAGTTTTGCTTCAACATAACCCGGTGAATGGGTCGCGGCCGAGATTAAACGGTACATTGCTGGGATGACAAACAGGGTGACAAAGGTCGCAAAGGCCATGCCGAAAAACACCACAGTCCCCACCGCAATCCGGCTCTCAGAGCCTGCGCCCGTTGAGAAAATCAGCGGTATCGCGCCGACTAAGGTGGTGAAGGCCGTCATCAAAATCGGGCGTAAACGGCGGGTTGAGGCATCGATAATGGCTTTATCTAAGGCTAAACCTCGGTCACGCAGTTGGTTGGCAAACTCGACAATTAAGATCCCGTTTTTGGTCACCATGCCAATCAACATGATCATGCCGATCTGGCTATAGATGTTAATACCTTGGCTGGTCACTAACAGGCCGAGGAAACCTCCAAATACTCCCATTGGTACGGTAAACATCACCACTAAGGGGTTGATAAAACTCTCAAATTGCGCAGCGAGTACCAAGTAAGCTACCAGTAGCGCTAAACCGAACACAATAAAAATACTGCTTTGGTTTTCTTTAAAGTCTTTTGATTCACCGGTATAGCCAATGGAAATATCCTTGGGTAATAACTCTATGGACTTGTTTTCTAAGAACGTTAAGGCCTCGCCTAAGGTGTAACCTTTACTGATGTTGGCCTTGAGGGTGATGGATTTTTGTTTATTGGTATGGCTCAATCTTTGCGCTGAGGCCACTTCTTCGATATGGGTGACCGTATCGAGCGTGACTAATTCGCCCTTGGCTGAACGCATATAGATTTGGCTTAAATCGCCGACGTTGTTAAAACTGTTTTCATCACCGCGCAGATACACATCGTACTCTTCGCCGCGATCCACATAGGTGGTTTCTTTACGACCGCCGAGCATCACTTCTAAGGTTTGTGAGACGTCATCGACGCTGATCCCAAGTTCTGCTGCACGCTCTTTATCAACGCTGACAATTAGTTCCGGTGTGGTTTCGGCGTAATCCAGATCCGCGCCTTCCATCATCGGGCTGGCATTGGCTTGCTCTTTTAACACCTGTGCCCATTTAAAGAGTTCCGCATAGTCAGAGCCACCCAGTACAAATTGTACTGGCTCACTCGATTGCCCCCTAAAGCCTGGCATCATAGGGCGAACCATCACATCGGGAATATCTTTCAATGCCTTACTTATAATCCCGAGCGCCTGTTGCGCCGTGACATTGCGATGTTCCCAATCCTCTAGCTGCATGATCACATAGCCAGTTTGATCGCCAGCACGACCACCAAAGGCAGGGGCTTGCACACTGAAAGACCGCAATACACCTTGGCCAAGGAGTGGCATTAATCTGTCTTCGACGATATCCATGTTCGCCGTCATACGGTTATAGCTAGTGCCCTCGGCGCCTTTCACAAAGGCGTAAAGTACACCGCGGTCTTCCTGCGGCGCTAATTGCGAAGGGACTTGCTGCATTAACCATGCGCTACCACCGATACAGGCGAGAATGACCAGTGGTGCCAGTAATCTAAAGCGGATCGCATGGGTTACACCCACACGGTAAACCCTTTCCATGCGCGCAAAACCACTATCCACAATGCGATTGAAACGGTTAGGTTTAACATTGGCTTTGAGTAATTTGCTACTCAATACCGGCGTTAGCGTGAGGGCAATGAGGGATGAGAACAGAACAGACACTGCCAGCATCACGGAAAATTCGGTAAAGAGTAAACCGACCATGCCATCCATAAATGAAATCGGCAGGAACACCATGACTAACACCGCGGTGGTTGCCACGACCGCAAAGCCGACTTCCCGTGTGCCTTTGTAAGCCGCAAGCAGCGGCTCTTCGCCTTTTTCGATATGGTGGAAAATGTTTTCGACCACCACAATCGCATCGTCGACCACGAGACCAATGGCGAGGATTAATGCCATTAATGTCAGTAGGTTAATTGAATAACCTAGCATGTTGGCGGCAATAAAGGCGGAGATTAATGATACTGGAACCGTTACCGCGGGGATAAGGGTTGCCCTTGCTTGACCGATAAAGATATACAGCACTAACACCACGAGGGCGCCAGTGACATAGAGGGTGTTGTAGACCTCGTTGATTGAGCGGTCAATAAAGACGGTGGAGTCAAAGTCGACTACAAGACTGGTGCCATCGGGTAAAAAGTCTTGAATTTTATCGACTTCTTTATGGACTTCCTGAGCGACTACTAATGGGTTTGCATCGGATTGAGTGATCACCCCTAAGCTTAGGTTAACAATACCATCACTTTTAAAGGTGGAGTTTTCATTCTGTGCGCCCACGGCAACATCGGCCACATCTTTTAAATAGATAGGTGTCCCGTCGCTGGCGGTGCGTACGACTAAATAGTCAAAATCCTTTGGGGTGTAATAGAGCCTTTTGGTACGCACCGACATCACTGTGGTATCGTTACGCACTTGGCCGCCAGGGGTTTCGATGTTCTCTTTACGTAGGGCGCTGGTAATATCGGTGACGGTGACGTTGCGCCCCGCCATTTGCTCGGGTCTGAGCTTGACATACATGACCTTATAAAGACCACCCGAAATGCTGATGGAACTCACGCCGCTGATCAGACTGAATCTGTCTTCTAAAACCCGCTGGGCATAATCGGTCAGCTGGGTTCTATCCATCACGGTTGAACTTAAGTTCACATACACGGAGGGTTCGCCTGAGCCATTGTCCTTCGATACTACAGGATCGTTAGCGTCTTCCGGCAGACGGCGCTGGGCGCGGGCCACGGCATCACGCACATCACTCACCCCTTCGGTTAAGTTCCAACCGAGGAGGAATTTGACCGTGATCCGCGAGCTACCATTACGAGTGGTAGAGGTGATTTCATCGATACCGCTGATCCCCGTGAGTTCATCCTCAAGGGTCTTGGTGATTTGACTTTCCATAATCGCTGCCGATGCACCGGAATAACTGGTGCTGACTGTCACCACTGGGCTTTCAACATCGGGCATTTCCCGCACTGAAAGTTTAGTAAAGGACACTAAGCCAAACACGCATAGCAGTAAGCTTAAAACAATTGCAACGACGGGGCGTTTAACTGAGACATCGGACAGCCACATTATTTCGTCTCCGCAGTGTTGACGTCTGACTTGGCTGGGCGGTTATTACTATTCTTAGCTTCAAGAGCGACTTCATTGATTTTTAAGCCATCGCGCATATTCACAAGCCCTTGAACCACCACTTTATCGCCAATTTTAAGGCCGCTATCGATAAGCACTTGGTCGCCAACACGGGCACCCAAAATCACTTCGGTGCGATGGGCGATATGATCCTCACCAACCACATACACATAGCGTTTAGTGCCTGAATATTCTAGGGCTTGCACTGGCACTATGGGGGCTGAAATCGGTGGGAAGGTGATGGTTGATGACATCATCATGCCAGGTTTTAAGCGATTATCGCTATTTTCAAATTGTACGCGGATCTTCAGGTTTAAGGTTTCTTCATTCACGCGGGGATCGATGGCGACCACTTTGCCGATAAAGGTTTGTCCTGGCCAAGCTCGGCTGGTGGCCGATACTGGCATGCCAATGCTAAGTTGTGACAGAAAATGTTCAGGCACTTGTAAGTCCAGTCGCATGCTGGATAAATCATCTAAGGTCATTAACTCTGTGCCAATACTTACCATCTTACCTTCGCTAAAGTTAATCAGCCCGGTTTTACCGGCAAAAGGTGCAATAAGGGAATGATAATGTAAATCCGCCTGCGCAGAGGCTAAGCGTGCTCTGGCAATATCGACACTGGCTTTTTGAGCATCGATTTCGGTTTGAGTGATGGCATTGCGGCTGATAAGTTTTTCAAACTCTCTGAGCTTGCGGGTTTCATCATTTAAAAAGGCATTAGCTTCAGCCACCGCGGCTTGAGCTTTCATATCATCGAGTTCGATTAGCAACTGGCCTTTTTTCACTGTTTGATTCGAAGTCACGGCAATTTGTTTAATTTTGCCGGTGACTTGCGGCGCGATCACCACTGCGCGCTCAGCGGCCAGTTTACCAATCAGTGAAATAGATTGAGCCAGTGGATGTTCAACCACTTCCCCGGTGACAACTGGCACGGTACGCATAAGCTGGGGGGCACTTTCGGGTTTGGCAGCCTGCAATACATCACTAAAGCTCACAGCGGCGGCAACCGCCGCAACTAAGGCAATGGCTATTATGGTTTTTTTCATTGGAATAATTATCTCGCACAAAGACGGTTAACAGGCGTTAGCACTAATGGCGCTATTCTAGTGAATAACCGTCATCAGGTGGGTAAAAGTTTGTAAAGTTAAGCACTCGAAAGTGAAAGAAATTGTGTTTTGTGTCGAGATACCCCATGGCAATCTCATTCGCCCCATTCGAAGTGCATACGATAGCTGAGTTATTCTGCTAAGGATGTGCTTGTGTTCGTATTTTTTCTATCGGATCTACGGCTGATTGAATTTGCGGATACTGGCTTAAAATTGCCTCAAGACGACCATCTTGGCCCATGCTTTCAAGGCCTTTGTTAAATTCGTCGATCAAGGTGGACTGATCTGTTATCGCCAAAGAGACGCCCAGATGGAATACCTCAGTGGCGATGGGGTCTCCTACCTGCTCGAAAGTATCGGCATATTCACTTTGATTTTGCTTGATTAAATATTGAGCAAGATTGTGGCCGATTAACACTAAGTCAATGCGTTTTAGAAACAATTTCTTAAGATTCATTTCGTCGGAATTACCTTCCTCTGTCGTGAGTCCTGTGGCGGCTATTTCGGGTGGATTGGCGTAACCGCGGCCAATGCCGATGGTAAAGGGCTTAAGTTCGCTTAATTGACTAAAACGTAACGGGTTATCTTTACGTTTGTAGAAGACAATCTGTACGGCTTGTATCGGTGCAGAATAATGCGCCCATTGCTCACGTTCTTTGCGGTACCAAAGTCCAATAATACCATCGGCTTGGCCGGTTTTTACCAGTAATGCTGCTCGCGCAAAGGGATAAAACTTAACACTGGCATTGTAGCCTTGGCGTTTAAAGGCCTCTTTAACGACTTGGGCAACGCCACCTTGCTCGGGTAACGAATCGGCATAAAAGGGCGGATAATTGGTCGCAACTAAGTTTAAATCTCGTCCTGCAAAACTGCGGGAAGGCAATCCTAGCAACAGCAATACAAGGCTTAAATTTATCAGCAGTTTGAAGTCCATACGCATCCCTAACGTTAAAGCGTTATTTGCTGAGTATAGGGGGTGTTAAGCCGATGAGTTGAATTTTGTATAGAGAGGTAAGTTATCGCTTACTCGATATGGAGTCGACTCGTTATCCTTTTATTGAATAATAAAAAGGGCTTATGGATTAAACCTATAAGCCCTGAATCGATTTAAAGTGCTACTTGCTCACCCTTATATAGCCCGCGGGTGAGTTTATTGTCGTCTATCAGTAATAATTCTCCTGACTGACCATCCTTAATACTACTATCTATTGCAATGATTTTATTATGGTAAAGTCCAAGTACTCGTTCCTGTGAAGTGTGGCCGACGATAATATGATCAACCTTAAAGTAGTTTAGGATTCGGTCGATTTCGGGTTCAGCGAGTGCATCTTTAAAGTAGCCACGGTACCAAGTGGGGCCATTAGTGAAAAACAGGAAATTCAACAGATCGTTTTGTTTTAAATCTTCTTTTTTATCGTCTAAATGTTGACGGAATAACTGATTAGCATCGCTGATATTGAGTTTACGCTCGACCCATTCAGGGCTTATTCCTCCGTGCATAAACAGCAGATTATTGATTTTCACCAGCGTGTTTTTACTGCGAAGCCAACGGCCGATTTCGGTGTCTTTGTTGTACAGTGCATCATAGCTGCGATTGAGTAATTCCGCCGAGGTTTGATAACGCTCATTCACATAACGTAAGTCGCCGCGAAACACCATTTGCTCGTGGTTGCCCATAAGTAAATGTAATCGACCACCGGCGGCTTGGGCTTGCTTATCTAACTCATATAAAAACCACAGAACTTCGTTAACTTGGTGACCACGGTCGAACATATCTCCCGTCATGACCATATGGCCGTCACCAAAGGCCCAGTGATTATTTTCATCGATAATCTGATGGGCTTTCAGTAGGTTAATCATCACATCGAATTGCCCATGCACATCGCTTAAGGCCACTATCTTGCCTGCATGAGTGTAGGTATCAGCTTCAACTTTGGGAGCATCGGTATGGCGTTTGGGCTGTGGCAAGTTGCCACAATCATTTGGGCGAGCCAATTGATTGTTTGCGATAGGGGTTTGTTTTAACTGACTCTGGCAGATCCAGTAGGCGGTATTTTGGTTACCTTGGTCGAGGAAAACATAAGGACCATCGGTCACGGATGATGGCGTAAGTTCAGTGCTAAATGCGCCAACAGAAAATAAACTTAGCAAAGTAAACAGTGTAGCCTGAGCCGAAGTCAGTCTCTTCTTCAATGTGAGCGAAGATATATTCTGTGGTTGAGGTGTCGAGTGACCTAAACCATGGCGGAAGAGCGCGTGCATTCAAAGCTCCTGAGTTATTAAACGTGGTTGGTTAGCATAATGTTAATAACTTGGTAGGGCAAGGGATCCTATGTTGGGATATTTTCATGGTGAGAATGCTTTATCTCTATGTTTGTTGTTCAGCCTGTTTTTTTTTGGCAAGTTAAATTAATGGTATAGCATTTTTTATATTTTTTTGGCAGGTGTTCTCCTTTATTTCCTATAACGTTAATAGCGCATTCTCAATATCATAAGTGTCACTGTTTTTATTTTTTAGCTCATTACTATGATGGTGATATTTTTATTGGTTACATTTTTTATTTATTTGTTGTCAATTCGGTGTGCATAATGGTAATAATTGCTGAAAGTAGCCTAAGTTTATGATTTTACTGTTTTACGTTCGGTTAACTTACTGTTTCACGTTCGGTTAACTTGGCCTTTTTAAACAATTTAAATCCCAGTTTTGTAAATGCAGGTGCTTTTATTATTCCTTAATAACAGATGCGCATACTGTATGAGTCAGTTTTTATTTAAATATCAGAAAAAGTCGTTGATGAACTTTTCGCTTAATTACGTTTTATTGAAACATATTTGTCAATCTCGCCTTCAAAACGTCCGCCATACGTTAACTTCAATAGTCGCTTTTATTATTTCGAGCCTCGTTGTTGGCGTGGTGAGTTTATTTACTGCGTCAAGCATTGCTGATGATACAGAGCTTTATGTGTTCGAAGCGTCCGCCCGTAATGGCTCGCGCCCGCAGGTGCTGATCATTTTCGATAACTCCGGCAGTATGAGTAATCTTGCCTATGGGGTCGATGCTCCTTACGAGAATAAACGTAATGCTAACTATGCCCAGTCGGGAAAGCTATTTTATAGCCGAGGTTCTGCTGATAATGCTGAGTTACCTAATCCTGCCTCTCAGCGTGAAATGCGTCAGTTTAATGCCGCACTCAATGGCTGTGAAAGCTCGTGGGATTACCTCAATAGGTATGGCACCTTCACTGGTTTCTTTCGTGAGTATGGTTTTTCGGGGGGGACTGGTGCGTGGAAAGAATTTTCTGAGCTAAACGGTGGCTCGATAGCCGCTGTCGATTGTTTTGAAGATATCCAAGATGAAAGACTCGGTAATGCGGTTGGTGAGGCTAACGGTTTACCCGTTGATAGTTTAGGCTCAGCAGCTAGACCCGTTCGGTACACGGCAGTCAATATTCACTCATCCGAGAGTGCTAAGGCAAGCGCGAAGGCAAAGGCGCAGAAAACAGGTTTTGGCTCCGGCAAAGTGGTCACAGTTTATACCGAAGATTATTTAAAATGGCACCATGGTACTAAAAAGAAGGTCAATAAAACCCGTCTAGAGCTGGCACAAGATGCGATTGAAAGTGTGGTTTTAACTACGCCGGGTGTGGATTTTGGTTTAGCTATTTTTAATATGAATGGGCCACGTGATGGTGCGCGTGACGGTGGGCGGATTATCTCTGGGATTAAGACTATGTCCGCCCAAGCCAAAATTGATTTATTGAAAAGGGTTAATCTTATTAGTTATGCCCAAAATACGCCGCTATGCGAAACGCTCTACGAAGCCTATCGTTATTTTGGTGGGCAGGAACAGTATTTTGGCGATGATGATAGCGATTATAATTACTACGATAATTGGGGGCGTTACCAAGGTACCTACAACGCCAGTTCTAATCCCTTTACTGACCCAGCTGCGCTTATTATTGGAAGTAATACGTACAATTCGCCGTTTAAGCCTTGCCAAAATGAAGCGTATATCGTCTATATCACCGACGGTGAGCCGACGCTTGATAACGCGGCCGATGGCATTATTGAGCGTTTAACCAATGGTGTGGGTAAGCATACTTCCAATCCGAAAAGTTATCTCAGTGCGCTTTCTGGCTGGATGCGAACTGAGGATGTGAATCATAATTTAGCCGGAAAACAAACCGTTAGAACCTTTACCATTGGGTTTAGTGAAGGTGCAGCCAGTGCCGAGCACCTACTGAAGCAAACCGCTGATAATGGTGGTGGTAAGTATTTTGATGCCACCGATGCCAGTCAATTGCGTTCTTCATTGCAAACGGCTTTAAATAATATCCTCGAAAAAAATGCCAGCTTTACTTCGCCCTCGGTAGCGAGCAATAACTTCAACCGTACGCAAACCTTTGATTCTGCTTATTACTCCATGTTTTTACCTAACAAAGGACCAAGATGGCTAGGGAATATAAAAAAATTTAAAGTAACTAGCAGCGGTGATGTCGTCGATAGCAAAGGCAAAAACGCGATAGGAGAAGATGGCAATATCAAAGCTGATGCGTGCTCCTATTGGACCTCGGCCGAAGAATGCGGAAGTAGTGGCGATGGTAATGATGTTAAGCGTGGTGGTGTATTAGCCGCGATGCAAGAGGCGAGTAGTCGCACTCTATACAGTAATTTAGGCAGTGGATTGAGCGCTTTTACTCTATCAAATGCTTCCCGAAAAGCTGGTGGTAATGCGCGTTTAGCGACCTATATGGGCGTTGATGAAACGGAGCTCACTGGGCTGTTTGACTGGGCCAAAGGGATCGACGTTGATAACGATAAGAATCAGGACTTAACTGCTGCTGGTGGCGCAACCCCAAATTGGCGCGCAGATATTATGGGGGATGCTTTACATTCCAAGCCCTTAGCACTGAATTTTGGTTCTGAAGCTAAACCCGATATCCGAATTCTTGTCGGGACTAACCATGGTTTCCTGCATATGTTTAAGGATAAAGGCGACAGTGTGTCAGAAGCTTGGGGATTTATCCCCTATGAGCTACTGCCGAATTTGCGCGATCTCAAGGCTAACGTGCCGACGGGCGTACACTCGGTATACGGTATTGATGGCTCGCCAGTTGCCTACACCAAAATGCAGGGCAAACGGATTGAAAAGGCATGGGTATTTGTGGGAATGCGCCGAGGCGGCAATGCGTATTACGCCCTCGATGTGACCACACCTGATAACCCCAGTTTTATGTGGAAGATAGATGCCAGTTCACCCGGTATGGGCGAGTTAGGGCAATCTTGGTCGACGCCTGTGGTGACGACAATTCCGAGTGCGACTGGCGATAAGCCTGTATTGATTTTTGGTGGCGGATATTCCCCTTCAACTAAAGATGGCGCTGAGATGGGTACTGATGACAGCAGTGGCCGTGGCGTGTTTATTGTCGATGCGCAAACGGGGGTGTTAATCCATCAATTCGGCGGCAGTGGGGCTAACACGCCATTGCCAGGTATTGCCAACAGTATTCCAAGCAGTGTTGCTGTATTAGACGGCAATGGTGATGGTCATACCGATAGAATCTATGCCACAGATATCCAAGGTAATGTATGGCGGATGGATATGCCCTCCGCGAATGTGTCGACCTGGTCGGGATTTAAATTTGCCGCATTAGGGGATAAGAGTTCAGTGGCAGGAGATAGGCGATTCTTTTCTGGGCCTATAGTGGCCCAGACCTTGATCTCCAATACCTTTGAGCTAACTAAAGTCGTTAATGGAACATCGACCAAAGTTGTCACATCACAGAATATTCCTTACGACGCAATTGTTGTCGGCAGTGGCCACAGGGCCAAGCCAAGTGATGTGTCTCGCTCGGATATGTTTTTTGCATTGCAAGATAGAAACATAGTCACTCAATCATTCCAAGGTAAATCAAATCAAAAGCCTGTGCCTAAAACACTACAGTTAAGTGATTTATATGATGTCAGTTCGGCTGCGCCCAATGATCAGGCCAGTGAAATCGTCTTTAGTCAAAAACGAGGTTGGTACTATAACTTCTCTCGTAAAGGCGAAAAGAGCCTGTCGTCTGCGACCATAGTCGGGGGGGAGGTGTACTTCAGCAGTTTTGTGCCTGGTAGTGATGGCTCAGTCAACCAATGTTTGAGTTCGGGTAAGGGCTATCTTTATAAAAAGAATTTGCACAGGGGCACTCGTGGTTACAAAACAGATTATTTGTATGCAGGAGAGTTGGTACTGGATACGCCGCAGTTGGTGATCCCGCCTGCCGAGCAGCCTAAGGACCCGAATGCCAAAGTACCAACGCCAGATATGTTTTTGATTGGTATCGGTAATGCGGTGCCAGATGAGGCGACATGTGAAAGTGGTAACCCTAAGTGTATTGGGGGCGGGCCAACAACGAACAAAATTTATTATTACATCAGTCAATGATGTAAAGAGTTAACGAGTCGAGATGAGTAATAGCCTTATGATGAAATACGGTGCCCTTGGTTTGTTGCTGCTAGCGGGATCCCAATGGTCAGCGCTGGCGACAGAAACTGAGAAGCGACAGGATTACAAATGCTATTTAGAAACGAATCAAGGATTTAAATTGATACGTTTCTCGTGGTTTGAATCTAAGGTGAATGATTATTTACTCAGGTTGCCAGGTACAGAATTACCGCGTTTACCTCGGGATAAGCCGATTCCGCTCTACGCGAAAGCGGTACTTGAATGTGTAAAAAGGAGTGAGCCTTTTACGCTAGAACAGGCAAAGCAAGCCGAGCTTGCGCCCGAGAATCAGGGTTAACTTGGCCTGTGGTATCAACATTGAACATGCCGATGGGATAAATCCTATAGTGACTTATCCCATCGTTTAAGGGGGAAACCCCAGACTCAAAAAGCCAAGGTTTGAGTCTTCATACGTAAAACGTAAGACTGGCACACTTTCAAGAAAGTGGCGTGTTAAGACACTTGTTCATTCAGATACTCAAGCCACTTGCTCGGATGACCGTAAAAACGGCTGTGATTGAGTAAATGCAGATTTCCCTCACTTGTTGTGAGTGCTACTGAAGGGAAACCTTGGGCACCCAGCTGATTCATCAGCGCCCGTGATGCCAAAATGTGCTGGTAAAACGCGTCTTCATTTTGGGCAAATTCCTTCGTAAAGGCAGCGCCATCTATTCCCATTTTTTCCGCTAAAAGATGTAGATTCTGTTCATCGCTGGCGCTTTTGCCATCGCGATAATGGGCGAGTTGCACTGCATGTAGGTAAGCTAGCTCATTGCCCCCTAAGGCTGCAACGGCAAGCATAGCTCTAATGGGGGGCGCAGAATCCAGTACAATGCTGGTATCACGTAATAAGCCTTCATAATAGTTTTCACCAAAGGCTTGTCCGGTTATCGCGGCAATCCGTTGATCATGGGGCATCACATAATCGCGCCATTGGTTATCAATCTGTTTGCGCCTTGGTCCTGTGAGCATGCCACCTGCGTGGAGTTTGATGGTAAATCCGGCAGCGGCTGCTGCATCAAACAGCGGTGCGGCTGCGTAACACCAACCGCACAAGGGATCGATAATGGCATGTAACACGGCCTTAGCTTTGGTGGTGGTATTGATAGTTGGGTTCATCGCAATTATTCCTACAAAAAACAGTCTTTTGTTCTGGCTTTTTGGCTTAAGGGCTAGCCTAAGCGCGAATGTCAGATTGAATGGGGCATGGAGATATCCATGCCCCTATTCCCTTACATTGGCCAGCGCATTTCACCCATGATGACTTTGGCACTGATCTCAAGCCCTGCATCTAAAGGAATTTGTGGGTAGAGCTTGAGCATCTTGGCGATTAAGTCCGCAGAATCTTTTGCTGTTTTGGCTGCCTTTTCAAAGGCATTAATATAATCGCGAGTAAAAGCGATGGCGCGCTTATCAAATCTGGCATCACCGAGATAATGTCCAGGGATAACCTCTTTGGGAGATAAGGCTTCCATCTTTTCTAAATGGGTTAACCAGGCTTTACGCGACTCAACACTTTGGGTATCTGCCATCCAAACATGGGTGTTATCAAACACTTCAACGCCACCAGTGATGGTTTTAGCCGACGGTACCCACAGGAAGGTATGCTTAGGGTGAGCATCCTCTAGCCCTTCTATCAGCACTTGTTCACCGTCGATACTAAAGCGATTGGTGGTGACCACTTTTGGCAGCACTAATTGGCTCGGAGCATTGTCCTTTAAAATCGGTCCCCAGTAGGCCAGTTTGCCTTCCATCGAGGCTTTAATGTCATCGACTGTGGTTTGAGTGGCAACGATTTCGACCTCGGGGAAGTTTTGCTTAATCACATCCAATCCAAAGTAAAAATCCGGATCGCTATGGCTGATATACACCAAGGTGAGCTTTTTACCGCTGGTTTTAATGGTATCCACTAAGGTCTGGGCATCATTTTTTTGAAATTGAGCATCGACCAGCATCATTTCATGCTCGCCGCTGATAAAGCTTGAAGACACCGCAAAAATACTGTTTTCGCCCGGATTAAAATGGCTTACTTGCAAAGGTGCAGCTTGAGCAGTAGCCATTCCCGCCACCAGCATGGTTGCGGCTAACTGGGGTTTCAAAGAGGTTAATTTTAGAGCATTCAATAGTGTCATTTCTGTTCTCACTTATTCATTCAAATAGGATTCGGTGATTTGCACTGCTGCAAAAGTGAGCTTAGTTTAGGTTGCGAAAAACGTTAGATAAACACGGATAATTGCGCTTATTTGTTGCATAATTCGGATGAATCAACGTTTGAAACTGATTATTTAGTGCAAGGCAATCAACACAAGGGGCGGATAAACCATGGATAGACTCGAAGCGGCAAAGGTATTTGTGACTATCGTTGAGCGGGGCAGCATGATTGGCGCCGCCGAAGCGTTGGATATGTCTCGCTCTATGGTAACCCGCTATTTAAGTGAGATGGAAGAATGGTCAGGTGCACGCTTACTGCACCGTTCGACAAGACGTTTGAGCCTGACCAGTGCGGGCGAGCAAGTGCTCGATTATTGCCAGCGCTTGCTTGAATTAGCGCAGGAAGTCCCCGCGGTCAGTCATGCCCAAAGTGCCCAACCGCGAGGGTTGCTGCGGATCAGTTGCTCACAATTTATAGCGCATTTACTCCTTCCCACGGTCGTGCGTCCTTACTTAGCCCAACACCCGCAGGCGAGTGTGAACTTTCATGTTAGCAGCCAAACCGTTGATTTAGTTGCTGAACGTATTGATCTTGCCATACGTATCACTAATGAGCTCGATCCTAGTCTAATCGCCAGACGTTTAGGGGAATGTGAGTCCGTGGTCTGCGCCGCACCGCGTTATCTTGCCACCCATTCACTTATTAGCCATCCCGAGGATTTAACTCGGCATAACTGTTTAACCTATTCCTACTTTGGCGATGTGATGTGGCGGTTTACTCAAATTATTCATCCTGATGGTATTGAGGCGGGGCAGCTTTTTAATGTTCCCGTAAGAGGTAACTTAAGTGCCAATGATTCTATGGTGGTACTAAACGCTACTTTGGCGGGGGAGGGGATTGCCATGCAGCCCCTGTGGGCGGCGAAGCCCTATCTCGACACTGGCGAATTAGTGCCATTGTTGCGGGAGTTTCAACCTCAAACCTTGGGCGTATACGGCGTATATCAATCCCGTAAACATATGCAGCCCGCCTTAAGAGTGATGATGGATATGCTAGTTGCATACTTTGCTAGCATGAACCAGCATGAATATAGTGCCAGCCTGAAATAACGGAAAATCCTCACCCTAAATTCAATGCAATAAAAAGGAGGTTAACCCTTTCGAGTTAACCTCCTCAGATACACGCTTGCCTAGATTCTAGATTCTAGATTCTAGATTCTCGATCTATTTAGTCATGCGCTTGTATTTCAGGCGGTGTGGTTCAACCACATCGGCGCCATAGGTGTTCTTCAACCACGCTGAGTATTCGGTGTAGTTACCTTCGTAGAAGTTAACTTGGCCTTCGTCGCGGTAGTCCAGAATATGGGTCGCGATACGGTCTAAGAACCAACGGTCATGCGAGATCACCATAGCGCAACCAGGGAATTCGAGGATCGCTTCTTCCAGTGCGCGCAGGGTTTCAACGTCTAAGTCGTTGGTCGGTTCGTCGAGGAGCAGTACGTTACCGCCAGCCTGCAACAGTTTAGCTAAGTGAACACGGTTGCGCTCACCGCCCGATAGAGTACCGATAATCTTTTGCTGATCTGCACCACGGAAGTTAAAGCGGCCCACATAGGCGCGACTTGGAATTTCCATGTTGTTGATGCGCATGATGTCTTGACCACCAGAGATTTCTTGCCAAATGGTGTTTTTGTCATTCATCGAATCGCGGAACTGTTCAACCGACGCAAGTTGCACGGTTTCACCTATCTCAATGGTGCCGCTATCGGGTTGCTCGCTGCCTGACAGCATGCGGAACAGGGTCGATTTACCTGCACCGTTGGCACCGATAATACCGACGATCGCGCCCTTAGGAATCGAGAACGACAGGTTATCGATCAGCACGCGGTCACCGTAGGATTTGGTTAAGTTTTTAACCTCAATCACTTTGTCACCTAAACGTGGTCCGGGCGGAATAAACAGCTCGTTGGTTTCGTTACGTTTTTGGTAATCAGTGGTGTTCAGCTCTTCGAAGCGCGCCATACGGGCCTTGCCCTTAGACTGACGGCCTTTCGCGCCTTGGCGAACCCATTCTAATTCTTTAGCAATGGTCTTTTGACGTGCGCTTTCTGCGGCAGACTCCTGCTTCAAACGGGCATCTTTTTGTTCTAGCCATGAAGAGTAGTTACCTTCCCATGGGATACCCTCACCACGGTCAAGTTCTAAAATCCAGCCCGCAGCATTGTCGAGGAAGTAACGGTCGTGGGTAATCGCCACAACGGTGCCCGAGTATTCCTGGAGGAAGTGCTCGAGCCACGCGACGGATTCGGCGTCCAAGTGGTTGGTTGGTTCGTCGAGTAGCAGCATTTCTGGTTTTTCCAGCAGCAGACGACAAATTGCTACACGGCGGCGCTCACCACCCGATAAGACTTCAATCTTTTCATCCCAATCAGGCAGACGTAGCGCATTCGCCGCGCGCTCGAGGATGTTGTCTAGATTGTGGGCGTCCTGAGCCTGAATAATCGCTTCAAGTTCGCCTTGCTCTTTGGCAAGCGCGTCGAAGTCCGCATCGGGTTCTGCATAAGCGGCATAGACTTCGTCTAAGCGTTTGAGGGCATTTTTGGCTTCAGAAACCGCTTCTTCAATCGCTTCACGCACGGTTTGCGTTGGGTCGAGTTTGGGTTCCTGTGGCAGGTAACCAATCTTCAGACCTGGCATTGGGCGTGCTTCACCCTCAATCTCGGTATCGATACCGGCCATAATGCGCAGTAGGGTGGATTTACCTGAACCGTTAAGACCTAACACACCGATCTTAGCGCCGGGGAAAAAGCTTAAGGAAATGTCTTTAAGGATCTGCTTCTTAGGCGGAACAACCTTGCCCACCCGCAACATGCTGTAAACAAACTGAGCCATTTTTCTGCATCTATAAGTGACTAATGATGCGGCTAATTCTACTCGATTGCGCGCCGAACTCAACTCGGCATTGAGGCGCATTCAAGCTAAAACTGTAGGATTTTCATGTTTCAGAGACTGGGATTGTCGGCTCGTTACGAGTAGAATACCGCGCAACCCTACCTACAAGAATTGGCAGCTGGAGTAAGCAATGCTGAAAAAAGATATGAATATCGCAGATTATGATCCGGAACTGTTTAACGCGATTCAGAACGAAACTCTGCGTCAAGAAGAGCATATTGAGCTGATTGCTTCTGAAAACTACACCAGTCCACGCGTGATGCAAGCGCAAGGTTCACAATTAACCAATAAGTACGCCGAAGGCTATCCAGGCAAGCGTTACTACGGTGGTTGTGAGTATGTGGACGTAGTTGAAACCTTAGCGATTGAGCGTGCAAAACAACTGTTTGGCGCGACTTACGCAAACGTACAACCTCACTCAGGTTCTCAAGCAAACAGCGCCGTTTACATGGCATTGTTAAAACCAGGCGATACCGTTTTAGGTATGAACCTCGCTCACGGTGGTCACTTGACCCACGGTTCACCTGTAAACTTTTCCGGCAGACTGTACAACATCATTCCTTACGGCATCGATGAATCAGGCAAAATTGACTACGACGAAATGGAACGTCTGGCGGTTGAACATAAGCCTAAGATGATGATCGGTGGTTTCTCTGCTTACTCAGGTATCGTTGACTGGGCAAGAATGCGCGAAATCGCAGACAAAATCGGTGCTTACCTGTTTGTCGACATGGCACACGTTGCGGGTCTTATCGCCGCTGGTGTGTATCCAAACCCAGTGCCACACGCTCACGTTGTGACCTCAACCACTCATAAGACCTTAGCCGGTCCTCGTGGCGGTATCATTCTGTCTGCTGCCGATGATGAAGAGTTATACAAAAAGCTGAACTCTGCGGTATTCCCAGGCGGTCAAGGCGGTCCTTTGATGCACGTTATCGCGGGTAAAGCGGTCGCCTTCAAAGAAGCTTTAGAGCCAGAGTTTAAAGCTTACCAACAACAAGTAGTTAAGAACGCTAAAGCCATGGTTGAAGTGTTCTTAGAGCGCGGTTACAAAATCGTTTCAGGCGGTACTGACAACCACTTAATGCTGGTGGACTTAATCGGTCGCGACCTGACGGGTAAAGAAGCCGATGCCGCTTTAGGTAGCGCGAACATCACAGTAAACAAAAACTCTGTGCCAAATGACCCACGTTCTCCATTTGTGACCTCTGGTGTACGTATCGGTACGCCTGCGATCACTCGCCGTGGCTTTAAAGAAGCTGAAGCGAAAGAGTTAACCGGTTGGATCTGTGACATCCTCGACGATGCCCACAATCCAGCGGTCATCGAGCGCGTAAAAGGCCAAGTATTGGCTCTGTGCGCCCGTTTCCCTGTTTACGGTTAATTCGTTAATTTATCCAGATATGGCGGCTGAGTTCACAACTGCTTAGGGTGTCACTCTTAGGTGGTTAACCTCAGCCGATAAATAGGATAAAATCCCATGGCCGCATTAAGCGGCCATTTTTATTGCTAAAATCGTAGACTTAAACCCGCTCGGTTTAAGCTAGATACAGCGAAAGCCATAGGTTTTATTCCATTCACGGCAGGAGGCTCAATGCATTGTCCATTTTGCAGCGCGACAGATACTAAGGTGATCGATTCCCGATTAGTGGCGGAAGGCCATCAAGTGCGTCGTCGCCGAGAATGCACCGAATGCCATGAAAGATTTACTACCTTCGAAGGGGCCGAATTAGTGATGCCACGGGTGATTAAACGTGATGGCACGCGTCAACCCTTTGATGAAGAAAAGCTGCAAGCAGGTATGTTACGCGCGGTCGAAAAACGCCCCGTGTCCATGGATGAAATCGAGCAGGCCTTAAGTAAAATCAAGTCAACGCTGCGGGCGACTGGCGAGCGTGAAGTGCCATCCGAGATGATAGGCAACTTGATGATGGAACAGTTAATGAGCCTAGACAAGGTTGCCTATATTCGTTTTGCCTCGGTTTATCGCGCCTTTGAAGACGTCTCCGAATTTGGTGAGGCGATTGCGAAACTGCAAAAGTAACGTGGGTTCTCTTAAGTTAGTGCTTAGGTTCGTGCTTAGGTTAGTGCCTCGTTTTGCGCCGTATTCGGCACGCTTCCTCAAGATTTCATAGGGTTTATATGAATTGGTCAGAACTCGATAACCAGATGATGAGCCGCGCTATACAACTGGCTCGCAAAGGATTTTATACCACTCGCCCCAATCCCAGTGTAGGCTGCGTTATCGTAAAAGATAATCAGATTGTCGGTGAAGGTTATCATCAAAAAGCTGGCGAGCCCCACGCCGAGGTGCATGCACTGCGCATGGCTGGCGAGCTTGCCCGTGGCGCGACCGCCTATGTCACCTTAGAACCTTGTAGCCATTATGGCCGCACACCGCCGTGTGCTTTGGCACTGATCAATATTGGTGTAAAACGAGTCGTGGTGGCGGTGGAAGATCCCAATCCGCAGGTCGGTGGCCGCGGTATTCAAATGCTGCGCGATGCGGGCATTCAAGTGGATGTTGGTTTGCATCGAGACGAAGCTTACGCTTTAAATCTTGGTTTTATGAAGCGCATGGAATTGGGGCTACCTTGGGTGACGGTCAAACTGGCCGCGAGTCTTGATGGTAAAACCGCGTTATCAAACGGGGTGTCCAAATGGATCACAGGCCCCGAAGCTCGCCGCGATGTGCAGCGTTTACGTTTACGCGCCTGCGCCATAGTGACTGGGATTGAAACCGTATTGGCCGATGACCCATCCCTAAATGTGCGCTACTCAGAGCTTGGCAGTCTTAGCTCGCAATTGAGTGAAGCGCAGGTTTTACAACCGCTGCGAGTAGTTTTAGACAGTCGCGCCCGTATGCCTATTACGGCAGCCTTGTTTACAATTGAATCGCCGATTTTATTAGTCTCGACAGTGAGCTATTCGTCAGACTTTATGGCGCAATTACCCGCCCATGTGACTTGCCTCCAATTACCGGCGATTGATGGTCGAATCTCGCTACCCGAGCTCTTAAGCTATTTAGGCAAAAGCTGTAATCAGGTGCTTATCGAAGCGGGCGCGATCTTAGCGGGTGCCTTTATCGGCGCGGGATTAGCCGATGAATTAGTGCTATATCAAGCGATGAAAATCCTTGGCGCACAAGGGCGTAATCTACTCGAACTACCCGATTATCAAATGATGGCCGATATTCCGACCCTCAAACTGGTCGATGAGCGTAAAGTGGGCGCGGATACGCGTTTCACCTTGAGGCTCGAGTCCAATCCATCTTTAGCGAATAAGTGAGTTAACCATGTTTACTGGGATTATTGAGGCCGTTGGCACGCTGCGAAAGCTAGAACGTAAGGGCGATGATATTCGTTTAACGGTCGCCAGTGGCAAACTGGATTTAAGCGATGTGCGTTTAGGCGACAGTATCGCCACCAACGGTGTGTGTTTGACTGTGGTGCAACAATTAGCCGATGGCTATGTGGCGGATGTGTCAGCAGAAACCGTCAGCCTTACAGGCTTTGCCAACTATAAAGTGGGCACTAAGGTCAATCTTGAAAAGGCCGTCACCCCAACCACACGTTTAGGTGGTCATATGGTGAGTGGTCATGTGGACGGGATTGCTACTGTTGAGCAGCGTTTGGCGCGGGGCCAAGCGATTGAGTTTTGGTTAGCGGCGCCTACGGAGCTGGCACGTTATATTGCTCATAAAGGTTCTATCACCATCGATGGTGTGAGCCTCACGGTAAACGAAGTCGATGGCCATCGTTTCCGATTAACCATAGTGCCCCATACCGCGGGTGAAACCACATTGGTAGATTTGAAAGCCGGCGATAAGGTGAATATTGAAGTGGATTTAATCGCCCGCTATTTAGAGCGTTTAATGCGCTTTGATACTAAAGAAACCCAAGGCGGTGGGGTGACCATGGAAATGTTAGCCCGTGCTGGCTTTGTGCGTTAGGGCACTGGCACTTAGCTCACTTAGGTATAGAATTTCATAACAACAGTAAAATCATAAAGGTCCTACAATGGCGCTGCACAGTATAGAAGAGATCATCGAGGATATTCGTCAAGGCAAAATGGTTATTTTGATGGATGACGAAGACAGAGAAAACGAAGGCGACCTGATTATGGCGGCCGAGTTGGTGACGCCAGAAGCGATTAACTTTATGGCGAAATACGGTCGTGGACTCATCTGCCAAACCATGACTAAAGCTCGTTGTCAGCAGCTAAATCTGCCCTTGATGGTAACCAATAACAATGCGCAGTTCTCGACTAACTTTACGGTATCGATTGAAGCTGCCGAAGGCGTAACCACCGGGATTTCGGCCCACGATCGCGCCGTAACGGTAAAAGCGGCCGTGGCTAAAGATGCCAAGGCATCGGATTTAGTCCAGCCTGGGCATATCTTCCCATTAATGGCGCAGGACGGCGGCGTGTTAACCCGCGCTGGCCACACAGAAGCGGGTTGTGATTTAGCCCGTTTAGCGGGGCTTGAGCCGTCGGGCGTGATTGTTGAGATCCTCAATGAAGACGGCACCATGGCCCGCCGTCCTGATTTAGAGATTTTCTCTGAAAAACACGGCGTTAAAATCGGCACTATTGCGGCGCTGATTGAATACCGTAACACCAAAGAAACGACCGTTGTGCGTGAAGCAAAATGCAAACTGCCAACCCGTTTTGGTGAGTTCGATATGGTGACCTTTAGGGATACTATCGACAACCAATTGCACTTTGCCTTAGTGAAGGGCGAGGTGAAACCTGACTGTTTAGTGCGGGTGCATTTACAGAATACGTTTAACGATCTACTCCATTCTGAGCGCGATCAGCAACGCAGCTGGCCGCTCGAAAAAGCGATGGCGCGGATTTCTGCCGAAGGTGGTGTGTTAGTATTGCTTGGCAATCAAGAACATCCCAGTGAAATCCTCGCTAAAGTCAAAGCCTTTGAGGCGGAAGATCAAGGTCAGACGCCCGTGTCAGCCAAATGGCAAGGTACTTCACGCCGTGTCGGTGTAGGTTCACAAATTCTGGCCAGTTTAGGCGTGACCAAAATGCGACTCTTAAGCTCGCCTAAGCGTTACCATTCACTCTCAGGCTTTGGCCTAGAAGTGACAGAGTACGTAGCTGAGTAACAGGCTAAGCTTTTAATAGGTTCCACTAAGGTAAAATTCACCATTTCTATCATTTGCATAAGGCCGTGGGCAATTGACTGTGGTATCATGTCGCCACTTTTCGCCCCGAGCCGGGTGCTTTAGCTAAATTAGGTAAGAAAATGAACGTAGTTCAAGGTAATATCGAAGCGAAGAATGCCAAAGTTGCGATTGTAATTTCGCGTTTTAACAGCTTTTTAGTAGAAAGCCTGCTTGAAGGTGCACTTGACACGCTGAAACGTTTTGGCCAAGTCAGTGATGAAAACATCACTGTCGTCCGTGTACCTGGTGCGGTTGAGTTACCGCTGGCGGCACGTCGTGTTGCTGCAAGTGGTAAGTTTGACGGCATTATTGCACTTGGTGCGGTAATCCGTGGTGGTACCCCTCACTTTGATTTTGTTGCAGGCGAATGTAACAAAGGTCTAGCTCAAATTGCATTAGAGTTCGATCTGCCGGTTGCTTTCGGTGTATTGACTACAGATACCATTGAACAAGCTATTGAACGTTCAGGTACTAAAGCGGGTAACAAGGGCGGCGAAGCTGCGCTAAGCTTGCTTGAAATGGTCAACGTTTTGCAACAGCTTGAACAACAGTTGTAATAGTAGGAAAAATAATGAAGCCTTCTGAGCGCCGCAAGGCCCGCCGTTTAGCCGTTCAAGCCATCTATTCATGGCAACTAAGCGGGAATAATATTGCCGATGTCGAGCATGAGTTTTTAACTGAACAGAGTCTCGATGGTGTAGACGTAGCTTATTTTCGTGAGCTATTTGCAGGCGTAGCAACTAAGAAAACCCAATTGGATGAGTTAATCATTCCACACTTAGATCGCCCCATTGATGAGGTGTCTCCAGTGGAGAAAGCCATAGTACGCCTAGCGTCCTATGAGCTGACTTTCCGTAAAGATGTGCCATTTAAAGTTGCCATTAACGAGGCGATTGAATTGGCTAAAGCTTTCGGTGCGGATGAAAGCCATAAGTTTGTTAATGGATTACTCGACAAACTGGTTGCACGTAAGTAATAAGGACAAACGGTATCTTAGGATACCGTTTTTCATTGCTAACAAAGGTGGCCGATGTGAGTCGCGCCAAACTGTACAGTGAAAGAATTCCAGCTTATTGAATGTTATTTCAATCACCGCGGCCCAGCACGCCGTGATGTCAAATTGAGTATTGGCGACGATTGCGCCCTTGTGCAGCCCGCCGAAAACAAGTCGATCGCCATTTCCTGCGATACCTTAGTCGAAAATGTTCACTTCTTCCCCGATATTCCACCTCAAGCCTTAGGTTACAAAGCCTTAGCTGTAAATCTTTCTGATTTAGCGGCAATGGGGGCCGAGCCTGCGTGGATGACGCTTGCACTCACTTTGCCAGAGGTTAACGAGACCTGGCTGAGTGGTTTTAGTGAAGGCCTGTTTGAAGCGGCAGAATATTATGGCATCGCCTTAATAGGTGGTGACACAACTCGCGGACCTAGGGCGATTAATATCACAGTGCACGGGCAAGTCCCTCATGGCAAAGCCTTGACCCGTCATGGCGCTAAGGCCGGTGACTGGATTTATGTAACGGGTACGCTTGGTGATTCTGCGTTAGGGCTGGACTTGATCCGCGGCGTGCAACATGCGCGAGCGGAGCATAAAGAGTTTTTGATTAATCGCCATTATCGACCCACTCCTCGAGTATTGGCTGGGCAATCATTGCGCTCTTTAGCATCCAGTGCCATCGATTTATCCGATGGTTTTATCTCGGATATTGGGCATATCCTCAAGGCATCAAAGGTTGGCGCTGTAGTCGATGTGGGGGCGATTCCTTTGTCGCGCGCGATGCAAGATACCGTGAGCGAAGAACATGCATTAGGCTATGCGCTGACGGGGGGCGAGGATTATGAACTGCTCTTTACCGTGCCTGAGGCACAAAAAGGTGCGTTAGAAACCGCCCTCAGCCATGCTGGTACTAAGTTTGTCCGTGTTGGGCAAATCTGTGCGGGCAGTAAGCTTAAGTTGCAACTTAATGGTGAGCTATTTACGCCACCGTACCACGGTTTTGAGCATTTTTAATGAAGTTGTTATCCGAAGATCAGGCGCTGTCGCGCCTGTCCCTTAAAAATCCTATTCATTTTTTAGCCCTTGGTTTTGGCAGTGGTTTAGCGGCTAAGGCTCCAGGTACTTTTGGTACCTTGGCGGCAGTCCCGCTCTATTTATTATTGGCCCAGTTGCCCTTGAGTTGGTATTTAGCCGTGACCTTAGTGTGCGTACTCGCGGGGATTTATATCTGCGATAAGGCCGCTAAGGACATGGGCGTACATGACCATGGCGCGATTGTATGGGATGAAGTTGCAGGTTTATTGATCACTATGATTGCCGCCCCCGCTGGTATTCTGTGGCTCGCTGTCGGTTTTGTGCTGTTTCGGCTATTCGATATCCTAAAACCTTGGCCGATACGTTGGCTCGACGCCAAAGTTGAAGGTGGTTTCGGCATTATGATAGACGATGTATTAGCAGGATTTTTTGCACTTATTTGTCTGCAAGTGATTGTCTTTATTAGCCAATAATATCTTTAGTTAACCCAAACTAAAGTTCGTTACCCTATAAATGTCAATGCCTTATCTGCTGTAGATAAGGCATTGGTTATCAAGCTTTATTTTCGTTGCAGTGGCTTACTGTATTTTTACTGTAATAGTTCTCGTGCATTGGCGAGAGTGTTAGAAGTAATTGTATCGCCACCAAGAAGTCTGGCTAATTCTTGGATACGTTGCTCCCTATCCAAAGGCATCATAGTGGTTTCTGTACTGCCCGCCTTGTTGAATTTATTCACAAACATATGTTGATGGCCATTACCAGCAACTTGAGGTAAATGGGTTACACAAAGTACTTGAGTCGATTCTCCTAGACTACGTAGCATTCTGCCAACCACTGCAGCGGTCGGGCCTGAAATTCCGACATCCACCTCGTCGAAAATTAGGGTAGGAGTGGCAACCTTTTTTGCAGTAATCACTTGGATGCCTAAACCGATACGCGACAATTCACCGCCAGAGGCTACCCGTGAAATCGGTTGTAAAGGCTGGCCAGGGTTGGTTGTGACCATAAACTCGATGTTATCGCTGCCATTTACCGACATAATCTCGGGATTAAAATTCACTTCAATAGTGAATTTCCCCTTGGGCATATTCAGCTCATGGATAGATTGAGTCACTAGCTTATCCAGTTCTTTCGCATAACGGGCGCGGCTCTGGCTCAGTTTTTGTGCGTTCGCTAAGTAAGCGGTTTTACTCGCTTCAACTTGGAGTTGGATTTCCTCTAACTTAGTTTCATCGTCATCGAGGGTTGTGAGTTCCGCTTTGAGTGCCAAATGATGTTCGGCTAATTTGTCAGGGCTAACATGATGCTTACGGGCCAGTTGCATAGCCTTTGAGAGTCGTTCCTCTAAATAGGCAAAATGTGCGGGATCGAGTTCGAGTTTACTCAGGTAATGCTGTAATTCTCCCGCGCTCTCTTGTACTTGAATGAGGGCCTCATTCAACATAGTACTGACATTGGTTAATGCGGGATCATAGCTTTGCAAATTTTCAGCAAGGCTTACAGCCTTGTTAAGCAGTGACTCAATATTGCTCTCTTCGCCATCAGTGAGTAAATATAGGCTGGCTTGGCAGCTATCCACCAGTTCAGTGCCATTGGCGAGGCGTTTATGCTCTTGCTCAATATCTTCAAATTCACCGATCTTGAGGTCGAATTCATCTAGCTCTTCAACTTGATATTGCACCAGTTGTTTTCGGGCAATACGTTCATGCTGCGAAGCTTCTAATTGTTTGAGTTCGGCTTCGATTTGTTTACAGCGTTGATAGCTTGCCGCCACTGTGTCTATCAGTAGTCTGTGATTGGCGTAGCTGTCGAGCAAGGTGAGTTGATGCTCACTCTTTAGCATAGCATGGTGGGCGTGCTGCCCATGGATACCGACCAGCAATTGCCCGAGTAATTTCAGTTGAGTTAACGGCACAGGGTTGCCATTAATGTAGGCGCGTGAGCGGCCATCACTGCCAATAGTTCGACGCAGAATACACTCATCATCAAGTTCGAGATCGTTATCTTCGAGCCAACGTTTGGCAAGGGGAACATCGTGTAGTGAAAATCGAGCACTGACTTCGGTTTTACTTGCACCAGGGCGAACGCTGCTGGCATCGGCACGATTACCTAGGCACAAACCTAAGGCGTCGATGGCGATGGATTTACCTGCGCCAGTTTCACCAGTAATGCTGGTCATACCGGGACGAAAATCCAGTTCGAGAAAACGGACGATAGCGAAATTATTGATGCTGAGTTGGCAAAGCATAATGAGTTCCTGTCGAAAAACTTACCAAATCACTGTATTGATAAACAGTATATACTGATTTTATATACAGTAAAGTGGCTTTGGGTAAATATTCGACACATTGCAATAAGCTAGAGTTTAATCGCTTGTTTATGAATAGGTTTTAACAAGTTGTTCTAAAATAGGTAAGCTAAAAAAAGTCACTATAGTGCCAAATAATATCCCCTGCGCACTGGTTGAGGCTTGGGTGTTATAGCGCTGAGCAAGTAAATAGACGCTGGCCGCCGTAGGTAAGGCACTGAGGATTACACCCATCACTAAGTAATCTCCACTAACGCCAACGCTTTTAAGCATGAAGAAAACCAATGCGGGTTGTAGGATTAATTTAAAGAGGTTGATAAGGCTAAGTTCGATAAGATTCGTCAGGCTAAATACCTTGCTATCTTTTTGGTAGCGCATGGCTTTGGCTAATACCATGCCAACGGCAAATAAAGCACAGGGGCTTGAGGTATTGCCAATTTGTTGGATCATCATCGCTACGCCAGAGGGCAGTGTTATCCCCAATGCCGAAATTGCAATGCCGATAAAGCAGCCGATAACGATGGGATTTTTAACCACAGCTAAACACATGATCACTACGGCGTGGTGTTGTCTGTGGGTATTTGTCGTAAGCTCCAGCGAGACCAAGGCCACGGCAAACATAAGCACGGACAATAAACTGGCTATGGCGGCGGCAACTAGGGCGCTTTGTTGTTCAGGAAATATAATCACCAGCAGCGGAATACCAATAAATGCGGTATTGCCAAAGGTGGCATTTAAGGCGCGCACGGCGGCAATTGCATGCTGTTTAGGATTGAAAAGTAAGGATATACCAACACAAATCAGATAAATCATCAGCATGGCTGCGCTGTAGCCTGCAATAAATCCCCATTGCAGAATTTCTTCAATCGGTTGTTGCGCCAGTGCAATCAAGAGAATGGCAGGAAACGCAATATAGTAGACATATTGATTGAGCACTTGGTCGGTTTCTACTGGGAGAAAACGCAGTTTTTGTACAAGAGTGCCGAGCAGCATGATCCCGAAGACGGCAAACAGAGGGGTTAAAATGGTCATATCCCTCACTCATCCTTTTGTGTTTTTTGCTTTCCCGCAACAAGACGTTGTGGGTGCGCTAGCAGGGAATAATACCTAGGGTAATTGACGATAATCGGTGTTAGCGCAGTAAACTTATTGGCAAAATAGCATAGGATTAACCTTGGAAGCTATTGCGCTATGGTCGTAGAAATGAATAATTCTACGTTTAAAACACAATGAGTTAGTGCCTTATACCTATGAGCGGCACTCACGCTAAACGATGGGATTGAACATGGCTGATGATGTTGGCGCTGAGCTGCAGTTAATTTATCTGTTTGTGCATTTGGTGAATGCGGGCAGTTTTTCTCAAGCCGCGAAAGTGCTCGATATGCCTATCGCCACCGTGAGCCGTAAGCTGGCCAAGCTTGAAGAAAAACTCGATAAGCAATTGTTTATGCGAAGTACCCGCAAGCTGCGATTAACCGAGGAAGGTTTAGCGTTATTTCAGCGATATCAGAGTGCGATTGCACAGTTCGATGAGCTCAGTGGCATTGGCAGCGATAAACCTGAAGGCACATTGCGGATAGCTGCGCCAATCTCAATTATTTCAATTATCTTTATTCACGCATTAAACGAGTTTGGCCGTTTATATCCCGATATTCGTTTACACATTTCCCAAAGCAATGAGTTAGTGGATTTAATTGATAAAGGGATTGATGTCGCGATTGTCGGTGGTGCACAGCCTGATTCTTCTTGGGTGTCGAGTACTTTAGGTGAGCTTGATTATCGTTTGTTTGCGACGCCGGAATATTTAGCCCATGCCCCTGAATTAATCCATCCCGATGATCTTGAAAACCATCAGTTGATCAAAGTTTGGCCGCTGTTTAATTGGCATTTAAAGCATCCTAATGGCGAGTCTTTCTATTTTAATGGCCCAACAAAACTCACGCTCACGGATCTCCATGGCGCGATTCAGGCGACCTTAGATCATGGTGGTATTCTGTATGGGCCAGAATTATTTGTAAAACAACAGATTAAAGAAGGGCGTTTAAAAGTGCTTTTACCGGAATGGATTGGCGAACAACGTAGGATTTCGATTCTATATCACCAACGTAGTCAGCAACCGCTGAAAGTGAAGGTGTTTATCGAGTTTATGCAATCCAAAGCGCCCGAACTTTTTTCAATGGCTTAAGATTAACGTTTACGGGGTTTTAAAGTATTTTGGCTCATGGAGTTTTGCGTTTGCTTCGCATCTTGCAGGCTCGCACGGGTGGCGGGCACAATCCCAAGCTCACGGTAATAATTCACTAAACGGCGTAATTCAAATAGAGAACCAATACGGTTTTGCCCGCCTATGGTGAGTTTCCAGGTATCGGTACGGCCTTCGCTATTGGTTAAAATAAAACCTTGATAAACAATTTTTTTCATATTGAATGGGTTATAGAGTTAACTCTATCCTCCGGTGATTCAAACCCGTCGCTGATGCTACCTAAGCAGTAAAAATGTTAGGTAACATCGCCGGATTTTCAAGGCAACTGAAGAGATAAACCCTAGACCTTAAACGGGTTTATTATGCGACGCTGATCCCGATATTCGATACACCCGCTTCGATAATCTCTTTGCGTAACCCCTTCACTAATTCGGCAGTAATCTTAGGGTTTTCTTCGATAATTTCCAGCAGGGTATTTTGTAGCGCGCGCTCTTCTTCCATCACTTCATGGGCGAAGACGTAGTCATCTAAGGCATCATCGGTTAACTCTACATCGCTGATAGTCTCGATATAGTTCGCCACAGTGCTTGAGGATAACTTGCTGATATTGGTTATATCTTCCTCAAGGTTGGTTTGAATCGCCCCAAGCAAAGTGGAAAGTGCAACCACGGCATCCATTGCTGGGTATACGCCATAGCTATCAAAATCGGCAGGATCTGGGGTGTTATCTTCTAAGCGTTGCAGATGCACATCGATGTTGAATTTCAGCTTATTGTCGTACTGGGATTGCCAAAGAAGCTCGAGCACAGTGCTTAATACCGCAGGATCACCAAACTCACAAACCTCTGAAAACAGTTGATAGTTAGGCAACATTCGTTGGCAAAGGGCAATGGCAAAGAGTTTTTTCTGTGGTAGTTCTAGCGCTTTTAAACGCTTAAAGAAGCCCGTTTTTTTGGTCATCTGTTATTTCCGCTGATAGCTGTGATAGCACTTGTTTTGCCGCCGATTCTACCTTAGTTAGCTCATCAAGTAACTCTAGTATTTCCGGTTCGAGATCTTCGACACGGGCATCACGTTTCAATGCCGATTCAATCTCTTGGCATAATCGCTGTGTGGTCGGCACCCCGCAATAGCAACTGGCGCCATGAAGTTTATGGATAGTGCGGAGCATCGTGGTTTGATCGTTTTGACTCAGTGCCGTCTCTATCGCTGAGACCGTTTGAGGTAACGATTCAAATAACATGCGTAGCATATCTAATGCTAGGTCAGACTTATGGTTAGCTTGGGTTAAGCAAAGATCCCAGTTGAGGGTATGTAAATCAAAGTGAGTGAATTTGGGCCGAGTGATCCAGCGGTTTATCTCTGCTTTAAGTGCGGCTTCATCTATGGGTTTGGGCAAATAACCATCCATGCCACTACCTAAAATTAGCTCACGTTCCTCGGCAATTGCATGGGCGGTCACGGCAATAATCGGCGTATTTCGGTTCATCGACCCTTGGCGAATTTGCTTGGTGGCGCTGATACCATCGGTGCCAGGCATTTGAATATCCATAAAGATAAGATCAAAAGTGCGAGTCTTCGCCTGTTTTACCGCTTCTTCACCGCTATTGACGGCGATAACGGTAGTGACTAGTTCGTTAAGCAGCGTATCAATCAGTTTTAAATTGGCGAAGTTATCGTCCACCGCTAATACGGTAAGCGATTGGCGTGCCGCTGGAACTGTAATACTTGCGGGTGGTAATAGGTCATATTCCATTGGTGGATAGAGCATATTACGCGCCAGTTGGTGCTCGCTTACTGGCAGAGACAATACCACGTCAGCATTGGGGCGAATAAACTGACTTAACATGTCTTGCTCTTGGCAGTCGAATAGCACGACTAAACAATCTGTTTTTGTCTTGGCTAGATTTAACGTACTCACCAATTGATTGGGATTGCTAAATCCATGGCAACTCAATAACACATAATCAAACGGATGCTCAGTCGTTGATAGGGTTGTCAGCAAACTAGGAATATGTTGATGATGAGTGACCTTAGTATCCCACTGTGTTAGTTGGCGACTAATCACTGAATGGGTGAGTACTCTGGGCTCATAAAAGAGCACGGTTTTATCTTTCAGTTTTTCAAGCGGTAGTGAATCACCAATTTGGAATTGACCAAGGCCTAATGGTAGGGTGAACCAGAAGTTAGAGCCCTTATCCACCGAAGAGGTAAAGCCAATTTGACCGCCCATTTGGTTGACGAGGCGTTTGGTGATGACTAATCCAAGCCCTGTTCCGCCAAAGCGGCGGGAAATCGAGGAGTCAGCTTGACCAAAGGCTTGGAACAGGAAGTCTTGCTGACTTTCATCAATCCCAATCCCGGTATCGATAACATCACAGCGCAGCACCACTTGTTCATCGGTCTGCGCTTGTAATTCTAATTTAACCAGTACGCTGCCTGAGTCGGTAAACTTGATAGCATTGCCCACTAAGTTATTGATAATTTGACACACACGCATGGCATCGCCATTAACGTTGTCGGGGACGTTGGGCGCAATATCGACGACCAATTCCAGCCCTTTGGCCTGCGCACTGCCGGAGATTAAAGTGATTGTCTCACCTAAGGTTTCCCTTAAACCAAATGGCATGTTTTCTAACACCATTTTGCCGGCTTCGAGTTTAGAGAAGTCGAGAATATCGTTGATAATCGCCAGTAGGTTAGTCGCGCTGCGCTCAATGGTATTAATGTAATCGACTTGGCTCGAATGCAGCGGGGTTTTAACGAGCTGACGGGCAAATCCTATCACGCCGTTTAATGGGGTGCGCAGCTCGTGGGACATATTCGCCAAAAACTCTGACTTAATGCGGCTGGCTTCTAACGCGCGTTTTTTGGCTAAATCGAGCTCGACGTTTTGGATCTCAATCTGTTCTAAGGTTTCCCGCAGATCCGATGTCGCCTGATCGATATTTTGCTGCATCTCATCGTGGTATTCCGATAACGATCCTGCCATGGCATTAATGCCGCGTTTTAGCAGATCCAGCTCGCCGATAAGATTGCCTTCGAGCCGTGCATCCAGTTTACCCTCACGGATTTTGGCGACCACCCGCACCATTTCGGTAATCGGCTGGGTGACGTTTTTAACCAGACGAAAGGTAAACAACAGGTTCAATTGCACCCCAATCAACACGATAATAAAGGCGGCCACGGCGGCTCTGTGTTGCTCTAGCAAGGCGCGTTCTTTATTGATAATGACCGAAATATAGCCGAGTAACTCGCCATTATCGGTTTGGATATCAAAATTTGCAGGCTCGCCACCCGTAGGCTGAGCGGTGGCAAAGATCGGTGTGCGTAGAATAAGGCTGTCGCCTACATGTTCAATTTCGGTTTTGTGAAGATTGGTTAGCGCCTCTTTGTAGCGCATGATCTCGAAATCTTTATGGTAGTGCGATGTAACAAAGAGTTGATTATGGATATCAAAAATCGCAATCGATTTAACCAGCGTGGATTTATTGAGTTGGGCTGCGGCAAGGAGTCTTTTCGTTGCTTCCCTATCATTACCGACCAGTCCCACTTCGCTGGCAATCGCTAAAGGCTCGATAATATTACTGCCCTGTTCAATCAGCGTATCTTCGAGTTCATAGAAGCGATTTATGGTAAAGTAGCTGCCCAGCAGAATACCGACTAAGATCGTCGGCGCAAGCGCAAGCACCAGAACCCAGGAACGTAAGCTGTATTTGGTCATGTTGTTGACAGGGTTCATAGCCGCAGCGCAGTTTCCTAAGTTCTAGGGACGATATAATTTTATAAGACTGCCAGAAAAAGGGCGGTCTTGACCAGTTTTTTATTGATTTAGAGGCCGAAATGGCACAATTTTTTAAAGCAAAACCAAATAGTTCCAAGCAATTGTCCGCGAAGCAATCCTTTAGCGTGCAACAGCTCGATCACCTTGGGGCAGGTATAGCACAACATCAGGGAAAAGTCGTATTTATCCCCGGGGCCTTGCCCAGTGAAACCGTGCAGGCGCAGCTGACCGAACAAAAGAAAAACTATGCCCGAGCCAAGCTGATTAAAATCGAGACGCCAAGCGCTGAGCGAGTCACGCCGTTATGTCCACACTACCAAAGCTGTGGTGGCTGTGATTTGCAGCATATGTCATTAGCTGGCCAGCGTGAGCATAAGTCGGCGGCCTTGATTGATATTATGGCCAAATTTGCTGGCGCCGAAGGCAACTCAGTGCCCGCATTGACCGGCGAAGGCTGGCACTATCGCCGCCGCGCACGCCTTGCGACCCTATTTGATAAAAATACCAAGCAGTTAAGCCTTGGGTTTCGTGCCTCAAGCAGCAACCAAGTCGTACCTATTGATAGCTGTTTAGTCTTGGCTAAGCCCTTAGCGGATTTAATCGCCCCGTTTGCTAAGTTACTTAATCAACTGGCGGCGAAATCAAGCCTTGGGCACTTAGAATTGATTGATGCCGACAATGGTCATTTTGCGGTAATTCGAATCACAAAAACCTTAAACGATAAGGATATGGCTAAGCTTGCGCAGTTTGCCGAGCAGCATCAAATCCATATTTGTTTGCAAGACAACGACGGCGAGTTCCATGGGGTGAATGGCTCGCTGTTATTGCCCGTCTATCAGCTGCTCGATGATAAAGCCGATGCAACGCCTGTGAGCTTAACCTTTACCCCTGGCAACTTTGTGCAAGTCAATGCGCAAATTAACAAGGCCATGGTGGCGCAGGCGTTAGACTGGTTAGCACCGCAGCCGGGTGAGCGCATTCTCGATCTCTTCTGTGGTATGGGGAACTTCAGTTTGCCTTTAGCTAAACTGGGCGCCGAAGTGATTGGGGTTGAAGGGGTGCCAGAAATGGTTAGCCAAGCCCGTGAAAACGCGGCGGCAAATGGCTTAAGCAATTTAACCTTTTACCATGGCGACTTAAGTGCCGATTTATCCTGCGAGCCTTGGATGGGTAAGATTGATAAATTGCTACTCGATCCAGCACGCGCGGGTGCATTTGAGAGTTTGCAATGGCTTAAGAAGATGAAACCCCGCCAAGTGGTGTATGTGTCTTGTAATCCGGCGAGCTTAGCCCGCGACAGTGCGGTGTTGCTCGAACGTGGCTACAAGTTACAAAAGTTAGGCTTAATCGATATGTTCCCGCAGACACATCATATCGAAGCCATGGCGTTGTTTGAGCTTGCAAAATAAGTCTTGTATGTCGGGCAAGGTTTTCTCATTTGCCCGCGTTATTCGTGTGTAAAGTAAGCAAAGCGTTTGAATAACGTAAAAAATGTGAAGTTTCGTCTCGTTGGGTTTGACAAGTCCGTGCCAATGCTGAAGATAGGAGTGCCGAGGTGGTGCCACTTTTCTCTGAGCACGAATAAGGAAACAAATTAAGATGGTCTCTGTTCGCGAAGCGCACTTTAATGATCCCGATTTTCATCTTGAAGAGTGGGTGGCTCGCTATGTTAGTCATGTCGATGAGGCGCAAACCTTACTCGCCCTGATTGAGCAGGTCGATGCTTTACCCGCTAAGAGTCCTGCCGCGAAAAGAGAACTGCTTGAACGTGCCCGCGAGATGATTGAAATCCTCGCGCCGCTGAATATGGACATTGAGACGCTGCAAGCGGCCATCCTGTTTGTGGTGTTTGATGCCGGTTTATTAGACGAAGAAGCGATCAAAGAAAAGTTTGGTGAGCCGCTGGCGCGGTTAGTCGCCAGCGTGGTGACCATGGATGCCATTGGCGCGTTAAAAATCAATCCCAATAGCCGCTCAACCGAGCCGCAAATCGACAATATCCGCCGCATGTTGCTGGCGATGGTCGAAGACGTGCGCGCCGTGGTGATAAAACTGGCCGAGCGTGTTTGTTTGCTGCGCGCCGTGAAAAATGCCGACGAAGAAACCCGCGTCTTGCTGGCCCGCGAAATTGCCGATATCTATGCGCCGCTCGCTAACCGTTTGGGGATTGGTCAGTTAAAGTGGGAATTAGAAGATATTTCCTTCCGTTATCTGCATCCAGATACCTACAAGGACATTGCCAAACAGCTTGATGGTAAACGGTTAGACCGCGAAGTCTATATCGAAAAATTTGTTGAACAGTTGCAGCAGCGCCTCGATGAGGATCATATCCGCGCTAAGGTGTATGGTCGTCCAAAACATATCTACAGCATCTGGCGCAAGATGAAGGGCAAACACCTCAAGTTTGATGAGTTGTTTGACGTGCGCGCCGTGCGGATTGTCACAGAGCGTTTGCAGGACTGTTATGGCGCCTTAGGCGTAGTGCACACTCTTTGGCATCATATTCCACGCGAGTTCGACGACTACGTGGCCAACCCTAAACCTAACGGTTATCAATCCATCCATACGGTTGTGGTGGGGCCTGAGGGTAAAACCGTTGAAATTCAAATTCGTACCCAAGATATGCATGAAGATGCAGAGCTTGGGGTTGCCGCGCACTGGAAATACAAAGAGGGTAATCACTCCGGTAAGCAAAGCGGTTACGAAGAAAAAATCAATTGGCTGCGTAAAATTCTGCAATGGCAGGAAGACGTGGTCGAAAGCGGCAACTTGGTCGAAGAAGTCCGCAGCCAAGTGTTTGAAGACCGAGTCTATGTGTTTACCCCAAGCGGTGAAGTGGTCGATTTACCACTCGGCTCAACCGTGCTCGACTTTGCCTACTATATTCACTCGCAGGTCGGCCATAAGTGCATCGGCGCTAAGGTTGATGGCCGCATTGTGCCGTTTACTTATCAGGTTGAAACGGGTGAGCGTATCGAGATCATTACCTCGAAGCACCCTAATCCTAAGCGCGATTGGCTCAATCCAAACTTAGGCTATATCCGCACCTCGCGGGCGCGCTCGAAAATTCAGCATTGGTTTAAGCAGCAGGACCGCGATAAAAACATTATCGCCGGTAAAGAAATGCTCGAAGCCGAGTTGGCGCGAGTGAGCCTTAAAATCAAAGATGCTGCCATCGCCGTTGAGCGTTTTAATATGGCGAGTATGGACGACTTGCTTGCGGCCATCGGCGGCGGGGATGTGCGTTTACATCAGGTTGTTAACCATATCCAAAGTAAGTTACGCCTCGATGAGGCGAGCGAAGAAGATGCAGTTGAAGAATTAGTTAAGAAGAGCCAACCCAAATCTGGTACCAACAGCCGTGGGCAGGTGGAAGTGAATGGCGTGGGTAACTTACTCAGCCATATCGCCCGTTGCTGCCAGCCCGTGCCTGGGGATGAGATTTTAGGCTTTATCACTAAAGGGCGCGGTATTTCGGTGCATCGCTCCGACTGTGAGCAGGTGAAAGAGTTGATGCGCGTTCACCCAGAGCGTGGCGTCGATGTAGTTTGGGGCGAAAATTACTCCGGCGGTTATCGCATGCGCCTGCGCGTCTTGGCACATGATCGCAGCGGCTTATTGCGGGATCTCACCTCAGTACTCGCCGCCGAAAAGTCCAATGTACTCGCCATGAGCTCGTCATCGGATATTAAGAATCAGACGGCAGCCATTGAGCTGGAATTAGAACTTTATAATCTCGATGGCTTATCGCGGGTGTTATCTAAGCTCTCCCAAGTCGATAGCGTGATAGAAGCGCGCAGATTGTAATTCTCGACGCTGTGATGATGCGTTGTAAAAAGCGGTAGGGCATAAAGCGCTACCGCTTTTTTGTATTTGGGAGTTTGTAGGGTAAAAAGTGTTAAAATAGGAGTGCTAATACCTAATACGGCTAAATCACTTATTTGGCCAATTGAAAGCTGCGGAAGATTGATGGATGAGCCATGGCACTTGCTCCCCGACGCGCAGCAAGTCCGTCCTTGGATGCTCGACCGCCCCATCCGTGGGGCGGAGGGGCGTCTCGCTAATCTCCATGGCTCACCTTTTTGGTATCGGCGTAATCTGTCGGTTTGAAAGAAGGTACGTGTCCCGTTTTGGGACAAAAGCTTGCTAGATTTTGTACTCTAACTCATCGGTTTCGAATTAATATTTCTATGGATTAACGCCTCAAACACCAGCCTGGTGAAGACGGCGGCTTTTTGGAATAAAAAGGTGACAGCTTTACTAAGTCCGCGAGCTTTGACTTGTTACGTGTTGACCTTACCAACACCGATTGTTGAAAAATATAAACTTTCTTCATCATTTGGTTCATTTGATTGCCGCCAAAGCCACAGACCAAGACTTGGAACCTCATAGGTATAACCCTCATCTTCTGTTGCAGGCTTGTGACCAGTTGCACTCTCTATTTTTAAAAGTGCCTCAGAAACCTGAAGTTCAAGCATGTTCTCACCAGATAGCGTAGCTTCGAAGCCGCAACAGCGAGATAGCTCGATACTCTCTACTTTTGGAGCTTCACCTTCGTAGAATATTTGAAAGCCCGCCTCATAAAATGAATCAGTTGGATGCTGACTCATTGGTGTTTTCTTAAAGCTATCCGGCTCTAAGCCCATACTGGCAATTGCAGAAATACGATCCATCCCTAGCTTAACAGGGCCGATTCCTACTTTTGGCTGTACTTCAAACTTAAGCTTCATCTAAATTTATCGCTCGGACTCGATGACACGTGACTTCTTAGTATTTATGCGCTGTGCTGTTTGCGGGGCATAAATCGCTTGTTGGACTTGGCCGCAGCCATATCCATGTGAATTGGTATAAATGATGCTATAGGAATTTGCTTTTTTGTGGTAGCGGACTTTATACAGTTTTATGGGTAATCACTTGATATTGTATTAGCTTTCTCATTATTAAATTCTCACGTCAGACAGATTGTTGACCTTGCTTGATAGTATTTCGGCCTCGAACTCAGGCTGATACTCGCGCCACATTTTCTCATTGGTGAAGTTGATAACTGATAAGGGCAGAACTCTTTAGCATTACTAAAATTGGGTTAATTTTTTTGATGTAAGAGTTAACTAAATGCCACTTTACTAACGCACAATTGGGAGAGAAATTTAGTTAACTCTTTCGCCAGTTATCTATTTTATCTATCAATCCAGAGTATCGAACTAAAACAATGTAAATTGACGGTAACACGAAAATAATTACAACACCGAGTTCAATCATTGCCTTTTCCAGCTCTGTGAGTAAAAGTGCTGAAGTTATACTCCTGAGTTCTGTCATAAACAATACCGGTAACACTGCAAGAGGTGTCATTAGCAAACAGTGCATCAATGAAAGAATTTTAGTTTTACTTCTAGCAATGATTTTTATCTGAATACGGCAATGAATCTCTGAGAGTAATGCACTAAACGATGCAAAAATGAATAATATTATTAGAAGATTTATCATGGTTTCCAATGAGAGTCCTACGTTCATTTAAATCGCTACTGATACAATAAGCTACGTTCTAACATTACAATAATTTGGTCAACCAGTTTTAGCTCATTCCGAACTTCAAAAGGCATTTAGCTCGCAATGGGGCATATCCTCTTCATTAAAACCTAATACCAGACTCAAAATAGCACTTTGAGCTTGGCTACTTTATTATTAGCGTTTTATTGCCCTTATTACAGCCTTCGTTGCGACTTAGCTTGAGTGTATTCCTGTTTACGCATCCTGCACCTGTGTCGACTCTCTTGAAAGGATATCAGCATGACCTCCCATACCACGCCTTCTATTTCTGAGCTTTCAGCAACAGCATTTTCTGCAACCGATGTTGCGCCGCTACTGAAGATTATGGAGAAGCTGCGCGATCCGCAAACGGGTTGTCCTTGGGATAAGGCGCAGACCTTTCAAACCATAGTGCCTTTTACCCTCGAAGAGGCCTATGAAGTGGCCGACACGATTGAACGTTTAGCCCTAGACGAATTACCCGATGAACTCGGCGATTTATTATTCCAAGTGGTATTTTATTGCCAGCTAGGTAAAGAGCAGGGCAGGTTCGATTTCAGCACTGTCGTCAATAAAATCACCGACAAACTCACCCGCCGTCATCCCCATGTATTTGGTGAAGCCGCGTTTGAGGCCGATGCCAGTAGTCAGCAGATGAAGGCCAATTGGGAAGCAATCAAAGCCAGCGAGCGTGAACAAAAGGCATTAGCGGCTGGGGTGACTTCACCAAGCGAGGTTTCTGTGCTGGATGATATTCCGCGCGCACAGCCAGCGTTATCCCGTTCTATCAAAATTCAACAGCGGGTCGCGCGCGTTGGGTTCGATTGGCCTGAGCTTGAGCCCGTTGTCGCAAAAATCCATGAGGAAATTGAGGAAGTGCTGGCGGAGGTGAACCAGCCAACGCTCGACCAAGCCAAAGTTCAGGCCGAAATGGGTGACTTATTATTTGCAGTGGTGAATTTGGCGCGTCATTTAAAGGTGGACCCAGAACAAGCGCTGCGCCAAGCCAATGTTAAATTTGAACGCCGTTTTAAAGGTGTAGAGGCATTTGCGAGACAAAATAATAAAGCATTAGAAGAACATAGCTTAGAAGAGTTAGATGCCTACTGGGATAAGGTTAAACAGGGCGAGCCAAGATAAAGGGCAAATTATCCGGATTGGTGTTTGTCGAATGGCAACACCTTTGGTATACTACTGCCCCGTCCTAGTGCTTTCTTACAAGCACGTATTTTCAAACTCATTTTCTCAGGTTCAGCATGACTACAAGGTATATCTTCGTTACTGGTGGTGTGGTTTCATCACTAGGTAAAGGCATTGCAGCCGCTTCATTAGCCGCAATTTTAGAGGCCCGTGGTCTCAATGTAACCATCATGAAACTGGACCCATACATTAACGTTGATCCAGGTACCATGAGCCCAACGCAACATGGTGAAGTGTTTGTGACTGAGGACGGCGCAGAAACAGACCTCGACCTAGGCCACTATGAGCGTTTCATCCGCACTAAGATGAATCGTCGCAACAACTTCACCACAGGCCGTATTTACGAAGAAGTATTACGTAAAGAACGTCGCGGTGACTATTTAGGCGCGACAATTCAGGTGATCCCGCACATCACTAACGCGATCAAAGAAAAAGTATTAGCTGGTGGCGAAGGTCACGATGTGGCTATCGTTGAAATCGGCGGTACTGTGGGTGATATCGAATCACTGCCATTCCTTGAGTCTATTCGCCAATTAGGCGTTGAACTGGGCCGCGATCGTACCCTGTTTATGCATTTAACCTTAGTGCCATTCCTTGGTGCTGCGGGCGAAGTGAAAACGAAACCGACTCAACATTCAGTGAAAGAGTTGCGTTCTATCGGTATTGCACCAGACGTATTGATCTGCCGTGGCGACCGTGCGATTCCTGCCAACGAGCGTGCGAAGATTTCGTTATTCTGTAACGTTGAAGAACGTGCAGTTATTTCATTAAAAGACGTCGACAGCATCTACAAGATCCCTGCGCTGCTGCGCTCACAGGGTTTAGATGACTTAGTGGTTAAGCGTTTTGGCTTAGAATGCCGCGAAGCTGATTTGTCTGAGTGGGAAAACGTCATTTACCAAGAAGCTAATCCAAACGGCGAAGTCGTGATTGGTATGGTGGGTAAATACATCGAACTGCCAGACGCCTATAAATCAGTCAACGAAGCGTTAAAGCACGCAGGTCTGAAAAATCGCGTATCTGTGACTATCAAGTATATCGACTCACAAACCGTAGAAGCCAAAGGCGATGAAGTCTTACAAGGTTTAGACGGTATCTTAGTCCCAGGTGGCTTCGGTGAGCGCGGTGTGGAAGGTAAGATTCAGGCGGCTAAATTTGCCCGTGAAAACAACCTGCCATACTTTGGTATCTGTTTAGGTATGCAAGTGGCACTGATTGAATTTGCCCGTAACGTTGCTGGCATGGCCGATGCTCACTCAACCGAATTCAACAAAGCAACGCCATTCCCAGTGGTTGGCTTAATCACTGAATGGGTTGACGAAGAAGGTAATGTTGAACAGCGCCATGAAGCCTCTGACTTAGGTGGCACTATGCGTTTAGGTGCACAGTTATGTCATCTGCTGGAAGGCTCAAAAGCGGCGCAAGCGTACAAAGGTAACACTTGTGTTGAGCGTCACCGTCACCGTTACGAAGTGAACAATAAGTACAGAGAACGTTTAGAACAAGCGGGTCTGGTATTTAGTGGTTTATCTTCTGACCGTAAACTGGTTGAGATGATTGAGCTCAAAGATCATCCTTGGTTTGTAGCGGGTCAATTCCACCCAGAATTTACTTCGACCCCACGCGATGGTCATCCATTGTTCGAAGGTTTCGTTGCTGCCGCGAGTGCACATCAAAAACGTGATCTGAAGAAATAAATTTTAAGGCCGGACCCGCGACAGTGGGCCCGGCCTTTTGTTACACTCAGGCCGCGTAAACATGAGTCAAAACTCATACCCATGTGTATAAACGACATGCGTCTAGACGGAAATAGTAAACGGAATTTAAAGATTTTGGTCGTACTCTACATCTGTTAATTCCCATTGGTATTGGTTTTTTCTTTTCTCTTTTAAACTTAAATCGAGGGTAATATGGCTAAGATTATTAACGTGATTGGTCGCGAGATTATGGATTCTCGTGGTAACCCAACAGTTGAAGCCGAAGTGCATTTAGAAGGTGGTTTTATCGGTATGGCGGCTGCGCCATCTGGTGCTTCTACCGGTAGCCGCGAAGCACTAGAACTGCGTGATGGCGACAAGAGCCGTTACTTAGGTAAAGGTGTATTAACTGCTGTGGCTAACGTAAACGGTCCTATCCGTGCTGCGTTAATCGGTAAAGATGCGACTGCCCAAGCCGAACTTGATCAAATCATGATCGACTTAGACGGCACTGAAAACAAAGACAAGTTAGGTGCTAACGCGATTCTCGCTGTGTCCTTAGCGGCGGCTAAAGCGGCTGCGGCATTTAAAGGCATGCCTTTATACGCTCACATTGCGGAATTAAACGGCACACCTGGCCAATACGCTATGCCAGTGCCTATGATGAACATCCTCAACGGTGGCGAGCACGCGGATAACAACGTTGATATCCAAGAGTTCATGGTGCAACCTGTTGGCGCGAAAAACTTCCGCGAAGCTTTACGTATGGGCGCTGAGATTTTCCACACCCTGAAAAAAGTACTGCACGGTAAAGGTTTAAGCACTTCTGTGGGTGACGAAGGTGGTTTCGCTCCTAACCTGTCTTCTAACGCTGATGCATTAGCGGTAATTAAAGAAGCGGTTGAATTAGCAGGTTACAAGCTGGGTACTGACGTGACTCTGGCATTAGACTGTGCGGCTTCTGAGTTCTACAAAGACGGTAAATATAACCTGTCTGGCGAAGGCAAAGTATTCGATTCAAACGGTTTCTCTGACTTCCTGAAATCACTGACTGAACAATATCCAATTGTCTCTATCGAAGACGGTCTGGACGAGTCAGATTGGGATGGTTGGGCATACCAAACTAAGATCATGGGCGACAAGATCCAATTAGTGGGCGACGATTTATTCGTAACCAACACTAAGATTTTAACCCGTGGTATCGAGAACGGCATCGCTAACTCAATCCTGATCAAGTTCAACCAAATCGGTTCATTAACTGAAACCTTAGCGGCTATCCGTATGGCAAAAGCGGCGGGTTACACTGCGGTGATTTCACACCGTAGCGGTGAAACTGAAGACGCTACTATCGCTGATTTAGCGGTAGGTACTGCGGCTGGCCAAATCAAGACTGGTTCACTGTGCCGTTCTGACCGTGTGGCTAAATACAACCAATTGCTACGTATCGAAGAGCAATTAGGTGAAAAAGCACCGTATCGCGGTTTGAAGGAAATCAAAGGTCAGGCGTAATTTAGCCGACCGATGTAAAAAGGCCACCACTTGGTGGCCTTTTTTGTTGTACTATCTGCAGTATCATTTTTTAATCCAAGACATTGACGCTAATTCCTCCATGAAATTTTTTGTCATTGCACTCATAGTGCTACTCGGTTTACTGCAATATCGGCTGTGGTCGGGTGATAACAGTCTGCCCGAATACTTTGTTCTGCAAAAACAGATTGCTGCTCAGCAAGATGGTAATGCAAAACTCAATGAGCGTAACCAAGTGCTTAAAGAAGAAATTATCGATCTTAAGAGTGGTACCGAAGCGATTGAAGAGCGGGCGCGTAACGAGCTTGGCATGGTGAAAGAAGGCGAGACCTTCTATCGCGTGGTGGGCGGTGACCGTGCAGTATCGAGTCCCTCGCAGTAACGGAGCACAAATGGATATCGTCTTAGAAGCCGCGCCACAGACTGAAACAGAAGTCGCTATTCAGCTGGATCCTTTCTCACCTAATGTGGTTGCGATTGTGCCAGCCGCAGGGATTGGCAGCCGCATGGGCGCGGGTAAACCCAAGCAATATTTAACTTTGTTGGGACAAAGCATTCTGGCTCATACCTTAGACAAGTTATTGTCCCATCCGCAAATTAACCAAGTGATTGTCGCGCTGCATCCTGAGGATACCGAATTTGCCGCGTTGCCGCAGGCCAAGCATCCCAAGCTGGTGATTGTTATTGGCGGCTCTGAGCGCGCCGACTCAGTGCTGGCGGCACTCGATAAGGCACCCGACAATGGTTGGGCCTTAGTACACGATGCGGCTAGACCCTGCTTAACGGCGGGAGACATAGATAAATTGCTGGCTTCGCGGGTACACTTTCCCCAAGGTGCCATTTTGGCGATGCCAGTCCGCGATACCATGAAGCGCGCCAATAGCTTAGGTGAAATCAGCTCGACCGTTTGCCGCGATAATCTCTGGCATGCCTTGACGCCGCAGTTATTCCCAACCTCCTTGTTGCGATTGCATTTAAAAGCCGCGCTTGCCGCAGGGGCCGTTGTGACCGATGAAGCCTCGGCGATGGAATGGGCGGGAATTTCCCCTGGATTAGTCGCTGGGCGGGCGGATAACATTAAAGTGACCCATCCCGATGATTTGGAGTTAGCAGAACTTTTTTTACTGCGTGCTAAGGCTTGAAGGCAAGCTGAGTGAATTGCGCAATTTATTAAATACGTTAGGAAATAAGTCATGAAAATCCGTATCGGCCATGGTTTTGATGTTCATAAATTTGGTGAACCACGCCCGTTAATTTTATGCGGGGTCGAAGTACCCTACGAAACGGGGCTGGTAGCTCATTCCGATGGTGATGTAGTCCTGCATGCCATCTCCGATGCCATTTTAGGGGCGATGGCCCTTGGGGATATAGGTAAACATTTCCCCGATACCGATGCCGCCTATAAGGGCGCTGATAGTCGCGTTTTGCTGCGCCATTGTTATGCCTTAGCGCGGGCGAAGGGATTTGAGCTGGGTAATCTGGATGTCACTATTATTGCCCAGGCGCCTAAGATGGCGCCGCATATCGAGGATATGCGCAACGTGCTGGCAGCCGATCTTAATGCTGATATTGCAGATATCAACGTCAAGGCTACTACCACAGAAAAACTCGGATTTACTGGCCGTAAAGAAGGCATCGCGGTCGAAGCCGTCGTATTACTCAGCCGCCAATAGCCTGCAACTTTAAGAGATAAGAAAGACCCATGAGCGAACTACATTACCTGTACGGCAAACCGACGGGCACCGCAGATTTAAGAACCGTTAACAGCGACTTTATCGTGAAAGAGATTTTGCCTTTTAGCCCTTCGGGCGAGGGCGAACATCATTTAGTCCACATTCGTAAGGATGGATTGAACACGGTACAAGTGGCTGAAATGCTGGCAAAGTTCGCTAAGGTTCATCCCAAAGAAGTGACCTATGCAGGACAAAAAGATAAAAATGCCATCACAGAACAGTGGTTTGGCATTCGTATCCCAGGTAAAGAAACCCCTGCGTGGAGCGCGCTAAACAGCGAGCGTTTAACCATATTATCCAGTAGTCGCCACAGCAAAAAATTACGTATTGGCGCGCTCTTGGGCAACCGTTTTATCCTTACCCTGCGCAATGTCACAAACGTGGAAGACATTATCAGCCGCATCGAGAAAGTCAGCCAAATAGGTGTGCCCAATTATTTTGGTGAGCAGCGTTTTGGGCATGATGGTAAAAACCTGGTGCTTGGTCGGCAAATGCTAGCGGGCAAAAAGGTGAAAGACCGTAATAAGCGCAGCATGTATCTGTCTGCGGTGCGCTCCAATCTATTCAATACCGTTGTCTCCTATCGTTTAGCGAATTATGGCACTAAACCCTTAGCGGGGGATTGCGTGATGCTGGCGGGCAGCAAAAGCTTTTTCGTTACGCCTGAATGGGATTTAGTGGTATTAAAACGCTTGATTGAGAAAGATATTCAACTTTCTGCCCCACTTTGGGGTCGCGGAAAAATGCTGCCGCAGGGCGAAGCCGCCGAGGTTGAAACCCAAGCCATGGCTGAGCTGAGCGACGATTGCTACGGCCTTGAGCACGCAGGTCTTGAGCAGGAACGCCGCCCATTGCTACTGGAACCTCAAGGACTTAAATACGAGCAAACCGCAGATGGATTGGTACTTGAGTTTATTTTACCTGCGGGTAGCTTTGCGACATCGCTGTTAAGAGAGCTGGTTGATTATCAAGATGTGAAAGAGCTGCAATGGCAAGCGACAGTTACGCCGGATACGAATGCTCCTGAGGCAAATACTGCAGCTGAAAGCGATGTTGCAGAGGTCAATCTAATCGACAATGGCGAGTCCACTTTATGATCCGTATCCTTGTCAGCAATGATGATGGGGTGAATGCGCCGGGAATAAAAGCCTTAACGGAGGCGCTTGCCGAAATCGCCACTGTGATGACGGTCGCACCTGATCGTAATTGTTCCGGTGCAAGTAACTCTTTAACCTTGACTAATCCATTAAGAATTAATAGGTTAGATAATGGTTATGTTTCTGTGTACGGTACACCAACAGATTGCGTCCACTTAGCCATACGGGAGCTCTGTGATGGTGAGCCGGATATGGTGGTATCGGGCATCAATGCTGGCGCGAATATGGGGGATGATACTTTATATTCGGGCACGGTCGCGGCGGCAATGGAAGGGCGTTTTTTAGGCTTCCCCGCAGTAGCGATTTCGCTTAATGGCAAAGCCTTTAAGCATTATCACACTGCCGCCGTTTACGCGCGGCGAATCGTGCAGGGGCTATTAGTGCACCCGATTGCCAGTGATCAGATCCTCAATATCAATGTGCCGGATTTACCGTTGGATGAGATTAAAGGCATAAGAGTGACGCGCCTTGGAGCGCGGCATAAAGCTGAAGGCATTGTGCGTACGCAAGATCCCGCAGGACGAGAAATTTTTTGGCTCGGCCCACCGGGTGTTGAACAAGATGCGAGTGAAGGTACCGATTTCCATGCTATTGCTCATGGTTATGTGTCGATCACTCCGTTAACCGTAGACTTGACCGCGTATAAACAATTATCGATATTGCAAAATTGGGTAGATAAAATATGACTCGAGTTGCCTTAACATCGGCGGTGAATTTAGCGAAAAAGCTTCAGGATGCGGGGATCCGTAATCCAGCCGTGCTTAAGGCAATATCCTATACCCCACGTGAATTGTTTCTTGATAATGCGTTAGCCCATAAAGCCTATGAGAATACAGCCTTACCTATTGGCCAAGGGCAAACCATTTCTCAGCCTTATATCGTCGCGCGAATGACTGAGTTACTGCTTCAACATAAACCCCATAAGGTGCTTGAAGTCGGAACGGGCTCAGGTTATCAAGCGGCGATTCTCGCCCAATTAGTACCAGAGCTTTGCACTGTGGAACGTATAAAGACGTTACAAATCCAAGCAAGGCAAAGATTAAAGCGGCTCGATCTGCATAATGTTTCCTTTAAGTATGGCGATGGTTGGCAGGGCTGGCAGAATCGTAGTCCCTATAATGGCATTATGGTCACCGCAGCTGCCGCAAAGGTTCCTGAAGCGTTATTATCCCAGTTAGCCGAAGGCGGTGTATTAATTATCCCCGTGGGTGAAGAAACGCAGCAATTGATGCGGATTACGCGTCACTTTGATAGTTTTAGTTCTGAAGTGATAGAGACAGTCAAATTTGTTCCTTTAGTAAATGGTGAGCTTGCATAGCGCGTTTATCGATTTATAAATTACTAAAACAGTAAGATAGCCCCAAAAAGGAGTTTTTATTGTTGAATGCGGGTTTACTTTTAAACCTCAGTTTACTGTTGTTGCTTGCGGGCTGTAGCTTTCAGGCGAGTCGCCCCGCACCTGTCGAAAGTCTTTCCCACAATTATTCAAAGCACAACAAAGGCAATATTAAATCTAATTCATATAAAGTTAAGAAAGGCGACACTCTTTACTCTATTTCTTGGGCTGCAGGCAAAGATTACGCCGAAATTGCTAAAATTAATCAATTAGATAAATCGTATACCATCTATCCTGGTCAGGTTTTGTATTTAACATATGACCATAATCAAAATAGTAAACCTTCTACGACTTTAGGTGGAATTAATTCGGTAAGTAAAGGTGGTTATCAGCATAATCAAAATAAAAAACAATCAGTTAATGATGATTTTTCTCAGAATTCTGTATCTAGTGAAACACAGAAAAAAACACTTGATCAGAAAGCAAAGTCTGCGTATTCTGCAACAAGTTCCCAACAAAATATTAACCCTTCAATTATTGCTCCGACATCGACACTACCCGATAGTGTAAGCCAGTGGCAATGGCCTGTAAGAGGTAAATTGATAGGAACATACTCTGCCAATGAGCAGGGAAATAAAGGTATTAAGATCGCAGGAAAACGTGGAGATATCATCAAAGCTGCAGCAGATGGGCGGGTGGTATACGCAGGTAGTGCGCTTAGGGGTTATGGTAATTTAGTTATTATCAAACATAGTGACGATTACCTTAGTGCTTATGCTCATGCGGATCAGATCTTAGTCGATGAAAAGCAACATGTCCTCGCTGGACAGACGATTGCTAAAATGGGTAGTACAGGTACTAATCAAGTAATGTTACGTTTTGAAATTCGTTACCATGGTCAGTCTGTTAACCCACTCAACTACTTACCTAAGCAATGATTGTTTAGGGCCTTGTTTTGGCATGGAGGATAATAAATTGCAGTAATACAAGCAGTTAAATTAGGTTTGGGAGATTCGATCATGAGCCGCATAAATAGCACTGCCGTAGAAGAACTAGTAGATTTTTCCGTTGATGCCGCAGAGTTTGATCTCGATAAAGAGGATATCGCCGCTGATTTAGTTCAAGAATTAGGACTCGAACAACAGGTTCAAGATGACCTGCAAAAAAATCTTGATGCCACACAACTCTATTTAGGTGAAATAGGTTTTTCCCCACTGCTTAGTGCAGAAGAAGAAGTTTACTTTTCCCGTAAAGCCTTAAAAGGCTGCGAAAAATCCCGTAACCGCATGATCGAAAGCAACCTGCGACTCGTGGTTAAAATTGCCCGTCGTTACAATAATCGTGGTCTTGCGCTGCTGGATTTAATCGAAGAGGGTAATCTTGGTTTGATACGCGCTGTCGAGAAATTCGACCCAGAAAGAGGTTTCCGTTTCTCAACCTATGCGACTTGGTGGATCAGACAAACCATCGAACGTGCAATCATGAACCAAACTCGCACAATTCGCTTGCCTATCCATGTAGTAAAAGAGCTTAACGTATATTTACGTACAGCTCGGGAATTAGCGCAAAAACTTGACCATGAACCTACGGCAGAAGAAATTGCCGAGAAACTACAAGTATCCAGTGTTGACGTCAGCCGTATGCTGAAGCTCAACGAGAAGATCACTTCTGTCGATATTCCCTTAGGTGGCGATAACGACAAGGCATTACTCGATGTGCTTGCTGATGACGATAACGTAGGTCCAGACTTTAAAGTACAAGACGAAGACATCTCTAACTCAGTTGTGAAGTGGTTAAATGAACTTAATACCAAGCAAAGAGAAGTGTTAGCGCGACGCTTTGGGTTATTGGGTTACGAGCCATCAACTCTTGAAGATGTTGGCGCTGAAATTGGTCTCACTCGTGAACGTGTGCGCCAAATCCAAGTGGAAGCCTTAAAACGCATGCGCGATTTGCTGGGGGCGCAAGGGCTATCTGTAGAGGCTTTATTTAGAAACTAATGCTTAAGGTTGTTTAATCAACCCATAAAAAAACGCCCACTTTGTGGGCGTTTTTATTATTAAGTTACGATGAACAAAGCTATTTAACTCAAGCGTTTAAGCTCATAGAGTAAATCCAGTGCCTGTTTTGGGGTCAGGTTATCTGGATTGATGGCTTTTAACTTGCTTATGGCCGGATTCTCCACTGGCTCCGGCAGGGCTAACAAGGTTTGAATCGGTGCCTTTGTGCCCTCTACTTGATGGTCGCGACTCTCAAGCTGATGTAGTTTATGTTTTGCCGCCTTAATCACCCGAGCTGGTACACCAGCAAGGGCCGCAACTTGTAAACCGTAACTCTTACTGGCCGCACCTTCTTGCACCGCGTGCATAAAGGCGATGGTGTCTTCGTGCTCAATCGCATCGAGGTGCACGTTATAGACCCCAGCCATGAGTTCCGGTAACTGTGTTAACTCGAAATAATGGGTCGCAAACAGCGTCATCGCGCCGACTTGCTGTGCTAAATACTCAGCCGCAGACCAGGCTAATGACAGGCCATCGTAGGTTGATGTGCCGCGACCAATTTCATCCATCAAGACTAAACTCTGCGCAGTGGCATTATGGAGAATATTGGCCGTTTCAGTCATTTCCACCATAAAGGTTGAACGGCCTGAGGCGAGATCGTCTGAGGCACCAATACGGGTAAAAATTCGATCGATAGGACCAATAATGGCGCGATCTGCCGGTACAAAGCTGCCAATGTGTGCCATTAGGGTGATCAGTGCAACTTGACGCATGTAGGTCGATTTACCGCCCATGTTTGGACCTGTAACAATCAACATCCGGCGTTGATTGTGCAGAGTGACAGGGTTGGCGATAAAAGGCGTTTGACTCACACGCTCAACCACAGGGTGACGACCCGCTTCAATTTTTACCCCGATTTCGCTGCTCAGTTCTGGGCAGGTATAGCCTAAGGTTTCGGCACGTTCGGCAAAGTTACTGAGCACATCGAGTTCGGCGGCTGCTCTGGCAAAGGCTTGTAGCTCATGCAATTTGGGGAGGATTAAATCAAACAATTCGTCCCACAGTTGTTTTTCAAGAGCGAGCGCCTTACCTTGGCTCGACAGCACTTTTTCTTCATATTCCTTAAGCTCGGGCGTGATATAACGCTCCATATTCTTAAGGGTTTGACGGCGTTGGTAATTTAATGGCACTTGCTGTGATTGCAGACGGCTGACTTCAATGTAGTAACCATGGACTCGGTTGTAGCCTACCTTCAGCGTAGCAATGCCAGTGCGTTCTTTTTCCCGCGCTTCGAGTTGTACTAGATAATCGCTGGCACCTTCACTTAAGCCACGCCATTCGTCTAATTCGGCATTGTAGCCTTCACGGATTACGCCGCCATCACGGATAAGCATGGGCGGGTTATCGACAATAGCGCGCTCAAGCAGTTGTTGCTCTTCGGGAAACTCGCCTAAGAGTTGACCTAGTTTCACCGTATGGGGGGCACTTAACTGTGCTAATGATTGCTGTAATTGAGGCAATAGGTTTAATGCTTGGCGTAGGCGGGCAAAATCCCGTGGACGAGCGGTACGAAGCGCCAGTCTTGCCATGATACGTTCGATATCACCTAGGGCTTTAAGCTGCTCATGCAATGACTCATGGGCCGCGGTCGCGAGCAACTCATTGACCGCCGTTTGGCGAGCAAAAATCTGTGCATGGTCCCTCAACGGCTGATGGATCCAGCGTTGTAACATACGGCTGCCCATGGCTGTGGCAGTATTGTCGAGCACGGCTGCTAGGGTGTTATCCCGACCACCACTCAAATTTTGTGTCAGCTCGAGGTTGCGGCGCGTTGCCGCATCCAAGACAATCGTATCGGTTTGATTAAAACGGGTAATAGCATTGATATGGGGCAGGGCGGTGCGCTGGGTGTCTTTTACGTACTGCATCAAGCAGCCTGCCGCTTGCAGCGATAGGCGAGCATCGGTTATGCCGAAACCGTGTAAATCCTTAGTGCCAAACTGGGCCAACAGCAGTTTGATACTGGTATCGTAATCAAATTCCCACTCAGGGCGGCGACGTTTGCCTTTAAAATGATGCAATAACTCCAGTGCACCAAAATCTTCGCTATAAAGAATTTCGACCGGATTCGTACGTTGCAACTCGGCTTCGAGGGACTCCTTCGTCTCTAATTCGGCAATCACGA
>NZ_JTLE01000094.1:708178-758936 GCF_000798835.1 Shewanella sp. ZOR0012
AATCAGACCTGTGGTCGACATAGGCGCCGTTTCACCTTCGCCAAGAATCGTCATACTTTCTAAGCGCGCAAGCGTTGTGAAGAAGGCTTGGTTAGCTTCAACACGGGCTTTGTCTTGGGCACTCACGCCACGCAGTAGGGCATTTAATGGCTTAGAAGGCGCTATATTGAGCTCTGCACGGATATTACGAACCGCAACAATGACTTGCTTAACCCATTCGAGATCGGCCATCGCGGTCGCATCTACTTTGGCAGCATCATAGCTTGGGAATGGTGCCAGCATGATGGTGTCGCCTTGGGCGCCTGTCAGTGGTTTAACGCGTTGCCAGATGGTTTCAGTGATGTATGGCATCATTGGGTGCATCAGACGTTGCATCGCTTCTAACACATTGACCAGTGTATGGCGGGTGCCACGCATTTGCGCTTCATTGCCGTTTTGCAGCACTGGCTTAGTTAACTCTAAGTACCAATCGCAGAACTGGTTCCAAGTGAACTCGTACAGTGTGTTAGCAGCGAGGTCGAAGCGATAGTTTGCCATGTGGTCGTCATAGGTTTTTACGGTTTGGTTGAATAAACCGATGATCCAGCGATCCGCCAGCGACAATTCCATCTCACCACCTTGGTAGTCAGGAGAGTTCGGGCCGCAATCTTGGCCTTCGGTATTCATCAATACGTAACGTGATGCGTTCCAAAGCTTGTTACAGAAGCTGCGGTAACCGTCTAAACGCTTCATGTCCCAGTTGATATCACGGCCAGTTGAGGCCATTGCAGCTAGGGTAAAGCGCAGGGCATCAGTACCGTGGGCTTCGATACCATTTTCGAATTCTTTGCGGGTGCTCTTTTCGATCTTGGCGGCTAGTTGAGGTTGCATCATGTTGCCGGTGCGTTTTTCAACTAGGGCTTCTAGATCGATACCGTCAATCATATCCAATGGGTCAAGTACGTTGCCCTTAGATTTTGACATCTTGTTACCCGCTTCATCGCGGATAAGGCCTGTCACATAAACGGTTTTAAAGGGTACCTGTGGCTTACCGTCTTCATCTTTGATGAAGTGCATGGTCATCATGATCATACGGGCAACCCAGAAGAAGATGATGTCAAAACCCGTTACCAACACATCGGTTGGATGGAAGGTTTTTAAATCTTCAACATTGTCAGGCCAGCCTAAGGTTGAGAATGTCCACAGGGCTGAGCTGAACCAAGTATCCAGTACGTCTTCATCTTGGCGCAGGGCGATAGCATCATCGATATTGTGTTTAGTACGTACTTCAGCTTCGGTGCGGCCCACATAAACCTTACCATTCGCATCGTACCAAGCAGGGATGCGGTGACCCCACCATAATTGGCGAGAGATACACCAATCCTGAATGTCGCGCATCCAAGAGAAGTACATGTTTTCGTACTGCTGCGGCACAAACTTAATATCGCCATTTTCAACGGCTTCGATAGCGGTTTTGGCCATAGGCGCCACAGCTACGTACCATTGGTCGGTCAGCATCGGCTCAATAACTACGCCTGAGCGGTCACCGTAGGGCACTTTTAGGCCGTGTGGCGCGATTTTTTCGAGCAGACCTAAGGTTTCAAACTCTGCCACGATTGCATCACGGGCTTTGAAACGATCTAAACCTGCGAAACGCTCAGGTAGGCTGCCATCTAAGGTGGTGTTGATGGTGCCATCGGTATTGACGACTTCGGCTGATGCGCGAATGGCCGCATCTAAGGTCAACACGTTGAACATGGGCAGCTTATGGCGCTTACCAACTTCATAGTCATTAAAGTCGTGGGCAGGGGTGATTTTCACGCAACCTGTACCAAAAGCCATGTCCACATAGTCATCGGCAACGATTGGGATGCGACGATTAACGATAGGCAGCAGAATAAATTTGCCGATCAGTGCTTGATAACGCTCATCGTCTGGATGAACTGCAACCGCGCTATCGCCTAACATAGTTTCTGGACGCGTGGTGGCGACTTCGAGGTAATCTTTACCGTCAGCAGTCAGTTCGCCATCGGCTAATGGATAACGCAGATGCCACATGTGGCCTTGCTTTTCTTTGTTTTCCACTTCGAGATCAGAAATCGCGGTATGCAGCTTGGGATCCCAGTTTACTAAGCGTTTACCACGGTAAATCAAATCATCTTCATAGAGACGGACAAACACTTCTTGAACGGCTTTAGACAAGCCTTCGTCCATGGTAAAACGCTCACGGTCCCAATCCACAGAGGCGCCCATACGACGTAGCTGCTTAGTGATGGTGCCGCCCGATTGCGCTTTCCATTCCCAGACTTTTTCCATAAAAGCATCGCGGCCAAGATCATGGCGGCTCTTGCCTTCTTCGGCTTCAAGCTTACGCTCAACCAGCATTTGAGTCGCAATACCCGCATGGTCAGTACCGACTTGCCACAGGGTGTTTTTACCCTTCATACGTTGGTAGCGGATCAGGGTATCCATGATGGTATCTTGGAAAGCGTGACCCATGTGCAGACTGCCCGTCACATTGGGCGGTGGGATCATGATGCAATAGTTGCCCTGTGAGGCATCGCCGTGGGGCTTAAAGTAACCTTGCTCTTCCCAGTTTTGGTAAAGAGTCTGCTCAATGGACTGAGGATCGTATGTTTTTTCCATGGGAACGTATCTGTCTCAAGCTAAATTAAGTGGATGTGTTGCTAAATTTTGGGTTGTTAATTCAATCCCTAAGCCACGATATTGGCGGTAGCGTTCACGTGCTATCGCCTTATGTTGGTCGTCATTAGCTACAAAATCGAAGATTTGACCAAAGTTTACCGCAAATGGCGGTACTTGGTCTGCAAGATTAATCAGAAGTTGACGACTTTTGTTAGGTCCAAGTCGATCAAAACCGATTTCAACGGGGGAACCCGTGGTTGGGCCTTCACCTTTGAGGTTATGGGGGACAAATGCACTGGGTTCAAACTGCCATAGTAACTCGTCGATTTCGAAGGCGATGTTCTTGTCCTGACAGTGAATATAGACCTGCTGCTGGTTTATAAATCCCTGTTGGGCCAAGCGGCAAGCCAATTGATACATGTCACTAAAGGCCGTGTTCACGCCCATCGGCGGCAGTAGATAAAACAGCGCTTGAGTCATGATTTCAATGCCTTGCTTTGAGTTATGGATGAACGGGTAAGTCTACACTAAAACTCGAGCTGGGTTAACGCTTAGCTCTGGGGTTTTTAGCGGTAGATTAAGCTACGGGGGACTGGTGTTTCACTTAAACAGTTACTGTGCGAAATGTGCATTAGCTTAAGAACAAGCTTGATACTAAGTGCTTAAGTAAATGGTTGAACGACTATGGAGTATAAAAGCAAAGCGCACCCGAAGGTGCGCTGGTTGAAAGACTGGTCAAACAAACTATTCCTCCTAGGTTATTGAGCATTGTTATTAAAGGATTCATTGACGCTTTGTGAATAAACAAACAGATATTGCATTAGATTTGTTTATTCAGCATGTTAACTCACTTTTCAACTTACAACTTTAGCTTACATTTTCACTTACGATTACACTTTAGAACATAGATAAAGAAATCTGGCCGATATTAGTACTCAAAAAGGTACTGGGTATTTTGCTGTTAAGCAGCTCGCCTTGTTCCGTGTTATCTAAATTCTTTTTACTCACTATTTGTAATATGCCCACTTGCTCATATTACCGATAACGCTATTAACCTCCTCATATTGTTTGACTGTTAAGAAGCTAATTCACCTAAAGTGGCCTTTCATGGTACCTATGTGGCTCTATTGCTAACGTCCTCCTCTTGGTTGTTACATTTGTGCTTGAAGAGTGTGTAAGACTTAAACTGGCAATATGATGTAGTAGGTTACTCCTTAATGATCGACTCGTGAGTTAACACCCCTTAGTGTATTTGTCGTTAGTTTTTGGTCATCGGTTTGTACTTTTAGTAACCTCGCATCTCATTTGATAACCAGATGGGAAACGCATAAACATTACAGCTTGGCGTTACCGAATTTATGTGGCTGCTTTAATGCTTTATGTGACTACCTGTGTCACTGTTTTTGAGTGTGAGTTTTGTATGGCGGCGTACTCCTTCTTGTGGTGGTATTAAATGCTATTAAGCTGAAATTCACATCACTTCGATTCTGCTGTCACTTAGTAAAGTGTAGTAGTTCTTTAAAGGTTCACACTCTTTTTACTGGCCATTAGGATGGCCTATCAAACTTTTGCTAAAAAATGTGACCTATTAAACCTTATCTACTTTTATGCTCTCGAAGTGATGTGGTCTCGCACTACATCGAGTAACTTAAGCTGCATCTTCCTCCTCGTAATCATCCTCGACATTAATAGCCTCTTCGGGATGAGCAATGGATGTAAAACGTTGTGCTTCAGGTTTGTGGGTTAATCGATTGAGTTGCTTCTCTAATTTTTGGCCCATAGCAGTGATAGCTGCATAAAGATTATCGTGTTTAGCTTGAGCAAAAAGTTCTCCATTTGGGATGCCAACCGACGCTTCAATTTTGAAACCAGGTTTCTCCTCGGTAATAATGACATGGGGATTAATCAACTGCACATCATGTCTAGAAAGTTTCTCCAAACGGCTTTCAATGCGTTCACGGATTGGGGCAGTTACTTCTAATTGCTTGCTCGTAATCTTTAGCATATGTCGAACCTTCTATTTATTTTCTTCAGTTTCAGATTACCAATCTACACCTTTAAAAACGAGATCTAAATCACATTTTTTGTCCGGTTAGATACTGTTCGTTGGATATTTGATCGCTTAGACAAATCTCGGTGATTCTTAGCCAAAAAGGCTTGTATTGGCTATCAGAACAGGCCATATTTGATGGGATAACTCTGCAGTCTTTCCTATCATTTACCTATCTTTACTTTAAGTTTTTCATTAGATTCCGATAAAATACCTTCACTTATTTCATTGTTTCGTCGAGTGGCAGGTATTATGGAAACCGAACATATCAAAGTTAAGGTCTGGGATTTACCCATACGCTTTTTTCACTGGGGCATGGTGGCCCTAATGGCCTTATTGTGGTGGAGCGCCGAAGTGGGCGAAATGCAATGGCACCAGATCTTTGCTTATAGTCTGTTGATTTTGATTGGCTTTCGTCTTTTGTGGGGCTTAATTGGCAGTGATACAGCCAGATTTAGCCACTTCGTGCACCACCCTAGGGTTGTGTTTGAGTATTTAAACGAAGTTCGATCAAAGGGCGTGTCTGTGGTATTAGGACATAATCCGATGGGCGGTTATATGGTGATTGTGTTGATTGCCATTATTAGCTTACAGCTAATTACTGGACTGTTTGCTACGGATGATGTTTTTACCGAAGGTCCGCTATACAGCTATGTGAGTGCTGATACGGGTTCGTTTCTCACTTGGTTACATAAGATGAATTTTAACCTGATCTTAGCCTTAACTGCCGTGCATGTGTTGGCAGTTATTGTGCACGCGCTTAAAGGTGACAAGTTAATAGGTGCAATGGTTAGCGGTTACAAGCGTGTATCTAAGCTTGAATACGCAAAGTTAGAGTCTCCGTTGGTTTTTAAATCACTGTGGCTGGCATTAATTCTGCTGTTAATTATCGCAGGGGTTGTATTTACTTATTTGATGTGGCCTGTAGTGCAAGTGCTTTAGCGGATGCTTAGGAGTAAAAAGCCTGCATATTGCAGGCTTTTTACAAGAGATTACGAGAACATTAATCTTTTTTGTAAACGTCATGGCAGCCTTTACAGCTCTTGCCAGTATCCATAAAGGCTTGCTTGATTTCAGCTTGGTCACCTTTTTGAGCAACAGTCGCTAAAATTGCAGCATTTTCTTGGAAGGTTTTCATCTTAGCGTCAAAGTCAGCCTTGTCTTGCCATACTTTGGCTAGGGCTTCGGTATCGCCTTTATCTGAACCTTCAATAAAGCCTTCGAAAGGGATGTGTGAAAGCGCAGCGACATTTTTTGCGCGCATCGCAAAGGTTTCAGCATCGAAAGGCTTTTTACCTTTCATCATGGCGCCCATATCACCAAAGTTATAAGCAATTAAGCTGAATCCAGATTGGCGATATTGAATCGCATCTTTTGCATCTTCAAAATTGTGTGCTTGAGCAGTTGAAGCCAATAAGGTACCGGCAACGAGAGTTAGGAGTAATTTTTTCATCGTATTCTCACAAATTAGCGTCGAAGTGTGACATTGCTCTGCTATTGTACACAAATTAACTCAATGTACTAGAAGCAAATTTGTCAGTTTTTGTCTAGATAAGAGGGATAAACGTAACAAGTTATTTGCCGGCAGAGTAAATCTGCTAAACTGCCGTTGTAATGCTTAAACAATACTTATGGGGCGATTATGCGAGCCAATTGGGACTTAGTATTAGAAAAAATTTTGAGCCATGGGAATTATGAAGAGCTGTCGGTATTGTTTCATTTATTGCTGACCGAGGAAGAGCGCAGCGCTATTGCCGGTCGGCTAAAAGTCTTCCAGCTATTGCTAAATGGAGAAATGAGCCAGAGACAAATTGCTGCCGAGTATCAGGTGAGTATTGCGACTATTACCCGTTGTTCTAACTATTTAAAGAATATGGCACCCAGCCATAGGGATAAAATCCAACAGCTTATCAGTTAATTATTTGGGCTCCATTGGACTAGATATTTGATTAAAACTGGGGAGTTGTCGGTATTTTATGTCGGCGGTGGATGGAGCGTCTAACGAGAATATAAAAACTATAACTGAGTAACATAATGGCCAACAAAGGATAAAGATTTTTAGGGAAAAATTTAAAAATAGCTAAGGCAGAAAAGAGATAAATAAAAGGCAATAAATCGTAAATTGTCTTAGGTAGATATCCAGATTTTCGGCGTTTTACAGGATCGGTTCGGCGATTTTGAGAACGTAAATTGTAAATTCTGGCGCCCAAAACAAACACAACAAGAGCAGCAATCAGCGCATAATCAGGTTCTAGCAGCATAAAGCTTAAACAGCCTAGTACCATATAGCCAAAGGGTAAAACTTCATATACTGGTTTTGCTAACATATGCACTCCGTTGCGTGATGTTTATATCGATTTGAAAATATTGTTTTTTTTAGCTGAAAATGCTGTTTGATTTTAAACTTCCCTATTTACCTGCTGATTATAATCATTTGGCGATAAAAAAAGCACCTCCTTATTTAAGGAAGTGCTTTTTTATCAGCTCCTCTGGGAGGGCTATTAGGCTTGTGAACCTACATTAGCCGCGGCAGCCGCAGCCACCGTTGCCATCACATCCCGCTTTAGGTGTGTCACAAGCTTCGTGATCATGGTCATGGTGGTGATGCCCATGGTCATCAGAACCCCCGCAGCAGCCACCAACATCATGACCTGAGCCACCACAGCATCCGCCGCCATGGTCATGTTCATGGCTGTGTCCATGACTGCCACATCCGCCGTGTGCATGAATATGTCCATGGGCAATTTCTTCAGCTGTCGCTTCACGTACATCGATGACTTCAATGTTAAAGCTGAGTGCTTGGCCTGCTAATGGATGGTTGCCATCAACAATCACAACATCATCTTTAACTTCGATGACTTGAACTGGACGCTGGCCCATTTCGGTTTCTGCAATAAAGCGCATACCTGGCACGATGTCTTCGATATCACCGAATGCTTCTAATGGTACTGCCTGGCGAAGGCCATCATGGTACGGACCATAGGCCTCTTCGGCACTGATCGTCACGTCCAGTTTTTCGCCCTTAATTTTACCTTCTAATGCGGCTTCTAATCCTGGGATTAGGTTTTCTGTACCATGCAGATACAACATTGGTTCGGCATCAAAAGAGTCTTCTAAAAGTCTGCCTTCTTGATCTGATAAACGGTAATGAATGGTTACCGCGCTGTGTTGGGTGATCTTCATATCGCCTCCGGTTCGGAATGTGCGCGCATAATAACGCGCTTTTAGGGTGCTGGCGATAATTTGAAGTTGCTTATGTTAGATATCGCACAGCTTTTTGTGAGTTCGATTTACTGAGATTAAGGACGATACAAAAGATGAATTGTGGTTTTTTATGAGTTGCCCTTTGTTATGTGCGGAAACAGACTGAAATGCTTTAATTTTCGAATGATGAAAAAATATCATTATAAATTATTTATTTTTTAATAGGTTAAATTGATTGTAATTGTCTGGCATTACGTTTACGTAAACAGTTTTATATTGATGAAAACGTATTTTTAGCCTATGAAAACTTGATATTTATTAATCTTGAATCACTAATTTACTCAAGTGAAAGATTTGTGCATAAATAATCCAGTTTGGGGGTTGACAAGGTTAGGTGAAAAAGGCAATTCTGTTTAACATCACATTGACATAGATAAGTCTAAACGTATGCATAGCCTTGGTTTCGTAGTAATTACCATTATTACAACCACCACTACAACCAGAGTGGGGGCGGGCTGATACACCCTAAAGAATTTTAACGACGAGCCCGCTTCCCACAAAGAAGCGGGCTTTTTTGTTTTTAGCTTATGTTTCTTAGTCGGGCGCGGTACAGGAGATCAAGATGAAAGTGATGAAATTTGGTGGTACCTCGCTTGCAAATTGGCAGCGATTTTCAATGGCGGCGGATATTGTTGCCAAGGCAGCGAAAGCTGAGCCGGTCGCGACAGTGCTCTCTGCGCCTGCAACAGTGACAAACGCTCTGCTAGAAATGGTCGATGTGGCGGTGAAAGGGGAAGATTATTCACCAGTCATTCAACACGTTGAGCGGGTGTTTACCTCGCTCTATCAGGATGCGGTTAGTTCTGGACTCTCTAGTAGCCAGAGCGAAGTGCTGTTCGCCGGACTAAGCGCGCAGCTTGCACGTTGGCAGGACAGATTACGCGGTATTACGCTGTTGCAGGAATGCCCAGACGGGGTGCGCGCCGAGATCGTGGTTGCGGGTGAGCGTTTGTCTGCTGCGTTGATGGAGCAAGTCATGCTGGCAAAAGGCATTACTTCGGCGCAGCTAGACCCACGTGAACTATTTTTAGGCCGTGGTCGTCCGCTAGAATCCGTGGTCGATATTGCCGTCAGCAAACCGCGATTCAAAAATCTTGCCCTCGATGAGAAGCGGGTTTGGGTGATGCCCGGCTTTACCGCCGCCGATGAAGACGGCAAGGTTGTGACCTTAGGCCGTAACGGTTCTGATTACTCTGCTGCCGTGCTGGCCGCTTGTTTAGATGCTTCAAGCTGCGAGATTTGGACCGACGTTGACGGCGTATACAATACCGATCCTCGGGTTGTTACCGATGCTAAGTTGTTGTCACAGCTCAGTTATCAAGAGGCGATGGAGCTGTCTTACTTTGGGGCTAAGGTGCTGCATCCTAAAACCATTGCACCTATCGCCCAGTTCCACATCCCCTGTTATATCAAAAACAGCTTTAATCCCGATGCGCCCGGCACTCTGGTATCGAATCAGGCCGATCAGAGCGGCTTGCAGGTGAAGGCCATTTCTAATTTGGATAATCAAACCATGTTTGATGTATCAGGCCCTGGTATGAAGGGCATGGTCGGTATGGCGAGCCGCACACTGGCGGCGATTTCCCGTAGCGGTGTTTCTGTGTCACTCATCACCCAGAGTTCTTGCGAATACAGCATCAGCTTTTGTGTGGCGACCAGTGAGTCCGCCAAGGTGAAATCGGCGCTAGAGCAAGAGTTTGAGTTAGAAATTAAAAGTGACTTGCTAGAACCGATTGCAATGCGCCATGACTTAGCAATCGTCTCCTTGATCGGTGATGGTATGCGTACCCATAAGGGTGTGGCGGCGCGGTTCTTCCAAGCCTTAGCGCAGGCGAGTGTGAATATCATCGCGATTGCCCAAGGCTCCTCCGAGCGCTCTATTTCAACGGTGATCGAACAACGTAAGACCAAACATGCTGTAGCCGCCTGTCATCAAGGCTTTTTCGATGTGCAGCAGTATTTAGATGTGTTTTTAGTGGGTTGCGGTAACGTTGGCGCAGGCTTACTGGAGCAGATCAAACAACAGGCGAGCGTGCTAAAAGAGCAGCACATTAGCATCCGTGTCTGCGGTATTGTCAATTCAAGCAAAATGTTACTCGATAGTGCGGGTATTGATTTAAACAATTGGCAAAACCTGCTTGCCGATAGCCAGCAGCCAAGCGATATACCTGCGCTATTGGCGTGGGTGAAAGAGCAACAGTTATTAAACCCTGTGCTGGTGGATTGTACTTCAAGCGATCAAGTATCGAACCAGTATTTAGAGGTGATGAACGCGGGCATGCACGTGGTGACGCCGAATAAAAAGGCTAACACTCGCGATTACGCCTATTACCAAGCTTTGCGTCAAACAGCATTAAAGCAACGTCGGCAGTTTCTGTATGAGACCAACGTGGGCGCAGGATTACCCGTTATCGATAACTTGAAAAAACTGTTATTCGCCGGTGATAAATTGCACAAGTTTAATGGCATTTTGTCAGGCTCCTTATCCTTTATCTTCGGTAAACTCGATGAGGGTATGTCACTTTCTGAGGCGACTAAACTGGCGCGGGAAAAATGCTTTACCGAGCCCGATCCCCGTGATGATTTAAGTGGTATGGATGTGGCGCGTAAAGTGCTGATTTTGGCCCGTGAAGTGGGTTTGAAACTTGAGCTAAGTGATATCGTTGTCGACTCAGTCTTGCCCGCAGGTTTTGATGATTCAGGCGATGTGGAAAGTTTTATGGCGCGTTTACCCGAGGCCGATGCTGCGATTGCGGCGCGAGTGGCGGAGGCGAAAGCGCAGGGTAAAGTGCTGCGTTATGTCGGGCAGATTGAAGAAGGCGCGTGCTATGTGCGTATCACCGAAGTCGATGCAACCGATCCGCTCTATAGCGTAAAAGGCGGTGAAAATGCCTTGGCATTCTACAGCCGTTATTATCAGCCGATTCCCTTTGTGTTGCGTGGATATGGTGCGGGCACAGAAGTGACTGCGGCAGGTGCCTTTGCCGATGTATTAAGAACCTTAAATTGGACTCGTGAGGTGAGTGTATGAGTTTGACCGTTTACGCTCCCGCCTCTATGGGTAATGTGGGTGTGGGTTTTGATTTATTGGGCGCAGCACTTGCGCCCATCGATGGCAGTTTACTGGGCGATAGAGTCACGATTGCGGCAGCGGATGCTGGGGTGAGCCTCACTCAAGTGGGAGCGTGGGCGCATAAGTTACCCAGCAATCCCGAGGAGAATATCGTCCATCAATGCGCGGTGTTTTTCTTAAAAGCCCTTGGGAAAGAAAACCAAGGCGTGGCATTAACCCTAGAAAAAAACTTGCCCGTCGGCAGTGGCTTAGGTTCGAGCGCCAGTTCTGTGGTTGCAGCGCTTTACGCGCTTAACGAGCATTTTGAGCGTCCATACGATAAGCAAGCGCTACTCGAACTCATGGGCGAGTTTGAGGGCAAGATCAGCGGTAGCGTGCATTACGACAACGTCGCGCCCTGTTATCTGGGCGGCATGCAGCTGATGCTCAATGTGCCCGGCGCTATCTGTGAGCCGATTCCCAGTTTTAAACAATGGTATTGGGTGGTGGCGTATCCTGGAATTTCACTCTCAACGGCCATGATGCGTAAACTCATGCCAGAACAATACGATAAGTCCGTGGCCATCGATTTTGGGCGTTATTTGAGTGCCTTTGTACACGCCTCTTATCAGCAAAACGCCAAGCTTGCGATTCAAGTCTTGAAGGATGTGCTGGCCGAACCTTACCGCGCGGCGGCGATACCGGGTTATGACAATGCTAGGGCGGCGCTCGCCGAATTAGGCATGTTAACTACTGGCATCTCGGGCAGCGGGCCAACGCTGTTTTCGGTGACAGACGTTCTTGCGACCGCTAACGCCGCCAAGGCGTGGTTGGAGGCTCATTATCTGACCGAAGCGGGGGGCTTTGCCCATGTGTGCCGTCTCGATGAGCAAGGTACGCGTCGAGTCGATTAATTTTCTTACTTTTAAAAGCATTAAGCCCAAGCCTTAAAAGCTTGGCACTGATAAGGTCGAGTGAGCATGGAACTATATAATTTAAAACACCCTTCGCAGAAAGTGAGCTTTAAGGAAGCGGTGCAATTAGGACTTGGTAAAGACAGAGGGCTGTTTTTTCCTACTCAAATCCCAGTGTTGCACGACATCGAGGCGCTGCTGGCGATGCCTTTTGTCGAGCGCAGTAAAAAAGTGCTCGGCGCTTGGCTTGCCTCAGAGCTTGGACAAGACGCGGTAGATAAACTGGTCGAGCGTGCCTTTAATTTCGATTTGCCCTTGGTGGCGGTCGATGACCAGCGCTCGTGCCTTGAGCTTTTCCATGGGCCAACTTTAGCATTCAAGGATTTTGGTGCGCGCTTTATGGCGCAATGCATCAATGCCTTTGCCCATGACTCGCGCTTAACCATTCTAACCGCGACCTCGGGTGACACTGGGGCGGCAGTGGCCGATGCTTTTTATGGTCTAGATAAAGTCAATGTTGTGGTGCTTTATCCTAAGGGCAAAATCAGTGAGCTACAGGAAAAAATGTTCACTACTTTAGGCAAGAACATCCACACAGTCGCGGTTGAGTCAGATTTCGATGCCTGCCAGCACTTAGTCAAACAGGCATTTGAAGATAGCGATGTGCGTGATGGTTTGCATTTAAACTCAGCTAACTCTATCAACATCAGTCGCTTACTGGCACAGATTTGTTATTACTTCGAAGCGGTTGCTCAGTCAAAACAGCGTCATGAGGCCGCTCCTGTGATTGCCGTGCCCAGTGGTAATTTTGGTAATCTCACCGCGGGTTTGTTTGCTAAAGCCATGGGGTTACCCGTTAAACGTTTTATTGCTGCTACTAATGCGAATGACACAGTGCCACGCTATTTAGAGAGTGGCGATTGGCAGCCTAATCCCACTCAAGCCACTATGTCCAATGCGATGGATGTGAGTGAGCCAAGCAACTGGCCGCGCGTTGAAGCTATTTGCGAGAAACTCGGTTGGCCATTGGCAGACTTAGTGGGGATTCGCCTGTCAGAGGTGCAAACCTCGGAGGCGTTAGCAGATCTTTATGCTAAAGGTTATGTATCTGAGCCGCATGCAGCGATTGCGGCTAAAGCGTTAACCATTAACTTAGTGCCTGATGAAGTAGGGATATTTTTAGGTACGGCCCATCCCGCTAAGTTTAAGGATGTGGTCGACAGGGAGCTTGCCCTTAACTTACCCCTTCCGCCTGAATTAAAAGTGGTAGAGCACAAAACAATATTATCGGCTGAATTAGCAGCTGATTTTGCCCAGCTAAAAAACCATTTATTTGCGGTATTAAACTAGGGTGTGTTGACGTTTCGTGATTAAATTTTGTTCGTTCTGGCAAGCTCATGCTCGCGAAGCGAGGAATGAAGTGTAGTTATTCTACTCAAATGACAAATGACAAATGACAAATGACAAGTGACAAGTGACAAGTGACAAGTGACAAGTGACAAGTGACAAAGAGCAAGTGCTTGCCAGACGAACCCTTTGGGGAGCACTTGGCTGAAGTTTCTGCTGCGTTATCGTCCGTTTATGTAGAATGCTACACAGCACTGACTTTGCCTTGCATAAACATCAGCCAAATTGCTGCAAAAATAACCCTGAAACGTCAACTCGCCCTAATCTTTTAAACGACGATAAACACTAACTAGATGAAATACAAAGGGAGTCGTTTGACTCCTTTTGTATAGATGTTTTTATTATTGTTCACGCTAGTTCGACCAATGGACTGTACTGAGCAACTTGATGGCATCAAGTTGGGATGCCGACTAAGCTTAGATCGAGTCATAAATAAGCCGTAGTAGCTTACATAGCATTAAGCCGTAAAAACTGAGTATTAAGCCGTAAAATCATCGAAGAATAACTCGCGACGGGGCAACGATAATGCCAAAGTGCATTTTTCAGTTTAGCCATATCTTGCTGTTATATATTTTTATTTTCCCCGCTTGGAGTGTTCCATCCGAAGCGAATGCTTCCGCTTGTTCGAATCCCATTAAAGTCGGTTATAACGATTGGCCTCCCTATGCCTGGCAAGATATGCAGGGGGATGCTCAAGGACTGGATGTTGAATTACTGCGTGCGTTTGCTGAGTTTTTGGGATGTGAGATTAACTTTATCAATGTCCCTGCGAAGCGTTCACATCAAATGCTGAAAAGTGGCTCACTAGATATAATGATGGGTGCTACAAAAACCGTCGAGCGTGAAGAATATTCATTTTTTTCAGATCCCTACCGTGATGAAGAAGTGCGCTTATTCGTATTAGATGAAAACAAAGACAATGTTAAGTTAGAACGATGGCAGGATATTTTTACTCAAAAGTTGCGGCTCTTAGTGCCAATCAGTGGTTGGTATGGTGCGGATTATGAGAACACACGAGAACGTTTAGCACTGGAAAACTTATTGATACTGAGTCCTGATGTCGACAAATCAGTGCAAATGCTCACTTATGACAGAGCGGATCTGATGATTGGGGATGCTATAGCGATGCCCTATATTGCAAGTCAACACCAAGGGATCAGGTTATCAGCACTTAAACCGATATTGGACCATAATCCGATACACTTAATGCTTAGTAAGCAGAGTATGTCTCCCCTACAGTTAGCGCAATTTAATCGTGCCATTAAGGCGTTAACAATCAATGGTGAAATTGCGCGAATTGTCTATAAGTGGCAGCAAATTTCGCTGGCACAGCAATCGAAAATCAGCAATCAACATGGTCCATTTTATCGCTTGTATGCTGGGTTATTAACGTTTGATATAGCAAGATAAGCGCTATTCTAATGAGTATGCAAAATGGTAAGTCTATGACACATTTGCTAAAACATCTCTTATTTTAAGTTACTGCTCTCTCTATCAATTTCTGCTAGCTTGTTGGGTTACTGGGTTAGACTTTGGGTCATTATTGGTGAATTTTGCCCACTTGAAAGTCCATTGGTAACAATAACAATAGGATAGAGATTACACATGAAACTTCGTCACTCCGTTGCCTGCTGCATGCTCGCCCTTGGCACTTTGTCTGCAGCGCAGGTATTTGCAGCACAATCGACTAGCAATCAAGGTTATTACCGCGCGCCAGCGTTGCATGACCAGACCTTAGTGTTTACCGCTGAAGGGGACCTGTGGACGCAAACCCTAGGCCAAAAGGCGGCGATGCGCTTGACTACCTTGCCAGCTGAAGAACTGGGCGCGGCAATGTCTGCCGATGGTAAATGGGTGGCCTATGTGGCCAATTACGAAGGTGCGAGTGAGGTCTATGTTATTCCTGTGACGGGCGGTGTTGCAAAACGAGTGAGTTTTGAAAATAGCCGAGTGCGAGTGCAAGGGTGGACCAGTAAAGGAGAGGTGCTTTATTCCACCGACACTGGCTTTGGCCCCGCGAATAATTGGATGCTGCGTCTTGTCAATCCCGAGAGCTTAACCACAACCGATCTGCCCTTAGCCGATGCGGTGGAAGGGGTGATCGATGCCAATAATCAGTATGTCTATTTTACCCGTTTCGGCCTGCAGGTGACGGGCGATAATGCAAAGGTATATCGCGGCGGCGCTAAGGGCGAATTATGGCGCTTTAAACTGGGTGGTAAAGACGAGGCACAATTACTTAGCAAGCAGCACCAAGGCTCGGTCCGCCAACCTATGCTATGGCAAGACAGACTCTATTTTATTAGCGATAGCGATGGTAACGACAATCTCTGGTCAATGGCGCTTGATGGCAGTGATGCTAAACAGTTGACTCAGTATAAAGATTGGCAAATGCGCGCTGCCCGCATGGATCAAGGTAAAGTGGTGTTCCAGCAGGGCGCAGATATTCATGTTTTTGATATCGCCTCCGCTAAAGACTCATTATTAGATATTGAATTAACCTCCGATTTTGCCCAACGTCGCGAACATTGGGTAAAAGACCCGATGGATTATGCTACCTCCGCTAATCTTGCCCTTGCTGGCGATAAAGTGGTGATTACCGCCCGCAGTCATGTGGCGATTGCTGGGACTGATGGCTCGCGGTTAGTGCAAGTCGCGCTTCCTGGCACTTATCGTGTACGCAATGCCATTCTGAGTCAGGACGGCAAGTCGGTTTACGCCATCAGCGATATGAGCGGCCAACAGGAAATTTGGCAATTTCCTGCCGATGGTAGCAGTGGTGCTAAACAGCTTACTAAAGATGGTCATACTTTTAGAATGTCGCTGAGTCAGTCAAGCGATGGTCGTTATCTTGCCCATGACGATAACGACGGTAATGTGTGGCTATTGGATTTAAAGAAAAATACAAACCAAAAAATCATCAGCAACGGTGAGGGACTCGGTCCATACGCTGATATTCGCTGGTCGGCTGACAGTCGTTTTATTGCGCTAACCAAAGCTGAAATCGGCAAGCAAAGACCACAAATCGTACTCTATTCGGTGGATGAGAATAAGGCCCAAGCACTCACCAGTGACAAGTATGAATCCTATTCACCGACTTTTAGTAGTGATGGCCAGTGGTTATATTTCCTCTCCAATCGCCAGTTTACTGCAACACCAAGCTCACCGTGGGGCGACCGCAATATGGGGCCAGTGTTTGATAAACGCAGCCAGATTTTTGCGATTGCCTTAGTAAAGAATGCCAAGTTCCCCTTCAGTAAACCAACGGAATTAGTGGCAAAGGCGGCAGAAAACGCTGACTCAAAAGATAAACCAACGCCTGTAAAAATTGATTGGGCGGGAATTAGCGAGCGTTTATGGCAAGTACCTGTTGATTCGGGTAATTACAGCCAGCTATCCGCCATTGATGGTCGTTTGTATGTACTCGACCAAGCGATTGGTGACGAAAGCCAACCTAATCTCATGACAGTTAAGTTCACTGAACAGCGCCCTAAAGTCGAAGTGTTTGCTGAAGATGTGGCTAACTACAGTGTCTCTGCTGATGGTCAAAAGTTGTTGCTGCGTAAACAAAGTGATGAAAAGTCGCTGATGATTGTTGATGTGGGCGAGAAACTCGGCGATACCGACAATGCCAAGGTACAGACTGACCAATGGCAATTAGCGATTTCGCCAAGCTTAGAATGGCAACAAATGTTTGAAGATGCGTGGTTAATGCATAGAGATTCCTTCTTCGATAAAAAAATGCGCGGTCTCGATTGGCAGGCAACCAAGGCTAAGTACCAACCATTACTCGCACGTTTAACGGATCGTAATGAGCTAAACGATATCTTTATGCAGATGATGGGCGAGTTAGATTCGTTGCACTCGCAGGTGCGTGGTGGTGATTTGCCGAAGGACCCTGACGCGGCGAAGGGCGCGAGTTTAGGCGCTCGATTACAGCAAACTAGCGATGGGGTGAAAATTGCCCACATTTATCGAAATGATCCTGAACTGCCGAGCCAAGCATCACCTTTGAGCCGTATCGAAGTCGATGCGAAAGAAGGCGATGTGCTACTCGCCATCAATGGCACGCCGGTGGGGAATGTGGCTGATGTGACCCGCTTATTGCGTAATCAACAGGATAAGCAAGTGTTACTGGAGCTTAAACGTGGTAGCCAAAGCCATAAAACCGTAGTGATGCCTGTGAGCACTCTGGTCGATGGCCAATTACGTTATTTAGATTGGGTCAACCATAATGCGGAGGTCGTGACCAAGGCGAGCCAGGGCAAGATGGGTTATCTGCACTTATATGCCATGGGCGGCGGCGATATTGAGAGCTTCGCCCGTGAGTTTTACACCAATTATGACAAAGACGGTCTGATTATCGACGTTCGCCGTAACCGTGGTGGCAATATTGATAGTTGGATTATCGAAAAACTGTTACGCCGCGCTTGGGCATTTTGGCAGCCAACCCATGGCACGCCTAATACCAATATGCAGCAAACTTTCCGTGGGCATTTAGTGGTGTTAACCGACGAGCTGACTTACTCAGATGGTGAAACCTTCTCGGCGGGGATCAAGGCGCTGGGGATTGCTCCGCTCATCGGTAAGCAAACGGCGGGCGCTGGCGTGTGGTTATCGGGTCGTAACTCACTCACAGATAAAGGGATGGCGCGGGTCGCCGAATATCCGCAATATGCGATGGATGGTCGCTGGGTACTCGAAGGTCATGGTGTAACACCGGATATCGAGGTGGATAACTTACCCTTTGCGACCTTTAACGGCCACGATGCACAGCTCGAAACCGCCATTAGCTATCTTAAGGATGAATTGATTAAGCAGCCTATTCCCGCATTGAAGGCGCAACCTATGCCAGCGAAAGGTATGGCGGAAGATATAAAGGCTAAGTAGTTGGCTTAACGTAAATTTTTAACCGAAATTTAAGCTAATTCAGCTAAGCTGAGTCTGTTCAATGTTAGGGCGTGGTCTTGTAGTTCCCAAGACCACGCCCATTTTTTTGCCTATAGATTTGGTGCTGGTTAACGGTTTATCGTTATTTTTGCGGCAGGTCTATCTGCATGAACTTGCCTATAACCATCAAAACTTTATTTGAATATCCGTTGCTAAGCTATTAGCGATAAAGCAGTTTACATGGGCTTTTTCGTGAATTTTCTCAAGTGTTTCCTGAGTGACTTCCACACCTTCAGCAAAAACGACCTTAGGATTTAAGATCATTTTAGTGACGGCAAGTTTACCAGCTTCATTTTTTCCTAGTTCCGCAGATGCTTCATCGACATAGGACACGACGGGGAGGCGTTTGAGGTGCGCAATGGCGAGGAAGGTCAGCATATGGCAGGAAGACAGCGCCGCGAGTAGGCTTTCCTCTGGATTGACAAAATGTGCATTGCCCTTGTATTCAGGGGCTGAGGATGCCTGAATCGTTTGACCGCTGCCAAAGGTAATACTGTGATCACGGCAAAATTCGCCTTCTTCTGCTGGCGAGGTTTGCCAATTCACTGTTAAGTTAAAGCCCATGTTTTTCTCCTTATTGCAGGACATCAGGGCACTATAGCTTAGCTAAAAAGACTTCTCCAGCATGGGGCGCACAGTTTAGTGCGCCATCTGTGAAACGGTTTAGATCCCACCACTTAACAGTAAGCTGCCAGTCAATACACTGCCAGTAACTATCCCTATGGGAAGGTGGCGTGGGCTATAGCTTAGGGTCAAAATCACTAACATGGCGGCTAGTGAGATGATCCCCATAAACAGAATACTGCCATAGGTCCAGCCTTGTCCGTGGGCGCAGGTGCTTAAGCTAATGATTAATAACAGCCAAGCAAACAGGGTTAACAGGCGGCTCTGCCATTGTGACGGTGGGCGTTTAAACACATCTTTAAAGTGGCCAAACTTAGCTAACGCAAACAGCGCAAGGGAGAGATAACTAAGCCCGAGAATGCCGAGCATAGGGATAAATTCTGGCATCATGACTTTGCTTCCTCCAAGGGCGATGAGGTAAGTTCGGTTGCGTAAGTGGTCTCAACGGGTTTTCGCATAGGTTTTTTATCTGAAATAGTATTTTTTCGATTCGGTTTTTGCAGTGTTTTTGCCACCACTGAGAGTTTGGTGCTGGCAAATAGCATTACTACACCGATTAAAACCGCTAACACATCAAAACCAACCAAAGCCCACTGTTGAGACTGGATATTATCAATAAAGTGGCTTGGCGATGTGAGTGCATTGAGTATGGGCAGCGCACAATAGAGTGTGCCAATCAGCACCAGAGCTATTTGCCAATCGCGTCTGCTGCGCCCGAAAAATGCCCACACGCCCATAGCACCTAAAGCAATAAAGAAGCTATGTACTTCCCAAGCAGAACGCGTTGCAAAATCGGCGGGTAATATGCGATTGGCATAGAAAAACGCAGCTGCACCCAAGGGCAAGCCTAAGATAAACATGAAGTTTAATCCCTCAACTAAGCGCAGGCCACTGCTCGGTTTCTCGCCTTTATCGATTGCCTTTTGCTGTTTCTGGCGCAAACGAATTGCCCACATTAAGGTGCCAGTCGCTACCATGGCGCAGCCGAGTAAGCCGCAAAAGAAGAACAAAATACGCAGCAACGGCGCAGCAAAACGCGCGGTGTGCAGTGACATCATAGTGTCGTAGGTTGCCACCGTTCCTGATACTTCGTGTGGACTGGCGTATTTGAGTTCACCTGTCACGCCGTTAAACACGAGGAGTGTTGATTCATCGGTGACATCTTTGCCAGTATTTTGATAGAAGGTCACTTGGCTATTTTTATCTTGAGGATAGGAAACAATCACCTGCTTGATTGGCGCATTGCCCCATTCAGCCTTAACTTGGGGTAACAGTTGGCTTAAACGTACTTGCTCGGCATAAATGCCTGAGGCCTTCTCCGTTTGTCTTGCCGGATTGAGTTCTTTTAAAAAGGCTTGATTATCCTCAGGATAAGCTGTGCTTACCGTCCATGGGATATAGATCAGCATCAAGGTAATAAGGCCGGTATAGGTGATCATTAGATGATAAGGCAGCGCAATAACAGAACTGACATTATGGGCATCGAGCCAAGAGCGTGCGCCCTTGTTTTGACGAAAACTAAATAAATCCTTAAAGATACGCTTATGGATAACGATACCGCTGATAAGGGCAATCAGCATAAACATGGTGCAGACGCCCACAATGTAGCGCGCTGTAATGGCGGGCATATAGTGCAGGTCGAAATGTAAACGATAGAAGAAGTCACCCCCACGACTATCGCGGACGTCAGTGATGACGCCACTCCCATCAGCAAGTGCCGTATGTTGCTCGATTTTGCCACGACGTTGCCCTTTTTCAGGCGGCAGTTGCCAAGCAAAGCTAAGCATAGGGCTACGCTGGGTCGGAAAGTTTATTAACCAGCGTTGTGTTTCCGCTGGCGAATGACTCTCGATATAGTGTTGGCCCTTATCAAGCTGGCTTATCAATTGATTTGCTTGATAGTCTTGAAATGTACCGCGGTGAAGTTCTGGCTCAGCCCATAGGCTGATTTCATGGCGGAAATAACTCAGGCTGCCTGCAAAAAAGATCAGCAATAATACCCAGCAAACGAGTAAACCCGCCCAAGTGTGTAGCCAAGATAAGGTTCTAAAAAAGGTTTCTTTCATCTTACTGTCCACACACCTTAAGCAGAGTAAAACACAGGAGGCTAAATAACATCAGATCCCGCCACGCATGCCAGGTTTTACGTACGCAAAAGGCATAAATAATGGCGATAGCATAAAACAAGAATGCCAGCATATTGGCCGTTAATGTGCTCTCAAATCGAGACATTGGCAGTATTTGAGTCAGTAAACAGGCCAGCGTTGCCGCTGCAATATAGCCAGCCAATAACGCAGCACTCGCGCGAACAAATACCTGCAAACCAAATTGAGTTTGCTCTTGTTTTAGCCACCGAATGGCGGCTTGAAAATAACCCGATACAGGACGTACAGCTATCGCTGAGAGGGAGGAATTTGATGTTGGGATATGTGACATAAGTGCTACTTATTTCAGTCAATATTAAACGGTTAATCCAAATGCCAATTCAGCCATAGCTGAATACAGCGGGCATTCTAATGAGCTATCAGGCTATTGTTTTGATGATTATAACGCAGTTGATTTAAATGATAAACAATATCATTTGCATTTATTGAGGCGGTGCACAAAATATCCTTAACGCATTTTGAGTGCTAGCTCGCGTTATGCGTAACCCTGTGCAATATGTCACAAATGTTTGGTTTTATTGATGAGATTGATCTTACTTGTTTAGCATTTGGTTAAATTTTCTGCTTTCAGTGTGAACTTAATCAAAGTAGGTGTTCTGTCATTTTGGCAAAATCCCCTGCAACTTTCACTTGGAGTCATTTTGATATCCCTATGCAAACACATTCAAAAAAAGGTGAAAAACACCTATCTGAAAACGCAATCCTACTCTCTACGACCGATTTGAAAGGAAATATTAAGTACGTTAATCAAACCTTTTCGCAGATAAGTGAATATAGCGTTACTGAGTTGCAAGGGAGTCCTCACAATATCGTTCGTCACGAGGATATGCCTGCCGCTGCGTTTAAAATGCTTTGGGATAGAATTAAAAGCGGCAAACCTTGGATGGGCATAGTCAAAAACAAGACCAAAACTGGCGGTTACTATTGGGTCAATGCCTATGTTGCACCTGTATATGAAGATGGCAAAATTCATGAATATCAATCAGTACGTCGCCAGGCGACACCTGAGCAAATCAGAGCAGCTGAAGATGTTTATCAAGGCATTAATCAAGGTAAACAACCTAAAGCATTAAAAAAAGATAGATTAGGATTTCGGGGGAAAATTCTATCCTCCATGTTTTTAGCTATTGCGGCGACGGCGTTTTTGGCATGTTACTCCCCTTTATTAGCCGCACTTGTGGGGGCTTTAGTTGCTTGGGTATTGTGGTACAAGCTTATGCAACCATTACAAGCATTAGTTAGCGTTGCTACTCATATTATTGATGATCCCGTCGCGATGGGGATTTATACCGGTAGACAGGATGAAATCGGGAAAATTGATCTGGCTCTGCGGTTTTTAATTACTGAAATCGGTGGGGTTGTTGGCCGGATGGCGGATTCTGCAAGTGAAATACAAGAGCAGAGCGTCAATCTCAAACAAACCATCACTAATACCTGGGAGCATGCCGATAGTCAGAGCGTGCAAACCACTCAGGCGGCAACGGCTATGGAACAAATGAGTGCCAGTTTTGCTGAGGTAACAGATAATATCCATCGCACGGCATCTGAAATGGTCTCCAGCCATGAGGCTGCACAGCGCGGCCATTCACGGCTTGAAACTGTTATCGAAGCTATCCATCAACTGAGTGTACAGGTGAGCCATTTTTCAGATGTCGTCCAAACCATAGAGCAGGATAGCCAAGCGATTTATCAAGTGTTAGAAGTTATTCGCTCTATTGCCGACCAAACTAATCTACTGGCGCTTAATGCGGCAATTGAAGCGGCACGGGCTGGGGAGACTGGCCGGGGATTTGCTGTCGTTGCCGATGAGGTGCGGCAATTGTCTAGCCGAACCAGTCAGTCAACTTCACAAATTGAGCAAATTGTGAGTCGCTTTAAAGACAGCACGCAAAAAGCGACATCGACGATGACGGCCGGACAGGAGCAGGTTAAGCGCTCAGTCTCTTTAGCACAGGATGCCAGTGTGGCTTTTGGTGAGTTGTTATCCTCTATCGCTCGGATCAACTCTTTAAGTGATGACAATGCCGCAGCAATGACTCAACAGACATCTGTAGCGGCGGAAATTAGTCGTGCTATCCATGTGATCAGCGATTTGGCACAGCAGAGTTTAGAGCAGACTCAAGATGCGGCGGCAAGGGGCGAGCAGGTTTCGCGCTTATCGACAAAAACTCATCACCTATCGCAGCAATTCTGGCAACAAAGCGTGCAGCGTAAGTATTAGCACTTGGCATTCAACTGGTTGATTTATTTTTTTTGTCGGTTATAAATCAACCAGTTAATTTATTTTTTTTGTCGGTTATAAATCAACCAGTTAATTTATTTTAACGTTCCCGTATTGTGCTATTTCTTTGATGAGCCTCACATTTAGCTGCTGCTAATACCTGTTTCATTCGAAATATTTGTCTAGGGGGCTTGTGTTTTATTTGCCATGCCCCAAGCTCTAATAGTGAAGCGAAAAAAAAGTAAAGACACTAAAAGGGACAACCTATGAAAATTAATCTTTCTGGTCACCATGTCGATGTTACTGATTCTGTCAAAGAACACGTTAACGAAAAGTTTTCAAAAATCGCCACTCATTTCCCCACTCTCATTGGGCTCGATATCATTATTGCTAAGGAGCATGGCGAGTTTCAGGTTGAAATTCGAACAAATTACGAAGGCAGTCGCATCTCCGCCTCAGGTACGGATGAAATCATGTACCCCGCGATTGCTGCAGCAGCTAAAAAATTGGATGCTGCACTAAAACACCGTAAAGGTCAGTTAAAGGCCGATTTACATGAAAAGCCGACCTGCACAACGCCACCTATTGCCCATGAAATTATCCAAGAGATGGATTTACGCTAGTTTTTCGCGGCAGTGATTGCATTGAAAAGGGCCTTTAAGGCCCTTTTTCGTTGGTGGGCCCGTTCTAAATTAAGCCGATTTGTAAGCCTTTTAGTACTGCTTGAGTACGGTCTCGGCAATTGAGTTTAGCCAAAATGGTTGAAACGTGGTTTTTCACGGTTCCTTCGGCCAAAAATACTGCATCGGCGATTTCTTTATTGGAAAACCCTCCCGCCATATAGCGTAAAATCTCTTGCTCGCGAGCTGATAACAACGCTTGAGTTGCAATGTTGAGAGGTGCAGGAGATAGAGATGCATGAGATAGGTGCTGCATCTGTTCAAGTACTGAAGGTTCTATTAGATACTCACCTTTGGCAACCGTTTCAATGGCATGCAGTAACTTATCCAGAGACACATCCTTTAATAAGAAGCCATTTGCGCCGGCATGTAAGCTATTTAAAAACAATTCGCTGTCATCAAAGGTGGTTAACATTATTACTGGTAAGGGATTTTGTGCGGCGCGAAGCTGTTTTAGCAAACTAATACCATCGAGCACTGGCATGCGAATATCGCTTAATAGTAAATCTACGGCTTCAGTTTCCAGCAGCCTAAGTGCTTCTTGACCATTCTCGGCCTGCCAAGTCACCTTGATATGCTGAGAAATGGCAATCAGGCTCGCGATCCCCTGACGAACTAACTGTTGGTCTTCCACTAATCCCACCTTGATAGAGTGAGGTGCAGATGGGTTATCAGTTGTGATTGCCGATTGAAGTTTTTCCATAAGTAGCGACTTATTCCTTGTAACCCGTTTTGTTGGGATGTCTTTTACATTGTTGTATTTTGTGGCAGCCGGATAATAAGGCTACAACCTTGAGCATCTTCATTGGGCTGCAAACACACCTTTCCATTAAAGGCTGATAACCTTTCCTGCATGCTATTGAGCCCGATACCTGTTGAAGCGGTTTGGTTGATACCTTGACCATTATCGTTAAGTTGAATGATAAGTTCGGTTTGTTGCTGTTGCATCGACAGCGTGAACTGATTGGCCTTGCCATGGCGCACCCCATTACTGATCCCTTCCTGCAATACCAGTAATAAGGCTTGAGCCAGTTCAGTCGACTGTAGCGGCACTAATGATTTATACCGCAAGCTAACATTAGGTAAACGGCTTGCTATTGCATCAAGCGGAGGCTTTAAGTCGAGGCCAATATTAACCCGCTGCGCACGAACCACGGCGCGGATACTCTCTAATAATTCCTTGGCAAGTGATTTACTCTGATTGACTGTGGATTTGAGATCCGTAGGTGCTTGATGACTTAATAGCTCAAGTTGCAATGATAACGCAGTGAGTTGGTGGCCGAGAATATCGTGCAAATCCCGTGAGATCCTCAACCTTTCTTGCTGCTCGCTGGTTTGACTCAGCAAGGCTCTCGTGGCGATAAGTTGTTGATTAAGATGTTCCTGTATCCGGCGAGACTCGCGCTCGGACAATCTCGCTTGACTACTGCTGTATGCAAATAGCTGGAATCCCATATAAATAAGAACATTAAAGATAATACTGTTTGAGGTGTGTGAGTGCAGAATGAAGTAATAGCTAAGATTGGCTAACAGGATTTGTCCTATCGCAGCATTGCGGCTAAAGAACTCGGGTAACAGTGACGCCCACAGTACGAGCAAGATGGGTAACAAGGAATGTTCACTTAACAGCATTAAGCCGAGGGTACAGCAAACAAGTACTATGGTTAAAAACCTATTTATCTTGAGACTTTTACGAGAATGTTCGAAGATTGTCAGCAATAAAAACAATAATATAAACAATGCATAAAGTGCTATATGGCAACTTTTGTTGAGCGTGGGTAGCTTGGCTTGAATATCTTGATTAAATCCCAGCCAAGCGACAAGTGCCCAAGTGAGGGTACCCGCACCAATTAGCATCGTTTCTGCTTTGGTTAATCGATTTCCTTGCACCTATTTGCTTCCTTCAATCACAATTTATCATCCATTCTAAGGCAAGTATTCCATAAGAGACTATGTCTATCACGCAGGCAAAGTCTTAATCCGCTAAGTTATTTGAATTATTTATTTAATTCAGTTTGTAAAGTTTTATCTGATATGTGGTTTATTAACCACGCCTAATAACGCCAGCTATATAGTGATGTCATATATTTATTTTAAATCAATTGCTTAGTGAAATGGCTCCATGTGAGCAGCGTTTTTGATAAAACCAAGCTACGTTGTTTTTATTAAGCGGGAGTGGCGGTGTCGTTAGCCTATGAGGTAATGAGTTAGTGAAAGTAGGAATGTAACCTTGGCATTGCGATACCAATTGCCGGATGCGGTAACGCTTTGTTGCTCGCAGGTGTTAGTGGTCGGTGGGTATTGTATGGATATGGCGCCGCTTTCGGCAGTGGCAACTATTTTCCCTAATGATTATGGCTCATCGCGATGATGAGTCCCTCCATGAAGCGCGCTACGAGATCTCGCGCGTTTGGCCAAGTGTGCTGCGATTGAATTTCATGCATGATCGCAAATAAAAACGCAGCTCATTGGCTGCGTTTTTGTTAAGTAAGATTTTAATTAATCTTGAATTTCTGCATTGTGATAAACGTTTTGCACGTCGTCACAATCTTCTAAAGCGGCGATAAATTTATCGAATACTGCCACATCTTCACCGGACACTGGGGTCATGGTTTGAGGCACAAAAGTGATGTTCTCGACTTCAAAGTTGATGTTAGGCATTGCATCTGTCAGTGCCGTTTTAACTTTGAAAAACTCGGTGTGTGGTGCGATAACACTGATCATGCCATCTTCCACTTCAACGTCATTCACATCGACATCAGCCATCATCAGAATTTCAAGAATGGCATCTTCATCTTCACCAGGAAAAACGAATACGGCAGACTGGTCAAACATATGGCCTACTGTACCGGGTGTACCAAGTTTGGCATCGTTTTTTACGAAGGCTTGACGTACTTCAGTAAAAGTACGTTTTACGTTATCGGTTAAGCAGTCAACGATGACCATACAGTTACCTGGGCCGAAACCTTCATAACGGGCAGTATCATAATCTTCACCGCCACCACCTTTGGCTTTATCAATAGCACGTTCAATAACGTGTGCTGGTACTTGATCTTTCTTCGCGCGTTCGATTAAACGACGGAGTGATAAGTTGCCGTCCGGCTCGACACCACCTTGTTTGGCGACTACGTAAATTTCTTTACCGTAGCGTGAGTAAAGGCGGGTTTTCTGGCCAGCTGTTTTCGCCATGGATTCTTTACGGTTTTGATATGCTCTGCCCATCTTGATCTCGTTAGCTCAAAAAAATTGCGCCGATAGTAGCAGTTTTCTTGCCGTATGTGCAGTCACTCGAGTTGGAATTCTTGTCAATAAAGCGATAAGCACCACATTTTGTCAGCTAAAAATGGCCAGAGGATTTTAGGAAGGATTTATTGGGTAATTTGGCGAAATCTATACTAATGTCTAATGCCATAAGCGCGTTAGAGCGCTGAAGATAGACTATGGGTTTTAGGATGAATAGTTCAATTTAGTCAGAAGGATAGACTCACTACGCAGTGTTTGAATTTGTCTATTCTGCTTACTGCGGCCAATCAAATAGCAATGGATAGCAAGTGAATACTCACTTCTCTCACTTTGCATGTGCGTTTTCTTGGTGAGATACAAATATGGAATTACAACATAAAATCGTCATTGCACTGAGTTTAGTCTTAGTTGTGTTTGGCAGCCTTTTACTTAATGCCATCTCCTTATCCGGTTTGACACATGCCTTGGTTTTAGGCGGGATAGTTTGTGTGTGGGTATTATGGATTGTTAAGCGTTTTTTGAGTATCAAGGCGCCAAATCCTGATGAAAATGCTCTTAGGCTCAATCGGTTAAGCTCTCCTGAGCATGATATCAGCGTCCAAACCAGTAAGATTGCAATTGGTGCAGCTGAGGTCTCACATTTTATTGATTTATTGAATAAATCGATTGAGTCCAATGGTGAACATGCGAGTGCTATCGCGGTGGCTGCGGCGCAATTGAGTAACACAACTGCTTTGCTTGGTGATAATGCCAGCAGCATTTTAGTCCAAACCCAAGAGGCTGAGCGCTTGAGTGTGCAAGGCAGAACTCAAGCACAAAAGGGCGTATCTGCTATCGAATCATTAAATGCTGATATCAACACTGCCGCTCAGCAAGTGCAGGCCTTAAAGTCAAAAGCTGAACAAATTCAAAAAATCACCGAGGTCATTAATTCGGTTGCGGAACAAACAAACTTACTGGCATTAAATGCTGCTATTGAAGCGGCAAGAGCTGGAGAGCAAGGGCGAGGATTTGCTGTGGTAGCTGATGAGGTTCGAAGCCTTGCCGGAAAAACGGCTGGAGCGACCCAAGATATCGGTAAGATGCTGCTCGAAATTCGTGCTGAAACAGACAAAAGTTCAGCGTTAATGGAACGAGTGGTTTTGCAAACTGCTGATGTTGTCGGTGCGATGGGGGAGTTGGATGGTCACTTTACTGATATCTCAACCTCTGTAACTCGTTCTGCGCATGCCCTTGGAGATATGGAGGACTCCCTTAAGCAATACAATCATACCACCAATGAGATTAGCAACTCGGTAGCGCAGATCCGTGACTCGCTGACTGCAACAGGAAGACAAAGCATGACGGTTTCTGAGCAGGCGTTTACCCTGTCATTAACGACAGAGGGTATATTTAAAGCACTGTCTCATTGGGATACTCAAACCTTTGATCAACAAGTGCTATTAGTCGCTAATGAAGCGGCAAAAGCTTGCGGAGAGAAACTTGCGCAAGGATTAGCTAATGGTAGTTTTACGGAAGCAGAGTTGTTTAGTCCCAAATATCAGCCAATTGCCAATACTCAGCCGCAGAAATATACCACAGCATTTGACCGTTTCACCGATCAACATTTCCCCGCGATTCAAGAACCGATTTTAGCTAAGCATAGTGAGATCATTTATGCTGGAGCCGTTGATAAAAAAGGTTATTTCCCAACCCATAATAAACGCTTTAGCCAAGCATTAACGGGCAAAGTTGAGGTTGATATGGTGCATAATCGCACTAAACGCTTATTTAATGACCCAACGGGCAGCCGTTGTGGGACACATACGGATCCTGTTTTACTGCAAACCTATAAGCGAGATACCGGGGAGATTATGCATGACTTGTCAGTACCCATTTATGTTAATGGTAAACACTGGGGCGGTTTTCGAGTAGGGTTTAAAGCGAAGTAACAGTAGTTTAATATAGAATTAACGCTTTTATTTTGTAGATAAATATTCATCTGCCCTTGTTACTTAAGTGTGATCGATTGCGCGGATTTGATTAACAAAATAGAAATAGATTGGCATCTATTTGCCGAAGTGCTTAAATGATGTGATATTCATGGCGCGATGATGTCTTTATCTTTTGTACAAAGTTATATCGCTTTGAGTTTTTAATTTGTTGATTTTAAATGGTAAAACAAGTTTTGAGTTTTGTTTTCATAAGAGATGAATGGAGACTCTTGCCACTTTGATCGATAGCAGTAGATTCTGCTTAATGTGAGTTAAAAGTTATGCAAGCAACACAAGCGACTGTTACAGTTTTGTATTATGATGCGCCCGTTGGGTTAATTATGCACAATTCGGTGTTACAAGGTTTACCTGTTAGCGAGTCAGGTCGTGTGATGATTCCTGCAAGTTTTCGCAAAGGAAAATCCATTATTGCCGTATTAGAAGGTGAATGTAAGATTTTGAACTCACTCGGTGAGCGTGTTTTTGCACAGGCAAATATAGGTTAAGAAAAAATATACTGGCAAAACATCATATTGAAAGGACGATAAGTTGATTTATCGTCCTTTTGCTTTATGTGTTCGGTTAAATAAGCGTCAGGTTCGGCTGTTATCTGCAAACATCATCAAACAGTTTATTGGCTAATTGCTGCAATATCTCCGCCTGCGGATGGGTGTGGGCGAAGGTTCGTAAGCCATAGATTCCCATCATTAAATATTGTGCTCTCTGCTCGCTATTGAGCTGCCCTTGTAACATTCCTTGAGAAGCTGCAAGTTCAAATTGTACGGTGAGTGCGTTTTGCCATAGGTGGAGATTCTGACTGATAATATGTTGAATCTCATCGTCTTGCTCGGCGATTTCATTTAACGCTTTTGTCAGTAAACAGGCTTGCTGGCTATCGCAGCTGATACATTCGACGACGACATTATCTAAGTAAGTTTTTAAATTTTTAAGCACTGGCTGGTTGTTGGAGAAGATAAGCTTGAATTGCTCGTTTCTATCCTGTTGATATTGCTCGATAGCGGCAATGAGTAATCCACGTTTATTACTAAAAGCACAGTAAATGGATCCAGGGTGTAATCCGGTGGCTTGGGTGAGATCTTGCATGCTGGTCTTGGTATATCCCTTACGCATAAAGGCCGCCATTGCTCCCCTGAGTACTTGCGCCCTATCAAACTCTGCGTTTCGCATTACATTCTTACCTCTTACCGATACTTGCCGGAGATTCTAACTAATTTTGAACAAACATTCAAAAATGTTCTTGAATGATCATTCAAATAGTAATATCTTGAACGTACATTCAAGAATGGGGTTTAACCAATGACGATTGAAAATGCAGTGAACTCTGTAGGTAATCTATTCGACACCTATAAGCTTAATGACACTATAACCTTAAAAAACCGTATTTTGATGGCGCCATTAACGCGCTGCATGGCTGATGCCGACTTGGTTCCTACCGATGATATGGTGGCTTACTATGCACGCCGTGCTGAAGCCGGATTGATTATCTCCGAGGCCACGATTATTCGCCCTGATGCCCAAGGCTATCCAAACACTCCCGGTATTTTTACCCAAGGGCAAATTGCAGGCTGGCGCAAAGTGACTGATGCTGTGCATGCCAATGGCGGTAAGATTTTTGTGCAATTATGGCATACAGGCCGTGTTGCTCATCCACATTTCTTCGGTGGTGGTGATGTGCTGGCTCCTTCTGCCCAGAAAATTGAAGGCAGTGTGCCAAGAATGCGTGAATTGACCTATGTAACGCCAAAAGCTGCAACGGTTGAAGATATTCAGGGGCTGGTGCGTGATTATGCAAAAGCGGCTGAGAATGCGATTGAAGCCGGCTTTGATGGCGTTGAGATCCACGGTGCTAATGGTTACTTGATTGATGAATTCTTACACCATGATAGTAATCGTCGTACCGATGAATATGGTGGCACACCAGCCAATATGTCACGGTTTGCCTTAGAAGTGGTCGATGCAATTGCCACACGTATCGGTAAAGACAGAACGGGTTTACGTATTTCCCCTGGCGCCTATTTCAATATGGCAAGCGATAGCCGTGACCGTGCGGTTTTTGATTATTTACTTCCTGAGTTAGAAAAACGCGATCTGGCCTTTGTGCATATCGGTATTTTCGATGACAGTATGGAGTTTGATTACTTAGGCGGCTCTGCATCAAGTTATGTTCGTGCACACTATGGCAAAACGCTAGTGGGTGTGGGCAGCTATAGTGCACAGACGGCGAGCAAGGCCATTGCTGAGGATAAATTTGACTTAATTGCAATTGGTCGCCCCTTTATTGCTAACCCCGATTATGTTGCTAAAGTGCGTAAAGGCGAGGAGCTGGTGGCTTATAGTGACGAGATGTTAGCAACCTTGATTTAAGGTTTAGATTGCAACGCTGGTAAAAAAAGGGTTAGCTAAGCTAACCCTTTTTGCTTTTTGTATCTGTTGTTCAATCGAGACTATGAATTCGTTTTGCTGAGTGCTCTCAAAGCATTAAGTTTGTGTTGGGCAATGCCGAACACGCAATCCGATGCATAGTGCTCAGTGTGTTTACTCTCATCGGTTTGCACTATCGCAGCGGCTTTACCTAATAGTAAAGTCATCGCTTGAGTAACATGGTTAATCGCCCAAATATGGAATTCACCACGCTCAACCGCTTCCACAATATCTTGGCGTAGCATTAAGTTTGCAATATTCGACTCGGGAATAATCACTCCTTGACTCGAGGTTCTACCCTTGATTTGACACACATCGAAAAAGCCTTCAATTTTCTCATTAACCCCGCCGATAGGTTGGGCTTCGCCAAACTGATTCATTGAGCCAGTAATGGCAATATCTTGTCTTAAGGGTAACTCACTGATGGCGGAGATAATAGCGCAGCATTCGGCCATTGACGCACTATCACCATCGACACCGCTGTAGGATTGCTCGAAGGTGAGGTAAGTAGTGAGAGGAATTTGCGCGGTTTTACCTAACACAGAGGCTAAATAGGCGGTAAGGATTAAAACGCCCTTAGAATGTATTCGCCCACCCAGTTTGACCCTATGTTCGATGTCCAGCACTTCTCCTTTACCATACGCGGTCGTGGCGGTGATGCGATTAGGCAGACCAAATTGATGATCTGAAGTAGAAACAACAGATAACGCATTGATTTGACCAACGACTTTATCGTGAGTATTAATTAGTGTGGTGCCATTAACGAAGCTTTCCATGATGTTGTCATGCAGGCGGGAGACGCGTTTCTCTTGATTTTTAAGTGCCTGTTCAACATGTTGCTTTTCTATTTGTGCACTTGCTACGGCTTTTGCGCAAAAGTTAGATTCCCGTAATAGGTTGGCAATATTGGCAGAGTGCAGTGAGAGCTTCTGTTGATCCTGTGCCTCACGTGAGCTGTATTCAATGATGCGTGCAATGGCGCTACGGTCGCAGTGCAGCATGTTGTTATCGTGGACAATACTGGAAATAAATCGGGCATAATGGGCTTCGGAGTCGTCGGTTCTATCCATGACATCTTCAAAGTCGGCAGTTACCCTAAATAGTTCACTGAAATCAGGATCATAATGCTGTAATAGTTGGTAGGTTTCATGGTCACCGAACAGGATAATTTTAACATCTAACGGGATCGGTTCCGGTGCTAATGAAATGGTGCCTGACAATGAGACTTCCCGCTCTAATGAACTCAGATCCAACTTGCGTGAACGCAATGCTCGCTTTAACCCATCCCAAACATAGGGGCGTTCAAGCACTTTGATCGCGTCCATTAACAGCACGCCACCGTTTGCTTTATGTAAGCTTCCAGGCCGAATCAATGAGAAGTCGGTAAACACTGTGCCTCTGAAGGTGGCGTTTTCAACATAACCAAACAGGCTGTGGTAGCTTGGGCTTTCTTCGACCACGATGGGGAATTTCTGTTCGCCTTGGCATACAAGTACATTGACCTGGTAGCGGCGGGGCATTTTCTTTTCAAGTGAAGCGTAGGCAAGGGCGAGTTGTTCTTCACTTTCTTCAAGGAAAATATCTAAATTACTTAGGATATCTGCCTGCATTCCGGTTAAAAATGCTCTGACATCTGGTTGATGTTTGTACTTATCCTTCAATGGCTTAAAAAAGTGGATCAACACATCCTTGGCAACTTGTTCATCATGTTCCTGCTGAGTATCACTAAATTCTTCTTCCCATTCAGTGTTTTGGCGAATAATGCTCCTTAGTTTTACTTCTAGCCCATTGATATTACTTTCAAATTGACTACGCTCGGCTTCCGTGAGGGCGCTGAAGCTGGCTTCATCATGGGGTTCATCACCATTGAGGGCGATCATTTGATAATCTCCCTGCATGGTTAAGCTCAGACTAATATTTTTTTGTTTGGCCTCTTCGCTGAGCTCTGTGAGTGCGGCTTCTTGCTTTTGTATCAGTTGGCTTTTAAGTTTTTCAGCTCTGGCATAATACATTTCATTATCAAAGGCTAAGGGTAATGCTCTTACCAGTTTGAGCATGAGTTTCTCGATGGATTTCTTAAACTCTTGCCCCGTGCCAGCGGTGAGTTTTAGCACTTTAGGGCTGCGGGTATCGTCAAAGTTGACCACATAGCACCAGTCAAATAACGCGGGTTTTATGGGATCGTGGCGATTGAGATAGCGCAGCATCATGGTTCGTTTACCGAGACCATTTTGGCCGATCGCATAGATGTTATAGCCCTTTTCTTTTATCCCCATGGCAAATTCTACCGCCTGTTGGGCACGTTCTTGGCCAACAATATCATCGAGTGGCGTGAGTTGGGCTGTAGATTGGCACTCAGTATTAAGCTGTTTAAGTTCTGACTTTCGGTAAAGTTGCTGGCTCGTTAACGGGATGGCGGGTGTGGCTGTAGGCACGGTAGGCATAAAAATCCTTGTTTTTCTTTCTGATTATTTCCATTGTAGACAATAGGATAATGTTATTGTCAATGAAAAGACGGTAATTTCTACTTAAACAATCCTTATGCGAGGGGGCTATACCTTGGGATTCTGCCCTGTTTGTAGGCGTGAATTTTTGCTTGCAAAACGAAGATGAAGATGTTTGATTTTTATTCAAATGTTTTATTGCTAAGCTTTTACTGACGTACTCATTTTTGAGTAGCTTTGAGCCTAACCTTTATCGAGAGTGAGTCTATTGGCGATAATGGTGTTTAAATTTCGTTATCTGAAACAAACTAATCTGCTAATAACTCAAATAATTATGTATTAGTGAATGACGATGATTGAGTGTCTGCGGTAATATCTGTCAATTGAGGGTGGGATTGTACTGGTTTTGTACTTCAGCCTAGGCTCAGATCTTATTAAGACAGTGGGTGGGTATTGTTGTCGGTGTAGTGTTTTTTAGGGGGGGCGCTTGTTGTCCTTATTTAACATGGAATTGTAGAGGCTATAGTTAGCAAGCTTATGATTGATTTTGCAATTTCACAAAAGCAGTTAACAGATTGGGCAAACGACTTACAGTTAGTCGCCAATATCACTCAGTCGCATGCGGTGATTTTAACTGCGAATGCAGCGGGTGAATATCGTCAGTTAATTCAGTCTGAACGGTGCCAACTTGTTGATATAGAAGCTCTGGTTCGGCATTTTAATCATAAAGCTCATTTAAACCTCTATCAACATGCGACACCTAAAGTTAATACCCCATCCACTCGCTCCGCTTCCCATTATCCCTTCAACGAATCAAGTACCTTTAGCCATCATCAGGTTAATATTCCGTTAGATGTACGTCATGCTGCTGCATTCAAGCAAGCCTTGATCCCAGATGTAAAATCAACGCCAAAATGGCGTGATACCGGACTTGGAAGCTTAATTTATTTGCCTATCATCTGGAATTCTGGAGCGCATTTCGGGGTATTTTGTTTATATCATCATACTCCTTTACAGTTAGATGATAAGGCACTGCAACTCGCGTCCCTAACGGTTAATAGCCTACAGCTTAATTTGAGTGAGTTGCACAGGGCTCAACGACTGCAAATGGCCGCCTTGCGCGGTGATGCGAAGCCGATGGATGTTATTGACTTGCAGACCTTTATCGATAGTTTTGAAGAGCATATTTGGGTCAAAAATACCGACGGTGTTTACACCATTTGCAACCAAAGTGTTGAAAATGCGTGGGAGCTACCCCGTAGAGACATTATTGGCAAGACCGACGAAGAGTTATTTGGCAAAGCGATTGCGGATATTTTTCTTAATGGTGACAAACTTGCTATTGAGACTGGGGCGCCAATTATTGTTGCCGAATGTTTAGATGGTGAGAATCAAAATAAACACTTATGGCTAGAGACCCTTAAAATCCCCGCCTTAACGCCCGAGGGTGAACTGGCGGGCGTGATAGGCATGACCCGTAATATCTCTAAACATAAAGAAGTGGAAGAACAACTTACCCTCGCTACCAATGTCTTTAAACACTCCCTTGAAGGTGTAGTCGTGACTGATAGGCACGGTAATATTACCGATGTTAATGGTGCCTTTTACGAGATTACAGGTTACTCGCGAGAAGAGTTACTTGGGCAAAATCCACGCTTATTTAATTCCGGCCGTCACGATAAAGCTTTTTTTGAAACCATGTGGAATCATTTACTCGATGCTGGTAAGTGGAATGGTGAAATTTGGAATCGACGTAAAGATGGCACTATTTTTCCGCAAAATATCACTATTAGCGCCATCTACGATGAGGTTGGGGAGATCCGCTATTTTGTCGCAGTCTTTGCCGATATCTCCGCTCAAAAGCAGAGTGAAGCGCAACTTGCTCATTTAGCTTATTTTGACCCACTGACTCATTTGCCGAATCGCATGAAGCTGATGATGCAGCTTAAGCAAGAACTCAGACATGCGAAACGACTCAATGCCCAACTAGCGACAGTCTTTATTGATGTGGATTTGTTTAAACACATTAATGACAGTTTTGGCCATAGTATTGGCGATGAAATGCTGGTGGAACTGGCTAAACGTCTTCGCAGCCAATTACAGGAGCAAGATGTGTTGTCACGTATTGGTGGCGATGAGTTTGTGGCGCTGATTTCCGGCATTCAAGGCCATGAGGATGCTACAGCGGCAATTAACCAATTGCGCCAAGTATTTGATCTGCCTTTTGTGGTAAGCACCGGGGATCATTTACGCCTTACCGCCAGTATGGGGATTTCCCTTTACCCAAGTGATGGTAGTAATGCTGATACGCTGCTACGCAATGCCGATGCCGCCATGTATCGCGCTAAGAGTGAGGGGCGAAATAATTATGCCTTTTACACTGAATCATTGACCAAAGAATCGATCGAGCATTTAAAGTTGCAGAGTGCACTTTATGGTGCACTTGAGCAAAATTCTCTGTATTTGATGTATCAACCCAAATTAAATTTGGTGACCCGCAAAACCGTTGGAGTTGAGGCGCTATTGCGTTGGAACGATCCGATTTTAGGACAAATTTCCCCAGGGATGTTTATTCCCGTCGCCGAGAAAATTGGCTTAATTTACGATATTGGTTTATGGGTGCTTGAAACGGCTTGCCAGCAAGGTGTGCGTTGGTTGGCTGTCGGTAAACAGTTTGGCCGCATTGCGGTTAACGTCGCAGGACAGCAGTTGCAACGTGGTTCCTTTGTGGAGGACGTGAAACGTATCCTAACGCAAACAGGCTTACCTGCAACGTGCCTTGAGCTTGAAGTGACGGAAAGTGTGATGATGAATAATCCGGATGTCGCGATTCGTGATTTAAAATTGTTAGGTGATTTGGGCATTGAGCTCTCGGTCGATGATTTTGGTACGGGTTATTCATCACTGAATTATTTGAAAAAACTTCCAATTCATAAGCTTAAAATCGACCAGTCTTTCGTACGAGACATTCCCTTCGATACCAACAATACCGCGATAGCTAAAGCTGTGATTGCCCTTGGTCATGCCTTAAAATTAGATATTGTTGCGGAAGGGGTAGAAACCACCGAGCAAGCCGAGTTTTTAACTCAAAATTTTTGCGACCAAGCACAGGGATATCTCTTTAGCCGCCCACAATTACCAGCGGATGTTGAGGCCTTTTTTACTGAAGCGGAATTGTTTACCAAACCTAAGTAGTGGTGTGGCTGTGACCGATAAGCATGATATTAAAGGCGCGATCGTAAACTGGTCGCAGTCAGTCCGGTCTGCTAACATTGCGGCATGATTGTTTTTGGTGATGTTTCATGTCTTTTAGCGCGCTTTCCTTAAATACCCAATTAGTTAACACCTTAGCTGAACTTGGTTATCAACAACCCACGCCTATTCAAGTTGAAGCCATTCCCGCCATTTTAGCAAAACAGGATGTGATGGCGGGGGCTCAAACGGGGACGGGGAAAACCGCAGCCTTTGCATTACCCATTCTGCAACACTTAATCGCTGATAACGAAAACCTTAAGGCGCCAAAAGCAATCCGCGCCTTAGTTTTAGTGCCAACAAGGGAGTTGGCACTACAAGTTCAGCAAAGCTTTGTAAAATATGCGAAAGGCACAGATATTCGTGTCGGCATAGCCTATGGTGGCGTCAGTATCGAGGCGCAGCAAGCGGTGTTTAACGCCGGGATCGATGTGTTGATTGCAACCCCAGGCCGCTTGCTTGATCATTTACGTCAAGGAGCACTCAATCTTAACCAATTGAACACACTGGTATTTGATGAAGCCGACCGGATGCTTGATATGGGATTTATGGATGAAATCAAAGCCGTGCTTAAGCAAGTGCCTGCTCACCGACAAACCCTGCTATTTTCCGCCACTTTGGATGATTCGATTTTTAGTTTCAGCAAAAACCTTCTGCGTAATCCCAAGCTGATTGAAGTGGCTAAACGTAATACGACCGCGGCCCAGATAGAGCAGCGAGTCTATGCCATTGATAGCGATCGTAAAACTGAGTTTGTCAGCCATTTAGTCCGTAGCAAAAATTGGCAGCAAGTGTTGATATTTAGTCGCACTAAACAGGGAGTCGATAAGCTGACCACTCAGCTCAATCAACTCGGGGTGGCAACGCAAGCTTTCCATGGCGACTTGTCCCAAGGTGCGCGGGAAAAGGTATTGCAGGAGTTTAAACAAGGACAAGTGCAAGTCTTAGTTGCCACCGATGTGGCTGCAAGAGGGCTTGATATTGCTGAACTACAGTATGTGATTAATTTCGAATTGCCGTTTATTGCTGAAGATTACATTCACCGTATCGGTCGTACTGGTCGCGCTGGCAGTGCCGGGGTGGCCATTACGCTTTTTAGCCAAGAGGATGCGCTACTGCTAGAAGAAGTCGAAGCCTTGCTCGATAAGCGTTTGCCACAACAATGGTATCCTGGCTTTGAACCCGATTTTAACAAAATGGTCTCCGAGCCAAGGCGCAATAGCAAAGCTGCTCAAAAACAACGGGCTAAAAAACGCGCCTTAGGTGGTAAAAAGCGCTAATTAAGGCGACAAGGTTGTTTCTGATAGCGAGCCGCCCTTTGATAGGGCGGATAATCATTTCACCAATGGCTTTGCATGATGATTAAGTTGGGCTTGTTGTGCTCGCCATACCGCTCGCGTTATTAACTAACCTGAGCTCGGGATAAGTAGAGCCGCTGAATAGGCATCTTTTAGGGCCTCTCTGCGTTGCTCTGTCTAACCATAGCTCGCTATGGCATACAACAGAGCGCCTTGATATGCGCAAAAATCTGCGCATTCAGTCAGGAAAAAGATTCTTCTTTTCAAAAAAATCATTTATAGCATTGATTTTTATTGTTAAATTTAGATTTTTCAGACACTCGTTACCCCGAGTTCAGGTTAACTAAAATACACTTCAGCCTGGTTATTGCGTTGTCGCTCTTCATTTTTCTCAGTCGCTTCTTTAATTAGCTCCACTTTTTGAGCTTGGAGTAATTCAATTTTTTTTGCTTTTTCCTCTTCGGATAAGCTGTCATCACCTGCTATTTTTGCTATCTCCGCATCTAGCTGTTTAAGCTTATCCCTATCAATGCCTGTGCGTTTATCGAGAATCGCCTGCATTGCGTCTTCTAATCTATTATGCGGCTTTTCAGTCTCTGCCGTACCGGCAATATGTTGCACATTGGCGGTGTAATGTTGTTTGGCATTAGGCGCAAGCTGACCATAGGTATCACTGCTTTCAGCATCTCGAGTCACGCCGCCAGATAGGGTGACTGTATCTTGCGGGGCTGTCATTTGAGCTCTCGGATTCTCCGCTGGGCTTGATACACCTTGCGTTTGCTGAGTTTGCAACGATTTTAATTGGTTCAACGCGATGGCCGCATAGCTATTGGGATTGATGACAGTCATTTCCTTATTTTTCCTCGTTGATTTTCACTTTCAGATGCCGCGCCAATAGGGCAAATAAATTAAGCAATATCAAGGCCAAACTCTGGCGACTTTCGTTGGATTTTTAGTAGAAAAATATTTTTATAAAAAATTGTACAAAAACTTGATCCTTGTACAAGATTGGTCCGTAATAGTATCTAAATTGATACAAGGAATCTCATTATGTACAAGTTTAATCCGCAACGTATTCAAATAGGGATCAGTGCGTGCCTGTTAGGGGAGAAGGTACGTTTTGACGGTGGTCATAAAAATTCCTCCTATTGTAATCAAGAAATTGCCCCATTTTTTGATTATGTTCCTATCTGCCCAGAAATGGCGATTGGCCTAGGCGCACCACGTAAAAGTATTCGTTTAGTACGCGATGGTGAACAAATACGGGTACAGAGCGCGGATGGAAGTTTAGATGTCACCGAAAAACTCAATGATTTCAGTGAGCGCAAAGTAGAAGAGTTAGATTTTTTAGGCGGTTATCTACTATGTGCTAAATCCCCAACCTGCGGTATGGAACGTGTGACAGAGTACAAGATTGGCACCAATAACGGCTCTAAATCCGGTATTGGCGTATTTGCCCGCAAATTGATGGAACGTTATCCTCATTTACCGGTTGAAGAAGAAGGGCGTTTGCACGATATGGTGCTGCGGGAAAACTTTTTTACTCGGGTCTACGCCTATCACGATTGGCATACAATGCGTCACGAGGGGCTGACTAAGCATAAGTTAGTGAAGTTTCACTCCCGTTATAAGTACTTATTAATGGCCCACAGTCCTAAATGGTATCGCGAGCTTGGACCGATTGTGGCCAATATTGAGGATATTGAAGCGACTGCTGACCGCTATTTTACAGGCTTTATGACCGCCTTAAAAATCAATGCGACCCGTAGAAATCATACCAGCACCTTGCAGCATATTCAGGGCTATTTTAAAAAGCACTTAACTAAGGAGCAAAAACAAGAACTGTCTGAAATGATTATGAAATATCGTCAAGGACTCTTGCCTCTGTTAGTGCCAATCACCTTGATTAACCATTACTTAAGACAATTCCCAACGCCATATATTGAAGATCAAGTGTACTTAAATCCCCATCCGGAGGAGTTAAAACTGCGTTATGCCTACTAGGTTTTTGCTGATAGGTGCGTTTGATCAAAATGGCTTAACAGATACAAACCACGATTGACGAAATGGTTTAGCACAACATGCTTGGGCCAACCAATCTGATTCATGAGTTAAGAGACAAAAATGGAAGATCATAATTTAGAGCTTGCAGCTGATAATCCCAGCAGTAGCGAATTGCTGCCGATCGGTGAGGTGTCGCGGCTTACTGGCGTTAATGCGGTGACATTAAGGGCATGGCAGCGGCGTTTTGGGCTTGTTATCCCTGAGCGTACTCCCAAGGGGCACAGGCTGTATACTGCCGAAAATATTCAACAAATCCATGAGATTAATGCATGGTTAGCAAAAGGCGTTGCCATCAGTAAGGTAAAGCCATTATTGATTAGTTCGGCTAAAGCGATAGATGTCGCGAGTGTGCAATCTCAATCGTCTGATTTTTGGCATGAGCAGATATTGGCGTTAAATACTGCATTTTTTGAGTTAGATCAGCTCAAGTTTCACCAAATCTTAGATGAAGCCTTGGGCTTATATCCATTTCAATTGGTTAAACAAAAACTGCTACAAGCTTGGTTTGCACAATTAATGCCTTTATTGGAGCCGCGTTTAGATGTGGAGCTGCTACTTGCTTGGTTAGACAGTGAGTTAGCTAGCCGTATCGGTGGGCGTTTAAGCGTAGCGGGGCTAGCAAGTTCGCCCCAGATTGCGTTAGTGCGTTTGCCTTATGTTACATCGCAAAAAAATACAGAGCCTACGCTTGCGCCCAGTTCAAGCCTTACTAACCGTTTGTATTGCCTTGCACTATTACTGGAACTTGCCGATTTAAGAGTCTCAGTGGTCAACTTAGGCGTGCAACATATCAGCAGTCTTGGGCTAATCAATAACAGGCTTAAGGTTGATGCGTTAGTGTTATTGCCAGAGGCGAATCACTCACTATCAAAGCAGACAGAGCTGCAAATGTTGCTGGAAACTAAGTCACTCGCTTGCTATCTCGTTGGCCCTTTCGCGCCGACACTAACCACTTTATCGGACTATATGGCCCCTAGCGTTACTGAGATCATTCTGCAAATAACGGCCGCAAAGCAGCAACATAAAAAACAGTATCGTAGACAGAAAAACCAGGCTAACGCCGCACTGATTGAAGGAGGGAGCGCTGATGAGCATTAATCAATGCGGTTTGGAGAAACAGGCGTTAATGTGGTTTCGCCAAGATCTGCGCCTTACTGATAATCAAGCGTTTACGGCCGCCTGTGATTGGGTAAGGCAACATCATGCCACCAAGCTTAAAGCGATTTACATTGCCACCCCAAGTCAATGGCGTCGGCATGATATCGCGCCAATTCAACTCGACTTTATTCAGCGGCATGTGAATCTACTGGCCCAAGGACTGGCGAGTTTAGGGGTTGAATTTGAACTCATTCAACTTGATAGCTTTAAAGATATTCCCGCATTTTTAATGGGTTATTGTGAAGAGCATAGTATTGGACGGGTATTTGCAGGACGAGAACCTGAGATCAATGAGCAAAAGCGCGATCAAGCTTGTATTGAAGCGGGGATTCCTTTGGTGCTTAGTGATGAACATTGCTTATTACCACTGGGAACTGTGCTCAATTTAAGCGGTGACATGTATCGGGTGTTTACTCCTTTTAGCCGCAAGTGGCGAGAGGTTGCCGCAAAGCAGCCGATTGTGCCGCTGGGTGTGCCAGCACCGCTTGGTCCTATCTTATCGGAGCCTAAGCCATTATTTTTTAAAAATATCGGCTTTGCTGATTCTCCGACTAACAAGGGCACTACGCCATCAGAAACAGGTTTAAATCAAACCATATCAACCCCGCTTATCTCGAGTGAACAGTGGGCGGCAGGTGAGGGGCAAGCCAAGCGGCTGCTTAATCAATTTATTCAGCAAAAAGTGCAAGACTATAAGCAAGATAGAGATTTCCCCGCCATTGATGGCACCAGTGTTATCTCCCCTTATCTGGCGATTGGTGTGCTCAGCCCAAGGCAATGTGTCGCGGCGCTTTTACAACGTTTCCCTGAGGTAATGGTTGATGACACTAGCCCCGGGCGTACATGGCTAAATGAGCTGATTTGGCGGGAGTTCTACCGTCATTTGCTGGTGGCTTTTCCTGATTTATCCAAGGGACATAATTTTAATCGCCAAGCCGATCATGTGCCGTGGCGCAACAATCACGATGAGTTTTTAGCTTGGTGCGAGGGCAAAACCGGCTATCCGATAGTTGATGCAGCTATGCGGCAACTTAATCAAACCGGCTGGATGCACAATCGCCTGCGTATGGTGGTGGCGAGCTTTTTAACCAAACATTTGCTTATTGATTGGCGTTGGGGTGAGCGGTATTTCCGCCTGCATCTTATCGATGGCGATCTGGCGGCTAACAATGGCGGTTGGCAATGGTCGGCAGGATGTGGTTGTGATGCGCAGCCGTACTTTCGGATTTTTAATCCTATGAGCCAGAGCGAAAAGTTTGATCCAGATGGCCGCTTTATTCGTAAGTACTTACCAGAACTCGCATCTTGGGGCGTTAAGCGATTGCATCAACCGAATCAGCAAAAAACGCCTTCGTTGTTTGAAGCACCATTATTTGCATCGCAAGCGGATTATCCCTATGCGATTGTTGAGCACAATGCGGCAAGAGCAAGAGCGCTGACGGTACTGGGTGTGCTGAAAAAGGCTTAGACCACAAGTTCAACCTTAATACTTATCCCTTAGGGAGTGTCTGGATGATAAACCAAGCGAAGATTGAGCATAGCGGATTAGTAGATGATTTTATCGGCCTCTATCAAGCGTTAAATAAGGATAATCTGCATCTACTTGTAGATGTCTATGATGACAATATTTGTTTTATCGATCCTATGCATCAAGTGAATGGCTTAAACGCGTTGACACAGTATTTTGCCAAGCTTTATCAAAATATTGGCTATATTCATTTTGAAATCAAAGAAGTATTACAGGATGACACTCAAGCATCGCTGTTTTGGCAAATGCAATATCGTCATCCTAAGCTCAATAAAGGAGAGATAGTTCGGGTTGATGGGATGAGCCAGCTTAAGTTTCATCAGCGCATTTATTTTCATCGGGACTATTTCGACCTCGGGCAAATGCTGTATGAACATTTGCCTTGTATGGGCGGACTTATTCGCTTGCTTAAAGATAGGGCGGCTAAGTAATGACCTCTTTGCTCACCAAAAAAATCAATACAGTGCTGATAACTGGGGCAAGTTCAGGTATCGGTTTGCAGTTAGCAAAGGATTATCTGGCCTTGGGTTGGCATGTGATTGCCTGTGGCCGTGACGCCTCAAAACTTGATTTGTTGGCGCAGAAGGAATTGATAGGCGCCACTTGCTTGAGTTTTGATATTAGCGATCGTGTTCAAGTCCAGCAGGCTGCTACTGAGCTAGGCGATATGCTCTCGAGCAGTGAATGTCTATTGGATATTGTGATCCTCAACGCCGGTAGTTGTGAGTATATCGACGATGCAAAACATTTTGATGATCAGCTCTTTGAGCGAGTCATTCACACTAACTTGATTGCAATGGGCTACTGTTTAGGGGCATTTTTGCCTCTAATGCCAAAAGGATCGAAATTAGCCTTGATGAGTTCCAGCGCGATTTATTTACCCTTTCCCCGTGCCGAGGCTTACGGCGCATCTAAAGCGGGCGTTAAGTACTTGGCTGCGAGTCTGTCACTCGATGTTGCGCAAGATGATATTCGTGTCAGCGTGATTTGCCCTGGATTTGTAGCAACCCCCTTAACCGCCAAAAATGACTTTGCCATGCCAATGCAAATTGATGTGCATGAAGCTTCGTTGGCGATTCGTGTTGGTATCGAACGCGGCGACGCAGAGATCCATTTTCCAAAACGATTTACTTATTTGTTGAAATTGATGTCATTTTTACCAGCATTTGTATGGCAAAAAATGATCCAAAGAGATAGCCAAGCAAAAGCGCTAAAGGACACCGGAAGATGAAAAATATTGCCATTGTAGGTACTGGGATTTCAGGGCTGACCTGCGCTCATCTATTGAGCCAGTCACACAAAGTGACTGTATTTGAGGCTAATGATTATATCGGTGGCCACACTGCCACTGTGGATGTGGATTATCAAGGTAAAACCTATGCGATAGATACTGGGTTTATCGTATTTAACGATAGAACTTATCCCCGTTTTGAGCGGTTATTAGCCCGCCTTAATGTCAGTATTTTGCCGACAGAGATGAGTTTTAGCGTGCACAATGCGCTCACTGGGCTTGAATACAATGGCCATCATTTTGCGAGTTTGTTTGCCCAAAAGCGTAACCTCCTGAATCCGCGCTTTTGGGCCTTTTTAAATGAAATTGTTCAATTTAATAAAAGCTGTAAAGCCATTTATCAGCTGGACCAATATCCTGATGCTAATTTAGGGGATTTCCTCGACAGAGAGCGCTTTTCAGCTTTTTTTGCGGAGCATTATATTTTGCCAATGGGCGCGGCGATTTGGTCATCGAGCATTGAAGATATGCGGGCTTTTTCGCTGCGCTTTTTTATCCGTTTCTTCGAGCATCATGGACTGTTAAATGTAACAGACAGACCACAATGGTATGTGCTGAAGGGCGGTTCACGCAGTTATATTCCTGATTTAATTGCACCATTTAAAGATAATCTCCATTTAAACAGCCCAGTTAGTGCCATCGAGCGCCATGATGATTGCGTCAAGCTTCAGGTTAATGGCGAGTGGCATGTGTTCGATGAAGTGATTCTAGCTTGCCATAGCGATCAAGCGCTTGGGATGCTAACCGATGCAACCTCCGCTGAAAAAGCTATTTTGGGCGACTTACAGTATCAAAATAATGAAGTGGTGCTGCACACGGATACCCGCATTTTACCTAAGCGTAAAGCGGCTTGGGCAAGTTGGAATTATCGCTTAGATGGCGATAAAAAACGCCCCGCCTCTGTGACTTACAATATGAATATTCTGCAGCGCCTACCTAGCGACGCGCCAACCTTTTGCGTAACGCTTAATCAGAGTGAGCTCATTGATGAGTCGAAAATTTTGCGGCGTTTCAACTATGCTCATCCAGTCTTTAACGAACGTAGTTTACAGGCACAGGCAAGGCGGGAGGAGATTTCTGGCAAAAACCGCACCCATTTTGCAGGGGCCTATTGGCACAATGGTTTCCATGAAGATGGTGTACGTAGTGCGTTAGATGTTTGCGACCATTTTGGGATCAGCCTATGAGTGAGCTCAATAGTGGTATTTACTACGGCACTGTGACGCATAGTCGCTTTACCCCAATAAAACATCACTTTAGCTACCAAATGGCGTTGCTGGCGATTGATTTGGATGAAGTTGATTCTATCAGTCGTATGGGGCGGATATTTGCTAGTCAGCGCCGCGCCTTGCTGAGATTTAATCCTGCGGACTATCTCACTACGTTTACCTCAAAGGACAATCTTAACCGCAAACTCGATATAGAGGAGCCGAGTGCTTCAGCCCTCAAGAGCCGAGTGTTGAAGCAAGTGGCAGAATTGGGCGGTGAAGAGCGATGTAATCGAGTGCTATTTGTTGGGCAAATTCGGCATTTTGGCGTGTATTTTAGCCCGGTAAATTTCTATTTTTGTTATCAAAATCAACAGCCTTTATACATGCTTGCCGAAGTGAGTAACACCCCGTGGGATCAGCGCCACTGCTATTTAGTGGATTTATCGGCTCCTGAAACAACGGATAAAGTGTTCCATGTTTCGCCTTTTATGAATCTTGATATGCGCTACCAGTGGCATGTTGCCCCACCCAGTGAACGCTTAAATATTGGTATAGAAAATCTGCCGAATCATTCAGGCAAGCGTTTATTTAATGCAACGCTTTCGATGACTCGCCAAGACATTAATGCCACATCACTTAGGACGCTGTTGTTTCGCTTCCCTTTTATGACGTTGAAAATTTTCGGTGGGATTTACTGGCAGGCGTTAAAGCTGTTCTACAAACGAGTGCCTTTTGTGCCACATCCTGCTCAAATGGAGAAATAATATGGAAAACACTGCATCGCAATCTTCAGTTGTTACGGCAAAATTGCCTGACAGTCTTGCCCGTAAGCTACTGCTTAAGGCATTAGAAAATCTCCCTAACGGATGTTTAACCTTAGTCGAGGGTGATAAAAGCTATCGTTTTGGTGAGCACCACAGTGAGCTACATGCAACGCTAGTCGTGAAGCATCCGAGCTTTTATCGTCAAGTGATGTTTTCAGGCTCCATCGGTGCAGGTGAGGGGTATATTCAAGGCCATTGGACCAGCCCTGACTTAACCAAAGTCGTGCAACTTTTTGCTCGAAATTTGCCGTTGCTTGACCAGATTGAAGCTAAATTTAGTTGGCTTACTGGCTCGATTAATCGCTTTAAGCACTTGCTTAATCGTAATTCTCAACAGGGCTCTAAGCGTAATATTCTTGCCCATTACGATTTGGGCAATGCGTTGTATGAGCAGTTTTTAGACCGTGAAATGCTGTATTCCAGTGCCTTGTATCCCCATAGCGAGGCAAGCCTTGCTGATGCGCAGCTACACAAGCTCAAAACCATTTGCGAACGGCTCGATTTAAAGCCGGGGCAAACCCTATTAGAAATCGGTACTGGTTGGGGCGCTTTGGCGATTTACGCAGCTAAACATTATGGCGTGCACGTTACGACCACTACCATCTCCGATGCCCAATATGCCTATGCTAAAGCGCGGGTCGAACGTGAAGGGCTAAGTGACAGTGTGACTTTGCTGACCGAGGATTATCGAAATCTTAGCGGTCAATACGATAGATTGGTGTCTATCGAGATGATTGAAGCCGTAGGTCATGAATATTTGCCTGGATTCTTTAAAAAGCTGGAATCATTGCTCAAACCCGAAGGGCGGATGTTATTACAGGCAATCACTATTTCAGATCAGCGTTACGATAGTTATCGTAAAAGCGTTGATTTTATTCAGCGATATATTTTCCCTGGTGGCTGTTTGCCTTCGGTTCACCAAATGGTTGGCCATTTGGCGAAGCGCACCGATATGCAGGTCTGGTCGATTGATGACATGGGCTTAGATTACGCCAAAACCTTAAAGGATTGGCACGACAACTTTGATCGTTCCGTTGCCAAAATCCAAGCCCTTGGTTATGGAGAAGATTTTATTCGCATGTGGAAGTTTTACCTCAGTTACTGCGAAGGCGGATTTTTAGAGCGCACCACAAGCACTGTGCATTTAGTGGCTGTACGTCCCGGGTATCGTTTACCTAATACGATTAACCGTAGTTAACGTCGCGCTGAGATGCTCCCTATGGTCAGATACATTCAAAATATGTCTAAGCTTCAAGGGGTTATTATCTACAACGCCTTGAGCTTTCAGTGTGTTTGGTGGAGTAGCATCTTATGGGGTAATCGAGTGTTGTTACTCAATATCTCATTGTTATTGATTCATTTTTTACTGTTGGCTTTGGTTGAAAACCGACAAGCTGTGTTTCGGGACTTCAGTACCATGATTAAGGTGGGGTTGCTGGGTATTGCGATTGATACCTTGCTCACTTTGTTCGGGATATTTGAGTTTACCGTTTTACCTTGGTGGCTTGCTTGTCTATGGCTGCATTTTGCCTTGAGCCTGCACCATAGCCTCATTTTTATGCGTGCTTTACCTATTATTTTGCAGGTTATATTGGGTGGTGTATTTGGCAGTCTTAGCTACATTGCGGGCGCGCAATTTAATGCGGTGACGCTTCCTTTTGGCGAAAGTATTTCCATGATTATCCTTGCTGTTGTTTGGGCTATCTTATTGCCGCTGTTTATCAAAATATCCCGTAGTTATAGGCCGGTTAGGCGTTATGGGCTTGAACATCGTCGCTTGTGCGATCGTTAATTTTCAAGTGGAGGAATCGGATGTCTATGCTATCGACTAAAACCTATCTTAGCGTCATCTTTGGGTTGTTACTCCCTTTTGCTGGATATGCAAATTCAACCTCTACGGTCGATAACTCGATGACCCAGGATCTTGTTGAGGTTGGGCGCGGCGAAATGGATTGGCTGTGGTTCAACTTATATAAAGCTCGTCTGATGACGCCAACCGGTCAGTATCAGCAGGGGGAGTATCCGCAACTGTTAGATATTGAATATTATCGTGATATTGATGCTGCAGATTTACTGGAAGCCACAGCCGACCAATGGCGACATTTAGGTTATGCCGATAGTGATATTGGTCGCTGGCTTAATTTACTAAAAGGTATTTGGCCTGATGTCACGCCAGGTGATCATTTAAGTTTTAAGATTATCGATGCAAACCAGAGTCAATTTTATTTTAATCAACAACCCCTCGGGCTTATCCAAGAACCACAATTTGCACAGGCTTTTTTAGCGATTTGGTTATCGACTAAAACCAGTCGTCCAAGTTTGCGAGCGCAATTACTAGGAGAAAAATCATGCGATTGTTAACGCTAAATTGGACTAAAAATGTCATCTTAAGTTTATTGATGCTCAGCCTGTTATCTAGTTGTTCCTCGGTTGAAGTAGCTGATTATCAAGGTACAAATCCACCATTAGTATTGGAAAAATTCTTTAATGGCCCGCTTAAGGCATCGGGCATCGTTGAGGATTTTAGTGGCAAAGTGATCCGTAAATTCAATGTCACTATGGAGGCGAGTTGGAAAGGGAACGAAGGTGTTATCGATGAATGGTTTGTCTATGATGACGGTGAAACCCAAACCCGTATCTGGCGTATAACCTCCCTAGGTGATGGACAATATACCGGCACGGCAGGCGATATTATTGGTACTGCAGTAGGTGAGGCGAGGGGAAGCGCGCTGCGCTGGCGCTACGATATGTTATTGCCTGTTGATGGTGATGAATACCAAGTGCATTTTGATGATTGGATGTTTTTAGTTAATGACAATACCATCATCAATAAAAGCGACATTATTAAGTGGGGGGTTACCGTTGCTAAGGTGACTTTAGTGATCCAAAAGCTAGATTAAGCGACTTGCTGCCATGGTTAACGGTATGGCTTGGCTAATAATCGCTCTCTGACTGCTCTAGACTGGCTCAAAGCAATCTATCGTGAATCATATAATGAAAAAGTATTGGATGTTACTGGCTGTGTTAGCAAGTATTTCATTAACAGCTTGTTCTAACATTGATTTTCGTTTCGAAGACACTTCAGAGAAACAAGCAGATCCTCATCAATCGAGTGGCGATCCTATGATGCAAGATAATGAGCGCCGTGTTCGTGATGCGCGCGAAGATGGAAAGCTAGAGCCAAAGGATCCGATTAAATTCTAAGATTGATCAATCTCAATAGAGTTTGAGTGGATTGTGCAGCCCTTACTTTGACATAAGGGCTGATGATTCGGAAAATTAACCCGCTTGACGACTATTATCCACTGTCTTCTTATCGTAATACTCAAAGGGAAATTGATTACGGATCCTTTGTTGTAGATTGTCATTTACATTGGCAGATATATGTAGTCGGACGTCGGTATTTTTCTCGGCTCTGATAGTACAAGTGAGTTTATCTGCTTTAGCAAGATGTCGACATTCCTTCTCGAAACGCTCGGGGATTTTGCCTTTGTGGTGAGTCATACGGCCGTCTTTAAAGTGCATTTCGAAAATAGTCGATCCCTTCTTACCACCAAATATCAGCTTATAAACCAGAAACAAACCAATTGCGATAAAAATAAGTTTAAAAATCGTAGCTGTCATGATGTCTCCTATCTTATGTTTATAGAATAAAGATACTCTGGAGTAGCAATGTTTAACAGTGCGCTAACACGCAATTTTAATTTGGCAACGTTAGGTTTATGACCTAGTGTTAATCAATTAAGGAAATATCATCCCCTTCGTTAAGGAAAACGCTATGTACCTATCAAATGCAGACCGTTGGTCGTTATTGTGTAAAATGCAAATTGAAGTGATCGACAAATTATCTTCGCACTTTCCTGAGCGAAAAGAGCCGCTAAGCGAGTTAACTCATGGTTGGCGACACTTGCAGCATCAAGTCCAAACGGGGGATAGGCCGATAGTGCATGAGCTGATAAAGTAAATTGCTAAAATCACAGATACAAAAAAGCCACTCAAAGAGTGGCTTTTTTGTTTTTTATGGTGCCGGCACCAAGAGTCGAACTCGGGACCTACTGATTACAAGTCAGTTGCTCTA
>NZ_JTLE01000094.1:758946-771886 GCF_000798835.1 Shewanella sp. ZOR0012
CGCGATGCGGATTTTGATATTACCGATGAGCTAGAACAAACTCAGCTAGAAAAAATGACCAAGGGTCTGAAAAAGCGCCTGACGGCTGAACCTGTGCGTTTGGTATACGACAAAGAAATGCCCGAACATATGCTTGAAATGCTGAAGGAAAATTTAAATATCAGCTCTACTGAATGTTTGATCCCAGGCGGGCGTTACCACAGTTTCAAAGACTTTATTGGCTTCCCCAACCCCAGCCGTGATTACCTCGAAAACGAGAAACTGCCCGCGCTCAATAGCTCGGGCTTTGGCCGCAGTGCCAACAGTTTCGATGCGATCAAAATGGGCGATATTATGCTTAATTATCCGTACCATAAGTTCTCCCACTTTACGGAAATGGTACGTCAAGCCGCCTACGATCCTGCGGTACGGTTTATTCGCATCAATCTGTACAGGGTAGCGAAAAAATCCCATGTGATGCAGTCACTTATCGATGCAGTCAAAAATGGTAAACAAGTCACTGCGGTAATAGAACTACGGGCTAGATTTGACGAGCAATCCAACATTGAATGGACGCGAGTACTCGCCGAAGCCGGCGTAAAGGTCCACCATGGGATCACCAGCTTAAAAGTACACTCTAAGTTGTGCTTAATTGGCCGTGAAGAGCAAGGCGAAATGAAGCTTTACTGCCATGTCGGCTCAGGCAACTTTAACGAAGGCACGGCACGGGTCTATACCGATTTGTCCCTCTTTACCGCCAATCAGGAAATCGCCCGCGAAGTGGAGCAAGTGTTCGACTTAATTGAACATCCCTACCGCCGTGATAACTTCCAGCATTTGATTGTGTCACCCTATGATGCGCGACAAAAGCTCACCCATTTGATTGATAAAGAGATTGTTAACGCCCAAAGCCATATTAAGGCGGCGATTACTTTAAAATTGAATAACTTACTCGATGAGTCTCTAGTACAAAAGCTCTATGAAGCATCAGCTGCGGGCGTCAAAGTCAAATTATTGATCCGCGGAATTTGCTCGCTGATACCGCAAATTCCGGGGATCAGCGATAACATCGAAGTTTACAGTATTGTCGACCGCTTTTTGGAGCACTCTCGGGTGATGCTATTTCACGCGGGTGGCGAAAATAAGTTGTTTATTTGCTCCGCCGATTGGATGAGCCGCAATATTGATAACCGTGTTGAAGTGAGCGTACCAATCTATGATCCGCGTCTAAAACAAATGGTGATGGATATTTTATCGTTACAATTCAACGATAATACTAAGGCTCGCATTATCAATAAGGAACAGAGTAATCCTTATCGTAATCGCGGTAATAAACGTAAAGTGCGTTCTCAAATTGCCATTTATCAATATCTGATTAATTATGAAAGGCGGTTACAGCAAGAATTAAACGCCCAACGGGAAGCTGCAAAGCTTGAAGCAGAGCAAGCACAAGCACTGACTCTCGATCCCGCATTACAGGCCAAAGCCAGCTAACGCTGGCTTTATTTTAGTCTCGATTGCCTAAGGATAATCCGATTGGTTGCCACACATTCACAGCCGCGACACTTTGTCGCCATCGACATGGGCTCAAACAGTTTTCACTTGGTTATCGCCCGAGAGCAAGACGGCAGTTTGCAGATATTACACAAAGAAAAACAGCAAGTTCAGTTAGCGACAGGCCTCAATGCGCAAAATATTCTCAGTGCTGATGCTATCGAACGCGGCCTAAATTGCCTACGGGACTTTAATCAGCGTTTTTCAAACCTCGACCAAGCGCAGGTACGCTTAGTCGCCACCCACACCTTAAGAGTAGCTAAAAACCGTGAGCAGTTTATTGAGGCAGCGCTGCGTATTATGCCCTATCCAGTGGAGGTGATTTCTGGCCATGAAGAAGCACGGCTCATTTATAACGGCATTGCCCAAAGCCAAGTACTTGGGAAACGTAATATCGTTATCGATATCGGTGGCGGCTCTACCGAAGTAGTGCTCGGGCAAAAAAATACCCCTACCCATTTATCGAGCCTACGCTGTGGCTGCGTGAGTTTTAATGAACGCTTTTTTATCGATGGCCAAATTACTCCAGCGTCGTTTCGCGGGGCGCAAAGCGCTGCCGACAAACAATTTGCTTCACTGTCGAAGGAATATTTCAGTGGCGATTGGGACTTAGTGCTCGGCAGCTCTGGCACCGTAAAAGCTATTTGCGAAGCAATCCAAGAAGAACATGGTGATGAAATCGTCACCCTCGCCCGCCTCAAACAATTAAAGCTGAAACTGATTAAGTGCGGACACATCAGCCAAGTGCACTTTGCCAATGTCGATGATAAACGCACGCCGCTAGTGCCTGCTGGCCTTGCGATTTTAATCAGCTTTTTTAGACGTTTACCCATTGAGCAATTGGAGTTTAGTCCAGGCGCCCTGCGCGAAGGCGTGCTCTACGAATTAGCCAAAATCGGTCAATATCAAGACATTCGCCACCGCACCGTTGACAGTATTGCCCAGCTTTACCATGTGGATATGCCCCATGCGGCTAAAGTGCGTGACACCGCCATGGCGCTGTTTGAGCAAGTCGCCGATGAATGGGGATTAAGACCCCATGCACGCTTACTATCCTACGCTGCGACCCTGCATGAAATTGGGTTACACATCAACTCCAAGGCATTACATAAACACGGTGCTTATATCATTAGTAACAGTGATTTACCGGGTTTTAGTGAGGCGCTGCAACAGGATTTAGCCAGACTGATCGCAAACCACCGTAAGAAACCCAATCAATTGCTACTGGCCGAATTAGAGCTTAGCCACAAACTCACCCTCATTCGTCTCGCCTGTCTACTGCGCTTGGCGGTGTTAGTGCATTTAGGCCGAATTGCCAAAGCCCTAGTGCTTGAGAAAATCCAAGTGATTCCAGATGGCCTCATGCTAGTGCTACCCAGCCATAAACGTAAAATTAGCCTGTTTATGAAGGATTTGCAGCGAGAGCAAAAACAAATGGCAGCCCTAGGGATGCAGCTGCGTTTTGTTTCAAGCCTTGAGCAGCGCCAAGAGAAACCGTAAGAAGTAAAAAGTGGCATGCTAAACAAGCATCGCCAGTGAATAAAAGCATTTCATCCCTCAGAGACATTGAGTGCTCTAAGGGATGAGCTGATAAACGCCTTATGCTATTTATCCCCCTTCCCTTGAGGTATCTCGAGCTTATCAAGCTCACAACCACAGCGATTACAGTAGGTTGCATCTAAATCATGACCCATTTTATGGCATTGATTACAAGTACGCAGATCCCTATGCCGTCCCGCTTCTTGGGAAATTTCAGCGGTTAAAATACCCGTAGGGATCGCAATAATGGAGTAACCCAGCAACATGGTAAATGCGGCAATCGCTTGGCCTAGTTCGGTTTTCGGCGTGATATCTCCGTATCCTACCGTCGTGATGGTCACAATAGTCCAATATACTGACTTAGGAATAGAGCTAAAGCCATTCTCAGGCCCCTCAACGACATACATCACGGCACTTAATACCATGATGATTAAACTCACCGAAAAGAAAAATAGGAACACTTTACGGCTAGATTGCATCATCGCCTTAAGCAGCAAATTACCCTCGCTTAAGTAGCGCAGTAATTTAAGCACCCTAAAAATCCGAAAAAGTCGCAGCACACGAATCACTAAGGTGAAATTAGCTCCAGGAATAAAGAGCGCGAGATAACTAGGCAGTACCGATAATAAATCCACTAACCCATAAAAACTGCGGGCATACAGTACAGGATGGGTCGCGCAATAAAGCCTCAAACCGTATTCAACGGTAAAAATCAGCGTAAACACCCACTCTAACACCCGAATAATGTGTCCATAATCCCGATGAAACGCTTCAACTGTGTCAAGAAACACCAACGCCACACTCAGTACAATACAAATGATCAGACCAAGATCAAAATAACGGCCTGCGGGTGTATCGGTACCAAAAATAATGATGCGTAATTTACGTTTAAATGGGCTTTCAGTGTCCAGTTTTTCAAGCGAATGGTTTGACATAGGGGAAAACATCCTTGCGGTAAATAGCGTTATCTGCTCCTAATTGCCAAAGTCTGCCATGCAATTGCTACTCGCTCAAAATTATCTACTCACATTGGCAAAAATTTGCGGTATGATGCGCAAAAAAAGCGTTAATAGCGTCATTTTAGAGGAAGACATGCGCGTACCACTACTTTCCAAATCCATTACTGTGGCAATAACTCTCGCCGCACTGATTTCTCCCCAAGTGCTCGCCTCATCGAGTATTGGCAAAGTCGATTTAGTGGTAATCACTAAGTCTGAATCCAATATGGCCTTATTAAGGGATGGCAAAGTCCTGAAACAATACCGCATTGCTATGGGTGACTTGCCGACAGGCCATAAGTTGACTGAAGGCGACCAACGTACACCACAGGGCCGTTATATTCTGGACTATAAAAAGTCCGATAGCGCCTATTATAAGTCCATCCATATTTCTTATCCGAATGAAGAAGATAAGCTAAGAGCCAAGGCGCTAGGGATCAGACCCGGTGGCATGATCATGATCCATGGCCAGAACCCACGCTCGCCTCTCCCTCCTGAGCAAGCACAGCAATACAACTGGACCGATGGTTGTATCGCCATTACTAACGCCGAGATGGACGAAGTGTGGAAAGCCGTTGATGAAGGTACACCCATCGAGATTTGGCCCTAAGCCATCACAGAATACGCCCAGTTAAATGGGCGTTTTTATTTGTGTTACCTGCTTTAAGGATTTTTGATGTCAACAGCAAACACAGAAGCTAATGTATTGAGCTTCGAAGCATTAGAACAGACATGGCCTGAATTTGAGGCGAAGATATTGGCGTTTCTAGACCAATTGGGCTTAGCAGATAAAGCATTGCATTGCGATCATGTCGCCCTGAGGGTGAACAGTATCGCCGCTGCCGATGCACTCAAGCAAGCCTTAAGTGCCCGCGGGCAGATCATCTCGGATAATCAAATTAATGGTCGCACAATCCTGATCATTGAACAGGATAAGCCCTTAAGACTCGGCAACTTTAGCATCGACTGTGTCGAACTCCCCTATCCTGGCGATACCGTTTATCCTCAAGAAGGCTGGGAGCATATCGAGCTGGTATTGCCATCCACTGCACAGGACTGCGACAGTCTAAGCCAAGAACTGACTCATTTGAGCCCCTCACTTGTGCCATTACTCCAAGGGCATTCGGCATCCTTAACCGAAGCGCCAATAAAAGTGAAATTTAGCTCGCCTAAGGGCGATAAAGAACGCTTAGCTAACCCCACCATCGCCTTTAAACAAGCCGATGTCTGTATCAAAATCCACCCGCACAGCATTAAAGCGGTTATCGCCAGCGAACAGGCGGAGATATAAGATCAATCGAGGCGCAAACCGTTGACATTAGGAATGTGACAGCAATTCCAATGACTTATAATGGATTGCATTAAACAGGCAGTTTGCGAAAAAATCAGCAGCAATAACGGTTGAAATAGCCTAGATTCAAGCTATTAACACTTTGGTTAGTCATTAGGTTTTCTCGATTTTATGTTATCGACCACGGGAGTCGCCGATGCGCATTGCCGTGATACCCATAAGGATGCAGCACATGAAGCCACATAAGCACGAGGCACAGCTACTCAAACTCGCCCTCGAAATTGGGATCGGCTACGCCAAAAAACGCGGTTTTGATGACTTTGACAAGGGTGTGTCGCCCAAGGATAAAGTGGAATGTATTTATCGACTTTTAGTGACCGATAATCTGATCCAACCTTTAGCAAAAGATAAAGAAGACGGCCCGAATATGAAACACAAACTGGTACTGTGGATCATCCGCCATCTGCCGACAGATCATCCTTTATTGCAATAAGCGCTCAAACACAAAAACAGGGCGCCAATGATTGGGTGCCCTGTGTGGAAATAAGAAATAGATGCGGGAGTTACTTCGCGACTTTTTGCACTTTCTGTGCTTTTTCCGCCGCCAACACAGTGGCCATCGGTGGCACTATGGTTGTCGGATCGAGGCGCATTTGGAACCAATTCAATCGCCAATCTAAATGCGGACCATTCGCTCGTCCTGTCGCCCCAACTTCAGCCACAGCTTGCCCTTGCTTAACGGTTTCACCCGCATTCACATAGAGTTTGCTTAAGTGTAAAAAACTTGAACTCACGCCATAACCATGGTCGATAACCATAGTCCCGCCTGAATAAAACATATCGGGAACCGACAGGCTAATCACCCCATCGGCGGGCGCGATCACCACAGTGCCGGTTTTCGCCGCCACATCCACACCAAAATGTGGGTTGCCAGGCACATCGTTATAAATACGCTGACTACCATATACACCCGAGATCCTGCCGGTTAATGGCCAAATAAACGATTGTAAAAACGCGGTTTGTTCACTAAAAGTCCCGCGTGCCGCTTTGACCTGAGCTGTATCCTTTGCTGCCCGCTCCTGCGCCACGGGATCGGGCTTCATAATCTTATTGCTGATCCCTTTAACATTCTGAATATTGTACTCTCGCTTCTTGATATTTAACGGTTTAACTTCAGTTAAGCCATCGGGATACATCAAACGTAATTCTTGAGTCAGCTGCGCATCCCTCTCAAAACCAAAGGCAAAATGACCATCAGGCGTCACTTTAACGGCCTCGCCATTAAGACTTACCTGCGTACCCGCTGGGGCTTTACCACGAATTAACGCACCCTGTTCAAATTTACCGTCAAAACTCACTTGTGCTTGAGTCGATAAGCTAAACAGGGTCAAAAGTGGCAATAACGCCGCCTTACAAGTGCGCGATAGCATGTTCGGCAACGTTTTTAACAACTTAGGTAGAGCCTTAGGTACAGCGTTTAGCATATTTTCAAAAATCCTTATTCAAACAATAACGCCCTAAAGATTAGGGCGTTAAAAAATCGACAGGGTTAATTCCCTTTGGTCACTATGGCGCCTTTACCCACACCTTCGTAGGCAATCACAGTAAACTGGCTTGAAGGCACTTTCGTGGCTAAAGTGGTTGCCATATAGTCTGCCAGCAATTCGACCGTGGTATCGTGCGGGATCAAATCACAACATTCCTTGGGCATCGCCAGCTGGAAATCCCCCTGAGGCGCTTGATAATGGAAACCATAATGGCTGTCATCGCTGATCCGCGTTTGTGGCGATAGGTTTAACGTCTTCACCGAGACTAAATCCTCTTCGCTACCGAGGTAGATATCGTGCCAACGCTTGGCCCAATACTCATCCCATTTCGGCGCGGACACTCCATTCTCAAACACTTGTACTGGGCTGCGATGACCATGGGCAATCCGCTGGCAATTACCATCGTGTTTACGCAAACCATGGCTGTAGTGATAGTAAGGCGCGTTCAGGATCTCATGCCTTAAAGTGAGGCTAATTCCTTCAACATTATCAGGCAGAGTTTCCCGTAGGGCTTTTTGCAAGAAGGCATTGACGCTTGGAATATCAATCTGTTCCGATGGAACGAGTGCAAAGGCTTGGGAAGGACAAGCTAAGTGGATCTCACCGAGCGCGCTTTCAAAATCCATCCACACCCGATCGCCCTGCTGCTGCCAACGCACGCCGCTGCAGGCGGTAGGCACCAATAAACGATGGTCCGCCACCGCATCAATCGTGTGCTTAATAGCACGTTTGACCTTGGCAAAATCGAGCACCATATTTTGCTCGTCTAAACCGCCTTCTAATACGACATCGACAATCCAGCTTTCCCCCACCATGCCACGCTTAGGGCACAGGTAAGAAAAATCGATCACGGTTAAATCTTTTACAAACAGTTGCATTGACTCTCCTCGGCAGAAAAACAGTCCGCCTTAATAGGGATTGCGCCACTTAGCGATGGCCGAGCACGCTCACTTGGACAGACACCAAGCTTACCCAAATAATAAGGATTCTAATCAATTCTGCTTCGCCCTGCGACAAATGAATCCTTTCTTAGATACTTTTTATCTTAAGACATGTGTAAACGAACTTGAGCCCACCATTGTTTGCTATCGCAATGAGTAACAAACACGAAATAACGCAAACCGTTTAATCGGCCATATCGTGACCGACAGATAGTTTCAGCCGCACACTAATAGACACTACAGATTAGCAAGCAAACCCCTAAACGAAACACCGCAAACCCTACAGAGTTAATCGAGTAAAAACAGCGAATTAGCTCACAAAAATCTAATCAACAACAGCGATAGACCCAATCGAAACAAGGCGTTATCCCTAAGCCATTTTAGTCGTTACTATCGCCCTATAAACCATACAACTAACAAGGTTAATAAGGGAGAAAACCAGATGACAAAACTTACCGCTATCGCGATAACCCTCACAGCTATAGTAGCGAGTAGCTATGCCGTCGCCGCCGAACCGATTGAAGTAATTTCCCCAGCAAAAATCACTGAACCCGAAAAGGTGGAACTGGGTAAAATGCTGTTTTTTGAACCAAGGTTGTCTAAATCAGGTTTTATTTCCTGTAACTCTTGCCACAACCTCTCCACCGGCGGCGTGGATGCCCTGCCCACATCGATTGGTCACCATTGGCAAGAAGGCCCAATAAACTCTCCGACCGTGCTAAATGCTGACTTTATGCTGGCGCAATTCTGGGATGGCCGCGCCAGCGACTTAAAAGAACAAGCCGCGGGCCCAATTGCCAACCCCAAAGAAATGGGCTTCACCCATGAACTCGCCACCGAAACCATTGCCTCAATGCCCGCTTACCGTGCCCGCTTTGCCAAGGTTTACGGCGATGAAAAAGTCGATATTGACCGCTTAACCGATGCCATTGCCGCCTTCGAAAAAACCTTAGTCACGCCAAATAGCCCATTCGATCAATATCTATTAGGTAAACAGGATGCGATAAGCAGCGAAGCCAAAGCGGGTTACCAACTGTTTAAGGACAAAGGCTGCGTCAGCTGCCACAACGGCCCTGCGGTCGGTGGCACTATGTTTATGAAGATGGGCTTAATCAAACCATTCCACACCAATAATCCTGCCGAAGGACGTAAAGGTGTAACGGGTAAGGATGCGGATAAGTTTGTGTTTAAAGTACCAACGCTGCGTAATATCGAGCTCACCTACCCCTACTTCCACGATGGCAGTGTATGGACGCTCGAAGAAGCGGTAAATACTATGGCGGATATTCAGTTAGGGCAAAAGCTTACCGACAAGGAAACCAAGGAAATGGTGGCGTTCTTAAATTCACTGACAGGTGAACAGCCACAGATCACCCTGCCGATCCTACCGCCATCGAATAAAGAAACTCCGCGCCCAGAACCTTTTGCGACGGGAGCAAAATAAGGGTTAAATCTAAGAAGCATTTAGCATAAAACAAAGGCCGAGGATAAACTCCTCGGCCTTTTTGTTTAATGCTTGGTGCTTAAAAAGCTGACGCTTAAAGCTTAAGCGATATTATCCCAGGCGGCTTATTCGCCCTTAAGACGTCTATCTAGCTGATCTTTTAAGTTTGCTGGCACGCCTTTAATCAAAATTGTGTCGGAAATCGGATCGTAAATCACTCGCTGACCCAAATGCCCACCGTCAAAACTTATCGTCACGCCACCACCGGTGCCGGAGAATTTCTTTAATTGTCTTAGGGTCGACTTATCCGCAGGAAATTCTTCATCCAGCTCATAACTGCCACCACGGGCAAAGTCATAGAAAGACTCCATACCTTGATCGGCAAGCTCATCCGCTAAATCTTTGATCTCAATATCGGCGCCTTCGTCGAACCGCTCGGAGCAATATTCAAACACTTTATTACGACATTGCTGGCGTTCTTCTTTGGTCAGGTCACTACTGGCGACAAAGTCTTCAACCGCGTTCATCAAGGTTTTGTTTTGCGCCTTGGTATTCACCCCTTCGACACAGCCCATAAAGTCGAGGAAAAAGTCAGCGACTTTACGGCCCGCACGCCCACGGATAAAGGAGATGTACTTGCGAGAATCTTTATCAGCCTGCCATTCGGTGAGATCGATTCGCGCAGCCAACTGGATATTGTTTAAATCCAAATGGTTATTTTGTGACAGCTCCATATCATCGAGTACCGTCATTGACGATTTTGCACTGAGTAGCGCCACAAACAAATAATCACTCGCCATGTTGGTGTAGCAGGACATCAACAGGAATCCGCCTTGGCTAAAATCATATTTGGCCAACTCTTCCTGCAACAACTTACTGGCTTGGCCGGTAAATTCGACAAAACCTAAATCCCCTGCACGGTATTCCTTTAGCGCATTGGCAAACGCCGGATTAGCCTCACCATCATCACCGTGAATACCAAAATAACCGAATCCTTTGCCGGATTTGCTGGTATAAGTCTGATGCAACTCTTCGAGCATCATCTCGACAGCCTGACCGTTCAGCAGAGGTTGAAGACGTAAACGGCAGCGTAATTGACCCTGACTGTCCTGGGAAATCTCGTGAATAATTGCTTGTTCGATGTTAATACTCATAAGCCCTGATAGTGATGCTGGAATAAATCCGCTATTATATGCCGCTAATCCATTCCAAAGTGAAACATTTTTTGATTATGGCAATCCAATCGAAATACTCAAACGCACAAGTTGAATCATTAATCGCCGAAATTTTAGCGGTACTCGAAAAGCACAAAGCTCCTACTGACTTAAGCCTGATGGCGCTAGGCAACTGTGTCACTCACCTGCTCGAGCGCAAAGTGCCAAGCGAATCTCGCCAAGCGGTCGCCGAACAATTTGCGAAAGCGCTCGCACAATCGGTGAAATCCAATTAAGTTAGTCGAGTAACAATGATTAAAACAGCATAAGATACAACGCCTTTTAGGAATAAGCGGATCACTATGGTCGAGCGAAAAAAACAAATGAGCCGCGATCGCGTATCGCGACTTATCAACTGGGGACATTGGTTCGCCTTCTTTAATGGCCTATTGGCTATGATCGTCGGCACACGCTATTTAAGTAGTGTGGGTTATCCCGAAACCTGGTTTGGCTGGGGCTATCTCGCCGTCAGTACCATTGGCCAGTTCAGTTTTCTTGCTTTTATCGCCTACTTGATCTGCCTATTCCCACTGACCTTAATCTTACCTTACTCCAAGATACTCAGAGGCTTAGCAGCCGTTATTGCGACTTTAAGCCTGTGTATTTTATTGTATGACACGATTGTTTATGCCGATTACGGCATGCACTTGAGCCCCTTCGCCTTTGATTTAGCCTGGGCCGATTTGAGCGCCCTACTCCACGGTACGTCCTATATCGTCACGCCAATCGCCATTTTGGTGATTGAGCTAACGGCGGCGAACTTCCTGTGGAAACGGATTGAAAAAATCCAAAAACTCAATCTTGGCAATAAAGTCATAGCCTTTGTTGGAGTATGCTTTGTTAGCAGCCATTTGATCCATATTTGGGCAGATGCCGCTGATATCACCGAAATCACCCGTTTCGATGACACGTATCCGCTGTCGTACCCCGCAACGGCTCGTAGCTTTATGGAAAGCCACGGCATTGACGGTTCATCCCAAATCGATGATGACGCAAATCATGCCACTAATGTGCTCAGCTATCCTATCCAGCCACTGCAATGCCAAGCAGATAATAAACCAAACGTATTAATGCTAACCATCGACAGCTTACGTGCCGACATGGTGGACGCCAAAACCATGCCGTTTTTGCATCAATACACCTTGCAGAATCAGCATTTTACTCACCACTACAGTGGCGGCAATCAATTTAAGACGGGCATGTTCTCCCTACTTTATGGTTTACAAGGCAGCTATGGCGATGCACGCATCTTCAATACTACAAGTCCAATCATCACCCGCAGCTTTAAGCAGGCAGGTTATGAACTAGGCTTGTTTATCCCAGAAACCAATCTGAATTTGCGTGCAGCCCAGGCCATGTTTAATGACTTTACCCCCGTCATTGCCAAAGAAACCAATGGCAGTGCCGAGGCGGATATTCTTAGTGTTGGCCACTTTACACAGTGGCAAAGCGTGCAACAACGTCCTTGGTTTGCTCTAGTAAACCTTAAAGCACCCGAGAATTTTGATACACCGGTAGGCTTCCTCGGTATCGAAACTGTCAAAGCCGATGCGAATTTACAACCCGCGCAAAAGGTATTATTTAACCAATATCGCCAATCATTGAATTTTATTGATAAGCAAATTCAATCGATTGTAAGTCAATTACCTAGCGATACCTTAGTGGTGATCACCGGCGTCAACGGCAAAATGTTTACCAGCAATAGTGACGAAGCGCTGCGTAATTTGTCACCAGATAGCGTTAGAGTCCCACTGGTTATCCACTGGCCAAATGTAGGAGCTAGCACGGTTAACTATCGCACTAGCCACTATGGTATCGTTCCCACTTTAATGACCCATGTCTTAGGCTGTACCAATAACCCCACAGACTACAGTGCGGGCCGTAGCCTGTTGCAACCAAGCCAAGAAACCTGGATTTACATCGGTGACAGTCGCATTTTTGCCATTTACCAACAGTCGGAAATCACCGTCATCGACCGCCATGGCAAATACCGCATTTACGATGAAAACTTTGAGCACAGACTGCACAAAAAGATGAGCGCACCTGAGCTTATTCAAGTGATGCGCGAAGGCAGGCGCCTTTACAATCACTAAAAAGTATTTTACCTCAAAGCCCTAAATCACTTAGGGCTTTTTGTTTTAACAATTTCATTGCGAGTAGCGTGTTGCAAAGCCAACAACTTGATCACATTAATCACACCATGACTAAACTAATATCAGACAGTTAGTCCATTAAATGCTAAAATAACTATATGACTCATAAATGATATTTTTATTTGGCTGATTTCATTCCATGACTCTTATTAAAAACGATCAGAATCAAGCCTTTGACGCCATTCATACTATCCTCAACAGCCTAAATAGCTGATCCGAATACAGCTACATTTTCGCCGTGCCATGCCCACTGCCAGGAAATGGGGAAACGGTTCCCATA
>NZ_JTLE01000094.1:771896-797677 GCF_000798835.1 Shewanella sp. ZOR0012
GTCCTTAATGGTATGTCATCAACGGATGTCACCATTATTAACATCATGTCAGAGTAAGACGGTTATTCCTGAGAGGCTTCTGAATAAAGGCTAACATGATGAAATTACATGACTTAACCCAAAGCGATCTGGATATACTCAAGTCCATCGAAAATATCGTCGATGGGATTGCCGCCATGTATGGCCAGCATACAGAGGTAGTGCTGCACAGCTTAGATGCTAAGCATCCTTCGGTGGTCAAAATTGCCAATGGTCATATAACCGGGCGAGAAGTTGGCGCGCCGATTACCAATCTTGCGATACAAAAACTAAAATCGGGACAAGATATTTCTAACGCTTACCTGACAAAATGTGCCAACGGTAAAACACTCAGATCAACCACCACCATTATCCGCAATAGCAAAGATCAACCGATTGGATTGCTCTGTATCAACACGGATATGGATGCCCCATTGCAATCAGTCCTGCGCACTATGATGCCAGAGCAACTGTTTAGCAGTGAGCAGACCCATTCACCCGAAGTATTCGCACGCAATATTGATGAGGCGCTACATAGTGCGATTGACAGTGTGAATCACGAAGTTCGTGCTAACGCTGCGATTTCACCTTCACAAAAAAGTCGCGAAATCGTCAATCAACTCCATGAATTAGGGATTTTTGAACTCAAGGATAGCGCCCAAGTAGCAGCGACTCGATTGGGGATTTCAGTGCATTCCATTTACCGCTATTTGCGTGAAATCAAAGCCAATCAAGCTGAAAACGACAAAGCCTCAGCCTAAAATAAAGGGCTAAGATCTAATAACCTTAGCCCTTGCGTTTTAGTGTTTTGCGCTCGTTATTGTGTGTCTTGTCCGCTCAAGCCCATCATATTCCATGCCTGTACCGTGCCATCGGCCATTAACGCAATGGCATCAAACAAATTGCTTCGAATCTCGCGCATTTGACTCAAATCAACGGCTTGCTTATCTAACGTCATCGCAGGCTCTTCACCCATCCATACAGCAATGGAACCATCTTGGCGTTTAACCGTAAACCCAAAGCCTGTCGGGAAAATATCCGATGCTTGAGTGATTTGAGTTTTAGGTCCAGAGTGACCATCAACCACAGTGCCATCCTGTTTTAAAAAGGCAAACTCCCGCTCATAGGTCACCACCTTGTCCACCTGCGGGATTTCTTGATAACGTGGTTGATGCTGTCCCAAGTCCCAACCTTCCCAAGCAACGGCCGTATTATCCCGACGTAGCGCGACAAATCCCTCATCAAAGGGATAAACCTTATCAATGTTTTGCAACTTTTCCTGTATGACTGACGTATCGGCACCATTGAATTTACTGCCCCATACGTACAGTTGACGACTGATGGTTAGAGCGGCAAACGCACCACGATTTGCATAAATATCAATCACTTTATTAGCGCGACTTGTGGTAGATAAACGCGCTGGAAACGCGGCATGATACTCAGTCAATTCGCCCTCACCCCACGAATATACGCTGCCATCAGCCAGCAGTGCCGCAAACCCATGATCGGTGTTAACAACTTTCACAGCAGGCGCTAATTGGCTAAGTTTGGCTAATTGCTCACGGCCTTTTTGCTCATCGCTGGGCCCGCCCCAAGACACTAATTTCCCTGTCGCTGTCCTCGCGGTAAAGGCATTATCATTAGCATAGAGCAAATCGACATGGGTAAGTTCAGAGGCTACGTGACGACTATCGCCGCCATAATCGGCGCCCCCCCAAGTGACTACAGTTCCATCTTGCTTTAAGGCAGCAAAGGCACCTTTGTTAATCAACACTGTGTCAATATTGGTCATAGCAGGCGCGGCATATTGCCCCGAGATCAGTTCGGCAGGCGTTGAATCCAAGTTAGACCAACTCACTACACTGCCATCTTGTTTGATGGCCGCATACAGCACCTCTCCCAACACAAAAGAACGAACACCTGTCAGCACTTGCTTCATCGCCATTCCCCAAGGAATAAGCTTTCCGTCATGGGTTAAGGCCGCAAAACCACAGCTATCCTCTGCCGCATATAGGTGTTTTACATTGACTAGAGGCTCGGCGGCATTATTGATATCGCCGCCACAGTCAGGCTCGCCCCATGCCACCACAGTGCCATCTTGCTTGAGCGCCGCAAATGCACTGAGATTACTGTAGATTTGACTCACTTGGGCTAACTGAGCGGGCATCGGGATTTTGGGCGAATCGTCAACCAGCTCAAGGTTGTTCGGGGTGGAAGTGACAACATTATTCATGGCGGTTGATGGCCGATGAGCTAAGATCGTGTCAGAAATTTGCTGCTTTAATTCAGGTGATATTTCAGAATCTTGTTTATCAATGAGTAAGTTAACTACATGACCTAAGGCAAAAATTGCTAGCGCCACACCAACCCAGGGAACCTGTTTTTTTTCCACAACTATATCCTTATCGTAACGACAAACTCTCACTGAGTTTAAACGGATGCACAACATCGATGGCTGAGCACTCATTATAATTGGGCGATTGTAACTAAAGTACGAGCAAAATGACATTGCCCTAAAGTCGAGATATTCCATCGCCCTTAAAACAGAAAAGCAGCGATATTCGCTGCTTTTATTCAACATCATCCACAGAATTAGCTAATCCCGTTTACCAACCTTTTCTAAGCCCCACACTAAGGCAATCGCCGCTAGCATGCACACAATAGCAAACAAGAGTTGTGAGGGCTGGCCAGTCACTTGCTCAAAATTAAGTGGCGAAATATTTTGTTCCAGCAAAGGCACTTGCTCGCCATGGGAGTTGGTCTGCCAGGTTAAGGTTTGTTTCCAAGGCCAAATTTTGCCTAAGGTACCAAGCATCAATCCGGTTAAAAACACGATAGTGGCATCATGGTATTTACGTAGCAGCGCCGACAATAAATGGCTAAATGTCAGTAACCCCATTACGGCCCCAACAGCAAAACACGCTAGAATATCCAGTTGAATATTTTTCGCCGCTGCGAGTACTACAGGATATAAGCCAAGCAATAATAAGATAAAACTGCCCGAAATCCCGGGTAACACCATGGCACAAATCGCAATCGCACCGCCAAAGAAGATATTTAAGTAACTGGCTTCCACCGACACAGGATTAAGCACAGTAATTGCCCAAGCAGCCAACACGCCGAGCACGAATAAACCTAAGCGTGCCAGCGTAAAGCCACTCACCTGCTTGAGCATATGCACCACAGAAATAATGATTAAGCCAAAGAAGAATGACCAAATCGGAATGGGATGCGCCACCAGCAACCACGAAATCAGCTTAGCGAAGCTAAAAATACTGGTCAGGATCCCCGCCAATAGACTCACTAAAAATCCACCATTGATATGTATAAAAGCGCCTTTTAGCCCCTGCGACTTAATCACGCCCCAAAGGGATGGATTGATGCGCTTAACGCTTTCAAGCAAGGTATCAAGAATGCCAGTAATGAAGGCGATGGTGCCGCCCGAAACCCCTGGCACGACATCGGCGGCGCCCATGGCCATGCCCTTAAAATAGGTCAGCAAATATTTCAATGTAAGTCCTTGTTGCTAAATCAATATGTGGTGTCATTGATGACAAATTTGTCGTGATTATACGGTGTTAGCCTAAAAACAGCGAAATGAAGTTTACTTAATTCAGCCGACTGGCAATTATTGTTACCTCAATGTTACACTCATCCGACCAGAAAAAGATAACCGCGCCACTAAGACCTAACATCATCATTGGCCAAAGATTATCCCCCTTAGTTTGCACTCCGATGAAGGATAAACATGAGTACTCACGAAGAAACCCGTACCAAACCGAACAAGGTGCTTGCGCTTTACCACAAGACCCAAGGTTTACCCTTTGGCCAAAAAATCTTCTCAATGATGGTGTCACGTATGGCGCCTTATTTTGGCACCATCAAACCACTGATCACTGAATTACGCCTTAACTACTGTTCATGTTTAATAAAAAAACGTCATGCTGTTCATAACCATATAAAAACGGTGCACGTGATTGCGATTTGTAATGGCCTAGAAATGGCAATGGGCGTGATGGCCGAAGCCTCGATACCCGCCCATTTACGCTGGATCCCTAAGGGCATGAGTGTGGATTACACCGCCAAAGCGGGCAGCGATATTTTGTGTGTGGCTGAAGTCACGCCAGAGCAATGGGCCCTCGGCGATATGCTAGTGCCCGTAACCGCCTACGACACTCAAGGAGTCGTGGTCGTAAAGGGACATATCAAATTATGGATTTCAGAAAAGCCGCAAAAATAAGTTAACGCCACCGAGCCAAGGTTAATCGTCAAGCAAGATAACAAGTTAAGTTGTCTTGCCCAAACCTTACGGACTGCTATGCTAAGCAAAACAATCTAACAGGGGGACAACATGGATGAATTTTTACAGGCCGCCATTGATGAAGCCAAACAAGGATTAGCCGAAGGCGGTATCCCCATTGGCTCAGTATTAGTGATTGACGGTAAAATTGTCGCCCGCGGGCATAATAAACGCGTACAGCAAGGCAGCGCCGTGTTACACGCTGAGATGGATTGCCTCGAAAACGCTGGCAGATTGACCGCCGCCGATTATCAAAAGGCCACGCTCTATTCAACCCTCTCCCCCTGCGATATGTGCAGTGGCGCAATTTTACTCTACGGCATCCCTAAGGTAGTGGTCGGTGAAAATGTCACTTTTCAAGGGCCGGAAGCCTATGTTCAGTCCCGCGGAGTCGACGTGACAGTGGTGGACAATCCCGAGTGTAAACAACTGATGCGCGATTTTATCGCCGCCAAGCCACAGCTATGGAACGAAGATATTGGTGAATAGCAACGCTGTTTGTAGCTCTTATCGAATGGCTCAGCAGTGATATACCTTAAGCACCAGTTCGGCGAAGGCCTCGTACCATAAAATTGAACGGAGCAGAGCTCTGACTCGGTTTACCCCATTTCGTGTAGAGAAAGGATGCCTACTATCAAACCTATCACTCAAGCTGCCAAAGATCCTTGGGCAAATCCCTCAAAGGCGAATCACACTCACGATCACTCGATCCCAAGTACTCGCAATGCCAACCTCGATGCGATTCGGGGCTTAGCCGTCTTGGGGATATTTTTTATGAATATCTATTTTATGGGGATAAGCTTTTATGGCTATGCGCCCCATCAAATCCCCTTACTTTCAGACCAAATCCTCCAAAGCATTAGCAATTTCTTTATTGAAGGGCGCTTTATCAGCCTATTTTCTATCCTTTTTGGTGTTGGGCTTTATATTCAATTTCAGCGATTTAGCAACAAGGGCTTGGCCGCTTATTCGCTGCTAAGCTCACGCTTGAAATGGTTAATTGTCTTTGGCCTGCTCCACGGCATTATTATCTGGCCCGGTGATATTTTACTGACCTATGGGATCAGCGGTTTTTTAGTACTTTGTTACCGTGATGCCAGCATCGACGAGTTAAAACGTAAGGCCAATATTTTTATTTTCATTGCCTTAGTGATGATCAGCTTAATAGCGCTTAGCGGCAGTGACGAACTGTTTACCCGCGAATCAGTGCTTTTTGCCGAGCAATACAGCGCTTGGACATCGAGTTACCCCAACCAACTGCTGCTGCATTTAATTCAAGTTGGCTATATGGCGCTCGTGATCCCTTTTACCTTAATGTGGTTTACGGCAGGCTTAATGTTGCTGGGGATGGCACTCTATCAACAGGGCATCTTTGAACAGGGTTTTGACCGTAACACCTTACTCAAACTCGCTTTAGCCACCTTAGTGTTATCCTCCATGGATACCCTATTAGGCTTAACCGAAAACCCCATACTGGTGATGTTTTCAGACATTCTAGTCATGCTGAGTGCTATCCCGATGGCGCTGATTTATATCCATATAGTGGTTTATATCTGCCAAAACCGCTCGACCGTGCTAAAGCCACTGCAAAATGTCGGCAAACTCGCCTTTAGCCTTTATATTCTGCAATCTATCGTTGGCGTATTTATCTTTCGCCACTTTGCCCCTGAGTTACTGTTAACCCTCAATAGAGGCGGTTATATGGCAATAGCCTTGGGTTATTCGCTACTGCAATTGCTGCTTGCGAGTGTATATTTACGCTACTTTAAGCAAGGGCCGCTCGAAAAACTCTGGCGCCACCTTGCCTTTAAATCCATTCGTCCCTAGCACCAGAACAAATGAACAACAAAAAAACGACTCACACCCGCTCGCCCCGCGCCTCAAAGCCGAGAGTGATTCACAGCAAGGCGAGTTCGATGCCATTGTTATTAGCGCTGGTCTTTCTCGCCATGTTAATTGGCGCGGCTTGGTGGCATATGCTGCCAGTCGCGATTGCTGGTTTATATTTGGCGCTGAGTGTATGCACTTTTTTCACCTACGCCGTTGATAAATCAGCCGCTAAAAGAGGTAAATGGCGCACCAAAGAAAGTACTTTGCACCTGATGTCGCTGATGGGCGGCTGGCCCGGTGCACTGTTTGCCCAGCACCTTCTACGCCATAAATCAGTAAAAACGGCCTTTCGTAAACTGTTTTGGCTAACGGTAGTAACCAACTTGGCCTTGCTGGGTTATGGGCTCCAAACCGGAGTGATGGATAGATTGATTTAAAGCGCGCATATCCAATCAACCTGAAATCCCCAATCAACCTGAAGATACGAATGTCAGCATGCCTACAAGTTGTAGAGCCCTTAGGGACGCCAATTCAAGGCGCATACATAACCAAATGTCGGCCACATTTGGAATTGACACAATACGGAAGTCGCAATGAAACAATTAGCCCCGTTAATTGTTACTTCTTTTAACGGGGAAATTTTGAGCTATATCAGTACTTAAAACCAGCTTAGGGCAATACTGATAATGACCCCTGTGATAATCAACTGCATTAAACAGAATCCCATGATATCCCGCGCCTTTAATCCGGCGATGGCCAGCACAGGTAGAGCCCAGAAAGGCTGAATAAGATTGGTCCATGCATCACCCCAAGCCACCGCCATAGCAACACGTGCCACATCGGCGCCCAAGGCTTCGGCAGCTGGCAACATAATCGGCGCCTGCACCGCCCATTGTCCGCCCCCCGAAGGCACAAAAATGTTCACAATACCTGCGCTGATAAAGCTCCAAAATGGCAGGCTTTCTGCGCTGGCAATGGCTACAAATCCTTCGGAGATACTTTGGGCTAAACCCGATTGCATCATCACCGCCATAATGCCTGCGTAGAAGGGGAACTGAATCACAATACCCGCACCGCCTTTAATCGCTTCGTTAAGACTCAGCAATAAACTGCGTGGCGTTTGATGCAGCACTATGGCAAGGAACAAAAATAAAAAGTTAACTAAATTAAGGTTTAAGCTGCCGCCCTGCACTGCAAAGTAATAGCCTAAGTAAACGAGTCCCGCGCCGCCGACACTCCAACCGAGCAAGCGACTGTTTTCTAATTTATCCGCAGGGCGAGTCGTATTGGCCGTTAACTGCGCCGCTTTATCGTCTGCGCCTCCATCCTCAAGCGCCTTAGGGTCGATATAGATGCTGTCTTTTTCTTCTGGCAACATAAAACGGTTTACCAGTGGCATAACCACAAACAAAATCAGTACTAACAGCAAGTTAAAACTGGCAAAAATGGTCTCACTGGTAGAGATAATGCCAATTTGTGATTCTGAGAAATGCCCCGCAGTGGCAATGGTTAACGGAATAGACCCCGCCAAGCCGCCGTGCCAAACCACAAAACCAGAGTAAGCACTAGCAACCAATAAACGATAATCCACTCTCACTTTACGGGCCAACGCTTTGGCAAATAACGCGCCGACTACCAAACCAAAGCCCCAGTTAATCCAACTGGCAGCCAGAGAAACCAGCGTCACTAAGATAATCGCCTGCGGCGCAGACTTAGCCAAGCCGGCGATGGCATCGAGCAATTTTTTTATCGGTGGTGAGCTGGCGAGCATAAATCCCGCCACCAGCACTAACAGCATCTGCATCGAAAAACTCAGCAGTGCCCAAAAGCCATCGCCCCAGTAACTGATGACGTCCATAGGTGTTTTTTGCTCGGCGACCACGGCCGAAATCATCACGACTAACGTGAGGAGTAAGACAAAAATATAGGGATCGGGTAAATAACGGTCGACAAGCTTGACTAACGGTTTTGCGGCTTTGGTTAACATAGGACTATCCTTGTTTATTCTTCTTATCTGTTTTTATTGAGTTTTTATAGAGTCTAATGCCACAGGTTAAGCGATATCTAAAGCTGGATAAAGCCTTCGGATGCTTTTAAAGCGTGAGAAAATGTAACGCGAATCATCCACGGCTACGCGCACGAACATCGCTAGCCTCTCACGCTAAAAAACTGATAACATAGCCAAAATTGACTAAGGTGTTCCTTAAAATGAAAATGTTACTTGCCGTTGTTGTGATTGCTGGGGTGATTTTTTACTTCTTTACCTCGATGAATAACCAAAAAGCGGCCCAAGAAAATATCCGTTTAGGTAATGAATTTTTAGCACAAAATAAAACCAAAGAAGGTGTACTCAGCACTGCTTCAGGATTGCAATATCAGGTGTTAAATCAAGGCTCAGGCACTGTTCATCCCAAGGCGAGCGATACCGTGACCGTGCATTACCATGGCACTTTGATCGACGGTACCGTATTTGATAGCTCGGTCGAGCGTGGTGAGCCCATTGCCTTCCCGTTGGATCGGGTGATTAAAGGTTGGACCGAAGGCGTGCAACTGATGGTCGAAGGCGATAAGTATCGCTTCTTTATTCCAAGTGAGCTTGCCTACGGCAATCGTAGCACAGGCAAAATTGGCGGTGGTTCGGTACTGATTTTTGATGTAGAGCTGCTAAAGATAAATTAATTTCTGCATTAAAAACAAAGCCCTGCATTGTAGGGCTTTGTTTTTTCTATCTCCGTTTTTTACGAATCTGCCTTATCCGAAAAATCCCTTGCCAAGATCACTGATAAACCACGACAAACTAAGGTTTCCATATCATCGACACGATTAATCTTCATTTCGGCTAATGGCGCACTCAAGGCCATGCGTCTTAAACTGTCCAGACATCCTTTATAGTAAGGCGCACTGTTCATCATGCCGCCCGCTAACCAGATCCGATTAGGATTAAACAGATTTACCGCCCATGCGAGTCCCATACCAAGATAAGTACCTGCACGGTATACATCATCGGCAGTAGAAATCTTCCGACTACGGATAGAATCACCACTGGCAAGCTGCTCTAAAGTGAACTCCCCCGATTCTGTCATCACTCGGCAATGTCCCAGCTCTCCTGCGACGCCAGTTGCACCGGTGTACGCTTTGCCGTTAAAGGCAATCGACATACCGATACCGGTGCCACACATGACTAACAACTCACAGGCATATTTTTCATCACAGGTTGCCTGCATGCCCGCATCGATATCATTACAGATAAACTTAAGCTGACCTTGGGTTTTCAAGGTATCAAAACTCAACCCATTTAAACCGGGCAAGGATTTACAAGATACCAAACGATTCTGTTGTACAAGCCCTGGTACAGCGATCGCTAAATGGTAATGCTGTAAATCATAATCCCGTTCCAACGCCGCGATTTGATTATTTAAGTCTTCTATTTTAAAGCCTTCACCCGTGGGGATTTTATATTGTTCTGTATGCCCCTTGAGTTGAAGTTCGAACAGGGCTTTGCTACCGCCCACGTCTATTGTTAATGTTTGCATCGCCAACTCCACTGATACATGTGCTCCCCTCTGACCCCGAGCGGAGATGGCGAATGTTAGCATAATGGGTCAATATTAGCGATTGAATAAAACTTAAGTAGCTAATTTGTAAGAATTAGTCATGATTCCAGAGTGATTAAGATAACAATTCAATTTGATTATTAGCGAGAGATCACAGCCATTTTCATCACAAAATGTTGCCTAAAAAACAAAATTGTATACAAAATCCTTTATTCCATACCTTGCAACTTCGTTGCTGAGCTTGCGATAATCGCTGTCAATTTGCATCCTTTTCGCCAGCATTACCCATGATAATTTGGCAGCCTACCTTTGTAGCCCATGCCATCAATTTGGAGCCCCTATGTCGTTACCTTCGTCGTCACAACCATTGCAATCAAATAAGATTGCCAACCGTCTTGCCGCCATTCGTAGCGAGCTAGCAAACGCCAACTTAGACGCCTTTATTATTCCGCGCGCCGATGAGTATTTAGGCGAATATGTGCCAGAGCACAACGAGCGTCTTTATTGGGCGACGGATTTTACCGGTTCAGCCGGCATGGCCATTGTCCTAAAAGACAAAGCCGCCATTTTTACCGATGGTCGTTATACGGTACAAGTGCGTTTACAGGTCGATGCAAACCTCTTTAGCTATGAAAGCCTGACAGACACTCCGCAAATCGAATGGTTATGCGACACGTTACCCGCAGGTTCACGTGTCGGATTTGATGCCCGTTTACACACCTTAGCGTGGTTTGAAAACGCCAAAGCGACGTTAGCGAAAGCCCAAATCGAACTGGTTGCCGTCGAACAGAATCCGATTGATAAGCACTGGCAAAATCGACCTGCACCGTCGAGCGCAGCTATCACCTTATTTAGTAATGAAAGTGCGGGTAAGACCAGCCTGCAAAAACGGACCGAGATTGGCGCACTAGTCAAAAAAGCCGGCGCCGATGTTGCGCTAATCGCCGCTTTAGATTCTTTCTGCTGGCTGCTTAATATCCGTGGTAATGATGTTCCTCGCCTCCCTGTCGTGCTCGGCTGCGCCCTGCTCCATGCCAATGGTGATATGCAGCTGTTTACCGATTTGAGCAAACTCCCCGAAGGCATTGAGGAACACGTTGGAGCGGGTGTGAGCTTTAAGAGCGAAGCCGCCCTTGCCGATACCTTGGCAAGTTTGCAGGGTGTGAAACTGCTGGCCGATCCCAACTCTGCTAACGCTTGGGCGCAAAATCTTGCCCGCGATGCTGGCGCAAAATTGATTGCCGGTATCGACCCAGTCTCTCTGCCTAAAGCCCAAAAAAATGCTGCCGAATTAGCAGGTATGCGCGCCAGCCACATCCGTGATGGTGTCGCTGTCAGTCGTTTTCTTGCATGGCTCGATGCTGAAGTCGCGGCTAATCGTCTGCACGATGAAGCCACTCTTGCCGACAAGTTAGAGAGTTTCCGTCTCGAAGATCCCAAGTATCGCGAGCCAAGCTTCGACACCATCTCCGCCGCTGGCGCCAATGCGGCCATGTGTCACTATAACCATAACAATGGCACGCCTGCGATGATGACGATGAACAGCATCTACTTAGTGGATTCTGGCGCTCAATATCTGGACGGCACCACAGACGTCACCCGCACCATCGCCATTGGCGAAGTGAGTGATGAACAGAAAAAGATGGTGACACTGGTACTTAAAGGCCATATCGCCTTAGATCAAGCCCGCTACCCTAAAGGCACGACAGGCCAACAACTCGATGCTTTTGCCCGCCAATATCTGTGGCAACATGGGTTTGATTACGACCACGGCACAGGCCATGGCGTCGGCCATTTCCTGAGTGTGCATGAAGGCCCACAGCGCATAGGTAAAAATCTTAATGCTATCGCCTTAATGCCTGGCATGGTGTTATCAAATGAGCCTGGTTATTACCGCGCCGACAGTTTTGGCATTCGCCTCGAAAACCTAGTGGTAGTGCGGCATTGTGAAGCATTAAAGGGCGCCGAGCGTGAAATGTATGAATTCGATGCCCTAACGCTGATCCCCATGGATGTCCGCCTTATCGATAAGAACCTGTTAACCCAAGGCGAAATCGACTGGTTTAATGCTTACCATCAGAGAGTGTTTAATACTTTATCGCCATTAATGTCAGGCAGTGAGCTTGAGTGGCTCAAACAAGCAACACAAGCTATCTAACCCCCACAGATAAATCTCATTAAATAAGCCCAAGACGATTGTCTTGGGCTTATTGTTTTCGCCTAATAAAATCACACCATCTTAGGCTGCGCTACAGTCGACTGGGGATCATCCTGCAATGAAGCTTTTGAAAGCACCTCAAACTCGGTATGAATTTGCATAAAACAATCGACTAACACAGGATCAAAATGTTTGGCTCGGCCCTCAAGAATCATGGCTTTGGCATCTTCATGAGTAAAAGGACGCTTATAGCAGCGTGGCGATGTTAACGCATCATAAACATCGACTAGAGCGACAATTCTTGCGGATAAGGGAATATTTTCTTCTTTTAATCCAAGTGGATAACCACTACCATCCCATTTTTCGTGGTGTCCAGAGGCAATATCTCTACCCATTTTGATAAAGGTGCATTGGGGAGCATACTCTAACAAACTGGCCAGCACCTGACCGCCAATAACGGGATGCGCCTTAATTTGTTCAAACTCATCTGGAGTTAACCGGCCTGGTTTTAGCAAAATCGCATCGGCAATGCCAACTTTGCCTATGTCATGCAAAATTGCCGATAAGCTAATATCTTGGATAAAGTCTTCATCTAATTCTGGAGGCGAATTGTCAGCCAACATTCGCTGGGTAGCGAGCATTTTTGAGTATTGCCGCATTCTCAACAAATGCGCTCCGGTTTCATTATCTCGATATTCAGCAAGCTTAGCTAAACCCAGTACAGTCGCTTGCCGAGAAGCCAGAGTAGAATCGAGGGAGGAGGTTAACTTGCCTAAGAGATAAGCAATAGTCAGGGTTACCATCGCATTGGTTACGAGGAAATTGATTGAAACAACAACCCAAATGCCAGTGCTATATCCTTGAGTAACGGGCCAAATCAGCCACTGATAATGATACGCCACCCCAATCAAAATTAAGCTCACACCATTTAAAACTTGGGCGTATATGCTCGCCTTAGTGCCTAAAAAAATGTTACTCAGCGGAGGGAAAATAAATAGCCAGAAAAATCCAGCGCCTGACGGCCCTATCGCAATAAGAAATCCAACACCAATGGCATAGGCAAGCAAACATCCTAAACTAAATCTAAGCCGATCAGAAAAATGAGGATAAAAAAGCAATAAGACTAATAAGAAATATGCAAAGGTATCAAAAATCGCCATGCCCCATAAATCGGCAGCAATACAAAGATAAACACTGGTGAAATACACAGGCACACACAGGATCGCAAGAAACCCAAATAACCGTTTAAAAATCACTCGGCGCCAATGAGTTAAACCTGATGTATAACGAGCAAAGTCACTCGGCAGTGCTCTTGCCATAAAAATCCCTTTGCAATCAAGTACTACCTTTGGATGATTTAAAGCCTAAGTTCACAATTTATCGACCTAGGTCTCGCAATTTTATTTAACAAGATTATGACTTGCACAAAACCAATTAAATGCGGACTAAAACCCATAATGCTTAAAAATGTGTTCACATTACGACTGCCTGCTGACATTTATGAAATTAAATTTGGCTCCTTCTACCAAGCTAGCGCTCGCCGAAATAAGGAATGAAGTGTCATTCTTTTATTCAAATAACGAACGGTTCTTAAGACTGAGTAAGCGTAAATGCTTGCCATAAAACCCATTTAGGCAGCATTTATTTATCTTAGCGCCCTTTTATGCAAAAGCACTGCATCTACGGACTTTACCTTACACAAATGCCATTAAATTCGCCCAAATAATCCTTAAACATCAACACGCCTAACAAGTTTAGTCAAAGACGCCAAGAATGGTTGCCATATATTGAGGATTCTCCCGAATAACTTCATCTCACATGAAGGTGAATATGACATAAATTTGGCTACAAGACAGGATAAACACTCGTTTAAATAGCAATAAAAAACTAATATTTTTAAAAAGTTATAAAAAGAAAAATACATTACTTTTCTTATGGGTAATGCTAAAAACCACTCTCCAATATCCACACAAAAATGATACCATTATCACATAATTAGCCGCCCCCCATGAGAGTCGGCACAAGCTTTAGCATTACATTTACCCTAATCATAATATCGGCCCAGAATGGACACACGAAATGAGCCAGAGTAACCCTAGTCACAATAAAATCAGTAACAACCATCATCACGCACAAGAGATCCGCCTCACTCCTCAAGACGAATTGATTTCCACCACAGATACCCGCGGGATTATTACCTATGTTAATCAACGATTTGTCGAAGTATCAGGATACCGCACCGAAGAATTAATTGGGCATCCGCATAACAAAGTGCGCCATCCCGATATGCCTAGTGCCGCTTTTAAAGAGATGTGGCAAAAACTAAAATCGGGCCAATCTTGGCGTGGCATAGTTAAAAATCGCTGTAAAAATGGCGATTTTTATTGGGTTGATGCCTTTGTTTCTCCCGTGTTTGAGAATGGCACAATTGTTGGTTATCAGTCGGTTCGTCTGCAACCACAGGCAGCCTATGTCACTAGAGCAACAGCTATTTACCGCAGGTTATTGGACAATAAATCCATTGCTAAGCCACTTAGTTTGATGCAAAAACGTGTTGTCTCAGCTGTAGTTGCATCGACAGGATTATTAATTGCGGGTTACCTTTGGGGTTGGGGAGTAATTATCGCTGGCGCGATTTTAATGGGCCTTAACTTAGCTATCTTCTACGATGAAGCCTTTCGTATTCCGGCCAAGTTGATTGATATGCAAACAAAATACGATTCTATTAGTCGCTACATCTACTCGGGAGCTGACACCTCATCGATTCTCGATTTTCAATTGATTTTATTACAAGCCAAGATGAATGGCGTACTCGGCCGCACTCAAGATCAAGCCAATCAATTGCATGCGATAGCCGATCAACTTGTGGTCACCACTGAACAAACCTATGCCAGCCTAGATCAAGAGAAAAACCAGCTCGAGCAACTGGCAAGTGCAATGGAAGAAATGAGTTCAACGATTACCGAAGTTGCTCAAAACACTCAACGAACCTCAACCAGCATTAATACCGCCTATGATCTCTGCCTAAAGAGCCGCGCCAATATGAAGGCTAATACCCAAAAGGTCGAACAGCTGGCTAAATCCGTCGCCGATGCCGCGAATAATGCCAATCAGCTTAATCAAGAAGCTGAACGAGTTGCCAGTGCCATGGGTGAGATTGATTCTATTGCTGAGCAAACTAACCTGCTCGCCCTCAATGCCGCCATTGAAGCCGCTAGAGCAGGTGAACAAGGACGCGGCTTTGCGGTGGTGGCCGATGAAGTGCGCGCCTTGTCGAGCCGCACTCAGTTATCGACCAACAGTATTTCGCAGAGTGTCGATAAGATGTTCAGCATGTTAAATGCGTGGGCAAAAGAAATGGAGCAAAGCCGCCAACATGCAGAGCAATGCGCTAACGACATTCAAACCTCCGCCAAAAACGTCAACACCATTTACCAAGAAGTCAGCGAGATCCACACCTTTGCACAGCAAAATGCGGTGGCCGCCGATCAGCAGCGCCAAGTAGTGCATGAAATCACCAACAATATTCATTTCATCACCCAAAGCAGCAGTGAAAACCTCGCGGCAACGCATCAGATTGGTGATGCCGCCAATCATTTAAAACACAGCGCTGAAAAAGCACTTGGCCTACGCCGCGCCTTTGGCTAGCTGTAATGCCGCGCGATTGTCGACAAACAATAGCGCGGCATCCTTTATCCAAGCCAATCCACGCCTTAAGTTAATCCTCTGATTATTAGCAAAACAGCAGCAATATCGTTATAAACAGCCAAAGGGTTAAAAAGTACAGGTTTTAACCGAAAATTTTGCTATACTCCGCGCCCGCCATTTTTCTGACCGCTAAGCGTTAGAAAGGCACAAACAAGTGCGTTAACGTTCGCCCATGGCAGAATACTTTGCTGTAAAAGTGTCTGTAATAGGGTGAGGCGCTTGAATGATTGAATGAGTGAATGACAGGAATCCAAAATGAGATTTGAATCTTTTAGTTTTTGCCCCGAGATTTTACGCGCTATCTCAGATTGCGGTTATCAAAAAATGACACCGATTCAGCAGCAAGCGATCCCAGCCATCCGCCGCGGCCAAGATGTGCTCGCCAGCGCGCAAACCGGCACAGGTAAAACCGCCGCCTTCGCACTGCCGATCCTACAAAAAATGGTTGAAAACCCAAGTGAAACCTTAAAATCTAACACGCGGGTATTAATCCTCACTCCGACTCGCGAACTTGCCGCCCAAGTAGCAGAAAACGTTGAAGCCTACAGCAAGTATTTAAATTTCAGCGTATTAACGATCTACGGTGGCGTAAAAGTTGAGACTCAAGCGCAAAAGTTAAAACGCGGTGCCGATATTATTGTCGCGACCCCTGGCCGTTTACTTGAGCACCTTACCGCCTGCAACTTAAGTCTGTCCAGCGTTGACTTTTTAGTGCTCGATGAAGCCGATCGCATGCTGGATATGGGCTTTAGTGCCGACATTCAAAAAATTCTTCAAGCGGTCAACAAGAAGCGTCAAAACCTACTGTTTTCAGCCACCTTCTCCAGCGCAGTGAAAAAACTGGCTAACGAGATGATGGTCAAACCCCAAGTGATCAGCGCCGATAAACAAAACACGACAGCCGATACCGTTAGCCAAGTGGTGTATCCGGTAGAGCAGCGTCGTAAACGCGAGCTATTATCGGAGTTGATTGGTAAGAAAAACTGGCAACAAGTGTTAGTGTTTACCGCGACCCGCGATGCAGCGGATACTCTGGTTAAAGAATTAAATTTAGATGGTATTCCCTCTGAAGTCGTCCACGGTGAAAAAGCCCAAGGTAGCCGTCGCCGTGCGCTGCGCGAATTTGTATCCGGTAAAGTACGTGTGCTAGTGGCAACCGAAGTGGCCGCCCGCGGTTTAGATATTCCCAGCCTTGAGTATGTGGTCAACTTCGACTTACCTTTCCTTGCCGAAGACTATGTTCACCGTATCGGCCGTACTGGCCGAGCAGGTAAATCAGGGGTTGCGATTTCATTTGTGAGCCGTGAAGAAGAGCGCACCCTCGCGGATATTGAAAAGCTAATCGGCCAAAAAATTCGCCGCATTACCGTACCAGGATATGAGGTCGGTAGCCGTGAGTTGTTGTTAAAACAGCTGCAAACCCGTCGCAGTTTTGCCAAAAAACAACAGCGACTCGACAACGTCAGCGAGCAGATCATCGCCGAAAAAAGCATGCAGGGCCGCCGCGTGAAAATGAAAGTTGGTCAAGCCCCAAGCAAAGGCAAAAAACTCAAATAATTCACATAATGTTCTGTTGATAAATATCTTAACGCGCTAATTTAACACACTAATAATAATGTTAAAGCGTCCTTAAACGGACGCTTTTTTATTACCATTTAAAACCTATCTGACTCAGAGTGATTTGCGGACATCTTGTTCTTATTGCAATATCCGAGTGATAGCTCTGATTAACAAACCCAATAAATAACGACAAATACTGCAATAAATTTCGCATCTCGCCGTTCTTATTTCTACGTTTACCACCCATGCTCAGTCCACCCAAGCACACAGGCTAATGGCGGTTTACCGTTAACAGCAGAATATTTAATTGAAACAAAAACTAATGACAAGGAGATATGCTCTAATGCAGTCCACACTACAGCGATTTTTACTGACCATCAGCCTACTGCTCGGCAGTTTTAGCACGCTCGCTCAACCTATCGCTAAAGATGAATATTCGGTTAGCCCACTACTCAATGGCGAGCAAATCCCAGCAATCTCTTTGCAAGACATGAATGGCCAAAATGTTGATTTAGCGAAATTAACGGAACAAAAACCAACGATTTTCTTCTTTTACCGTGGCGGCTGGTGCCCGTTTTGCAATAACCAAATGGGACAATTAAAAGCGATCGAGCCAAAACTCATTGAAATGGGTTTTCAATTAGTGGGTATATCACCCGATACGCCAGCACAGTTAAAAGCCTCGGCGGCGAAAAATGAGCTCAAATACTTGCTCCTTTCCGATGAAAAAATGCTGGCATCGCAAGCCTTTGGGCTTGCCTTTTACACCAGCAGACAAGTTACTGAGACTTACCTGAGCCGCTTAAAACTGGATAATCCACTTTGGACAACGCCCGAAGGCGATAAAAGATTAGTCCTGCCAGTACCGGCAATTTATATCGCCGATACTCAAGGATTAATCCATTTCCAATATGTGAATCCCAACTACAAGGTGAGACCCGCGCCTAAGTTGATTCTGACGGCGGCTAGCCTCGTCGGTGCACCATAATAATCCATATCCCCCCCAAGCAGCCACTAAGAATCGTTATCGATTTAGCGACTGCTTTGCTAAACTAGCTCCGCCGCAATAAATATCGCCCCAATTTAATCAGATCAATCCCTTTAGCCCGCGGCGGAGCCACAATGAATTCTCAAACCTATAATCAAGCCATACTCGAACTCGCACTGGCGGGGCTTACCGATTTAACCACTTCAGCTCAAGCTAAAAAAGCCCAACGCACACCCGCACAGGAAAGCCATTTTTTATGCAACTGGATGGTTGAGGCCCTGAAGGAAAAACGCTTTTCAAAATTGGTTGCCGAGGATCTGACCACGTGGATCCGTATGGCTCGCAGCCAAGGTGCTGGCGCCGAACTTAAGCGGTTATTGGAAAGAATTGTTCATCAATATCAGAGCGTTGAAAACTCGCACGTGGAGTTAGGTACGGCGTTAAACGCTATGATTGCCGAGTTAACACAGCTCGAATGGCTAGTGTTTACCGATACCGAAATTAATACGAAACTGAAGCTAGACGGTGATGGCCAATCTAGCTTAGTCATTGATGTAAAAGAATTTACCCAGCATATTCAAGATAATCAGCTCATCAAACCCATCAACTTATATGTCCGTGCCGATGAGCAACAGTTGACTCAAATCGCCCTCTCCCATGGTTTGCTGATAAGCCAGGGCAATAAGAAAACGAGTCTTATCAAACACCATAAGACCTATCGAATTTATCCTCACAATCAGCAACCTGCATTGTGCCAACTGTTGGCTTAACGGCTGAAAACTGCTTGAATAGGTAAACTGCGCCACAGATAACCATTTTTTCACAACGAAAGAATACAATGTAGCGTAGTAACCACTAAGCTCGATCAACCAAGGAGTGAAGGACTCGATGGGTAAAGGAAGTATTCTCTATCGTTGCCTCGTTAAAGGCGTTTTATTACTGATTTTGTTTGCCCCTCAGTCCTATGCAGAACAACTCAAGTACAACATTACTGGCTCATATTCTTGGTATCCGTATTTTATTGCCAATCAACCCGATGCTCCGGGAATAATTTCTGAATTAATTCCGCAGATTTTATCCTTAGCGAATATTGAGGGAGAAAATCTGTCCTTGCCGCCCAAACGGACGAACAACGCCCTTGAAACGGGTCAACTAGATTTTGATGTGGTTAGCCCCAGTTGGTTTGAAAACCAAGATTTTGGTCCCTTATTCGTGAAATCCGATCCCATCATGCCTATCACTGAGTACGTAGTGACCAGACCCGAAGATGTTGAATCATTCAAAGAAATCACTGGAATTAAAGGCAAGCAAATCGGTACCGTCAGGGGATATTTGTACCATGACGACAAGGAGTTTATCCGTGTCGATTTTACCTCTGAACAAGAGTTGATTAAGGCATTAGATAAACACCGCATCACGGCCATTATCTCGGGTAACTATCCCGCGTTATATTGGTCAAACAAGCTTAAGATCCCCGTTGGATTAGCCGCAGTGCATTCTGATGGCGTACTGGTGCTAAGGCTACGGAAAGAGCATGCTGCTCTACTACCTGCGCTCAATCACGCAATAGCGCAGCTAAAAGCCAATGGAAAAGTAGAGCAGATTATCCAAAAATATACCCAAGCCTTCGCAAGCTAAATCGATAAAAGCTGATGTTTCCAAGTACTCACAAGAAAATTGCTCTACAATAACGCGGCAACTATGCAGCAACTTTAGTCTTTTCAAATCGCAAAGATGCAATGGATATTCAAGAGGATTTCGCGTTTAGCGCTACCTTAGGTTTTAAGACCAAACGCTGCCCCTGATTAAGATGGGTGGTACAGGCGACCCGCAATAAAGAAGCAAAGTTAGCCACTTCTCCGTGGCGAGTTAACACCTCTCGGTAAATACGGGTTAAAAATACCGCTACACTCAGCTCGGCATCTTCGGCAATCTCTTCAATAATCTGCCAAAAAATCGCCTCGAGGCGCACGCTCGTCACCACACCATCGATGCGAATGGAGCGGGTTTTGAGTTCAAACAGTTCGGGTTCGGCACCGGAATAGATTTCACACACAATATTACTCCCCAAGCAGCTATTGCGCTTTGCTCCAGCCATTGAGCCTTGCTTAACTCCCAAGTGAATACTCAACTTAAGCCTCTACCCGAACTGTTATGCCATAAATTACACAGGATGAGTATCGTTAATTCAATAACTTGTTAAACTGCGCCAACCATGCAGGATGCGCAGGCCATGCGGGCGCGGTAACTAATTTGCCATCGGTAATCGCCGCAGTGACTTCAATATCACAATATTCAGCGCCAGCTTGTTTCACCTCGGGCGCGCAAGCGGGGTAGGCTGACACTTTTTTACCGCGAACCACATCGGCCGCCGTGAGTAACTGCGCGCCATGGCAAATAGCCGCAATCGGTTTATCTTGGGCGGCAAATTCAGCCACCAAGGCAATCACCGCAGGGTTTAGGCGTAAATACTCTGGCGCCCTACCACCTGGAAGCAACAGCGCATCAAAATCACTCGCGTTCGAACCGGCAAAATTGCCATTTAAGGCAAATAAGTGTCCTGGTTTTTCGGTATAGGTTTGGTCGCCTTCAAAGTCATGAATTGCCGTTTTAATGGTTTGCCCCGCCACTTTATCGGGACAAACAACCGTGACACTGTGACCCACCATTTGCAGGGCTTGGAACGGCACCATTAACTCGTAATCTTCAACAAAATCACCGGCGATGATCAAAATATTGGCCATGAGAAACTCCTTTTATTCGATAAGGGAAAACGCAACAGCGGATTTCACTCTACTCCGACCATTAAATTTAGGGTAATAGTGGAATACTACAAATCGATACAGCCGTTTCAGGCGTAAAGAATCCACCTTCTAAAGAAGGTGGCTTTGTTTTAACCCCCTAAAAGGGGGCCTTTATTCAAGAGCAAGTTGACCCTGCTCTTGCCGCTCTACTTTCTCTTGATGCCTAACGTATCTACGGATTATTTCCTCGTTAATTCCAATCGAATCGACGAAGTATCCTCTCTGCCAAAAATGATTTCCCCAAAGTTTATTCTTACGTAGGTAAGGAAATTTACTGAATATTTTCAAAGCTATCTTACCTTTTAACGCCCCCATTAAATTCGATATAGATATCTTCGGAGGTACCTTCACCACTAAATGAACATGGTCAACTTGAACATTTAGCTCCATGACTATGCATCCCATTTGATGGCAATAAACCTGAATGCATCGATAAACCTCTTTTCCGACATTACCTTTCAATATCCGAAAGCGGTACTTTGGTGTCCAGACTATATGATATTGACATCGCCAGAACACATGCGATGCTTGCTCGTATCTACTCATGTTATTTGCCTCTTTTGACTTCGCTAAAAATCAAAGATGCATTTAACATGGGTAGGTATACAGGCAAAGCCTCAAATGATGATAACCACCTACTGAAGTAGGTGGTTTTGGGCTAAAAATAAAAAAGCGCCCGTAGGCGCTTTAGTCTTTGGTGATTGACCACTCTTAATTATTTATCTTTGGTTCAATCATGGCCTGTTGCTGACTATAACCATTAAGCCCTGTGTTGGCCGATTTCACCACATTTAAGGCCTCGGTCGTCAACGCATTATTGCCATTGAGCAGATCATTCAAAGTGCCAGAATCCGCCTGGACTAAGCCTAATTCACGTAGCATGGCATCGACAACTGGCGCATTGGCGCGGTAGTTTAAGGCTGCGCTAGTCACTTGTTCAGCGATACCACCTTGGTTGATGGTGGAACCATCACCACCCGTGGCAAATTGATGACCAACACCATAACCTTGAAGAATTTTAATACCTTCGATGTTTTCCAATGGTTTAACCGCTTGAGCAACAATTTCTGGCAAGGCTTTTAAGATTGCAAGGGATTTTTGCAGCGCAATCTGCTCATCACGCAGCACGTTTTCGGCTTCGTACAGAGCTTGTTTACCAGCCGCTTCAACGGCATAGACTTTTTCATCCGCCTCGGCTTGCAGTTTTTTCGCATCGGCACTGGCACGCGCTTCAATCAAAATCGCACTCGATCTGTCTTCCGCGGCACGTTTCTCAGCTTCAGCTTGTACTGTCACACCAACAGCATCACGCTCAGCTTCCTTACGGGCATCAATCACTTCAATTTCTTTGCGACGATTGGCTTCTGCCACTTGGCGCGCTGTAATTACCGCTTCTTCTTTTTCAACTTTCAATTTTTCCGCTTCTGCTGCGCGGGCTCGGGCGGCCGACTCTTCTTCCGACTTCGCGGCTACCGCGATGTGTTTTTCCTGCTCGGCGACTTCGATATCACGTTGCTGTTGAATACGCGCCTGTTCGATAGATTTACGTTTTTCAATCTCGCGGGTTTCAATATCTTTGGTCTTTTCAATTTCCGCGGTTTCGATAGCACGTTCTTTGGCAATTTCGGCTTCACGTTCTTCACGGGCCTTGTTTTCTTTTTGCTTAATAATTTCGGCTTTTTGCTCGGCGCGCTTAAATTCGAGTGACTGTTGCTGGATAAGACGTGCTTCTTCTTCCGACTTTTCAATCTCCAGCGATTCTTTTTCAGCCTCTAAGTTACGCTGCTCAATCTTAATGCGGTTTTCCTGCTGAATATCGTTGGTTTCTTTACGCTTTTCTTCAATGATTTTAGCTAGACGCGCGCGACCTTCTGCGTCGAATGCGTTGTTTTCATTGAAAAACTGCAAGTCGGTTTGGTCAAATCCCGTCAAGGAAACGGATTCAAGTTCTAAACCGTTTTTCTCTAAATCGTTAGCAACGTTGTTCTGCACCCGTTGTACAAAATCGGCACGCTGCTCATGCATCTCAGTCATGGTCATTTCCGCGGCGACCGCACGCAACACGTCGACAAACTTAGATTCCATCAGCTTTTTCAGCTCTTCCACCCGCGTGGTACGGGTACCTAAGGTTTGTGCCGCCATCGAAATGCCATCAGCATTAGGTGCCACCCGCAAATAAAAGTCTGCTTTAACATCAACCCGCATACGATCTTTGGTGATCAGTGCATCTTTTTGAGTTTTTTCCACTTCGATACGCAGGGTATTCATGTTCACTGCAATGGTTTCATGCAGCACGGGCAAGACGATTGCGCCGCCGTCTTTAATGATTTTTTCACCACCAAAACCAGTACGCACAAAGGCCATTTCCTTCGTTGCCCGTTTGTATAACTTGGCGAAAATCAGACCAATCACAATCAGGCCAATCAATACCATTCCGGCAACCAACAACACAAAATTGCTCGAACTGGTGACTTCGTTTAACACATCCATTTGCTTTCCTTCTTCGTTAATAGCTTTGGAAAATTAATTATCAAAGCGAGTCGCAGACCAGACTCTTCCCTCTCTTTTAAGCAGCACCACTTGAGTACCACTAGCAAACTCGATACCTGAAGTTTCAGGCTCGACTAATACATAATGTTTTTGTTGATGTTTATCGCGAACAACCGCTTCCGATGGCATGCCTTTAATGGCGCAGCCTAAGGTGATAGTGCCGACATAACCGCTTAAGTCATCAAGGGAGATGGCGGTAGATTCATTTTTGGGGAGCAAATCGGCCAGTACTCGGCCAAGATAGCGACAAGACAATGCACTGCCAACTACGGCGATAGGTAAGGTAAATAGTTGCGGCAGCAAGGTAGCCGAGACCATTAAGCTAATGTAATTAACGAGATAGCCTGCAATGGCAAAACTGGTTAGTGCCAGCACAAACCAGATAAGTAGCGGCAAACGATTGAGACAAAGCCAGCCAGCAATCCCTGTGAGTCCGCTACCACCAATATCAGCATCATACTCAACATCAGCAGGCACCCACTGGTCTAAGGCGCTCATCATACTTAATCCTATGACGAGTGATAAAGCTTCAAAAACACCAAGGACAAGCACACAGGCGAAGGCAATAGTGTAAGGTAGGTTAGGCTGTTCAACTAAAAACGCCCACATAGTCATCTCCTTGAACGATACAGCAGTCCATTTACTTCACTGTAATTATCAACTTACGAGTGACAGCATAGCAAGGCAAGCTTAGTTTCCAAACAAAAATTTATCCTAAAGCAGATTTGAATAACTCCCCATTACGCCATAATGGCGTGAGCCGTTATGGTCAATAATGTTCACGTCCTCCCTTTAGGGGTCTAGTGTGCTTTTGACTGCATGATATTATCATGCTGTTATTGTTATTTTTCGTGCTAATAGATAACGACCGCACCTTAAGATTGAGTCTATGGATACCGCTATGAACACCAAACAACCTACGCAAAGTTACGATAAACTTACGGCGCATTTCCAGAAAATTTCACATTTTGAACATTTTAGTGCGCTAGGTGATTGGGATCAGGCAGCAATGATGCCCTTGGGCGGCGGCAGTGAGCGTGGCGATGCCATGGCTGAACTCGCATTGCATATCCATACCCTTAAAACGTCCCCTCACCTTGCTGACAATCTCGCTCTTGCTGCGCAAGAAGCGCTTACCTCAGAACAACACGCCAACCTAAGGGAAATGCAATATCAGTATCAACAGGCGACTCTAGTGCCAGGTGAGCTGGTTCAAGCCAAAACCAAGATGGCCTATCAGTGTGAAAATGCCTGGCGTGAGCAACGTAAAAACAATGATTGGCAAGGCTTTAAACCTAATATTAAGGCGATAATCGCCCTTGCGAGGGAAGAAGCTTTAATCCGCGCCCAAGCGCAAAATATTTCCCCCTATGATGCCCTGCTCGATAAATTTGAGCCTGGCATGACTACCGCAAAGCTTGAGCAAACCTTCGGTAATTTGAAAAATTGGCTCCCCACGCTCATCCAAAATGTACTCGAAAAACAAGCCGGTGAGTCAACACTTAAGCTTAACGGCCCCTTCGATATCAAGGCGCAGCAAGCCCTTGGCCTCGATGTGATGGCGTATTTAGGATTTGATTTTAACCATGGCAGGCTCGATATCAGTAGCCACCCATTCTGCGGCGGTGTACCGAGTGATGTGCGCATCACGACGCGTTATAACCAAGCCGATTTTAGTAGTGCTATCATGGGCATAGTGCATGAAACTGGCCACGGCCGTTATGAACAGGGTTTACCGAAACAATGGCGCGGTCAACCCGCAGGACTGGCTCGTTCCATGGGCGTCCATGAGAGCCAAAGCTTATTTTGTGAAATGCAGCTCGGTGCCAATCCCGCGTTTTTACGGCAATTGCAGCCACTGATTAAACAGCACTTAGGCTGCGATTTCAGCGCCCAAGACTTGGCAAGACACTACACCCGCGTCAATCCAGGGCTTATCCGCGTCGATGCCGATGAAGTCACTTACCCTTGCCACATTCTATTGCGCTTTGAAGCCGAAAAAGCCTTTATCGACGGTAGCTTAAGCGTGGATGACCTCCCTGATTTTTGGTCAAGCCAGATGCAACAACTGCTCGGGATCAATACCGATGGTAACTATCGCGATGGGTGTATGCAGGATATCCATTGGGCAGTCGGTGAACTTGGCTATTTCCCTAGCTATACCCTAGGCGCCATGTATGCTGCTCAGTGCCGTTTTGCAATGGAGCGAAGTTTAGGCCCCATTGAAAACCTTATCGATAACGGTCAGTTATCCCAAGTATTTGACTGGCTTGGCAAGCATATTTGGTCCAAAGGCTCATTACTGACAACG
>NZ_JTLE01000094.1:797687-813949 GCF_000798835.1 Shewanella sp. ZOR0012
TCTCCCCGGAAGCCCTGAAACAAAAAAAGCAAAGAAACAATTAGTTTACAAAGGCGAGAGCCTTGAGGATCGACTCAGGGAAATTGGTTGTTCAAGCAAAATATACTCAGTCAGGTCAGTAGTTAGTCGTTACATCAGATACGAGAAAGATGGATCTCTTAGATTAAGAAGGGTTAACGTCCTTGGAAAAGACGCTGCATATACATCAATAATGAAATGCGTCTGGGAGCAAGATCTAGAAAAGTTGCCTGAATATCCCGTAATTTATTACGGCTGGGCATATATTGACCGACTCAGATCAGATCAAGGCTACAGAATAAAGTTCAAAAAGAAATTGAGATTCGGCGAGAAATCGCTGGATGCAACAATTATGATTTTCGATAACTTAATAGACTCCTACAAAATAAAAAAACTCGTCTCAACTAGGCTTACGAAAATAGTCTCAGGTAGCAACAAAGCCTTTGTGTTCGTCTACGGCAAACCTGAAGTAAACCAAAGCAAACAAAAAGATAAAGAATACGCCAATTTTAAAATAACCAATCTTGACATGATAGATGTAAACCATGAGTCACCTTTCCCGACGTTCGGTTAACAGTAAATATAACAACTGTATCAAATCGTTCGCTTCGATCACAGGGACGAGCTAAAGCACGCTCCTTAACCAAACGTTATCTCCATAGAAATTTTAATCCGAAACTCAAAAATGAGATTTGGGAATCTAACACGCTTTTGTCCCTTTGCTATCCGCAATAGACTGCGGATAGTTGAGTAAGATAGACAATGTTGAAAGCCGACACGTTACATAATACTCATTTCAAAATTTTATTGTTAATTATTGGACTTATCGAGCTCAAACAGATCACCCACCTGTATATCTAAATACTTACAAAGTACCTCAATTACATCAAGTTCCACTCTTGTCGCTGTTTCATTGTAGAGACGGTGGAGGGTATTTCTGTTTATACCTGTATCTCGTGATACTTCAGCTATTTTTTGTTTTCTCTCGCCCAAGATCCGAGACAAGTGACACTTTACCATAAAATCCTCCTTGAGAAGAAAAAATACCTGCAAAAGAGAAAAATGACTTGCAATGATTAATTTTAGTGCTAAATTCTCTTCTGTGGGTCATTTTTGTTTTTAGAAGAGAAAAAAGCGAGGTTTGATTATGCCATATACCTATCTTACAACTGAAGAACTATCTGCGCGTATCCGCTACGACGTTCGTACTATCCGCCAATGCTTAAAGGATGCGGTGCTCTTTGAAGGTGTGCATTACATCCGGCCCTTTGGCGGGCGAAAAATTCTCTACATATGGGAACGAGTTGAGGAGTCTATGTTGCTTGGAGCCTCTGCCCATGATCTGATAAATCAGCTGAACTAGGGGGTTGCCATGGGAACTGTAAATAGCCGAGATGGCAAACTTTATCTGGATTTTCGCTATAAGGGTGCACGTTGCCGAGAGCAGACGAGTCTAAGTGATAACTCAACTAATCGGCAGAAACTCAATAGATTACTAATTCTACTAGAACAGCAAATTAAGAACGGTAGCTTCGATTATGGGCATCATTTTCCTGATAGCCCTAAAGCTGAGTATTTCAGACAGCTTGCCAAAGTTTGCCAATTGAAAGCTTCCGGAGGACGGATGAAGTTTGGCACTTTCGCTAACCGTTGGTTAGAAGAAAAACGAGTCGAGTGGCGAACAAGTCAAATTGAGACCGTCGAAGGTATCCTTCGGTGTCATCTTTTACCCGCGATGGGGGATTGTATGATTGCTTCTATCAGTAAGACGGACATTCTTAGCTTTCGCACGAGTCTATGTGAACCGGATCTGGTCACCTTAAGAATTTTATCAGCCTCCCGTATTAACCACATCATGACATATTTGCGATTGATCTTGAATGAGGCTGCCGAACGCTTCGAGTTTCAGAGTCCATGGCGAAATATCAAGGCATTACCTATGCCGAGAAGTGAAATCCAGCCATTTTCTCTCAACGAGGTATACCAGATTATAGAGAATGTGAGACCGGATTTCCGAACTTACTTCCTCGTTAGATTCTTCACGGGGATGAGAACAGGGGAAATAGATGGTCTGACGTGGGAACATATTGATTTTTCGAACAGATTGATCCACATCCGCCAGTCATTAGTTCGTGGCAGCCTTGGCCTAACTAAAACGTCAGGTTCAGACAGATCGATTGCAATGAATCAACCTGTATATGAAGCACTTCAGGCTCAAAGTGAGCTAACCAAAATTCGGAGCAAATTCGTTTTTTGTAACCGCCGTGGAGACGCACTGAGCCATCAGAATGTGACCAAACGTGTTTGGTATCCCCTGCTGGAAAGTCTGGCACTCGAAAAGCGAAATCCTTACCAGACCAGACACACTGCAGCAACCCTGTGGCTTGCAGCAGGAGAGAGTCCAGAATGGATTGCTCGGCAGTTAGGACATGCCAATACGGGGATGTTATTTAGAGTGTATTCTCGCTATGTACCTAATTTATTAGGGCAAGATGGCGCAGCGTTTGAACGGTTGATTGGTAATGGTCCAAAAGGGGAGTCGTCAAAATGAATATTAAATCTCGAACAAATAATGCTGATGACTTGGCCTGGGTACATCTGATAGAGCGGAGAAAACAGGTAGAGTTGTGGCAATTTAGCTGCTTAAGACAGTCTTATGCACTAGAGCTATCCCAAAATATTATGGAAGGTGTAAACCCTGAGGGGCAGCTAGTGATGGTTCAGTGTAGCCCTAGCAATGATTTGCAGCGGGTAAAAATAACCTTGAATATCCATGAGGTTACCGATAAAGCTGCTGTGCATCATCATTTTAAACTTGTCCCCGCAGGTTGTGAGTCAATCATTATCGATATTTGGGGGATTTTGGGACTTATCCATGATGAGGCATTAAGACGCTTTTATTTAGCGGTATTACTCAACAATGAGCTGATGGGACAGTTTTTTAACGCCAGAGCGAGCCGAAGTCATCATCATAATCATGCTTGTGGATTACTGGAACATAGCCATGAGGTGGCTGTTACGGCAGCAATGCTGTGCTGGCGATACAATGTTGGGCCTTTAAGTGTATGCGTCGCTTTTATTGGAGGCCTTTTACACGACATAGGTAAAATTCACCTTTTTTATAATGCAGATACTCGGGATGGCATTGCAGGTTCACACGAGTCATACAATTTTATGGTGTTGGCTGAGCCATTAGCGTTGTTGTATCGAAATTCCCCCAAGATTTTTGAGGCGCTGAGTAGTTGCTTATCGGTCAAGATCGGGCGCCGCTCTGAGGCATATATTCCGGCCTCTATGGTGAGACTATGCGACAATCTCTCCATGGAAGTATGCCATTGGCGCACCGCTTTTGCAGATGTGCCTCCACATCATTGGTACGCTCATTCTGCTATGAACGATCAATGGTATAAGCGGCTCGGATGACGCTTGGTGACATTAACTCTGTTCCCATTGCTTTATTTGCTCCGCTTTGAACAGGATAATCGCCAGCTGGTGGAATAAGGTTTTCAGTGCCGGGGAGGAATATTGGCTTATTGCTTCGTCGCCGCGTGTTTTTATGTGCCGTAAAAATAATGCTCCAGATCCTTCTGGATATTCATTTATTTTCTGTAACGTGTAGCAGGTTATCTGAAGGTTGCGGTGGCATTTCCACTGATTATAGGGTTTTCCATATTGATAATGCAGTCTAAGGTGCCAGCGCTTCCAAGTAAAAAGCTTGCTTACCACTGCCATAAATCGCTGAAACTCTGTTGTTTTGTTAAAGAAAATCGACGGGTTACTGCTGGTTGTATGCGTTAAGTAATACTGAATAGCCCATTGTAATTCGATGTTTCCTTTTTGACTCGACTTGAGTTCGCGACATACTTGTAGGGCTGAATAAATATCCTTTCGAACAGAAATGTCAATGGGTTCTGCGGGTAGCAGCGCATTACAACGTCTGTTTGAAAATAATCGGCCAATGCCTCGTGGTGTTTTTAACATCCGAAGTGCAGTTGCAGCATCTATCCAGCGTTTGACGCGTTCAGGAGTGAGGCGATACTGAAAGGCTACGTCTTGATAGTCATGACCAAGCTCAATACTCCTGAGTACCGCCAAGGCTTGATTGTAGTGACTGCTTTTTGCAACCTCATTTTTCTGGCGGATTGTACTTTGGCGAATGCCGCTCACCGGGCCCATAAAAGGGACTAGCCGCTTTCTAAAAAATGGCAGCAAACGCACAGGGGTGATGTTTCCTGATTTTTGCATCACCTTATAACGGTGTGGGCGTACTCCAAGTACAATATTTGCTGTGTCTTCAGGTATTTCTTGAGCGTTTATTGCCAAATGGCTGCCCAGCAGTAAATCGGTAAAATGTAGATAGTTTCTGAATGTGGTGTCTGGACTGCTATGGCCAGCAAACACTGCCAGCGCAGAATATCTGTCTCGTAACCGGTCTTCACCAAATATCAGTTTAGATATTATCCTTTTTTGTGACGGTGGGTATGGCAACATCGTCTTGATAACTTCAGGTAATGTGATTAAGTCATCATGGGCAAGGAGTTGAAGTCTGGACAATGCTGTATGGCGAAGATGATATAGACGATAATAAATTCCGCCGGTTAACTGAGACAATATCTCTTTCACCATCAAGGAGATTTGACCAGTATTGACAACGTGAAAGGGATTAGCGTCTTCGTGAAAGAGCAATTCGTTATAACGTTTATGGCAAGCCATAAGGCGATCCCTAAGATAGCTTTCCATTAAACTTTTTTCGTTGTCGGTCAACAAAGGAAATAAAGGCACTTTTCGAAGCGCAGAGTCGGTTTTGTTATGCCCGTGGCGGCTTTCACGAATAAATAGCCAGCCGATAGAGGAAGGCTCAATGTCTTTTAGACGCAGTTTGGCGACTTCACCGGGTCTGAGACCTGTACGATAGGCAATGAGCAAATAGCATTTTAACATCCGTTGGGCTGCATGGTCTAAATCGTCTATGTAATCGATTTGGCGAAGCAGGGCCGAAAACAGTGGCTCATCAACAATGGCTGCACTTACATGGGGAGTAATATTGCTACCTTCGCTGAGTGGCTGATTAAGAGGAGGGAGATCAAATCTCTGTTGTGCGAATAAATGTAGGTTCTCAAACCGACGAGCTTTATAGTGCAGTTCATGTTGACTATCAGTACGATTCATAATTTCTTGATAAATATCGATAAAGTCTTCACTGCTCAGGCTGTATAAGTCAATGTCTGCGGTCGCAGCCAACCAGTGGCCTCCAATTGCTCCAAAGTACCTATTCGCTGTTGATACTTCATTTTTCTCAGTAGTCAGGTGGTGAATGAGCCATTGAAGCAGGATCTCTTCGTTAGGGCAGAGGCTTGCTTGTGTTAGTTCTTGTAAATGAAGAACAACTTGGCGCTTTCCTTGGGGATTGGCGTTATTCTGCTTAAATATTTCTCTTATTTGGTTAAGCAGGTATCGGTTACCTAGCTTAAAACGGTGTGATGGCGATGTTACTGAAGAGTCTGTTTGTATTGAATTATACCATTTCTTGAATTGAGCAAAGCTTTTTACGTTGCAAGGTCCCGTTGCACCTTTAAATAATCTTAACCAGTAGGCATTGGGTAGGGATGCGCTTTTTTGACGTCCCAACGAATACTCTACCAACACTTGTGGTAACTCGACATTAGGCTGAGCCTCTGCAAAACAAATCCCACCTTGTTGAAACTGTTTTTTTGGAAGAATGAGTTTAAGTTCTGACTTAATTATCTCTAAACATTGTTTGACTGATTTTGGGGGGCGCCAACTTCTTGTTCGGCTGTTTAGAAATGGCTTTATTAGCCCGAGACTTATTGGATCGGGGAAAAAATGAACCTCGACCTGAGCTTTATTAGGTTCAAAATCGTCTTGAACGGTGTAAAGATTACTGGCAAAGTTCTGCCCTGGACTTGGTCTCAACGTTAGCCAGCAAAGGTCTTTATTGCCATTTAATGGTTTATCGCTATTTAATGCCTTCGCCAGCGCGGGCCATAGCCTAGGTCGATTCAGGCCACTATAGCAAATGCAACTCATCAGCAATCTGGCAAAGCATTGTTGGGGATCGGATGTTTTATCAAGCTTGTCTAGCAAACCGTCAATTTTTGATGCGAAAGCAGAAGTATTGTGTTGCCAGGTCAAATTTCTAAGCGGTCGAACTCTACGAAGCGTGAGATAGTCTGAGGGAGGATTGATCTGCCAAAGCCCTTGTCGGTTACCCGTTTCTAGTTGCCTGCAGATAAAAGCATATCCTCGGCGGTAGGCTGTTTCCGATTTGAGAACCTTTCGCAGATCTGAGTCAACCTGTGGCCAAACTGCCGAAAACCGGTCGTATTTCGGTGGTGTTTCAAACAGTTCAGGTAGATGATGTTCAAGTACGGCCAGAGCTTGTTTTATTATCGTTATATGACTTTTTTGCCGAGCAGCAGTTCTGGACTGATGCCCCAATAACCGTACTAGGGATTTCTGTTCATGTGGAAGGATCAGCGGGTTTTCCATGCGTCAACCACCGTAATTTCATGAGTGTTCAGTAGCGTTTCGATATGCTGAGCAATACGGTTGAGGTATTGAGTTGATAGCATGCTATGACGACCCATTGATTCTTCTCCAATATCTTCGTGTCCCATCCAACCATCTATTTCTGCCGGAGCAACACCGAGACGCTTTAATTCGCTGCGCATGTGATGCCTCCCCCAGTTGCCAGGCCAGGGTAACTGGTCTCCAAGAAATGCTTTTACTCTGGCAGGCGTGAGTTCTTGCGTAATTTGGGGGATGTTGTCCTGTTCTTGATGTTTTATAAAAAATAGAAGATTTCCGCTGCCGGTCATTGCCTCGTCTGCACGTTTGAAAATATCTTTTGCGATGAGTTGACTGCGTTTTTTCAACTCTTGAAGATGTTGTAGATAATGTTCAAGTTGCTTCACTGCAGTCTGTGGAAGTATCAGCGTTCTAGCAGATATCCCATGTCGGTTTTCTTTATCGCTAATCCACCAGGTATTGTTATGGCTGTTGAAATCGGTACGCTGTCCCATTGGTGCATTAACATCGCGGTGACCGGTTGCAAACGTCAAAAGCGCCCATACGTAGCAGACATAGTGATTATGTAGTGTCGTGAGTTCTTCCAAAGATTGCTTTCGCGGGCGAGGAATTTGACTCCTCAAAACGCGAAAAAAATTGTGTAAGGTCCGTGGAGGGAGATGTAATGCACTTCCCAGTTGCTTTTTGATGGGCTTTACTTCGGGGAGTTGCGAAGCGATCTCAGCCATCTCGAAGATTGAACTCACGTATCTGTGGTGGTTTTCAATCAGTTTATCTGCATCGAAATTTGAATAGCTCAGTGCAGGCTGGTTTCGGGGGGCTCGCCCTTTTATGAGTCCGACTTCGGCACGATCTAGTCCATTATTGATATACCAGTGTTCAAGAAAACGGGTGATTCTTCCGAGACTTAAACGACATCGGTGTTGCTTGTTGATGTCACTAATGACTGACTTCAACTCTGCCGTGTCCACGTTTTGAGTAAGCTTATCTTGTAAAAATTGAGGGAGCGGCAGCACTAAATGGTTTGTTATATTGTTCAAACATTTTTCTAGTCTTACATCTTGTTTGCTTGCTGGTACTGTGTGGGTTAGAGATATGCAAGGGCGATTTTTGTAATGTGTGAGACAAAATGTATTTGAAGATTGTCCTAGTGAAATAGGATCTCGACCGCATAGCAGGCACAGCAGTAGGGTTGAGCAGCTATCTGGGTTTACTCCAGTTTTAATTCCATTGGTCGTAAAACGAATGAGTTGACATATATCCCATTCGGTCAGTTGATTGTAACTGCAATTTAAGGATAACTGCATAATGCCGAGTTTTTCAGTCAGACACTTATGCTGTATAGCCCGTACCGCTCTTGAGGATGGGGGAGGGGGTGTTTTTAGTTTATTCGTTAAGGGTTTATCTTCAATACGAAATGTTCGACCAGCTGTTACCGATATAGCCTCATCTCGTTCTTGAGCCGTCGTCGGTTTTGTGAATGCGACACATAGTTCTTTAACCTCAAGGCCTGCGTCTTCAAATGCATCAACAGGATTAAGTTCGATGAAGGTGTCAGGGTCTGAAATAGGAGGTATTCTAATTCTTCTTCGTCGTCTTTTGCTCCCTGATACTGCTTCTCTAAGCACTAACTCCAAGTAGCCAAGGCCGTATTCTTGCGGGGCAGGATATTTTTCCTTTCGTAGTTCTTTAAGTTTTGACACCAGTAGTTCAACTGATGATGCGACATCCAATTCAGGCAGTATATCTAATAGTTTTCGATGCTTGGGGTCCATCGCTACCAGACGTAGCTCTCGTAATGCATTTTCATTTCCTGAGGTTGCGAGTTGCTGGTCATGGGTATAGCGTATGAAACAACAGATAAGAACAATCGATTGGTATGCTGTGTATTTCGTTCTCCATTGTAGTGTGGCATTTGGGGGTAACACTGCACAAATGGTGGCAGCAAATGGGTATGATGTAAGATGCTTATTTTTCTTTAAAATTCCAAATATTTCAGTGTTACTGACAGAGCCTGAAGGCATTTTTGTTATCAGAATTTTTACTAGCCTATCTATTAGTTCGAATTGCTCCCAATAGCCTGCTGGAAATGCTTGAATACTATAGGCTAGTTGCATTAACAGCGTTTGCTTGAGCTCTGGATTTAAATGCTCTGGCGCAAAATATTTGCTTAAAAATTCCTTTAATTTTTTGCTGGTGTTGCGTACAGGAGGAGTCATTATTTGGGCTCCCATGGCATTGCTAATTCGGCGAGAATATCGACAGAATCAGATATTGGGCATTTAGGAAACTGGCGCTGGCGCTGCTGAACCAGAGTGCCTCTCGAGATAGATAACAAATCACAAAATAGCTGGTCAGGTAGTGTATCCTTCCCAAAGAGTTCTCGTGAAAACTGCTCTGGTAGGCCTTGACGCCAGTCATCAATAAAGGCGGCAACATATTTAGAATTGATGGCTAGACAGAGCACTTGCAATAGTGATAACCATGCTTTTTTCTCGACGCTTTCAGGCGTCAATTGAGCTTGAGTATTTGTTTCTAAAACCAGAAGAGTACCTTCTGGTGGGCGACCATTTTCCCAAAAAAGTGCTGCCCAGATAGGACTATAAAACTGAAATGTTCTGGTATGGTGTTTTGTCTTATTGATGCTGGCTTTCGAATCTATGTACTCCAAACAATATATTGTTTGGGAGGCAAATTCAGACCTGATATTTGCAGGTAAGGCATGTTGATTACATAACCCAGGTAATGATTGCATTACATCGAAAGCTTTTCTCGCTGCTGGATGTAAGTTCACCTGATGCTTCTTTTGGAGCTTCAAAATTATTTGGGCCATCAGAAATCCATTTCCTGTGATTGCGTCCTTCCTTTAATATAGGGCTCACTTTTTCATCTCCCAAGTGTGATCAAAAGTTGATCAGTAAAAAGATCGATTTATGTGATCGTGATCTGGTTTTTCTATGGTCGAATTTATGAACAAGCCCCTAAAGTTGTCAATTATTTAACTTTCCAATGGATCATTCCTAGTCCTGCAATGACAATCCATTAACTGGAAACACTGGATTCGGGTTAAGGCTTTAAATCGACGTATAGCGAATGAGTTGGACGTAGAGTACGATTCGCTTTGTCCTGTTGCAGACTTTGTAGGTAGGATTACTGAGGAGGTGTCTAACTTTTTAGTTCATCCTGTATTCTGGACGCGTTCATCAATAGATGATTCAGAAGTACAGCAAGCGATTGCTCCAATCCGACAAGCGGTATTTCGTGAACTCCATTCGCTCGCTTTAGCACGGTTAGTTAAAGAGCATTTGAGTAATTGGCGAAGAGTAAATGATTATAAACGAAGAGGATCTGCAACACTAAGAGCGATCGATATCAAAGTAATATACGAGCAAGCGGCACCCATATATGGAACCGTTAACTCTGAGTATTCTTTAAACTTCATGAAAGTTGTGCGATAAATTGTGCGTGCTGCATTTGTAGAACAAGGTGGAGAAATGAAAACTTTGTAGCAGCTTATAATCGGCCCTTTTATACATATTAAAATTGAATCTCTTTATGTATTCATTACAAACTGAAAATCAGCTATATTGCGGTAATACACATTTATTGGAGAAATACAATGTCTGAATTTTTAGAGATCTTAACTCATGCTCGTCGATTAAAAGCTTCGATTAAAGAGCTATCTGTTGCTGAACTAAAAGATGTGTACGAAAAGCTAGGCAAGATCGTTGCTGAAAGAGAAGAAGAAGCGAATGCTGAAGCTGAAGCAAATGCAGAGCGTATCGCAAAAATTGCAGAACTTCAGAAGATGATTGAGTCAGCAGGTTTGTCACTTGATGATCTTGGCGGTGTTACTGCTAAAGTAAAAAGCACAAGAGCACCACGTCCAGCTAAATATTCAATTGTAGTTGAGGGCGAAACTGTCACTTGGACAGGGCAGGGTAGAATGCCAACAGTTTTCAAAGAACAAATTGAAAATGGCCGTTCTATCGAAGACTTTTTGATCTAAATTCTCCGCCCATAACAGAACAGACTGATGAAAGTCTGTTCTGTCCCATTCAACATTGCAGAACGGGTTCAACAACGAAATAGTAACCTGCATAATCTACCAAATATTGCCTATGTTACAATATTTGCAAACGGTTAATTAAGAATGTCTACTGTAACCAAAGGAAAATATTTACGAGTGACCATTATCCTTGACGTAAACTTCATCGTGCCAAGTGTTCATGTAATCGAGCAAAGCATCCATACAGATAGGCGCAGCCTGCAAACAGATAATCGATAGCGTCTTCATAACGTATCTCCATAGCTGAATAGCAGAGTTGAGAGAGCGATCCCAGTTTTTAAATGTAATGCGTTTGTAAATCCAGAGCAACATAATAAAGAAATTGTCGACTAAAATATCTCTTTTGGTGTAGTCGTAAATATTGGATACTACGGCAAGCTAATGACCTCGTAGCCTTAGACTAGCTTTTCCCCATCTCTTGTTTTGCATGATTGAACTACCTCTGTTTAGTACTGGTCTGTTGCTCCAATTCTAGTAATACTACTAAGTATTTACTATTTCTGTAGTGATTCAGCTAACATTACTAATGCTCTGTGTAGTGGCACACTGAATTTGGCCACCTAATAAGAAATGTTATGATCTCACTCATAACCCATTTAGGTGATAACATGAATAAAAGTAAACGTGCTCGATATAGCGCAGCCATTAAGCTCGAAACAGCTCAATTAGTCGTTGATCAAGGTTACACACAAGAAGCGGCTGCAAAAGCCATGAACGTGGGGAAATCGACGGTCAGTAAGTGGGTAACACAGCTTCAGGTTGAGCGCCAAGGGCTTGCTCCTAAAGCCTCCCCCATGACACCTGAGCAGATTGAAATCAGGGCGCTAAAACGCGAAATTGAACGAATTAATCTCGAGAAAGAAATCCTAAAAAAGGCTACCGCTCTATTGATGTCGGACTCGCTGAACAATTCTCGATAATCGAGAAACTCAATCAGAGCAACAAATACCCTATTTCAGTGTTATGCCATGTATTCAACGTGAACCGGAGCAGTTACCGTTATTGGATAAGCCGCGAGCTTTGTGTAACACCAGAGCAGCGATTTTTAGAATGTGAAATCAAAGCGATACATGCTGAAAGCAAACAGTCTGCGGGTGCGAGAAGTATTGCCACAATCGCCTCTGAACGAGGCTTTACGTTAAGTCGTTATAGGGCTACTCGGTTAATGAAAAAGCTTGGGTTAGTGAGCTGCCAACAACCCAAGCACCGCTATAAAAGGGCTGAAAATGAGCATGTGACCATCCCTAATTTACTCAAGAGACAATTTGCAGTTGTCGAACCAAACACCGTTTGGTGTGGCGATGTGACGTATATTTGGGCTGGTAATCGTTGGTGTTATTTAGCGGTTGTGCTGGATTTATTTTCGAGAAAAGCCATTGGTTGGGCGATGTCATTTTCACCGGATACTGAGTTAACGGTGAAGGCCTTAGATATGGCCTTTGAATCTCGTGGTAAGCCTAAAAACCTGATATTTCATTCAGATCAAGGCTGCCATTATACCAGCCTGAAATACCGTCAGCGGCTGTGGAAATATCAAATCACCCAGAGTATGAGTCGTCGTGGTAACTGCTGGGATAATGCGCCAATGGAGCGGTTTTTCAGAAGTTTAAAAACGGAATGGCTCCCGACACAAGGCTATATGAGTTTTAGGGAAGCCAAACAAGATGTGACTGACTACATCATTGGTTATTACTGTGAAGTCAGGCCACATCATTACAATGCAGGATTGAGCCCAAATGAATCAGAGCGAAGATTTTGGGAAGATTCTAAAGCTGTGGCCAAATTTAGTTGACCACTACACTGATCTTTGTTTACATGCACCTAGATAATATTGCTGCTGTTAAGGACGGGCTTTTGGTTTCAATTTTCCCAACAGTGTCCTTGGTTGCAATTTCCATCTACTACTTTCGAGTTCTTTTGTTTAATTATAAGTCAGTGAAATCACAGCTTTTGCAGATAGATCTTAGAAAAACTCTTTGTCGATTTATTCAAAACTACTCAGAGTATTCGAGCGAAATGAAGAAAAAGGATGCAGGGTCTTTAGATAAATTCGAGAGTATCGTATTTTCAGGAATAGTAACTGATGATGGGAGCCTGCCATCAACATTTGACGGCATGGATCAAATAGGAAAATTGATAAAGGCGGCAAAGTCTTGAAGAAAGCATGTAACAAACGCATGTTGTCGGACTGGTTTTCCGCTGCGCTCCAAACCAGCCGCAAAGGCGGGCGTTATGTGGTATTCAGAAATGGCTAAAATTATCAGCGCTGCACTAGGAGCTTTAATGTGCGGTTGCGCAGCTACTAAGCCAACAGAACTTGAATTAAACTTCTCGTATCAGGATAACTACGATTATTTTGGATACATTACAAATTGGGTTAAAAACCTGGATATACCTCCGACTCCCGAAAATACAGACGGAGCAGAGAAGGATTTTTCACTTTGTAAAAATGATACGAAGGAACGCTTAATTGATAACAAAATACCAAGTCGTGAAGTCCAACTGGCGTTCATTGTGGAATGTATGTCTAAAAAGGGCTGGTTCCTTTCTGTCGACACTTATATGGTTACAAGGTAAGCCACATAATGTTCTGGTCTAATCCCATCGGACACTTAATTTTGAGACAGTATGGTCAATAAATTAAGAGGTCTATATGAGTCTGAAGAAATCACATAAGAGTTATCCGCAAGCATTTAAAGATGAAGCTGTCTTGATGGTGCTAGAACAAGGTTATAGCGTTGCCGATGCGGCAAAGTCTCTTGGAGTTAGCACGAGCCTGCTTTACAACTGGAAGGAAAAACACGAAGCCCTGAAACAAGGTGTTACCTTAGAAGAGTCTGAGCGTGATGAATTAAAGCGATTACGTAAAGAAAACAAAGAATTACGAATGGAGAAAGAAATTCTAAAAAAGGCCAGTGCCTTCTTTGCGAAAGAAATGAAGTAAAATTTCGTTTCATCAAACGGCAATCCAACCTGTTTCCTGTAGCACTGTTATGTCGAGTAATGAGTGTAAGTAAATCAGGCTATTACGATTGGCATAAACGCCCTGCAAACGTGATAAGCCTTGAAACACTGAAGCTTTATCGCCTTGTTCGACAGCTATTTAAGCAAAGTAGAGGCAGCTTAGGGAATCGTGAAATGGTGAAAAAATTGCGCAAGGAAGGCTACCAGGTTGGTCGCTATCTCGTTCGTAAAATTATGCACCGCCTTCGACTCAAAGCAACCCAGCGACGTGCTTACAAGGTGACTACGCAGCGGAAACACTCAGATGCAGTGGCAGATAACCTGTTAAACATGAACTTTAATCCAGTATCGGCTAATCAGGTCTGGGCGGGTGACGTGACCTATTTAAAGACGGGTGAAGGCTGGATGTATTTGGCTGTGGTGATGGATTTATATTCACGCCGGATTGTGGGATGGCACATAGACAAACGCATGACTACGGATTTGATATCTAAGGCATTAATAAAAGCCTACAACCTGCGCCAACCGGCTAGAGGGTTGGTATTTCACAGTGACCGAGGCTCGCAATATACCAGTAAGCAATTCGGTAGGCTGCTATCGAGCTATGGTATCCGAGCCAGCATGGGTGATGTGGGGGCGTGTTGGGATAATGCCGTTGTTGAGCGATTCTTTGGCAGCTTAAAACACGATTGGATTTTTAAAGTTAATCAACCAACAAGGGAGTTTATGAAGCAAGATGTGACTGCTTACATAAAATATTACAACTTGGAGCGGCTGCATTCTGCTAATGACGATCTGTCACCTGTAGAGTTTGAGAATTCTCAAGTAAAAGTGTCCAGTTTGGGTTGACCAGTACAGACGCTCGTCGTAATATGAGTCAGGACGCCTGAGAATAAATTCATCAACGATAGATTTGTCGATTGATTCTTTTTCGTTGTTCTTATTTGTTCGTATCGTGTAATTTATTGAATAATCGACGCCACGAGCTACCTCGCAAGTTGCTGCGTGTGTTTTTCCATAAATTCTGAAATGAGGGACGACCCTCATGTTTTGTACGTCTTTATCTATGTTGCAGCAAGTAATTTGAGCAGTGCAGTCAGTTCCTGGGCAGAGGAATGCTTGCTTATCCGCTATTAGACCTGCCCAATAGAGATCGTATGCCTTATCTGGGTCTACATAGTCATCTACTTCAATGCTATACGCGACATCCAGTGACATGCATTACTCCTGTAAATATAACGATTAAGCGAACGGAGTGAGCGACAGTTGAGCTCATTGTTAGCCGTTCTCGATGCTAAGTAAAACAATGTCTTTGCCTTTCTTCGTGAGAAAAACACGGAGATCGCCTCCTATGCGCATTACATAAATTTCTTCGGTTGTACCTGATACTCGCCGAACTGACGGGTTGCTCTCGAGATTAGATACGTTTAGAGATTCAAGTTTAGACACTAGCTGGTGTACCGAAACCTGCCCGCGGACTTCATTTTTCTGTAGTTTTTCTTGTACTGGCTTAGAGAGGAGTATACTCATTTTACCCCCAAATTCTTTAGGAATGTTTTGGCATCAACCAAAGATGCCTGTTCTGGGTTTTTCTGTATAAGAGCAGCAAGCCCTTCAAGTTTCGCTTTCCGGATGAGGGCAATGCAGTGCTGGTCATCTGCATATCTCATGACGTTTTCATCGTAATTTAGAAATCTTACGTGAATGAAAACCCAGACCCCAGAAAATAGTGCTAACAGCCAGAAAGAAGAGACTTTTGGTAGTAGCGACCAAGTTAATACGCCTTGCGGCATTATTTGACTTGCCATGATGCTTGATAAGACACCAATTACTACGGTCAGTACTAATGTTACCGATAACCGTAGTCGTGGCGATTTTGCTATCTATTCCACGTGGCCTCCATGCATAACACCTGCGTCTAACATTTTTATTCGTTCGTATGCGCGTTTACTTCATTGGACAAGTGAAAACGTGCACGGTTAACTATCTGTATGTAAAGAACTTATCAGCTTTTTATCAAATACACCATCTGAAAAAACGCACATGCGCGTTTTCCAAACCTATTAACTAAAAGTAAGCTACTATAGTCACCTGATTTTATAGAGTTTTACTTGTTGTTGGTGGAATTAGTGCGCACTGAGATTGTCTTGAAATCATCCCCAAATATCTAAATTTAATACGACTGTATACCCATACATTGTTAGCCGATTTCTGATAAGGCCAAACATAGGCGAATAGATAAGAATATGTATGGCAGCAGGTGTGGGAATTTTCGATTGAGCTAACGAGCCGAAACACACTTTGGGGCAAAAATGAGCTAGCCAAGCTAGCTATAATAGACAAGTTCATGAAGTGATCTGTCAATACACGCCAACTATCATTAGAAATTCCCAACTCTAAAATAGTAAAAAGCGAAATAGACAGATACTACAGTTGACCAGCAAAATTTTAAAAATGACCCTCGGTCAAAAGTAGGTTATGGTCACAAAATGGTCACAGATTGGTCACGGTCACGAAGGGTGGAATAGGATTGTGAAGGGAGGAAAATCAAAAAGCCCATGCTAATTAATAGCATGGGCTCATGAATGTTGGCGGAGCGGACGGGACTCGAACCCGCGACCCCCGGCGTGACAGGCCGGTATTCTAACCAACTGAACTACCG
>NZ_JTLE01000094.1:813959-814822 GCF_000798835.1 Shewanella sp. ZOR0012
AGTAAGCAATAGCTTACAAATGCAGATTTTGCGGAGAGGTGGCCGAGTGGCCGAAGGCGCTCCCCTGCTAAGGGAGTATGGGCTTTATCTCCCATCGAGGGTTCGAATCCCTCCTTCTCCGCCATTCTATTCCTAGTGAATAGATTTAATTTGCGAGACTTAAGTGCTTCTTCTAGACTAAAGTCTGTCGGTAAGGTAGCAACTTACCCAGTATTTAAGCGCGTGTAGCTCAGCTGGATAGAGTACCTGGCTACGAACCAGGCGGTCGGAGGTTCGAATCCTTCCACGCGCACCATCTACTTAGTTAGATTAGATGAGCCCTGCAAGTAATTGCAGGGCTTTTTTAATGGGATTTTTCTGGATTATATTGCTTCAATCCTTATCTCTTCTCGAGCTTTACGCCTTGATAACCCGTCTTTTACGCCACGTTATGCTTGTTGAAATGCCAACGCCTTAAGCGATGATGTTTATCGCTCTGGCTTGCTATTTTACGCGCGATAAAGAGATAGCAATAAGTGCTATCTGGGCTAGCAAGATCTGCCGTAAAAGAGAGAAGGGGAGATAAGCATGGAACAAGGGATCGATGAGCTTCTTTGGGTCTTAGGGGCGAGTTCTGAGAGAGGTTTGAAGAGTGTTAACGCGATTTAGGATGGAACAGGGGAAATAAAAAGGGCTGCAAAATACAGCCCTTTTTAGCGTAGATGTCGTGATTAGGCTTCTAGCTTAGCAAACTCGGCTTTTTGCTCTTTTAGTTTGTCCATATCACGGCTGAGATCGGCCATCTTAGCGCGCTCTTTATCAATTACGGCTGGCGGTGCTTTTGCCACGAAGCCTTCATTGGATAATTTGCCTTCGATACGGGC
>NZ_JTLE01000094.1:814832-815183 GCF_000798835.1 Shewanella sp. ZOR0012
CTTAAATGAACCGATTGCAAGGCAAGCAAATCAAGAAGATAACTGCACAGGTCGTTTCTGGGAAGGTCGGTTTAAATCCCAAGCATTACTCGATGAAGCCGCAGTATTAGCCTGCATGACTTACGTTGATTTAAATCCGATTAGAGCACAACTCGCTGATACACCTGAACAATCCGACCATACCAGTATTCAACTACGCATTCTGGCGGCGTTAAAAGGTGAGCAGCCAAGCAATCTACTACCTTTTATTGGTAATGAGTGCGACAACCAACTCAATGGCATTGCATTTTCCTTAACGGATTACCTTCAATTGGTGGATGATACCGGCCGAATCATTCGCAATGATAAACG
>NZ_JTLE01000094.1:815193-865754 GCF_000798835.1 Shewanella sp. ZOR0012
CATTCACTTTCCACTCACCTTCGCCGTAAACCTTCAAGCCTATCGAGTCGATAGCTAAGTTCTTAATGGGCCACGAGTCTTGGTTTTAAAAGCAATATTGACCGTTTTTGCGCGTTTGCTGATGCAAGTGTAATGTGGGCACATTAGTGGAATGCCACCCAATTTAAACACCGAGTAAATGAAGCCTTGCAGCGCTCGCAAGGCATAGACACAACACGTTTAACCATCAGCGCAGTGGTAATGACTAAGTCACTAAACACACGAGGACGAGCTTTCATGGGCTGCTCAGCCTTGGCTTTCCACTTAGCAATTGAATCCTCATCAATCCAGAAGGTAAATGAACCGCGGTTGATTAAGGCTTGGTTGTATTGCTTCCAGTTGGTTGTTTTATAGCGAGATTTTGACACGGTTGATGGGTAAGTTGATAGGCAATGCCGAACAGATCAGCGGCTACGGTTTTAGTTCTACCAATTTAGGAAACAAAGCCGCCCCCCACCTAGTTGACACACGACAGGGGCTTAAAATTCAAATCTGCTTGAAATTTCATAGGAATTATCCTAAAAGTATAAAATTTTTGTTTTAACCAATGTTTGAGAGTGAAAGCTCATAAAGATTGAATGATGTTGAATGATGTGAAGAATTTTATTTCTTGGTAATCAAAAATTATTTTTTAAACTAATCAGTGCACCTTACAGTTTATAGCCATTTATAAAATGCTTTAATGCTTTAATGCTTTAATGCTTTAATGCTTTAATGCTTTAATGCTTTAATGCTTTACAAACAGCATATCCACGGACAGAGATGTTGTTTATAGAGTAATACTTAAATTATCATACTCACAGCTCTCCTATTCAGTCATGATACATCTCCATACTTAAAAGTAATAAATATTCTCTTATTTTAAAATAAAGTTTCAACAAATTCGGATATTAATCTAGCTAAACTAGATGCAACCTAAAATATTGATATATTTTTGTGTTTACAACATAATTTACCAAGTCCAATATTGGATCATATAATTAAGATATAGACTAACTAGATAATATTTATTACGTTATTGTATAGGTATCCAGTATTCATAATATACTTTACCTATCGGAAATTTACGAGAAAGATGCATTTCATTATCTACAAACAATTGATTACCAAACATATCACCATCAACAATATAACAATTTTTCTCGAGATAGTTTTTAATTAATTTAATGGAGTTTAGTTTACTTTCTTTTGTAAGATTGAATGATTGTATAGTATAAATACACTTCCTTGACGACATTTTAATCATAGAATTACATGAGCTAAAAGTTTCATTTTCAATATTAATTTTTGGTAAGCTTGAAAAATCAATACTATAACCATGATATCTAGACCAGGAGCTTTCAATGCTTTCTTTAAGTAGATCATTTTTTTTTACTAAAATTGAAATATTTAAAAATGGCATCATCTTTAATAATTTTGATGTTTTTTCGATAACGTCTACCTCTTCTAAAAGCTCATCATTATGTTGATTCATAAAAAATAGAATTTCGGGACTGTTAACTATAGAAAAATTATTTTCCTCAAAAATTATTTTTTCGATTTTTTGACGGTAATTATAAATTCTTTCAGATATAGCAGATAATCTTTCTGCTTCTTTTTTTAACTCTAATTCTTTTTTTATTAGAATTTCAGAAATGTTGTTTATATTCCCATCAGATAAAATATCAATACTTTCTTTTATCGAAAACCCAGCATTCCTAAGAAACCTACACTTTGATAAAATTTTAATATGTTGAACACCATAATAACGATAATTGTTTTCTGACTCCCTGGCAACATGAATAATATTTTCTTTCTCATAAAACCTTACAGCTTCAGTTGTAAAGTTAAATAATTTTGCTACGTCATTAATTTTCAATTTCATGGTTAATAACATCCTAAGGTTAATTTTACAGGTTAAATTTACAACCTAACGATTTATTGAATACAGCGCTATCATTTAAGTATTGAGATTAATTATAAAGCATTCGCTATCAATAATTATACGCTGAAACAATGACTTTAAATAAAAAACGTGAACTGAGTCACCAACTTTTGTAATCATACGATAATTATTCTATTCTTTTAACAATATTTGTTTGTAAACAAAATACTTTAAGAATGTGATCTACTGCGTGCAACCGTCTAGGTTGAGGCATTAACATGATTTTATTAATAAATATGATTTTTATCACATAAATACTTTTTAAGTTATTTCTTTATTGACCTTAAAGCTGCTTTAACCTTTAACCTTCCAATGTTAATTAAAAGTTGCCATTAGATTCTAATTACAATTTATTGGCACTTATTTATTTAATTATGCAAAAAGTCATAAAAGTCTCTACTTAATAAATAAGGAAGGAAATGTGAATGTTAATTAAAGAAAATGTCACTTTATCTTTAGTGACTGCCATTTTATTTTTAAGTTTTAATGTTGCTATGGCTGCAGAGAAAGAAGTTAAGGACTTGAAATATTTTTCAAACTCAATGAAGTCTGGTGAGCTTCTTGGAAAATCTCATGGTGATGCAGGTCTTACTTGTAAAGATTGCCATGTTAACGGTACTCCGAAAATAGCAAACGGTACGGAAAAGATTAATATAGGTGATAAGTTATGTCTTAATTGTCACGATCCAGAGAGTGTAAATAGTAAAGTTATTTTTAAATTTCAAGGACACGATGTACTTCCGCATTCAGAACATGTTGGCGATATACAGTGCACTGATTGTCATAGTATGCACCAAGAATCAATTTTGATGTGCGCAGAATGTCATGTTCAACCATGGATGAAAAACCTTCCTGCACGCTGGAAACAAATAAAATAATTTATATTGAGAGGAAACTATGAGCGCGAAATATAATAAATTAATCGATGCTACACGTAGAGATTTCATGAAGAAAAGTGCTTTCTCTGCATTTGGCATCGCATCTACAAGTTTACTTCCTAGTATTACATCTCAAGCAGAAGCAAAGCCCTATCCGGAATCTGATTGCTCCTTAGGAATTGAAACACCTCCTGCACCAATTTCTGCATCTCAGATAAGTGAAATTGTAACAACAGATGTTGTTGTCGTTGGTGCCGGTATATCAGGTGTAACCGCTAGTTTATCTGCATTTGAAGCGGGAGCAAAAACGATAGTCCTCCAAAAGGGACCTGTTGTAATGTGCCATGGTACCGTTATGGGGGCTATTGATACTAAATTACAACTCGAAAAGGGCGTAAAAATAAATAAAATGGATGCTATTAATGAGTTTATATTTCAAAGCTTAAATACACCTAATTTTAGATTAGTAAAAAAATGGGCTGATCATAGTGGTGAAGCATTTGATTGGGTTAATGACATTACTACTAAAGAAGGTCTACCTGCTAAATTTCTAGACAAAGCAGGTACAGCATCGGGAGAAAGTGGCAAAAAATATTGGTTCAATTCATTTTCAACAGCTCACACTTGGAAAGGTGGGTTAATGAAAGCAATGAATGTTGTCGCTAAAGTTGCTATTGCAAAAGGTGTTGATTTCCGTTTTCACTCTCCAGCTGTTCAACTTATTCGAGATAAAAATGGCCGTATAACTGGTGTTATCAGCAAGTCTGAACTTACTGGTAAATATACCCAATTTAATGCCCAAAAAGGCGTGATCTTATGTACGGGAGATTACGGCGGAAATTTAGATATGGTATCAAAATATTGTCCTTCCGCAGTGGGTTTTAGTAGCTATTACACTCCTGCATTTAATACGGGTGATGGTCATCTAATGGGTATGTGGGTTGGTGCCGATTTAGAAGATGCTCCTCACACAAAAATGGCGCATGTTCATTCAAGTCTTGATATAGGTAAAGGTGATGCCCCTGGACGCGGTCAACCTTGGTTATCAGTTCGCAATGATGGTTTGCGATTTACTAATGAAGATATTCCATTCTATTTGATGGGTAATCAAACAACTAAAGGGGCTAAGGCGGATGGCTACTATTACAATATTTTAGATGCTGACTGGGAATCGAACCTTAAACAATTCCCTCCAAGGGTGACAAGCCCAATCAATCCTGAACTGTTTGCTCAGGCGCTCAAATTAGGGACCATTATTAAAGCTGACACAATTGAAGAGTTAGCACGTCTTTCTGGTATTGATTCAAGTAATTTAATCCTGACTGTTAAAAGATATAACGAATTATTTGAGAAAGGCGAGGATGAAGATTTTGGCAAAATTGCAATTGATTTGTCTCCCATAAAAAAACCACCGTTCTACTGCATTCCAAGGCTTCCGTGTGTGTCAACGATTTTAGGCGGACTTAACATTAACACGGATATGCAGGTCCTTGATGAAAAAGAAGATGTTATTGAAGGGCTCTATGCTGCTGGCAACGTGTCTGGAGGGTTCTTTGGAGGCGCGAATGATTATCCATTCCCAATCATAGGTATCAGCGTTGGCCGAGCCATAACATTTGGTCGTCTTGCTGGCCAATATGTAGCAAATAGCAAAGTTTAAGACTTTACACTCAATTTATATTTGGAATAAAAAATGAAAAAGTCATACCTATCAGCAGTTATTTTAACTGTATTATCAGTACCAGCTATTGCTGACACTACGATTGACAACATGTTTTCAGAAGGTGGAATGGATGTTCAATTGCGCTTATTTGATTTTAGTCGAGACTTTGATGGCGCTAGCAAAGATAGACATGATACCTCTATTGGAGGACTGTTCCGCTATAATACAGCTTCTGTAAATGGGATTAGTTTTGGTACATCTTTTGCCTCGGCAAATAAGTTATGGATTGATGATTCCAAGGCTGTCTATAGTTTACTTGGAACGGGGGCAAATGGTGAACATGAGAATGTTAATCGGATGCAAGAATATTTTGCACAGGGTGAGTGGTGGAATACCCGGTTTAGAGTTGGTGCACAAGAATTTGATACACCATTTATGAATACCCATGATATTCGTGCGCTTCCTAGAACATTTCGTGGTTTTTCTGTGGTTAATAAAAGTATTAAAGACTTGTCATTGTCAGCTTTCTATATAACGGATTCGATGGGATGGAATGACAGTAACTTTTTAAAAATTAACGAAGCAGTAAAAGCAGATCTAGTTCGAGATCACCGTATTACAGCTAACACTGAAGTTGCTGATAATCCAGTATATATTAGGTGCAGACTACAAATTACCTACAGATGTGATTCAAACTAAACTAAGCCTGTGGGATTATAATATGGAGGATGTGTTTAACTTTGCCTACGCTAAGTTAGATTTTTCATCAGATATTGGTAAAACAAATATTTACCTTGTTCCATCCTATGCCATTCAAAAGTCTGTTGGAGAGGAAACTGGTGGAGTATTTGATACTTATCAGTATGGTATCGACTTGGGTGCCAAATTCGCTGGCATGGACCTTATGCTGAAATATGGTGAAACAGGTGATGATGCTCTTTTAGCACCTTGGGGAGATGAAAAAGTGGTTATTATGCAAGGAGTCCAAGCTGGTAGCCGAGCGAACGAAACTGCTAAAGCCATAAAGTTAAGTTATAACTTCGGTGGATTAGCTATTAAAGGTTTACAAGGTTTTGTTTATTATGGTGAATTTGATGTGCCTGATATTCCTGGTAGCAAAATTAATGAAACAGATTTCTCTTTGGGATACTCTCTTGATAAATGGCTTAAAGGATTAAGCGTTAGAGCGAGATATGCAATTGTAGATAAAGAGAATGGTGAAGATTATACAGATACTCGACTTTTTATTAAGTACAATTTTTCACTTGGTAAACCAGCTAATAAACCTCGCAGATAATACATGAAGTTCTAGCCCGAATTTTAAATAATCGTTAACTTTTTCCGATAGTATTGGATTCGGGCTAACTTTAATGTTAAGTTTTTAGTTAATTATCTTGATGTAAATTCTCATTTCCAGTATTCTGTATCTTAATTTTAAAATGGATTTTTGTTTTGGTTGTGTTGTAATATTTTTTGTTCTTTTATTATGCAGCTAGTTAATATTCACCAATAATAAAGTAAAGGAATGTCGTTAAAATGTCTAGTAAAAATTTAAAAGCACTGATTATAAGTGATGATGTTATACGTAATGGAATTGGTGTTGAAGTTTATATTGATGATAAGCTCATAGTTGAAATTTTTCGTAATGATAACGATCACACTAAGATGTTGAGTGTATTTGAGCAACCAGTTTCGCTTGAACTAATTGAAGAGTGCTTAACTTTATTTAAGGAACTGGTGCCACAAAACTTAAAGCCCTCAACATAGCCTGTACTTTAAGCATTTGAATGCTGAAGTGTCCCATCCAAGCAGTTGTCTTTCTTCGACTTCGACTGTGGACTGCGTTGGCATGTGTGGGCAATGAATTTTATTGCCTAAGCCACATCTGCTTCTAATTATGCCATCGTTTTAAGTGCCAGTGATTTCATGATTAGCTCAATCCATCCTGCTGGGGTTTTGGCCATTTTAATTAACGATAGCCGTAGCATTGCTTTCGTCGTAGCGGCACGACACTGGTACCGTTTCACCAGCAGGCTCAATAAACTCGACCAAATCAGTCCACTCGGGTGTACCACTCTCTTCACAGAGTCTAAAAAGTGACTTATTATTAAAGAGTAAACAATGCACCCGTAGCTCAGTTGGTTAGAACACTACCTTGACATGGTAGGGGGCGGTGGTTCGAGTCCACTCGGGTGTGCCATTTATTACTTTAACTCCCTGTAAAACCTCAGTTTAATATAATCATCCGTAAAAATGCTTAATTGTTGTTTGTGCCTAAGATTAAATCTTCGAGCCTGTTCTAGGTTTTCCCAAAAACATTCAAACATACCCCACACTTCGGCTCTGTCTGATTTTGCCTCTATTGTTTGGTCCACATTTACCGCTGTTCCCCACAATTTGCCGTTTTCTAAATTTGTGCCTATTTCGAGCCAAACATGCTGGCACAAGATACGTTCGACGATTTTTTGTTGACCTCCACGGCTTTGTTTCTTAAATCGAGTCAGCTAACAAAACTCTCATCATTGTTCAAATATCAAGCTATATAGTGGTTTTCAGGCATACCTAGCCCAGTAAGTTTGTTCAAAGCCCTAATCATCGCGTAAGCTTCTCCCACCTGAGCGTTATAATTCCGCATGCTCAACGTGCCTCCTAGCAGTTGTTTTATCCTGTACATCGCGGTTTCTGAGATTGAGCGGCGATGATAACCATACCGTTTTTCCACTGCTTATTTGAGCCATGAAGTTGTTGCCAACTGACGGCTAAGTTACGTGGATGTCCATGTTGCCATAGCGCAGCACCTTCCCGAGGAGGGATGAGTACTTAAGCGCGTTTTATACGATCGGCATAATGACAAGCTATTGTGTCACAGGCACAATCACCTAAAATATTGCGGATTTTCGATGGTTTTGCTTAAGTAAATTAGGCATCACTTCAGCATCTGTGACACCTGATAAACTGAGTTCTGCGGCAATATGCAGTTTACGCCACACTCGGCGCTTCCCATCTATGCCATGTTTCTTCACTTTCAACTCACCTTCGCAATAGACCTTCAAGCCTATCGAGTCGATAGCTAATATGAGTCTTGGTTTTAAAAGCAATATTGACCGTTTTCGTGCGTTTACTGATGCAGGTGTAATGCGGGCAAGATAATGATGTCACCCAGTTTAAATACCGAATTGATGAAGCCCCGTAAGGCTCTTAGTGGCATAGAGAATACACGCTTAACATCAATACTGTGGTAATGGCTAAGTCGCTAAACACACGAGGACGACCTTTCATGGGCTGCTCAACCTTGGCTTTCCACTTAGCAATTGAATCCTCATCAATCCAGAAGGTAAGTGAACCGCGGTTGATTAAGGCTTGGTTGTATTGCTTCCAGTTGGTTGTTTTATAGCGAGGCTTTGACACGGTTAAGGGGTAAGTTGATAGGCAATGCCGATCAGATCAGCGGCTACGGTTTTAGTTCAACCAATTTAGGAAACAAAGCCGCTAAAACACTCGAAAATTGCACTTTAACTATTATTAAAGTGCAAATCACTTCTATGACCAATTTTTAGACAATTACAAACCAAACATTTATGAGTCCACTCAAAATACAGAACATAAAATAATCAGTCTGCTGAGATTAAGAGGTCAATTAAAGATACCTATTTTTATAATATAAAAATAAATAAACATGGCAGCAATAAACCTAACAGCAACCATATAGATTTACTTCGCCATGGACTATTCTTACCCTTAACCATAAACAATGACGACAAAGCTAAAAATAATAGCATCGCTGCGTAGATATCTGAGAATATCACCCAATACTTATTCCCTTGATTTAAATGCAACTTATTGAATGCTTGCAGTACATATCGAGGTGAAATTTGCTCTACAGTTAATTCGTTACTAGCTATATCTAAAGTAAGGTTTGAACCATCTTTAAGAAAAAGTCGATATTGTTGCGACGAGCTCCAATATCCACTTTTAAAAGGTTGTTCTAGCTTAGCTTGCTCAACTAGTTTGGTATTAAGTTCTATGTCATTAAAAGTTGACCATTGAAAGTCCGGAACCTTGATTACATTGCGTTCGATACTGTAATTTGAATTCCATTCATGTATATGGTTAACAGCAATGCCAGAGACCGCAAATACAATAGTTAAACCGACACAAAAATAACCAATGTCACGATGTAAAGCTCGGTTCAACTTAAACCAATTGAAACCTGAGCTATTCAAGGATCTTCACTCCTGCTGGTGTCAATTCGTAAAAATTAATTGGTTCAGTCACAGATGCAGGATCAAATGATTTCCCTTCAACTTTTGCCTGCTCAGCAAGCCAGCCTCGGGTCTCTTCTAGCGTCAATGGAACTGCCTTTAAAGACCCAGTAACAATAGCATTGCTACCTCGAGCGCTAATAGGGAAAACCATTTCACCATCGGGAACCTTAATATAAAGCTCTTGGAATTTTTGATCGGAGGCAACGGTCATCCAGCACCCGCGCTTTTCACAAACATATGTGACCATTCCTCTGATCGTTACTTGCTTACCAAGATATGATTCCGGCTTTGCTAAGATAGTTGAAACTTTGGACACATTTTTTTCATCAATTGCTGATCCAAAGGTCATTGGTTTAGCTTGCACAGTATTTGACAAGATAATGGTTAGTAATGTGCCGATAAATAGTTTTTTTAGCATTTTTTATCTCTTTCATTGTTATTAGTCATGTACAAATATTAATATTTCTTGTTCTTAATAATCATATTTTAGATAAACCCAATAACTGCGCCCCTCTTGATAAGGTGCTGTTGAAGAAGAATTAGTATGAGGTAAGTCATTGAGTAAATTAATAAATTTCACGTCAACTCTTGCCCAATTACCCGCAATCTGCATTAAACGTATACTGGTATTAAAATCTATCGAAGTGAAAGCTTTACGATCTGCACGTTCATAAATATCATAGGTATTCGCATCTATGGTGATATTTTCTCCAGTATCGGATATTGACGTGTATTTACCTCGATAATTAAGTTTAATTGAAGTACTAAGACGCTCATCGATCCAATCTGTTGACCAAGAAATAAATCCCTTAATTGGTGCTGCATAATTTTGTGCACCCTCAATATCATTTAACTCAGTCTCAGTGATGATCTGTCCTTGATAGTATAGATAACTCGTACTTTCTTTACTTGGATCTACAATACTGTCATAGCTTGTTGCATTGCCGAGCGTTTTTGTTTCTGACCAATTAATATTAGCATTGAAATAGTGATCTTGATAACGACCACTCCACTCAAGTGCTATACCACGATAATTAGTTTCTCCTTTATTACTAAGAACATAGTAACTGCTCACTTTAGGTGCTCCATCAATAGGTTCTGGAGCCGTAATTTTTTCTCGGGTAAATATATCACGATTCCAACGATAGACGGCTTTTAGACGAACGCTACCATCTAATGGTGTAGGTAATGTAATCGCGCTGGTTAATTCATCGCTGTGAGGAGTGTTTAAATTAGATTCACCATAATCAGTACTTCGAGTACGGCTATTTTCATACCAGTCACCAACTGTACCGTTAGCATCAATTTTCCGATATTGCATAATATCATCAGGCATTTGAGAGCGAATAGCGTAAGCAAGCATATTATTACTGTAATAACGATTAGCTCCAAAGGTTAAAAACATCTGATCATAAAACTCCCAATTAGCAGTAAAACGTGGCGAAATATTATGATTTTTCAAAAAGTCTTCATAATCATACCGTAATCCACCACGTAAATTGACACTACCAAACTGACGTTGATACTCGGTCCAAACAGCCAAGGTGTTAAGATCAACTTCAGCATCATAAGCTTCATAAACAGAGCGGCGATTCAAAATTGCCACACCCTCTTTACATGCATCATCCCCTTCGCTGCATATAAATTTGTTAGCTCCACCAGGGACACTTTTTAAATAATTATAGCTGTAGCCATCTTCATCACGTACTTTGCTTGCCTCAATACGAGTCAGATCTGAACCAAAATTAAAATCCCCATTCCACAGTGGGAGATGACCTGTAAAACTAGCAGTATAATCTTCTTGCTTTTGGTCTAAATTGCCATAACTCCCATCTGTACAAGTGGTTCTGGAGCACCAATCCGCATAGCTACTCGGCCAAACGTAATTATATGCTCCCGCTTTTCGACTTGTATCTGATAGTGTATAAGCAAACTTAGTTTCCCAATCAAATATTCCATTTATACCATTTAATTTAAAATAACTCGATAAACCTGTTGATTCACTATCAACATGAGAGTTAGTCGCATTAGTTCGGTCATAACCACTGGTATAAGGGCTATAGACAATTTGTGCTTCTGCGTCTAAATTTTCAGAAAACTGATAGGTGCTTTTTAGTAAGAAGTTCTCAGAGAGATCGCTATTAGTGAATTGTCTACCGCCATAGGCTTCATCCATATCATAGTCTACTTCAGATTCAGAACGACTATAGCTGAACAATGTTTTTAATTTTTCTGATATTGGTATATCCACTGCGACAGAAGTGTTGTATTTAACAAATTCAGGCGGTGGATTATTTTTTGTATCATCCTCAAATTCATCAGCATGAATATAATTTTTCATGCTGTCATTTTGCAACCCAGCAGAAAAACTTACTGCAAACTCATCTTTAGGCTTGCGCAGCTTCATATTCACTGCTCCGCCCACAAAATTGCCATATTTTGCAGAAACGTTTGAATCAAAAACTTCGATACTATCCAATAGTGATGGATCAACATATAACGTTTGTGCTGTTTGACCAGCTACATTATAAACACTGTCAGGATTTGTATTAACCACATCCATCACAGAATTTGACCCAATTCCATCTATCATGATGTTATTATCATAATAATTACCTCCTGCAATGGAGAAATTGGATGGACGAATAGATTGTTCATTAGCTTGATTAACCTGATGACTTCCTACATCCATCTGCACAAAAGGTAAAACTTTCAACAATTCTGATGTATCAATTCCTCCAGCAGAAACCTTATTTATGCCCTTAGCATTTATTACACTAAGACCAGAATTATCAGGATCAAATGTTTCATATGCTACTGCAGCTTTACTGTTATTATCGCTTGTAGAAGTCTCAGTTGCTGATTTATTCGCAATATCGACTTCCCCTAAATCTACAGGAGTTTCTGCAGCACCAGCTACCATTGAGATAAAACTGCTGCCGATTAAACAGCTTTTTGATAATAATTTCATCAGATTGGATCCTACTTACCCACATATTGATAATTGAATTAGAAATCGAACAATTATATTATTTTTACCTACTTTAATTATTAGCCGTTTCTTTTTTATGTTCAGTAATTACAGTAACACTGTGCTGTATTGGAAAAATTTGTGCCGCCAATGTTGCTAACCCCTGATTAGTAACAAGTGATGGTAAGCTATAAATATTTTCAAGATATCGACCATCACCGTAACGATGATCACTTAATTCAAGTCTCTTCAGCCAAGTGGAATCAATTGATAATCGTTGCTTCTCTGCATAACGAATATTCGCAATAAGTGGTCCTAAATCTTGCTGTTTTAGCCATTGGGGCATTGTTTCGAGCACGTTTTTCGCAGCATTAAGCAATTCTTCGCGACGTTCAGGAGCACAAGAAAATGACAATACTATTTCTGCGCGATCTGATTGTGGATTAAAGGTCAGATCAAAGCTAACACTATAGACACCTGCCAATTGCTGACGTAAGCGTTGTTTTAATGCAATATGAGTGAGTTCCGATAAGCTTGATGTCAAAAATGCACGCTCGGGAGACCACTCTAGTTGACTATAACCTTCAAGCTTTACTTGTGTTTTAGGAGTACCTTGTAGTGTACTCTCTCTTTTATGATGTCCTGTTTTTTGCAATAATGGAGCAGAGATCAACGTCTTATTACGTGTAATTGTAGAAACCTTTTGTTGCCAAAGTTCTTCAACGTCACTAGGTAATACTCCAACAACATAAAATGTTACAGGTTGAGATAATACTTCTTTAGCTATAGTTTCTAACATTTCTACATTAACTTCTGCCAGCATTGATTCATCGAGAGTTTGTAATTTCGTTAAGTATTTTTCCTCTATCATCAAGCTATTTACATCGATAACATTTTTATTTTGTCTTGCAATATGGTTCCGTAAATCTGCTTTTACAGTGTTAAGTCCATCCGCTGAAATTTGTCCTTCATGCAACTGTAAGCTATATGCATCGAATAATTGTGCTAATTGTGCCGGTGCAATAACTGCAGCTTGGCTTAACTGCTGCGACTTATAGACCCAATTCCACTGGGGCATCAGTTTCCACTGCTCCTCTGACCAACCTCTAGGTGGCGTCTGTTGCCATAACTGCACTGCAATTTGGCTTAATTGTGGTGATTGAGTTTGGTTATCAAAGCCTACATCAGTTACTGCGTTCACATAAACTTTTCCATCGCTTGTAGGGCGCTCTAGCCATATGATTCTATCGCCATTAGTTAGCCACCATTGGCTTATCGCTGGTGCATCACCGATAGGCGGAGTTCGCTTAAAGCGTTGAATATCCCCTTCAGGGTAAAGCGTGATTGGTGGTAATGTAATAACTTCTGTTGTATCAATGGGTTTAACATCATTGACCAGATACGGAACCGTCGGCGTCAGTAGTTGTCTAGCCTCATTTTGTATCTGTTGTACAGTAGATGCCAAAGGTAATGAAACTTTTACGTTTCCAGGAAGTTGGTAGTACAAGAATTGGTCTGGCGCACTCAGCAACTGTTTAAGCCGATGGTTGACTGTATCTAGCGTTATTTGCTCAAGAAGGCTTAATTGATGTGCTGCTTTTTCTTGGCTATTAGGTAGTACTTTTCCTGCCATAACAGCATTTGTGATCTTGTCTTCCCAAGCTTGGTAATCGCGATTGATTTCACCCTTCATTTTTTGGCGCTGAAGAACTTTTCGAGCATCGTCTTTAAGCTCATTGAACTCTGTGGCATCAATACCAAACTGCTTAAGACGTTCAACTTCAGTTAATAATAGTTTTAGTCCCGCATCATGGTTGCCGGTTCGCATAATCATCGCTGCAACAACGCGATGATTTGAAGGTTCCTCTAAGCGTATACTAATTGCTTGATCATCAATCAAAGAACGATCTCTAATAACTTGGTTTCGCATCAACTTACGTAAAAAATATCGTACTAGGTCATCAAACTCGCGTTCATTAGTGGCTGCAGGCGCTAAAACACTACGAAAACCGTATACAACCGCAGAGGTTGTTCCCTGTGAATCTTGTACACTACCAATGTGAAACTGCTCAGCCAAAGGCAACTCAACATAATCACGGTTTGGTATAGGGGATGTCTTCTCTTGTCCAAAATATTGTTCAATTGCTTTTAAAGCATCTTGCTTATCAATATTTCCGGAGATGATTAAAGTCATATTAGATGGGACATAAAATCGATGATAAAACGCTTTGATTTCAGAAACTGGTGTACTGAGAATGCTATCTTGAGTGCCAATTGTGGGACGATTAACATAACGAGAGTCATGACGAAGTTGTTCTTTTTTTAAACGTTCAACTCTATTTACTGTACTTTCGCCACGTCGCCACTCTTCAAGAATCACTTTTTGTTCTTGTTTCCAGTCTTCTTCATCAAAAATAGCACCAAATGCGATATCACCCATTAATGCTACTGAACCCAACAAATCTAAACTGTCATTGACTCGAGTGCGCAACATATACTGAGTTTCAGTCTCTCTTGTCATAGCATTGATTTGTTTTCCTGTACTCCAACCTAAAGAACTAAAATAGCTATGTAATGACTCAGGATGAGCAGAAGTTTTACGGAAAACCATATGCTCAACCATATGCGCAACACCGCTATAGCCTGTCTCATCAACTGAACCGGCATTGACGATTAATCTGATATTGAATGGCTCGTTAGCGTTATCACTATCATATAAAAAGTAAGTTAAACCATTCTCCAATTGTCCATGAGTAACAGACTTGTCCCACTGCAACACATTTTTAGGTAGTGAACTGCAACTAATAATTAGTATGGATAAAATAGCGATTTTCAGCGAACGTAAAACAATGCTGAACGGAGACTTGAGTTTAAGAGGGAGGCTACAAAAAAAAATTGAGTGCATTATGGTCAATTGAAGTGGCGTTAAATTAGCACAAATGCTATTGATAACAGTTCTCATAAACAAGCGGATTTACAAATGCTTCATGTAGCTGATACATTTAACAATAAAGACTTAAAATCCTATCAATCTGAAATTTAAAGTGAAAACTAGCAAAATCTATTGCCCTCACTCTCATCTTTTAGACTTACAAATGCATAAATTTTGAACTTCCTCCCAATTTCAACACTGAAATGTAAATATGTCATACCGATGACCTTTGCCTATTGCAAATAATTACTATTTACATAAACTACTTCGCCTATTAATTACAAATCTACGGGGTTCCTATGTTTGATAATGTTTGGAGCATCGGTACAGCTATTCCTCTTCTCTTGTGCTCTATCATTACGCTTGCGTTAGTCGCTGAACGTACGCTGTCCATTGTACGACTACCAAGATTGTCAACTCAGCGTCAACAACAGGTAAAACAGCAATTACAATCTGGGGATGTGGATAATGCATTCAAAATAGTGATGAATGGTGATCCATTTTATGTAGAAACTTTGTCTTTGCTCCTCTCTCTTAAAGAGTTAAAACGGGACATCAGAGATGAGCAAGTAAGTTTCCATCTTCGTGAATTACAGAAAAAGATTAAGCAACGTCTTTCGGGACTTATTACGATTGCAACCCTTGCTCCTATGCTGGGATTACTTGGCACAATTATTGGTTTAATGCGTGCATTTCATGATATAGGCGAACATAAAGGACCTGTGGAGCCTGCTATTGTTGCTGATGGCTTATGGCAAGCACTTTCCACTACTGCTGTAGGACTTGTTATCGCTGTTATATGCATACTTGCACATGCGTTACTAGCCGCAAAAGTGAGATATGCGTTAGTTGAAAGCACAGATATCCTTAATCGATTCTCCTATGCATTAGGCCAAGCAAGGAATGAAAATGATTGATTTAAATGAGGATACAACTCTGGAGGTGCCGGCTCCAGATACAATGACACCGATGATTGATGTAATATTTTCACTCATCGCTTTTATGATGCTGATGATTAATGCGCCACTATTAAAAATGGATATGTCATTACCTCAAGCTCCAGAACAAAATCAGCGAACCTACACTAACAGTGAGTTCGTTAGTCTTGGAATACTTGCCACAGAAAATAGCTACACTCTAAATGAAAAGCCTTTAAATACCAGTGAATTAGAAGGAAGTCTTGTACAATTAAAATTGCAAGGTGAGTTAAAGTTGATGATAAAGACTGATAGTGCAACACCTGTGCAACGCATGGTCGATACGCTTGCATTGCTAAATAGGCTAAAAATCACTGACGCGCAAATCGCTCTTAGCGATAGAAGTGGTCTATAGGTCGATTAATGAGCCGCTTCAATCTGTTTATTATTGGATCGATTTTCGTCCATATACTTGGTGGTGCTTTTTTTATTTGGAATCCCTCATCTTTACCCGTAATTCTGGCTCAAAGTGATAGTAAAATAGTCAGCTTAGGGCTAATGACTGCAATGGCTGGTAGCATTTCCCAGCAGCAGGTTTCAGCAGTAACGACTCCGTCTAGCGATGCTGAAGTTCAAGAAAAGCAGCCACTACCTGAAAAAAAAGCCCCAATCAAAGCATCTCCTAAAAAACAATCAGTACCAAAACAGAAAAATGAATCTACGGATAAAGAAATAGTTAAGAATAAAGAAAGTCAAATAGCCAAATCAGATACCAAAATCGGTGCATTAGGACAACAAGGAAGCATTGCTAACGATCATAAACAGCTTGAAACAGGAACAGGACAACAAATCGGGGGAGCTGAAATTAACCATCAGTATGATTTAGAAATTCGCCGTCATCTTTTATCATTTAAAACACCCCCTCAGCGCTTATCTCTTCGAAATATCAAAGGTGTTGTTAATTTGTCTTTTCGTATTGATCGTTCTGGGAAAGTTTTACAGCAAGAAGCAACTGTTCTACAAGGTCGTCAAGGTTTTCGACATGAAGCCCTCGCAATGTTAAAAAATGCAGAACCCTTTCCGCGCCCACCAGAGATAATAGACTGGCAAAGCCGTGAATACAAAATAGATATTAACTACCAAACTCAGTGAGTCAATTAATGGTATTGTTTCCTCAATCGTTTAAACTAAAGCGGTTGTCACTGAGCCCTGAAGAATCCCCTGATGAATTTCAAATAAATCATTAAATTAGAGTGAGCTTGCACCTTAACGTGTGATCAGATGGAAGTACGAACAAACATCAATCACATGACATCAAGGTGCAAGTGTTAACTATCTTACATCAATCTCTCTATCAACATTGTCCAGAAATCCATCAAAAGCGACTCAATACTCTCATGGTTGCCTGCAAAGCCCTCATCAATGCGGATTGCCTCACCCTAACCCATTTAGGACGGCATATTGATGGCTCCAGCACACAGATTAAACACTCGATAAAACGGATGGATAGATTGTTGGGTAACTCACATCTTCACCATGAAAGACTGGCGGTTTATCAGTGGCATGCAAAGTGGCTGCTAACTACTCATACAATGCCGACAATATTGGTGGATTGGTCTGATATGTGAACTGATTGCACTACGCGCCTCTATTAGTATCAATGGCCTTCCATCTGTAGTGGCACACTGAATTTGGCCACCTAATAAGAAATGTTATGATCTCACTCATAACCCATTTAGGTGATAACATGAATAAAAGTAAACGTGCTCGATATAGCGCAGCCATTAAGCTCGAAACAGCTCAATTAGTCGTTGATCAAGGTTACACACAAGAAGCGGCTGCAAAAGCCATGAACGTGGGGAAATCGACGGTCAGTAAGTGGGTAACACAGCTTCAGGTTGAGCGCCAAGGGCTTGCTCCTAAAGCCTCCCCCATGACACCTGAGCAGATTGAAATCAGGGCGCTAAAACGCGAAATTGAACGAATTAATCTCGAGAAAGAAATCCTAAAAAAGGCTACCGCTCTATTGATGTCGGACTCGCTGAACAATTCTCGATAATCGAGAAACTCAATCAGAGCAACAAATACCCTATTTCAGTGTTATGCCATGTATTCAACGTGAACCGGAGCAGTTACCGTTATTGGATAAGCCGCGAGCTTTGTGTAACACCAGAGCAGCGATTTTTAGAATGTGAAATCAAAGCGATACATGCTGAAAGCAAACAGTCTGCGGGTGCGAGAAGTATTGCCACAATCGCCTCTGAACGAGGCTTTACGTTAAGTCGTTATAGGGCTACTCGGTTAATGAAAAAGCTTGGGTTAGTGAGCTGCCAACAACCCAAGCACCGCTATAAAAGGGCTGAAAATGAGCATGTGACCATCCCTAATTTACTCAAGAGACAATTTGCAGTTGTCGAACCAAACACCGTTTGGTGTGGCGATGTGACGTATATTTGGGCTGGTAATCGTTGGTGTTATTTAGCGGTTGTGCTGGATTTATTTTCGAGAAAAGCCATTGGTTGGGCGATGTCATTTTCACCGGATACTGAGTTAACGGTGAAGGCCTTAGATATGGCCTTTGAATCTCGTGGTAAGCCTAAAAACCTGATATTTCATTCAGATCAAGGCTGCCATTATACCAGCCTGAAATACCGTCAGCGGCTGTGGAAATATCAAATCACCCAGAGTATGAGTCGTCGTGGTAACTGCTGGGATAATGCGCCAATGGAGCGGTTTTTCAGAAGTTTAAAAACGGAATGGCTCCCGACACAAGGCTATATGAGTTTTAGGGAAGCCAAACAAGATGTGACTGACTACATCATTGGTTATTACTGTGAAGTCAGGCCACATCATTACAATGCAGGATTGAGCCCAAATGAATCAGAGCGAAGATTTTGGGAAGATTCTAAAGCTGTGGCCAAATTTAGTTGACCACTACAGAGCCACTTAGCTTCTCTGCCATTAGAAGACAGTAACCAAACTTGGCACTAGCTAAAAAGATAACAAGCCCCAGTATCGACAAAAAGATTCTCAAATAAAGCCTCCGAAAATGTAACATTTTATTCATGCAGATGCGCGTTTACCTCGTTGGAGCAGTGAAAACGCGCACAGTTAACTATCTGTATAAAAAGAACTTATCAGCTTTTTGCCGCTTTTCATATAAGTAATCCATCTGGAAAAACGCACATGCGCGTTTTCAAAACCTATTAACTAAAAGTCAGCTAGCATAGTCAATTGATTTTATAGCGTTTTATTTGTTGTAAATGGAGTTAATGCGCACTGATATTGTCTTCAAATCATTCAAAAATACCTAAATTTAAATATGACTGTATACCGTTATATTGTTAGTCGATTTATAGCAGGGCCAAACATAGGCAAATAGATAAGAATTGTATGGCAACAGGAGTGGGAATTTTCGATTGAGCTAACGAGCCGAAGCGCGGAATGGAGCATTAGCTTTTTAGTCAGATGAAAAGTTCAATGGCAATAAATGCTATTTAAGAGATGGCAGCGTTAACTTGTTTGTTGGGGGATTTTTGATTTCAAAATGGGCGTATTTGATAGGGACGGCGTTATCCTCGTAATTCTTAACGAGTCTTTATTCCTTGGAGCATCCTAGAGTCAAATTAAGGATGCCCCACTCGCAATCGAGCGGGGCGAAAGATTAGGCCTGTTGGAAGGAATAGAGTTTGTACTTGTTGTTCTCTGCTGGCACGGTTAATTGGCCGAACTCGGCGGCGATGGTGTCCGAATAGGGCAGGTGGCGGTTAGCGACGATTTGCCAAATCCCTTTAGATTGTAATTGCTTGGCGCTATCGGCGACAAAGCGTTGGGCAATGCTGGTCGTACTGGCAAGGCCATCGTGGAAGGGAGGATTGGAGATAATACCGTCGAATTTTCCACTGGTTTGCGCCAATCCATCGGAGGGATAGACCTTGGCCGTCATGCCGTTTGCTGCCAGCGTAAGTTCGCAGGAGGCTAGCGCCATAGCATTGATATCAATACATTCTAGCGACAGTGTCGGCTGCGCCTTTAACAGCGCCGCGGCAATGACGCCAGCGCCGCAGCCAAAATCCAGTACTCGGCCAGAAAGGGTTGGCAGATGCGACAGCAATAGCTCTGTGCCTTGGTCTAAATGCTTTTCACTGAACACACCGACTAAGTTGCAGATGGTGATATTGCCCTGCGGAGTGGCAAGTTGATACTGGCTGGTCCAATCGCTGAGTTTAATCTCGGGCGCAGTATCGATTAGGCTGCTGCCAAAGAGTAGGCAATGACGCGCATTATCGAGTTTGACCCCAGTGGCAAAGTATTTCGGCAGCAGTTTGACTAAGGATTTTACCCCGCCTTTGTTTTCTCCCACGACTAAGAGCTGGCCATCGGCCACTAAATGCTGAGCGGCCAGATTAAACAAGTAGGGTGCTAACGGTTTAGCCTTAGGAAAGTACACAATCACAGTGTCGTACTTATCTTGATGTGGTAGTTGATGGCCAAAATAACAACGCAGTTTGCCATTGGCCTGCGGCGCTAAATGCAGATAATGGTGGTAATCCAAGGCGAGGGCATCGACGGACTGGGCGACATCGAGCAGCGCTTTGGGCAGTGAATCTGCCTCATGGTTTAGCACTAAGACTTTATGTTGGCTCAGGGTTTCCTGATTGCGGATAATGACTTGCGATGGATTCGTTAACACTGCATGGCTACCGTAAAAAATAAGTGCGGGCATTATACCCCTTATTCGGCTGCGAGCCAGCCTGCATGCCGCTGACTTAAGGGGTGCAGCAAAACAGCGCTCACTCGAACGGTGCGGACTGAAAGCCAATAAAAAAGGCAACTGTGTTAATACGGTTGCCTTTTATCTGTTAGCTGGCGCGATATTCGATTGGCTTATTTTTAGCTAATCGCAGCAAATTAGCCTTGTGGCTGCACTGGTGCTGGAGCTGGAGTTGATACAGGTGCGGGGGCTTTTGGCTTTTTAGGCTTAGGTAGCAGGCTAAAAATCTTATTGGCGATATCAGTATTGTCCTGATGACCGTTAAACAGCCCTGCTGCGGGACCTGCGGCAAACACTTGCACATCGGTGCCTGTGTGTCCGTCCGTTGTCCAACCCGTATCTGTACGTTTATCAATCACATGACGAATAGCCATTGCCATGGTTTCTAAGCCCTGCATTCTGGCTACATTGAGTTTAGCCTGTTCTTCTTCCGTTAATTCAAAGCCTAAACCACGGGATAAGTCGGCTTGCCAGGTCTCGCCACCGATAGCGGCTTGCGCTAAGGTATCTGAACTGGCGGAAATATTGCGCAGGATCTCAGGATTCCAGTTGTAGTTTCCATCGACACCAATCGATAAACCGCCGGTATTATGGTCGGCGGTGATCACCATTAAGGTATCGGGATTTTGCCGCACAAATTGCTCAACGACTTCAATGGTGTTAGCAAACTCATCCATTTCGCCCATAGCGGCGGCGATATCATTGTTATGTCCTGCCCAGTCGATAAGGCTACCCTCGACCAGCAGTACAAAGCCTTGATCATTTTGCGACAGTAAACTGAGGGCTTTTTGGGTCAAGGTGCTAAGTTTTTTAGCATCTTTTTCATCGATAGCCCAAGGCAGTTGTACTTCGGCAAACAAACCTAAGACCTTAGGCTGGGTAATGCTGGCCAGATCATCAAAGCGGGTAATATGTTGATAGCCCTTGGCGGTAAATTGGGCCAACAGCTCGGGTGGAAAGTACTTTTGCCCGCCACCTAAAAACACATCGGCGTTGGTGTCGAGATAACTTAATGCCAGTGCATCGTAATTTTTACGGCTTTCGTTATGGGATAAAAAGGCCGCTGGCGTGGCATGGTTGATTTGTGAGGTAACGGCAACCCCAGTGCTCAAGCCTAAGGATTTGGCTTTTTCAAGAATGGTGGGCAGAGGCTGTTTTTGGGTATCAACCGAGATGGCGCCATTATAGGATTTGACTCCTGTCGCGAGTGCGGTTGCGGCGGCGGCCGAGTCGGTCACATAACCACTGACACTGGCGGGATACGTACTTGCCATGCCAACCAATAAACGGTCAAAGACGGTTTGTTCGACTTCTTCGGTATCTGGATTGTCCTTGTAATAGCGATAGGCACTGGTATAGGAAGGCCCCATGCCGTCGCCAATCATAATCACAATATTTTTGGGGCGTGATGGCGCCTTGGCTGGGCCCGTCTCATTCGCCCCAGCTTCCGCTGCAAATACGGGGCTTGAGAGCCATAAACTCATACCAAGCAGTAACAGTGGCGCTTTGGTGAAACTCATATCAGATCCCTAGAAGTCGTAGGCGCTCTTAAGGCGCCTTCAATGAATATTATTATCTTGTAGGTATACAAGCTTACTGGGCGAGACGGGCTTCTATGGCATCGAACAGCATGCCAGTAATGTCCACATCAAATGCCGCTTGGATTTCGCGGATACAAGTCGGGCTAGTGACGTTAATCTCGGTCAGCTTGTCACCAATCACATCCAGACCCACAAAAATCAGCCCGCGTTTTTTAAGCTCTGGGCCAATGGCGCGGGCGATTTTCCAATCTGAGTCTGATAGCGGCTGGGCAACACCGCTGCCGCCTGCGGCCAAGTTACCGCGGGTTTCGCCTTTTTTCGGAATCCGCGCCAAGGCGTAGGGCACGGGCTCGCCATCCACCACCAGAATGCGCTTGTCGCCCTTGGTGATTTCAGGAATAAAGGCCTGCGCCATTGCGTATTGGTTGCCATATTGGGTTAAGGTTTCGATGATCACCCCAAGGTTAGGGTCGTCCTGCTTGATGCGGAAAATCGAGGTGCCGCCCATGCCATCTAGTGGCTTGAGGATAATATCGCCCTTGGCTTGGTGGAACGCGCGGATCCGGTTGGCATCGCGAGTCACAATGGTCTCTGGAGTAAATTCGCTAAACCATGCGGTGAATAGTTTTTCGTTGGCATCGCGCAAGCTTTGTGGCTTGTTGACGATTAATACACCTTGTTCTTCGGCGCGCTCTAACATGTAAGTGGCGTAGATATATTCGGTATCGAACGGCGGGTCTTTACGCATTAACACCACGTTCAGATCGCTCAGTGGCGTGTCTTGGGCATCGCCCAGTTCAAACCATTTATTGGCATCGTTGATGACTTTTAATGGACGCATATTGCCCATGGCTACGCCGTTGACCATAGCAAGGTCGGCCATTTCCATATAAAACAGCTGGTAACCCCTTTCCTGCGCCGCCATCAGCATGGCAAAACTTGAGTCTTTCTTAATGTTGATCTCACTGATGGGGTCCATCACTATGCCGAGTTTTATCATTAATCTGTTCCTTATTGATTGCCGTCGCAGGCAAAAAGCATTTATGGATTAGCCAGTAACCGATTCGCTAGTTAGCGGTTAACCTTTAACCTAAATCACCGAATCTAAGTTGCAGCGCGGTAATCGCCGTGAGTGAGGCGGTTTCAGTGCGCAGCACTCGGGGGCCGAGTAACACGTCGGTAAACTGATAGGTTTCCGTCATAGCGATTTCTTCCGCCGATAATCCCCCTTCGGGACCGATCAGTAGGCGTACGCGGGTATGGGATAAATCTAAGCCATTGATACCGTGCGCTGCCCTTGGATGCAAGTTGAGTTTGAGTGCGCTGGTCGGTTCGCTGCACCATTGCTGTAATTCCATGGCGGGGCGAACGATGGGCACTTGGCTACGGCCAGATTGCTCACAGGCGCTGATCACAATCTTTTGCCATTGCTGGATTTTCTTTTCGAGACGTTCACCAGTGAGCTTGACGCCGCAGCGGTCAGAAAATAGCGGCGTAATGGTATTTACCCCTAGCTCAACGGATTTTTGAATGGTGAACTCCATCCGATCGCCGCGGGAAATCACTTGGCCTAAATGCAGGTTGAGGGGCGACTCCGATGGATTGGCCTCACAGGACAGCACTTTTACCGTGACCGATTTTTTACCCGCATCGACAATTTCGGCAAGATAATCATTACCATCGCCATTAAACAGGCTAATTTGCTCGCCACTGCCCATACGCAGCACTTTGCCGATATGTGCTGCGCCATCTTCGTCTAGATTCAGCTGTTGATTTACGGCTAATGGCTGAGGTTGATAAATTCTTGGAACTCTCATTGTCGACCTTATTCGGCTAATTGTTGGCGCAGTGGTGGTGCATTGCAGGCATTCTGCACAAAGGGATTATGATTACCTTGGATCTGCGCTATGGCGTTATCGCGTTTGCATTCAATAGTATCAACTGGATAGCTTTTATCCCATGCTTTGAACAATTTTAATTGCTGTGAGGCGATTTTAAGGCCATAGGTCTGCTGCATATACAGGTAAGTGCGGGCTATTTTGCCGCGGGCGTTAGCGGGCGGCTGGGCTTGGCGATTCTTAAAGTCGATGACCATAGTGCATTGACCATATTGGTCGGCCTTACCGTTCCATTGGCTAAAACGGAAGTTGCTGCGATCGCCGTTCACTTCACCAATGGCGGGCACCAGATTGTGCATGTCCGCTTCCATCTTATTGAATTCTTGGCTGTTATCGGCGCAGTTTTTACGGCCACCCTTTTGCCAGCATTGTAATTGGTGACCAAACTCCCATGCAGGGACTATATGCTCCCACTCGATACGGTTGGCGCGGGTTTCTTGTTTACGCACTTGATAACCGCAGCTATTGAGATCGGGCTTCCAGGATTTGCCCTTAATTTGGATAGTGCAGCCACAGTAAAAACTGACAGCGGGCAAGGTGCCTTGGCGACTGCCTTGGTATAAGGATTGAGACAAGACCTTGGCTTGGCTAAAACTATTGGGGTGCGAAGGAGAGGCATTGGCTGAGGCCAACACCGCCAGCCAACTGAATAGGCACAGCAAGGTTTGCCGAGACCTTAAGGCTATCTTGGAGTTGTTCAATATTTATCCCAAAAATAATCAATACTACGCAAGCCTGTGGCTCGTCTTTTATGTCTGAATGGTAAGGGAAATACCGCGTCCTATGCAAATCGCTCGTACTTTTGGCCGAGGATTTTTACGCTATGTGGGTTATTCGGTTGCTTCGGTAAAGGTGAGGTGGGTATGGCAGCGTTTACACAGATAACGGGTTTCACCACGCAACACTTTATTATGGCGGCGAATACTTAGCCGAACTGGGCCGCAGGCACAGCGGTACTCAAAGTCTTTCCCTTTAACCGACTGAGTATCGAAACTGTGGGTGGTATTGGGGCTCACCTTAAACAACTTGAGCATGATGGATTGCCACTCGCGGCCATGGGGTTTGGTTTTGCCAAAGAGTTGGAAGCAGAGTAAATGGCTTATTTCGTGGGGCACTACTTCGGATAAGAAGGCTTCGCTATTTTCCCTGAGTAATACGGGATTAAAGCGTAGGCGATTCTGTTGTAAATGGGCTGTGCCCGCACTCCGTCCCCGCAGGGTAAATTGGGTCAACGGCCGCGCAAATGGACGCTTAAAGTAGATTTCTGCCTGCTGATAACAGTCTTCGATACGCGTAAGGATTTGCTGCTGCACTGGTGTCAGTGGCTTTGGCTGGCGTTGTGGCATGTTGTTTTTCGCCATCTTGGTCGCAGTCAGCGTGGTGATACTCGCGGATGAGATAGCTTTACGGCGCAGGCTATTGAGTAGGGATCTCGTGTTAAACATAGACTTAGGCGTTAACTCTTATTTTGCAAAGCATCAAGTGTGGCTAGGTGTGTCAGATGGATACCATGATGCGACCCGATAAGGCGCATAAAGCAAGCGTTTGCATCATAACCAACGCTTGCTGACAATGCCAGTATTGCGGCGGTTACAGGCTCGCCGCGGCCTGCATCACCATAGTACGCACTTGCTCGACAATGGCTTGTTCGGTGGCATTGTCGTAGCCCTTCACCCTCGGGGTGTGGATATGGCCCACCTTAGCGCGGCTATTGAACTTTTGCTGTAACACAATGGCGCGATAAGAAATCTCGTTTGAGAGATACCCACCACCAGAACCTTCGACCGAGGTTTCATTTTGCAGCTCGCTTAGGGAACTGGCATTAAATTCACCGCGCGCTAGGGTGGTCACAGTATGGTTATCGTTGACTTTCCACTGACCATCTTGCACTTGCATCGCTGCGACGGGTAATGAAAATTCAACAAATTCAGGGCCGATAAAGTTTTTACCGTTGAGTTTGGGGGCGATAGGCGCGGTTTTGCTTGCGCCTGTGTATAGATTTTGGTTATCGGGCGCTGCTGCACTACGGTTACGGCCTGGGAAGCGTTCAATATCAAAGTCGCTGCGCCCCATGCTGACGGTAAAGATAAACTGGGTTTTAGGGTCGCGATAAATGGGGCTGAGTAAGGATTCGATAATACCTTGGTCGAAATCCTCGAAGCGTACTGGGATCATGGCGGTTTCGATTTGGGCCTTTTTGCCATTGATATCAAATTTAAAACCATCGAGGGCGAGGGCGACTAAGCCCGAAGGATTGCTCTGACTGATGTCTTTGTCGAGGAAGAAGGGGTCGAATCCCGTCAGGAAGATTTTTATCTGCACATCATCATCGTATTGGATATCACTGAATCCTCGCGATGCCTTTTCTACGGCGCTGGCTAAAATCTGTTGCTGCCAATCAGCCATTTTAAAGTTAGCACTGTTGTTTTTAAGGCTATTTAACATTGACAGTCGCGCCCAATACAGGGATCTGTCATCAAAGTGTCCTGACTGCACATCACGCACAGCCTGTTGCCATAATCTATGTCCTTGGCGGGCGGCAAGTTGGGTAGCGTCGCGTTCATTTTTCTGTGTGGATAATTGATTCGCTAAGCCTTCATCCAATGCTTGATAACGGTTTACCACTTCAGCCATGACTTTTTCAGCGGTAGGAATGCGAGACACTTCCACATCGCCGAGGAGTTGTACGGCACCAGCGGTTTGCGCCACTGTGCTAGCGAGGATAAAAGCGAGGCAGGGCTTTAACATTGGCGTTTCCTTTTTATTTTAATCACTTATTTTGCTGGAAATAGACGATGTTTCTAGGGCGTTAAGGCTTACTTCATCTTAGAAATAATGAAACTTATGCCAAAAAGCCACAATGATTGTTTTGAGTATAAGAGTTTACCTATAGTGATTCGAGGATCTTATTCCTATTTTGCATATCAGATCGATACTGACGAGTTGCTATGATTTTGAACTGGCGTTTAGTTGGGATAGCTAATAGTTAAATCTTGTAAAGCTTGTGCCTGATTGTTGCCACAATTGGTCAGCAGTTTGCTAGGGAATGAGAGGGCAGAGAATGATAAGCTTAGCACTTAATTTGTATGGATATATTGCATTAAGCAAGGGGACGTTATGCGTGTATTAGCCTTATCGGCTGTGTTTTTGGTGGCATCGATTATCGGAATGCCTGCGGTAGCAAAGGAATGGCAAGAAAACAAAAGTTGGAATGCTCACTTTACTGAACATAAATCACAGGGCGTAGTTGCGCTCTGGAATGAGAATAAGCAGCAAGGATTTACCAATAATCTTAAACGGGCGAACCAAGCATTTTTACCCGCATCTACCTTTAAAATTCCCAATAGCTTGATCGCCCTCGATTTGGGCGTGGTTAAGGATGAACACCAAGTCTTTAAGTGGGATGGACAGACGCGCGATATCGCCACTTGGAATCGCGATCATAATCTAATCACCGCGATGAAATATTCAGTTGTGCCTGTTTATCAAGAATTTGCCCGCCAAATTGGCGAGGCACGTATGAGCAAGATGCTACATGCTTTCGATTATGGTAATGAGGACATTTCGGGCAATGTAGACAGTTTCTGGCTCGACGGTGGTATTCGAATTTCGGCCACTGAGCAAATCAGCTTTTTAAGAAAGCTGTATCACAATAAGTTACACGTATCGGAGCGCAGCCAGCGTATCGTTAAACAAGCCATGCTGACCGAAGCCAATGGCGACTATATTATTCGGGCTAAAACGGGATACTCGACTAGAATCGAACCTAAGATTGGCTGGTGGGTCGGTTGGGTTGAACTTGATGATAATGTGTGGTTTTTTGCGATGAATATGGATATGCCCACATCGGATGGTTTAGGGCTGCGCCAAGCCATCACAAAAGAAGTGCTCAAACAGGAAAAAATTATTCCCTAGAAGTGGTTAGCGCGTATTTGTGTGAAATAGCCGTCATATAAGCTGTAAAGATATATGGACAAAATGCTGATGCTCGATGCACTTGTAGTTAATGGCTCATACTTAATCGGTTAGGCCAAATCGACTTAAGCTCCGCGCGTTAACTTTTAGCCTGAGCATTAGCATCACATTCCTAAACGTAAAAAGCCTAGCCAATTTGCTAGGCTTTTTTGTTATCTAAATGGTCATGGTCACTCAACATTGGGATGTGTATAAAGGAATGGCGATGTCAGTAAAGGTGAATGCCGCTGCGATAAAGTGCCTAGCCCATCAAGGATTGTAGGCTTTCTTGGCTGCTAAAGCGTTTGACGAAAAAGTCCAAGAAGGCGCTGATATTGGTGGCTAATTGTCTGCGGCTCGAATACACCCCGTAGACCTTAAAGGGTTCAATCGGCCATTCCTGTAAGATTGGCACTAGCTGGCCGTTGGCGAGTTCGGTTTTGCAGGCGGAGTTTGATAGCATTGCAATCCCAAAGTCATCGAGGGCTAACTGCTTAACCATTATCGGGCTATTGACCCTGACTTTACGCTGAAAGTTTACCATGGTTTTGCGAGCACCTTTGCCTAAGGGCCATATGGGTGCTGAGCGGGATGTCCCTAGCAGAATACCACTATGGTCGCTCAGCTCCTTAGGTGTTGCGGGGGTGCCGCGTGCTTTTAAATAGCCAGGGCTTGCTACCAGAATTGGTTGACGCTCGAACAGTAATCTTGCAACAAGATCAGAGGATTGCAGTGGTCCATATTTGATAGCTATGTCATATCCTTCACCCACCAAACCGATATCGTTGTCGGTAAACTGGACATCTAATTCCACATTGGGATATAAACGCATGAATCCGCTACAGAGGTTAGCAATTAATTCTTGGCTAAAAGAGACCGGAATGGCTATCCGTAATGATCCTGATACATCATCATGGGTACTCTCGATAACAGCCTTGGCCGCTTCCACCTCATTGCGAATGGAATCACAGTGTTGATAAAAGAGTGCCCCGACTTGGGTAAGACTCAGGTTACGGGTGTCGCGTTGTAACAATCGCACGCCTAGTTGTTCTTCAAGCTGCGCGATTTTGCGACTTATGGTGGATTTTGGGTGGCCGGTTTCACGTGCAGCTTGGGAGAATCCCTTTGCTCTCACTACGGCTGCAAATAGCATCATACCGTTTAAATCTGGCATGTTTTTCCCACTGTCTCATATTTGGAACATAGCGTCTTATGCAGTTTAATGGCATTTGGCGGGATAACAAAGTTATATTTATTGGCTAAAAATTTTCAGAGGCTAAAGCAGAGGATCTTTTGATGACCAGCAATAATCAGCCCAAACACATGACTCAAGCCCAAACGCCCGATCCGCTTTTTTTACAGGCCGAGCATTTGGCAAAGGATTTTTCTCTGTTTCCAAAACACAGTAAACAGAGCTTATCAGAAGAAATTAAAGGTCTTTTAAATGAAGATGCCATTCAGGCAAATTTAAAAGACTTGGCATCGTTAGATGTTGACGGTTATGTCGCAAAAGTGATCCAACCGACCCAAGACAAAGGTCGTCCTGGTGCTAAACGTATCATTGCGGACCTAAAGGGGCGCTTGATTACCGAAACTCACTTGGGCTCTTTCTACAGTGCTGAGGTCGAGTTGAATTTCGGTTCACGCACTCGTCGTATCGGCTTTATTGCTCAAGAGCGCACAACGGCTAACGGTGCATGGATGCCTGAGCATCACTATGCCGCCTGTAAAGCGATTCGTCATTTTGCCGAATTGTCTATGCCTATCGTCTATTTAATCGATACCCCAGGGGCCGATGCAGGCGAAGTGGCCAACAGCCAAAACCAAGCACATTCTATTTCTAAGGCGATTGCCGAGAGTGCCAACGTTGACGTACCGACAGTCGGTATCGTTATCGGTGCGGGTTACTCGGGTGGCGCGATTCCTTTAGCTGCAGCCAACATTCTGTTATCGCTGCGCGATGGTATTTTCAACACCATTCAACCACAAGGTCTACAAAGTATCGCGCGTAAGTACAACCTGTCATGGCAGGAATGTGCTAAATCTGTGGGTGTATCTCCAGAAGAGCTTTACACCGCCGGTTGTATCGATGGCATTATCGATTTTTCTCCAGGTGACCGTGACGAGCGTCAGCACAATTTACGCCGCGCGATTATCAGTAGTATCGAAGCGGTTGAGCGCGCAGCAGTGAACTTTGTACGTGAATCTAAGGATTTACGTGAGCATTATGATCGCAGTTTAGCGCGTTTCCTTAATCCATCTAAAAACTTGATGGCATTAGAGTTAAACGCTGAATTGGCTGTGGCAACGAGCCCAACCAACCACCACAACTTGTTTGGTAGCGCTTACCGTTACCTGCGTTATTTAACGCTGCGTAGCCGTATTCATTCGATCTCTCAGGAGCAATACGGACGTTTGTCACGTGTCAGTGTGCCCGAGGGCGATCTGTTAGCGCGTATCCAGCAAGAGCAAGATCGTGTATTCCAAGCTTGGCTATCTAGCCCTGATAAGCTGGTTTACGATGAAGATCTGAACAAATTGTGGGCGAACTTTATTGCTAAGCGCGATGAAATTTCAACCGAACGTAATATGCTGACACGTTTTATTTTGGGTGAACCAAAAGAAAACTATAAAAAAGCTCGTAAGGCACTGTTATTTAACATCGGTTGGTCTTTATATCACCGTTGGAAGAGCAACGCGGCAAACAACTTTAAGGGCTTAATTCAGCATCTTGAAAATCTGCCTAAGTCTGTAACTCAAGCAAAATGGCCTGAGCTTAATCAATTGACTGTGCTCGATGTCGTTGTAAACGATGAGCTGCGTGAAGACTTTATTTGGCAATGCCATAACATCCTGATTTTTAACTCACTTTACGACAACGTTGTGGGTAGCTTAGCGTCTATCGCGAAAGAAGCCATGATGTCTAAGAGTCTGTCACGCAACTCTGTGAACAATCTACTGCACAAGTCGATTGACCATGCGCTGTCTACTCAGGATACCGCAAACGACAAGGCTAAATTCTACAAGTGGCTTAAGTACTTTATGAGCCAATCTAACCGTGCCGATCTCTTGGTGCGTGTAGAGCAGTGGAAGAGTGTGGGCTTCCCACAACTTAACGACAGTTTATTCGTTATCCTGACTTACTTCTTCGAACGTTTATTGCCTGAATACTTCGACAGTGAAAGCGACCACAGCAAATACACTGGTGCGATTAACCCTGTGCGTATCGGTCGTCGTAAGGACTTCTGGAACCGCTTGACCATGGGTTATCAGGACTTACTGATCCAAAAAGTATTACGTGACGAAAAACGTACTGGCAAGATGACGTGGGAAAATGTGATTAAGCAATTTTTCACTAATTTCGACGAAATCAATGGCGACAAAATGTCGGCTAACTTGCTCAACTTCCCTGGTTTCCGTTTATCCATTGAAGATGCGTTAGATAAAGGTATTCGTCCTTGCGGCCTGATCACCGGTATTGCTGACTTTAAAGAAAAGGGACAAAAAGTCCGTGTGGGTCTGGCGGTATCTAACACTGCATTCCAAGCGGGTGCCTTCGATATGGCGAGTGCCGAGAAATTCTCTGCGCTGCTGATCGAATGTGCTAAGCGTAAATTGCCAGTAGTTTGTTTTATCAGCTCAGGCGGTATGCAGACTAAAGAAGGTGCTGCGGCACTGTTCTCAATGGCTGTTGTGAACGACCGTATCACACGCTTTATCCGTGATAACGAATTGCCAGTATTGATGTTTGGTTTTGGTGACTGTACCGGTGGTGCGCAAGCGAGTTTCGTGACTCACCCATTAGTGCAAACCTACTACCTGTCTGGTACTAACATGCCATTCGCTGGTCAAATGGTGGTTCCAGCTTACTTGCCTTCGACTTCTACACTGTCTAACTACTTGTCGAAAGTACCAGGTGCAATGGCGGGCTTAGTCCACAACCCATTCAGCGAAACCTTAGATAACCAATTGGCGAGCATCGATCCTCTGATGCCAATGCCAACGGCGAAGATTAATGACGTAATCATCAATGCTCTGTCGACTCTGGTTGTTGAAGCGCCTGTTGAAGAAGAAGTGATTGTTCAAAACGATCCTCGTAAGTTAATGAAACCAATTAACAAAGTATTGGTTCATGCCCGTGGTTGTACCGCTGTTAAGTTGATCCGTAAGGCCCACGATAACGATATCAACGTGGTATTAGTGGCGTCAGATCCTGACATGACTGCCGTACCTGCGGATATGCTGAAAGATTCTGACAAGTTAGTCTGTTTAGGGGGTAACACCTCTGACGAAAGTTACCTGAATGCTTACTCAGTGTTGAAAGTTGCCGAATACGAGCAAGTTGATGCACTGCACCCAGGTATCGGCTTCCTGTCTGAAAGTCCACAATTTGCGGCATTGTGTGTGAATAATGGGGTTAACTTTGTGGGTCCTAGCGTGCATTCAATGACGACTATGGGTAACAAGTCGAACGCGATTAAGACTTCACAAAGCCAAAACGTACCTGTGGTACCAGGTTCACACGGTATTCTGACGAACGCTGAGCAAGCGGTAAACGTGGCCAATGAAATTGGTTACCCAGTGCTGCTCAAAGCGGTACAAGGCGGTGGTGGTAAAGGTATTCAGGTCGTTAAACGTCCTGAGGATATGATTGGTTTATTCCAAAAAACCGCTACCGAAGCGGCAGCCGCCTTCGGTAACGGCGACCTGTACTTAGAGAAATATGTTACGTCACTACGTCATATCGAAGTGCAATTACTGCGCGACCAATTTGGTCACGCTAAAGTATTGGGTTTACGTGACTGTTCAGTACAACGTAACAACCAGAAAGTGGTCGAAGAGTCTGGCTCAACCATGTTGCCAGATGAACTGAAGAAACAAGTGCTGGATTACACCCGTGCCTTAGGTGATGCGACCGATTATATGGGTGCAGGTACTGTAGAGTTCATCTACAACCTAGACGCAAACGAAGTGTACTTCATGGAGATGAACACTCGTCTGCAAGTAGAGCATCCAGTAACCGAAGCGACTTCTGGTATCGATATCGTAAGCGCGCAGTTTGATATTGCTGCGGGTCGTTCAATCGAGCATTTAGAGCCGAAAGAAATCGGTTATGCGATGGAAGTGCGTGTAACGGCTGAGAAAGCCGCACTCGACAGCCACGGCATCCTGCAACTGGTTCCAAACCCTGGCAAGATCACCGAATGTGTATTCCCTGATCATCCAGATGTAGAAATCATCTCGATTGCTGCACCGGGCAAAGAAGTTTCGCCTTATTACGATAGCTTAATCGCCCAGGTGATTATGCGCGGTGAAAACCGTGAAGACGTTATTGCGAAGCTACATGCTTACCTCGACAGCGTAGTGCTCAAAGGTATCGCGACTAACATTCCATTGCTGAAGTTAATCCTAAGCGATGGCACCTTCAAAGAAGGCGTATACGACACTAACTATCTGCCACGCTTTATGGCTGAGCTAGACATTCCAGCACTGATTGCTGAAATGGAAGCCGCTGCTGAAACCGTAGGTGTGGATACTGAGTCGCTGCGTGTGGGTGAAAGTAACGAGCTTAAAGTATTAGCCCAAGGCGCAGGTATCTTCTATACCTCTCCAGCGCCAGGCGAACCTGATTTCGTTAAAGAAGGTGATATTGTAACCGTTGAGCAAACCCTTGCCTTGACTGAAGCAATGAAGATGTTCTCGCAGGTTAACTTGGCTGGCTTTAACCGCCAAGGCGCCGTGCTCTATCCTGAGGATAAGAAGTACCGCATCGAGCGTATTCTGAACAGCAATGGTCAGCAAGTATCGCAAGGTGACCTACTCTTTGTTGTGTCACCAGTTGAAGATTAATCTTGAAAAAATAGATTAAGTAAACGAAATACCCGTCAATTTGGCGGGTATTTTTTTATTGGTAACAAGATTAAGTTTTTCAGGTTCGGTGCATTTTCCTGCTTAGGATGAGCGAATTGGTATTATCTTAATATCATGTATACACTTTTTATCTACGTCAGCGAATTACTGAATGTATTTGAGAAGCTACATGGGTTGTCGATTTTGGTTTTTACTCTTCTGTTTATGCTCACCCTTAACTGTGAGTGCAGAGCGTTTGGCTTCGCGCTATCTCAAAACCGCTGATGACGGTGCTAGCAGTAGGCAGTTAGTCCGTTACTGTGTTGATCCCGACTGGTTGCCCTATGAAGCGATACGAGAGGGAAAACATGTAGGGGTCTCATCGGACTATATTCGTTACATTGAGTCCCATTCTCCCCTTAAATTCATTCTTGTTCCCACAACATCTTGGTCTGAAACCCTTAATTTTTTACAAACTGGGCGCTGTGATTTAACTCCAATGTTGAACAAAACCGCTACCCGAGAGCAATTTTTACATTTTAGCCATGTGTATTTTCACTCGCCAAATGTGTTGGTTTCGCTAAAAGAACAGCCATTTTTACAAGGATTTGAAAACATAGGCTCACGAACATTAGCCGTGCCTAAAGGCTATCGTCTCGCTGAGTATATTCAGCAATATTACCCTAGAGTCAAAATCATCGAAGTGGCCAGTGAACCAGCGGGACTCGAGGCTGTGCTCGATAAGCGCGCTGATTTATTTGTTGGGTCAATGTTTTCGGTGAATGCTTATATTCAGCAGACAGGTTTTAACCATCTTAAAATTGCGGGGTGGGGCGGGCCAGAAGATGAACTACGCATGGGAGTGAGTTTAGGCCATGAAGCACTGCTGCCGATACTTAATCAAGTACTTGATGATGTTGATGAGCTTGAGCGAATTAGGATTTACCAGAAATGGAACAATATTACTGTTATCGATGAGACTAACTATTGGCTTATCTATCAAGTGATTGCAGGTACTCTGCTGGTGATATTTTTACTTGCGACTCGGACTTATTTTATCAGTCGCTATAATCGACGCTTAACCGATAAAAATACACAGCTTGAAGCCCTTCGTCGGCAATTAGAACAAACCAATACTGAACTCGAGTTTTTATCTACCCATGATCCGCTCACCAAACTCTATAATCGCCATTACTTTAACCGCCAGTTTGTGCATGAGCATCGTTCTGAGACCGCAACAGAAAGTACCATCTGTCTTGTCATGTTAGATATCGATTTCTTTAAAGAGATTAATGACACCTTAGGTCATGCCGTCGGAGATAATATTTTGATGGAGCTGTCTACAGTGCTGCAGCATTGTGTGCGTGAATCAGATGTTGTAGCCCGTTGGGGAGGTGAAGAGTTCGTGATCCTTTGCCATCAGACTTCAATTACTTTAGTTAACTCATTGTGCCAGCGGATTGCTGCGGCGATTAAGGATTATCGCTTTAGTGGTGATGTGCGGCTCACCTGTAGTTTTGGGATTGCCAAATTAGCGATTAATGAACCAATGCAGTCCTGCTTTGAACGAGCAGATAAAGCACTGTATCAAGCGAAAGCCTTGGGCAGAAATCAGATTTGTATTGATGAATCCAATGCTTAGTTTGCGAAATTAGATGCATTGCTAAGCCCATTGCCACTTTACTCGATCAATTTCACATTTATGCTAATCAACTTTTAGGTTAAACCGAGTTTTAACCTGAGTTGAAGTTTGTATTGAGGTTGCATTGGGCTGGTCTTTTGCCATTTGTGAGTCCTTAAAGTATGAGAAATCTGCAATATCGGTAAAAAAACGCTTATTTTTAGGCTTTTTACTAATTGTTTGAAAACTGAGCTAAATTTTTTTATTTAATTGTTTTAATGCATTTTTCTTATTTTTTTTTAATTTTTTCCGCGACTTTATCGTGAAAAATTGCAAGAGCCATTTGCGCATAGCGGGGTTCCAATTTACAATATGCGCCTAAAATAATCTGATGTGCGGTGTGTCGGTGGTTTGTCGCATACTCCGTCTACTTCTTAAACTAATCATTAAAGTTGAATCATGACCGAATTATCCAAATACAGAAACATTGGTATCTTCGCTCACGTTGACGCGGGTAAAACCACGACCACCGAGCGTATTCTTAAGCTAACCGGTAAAATCCATAAAATCGGTGAAGTTCACGATGGTGAATCAACAACTGACTTCATGGTTCAGGAAGCTGAGCGCGGTATTACCATTCAGTCAGCGGCAGTAAGCTGCTTCTGGAAAGATCACCGTTTCAACGTTATTGACACCCCTGGGCACGTTGACTTCACTGTTGAAGTTTACCGTTCTCTGAAGGTTCTTGACGGCGGTATCGCTGTATTCTGTGGTTCTGGTGGTGTTGAGCCTCAATCAGAAACGAACTGGCGCTATGCGAACGAATCTGAAGTTGCTCGTATCATCTTCGTAAACAAGTTAGACCGTATGGGTGCTGACTTCTTACGTGTTGTTAAGCAAACTAAAGACGTTTTAGCTGCTAACCCACTGGTTATGGTTCTGCCAATCGGTATTGAAGATGAGTTCTGTGGTGTTGTTGACCTGCTAACTCGTAAAGCCTACGTATGGGACGATTCTGGTATTCCAGAAAACTTCGAAGTTAAAGATGTTCCAGCGGACATGGTTGACTTAGTTGAAGAATACCGTGAAATGCTGATCGAAACTGCTGTTGAGCAAGATGACGATCTGCTAGAAGCTTACATGGAAGGCGAAGAGCCATCTGTTGAAGACCTGAAACGTTGTATCCGTAAGGGTACTCGTACTATGGCATTCTTCCCAACATTCTGTGGTTCAGCCTTCAAAAACAAAGGTATGCAACTGGTTCTGGATGCTGTTGTTGATTATCTGCCAGCGCCAGATGAAGTTGATCCACAACCTTTAACTGACGAAGAAGGTAACGAAACTGGCGAATACGCTATCGTTTCTGCTGATGAGTCATTAAAAGCATTAGCGTTCAAGATCATGGATGACCGTTTCGGTGCCCTGACTTTCGTACGTATTTATGCTGGCCGTCTGAAGAAAGGCGATACCATTCTTAACAGTGCAACTGGTAAGACTGAGCGTATCGGCCGTATGTGCGAAATGTATGCTAACGATCGTATCGAAATTGAATCAGCTGAAGCTGGTGACATTATCGCAATCGTGGGTATGAAGAACGTACAAACTGGTCACACACTGTGTGATGTTAAGCACCCATGTACTCTGGAAGCCATGGTGTTCCCAGAGCCAGTTATCTCTATCGCAGTAGCGCCAAAAGATAAAGGCGGCAGCGAGAAGATGGCTATCGCTATCGGTAAGATGATCGCAGAAGATCCATCATTCCGCGTAGAAACTGACGAAGATTCAGGCGAAACCATCCTTAAAGGTATGGGTGAACTGCACTTAGATATTAAAGTAGACATCCTGAAGCGTACTTATGGTGTTGAGCTGATCGTAGGTGAGCCACAAGTGGCCTACCGTGAAACCATTACTCAAATGGTTGAAGACCAATACACCCACAAGAAACAATCTGGTGGTTCTGGTCAATTCGGTAAGATCGAATACATCATTCGCCCAGGTGAGCCAAACTCTGGCTTCGTGTTCAAGTCTTCAGTTGTTGGTGGTAACGTTCCTAAGGAATACTGGCCAGCAGTTGAAAAAGGCTTCGCGAGCATGATGAACACCGGTACTATCGCTGGCTTCCCAGTGTTAGACGTTGAGTTTGAACTGACTGACGGTGCTTACCACGCAGTTGACTCTTCAGCTATCGCGTTCGAAATCGCTGCTAAAGCGGCATTCCGTCAATCTATGGCTAAAGCTAAACCACAACTACTTGAGCCAATCATGAAAGTTGACGTGTTCAGCCCAGAAGACAACGTGGGTGACGTGATCGGTGACTTAAACCGTCGCCGCGGTATGATCAAAGACCAAGTTGCTGGTGTAACTGGTGTTCGCGTTAAGGCTGACGTACCGTTATCAGAAATGTTCGGTTACATCGGTACTCTGCGTACAATGACTTCAGGCCGTGGTCAGTTCTCTATGGAGTTCTCACACTACAGCCCATGTCCAAACAGTGTTGCGGACAAAGTTGTTGAGCAAGTTAAAGAGCGTAAAGCTGCTGAAGCTAAGAAGTAATTCTTAACTTCCTCTAAATAGAAACCGCTGCTAAGCCTAGGCTAGCAGCGGTTTTTTTATGGGCGATGCACTAGTTGACGATAGACGGTTGACGAGTCAGCATTCAGCATTCAGCATTCAGCATTCAGCATTCACGCTTTTTGTTTACTTAATTCCAGTAGAGCATTTGCCGCGGGAGTTAACGGTAAGTTCTGCCGCCAAATCAGGGCTAAATCCCAAGTTAATGCTGGTTGCATTGGTCTAAAGACTAGTTTGCTGTGACTGAGTTTTTGGCAAATAGGTTCGGGTAATATGGCCAGTCCCATGTCGGCTTCAACCATGGTTGCAAGAAAGTCCCATTGACCACTGCGAAAGGCGATATTTAATTGCACGCCAGCCTTACGGCTGAGGCGAGTTATCAATTTGGCAAGTGAGAAGTCCTCATTATAGAGAATAAACGGATAAGCTTCAAAATCTTGCCAGTTGAGATATGACTTAGCCGCAAGCGGGTGTCCATCAGGCAGGCAAGCTAACAGAGGATATTTTGTCAGCGGCTGGTTGACTAGCTCAGTCTCATGGGTTGTGGGTAACGCAGTAAAGGCAATATCTAAACTGTTATTTAGCAGTGCCTGCTCGCAGCCAAATCCCCCGTATTCATACATTTGTAGTTCAACCCCAGGATAACGCTTACGATAGCTCGTCAGTAATCCAATAATTAAGCTACTCATCATGGGGCAGACACCGAGTCTAAGCCGCCCCGATTTTAGGCCGCTTAAGTTACTCATATCCTCCTGCAATCTATGCCATTGCCCGAGGATCTCCCGCGCACTGCGTTCAAACAGCTGCCCTGCTTGGGTTAGCTCCACCTTTTGATTGTTACGGATCAGCAGGGTTTCTCCTACGCTTTCTTCAAGCCTTTGGATGATTTTGCTGAGCGTTGGTTGAGTGATAAAGCATTTTTGTGCTGCACGGGTGAAGTTTTCCGTTTCAACTAAGATCAGAAAACATTGTAAGGTCTTGATTGGAATGTTCATGCTCAAATGGAATCCATTGTATGGCGTTAATTCATTTTACTGATGATGGTCTAAGTATTACTTTGAACTTGTTAACAGAACAGGAGATTTGGTCATGAAGTCAACGTCAAGTTTATGGGTAGGTGCTTTGTGGCAGGCGGCGATGCCTGAAACAAAGAATGTGCAAACAGCAAAGGCAGCGCAAACAAGAGTAACGGCTCCGGCGGGTGATTTGCATAAAGCAAAACAACAAGTTAACCCAGCCTAGGCTGGGTTTTTACTTTTCCGTATTTTATCTATTGTCCCGTCTGCTTATTTTTCAGTTCGTCCAACATCTCCCCCACTGAGTTTTTAAGTTTATCTCTAATTTTGTTATGGATAATAAAAAGCCACTGGATGATCAGTGGCTTTGGTGCGGGCAGGGGAGGATTGTTTTACTGAGTTGAGAACTTATTATCAACTAAAGGCGCTTTGTTTTCTGCTTGTGCAACATGGCACTGGGTGCAGAAATAATTATGGCCATTGAGCGTGCCCTTATCGTCGATAACGTGGGATTTCGCCACTGGTGTGGCTTTCATCCGTGGGGCTTTATCCCAGCTATGGCAAGTTAAACAGCCATTTTTATCTAAGGTTATTTTGTAATCATCCTTATGGGGGATGAGTGGCGGTTGGTCAGTAAAACTGCGTTCCAACGCCTTACCGCGAGCTGGGTAAACGGGCATAGCATCAGCGGGGCGAATATCGGTCACCGCGCTATCGCCGGCGAGGGATTTGATATTGACTGGTGTTGCTTGAGAGTCTGCTTGTTGGCCTGAGCAGCCGCCGATGGCTAATACAATCGCGGCTAAGGTGAGTATTTTTTTCATTGGTCATTCTCCGCCTTGGGGGCAATGTGTTGACGAATTGGTGAAGTGGTTGATGGCGAGTGACAATCGGTCGAATCGCCTGAACAAAGTTGAGCCTGAGTGGCCGTAAAACGTGTTTGATAGCGAAATACGCGTTGTGCGCAGACATCGATACAGCGGCCGCATTGGGTGCAGTCTGGGCTAGTGATCACCGGGTTTTGCCCTTTTAACGCTGGCTTTAATACCTGGCGTTCAGGGCAAACAGCAAAGCAGTCCATGCAGTTATCACAGGCACTGGCTTTGCTGGCAACAATTTTGATGGGGCTCCATTTGCCGATTAAGCCAAATAGGGCGCCTGTTGGACACAGGTGGCCACACCAAGCGCGCTCGGCGATAAACAGATCCAGCAGAAATATCGCCGCTAAGATCCATAAACCACTGAGACTGCCAAATAGCACGGCGCGATAGACTAAGGGGACGGGATTAATCCATTCCCAAATCAAGTTGCCCGTGAGCAGTGGCAATAACAGCACGAGTGCCAGCAGGTAATAACGTAAATTACGCGGTAACTCGCTGGTGCGAGGGAGGTTTAGTTTACGTCTGAGCCAGCTTGCGGTATCGGTGACCAGATTGACGGGACACACCCAACTGCAAAACACCCGGCCACCGGCGAGGGCATAAAACAGTATGACCAAGGTTGCACCTATCAATAGGCTAAGCTCGGGAATATGCCCGCTAATGAGCATTTGTAAGCTCACTAGCGGATCGGCAAAGGGAATGGTATCGAGCAGTAAACTGGCCGATAAATTACCCTTAAATAACCAAATCCCTAGTAGCGGCCCCAGTGCAAATAGCCCTAACAAGCCGCATTGCACTGCGCGGCGTAGTAGCAAATATTTGTGTGCGCCAAACCAACCGAGTTCTGCAATGGCGGCGGCATGCTCGCCTTGCATGCGGGCTTTTGAGTTCATTGTCTTATGACTTATAGACTTGTTACTCATAGACTCATTGCTCATAACGTCAGCCCCTTATTCAACATCTCTAAGGTGGTTTCCTCGGTGTTGAGATAAGTGTCATGCTCCGCTGCCTTACCGAGTGCTAATGCCGTCGGTAAGACTTTTATGGCGGCGGTATCGAGTACGCAGGCGTGCTCGCATTTGCCACAACCCGTGCAGGTATCACTGTTGACTGTGGGTAAGAACATGGCGTGGTGATCGCTATGTTGATTGCGTTGGCGTTCTAAGGTGATGGCGTTGTCGATTAACGGACAAACCCGATAACAAACATCGCAGCGTAATCCCTTAAAGTTCAGGCAATTTTTCTCATCGATCAGTACCGCAATACCCATTTTGGCATCGCTAATGTGCTCAAGTTGAGGATCAAGCGCACCCGATGGGCAGGCTTTGATGCAGGGAATATCCTCACACATTTCGCAGGGAATGCGTCTTGCGGTAAAGAATGGCGTGCCAGTGGCGGCGCCATCGAACCAACGTGCCAGTGTTAGCGTGTCGTAAGGGCAAGCCTCAACACACAAACCGCAGCGCACGCAGGCCGAGAGAAAATCGCTTTCTTCAAGGGCGCCCGGCGGTCTGCAAGCTTGGGAGGCGAGCTGGCCTTGGCTTTTTGCCGTGGCCGTCAAGCCTAATCCCACGAGCCCCATCACACAGCCAGCCTTAGCCGTCGTGGCCAAAAACTGGCGACGGTTGACTTGTTTGACTGTGAATGGACTCTTCACTTGCTGACTCACCTTAGACTCCTTAATCGCTTTCAAATACGCTTATCGCTATCAAATGAGGGCTTAGGCCTTCATCACTTTTACTGGGCACTTCTTAAAGTCAGTTTCTTTTGACAGTGGATCGGTTGCATCCAGAATCAACTTGTTGACTAACTGACGCGCATCGAAGAAGGGCATAAACACCACGCCGCGTGGCGGTTTGTTTCGGCCTTTGGTTTCAACACGGGTTTTGACCTCACCACGGGGAGATGCCACGATCACTTCATCACCACGTTGTAGACCGCGAGCCTTAGCGTCTTCAGGATGCATAAAGATTTGTGCATCAGGATAGGCGCGATAGAGCTCAGGTACACGGGCGGTCATCGAACCTGTATGCCAGTGTTCGAGCACACGGCCGGTAGACATCCACAGATCGTATTCTGAGTTAGGTTCTTCCGCTGCTGGTTCGTAAGGCAGGGCGAAAATTACCGCTTTACCATCGGGTTTACCGTAGAACTTAAAGCCTTCACCTGCCTTAACATAAGGATCGCTACCTTCAACGAAGCGGCGCAGGGTTTCTTTCCCCTCAACCACTGGCCAGCGTAGACCGCGGGTTTCGTGGTAACGGTCAAAGTCGGCTAAGTCATGGCCATGGCCGCGACCGAAGGCGGCGTATTCTTCGAAGATGCCTTTTTGTAGATAGAAGCCAAAGTGTTCACTTTCGTCGTTTAGGTCGCCCTTACAATCGGTAGTCGGGAACTTGTTGATGACACCATTGGCAAACAATACTTCATAAAGGGTCTTGTCAGCGTATTCAGGCTTTTTAGCGATAAGCTCTGCTGGCCAGACTTCAGACACTTTAAAGCGTTTTGAAAACTCGACTAATTGCCACAGATCCGATTTAGCTCCCTCAGGCGCTTTAACCTGTTGATGCCACATATGGGTGCGGCGCTCGGCGTTACCGTAGGCGCCTTCTTTCTCAACCCACATGGCGGTCGGTAAAATAAGGTCTGCTGCCATGGCGGTGACGGTTGGGTAAGGATCGGATACCACGATAAAGTTCTCTGGATTACGGAATCCCGGGTAAATTTCATCGTTGATATTCGGGCCGGCTTGCATGTTATTGGTACACATAGTCCAATAACAGTTTAGCTTACCGTCTTTGAGCATCCGGCTTTGCAGCACGGCATGGTAGCCAGGTTTAGGTGGAATCGTGCCTTCAGGCACTTGCCACATTTTTTCGGTGATCGCGCGATGCTTATCGTTATCCACCACCATATCTGCGGGGAGGCGATGGGCAAAGGTGCCGACTTCACGGGCGGTACCACAGGCTGAAGGTTGGCCTGTCAGTGAGAATGGGCTGTTGCCAGGTGTGGCGATTTTGCCCGTCAGTAAGTGAATGTTATAGAGCATGTTGTTTGCCCACACTCCACGAACGTGTTGGTTAATCCCCATGGTCCACAGGCTCATAACCTTCACCTTAGGATCGGCATAGGCCTTGGCTAAGGTTTCTAATTTTTCAGGTTCTACACCACTCATTTTTGCTGCGTATTCCAGCGTATAAGTGCTGACGAACTTAGCGTATTCTTCGAAGCTAATTGGGCTAGATTTACCGTTGCCAGGGTTTTTGGCTTTCTTCTCTAACGGATGATCTGGACGCAGTCCATAACCGATATCATCTACACCGAGGGCAAACTTAGTGTGTTTAGTCACAAAGTCGGTATTTACCGCTTTGTTTTGAATGATGTAGTTGGCGATATAGTTGAGGATCACCAGATCAGATTGTGGATGGAAAACCATCGGGTTATCCGCAAGATCGAAGCTACGGTTCTCGAAGGTGGATAGCACATGCACGCGACAGTCTTTACTGCTTAAACGGCGATCAGATAAACGTGCCCACAGGATCGGATGCATCTCGGCCATGTTGGCGCCCCAGAGCACAAAGTGATCGGCGGCTTCTAAGTCGTCGTAACAGCCCATCGGTTCATCAATACCGAAGGTACGCATAAACCCAACGACCGCTGAGGCCATACAGTGGCGGGCGTTAGGGTCGATGTTGTTGGTTAAGAATCCAGCTTTATGCAGTTTAGATGCTGCGTAACCTTCCCAAATCGTCCACTGACCAGAACCGAACATACCGACAGAGGTTGGGCCTTTAGTGGCGATGCTGTGTTTCCACTTAGCGGCCATAGTATCGAAGGCGACATCCCAACTGACTGGGGTAAACTCGCCTTCTTTATGATATTTGCCGTCTTTCATGCGTAGTAATGGCGTGGTTAATCTGTCCTTGCCGTACATGATTTTCGACAGGAAGTAACCTTTAATACAGTTTAGCCCGCGGTTAACTGGGCTTTCAGGATCGCCTTTGGTGGCAACCACTTTACCCGCTTTAGTACCGACTAATACGCTACAACCCACACCGCAAAAACGGCAGGGGGCTTTGTCCCACTTGATGTTATCTGACTCGGCGGCTTCAACCATTTTCACGGGAAGCGTGACGCCAACGGCCGTCGCAGCGGCAACCGCTGCGTTAGCCTTGAGAAACTCGCGGCGGCTAATGCTCATAGTGTTTCCTCACTCTCTTTTTCTAACAGTTCTTGTTCTAGGGGTTCTACTTGGTGGTAAATCAAACTGGCGGATAACACACCGGACAGGCCATTGATGGCTTCAACATTGTCGAGAATGGCTTTTTGGGTATTCCCTTCGAGGGTAATAACCAACTTGCCTTCGGGTGAAATGGCGTGGATATCGCAGCCTTTTAACGCGGCAATATCGGCTTCAACCTGTTGCAAGGCATTAGGGGCTGCATGTACCACGAGGCTGGTGACATGGTATTCCTGACTCATAGCGGTGACCTTTATCTTGAGATGCACTCAGCTGCTTTGCATAAACATCTGTACAACTGAATGTGGATAACTGCGAGTCTAGACCTGATAAAAAATGTGGGTATACCTCACAAGAGGTATTGCAGGGGATAGTCGATCGGGATCAAAGTTTTGCGCGTGATCTAACTCTCAGTTTGAAATTTAAACAATCGCTATCTCTTTGGAGAGGGAATGGCGAGATTGGTTAGATTAGCGAAAGATCCGGCAGTCAAACATCACTATGAGTGGATTAATATCCCGTCAGCTCCATATAACCCATGCCGGTGTGACTACCGCTAAGTTTAATCGGACCTTCCCAATAGGAGGTGGATAACGCCATGGCGCTATTGGGATTTAACGGTGAGATACGGATATCGATTTGCTCACTCGGGATTTGGACTTGCCAGCTTACGGGGTATTTGCCGGTGCGGGTTGTTTGCCATTCAAGCGGCGTCATTTTTATTCCATCTGGCGTGTCTCGGGAGTTGATATTGCGGCCTGTACCATCGGCAAACATTCGTCTGGCGCTGTAAAAGGCTAATGGAGTTTGAGATTTATCGGTGGATTGTTCCCTTAACTGAAAGAGCATTAGCGCCGAACCATCATTGAGGCGCAGGGCAAACCAATCCCAACCCTGCTGGCTTTTAGTTAAAAATTGTGAGCTCCATTCTCTGTCTAGCCAGCCTTGGCCTGTGACTTTCTCTACCCGACTCTCGGCTTGGCCATTGATGTTGATATATCGGGTGATCTCACCGCTAATAGTGATAAAAGGTTGACTGTAATAGTAGGAGGCGACGTTACCCTCGCGGTTTTTAATGCTATAGCCATTATCACCTTGATATTGCAGCGGTGCTTGGCTAGTCAGCGTTAGCGCGTAACTAAAGTCTGCGGTCTCAACCCTTAAGATTGCCGGAAATAACGCGCTCGATTCACTCTGCCATTGCCAGTTATCGAGATGAATTTGATAGGGATTGGCATTGACGCCGGCAAGCTTTGGATGACCGCGAGACCATTTCTCATGGGCCAGATGTGCCGCGCTAGAGGTCAGTGCGCTATGGGCAAAATAGAGTTGTTCAGTTGCCCAAGCGGAGTTAAGGGTAGTCGGTTGCGCATTTTGCGATTCTGTATATTGAGGTTTTAGTGCCACCCTAAATTGGGTCCATTGCGCGCCAAGTTGCTCACCTTTTTCGGTGGTTAAGTTAGCGGTGAGATACCACCATTCTTGCCGAAAGCCGTTGTGGGCAAGATGATCTTGGGGAAAGTGAAACTGATGCTCAGGTGTCACCTTGGCAAAGGCTTGTTGCGTTGAGGTTATTTCGCCTTCTTTTGTTTGCCCTAGCAAAGCTCCCATGGATTTGGATTCTGAAACGCTCGCGGGCGCATCATCGCAGCCGCTTATCGTGAAAAAGAGTAATCCACCGATGATGAGTTGACTGATTAAGCGTGCGTTTGTACGGCACTTAAGCCAGTTCATTGTGAGTAAACCATTCACTTTCAATTGGGTAATGGTATATGGACGACTGTTCATAGGGTTTCCTGCTGCAAACTGGCGATTAGCGGCCTGCGGGTTTGCCAGTAAAGCGGTAAGAGCACGGCTAAGGTACAAGTCACCAGTGCGATGAGGATGGCTTTGGCATAAGCAAACCAGTCCCAGATCATTTGGATGGTCCAACCAAAGGCTTGCAGGGTGATTTTATTGATTAATAAATACCCCAGCAGAGCGCCCGTAGGCATCGCAATCAGGCAAGTGATTACCACAACCAGCAGCATTTGGCTAAATACCATAGTACGCAGTTTGCTGCGACTCACCCCAAGGGAATAAAGCCGTGCCAGTGGTGCTTGCCGTGCTTGGGTTAACATTAAGCAGGCGCTAAATAGCCCAATGGCGGCCACCAGCAAGGTTAAACTATTGAGCACTAACGTGATTGAAAAAGTGCGTTTAAACATGGCAATGGCTTGGGCCTTTATGTTGGCTTGGCTATAAATTTGTGCCTGAGCCAACTCTAGCGCTGTGGCGAGCTGCATTTGCAGTTCATCCAGTTCGGCCTCACTGCGCTTGCCGTTCGTGGGTATTGGTTGCGTTAGCACTGATGAGGATGATTTATCAGCTTGTTCCAGAGGATGAAAACTGGCCGCAAGGCTGATGGGTAACTGTGGCAGTTGTGCCTGTTGCCACAGTTGATGGCTAATAATGAGCTCATTGCGGGTATTACCATGGTCGTAATAAATACCTGCGATAACTACTTGGTTACTGGTGATTTTATCGAGCACGTTTAAAGTGACTTTATCGCCTAGCATCAACTGATACTTAATCGCCATTGGCTCACTCACCAAGACAAATTGTCCGCCAAAATAGCGTTGCCATAGGTCAGGTAAACTGTCTTTGAGTGTACTTGTGTACTTGATTGACTCATCATCACGGCTGATAAGATTCACGGGGATCGTTTGAGGCGTTGGGCCTTGGATCGATATCTCTGCATCGACTTGCCATTGTTGATATAAGCCGCTGACACGAGGATCTTGGCTTAATTTATCCCGTACATCAGCCATACGGTTAGCACTGGGGCGCAGGTATAAATCGGCATGTAAGCGGGTTTCTAACCAACTTCTTAGGGTCTGCTCAAAGCTGCCCACTAGGGTATTCATCGCCACATTTGCGCTTAATGCCAGCAAAATGGCCATCATCGCAAGGGAAAGTGGCGCGATAAGCTCGCGGGTTTCGGCGAGCAAATAGTGTTTAAGCCCTGGGCGAGTGAAGGGGAGCAGTAAGCTTACTCCCCAATGCAATACTTGGGGCAACAGCAGAGGAATCGCGACCGTCACTATGCCTAGTAATATCAAACTGGTGTTGTAACTTTGGCTGAAGGGAAACAGTATCGCCGCGAGTACGAGTAACCCACAGGCTAAGATAAATTGCCGCTGGTGGGTTTGGTTGTGGGCCTTGGTTTGCTGATAACGGTTAGCGCCTTGGGCAAGGGATTGGCGCGTAAGATCAAAATACAAGGGCATGCAAGCAGCAAGCGCTGCCACTAAGGTGAGCGCGATCGCCTGTGCTAACCAATGCCATTGCCAAATGCCCGGCAGCAAGTGGGCACCATAGAGCTGTTCTAACGTCATGGCAACCATAGGTTGTAGCCAATGGCTGAGTTGTAAACCTAAGATAAACCCGATTACCGAGCCTAAGATAACCAAAAATAGTAATTCGGCGAGCAGGGCAAGCATCACGTCGAGTCGTTCTAGCCCCTGTTGCAGCAGTTGGATCAGCAAACGTTGGCGTTTCATTAGGCTGTAACGCACGCCGTTATAGGCAATAAACAGCCCAACCACAAAGGCTAACATACTCATCGCATTGAGATTTAAATGAAAACTGCGGGTAAGCGCCATTAAGGCTTGCCCTTGATCCTGCTGACTGTAGCTGGCGAGATCTGGGGTGATACCTAAGGTGTCGAGCCGTTGTTTTAACGCGGCTAGTTTATCCCTATCGTTAAATAGGGCGATATAACTGAGTTTGCCCGGCATGCCAAGTAAGTTTTGGGCGAGGGAAATATCGGTCAAGATGGCGCTGCCAAGTCCCCAACTATCATCGACACGGATCACTTTTAGGGTCGATGGTGTTATGGATTGGGCTAGGCTGAGCTGGCCATTGGGCGCGATTTTACTGGCTAGACTATCACTCATCACCACCATAGGCTCCCCGCTCATTAGGTCGGCAAGGGGCAGATCTCCCATTGAGACAGTAGAATTAGCCGTTGCCTTGTTATTTGAGGACGGTGAAGCGTTTTTTGAGGTTAATGTGGCAGTCAATGCCGCGACAATATCGCTGCCTTCAATTTGCCAATACTGGCCGTTTTGGCCTGCGACTCTGCCACTGACTACCGCAAGACTTTGGCTAATCCCAGCTTGCCTTAAACTGAAATACACCGATTCATAGAGATTATCTTGGCCAACGGGTGAGGTCAGCAGTACATCGGCTCGCTGACTTAAGAGCTCAGTGGCTTCGCTATAGCTACGAATCGCATTATCGTTGGTGGCTTTTACCCCGATGAGCAGCGTCACGGCGAGGGCGATTCCGAGTAAAATCGCCCCAGCCTGCAATGGCGCGTGGCGATAATGGGCTAAAAATACCTTGAGTACCCAAGTGATACGCAGCCATTGCCCACTCTTATTTAAGTTATTGTATGGGTTGGCTTTATTTTCTGGTTGTGTGTTATTCATCATGCTAGCCGGAGATCGACACTGCGGCGTGGGACAGATGCCAGCGTTTGTTCATAAAGGCGGCGCACTCTTCGCTGTGGGTGACCATCAAAATGCTGGTTTGGCTCTCTTTGGCGAGTTCGCATAGCAGTGACATCACCTGTTTACCAGATTCGTCATCTAAGTTACCCGTGGGTTCGTCGGCCAGCAGTAAACTCGGATTGTGGGCTAATGCCCTGGCTATCGCGACCCGTTGTTGTTGTCCGCCGGAAAGCGCTTCAACCTGCCGGTTTAACAATGCCGCTAACCCGAGCTTTTCCACCAAATAATCGCACCAAGGATTCCAGCTATCACCGTTAAGGTGCAGGGAAAAGCCGATATTATTTTTGACATTCAGCGGAGTGAGTAAATTAAATTGTTGGAATACCACGCCTAAATGGGTACGCCTAAACTCACTCCATTGCTTATCTTGCCACTTGGTGGTGGATTGATGATTCAGCACTATCTGGCCACTGTCTGCCGTTTCAAAGCCCGCAATCAGATTCAGTAAAGTGCTTTTGCCGCTGCCACTTGGGCCGGTGAGTGCGATAGTCTCCCCTTGATGCAAAGTTAAATCGACCGCTTGCAGCACAGTGTGGCGCTGCTCGCCGTCGCGAAAACTTTTACTTACTTGGATAAGCTTGGCGACTTCTTTCATCTATCTCTTCCAATTGGGATTTAGCCAACCTAGGCGTTAGGCTAAAGATAAAGCATTTTACAATCCTATAGATACCGATATTTGGGCAAGTTAGATCAATTCACATTGATTAAGACTTAGGATTGAGTCTGTTTGAATTTTCTGCGATTAACGGCTTGGCTCTCATTTCTGTGAGCAAATGGGCTTGAGCTATTGTGGTGTTTGTTGCATTCTGTGCGCCCTGTTAAAACGATAGCTGGCTATCGTTTTAACAATCCGTTCGGATGAAGGTAGCAGGAGAGTGGGGAATTAACCCCACACCGACGAGGCAACTTTGTTGTTGGAAGCATTCCATAAACAAAGCACTCTTTCAGGTGCCGCAAGGCGTGGACTGTTACTGGACGAGCCTCTGGAGAGACTACCGATTGCATTAACTTGCAATAATAGGTGGCGCCGAAGGCGAAAGTGTCGCAGTGTTTTAAGCGACGCGAAACGCTCAGGCAAAAGGACAGAGGAGAGGATGACTGCACAGTCCCTGTCGTTTGTCTTTGTGGACTATTTTCCTGCCGTTATTGGCTGGGAAGATGGTATTTCTTTAGGCTGGCAGCGATGTGTCACAGCCATTTCTTTTCCTCCTCCTTTATTAATTTAGTTGTTTAATAATTGAGGAATATCATGAGTTTTGAAGCCTTACTCAGCAGCCTAAACGGTATTGTCTGGGGTCCTATCACACTTTGTTTGTTAGTTGGCACAGGGATTTATCTCACTGCGCGACTAAAGCTTATCCAAGTATTTCGTCTGCCAATGGCGCTGAGCCTATTGTTCAAACCCGCTAAGGGGCATGGTGATCTATCGTCCTTCGCCGCGCTTTGTACTGCATTGTCTGCAACCATAGGTACGGGCAATATTGTTGGGGTCGCAACGGCGATTAAGATGGGCGGTCCTGGTGCGTTATTTTGGATGTGGCTTGCCGCCTTTTTTGGCATGGCGACTAAGTATGCCGAGTGTATGTTGGCGGTAAAATACCGCACCACCGATGCGCGTGGACAGATTGCCGGTGGCCCGATGTATTACATAGAGCGTGGCCTCGGTTTGCGTTGGATGGCGAAGTTATTTGCGCTGTTTGGCGTGGGGGTAGCGTTTTTCGGCATTGGGACTTTTGCTCAAGTGAATGCGATAAGTGATGCCTTAACTATCGCCTTTGATGTACCAACATGGGCGACTGCGCTGGTGCTCACCCTGCTGGTGGCGGCTGTCACCTTAGGTGGTGTCAAACGTATCTCCAATGTGGCGCAAAAGTTAGTACCGGCGATGTCAATTGGTTATGTGTTGGCCTGTGTGTGGATTTTAGTGGTTTTTGCCGATGCCATTCTACCCGCGTTGCAATTAGTGGTGGAGTCGGCCTTTACCCCAGTATCGGCTGCGGGGGGATTTTTAGGGGCGACCGTAGCGCAAGCGATTCAAATGGGGATTGCCCGCGGGGTATTTTCTAATGA
>NZ_JTLE01000094.1:865764-880088 GCF_000798835.1 Shewanella sp. ZOR0012
GATGTCATAGAGTAACGTTACTACGCTTTCCCCTGACTGCGGATTGGCATTCTACCGATTTAACCTTCAGAGTCAATCAACAAATTTGAAATATTGCGCTTAACCACACTGTTTGCCCAATATTCAGCCATAGCGATATAAACTTGCCGATAGAATCAACAATTCACGGATTTGCTCAATAACAATGTTCAGATAAATTGTTATTCAACATAATTGAAGTATAAAAAAAGCGCCCTCTCAGGCGCTTTCTCTGTTGTACTTCTGTCTGTCGCAATTAAGCAGGCAGAGACAGCGTTGTTAAGCCTAACATCGTTTGCATAACACCGACTACTTGGCAGCTGTAACCAAATTCGTTGTCATACCATACGTACAGAATGGCGCGTTTACCTTCGGCGATGGTCGCTTGAGAATCAACCACGCCCGCATAGCGAGACCCCACTAAGTCGCTTGATACGATTTCAGTTGAGTCTGTGTAGTCAATTTGGTTCTGCAAGGGTGATTGCAGCGCCGTGTCTTTTAGGTATTCGTTCAATTCGTCTTTGTTGGTCTCAGCATTTAAGTTCATGCTGATGATCGCCATAGATACGTTTGGTGTTGGCACGCGAATCGCGTTGCCTGTCAGTTTGCCCGCTAATACTGGCAGAGCTTTAGCGACGGCTTTCGCTGCGCCCGTTTCAGTGATCACCATGTTTAATGGTGCACTGCGACCGCGACGGTCAGCACTGTGGTAGTTGTCGATCAGGTTTTGATCGTTTGTATATGAGTGAATCGTCTCAACGTGACCATTCTCGATACCGTACTTATCATTTACCGCTTTCAGTACTGGTGTAATGGCGTTAGTGGTGCAGCTCGCTGCAGACACAATGATGTCTTCTGGCGTAATATCGCCTTCGTTTACACCGTAAACGATGTTCTTGATGGCGCCTTTTGCAGGTGCTGTCAGTAACACTTTGCTTGCACCAGGGCTCTTCAAGTGTAAGCCTAGGCCTGCTTCGTCTTTCCAAATACCCGTGTTGTCTACCACTAAGGCATCTGTAATACCGTATTTAGTGTAATCCACTTCATCTGGTGAGTTTGCGTAAATCACTTGGATATAAGTACCGTTAGCGATGATGGCGTTGTTCTCTTCATCCACTTCAACAGAACCGTTAAATGGACCATGAACAGAGTCACGACGCAGTAAGCTTGCGCGTTTTTCTAAATCGCCCTTCTTACCACCACGTAATACGATAGCACGCAGTCTTAACTTGTTGCTGCGGCCAGTACGTTCGATCAGTAAGCGCGCTAATAAGCGACCAATACGACCAAAACCATACAACACCACATCACGCGGAGCGATATCATCAGCATGATCAATCGCAGCCGCTAATTCGCGTGCCATATAGCTTTCAATTTCGTTGGTATCGGTATGTTCAGCCCAGTATTTGACAGCAAGCTTACCAATATCCACTTTACATTGTTTAACAGCGAGTCTGCTTAAGGCTTGAACAAACGGGAAACTCTCGCGTAAACGTAATTTCTCGCCGACATGACGACGAACTAAACGGTGCGCTTTAATAATCTCAATAGTAGAAGCATTGAGTAATGGCTTACCATAAACCACAACTTCGACGCCTTGGTTACGGTATAACTTGCCCAGCAAAGGTTGCATTGCCTCTGCCATTTCAAAACGTTCTTGCCAACTTTGTAGGTGTTTATCAGCGCTCATTTACAGATCCTTTATCTCACTTTTCAATAAAATATATTGAAAGGTTTGAGTAACATGACGAAAAGACCAATAATCTTATGTAGGTTTTAGGGAAAACCCTCTGTTTTGGTCGGCGCCATTGTAATGAAAACTGACCCAGCTTGCTAGTAAGATATTTTCTGTAAATCTGTAATTTTATTAGAGAAAATTGCATTTTGGAGCGTATTTTGAGACAAAATCTAGTAATAATTACATCATTTACCCTCGCGATAAGCCTTTTCGGTTGTGATAATGGCCGAAATATCGAAACGATTTGTAAAAATAATCCTGAAATTTGTGCCGATTTGCATAAGGATGGCTGGTGTTTAGCCGAGAAAACAAAGTTGATCCAAAGTCGATACGACCTAATGGACAATAAAAATCCTACAGGCAAGCAACTCTATCAACAGTTAACTTACCTCGAGGACTATAGTCGATGTATTGAATTGGCCTCGGGCGTTCAGCACATTATCCACACAAGCCGCACAGCTGATAGAGCCAGAGCCTTTCGACTAAGTACACAAAATTTGAGTCGGTTGCAGGATGAAACCCGCGAGCGCCAAGACCCGTTTATGTCTTATTATCAATGGACACGTTTTGGTGACACGGATGCATTAAACCGACTCTTGGTACAAGAAAATGCTGGCGAAGTCACTGAGCCATTTCTTTTAGCGCAAATAGCCACCTACTACAGCAACCGTAATGCCATCAAAGCGCAACAACTCTACCTTACTGTGTTTGCAGAGATCCAATACGCTGACTTTGATCCAAATTGGTTGCTTGGGCTCGCTGCAGCCTATCGCCAAACCCAAGCGCTAGAAAAAACTTACATGCTGACAAAAGCCAATTTACTACTTACGCAGCAGAAGTATTCTGAAGATAAGATGCTAGCCTTAATCGGTGGCAACAAAACGCTGGCGACAAGATTAGATGAATACGCCCAGAATTTGATCAATGCGTTAGAAGATGGCCTCTATTCGACTAGTCCGGTTGCGCTCTGGCTTGCTCCACCTCAGACAGAGGTAACACCGCCAGCGGCAACTCCCGTCGAACCAGAGAAGCCAAACTCGCCTTAAGGCTTGGGCCTTGAGTAACGTCGGCAAAATGTTTGCCATCTTGTAATTTTTTATCCAAATGCAGTGCTAAAAAAGGGGTTTTCGCGAGCAATGTAAAAAAAACACCTAATTTGTTAACCGAATCCCGGCAAAATAGCCGAATTAACTTGACGATAGCTGTCAGTTTGGTAATTTTACTACCAGTTGAATTTTATAATCACCAGAGGGATATGAGATGACTATCCGTGTTGCAATAAATGGTTACGGCCGTATCGGTAGAAACGTATTACGCGCCCTGTACGAAAGCGAAAAAGCTTACCCAATCAAAATTGTTGCCATCAACGATTTAGGCGACGCTTCAATCAACGCTCACCTGACAAAATACGATTCTGTACATGGTCGTTTCAATGCCAAAGTTGAGCATGATGCTGAAGCAATTTATGTTAACGGTGACAAGATCCTCACTTTCCAAGAGCGCGATCCAGGCAAATTACCTTGGGGCGACCTACAAGTAGACGTGGTATTTGAATGTACCGGTATCTTCACTTCTAAAGATTCTGTTCAACCGCATTTAGCCGCTGGCGCAAAGAAAGTGATTATCTCTGCACCAGGCAAAAACGTTGATGCAACCGTCGTTTACGGTGTGAACAACAATGTGTTGACCGCGGATATGACCGTTATCTCTAACGCGTCATGTACCACTAACTGCTTAGCGCCTTTCGCTAAGCCGTTAAATGACGAAATTGGTATCGAATCAGGTCTGATGACCACCATCCACGCGTATACCAACGATCAACGTTTATCTGACGTATACCACACAGATTTACGCCGTGCCCGCGCTGCGGCACTGTCGATGATCCCTACTAAAACGGGCGCTGCGGCTGCTGTAGGTTTAGTTGTGCCTGAATTACAAGGTAAATTCGATGGTTTAGCGGTACGTGTACCGACTGTTAACGTGTCTTTAGTGGATTTATCTTTCATTGCATCACGTGACACAACCGTTGAAGAAGTTAACGCCATCATCGAGCGTGCAGCAAGCGTAGCACCACTGAGCGAAGTGTTGGCTGTCAACAAAGAGCCGTTGGTATCTATCGACTTTAACCACAATGCGTTTTCATCTAACTTCGATGCGACGCAAACCCGTGTTAACGGCCGTTTAGTCAAAGTAATGGCTTGGTACGATAACGAATGGGGCTTCAGTAACCGTATGTTAGACAACGCGGTTGCGTTAATGAACGCTAAATAATCTCGATTAGCGATTTAGCTAAAGCCCTGCAAATGCAGGGCTTTTTGTTATTTACCGTATGGCAACTGCAATTAAAAAAATATCCCCGCAAAGCGGGGATATTAATGTTGAAACTCGATGTGCGACTAAAAGCGCTTAGGCATTACCCTTCACTTTCATATTGAGCGTTTTAGCGAAATCGAGCATACGGGTCAGCGGGATTAACGCTTTCACTCGCAAGTCTTCATCAACAAAGATCTCATGGGTGGTTTTGTCGCTATCACTTAATGACGCTTCAATGGCTTTTAAGCCATTCATTGCCATCCAAGGACAGTGGGCACAGCTCTTACAGGTGGCACCGTTACCACCAGTAGGCGCTTCTATCAATGTTTTACCCGGCGCCGCTTGTTGCATTTTGTAAAAAATACCGCGATCGGTCGCGACAATAAAACGCTCGTTAGGCATGGTTTGCGCAGCTTTGATCAACTGACTGGTGGAGCCGACAGCATCCGCCATCGCCACCACACTCGCGGGTGATTCTGGGTGTACCAAAATTGCTGCGTCGGGATAAACGCTTTTCAGATCACGCAGGGCATTCGCTTTAAACTCATCGTGAACGATACAGTCGCCCTGCCACATCAGCATCTCGGCGCCCGTTTGTTTAGCAATATAGCTGCCTAAGTGGCGGTCTGGGCCCCAAATGATTTTTTTGCCTTCGCTGTCTAAGTGCTCAACAATTTCAAGGGCAATACTCGAGGTCACCACCCAATCGGCACGGGCTTTTACCGCCGCAGACGTGTTGGCGTAAACCACCACGGTATGGTCTGGGTGTACATCACAGAAGGCGCTAAATTTATCGATGGGGCAACCTAAGTCCAATGAACAGGCCGCTTCAAGAGTCGGCATCAGAATGGTTTTTTCTGGGCTTAAGATTTTGGCAGTTTCACCCATAAACTTCACCCCAGCGACGATTAACGTCTTTGCGGGATGATCGCGGCCAAAGCGCGCCATTTCAAGTGAGTCTGAAACACACCCACCAGTTTCTTCAGCCAACGCTTGAATTTCAGGGTCGGTATAATAATGGGCAACCAATACCGCATCCTTTTCAATCAGCAGCTGCTTGATACGTGCCTTGTAGTCCGCCTTTTCGGCATCGGACAGAGGAATTGGCTTAGGCGGAAACGGATAATCAATAGTTTCGATTGTTGGGGCAAATGGGCTGGGGCTCATAACAAATCCATCAGGATAACAACGTTCGCGAATTATACGTAATTGGGATCAAAAGATTAACCCATTTATGGCCTGCGAATAAAAAAGGACGCTAAATTGCGTCCTTTTTTGCCGGATTGGCTGTAAGTATTGGCTGACAGCCGACTAACGCATGGCTAATAGCATATCCTGCGGTTGCTCAAGGTATTGTTTCCAAAGGTTACAGAAACGAGCAATGGTGCCGCCATCGATAACGCGGTGATCGCCAGACCAACTCACTTGCATGATCTGGCGCGCTTCGACTTCACCTTTCGCATTAAAGCGCGGCAAGGTTTGCAACTTACCAAGCGCAACAATCGCCACCTCTGGCTTATTGATAATTGGTGTTGCGACTGTGCCACCCAATGCACCAATATTCGAAATCGAAATCGTGCCTTCTTTAAGATCTGCTGGTGCAACACGGCCGTTACGCGCAGCAGTGGTTAAGCGGGTGATCTCGGCAGCCACCTCAAGAATACTCTTATCTTGCACATCCTTCACATTTGGCACTAACAATCCCACTTTCGAATCTACTGCCATACCAATGTTATGACGCGCCTTGTAGGTGATTTCCGTACAATCAGCATTCACTTGGCTGTTAAGCACAGGGAACTGCGTTAAGGCTAATGACATGGCCTTCATAAAGAATGGCATCATGGTCAACTTAACTTCGTCGGAGGAATACTTGGCCTTCATGCTTTCACGCAGAGCGACTAAGTCTGTCAGATCAAACTCTTCGCAATAGGTGAAGTGTGGAATGGTTGATACCGATTCGACCATCATTTTCGCCATCACGGCTTTCACGCCACGGATAGGCTCAACAATGTCACCCCGTGCAGAATTTGCCACGACGTTAGAGACGGTTGATTGAGTCACACCTGATTGAGTCGGTGCTACAGCCACTGGCGCAACGGCAGACACAGCGCCGCCCTGCGCTTGGAAGCGAGTAATGTCTTCCTTATATACTCGGCCATGTTTGCCACTACCAGGTACGCGACTTAAATCGATATCTAAGGCACGTGCCATACGGCGAACGGCTGGGCTGGCTAAGGCTTTACCTTGGCGTGCAGGCTCCGAGGACACCGCCGCGCAAGCGGCTGGTGCAGCGGTATTCGCAGCGGCAACGCTTGCTTCCTGTGCATGGCTGACCGGCGCACTAACGCCACCTTCAACCTCAATCGAAAATAGTGGCGCATGTACTTTCGCTAACTGGCCCTTACGGTAGTGCAATTTGACAATTTTGCCCGCTTTGATGGCGGGGATTTGCACTAAGGCTTTATCAGTCATCACATCGGCGATGGGTTGGTCTTCAACCACTGTATCGCCTTCTTGGACTAGCCATTCGACCAGTTCACACTCAACAATCCCTTCGCCAATATCGGGCAGCAGGAACTCTTCAACGCTGGTACCCGCCACGCTGGCTTGGCTTGCAGATGCTTGAGTAGATGTGTGTGCTTCAGGTTGAGACGCAGCAACAGGCGCAGCTTCGTCAGACTCAACCTGCACGGCATACAGCGGTGCATGCACCTTAGCAATATCGCCTTTGGCGTAATACAACTTAGTCACGACTCCTGCAAAAGGCGCCGGAATTTGCACTAAGGCTTTGTCGGTCATCACATCGGCGATGGGCTGATCTTCCACAATCGTGTCGCCCTCTTGCACCAACCACTCGACGAGTTCGCACTCGACAACGCCTTCACCAATGTCCGGCAAAATAAAATCTTTAATCATACCGGACTCCTAGAAGTTCACTGATGCCTTAATGGCTTCAAAAGTTTTGAGCGCATCGGGCATATATTCTTTTTCGTGGACCAGTGGATATGGGGTATCTAGACCACATACACGGCTGATGGGTGATTCTAAATACAAGAAACACTCCTGCTGAATGGTGGCCGCAATTTCACCCGCAAAACCACCCGTTAATGGTGCTTCATGGTTGATCAGTAAGCGGCCTGTCTTCTTCACAGAATCGGCAACGGTATCTACATCCCAAGGCGCGAGTGTACGCAGGTCGATAATTTCGCAGGAAATCCCCTCTTTTGCCGCCATGTCGGCCGCTTTTTCGATGATTTCCATCTGTGCGCCCCAAGCGACTAAGGTGATATCTTTCCCTTCACGCACCACTTCGGCTTTACCCAGCTCGATTTCATAATCGCCCGCAGGGACTTCCCCCACAGAAGCACGGTATAAACGCTTAGGCTCGAAGAACACCACCGGGTTTTTATCGCGAATAGAGGCTAATAATAAACCTTTGGCTTGAGCAGGATTACGTGGCACAACCACTTTTAAGCCTGGGGTTTGGGTAAAATAGGCTTCTGGCGATTGTGAATGATAATGGCCGCCCGCAATACCGCCACCATAGGGTGTGCGGAACACTAGACTTCCCACATTAAACTCATTACCGCTGCGGTAACGGAATTTAGCCGACTCGTTCACAATCTGATCGAACGCCGGAAAGATGTAATCAGCAAACTGGATTTCCGCTACGGCAGTCATACCATTAGAGGCTAACCCGTTGGCAAAACCCGCAATACCTTGCTCAGTCAGTGGCGTGTTAAAGCAGCGGCTGCGACCAAACTTTTCCTGTAAACCTGAGGTTGCGCGAAACACGCCGCCAAAGTGGCCAACGTCTTCACCAAACACCACCATGCGCTCATCAGCTTGCATGGCGATTGACAAGGCCTCATTGACGGCCTGTAACATATTCATTTCTGCCACGGCTTATAGCCTCCCTGCACTTTTGGGATAGGATTGCGGATATTTTTTGATGTGTTCTTTAAGATCGCTCAATTGCTTTTTAAGCGCTGGCGTTGGCTTGTCGTACACGTCTTCAATAATCTCATCCAGCATAGGGATAGGTAATTTTTCTGCGACTTTAACGGCGGCTAAAACTTCTTCACGGTACTTTTCGTAACGCTGGGCATCATCGGCCTCGGCTAACCAGCCTTTATTAATCAGCCACAACTTAAAGCGTTTGACCGGATCGTGTTGTTGCCATTTCGCCTCTTCTTCTTTTGAGCGATAACCCGAAGGATCGTCAGAAGATGAGTGGGCGCCCAGACGATAAGTCATAGCTTCAATCAACACGGGGGCATTGTGCTCAATCGCATAGGCACGCGCCTGTTGCGTTGCGGCCAACACCGCCAGCATATCATTGCCATCGACACGAATGGTGTGCATGCCGTAACCCACGCCACGACTGGCAATACCGTTACCGGCAAATTGCTCTTCCGTTGGGGTAGAAATGGCATAACCATTGTTACGGCAGAAGAAAATCACGGGGCATTTTAACACCGCCGCCATATTCAATCCGGCATGGAAATCGCCTTCAGATGCAGCGCCTTCACCGAAATAACAGACAGCAACATTACGTTTGCCCTGCATTTTCAGGCTATAACCGACACCTGTCGCTTGCGGAATTTGAGTGGCCAATGGCGATGAAATGGTTTGGTAGTTTAACGCCGCGCTGCCATAGTGGATTGGCATTTGGCGACCTTTACCTAAGTCCTTCTCATTACTGAACATTTGGTTCATAAACTGTTCAGTGGTAAAGCCGCGATAACGTAGCGCCGCATGTTCACGGTATTGCGCGAGGATCACATCTTCTTGATCAAGTGCGGCCACGCTACCGACGATCGCGGCTTCTTCACCGGTGCAGGTCATATAGAAGCTGATCCGTCCCTGACGCTGTGCGCCAAGCATACGTTCATCGAGTACCCGCGTGAATACGCAAGTATCGTAAATTTTGGTGGCTAAGGCTTCATCTATTACAGGCAAAACCGCGGTTTCATAGGTAGTGCCGTCTGCTTGTAGAATTCGAAGGATAGGAATGTGAAGCGATGCCTTATCCAAGAAGCCGACACGGTGCACTGTATCAGTGTTGAGTGTTGCTTTGCTCATATTGTGCTCTTGTTATCTCGTTACGCAGCAGAAGAACCACTGCGCCTAATTTATACGAATATGCCGGATGAACATTACGTTAACGTAAACTACCTATCAACCGTTGGCACAGTTCAAATGACAACTAATCCCCTGTTTGCATGTATATATTGCTTTACAAACTTAACGAACATTCGGCGCAACTGAGGGGATCAGACAAATCACCGTGCGATTGCCGATGGGCACCTTAGCATTGGGGAAGACAATCGCTTCAAATTCCTGTTCGACTTTAATTTCCTGCCCACCCTCTCGGGCCAATACAAAGCCTTTAGGGAAAGCTCGGAAATTTTCGACATCGGTCGCGAAGGTAAATTCAAAATCATCAAAATGTTTGTTGATCACCCGACACACTTGATACAGATTCACCTTATCCGCTGAGAATGGCTCAAGCGCTAAGGGTTTGTCTGTGATAAGACGCATAAACATCTCTTGGGCGGCAATAAAACGCGTCATATCGTTTTGCCCCATGGGATACACCTTACCTAATTCAATGGTAAAGGCATCGGCGCCATATTGCTCGGAGGAAAAATAACTAAAAGTAGTTGTCGGCTCATGGTGAAATAACACAGTATCGACGCCACTGGCCGCTAAAAACATGATTTGCTCGGCGCTGTAAGCACGGCCGGGACGATAGGGATAAATCGCAAACTTTTCGTGTTTAGACGCCCGCATCGCCGTGTGTAAATCGTAGTGAATTCGCTGGCGCCCTGCGGCTGCGCCCTTAAAGAAGCGGTCAACATAGGCTTCTAATTTTTTTGCCCGCACCCGCTCAGGATTCACTAATCCCGGAGGATTTGAATGCTCGCCACTAAAGAGACGATTCATGTTCTCGTCGATAATGCGAGTGCCGTTATTAATCGCTAAAGGGTTACCAATAAGAAAGAGCGTGCGTTGTTTGGCGATGATTTTTTGTTGGAGAAGCTGTTTGATTAAGGTATTGCAGAGTTCGATGGGGGCGGTTTCATTGCCGTGGACACCGCAGGAGAGAATGACATCCTTACCTTGGGCTTGTGCAGGCTCAAAAACGATGACGCCCGTGTCCCACACCTCGACTCGAGTATGTTCCCCTAAGGCGAAACTAAACTCATCTCCGATGGTTTCAGGATTAGCGAGGGTCAGCGCGAGAAAATCCTTCGAATCTAACAGAGCTTGTAACACAGAATTCTCCTTATAATAGCGTGTTAAAGACGGGAGTGATGGCAATAACTGCCTGTTTCATTGCACTTATCGCTACCCGCCTTAAAAAGCGCATCCATACTAACACAAGTTTTTGGGCCGTTACTCTGTCATTCTGGTCAAACAAGCGCATTTCGCGGCAAAACAACAGCATCTTAGCCGCATTTGGTCGACATAGGATTAATTTTGTCGACACACTTGCTTTTAGGCATGAGTTTTATCACAATTCTTAGCCATCTAGACTTCTATCAGGATTTATCATGGCGTTAGCAACTTTTGGTGCCGGCTGTTTTTGGGGCGTGGAGTATTTCTTTAGACAAGTCAACGGCGTGACCAACGCGACCTGCGGCTATATGGGTGGCAATAATGAAGCGACCACCTATGAGGAAGTCAAAAAAGGCAAGACAGGTCATGCCGAAGTCGTACAAGTAGAATTTGACCCTGCGATTGTCAGCTACGACGAGTTACTGGATGTGTTTTGGAAAAACCACAACCCGACCACGCTCAATATGCAGGGCGGCGATATTGGTACTCAATACCGCAGTACCATTTTCTTCCATGATCGTGAGCAAAAAGCGGCGGCAGAAGCCTCAAAACTGGCCTTTGCCCGTTCAGGTCGTTGGGGATTGCGTCATATCGTCACTGAGATTGTGCCGTTACAGCAATTCCATGTGGCAGAGGAATATCATCAAAACTATATCGATAAGAATAACTTACCGAGTTGCCATATCGAGTACTAGGCTTAGCGATTCAGCTCAAACCTGAATAATTTGACCTTACAATCGCTGCAAATAAAAACGCACTCATAGGATTTCGATGAGTGCGTTTTTTTATCGGTAAAAAGAATGCGTAAACGCTAAATCAGGCGCTGAGGGCCTTATCGATCAGGGCTTGTGCGTCCTTAATGATATCGGCAAGATGTTGCTCACTGATAAAGCTCTCACCGTAAATCTTGAATAACGCCTCAGTGCCCGATGGCCGCGCAGCAAACCAACCATTGGCCGTGGTCACTTTAATGCCACCAATTGAAGCATTATTGCCAGGTGCATGGGTCAATACAGCCTCAATGTTCTCACCCGCCAGCGTAGTGGCGTTTAAGGTCTCGGCATTAAGCTTGGCAAATTTGGCTTTGTTCTCAAGGCTAATTGGGCTGTCGATACGCTTGTAGAAGCTTTGACCAAATTGCGCCACTAATTCTTGATGGCGTTGCCCCGGCGTTTTACCTGTGACCGCAAGCATTTCGGCTGCGAGCAGCACTAAAATAAAACCGTCCTTGTCAGTACACCAAGTCGTGCCATCACGGCGCAGGAACGCGGCGCCCGCACTCTCCTCACCGCCAAAGGCAATGGTTGCCTCAGCTAATCCATCGACAAACCACTTAAAGCCAACGGGGACTTCGAGTAATTTTTTGCCATGGAAGGCACAGATTTTATCGATAAGCGCGCTCGATACCAATGTCTTACCAATGGCTAAGCTATCGCTCCACTCTGGTCTGTGGGTCAGCAGATAATCAATCGCTACTGCTAAATAGTGGTTGGGGTCCATCAGCCCGGTGCCCGGACACACGATGCCGTGTCTATCGTAGTCAGGATCGTTACCCACACATAAATCGAAGGATTCTTTATGGGCCAGTAAACCTGCCATCGCATAGGGAGAAGAGCAATCCATGCGGATCTTGCCGTCCTTATCCAATGACATAAAGCTGAAGCTTGGATCGACCTTATCGTTAACTAAAGTGATATCAATGCCATAGTGCTTGGCAATCGGTGCCCAATAATGAATACCGGAGCCGCCTAATGGATCGACACCCAGCTTAAGTTTAGCCTTAGCGATAGCATGCATATCGACGACATTGTCTAAATCCGTCACATAGGGCGTGATTAAATCAATGACATGCACATAACCCGAAGCCAATGCATCTGCATAAGCGAGCTTATTAACGCCCTTGAGCGCTGCGCGCAGGTAATCATTAGCGCGGGACTCAATCCACGCAGTGATATTACCTTCAGCAGGGCCACCATGGGGTGGATTGTATTTAATCCCACCATCCTGCGGTGGATTGTGGGATGGCGTAATAATCAAACCATCGCTTAACGCGGCACCACTCAGTACCGCCTCGCGATTTGCACAAATAATCGCATGCGACACCACAGGCGTTGGCGTAAAACCATCATGTTGCTGGATATGAACTGTCACCTTATTGGCTGCTAACACTTCAATCGCTGACACATAAGCCGCATAAGATAAAGCGTGGGTATCGATACCTAAAAACAGCGGGCCTTCGATATTCACCGATTGGCGATAATCGACAACGGCTTGGGTAATCGCCCAAATATGGTCTTGGTTAAAGCTCCCTTGAAATGCAGTTCCGCGATGGCCTGAGGTCCCGAATGTCACACGCTGCTCGGCAGCATCCACATTGGGTTTGATGCTGTAATAATGGCTCATCAGCTTTGGAATATTCACCAGATCCGTCTGACTCGCGGTTTGTCCTGCCCGTTGATGTATTGCCACCTGATCCTCTCCTACTGGAAAATCGGTTATTAAATGGAAACGCCGCATCATTGCTGCGTCGATAAATCGTTATACGCGTTCGGCAATGCCGTTGGCAATTTGGGCATCACAGCCCAATTGCACCAAGGCCTCGGCTAAAATTGTCCGTTTTTTTGCAGTATTGTTGTTGGTCGTTACCCAAAATCCGGTATTACCGATTTCCTTCGGATTTGCGGTGGCGCTAGCCTTGAGTAACTCCTCACGAGAGCGCGCAAAGTAGAGACGATCGCGCCCTTGGATCTGTAAAATTTGCGAAAACTGGGCTTTGTTAAGTTGATACAAGCTCTCGAGCAAAAATAAGAAGCGGCCCACCGCGCCTTTTTGTTGTTCTAACTTATGTTCATCAACCAATTGATTAAAATCGGTGACAGACTCGAAGCTTTCTACTTGCGGAACGCTCTGTGGCTCAGGCGTTACCACCTCTAAACTCGGTTGGCTGATAGACTGTGGCTGTGACTGTTCAACCGCATCGACGGACAGGCCGAGTAATCGACGGAGAATATCAGAGGCACTCTCACCAATACGTTCCGTTTTGCTGGCAATATGACGATAGAGCTCTTCATCCACTTCGATGTATTTCATAACCTTATTATCCTTTGTTATTCGATAGGCTTACCGAAAAAATGCACCACAGGCGATCCTAGCAAAGGATCTGTGCGATCGTTGCTCCAGTGTATCTATCTCTATCAATCTGATAAAGCATCATTAATCTAAAAATGCGTGAAATCGCACATCAAATTAGCACAACGATGTTAATCGCTGAAAAAGCCAGCAAGTTGAAGGTTCTTAATTTCAAAACCGCCACAAAACTTGTCAAACTTAACGCATTGAAGGCACAATTCGCGCAACGTTAAGTACCATAGCACAGGCTATTCCATGAATTTTGTATCTTCTGGTCAAGGAGAAGCGGTCCTCCTTATCCATGGTCTCTTTGGCAATTTAGATAATCTTAAAGGCTTAGGTCAAGTTATCGAAACCCATCATCAAGTCATCCGCGTTGATGTACCTAATCACGGCTTAAGTGAACATTGGCAACAGATGGATTACCCAAGCTTAGCGAAAGCGATGGTGGATTTACTCGATGATCTCAAGCTTGAGCGCGTGCATATTGTGGGGCATTCCATGGGTGGGAAAATTGCCATGGCAACTGCCCTAGCCTATCCAGAACGCATCATCAGCATGGTTGCCGCTGATATTGCACCAGTTGCTTATCAGCCACGCCATGATGTGGTATTTGCCGCACTCGAAAGTTTGCCACTTGAAGGCCACACCGATCGCCGTTTTGCCTTGGCCCATTTAACCCATAGCGGCATTGATGAAGCGACAGCCCAATTTCTTCTCAAAAATTTGCAACGGACTGAGACAGGCTTTCGTTGGAAAATGAATTTAAGCGGCTTAAAAG
>NZ_JTLE01000094.1:880098-889783 GCF_000798835.1 Shewanella sp. ZOR0012
CTGAAACGTCAACACGCCCTAGTTAGACGCCTGATAAACCAATGGCTACTTATCTATCCATTTATTTTTAATTTCAATCACTTTATCTAAATTTTCGGTAAATAACTGCACTAATTCAGGGTCAAAATGGGAGCCACTCTGTTCATGAAGATAGGCCATCGTTTCTGCAATCGACCAAGCTTCTTTGTAAGGACGTTTGCTAGTGAGCGCATCAAACACATCAGCAAGGGCAACGATGCGCCCCTCAAGTGGGATGTCTTTTCCCTTTAGGCCATTTGGATAACCCGTACCATCCCATTTTTCGTGATGGGTAAGTGCCACTGATTTTGCTAACCGTAACAACTCAGAATCGGCTTCACCGATAATTTCAGCACCGATATGGGGGTGAGTTTTCATAATAGCAAACTCGTCTTTGGTGAGTTTAGCAGGCTTAAGCATAATGCTATCGGGAATACCAATCTTACCAATATCATGCATAGGTGCTGCATGTAATAAGTCATCCGCCTGCGCCTCACTAAGACCATAGGCCAACGCCAAGATTTGAGCATAGTGGCTCATGCGCATTACATGGGTGCCGGTTTCGTTGTCCTTATATTCGGCGGCGCGACCTAAGCGTTGAATAACTTGCAGACGTGTTCGACGTAATTCATCTGCCTGCACAAGGGAGAGATGGGTTTTAACGCGAGCCTTAACTATGGTTGGTGACACAGGTTTGACTATGTAATCAACGCCACCTACGTCAAAACCTGCCGCCTCATCATGCTCGTCGTTAAGCGCAGTCACAAAGATCACTGGAATCGGCAGGGTTTCAGGCATGCTTTTAAGTGCTTGGCATACTTCTAAACCCGTCATATCAGGCATCATGATGTCGAGTAAAATTAAAGCCGGTAGCTCAACCTTGGCAAGATGCAATGCTTCTTCACCACTTTTAGCAAAAATCAAACGATAGTCTTGATGCAATATTTGTTTCAAAACCCGCAAATTAACTGGCTCATCGTCTACCAGTAATAAGGTCTTCTTATCGTCAGTCGCAATCTGCATAGCTATTCCTTATGTGAGCTAATGACAAGCCGCAACTTAACTAATTCAGTATGGGCAATATCAAAATTATCGAGGGCATCAACAATGGTGTTTACCATGGGTTGATGGACCGATAGATTTTCAATGGCGGTTAAATCAGCTTCTTCAAAGGAGTGGTGTTGTACTGCCGCAATTAAAGCATCAATATGCGGTAAAGCTTGGTTTGGATCAGTCTGAGGAGTAGATATCTGCACGTCTTTATAGTGAGCGAGTTGCTGCACATAACGAGTGATCTGCACTATGGTTGATTCAAGTTCATTGAATAACTGCTGTCTAGCCACTAAAACCTGTGGCTCTGAGTCAGCCATTTGCTCTAATGCCGCAAACAAGGCCATGCAACGGAATAAGCCTAAATTGCCAGAAATGCCTTTTAATCCATGACTTTGCTGGAAAATCGCATCCCGATCCGATTGGTTAATTGCCTGCTCAAGCTGCCGAGACTTTTCGGGCCATTGAGCGATAAACTTTTCTAATTCTTGGATAAACTTTGCTTTACTTCCCCAGAGTTGTATCCCTCTTTGCTCATCGATGATGGCATTGAGATCGGGCTCATTTTTATTGAATGACTGTGTGGACAGTTCAAGGTTTAATACGCGGGCGATTTCGACATTTAATAAATAAAAATCAATGGGTTTATTAGCAAAACCATCCATTCCTACTTGTTGTGTCTCGAGTTTATCCTGCTCAAGCACACTCGCTGTTAACGCAATCATTGGCATGTAGGTTAACCCAGATTCAAGCTCCTGTTGGCGTCTACGCCTTGCTGCGGTTAAGCCATCCATTACTGGCATCTGTAAGTCAATTAAGGTGATATCAATATCATGCCTTTGCATTCGTAATAGAGCCTGCTCACCATCACGGGCAGTAATCACTCGATGTCCATGTCGAGTTAAATAAACTGAAAGCAGATCAATATTTTGTTGAATATCATCAACTACCAGTATTGTTAATGGAGGCAGTGACACCTTGTCATAACTCGGTAGAGTTAAGTCTTCAACACTTTGAATGAGAGGAATTGTAAATCGGAAGGTACTGCCCAAACCTAAGCGGCTTTCAACCTCAATATGCCCGCCCATTAACTCTACTAATTGTTTGCTGATAGTAGTACCTAAGCCAGTACCACCGTATTTACGGCTCATAGAGGCATCCGCCTGGGAAAAGGCATCAAACACTCGCTCAAGCTGCTCTGGCGACATGCCAATCCCAGTATCGATAACTTCAAATGTCACTTGATTGTCTAACGGAGAGAAAACTCTTACGGTCACTTTTCCTTCTGCGGTGAATTTAACAGCATTACCTATTAAGTTGAGCAACACTTGGCGTATCCGCTCAGGCGACCCCATAAAGTGGGTTCCCATCGTTGGCGCGATATCCACTTCCAGTAATAAATGCTGCTTTTGGGCCTGCAACCACAAGGTTGAGATAACAGTATCAATTTCAGCCGTTAAAGAGAAAACGCGGGTTTCAAGTTCCAGCTTGCCTTTGTCGAGTTTGGCACTGTCTAAAACATCATTGAGTAAATGCAATAATGATTTGGCCGAACGATTAATGGTTGATAATTGCTTTTGTTGCTCATAATCCAAGGATGATTCTAACAAAATATCGCTAAAACCTATGATGGCATTCATTGGGGTACGGATCTCATGGCTCATATTGGCCAAGAAGGCTGAGCGAGCGGCGGCAGCTTGTTCCGCATTATTCTTCGCGGCCACCAGATCCTGCTCCATCACCTTACGTTCAGTAATATCCATGATAAAACCATCAATCCACCCGTCTGGATTTTGCTCATCAAAAATATAATTTCCATGCTCAAACAGCCAACGCACCTCACCATCGGCACGGATCATACGGTATTCCATCGAAAAGGTTGGTGGCTGTGCTTGTGCGTAAATAGTATCGACATCATCGGGATAATAAAGCGAAGAGAATAAACGTTTAGCGTTAGGAAGCTCAAAATCTGAAGCCGGGTATCCCGTGATATTAAATACCGCATCGCTGATGTAAACCATGGGCCAGCCTTGAGTATTCATACAGCGATAGGCCACCCCGGGGATATTACTGATCAACGATCTCAGCTTGGCCTCATTATTTTTCAGCTCTTGCTCCATCTCATTTCGCTGGCTGAGATCGGAAATAAAACCGACAAAGTAATGGGATTTGCCTTGCATCATATGCCCAATTCCGAGGCGGACGGGCACTAAATGGCCATTTTTATGCTGCGCCAGCACCTCTCGCCCCGTACCAATAATCTGTGCATCACGAGTTTTAACATATTGAGCGATATAACTATCATGCTGGGGGCGAATGGAGGCGGGCACAATTTTTTTGACATTGCTACCAAGTAACTCTGTCGAGGGCCATCCCAAGATACGCGTCACCGCTTGGTTTACGCTAACGATAATACCTTGACCATCGATGGTGATAATGCCATCCACTGCGGTATCCATCATAGCCAGCATTCGATCTTCGTTTGATTTAGCGAGTAAAGACAGATCTTTATATTTAAAGATCACATTCACAATCAGCACTAAGCAGATAATGACGACGGTAATAATCGATACCCCGAGCGCAAGATAAAACGAAATTTCAGACGTTTGTTCGCTAAGCTCTAGTCCAGCGGGTTTAACAAAACGTGCCGCCGCCATACCCGTGTAATGCATACCAGCAATCGCCAATCCCATCACGATACTGGCAATAAAATTACTCGTAATAGTGCTCATGCTGGATGAGATAAACTGATTCAGTCCGGTACGAACCCAAAGTGCAATAATGGCTAAAATCACCGCAACGATAATCGACAGAGCAAATATTAGAGGGTCGTAACGCAATAATGGCGCCATATCCATGGCAGCCATCCCCACATAATGCATTACCCCAATACCGACACCCACTAAAACACCGCCAATCAATACTTGGGGAAACCGAATACGTGGTTGAGATAGTAGGCTAAGCGCCACCCACGAGGCTGCAATACTGGGTAACACCGATAAGGCAGTAAGACCAAACTGATAAGAAACTGGAGTGCATAAATTAAAGGCCAGCATGCCAATAAAATGCATTGACCACACGCCCCCACCGAGGACAAGACTCCCTGTGAATAACATAATTTGCTGTCGCGATTTAGATTGGGTTCGTGCAGCTTGTGTCGCAACTTGAAACGCCATAAAGGCAGAAAAAATAGCAATAAAAATAGAAATAGCGACCAATAAAGGGTCGTAATAAACATTGAGTAACAGGCTATCTTGAGATGAAGTAAAAAAAGATGATAACCAATTAAAAATCATAATATTCAAGCCCATATTAGATAAATAGAATCACGCCGAAATGGTTTGCCAATTCAAGTAGGGCTAACGCTTAGGGGCCATAAAATGATGAGTATGGTCTATAAATGGCATCGATTTATTGCTTAAACGCCAAACCACGCGGATTCAATCCATCCAACACTCTGAATAAACGCCAGACATTTGTTACAAAAATTACTTTTATCTTATACAAGTTTTACCAATTGTCTGCCTCAAAATGCGACAAATCACATTATCACTGCGAATTTATCTGTGGGGTTCAGAGTAAAAGAGGCCTTTCTATCAACCCCGTCACCGAAAAGCGAAGCCATTGGGATTAAGTTATTTAAGTTAACAGGCATAAGCTTTATAATGCTGGGCTATTATTCGTCGAGACGCTGCGCATGCAATTTGAAGATTTCCAGCTTGACCCTAGCTTATTAGAGTCACTTAAAGCCATGGGGCACAATACGCCCACCACAATCCAACAAGAAACGTTGCCGCATGCTTTAGAGCAACGGGATATTTTGGCGCGCGCCCCGACGGGTACAGGTAAAACCGCCAGTTTCTTATTACCCGCGCTACAACATTTAATCGACTTCCCGCGTCGTTACTCGGGTCAAGCGCGTGTATTAATTCTTACCCCAACCCGTGAATTGGCGAGCCAAATTCACCGCTATGCCTGCCATTTAGCCACAGACCAAGGGCTAAATATTGCCATTATCACGGGTGGAGTGCCCTATGCACCTCAAGAAGAAGCGCTAAAGGGGAATATCGATATTCTGGTCGCGACACCGGGTCGCCTGATGGAATATTTAGATAAAGGTAAATTCAGTGCAGAATCCGTCGACATACTGATCATCGATGAAGCTGACCGTATGCTCGATATGGGATTCTCAGCCGTGGTAAAAGCCATTGCACTCGAAGCCCAAGGCCGCAAGCAGAATATGCTGTTTTCAGCCACCCTTGAAGGCAGTGGTGTTATCCGCTTTGCCCGCGAAGTGCTTAATGATCCTATCGAAATCGATGTTGATGCACCGCGCAAAGAGAAAGCCAAGATTCACCAATGGATCCATCTCGCCGATGATAAAGACCATAAATTTGCCCTGCTTTGCCACCTGTTAAAACAGGAAGAAGTAAAACGCGCCATCGTATTCGTGAAGACTCGCGATGTAGTCTCTAGCCTCGAAGGTCAGTTACTCCAAGCCGGCATCCCTTGTGCTTTTATGCGCGGAGATATGGAACAGAAGAAACGTTTCCAAGCTTTAAGTCGTTTTACTAAGGGCGAAGTGAATGTATTGCTGGCGACCGATGTGGCTGCCCGCGGTATCGATATTGATGATATCACCCACGTGATTAACTTCGATATGCCACGTTCAGCCGATACCTACATCCACCGTATTGGTCGTACTGGCCGCGCGGGTGCCAAAGGTACGGCAATTTCTCTGGCAGAGGCCCATGATATGCGCATCGTTGGTAAGATTGAGCGTTATATTGAGCAACCCCTTAAACGCCGAATCATTGAGGAATTACGTCCTAAGCACAAAGAGGCGCGAGTTCCATCCAAGAAAAAGGCAAAAGTAAAAGCCAAAGAAGCGGCGAAAAAAACCAGCAAAAAAGAAGCGGCAAAAAAAGCTAGCAAAATTGCCCGCAAAAAACAGTCCTAGGTTTTCTAACCTTGGAGTAAGCTGATACTTACTTCCGCCTAAAAGCCGCAAAATTGCGGCTTTTTTTATGCTCATTGACCTAGCAAATATTTTTGTACGGGGTGGAACCCCATATGACAAAAAACACTCTACTCCTACGCAATTGTATCCTCAGCAAACTAAACCGTCGCGGTAACAGGACACAAACTCGATAGCATCATCTTTAGACACATTTTATTTACAAAAATAAATTTATTGCGCAGCCTGACTCTGATACTTTAGGCGCATTAAGCGATTTAGCACGGATGTAACAATCATATGATCAAAACCTTACTAAGGAGATTATCTCCTTTTTTTATCTTACTGCTCTTTATTGTTGGCGCTGGTTTGCTGATGAAAACCAAGGAGACACCTGAGCAGAAACCCGAAGAAATGCCGATCCCGATAGTGGATGTCACCCAGGTTGAGCAACAAACAGTTTCGCTTAACTTACCCTCCTACGGTGTTGTCACGCCCAAATATAAAACGCAACTGGTGACTGAAGTCCAAGGGCGGATGCTGACGATTTCACCTCAATTTGTTGCCGGTGGCATAGTGAAAAAAGGCGACCAACTTGCCCAGATCGAACCTTCAGATTACGAAGCCGACTTAATGCAAGCCGAAGCGACATTGGCTCAAGCAACCGCAGCACTCAATGAGGAAATCGCCCGCGGCGAAGTTGCCAAAATTGAGTTTAAGGGTTACGACAAAGGATTGCCGCCTGAACTCGGTTTGCGCATCCCTCAATTGAAAAAAGAACAAGCTAACGTTAAATATGCGCAGGCGGCTTTAGCTCGCGCCCAGCGTAACTTAGAACGTACCGTTATTCGTGCGCCCTTTGATGGCATTATCAAGGCAAGAAATGTCGACTTAGGACAATACGTTACCCTAGGTACAAATCTTGGTGAACTGTATGACACCCGCATTGCAGAAATTCGCCTACCTATCTCTAACGATGATTTGGCCTATTTGGAATCCGTCGATAATCCCGATACCCAAGTCACCTTAAGCGCCTCATTGGCAGGCAAGGAAAATACCTGGATAGGCAATATCATCCGCAGCGAAGGGGTGATTGATGCCGATAACCGCATGGTTTACCTCGTCGCCGAGATAAAAGATCCTTACCTGCGAGAGCACAAAACCCAAGGCAGTTTACCACTGAAATACGGCAGTTTTGTCAACGCCGTGATTAAGGGCCGCACCGTCGATGGTATAGTCAAACTGCCTCGCCATGTGGTACGCAATGAGCATGTCGCCTTGATTAACAATAACAATATCGTCGAAATGCGCCATGTGAATGTCGTGCGTAGCGATCTTGAAAACGTATTTATCAAGGACAGCTTAAAAACCGGTGAGCGAGTTGCTATCACTCACTTTAATAACATGGCCAATGGCCAATTAGTCAAAGTGATAGGCGAAGAAACAAAACCAGTGCAGACGCCTAAGGAAGATGCTCCTGAGTCGAGTCTTGCGGCCACTGGAGTAAAATAATGGATACGCAAAAAGGGATCTTAGCTTGGTTTGCCCGCAATAGCGTGGCAGCTAACCTGTTAATGTGGGCACTGCTGATTGGCGGGATGTTTAGCACAGTGCTGATCAATAAAGAGGTATTTCCCTCTTTCAACCTGAATTTATTGAGTATTACCGTTGCTTACCCAGGTGCTGCGCCACAGGAAATCGAAGAAGGCATCAACATCAAGATTGAAGAAGCCATTCAAGATATCAACGGCATTAAAAAAGTCACCTCGGTTGCCAGTGAAGGTGTTGGTTCAATTACGGTAGAAGTGGAAGACGACTACGACGTCCAAATCGTACTCGATGAAGCCAAGTTACGACTGGATGCGATTTCCACCTTCCCGGTGAACATCGAAAAACCACAAATCTTTAAAATCGAGCCCGAAAACAACGTGATTTGGGTGTCGGTGTACGGAGATATGTCACTGCACGATATGAAGGAGCTAGCCAAATCGGTGCGTGATGATTTGACCCAGCTCCCCGCCGTAACCCGTGCTAAAGTCACGGGAGTTCGCGACTATGAAATCGGTATCGAAGTCTCGGAAGATAAGCTGCGGGAATACGGCTTAACTTTCTCACAAGTCGCAACGGCGGTACAAAATTCCTCCATCGACTTACCAGGCGGCTCGATACGCGCCGAAGATGGCGACATTCTGCTGCGCACTAAAGGTCAAGCCTATACGGGCGATGATTTTGCCAATATCGTTGTCACTACCCGTGCCGACGGTAGCCGGGTGATGTTACCGCAAGTTGCCACCATTAAGGACGATTTTGAAGAGCGTCTAGAGTACACCCGTTTTAACGGCAAACCCGCCGCGATTATCGAAGTCACCAGCGTCAACGATCAAAATGCGCTCGATATTGCTCAGCAGGTAAAAGACTACGTCGAGAAACGTCGTGCAACCTTACCTGCGAATGCTCAATTGGATACTTGGGGCGACTTAACTCACTACCTCAAGGGCCGTTTAAACATGATGATGTCGAACATGTTTTATGGCGCACTGTTAGTGTTTGTGATTTTGGCGTTATTCCTCGATCTTAAACTCGCTTTCTGGGTGATGATGGGCATCCCCGTGTGCTTCCTCGGTACAATGCTGATCATGCCGCTTGAACCTTTCTCCATGACCATCAACATGCTGACACTGTTTGCCTTTATTTTGGTCTTGGGGATAGTGGTCGATGACGCAATTGTTATAGGGGAAAGCGCTTACAGTGAGGTCGAACGCCACGGACATTCGATTGACAATGTGATCCGCGGTGCGCAAAAGGTCGCCATGCCCGCCACCTTTGGGGTATTAACCACCATCGCCGCCTTTATCCCTATGCTAATGGTCTCAGGTCCGATGGGAATTATTTGGAAATCCATCGGCATGATCGTCATCATGTGCCTGGCATTTTCACTGGTTGAATCTAAATTTATTCTCCCAGCACACTTGGCCCATATGAAGTTTAAAAAGCCAGGGGAACCTACGGGTTTCTTTGGGCGCTTTAAAGAAAAATTTAACAATCGTGTTCAACACTTTATTCACCACAGTTACCGCAACTTCCTTGAGCGCTGTATCCAACATCGCTACAACGTTGTCGCGGCCTTTATAGGTGTGCTGATTTTGTCTGTCGCTTTAGTGGCAAGCGGGAAAGTGCGCTGGGTGTTCTTCCCTGATATTCCTTCCGACTTTATCCAAGTTCAATTAGAAATGGATGAGGGAAGCTCAGAACAAAACACCCTTAAAGTGGTACAGGAGATTGAAGAAGCCCTGTACAAAATGAACGCCAAAATGGAGAAAGATAACGGCAGCGAAGTAGTGAAACACAGCTTTATCAACATGAGCTCACGCACCTCTGCCTTTATTTTTGCCGAACTGACTAAGGGTGAAGATCGGAATGTCGACGGTGAAACCATTGCTACCGAGTGGCGTGAACAATTGCCCGAGTTATTGTCAGTCAAGAAACTCGACTTTAACGCTAGAGGTAACGGTGGCGGCGGTGGTGGCGATATTTCTTTTAGATTAACCTCAAGCGATTTAGAAGAATTATCAGCTGCGGCTCGCGAACTTAAGCAAAAGCTAGCGACCTACGAGGGAGTGTATGATATCGCCGATAACTTTTCCTCGGGCAGCCATGAGA
>NZ_JTLE01000094.1:889793-909239 GCF_000798835.1 Shewanella sp. ZOR0012
CTTTATCTCTCCTAGTAAAAATCTTCCTTCGCTACTCATCACTAAAAATCTTAATTTCACTGCATTTTCTACTTTGCTCATAGACTTATTGTCAGTTTTGCTCGGGTGTTAATTGGTCCATATTGGCTGCGGATAAATAATAACAACTGGGGAAACACAAAATGAAACAAGCAAAATTGGGGTTGCTTTACTCTGCAACATTATTGATGTAACAACTGATGCAAAAGTAAAAAAGGAGACCACAGGTCTCCTTGTTATCTCGTATTAGGGTTAACCTAATAGATTGTTATCACGAACATATTGTTCGAAATCGGTGCAACCACCTACGTGTTTTTCATCAACGAATATCTGGGGCACCGTTTCGACTGGCTTGCCGACAGTCTTCTCGAGATCCGCTTTAGAAATCCCTTCGGCGTGGATATCTACATATCTAAATTTAAAGTCATCACGTTTTTCAACGAGTTGCTCTGACAGTTGTACTGCTCGCACGCAATAAGGACAGCCAGGACGGCCAAAAATAACAACGTACATAATAGCTCCTTAGGATTACTTTAAGCGTTTTATACCATAGCGCTAACCGAATTGATAATGTCAGATGTGTTTATTTTCAGTTTGATAGCGCCCTTGGTAATCGAAATAGCTTTCGAGCAGATCCCAGCCTTTTTTGTGCTTTTTCAGCAGTAACAGATCTGGCATCCGAAAGGCGGCACTATCGGCAATCAGCTCAGACACTTTTTTGTATTGCTTAGGTTTAATGCCTGGCGTGCGACTATGGGGGAAAATAAACAGCGCATACAAGGCACGCCATTGGGCGGGTGTTTGCAGCTTAAAGTGCCGATTAAACTCATTTCCGTCAATGTCTAGATATTGCACCTTAAGATCGCCTGCATCATCCATTAACGTCATATGCTGGCAGCGGAACAGATGATGGTGTTGCTTATTCAATACTTGCTTAAGGCGTTTATCGGGGTCGATTAAGGTCGACTGGCAATGCTGGCAAATACGCGCTGCAATGTCGTTCTCTTGTCCGCAATCGGGACAGGATTTAGACCTAAATCGAAAGTCACATTGCTGCTTTTGCCCATGATGCTCGACAATGCCCTGACAGCGACGGCCAAAGTGCTCGATAATATCGCCATCCTTGTCGGTTAATCCCCAAAAGATATTGGCAAACTGGCAGACAGGGCAATGCACTTGTACCGGAACCGACTTGCTATTGGGCTTAGCTTGGCCGACTTCTGGAAAATACAAATCATAACCATTGGCCGCGTAATCAATCACTAAACAATCTTTTTTACCTTCACAGATCCTAAGGCCTCGGCCAATCATTTGCTGAAACAAACTCACCGATGCGGTGGGGCGTAAAATCGCAATCAAATCCACATGGGGCGCATCGAAGCCAGTGGTTAATACCGCCACGTTGACGAGGAACTTAAGCTCCCTCGCTTTAAAGCGCTCGATAAGCTCATCACGTTCATTATCTGGCGTTTGCGCCGTGATGATTGCCGTTTGTTCGCAGTGTTCCTTGTTAAGCTGGCTGACAATTTCTTCTGCATGGCGCACGGTCGCGGCAAAAATAATGATCCCTTGGCGATGATGACTCAGTTCAATCAGTTGCTTCACAATCGCCGTTGTCGCGCGTCCGGCGTGGTTCAGCAGCGCATTAACTTGGGCCTCGGGATATTCACCATTGTCATTGGGTTTGATTCGGCTAAAGTCATATTGGGCACTTAAACCATCAAATAAGGTTGGTGAAGTTAAATAGCCTTGTTTAATCAGCGGACGGATGGGGAGCTCGAAAATACACTGCTCGAAGATCCCAAGTTCAGGCGAGCCGACTTTGCCGTGGTAGTGGTGTTTGTAAATCCAACCTGTCCCGAGCCGATAAGGAGTGGCTGTGAGGCCTAATAATTTGAGCTTGGGATTACGCTGCTGTAAATGACTTAAGAGTTGCTGATATTGGCTGGTTTTTTCGAGGCTAACTCTGTGGCACTCATCGATAATCACCAGCGAGTAGGGCTCATCGAATTGAGTTAAGGCGCGCGCGGCGGATTGGATACTGGCCACGACGGTTTTGCCGTCAATCGATTTTTGATTTAACCCAGCGGAGTAAATGCTGGCCTCAGTCGTCAGTAATCCCACCTTTTGCGCGTTTTGGGCAACCAGTTCCTTCACATGGGTTAAAACCAGCACTCGTCCTCTGGCGATGCGGGCCAGCTCTGCAATAACGATACTTTTCCCGGCACCCGTTGGTAGGACTAACACGGCGGAATCGGTGCTTTTTTTAAAATGCGCGATGGCGGCATCGACGGCTTGTTGCTGATAATCCCTGAGGGTAACGCTTGGGCTGGAATTAACTGACACGCTGTTAGCTATTCTTGGTCGACTGAGTTTGGCGTCAAGCTTAACACAGAACCAAAAAAATGCCCCTTGGTTGGAGGGGCAACTAAGAGAAAGGGGCAATCAGGCACTTTCTCAACAGGGTTTACTTGATTAAAAGGAACACTTGCTAAAACGGACAGGTGTTCAAATGAACAGGAGCTAAAGCAACACTTAATCGTGATAAATCACGATTAAGTGTGGGACAACGATTACTCGTTGCGATTCAAGCGAGTTTCAATCAAGGTCTCAATCACGGCTGGGTCGGCCAGTGTTGATGCATCCCCTAAATTGGTTACTTCGTTTGCGGCAATCTTACGCAGGAAGCGGCGCATGATTTTGCCAGAACGGGTCTTAGGTAAGCCTGTTGCCCACTGGATCAGATCCGGTGTGGCTAAGGCGCCAATTTCTTTGCGAACCCATTGGCGCAGCTCTTGGCGAAGTTCTTCGCTTTCTTCTGTGCCGCGGGTTAAGGTCACATAAGCGTAAATACCTTGGCCTTTAATATCATGGGGATAGCCCACAACAGCAGCTTCAGCGACCAGTTCGTGTGACACCAGTGCACTTTCCACTTCGGCGGTACCTAATCTGTGACCTGAGACGTTAATCACGTCGTCCACACGGCCAGTGATCCAGTAATAACCGTCTTCATCGCGGCGAGCGCCGTCACCAGTAAAGTACATGCCACGGAAGGTTTTAAAATAGGTCAGTACGAAGCGTTCATGGTCACCATATACGGTACGCATTTGGCCTGGCCATGAGTCGAGCAGCACTAAGTTTCCTTCGGTTGCGCCTTCTAAAATGTTACCCATGTTGTCCACGAGCGCCGGTTGTACCCCAAAGAAAGGACGAGTCGCCGAGCCGGGCTTAGTATCAGTTGCGCCTGGCAGTGGGGTGATCAAAATACCGCCTGTTTCAGTTTGCCACCAAGTATCGACAATCGGGCAATGCTCGTGGCCGATGACCTCGTGGTACCAACGCCAAGCTTCTGGGTTGATGGGTTCGCCTACAGAGCCCATGATGCGCAGTGAGCTGCCATCGTACTTATCAAAATGTTGTTTCCCTTCGGCCATTAGTGCACGAATAAGCGTTGGTGCAGTATAGAGAATATTGACTTTATGGCGGTCAATCATCTCGCCTAAACGCGCAGGGCTTGGGTGGTTAGGAACACCTTCGTGGATGAGCACCGTTGCGCCGTTGGCAAGCGGGCCATATACCATATAGGAGTGACCAGTAATCCAACCCACATCAGCAGTACACCAGTAAATCTCACCGGGTTTGTAATCGAACACATACTCGTGGGTCATGGAGGCATACACCATATAACCACCAGTAGTGTGCAATACGCCCTTTGGATTACCCGTTGAACCTGAGGTATAGAGTAAGAACAGCGGATCTTCTGCGCCCATTTCTTCGACAGCGCAATGTTCGGATGCGGTTTCAACCAGTGAATGCCACCACACATCGCGACCTTCTACCCAGTCAATCTTGCCGCCAGTGCGTTGAAGCACAATGACTTTCTCAACACTGGTCACATCGGGATGTTTTAACGCATCGTCGATGTTGCGTTTGAGCGGAATGGCGCGGCCACCACGCATACCTTCATCGGAGGTGATGACGATTTTGGATTTACCATCGATAACCCGAGAGGCGATAGAATCGGGTGAGAAACCACCAAAAACAACGGAATGCACAGCACCAATGCGAGCACAGGCCAGCATCGCGACGGCGGCTTCTGGCACCATTGGCATATAGATCGTGACGATATCGCCACGGCGTACGCCTTGGCTGCGTAGCGCGTTGGCAAATTTACATACTTGAGTGTGCAGTTCACCGTAGGTGATTTTGCGTTGTTCGTTGGCGTTATCGCCTTCCCAAATAATGGCGACGCGGTCGCTGTGCTCCGCCAAATGGCGATCTAGACAGTTTGCCGATGCGTTTAGGGTGCCGTCATAGAACCAGTTAATCGATAAATTATGATCGTCAAAAGTGGTTTTTTTGATTTTAGTGTATGGCTTTATCCAATCGATGCGTTTGCCGTGCTCTCTCCAGAAACCCTCTGGATTGACAATCGACTCTTGGTACATTGTTTTATATTGATCGTTATTTACAAGTGCATTGGCAGCGATATTGCCGGAGACTTTGTAGAGAGACTGCGAGCTCATAGGGCTTCCCTTTCGAAAAATTGCGTGGTCTGAGTATGGTATGCAAGAGGGAGTCAACTCCATTAGACCTTGGTCTAGTTTTAAAATTTCCTTTATATTTAGGCTGTTGCACTCGAAAATCTGGCTAGATTTCAGCCATTATTTATCGCACAATAATGGAAAAAAGAGCAAAAATATGAATCTCACCTTAGTCGTCGCCGTTATTGCTATTTGTTATGTATCACTTTTATTCCTTTTAGCCTGGGGGGCGGAGCGCTGGTTTAGCGGCGTGACCAAGAAGCTGCAAGTGGTCATTTATGGCTTAAGCTTGGCGGTTTATTGTTCTTCTTGGAGTTTTTTAGGCACGGTTGGACAGTCGGCTAAGGATTTTTGGTCGTTCATTCCGATTTTTATCGGCCCAATTCTTATCTTCACCTTAGGGTTTGGCATGTTGCGCAAGATGGTCCTCGTGTCCAAGGCGCAAAATATTACCTCGGTCGCCGACTTTATCGCCGCCCGTTACGGTAAATCGCAAACCTTGGCGGCCATTGTTACCCTGATAGCGTTGTTTGGCATCATGCCTTATATTGCGCTGCAACTTAAGGCGATGGTGTTCAGCCTAAATCTATTTCAACCCGCGGATGACCCCTTAAATGGCATTATGATTGCGCTACTGATCACCGCGCTGTTAGCCATTTTTGCCATTCTTTTTGGCACTCGTAAGCTCGATGCTACCGAGCATAATCCCGGGATGATGCTGGCTATCGCATTCGAATCCTTAGTGAAACTGGCAGCATTTTTGCTGGTGGGGATGGTGATTAGCTTTGGCGTATTTGACGGGTTTGGCGATATTTGGCAGCAGGCGAGTGATAAAGCGTTAATTCATCACCCAAACCCCCGTATTGAAACTTTGATGCCTGAACTGCTTGTCGGCATGGCGGCATTTTTGTGTATGCCGCGCCAATTCCATGTGATGGTGGTGGAATGTGCCGATGAGTCGGTTCTTTCTAAGGGGCGTTGGTTGTTTCCGCTGTATTTGGCCTTATTTGGTCTATTTGTCGGGCCACTGGCATTAGCGGGTAAATTGATCTTGGGCGATAGCGTTGCCGCTGATACCTATGTGATTAATTTACCGCTTGCGTTAGATCATCCACTGCTGGCGGTGATTGCGCTGTTAGGCACCTTATCTGCGGCGACGGGGATGGTGATTGTGGCCGTGGTGACAATCAGTGTTATGGTGAGTAACGAATGGCTCGTCCCTGTGATGTTACGTACTGGCAATATCCGCGAGAAAAACTTCAGCCAGTTTTCGCAGATGCTACTAAATGCCCGCCGCCTAGCGATTATCATCATCCTTGGGTTGGGTTACGGCAGTTATCTGGCGCTGGCTGATAGCGACTCGCTATCGCATCTGGGGATGCTGTCCTTTGGTGCTTTTGCCCAACTTGCACCCGCGTTAGTGGGTGGACTCTACTGGAAACACGGTAATCGTGCAGGGGTGTTTTTAGGACTCAGTGTGGGTTTTAGCTTGTGGTTTTACATCATGCTCAGTGGCATGACGGGTAACCAAAGCCCAGCGACATTAATGTCTAGTAATTTCGACCTATTAGATGCTATTACACCGAATGTGCGTGATGCGCTTACGGCGTTATTTGCCAATATTGCCTGTTATGTGTTGGGCTCGATTTGGTTCAGGGCCGGGGTGGCCGAGCGTATTCAGGCCAGTGCTTTTGTCAGCCCTGGTAAGCTTAAAAATAATGCCAATAAGAAAAGCGGCCCTATCTCGCAGCAGGATTTATTGATCTTAGCCAGCCGCTTTGTGAGTCCAACCCGCGCCTATGAAAGTTTTAGTCGATTCTCTACCGAAGCGGTTAAAAGTGACAGTTGGCATAAGGCCGCGACTCCAGAACTGATTGCTCATACCGAGCGTTTACTCGCTGGCGTGCTCGGCGCTTCAAGTGCTTCTTTAGTTATGGATTCGGTTTTACAAGGTCGTGACTTGGCCTTAGATGAAGTCTTTAGCCTTGTGGATGAAGCCTCATCCAAAATTATGCTCAGTCAAGATATGCTGCGCGGCGCTATCGAGCATGCCTACGAAGGGATGAGCGTGATCGACAGCGACCTTAACTTGGTTGCATGGAACTACAAATATGTCGAGTTATATCAATATCCTGAAGGCTTTTTACAGCAGGGTATGCCTATCAGTGAAGTGATCCGCTTTAATGCCGCCAGAGGTTATTGTGGTGATGGCGATATAGAGCAACAGGTTGAAAAACGTGTGCAGCATATGCGTAATGGCACGCCGCATACTTCAGAGCGGCAACGTAAAGACGGTAAAGTGATTAAAATTCAAGGTAATCCCATGCCCGATGGTGGTTTTGTGATGACCTTTACCGACATTACCCAATATCGTGAGCAAGAACGGGCGTTGCTCGAAGCCAATGAAACGCTCGAGTCGCGTGTTAAAGAACGTACCTACGAATTAGCTCTGCTAAATAGTGAGTTACTTGAGGCCAAAGCACAGGAAGAAATGGCTAACGCCTCTAAGAGTCGCTTTTTAGCGGCGGTGGGGCACGATTTAATGCAGCCACTGAATGCGGCAAGATTGTTTACTGCGTCGTTATCCCAATACCCTAATTTGGATCGCGAGGCACGCACCACCTTATCCCATGTGAATAGCTCGCTTAAAACCGCCGGCGAGTTGCTCACCGACTTATTGGATATTTCGAAGTTGGATTCTGGCATGGTCGAAGTGAACCGCCGCGACTTTGCTATATCTGAGCTACTCAATGGTCTGTCGGTCGAATTTGAGGCGATGGCGGCGGACAATCAAATTCGCTTTAAGATGATCCCCTGCAGCGCGACGGTGAATTCTGATCCTTCTTTGCTCAGGCGTGTGCTGCAAAACTTTTTAACCAATGCTTACCGTTATGCCCGCGGAGGGCGAGTGCTGTTTGGATGCCGTCATCGCGGCAGCGAATTGGAGATCCAAGTGCTCGATACGGGCTGTGGTATTGATGAGCATGAAACTCATGAAATATTTAAAGAATTTAAACGGTTAAATAATCCACGTAGTAAAAGTGTCAGCGGTTTAGGCTTAGGGTTGGCAATTGCCGATAGGATAAGCCGGGTACTTAACCACAGTATTCAGGTGTCTTCACAATTGGGGCGTGGCTCGGTGTTTTCCATTACGGTTCCCTTAGGGGAAACCGTGCGTCAGCCGCAGGTGAAGGCATTGCCATCGTTATTACAACCGTTATCAGGGATTAAAGTATTGTGTATCGACAATGAGGAGGCGATTCTTGCGGGGCTTGAGAGCTTACTCAGTCGTTGGCAGTGTGAGGTGATTTGTGCCAAGGATTTAGCCGACGCGAGGATTAAGTTAGGCCTTAAAGGCGTGGCGCCCGATATCGTGTTAGCCGATTTTCACTTGGATGATGGTCAAAACGGTGTTGATGCGATGGATGGGATCCGCGCACTTTATGGCAAAGAGTTACCGGGCATTTTAATCACAGCAAACACTCGCAAAGAGCTGGTGGAAGATGTGCAGCGCCGCGGTTATCACTATATGGCCAAAATGATTAAACCGGCGGCGCTGCGGGCATTGATATCAAGCCTGGTCAAGAAGGCTTAATAACTTGCAGCCATGGCGATTAGCCATGGCTGATGCAGATGTTTTGGCCTCGACTTGCGTCATCCGAAGTGGTTTTCGATGGTGTAATTGTGGCCGCGACTTGCTTCATCGCTTGGGTGAGTTGGGTGAGCTGCGCCGAACTTATCACATAGGGCGGCATAATATAAATTAGGTTGGCAAAGGGTCTAACCCATACGCCTAGGTCGACAAATTGCTGCTGCAGCGCCGCGGTATTCACCGCTTGGTGCATTTCTAACACACCCACCGCGCCAAGCACGCGCACTGCTTTTACGCTGGGAATATCGATGGCATCGGCAAGCTCGCGCTGCATTTGCTGCTCGATGGCAGCAACCTGTGCTGGCCACTCCTGCTGATTGATCAAATCTAAGCTGGCGCAGGCGGCGGCGCAGGCGAGGGGATTACCCATAAATGTCGGGCCATGCATAAAGACGCCTGCGGGCGATTGGCTAATGCCTTGGGCGACGTTATCCGTGCACAAGGTGGCGGCAAGGCTAATATAACCACCCGTTAAGGCTTTGCCTAGGCAGAGAATGTCGGGCGTGATGTCGGCATGTTCATAGGCAAATAATTTACCGGTTCGGCCAAAACCCGTGGCGATTTCATCGAGGATAAGCAGCACATTATATTCATCACACAGGGCACGCAGGCCACGTAAATATTCGCTACTGTAGAAGCGCATGCCCCCAGCACCCTGCATAATAGGTTCGATAATCACGGCGGCAATGTCTTGATGTTGTTCGCGTAAAATGCGCTGCATGGGTGCTAAATCGTCTTGGTGTAACGATTCACCAAAGGGCGTTTGCGGCGCGTCAACAAAACACTGTTTAGTGACTGCTTCACCAAACATGGTATGCATGCCACCTTCGGGATCGCAGACACTCATGGCGGCAAAAGTATCGCCATGGTAGCCCTTCTTTACCGTGAGAATGCGCTGTTTTTGGGCCTTTTGTGTTAAGGGCAAATCTTGCCCTTGCCAATATTGCAGCGCCATTTTGATGGCAACCTCAACGGCAATCGAGCCCGAGTCGCAAAGGAAGACTTTCGTTAATGGCTCGCAGGTCATCGCCAGTAGTTTTTTGCAAAGTTCAATTGCGGGTTCATGGGTAATGCCACCAAACATGACATGGCTGAGTTGGTGCAATTGCTGCTCCATCGCCGTTAATATCGCCGGATGACCATAGCCATGCACGCAGGCCCACCAAGAACTGGTGCCATCAATCAGTTTACGGCCATCGACCAATTCCAGCTCGCAGCCTTGGGCACTGTGTACCCCAAAAACAGGAAGTGCGCGAGTCATAGAGGTATAAGGGTGCCAAATATGGGCGCTATCAAAGTCAAAATCGAGTAAATTGCGCATAAAAGCTCACAGCGTTGATTGAAAATTAATCAGTGGTAAACCTGTATCACTGGTTGGCGTTGACAGTTTAAGGGCTGAGGTTATCCTAGCCAAGGTAAAATACAAAAATAAAAGGGTGTTCAATGTCGCAGTTGCAAGTTCGTCATGATTGGAAGCGGGAAGAAATCGAAGCCTTATTTGCGCTGCCGATGAATGACTTATTATTTAAAGCCCACAGTATCCACCGTGAAGTGTACGATCCTAACGAAGTGCAGATCAGCCGATTACTGTCGATCAAAACTGGTGCTTGTCCTGAGGATTGTAAATATTGTCCGCAGAGTGCGCGTTACGACACTGGCCTTGAAAAAGAGCGTCTCTTAGCTATGGAAACCGTGCTCACCGAAGCGCGCAGTGCCAAAGCCGCGGGTGCTTCGCGTTTCTGTATGGGCGCCGCCTGGCGTAACCCGAAAGATAAAGACATGCCATACCTCAAACAAATGGTACAAGAGGTGAAAGCCCTCGGCATGGAAACCTGCATGACCTTAGGGATGTTAAGCGCCGAGCAAGCCAACGAGTTGGCCGATGCAGGCCTTGATTATTACAACCACAATTTAGATACCTCGCCTGAATACTACGGCGATGTGATCACCACCCGTACCTATCAAAACCGCTTAGATACCTTAAGCCATGTGCGCGCATCGGGCATGAAAGTCTGCTCTGGCGGTATTGTTGGCATGGGCGAAAAGGCCACAGACCGGGCGGGTTTATTGCAACAACTGGCGAATTTACCCCAGCATCCGGATTCTGTGCCGATCAATATGCTAGTCAAAGTGGCCGGTACCCCCTTCGAAAAACTCGATGATTTAGATCCGCTGGAGTTTGTCCGTACCATCGCCGTGGCGCGTATTTTAATGCCACTGTCGCGGGTGCGTTTATCGGCGGGCCGTGAAAACATGACTGACGAATTGCAGGCCATGTGTTTCTTTGCGGGTGCTAACTCCATTTTTTACGGCTGTAAGTTGCTGACCACGCCAAACCCTGAAGAAAGTGACGATATGGGGTTGTTCCGTCGTCTGGGTTTACGCCCTGAGCAGGGCGCAGCCGCGACTATCGATGATGAGCAAGCGGTATTAGCTAAAGCTGCGGCTCACCAAGATAAAGCCGCGTCTCAGTTTTATGATGCAGCTGCGCTATAACCAAAACTTATTGCCACAGTTAAACTCGCGTCTTTGGACTTGTGCTTCGTTAAGCTGTGAAGCACAGGTCCCAAAGAATAATGCGGGTAGTGAGACAGCGCGAGAATTTGAGCCATCGTGATGCCAAAGACTGAGCGAAAATGAGTCAAGATGCCGAGTAAGTCAGCAAAGTAAAATGCAGAGCAAGACAAGTTGAGTAAGAAAAAATGAGTTCACCACTCGCGTCAAAACTGGCTTCAAAAATCCGCGCCCGTCAGCAAGCCTTAGCAGGGCAAGGTTTGCTAAGGCAGCGTCAAGTATTATCAACCGATGCCGTGCTAAGTGACGCTGAGCCGCAGTTTTGCTTTGAGGGGCAAACTTATCTTAATTTCAGCAGTAACGACTACTTAGGGCTTTGCCGTGCGCCCGAATTATTTGCGGCGCTACACCGCGGTGCACAGCAATATGGTGTCGGCAGCGGGGCATCGCCACTGGTGACGGGCTACAATGAGGCGCATTTAGCGCTGGAAACCAAGCTGTGCCAGATAACCGGATTTGAGGCAGCGCTACTGTTTAGCTCAGGGTTTAGCGCCAATACCACGCTCTGTAAAACCCTGTTCGATAAGCAAGATGTTGTGCTGGCGGATAAGCTGGTTCACGCGTCTATTATCGATGGTTTACGCGATAGTGGCGCCGATTTTAAACGCTTTTTGCACAACTCAACTGAGAGTGCGGAGCGGCTGTTAGCCAAAAACACGGTTTCAGCGCTGATCACTGAAAGTGTGTTTAGCATGGATGGCGATATTGCGCCGATAAAGGCCTTATCGAGCCTTTGCCGCGCGCATAATGTGTGGTTGATTGTCGATGATGCCCATGGCTTTGGCGTGTATGATATTTTTAATCAGCCAGCAGCCAACCTTATCGATATCCAGATAGTGACTTTTGGCAAGGCATTAGGCTGTCAAGGCGCAGCAATTCTGGGTAGTCGAGAGTTGATTGCGTTTTTAGTGAGTAATGCGCGGGAATATATTTATTCCACTGCACTGTCACCGGCCAATGCTGCGCTAGCTTTGGCCGCAGTTGAACACTGTGAAGCTCATCCTGAACTTAGGCAAAAGTTGCAGCGTAATATCTCGCTGTTCAAACAATTATGCCAAGATGCTGATATTCCACTTCTTGGTAGTGACACCCCGATTCAACCTTTGATCATTGGCGATGCCGAGCAAACCTTATTGGTTGCGCAAAAGCTAAAAGCCATGGGGATTTGGGTTGGGGCAATTCGTCCGCCAACCGTGCCCGTAGGCTCAGCAAGATTACGTATTACCTTAAGTGCATCCCATAGCGAGGCGGCAATTCGCCGCTGCGTTAACGGCATTGCGCAAGTGCTGGCCGAAGTTGCGCTACCTAGGGTATCTGAGCGTCCTGCGCGATAAGCTAATGTTCCCGGTACTGCTTATGGCCGACGATTCGATGGCTAAATTTTAGAGTTGAAAGATCAGAGTTTGATTTAAAAGTGAGAATAACCAAAGATGTCCATGCCGCTTGGCGTTAGCCTTAATCCCCATGAGCCCGCAGATCAGCTCTCGCATATTGCCGAGCGGTTTTCAGCAGCAGCCAAGAGCTATCAAGAACATAACTGTTTGCAGCGTTTAAGCGGTGCGAGTTTGTTGCAGGGATTTGTTGCCAAGGGCGCAATTCTTGATATTGGCGCAGGGCTGGGAACCAATTTTGATCATAATGCCACAGGCACAGATATTAGAGTTTATGCACTCGATATCGCTTTGGGCATGCTGCAACAACTTCAAGCGACTTTCCCTAGCTACCTATGCGTGTGCGGTAATGCCGAGCAATTACCCTTTGCCGATGCGTGCATCGATAATATTTACTCCAATTTGGCCCTGCAGTGGTGTCATGACTTTTCGGCTGCAACCAGCGAAATGGCCAGAGTCTTAACATCGGGTGGAGAAGCGCATTTGAGTATCGTGGCGGCAGGTAGCCTGACTCAGTTATCTAATCTTGGTTTGAGGGTCAACAGTTTCTTATCTCTTGAAAGCTTACAAGCGGCATTTGACGACACAGATTGGCAATTTCTTGATGTGAAGCTCATGCCAATGACCGTCTATTTTCAAGATCTTAAAGCCTTACTCTATTCCATTAAAGGCGTGGGCGCATCGGTGCAATCCTCAGTACAGAGCCTAACTTCTTCTGAATCCGATGCCCATTTTGGTAAATTGCGTGGCCGCCACGATTGGCAGGCTTTACAACAACGAGCAGAGCAATTTCGTGAGGCACAGGGCTTGCCTTTAACCTATCAGATCGCCCAATTTCGTGTGCGTCGCCAAGGTGGCTCGGTATAAGCCTCTAGCAACGGTTTGGCGCATGATTGGCCAATAGATTAACAAGGAAAACGCATGTTTTTTGTAACAGGTACAGATACCGATAGCGGTAAAACCTTAGTATCGACCGCACTGTTAACCGCATTCAATCGTGACGTTCTGTGCGCAGGGTCTTCGCGCTTAAGTCTTGGGGTGAAGCCTGTTGCCTCAGGCTGTGAAATCACTGAAAAGGGCTTGCGTAACAGTGATGCATTAAAACTGATGTCGGCCTCATCCCTTAAACTGAGCTATGAGCAGGTGAATCCGATAAGTTTTGAACCTGCGATTGCACCGCATATTGCGGCGCAGCAACTAGGCGTTAATTTATCCCCTGAGGCTATTTTGGCCAAGATTGATCGCGCGGCGTTTGCGCAGGCGGATTTTTGTTTAATCGAAGGGGCGGGCGGTTGGCGTTTGCCCTTAGGGGAAGGGCGCTACTTATCTGAGTTGGTACAACAGCTTAATTTACCGGTCATTCTTGTGGTGGGAATGAAGCTCGGTTGTCTAAATCATGCGTTATTAACTCAAGAAGCGATATTAGCCGATGGCTTAACGGTCGCTGGTTGGGTGGCTAATTGCATCGATCCGAATATGAGTGTGTTTGATGAAAACCTAGCCACACTCAAAGAGATGATGACAGCGCCTTTCCTTGGCTGTATTCCACATCTTAAACAGGCGGATGCGGACCATGCCGCCAACTTTATCGATATCCAATCCTTATTGCTGAAATAAGCTTATTCAAATAATAAGTTTGATATAAAAACAGAGGCTATGTCGCCTCTGTTTTTGTTGGCATAGTTTTAAAATATTGTGATTATAACTTAACGCGATAGCCAATGTTAAAGGCAATATCAGTGCTGTTATCCATATTGAAATAGTTTTCAACAATAGAGAATTCTATTGCACTGGTATCTAAATAGTAACGGTAGCCGAGTAATATTTCGTTCGAGGCTTTTGAAAAATCATTTTCGGTTTCGAGTAAGCCCTGATAGTGATGTAATTCAAGTAACCAGCCATGGCGACCCGTTAAATATTCATAACCGAGATTGACGGAATAAGCATGATTATCGTAGCTTATCCCCGAAAGAACCTCATTACCCTGCCTAAAACTAACAGCTGCGGTAGAATGAACATGATGTTTTTCATAACGAAAGCTGTAATTAAGCTGTAACGCTTGTTCAAAGCTTTCATCTTCAAAGGGGCCTGAGTCGACATAGTTATAATATAGGCTGCCTCCTAAAGATAAGCCCTGATATTGGTTTTCAAACAATTGGTAGCCAACATAAAGTATGACGACATTATTGAGGTTTTCGCCTGAAATATCTTGCTGATTAACGCCATCTTTAGAAAATATTTGATTTTGATGTTTAGCGGCATCTTCACGACCATTTTGACTAAAACCAAATGCATCATGAAACCACATAGTTACTGAGTCTAAGTGATTATCGCCACTAAAACGCCAGTGATAACTGGTATCTATCATCCATTTATCATTGACTTGCCAAGTCAGTCCCCCTTCAAGGGTGTTGTGATAGTAATCGGCAAAATAGTCATCGGTTTCAGCCCAAACACTGGCTGCACTTGCGGATAAGTGCAGCTCTTTTTGACCTTCAGGTAACGAAAACCCTGATCTTAACATCGGTGTTAAACTGCCTGCTTGGGCCGGTGATTGCGCATAGCTGCGTAAAGGACCATAGTCACTAAAATCGACAGCAGTTGCCAAGACATTCGGGGGAAACAGTAACGAAAGCGTGAGAACTGATTTCAAGTGTGAAAATGGCATAACATAAATATCCGTCTAGATGATGAGTCAGCTAGATTTGATAGGTTGAAGAAACTTAGCATGATCAAGCGAGATTAATGGATAACATTAAGATAAATGTTAACCTTTATCGCCATATTAGCATCTTGTTTACAAGTTAAATCAGCAAATAGCTGAGTAACACTAAGGCTAGCCAAAATGCACGTCCAATCATTGGTAATAAATAATATAAGATAAGTAACGTACTTATAATTAAGAATATTGTCGTAGGCTTACGAAAATACGCAGCATTTAATGTAGGTAACTTCATTTTTTCTCTAACATATTGATGATGCGAAAAATAACTAAACACTGAATAGGATGAGCACAACAGGTAGATATCTTATAAAAACGTAGCTTGTGTGAATATTCAGCTTTTTTGAGAGGCTAATATAACGCCGTAGGATTGGGGTGTAAATGTTATGAGACGCTAAATAGGATTCAAAAACTGGAACTGAAAATCCCTATTTTTGTTAGAGAAAAATAATCCTACTTATTCCGAAAAATACTGTGGTAAGTCATCGGAAATATTAAACTGCTTAACTGTAAGGTTATTAATGTGAGTGTGGAAATATTGATTTTACCCATAAAAAACGCCGGATTTCCGGCGATTTTTATGGTGTTAAGCAAAAGTCTTAGTTTATCGGCCTAGGGCCAATCATCACTGTTCCAGCGATATAACCAAGTAGCGGCGACTGGTTTTTCATCTTTACGCAATTGAATGCGCAATTCTGCCACATTGGTACTTTCAGGCTCAAACGTAATAAAGATCCGAGCACCATTAATTTCAGGGTGAGCTACTATCCGAGATGAGAGGATTTTACCCTTACTGATACTGGCATCAATTGTAATTTTTTCAATATCTTGTGGTTTGATATTGCTGTAGTCGATAAGGAGTTCTTTGCCTTTAGCCTGTTTTTGTCCCTTAGAGCTACGAATTACCCGTGCTTTGTTTGTAAAACTAGGGCTGTCATTAGACGCTGTAATTCGGTAGGAATAGCGATAGGGCTCAGCCTGCTTTAATCCCCCCTGAGGTTCCCAATAGGCGACGATATTATCATTGGTTTCGGCGCTTGATGGAATTTCAAGCAGTATTAATTGCCCTTTACCCCAATCGTTTAATGGTTCAATCCATGCAGAAGGACGTTGTTGGTAGTTCGCACCAAGATCTTGATAGTAGTCGAAGTTACGATGGCGTTGGATTAAGCCAAAACCCTTAATATCTTCGTCACCAAAGGCACTGATTTGCAGTTTGTTTGGATTATTGAGTGGTCGCCATAAACGCTCACCGTTACCTCGATCAATTTGTAATCCTTCAGAGTTATGTACAGCAGGACGATAATCGGGTTTGTCAGGCGTATCTAAACCACCATAAAGAAACATGGAAGTCAGTGGTGCTAGGCCAACGTGGGCGATATCTCGGCGCGGAAAGAGGGTGACATCGACGTCAACACGTGTCGGTGCTCCGGGATAAATACCAAAGCGATAGGCACCTGTAACACTCTGACTATCTAGCAATGCGTGTACCACAATCGCGGTTTGATATTTAGAGGGCCGCTCTATCCAAAAACGTTTAAATAAGGGATATTCTTCACCTTTAGGTTGGGCAACATCAATGGCTAACCCGCGGTTTGATAATCCATAGGTTTGGCCCTTGGATAATGCACGAAAATAGCTTGCCCCTTGAAACATAATGAACTCGTCTTTGACTTCATCGTCATTGATAGGGTAATGAAGTCGAACGCCTGCATATTGTCCTACCTGCGTGAGCAATTTCTCAATGGTATCATTGGGCACACTAAAGGAAGATTCTGTTAACTCGATAGGAAAAGCTCGGCTATTTTCAACGACATCAATATCCACCAAATTTTTGTATAAAAAACCGGGCGCAAAAAGTTGCACTGAAAACTTAGTGGGTGTTCCGCCCCAAATCGCAGCGTTTTCTTGATAATTGATCTTGCCATAAGTGGCGTAATCTAAGTCGATCAGTTCCTTCGGAGCCTTTCTAGCTTCTTTGAAGGGTTTTTGAGCCAGTTGCTGTGCTAACTCAACGACGGTGTCATGGGAGAATGCCTTAGCTTTTTTATCATCGCTTGCATTGGCGGCATAGGCGGGGGCTAAACTACTGATGCTCATTATGCCGGCCAGTATAGACCCAAAAAAAAGTGTTAATTTGGTCTTTTTATGACCGTTCATCGGGGTTGAATGGTTCAATGTTGAATGCAGTCGCAAAATGAAAACTCCTCACTTGGATGGACCAAGGGTAAAAAAATACTCCTGTGCCTTGGTCATAACTCCCTAATTTTAAATAACTTAGAAAATTTGTTTCAGAATGTAGCTAGGGGTAAATGCAAAAATTAATCTTGTTTATCAAGGTGTTCGACAACGAAATTAGTGCAGATACTTAAGTGGTGCAAGTTTTTTCTCCTGCGGGAGATATGCCGATCCTTGCATGATGAAAGGATATTGATAGCGCGCAAGGTCAATAATCAGTCTAGTCTTTTGTCGCGTTCAACTCTTAAAGGAGCGGCATTTGCATGTTAAGTGGTTAGCTTAGTGTGAATGTTACCCTATTTACCACGATGAATGCCGCTAACGAGATCTTATTTTAGCAAATGAGATAAATCGCTACCTACGGGAATAGGGAGCTCCTGCTGTTCGCCACAGAATAAATAGGCAGGGTTATCACCCAACAGTGATAAAGTGTCTCCCTGTCGCCATAGCGCACTGCCTTCAACAATGCCAATGACGGGCGTGATCGGATCGACACGGGTAAATTCGAGTAATCGCTGAGCTCGAGTTTCACCGTTATGTCCTGGTGCACGGTAGTTTGAATAATGTGGATTTACCTGAAAAGGCACTATGTTTAGGGCCGCGAATGATGGCGGTTCAATGATCGGCATATCGTTAGTTGTACGAATGCTTAATCCAGATACATTTGACCCTGCGCTCCAACCAATGTAAGGCTTACCGCTAAGGACTTCATTACGAATAAGCTGCACAAGATCGTACTTATACAACTCATGCAAAAGATGAAAAGTGTTGCCGCCACCAATTAAAATACCGTCGGCATCTTTAATCGCTTGGCGCGGATCAGGGTGTTGATGAATACCACTAATATCGAGTTTAAGCTCACTGAGTCCCGTCACTACAGAGGCTAAGTAGGTATCGTAGCTCATGCTTACCCCTGCATAAGGAATAAAAATCCATTTTTGTGCGTGAGCGGTGAGTGGTTTGATAAAAGGCAGCGCATGGGAAAGATAAGGCGTGTCACCAACACGTGAACTGCTTAGCAGTAGGGCATTAACGGTCATTTTTTTATCCTTAAATCTCAGAATGTGCAGGCATGTTAACAAAGTTTAATTACGATAAACATAGATAAACACACATGAATTTGGCTGTAACACTGACAGCGCCTAGATTTAAGTTTGGCTTAATAGACTGTCCCTAGACTCACGAGCCATGAAAGGCTGTGTCTAAATTGAGAGAAAAATTAGCGATTAGAAAAACTCTTACCTTTACCCCTTGAATTTCGATTAATTGGACATATTATGTCTTTGAACAAAATAAATGGCACCTTTGTGCCGTAAAGGAGCTGATATGAAGCGTATATTTTTATTGATTGCGACTAACCTAGCCGTGTTGCTAGTAGCCTCAATTGTAATGTCTATTCTAGGCGTGAATACGTCTACTATGGGTGGACTCTTAGTGTTCGCTGCGATTTTTGGATTCGGCGGAGCCTTCATCAGCTTAGCGATTTCAAAATGGATGGCGAAAAAGACCATGGGTTGTGAAGTAATCACCACCCCACGTGATAGCACTGAGCGTTGGTTAGTGGAGACGGTTGCCCGCCAAGCCCAGCAAGCTGGGATTAAAATGCCAGAAGTGGCAATTTACCAATCGCCGGAGATGAATGCATTTGCAACTGGCCCAAGTAAGGACAACTCATTAGTTGCCGTGAGTACAGGTCTGTTGTATGGCATGAGTCAAGACGAAGTCGAAGGCGTACTTGCCCACGAAGTAAGCCACGTCGCTAACGGCGATATGGTCACTTTGACCTTAATCCAAGGCGTGGTGAACACCTTTGTAATCTTCGCGGCGCGTGTTGTTGCAGGCATTATCAACAACTTCGTCTCGAGCAATGATGAAGAAGGCGAAGGTTTGGGCATGTTTGCTTATATGGCAGTGGTATTTGTTCTTGATATGTTGTTTGGTATTTTGGCATCAATTATCGTGGCTTACTTCTCACGTATTCGTGAATACCGTGCCGACGAAGGTGCAGCTCGCTTAGCGGGCAAGCATAAGATGATTGCAGCACTTGAGCGTTTACGCCAAGGCCCAGAAAGCTCAGCAATGCCAGCACAAATGTCTGCTTTTGGTATTAACGGCAAGCGTTCAATGGCTGAGTTAATGATGAGCCATCCACCTCTAGAGAAGCGTATTGCGGCTTTACAAACTCGTTAATTGAGTCCAAACGTTCACCAAAAGGAGACCTAGGGTCTCCTTTTTTATTTTTAGCCCAAAACCACCTACTTCAGTAGGTGGTTATCATCATTTGAGGCTTTGCCTGTATACCTACCC
>NZ_JTLE01000094.1:909249-931892 GCF_000798835.1 Shewanella sp. ZOR0012
ATTGAGGTTAATACTTTGTAATGAGGCGAAGGTTAATAAAATTATACAAATTGTAAAAAGCGTACACTTGTACGCTTTTTACAAGAAGAAGCGATATTCGGCGGTTATAACGCTGACTTAAATTGCTCAAATTCGGCGGTGATTTCATCGTTTGGTCGAGTGAGTTTACTCACAATCACACCAGCGATAATAGCAAACATAAATCCGGGCAAAATTTCATATAAGTCAAAAATACCGCCAGAAAGTTGCTTCCAAAATACCACGGTTAACGCACCGACGATAATCGTTGCGATAGCGCCATTACGGCTATAGTGCTTCCAAAACAGCGACAAAAGCACAACTGGGCCGAAGGCCGCACCAAATCCGGCCCACGCATAACTCACCAGGTTTAATACACTGCTTTCAGGATTCAAGGCGATAACACCGGCAATCACTGCAATAGCAAGTACGCCCATGCGACCAACCATCATAAGTTCACGGTCATCTGCTTTAGGGCGTAACCATTTGCGGTAAAAGTCTTCGGTAATTACACTCGAGCACACCAATAATTGAGAATCAATGGTACTCATAATGGCCGATAAAATGGCCGCAATCAGTAAGCCTCCTATCCAAGGATTAAATGCCGCCTGAGCTAAGTGAATGAAGACAGTTTCGGCATTTGCGAGTGGTTCATTGGCAAAATACAATGATCCCGCCAAGCCTGTCGCTAGGGCACCGAGCAGGGATAAAATCATCCAGCTCATGGCAATACGGCGTGATGTGGGCAAAGCATCGACAGTGCCGATAGCCATAAAGCGCGACAATATATGTGGCTGACCAAAATAACCCAGACCCCAAGCCAAGAGCGATAACAACCCAATCACAGTGGTTTTATCGCTGATCAATGCCAGCATCGCAGGGTCTATAGATTCAATTCCGGCATGACTTTCGGGATTAGAAAATACCGCAAACGGGATGATCAGCAGGGCAATCAACATTAAACTGCCCTGAAAGAAGTCGGTCCAACTCACGGCAAAAAAACCGCCAATAAAGGTATAACCTACGATAATGGCTGAGCCTATTACCAAGGCTACGTTGTAATCTAAGCCAAAGACCTTTTCAAATAGAATGGCGCCGCCCACCATGCCAGAGGAGGCATAGAAGGTAAAAAACACTAGAATCGTGATCGCTGAAACCAGCTTGAGATAGCCCTGTTTATCGTGAAAGCGTTTCTCGAAAAAGTCAGGTAGAGTGAGGGCGTTATCTGCTAATTGGGTATAAATGCGTAAGCGTTTTGCTACAAATAACCAGTTTAGCCAAGCACCTATCACTAAGCCAATACCAATCCACGCTTCACCTAAACCACCTAAATATACCGCGCCGGGTAAGCCTAACAGTAACCAACCTGACATATCGGAGGCGCCAACGCTGAGTGCGGTTACGGCGGGGCCCATTTTGCGGCCACCTAAAATATAATCATCCACAGTATCGGTAGCACGGTAAGCCCAAAATCCGATGCCCATCATCAATACTAAATAGCCAACAAATGTGATTAAAATTGGGGTTTCAATCGTCATATTGTTTTTATCCCATCTTGTTATTATTAAAAGTGGCAAGCATGCTACCAGATGTTTGAGCAAGAGCCCATTAGTAGATGGAGATGTGATCGAAATCCGACCTCCGATCGTGAAAAAATATCGGAGGTGGATTTAAGAAAGGTTTATATATTAGTTGGTTAGATAAAGGTGTTGTTGATTTCGTCTTTTACAAAGCTAAGGTCTGCTTGATCCTCACCCACAAGCAAAATATAAGCATCGCGGGTTTCAAATCCCATTCCTTTATATTTGCCATCGGCAAAGGTGTTATCCAGCACCATGCGTTTTTCAATCGGCACAATAAACAGTGTGACTTTGCCTTTTTCTGCTTGTAAAACTAAATGCAGACTCTTAACACCTTGAAAATCACAGTAAGAGGTGTAGTAAACTTTGCCTGGTTGTTCGATAAATTTTGCATTTTGAAGGTTTTTCATCGAGGCAAGCTGCGCATTCACTTGGCTGAAATTGACATTCTGATCAACCTGCAACGCCACTCCTTCATGGTAGACATGGGCTAATGCATGCTCAGCTAAATCTACCGGACCTAAACGTAGCAGGCTAAAACTGATGCCCACGATAAAGGCTATAGAGGCAGCCATCGCCACTAAAAAACCCGTTTGACGGCGCTGTTTGTGGTGTTGTTGTAGTTGTTGGCGTAGGATGAGTTTATCGGCTAAGTCTTCCGGTACTTCCACTTTTAAGGCTTGGTTGAGTTTAGCATCGAAGCGTTTAAGCTCAGAAACAAGGGCCTGATGCTCAGGTTTGGCACGCATTTGCTCAAGAAACTCTGGGTCTTGATTATGAGGATCTTCATAAGCTTGACGTCTAAATTTAAGCTCATCCATTGGATTGACCTCTTACCTCTGTTTTCTCAAGTAATTCTTTCAATTGGTTCCTCGCCCGAAATAAGCGCGTCATTACTGTGTTACGATTCAGTTCCAACAGTTCGGCGATTTCATCCCCACTAAAACCACCAATCAATTGCAGTAGTAATGGCTCTCGATATTCGATATCCAGCTTAGCGATTTGCCTTCTCAACCAGTACTGCTCGGTTTGCTCTTCAGTGCTGGAGGCTATGTGATCTTCTAAGCTGTCTTGCTCGACATCGGCGTAATCAAATTGTTTGCGCTCGAATCGACGGGCATTTTCACGTCTTAAAATCGTGATTAGCCAAGCCTTCGCCGCTTTATCATCCTGAAGGGAATCTAAAGAGCGCCACGCCCGCAAGAAGGTTTCTTGGGTTATATCTTCAGCAACCGGCTTGTCACCGCACAACCAAAAGGCATAACGGAAAATATCGGCGTGCAGCGCCTTGACTAGGCTGTTATATCGTCGTTGTTTACTCAGCATGTCAGAAGAGACCGCAGGCTCAACGGATTTCTTTCGCCAGTTAGTAAACATTTTTTTGATTTTTTCTTTTTATTTTACGATTCAAAATATTACACCTTATTCATTCGAGTAAGCCGTCGCACTGTTTAGGATTAGCCGTTTGGATTTAGCGGACGTAATGGCGTAGATGGCTGTACCATGGTTTTTAGATTGCCGCTTTTTACCGCGCTTAACAATGCTTTTACCGCGTCAGCCAGTTGTGTACCGCTATTGGCTTTTCCGCCGTAGGCCAATGCTTGTAATTGGCGAATCGCCTCTGCTAATTCATTCGATTGCGCGGCAATTTTATCGAGCGTCATAGGGCGAGCGGCCTGCTCACTAAAGTATTGCTGTAATTGCTGCAAAATATCGCTGACATGACCTCTAGCGCAGGCCTGCTCCAAGCCTTTAAGACCATTGCCAAGGACGAGTGGTTGAGGTTGAACCTGAGTGTTAACAGGTGTTTGGCGCTTAAGTGCACGGCGCCAAGCAACCAAGGTCACGCCCCATGCAATCAATGTTACTAGCCATAGCAGGGCAAACAGATTGGCGCTCCAACTACCTTCATTGCGGGTGCTGGTATTTGCCTGCCAGTTGGGTTCGACGGGCGTATCGATAATGGCGCCACCTTTTACTTCAATAGTGCGAGCGGGCAGGGTCGCGATTTCTTGGCGTTTAAGATGTGGATTCCACCAAGGTACTTTCACTTCAGGTAAGGTAAAAGTGCCTACTTTACTGGGCACAATCGCTGAGGTAATACTGTATTGGGACACTATCTGCGCATCGCGCACAAAGCTCTGGCGCTGAGGTTTTTCGGGATAGGATTTAAGCTCTGGCGGCAGATTTTGCGCGATATCCGGCAGGCTATTCTCATCGGCATTGGAGGCCAATAAGGTGAGCGTGCGGGTAATAGGGCTTCCGACGGTAAACTCTTTTACATCCTCAGGAAAACTCTCTTTTAATACCACTAAGTCGGCCACAAGCCATTGGCCTTGGAAGCTAGTTGGCGCAGGTTCGACTTGGATGCTTAAGGAGGGCGCGCCGGCTTGCATTGGGCGGCTCTCGTTAAAGCCAAACATGCCGCCACGGCGTTGGGATTCCACTAATACATCGCCAGAAAAGGTCGCGCCTTTGATATTCACTTGGCCGGGTAAATCGGGAATGATGCCATAGGTGCGTTCAATCACGCGGTAACGGCGGCCATCGATGATCTCCGAGCCGTCTTTATCTTCGCCAATTTGCTTAATCTGCGCGCCTTCGATAACGGGAGCATTAAGCACACCGCGTTGCAGTTCGACCGCAAGGTAGAGCTTCACTTTATAGGTGATAAGCTGGCCGACGTAGGCCTCATCACTCGATACCTTAGCATCGATAAACAGATTCTTAGCCTGCTCAGGTTGCGCACCGGCTTGGACTACTTTGAGGGGAATTTCGGCGGAGCTGACGCCATCAATACTAAAGGATGGAATGGTCAGTTGACCCTTTTGCTTTGGCGCTAGCAGCACTTGCCAGCGGGTTTCTTTAACCGCGTCAAAGTTCATGATCTGAGTGCTGCGGCTCACGCTGGTGCGACCCACAATAAAATCCTTTAGCAGGATGGAGGTGTCGAGTTTACCTGTGTCGACCTCATCGTCGGCACTGACATTGAGCACAAAATACTCTCCCTCCATTACTGGATTGCGATCGACCGACGCCTCGAGTTTGCTCAGGGCAAAGGCGGGATTGATAACCGCGATGCAAAGAATGAGGAGGATAAAAAATTGTCTGATTACCACTGTTCGTTATCCCTTGATATTTGGCCATTTTGACGGCGTTTTTGATATTCGAGTTGCATTTTGTTTCGCAGCAATACTTGTGGATCTTCACTCACGCCTCGCAGGGCTCGCTGCATCTCAGCGGGCAAAGGTTCACTGTTACTGGGCGGGGCTTCTAGTGTTTCACTGATGGCGGTTTCAGTGTCTTTATCTGCCTGCGACTGTTTCTCTTTATCCGCTTTTTGCGCTAGGGCTTGTTGTTCTTGCTCCGTGTTGGACTTATCATCCGCGACCTTTGCCTGCATTTGGGCTTCGTTGCTGGCTTGCTCTTCTGCATTATCTTCAGCATTGTTATCGGCGCTATTTTGCTGATTGGCTTCTTGCTGTGCCTGCTGTTGTTCATTTTTAGCTTCTTGCTGATCTCGTTGTGCTTTATCAGCATCTTGCTGTTTATCCTGCGCGCCTGGCTCAGCATTATCCTGCTGCTCGGATGAGGTGTCTTGATCCTGCGACGGTTTTTCGTCCGCTTGGTCGGCATTATTTTGCTGTTGGGACTGTTGCTCTTGAGACTGCTCTTGAGCTTGGTCGTTTTGCGAGGATTGCTGATCTTGCTGCTGGTTTTGTCCTTGCTGCTGATCGTTTTGGTTCTGTCCCTGTTGGTTTTGGTCGCCCTGAGACTGCTGATCTTGGTTGTCAGCATTTTGCTGGGATTGTTGCTGATCCAGCAGTTTTTCCGCTAACTCAAGGTTGGCCTTGGCCTGTGGGAAATCGGGTTGCTTGTCGAGCGCTGCTTGGTACCGTTCTTTAGCTTTATCGGGTTTGCCCATTTGCATCAGCGCGTTGCCTTGATTGTAAAGCCCATTGGCTGAATTATCTTGCTCAAAGGTTTTTAGCGCTTGTTCGAAATTGCCTGCCTTATATTGCGCAGCGCCTTGCCATTGGGGCGTCTCGAATTTTTGAGCGGCATTGGCATAGTCCTCGGCTTGGTAAGCCTGCATCGCTTGCTGCTCTTGAGTGTGCCAGAGCGAGTCCCAGGCGCTGGCGTGGGCGTTTTGTGGCAATGCGCCGAATAATAAACCAGTTAATCCCATCAACAGCCAGTTGGCGAGCATGCCTTGCTTAAAGCTCAGCAGGGCAGGAATGAGTAAGAATAAGGCGAGGTAAGGACCGAGATCCTGCCAAGTTTCACCATCGAGATCCGTGGCTTTGGCATCACCACTATCGCTTAACCAATGTTGAAGTTGGACAAGATCCTCACCATCGGTGCGATTGGGGATCATAGTGCCATTATGGTTATCGGCTAATTTTTGCAGCAAGCCAAAGTCGGTTTTCGCGACGACAACCTCATTACTGCTATCTCGTTGTAGTTGACCATCGGGTAAGCGAATTGGTGCGCCTTGGGGGCTACCAAATCCCATAATCGCGAGGCGATATTGGCTGCCTGATAAGGCTGAGTTGGCCTCATCGAATTGTTTAGGCGTGATGCCATCCGTCATCACAATAATATCGCCACGAAGATGTCCACCCTGTGCCAGCAGGTTTTTGGCTTGGGTTAATGCGGCGGCTAAGTTTGACCCTAGCACGGGCATAATCTCAGGGCTTAAGGTGGGTAATAAATTGAGTAGTGTGCCCGTATCGCGGGTTAAGGGGCTTATGGTAAAGGCATCGCCGGCGAAGGCGATGAGCCCGGTTTCCCCTTCTTTTAGGCCGCGTAATAAATCCGTCGCCCTAAACTTGGCTTGGGTTAAACGGTTAGGTGCCAAATCGGTGGCAAACATGGAGACGGACATATCCATCACCAGCACTCGGCCTTGCTCCGCGGCGAAGACGGGCAAAGATTGTTTATTGAGGGCGGGTCCCGCTAACGCTAACACGGCGATAAACCAAGAAAAGGCCAAGATATACAGCGGCCTGCGGGACTTTTGCGAACCTTCTGTGACTAATATTTTTGCCAAATGTGGCGCAATATAACGATTCCACGCACTGTTAGTTGCATGCTGGCGCCAAAGCGTCCATAAAATAATCCCTAACGGCAATAGGGCGAGTAACCATTCAGGACGAATAAAATGCAGGCTCATTAACGGACATTCCCCCGCGGTGTGGCTGATAAAACAAGGGTTTTAGCGCGAGTAAAAAACGGTAACTGCGCTAGTGCAATCCAGAGACTGGTGAGAAGTGCTAATGCGAGCGGCCAGTAAAATAGCTCCGCTTGAGGGCGATAACTGAGTTGATCGCGGCTAACGGGTTCAAGTTTATCGATTTCTTGATAAATCTGCTCTAACTCCTGACTATTGCGGGCGCGGAAATAGCGGCCGTGGGTGACATCGGCAATCTGCTGCAGTTGGTTTTCATCCAAATCCATTGACGGATTGACGCGTTCACGACCAAAGAGGGTGCGTCTTTCCATGACATCGGCACCCACGCCAACGGTATAAATCGTCACTTTACGATTGGCGGCAATTTGGGCCGCTTGCTCAGGATCGATATTGCCGGCGTTGTTTGAACCGTCAGTCAATAAAATCAATACTCTGTTACTCTCATCCATTTTATCGAAACGTTTTACCGCGAGTGCAATCGATTCGCCGATCGCCGTTTGTTTACCAACGAGGCCAATCTGCGCCTCTTTTAAAAACTGGGCAACGGAACGTCTATCTTGAGTCAGTGGTGCCTGTAAATAGGCGTGATCGGCAAATAAAATCAAACCGATGCGATCGCCTTTGCGGCGTTCAATAAACTCACTGACCACGTGTTGGATGAGGGTAAAACGGTCGACCACTTTGCCGTCGATCACCATATCTTCAATCTGCATACTGCCGGATAAATCCACCGCCAGCATGAGATCGCGACCTTGGCTAGGGAGCTCAATTGGATCGCCAAGCCATTGTGGACGGGCGATAGCAAGCACTAACAAGCACCACATTAACCAATAGCGTTTACGGCTTTGACGGTTGTGGCTAGTGATATTGGCCTTGCCCGTTTGACTAATACCGGGCAGTTGCAGGCGCGCACCTTCGGCATGTACTGATTGCCGACGCCAAAAAATAAAAGGTAAAGGCAGTAAAATCAATGCAAAAGGCCAGGCTAAAGTTAACATTGCTCCTCCGCAGGCTTTGCTGGAGCCGGTGTTAATGCTGCTGACGTAGCCGGGTTTGGGTTTGTAGCCGCGTGCATTATCGGTGCGCTTAATTTGGCTTTTGAGGCAAACCAGCTGCGGGCGAGGGCCTGTAACTCACGGGCCTCGTCAGCGCTTAGTGGTTTAGCCTGATGACGCTTTCCCAATAAGGGCCCAATGCGGCCACGCTGTTTTGCGGGCAAATGGCTATCTAACCAAGTTGCCCAAGCGGGGCCATCGAGTTTCGCTATTTCTTCTCTTGGTAAGTAACTCAGTGCAGTTCGTTTTAATAGCTGATTGACTTCCGAGGCGTACTGGCTTGAATTGGGGTCAAGTACTGCAAACAAACCTTGGGCGGCTTTTTTCGGCGCTAAGTAAGCGGCGCGTTTTTTAAGCCAAAGGATCGCGCTGATGATTAGCACCAGCAGGATAGCAAGTACTAACCAATAGCCTACGGCCCATGGCCAAGCACCAATAGGATCGGGGATAATAATATCCTGCAAATCCGCCAACATGGGATTTGGCGTTACAGCCTTATCCGAGGCTGGCGGTAAAGTTTGTGGGTTCACGCTTTGGACTCACTTATTCTTTCGGTTCATTGTCAACTGAATAGCTTCTCTGCCATGTGGTTACTGCAGCAATGCTAATTGCTCTGCAAGCGGTAAGCCTGCATCGATAAATTGGGTGTGTACCCTAAGCTTTTGCATCATGGTAATAAAGTCATTCTGTTGCTGGTGTTGCAGCGCAAGCCACGCCTGATAGCTATGGCGAGTCAACACTAAGTCTTGCTCCCCATCTCGGACTGGTAAACTGAACTGTTTAGGCAAATTCAGGTTACCTTGCCTCAAAGGGTCTGTTATCAAATACGCGCCAATATCACAGTGGCGTTTGAGTTCTGTCAGCGGCGCGATACATTGCGGCGTAAAATGGCTGCCATCGGTGATGATCCAAATTAATGAGCCCGGTTTAGCGATGCGTTGCAACCGCTGGCAGGCGCGCAGGATATGATCAGGATCGCGCGGATGACTGCCGAGCTGATTGAGTTGCTGCTCGTGCACTCGGCGCAGGCCTGAGATGAGCTGCAATATCCCTTGGCGGCGACTGCGGGGTTTTAATTCAAGGTGCTCCGATTCGCAGGCGATTAAGGCGCCGAGTCGGTCGCCGTGGTTAATTGCGTTCCAGCCAAGCGTGGTAGCCAGATGCCCCGCTTGAACCGACTGTAACAGCAAACTCGAGCCAAAATACAGACTCTGGCTTAAATCGAGCAGCAGCAGAATAGGGCGCTCGCGCTCTTCGATAAAGAGTTTGGTGTGGGTTTGCCCAGTGCGGGCTGTGACGCGCCAATCTATGGTGCGGACATCATCACCTTGCTGATAATGGCGCACTTCGGCAAATTCCATCCCGCGGCCTTTGATTAGACTGCTGCGATGACCTGCCAGATTGGCACGTGCTCGGCTGTGACGCTCTGGGATAGCCCGAGCTATGGTCTGGCAGGCGAGCAGTTCCTTCTCGGTTAAATGCAACCCGTCGGCAAACAAGGGCAAACCATTAAGAGGTAAGCCATGTTGTGCAACATCATTATGTAGGGATGCGTTTAGCGCACTGTTATTCATTCAAAGTCACTCATTTAAAGCCATTTATTTAACTTAACGTTAGTTTGTTCGCCACCTGAACACATAGCTATGGGACTGTTTTATGGCGTTCAGGTCTAAGGCACGGCGACTTGAGTCAAAATATGGTTAATCACTTGGTCGCGGCTGACCCCTTCGGCCTGCGCTTGATAGCTCAGCAGCAGTCTGTGCCTTAATACATTGGGCGCAACAGCTTGAATATCCTCGGGAGAGACAAAATCGCGCTCGTGTAACCAGGCTCTGGCGCGGGCGCAGCGTTCAAGCGAAATCGTCGCACGAGGACTCACACCGTACTCTAACCATTTGGTCAGTTCGTCGCTGTAACGCGCGGGTTGGCGGGTTGCCATAATAATTTCGACTATGTATTTCTCTAGCGGCTCAGCTAGATAGATTTCCATTGCTTCATCACGGGCGGCAAAAATATCCGCTTGAGCAATCGGCTCAGTGGTTGGCAACTCGTGGGTGAGTGCTTCCTTACGGGATTGACGCAAGATTTCGATCTCGGTGTCGCCACTTGGGTAATCCAAATTCAGGTGCATTAAAAAACGGTCGAGCTGAGCTTCAGGCAGCGGATAAGTGCCTTCGTTTTCCAAGGGGTTTTGCGTTGCCATCACTAAAAATAACGGTGGCAATTTATAACTATTTTTCCCCACGGTCACTTGACCTTCCGCCATGGCCTCTAATAACGCCGACTGCACTTTAGCGGGGGCGCGGTTGATTTCATCGGCGAGGATCAGGTTATGGAAAATCGGACCAGCTTCAAATTCAAAGGTACCGGTTTGGGAGCGATAGATATCCGTTCCTGTTAAGTCGGCAGGCAGCAAGTCGGGGGTAAATTGGATCCGATGAAAATCCCCTTCAACTCCGTCGCAAAGGGCTTTAACCGCGCGGGTTTTGGCAAGTCCTGGTGGACCTTCTACTAATAAATGGCCATTGGCGATGAGGGCAATGAGCAGATTTTCGGTCAGTACAGGCTGCCCTAAAACAACCTTATTTAGGTAAGTGCGTAATGCATGGAAGCGACTCAAAGGCATGATGCTACTCGTTTTTAGGTTGAAAATATCAATTGAAAATACGTGTGTGGGCTTAAGACAACGAATATGGTAAAGAATTCCCTAAGGGTTTGGCTAGTGTTAAAAAAACAAACAGGTGTTTAAAACTTGCTGACAAGAAGTTAGAATCAGATCACACTTTAATGGTCAGACCTGTTATTAGGCTTTTTTGGTGCCAAACAGCAGGGCAAACATGGAAATCGATAGCGCCGCCTGAAATCTCTCAGCGATAGCGCACATAAAGAGGGTGACAAATGAGTGATAGACAACAGGTAACTAATGCAAAGGGTGAGCGTATCGCTATTGTGGCGGGCTTAAGAACGCCATTTGCGAAACAGGCGACCGCATTCCACGGAGTATCGGCGCTCGATATGGGTAAAATGGTGGTTAACGAACTGCTTGTTCGTAGCGAACTGGATCCTAAATTGATTGAGCAACTCGTGTATGGTCAGGTGGTACAAATGCCTGCGACACCGAATATTGCCCGTGAAATCGTATTAGGAACGGGTATGGATGTGTCTACCGATGCCTATAGCGTGACCCGTGCCTGTGCGACCAGTTTTCAATCTGCGGTGAATGTGGCTGAGTCAATCATGACCGGTAATATCGACATCGGGATTGCCGGCGGTGCCGACTCTTCTTCTGTATTACCTATTGGTGTGTCTAAAAAGCTCGCCCATGCCTTAGTTGATCTAAATAAAGCCCGCACTTTTGGCCAAAAATTACAGATTTTTCGCCGTTTAGGCATTAAAGATTTATTGCCTGTACCGCCAGCCGTGGCTGAGTATTCAACGGGTTTGTCCATGGGACAAACCGCGGAGCAAATGGCCAAGACTTACAACATCAGCCGCGCCGATCAAGATGCGCTGGCGCACCGCTCCCACACGCTGGCGAGTGAAACCTGGGCTTCGGGCCATCTACGTGATGAAGTGATGGTGGCCCATGTCCCACCCTACAAACAGTTTATCGAGCGCGATAACAATATTCGTGAAAACTCCGATTTAGCTTCTTACGCCAAACTGCGTCCCGCTTTCGATAAAAAGCATGGTAGCGTGACGGCCGCGAACAGTACGCCGCTGACCGATGGCGCCTCGGCGATCATTTTGATGAGTGAAGGCCGCGCTAAAGCTTTAGGTTATCAACCAATTGGTTACATTAAGAGCTACGCATTTACCGCCATTGATGTCTGGCAAGATATGCTAATGGGCCCATCTTATGCGACGCCATTGGCATTAAAACGTGCTGGCATGGAATTAGAAGATTTAACCCTCATCGAAATGCATGAAGCTTTCGCGGCACAAACCCTAGCGAATATGCAGATGTTTGCCTCAAAGAAATTTGCCGAAGAAAAACTTGGCCGCAACCGCGCCATTGGTGACATTGATATGAGCAAATTTAACGTGCTCGGTGGTTCTTTAGCCTATGGCCATCCATTTGCGGCTACAGGTACGCGTTTAATCACTCAGGTTTGTCGTGAACTTAAACGTCGTGGCGGCGGAACGGGTTTGGCAACGGCCTGTGCTGCGGGTGGTTTAGGGGCTGCAATGATTGTGGAAGTGGAGTAATGGCGATGGAAAAGACATTTAATTTAACCCGCCGTGAAGACGGTATCGCCATTCTAACGATGGATGTACCCGGCGAAACCATGAATACCCTCAAGGCAGAATTTGGCCCTGAGATCAGTGAAATCCTATCTGAGATAAAACGCGATAGCAGTATCCGTGGCCTAGTGCTGATTTCGGGTAAAAAAGATTCATTTGTTGCCGGTGCCGATATCTCTATGCTCGATGCTTGCCAAACGGCGGGCGATGCTAAAGCCTTATCCCTGCAAGGGCATGTGGTGTTTAACGAGTTAGAAGCCTTAAATATCCCTGTGGTTGCAGCTATTCATGGCGCCTGTTTAGGAGGCGGTTTAGAGCTCGCGCTCGCATGCCATCAACGTGTGTGCAGTGATGATGGCAAGACCATGCTGGGCGTACCCGAAGTGCAACTCGGTTTATTACCCGGTGGTGGTGGTACTCAGCGTTTGCCTCGTTTAGTGGGCATTACCACTGCGCTGGATATGATGTTGACAGGTAAACAAATTCGTCCAAAACAAGCGTTAAAGATGGGTTTAGTTAACGATGTGGTGCCACAGACTATTTTACTGCAAACCGCAGTGGAGATGGCGCTCGCGGGTAAAAAAACAGCTAAGCCAGTTAAAAAATCACTAGTAAACCAATTGCTTGAAGGTACTGGCTTTGGTCGCAACATTATTTTTGATCAAGCCGCTAAGCAAGTCGCTAAGAAAACCCAAGGGAACTACCCCGCGCCTGCAAAAATTATTGATTGCGTGCGTCAAGGTATGGCGAAGGGAATGCAAAAAGGGCTTGAGGTAGAAGCCAGCCATTTTGCTGAACTGGTGGTGTCGAAAGAATCTGAAGCGCTGCGCAGTATTTTCTTTGCAACCACAGAGATGAAGAAAGAAACCGGCGCCGAAGGGGCTACGCCACGTAAAGTCAAAAAAGCCGTGATCTTAGGGGGCGGTTTGATGGGCGGTGGTATTGCTTCGGTAACGACGACTAAGGCTAAAATCCCTGCGCGGGTAAAAGACATTAACGAAAAGGGCTTAAGCAACGCGCTTTCCTACGCCTATAAGTTATTGGATAAAGGCGTTAAACGTCGTCATATGACGCCAGCTGCACGCGACAATTTAATGGCGCTGATGACTACAACCACTGAGTATAAAGGCGTTAAAGATGCCGACATCGTTGTGGAAGCGGTATTTGAGGATTTAGCGCTCAAACATCAAATGGTAAAAGACATTGAGCGTGAATGCGGTGAGCACACGATTTTTGCGTCTAACACCTCATCGTTACCCATTGGTCAAATTGCACAAGCGGCTAGCCGTCCTGAAAATGTGATTGGCTTACATTACTTCTCGCCAGTAGAAAAAATGCCGCTGGTGGAAGTGATTGCCCACGCCAAAACCTCCCCAGAAACCATTGCCACCACGGTTGCCTTTGCCCGTAAACAGGGTAAAACACCAATCGTAGTACAAGATGGTGCGGGGTTTTATGTTAACCGCATCCTCGCGCTTTATATGAACGAAGCCGCACAATTGCTGCTAGAAGGGCAAAGTGTTGAACATCTCGATAAAGCGTTAGTGAAGTTTGGTTTCCCCGTTGGCCCTATCACTTTGCTTGATGAAGTCGGTATTGATGTGGGCGCTAAGATCTCTCCCATTCTTGAAAAAGAGCTTGGCGAACGTTTTAAAGCCCCAGCGGCTTTCGACAAGCTGTTAAGCGACGATAGAAAGGGTCGTAAAAACGGCAAAGGTTTTTATCAGTATGGTGTTGCCAGCAAGGAAAAAGCCGTCGATGAAAGTGTGTATGGCGTATTAGGCATCAAGCCTGGTGTCGATAAAGAAATGAGCGCGGTAGCGGAACGCTGTGTAGTGCAAATGCTCAATGAAGCTGTGCGCTGCTTAGATGAAGGCATTATTGCCTCACCGCGCGATGGTGATATCGGCGCTATCTTTGGCATCGGTTTCCCACCATTCTTGGGTGGCCCATTCCATTATATCGATACTTTAGGCGCGGATAACTTAGTCAAAATACTTGAACGTTATCAAACGCAATATGGCGATCGATTTGAGCCTTGCCCACGCCTTAAGGCGATGGCGGCAGAAAAAGCTCGCTTCTTCTAACACTTAGAAGTTTTGGTCAAAAAATCGGCAATTTTATGCCGCTTTTTTATTGCCTCAAGGCTAAGTTTTGCCTAAAAAACGTTCACATTTATTGGGGGGATCTTGTATTATGGCGTCCTATTACGGCAGTTGTGCTGTTATACCGTATGTGCATATCTGATGTTGATTAATGCTTATAAGTAGCCTCGCTCGGAGTCCATTTGTATAGCAAACTGCTATTTTTTGATTTGCACATAATGACTTAGTCGATTAAAGAGGTTGCTGTGGGATTGATGTTTTATATAGTTGCTGCCTTGTCGGTGAGTTGTTCGTGGTGTTTTGGGATTGCGGCTTTTAGAGCTGGGTTAACGGTAAGCTATTGGGCTGTAATGGGATTTATACTAGGACCCTTAGCATTTCCACTCTTTTCCTCCCATAAGCGTATTGCACTAAGAAGAGTGTGTCAGAGTTCTGACGGATGTCTAACCGCTTAATATAGATATGATTTGTCGTAAATGTGACCAATAAAAAAGGAGCATTAAGCTCCTTTTTTATTGGCCTAGGCTGCGCGCTAGCTGAGTAGCTCTAGACTATCTAAACGATAATGTTTTCAGATTTAGATGGAATTAATTCCACCAACCCTTTGCTGGGATCACTTCAAGGTGGTTTAAGCCTTCTGGTAATTTTACTTTTTTACGAACAGGCTTTGCGAAACCAAGTGCTTTTTTTAGTGAGTTAATCATATTCTGTGACCTCAATTTACAGTTAAATTACGCTATTTCAGTATTTGAGTTAGCGAATTTCACATATGGGTGACCAGCGACTTCAAATGGTTTGAATTTGACATACGGGTGACCAGCGACTTCAAATGGTTTGAATTTGACATACGGGTGACCAGCGACTTCAAATGGTTTGAATTTGACATACGGGTGGCCAGCGACTTCAAATGGTTTGAATTTGACATACGGGTGGCCAGCGACTTCAAATGGTTTGAATTTGACATACGGATGACCAGCGACTTCTTGATCAACTTCTTTAGTCGCTTCAGATGACACAACAGTTTGAGAGAGGCTTTTCTCTACAGTTACAGTTGTTTCAATGGCTGCGGCAGTTGTTACAAAGCCGATAGTAGACAGTAAAGCTGCTGCGGTAAGAATTCCTTTCATCGTTTTATCTCTCAGGGTAGTTGATAATATTTTATTTTTTGACACTGGACATCTATCTGCAGATGTTGTGCCAATGTTTCAAACTACCGACAGAGAGATAATTAGATGATCAAATAATGTTGTGGTGGGGCATGAATTTACTCCGGTCATCTTGCAGCAATTGAGTAAACTCGGTCTCATTAATCGCTTTGCTAAAGATATAACCTTGTATTTCTTCACAGTTTAGGGCGCGTAGGATATTTAGCTGTGCTGCTTGTTCAACACCTTCTCCAACCACGGATAGTCCCATATTATGAGCAATGGTGATAATAGAATCGACCATCTTCAAATCACGATCTGACTTATCAATATCATCGACAAAGGCTTTATCGATTTTTAGCGTATGGATAGGGAATCGTTTTAAGTAAGAAAGTGACGAATAACCCGTACCAAAGTCGTCTAATGCTAGATTGACACCCATTTTCGTTAATTGCTGCATAACGATAATGGCCATTTCCGGTTGTTTAATCACCGTCCCTTCGGTGATTTCGAGTTCAAGATGTGCAGCTGGCAATTGTGTTAATCGTAAAATAGATTCAATTCGTTGTTGCAGATCGGGCAGTGCAAACTGACGTGACGATAAATTGACGGCGACTCTCCCTTTAAACAGACCCAGTTCACGCCATTTTTGGGCGGCAAAACAGGCTTTTCTGAGTACAATTTCGCCAATTTCAATAATGAGGCCATTTTCTTCTGCAAGAGGAATAAAATCATTCGGTGGAATAAGTCCTAAGATTGGATGATTTAATCTCACTAAGGCTTCCATTCCGGTAACATGACCATGCTTTAGATCAACTTTAGGCTGGTAATACACCTCAAATAAATCATCTTTTAAACCTTCCCTGATAAGATTTTCAATTTCTAATTGCTTAATCGCATGTTGGTTAAAAGATTCTGAGTAGAATTGGTAACAATTACCGCCAGCCGATTTTGCATGGTACATGGCAATATCCGCCTTTCTCAGTAATGCTTGTTCACTCTGTTCATCCTCTGGATAAAGTACAATCCCGATACTTGCCCCCAAAACAAGTTGCTCATTGCCTATTTCATATACAGCTTTAAAAGCTTCAATAATTCGTCCCGCAATTGCCGCGCAGGCACTTATATCAGAGGTTTTATCGAGCACAATGGCAAATTCATCTCCACCTAAACGATAGATGCTCGTGTTTTTCGGTACGGAGGATTTTATTCTGACAGATACCAGTTTAAGTAATTGATCGCCAATTTGATGACCTAATGAGTCATTAATACGCTTAAAATTATCTAAATCGAGTACCATTAATGCATGATTAATTTCTTTATTGACTAAGTTCCCTAATGTGACTTGTAAGTTTGAACGGTTTGGCAGGCCAGTCAGTAAATCATTGTTGGTGAGTTTTCGAAGCTCTTCTTCCTGCTGTTTACGTCTTGATATGTCGGAGAAAACACCTACATAGTGTGATAGTTCGCCCGACTCATCGTAAATCGCGTCTATGGTGAGCTCCATATGGAAATGGCTTTTATCACCACGACTAGCTTCGACTTCACTCGCCCATCGACCTTGCTGCTTCAGCATACTGCGGATCTGATTTGAGAAGGACTCTGGATATAACTCAAAGGTAAGCAAGTTACCAATAAAATCAGCTCTATTTCGCTGTGAAATTCTACAACATGCTTCGTTGACCTCGACAAAACGATACTCGCTGTCGAGAATAAACATGCCTTCTGAAATATTTTCGATGGCTTTTTCGAACAGTTTTAATTGTTCTTCTTTTTGTTTAAATTGACTGATATTTTTAATAGTACCTGTCATTCGAAGGGCATTATCTTTATCATCTCTTTCTACAATTTTGGCCCTATCTAAAATCCAGATCCAGCTATCATCTTTGCCCTTAACTCTATATGCCGCTTCAAAGTGATCTGTCTCACCATAGAAATGTTTATTCAGTGCTTCTCTGACGCGTTCCTGATCCATGGGGTGAATGTTACTTTCTTCATCATTATTACCTGAACGGTGGCCATCCCTTGGAAACTCTAATGCACCCCAAATATTCGAGCGGAAAATATTACCCGTTTCTATATCCCAGTCCCACATTTCATCGCCACTTCCCCAGAGAGACAGCTTTAGGCGCTCCTCACTTAAAGCTATTTGTCGCTGGACTTCTCTTTTTCTTAGTATAGCTTTAAAGATGAATAGGGTGATAAAAATTAGAATAATAAAGTAAAATATTTTAGCTTGAGTTGAAGACCACCAAGGTGGCGTTATTATTATATTCACTTCTTTTTCAGGTGACTTTTCTCCAGAAAGCTTGTTTATAGCATAAACTTGAAAAACGTATTTCCCAGGAGATAAGTTAGTATAGGTTGCAGAGTTATTTCCATTAGAATAAATCCATGTATCCGACAGTCCCTGCATTCTATAATAATAGTTTGTAGAGAACTCATCTGACATTGGTGTTAAGAAGTCAAATGAAAAAGGATATTCGGAATATTTAAGTGTTATTTCACTTGTTACATCAATTGGTTGTTTTAAGTACTTTCCATTTTTTTCTTGTGCTATATTGAAAACTGAAAAATTTATTATCTCAGCTTTGCTTATTTTTTGGTTTTTTATATAATGTGTAACTTCTTCTGGAGATACAATACTTATCCCATTTACACCTGCTAATAGAATAACATCATTAATTCTTATTGCGCTGGGTGAGTTATACTCATATTGACTTCCATTTGATGTATTCAACGTGTATGAAGTCTGGTTATTCTTGTTGTAAACAATTACCTCACCTAGTGAAGATAGTGTGATGAAATCAGCATCATTCACAATTGAATATATTTCTTTATTGTTAGAAAGTATTTTTTCATTTTTTTCAGTTAATGGGTTGTAACGCATTAGTGCTGTGGATGTACCAAATAAAATATTATTTTTATCTTTTTCAATACTATAGGTTAATTGTTCGCTAATTATAGTCTCATTGCTATTTTCATATTTTCTTAAACCACCTTGACTTGCAACGTAAAGTAAATTTTCAGATATTATTTCTATATCAAAAATTGGCTCGTTTCTTTTTGTGTCAATGGTTTTTATTATACTAGAGTTTTTTATTATTAATATCTTTCCATTAGGTGTGCCCGCAGATAAAAGCGAACCATCATCACTTTGGGATAATGATGAGATAGTTTCTGAACTAAGCATAGTAACTGATTCATTATTTTGTAAAAACAAACCATGCCTCGTTCCGTAAAAAAGGTTATTCCCGATCAATACTGCATATTTATATCCTACGGTATGTGTATTGAAGTCCTTTTTTTTCTGGAAGTTTTCATCAAAAAGAGTTATATATTCTGAATCCGATGAAACGAGAAAACCATTTTCATTTTTAGTTAAATGCCAAATGCTGTTGTTAACAAGAGTAGTTTGCTTTACTAGATTGTTTTGCTTTTTTATAATCGAAAAACCTTGGTCAATACTGCCAAATGTAAAGTAGCTTTTATTTATATAAAAATAAGTGTTTTTGTCTGGAGCGAATGCTGGTATCAAACCTATTTTTTTTGTTGAAGTAATGTCAACTATAGAGTTTTCTGAAATTCCGTATATATTTTGATGGTTTTTTCCTAGTTGTGAGAATGGGCGATTGTCTATTTTTTTTATAATATTTCCATTAAATTCAAAAAGACCATCTTCTGAGGATAGTATAATAGTGTCTGCATTTTTTTGTTCAATATCTATAATATTTTCTTTAATAAGTTTTAGTTTGTTTTTATTTAATTTAAACAACTTTCCTGAGTAGTCTTTAAATACATAACTATCACCACTCTTTATTATTTTTTTTATTTCACCAATTCCTTTTGGTGAAAATATTTTAAAACTATTATTCACATTAATTTCTATTATTGAGTTGTCGGTACCAATGATTAGGCTATCTAAAGTGGTGTTTATACTCCAAATAGGCTTATTTTCAAATGGAGGGCCGTATGTTATGAATGAATCTTTACTTTTATCATATACTGCCAAACCTTTATCTGTACCTACGTAAAGTTTACCATTCTTATCTAATTGTAAACTTCGAATAAATGAACTAGGTAATCCGGAACTTGTTTCATCAGCATAAAAATTTTTGAAGTTTCTTCCATCAAATCTGTTAAGGCCGTTAAATGTACCAATCCAGAGATAACCATCATTATCTTGAACTATTGAGGTTACAGTGCCTTGCGAAAGGCCTTGTGCCACTCCGAATGACTGTGACTGTAAAATCACTTGAGGGGAGGCCTCACTAGAAAATGCTGAAGTATAGAAAGATAGAATCAAAGTACTTAAAAACAAGCAATGAAGGATAATTATTTGTAAGAGTGCTTTTGGCATAGTGTTGTTCTTAGTATTGTCCGAGGATGCCATGAAACAATTGTGTTACATCACTTTTCCAGAAATAGAAGCTTTTGTCAAAAGTGATAATGTAAAAATTCCTTTAAATTGCAGACAGATGGCGTTAGACAGTGTGCAGCATTTGATCTGAGGGATGGATTGACCATGTTTTACATTAATTTTTACTACAAAGACCAGAGATACTACTGCACAAATGCATGAATGCAGCGGTTTTGTTTGTTTACAGTAAATGCTGGATTAATGATCTAACAGCTTTTTTTAGGTTAAAAATTGAACTTTTCAGCGTTTTGTTTGAACAGTTTTAGATCGGTAATCATATTGTCAGATTTGAGGGCTGATTGAGATACATGCTCAGAACCGGTACTAAAAAGCACTAAGCGATCACTATGCTTTGTGCGCATTTTTTGCATCATAAACTTGATTAAATCGGGGCGGGTGAGCTTGCTGATTTCAGCCACAACCAGTTCCCGTTGATTGAACTGATAATCTCGATTACCGACACTCACCCAATAACGTTGGCCACGAGTTTTAAGATTGGCATCATGTTCCATTACCTGGTTGATGAGTCCTTGTTTTGTGCTTTCCCATTCTTCATTCGTTATTTGCATAACAGCATAGTTAAAGTCCGCGATAAACTCGTCGATTGCTTCCAGTAAATGCAGTGGACCCGTTGTGGGTGATTGAATATAGAAAATGAGCCCAGGATGGCGATTCAGCGGAAGGTAACCTGTGCCAACCATGTAGCCTAATTGTTTTTCAGTGCGCAGTTCATGGAAGAAGGTTGAAGACATCGCGTGATTGAGTAAGCTAAACAGTGCCATTTTTTCTGGCGTTGCCCTTGCTGATTGGTAATAGACGATAATGGCGCTGTCTTGATGATCTATCGCCAGTTCTCTTAAAAGGGTGCCTTGTCCGGTTAAATTAATTAATTCACGGGTGGATTCTGCGCTAGGGCTAGAGACGAGGGACAAGATATGCTCCAGACGTTTGCCGAGTGCCTGCGCCTCTGAGACTAACCAATCGCCGTAAATTAATCCTTCTAGATAAATTTTTTCGTAAAATGCCCTTACATGGTTATGTAGATCATTCAAGGTTAAATTTTCAAGTGCTTGGGCCATTCTGGCTGGTTCGTAACTGCGCTTCTGTAATGTTGCTGTCAGGCTGGTAAACAGTTGTGAAATCGGCTTAGCTTGAGCCAAATTTTGCCAACTACGTAACAGCTGAGACTTGATTAAGGCAAACCGTTCTTCGGTAAAATTACGTTCTCTTGCTTTATGGATAAGCAAAGCTAACAGTGTCTCTTGATTACCGGTAAAACCGGATAAATGTAGCGTTATGCCCCCTTGGTGTGGATAGATGTTGTAGCTTAATCCTGCGACTTCAGCTTGATAAGTAGGCTCGGTTAGATAATCGAGTAACATCTCGACATACAAGCGGGTGAGAGCGGCATGTTTGGGGGTTTTACTTGCTTGCTCAGAGTCGAGTGATAAATACATATGCCCTTTAGGGACATTAAATTCATCATCTTTTTTATGCCAAATACGATATCCCGTGGATTCCGCAACGATAACAGGGACTGCGACTTCGCTTTTATCGGGACGAGCAATAGAATCAGCCACAATGAAGGGATTCGCTGTGGGTAACTGGAGTTCTGGACGAATCTGAGTGACTTGCCAACGGGCGAGGGACTCAGGCTTTATCGGCAAAATTTGGTATGGCGTGTGATACCAGTTAGCTTTACGGTCGTTCTTAACGGACTGTGCAATAAGTTGCAACCGCATGTTTTGCGGTGTCATTAGTGCCAATAACTCGAGTGTTTCGGGCACGTCTAAACCATCCATGCGATAATCACCAAAGAGCAGATCTTCCACTTCATAGTGGTGCATATTGATGCTTAAGTGGCTGGCCAAATCGAGGGATTTAACGTGTTCTTGATAGCGAAATGCCATTTTTAGCAGATTTGCTCGCTCCAAATAGCGCCAGTCTTCAAGGCCTTGAGTTTTGATTAACTCAATATACTCAAAACAGCTACAAACAATGTCTTCAATATTGCTCATGCCTTTATCTGTGAGCTGCAGGCCAATGCAATAGTCCTTGAAGTTATAGCCATTGACACCGCCACCTGCCGATAAATTATTTACTAAACCTTGTTCTTTAAGATACGACAACAGGCTGCCTTTACTCTCATTACCGAGAATATGGCTAATGTAGGTGAGTGGTTTACGTTTGTAGTAGTGGTCGATGCCTGGGAAATTAAAGCTGATGCTTAAACGTTTTTGTTCCTTTAATGGGACAATATTGATTTGCTTAAGCAGTTCATTTTGTGAAAACAGCGGAACATCAGGATACTGTTTGACTAAGTTTAAGTTACGGATCTCGCTGAAATATTGTATTGCAAGTGCTTGCAACGCATCTAACGACATAGGTGCAACTAAACACAGTGTCATTAAATTAGCACTGTAGTGAGTTTGATAAAACGCCAATAACTCGCTTCTAACCTGTGCCTGCGTTCCTCCTAAAGTAGCTAAGTTTCCCACGGAGAACTTTGAGAATGGATGCTGTTGATTGACGGTTTCTTTTAGCACTTGATAGCTGCGGCGGATATCATCTTTCAGCTTTAAACTAAATTCAGATTCAATGGCTTGGCGTTCTCTATCCACCAATTCCAAGTCAAATTTTGGCGCGATAAAGAATTGGCTAAATCTGTCTAAGGAGTCGGCGAAAACATCGGCATTGATGGTAAAAAAGAAATTGGTATGCTCGGTGCCTGTCCAAGCATTATTGCTGCCACCATGCTGATTGATAAATGAGTGGTATTCGCCTGAGTCGGGGAATTTTTCGGTGCCTAAAAAGAGCATATGTTCTAAAAAATGCGCCATACCGGGTCTATCTACAGGATCATCAAAATGTCCCACTGCGA
>NZ_JTLE01000094.1:931902-941950 GCF_000798835.1 Shewanella sp. ZOR0012
TCACGCTCTACGAGCGAACATTTCCGAGGCACTTAAACTGCCCATAATCAGTTTCTGAATGAACTCAATAAAATCTTACCTGACAACATTACCCCGCTGATTGTCACTGACGCGGGCTTTCGTAATCCATGGTTTCGCAAAGTCGTGTACTGGTCAACCCAAACTGGACTGTATTTTAATGAGACTAAAGTCGTCTAGTGAAATAATGACAATTCAAAATTTCTGTTGCTCGTTAGGTAGATTGTCTATCAGTGTCTATATTCAAATAGGATACTATTTTTAAAAAAGAGCTTTTTTACATCATACTAAATCGTAAACTTAAACTAGAGGTTAGCAGCAATGGTTTTCTGGAAAAAAAAACAACATCAAGTACAGCAATCTGTAAATCAAACCATTTCCATTAACCTCACTATATTTAGCAACCAGATCAACGAATCAGCGCTAAGTGACTTAAAACTTGCCGATGGCACGGCGTTGGTAGTTGCCTTTATCTCTCCCCATTGCGATTTTTCAGCGGTAAATCGCAAACTAAGACAAGCGATGCCTTGGGCAGAACATATTATTTCGGTGATGACGGCAGGAGAACTGGGAGGGGGTAATCAACTTTATCATGATACACCGACAAATTGGGATGGTATTGTACTTCATGCTTTCTCAAAAAAAATCATGAGCCATTTATCGGTGCATTCTATACCGTTATTTTGTGAAGATATTCGAGCTGGGCGTCCGACGCTTTCTCCTAAACAACGGGTTGACAAGATTGCTACTGAGCTAAAAAACCTACAAATACCGTTTGATATCGGTAGTAAGAGTACACTTGCCCTGACCTATTTTGATGGGCTAACTACTAGCGAGGATTTTTTTACTCAAGCGCTATATAAGTTGCGTAAGCATCCTTGCTACTTTATCGGAGGCAGTGCAGGTGGAAAATTAGATTTCAAAGTAGCGGATGTGGCGTTAGATGGTGAAATTCAACGTAATCGAGCTATTGTGTGCTTTTGTAAAATAGCTGAAGGCTACCGCTTCGGTATTTTGAAAAGCCATAATTTCCAAGCCACTGGTATAGGGTTTTATGTCGCAAAATTTGATCCATTCACCCGTACGCTATACAGTGTTTTAGACGATGAAATGAACATTGTGACACCCGTGGATGCCTTGGCCCGACATTTTAAATGTTCAGCAGCGCAACTGACTGACCGACTGATTAGTTACTCCTTTGGTGTTGAAATTGAAAACAGCATTTATATACGCTCGGTGGCAGCAATTAATAATGATGGCAGTATCACTTTTTTCAGTGATATGGCCTTTGGTGAAAAGTTGCTGTTAGTTAAAGCTAGGGATTTTGCCCAAGCTACCGCAGAGGATTATCAAAAATTTTTACAAGGCAAACCTGGAAAACCAGTAGCCATGATTGCCAATGACTGCATTTTGCGACGGCTAAATAACGCCGACAGTATCAGCAATGTCAATGCATTTAATGGTGTTTGTTTATCAGGATTTTCAACATTTGGAGAATATCTTGGTTTACACCAAAACCAAACGGTAACAGCAGTAGCATTTTTTGAGGTTGCCAAAGGGAGCAAATATTTTGATGAGTATGCTGACAATTATCCTTTCTATTTGTCATCATTTTCTAGCTATCATTTAAATACGCGTCAAATCAGTTTAGAACGTATAAATCACCTGCAGTCAAACCTCATTTCACAAATGGCGAAATTTCACCCGTTGCTACAAGCTTCGACAGAACAGTTGAAAGTTGTTACCTCTCAGTCAAACGAGTCAGCAATTCGTCAAGTACAACTCGGTGACAAATTTACCTTGTTTATGCAGCAAATCGCACAGCAGCAAATGCAAAGGCAACATCTCACTAAAGGTATGGTTGAACTTAGAGCTAGCGCAGAAAAAATTGTTAATATAATTCAATCAATTAGTGGAATTGCAGAACAGACAAATTTGTTAGCACTTAATGCTGCGATTGAAGCTGCACGTGCAGGTGAAGCTGGCCGAGGTTTTGCTGTGGTTGCTGATGAAGTTCGCGCCTTATCACAACGTACCCAAACAAGTGTCAAAGAAACAGGGGAAACTATCGGAAGTGTTTCGAACTCAATCAAAGGTATTTCAGAGGCAATTGATAGTATTAACGATGTGCTCACTGTAATTGAAACTGACTCAAAACAGCTGAGTCTTGAACTATCCAGTCTGTCAAATGCATCGAGAGAAGCAGCTAATTTAGCAGAAATGGATATTGCTAAAGCCAATCAAATTTACCAACAAATGGTCTATATTGAGGAGGAAACCCACTTAATTGAAACCCTAACAGAGTTATCAGAGCAACGACATTGATAAAGGTGAAATTGCCTACACTTGGTGTAGTAATTATCTGTTTACTCATCTGTATTAGCTGGAAAAAATTTAGCTCAAATCTAAGCTGACAGTGGCATCCTAAAAATGGGCAACAGTCAGATCAGGTCTGAGCGAGCACGACTCACCCTATATTGCCAACATAAAACGGTGCTATAGTGATAATTGTTTCTTTTTAAATCGCAAGTAGGCATGTCCTCTGGTTCTATTCTATATTTCCTATGCGACCATGTTTAGCGAATCAACAAACCTCTCTTAGCATGTATCTATCACCATCGGTATAAGAATGATTCAGGCATAGCAATAACTGCGGTAATCATCCACTAAAATATCAATATCTAAATTAGACACTATAACCCATTAATTTTATTGATCTATGTAACATCTCTAATAATTTCGCAAGTTAATTCTCAAATTTTGAAGATTATTATTGTCCACATTAGTTATACGTCATACATTTAAACATATCACAATTACTGGGTAAAAATACATCAAGTTGCAAATAACCAAAAGAGGTGATTAATCGTTGTTTACTTTAATTTTTCTTTAATAAGCTCTTATAAAACAAACATTTAAAGATAGATAATTCATGAGTTGTTTCAAGAGTTTAGTTACGTTCTAGCTTTATGGAATGTTGTATCTACTCAAGAGGGACATTTCACCGATTTGCATAAAGAAACTAATTCGCGCTTCCCTGCGCCTATTCAAGGGTGTATCAAGTCCTTTTGGATACACCCATTTTTTAATACATCAGGTATTTAGCCTATTAAAGATGGAGTTTTAACATGGAAATAAAAAGCCAACTCGTTCCCTCAATGATATTATCAGGTCTTTTACTTAGTGCATGTGGTGATAATGAATCAACACCACCAAGCCCACATCTATCTCCTGCAACACCAGCAACTCTCAATATTTGCAGTAATATAGCTTCACAATTTGACTTCAAGAATACTGTCATCACAAGTTCTGAAATGGTTGCAGCGGGTAAAGTTCAATATAATTCTACTGAAAGCTACTCCGCACCTGAACATTGTGTCATTAAAGGTTACATGAATGAAAGAATAGGTCTTGGACAGAACGGTCAAGCAGACACAAAATATGCAATTGGTTTTGAAATGCGTTTACCAAAAGATTGGAATGGTCGCTTTTATTACCAAGCAAATGGTGGGCTTGATGGCTCTGTCTCTAAAGCGGTTGGAAGATTAATATTTGCCGGTGGGAGCGATTCTGCAGCATTAAATAGTGGTTTTGCAGTTATCAGCTCTGATGCTGGGCACCCTACTCCTGCTCCACAATTTGGATTTGACCCACAGGCTCGGCTTGATTACGGATATAACGCTGTTGCCGAATTAACACCTATGGCTAAAAGCTTAATCAAAATTGCTTATGGTAAAGAGCCTGATAGATCCTACTTTGCTGGTTGCTCGAACGGCGGACGTCACACAATGGTAGCAGCAAGCCGTTATGCTGACATGTATGATGGTTTTATTGTCGGAAACCCAGGATTACACTTACCTAACGCTGCTGTGAGTCAACTCTACGGTGTCCAACAATACTCAAAATTAGTCACTTATAATCAAGACGGTTCGGAGATTTTAGCAACATTACAAAAAGCTATCACTCAAGAAGAGTTAGGAGTTGTATCACAGCAACTTCTCAAACAATGTGACAGTTTAGATGGTTTAAATGATGGAATGATTAACAATACTTATGCTTGTCAAAAGGCCTTTGATCTTGATCGTGATGTACCAACCTGTTCTGGTGAAAGAGATGGTACCTGCTTAAGTTCAACACAAAAAGAAGTGCTTAGTAATATCATGGCGGGGCCGCATAACATCAGAACTGGCGAGTCTATTTATGCTAACTTCCCCTATGATGCAGGCATCAGTGCTAATGACTGGTCTGGTTGGGAATACAATATGGCACTAAGCCGAGACACTGGTTCTGTTGGCTATGTATTTAGCACTCCACCAACACCATTCGATGATAATGAACAGTCAGCCCTTTCGTTTATTCTGTCAACTTCTGTAGAAACGTTTGCAGAGCGAATTCATAACACGAGTTCCCTTTATACTGAATCAGGCTATGATTTTATGACTCCGCCAGAGGCTACAAAGCTTTCAATGTTAAAAGAACGGGGGGCAAAAATGATGGTATTCCACGGCACTTCTGATGCAGTATTTTCAGCAAACGATACCGTAAATTGGTACAAAGAGTTGGATAGCAATAACTCAGGTAAAGCTTCCGAGTTCACAAAATTATACTTAATACCAGGTATGGGACACTGTGGAAAAGGACCGACTACAGATAAGTTTAATATGGTCGATGCCTTAGTAAACTGGGTCGAAAATGGTGTTACCCCCTCAGAAATTCTAGCATCCGTTCGTGGGGACAATGCTGAACTTCCAGTTGACTGGTCAAAGTCACGTACTCGTCCACTTTGCCCATTCCCACAAATTGCTAAGTATAATGGTACTGGCGATATTGAAAGTGCAGCAAGTTTTACCTGCGTAGTCCCTGAATAGAATCAATATATAAATTGCCACTTAATTGGTCTTTAAGTGGCAATTTAATAGTTATTCCTCATTCAAAAAACTCTGTATTATCCGTGTAGGCTGGCAGTTTTGAAGACAAATAAATTAGTCTTTATAAAATCATATCAACTGACTGAGCGATTTTTATATTTTCCTTCAGCTTCAGCTACTCGAAAGCCAAAATCGATCAAATGAAGGCGCATTTCAACCTCAGCTTTATCTTCATCTCCATCAACGACAGCTTGGATTAATTTGTCATGTAGCCCCGCGGGATGGATTTCATCAGTCGGCGGTTCAAAGCTTAAAGTATTTTGACGAAGTAATAGCAGTAGCGATTTGGCTATAGCTTCTAAGCAACGATTGCCACATATTTCAGCCAAAATAAAATGTACTTGAGAGCGTAATAACACAGTCGTTGGATATTCTAATGAATCGTTTTCATGTTTACTGGCCTCTTGCAACTTGGCCGCCTGTTCTACAGTACAATTTCTCGCAGCCAAACGAGCAACCTGTGGTTCAAGCAACATTCGAACTTGGATAATTTCAGGTAAGGACATTTTTCCCATTGTTAATAGGTCTTGACAGGCATTGCTTAAGCGTTCGAAGTTAATCTGCTTAACAAAGGCCCCCCCTGTTGCTCCCTGACGGATTTCTACCAAACCACTCGCTTCAAGGATTTTTATAGCCTCTCTGACCACAGTACGGCTGACCATGAACAGATCGATTAACTCCCGCTCTGAAGGAAGCTTTTCTCCAGCTTTATACCTGCCCTCAAAAATGGCTTCTTTTAATTGCTGGCCAACTTCTGTCGATGCTCTTAGCTGCTTAATCGGTTTGAAGGAAATCAAATTATCTTCTCGAATCAAAATTAATTTGAAATCCTATCATAAATCAAACTGATGTATGAATAATCATCATCTCAATCCGACTAATATTTTACTAAAAAGGCTCATCTATTTTAATCGGGCGCGCGACTGTCGTCGCACCAGATATCAAACATAACAAATTGAATTAAAAAACTTTTAACAAAGCCATATTCCTAAAGCTGAAGCTGCTTTCAATAAAATTAACACCTAACCATTGGCAAAATTACGGATTCTCTGCATTGATTTTTTGTTGATCTAAGTTACATCTCCTCGATTTTCGCAACTTCATTCTCACATTTCAAACAATCCAATTGATGCAACAAGTAATACGTCATACATTTAACAAAAGACATTGGTGACTTTTGAAAAGCCTAAAATCGCTTTAGGCTACTAATAATAGGAAGAGATGATGATGAAAAAGTCTTATTTATCCTTGGTCGTTTTGTCAGCACTAGCGGTACCAGCAGTTGCGGACACCACTATCGACAAGATGTTCAGTGAAAGCACAGTAAAAGGTGAGTTACGTCTTTTAGATTTCACTAAAGATTTTGATGAAGGTACCACTACCCAACACACCACATCACTAGGTGGTCTGTTCTATTACAATACTGCAAAAGTGAATGGCTTGAGTATCGGCACTAGCTTCGCCTCTGCCAACCCGATTTGGGTTAACGACTCTGACGCGGTTTATAACTTAGTCGGTCGCGATGCCAATGGTGATCATCAAAGTGTCAATCGTATGCAGGAATATTATGTTCAGGGCGATTGGTGGAATACTCAATTCAGATTAGGTGCCCAAGAGCTACGCACCCCAATGATGAATCCCCATGATATCCGCGCCATACCTCGTACCTACCGTGGCTTTACAGCCGAAAACCATAGCATTGAAAATCTGACACTATCAGCACTCTACATCACCGATTCTATGGGGTGGACCGACGAACGCTTTATCTCTGTGAGTGAGGCTGTAAAAGCCGAAGTCAAACGTAATACCGGCAATGTCGTTGATGTTGAAGACAATCCGATGTACGCCGTTGGCGCCAAATATCAACTGCCATTTGAAACGGTGAAAACCCAAGTCAACCTCTGGCAATACTATATGGAAGATGTATTCCAACAGACATATGCCAAGGTAAATCTTTCGACCCAATTGGGTGCCGCTAATCTGTATTTCATTCCTTCCTATCTCAATCAACAGGCTACGGGCAATAAATCCGCTGGTGAACTGGATACCTATCAATATGGTTTCCATTTAGGGGCTAAATTTGCTGGCGTAGATGCCACATACATGTACGCTAAAACCGGTGACGATACTGTGCTGACGCCATGGGGCGACGACAAGGTTGTGATTCAACAGGTATACCAATCCGCGCTCGCCAATGAAGAAGTCAACGCATTAAAACTGGAATACGACTTTGGCCAAGTCGGTGCTAAGGGACTAAGCGCCTATGCATTCTTCGGCGATTATGACTCTCCCGAAAGTCTGAATGACTTTACCGAAACGAACTTCTCCGTGACCTATAAATTTGGCGGTGTATTTGAGGGCTTAGGTGTGAGAGCACGCTATGCAATAGTCGATTTTGATCAGAAAGAAGATCTCAACGATCTCCGCTTATACCTGACTTACAAGTTCGCTTTAGGTCATTAATTCGCGCGCTCCCATGCGCCTACTTACAGGGTGTATTAACGTCCTTTGGATACACCCCTTTTTAGGCCTTCGTCACTTGGCTAACGAGCCGTTTGCCAGTCTGACCCTTGGCCAAATCTTATGTCGTTATTCAGAGCGAATATCGCCTAACGATATAGTCAACGGAGTAATGAAAATGAGTAAAGAATCGAGAGAAATCGACCAATATACCGCAAATGTTTTGCAGAATGGTCTGTCACGCCGAAGCTTCTTAACCCGCGCTGCGATTGGTACCGGTGGCTTAGCCTTTGCTGGATTAACAGGGTCTGCTAGTGCTTCACCAGCTTCTACACACGCCCAAGAATATGCGCAAATCGGCCACGCAACACTGGAGTTTATGCCTAAGCCAAAGGCAATTCCTGACAGTGAAATTGCTTCAACCCAAACCTTCGATGTGGTTGTGGTGGGTGCTGGTGCCTCTGGTGTTCCAGCTGCATTATCGGCAGCAGAAAACGGTGCTAAGGTTGCCGTTCTCCAGAAACAAGCAATCGTTGTCGCACAGGGAAACACAGGCTCTGGCTTAGATCTGAAAAAGAGCGATAAAGCAGGTATTGAAGCTCTGGTAAACCGCTTAATGGCCGACAACGCCCACCGCAGCAACCCAGCACTACTGAGAAGCTGGGCCTACAATTCAGGCGAAGCTGTATCTTGGGTTATTGATCGCGCGAAACAAGGCGGTGCTTATGTTGTTGATCAAGGAACTAAGCCACAGCACGGTATAAAGGGCATTACCGAATATCCACTGGAGTTTGTGACCTCATTCTTTGGTCCTAAGCCTTATACCGCAGGTGACGGTATGCGTGCTTTGGCAAAAACTGCCGAAAAAGCAGGGGTCAAATTCTTCTTTAACACTCCAGCTAACCAGCTGATCCAAGATGCTACAGGTAAGGTGATTGGGGTCATCGCCCAAAATCGTGATGGTAAATATCATAAGTTTATGGCTAAAAAGGGTGTGATTTTGGCTGCAGGTGACTACCAAAATAACAAAGCCATGTGTGACTTCTTCATCCCCGATCTGAAAAACTTCGAGCGCAAGCAAATGGATAGAACCGGTGACGGCTTTGTCATGGCGTATTGGGCGGGTGGCGTGATCGAACCTGCTGGTCACACAAAAATGCTCCACGACTTTGACGCAGGTCCGGCGGCAATGTGTGACATGCCATTCCTCGTGGTAAATCGTAAAGGGGAACGTTTCGTCAACGAAGCAGTAGAAATGTCACTGATGAATAACTACCTGCGCAGTGAAGCTGACCAAGGTTGTTACTCTCAAGTTTTCGATTCTAACTATATGGAGCAAGCCAAAAACTGGCCAGGTAAAGCCTATACACCTGAAGAATTGAAAAACTACATGCCAGAGGATCCTTCTGAGAAGAAAGGTGTATTCCCATCACAAATCAATACCTTCGTGGCTGACACCCTAGAAGAATTAGCGGTGAAATTAGGTTGCGATCCTAAAACCTTCGTGAAAAACGTCAACCGTTACAACGAGCTATGCAAAACCGGACGGGACGAGGACTTTGGTAAAGCACCAAGCAAAATGGCTCCCGTGTTAAAGGCTCCATTCTATGGTATTCACCGTCGCATGCGCCTATCAGCAATCACTTCGGGCGTATTAGTTAACGAAAACCATCAAGCCCTTGATGCAGATGGTAAACCCATTGGTGGCTTGTTCATCGTAGGTAACATGGGGGGCGGTTTCTACGGTGGCGTTGACTATCCATTAACGGTATTTGGTTTGTCCTTAGGTCGTTGCTACACCTTCGGCTACTTAACCGGCAAATATGTCGCCAAGTTATAAGGTCATCAATACAGGTACCTATATAAGGCATCTTTCAAAATGAATAACGGGATCAAATTATGAAGAACTTAACGATTATTCTTTCACTGGCATTAAGCCTATTGGCTAGCAGCACCTTTGCCGCAGAACAACTACTTGATCAAACTCACATGGCCAAGGGCCTAAAATGTACTAGCTGTCATCAAGGGGAAACCCGTGAAGCAGTGCCTATGCTGAAATGTGTGCAGTGCCATAATACCGCTAAGTTAGCGGTAAAAACTGAGAATTTTAAACCAACAAATCCACATAACAATCGCCACTTCAGTACCGAAACTGACTGTGCTAAGTGCCATCATGTTCACCAAAAATCTGAAAATTACTGCCAAGGATGTCACTTGAAATTTGATTTTGTAACGCCTTAATGGGTCATTTTTATAAATTTAAAATTGAAAAACCACCTCTTCCTTGTTGAGGTGGTTTTATATTACGATAATTTTTGTATAAACTATGAGTTATCATTATAAGTTTCCTACACCACTAAACAACTAGGCGTTTTGGATATGATTGATATATAGCTTTCACAAACCAACATATATCAGATGTATATATTATATAAATATGTGCTCTATGTCGCCATAAAGAAAAATATTATCAACTAATATATGCATAAGAATAACTAGTAGAAACTATTGCACCATGACATATAGGCAATACATTAAAGTAAACATACAAATATTACAGATATTAACGGTATTCATTATCGTCACAATCTTTTTCATTAAAAATAAATTTATTATTAAGTTTCCAGAACACTTTAAGATTA
>NZ_JTLE01000094.1:941960-992872 GCF_000798835.1 Shewanella sp. ZOR0012
ATGGATTTTTGAGGCCGATCTGATCCAACGTTCGGGTGAATTAACCGATGCCGATATGGTGATTGGCGTGGTGTTGATTGTCTTAGTGTTTGAGGCCGCGCGACGAGTGATGGGTTGGGCATTACCGATCATTTGCTGTATTTTCTTAGCCTATGGCTTATTCGGCCAATACCTCCCCGGCGACTTAATGCACCGCGGCTATGGCGTTGACCAAATTATCAACCAGTTATCCTTTGGCACCGAGGGGCTTTATGGCACTCCAACTTATGTGTCGGCCACTTATATCTTCCTGTTTATTTTGTTTGGTGCCTTTTTAGAACAAGCAGGCATGATCCGTTTGTTTACCGATTTTGCGATGGGCTTATTCGGCCATAAACTGGGTGGCCCGGCCAAAGTCGCCGTGGTTTCCTCGGCGATGATGGGAACAATCACAGGATCAGGCGTCGCCAACGTGGTGACCACTGGACAATTTACCATTCCTCTGATGAAACGCTTTGGTTACCGCCCCGCCTTTGCCGGTGGTGTTGAAGCGACCTCCAGTATGGGTAGCCAAATCATGCCGCCGATTATGGGCGCGGTGGCCTTTATCATGGCCGAAACCATTAACGTGCCGTTTATTGAAATCGCCAAAGCCGCCTTGCTGCCAGCGTTACTGTATTTTTGCTCCGTTTTTTGGATGGTGCATTTAGAAGCCAAACGCGCCAATCTTTGTGGCTTGCCTAAAGATCAATGTCCCGATCCTTGGGCGGCGGTTAAAGCGCGTTGGTATCTGCTTATTCCATTGTTTATTTTGGTTTATTTGCTGTTTTCTGGCAGAACACCGCTGTTCTCGGGCATGGTCGGTTTAGCGCTGACCTCGATAGTGATCTTAGGCTCAGCCATTGTGCTGCGCCTGCCTTCTAATGCCCTGCGTTTTGCCTTTTGGATTGCCCTTGGCGTGCTGTGCGCGGGCTTCTTCCAGATGGGGATTGGCGTAGTATTTGGAGTCATTGCCATACTCGTGGCCATCTGTTGGTTTATCAAGGGCGGTAAAGATACTCTGACCATTTGCTTACATGCATTGGTCGAAGGTGCGCGCCATGCCGTACCAGTTGGGATTGCGTGCGCCTTAGTGGGAGTGATCATCGGTATTGTCTCGCTCACGGGAATAGCCTCCACTTTTGCCAGCTATATTCTCGCTGTCGGGCAGGATAACCTGTTCTTATCCTTAGTATTAACTATGCTCACTTGTCTGGTATTAGGCATGGGAATACCCACCATCCCTAACTACATTATTACCAGCTCAATTGCCGCACCGGCGTTACTGGATTTAGGCGTGCCGCTGATCGTCTCCCATATGTTTGTGTTTTATTTTGGGATTATGGCTGACTTAACGCCACCCGTTGCCTTAGCCTGTTTTGCGGCCGCGCCGATTGCAAAGGAGTCGGGGCTTAAGATCAGTTTGTGGGCGATTCGTATTGCTATCGCAGGCTTTGTTATCCCCTTTATGGCGGTTTACGATCCAGCACTAATGCTGCAAAGCGATAGCTGGTTGGCCACTATTTATGTGCTGATCAAAGTCACTGTCGCGATTGGGATTTGGGGAGTGGTCTTTACCGGCTACCTGCTACAAAAACTCTATTGGTGGGAACGGGTTATCGGCTTCCTCGCTGGAGCCAGTTTGATCCTTGCCACCCCGCTCAGTGATGAAATTGGCTTTGGACTGGCGCTACTGTTTATCGTGCAGCACAGCCTCAGAGCCCGCAAACTGAAACGTCTTGCCGAGCAGGGGTAATGTTTTGGAATTTTATGCGAAGGTAAGGCAATAACATGCTAGGTCTATGTTTAGGCCTAGCTGGCACACTGTGGGCACAAGTGCCCACAGAGCAGTTCACCCTCGCGTGGAACCACAGCATCGAAAAAATTCGCTGGGAAGAAGACTATCAGCTCACACCGCAAGGCTTAGTGTTAGTTGAAGCCAGAGTGAAAGGCACTGGTGCGGGTATGGAAATCCCAGATGATGCGGTGTTTAACAATGGAAGTTGGCATTATCAGCCTAAGCTGCCCGTGCTGCCCAAATTACGCTTAGGTCGCATCCCCGAAGCGGGAGATTTTGAGCTGTGTTTCGCCAACGCCACTGGTAAAGTGCAATGCCAAGCCATGAGTCATTGGCTTGGCCCTCCAAATAAGCAAGATGCCGCTGTTGAGGTATGGAGTTGTGAGCAGTGAAATATCACTTTATAGAGGCGCGCAAGCAAGGCGCGATGCTGCCCATTAGCGCTCAATAATGCTCTTAACGAGAGAAGCTGTAGCCGTTTTTCCCTTGATGTTTAATGCGATACATGGCGGCGTCTGCACGTTCGCAACTTTCAGCAAAACTATCACCATCACTAAAAATATCAATGCCGATGCTCAGTCCAATCGCCACTTCATGACCTTCAAGTAAAAAAACCTGTCGATAAACATCAAGCAAGGATTGTGCAAGCATGCTTAATGATTCAATCTCGGTGGATGGCAGTATGATCACAAACTCATCACCACCCAACCGTGCGATCTTCGCTTGCTCCCCCGAATGAGCGACCAAAGAATCTGCAACGTGCACTAATAAATTGTCGCCAAATTTATGGCCGTAACGGTCATTTAAGGCTTTAAAACCATCAAGATCGATAAAAAATAACGCACCACTCATGCCGGGCTGCAAGCACTCATCGAAGGCCTTGGCTATAGCTTGGCGATTCATCAGGTTGGTAAGTGGGTCGCTATGGGCGAGTAGCGCTAAATCGAGTTCATAACGCTTTTCTTGGGTGATATCGATATGGCTGCCCATCATCCGCAGCGGTGTACCATCAGGTAAACGTTCTACAATGCGACCCCGATCCGACACCCAAGTAACGCTGCCATCTTTATGCAGCATTCGGTGCACGGCCTGGTAATAATCGGCCTTGCCATTCACATGATCTTCAAAGGCTTGGATTACCCAGTCTTTATCTTCTGGGTGTAATTTGCTTTTCCAGATATCAACATGGGCTGCTAACTCATCGGGGCTAAAACCAAGCATTTCGCCCCAGCGCATATTGAAAATGGTTAAATTCCCACTTGGAATATGCTGTTCCCATAAGCACAAACCATTGCCATCAAGGGCGGCGAATAGTTTCTCTTCGGCACGACGATTCAACGCCGTTAATTGAGCGTTTTCACGTTTAAGCTGTGCAATTTCGGCCTGAAGTTGCTTAATCTGTTCTGCTGCCGTATCCGATGCCACAGAAAAATCTCTTTCCTTAACGTGGGGAAACCTCGTCCAGTGTAAAACAAACAATGCCGAAGTGACATAGTGAGAAGGACGAGAAGACCCTAGATCATACTCGCCCTATCGAGCTTATACAGAGTCTTACTATCTTGTCATACTTAGTCGCGAGTCAGTACTTCAAGCAATTCGATTTCAAAAGTAAGATCAGAATTGGGTTTGATATGAGCCCCAACTTGGCGCTCGCCGTAGGCTAAATGAGCTGGCACCAATAACTTGCGTTTGCCGCCCACTTTCATCCCCATAATCCCTTGGTCCCAACCTTTAATCACTCGGCCAGTCCCAATCACACATTGAAATGCCTGACCACGGTCATAGGAGGAATCGAACTGCGTACCATCTTGCAAAAAACCGCGGTATTGGGTAGTGATCAACGCGCCTTTTACGGCCTCTTTTCCATCACCGACAACCAGATCGATTATTTCTAATTCAGTCATTTAATTAATCTCTTACTCTTCACTTAACACAGTGATTTATCAAAGTGCTTATTCTAACATCGGCACTCCTACTTGTCGGCGTGCAGTGGGGATTTTGTGGCTTATACCAATCTTGCTTGATCCTATCCTCCTTTAAATTCCACTTATTCAACCCCATATCTAGATCATCCCCGAGCTTAGGAGCCAGATTATGATTATCGCTTGCCCCCACTGTGACACCTTAAACCGCGTACCCCAAGAGCGGTTAACTGAGCAGCCGACCTGCGGCAAATGCAAACAGAATCTGTTTGCGGCGACTCCGATTGAACTCACAAGTGCCAATTTTATCAATCATGCCCATAAATCAGAGTTGCCCTTAGTTGTTGATTTTTGGGCCAGCTGGTGCGGTCCCTGTAAGAGTTTTGCGCCTATATTTTCTGAGGCCGCAAAAGTATGGGAGCCAAGATTCCGCTTCGGTAAAATCAATACTGAAGAACAACAAGCACTTGCGGCTCAATTTAATATACGCTCCATTCCCACCTTAATGATTTTCAAGCAGGGACAACTCCTCGCGCAGCAAGCTGGCGCCTTACCTAAGCCAGCGTTCGATCAATGGTTAAAACGTTATAGTTAATGTGTGCTTCGCCCATAAAAATACCCAGCTAAGCTGGGTATTTTTATTTGGATGAATCAGAGGCAATTACACTTCCCAGAAGGTGTGAGCAATAATGCCCAGCACTATCATGCTGAGGAAGTTAACTATCATGCCCACTCGTACCATTTCCGACTGCTTGATATGGCCAGAGCCATAAACAATGGCGTTAGGCGGCGTCGCCACTGGCAACATAAAGGCGCAGGATGCGGCAATACCAATTAGCACGGATAGCATGACGGGGGATACCCCCAATGCTTCGGCAATGGCCGCAAATACAGGCACTAACAGCGCCGCACTCGCGGTATTACTGGCAAATTCGGTTAGCATTACCACAAAGGCGATCACCGCAAACACAAACAGCGACATGTGGGTGCTGCCAAAAATATCCGTCATCCAGTGCGCGAGGAACACACTGGTACCGGTAGTTTTGAGCACGGCACTCAAGGTCAAACCGCCACCGAATAAAATCAATACGCCCCAGTCAGTGGTCGATTCAATCTTCTTCCAACCAACTAAACCGAGCCCCGCCAGTAATACCACAGCACCGAGTGCAACGACGGTATCAAACTGAGTTATTCCGCCAAGTGCTTTTGCCAACGGCACACTGAAAATCCAGCAACATACGGTCGCAAGGAAAATAACCAGCGTCAGTTTTCCTTGGAACGTGAGCTTTTGATCTTCAAGTGCAAGCTCGCATTTAGCCGACAAGTCTGGCTTAAAGTACCAATAGAGCGCAATGAGCATCATAGGGAGCATTAAGATCACGGTTGGAATGCCAAATTTTAGCCAATCGCTAAAACTTAACCCCACCTGCGCTGCGGCAATCGCGTTGGGCGGACTGCCGACTAAAGTACCAATACCGCCGATATTAGCGGAATAGGCGATCCCCAATAATAGGAACACATAGGTACTGTGATAGGTTTTACGATCTAATTGCTGCAAAATTCCCAGTGCCAGTGGCAGCATCATAGCCGTGGTTGCGGTATTACTGATCCACATCGACAGCAGCGCAGTTACCCCAAACAACATTAAGCAAGCAATACTCAGCTTGCCTTTAGAGGCCAGCAGTAATTTTTGCGCGATTAAGGTATCAATCTTTTGATTGTGCAATGCAGCTGCAAGCACAAAACCACCGAAAAATAGATAGATAATTGGATTGGCAAAGTTACTCATGGCCTCTTTGGTTTCAAATACCCCAAAGAATACCGCCAAAATAGGCACTAAAATCGCAGTAATACTGATATGAATCGCTTCGGTTAACCACAGAATGGCTGCAAAGACTAAAATCGCAAGCCCAGTATTCACTCCCTGCTCAAAGGGTAATCCGTAATACAGTGCAAATAGCAGCACAATATCCGCCATTAAGACCAGCATATTTTTCTTTTCAAGCCCAGTATTGGCGGGCAAAGGATTAGGGGGAACCGACGTTGATTGCGTTAAGGACATGGTGACTACTACCTTCATACCATTATTTTTTCTAGCAAATTTAGGGCATAGGTCACACTAGTAAAAGCAGTTTATTTTGTACTTTAGCTACGTAGCAACAACAAAATGCTAAGACTTAAAACGCAAAAAACCCATTTTCGCGATAAAAACCACCTATTTTTGATCTTAAGTGATGAACAAAACTTTCAAACGGATAAAAATACTGCAAAAGCTTGATAAAGCTGTAACTAAATAAATATTTAAAACTGTGACAAAGATCAAGTCACAGCGTAATTCAAAGTGATAAAAGCCTTAATTTAATATTAATTTTTAACAAAATAAAATGCTAATTAATTGCATAACATCCAGATAATCATCCCACTGACTTTTCATCGCTAATAACAAAGCTTATGAGCACTAGAGCGTGTTAATATTTCGAGATTAGATTTTGTTCGTTCTGATAAGTAAGTGATCACCAAACAACGCGTTGAATGTTGCTTTTTCACCCAAACCAATAACATTTAAACTTCAATATCTATATGAATAATAAACACAAATATTATTCACCATCTCAGTCAATCTAACTCACTTTACCCCGTCAGCAATCCAGCCTAGAGTCGCGACCGTAATCGTGCCTTCTGTTTATTTTTTTTACCTGTTTTGGTACCGCTTGTGGAAAATACGCTGTTAGCTCAACCCAATCAAAAGCCAGGGCTGTTTGTTCCAGTGGCAGGACTTAGTCTATTTGCTTTAGCGTCAGGCTACTTGATGAGTTTGATCCCACTCTCACTCACTTACTTTGATTTGAGCCTTGATCTTGCTCCTTGGCTGGCGAGTATTTTCTACCTTGGCTTATTACTGGGCGCACCTTGTATTGCACCGATTGTCAGCCGCATAGGGCACAGTAAGGCCTTTATTTTGTTCTTAAATATCTTACTGTGCAGCGTTGTGGTGATGGTTTTGCTGCCACAGAGCAGTGTTTGGTTAGCAGCACGCTTGATTGCCGGCATCGCCGTGGCGGGGATTTTTGTGGTAGTTGAATCCTGGTTACTAATGGCCGATACCCAAAAACAACGGGCAAAACGTTTAGGTTTATATATGACCGCCCTCTACGGTGGCACCGCCATTGGGCAACTCGCCGTTGATTATTTAGGTACCACGGGTAATTTACCCTACTTGGTGGTGATCGGTTTGCTGGCCGCCGCCAGTTTGCCTGCACTGTTGGTTAAACGTGGCCAACCACAGTCCAGTGAACAACACGCTATTGCCCTTTCCGACCTAAAAACCTTAAGTAAACCCGCCGTGATCGGCTGTTTAGTCTCGGGATTATTACTAGGCCCCATCTACGGCTTATTGCCTGTGTATGTGTCGCGAGACATGGGTTTTGCCCAGCAAACCGGGCAATTTATGGCGCTAATTATCTTGGGCGGCATGATAGTCCAGCCCTTAGTGAGCTATTTATCTCCCCGCATTCAAAAGAGTGTGTTGATGACCGCCTTTTGCTTAGTGGGTGCTGCGGCGCTGTTGTTACTGATGCAAACATCGCTTGTGGGATTATGGTTGGGTTTTGTGTTACTCGGCGCCTGCGCCTTTGCTCTCTATCCCATCGCCATCAGTCTGGCGTGCGATCATTTACCCAGCAGCCAAATCGTCTCCGCCACTCAGATTATGTTGCTCAGCTATTCTGTGGGTTCGGTTATTGGTCCGGTTGCCGCCAGTCGTTTCGATGATGTAGAACATGGCTTACCACTGTATTTAGCCGCAAGTTTTTTAGTCACGGCTTGCTACCTCAGTGCGCACTTACTGGCCCGAAGTAAAGCTCGCCTACCCGCAGCGAAGGCTTAGTCCAGGGCCGTTAATGTTGAGTCATCTGCATCCGATAAATAGTAATGGGCGTCGATAACGGCGCCCATTGCTATTACGATGTTTGCTGGGTGAGTTCTGCCACTGGCACTGTAGCGGAAATGGCCCAGATACTGTCCTGCGGCCCATTAAGCACCCGATGGCGAGTCAGCTTGTAACCATAAAAGAACACCCCGCTAAAGGCCAACGCCACCAGATCAACGCCCAAAGTCGCTGAAGAATAAGGCGCCCATAAGCCTAAACTTGGCGCGAATACCGCAACTAGAGACGTGATTGGCATCGCCAATGTAGCCAAGCCGCACAAAGGCAAAATCAGTAGCGCCGCCTTGGCTGCACCACGCCAAAAGGCGTAAGCCACCAGCAATCCAAACACCAGATAATACAGCCACAAATAGACGTGGTTAATATTGCTCACATGCGCGTAAAACCATTTACCCAGCAACATACTTATCGTTAAGGCGGCAACGGAGCCTAAGCAAATCCCCACTGTGGCACTGGCCATTAAACGGCAAGCACGGGTTTGTTCACTGGCCTGCTTTTTACGGCGTTTTTCCAGCCACAGCAGGTTGCCACTGTAAAATAAAAAAGCGCCGCTCAAACCTAAGAAGAAATACACCCAGCGCCCGAGATCGCCCCCATAACTGCCAAAGTGTAATCCAAAGAATACCGCAACGGTTCTGGCCCAAATCCCCTTATCACTTTGGCCAATCGTGCTGTTGGACACCTTAAGACTGTAAGGATGCAGGTATAAGAAATCGGTAACGGGTCCACGCATAAAACCATTGGGGTTATATAACCCCAAGCGCAAGGTCGCACGGGAATTATCCAAGTTCATAAAGGTCATTTCATTCACTTGATAATCGGGGGCGATTTGCTGCACCTTGGCTAACACAGTGGTGACCTTTGGCAAATCGGCAAGTGTATAGGGCGTTCTGTCAGGCGCGGGCTGGACAAAGAGCGGTTTTTCACCATAAACCACCTGCTTAAGCCCATCGTAAAGCTGATCATGGAAGGCAAACACAATCACGGTAAGGCTAATCACTAAATGAAATGGCAGACTGGTAATACCGACTAAATTATGGGCATCGAGCCAGAAACGGCTTTCGCCCTTATCTTTACGTAGGGCGAAAAAGCTTTTGGTTAAGGTGGGCAGTAAAAAAATCACCCCAGAAACCAATGCTAAGAAGTATAAAACGGCGGCTATCCCCAACACATAGACACCTGCCTGATCGTGACCCACTTCACCGGCAATCCCCGCGGTGCGATGTAATTGGTCAATCAGCTCAGCCAACTCACTGGGCGTACTTAACTGTGTCAGTAGCTGCCCATTTTCGTCAAGACTGGCATGCCAAAGCTGATTACTCATGCTGAGTTCACGCTCAGAGCCCTGCTGATACCAGGTCATCGGCGATTGATGTTCATCATTTAAGTGCAAACTAAAACCGGTTTTGGCCTTATCATCCTGCGCTAACACTTGCGCGACTAAATCATCCAGTTTGTCAGCGGGCACTTGAGGCAAAGTTAGGGCTGGCGGCATTGACCAAGCGTCAATCGCCCCCTTAAACATGGTGAGCGAACCAGCATAAAAGCCGATAAACAATACGATTCCCGCGATGATACCAGTCCAAATATGGATAGACTGATACACACGTAACACATCACTGCGAACTTTCATCCTTGTCACCTAAAGGTATATAACACTATATAAGTCAAAACGTTAAACAAGCCCAAGTAGCCAATTGCCCTGAGTCCGGTTTTAAACATAAAGCTAAAACTTAAGATCAATAACCAGATAGGCGTAATCAGCCACATGTTGAACTGCACTTTAGTATCGGCATCGATGCCGCCTGGGCCAAACCAGGCAAATAACCCCACCAATCCAAGCGCTAAGGTAAATCCTAAAATCAATCCAGCCAGTGACTTAGTCCACCAGTCGGGTTGCAATTTATCCTGTTCAGCTAAACGTGCCATGAGTTATTTCCGACCGAAAAGTGAGATAAAAGGCACTAACCCCGTCAATAACATCAACAGGGCTAACCAAATAAAAATCGCGGCGCTAAGGGTAAAGAGACTGAGCCAACCGAGTAAACTGGCAAAGGCAAAAGCATAGGCGAGTAACCGCCAAGGCCGCTTAGGAAGGGAGCTTGCAAATAGTTTTTGCTGCTTATTCGTTAAATACAATAACAAGCAGGCCAACAGCGTCGCTAACACAGATATAAGTTGCAACACGGGATGTTTTCCTCTCACCACAAAGCGTTAGCATTCGAGTCCATTTGCCTATGCTCGGTGTATATCCTATAAAAAGATAAACGCATGAAAGCAATGGAAGAATTTGAATCTCAGGACTCTAGCCATGGTGAGAATAATTCGCAATAAGATTTACAGTGTAAGGATGAGTTGTGATATTACTGTCACATATTGATAAGCTAGATACCCGATTGTTGCCAGCCGTTAACCATTAAGATACATTTTGCAGCAACCGTTTCGTCTCGATATAAATAGTCATCAACACGATCCGCGCTCACTCCAACCCCATCTCGACGACCCTAGCAAAGGAAGCTAAATGATAAAAAATGAACTCAACCTGCCAAGTTCCTTTGGCCTATCTAAAATCATTCCTTTAGTGATTTTACTCATCCTATTTATCTCACTCTTTGGCAGTTGGTACACGGTTGACCAAGGTGAACGCGGGGTGATTCTACGTAACGGTAAGATCATTGGTACAGCAGAGCCGGGACTTGGGTTTAAACTGCCCATGTTTGACACCGTAGTAAAAATCTCAACCCAAACCCACACGACTAGCTACAGTTCACTACAAGCCTATAGCCGTGACCAACAACCCGCGACACTTAACGCTTCAGTCACCTTTAGCGTACCGCCGGATCGGGTCGAAGAAGTCTATGCCAACTTCAAAAGTATCGATGCCATGGTGGCGCGATTACTCGACCGCCAAGTGCCAACACAAGTTGAAAACATTTTTGGTAAATACACCGCAATTTCAGTGGTACAGGAACGGATCAAATTTGGTATCGATGTGACCAATGCCATCACCCAATCGGTGAAAGGGCCAATCGAGATCACCTCGGTACAGATTGAAAATATCGACTTCTCCAACGCCTATGAGAAATCTGTTGAAGACAGAATGCGCGCAGAGGTTGAAGTGCAAACCCAACTGCAAAACCTAGAGAAAGAAAGAGTCAGCGCCCAAATCGCCGTGACCCAAGCGCAAGCGGAAGCAGACTCGCAACTCGCCCGCGCGAAGGCTGAGGCCGAAAGTATTAGGATTAAAGGGGATGCTGAAGCCTCTGCGATTAAGAGCCGCGCCGAGGCTCTGGCACAAAATCAAAACCTTGTCGAACTGACCAAGGCCGAGAAATGGGATGGAAAACTACCAACCACAGTCTTACCAACGGGCACTCTGCCCTTTATCGATGCTAAGAAGTCGAACTAACAAACGACTAAGCATCGCAAGTAAGCTATTTGCCACTAGCGATACGCATTAGGCTTTACCATAAAAATCCCCAGTCATTGCTGGGGATTTTTATTTAGCGTTAGCGCTATGAACAGCAATCGCTGCGGCGTAACCAGCTTCTTGGGATCTTCTCAAACACCACTTTCGCCATCAACAACGCCAGTACTATGCCCGAGGTGGCCACTAACCAACTTGGTAGCATTTGGTGTTCATGGCCAATCTGTGGCATTACCTCAAAACCAAAGTTCGCCACTAGATAGTTCACTAAGGCACCAGCTACTAAGGCAACACCTAACACACCGCCAAGATAGCCGTAGAGCGCACGCTTTCCCAGCTCCTTAGTCACTACACCTAAAGTAGCGATATTGGTTGCTGGGCCTGCCATCATAAACACCAGCACGGCGCCGGGGGACACGCCAGCGAGTAACAATCCCGCAGCAATCGGTGTCGAAGCCGTTGCGCAGATATACATAGGGACAGACACTAGTACCATCACCAGCATGGCCAGCAACCCATCGCCCCATTTAGCTAAAAAGTCAGCAGGAACATAGGTTTGTACTAATGCTGCGAAGAATAAACCCACCAGCAGCCAGAGGGTCGTATCACGCACCAGATCCGTCGCCGCATATTTAAGCCCAAGCCCAATACGCGCAATCACAGATTCTGACTTCAACTCAGTCGCCATATCCTGAGTCGACGCACAGCAGCTCTCGCCTTCGGCTTGATGGCTCTCAGCCGTTTTCGCGCTTGAGCTACCACAACAAGCGCCCTTCTTCACTACGACTATTTTTTCAGGCGCGGCAGTTTGCGTACCACAGCATGAACCAGCATTTTCAACCTTGACCGCACTGACTTTAGCCGCATTAACCATACCTACAGCCCCCATGCTTGGGCCGCCAGCCGCCATTAGACTAGGCTTAGCCATAGGTGTCATTTTGATTTTCGGTTCGGTTGATGGCGCTTTCGCGTTATCACTGCCGCAACAGGAAGATTTGACCGGCGTGATTGCAGGCGCCTTAGTCGAGGCGCAGCAGCTTTTTACCACTTCGGCTTTTACCACTGTCTCTGGCGACGGGGATTTTGAGGCGCAGCATGAAGCGACAGGCGCTGCGCGAGCTAATGCCTTGTCTGACTGAGTCTTGTCTAACTGAGCCGTGTCTGACAGGGCCTCGGCCTTAACCGCAGGTTTGCCATCGTCATCATCACGTCCCACCAGTAAGCCCGCAACAATGGCACTGGTGATCGCCGCAATTGGGCGCACTATTGCCATAAACGGGCCGAGTAACACGTAGGAAACCGTTACTGAATCAACCCCAGTTTCAGGAGTGGAGACTAAAAAGGAGGTGGTTGCCGCTTTCGATGCCCCAGAGCGGCGCAACCCCACGGCAGCGGGGATCACACCGCAGGAACACAGAGGTAAAGGCGCGCCCAATAACGCTGCCTTGACCACAGTTTTAAAGCCATGTCCGCCGAGCTGCTTTTGCATCCAGGCCATAGGCACGAATACTTTAAGTAAACCCGCCAGAATCAAGCCAAGCAACAGCCAAGGAGCGGAATCTAAAAACAGATCGATAAAGTTTTTCAGTAACATAATTAATTCCCTGACTTATCTAGGGTTGTAGCGCTGTGGACTGCACCATGATCATGCTCAACGCGTACTCGCTCGGTACTCGACTCTAGCGCCTCTAAAATCGAGCAATGTTCGGCGCTACGCGGTCCGCCGCAGCAGGCATCCGACAAGCTCTGCAAACTGGTTTGAAAATGCAGTAACTCGGCAATCTTCGCCTGTACCTGCGCCAGCTTCAGGTCCACCATGCCCTTTACATCGGCACAGGCCCAGTTGGATTTGTCGAGGTCGATAGACAACAACTCACTGATTTCACTTAAGGTAAAACCCACCGCCTTCGCCCGCAGAATAAAACGCAGCCGCGCCGCGTCGGCATCGGTATAGACCCGATAGCCAGAGTCGGTACGGCTCGAAGGCGAAAGCAGGCCGTGTTTCTCATAGAATCTGAGGGTGTCGGCCTTAACCTCGCATAAATCGGCTAACTCACCAATTCGGTACATAGTTAATCCTTTGCAGTTTTACTCGAATCATCTCAAGCAACACTGACAATCAATATGATGAAGCGAGTATAAACCTTAGAGCCTACTCCAAGGTCAAGGGCTATTTTGAAATTTACACCTCGCCCAAAAATCATTCCACTTTGTTCTGATATCAATATTGTGAAATCGCGCAGAAAAAACACCCGTAAATCTAGTTTTACGGTAGAATACGCGCGCCTGACGCTGGGACAAAAAATATAAGTAGGACCAAGGGACTTTTGGAAAGCAGAATCCGATAGAAGTTGTTCTGTTTTCCGAAAGATCCTTGAAACTAAAATAACTGGACCCTGTACCCAAATGACTGTTGCAAATAATGCCAGACCCATTCGTCGCGCGCTGTTAAGCGTTTCAGATAAAACCGGAATTCTCGAATTCGCCAAAGCATTACACGCCCAAGGCGTTGAACTGCTGTCAACGGGCGGCACCGCTCGCTTGTTAGCGGATAACGGCGTGCCTGTTATCGAAGTATCTGACTATACAGGACACCCTGAGATCATGGATGGTCGCGTTAAAACCCTGCACCCGAAAGTGCATGGCGGCATTTTGGCGCGTCGCGGTCTTGATGAAAATGTCATGGCTGCTAACAATATCAATGCAATCGATCTGGTTGCGGTTAACCTCTACCCCTTTGCAGACACTGTTGCTAAAGCCGGTTGCACCTTAGAAGATGCGATTGAAAACATCGACATCGGTGGCCCGACTATGGTGCGCGCTGCGGCGAAAAACCATAAAGACGTGACTATCGTGGTAAATGCGGCCGACTATAATCGCGTATTAGCCGAAATGGCCGCCAACAATGGCAGCACGACTCACGCAACCCGTTTTGATTTAGCGATTGCCGCCTTCGAACACACCGCTGGTTACGATGGCATGATCGCCAACTACTTCGGCACTATGGTTCCAGCGCATAGCACTGATGAGTGCTTCGAAGACTCAAAGTTCCCACGCACCTTCAACACTCAATTAGTGAAGAAGCAAGATCTACGTTACGGTGAAAACAGCCACCAAACTGCGGCCTTCTATGTTGACACTAAGATCGACGAAGCCTCAGTCGCAACTGCCGTTCAACTGCAAGGTAAGGCACTGTCTTACAACAACATCGCCGATACCGATGCCGCCCTTGAGTGTGTGAAAGAGTTCAGCGAGCCCGCCTGCGTTATCGTTAAACACGCTAACCCATGTGGTGTTGCACTGGGTAAAGACTTGCTCGATGCCTATAACCGCGCCTATCAAACTGACCCAACGTCAGCCTTTGGCGGCATTATCGCCTTCAACGGCGAGTTAGATGCAGCAACCGCTAGCGCTATCGTTGAGCGTCAATTCGTTGAAGTGATTATTGCGCCAGTCGTGAGCCAAGGTGCCCGCGATGTAGTGGCCAAGAAAACCAACGTGCGTCTGTTAGAGTGCGGTCAATGGGATACTAAGACCAAGACCTTAGACTATAAGCGCGTAAACGGTGGCCTGCTGGTGCAAGACCGCGACCAAGGCATGGTTGGCTTAGATGACATTAAAGTCGTGACTAAGCGTCAACCGACCGAGAGCGAGCTGAAGGACTTAATGTTCTGCTGGAAAGTGGCTAAGTTCGTTAAATCTAACGCGATTGTTTACGCTAAAGACGGCATGACTATCGGTGTCGGCGCAGGCCAAATGAGCCGCGTCTACAGCGCTAAGATTGCGGGTATCAAGGCTGCCGATGAAGGCTTAGAAGTGGTGAACTCTGTGATGGCGTCAGATGCCTTCTTCCCGTTCCGCGACGGTATCGATGCCGCAGCGGCAGCAGGCATCAGCTGCATCATCCAGCCAGGTGGTTCAATGCGCGATGCTGAAATCATCGCCGCGGCCGACGAGCACGGCATGGCCATGGTAATGACTGGCATGCGCCACTTCCGTCACTAATGCCTCCTACAGCCAGCACGCCAAGTGCTGGCTGTTTCGTTTATCGCACTCAGTGAACATAAGTATCTAACCACAAGAATTTAAAACTCAAAGGGATGACTTAACATGAAAGTATTAGTTATTGGTGGCGGCGGCCGCGAACATGCCCTAGCTTGGAAAGCGGCACAATCACCTCAGGTCGAACTAGTTTATGTTGCACCGGGTAACGCGGGCACAGCTCTCGAACCAAAGCTTGAAAACTTAAATATCAGTGCAACTGACATTCCTGCCCTGCTCGATTTTGCTAAAACCAATCAGATCGAAATCACCATCGTTGGCCCAGAAGCTCCGCTGGTATTAGGTGTGGTTGATGCCTTTAACGCTGCGGGTCTGTCCATTTTTGGCCCAACCAAAGCGGCTGCGCAGTTAGAAGGTTCTAAAGCCTTCACTAAGGACTTCTTAGCGCGCCACAATATCCCAACCGCGGGTTATAAAAACTGTACCGAAATCCAAGACGCTAAAGCCTTCGTGCGCGAACTGACGGGCAAGACGGGTTACCCAGTCGTAATCAAAGCTGACGGTTTAGCCGCAGGTAAAGGCGTTATTATCGCCCAAGACCAAGCCGAAGCTGATGCTGCAATTGATGATATGCTCGCGGGCAACAAGTTTGGTGATGCGGGTTCTCGCGTGGTTATCGAAGAATTCTTAAAAGGCGAAGAAGCCAGCTTTATCGTGATGGTCGATGGCAAAAATATCCTTGCCATGGCGACTAGCCAAGATCATAAAGCTCGCGATAATGCCGATCACGGTCCAAACACTGGCGGCATGGGCGCTTACTCCCCTGCGCCCGTGGTCACCCAAAGCGTACACGATTGGACGATTGCTAATGTTATCCGCCCAACGGTTGATGGCATGGCGGCTGAAGGCAATGTTTACACTGGCTTCCTGTATGCAGGTCTAATGATCGCACCAGACGGTAGCGCCAAGGTACTGGAATACAACTGCCGCTTTGGCGATCCAGAAACCCAACCTATTATGATGCGCTTAAAATCAGATCTGGTTGAACTCTGTTTAGCAGCAACCCGCGGCGAGCTGGATAAAGTTACCGCCGAGTACGACGAGCGCGCCGCAGTCGGTGTCGTATTAGCCGCTGGCGGTTACCCTGATGACTACCGCAAAGGCGATGTGATTGACGGCCTAAGCCTAGGTAATCATGATGCCAAGGTCTTCCACGCCGGTACTGAAATGAAAGGCGGACATGTAGTCACTAATGGCGGCCGCGTGTTATGCGCTACAGCCTTAGGAAACACAGTGACCGAAGCACAAAAAGCCGCTTATCAATTGGTTGATGAAATCCATTGGGATGATGTGTATTTCCGTACTGATATTGGCTATCGCGCCATTGCCCGTGAACAACAGAGCTAAGGGTTAATCCCACTAAAAATACCGGCCTAATGCCGGTATTTTTATGCCTTAAATTTGACGATCGTCAAATTTAAGATAATGATTTATATAAATTTTATTAAGATATTATCTACTTTAGCCCGTATTATTCCGCTACAATGCTGCATAATTGTTAATTCCCAAAATAATAAGGACTCCCTATGGAGATTAGACTTATATCTACCGCCATCGCCTTACTGATTGGCGGTTGCGGGGGCGGATCTGAGGATGCGAGCACCACCACACCACCCGTTCAGCCACCGACTATCACCCAATATACCGCCAGTGCAAGTCAGGTATCGGGCGGCAAACTCACTCCTGCAAGCCAAAAAGTCGATTCGGGCAAAAGAGCCAGCTTTAGTGTTCAAGCGGACGCAGGCTTTGTACTAGAAAAAATTAGTGGCTGTGGCGGTTCATTAGCCGAGTTAACTTATACCACAGCGGCGATGTCGGCGGATTGCACGATTACTCCAGCCTTTATCAGCAATGCTGAAAATGCCATTCGCCATCAAGATCATACCCTTGCCAGCGCCATTGAGCTGATTGACTTCAGCACTACCGAACTAGCCAAAGTGGACGCTGCCCGCAAAGCGAAAATCACCCAGCTCTATCAAGGTGTAGGTAGCAGCATTAGCTGGCATCCGACCCACGACTCCATTACCTTTTCGAGCTTTATGCCGGAAAACACTTTTACCCTACTGCCATCAAATGTGGATGGCAGTGGCGCCAGTGCCGTTCGCGGCCTAGTGATGGCGGGCGAGCAACAGGGACAACGCTATGCCGCTATGGGTGGCAACTTATTTAGCGTCAACACTTCTGCGCAGACAGATATACTGTTGAAAAATCTCATCTCATGGCTGACTAAAGGTGGCGATCAACAGGATGGCCTCAGCATAGTCACGGCCCAAATGCCGAGCCGTGCCGACAGTTGGTATTTCCCCCATAACGAAGGGATCCGCACTTGGCTAAGCAAGTACTATCCCGATGCTCACAGTATCAATACCGCCAATAGCTGCGACTACAGCGCCCTCGCCAGCTGTATCGATACCTTAAAACCCGATTTAATCGTTATCAGCGATATTGACCGCGACAACCTAGGTTACGCGGGCATTCAAGCGGCGATTGCCAAAGCCAAGGCTGCGGGTATTCCCCTGCTACTCTCAAATTATCGACGCGAACAAAGCGCTATGCTCTCGCCACTCTATCTTGAAATGGGGCTATCGACTGCGGGCAACTATTGGTCGAAACTCAACGCCGACAATCTGAGTGTAAGCACCATTCTGGCTGAAGATAAAGCCCTTGAAGATGTTAAGAAACTACTGGCAAATCTGCGGGAGCAGCGCTTTGACACGCAGGTATTAAATGACTGCACAGGCAATTATTTGAGCTGTAATAGCAGCGCCTTTGTTGAGGCCTTTAAAGCGGGTGCCGACTGGTATCGCAGCAGCGCTGAAACCTTAGATATCAATGGCATTGATGCGTTTAGTCGCAGTAACTTCCCACTGATAAAGGCCGGTTTACTGCTCGCCGATAAATACCGTAGTGAAATTGATTATCCCATCGCCTACAGCGAGTTCACCCAATGGCAGCAAGCACTATTTGCCGATTGGACGGTGAGCTACGCCCGCGCCCATAACCTTGCCCAAGCCGATTTAGGGGAATATGTCACCGACAGAGCCAATCTAAGTAAAGGCACTAATGCTCACTACGCTTATCCGGCCACAGTATCAGAGCGCAAAACCATTAGCGTACCTTATACGGGTCAATGGACCAGCTCAGGCTGGTACGCCTTACCGGGACAAACCATCACGCTCAGTCGTTTGGATAGCACCAATGCCAACGTCGAAATTAAGCTCAATTATCATAGACGCAATACCAACCGCGCTTTTGAACAAAAGGTTTATCGCGCGCCGCTTGAGTTAGCACAGCAACGAATTAAGCTCGCAAAGGGGCAAAGCATCGAGTTTTCAACCCCCTATGGCGGCCCGATTTATTTCTATATCAGTGGCGGCGAAGGCGCGCTCAGTGTCGATATGCAAGCAAAAAATGTGGCTAAGCACCCGAGTATCATGGATTTTTCTAATCCTTCTGAAATCACTGCCTTCAATGACAAAATTCAAAACACTGAGCTGCCCCATGTGGATCTGCGCACCGATGGCGCTGAACAGCATTTACGCCGCGACCGTTTTATGAATGCCATTGGCGGTAAGATCCCCGATGTTACCGCCTTGCTCAAAAGCATCGTCGAGGACCATATCAATAGTGTTTACACCTTAGCAGGACTTAAGATCCAAGGTAAAAGCTTAAGTGAGTCGTTACCCGCCGAGGTGCTATCAAGCTGTCAGGCACTGTTTGGGCAAGATTGTATCGATGTTAATCTGCACACTCGCACGATTATCCAACACGCTAACTATGACCAGAATGCCCAATGTGGATCGGGTTGCAGTGGCAATCCTTGGGATGCCGCTTGGAATATTTCACCCACGGGTTGGGGAGATAACCATGAACTTGGCCATAATCTGCAAACCAACCGCCTCAATGTGCAATATGCCACTGCCGCCAATAGCGATAATTGGACAGGTTATGGCAGCCGTGCAGGAGAAAACTCCAACAATATCTTCCCCTATGTGGTGCTATGGAAGACCCATTATTTGCGTGATGGTAATAGCGACATCATTAAAGATGGCCATATGAATCACAAAGATCTCTTTTATGTGTTTATGTCCGATGCCATAGGCACTAAGGATACCAGTGGCAAACGTGTAGTCTTTGGCGCTAACTGTAAAGTGTTAGATATCGGCGAAGACCGATATACCGCACCTTGGGCAAGTAATGATTATGCGGTACATAATGGCTATCGCATGGGGTTTTATATCCAAATGGCCCTCAAGGCCCATGGCATGACGCTAAGTGATGGCACAACCTTAAGTAATGGCTTTAATCTCTTTACTTTGCTGTATCAGCACAGCCGTATTTTCGGTAAATACGCTAATAACGCCAGCGATTGGGAGGCAAACCGCAGTAAACTCGGTTTTGACTTATTCCCCTTCGATGGCCATAGCGTCTACGGTGGTAAAACGGTCAGAGACATTCCTGGCAATGACTTTATGTTGGTTTCCTTAAGCAAACTCACAGGCAAAGATTGGCGCAGCCATTTCGATATGCTAGGACTGCGTTACTCTAGTCTTGCAGCCATGCAAGTCACAGCAAACGCCAGCCTTGGCACGGTACCAATGGGTATGTATGAGCTCGAAACTGATTTACCACCCGCGAATATGAGCCAAGGCTTAACCTTTATCCCACTGTCACTGAGCGATAGCAGCACACTTTGGAAAGGCACAGGCTCACCTAGCCAATGCGCGAAACCTTAATACTCTAGACATTAAAGCACTAGACGTTAAGACACTGAAAATTAAGTGCAATAAAAAATAAACCTCGCAAATGCGAGGTTTATTTTTGCCTAAAAGCGTGATCTAACGCACACAAGTTGCGAAGTGGATAGCGCACTATTTGACCTCAATAATGATATCCAATAATAAATCAGGGGTTTTCTATGGGTTATTCAATCAAAGACATTATTTATCAAGGCGAAAAGTCCGGCGTGCATAATTGGCAAACACTGTCGGGACAGAATTTTTACTGGCATCCTGACTGGCTTCATATTGCCGAGGATCTCACAGGCCATAAGGCAACAGCCAACATCCAAGCTGATGGTGATAAGGCAACCCAAAATGAAGCTGAACAAGCCATCGTTAAACACCTCAATAAAAGCTAATGGCCTGAGGCAATTGCTTTACGGGCTATTTTATCGATTAAGCCCGGTGCAATCAGCTTAAGCCAACGTCCGAGCCGGCCGCGAAGAGAAGTGATAAGCTGCCGGCCTCGGGTTGCTATCACAGGTAGCATCATGTCGGCACATTGCTCTGCGGAAAGAATTTTAGCTTCCTGCATTGGCGATTTACCGAGTGGCTTACCCGCACCATCTAAGGCTCGCTTATGGATTTGCGAGACGACAAAATCAGGGCAAATCACCGTCACGGCCACATTATCGTCAGCAAGCTCAATCCGCAGCGAATCAAAAAAACCGATAACAGCATGCTTAGACGCCGCATAACCACTACGAGTCGGTACGCCTGTTAACCCAGCCACCGAAGCCACCACCACGACCTGACCTTGGCTCGACTTTAAATAGGGTAAGGCGGCATGGGTCAAATAGGCAGGGCCTAAGTAATTAACGCGCATGATATCTTCAAGAACCGCTAGTTGGGTTAACTCATCAAAACGCGACCACATCGTCATGCCCGCATTATTAACCAAAATATCGAGACGGCCATAATGGGCAATCGTGGCTTGAATTAAGTCTTCACACTGGGAGGCACTGCTGACATCAGCGGCAAAAACAAAGGGAGTAGGACCATAGTTAGCAATTTCGAGGGCAAGTGAGGCAAGACGCGTTTCGTTGCGAGCACTCAATACAAGTTGGCATCCTACCCGCGCCATGGCAATAGCCAGCGCACGACCAATACCTTCAGAAGCCCCTGTAATAATAACCACTTTACCCGTCAGTCCATCCATAACCATATCCTTGTTACTAATATGTTAACTTCGGTTAAGGGTAAATTGGCATAATCACCTAAAAAGCGCAATCCCCTATGCGCGTTGCGCTAAGCTCATCTCAAACTGCTCACAATAACTTGCTAGAGGTTGCGGCCGTCCTATCGCATAACCTTGAGCATAGTTGATACCAATCGCTTGCAATCTATCGATAATCTCTTGGTTTTCTACAAATTCGGCGACCGTCTCAATTCCCATTACTCGGCAAACGTCTTGAATAGATTTAACGATGGCATAGTCCTTGGCATTGACGGCCAGGTTTTTAACAAAGCAGCCATCGATTTTGACGTAGTCCACGGGCAGTTCGCGTAAATAGCCGTAGGAAGCAAAGCCACTGCCAAAATCATCCAATGCAAAGGAAAAACCGAGTTTGCGCAATTGCCTGAGCATTTCCATGCCGCGGTGACGGTTTTGAATCGCAGTCGTTTCGGTAATTTCAAAGCAAACGCATTGGCTAGGAATATCAAAAATCTGCTGCTGCTTAGCAATATATTCCACCATGCCTTCGGCGCCGAGACTATTGCCCGAAAGGTTGATTGAAATGCAGTGATCCGGCCAAAGCTGCGAATTTAGTGACAGCCATAAAAAGGCTTTACGTATCACTTCTTTATCAATTTCAGGCATCAGCTTAAAACGCTCTGCGGCAGCAATAAACTGGGCAGGCGCCAAAATGCGACCACAAGGCTCTTGGATCCTGAGCAAAATCTCCATCCGTTGGCGTTTAGAACTCGCACCTAATCCTCGGATGGGCTGGTAGTAGAGCAAGAGTTCATTTTCCTCAATTGCTTGGGCAATACGCATCGCCCATTTAGGCGCATTACGCTGGTAGGTCAGTTCTTTATCTTTATCATCATAAATATGAATTTGATTGGCGCCCTTAGCTTTAGCGGCAATACAAGCGATATCCGCATCCTTGAGTAACTCCTGCGCATTGATATAGGGCGCACGCCCAAAGGCAACACCAATACTTAAACCGACTTTGTAGTTGCAATTTTTATCGTGTAACACTTGCAACGATACCTGGGCAATAATGTGCTTTAGCAACTGCACCACGGCTAACGCCGAGCGATCGCAGATCACCAGTCCGAACTCATCCCCTCCTAAGCGAGCGAATAACTCCTGAGGCCCAAGACATGATTGGATTGCCTTAGCGACCATGGCCAGCATGCGATCACCCGCAGTATGGCCACAACTATCATTGATCAACTTAAACTGCTCTAAATCCAAATAACATACCGCAAGGCTCCTCGTTTGACCGGCGAACTCGGGCAGTTGTTCTTCAAACGCTTGGCGATTAAGTAACCCGGTAATACCATCAAAGTTTGCGCGTTTTTGTAGCTGGTGCTTAAGGCGTTCTTCTTGGGTGATATCCCGCAGTACCACTACAGTACCGACAATCTCTTTTTCATGATTAAGCACGTTACTAATGCTACGTTCAATAATCCGTGGCGTTGTGGTTAACAGTTTGATTTTAGCGACTTGAGGTGTCGTTTCGCCAAGGCGAATACAGTGAAATACCGCTTGATTTAACTGCTCTCCAGCCTTTAATAAGCTAGCAAGACTCTCACCAACGGCATCACAACTGGCCACATCAAGCAGTGTTTCAGCCTTTGGATTCATGTAAATGACGTTTGCATCGATGTCGGTCAAGATAACGGCTTCAGCAATCGACTCTAAGGTTATTTTACCGCGCTCTTTCTGCTGATAAATCCTCGCGAGTAAGCTGTTTACGCGATTCGCCAATACAGATAACTCTTCATTACCCTCGCTGGTCACAGGCCGATATACACTCGCCATAGGATCAACGAGCGCTAATTGCTGCATCAAGCTATTAAGGGGCTGTAACAAGCCTGAACGCAACCAAACATAACCCAAGGCGACAATGAATACCCCCAGTAATATCACCGCAAGCGACACCCAGTCGAGACTAAGCTTTACATCTCGAAAAGGATCATCAGAAAATTCAACCTGGAGATAGATTGGTTGTTGACTAATGAGACTCGGCAGCGCAACCGAACTTGGATGTAAGGTATTATGTGTTGTTACAGCATTAGACATGCTGATCCGCGCGACAAGGGAGGTTTGGGCGTATTCCAGTAGATCGCGCTCAGTAAGTTGCCGCACTAACAGCACATACTCACCCAAATGTGAAGCGACCGCAGTGACGACATATCCTTTATCGCCAATTAAATAGGCGCTGGCAAACTCAGGCTTAGCCTGCGTTGTTATCGCCTTGGCGATTTCCTGCCGATTCACATCATCTATTGATTGCTCATTTTGAAAAACACTCTGCAAATTTCCATCTCGCAGAATAAACCAACTTAAATTGGCAGACATGGAGCTCTCAAGCCACGAAGACTCGAGGGCTTTTAACTGCTCGCTATCGAGATGAGCTAATGGCGAGGCATAAATATTAGTGAGAAACCCTAACCGATCGACATCGATGCGGAACTGCTGCTGAATATTCGCCAGCTCGCGCTGTACATTATCCTGACGTAACAATTCGACCCTATGGTCAAACCAAACCCCGAGGCAATAGGAGACAAGCACAACGGCTGGTAAACAGAACCCTGCAATAAATACCAATATTTTGTTGCCTATGCGCATCTTTTACCACGGCTTACGTAATTAAATTAACAAACGGCTTTATTTAGTCCCTTATAGCGCCATGCAACATATCTCATTTGCAAATAGTATTAAATATCACTTTGCTTTATCCGTTGCTAAAGTAGGCAATAGCATGCATTTAATTGCTTTAAACGCCTTTGATTTAACGCAGCTATTCGATAAAAAAGTTTTAAAAAGTTAGATGGTAACCGAGCTCCAATGCACTAACACCGCGGAGACATACGCTATAAAGCACGCGATTAATTAATGCACTCGCTAAACCACAAGTTAATACCCAATTAACAACGCCCAAGTGGAAGTTTCTGACGCTGTGATAAACGCCATAAAAAACGGACCCTCAGGTCCGTTTGTTATTTAGTGCAGCTTATTTATGGTACTGCTTAGATTGAGCGTGAACCGCCTTAATAAAGGCACCTGCATGCTCTGGGTCCACATGCTGGTGAATACCATGGCCTAAATTAAACACATGGCCTGTACCTTCACCGTAGCCAGCCAGAATTTGAGCGACTTCTTCTTCGATACGTGGGATTGGTGCATATAACATGGATGGATCCATGTTGCCTTGCAGAGCAACTTTATGACCAACACGGCGACGGGCGTCAGCGATATCGACAGTCCAGTCTAAACCTAAAGCATCACAGCCCGTTTCAGCCATCGCTTCTAACCATAAACCACCGCCCTTAGTGAATAAGGTCACTGGCACTTGGCGGCCATCAGCAAAGCGAGTTAAGCCATCAACAATTTTCTGCATATAACGCAGTGAGAACTCACGGTAAGCAGTGTGCGATAACGCGCCGCCCCAAGAGTCGAAAATCATTAAAGATTGCGCACCATTAGCCACCTGTGCGTTTAAATATAAGGTCACTGAATCTGCAAGCTTATCAAGCAACATATGCAATGCAGCAGGCTCGGCGTAGGCCATTTTCTTAATTTTTTCGAAGGTTTTGCTCGAACCGCCTTCAACCATGTAAGTGGCTAGAGTCCATGGCGAACCAGAGAAGCCGATTAATGGCACTTGGCCATTCAGTTCACGACGAATCGTGCTAACGGCCTTCATCACATAACCCAGTTCATCTTCTGGGTCTGGGATTGATAATTTTTTGATGGCATCGATAGTATCTGTTGGGCGCTCAAAACGTGGGCCTTCACCCGCCTCAAAATACAGACCTAATCCCATTGCATCGGGAACAGTCAAAATGTCGGAAAACAGAATCGCCGCATCCAGTTCATAACGACGCAGCGGTTGTAGTGTCACTTCACAGGCCAATTCATGGTTTTTACATAAAGACATGAAATCGCCCGCTTGAGCGCGAGTCGCTTTATATTCAGGAAGGTAGCGGCCTGCTTGACGCATCATCCAAACCGGAGTCATATCGACAGGCTGTTTTAATAGGGCGCGTAAATAACGATCATTCTTTAATTCTGCCATTTGGCTTGATTCCTAGACTTTTATTGAGATCCGCTGGGTCGGTAGTTTAGCATTTACGCGAATAATGTAACCAATATGAGATAATTTATGTGAGCTATTCCCCATCATTGCTGTCCATTTAAGCAGTTATCCTCAAAATGCTAGCCAGATAACATACTGTTTATTAATCGAACTCAAAGTCACAGTCAGACAGAAAAAAGTTGCACCAGTTCCCTGCCTTTGGTATAAAAAGTCTGCGCTAGCAAGAACAATCAAGAAGCTCGTCGCATCGAGCCTGCTATATACATTACTCGCCCAACGATAGGTTTCTATCGTTGGGCTTTTTATTTCCACATTTTTTTATACAAAACAGCTGGTTTGTCCATTTACCAATTATCGCAAATCCCGATAAAAAGGGTTGATCGAAGAGCTATTTCTCCCCTACATTAGAGTTATGTCCTAGCACTTAAATGGAATGCATCATGCTGAGAGAACTCGAAAAAGCAGAACAAAAGTGGGGCGGTTCAAATAAGCTTATAGATCAATGGCTAGAAAATCGTCGCAAACTCTTGGTGCATTATTGCCAAATTGCTGGGCTACCGCCCTACACTAATGCGGAAAAATCGCTTCCCTCTTTTGAGAACGTTAAGTCATTTTGTGATTTATTAGTGGATTACGTTTCTGAAGGTCATTTCGAAGTGTATGACCAAGTGATTAACGCCTGCGAAAAATTTGGCGCCCCTTGCAAAGCGGCTATTCAACAGGTTTTGCCTAAGATCACCCCAACGACCAACGCAGCGCTAGACTTTAACGATAAGTACGCTGAAACGCAGGACGATCAAGTGATGTATCAGCTCGATAAAGATCTCTCCGAACTGGCGCATACCATGGAAACGCGTTTCGAGTTAGAGGATAAACTCCTCGAAGTGCTGCACAGCAAATACTCAGAGCACGCCCAGCAAGCTTAATGCGGCATGATAAGCCACGCTAAACACTGCGCTAAAGAGATGCCTGACCGATAAATAATCAATTTATCCTCTATCTTTCGTTAAGTTGCTATGTGATTGTTTGCGCATTAACAGTACAGTAAAGCATTCAATAGAAACAAAAAAGCCAGCTTTCGCTGGCTTTTTCATTATCATATCAATCGATTATACAGCTGATTGAAAGATCACTTGTGATGCTTTCTTAGTGTAAGAATCGATTTGATCGAAGTTCAAGTAACGGTAAGTGTCAGCTGCGGTTGCGTCTAACTCTTTCGCGTATTCTTGGTATTCTTCAACCGTAGGCAGACGACCTAACAATGCTGCTACTGCCGCTAATTCCGCAGACGCTAAGTATACATTAGCACCTGTACCTAAACGGTTCGGGAAGTTACGGGTAGAAGTAGAAACCACTGTCGCACCTTCAGCCACACGTGCTTGGTTACCCATACACAGTGAACAGCCTGGGATCTCGATACGCGCACCAACGCGACCGAAAATACCGTAGTAGCCTTCCTCGGTCAGTTGGTCTTTGTCCATCTTAGTCGGTGGTGCAATCCAAAGACGTGTTGGTAGCGTCTTAGCGAACTTGTCTAACATCTTACCGGTCGCACGGAAGTGACCGATGTTAGTCATACAAGAACCCACGAACACTTCGTCAATCTTAGTTTGCGCAACAGATGACAATAACACGGCATCGTCTGGATCGTTTGGCGCACACAGGATTGGCTCTTTGATCTCGTTCAGATCGATTTCGATCACTGCTGCGTACTCGGCATCGGCGTCAGCACTCATCAGCTCAGGATTCGCTAACCACTCTTCCATGCCTTTGATACGACGCTCGATAGTACGACGGTCACCGTAACCTTCAGCGATCATCCACTTCAGCATAGTGATGTTCGAGTTCAGGTACTCGATGATTGGCTCTTTGTCTAACTTGATAGTACAACCCGCTGCAGAGCGTTCTGCTGAGGCGTCAGACAGTTCGAATGCTTGTTCTACTTTCAGGGTTTCTAAGCCTTCGATTTCCAGTACGCGACCAGAGAAGATGTTGATCTTACCTTTCTTCTCAACCGTCAGCAGACCCATTTCAATCGCTTTTAATGGGATAGCATGTACTAGATCACGTAGGGTGATACCAGGTTGCATCTTGCCCTTGAAGCGTACTAATACTGATTCTGGCATGTCCAGAGGCATCACACCGGTCGCAGCAGCGAAGGCAACGAGACCAGAACCCGCTGGGAATGAAATACCGATGGGGAAACGCGTATGTGAGTCACCACCAGTACCAACTGTGTCTGGTAATAACATACGGTTTAGCCAAGAGTGAATAACACCGTCACCTGGGCGCAGCGACACACCACCACGGTTCATAATGAAGTCTGGCAGCGTGTGGTGAGTATTAACGTCAACCGGTTTTGGATAAGCGGCAGTGTGGCAGAATGACTGCATAGTCAAATCGGCACTGAAGCCTAAACAAGCTAAGTCTTTCAGCTCGTCACGGGTCATAGGACCGGTAGTGTCCTGTGAACCTACAGAAGTCATCTTAGGCTCACAGTATTGGCCTGGACGTACACCAGCAACACCACAGGCTTTACCGACCATCTTCTGTGCAAGGGTATAACCTTTGCCATTATCAGCGATGTCTTGAGGACGTACGAATACGTCAGAGGCTGGTAAACCTAATACCGCACGCGCTTTATCAGTTAAACCACGACCGATGATCAGTGGAATACGACCACCTGCACGCACTTCGTCTAACAGTACGTCGGTTTTCAGGCTGAACTCAGAAATCACTTCATCTGAGCCATGACGCTTAACAACACCAGCGTATGGGTAAATGTCGATCACATCGCCCATTTCCATTTTGCTGACGTCGAGTTCGATTGGCAGTGCGCCCGCATCTTCCATAGTGTTGAAGAAAATCGGCGCAATTTTGCCACCTAAGCAGAAACCACCAGCACGTTTGTTAGGTACGAATGGGATATCATCGCCCATGAACCACAGTACTGAGTTAGTAGCTGACTTACGTGATGAACCTGTACCTACAACGTCACCCACGTAAACTAATGGGAAACCTTTGGTTTTCAGTTCTTCTAATTTCTTGATTGGACCTACGCTGCCAGGTACATCTGGCTCGATACCATCACGCGCGTTTTTCAGCATCGCTAAGGCGTGCAATGGGATATCTGGACGTGACCAAGCATCGGGTGCTGGTGACAGGTCGTCGGTGTTGGTTTCACCAGAGACTTTGAATACGGTCAGGGTGACTTTGTCCGCTAATTTTGGACGGCTTAAGTACCAATCTGCATTTGCCCACGCTTCAACCACTTGTTTTGCATAGACGTTACCCGCTTCCATTTTCTCAACCACATCGTGGAAAGAGTCAAACATCAGCAAAGTGTGAGATAAGGCTTTAGCAGCTAAAGGCGCCAGAGCGGGGTTATCTAACTGAGCGATCAGCGGCTCGATGTTATAACCACCTTGCATAGTGCCTAATAACTCAGTCGCACGTTCGGCAGACAGGATAGGTGAAGTTGCAGTGCCTTTAGCTACCGCATCTAAGAAAGCGGCTTTTACGTAAGCGGCTTCGTCAACACCGGGGGGAATTCGATTTTCGAGCAGGTCAAGAATAACAGCTTCTTCACCAGCGGGGGGATTTTGAACCAATTTAACCAGTTCAGCCACTTGATGTGCATCTAATGGCTTAGGGACTACGCCCTCTGCAGCACGTTCTGCGACGTGTTTACGATATGCTTCTAGCACGGCAACATTCCTCTTTGTTTGGCGCTCTAACAACGAAACTGCACGTCTTCTCAATTGAAGCTGACAGTCCGACATGATCGACCCGTATTTCCGGCCAGCAGTATACTACAGCTTTGCAAAAGTATGAATCAGGTCACACTCGGCAAAAGACGAAATAAGGGCTAAATCCGGAGGTGCAACTCAACTTACGGCAACAATAAAACAATGGAAATTAGACAATAGTTTGAAAACAGATAAAAAACCATAATCTACAAATAGTTAACATACGTTCATCAATTTAAAATCGAACGATTATTTTTTGGACATCAATTCTTTTCCACCAAAAATATTTCTCAACTTTGTGTGTTTAGGCTTTGAAGATGACGGGCTTAAACTTACACTCAAGCTCGAATGACCCATTTCCCGTCCTTTGGAGTAGTAATGACATCTCTCAGTATTCAAGCCGTTATTTTTGATATGGATGGCGTGTTAATTGATTCAGAACCCCTTTGGCAAAGGGTTGAATATGAAGTGTTATCGGCACTTGGCGTGCCCGTCACTATTGAAACGATTCAACAAACCACAGGGTTACGTATCGATCAATGTGTCGATTATTGGTATCACAAAGCGCCTTGGGCCGATTACGATAATGCCAAGGTCAGCAACGCCATTGTTGACAAAGTTGCTGAAGAAATTCGGCAAACCGGTGAGCCGATGTCTGGCGTTCAACAAGCAATGGCATACTGCCAGGCAAAAGGCTTAAAGGTAGGCTTAGCCACCTCTTCACCAACAGCGTTGATTGATGCAGTGCTAGCAAGGCTTAAGCTTAAGGGCCAATTTATGGCGGTAGAATCTGCTGAAGCGATCACCTATGGCAAACCCCATCCAGAGGTTTACTTAAATTGCGCAGCGGCCTTAGGGGTTGACCCGCGATATTGCCTCGCGATTGAAGACTCTTTTAATGGTCTGATCGCTGCCCGCGCCGCCAATATGCAAACCGTTGCGATTCCTGCGCCAGAACAACGCGGTGAAGCAAAATGGATCATAGCCCATCATCAATTAGAGAGTTTATTGGAGCTTGATAAGGTGTTCTAAATAAAGTCACCGAATCAATTTGAGAAAGGTTAATCACTGCTAGTGATACACCGATGAAGTATTATGTGTTGTTAATACTGTGGGCGGCGAGTTTGCCAGCCTTAGCGACAGATTCTATGCGCTGTAAGCAATTCGTCATCAACGTAGGCGATCCCTTAGACGCAGTGTTAGAAAAGTGCGGACCGCCAAACGAAGCCAAAGAATATAGCCAACCCGCCACTTATCGAAACTCCGCGGGTGATATCGTGATTGATCCAAGCAAGTTGCCGATAGAATATGCTGAGTGGACCTATGATTTTGGCCCGACACGATTGATGCGGCGGGTTTATGCAACCGATCAAAAAATCGAAAAAATTGAAACCTTAGGATATGGGCATTAATCCTAACCCAAGTAAAAAGCCAGACAGATGTCTGGCTTTTTCGTTTTCATCCTATGGATTACCAGATTTTTACGCGCTCTTCTGGTTTTAAATACATCTTGTCGCTCTCTTTCAGCTCAAAGGCTTTATAGAAAGCTTCAATATTGCGCGGCGTCCCCATCGCGCGGTAGTGGCTAGGTGAATGTGGATCCGTCAGTAAACGACGACCTAACTCTTCATCACGGTAATTACGACGCCATACCTGTGACCAACCGACGAAGAAACGCTGCTCGCCCGTTAAGCCATCGAGCACGGGAGCAGGTTTACCGTTTAAGCTCATCATATAGGCGCGAGCAGCTACTGTTAACCCACCTAAGTCACCGATGTTTTCGCCTAAGGTTAAATCACCGTTCACAAACTTACCGGGTAATGCTTCGTAGCCAGAATACTGCGCCGACAGTTGCTTACCGCGTTTTTGGAACTCTTCACGGTCTTTATCCGACCACCAGTCACGCAGGTTACCGTCGCCATCGTACTTAGCGCCTTGGTCGTCGAAACCATGGCTGATTTCGTGGCCAATAACCGCACCGATACCGCCGTAGTTGACCGCATCATCGGCTTCCATATTGAAAAATGGCGGTTGCAGAATCGCTGCTGGGAATACGATTTCATTGCCAACTGGGCTGTAATAAGCGTTCACCGTTTGCGGTGTCATATGCCACTCGGTACGATCGATTGGCTTACCGAGCTTGTTGATCATGTCTTGATATTCAAACTGGGCGTAACGCATATAGTTGCCCACCAGCTCATCAGGCTTGATTTCTAGCGCAGTGTAGTCTTTCCATTTGTCTGGATAACCAATCTTGTAGGTAAACTTAGACAGTTTTTCCTGAGCCGCGACTTTAGTTTCTGGCGTCATCCACTCAAGCTCATTAATACTGACTTCGAAACCTTTGATCAGATTTTTGATCATAGTTTCCATGCGAGCTTTGGCTTCTGGTTTAAAGTACTGCTTAACGTACTCTTCACCCACTAATTCACCTATTACTTGGTCGGCGCCATCAACCGCTTTTTTCCAGCGTGGTTGCTGCTCTTCAATGCCCATCAACGTTTTGCTCTTAAAGGCAAAGTTAAGATCGACAAAGTTTTTACTTAACAGCTCGGCGTAACTATCCACGAGGTGGAACGTTAAATAGTCCTGCCAAGCCGAAACAGGGAAGGCATCAAAATTTGCACCTAACTTTTCAAAATAAGAGGGTTGACGCACGATCACGTCAGTCACTTTATCACCTAAGCCAGCAGTCGCGGCAAAGGCATTAAAATCAAACTGTCCCATGAGCTTTTGCAGCTCGGCGCGGTTCAGTTTGTTATAGGATTTGTTCGCATCGCGCGACTCTACACGGCTCCACTGACTTTTCGCGATCATCATTTCAATATCGGCCACGTTTTTCGCGGCACGTTTTGCATTTTTATAGCCCGCTTCAGTCAGAATATCAGTCACATGTTTCGCCATTGCTTGGCGATTAGCGACAAACTTAGCGTCATCTTTTAAGTAGTAATCGCGGTCTGGCAAGGTTAAGCCTGACTGGCTTAAATACACTGCATATTGGGTAGAGTTTTTCGCGTCGTTATTAACGTAGAAACCAAAGGGAATACCTGAACCGCTGGTGAGTAATTTCCCCATCACCGCGGGTAATTCACTGTGATTTTTCACTGCAGAGATGTCCGCCAGTAATGGATTTAATGGGGTTACACCTAAGGTTTCGAGCAAATCGGTATTCATAAAGCTGGCATTAAAGTCGCCAATTTTTTGCTCATTGGAGCCAGGGGCAGCATTCTTTTTTGCGGCCGCTGCATCGATGATCTTTTTCAATGCATCTTGGCTTTGATCGTACAGCACAGAAAATGCACCGTAGTTGGATTTATCAGCTGGAATAGGTGTGTTGGCTAACCATTTACCGTTAACACTGTAGTAAAAATCATCTTGATGGCGAACTGAGGCATCAAAGTTTTGTAATTCAATGCCAGAAACCGCGGCGACTTCAGTTTTAGGCTCGCTGCTGCAAGCGGCTAAACCTAGGCTCAAGGCAATACCCAGCGCCAGTGTGCTTATCTTCTTCATTGTTTTCCCCAGCTTCCGTTGAGAGTGTTGTTATTTTTTCCTGCAAAACCTTAGCATTTAGACTGGTTTGGCTGTAGTAAGATTTTGTAAAAGGTTATGACACTTATCGATTCATCCCACCTTATTAAAAGACAGAATGAACAAAATCTAATCTCGAAACGTCAACACGCCCTAGTTATACCCTTATCATTAAAACGCTTTACCAATAAATAAATAAACTGACTTATCACCCATATCGGTAATACCAAAACCAATCGCCGCAGGTCCCATTGTGGTATCAGTGCCAATGTACAGACTCGATGCATAAATAAGATCAGTAAGCGATACTTCTGATCGTTCAAACCACACATTTCCCGCCTCTAAACTTAGCCCTAAATAGAGCGGGTAATCTCGCATACCTAAGGCATCACGCCCTAAATCATACTGATAAATAAAGGCACCAAAGAGTTTATGAGCTCCATTCAACGAGTCCTTGTGATAACCAGAAAGATTTAAGAAACCGCCCAAATCAGATAAGTGTAAGGTATTGAGGCCATCATTATTATTTGTCGCAAGCGACGCTTTACCCACAAACGCATGATTACCAACGCTCAGTGCGCCTTTCCAGTCGGCCTCTATCTGCACGCTATAGTCGTTCTGATTATCGATGACATCGTCAAAATTCTCTTTACGAACATAAACGTTTAAGCTGACACGATTGCCCGATGTAGGAAAACTAATACTGTCTAAGCTGTCATACCCCATCCTGAAATAAGCGCCATAGGAGTTAAAATCAAAATCCTGAAGTAACCATGCATCATTAATAATGACACCTTTTTCCGCCACTAGCCCCAACTCGACAACGCCTTGCAGCACATAGTTGTAACCAATACCTAATTCGACGGTGTGGGTTTTCTTATCAAAGGTTAGCGCACGATTATTGTTATCGTATAAGTCCCAATTATGGATATCGTATTGATAACGAGCTCGACTATAAAACTCTTGATCCCGATTCAAGGGCTGATAAAACTCAGTCGCAAATAGCTTCTCGAATCCAAGCTTAACTTCGTTTCGCCACTCTCCGCCATTAAAGGTTAAGTCTGTCATGGTATAAGCCATATCAAAGCTGATGGCTGAATCAGAGCTAAAATCGTCCTCCCAATTAAAGCCTAGTTGGAAATAATTAGGTCCCCATGATTTAGCGCGCGTGGTTACCGTAAGTACACGCCCTTCTTTACCCTCCACAAATTCGGCGTCAACACGTTCAAATTTATTTAAGGAATAGATACGTTTTATCGCATCGTTCAATTCATCTTTAGTAATATTCTGACCAGGTTTAAGTTCTAGGGTTTCTTTTAATAAATTAAGGCTAACTTTTGAGTGGTTATCAAACACAATTTCCTTGATAGGATGAGCGATATCCGCCATGACAGTCTTACCCTTGGCCCTTTTACTCTCAACATAGGCGGCATATTGTTCTTCGCTAACGCTCATCTTTTGCAATTTAACTAACTGACTGGTCGCCGCTTCTTTGCCGAGGGTTAACGCTAAAGGCATGATGGTAAAATCGGTTGTGCTTAGGGCATCGATCGCAGGACGGATCAACACATCATTATCAGTCAATAATTGCTTTTGTTTTTCAGTACTGGCGTTAGTCAAGAAATTGGACAACTGATCTAATACGGCAATAGTGCTATCGAGCTTATCTTTTTTTACCAGTGGTGAGCCAATATCCACAGCAATGATAATATCAGCGCCCATCGCCTTCACTACGTCCACAGGCATATTGTTGGCAATACCACCATCCACCAGTAACTTACCGTCGATTTGCGTAGGTTGTAATGCACCTGGCACCGTAGCAGAAGCCTGCATTGCTTTGATAATACTGCCATGGTTAAGCACTACGGGTAGACTGGTTTCTAAATCCGTCGCCACGGCACGATAAGGAATAGCTAAAGCATCAAAATCACCAAATTGCTCCACTAAATCCGTAGACTGTCGTAATAACTGCGACATGGTCTGCCCACGCAATACCCCACTTGGCGCTTTCACCTCGCCTTCGGTATAACCAATATTGAGCGGAATATTATAGCGATCTCGTAACTGTTTATCTCGATAACTCAATACATTACGAGGGATGGTATCCGAATAACCACTATCCCAATCAACCCCCATCATGATGGTTTCGACTTCACTTGCACTGTATCCCAAGGCATACATACCCGCGACATAAGCGCCGATACTTGTACCTGCAATATAGTCCACAGGAATATGATGTTCTTCTAAAATTTTAAGTACACCAACATGGGCGGCGCCTTTAGCACCACCACCGCTTAACACTAATCCTATTTTTGGCCGTTCAGCCGCACATAAGGGAGTCAGCAACACACATAAAAAGAGAGAAGCTACTATTCTGCGCATCATAATGAGTACTTTTATAGGATAAAAAATTTCGAGTTAATATTAGCAAATTTATCTATTTAACCATCAGTCATATTTTATCTGAACCGATGAGTTGAAAATTTGCCATTAATGATCGCGTTATTTCATTTACGTTTAAACACAAGTGCTGTAAACAGATAATTCAACATAAAATCCCAACTTGAGCCGAGGCTAAAAATGCGCAATTAAGCACACATAAATTGCAGATTAAGATTGCCATGAGTCAAGCGGAGACTGTAACTGAAGATATTTTTCAAAATCACTGACAGACATTGGTTTGGCAAAGTAATAGCCCTGAACAATATAACAGCCACGGCTAAAAAGCTGCTCTAACTGCTCAACGGTTTCAACCCCTTCGGCTACTACGGTTAATTTTAAGTTACGTGCCAATTCAATAATACTACTCACAATAGCCTGATCGGCAGAATTCGAGGCGATATCGATCAAAAATGAACGGTCAATTTTGAGTGTATTCACCTCAAAATTGCGTAAATAAGCTAAAGAGGAATATCCGGTGCCGAAGTCGTCAATCGCGACTTCAATGCCAAGCTCGTCAAGCTGCATTAAGTGGGCTTTAGCCACCTGCAACTCTTTCATTAACACTCCTTCGGTAATTTCTAAACATAAAGATGAAGCGGGCATACGGGTGGCATCGAGAATTTTCTTCACGCCATCGATAAAGTCTGGTTGACGGAAATGCACAGCTGAAATATTGACCGACAATTTAAATGGCTCAGCGGTTTGCATTGCCCATTTGGCCCCATCCGAACACGCACGGCGTAAAACCCAGCGATCAATATCAACAACCAAACCACAAGCTTCGGCAACTTTAATAAAAATATCGGGTCGCACAAAACCATCGACGGGATGTCGCCAACGAATGAGTGCTTCCATGCCAATAAATTTATCCCCCTGCAAAATATCAATTTGTGGTTGATAATACAGTTCAAATTCTTGCCGCTCTATCGCTTTACGTAAATCAGCCTCCAAACGTAAATGGTATAACGCTTGGGCATTGCGCTCTGATGAATAATATTTGAAGTTACCACGACCTTCTTCCTTGGCATGATACATGGCCAGATCCGCATTTTTTATGAAGGCTTCTGGCTGCATTGCATCATCGGGCCAAATACTGATCCCAATGCTGGTTGAAATATAAAACTCGCGGCCAAACAACCTAAATGGCGCGACGATTTGTGCCAACAACTGTTCAGCTAAGTGGTTAATATCACTTAACTCTTTAACATTCTTCAGCAAAATAACAAATTCATCGCCACCAAAACGGCAGAGTAAATGGTCACTTCCGATACAGGATTGTAATCGATTAGATGCTTCAACTAAGAGTGCATCGCCCATACTGTGGCCATAGGAATCATTGACATGCTTAAATCTATCTAGGTCAAGAAACAGCAATGCTAACTTTTCACCACTTTGCTCAGCCGCTTGAATAGATTGCATCAAACGATTGGCGAATAACGAACGGTTAGGGAGTCCTGTTAATACATCGTAATTTGCCAGACGTCTAAGGTCGGCCTCGGTGCGTTTCCGCTCAGTGATATCTGAAAATACCACTACATAGTGAATGGCATTTTCATTCAGTGACTGCATCACCGACACGTTAAGCCATACGGGATACACTAGGCCGTTTTGTCCGACTAACTCACGCTCACCCGTCCATGAGCTATCCTGACCAAGTAACTGGGCAACTTCCGTAGATAACCCATCCTTCATTTGCACAAATTGCGAAAATGATAGGCCGACTAAGCTCTGTTGTTCTGAGCCTATAATGTGCTGAGCGGCATGATTGGCAACACGAATATTTTCATCTACGTCTAAAATAAGTACACCTTCTGATGTATTTTCAAACGCTTGGGCTAAAAGACTGACTTCATCTTCAAGCTGCCGCTGCAAGGTTATATCACTATAAATCCCCGCTACCCGCTCAATAACTTGGGTTTGTTTATTACGAGCCACAGGACGCCCACGCACCCTCAACCAGCCCCAGTTACCATCGCGACGATGATATCGATATTCGGCTTCAAACCGATCAACCTCTCCTGCAAGCATGCTATTCCATTGCACCAGTACTTTTTCCCGATCCAAAGGATGTACGGGAAGTGATTCAAGAGTAAGTACAATTTCGTTGGCATGACTTCCCAAGACATAACCGCGGTTATCGAGATAAAAACATTGGCTATCCCTGTGCCATTCCCAAAGATCAGAGTCGCTGCCACGTAACGATTGCCTGAGACGATCATCACTCTCGGTTAGCGCTTGGTTCATCGCCATAAAGGTGCGAACCTGACGCTGTCGATACCACGCTAAACTCAGTGCAATAATTGAAAACACTAATAATAATAGACCTTTAAACCCTTGAGTCAGCCACCAGTGCTGCTCAACATAGAAGGGAAAAGTAAAGGGCTTATCTGACCAGATTCCATTGACTTGGCTTAACACCTCAAGTAGATATTCTCCCGCTGCTAAGCCTGCGAGGTTTACCTGCGACTCACCTTGGAGCAGCACGTAGTTATCTTCCTCCCCTTGATATCTGAGTCGATATTTAAATTGTATTGGCGAATCATCAAGGTAATCGAGGTTAGTGATCTGCAGGCTTACCATATTGGCGTCAGGCTTAATCACCATCAACGGTTTGGGTAACAACGAGACTTGGGTATTGTTGTCGTAATAAACCGATACCGACTCCAACATCACATGATCATCGGCAATACGGTTGACCATCTTGTCCACATCAAGGTTCATCACCCCTTCAGGAGTACCAATATACAGACCTGAAACGGCAGAATAGAAATAGGCGCCTTCATTCATTTCATTAGAAATTAGGCCATCAAGTTGGTTAAACATTGAGATTTGCCCTGTCGCTCTATCTTGACGAATTAGCGAATCAGCACAGGCAACGACATTGGCATTGGTTGTTTTTTGGATAAAAAATACTGAACTACAATTTACTTGCCATTGTGAACTTAACGAAACCAGTTTACCGCTGTGGAGATTTAATTCGAATAAGCCCCTTTCATAGGAGCCAAACCACATCACACCGGGAGATATTTCTTCAATATGGCTAATTGAGGGCACAGAGTTTAAGCCACTGAACAATTGTCTTTGATCGTGAAAAAGATTTTGCTCGTCAATATAACCAAATACCTTTCGTCCACCTATCCATAATTTACCGTCAGAGGCTCGATATAAAGAACGAATGGTTGGCCGCTTAAGCTCTGGCGAATTCCCAGTTGCCCCATCAAAGTTAAATGGCTGCGGCTCAAACAGTCCTTGCTCCCAAAAATACAGCCCCGTACCCGTTGCAATCCAAAACCGTCCTTTGAGTTTCGGATCGGCATAAGTGCCATAGATGAGTTTATTTTTAAATGCTTCACCACCATGCGTCCACTGGGCAAAACTGATCCCTTTTAAGGTCAACTTATCCACGACAAACAAACCACTCGTGGTCGAAACTAATAAATAGTGGTCAATAAAGCGACTGATCTCGTAAACACTCTCGTGCGGCTTTAATCCCTCAATATCTACGGTAATTGCTTTTTGAGTGTTTCGCCCGACAAAGCTGACATTTGACGCCCCAAACCATAATCCTTCATCACTCGCAAACACCGACCACACCATAGCGTCAGATAATTGGTGTGGCGGTTCGCCAGTATAAGTATCAAGAATGAAATCCGGTTGCGAGGCCAGTAAGGCTAAACCATCTCCAGAGCCCCCAACCCACATCAAACCTGATTTATCAAACAATATCGCCTTTAATGTTTCCATATTGGCTTGAGTTTTAAGCTCTTGTTGATAATTTTCAATCTTATGGGTATCTGGAGACCACTTTAATAAACCTGCCCGACTCGAAAACCAAATCTCACCATTATGGCCTTCAGCCATAGCAGTGCTCCAATCGGGTAATTCAGGAACAGGGAAAATCTGTAAGGTTTTTGGTTCTAATCGGTAAATCCCTCGACTCGTTGCAATCCAAATACGCTGTTTTGAATCCTCAAGCATATCCAGAATACTGCCCATAGGTTCAGTCCATTGATAATCAACGACTTTTTCCCCGGCACTGTTAAGGAGTAACAATTGAAATTGACCCGCAACAAGAAACTGACCATCAGGCATGCTCAATAACTTGCGCCAGGGTAGATCGCGATTAACGGGTAACTGACTCACTAAAGTTAAGGTCAAGGTTGAGGGGGATAAGTCGTAAATCTGGCCGTTATCAATCAACAAGCGCCATTCTTGGGCATTTTTACGAGCAGCAGAAATTAACACTCCACCAGGGAAATGAGGGAATAAATTAGGTGACCCCATCTGGGTAAATTGATTTTTTGCGATGTCATAAAGATAGGTTGCGGCATTGGTACTGACTAACAGCATATCGCGATCGATATTGACAACTGTTGTCAAAAACTCATCAGCAAGGCGTAACTCAGAACCCGTTTTATCAATTCGCCTCACTTTAGAATTACTAACCCGATATAAACCTTGCTCGGTTGCAGCCCATATAAAACCATGGTCATCGAGTGTGAGCGCGCGAATACTGGTCGCTTCAAGTCCGTCCCTGTCAGAAAAAACCCGTTGTACAAAACTACCCGCCCAAGCCGAATGAAGACCTGAACAAAAAACCAATATTGATGCCAAAAGGAAGTGGATTATTATTTTTTTCATTTGACGACTTACTTAACACCATAGTTTTACTGTAGCAGTTCAACAGTCTGAATACACCCGCACATTCACATTAACTTTACATTTTTACTTAGGCAATAAAAAAGCGCCCTAAAGGCGCTTTTACGAATATAAGTCTCAACTTATTTCAGGACGAGACAAAGGTTAAATTACTTTTTCTTTGCCTTTGGGTTTGGCAGGTCAGTAATAGAACCTTCGTAGATTTCAGCCGCAAGACCTACTGACTCGTGCAGCGTTGGGTGAGCGTGAATGGTTAATGCTAAATCTTCAGCATCACAACCCATTTCGATGGCTAGGCCGATTTCGCCCAACAGTTCGCCACCGTTCACACCTACGATAGCACCACCGATTACGCGGTGAGTGTCTTTATCGAAAATCAGCTTAGTCATACCTTCGCTGCAATCTGAAGCGATTGCACGGCCGCTGGCTGCCCATGGGAAAGTCGCTGTTTCGTAAGCAATACCTTGCTCTTTCGCTTCTTTCTCAGTCAGACCAACCCAGGCCACTTCAGGGTCTGTGTAAGCGATTGATGGGATCACTTTTGGATCGAAGTAGTGCTTCATACCCGCGATCACTTCAGCCGCAACGTGGCCTTCGTGCACGCCTTTGTGAGCCAACATTGGTTGACCAACGATGTCACCGATTGCGTAGATGTGCGGTACGTTTGTACGTAATTGCTTGTCTACGTTGATGAAACCACGCTCATCAATCTTAACGCCCGCTTTTTCAGCGTCGATAAGCTTACCATTTGGCGTACGGCCGATTGCCACTAACACCGCATCGTAACGAACAGGCTCTGCTGGCGCGCTCTTACCTTCCATCGAAACGTAGATACCGTCTTCACGGGCTTCAACCGCAGTGACTTTGGTTTCGAGGATCAGGTTGAATTTCTTCTTGATTTGCTTAGTGAATACGCGAACAACGTCTTTGTCAGCCGCAGGGATCACTTGGTCGAACATTTCAACCACGTCGATTTCACTGCCCAGAGAAGAGTAAACCGTACCCATTTCTAAACCGATGATACCGCCGCCCATTACCAGCAGTTTGCCAGGAACTTCTTTCAGTTCTAATGCGTCGGTCGAATCCCAAATACGTGGGTCTTCATGGGGAATGAATGGCAGTTTGATTGGGCGAGAACCCGCAGCGATGATCGCTTGGTCAAACTTAACAACGGTCACAGTGCCGTCTTCAGCAGTCACTTCTAAGCTGTTAGGGCCTGTAAATTTACCGAAGCCATTAACAACGTTTACTTTACGCATTTTAGACATGCCGCCTAAGCCACCAGTCAACTGGCTGATCACTTTTTGCTTGAAGCTGCGTAACTTGTCTAAATCGATGGTTGGCTCGCCGAACACCACACCGTGTGCAGCAACGGCTTTGGCTTCTTCGATGACTTTAGCAACGTGTAACAGGGCTTTAGATGGGATACAACCCACGTTCAAACACACGCCACCTAAAGTGCTAAAACGTTCAACGATAACGGTTTCCAGACCTAAGTCAGCCGCACGGAAGGCAGCAGAATATCCCGCAGGACCTGCACCTAATACCACTACCTGAGTTTTGATTTCGTTACTCATGTTTTCCTCTAATTCTCATTCAATCCGTTGGAGGGGAGTAATCCTGCCAACCGAAAATGCGCCAGCGCGTAAGGTGGGCGCATTTTAACCTGTGTTTGATACTGATCACAATAAACAAAAGGCCACTCAAGATGAGCAGCCTTATTTGTTTACAGAATCAAAGTACGAATATCGGACAGAATTCCTGACAGGGTCACGCTAAAGCGTGCAGCCATTGCACCATCGATCACGCGGTGATCGTAGGATAGCGACAGTGGCAACATCAATTTAGGCTCGAATTCTTTACCATTCCACTTAGGCTTAATTTCAGATTTAGACACACCTAAAATCGCCACGTCTGGGTAGTTAACGATTGGGGTAAATGCAGTACCACCAATGCCACCTAGGCTTGAAATAGTGAAGCAGCTGCCCTGCATATCGGCGGACTTCAGCTTACCGTCACGGGCGCGGATAGAAATATCTGCCAGCTCACGAGATAACTCGATAATGCCTTTCTTATCCACGTCACGCACCACTGGCACAACCAAACCGTTTGGCGTATCAACCGCCACACCGATGTGGTAGTACTTCTTCTGGATCAGTGATTCACCGTCGCTGCTTAAGCTTGAGTTGAACACTGGGAACTGTTGTAGCGTTTTCGCCACAGCTTTCATCATAAAGACCAGCGGAGTGATCTTATAATCGGCTTTCTTCTTCGCCGCTGCGTCGTTCTGCTGCTTACGGAACTCTTCCATTTCAGTGATATCAGCTTCATCGAACTGAGTCACGTGGGGAATAGTTACCCAGTTGCGGTGCAGGTTTGGACCAGAGATCTTCTGGATACGGCTTAATGGAATTTCTTCCACTTCACCAAACTTGCTGAAATCCACTTTCGGTGCGGCAATTACTTGCAAACCACCACCGCTACCCGCTGCAACGGAAGTTGCTGCTGTCGCCTTAGGACGAGACAGTTCGTATTTCACATACGCCTGAACGTCTTCCTTCATGATGCGACCTTTACGGCCAGAACCCGTCACTTGAGTGAGATCCACACCAAATTCACGGGCCAAACGGCGAACCGCAGGAGACGCATGCACCGCACCAGTAGACACAGGCGCACCTGCACTTGGGTGATGTGGAACCGGTGGACGGCTAGGCGCGGCTGCAACAGGTGCTGGAGCCACTTCTTGGGCGACTGGTGCAGATGCTGGCGCGGCGGCTTGAGGTGCAGGAGCTGCACCGGCAGTCACAGTTTCAATCGTCGCAATCACGCTACCTTGAGAAACCTTATCACCGACTTTAACGGTTAACGACAGCAGTTTACCGGCGAATGGCGCAGGCACTTCCATGGTCGCTTTATCGGTTTCTAACGTGATCAAACCTTGGTCAGCAGTGATCATATCACCCACAGACACTAGCACTTCGATCACATCGACATTGCTGGCATCACCAATATCTGGCACTTGGATTTCTTTAACGGCAACCACTGGTGCAGCAGCTACTGGAGCAACAGCCGCCGCAGGTGCAGCTCGAGCGACAGGAGCTGACGCTGCTGGCGCGCTTGCTTGTGGAGCCGTGGCAGCAGGAGCTGCGCCACCCACTTCGAGCATGATCACTAATGAGCCTTGGGAAACCTTGTCACCCACAGCCACTTTCACTTCTTTTACCACACCCGCGAATGGCGATGGTACGTCCATGGTCGCTTTGTCGGTTTCAAGCGTGATAAGGCCAGCGTCAACCTCAATCTTATCGCCAGCGGCGACTAAGACTTCAATAACAGACACATCGGTGTCACCACCGATATCCGGCACAGTGACTTCAACCACTTGGGTTGCGCCCGTCGCTGTCGCGGCAGCCACAGGGGCTGGAGCAGGTGCTGCTGGAGCTGGCGCAGAAGCGGCAGCTTGAGCAACTGGCGCAGCAGCTTGAGCGGATGCGCCCGCTGCTTGCATCATCGCAATTAAGGTACCTTCGCTGACTTTGTCACCGACGGCCACTTTCAATTCGGCTAACACACCCGCGAAAGGCGCAGGAATGTCCATGGTCGCCTTGTCGCTTTCAACGGTCAGAATCGACTCTTCCGCTGCTAAGGTATCGCCCACAGAAGCACAGATTTCGATAACTTGTACTTCATCGCCGCCGATATCAGGAACAAAAACTTCTTTTAATTCAGCCATTTTTATTGCCTCTTACGCGTACTGTGGATTGATCTTGTCAGCGTCGATGCCGTATTCCTTGATGGCATTCGCTAACACATCAACAGGCAGCTCTTTACGATCAACCAGTGACTTCAGTGCCGCGATAACGATGAACTTAGCGTCCACTTCGAAGTGGTGACGCAGGTTGTCACGGCTGTCTGAACGACCGAAACCGTCAGTACCTAACACTTTGTAATCGGTTGGCATAAATGCACGTAACTGCTCGCCGTAGATCTTCATGTAGTCAGTTGCTGCGATTGCAGGCGCATCACTGGAGATCACTTGGCTGATATACGCTTGTTTTGGCGTTTGCGTTGGGTGCAGCATGTTCCAACGTTCTGCCGCTTGACCATCGCGAGTCAGTTCGTTGAAGCTGGTCACGCTAAATACGTCGGCAGTGATACCAAAGTCTTTCGCCAGCGCTTGCGCCGCTTTACGGGTTTGCTCAAGAATGGTGCCACAGCTCAGTAACTGCACTTTGCCTTTACCAGAACCACTAACCGTTTCCAGCTTGTAGATACCTTTAACGATACCTTCCTCGGCACCTTCTGGCATTTCAGGCTGAATATAGTTTTCGTTCATTGTGGTCAGGTAGTAGAAGATATCTTCTTGTTTTTCGCCGTACATACGACGGATACCATCTTGAACGATAACGGCAATTTCATAACCATAAGTTGGATCGTAGGTAATACAGTTAGGAATAGTGTTAGCCAGTACGTGACTGTGACCATCCTGATGCTGTAAACCTTCACCGTTCAGTGTTGTACGGCCTGAAGTACCACCGACTAAGAAGCCACGTGCACGCATATCACCCGCAGCCCATGCCATGTCGCCAATACGTTGGAAACCGAACATTGAGTAGTAGATGTAGAATGGGATCATCGGTGTATCGTTGACTGAGTAGCTGGTCGCAGCCGCTACCCAAGATGACATTGCACCCAGTTCGTTAATACCTTCCTGCAGCACCTGACCGGTTTTATCTTCACGATAGTAAGCCACTTGGTCAGAGTCTTGCGGTACGTATTTTTGGCCTTCGTGAGCATAAATACCCACTTGGCGGAACAGACCTTCCATACCGAAAGTACGCGCTTCGTCAGGAATAATTGGCACAATGTTTTTGCCAATTTTCTTGTCTTTTAACAGCGCAGTCAGTACGCGAACAAACGCCATGGTCGATGAAATTTCACGGCCATTTGAGCCTGCTAAGATCGAATCGAAAATCTTCAGTGATGGCACTTCCAGCTCTTCGCTGAACTTCTCACGACGTTGTGGCACGCTACCATGCAGCGCGGCACGACGGCTCATCATGTACTTCACTTCTTCCGAATCTGGACCTGGGTGGTAGAACGGCAGATCTTCTAATTGATCGTCAGGAATCGGGATATTGAAACGATCGCGGAAGTAACGGATAGACTCGATACCCATTTTCTTCACGTTGTGGGCGATGTTCTTACCTTCACCCGCATCACCTAGGCCGTAACCTTTAACGGTTTTCGCTAGGATCACCGTTGGGCGACCTTTAGTCTTACGCGCATGGTCTAATGCCGCGTACACTTTAACTGGGTCATGACCACCACGGTTTAAGCGCCAAATGTCATCATCTGACATGTTCGCTACCATTTCGGCGGTTTCTGGGTATTTGCCGAAGAAGTGTTCGCGAGTATAAGCGCCACCTTTGGCTTTACAGTTTTGGTATTCACCGTCAACGGTTTCTTCCATTAACTGCAATAACTTACCGCTGGTATCACGGGCCAATAATGGGTCCCAGTAACGACCCCAAATCACTTTCACGACTTCCCAGCCAGCGCCGCGGAATTCGCCTTCCAGTTCTTGGATGATCTTACCGTTACCGCGTACTGGGCCGTCCAGACGTTGCAGGTTACAGTTGATGATAAAGACTAAGTTATCTAATTCTTCACGGGCGGCTAAACCAATCGCACCTAAGGCTTCTGGCTCGTCACACTCACCGTCACCTAAGAAGCAGTAAACGGTTTGCTCAGAACAATCTTTCAGACCACGGTCAGTTAGATATTTTAAGAAGCGCGCTTGGTAAATCGCTTGAATTGGGCCTAACCCCATAGAAACCGTTGGGAATTGCCAGTAGTCAGGCATCAATTTAGGGTGCGGATACGAAGACAGACCTTTGCCATCCACTTCTTGACGGAAGTTAGCCAGTTGGTCTTCAGTTAAACGACCTTCTAAGAATGAACGCGCATAGATACCTGGGGCAATATGACCTTGGAAATACACTAAGTCGCCGCCGTCTTTCTCGTTTGGCGCACGGAAGAAGTGGTTAAAGCACACGTCATAAATGGTTGCACTCGACGCGAAACTCGAAATATGGCCGCCTAACTCTAAATCTTTCTTAGAACCGCGTAGCACCATAGCTAAGGCGTTCCAACGGATGATGGCGCGAATGCGACGTTCCATCTCTTGGTTGCCTGGCATGTGCGGCTCTTGACCCGCTGGAATGGTGTTCAAATAGGCTGTGGTCGCCGTGTAAGGCAAGTGTGTGCCATTGCGACGGGCTTTATCGATCAGTTTCTCTAATAAGAAATGGGCGCGTTCAGGGCCTTCCTGTTCTAATACAGCTTGCAGGGCATCAACCCATTCCTGAGTCTCTAACGGATCTAAGTCTTGTAGCATATCTTCAGACATGACACTGTCCTTCTCTATATACATGATAATGAATGGTGTTTGCGGCATATTCCGCTTTAGCGAGTGCTAAAGTCGGGAACTTAAGCGCCACTCTTTAAACGGCGCAAACTTCGCTGCAACCGGCTATCTTCTTCCCGCACAGATAACATCACCTCTTCGATGTAACTTAAATGTTCATTAGAGGCTTCTCTAGCGGCTTCAGGATCACGACGAACGATAGCAGCGAGCAGAGCACGTCTGTGATCGTTAGCCATAGTGGAAGCTTCTTCGCGGCGGCTTAAAAGCTCCAGGTTTTGCGCCACATTCTTATGCAGCACAGGGGTTAAACTGAGTACGAGATGCAACATAGCCACATTGTGTGACGCTTCAGCGACGGCGCGATAGAAGCGCACAATAGCAGCAGCTTGTTGTTCGATATTGGTGGCGGCTTCCACCTCAAGGATCATCCGCTTGATATTTTGCATATCAGCGTCTGTGCCACGCAATGCGGCAAAATAGGCCATCATGCCTTCGGTCGCATGACGAAACTCCAGCAAGTCGTATTGGCTTTCTGGATCGGCTGTCATTAATTCAACGATAGGATCGGCAAGACTCTGCCAGAGTTGCTCTTTGACATAAGTACCGCCGCCTTGACGGCGCATTAATAGCCCTTTCGCCTCAAGTTTTTGAATCGCTTCACGCAATGAGGGACGAGATACTTCGAACTGGATGGCCAGTTCACGCTCCGGTGGTAATTTCTGGCCCGGCTGTAAACTGCCTTCGAGGATCATTTGCTCGAGTTGCGCCATGATCACATCAGAAATTTTTGGCTGATTAATTTTACTATAGGCCATTTGGCGCTCAGCTCCGTTGTAAATTGGTCTTACCAATTTTTATGAGTGAGCGCACTTTATCAAATCACACTTTTGATGTCCAGATTGAAAATCAACCTTAAAAGGTGATCTCACTCAAAACCGCTCACGATGAGAGAGCATAGCCTAAAAAACTCATCATGGGGTCAGACCATTAAACCACAGCAAGAGCAAGTGCTAGCGGCTAGGTTCTAGATCGCTGCAAAAAGCGCAGTAGCTAGAAAAAGCAGAACGGGCTGCGCCCTTATAGATTCTAGATTTTAGGTTCTAGGTGCTAGATTCTAGAGCAACGAAGTGGCGTCCTAGAGCAGTGCTTTTGGCTGCGTCCTAGCAGCGAAGCGTCCTAGATTCTAGAAGCCTCGCAGCGTCCTTCTTATTAACTCACCAATCCAAAAATAGTCAGCAGTGATAACACAGCAACCATCAGCGTAAAGTTACGTTTGCTTAAGACTAACAATGCTAAGGTCGACTGCACACAAACAGGCGCGCTAGACACCTCGGGCAAAGGCTGGGCAGCGAGTGCGGTTTCAGTGACCACTTGCCTAGCACTGGCATTGATATTTAACGCATTATTGCGCCACGCCGCGAGTCCTTCACTAAACTGACCACTGAGCGCATAGCCAAAGGAAAACACTCGGCTTGGGAGCCAATCAAACGCAAACATAATATCTTCAATCAGCGGTAAATTAAGTGACTTACGTATATTTTCCTCCGCATAAAATCGCGCAGTGCAATATAACACTGCCCCCACAGGTCCAAGAAAAATAAGGCATAATGCCACTGCACCGTAGTAACGATAGTTAATCCAAGCAACGCTCTGCCCGACCTTAGCACCTAAATCTTTTTCCGAAACCGCCTCCAAACACTCACTGCAATCTAATTCAGCAGCATAGTGATAACAGGCCTGCACATCGGAGCGACACGCCGCCTGCATATATTTTTTAAAGGTATCGCGCTGTTTTTGATGATTAAAACAAATAATCGCCACCAGCACCCATAGCGCGAGACTTAATACTCCCCAAAACATACCCGACGCAATCCAACCCAACAGATAAACCACACCCGCGGGCAGTATCAAAGCCAGCAACATATTAGTGTTATTAAGCGACGCTTTATCGCCAAAAAAGCTGGATTGGTAAGATTGCAGTACACGATCACACTGCCAAGAGGCGGGAAGAAACTTTAGTCGCTCCACAAGAATGGCGACCAGTAATGAAAATAATGCCATCGATAGTACTCCTTGTAAAAAAGCAGGACGGACTAGAAAAAGCAGAGCGGGCTTCGCCCATCTAGGTTCTAGATCCACGAAGTGGCGTCCTAGAACAGTGCTTTTTGCTGCGTCCTAGCAGCGAAGCGTCCTAGATTCTAGAAGCAGCATCCTTCTTTGCCTTCAACGCAGCGCCGTTAAATACCTTTCCCAGTCAAAGCTTGGGCCAGGGTCAGTTTTACGCATTGGCGCAATATCACAATGCCCAACAATCCGCTCGACACTCAAGCTAGGGTATTGTGCAAACAAGGCTTGAGTCAATTCAACAAGTTGTTGATATTGTGCGGCAGTATAGGGCTTAGTATCCGTCCCTTCGAGCTCAATGCCAATGGAAAAATCATTACAATTTTCCCTTTCACCATAACGGGACACGCCAGCGTGCCAAGCTCTATCTTCACAACTCACATACTGCACACATTCACCATCGCGGCGAATTAAAAAATGTGCTGATACCTTAAGCCCCGCTAAATCGGCGAAAGTTTCATCGGCACTGGTATCTAAACAGCCTTGAAATAATTGATCGATGTAAGGTAAACCAAAACATCCAGCGGGCAGGCTGATATTGTGGATCACCAACAGACTAATCTCCCCAAAGGGGCGTTGATTAAAATGTGGCGATTCACAGCGCCGCACCGCGCGATACCAACCAAACTCAAAACCCATGTTTACTCCTTAAAAACGGAACGTCGCTACGCGACTGCTAGGAAAGCAGAGCGGGCTTCGCCCTTCTAGGCGCTAGATTTTAGATTCTAGATTCTAGAAGGAGCAAAGCGACGCTCTAGCACCTAGCGGCGCAGCCATGATAATCTTAAGCCCAAATGCAAGCAGGCAGACGATTGACCCATGTTAACCCATGCCCACTCGCCCGACGTATAAAAGCAAGGACTCCGATCATGCTAGAAAACGATATTCGCCACGCCGTAAAAACCGCGCTCAATGAAGATCTTGGCGGCACTGAAATCAACGAGCATACCAAAACCATTGCCTACGGTGACATTACTGCCGAACTTATTCCGGCGGATAAATATGCCGAAGCGACCTTAATCACCCGCGAAGAAGGCGTTTTTTGTGGCAAAGCCTGGGCAGAACAAGTCTTTAATCAATTAGGTGGCGAAGTCGCGCTGCATTGGCATGTCGATGATGGCGATCTTGTGTTACCCAATCAAGTCTTGTGTGAATTATCCGGCCCCGCTCGCGCCTTATTGACTGGCGAACGCACCACGATGAACTTTATCCAAACCTTATCCGGTGTCGCCACCCTCACCAAACACTATGTAGACAAACTTGCAGGCACTCACACACAGCTGCTCGATACCCGTAAAACCATTCCAGGGCTGCGCACTGCCCAAAAATATGCAGTCACCTGCGGCGGCGGTAAAAACCACCGTATTGGTCTATTTGATGCCTTCTTAATTAAAGAAAACCACATTATGGCCTGTGGTGGCATACGCCAAGCAGTGGATGCAGCGCGCACTTTACACCCCAATAAACCCGTTGAAGTCGAAGTCGAGTCCTTAGCCGAACTGGCATTAGCACTGGATTCTGGCGCAGATATCATTATGTTAGATAACTTCGATATCACTATGATGGTCGAAGCGGTTGAACTGAATGCAAAAAGCCAAGCTAAAGGCAAAGGTGCAAAACTTGAAGTCTCAGGCAATGTCACCTTAGACACCTTGGCAGAATTTGCCAAAACGGGGGTGGATTATATTTCCGTCGGCGCCCTCACCAAGCATGTTCGCGCCTTAGATCTATCCATGCGACTGAAAGGTTAAAAAGAAGGTTATAGGCTCTAGGGACTAGTTCCTAGGGCCTAGCTCGTAGCTCCTACATTCTAGATTCTAGAACGAGCTTGCGAGCGCCCTAGCAGTTGCGCAGCAACGTCCTAGATTCTAGCTTCCTGCCCTTTACAGCATAAACCCACTAAATAGCCTAACAAAACACAGGTATAATGCGCGCCGATGTTTTGACGTTGTTTTAAATGCGTCAACTTAACTAACATTGTCAAACGTTTGTTAGAACGCAATACGTTTTAGCGTCAAGTTTTTAGACAAAATAATCATTTAATTAATACTTTATGCGTAAAAGTTGTTTCATTTTACTTAACTTTGTACTAACTTTTACCTAGGCGAGATGGCCGTTTCGGCCTTCCTTATCAAAATTAGCTCAAAGTGAATTGTCGCTAGCCAAAAAACCAGCAATTCATTCCAAGCAATCAAGATAAGCAGCCGAAACGAACACAATCGATAAACAACAATTTGCATTATATTTGGAGCAAAAAATGAAAGGTATCAAGATGAACAAGCAAGCTCAGGGTTTTACCTTGATCGAATTAATGATTGTAGTAGCCATTATCGGTATTTTGGCTGCAATCGCATTGCCAGCATATAAGGATTATGTAATTACCGCCGAAGGTGGTGCTGCCATGAAAGGCCTAAGCGCATTTTCTCAAAAAACACAAACTTGTATACAAACAGGTATTGCATGTACAGATATCGCTACTGAAGTTGGAAAAAATCCAAAACTTGCATTAACTGGTACTCCTGCAATCAACGCAACAAACGTTGTATTGACTTGGAGCGATTCTAACTGCGATATGACAGCAACATTTGATGGTACTGGTGGGGTAAGCTATGCAGTTGCCGCGTCTAGTACTGATGCAACGAAATGTAAAAAAGGTGCTGGTATCGGCAGCTAATAACCAAAATTTTTCTAAAGCCCCTTTTCGGGGCTTTTTTATTTTTATCAATTTATTATCCCGGTTAACCATA
>NZ_JTLE01000094.1:992882-1043842 GCF_000798835.1 Shewanella sp. ZOR0012
AGTGAATATAAATTCACTCCTTATTTTATTCTGTATGTTGTGTTATTAAATTTTTATTTAGTACGTTAAGTAGCCAAATACACTTACCGTATTTTATGCCTATTACTTAAGTTCAACTATAGTTGTGTCAATATTGGCCATTGGGTTGGGTAGATAATGAGTCAAATACCGAAGAGCGACGTAGGCAACGACGACAGTGGCGACACCGAGTTCAAAATCTGCCAACAACCTTACCCATTGAGTGAGATCGGTCATTTGACTAAATTGCTCAAGCCAGTGAGCGGTTTTAAAGAGTGCAGTAGCACCGATCACCATGGGGAAAGTAAAGGCTGCATAACCAGGGCTAAAGGGCAATTTAAGTAAATGGAAAAAAGCAAGGTAGATAACCGCTGTCATCAAAATAGCAATACTTGCCAATAAGGCGACTAAGGCGATTGATGGTTGCTCACAAACCGTTAAATAGCCTGCAAGTGATAAACTTGCGGGAGCAGCAAGGATGGCAATAGTGGGCTTAGCTGCGTCAGGAATCGCTTGACAAAAGATCAAGCGATAGAGCATCAGTGGCAGCATGACTAAATAGGCGATCATACCGAAGGCTAAAATGGTGTTAACTAACCAAGGTTCACCATTGCTGGGGAAAGACACAGCAGCCACTATGATGCCAATGGGTGGCACAAACCAGCTAGGCACCATATGTTCGAGTTTGAAGTCGATAGCACGATAGTAGATAAAGGCGCCTAAAAATACGATATGAATCGCAATGGCGGCTAACCAAAGGGCTAATCCCGCATGGGGAAAATAGTGACCGAGCAGGTTAGACACTACCATTAATGCCATGGCAAAAGTCGGTATTACGCTGCCGACGACGGGATGGCTAAGTTCATTTTTGAGCACTGTAGGATGCAGCAAAAACTTACCGGCTAGCATTAGTAACAGTGCTGAGGCAATAATTGCACCGATTAATTGACCCCAGCCATTCAGTGAAGGCATTACACTTTCCCAAGTCCACCCTAAGCTTGCGATTGCGAGTGCGAGTCCGCCCATAGGGCTAGGTAATTTTGCGGCCTGTGCGGTCCAACGTTTACGCTTTGAAGTCATATTACTTACCTCTCAACACTGACATTAATTCGATATATCTATTTGTTAATGTCAGTGTATGACTAAGGTGTAAATAAATAAAATTGATTAATTTTACTCATTGATTCAGTTTTTATTAACTAACAAGGTTTTCGTTTACAACGAAGCAAAGTATGCCCAAGCCCAATATTGTCAGTATCCTCATCGACATATAAACCTGCTTGATGCAGCAAGGCCATCAAGTCCTTAGAGTGGTACATTCGACTATTGCCATTGGCCATTGCGGTGAAGTACAAGCTCGTGGCGTTAACACAATAGGCCGAGGCGGCAGAAGGCTGTCTATCCCAGAAGGTTTCGACAATAAACAACTGACTATTGGCTGTCATCGCATTTGCGGTGCGTTGCAAAATGCTTAAGATTTGCGCCTTAGAGAAGCAGTCAAGAAACTGACTCATCCAATAGGTATCTGCACCTTCAATAAAAGGGCGCGATTCATCGAGTAAGTCGGTGGCAAAGGTATGGACTCTATCGGTAACGCCATGTTTTGCAGCATTTTCTTTGGCAATGGCTAATTGCCCTGGAAAGTCCATCAGGGTCACTTCAACCTTAGGATCGAATTTGCAGCAGCGTAGAGCCCACTTTCCGGTGTTACCACCAATATCGACTAAGTGTTTTGGACTATGGGCAAAGACTAAGGGTAAAAGCTGCGGAAAAGCATGATCAGAATAATAATGATCAAATGCAAACCAACTCTCTTTTGCGGCGTGAGGCAGATCTTTCAATGCGGGGTAGATAGTTTGCCAGTCACCAAATACACTCAGCCCCGCGGGTTTACCAGTGAGTAGCGCCTTATCCAGCGTAAACAATCCCTGATAACATACGTCCTGCACAAAGTTGAGGTTGATTGCTGCCATATCATCATGCAGTAAAAAATGACCTGTTTTATCGAGGACATAGGCGTCTTCGTTAAGCCATACCAGCCCCATGCTTAGTCCCATATCCAATAACACCCCAAGGGAGTATTCACTCAACAGGTTCGTTTGGGCTAATTTCGCTAAGGTCACCCCTTGCTCACCAGCCTTATCAATAGTGGCTAGCACTTCAAATTTGAGTAGACAATGCGCGACCTGAAAACTCACGGGTCCAAAGGCAATTTTCTGTGCCTCAAACTTAGCATCAAAGGCGCTTAACACTTTTGGGTTTTGGTAGAAAGACATAAAAGACTGACGTTAATCTTGGAGAGGGCTATTTATAGCGGACTGAATTGTTAAAGCTAGCATTGCACGGAAAAACTATGAACTGTGTCCAATTTCACCAACAAATCAGGCTCTTGATAGAAACAATATTCGTTCGAAAGAGATATGCATGGCAAGAATTAACTGGCAGGCATAAAAATACCCAGACGGAGCTGGGTATCTTTATCAACAAGCGATGAGATTACTGAATATTTTCTTCGTCGCCAAATTGGCCTTGGAACAATACTGATGATAAGTAACGCTCGGCAGCCGAAGGCAGGATAACCACAATGTTTTTATCCGCAAACTCAGGCAGGGCAGCGATACGGTTAGCAGCAACCACTGCAGCGCCTGAAGAAATACCGACTAAAATGCCTTCTTCTTGCATCAAGCGACGGGCCATGTCGATAGCTTCATCGTTAGTGACGGTTTCAACGCGATCGATTAACTCAAGATCTAAGTTACCTGGAATAAAACCAGCGCCAATACCTTGAATTTTGTGTGGACCAGGTTGTACGGGTAATCCCGCTAAGGTTTGGGTAATAACCGGTGAATCTGCGGGTTCTACCGCGACAGATGTAATGGTTTTGCCTGCAACTTTCTTCAGGTAACGGCTCACGCCAGTGATAGTACCACCAGTACCTACACCCGCAACAAACACATCCACAGCACCATCGGTATCGTTCCAAATCTCTGGACCTGTGGTTTTTTCATGGATTTCTGGGTTAGCAGGGTTATTAAACTGCTGCAGCATAATGTATTTTTCAGGCGCTGATTGACGGATTTCCTCCGCTTTATCAATCGCACCTTTCATGCCTTTTGCGCCTTCAGTCAGCACAAGATTTGCGCCTAAAGCTTTAAGCAGCTTACGACGCTCTAGGCTCATAGTGTTTGGCATCGTTAACGTCAGCTTGTAACCACGGGCGGCGGCTACATAAGCTAAGGCAATCCCGGTGTTACCTGAGGTAGGCTCAATCAGTTCATGATCTTTGGTGAGCAGGCCTTTTTTCTCGGCATCCCAAATCATATTGGCACCGATACGGCATTTGACACTGAAACTTGGATTACGTGCTTCGACTTTTGCGAGCACTTTACCTTGGCTTACGCGGTTTAAACGCACTAACGGGGTGTTGCCAATAGTATATGAATTGTCTTCGAAAATTTTGCTCATGGATTGCTTGCTCCTATGTTTGCACTATTGAATCATAATCGCCTGTGGCGTATTTAGAAGTGATTGTTTGTTCTTCTTTATTCGATTAAGTTATTAAAGACGTCGCTGTTATTCGTAAAGCCAGATTGGTCGTGGGTTTAACTGTGTTAACCTCTTGCTAACATCAATAAAAATTGCAATAGAACGAGAACAGTCATTTGATGTTTTGGTGATAAAAGCGCTAATCGGAATCGGATTTCAACCATTATGAAGCAACAACAAACAGATGTGGGCAAAGATCCTAGAACTATGGTCACCCCTAAGGCATTTACTATTGCCGAATCGGTACTTTATACCCCGTTAGCAACACCATTTAAGCGGGCGCTAGCGATATTAATCGACGGTTTATTTATCACTATTTTAGCCGAGCAAATGGATTGGCTGTTTGTTCTGCTGGTGGTGGGGATTATTTATATCGAAAAACGTAGCCGGCAGTTTGGCCGCTTTCTCAAATGGGGCCTCTATGCCGCCATGCTAGGGTTAATGCTCTTTAGCTCGGCGGGGAATTTGTGGGATTTGCATCAATCGAATCAATCGACTCGCGAAAAGGTCTCCGCGCCCCAGGATATTCAGGCTGTTGTTAAGGCGATTCCTGGCCTTGTCTCCCTCGGACTCTGTGAAAATACGGATTGTGCCCGTGAACAAATCCGTTCTTTGCAACAGACGCTCGAAACTCAGACGCTGGAAAATGTACCCATTGAGGGCATGTCGGCAGCTGAGCGCCGCGATATGGTATTAGATACTTTAGCTAGCACGGATTTATCCGAGGCTGATAAAACGCAGTTACGTGATGAAATCATGGCGGGCACTCTATGGCCCGAGGTGAAAGTGTTTGAAGTCACTCTCGATTCAGCCACGGATTCAACAACACCATCACAATCACCAAAGCCAAGTCATTTGCTTGATGACAAGCTTGAACGTAGGGCGAACCCAGTGTCTGAACCACAAGCCGATGGATTAGCTAACGCGCATACCGATAAACAAGCCGCAGATGAAGATCTTAATTCCGTGCGTCAAGCGGAAAGTAACAACACCGAAAACGCCGATGAGGAGGAAAGTGATACCCGCAGTGTGCTGGCGTGGATTAAAGGCTTTATGAGCGATATGGGCTTAGGGTTTGGTTGGGCAGCATTTTACTTTACCGTGTTTACCGCCAAATTTGATGGTCAGACCTTAGGTAAAAAACTATTAGGTATTCGCGTTATTCAACTTGATGGCGCTAAAATCAGCCTCTGGACCGCTTTTGGCCGTTATGGTGGCTATGCGGCGGGCTTTACGACAGGCTTACTTGGCTTTATCCAGATTTTTTGGGATGCCAATCGGCAGGGGATCCAAGATAAGATATCTTCCACAGTCGTGATAGACTTAGCGCAAATGCATAAAAAGCAACAATTAGAGCAGCAACAGGCGCAGGCTGAACACGCATTAGCCGCCGTGCCAACACAGAATAATGCGACGTCTGCTCACCTTACAACAAGCACCCGTTCGGAGCACCTATGAAACAGGTCGTTATTTCTGGCAGCGGTTTATTTACGCCGCCACACAGTATTTCAAATGAAGCTTTGGTGGAAAGCTTCAACGCCTATGTCGATATGTTTAACCTTGAAAATGCAGGATTAATTGAGCAGGGCCATGTCGCGCCGCTGTCTTATTCCTCCAGTGAGTTTATCGAGAAAGCCTCGGGCATCAAGCACAGATATGTGATGGTTAAAGACGGTATTCTCGATCCTGAAATCATGATGCCGCTTATCCCTGAGCGCAGCAGTGACGAGTTATCTATGCAGGCCGAAATTGGGGTTGAGGCGGCATTGATGGCACTGAAACAAGCGGACGTGAAGGCCGAGCAAATCGATTTAGTGATCGTTGCCTGTGCTTATACGCAGCGCGCTTATCCGGCAATGGCGATTGAAATCCAGCGAGCACTCGGTACTCGTGGCTATGGATATGATATACAGGTTGCCTGTTCTTCGGCCACCTTTGCCATTGTGGCTGCCGCCAATGCGATTGCGACTGGCTCGGCGTCGCGCGCGTTAGTGATTAATCCCGAAATTTGTTCGGCGCAGGTGAATTACCGTGACCGTGACAGTCACTTTATCTTCGGGGATGTCGCAACCGCTATGGTGCTCGAAGAGCAAAGCCTAGTGGCCGCGAGTAAAGGCTTTAATATTGTTTCAAGCCGTTGTTTTACTGACTACTCGAACAATATTCGCAGTAATTTTGGCTTTCTCAATCGCTGCGATCCAAGTTCGGCGCATCAGGCGGATAAGCTATTCCACCAACAGGGGCGCAAAGTCTTTAAAGAACTGTTGCCGATGATTTATCAGCATTTAGATGAGCATCTGGCCGAGCAATCCCTCACGCCGCAGTCCTTTAAGCGTTTGTGGTTGCATCAAGCCAACATCAATATGAACCTGTTTGTGGTGAAAAAACTGCTAGGGGATGAGGTGACGCCCGATCAGGCACCCGTGGTGCTCGATGAGTATGCCAATACCGCTTCCGCTGGCTCTGTGATTGCTTTCCATAAATATTCCGCTGACTTTAATGCGGGCGATTTAGGGCTATTAAGCTCTTTTGGTGCGGGTTACTCCATCGGTAGCGTGATCCTGCAAAAACGCTAAATCGACAAAAGCCCCATTGCCAGCAATGGGGCTTTTGCTTTTATATCAGCACATTGGTTAAACGGCTTGATGTCGTACCTTAACCGAAAATGCTTTTAATTAGACAAGGCAGTTAACAGCCTTAAAAACAGTTTTTTAAAGCCTCAGTTGCAATACGAGAACCTGTCACCATGACGCTTCTTTACCCTGATTCGGATATTCCGTTCCATCCCAATCCTGGCTGGTTTCTTGGCGCCTTTAATTGTTATGACCGCGAGGAAACGCTCGGGGAAATACTCAATCGCTACGATCCTTTAGATCCCGTGCAGCTGCAAGCGCTGTACGATGCTTATGTGTTTGATGAGTTTGGTGAACAGTTGGGATTTACCTCTGCCCACAGGGCTGCAATGGCGACAAATCTAATCGCTGCGCTGAGCGAGACAAACCATGATTTCGCCATTTATTTAGCGATTGATGAGAGTGAGGAGGAATGGTGTTTCCCTTCTGAGTGGGTATTCCCGCGGCCACGTTATCCCTTTGAGCAGGCGTATCTTGCGCTGCTGCAGCATTTTGGAGTGGAGCTCACCGCAATGGGGATTGCGCTTCCTAGCCCAAGCTTATTGGGTATCCATGAGTCTTAGCTAGAATTCTGATTTAAGCCCACAAGCCTTGTTGTGGGCTTTATGCTAAACCTTTCTGCCTAGAGCAACCAGGCGTAGCTTAGCTTCATAAAATAGGTCTTCTCGTCCCGAGTGAGCCGCGTGAGTTCATCATCCGAGGTTAAACTGTCGGAATAGCCCAAATAGAACACACTCTGAGGATTGAGTTTGTAGCCGTAGAGGATTTCATTGCCTAAATGTGCTGCTTGGCTATCGGGATTGGAATACAGATAGAGCGCAAGATTACGTTCAATTTGGGTATAAATGCTCGATAGGCGAATAAAGCTGTGCAAACTCAACTGCCAATGAAGGCGCATATCCGTGAGGTTTGCGGTAAATAATCGGTCCTGCTCGATTTCCATTTGTTGGTACTGGTGAGAAATTTCTACCGATAAACCGTTGGCAATTTTCCAATTGAATATCGGATTGATTAAGGTGTTGGTGCCTAATCTATCATTAAGAAAATCAATCTCATCGCCGTAATGGATCTCCAGCTCAAGGCTGAGGGCTGAAATCGGCGTAATGGCTCCGTAAAGCCAGCCTTGAGTTTCCTCATATTGATTGCTGTTACCTATTACGGCGAGTTGCGCTGTATTATGGCGTGGTCCGACCCGCTCACGGGTTTCTACCCCAAAGGACAATTCACTTTGTAGTGCGCCATACATTTCCCAAAAGATCTCAAATTCTTGCTCGAGTAGCTCTCCCGCTTGATTGTGGGTGATATCCCAGTCACCACCAAATTTTATCTTGTTAAACACCACTTGCGGATACCAAATTAAGCCACCGCCAGCCATAAAGGTGCGATAGTCAATTTTCTCTACAAAGCCCAAATCGGCACGAAAATTAGGGGAAACATCGTGATATTCGCTGTAGGCAAACCAATCGCGGGCATTGTGTTCATAGGTCAGTTGATACAAGGCGCCACTAAAATCCTCATCTGATTGGCTACGTAATACTTGTTCATTCACTTGGCATAGGCCAAATTCACAGTTTAAGGGCGTTTGACCGCAGAGTAGCCCTTCTGTGAGTTCTCCCTCCACATTGCCACAAAATTGTTGGTACAGGGCTGTGGGGTAACGTGTCTGGGAATGGGCGACCTGAGCGGTCAATATATCTTGCTCAGTAGGCTGGTATTTGGTATCTAAACTTATGACATAATTGTGGTAATCATTATTATCATCGGTTTGTACAGCAAATTCAGTCAGTTGATTGTCGGCACTGCTCTTTGCCGTGATAAGACCCCCAAAGGAAAAGGTTTTATCCATATCGAAGCGGTAACGCGCAGCCAGATTGAGGCTTTCCTCTGCTAATGAGGTGACCTCTGAACTTAAATTACCCGGCATTAAAAAGGTGGCTTGGCTGTCATTGGCGGCCAGCAGTGCCCAGGTGTGTTGCTCGGTTTGGCTGGTGAGTTTGAGTCCGTAATCCGGTGATACGATATTGCGGGTATGTAGCAGATTCACTTGGGTATCGAAGTAGTCTTTATTATCGAGGAAGAAGGGGCGTTTTTCGTCGTAAAACAATGCGAAAGTACTGTTAATATCGAGCTGACCCGCATCGGATTCGACTTGAGAGAAATCGGGGTTAATGGTTGCATTCAACAAGGTGCGGGCATTCATTCCCCAGCGTAAATCAAACCCAGGTTCATAGTCCGTATCTGTTTGCCAACCATGTGCAGTTTTATGTTCATTGCGAGTTGCTACAAAAGCGGGAGTAATTTGCAGATCTTGCCCTTGCTTGGCTGAAGCTAAACCTGTGGCGACACCGAGCTGACAGAGCTGGCAACTGATGTTGCGGTCAATTTTATGGGTGGAGAGACGATGGTTTTCATTACGTGGATAGTAGCGAATAAGCTCAAATCCCCAGTCTTGAATGGGCTTTTTATCGTCAAAGTTGAATAGCCGTAATGGCAGTTCGACTTCCACCTGATAGCCATCGGCGGTGATTTTACCGGCGGTTTTCCAAATGCCATCCCACGCTTCGCTCTCTTCGCCCGTGAGTTCATTCTCTATCGAGTCTAGTTGCACGCCCAGCGGGTTGATAAAAAACTGATAGGCCAAGCGTGCGTTATTGAGGGTATCGAGTTTGATCCCCACCAGATCATCACCCCAGAGATTATCCCTGTCCTTGAGAGTGGCACGAATGCGTTGAGGCTGACTGTCTTTGGCGATAAAGGCCACAAATAGGCTGGTTTGGGTGGCGTAGATTCTGGCCTCGGTATAAACCGGAGCGGCAGTGTTTTCTCCGGGCTGAGTCTCATAGCGCAACTCGGCCAGCGCCGCGTGCTGCCACACTGCCTCATCAAATTCACCATCAATCTCGGCGGTATCCGTTAAGGTTGGAATCGTTAACTGAAATTGGCTAACTGAGCCGGCCTGACTCGGTAAGCTCAGAAACATCATGCTCGATAGCAGAAAGGGGAGAAACGTCTTCAACAACTGGGCCCAAAATAATCCGTAAATTACGCGCAGTGTGCCAGAAGTTTTGAGTTAACAAGAATGAGTAATTGTTACAAGGATTGTATTTAAATTGGATTGAGTTAGAGCCAAAGCGCACTGGATGGCATGCATCCAGTGCGATAAGGAGGATTATTCAGGTGCGACCACAGGATTACGGTAGGCTTCACGGTACTTATCGACCCACATGGCGGTGGCGCCACAAATAGCCACAGGCATCACAATAAAGTTCACCACAGGGATCATCGAAAACAGTGTCACTGTTGCGCCAAAGCTGAAACTGGTGCCGCGGGTTTGATTCAGTGCAAAGCGCATATCCTTGAAGCTCACCTTGTGGTTATCGAAGGGATAGTCGCAGTATTGAATCGCCATCATCCAAGCACTGAATAAAAACCACAGAATAGGCGCCAAGGTTTGCCCGACCATTGGCACTAAAAATAGCAGTAAAAATACCAATGCACGGGGCAGATAGTATTTCAGCTTGATCCATTCACGGCCAAGAATGCGCGGTAAGTCTTTGACTAAGTCCATGCCTGAACCGGTATGCATGGGTTTGCCGGTTAATAGTTGTTCAACCTTTTCGGCCAGTAAGCCATTAAAAGGCGCGGCTAGCCAGTTCATCACTGAGCTAAACACAAAGGCTAGCATCACCAACATAGTGACAACCGCCAGTGGCCAGAGCAGAAAGTTAAGCCAGCTTAAATACTCAGGCAGTTGGGCATTCATCCAAGTAAAGAGCAGATCGAGCTGACCGACTGCCACATAAATTACGGCGGCAAAAAGTAACAGGTTAATCATTAAAGGAATAAATACAAAAGTACGAAGACCTTTACGTGTGATCAAACCAAAGCCATCGAGAAAATAATTCACACCACTTTTAGCCTGTGAGGGCGAGGGAAATTTCTGTGTCATATCGTCATTCCAAGAAAGTTGAGATACAGCCTGAGAGACAGATAAGTACGATTGTGATCAACTCGTCGCGAGATGACAAGCTAAAAGCCGCATGAATTCAATAAAAAGCGTTACAAAATGCAGCTTGCTTTGTTAAAGTTGGCCTCAGAATTCTATGACACGACTCGGGCTAATATTGGCCTGCACCGATATCTGCCATCGCCCTGATGGCTTTTTAAACTGAGACGCGCTAACTGGCACTATGAGATTAAAACAAATAAAACTTGCCGGCTTTAAGTCGTTTGTCGATCCCACCAAAATTCCGTTTTTACAGGCATTAAGCGCCATTATTGGCCCAAATGGCTGCGGTAAATCGAACGTGATTGACGCTGTGCGCTGGGTGCTAGGCGAAAGCTCGGCCAAACATTTGCGCGGCGACTCCATGAGTGACGTGATTTTTAACGGCTCCAGCGCCCGTAAACCTGTGTCTGTGGCAGGCGTTGAACTGGTGTTTGAAAATAAAGAAGGCCGCCTTGCGGGCCAATACGCCAGTTATGAAGAAATCTCGGTAAAACGTCAGGTCAGCCGTGACGGCGAGTCTTGGTATTTTCTCAACGGCCAAAAGTGTCGCCGCAAAGACATCACCGATCTATTTATGGGCACCGGGCTTGGACCGCGCAGCTATGCCATTATCGAACAGGGCACGATTTCACGTTTAATCGAATCTAAACCCCAAGACTTACGTACTTTTATCGAAGAGGCGGCGGGGATTTCTCGCTATAAAGAACGGCGGCGTGAAACGGAAAATCGTATTCGTCACACCCGTGAAAACTTAGAGCGTTTAGGGGATATTCGCAGTGAGTTAGCCAAACAACTGGAAAAGCTCAGTCAGCAGGCAAAAGCCGCAACACAATATCGCGAGCTAAAGCAGGCTGAGCGTAAAACCCATGCTGAATTGCTGGTGATGCGCTACCAAGAGCTGCAAAGCCAGATGGCGAGTTTATCGGAGCAGATTAGCTCGCTCGAGCTGCAACAAGCGGCAGCGCAATCCTTAGCGCAAACGAGTGAGTTAGAAAGCACCGAGCTGCAAGTTACGCTTTCACAGTTAGCCGAGCAAGAGCAGCAGGCGGTCGAAGCCTATTATCTAACGGGTACTGAAATCGCAAAGCTTGAGCAACAGTTGCAGAGCCAAAAGCAGCGCGACGCCCAGCTACATACTCAGCTCGAGCAATTAAGCGAGCAAATCACCCAAAACCAAGCCAAATTAGCCGCTTACCAAGCCAGCTTTCAAGCGCTTGAGGCGGAGCTTAGCCAACTTGCGCCGCAACATGAATTGCAGCAAGAAATGCTCGATGAGCTTCAAGTCCAATGGGAGATGAGTGTTTCGCGCAGTGAGGCGCAGAGTGAAAGCGCCAGAGTGCTGGCGGCGGCAACCGCTCAGCATAAGCTGCAATTAGAATTACACCGCAGCAAACTGGCGCATCAGCAGCAATTAAATGCCCATAAAACCCAGTTACACCAAGAACAACAGCAAGAGTTAGCCTCACTCAATGAGCATGCCCTTGAAGATAACAGCGCATCACTCAATGACGAGATTACCCAGTTAGAGCAAGCATTAGCTGAACAAGTTGAAATTAATCAAGAGTTTGAATCCACTCTGGCTACCGATACTCACGCGTTAGATGTTGCGCGAGGTGAGTTTGAGCAGTTATCGCAGCGTTTAACTTCGATGCGGGCACGCTTCGAACTGGTTGAACAATGGCTGGCAAAACAAGAAGAGTTAAGTGATAAGCCGCAGCTGTGGCAAAGTATTCAAGTGGAAAATGGCTGGGAAGCCGCGGCAGAGCTGGCGCTGCAGGGATTAATGACGCTGCCCGTGGGCGTTGACGCCAATGAGATAGGGTTTTATGCCGATGCAGCCTTGGCGGCGGATGCGCATCTCGATGGTTCTCCCATCTTAGGGGCAAAATTGAACCTTGCCCCTTGGCTTAAGGGACTTAAATGGGCCGATAATCTGGCCAGCGCACAAGCACAAGTGGCGAGCTTGGCGGCCGATGAGCGAATAGTGACCGCTGATGGTTATCTGCTTGGCAAAGGTTTTTTGATTGCCAAACAAGACAATAGCCAATCGTTAGTGCAACTGAGTAAAGAACAAACTCAATTAAGCGAAGCGATTAATGAGTGTGAGCAGGCGCGGGTAATACAGCAGTCAAAGCTCGAGGCGTTGGCGCAGCAATTAACCCAAGTGCGTGACAGCTTAAGCCAAGGTATCAAACGCTTACACCAGTTACAGCTCGATAAAGCCACCAAATCTACGCAGCTTAATAACGCAGAGGCCCAGGCCAAGCAGCGCGAAGTTAAACGGGGACAACTAGCAGAAACCGTTGCGCAAACGCGCAATGAGTTAGCCGAGCTGGCTGAGCAGTTAATGCTGCTTTCGGAACAAGAGGATGAATTGGCGGAGGCGCTAGCGTTAAGCCTTGAGAAACAGCAACAACAAAGTCTTGAAGCCCAAGGGGATTTAGCCCGTCACCAAGCGCTAAAGGCACAAATTAGCGATGCCGAGCGCCGCTTAGCGAGTCTCAATGCCAGTCTACAATCGGTCACCACTCGGATGGCAGTGAGCACAGAACAAATTGAATTACAGCGGGTCCGTGTCAGTGAATTAGTCCACTCACAGGAAACACTGTCAGCCCAGCTTGCCAGTGTTGTCGCACAGCAGGGTGCTCAGCAAACGGCAAAGCTGAGTGAACAACTGGCGCAGCTACTCAATCAGCAACAGAGTCAGCAACAGGCACTTAAAACGCTCAGGGCACAACAAAGTTCGCTCACTGAAACGCTAAACAGTATAGGATTAAAGCAAAAACAAGAGCTTGGTAAGCTTGAGGGCTTGACTCAAAGCCTCAGCACGTTAAAGTTACGTCGTGAGGGATTAAAAGGGCAGGCTGACAGCCAGTTGGCAGCCCTGGCGGAACAGCAAATTGTGCTTGCTCAGGTGATTGATTCGCTGCCTAGCGATGGTCAGCCAAATAAGTGGCAGCGTGATTTGGATCAGATCCGCCAAAAAATTATCCGTTTAGGTGCGATAAACCTCGCGGCGATCGAAGAATTTGAGCAACAAAGTGAGCGAAAATCCTATTTGGATCATCAAGATGAAGATCTCAATAAAGGGCTTGCAACACTAGAAGAAGCCATTCGTAAAATCGATAAGGAGACCCGCACCCGTTTTAAAGCCACATTTGATGCTGTCAACGAGGATTTAGGGCGATTGTTCCCCAAGGTGTTTGGTGGCGGGCGTGCTTACCTTGCGCTAACGGAAGATGATTTATTAGAAACGGGCGTGACCATCATGGCCCAGCCGCCAGGTAAGAAGAACAGCACAATCCATCTTCTTTCCGGTGGTGAAAAAGCCCTAACGGCTTTATCATTGGTATTCGCGATTTTCAGGTTGAATCCAGCTCCCTTCTGTATGTTAGACGAAGTGGATGCGCCCTTAGACGATGCCAACGTAGAACGTTTCTGCCGATTATTGAAGGAGATGTCGCAGAGCGTACAGTTTATCTATATCAGCCATAACAAAATTACGATGGAGATGGCTGATCAACTTATCGGTGTGACTATGCATGAGCCGGGTGTATCCCGTATAGTCGCAGTAGATTTAGAGCAAGCGGTGGCGATGGCCGACGCGTGATAACTAGAAGAAAGACAGGGTAACCAATGGAAGATTTGCAACTAGTTTTGTTCGTTTTAGGCGCCATAGCCATAGTTGCTGTGCTGGTGCATGGATTTTGGTCTATCAGAAGACAACAGCCTAAGTCATTGAAAGATAGTCCGATGGGCAATTTCTACAAAAAGCAGGCAGAGCGTGGCGAGGCTGCCCCCAAGCGTATCGATGCCGATGGTTTCGACGCCGATGGTATTGGCGCCGTCAGAGTTCGTAAAGCGAATGAAGCTCATACCCCAGAGGCACCTGCGTTTAACCCTTATTTAAAGCAAGAAGCCAAAGCACAACCACAACCAGTGGAACCCGTTCAAGTTGAACCTAAACCACTGTTTAAGCAAGAACCAAGCATGGCGCAGCCCGACTTTAATTTGCAATCACCGAGTGTGAAAGAGCAACACCGCGGCCCTAAAGCATCGCGCCAAGAGCCAGTATTGCAAAGCCATACAGCGCATTTAAATCAAGCTCACGTTGGCCAATCCCATGCGGCGATAGTGGCGCAAAAGGCGGCTGAAGAGCAACGTGCCCAAGTGCAAATGCCCACCCAAACCGCGTTGTTTGATGATGAAGAGGCGTATGAAGAAGAGCAACCTCAAGCCGTTGAACAGGCCGATGATGATTTAGGTGAACCACGTGATGTATTAGTGCTGCACGTAGTGGCGAAAGAAGGTCAGCAACTTAATGGTGCAGAATTATTACCTTGCTTCTTAACCCTTAACTTTAAATATGGCGATATGAATATTTTCCATCGTCATGTGGATAATGCGGGTAATGGTAAGGTGTTGTTCTCCATTGCTAATATGGTAAAACCTGGTGTTTTTGACCCAGACAATATGGAGCAATTCAGCACCCAAGGCGTGGTGTTCTTTATGACTTTACCTTGCTACGGCGATGCGCTAATGAATTTCTCTATCATGCTTAACTCGGCGCGCCAATTGGCGGATGATATCGACGCGGTTGTGCTCGATGGTCAGCGTCAACCTTGGGGCGAGTTTACTAAGCAAGATTATTTACACCGCATTCGCGCAAACGCTTAATGCACCGCCGCGAGACCGCGGTGATGGACAGATGGGGCCGCTAAATGCGGCCTCATTTTTTGCAACTTTTTGATGCTTAAGAATTCTGGATAATGAATATGCAAGACATTCAACTCGATAAACGCCTATCTGAACTGCTTTCACAAGCTGTTACGTCGGAAAATGCGCAGCCATTGATGCAGGCGCTCTGCCAATCTCTGAATGAACACAATATTCGTTACTATGTCGACGATGCGCCAAGCATTACTGACTCAGAATACGACAGATTAATGCAGCGGCTGAAACAGCTTGAGGCCGAGTATCCTCAGTTTGTTGCTGCCGATTCGCCCACCCAAAGAGTGGGCGGCATGGCGCTGGCAAAGTTTGAACAAATTACTCACCTTAAACCCATGTTAAGTCTTGATAATGCCTTCGATGAGGCGGACTTTAGTGCATTTCATAAGCGTGTCAGCGACAGAGTGGGGCAAGTGAGTTTTTGCTGTGAGCCGAAACTCGATGGTTTGGCGGTGAGTATTTTGTATCGCAATGGGGTGCTTGAACGCGCCGCGACCCGGGGCGATGGCACTGTGGGCGAAGATATTACCGAAAACGTTAAAACCATTAAATCAATTCCGCTCAAACTGCGCGGTGACAACTATCCCGAATTGGTTGAAGTGCGCGGCGAAGCCTTTATGCCCAAGGCGGCATTTGAGGCGCTAAATGAGCGTGCACGCTTAAAGGATGAAAAACTGTTTGTGAATCCGCGTAATGCGGCAGCGGGCAGCTTACGTCAGCTCGACAGTAAAATTACCGCGTCACGGGCGCTGTCTTTTTATGCCTACGCCTTAGGTGTGGTGGAGCCGACTTCCCACGAGTTAGCTAAGACGCATTACGAGCAATTGCAGCAACTTAAATCTTGGGGGCTGCCAGTCAGTAGCGAGATTAAAGTCTGCGACGAACTCAGCCAAGTGTTTTCCTACTATCAAGATATATTGACTCGCCGCAGCGATTTACCCTTTGAAATCGATGGTGTGGTAATGAAGGTGAACGATATCGCACAGCAGCAAACCTTAGGGTTTGTGGCCAAATCTCCCCGCTGGGCAATTGCCTATAAATTCCCCGCGCAAGAAGAAATGACGCTGCTCGAAGGCGTAGATTTTCAAGTGGGTCGCACCGGCGCGGTGACTCCGGTCGCACGCCTAAAACCTGTGTTTGTCGGCGGCGTGACGGTATCGAACGCCACTTTGCACAATGCCGATGAAATCGAGCGTTTAGGTGTGATGGTGGGCGATACCGTGATTATCCGCCGCGCCGGCGATGTGATCCCGCAAATTGTGGCCATAGTGCCAGAGCGTCGCCCTGAAGATGCTAAGGCGATTGCCTTCCCACAACATTGCCCCGTTTGTGGCAGTTTGGTTGAGCGATTAGAAGGTGAGGCCGTGGCGCGTTGTAGCGGCGGCTTATTCTGTGAGGCCCAGCGTAAAGAGGCGATCAAACATTTTGCCTCCCGCAAGGCATTAGATATCGACGGCATGGGCGATAAAATTGTTGAGCAGTTGATTGATAAGGAGTTGGTTCAAAGCCCGGCGGACTTATTTAAACTCACCGCCTCTATGATGACTATGCTGGACCGTATGGGAATGAAGTCGGCCACCAATCTCGCGCTGGCGATTGAAGCGGCTAAAACCACGACTTTGCCTCGTTTCCTCTATGCCTTAGGCATTCGAGAGGTGGGGGAGGCCACGGCGGCGAATCTTGCGACTCACTTTGGTAGTCTAGAGGCACTGCGCGTAGCTACCATTGAGCAACTCATTCAAGTTGAAGATATTGGTGAAGTCGTTGCCCAGCACGTAGCGCATTTCTTTGCTCAGCCCCATAACCTAGAGGTGATCAATGCTTTGATTGCGGCTGGTGTCAACTGGCCTGCGATTGCAGCGCCAAGTGCCGATGAACAACCATTGAAGGGGCAGACTTGGGTGTTAACGGGTACCTTAAATCAACTCAACCGTAACGATGCTAAGGCGCAGTTACAGGCCTTAGGCGCCAAAGTCGCGGGCAGTGTGTCGAAAAATACCGATTGCTTAGTCGCGGGCGAAGCGGCGGGGTCTAAGCTTTCCAAAGCGCAGGAGCTTGGCGTGAAGGTGATTGGCGAAGACGAATTGCTTGCACTGCTCGCTGCCAATACCTAATGCGAGTTTGATTTGATGAGTAAAACGCCTTGCTTAGCAAGGCGTTTTTGTTGAGGGTTCATCTTGGTTGGGCGCGGTTTTCTGGCGGAGCCATGATAAACTTGATCTATCAGCGGATTGCACCGATAGCAATCATTGTGCGCTTATAAAAAGGAAAACCTATGACAGATCTCAGTGATATTCGCCGTGAATACACCAAAGGTGGCTTAAGACGCGCCGATTTACCCCAAAACCCGATGCAATTATTTGAATTGTGGATGACACAAGCCAGAGATGCGCAGTTAACTGATCCTACCGCGATGTGTGTTGCCACAGTGGATGAACATGGCCAACCTTTTCAACGAATTGTACTGTTGAAGCGTTTTGATGAAACAGGTTTTGTGTTCTTCACTAACTTAGGCAGTCGCAAGGCACAGCAGATTGCGGCCAATAATAAAGTGAGTCTACATTTTCCTTGGCATCCGATTGAACGCCAAGTGTCGATTCTCGGTGAGGCGCAGCCGCTTTCTACCGCCGAAGTGCTGAAATACTTTATGACCCGCCCCAAGGATAGCCAGATTGCCGCTTGGGTGTCGCAGCAGTCGAGCAAACTGAGTGCCAGACAAGTGCTCGAAGGTAAGTTCTTTGAAATGAAAGCGAAATTTGCTAAGGGCGATGTACCATTGCCGAGCTTTTGGGGCGGTTACTTAGTTAAGCCGTCAAGTATTGAGTTTTGGCAAGGTGGAGAGCATCGCCTGCATGACCGCTTTCTCTACACTCGCCAAGCGGATGAATGGATGATTGACCGTTTAGCACCCTAATGGCTTTAGGAGCTTAATGTGGAACAGTATAAGATTTGGGTGGATGCCGATGCTTGCCCAAACTCAATTAAAGAGATTTTATTTCGCGCAGCTGAGCGAAAGGCGCTGCCGCTAGTGCTGGTGGCGAACCAAATGCTACGGGTGCCACCGTCACCGTATATAAGTCAAGTGCGTGTTGGCTCAGGCTTTGATGTGGCGGATCAATACATTGTCGACCATGTTGAGGCCACACATTTAGTCATCACTGCCGATATCCCGTTGGCGGCGCAAGTGATCGAAAAGGGGGCGCTGGCGCTCAACCCCCGCGGTGAACTCTACACCACTGACAATATTCGCCAAAAACTTACGATGCGTGATTTTATGGAAGATTTACGTTCATCGGGTGTACATACAGGTGGACCTGATACTTTGTCTGCGGCCGATAAGCAGGCTTTTGCCAATAGTTTAGACAAATGGCTTGTGCGGGTTAAATGATAGTTCACTGGTCGCTAATCAATAAAAAGAGTATCTTTAGTGAAGCTTAGGTGATCTTTGTCACGGTTTGCTAAGTGCTGAGCAGCTTTGTACTTCATAACAAGGAACTGCTGGGTCTTACAACTCACAATTGAGGATGGATACGATGAATAAATGGATAGGAATCGCGGCATTATCGACGTTGATGAGCTTCAGCTCCGTTGCCCAATGGCAAGTGATTGAGCAGGATTCTAGGGTCAGTTTCGTGTCGGTAAAAAAGGGGGATATTGCTGAGGTTCATCATTTTAAGCAGCTAAAAGGTACTCTGAAGGATACTGGCCAATTTGAGCTAACAATTCCGCTGATAAGCGTAGCAACGGGTATTGATGTGCGTGATGAGCGTATGCAGCACTTATTGTTTGAAGTGTCATTGTATCCTGAACTTAACTTGAGTGCCCAAGTCGATAGTCAAATGCTCAAAGCGCTTGCCGTGGATGAGTCAAAGGTTGTTGACATCGAGGGCAAAATTGCCCTGCATGGAAAACAGCAAACAAAAACTTTTTCGGTAATTTTGACCAAAGTATCTGATAATAAACTGATGGTTAGTAGTTTTCAGCCGATAATTATCAATGCCAATGAATTTGGCTTGGTTGCAGGGGTTGATAAGTTGCGTGATATTGCAGGTTTATCTAGTATTAGCCAAGCCGTTCCGGTGTCGTTTGTACTAACCTTAACTCAGTAACAACAATAAGATTGGTTTAGATCAATACGTCAGCTGTTGTTTAAGATAAGGTTATGAGGTGGCTGACGTATAATGCTCATACTGACCACTTAATGGGTGGATGTTGAGGCTTTTTAGATGTTAACAGTGTCCTTAATGGCGCTCGATTTAGTTGTTTTAAGGGTTAAAAATGGTCACAGATAAAGACGGTTACATGCATTTAATCCAGTATTTGACTGAGCACCTTGGCTTGTTCGAAACGCCTGATACCCAAAATGTGTCCGACGATACCGTGATGGAATTGTTTGAGGAACAATTATCCGCGCAGATTATTATGGTCTGTGGTCAAAATCCGTCACTCTCCTTTAGTGAGCGTAATACCATTATCCGTGAGGTCGATGCCATTGTGTATGATCTCGAGGAAATTCTCGCCTCTGTAGCCAATCATAGGGCAACACCTGAGCAAACGCTGTTTATCACTGAATTTTCAGGACTCATCAAAAATTTATTTGATCAAGAGATCGCAAAATTTCAATCCCATGCTTAATGTTTGAGGCTAGTCATCGGGTTACTCTTACTCCCATTGCTTATCGTTAGCTCTTGGGAATTGAAGTCGTGTTTTAATCCCGTTTCTTGCCTTCAGCAATTGCATATTGGTTTTTCCATCATGGCTTGTCTCTTCACGCTGGATTGATTGCCGTTGTTAGTAACAACCCTTTGTGCTCATTTTTCTGTTTTCTGTCGATATTCGCACAAAAGCCTATGTGGTTAGGGGAGATAAGCTATCACTCTGCTTATTTTGCTTTCCGAGTCGTAGAAAAATCACCAGTTGTTTAAGCATCTTTGCTTACAGGGTATATCTTTACTCTATAACGATATTTTTGGGTGATATACGAAGGGAGATGCATGATGCTAACCATATGTCCTAGCTATGCCGATGATTTATTAACCATTGCTGTTTCCGGTCAGGTAACGCATCAGGATATTGAAACCATTTTGTTTCCGGCCATTGAAGCCAAGTTATTGGATCATGCTTGTATTCGTTTATGGTATGAATTTAGTGCTGATTTTATGGGTGTTACAGTTGGAGCACTTTGGGACGATGCTTTACTCAGTGTGTTCCATTTCAGTGATTTCGCGCGGGTAGTGATGATTGCGGATACGCAAATGCTTGGGACTATGGTCAATACGTTAGCTTTTATGTTGCCTTGTCCGGTTAAAGTCTTTGGCGAAAATGAGCGTGTACTGGCTAAGGAATGGCTAGACGACGACAAAGTGATTGCACTGTAACAGAGAGTAACTGCTCGGATTGTTGATGCTTAATTTGTAAAGCATACAGCAGGGCGGCAAAGAGCTGTTACACCGTAGCCAACGGCCAATAGCACTCGATTTGAGTGCCTAGATTGAGTTCGCTGTTCACGATTAGCTCGCCATTTAACTCATATTTTATCCACAAATTGAGGCAGGATAGCGTTCCTGTACATTGTCTTTGATGTATGTCATGCCTGAGTTGCTCAAGATGAGCTGTCGAGATCCCCACACCATTATCCTGTAGCAGTATATGTAATTCATTACCTCGTTTATCGAGTTGCAACAGTATTTCGCGGTGTTGATGATGCTCTTTAAATGCGTGTTGTAGAGTGTTATTAAGCAATCGATAGAAAAACTGCAAATATTGCCAAGCATTACCATCGATAATTAATAGTTCATCGCAGTTAAGATTTACTTTCACCTGTGCTTTGAGTAATTGTGGCTGTAATAGGCTGAGCAAATGCTGGAGAAACTGCGCTAAATGGAGCGGGCGTATTTCACTATGTTGATCAGTAAATAGCTGCGATATTTGTCTTAATCTTACGGCCTGTTGACTCATGAGATGCACCGCTTTAGCAGACTGGTCGACATATTCATCTTGACGAATCTGACATACTTGAGCGAGGAGGCGATCCTGCTCTTGCATCATTTGATTAATCACTTCGGCGAGGAAGTGCTGCATGAGTTTTAGACTTTGCTGTTTATTGAGGTTGAGTTGGATTTGCTGTGTAATTTCATGATTGAGCTCACCTATCTGCTCCCTCATTAAGGCGAGTTCTTGCTGGGCTAACTGAGTTTGATGTTGCTGTTCCTTCATTTGTTGCTGTTGTTGTTCTAGCAGTTTTTCTTGTGCTTTCTCTTGGCGCTTTTTGAGATCCATATTAAAGCCAATTGCACCAACGCCGATAGAATTATCTTCATCATCTCGGATATCAAACTTTGTCATCTGGTAAATAATTTCACCACGGGGAGTTGGTATTGGCTCTTCAAAATGCAGAGCATCGTGGCGATGGTTTACCCGTTGATCGTTCTGTTGGTAGAGTTGAGCAAGAGGAGCTGGGAAGAGTTCAAAATCCATGGCACCGATAATTTTTCGCCGTTCGATACCGAGTACTTCACAATATTTATGATTGACCAAGGTGTATCTGCCATTTAAGTCTTTGATATAAATGATGGTAGATGCAAAGTCTAATAAAGATCTTAATTGTTCCTTATGTCGATTCAATTCCTGTTGAACATGTTGTTGACTAAGTAACTGTTGTTCCAGTGCGAGATTGCTGGCATCTAAACTCGCCATAGCGATTTCAAGCTGTTGAGTACGCGATAAAAAAGTCTTTGCGAGTAATCCGACTTCGTCATGGCGCTCTTTGGCTTTGAGTTCGATGGAGGCAGAGTCATTGCGTTTAAGCGCTCTGACCATTTCCATTATAGGAGCCATGATTAGCCTATGTTGCAGTATGAACAAGGATATAAGGCCTAGCATTTGGATTGCGACTAAAGAAAGCCCCACCTTTTCAATCAGTTTTTTAGCGGTGTCTTGTAACGGCGCGACTGGTGTGACGACTAAAATTTTCCAATAAGTATGGGGCATAAGAAAAACGGAAACGAGTGAAGGCGCCTTTAGGACAGGATCCATTGTCAATGCGATTGAAGCGATACGTCGGGGGGTTGTGAAATGGTTTTTCGCGTTGTCATTCACAATTGCAGAGAGCATTTCTCGCTCATTATCGCTGCTTAATCGAGTGAGATTATCCATTTGCTCTTGAGTAAAAACGCGCTCAGCAATTGCTTGGTCGATAAAACTGCGATCTGCCAACTGAAGCGCTGATGCTATAGGAGTAAAAGCGTGCTCTACTTTAGCTAACGCATCAAAGCTCATTAAATGGTGTGTCGTATCAGACTGAGATTGGCGTGTATTATCACGATTAGGAAAAGCCAGTATTTGATTTTGATGGTCAATAGCCACGACATAGCCACTGACATCCAACATGGCATTGCGTAACAGCTGATTGAGTTTTTCTAGACTAATATCCGTGGTCGCTGCACCGATAAATTGGTGATCTACCCACATGGCGCTTGATGCGGTAACCATAGGTTCATGGGTTGTGGGATCGATATAGGATTTAGACCAAAAGACTTTACCTGCGGGGAAAAAACGGGTTGGTCGATACCATTCTTCAGTATGATAACTTGGGAAGTTATCACTGTTGTAGCTGTCTATCGCTACCAACTCACCGCGAATATTGTGCGCCCAAAACAAGCTGTCACGGAACTTTTGCCGATTAAATGCGCCTGGCTCAGGCCAAATACCGCCACCAGAGATGATGTCCTTTTGACTTTCTATCGAAAGTAAAACGGGAATACTTTTACTGAGCTGTTCAGGTTCATGGCGGTAGAGCATGGCGATTTGACTAATCGCATTCACTTGATTTTCGACTTGTGAGGTCATCTCCTGCAGTTTAGCAATAATTATTTGCCCGTGATTCTGATTAAGCAACGTCTGTTGCTCACTGATTTGTTGGGTCTGGATATTAAGGATGACCCAAGCAGTACTGAAAATCAGTATGCTGGCGATGATGAGTTGGAGCAAGCTGAGCTTAAACGGCAGGCTTTTTTGCCATTGGGTTAACGAGGCTTGTGGCGCAATGATAGGCCGTTTATCCATGTTATACGGGGTCCAAATGCCGCGATCATTGAGCCAGTTTAGCTTTTTTTGATCTAATTGCCATTGGCTTAAATCAAAGTTAAGTCATAACACTAACTAAAGTTATAAATGGAGAGGCATAAAAATAAGGCAGACCTTAAGTCTGCCTATTGAAACTTATTTATAGAGTGACGGTTTATCTGAGCCGCTGAGAATTGGCACAATAAACAGTAATAACATCACTAGATAACCACTAAAGGCAACGACCATCCATTCGGCCATTGTAACTCCCATAAATTGCCATGGCACATCGGTACACATACCCGTCGGCATCATGATGGCAGGAAACCATTCATGCAGTGGCATCCAGGCTGGAAATTCGGGTAAAAACGAGCAGGTAGAAAATGGTGAGGGATTGTTTTGCATATCCACTAAGGCTAATGCTAGCTTTAGGCCCCATGTTGCGCTTATTGCCCAACCCAGTGCTCCCAAAATTCGAACGATACGGTACTTTGGCGCCGTCATTCCCACAAGTCCTGCAGCCAAAATACCGAATACAGCAAGTCTTTGGTAGATACACATCACACAGGGATCTAATTTCATCACGTATTGAAAATATAAAGCGGCCGCTTCAAGGACAATCGCAGAGCCTGTCAGAATAAACCAAGATGCACGGGAATGGGCAAAGCGAGTGAATGCTGTCAAAAGTGAACTCCATATCAACAAAAAACGCCCTTGAATATAGGGCGTTTGTTTGACTGTACTGAACTCATAAAGTTCAGTCAACTCTGATATTTATGTTAGTGAGCTGCCGCAGGCGCTAAGGCTTCCTTAACACTGTGGTGCAAAATCGCATGGGAATCATAGAAATACTGCGTCATTTGCTCTAAGAAACCCATTTGAATCGCCATTACACCCACAACCGATAGGACGATCGTGTAAGGCAATGCCATCCATACCATTCTGCCGTAGGACAAGCGGATGAGTGGTGCAAGTGCTGATGTCAGTAAGAACAGGAATGCAGCTTGACCATTGGGTGTTGCAACTGAAGGCAAGTTAGTTCCAGTGTTAATTGCCACAGCCAACAGGTCGAATTGATCGCGGGTAATTTGACCATTAATCAAAGCCGCTTTGACTTCGTTAATGTAGACCGTCCCCACAAACACGTTATCACTGACCATAGAGAGTAAACCGTTAGCAATATAGAAAATCACTAATTGGGTATTACCTTCGTGGTTCAGCGCCCATTGGATCACGGGAGCAAATAGTTGTTGATCAATAATCACTGCGACCACGGCAAAGAATACCGCTAACAGCGCCGTAAAGGGGAGAGCTTCTTCGAAGGCTTTTCCTAGGGCATGTTCATCGGTAATACCGTTAAACGCAGTGGCTAAAATAATCACGGATAAACCAATCAAGCCTACAGAGGCTAAATGTAACGCAAGACCTGCAATCAACCAAACCCCAATAATGGCTTGAACAATAAGCTTCATTTTATCTTTATTGGTACGACGTGCATCTTCATAGGCTGCATAGTCACAGAGGATTTTATGAACAGCATCAGGTAATTGCGCACCGTATCCAAAGATACGGAATTTTTCGACTAAGTAGCAGGTTAAGATACCAGCAATCAGGACCGGCACGGTAACTGGTGACATACGAATTGCAAACTCACCAAACTGCCAGTTAGCTTGGGCGGCAATAATTAAGTTTTGAGGCTCGCCAACCATAGTACACACGCCACCTAATGCGGTACCAACGCCTGCGTGCATCAATAGGTTACGTAAGAAGCCACGGAAAGACTCCAGCTCAGCTTCGTTGAGTTGGGCATCACCTTCCTCGTTTTTATCTTCTGAGGTATGGTCATGATCGGCAGAGAAATCTTTACCCGAGGCAACTTTGTGGTAAATAGAGTAAAAGCCCACTGCAACGGTAATAATTACTGCAATAACGGTTAAAGCATCTAAAAAGGCGGATAGGAATGCTGAAGCTAAACAAAACATTAAAGACACTAAGATTTTAGATCGGACTTTGGTGATCATCTTAGTAAATACGAATAGCAGCAGTTGCTTCATGAAGTAAATGCCAGCCACCATGAACACTAGCAATAATAACACTTCAAGGTTAGCTTCAATTTCGTGTAGCACTTGACTGGCTGAAGTCATGCCAATTGCAACCGCTTCGATGGCTAACAAACCGCCGGGTTGTAATGGATAGCATTTTAGCGCCATTGCTAGGGTGAAAATAAATTCAAGCACTAATACCCAACCAGCCACAAAGGGACTGACATAGAAAAAGAGTATTGGATTGATTATTAAAAACGACAGTATTGCGATCTTGTACCACTTAGGTGAGTTACCTAAGAAGTTTCCAATAAACGCCTGACTCATTGTCATCGGCATGGCATCCTCTCTTCTAATTATGTTTTAAATTTCACAAGTTATTGTTAGTGACATATGTTTTTAGGATTCAGTCTAGCCTAAAGAGAATGCTAATGTAACGAGTTACTCAAACCCAGATTTCAAAAAGCGGAGCTAATCGGCAAAATTGGTACAATTGCTATTGATTTGTGTCGATTTATTAAACATTTTTGTGACAATTGTACGCTGATGAAGCGGGGAGTTTCAGTCAATGGTTTCCATTTTTTACCGCTCTGGTATGATCAGTGACCATTATTAAAGCACAACAACTGGATAAGTGGGCTGATGATTATCAATGCCAAAGGACCTGCAAGTTTTGCAGAGAAGTATATTGTAAGATCGATTTGGGAAAATAAGTTTCCTCCAGGGTCCATTTTACCGGCTGAACGTGAGCTTTCTGAATTGATCGGCGTGACCCGGACGACGTTGCGTGAGGTGTTACAGCGTTTAGCGCGTGATGGTTGGTTGAAAATTCAACATGGCAAGCCGACTCGTGTCAATAATTTTTGGGAAACTTCGGGTCTGAATATTCTTGAGACGATTGCAGATCTCAACCCTGAGGGCTTCCCTGTACTAGTGGACCAATTACTCTCTGCTCGTACCAATGTGAGTGCAATTTATTTCCGTGGCGCACTGCGCAACAGCCCTGATACTGCGATGGAAGTATTGGCTAAAATCCATCAGTTAGAGGATACCGCTGAATCTTTTGCCGAGTATGATTATCTGTTGCATCATACGTTAGCGTTCTCATCGGGTAATCCGCTTTATGTATTGATCTTGAATGGCTTTAAGGGACTATATAGTCGAGTTGGGCGTTACTATTTTAGTAGTCCAGAGGCTCGTCAGTTGGCACTTAATTTTTATAAAGAGTTAGAACTGTTAGCGAAAGCGAAAAACTATCTCGATGTGCCTGCATTAATGCGTACCTATGGGATCAATAGTGGCAAAATGTGGCTGCAATTGCGTGATGATATGCCGTCTTCAATTGCTCAACAGGATTCGCATTCGTAGCTGACACTGAGCATTCACTATCTGGGTGCTTGTTAACATCAGGCCAAATAAAATATGAAAGCCGTTTTCGCTAAAACGGCTTTTTTGTATGTTGTCTTACCACGGATTATCAGTCCGCTTTGGGCTGCTCAGGGCATGTAGCTAATAATGTAATACTATTATCAGCGTTGGCTTGTTCAAGGCTAACACTAAAACCCCAAAGACGGTGCAGATGCTTGAGCACTTCTTTGTAGCTATTAGCAAGCGGGATATCTTTGTTGGGAACATACCTTAGCGTAAGGGATCTGTCGCCGTTTATTTCAACATTATGCACTTGAATATTGGGTTCAATATTAGACAAATTGTACTGCTGCGATAATAAATTACGAATATCTTGATAGCCCTGTTCATCGTGGATGGCGGATACGGATAAATAGTTACGTTTTTCATCATCATGGATGCCAAACAGCTTGAATTGACGGATCACTCTTGGTGACAGGTATTGGCTGATAAAACTCTCATCCTTAAAGTTCTGCATCGCAAAGTGTAGGGTTTCGAGCCAATTACTCCCCGCAATATCCGGAAACCAGGCTTTGTCTTCATCAGTCGGAGCCTCACAGATGCGCCGAATATCGGTAAACATCGCAAACCCTAGGGCATAGGGATTGATACCGCTGTAGTATCGGCTGTTATATTCAGGCTGCGCTACGACGCCCGTATGGCTTTGCAAAAACTCCATCATAAAGCGGTCAGTGACAACACCATCATCGTATAAATGATTCAAAATAGTGTAGTGCCAAAAGGTTGCCCACCCCTCATTCATGACTTGTGTTTGTTTTTGCGGATAAAAATATTGTGCCATTTTGCGTACGATCCGGATAATTTCCCGCTGCCATGACTCCAGCAATGGCGCATTTTTTTCAATAAAATACAGAATGTTTTCCTGCGGCTCGGCGGGAAAACGGCGCTTAGTGGTCGACGGTTGCTGCTGTTGATAGGTAGGAATGGTTCGCCACAGATCGTTTACTTGACTTTGTAGATAGGCTTCGCGGTCTTTTTGCCTCGCTTGTTCTTCCCTAAAAGAGATTTCAGCAGGACGTTTATATCTATCAACGCCATAGTTCATTAAGGCGTGGCAGGAGTCAATCACGCTTTCAACTTGCTCGACACCGTATTTTTGCTCGCAATCGCTGATATAGTTTTTAGCGAACACCAAATAGTCGATAATCGAACTCGCATCGGTCCAGGTTTTAAATAGGTAATTGTTTTTAAAAAAACTATTATGTCCAAAACAGGCGTGCGCCATCACTAATGCTTGCATTGTAATGGTGTTTTCTTCCATGAGATAGGCGATGCAAGGGTTGGAGTTGATCACGATTTCATAGGCGAGCCCCATTTGCCCACGTTTGTAGCCTTGTTCAGTCTCAATAAAGCGTTTGCCGAAAGACCAATGGGTATAGCCTATGGGCATCCCAATACCGGCATAGGCATCCATCATCTGCTCTGCGGTGATGATTTCGATTTGATTCGGATAGGCGTTTAATTTGTAAATTGCTGCCACCCGTTCAATTTCCTTTAAATAACTTTGTAGCAGCTCAAAGCTCCAGTCTGGACCATCGCTTAAGGCTGTACGTGTTTTTGCTTCTTTAATCCCCATAGAGCCCCCTTAAACCGCCTGTTTTTTAAATAATTCTCTAAAGACAGGGTAGATATCTTCGGCTTGACGAATATGTTGTACCGCTATGTTGTCGTAGTGTTGTTTTAGGGATTCGTATTCACGCCACAGGGTTTGATGGGCACGATTGGTGATTTCGATGTAGCTGTAATAGCGCACCAGTGGCAATATTTTTTGTTCTAACCATTGCCTACAGGTTGGTGAATCGTCGGCCCAATTGTCGCCGTCGGATGCTTGCGCGGCGTAAATATTCCACTCATTGGCAGGGTAACGCGCCTGTTGAATTTCGTGCATTAATTTCAAGGCGCTCGACACTATGGTGCCGCCAGTTTCCTGGGAATAGAAGAACTCATGTTCGTCTACTTCCTTCGCTTGGGTATGGTGACGGATATAGACCACCTCGAGGTTTTTGTAGGTACGAGTGAGGAACAAGTACAGCAAGATATAGAAACGTTTCGCCATATCTTTTGTCGCTTGATCCATCGAGCCTGATACGTCCATTAAGCAGAACATGACCGCTTGGCTTGAGGGCACCTCGCGCCTTGTAAAGTTGTTGAAGCGTAAGTCAAAGGTATCGATAAACGGTACTTTAGCAATCTTCTGCTTTAACTCCTCAATTTGTGCTTTTAAATCCAAAATCAGCTCAGCTTTTGTTCCAGGTATATTTTCAAGCTCTGCCAGTTCCTGTTCCAACTCTTTGAGCAATTTCTTTTTACTCGCCGACATGGCGATACGGCGCGCCAAGGATGAACGCAGTGAGCGCACAATATTGATATTGGCAGGCACCCCATCATTGGTGAATCCCGCACGGTAGATTTGATACTCAACGAGCTTGTTGAGACGGTTTTTTTGTAGATTCGGTAGCTCTAAATCTTCAAATAACAACTCAAGGTATTCATCCTTTGAGATTTCAAATGCAAAGTCATCATTACCTTCACCTGAATCGGAGGCATCACCTTTACCCGCTCCGCCGCCAGCACCTCCCGGTGGTCTGTCAATTTTATCGCCACGGGTGAATTGGTCATTCCCTGGGTGAACTCTGTCTCTTACGCCTCCTTTACCTTGATGGAACATAGGTTCACTGATATCCCGTGTGGGAATACTGATTTTTTCACCTTTATCTACATCCGTTACACTGCGACGCGTGACGGCATCGCTGACGGCTTTTTTGATTTGTTGCTTATATCGGTTGATAAAGCGTTGGCGGTTGACTGTGCTTTTTCCTTTCGCATTCAACCGTCTATCGATAAAGTTCGCCATATGCACCTCCCAAACCCCAGCGAAGGCTTTGGCAACACCAAAGCCTCGTTTTTAGTGAGCGCAAGTTAAGAGGATTTACGAACCCGTAAATACCACTCAGACAGGAGTCTGACTTGTTTTTTGGTATAGCCTTTCTCCATCATTCGATTGACAAAATCATCGTGTTTACGTTGATCGTCAGTCGAGGTTTTGGCGTTAAAGGAAATAACTGGCAGTAAGTCCTCTGTATTCGAGAACATTTTCTTCTCGATCACAGTGCGTAGTTTTTCATAGCTGGTCCACAGTGGGTTATGGCCCTCATGACTTGCGCGAGCGCGCAGGACAAAGTTGACAATTTCGTTACGGAAATCTTTTGGATTACTGATGCCCGCAGGTTTTTCGATTTTTTCAAGTTCGGCATTCAGTGCGGCGCGGTCAAACAACTGGCCCGTTTCTGGATCCCGATATTCTTGATCCTGAATCCAAAAATCGGCATAGGTGACATAACGGTCGAAGATATTTTGGCCGTATTCAGAGTAGGACTCTAAATAGGCGGTTTGGATTTCTTTACCGATAAATTCGACATATTTAGGAATTAAATAGCCTTTTAAAAACTCCAGATAACGTTCGGCGGTATCGCTAGGGAATTGCTCCTGCTCAATTTGCCGTTCAAGCACATAGAATAAATGCACTGGATTAGCGGCAATTTCGGAATGGTCAAAGTTAAATACCCGTGACAGGATCTTAAAGGCAAAACGGGTAGAAAGACCGTTCATTCCCTCATCGACGCCTGCATAATCGCGATATTCTTGGTAGGATTTTGCTTTAGGATCAGTATCTTTTAAGCTCTCACCATCATAAACTCGCATTTTCGAGTAGATAGAAGAGTTTTCTGGGACTTTGAGCCTTGATAGTACGCTAAATTGCGCTAGGGTTTCTATGGTTCCGGGGGCGCAAGGTGCTTGAGATAGCTCAGAATTTTGTATGAGCTTTTTGTAAATCTGCAGTTCTTCTGATACCCGTAGACAATAGGGCACTTTGACAATATAAACCCTGTCGAGGAAGGCTTCGTTGTTCTTGTTATTTTTAAAGGTTGACCATTCTGACTCGTTAGAGTGTGCCAAAATAATCCCGCTATAGGGCAGGGCAGACAAGCCTTCCGTGCCGTTATAGTTACCTTCTTGCGTCGCGGTCAGCAGTGGATGTAGCACCTTAATTGGCGCCTTAAACATTTCCACAAACTCCATTATCCCTTGGTTAGCGCGACATAATGCGCCGGAGTAGGCATAGGCATCGGCATCATCTTGGGAGTAATGTTCCAGTTGACGAATATCAACCTTACCCACCAAAGAGGAAATATCTTGGTTGTTCTCATCCCCAGGCTCAGTTTTGGCAATCGCCAATTGATCGAGAATAGAGGGATAGACTTTGACCACGCGGAATTTAGAAATATCGCCGCCAAACTCGTGCAGACGTTTCACCGCCCAAGGTGACATGATGGTTTTGAGATAACGGCTGGGAATATTGAATTCATCCCGCAATAGTTGACCATCTTCGTCCACATCGAAGAGACAGAAGGGATGATCATTCACGGGGCTTCTTACCCCATTAGCGCTCAGAATATAAATGGGCACTTTTTGCATCAATGATTTAAGTTTTTCGGCCAGTGATGACTTACCGCCACCGACAGGGCCGAGTAAGTATAAAATTTGCTTAGATTCTTCTAAGCCTTGGGCTGAGTGTTTTAGGTAGGCAACGATTTGCTCAATCGCATTTTCCATACCGTAAAAGTCTTTAAATGCGGGATAGCGTGAGATGAGACGATTCGAAAAGATACGGCTTAGGGTTGGATTTTTAGCCGTATCGATAATTTCAGCATCACCGATGGCGAGCAGTAATCGCTCAGATGCTGACATATAAGCACTGCGATCTTCTTTACAGATATCCAGAAATTCCTGCAAAGTGTATTCTTCATCGAGTTTTTGTTCGTAGCGCTTTTGGTAATGCTCGAAAATGCCCATATAAACCCCCTGAAACGCCAGTGATGTTATGGAAGGGATAACTGATTTTTCAGCTTCCTACACTAATCTTAGACACAAACTTGCTTGCTGTGTCAAAAAAATATCAAATAAAAACAATAACAAATGATTGCAATTGCAATTATTGCACTTGTAGTTATCAGGTGAAGTTTAACGGGAAGTCGAAGATGAATGATTTTTGAGGTAATAAAAAAGAGCCACTTGGGCTCTTTTTAAGGATCGCTGAGAGACGATTAACCCGCGAAGTTTTGGTTCACGAAGTCCCAGTTAACTAATTGCCAGAAGTGGGCCAAGTAGTCAGGACGTACGTTGCGGTAATCGATGTAGTAAGCGTGTTCCCACACGTCAACAGTCAGGATTGGTGTCACAGTGCTGTCAGTCAGAGGAGTTGCAGCATTGCTAGTGTTGACGATAGCAACAGTGCCATCGGCTTTTTTCACTAACCAAGTCCAAGCGCTACCAAAGTTGTTTACCGCAGAATCGGTAAATTGTGCTTTGAATGCATCGAATGAGCCGAAAGCCGCGTTGATGGCATCAGCCACAGGACCTGTTGGCTCACCGCCAGCGTTAGGCGCTAAGCAGTTCCAGTAGAAAGTGTGGTTCCAAACTTGAGCTGCGTTGTTAAATACGCCACCAGTAGAAGTTTTGATGATTTCTTCTAAAGATTTGCCTGCGAAATCGGTTCCTTCGATTAAACCGTTTAGCTTAACAACGTAGGTGTTGTGATGCTTGCCGTAGTGGTATTCAATGGTTTCTTGAGAAATGTGTGGTTCTAGTGCGTTCTTTGCATATGGTAATGCGGGTAATTCGAAAGCCATTAGTATCTCTCCATGGTCTTAGGTTATCGTTTTTTAAACGTGCTCACTGGACACTATTGTACCGATAAAATTTGTGATGTGAATCATTGTTTGGCTAATTGATTAGATAGGAGTCATCGAAAAACTAATTGCAGGCCATAACCTTACAAACTGTGGGATTTTGTTCTGTGCTTAGCTGTCGTACAATAGCCAGCATTGAGTCAATGTCATCATACTTAGGAATTAAAATGGAAACAGTAGAGAAAATTAAACAGCAGATCGCTGAAAACCCAATCATTGTATATATGAAGGGTTCTCCTAAATTACCTAGCTGTGGTTTTTCATCTCAGGTAGCCCAAATCATGATTAACTGCGGCGAGCAGTTTGCGTTTGTGGATATTCTCCAGCACCCAGATATTCGTGCTGAATTACCTAAGTATGCAAACTGGCCAACCTTCCCACAACTGTGGATTGAAGGCGAGCTGATTGGTGGCTGTGATATCGTGGTTGATATGTACCAAAAAGGCGAATTACAGCCATTAATCAAAGCGACTGCAGAAAAGTACAAAACCGCAGAGTAATTACTCGTAACAGAGCGATGAAGAATAACAAAAAGCCGCTAAGTGAATAACTTAGCGGCTTTTTTATTGCGATATTCCTACTGAGTGAGGAATTGAAGGGCAACACTTAGTGTGATGCCGCATCTCGATCGTGGTGTTTGCTCGCAGGTAATAGCAGATTCATGGTAATGGCGACAATCCCGCAAAGACTAATGCCTGTAAGGCTAAATGAACCAATACCAAAGGCCATACCGCCAATACCGAAGACTAAGGTGACACCGACAATGCTTAAGTTACGCGGCTCGGATAAGTCCACGTGATTACGGATTAAGGTATTTAATCCTACAGCGGCAATTGAACCAAATAACAAACACATAATGCCGCCCATAACTGGAACGGGGATAGTTTGCATCAGTGCCCCTAATTTACCTACAAACGCCAAGGTAATGGCAGTGATGGCTGTCCATGTCATGATCCTTGGGTCGAAGTTACGGGTTAAGGTGACTGCACCTGTGACTTCTGAGTAGGTGGTGTTTGGTGGACCACCGAAGGCCGCTGCGGCGATTGTTGCTACGCCGTCACCAGTTAAGGTGCGGTGCAGGCCAGGTTTTTTCATAAAATCCTTACCTGTGACATTGGAAATAGCCAAGATGTCACCGATATGTTCAACCGCAGGAGCAATGGCAACAGGGATCATAAACGCAATGGCATGCCAGTTAAATTCGGGGGCGACAAATTTTGGAATGGCGATCCAACTTGCAGCAGTGACTACCGCAAAATCGACGATACCAAATGCTAGACTCAGGCTGTAGCCAACGATAATGCCTGCAAGAATGGGCATCACCTTGAGTAACCCTTTAGCAAAAATCGCTACGGCAATGGTGGTACAAAGGGATACCAGCGAAATGATTAATGCCGTATTGGTTGCGACTAAGGTTAGACTGCCGTCGCCACTTTTGCCCAGCGCCATATTCACGGCAACAGGCGCTAAGCCCAGGCCAATGATAATGATGACGGGTCCTACAACTACAGGCGGTAACAGCCGATGAATAAAGTCAGTGCCGCGTACTTTAACTAAGGCGCCTAGGCATACATAGACCGCGCCTGCGGCCATGATACCGCCCATGGTTGATGGGATCCCCCAAGTTTGTACCCCGTAAAGGATCGGGGCGATAAAAGCGAAGGAGGAAGCCAGAAAAATAGGCACTTGGCGTTTAGTGATTAATTGAAATAGTAGGGTACCAATACCTGCGGTAAAGAGTGCAACACTGGTGTCGAGCCCAGTTAACAGTGGCATCAGTACTAGGGCGCCAAATGCGACAAACAGCATTTGTGCGCCCTGCAATGGAATAGCAAGTCGTCTCATTTATTATTCTCGTAAATTTAGGGTAAACCGCGAGATGATAACAGTTTGTTGCAATATGATCTTTATTAAATGATGTATTTGCGGGTGGCGATCACTGTTTTATGGCTTGTCAGAGTAGCGATCCTTATTCAGATTATCGAATAAGGCTAAGACTCGCTAAAGGCGCGAACTATGGTACAATTTGCACTATCTGATGTTACTTCAACTACCCAAAGATGCTGAAATTTCTATTAAAGCCAAGCTTAGTCGCGTTTTTATACTGCCTGTTTACCGTTAATAGCCTGCAAGCTGTTGAAGTGAGTAAATTAGATGAGGCCGATGTACCGGTCACTTCCCGTGCGGTTCCAGAGCGTAATAGCGCGCTGAAAACCGCTTTAGAAAAAGTGATCATTAAAAACACGGGGACGGCCCGTTCTTTGGACAATAGCGTGATCCAATCGCAGTTAGCCAATCCTGATGCCTTGCTAAGTCAATTTGGTTATGTTGAACAAAATGGTCAATTGCTGCTGAAAGCAAATTTCGAGCATAGACGGATTGTGTCCTTGTTGCGTCAAGCACAACTCCCTGTATGGGGCACCCAGCGTCCATTGACCCTGTTTTGGGTGGCGATGCCCAGTGAAGGTGACACCATTCTATTAAGTGATTCTTCCACATCGATCGAGCGTCAGTCGTTTAGCTCTTTCTCTGATGAACGTGGGATACCTGTGCTATTGCCGATCCTCGATCTTGATGAACTCATGGGGATTAACCCGAACGATGTCAAAGGCATGTTTGCAGATATCGTGGCCAGTGTCTCTGGACGTTATCAAGCTGATTTCTTAGCGCTTGTTGCCATTGAGCCAGCAGGGAACCAGGTGCGTTATCGCTTAAATCTGTATTCTAAAACTACGATTGATTCACTAACGCCACCATTATTTAGTTTTAATGGCAGTGCCGAAAATAGTGCGCAGGCGATCACAGCGATGATGGCTGCTCTAGGGGATTACTATTTTACTAAGTATGCTATTGCGGATTCTGGAGAGCAGGTTGGCGCCAGTGTGACCTTTGTGAACATTGATAAAATGGCACAAGTTGCCGAGGTAGAAAAGTATTTAAAACAACTGAGTGCGGTTAAGAATGCGACTTTGTCGCGCATTCAAGGTAACACTGTGACTTTTTCGTTAGATCTATTTGGCTCACAGACAGACTTTGAGCGTTTATTAAGTTTAGAGCCGAGAATTTCGGTGGTCGCTCCTGGAGAGTTTTCCGCCAGTGCGAGCCCTGCGGGTAAAACTGTCTATCAATGGCGGTTACCTTAAACTTCCCTCGTAGAGGCTGGGAAATACTCTACCCAGTCGCGTGGGGTTGATAATTTATTGATATTGAGACGTACGAGTGCCATTAAACTCACCGCTACAACTTTCATTGCCGGTTTATCTGCCAGACGATGAAACTTTTAATAGTTATTATCCTGCAGCGGGTAATGATGAACTTATTCAAAAGCTGCGCGCTAATGCTGAGGGGCATGGTGAAGCGGCTATCTATGTTTGGGGACCCGTAAAATCGGGACGTACTCACTTAATGCATGCCGCCTGTGCCCATGCGAATGAGCTCGACCGCCGCAGCTTTTATCTGCCACTTGGGATCCATGCGAGTATTTCGACGGCGCTATTAGAAGGTTTGGAACAACTTGATTTGATTTGCATTGATGATGTGGACGACATCGCAGGCCACCCAGTTTGGGAAGAGGCGATTTTTGATCTGTATAATCGTGTTGCTGAAAATAAACATTGCGCGCTGGTGGTGAGTGGTCGGTCTTCGCCTGCGGATGCAGGGTTTTTATTACCCGATTTAGTCTCAAGAATGCAGTGGGGACTCAATTATCAACTCCAGCCTATGGCTGATGATGAAAAACTCGCAGCATTGCAACGCCGTGCTGCCATGCGTGGGCTGCAATTACCTGAAGACGTTGGACGTTTTTTGCTCAACCGAATGGCAAGAGACCTTCGTACTCTGTTTGATGTGTTAGATAAACTTGATAAAGCATCTTTAGTGCATCAGCGCAAACTCACCATTCCTTTTGCAAAAGAAATGCTGCACCTCTGAGCCGATACCGTATTAGCAAAAAGCCCGTCGCATAATTACGATGGGCTTTTTTATATCTCCAAATGAGCTGAAATACTGAAATCTTGTCTATCTGCTCGCTTAGATCAAGTGACTACTGCTGCGGATGGCGATGACGATCGCCACTGAAGCGCAGCTCTGGCTCGGCTATGCTATCGCGACTGGCTGCGGTACTACTTTGTTGTCCTTTCACAATGGCAGCATTGGGCGATATCCCTAATGTTTGACGCCAGCTTTGCCCTTGGGTCATCGGGATGGGTTCGGGCAGGCTTGCTAGCAAGGTAATACCATCTAACTCGGGTAACATACCATCGATCACTAAGGCTGCACGGTTGAGCAAATTATCGGCGCCAATGCGGCCTCTTTGTCCCCAGTTGACGATAATCGTATCCGCGGTGATTACATCGGGTGCATTTGTCACAGCTACATCCCGCAGGATCTGATAGCGATAGCTCATCATCGCTTCTTCAAATAGCATTGCAGTGTCTTCGCGGGTGCTGGAATAATTGTAAAAATCATTGGCGATATCACCGGAGAAAAACGTACTGACATCCGAAGGTTGGTAGGCTTTTTGGGTGGCAGTGGCTTTCGCACCCAAGAAGCTCACTCCAGCAAGCCCAGTCATTTCGGTACTCGTGAGGGGATAACTGCGGCTTACTTGATCTGAAATCAAACTCTTACTGGCATTTCGGCGACTATAGTCATCCAATAGTCTTGGACCTGTAAGTGATGCGTGCACGCTTCTTGGGAAGAAGTCATTAGCGTGAGCGAGCTCATGGTATAAGAGTGAGGCGAGGTCAGGGTTAATTTGAGCCAGAGTCCGTGTGGCGCGCGTAGTGATTGGGAAGCCCTGTGAAGCATATTGATTATTTTTAACGTAACGCCATGGCATGATGAAATTCAGCTCATTGCCAAAGCTACTGCGATAATCTGGCGCTTCGTTGATGGTATCGCGCTGCATAGGTGTCAGCCAAAGGTCGTTGGGGTCGAGATAAATCGCCCCTGTAACAACCCAATAGAAAGATGGGCGCACATCATAACTAATCACCACTGCGGTGACCGATTGTAGCAGGCGGGCAAAGTCACTATTAGGATCCATCTGCCGTAAAAATGCGGCAAAATTGTCCCCCATCCAATCGTGGGACACTAATACCCTATCAAGAATCGTATCGACATCAAGGTTATCCGAAACTTGGCCTATGAGTGGCAATTGATTGATTGTACAAGCCTCTTTTAACTGATTCGAGTACACACAGCTCGTTAACGCACTGGCATAAGGTGAGGTTGGATGATAAGCATGAGTACGCGCAAGTGGCGTATCAAAGTAACTGGAGCTTATCGTGGGCGCTGCCGTGGTTAATACAAAGGCTTCATCTGTCACTACATTACCGTTAATCGTGGCTGATGCCCTAAGACGGGTTAAGGTATCTTGAGCAACAGCGGGTGCGGTAAAGAGGGGTCTAAAGGGATCGCTTATGTCAAGGCTGACATCGGGGCCTTCGGTGATACACCAATTGATATTGGCGGCACTGAGGCCGGCTTGCTGACCAATTCGCAAGCTCACATCGTTACCCTCAACGGCTTGATGATCTTGACGAATATTCAGCAATCCGCCCGTGTTGTTATCGGCATTAATGCTGATATCACCCGTCACATTGGTATTGGCGCCGGTGATTTGTAAGCGAAAGCGGTAGCTGCCCGCGGCTGGGAGCTCCATCGCTAACACAGGACTATTTTGACTAACGAGTTCAATGTTGGGGCCTTCGAGTTGTTGCCAACGGAAGGTGAGATCCTGCGAATCGCGATTACCTAGACTGGCAATAATGGCACTGGATTGTCCTACACCGTATTGAGATTCCGTCTTAAACCGAATTGCACCAGTATCTGTGGTCACTAATGGTGTGACTGAGGTACAACGTGGCACATTGGTTGTGGGAGGTGTAACGGTGCCGCCATCGCTGTTGCTATCACCTCCGCCGCCACAGGCACTCAATGTTGCTGCTGCGGCTATGATACTGAATCGACGAATTGGGCCCCATATTTCCATCATGACTCACTCCAATTAATTCGCTGTTATTGTTTGTTTTTGTTGTTTGACAGGCACGATTCACCGTCATTTATTGGTACAAAAAATGACTATAGCACGCTCTTTTAGTTACAAAAAGCGATCAAAGGTAGCTTAAATGTATAGATTGTTTGTAGTGATTATTGGAGATAGGCGGGGCATTGATCATTTTGACTAAAAACGGATGGACTGACGCAGAGAGTGTGTCGGGCAACAAAAAGCGCGGTGTAAATCAACCGCGCTTTACTATATTCGGAATATTAGTCTTGCTTATCGGATTTTTTCTTCAGACCTAGGCCGAGTTCACGGCCACGGATACGAGCATAAAACGGGAACGCGACTAACAGCGCGCCAATGAGCAGGACCTCAATAATGGCAAAGGCCAATGCATCGGTCGTGACATACAACAAGGTGAGGGCGTGCAGCATATATAAGCATAAAATAAAGCTCGCCCATGCGTAGGTGTAAGGATTACCTTTTAAAATGCCTTTGATGGGAAGCAATAAAGGCACTATCCATAATAGGCTGAATAATAAGGTATATTCTCCATTTATGCCTTGACCAATAAACCAGCCGCCCAGCAGCAGAACAAGGGCAAGGTAGCCTAAGCGGCTAAGTGTCAGTAGAGAGCTTGAGGTCATGATTTTCCTAATCTAAACATCTTGGAACAGTGGTGAAATAGCCTGAACAACTTAGAGAATATTCAGTACATTTTCCGGTGGACGACCAACGGCTGCCTGTTGATTAGCCAGTACGATTGGGCGTTCAATCAATTTTGGCGTCTTGACCATGGCGTCGATAAGTTGTTCTTCGGTTAAAGCCGGATTGGCAAGACCTAGTGCTTGATACTCGTCTTCCTTAGTGCGCATTAACTCACGGGCGCTGAGTTTGAGCGTGGCTAAAATTCCACGAATATCAGCGGCGCTTGGAGGATTTTTAAGGTATTCCACTATTGTGATATCGCAGCCTTGTTGCTCGAGTAGGGCTAAGGTTTCGCGGCTCTTTGAACAACGTGGGTTATGGTAAATCGTTGCTTGGGTCATAGTTCTCATGCTCAATCGGCTAAAACAATGGCGCGGATGATAGCAGAAAAAACAGCGCCCCGTCAGGGTGTTCGGGGCGCGATTATCAGGGATTAGCAATAGATTAAATAACAGAGCCGATTTTACTTTAGGGCATCCATCTCTTTATCCGCTTGTTTAAATTGACGGATACGTGCTTCGATTCGCGCCAGTTGTAATGGATTACCTTCCGAGGCGCGGTAAGCAAAGTTAAGCTGATCGATAGCGCCCTTATAGTTAGCGCCTAGCGCCATTAACTCGGCATTGGAGAAATACTCCATCCCTTGGTTACCAAGTTTCTTGTAGGCAAGATTTAGCAACTGATAGGGCAGTTGATTCTGCTTATCGAGGAAAATCATATCTTCGAGCAGCGGAATCGCTTTAGCGGGGTCACCAGCCTCGATATAGATATTGGCTAAGTTAGCGTTGATCACCTGCGAAGTGGGTTTCATCTTCCGCTGAGTTTCGAGTAACTTAGTTGCCTGGGCATAATCCTTACGTTCGTTAAGCAAATCCGTCTTAGTATCGAGATAAAACAAGTTGTTATCATCGATTTTTAATAGTTCATCGACAATTTTTTCGGATTCATCAAACTTCTTCAATCTAAACAGTGCTAATGCTTTGCCGTAGAGGGCCGCCTCTTTAAAGCTGTAGGTTTGCTTATTGAGCTGCTTTTCAAACATACTTAATACCGCATCGTCGCTATAACTGGAAAAACGCACCTGAATACGGGCTTTAGCGAGCTGGAAGTTCAGATTATCCGGCACATAACGGTGGGGATATTGCTGGGCACGATCCCGCGCTTCGGAAATCCGTGATTCAGGTAAAGGGTGGGTTAACAGCATTTGCGGTGGCGTAGTCGTAAAACGATAACGACTGGCGAGTTTGCCAAAGAAATCGGCGGAGGCATTAGGATCAAATCCCGCATCGACTAAAATTTGCATGCCGATACGATCGGCTTCTTTTTCATGCAGGCGGGTATAGTTGATTTTTGATTGTGTCGCCATGGCTTGGGTGGTTGCCAACGCGGCCATCCCTGCTTGAGGAACTGCGATCGTTAATAAAATGGCGCCGAGTAAACCAGCAACAGTCGCAGGTCCGGTCTTTTGCTGTGCTTCGAGGGAGCGTGCTAAGTGACGCTGGGTCACGTGGGTGATTTCATGGCCTAATACTGAGGCCAGTTCACTTTCGTTATCAGCATTAAGAAATAGCCCTGTGTGCACCGCAACGTGGCCGCCAAAGAAGGCAAAGGCGTTGATTTCATCATTTTGCAGCAAGAAGAAATAAAAGGGCGTTTTGACTCCCGTGGCGTGGGCGACCAATTTGTTGCCCAGTTCAGTTAAATATTGGCTCAATACCGGATCGTTCAGCATGGGCGCCGATGAGCGAATAACGCGCATATAGGCATCGCCATAGACCATTTCTTTTTCTAGGCTGAAGGTATTGACGGCGGCGGTACCCAGATCGGGCAAGTCGTTGTTGGCAAAACTCTTTGCGGCTCCACCGAGTAACATTAATGAAAGCACACTCGCCGCAAGGGGTTTACATCGGGTCAAAAACGTCAAATTACGCAAGTGGATCCTTTATTTCTTTTAAGTGTCTCAACTAAGGCTTAGGTAGCCCTTAGCTTGTAGTTTGAATTGCAACTTAGGATAATAGCCCAAGTTCGTTCATAGCAAGTTCATTATGATTTTTATTGATTTAACATCATTGCGCTGCCCCGTTCCCTTGGTTAAGGTCAAACTTGCGTTGAAGTCTGTGTCTGCTGGTGACAGCTTACATATCCTACTCTCAGACCCAGGTTCCCGCCGAGATGTTCCCACTTTTTTAAAAAAACAGGGGCATCAGGTCGTGACGTTACACGATGATGCGAGCCAGTTAGGCCTATTAATTACAAAAGTTGATTTATCGCAGGGATAATCATACACAAAGCATGATTCAATGCCGCAGTCAAAATGGCGAGTTAGCTAGCTGACTGCAACTTAACCTAGGCTTGTCAGTCATAGTTAGCAGTTAACTGATTTTCAAGCATATACACAGTTAATCTACTGCGATAAGGTTAACTCATAAGTCACTTTCCTGCCTGTTGGGAAAGCCAACCCCCATTGGAATGAATGCATGTTTAGTTTTTTTTCTCGTTGGTATCAAGAGCGATTTAGTGATCCACAGGCTGTCACCTTATTGGCCATTCTAGTGGGTTTAGCGTTAGTACTTTATTTTGCTGGTGGTTTGTTAGCCCCGCTACTTGTTGCTCTGGTGTTGGCTTTTTTACTCGAATGGCCCGTGGCGCAAATGCTGAAATTGGGGATTAATCGCACGACGGGGGCCTCCTTAGTACTCGTGCTGTTTTTAGGGATAGTGGTGCTGCTGACCTTTGGGCTAATCCCCAGCGTGTGGCGTCAAGGGGTAAGTCTGATGACGGATTTACCGAATATGATAGATAAAGGGCTACTGACCTTGCAGGGGTTAGCGACCCAGTATCCTAAATTTATAAGTACTGAACAGCTTGATTTAATGGTCTCCGAGTTGAAGAAATTACTTGATACCCAACATGTGCTCGACATTGCGAAACAGCTGATTGGTTACTCTGCGTCATTATTGGTGCTGATGGTGTACGCTATTTTAGTGCCATTGTTGGTGTTCTTTTTTCTTAAGGATAAAGATCAACTGATCCGCGGTAGTAAGCGTTTTTTCCCTACTAATCGACAGCTGGCCCGCAAGGTATGGTTTGAGATGCACCAACAGATCTTTAACTATATTCGCGGCAAAGTGATTGAGATTGTGATTGTCGGAGTAGCGAGCTACATCTTCTTTGCCTTTATGGGGCTGAGATACTCGGCCTTACTGGGGGTGTTGACCGGGTTGTCGGTGTTGATTCCCTATGTGGGCGCGACCTTAGTGACTCTACCCATTATGCTGGTGGCCTTTTTCCAGTGGGGTTTTAGCTCTGAGTTTGGTTATTTAATGCTAGGTTACGGCATTATTCAGGCCTTGGATGGTAACGTACTTGTACCTATCCTGTTTTCCGATGCGGTGGATTTGCATCCGGTGATCATTATTGCTGCTGTGTTAGTTTTCGGTGGTTTATGGGGCGTTTGGGGTGTGTTCTTTGCCATTCCATTAGCCTCCTTGGTGAAAGCGGTGATCAATGCTTGGCCTAAAACCGAGATTGAACCTGTGGCGATAGCGCAGGTGAAGGCGGATTCGGCAGAAGCCTAAGCCGCTGGTAATAGGTAAAAACTAATAGTTCAAAACTGGGCACGAGTGCTCAGTTTTTTTATCCGCTAACTATTTGTACTAACAATTGTTTTACTCACTCTTGCTGCACTCATTATTGCTGTAATAGATGCTGTGCGGTGGCGGCAAGCGCCCGATAAACCAAAGTGGTTTGTTTGGCTTTGATATTCCAATGCTGCCAATAGAGGGGCACCCGAATGCGTTTTTCTGGGGTGAGCTCAATTAATATGCCTTTGTCTATCAAGGGTTTTGCCTGTAAGTGACCCACTAAACCGTAACCCAGACTTAAGTTAATCGCCTCTAAAAAACTCTCCGATGAGGGAATACTGTGTTGCCACCATTGACCTGGCAACATTTGAAAATACTGGGCGAGATACTTTTCATGCATTTTATCTTTGGTCGAAAACACCACGGCCGGGGCTTTCGCAAGCTGCGCTTGGGTTATTTGAGCGCCGACATTATCGCTATTTTTTGCCCATTCGAAATAACGCGCCGCAAATGCTGGGGTGGCGACGCACATATATTCCATGGTTCCTAAAAACTCGCTGCTACAACCGGCCATGGGGTTGGCTGTCGTGGTCACGCAACCGACGGCCTCACCGTTTTTCAATAGGTGATGGGTGTAGGACTCATCATCGACAATCAATTCCAGCAGCCAGGCATGTCGGCTGAACATATCGGCCAATGCGGGCAAAAACCATGTCGCTAAACTGTCGGCATTGACTGCAATTCGCACCGTCGTGGGATGATTTGGGTCATCGGCATCTAACTCGGCTCTCAATTCACTCTCGAGTAGTTGCACCTGTGAATAGTGGCGCAATAAACGCTTCCCTGTTGGGGTCGCCACCACGGGCGTTGAGCGGATAAGTAAGGATTGGCCGACTCGTTCTTCTAATTGCCTAACGCGCTGTGACACCGCCGATTGGGTGATATGCAACACTTTGGCGGCGCGCTCGAAGCCGCCTTCGGAGACGACGACCGCAAGCGCTTTAAGATTGGCGTATTCCAACATGATTGCCGTCCTTAAGGTTATTAATTTTACTTATGATACATAAAAAACATTAGTTATATTAATTTTGTTGTTTTGTCTATGCTAGCGCCTTCTTCAGACATGAGAGGTAGTTATGCAAACGGCGTTTATACAAGGTATGGGCATTGGTGGTAGTTTGATCATTGCCGTAGGGGCGCAAAATGCCTTTGTGCTAAAGCAGGGGATTAAGCGAGCTTATCCTTTGCCGATTGCGCTGCTTTGTTCAATCATCGATGCCTTAATGATCACTGCGGGGGTTGCTGGGCTTGGGCATATTATTGAAGCCTTCCCGACCATCAAACATGTGGCCAGTTTTGGTGGTGCCGCTTTTTTGCTTTGGTACGGAGCCAATGCGCTTAAGGCCTCATTTGCCGCTAAAGGGATGGAGATGGATAATGCGCAAAATGCCGACACTTTGCGTAAAGCCATGCTGACCACGCTTGGGATCAGCCTGCTTAATCCACACCTTTATTTAGATACAGTCGTGCTGCTGGGGAGCATTAGTACTCAGTTCGAAGATGCCCATCGTCCTTGGTTTGGTGCGGGTGCGGTACTGGCTTCGTTTATTTGGTTCTTCAGCCTAAGTTTTGGTGCGCGTTTATTGGCGCCGATATTTAGCCGCCCAGCGGCGTGGCGATACTTAGATCGTTTTATTTGGTTGACTATGTGGAGCATCGCCGCGGCAATTATTTGGCCATATATGACGGTAAATTAATGTGCCTTTTTGAAGTTTTATGGCTGGTTGTCATGTTCAGGTCGAAGGGGCTAATCCTTCGACCTTATTCATATTAAGTTCAAATGGTTAAATCTACATATCGAAGGGAGTATGGGGTAGCGCACACGGCGGAAATGTTGATCTAACCGTTGAGTGTGCTTGATTTGTTTATCCCTCCCATTGAAATTACGCCAATAGGCACCATTTAATATTTATTGCTTAAGTTTTTACTAAATGGATTGCCGTTGAATTTTAGTCACATCACTTGGCTTGATGATAAAGGCCATATTAAACCGCCGATTTTTTTATATGTGATTTTGGCATTCCTCGCGCGAGGCTGGTGTATTTTTATAGCCTCCTTGACTCAAGCCAGTGATAGAGCGGAATTGGTGAGGCTCTTTTATCCTGAAAAATCAGACTTTTTACTTGCACTCGCGGCAGGTCTTGGTGCTGTAGTGCTTTATTTTGTCGTACTTGCGGAGCGGCGCCGCTCGCCCTCATGGATTCGGCCGTTGTTTGTCCATCTCAAATGGGGACTGTGGTTATTATTATTAGTTGATGCGGTTTTACTGTCTCAGCGGTTAATTCACGGACAGTTTTTATTCCATTGGAGTTTGGCACTCGATGCCTTGGTGTTGTTTTGGTCCTGTCTTTATGTCTATCAGTCAAAACGACTGCCTTATTATCTCACGGATTGGCCGAAGGAAATAAAAACTTAAAAAACATTAGTCTACATCTCTTTGTTATTACAGATTTTTATATCTTATTCGATGAAGTTAGCATAATTTATGTGTTCTATACCTCAGTTTGATAAGCATTTTTTCATCAACAGCTTACTGATTTTGCTGAATCATCTATAGTTATATGTACTTAGCTTAAATGTACGCGCCAAGAAGTCATATTGCGTTCTTACGTGCATGAAAGGAGTCATATTGCGTGGCAAAAGCAGATCATAGAAGACTATTACTTTCACAACTTCAACTAGGAATGCGGGTTAAGTTGCCTTTGTCGTGGACAAATCACCCATTCTTATTTAACCGAGTTGATATCAATAGTGCGGCTCAGATTGAGATGATCCGGGGGCTTGGTGTTCCCTATGTTTACCTCATTTCTGGCAGTAATGATGAGATTGATACTGCTGAAGAAGAGGTTGAAATTGAAGATATTGACGCCGCGCCACCAGAGCGAGATCTGAAAGCGGATACGCGTAAATCGATGCGATTAAGCCAAAAGCGATTTTTGGAGAGTGTTAATCAGTGTCGTAATATCTTTGGTAAGGTCGTCAGTGATCCCGAAGGGGCCTATCGATTATCGGCTGCTTTAGTTGAAGATTTACTCAGTCATTTACAAGAGGTGGAAAAACCCTTCTTGACCTTAGTCGGGATGGACGAAAAGGATGTGAGTGTGACCCAGCATGGGGTATCAGTGGCGGTGCTCGCCATGATGATAGGTCATGCACTGGATTTACCAGCGAGGGATTTGCGCGATATTGCCCTTGGCAGTTTATTCCATGATATTGGCAAGCTAAAAGTGCCCGATGTGATCCGTCGAAAGCGTGGTGCTCTGACTCCCCATGAAGCCAATTACTTACAGATGCATCCTAATTTTGGCTATGACATGCTTAATCGCTCTGGGTTGTTCCCTAAAGAAGTACTAAACATCGTGTTACATCACCATGAGTTTGTTGATGGTTCGGGTTTCCCTGATGGGCTCACAGGTCATAAAATTCCCATCGTCACTCAAATCGTTAGTCTAGCAAATGATTACGATCAGCAACTGAGTGGTCAGCAAGCTTCTTCTCCTCAAGTTGCCCTCGGTTACTTATTTAAAAATAGAGCCAGTAAACATTCGGAATCGTTGATTTCTGTCTTAGTCAAGATATTAGGTATTTATCCACCAGGGACCTTAGTTAAGCTATCGGATGATAGCGTTGCAAAAGTCATTATGACCACGAAAGAGGTGAGTCAGCCTCAGGTGTGGGCCTGTAAAGAAGATGGTAGTGAAGCTTCGTTACGCTTTTTAAGTGATGAGGGCGTGACAGTGCAAAAGTCTTTGCGAGTTGAAGATTTAACTGAGGGCGCAAGGCGAACATTGCAGGTCGATAAGGGGATTAGTTTTTATTTTAGTTCCTTACAAGCTTGAATCCCTTTACCAGAGTTCCGTATGCTATTGGCCAAAATATATTATTAGCAGTAAGTAGGTCAGAGATAATGGAACACACTGTGGTGGAGAAAAAGAGTGTTGCGGTTGTAGGCTGTGGGTGGTTCGGTTTTGCGCTCGCAAAACAACTTGTTCAAGCTGGTTATCGCGTGACTGGGGCTAAGCGCCAGTGTGAGGATCTTCCTGCGTTAACACACGCGGGTATTGAGGCATTCAAACTACAACTTGGTGATGAGGCTGATATTGTTCCTGATGCACAACTGTTGCAAGACTTATTTCAGACAGACTTTCTTGTTGTTAATATTCCTCCTCGTCTAAAGCATGGTAATACAGCTTATCTTAACGAACTAAAACAACTCATCGACTTAACCCAAGGCTGGCAATATCAAGGCATAGTGTTTATTAGCACCACGGGCGTTTATCCCTCTCTTGATAAATCCATGACCGAAGCCGATGCCCAGGCCGAGTCACCTTCAGCGCAGGTGTTGCTGGATGCTGAAGCTTTATTTGCTCACCAATCTAATACTTGCGTGGTGCGTTTTGCTGGACTCGTTGGACCAAAGCGTCATCCGGGGCGTTTTTTTGCAGGCAAAACCGATGTGGCTGGTGGTAATGTTGCAGTCAATCTCGTGCATTTACAGGATTGCGTCGCGGCAGTCAGTTTAATTATTGACACTAAGCTAAAGGGAGAGAAGATCGCCTCTATCTTTAATCTATGCGCGCCAGAGCATCCATCGAGAAGCGAATTTTACGGTGCTGCGGCTCTGTCACTGGGATTGGCTGAACCGCAATTTAATACCCAGCTGCAACCCAGCAAAGTGATTCTGGGGGATAAAATCGTCCGCGATCTGGGATTTAAGTATCAGTTTACCTCCCCACTTGCGATGCTAGCGGCCTGTTAGCGGCGGATTTACCACCTATTGTTAACAAATGTTTAAGAACAATGGCCATATTTTGAGGTATCTTAATGGCTTGTGCCTGTTGCAAACGACTTACGATTCAATGATGCGTGTTAATCATTCACTAATAAGAAGAGAATATATGAAAACCCTAACTAATCTTGTTCGACCTTTGGCTGCTTTGGCCTGTGGATTGGTCTTAAGCGCCAGTTTTGCGCTGCAAGCGGCCAGTTTTGAAGAAGGGAAGGATTATGTCACTGTCGCAGGAATGAGCGAGGCGCAAAAGCCTGTGCTGCGAGAGTTTTTTTCCTATAACTGCCCACATTGCTACAAACAGGAACCCTTTGTCGCTTCCACGGTAAAACTCTTGGGCAAGGATGTAGCCTTTGAACGTACGCCTGTGGGGGCGGGTCGTCCTGCGTGGGAACTGAGCCAATTGGCTTATTATATCGCGCAAAAGCTCAATATGACCAAGCAAGTCCATGAGGCGATTTTTAAACAAATTCATGACAAGGGTGAGCAATTTACCCGCCCTGAGCAAGTGAAAGCCTTTTTTGTGGCTCAAGGTGCTAAAGCTGATGATGTGGATGCGGCGATGAATTCTGTTGACGCTAAATTTTCACTGATGAGTTACGATTCGCAAGCGGAATTGGCTGGGATTAAAGGTGTGCCATCATTATTGGTAAATGGCCGTTATTTAGTCACGTCTAAGGTTCATACTCCTGAAGAATTGGCCGAGTTAGTGAAGTACTTAGCCGCTAAATAATAACGTTGATACTGGCGTCTATGCTGGCGCCAATTTATCGATTTCCCATAACCCAGCCATGCTGGGTTATTTTTTGCCTGTCTGCTGACAAATCTAAGTGGTGTAGATTGAGATGATTGCTCTCGTATTACACTCGAAGTAATACGATATTTTGTTTACATGACAGGCTATTACTACTTTCTAGTTGTTCCACTTATCACGCTAATTTGTCTCTTTCTAGCCTTAAGTTCTTCGACATTGGTCTAAGTTGCTCAAAAAACGACTTTTACAACAAAATGTAAAAACATTGTTAAGTTGATGGTTCTAAATGATATTTTGTATTTTGCTATGTGAGGTATTTCGCAAATTAGACTAAGGTCTTGATTGTGGTCACTCCAGCTGTTGCTAGATTTAACGAGACTTAAAAATAAAACAGCACAGGGGAGTCGCTATGGCGTTTGAAAATAATGATAAAGCAAAAGGTTACTGGAACGAGAATTTACGTCTGGTTTTGGGCCTATTAGCTATTTGGGCCGCAGTTTCGTTTGGATGTGGCATTCTATTGGTTGATGTACTCAATGAAATCCATTTTATGGGATTCAAATTAGGTTTCTGGTTTGCTCAACAGGGATCGATGTATGTCTTTGTTGCGCTTATTTTTGTCTACGCGGCAAAAGCCAACGCCTTAGATAAAAAATATAACGTACAAGAAGACTAAGGAGCACAGAGATGGGTGTACAAGGATTAACTTATCTGATTGTGGGGCTGTCGTTTGCCCTCTATATTGGGATTGCGCTCTGGACTCGCGCAGGTTCAACTAAAGAGTTCTATGTAGCGGGTGGTGGTGTTCATCCCGTTGTAAACGGCATGGCAACCGCCGCCGACTGGATGTCTGCGGCATCTTTCATTTCGTTGGCGGGTATTGTCTCTTTCGTCGGTTATGACGGCAGTGTGTACTTGATGGGGTGGACCGGCGGTTACGTTTTATTAGCCCTGTGTATGGCGCCATACTTACGTAAATTTGGTAAGTTTACCGTGCCTGATTTCGTGGGTGAGCGTTATTACTCCCAAGCGGCGCGCACGGTAGCTGTTATTTGCGCCATCTTCATTTGCTTTACTTACATTGCTGGCCAAATGCGCGGAGTGGGCGTGGTATTCTCGCGCTTCCTTGAGGTAGAGGTAGATACCGGCGTATATATTGGTATGGCCGTAGTGTTTTTCTATGCGGTACTCGGTGGTATGAAAGGGATTACATATACTCAGGTGGCCCAATATTGCGTACTGATCTTCGCCTTTATGGTGCCTGCAATCTTCCTGTCTGTGATGATGACGGGTCATATCATTCCTCAAATTGGTTTTGGTGCTGAGTTACTCGATGCTGCGGGGAATAATTCTGGCGTTTATCTGTTAGAGAAACTGAATAATCTCTCTGTGGATTTAGGCTTTGCCCCTTACACCGATGGTTCTAAGAGCATGATCGACGTGTTCTGTATTACTGGTGCTTTGATGGTCGGTACAGCGGGCTTACCCCATGTTATTGTGCGTTTCTTCACCGTACCGAAAGTGAAAGATGCTCGTATATCAGCGGGTTGGGCATTGGTGTTTATCGCCATCATGTACACCACAGTTCCTGCATTAGCGGCATTCTCTCGCGTCAATATGATCGAAACCATTAACGGCCCAGATCAAAAGGGTGTTGCCTATGAAACTGCGCCTGATTGGATCAAAAACTGGGAAAAAACTGGTCTGATCAAATGGGATGACAAAAATGGTGATGGCAAAATCTACTATGCCAAAGGCAAAATGGAAGATGCTGCTAGCCCTAACGAAATGAAAATCGACAACGACATCATCGTATTAGCAACGCCAGAAATCGCGAATCTGCCAGCTTGGGTGATTGCGCTGGTAGCTGCCGGTGGTCTCGCTGCGGCGCTATCTACCTCTGCGGGTTTGTTGTTGGTTATCTCAACATCAGTGTCACACGATTTAATGAAGAAAAACCTGATGCCAAATATTTCTGACAAGAAAGAGTTAATGTACGCTCGACTTGCTGCTGGTATTGGTATTGTTATTGCGGGTTACTTCGGGGTTAACCCTCCAGGATTCGTGGCGGCGGTGGTGGCATTCGCCTTCGGTTTGGCTGCGTCATCTCTGTTTCCTGCAATCATCATGGGGATCTTCTCTAAGACCATGAATAAAGAAGGTGCTATTTCAGGTATGGTGCTTGGCTTATTCTTCACCGCTGGTTATATCATCTACTTCAAGTTTGTTGATCCTACTGCAAACGTGCCTGCGAACTGGTTTCTTGGTATTTCGCCTGAAGGTATCGGTATGGTGGGCATGCTAGTGAACTTTGTGGTAGCAGCTATTGTCTGCAAACTGACCGCAGCGGCACCAGCTCATGTGCAGGAAATGGTTGAGTCTATCCGTTTCCCTAAAGGGGCGGGTGAGGCCAGCGGCCACTAACTTTCACCTAGATTAAGAGAAAAGGACGCGTTTGCGTCCTTTTGTTTTTGGTGGTGTCAGTGCAGAGTTTGAGCCTGACTTTAGTCGTATATGGCCCAACAATCGAGCGCGTTATAGTGAGATAAAATTCACCTAAAATAAGGTGTTGCTATGAACGCCAGCGAATTACAACCCGTTGTGCAGTTTTTAACGTCTACAGCTCCCTTTGATACTTTGCCTGACGAAACCATTCGCCATTGTGCTAAGTCAGTCATCGTCGGGTATTACAGTAAAGCCTCAGGGTTTGTGACCTTTGATGCCGATGCGCCGAAATTGTATTTGGTCCGCAGCGGTGCCTTTGAGGTGCGCGATCCCGAAGGAGTATTAGTGGATCGAGTCGCCGAAGGGGAGTTTTTTGGTTTTTCGACGCTATT
>NZ_JTLE01000094.1:1043852-1084953 GCF_000798835.1 Shewanella sp. ZOR0012
AAGCTAATAGCTCGCGGCGGGGTAAGCCTCCTGCCGTAAGCCGTCTCAGTCAGGGACGCAAGAATTAACGCGATACTCATATAGAATACCGATTAGGAATCCATATTGATGTTTAACCAAGCTGCCAAGCTCATTCTCGTGATTATTACCGTCGTGATTATTAAATCACAGCGGGGGCGGCGCATGGCAAACTGGTAGACCTAAAAGGTTAAAAGTTTCGAAAGAACCCCCCGCTCCGAAAGGAACGGGGGGTTCTTCGTTTTCAGGCCCCAGGTTTTGGGACTTACATTTCGAACCAGCACAGATTACGAGTCGATTTTCGACAATTCAGAATTAAGGTAGCGAGAGAAAATATGGAACCAGGGCAGATGATCAGAGGCGCAGACGCGGTTATAAAAGTGTTGGCAGCACATGGTGTTACCACAGTATTTGGTTACCCAGGTGGTGCCATTATGCCAATCTACGATGCCCTCTATGGAAGCCCTGTCGAACATCTCTTAAGCCGCCACGAACAAGGCGCAGCCTTTGCCGCCGTAGGTTACGCCAGAGCCAGTGGTAAAACCGGCGTGTGCTTTGCCACCTCTGGCCCAGGCGCAACTAACTTAATTACTTCGCTTGCCGATGCGCTATTGGATTCAGTGCCTGTGGTGGCGATTACGGGTCAGGTTTCAACCGCCGTGATTGGCACAGATGCGTTTCAAGAGATTGATGTGTTGGGGATGTCGCTAAGCTGTACCAAGCACAGTTTTATGGTGACGGATGTAAACGATCTTATCCCAACCTTGTACCAAGCTTTTGAAATCGCGGCATCGGGTCGCCCTGGCCCAGTGCTAGTGGATATTCCCAAGGATATCCAAATCGCTCACCTTGAATACCGCACACCGTTACTGGCCGTGACCAATGAACCCCAAGCTGAGATGAGTGATATCGACGCTGCCCGTGCGCTGTTGGCGCAAGCAAAGCAACCTATGCTGTACGTGGGCGGCGGCGTCGGGATGGCGGGGGCGGTCGATCAGTTGCGGGATTTTATCAAAGCCACGGGTATGCCATCGGTCGCCACGTTAAAAGGTTTGGGCAGCATCGCCCATGGTACGCCCGGTTATTTAGGCATGTTAGGTATGCACGGCGGTAAGGCGGCCAACCTCGCGGTGCAGGATTGTGATTTATTAGTGGTTGCCGGTGCGCGCTTTGATGACCGAGTAACAGGCCGTTTAGCGACTTTTGCCAACAAGGCCAAAGTCATTCATTTAGATATCGACGCCGCCGAGCTGGGTAAATTACGCCAACCGGATGTGGCTATCGCCGGAGATTTACGCCAGATTTTCCCTGCCCTTGCTATGTCGCTGGATATCACTCCTTGGCTGACTGAAGTGGAACATCTTGCCCGTAAACATCAGTGGGATTATCAACATCCCGGCAGCTTAATCTATGCCCCCGCTATGCTGCGCCGTTTAGCCAATAAACTGCCCGAAGACAGTGTAGTGTGCTGCGATGTGGGCCAGCATCAAATGTGGGTCGCCCAGCATATGTGGTTCCGTCGCCCTGAAGATCATTTATCTAGCGCAGGTTTAGGCACTATGGGCTTTGGTTTACCCGCTGCTATCGGTGCTCAAGTGGCTCGCCCCGATGCAACTGTGGTTACAGTGTCTGGCGATGGCTCTTTCATGATGAACGTGCAGGAGCTGACCACCATCAAGCGCCGCAAATTACCGGTGAAGATCCTACTGATCGACAACCAAAAACTGGGGATGGTGAAGCAGTGGCAGCAGCTATTTTTTGAAGAACGCTACAGCGAAACCGATTTGTCTGACAACCCCGATTTTGTGTTATTGGCCTCTGCATTTGATATTCCCGGCCGCACGATTTTCTCTTCCGATGAAGTGGAAGAGGCCTTAACCGAAATGTTAGCGGCTAAGGGCCCGTATTTGTTACACGTTGCAATTGACGATGCTTTTAACGTTTGGCCACTGGTGCCCCCCGGCGCATCAAACAGCGATATGATGGACGAAATGGAGAAACAAACATGATCCACTCCCTAGAATTAACGGTTCAACAACGCCCCGAAGTGCTTGAGCGTGTTTTGCGCGTGACTCGCCATCGTGGTTTTACGGTCACCCAAATGCAGATGCGGATGAACGACGATGCGAGTCTGTCGCTGGATATGGAAGTAGATAGCGAGCGCGCCATTGAGCTGCTCAGCAATCAATTGAATAAATTGATTGATGTCACTCAATGCAAGGTCTTGTTACCGCTAAACTTGCAGCAACAAAAAGTACACGCATAAGCATCCAGTGGCTGCGGGTATTAGCGCTGCAGCAAGGCCTAAGGGCACGATTTTCGATTTGAGATAAGGGATAGAGTCAATGCCAAAGTTACGTTCAGCAACCAGTACCGAAGGCCGCAATATGGCGGGTGCCCGTGCGCTATGGCGCGCCACAGGGGTGAAAGACAATGATTTTGGTAAGCCGATTATTGCGATTGCCAACTCCTTTACTCAGTTTGTTCCCGGCCATGTGCACTTAAAAGATATGGGCTCACTGGTGGCGGGCGCCATCGAAGAGGCGGGCGGTATTGCCAAAGAATTCAACACCATCGCTGTCGATGATGGTATCGCCATGGGCCACGGTGGCATGCTCTATAGTCTGCCCTCGCGGGAACTGATCGCCGATAGCGTCGAGTATATGGTCAACGCCCACTGCGCCGATGCGCTGGTTTGTATCTCTAACTGCGACAAAATCACCCCCGGTATGTTGATGGCGGCGCTGCGCCTCAATATTCCCGTGGTATTTGTTTCGGGTGGGCCGATGGAAGCGGGTAAAACCAAACTGTCGGACAAACTTATTAAGCTCGACTTAGTCGATGCCATGGTGGCCGCGGCCGACTCGAGTGTGAGCGATGAAGATAGTGCCAAGATCGAACGTAGTGCGTGTCCAACCTGCGGCTCCTGTTCGGGCATGTTTACCGCCAACTCGATGAACTGTTTAACCGAAGCCCTAGGCCTGTCGCTGCCGGGCAATGGCTCCATGCTCGCGACCCATAGCGACCGCCGCGAACTGTTTTTAGAAGCGGGCCGCCGCGTGATGGCACTGACCAAACGTTACTACGAACAAGATGATGCCTCGGCACTGCCGCGCAACATTGCCAGCTTTAAAGCCTTTGAAAACGCCATGGCGCTGGATATTGCCATGGGCGGTTCGTCTAATACTGTGTTGCACTTATTGGCTGCGGCGCAGGAAGCTGACGTGGCATTCACTATGGACGATATCGACCGTATGTCGCGCCAAGTGCCGCACCTTTGTAAAGTGGCGCCGTCGACCGCTAAATACCATATGGAAGATGTGCACCGCGCCGGTGGCGTGATGGGTATCTTAGGCGAGTTAGACCGCGCCGGACTACTGCATACCGATGTGCCACATGTTGCTGCCGATGCGGGCGGCAATCTCAAGTCGGTGCTCGCCAAGTACGATGTCATGCAAACCCAAGATGACAACGTAAAACAATTCTTTATGGCGGGACCTGCTGGCATTCCCACCACTAAAGCCTTTAGCCAAGACTGCCGCTGGCCATCGCTGGACGATGACAGGCGAGAAGGTTGTATCCGCAGCCGCGAATTTGCTTTTAGCCAAGAGGGCGGTTTGGCCGTGTTGTCGGGCAATCTTGCCGACAATGGCTGTATCGTTAAAACTGCCGGTGTGGATGAGTCTAACCTGACCTTTATCGGCAGTGCTCGGGTGTACGAAAGCCAAGACGACGCAGTCGCTGGCATCTTAGGTGGCGAAGTGGTGGCGGGTGATGTGGTGGTAATTCGTTACGAAGGGCCAAAAGGCGGCCCAGGCATGCAAGAAATGTTGTACCCCACCAGTTACTTAAAATCCCGTGGCTTAGGCAAGGCCTGCGCGCTAATTACCGACGGCCGCTTCTCTGGTGGGACATCCGGCTTATCCATCGGCCATGTGTCGCCTGAGGCTGCGGCTGGCGGCACGATTGCCTTGATTGAAAACGGCGATCGCATTGAAATCGATATTCCTAAGCGCAGTATCAAGCTTGCGGTGAGTGATGCCGAGTTAGCGGCGCGCAGTGAAACCATGCTCGCCCGTGGGCCAATGGCGTGGAAACCGCTTTCGCGTCAGCGTTATGTGTCGATGGCACTTAAAGCCTACGCCATGCTTGCCACCAGTGCCGATAAGGGCGCGGTGCGCGATCGCAGTAAGTTGGAGGACTGATATGTTATCTCTCGCATCGTCGCAAACGGAGCAGGCTGAGACGCAGGCTTCTCAAGTTCAGTCCGATAAGGCGCAGTCGGCCACTTCTGCCTTAGAAAAGAGTCAGCTTGCGCAAAGCTACCTGCAAAAAATCCTTTTGTCGTCGGTTTATGACGTTGCGAAAGTGACACCACTCTCGAGCCTGAATAAACTCTCGGCGCGTTTGGGCTGCCAAGTGTTTTTAAAGCGCGAAGATATGCAGCCTGTGCATTCCTTTAAGCTGCGCGGCGCCTATAACCGCATTGCTCAGTTGAGCCAAGCTGAATGCCAACGCGGCGTGGTGTGCGCCTCGGCGGGCAACCATGCCCAAGGCGTGGCAATGTCAGCTGCCAGTCGTGGTGTGGATGCGGTGATTGTGATGCCCGAAACCACGCCGGATATTAAAGTCGATGCGGTGCGCCGCTTAGGTGGCAACGTGGTATTGCACGGCCAAGCTTTCGATCAAGCCAATGGTTTTGCGATGGCAATGGCGCAGCAGGAGGGGCGGGTGTATATCGCCCCCTTCGATGACGAAGCCGTTATCGCTGGTCAAGGCACCATTGCCCAAGAAATGCTGCAACAGCAGCGCGACCTTGAAGTGGTTTTTGTGCCCGTGGGCGGTGGCGGTTTAATTGCTGGGATTGCTGCTTATTACAAGGCTGTGATGCCACAGGTTAAAATCGTTGGCGTTGAGCCTGAAGATGCGGCCTGCTTAAAGGCGGCGATGGAAGCGGGCGAGCCGGTGACGCTGGCGCAAGTGGGCCTGTTTGCCGATGGTGTGGCGGTTAAGCGTATCGGCACAGAGCCATTTCGTGTCGCCAAGCTGTGTGTAGATGCCGTGGTGACGGTCACCTCTGACGAAATCTGCGCAGCAGTGAAAGATATTTTTGAAGATACCCGCGCCATTGCTGAACCTGCGGGCGCCTTATCTTTAGCTGGGCTTAAAAAATATGTCAGCACCAATGTTACAGGTGAGAGTGGTCGCGGTGAGAAGGTCGCGGCGATTTTAAGTGGCGCGAATGTGAACTTCCACAGCCTGCGGTATGTGTCGGAGCGCTGCGAGCTGGGTGAGCAAAAAGAAGCGGTGCTGGCGGTTAAAGTGCCCGAGCGTCCGGGTAGCTTCCTGCGTTTTTGTGAGCTGCTCGAAAAGCGGGTGATGACTGAATTTAATTATCGCTTTAGCAGCCGCGATATGGCGGTGGTGTTTGCGGGTATTCGCCTAACCAAAGGTCAGGGGGAGCTAGAGCAAATTATCAATACCTTAGAAGACCATGGCTTTGAAGTGCAGGACTTATCCGGTGACGAAACCGCGAAATTGCATGTGCGTTATATGGTCGGTGGTCATCCGCCAGAGCCATTAGAGGAGCGCCTATTTAGCTTCGAGTTTCCCGAGCATCCCGGTGCGCTGCTGAAGTTTTTAACCACCTTGCAGAGCAAGTGGAATATCAGTTTATTCCATTACCGTAATCACGGCGCAGCCTTTGGCCGAGTGCTGGCGGGGTTTGAAGTGCCCGAGGGCGATGCCTTGCCGTTTCAGCAGTTTTTAACTGAGCTGGGATTTGTCTATCAAGAAGAGACGCAAAGCCCTGCTTATCAGCTGTTTTTGAATGCCGGAAAAGGGAAAAACAACCTGCCTGTGTAGTCACTTAGCGTTAGGTGACAACTTAGGCTAAAGGAGGGGCGCACAGGCGCCCCTTTTTGTGGTAATTTGGTTTAACAAATCAAGAGTGAATGCTCTAATAATAGTTAGACCTCGACCCTACGCATTAAGGAGACATGATGTTACCTGCACCGCATTTTTCTGCCTTTAATCCCCCTCGCCGCATTTTGATGGGCCCAGGTCCATCGGATGTTTATCCTGAAGTGTTAGCCGCACAGGCAAGACCGACCGTCGGTCACCTCGACCCATTGTTTGTCGCTATGATGGATGAGCTTAAAAGCCTGATCCAATATGCGTTTCAGACCAAAAATGAAATGACGATGGCAGTGTCGGCCCCCGGCAGTGCGGGCATGGAAACCTGCTTTGTGAACCTAGTCGAACCCGGCGAAAAGGTGATTGTCTGCCGCAACGGTGTGTTTGGTGAGCGTATGCGCCAAAACGTCGAGCGCGTTGGTGCGATTGCGGTGCTGGTGGATAATGAATGGGGCACACCGGTCGACCCTGCTGCCGTTGAAGCAGCACTTAAGGCCAACCCCGATGCTAAATTCCTTGCTTTTGTGCACGCCGAAACCTCAACAGGCGCGTTAAGTGACGCTAAAACCCTGTGCGCGCTGGCAAAGCAATACGGCTGTTTATCGATTGTTGATGCGGTGACTTCCCTTGGCGGCGTGGAGTTAAGGGTCGATGAATGGGGCATCGATGCCATTTATTCTGGCAGCCAAAAGTGCCTTTCCTGTGTACCGGGTTTATCGCCCGTGTCCTTCTCATCCGCTGCGGTCGAAAAACTGAAGAATCGCAAAACCCCAGTGCAAAGCTGGTTCCTCGATCAAAGTCTGGTGATGGCTTATTGGACCAGCGCTGGCGGTAAGCGTAGCTATCACCATACCGCGCCTGTTAATGCGCTTTATGCCCTGCACGAATCGCTGCGTTTATTGGCGGCCGAAGGTTTAGAAAATGCATGGAAACGTCATCAAGACATGCATTTAGTGCTGCGCGCCGGCCTTGAAAAACTCGGTCTTAAGTTTGTGGTCGCTGAAGATTCGCGCTTGCCACAGCTTAATGCCATTTATATCCCCGAAGGTGTTGATGATGCCGCGGTGCGTGCGCGTCTACTTAAGGATTACAACCTTGAAATAGGTGCAGGTCTTGGTGCACTTGCAGGTAAGGCTTGGCGTATCGGTCTAATGGGCTTTGGTGCCCGTCGTGAGAATGTCGCGCTCTGTTTGCGCGCCCTAGAAGAGGTGCTGAACTAATATGTCTGTTTCGCGTATAAGGATGTTACGCAGAGTGAGTTTGCGCTTAGTTAGCTCACGTTTATTGATTGGCGGTTTGATTCTGATCTTAAGTGGTTGTGCCTCCAGCAATATGAGCAATGCCAGTTGTGATTTTGTGCGAGGTACAGCAGGTAATCAGAGTCAACGCGAGGCCAGCGGTGATGATAGCAATGCCCGGCAGATGGATGTGGGCATCGGGATTTTAACCGCAATCTTCGGCAGCATTAGTCGAGCACTTTCTTCCGATGATAAATCGGATGGAAAGTGTTTGTAACTTAGTTAGTTTTAGCAGTCTTTGATAGTTTAGAAATCCCCGTAATGCGGGGATTTTTTATAGAGACAGTACCGTTCTTTAGTGCGGGGTATATTGATTAAGCACTGCCATTTCAGTGACACGCCGTGAATATGTCCCTATAGGCTCGATGGCGGCATCCATGCCGCCAACGGTCACTTTCATGACAGTGCTTAATCCGGTTAAGGCTTTGCTATACCTGATAGTCTGTTATTTACAACTAGGGCATTTCAAGAGTTTAACAATGGGCGGCTCGTTAAATTTTTTACTATTATGCAGGTACCTTATGAATCACTGCTGTGAACAAATGAAAAGTTTTATAAACAACAAATGCGACCACCACGTGGAGGAATGCGCCGTTCATCTTATTAATTATTCTGATAAATTCGATGAGTACGGATTGATTATTCATGACGGCGGCACATCATCAATCACGATAAATTTTTGCCCATGGTGTGGCTCTAGGTTACCTACATCAAGACGTGAACAATGGTTTGATGAGCTAGGTAAACTTGGCTATAGCGAACCGTTTGAACAAGATATTCCTGAAAAGTACAAAAGCAGTGATTGGTATCGTGTCTAATGATGTGCTCATTTGGGGTGGCTTAATACTGCTTATAATCTAAGGTTACCAATAATAAATGGATATTTTTGAATTAATTGTTAAGCCTTTCATATGGATATTTAGATTGTTAGTATTATTGCTTGAGCAGGGCATAATTACACGGCCTTGGTATTGGATTGGGTGGTTTGTACTGAGAGTTGTAACTATTGGTAAATACCCGTTATACGGTCCAAATGATGAAGACCTAGAGGGTATTAGAGTAAGTATTATCACTTACGTACTTGGTTGCATAACACCAATAGCAATTTTTATTTGTATCATGTAGTGCATGGCCAATAATGCTTCTGCTATCAAAGTGACACTCCCTATATTCCTATGTGCGGTATTTTTTAGGCTAGAGGATCAGATATGAACGAACACCATACCGCAAACGCTTTGCCTCTATGATAAGGTTTGGTTTATAAGGTTTTTATGGTGAAAGATATTTTTTCTTCATTCCCGCAATGTGTTTAAGTGGAAATCTAGCTTTGGGATATTTTAAGTTTTGATATGTGAAAAATTTACAATATGTGCCTTGTTAAGCTTCTATAAAGTGGGTTGACTGTTAGTAAGTAGTAAGGATATTAAGTGGGCATTAGGTTGCAAATGGAGATTGATACTGATGATTAGTGCTAAAGTATGGATGATAATTTTAAGCTTTATTCTGCTTTTCCCTACATATTATTGCTTGCAAGGTATTTGGGTTACTCTTGATACAGCAAATACAAGAAGCCATGAAGGAAATCTAGTAATTGGATTAATGTGGCTATACTCAGCTGTCGTGTGGATACCATACATTCTGATTCTTGGTTATAACTGGAAGACGTTATCGAACAACTTTAAATTAACCTGCTCGTTATCAACTTTTGTGATTTTCACTTGTTTTATTTATTCGCTGGCCGTTAGTTAACAATTTAATTAACGAGCTAACCATTGTTAAATTTACAGAGTGTATATTTGTAAGAGGGGGGACAGATTACTGTTGGGAATGACAGTGCTTAATCACTTCTTACGTCGCAGAGTCAGAACATACACATCTTTTTAGGTACTCTTCGTCGAATCTTTTTATAACTAAAGCCTGTGAGTTACTGGAATGACCTAAAAGATAGGACATGCATTTTTTTCACTATGGCGACTGTGTTAATGGCTCTTCCAAAGCTATATCTGCTTAGATGGTACTTAGATCTTGGCTTCGGGTTTCGGAGTTCTGGCTATCAGGATACACGGAAGTTAACGGGATTAAGCACTGCATGTAAGTGACCGTTCGTGACAGGGATGTCACGGTCGAGCACACAGGGATGTGCTTGCTGCGTGTCACTGGAATGACAGTGCTTAATCATTTCTCACATTACATAGTCAGAACTGACGTGTCTTTTGTCGCATTCTTAGTCGAATCATGTTGAACAATTAGGGACGAAGCCCCACGACTTTGATTTTGATTTAGAAGAACAAACGAAGTTTGTAAGCCTAGACCCCTCTTTTGATAGTTGACATATAATGTCATCCCGCTATGATGCCTGCACCTCTGGTTATACATACAAAGATCTTATAAATGAAAAAGTTATTTATTATGCTGGCGATGATTTTTGCGGTTAGCTTGGCTGCTAGTCCAGTCGCAGAAGCAAAAAAATTCGGCAGTAATAAGTCTATTGGCAAAAGTCATCAAACAGCGCCGGCTCAGCCTGCGGCAACTAATACTCCCACAACCCCGCCTACCGCTACACCAGCACCTGCTGCGGGCAAGAAAGGTATGATGGGCGGCATGTTAGGCGGTTTATTAGCGGGTGGCTTATTGGCTGCGCTATTTATGGGCGAAGGTTTTGAAAATATTCAATTTATGGATATTTTGATTATCGCTCTGTTGGCATTCGTGCTGTTTAAAATTGTCCGTACTCTGATGGCTTCAAAAGCCAGTACCCAGCCAAGACCTGCCTACGCAGGTGCGGGTCAACCTAATCCGAATCTGCAACGCCAGCAAGCGGAACAAACCGGTTTTGCCAGCAGTGCAAACAGTGGCAGCAATGGTTTTGCTCAAGCGGCGAGCACAGTGCCTTTCCATTTGCCTGTGGGGTTTGATTTACCTAGCTTTTTAGAAGGCGCGCGTAGTCATTACAAAACTTTGCAAGTAGCATGGAACGAAAACGACTTAAGCAAAATTCAAGAGTATGTTTCGATTGAGCTTTTTAATGAGCTCAGCAACCAACGCCGTGAGCTCGTTGGCGAACAGCATACAGAAGTGATGTTTTTAGATGCTGAACTGGTCCGCGCGACACACAATGCTAATCTGGCGGAAGTGAGTGTTAAGTTTAGCGGCCGCTACCGTGATACGGTTGAAGGTGTCGAAGAAGACATTAAGGAAATCTGGCATTTAGAGCGTAACCTTACACAAGCCAACGCGCCTTGGTTAATCGTGGGTATCGAGCAGTAATCTGTCCGCCTTCAAAAGCAGCCTTTATCTCTTAAGGCTGCTTACATTCCCTTTCGCGTCAATCCAGCCTTCCCTCAGTAGTTCAACGTTATTGATTGAAAAATCGCTTATCATTACTTTGACTATTTTACTAATATGGCTATACAGTCGTTGCGAGACGAGCTGTAATTAAGTCACTCACTATGATGGCTATTATTTGTAGATTATATTTTATAGTGCTGATTTTTCGTTAAGTTGAGGTGCTAATATATGGAGAAATAAGGTGGAGGCCAAAATCAGTTAAACCTTGTACTATTCCTAATTGAATTACAAATACTACTAATGTAAAAGTTAAACCTTTACCAAAGGATAGTTGAAAGATTTTGCTGTAAACTACTGATATTGCAATGTATGTCACAATTAGCCCAAGCAATCCTTTGATAGCAATAACTATTGTGAATGCTAGTATTGTTCCAATCGTAACGGCTAAACCACAATGTATAATACTTTTGTTTTCTGCTTCAAATAACTCAGCTCCAATTTTTACTGGAACAATCGTTATTAATATCAAGATGAGCCACGCTAGCATAATAAAATCCATTTTATATGAAAGTCTATTGCAAAATTAATCTGCAACGTTTAAAGGAAATCAATTTCAATTGCTCCCATTGGGGGCTGATTATACTTATACAAAAATAAAGTGCTATACCTTAGGTGTTTTTTAAGTTGGTTGGCATTATATATTTAAACAGAATAAAAGGTTGGGCTTAGTTTTTGATGAGGAGCTAACAATCCCCGAATTCAGTATGGATTGTTAGCGTTTGGAAAGAGGTTACACAAATTGCCTGATCGCGATCGCGATGATTAGTACTGGGCAAACATACTTTACGTACCTTGGCCAAATACGCCAGAAAAGCCCCGTGGCATCGACACCCTCTTGTCCACTTATCGCCTTGAGTAACTGGCTTTGGCGCCAAATCCAACCTAAGTAAATCGCGATACCGAGGGCGACCAGCGGTTGGGCCATTTGCGTGGTTAGCATGATAGTGAAACTAAATAGCGTCTCAAAAAATACCGCCAGTAATAAGGATAATGAGGTCAACAATAGGCCAATGATCAATGTGGCACGTTGGCGGCTGAATCCGCATTTTTGCATCACATAACTCGTCGGCACCTCGGCGATGGAAATGGCTGATGTCAGGCCGGCGATGATCAGCAGCATAAAGAACACCACGCTAATAATGAGGTTGGCTGTGTCGCCTAGGGTTGAGAATAAGGCGGGTAAAACAGTAAATACCAATGCATCCGAATCGATTAACTTGCCTTCAGCGCTAAAAATCTGCACGCCATTATGCTGGGCCACATACATGGCTGGGATGATTAAAAAGGCGGCGAGAAAGGCGATGCCGCTATCGGTAAAGGCAACCCAGATGGTTAATTTGGCAATATTCTCTTTTTGGCTCAAATAGCTGCCATAAACCATCATGGCACCAGTGCCTATGGTGAGTGAGAAAAAGGTCTGTCCGAGTGCGTTGATCAAGGTATCTGGCGCGATAGCCTTGGCAACGTTAGGCGTTAATAGTGCGATAATACCTTCACTCGCGCCATTGAGGGTAAAGATATAGGCCACGCCGGCGATCAGCATGATCAACAATAGCGGCATTAAGCGTTTAGACCATTTTTCGATACCTTGCTGCACGCCCTGCAGCAATACCAAAAATACCAGTGCGCTAAAAATTAGCGTGAACACCAGATTGCGCGACAGCGAGAAATCCACTAGCCAAGCGGCGGTATCGTGCGAGCCCACAGCCGTGGCAATTGGGGCGATGGCGTAGCTCACAAACCAGCCAGAAAGAATGCTGTAGAAGGTGTAGATCAACCCTGCTGTTACGATAGAAATTAATCCTATTGTCTTGCCTAAATTGCGGCTGAGCGAGTTGCAACCGAGTTTGCCCATGGCATCGGCGGGGTTGGTTTGTCCGTGGCGACCAATCATCAGTTCGGCCATCAGCATGGGAATGCCTAGGATAAAAATCAGTACCAGGTAAACCAGTAAAAAGGCCCCGCCGCCATGGGTGGCCGCTTGGGTGGGGAATCCCCAAATGTTGCCGACACCAACGGCACTGCCGGCTGCCGCCATAATAAAACCTAAGCGTGAGCTGAAATGGTTAGTCGAATTTGTATTGGCCGATTGCATGGTGCCTCCCGTAAAAAGAAGGCGTATCTTAGGCGGATAAATAAGAAGTTCAACGCAATTTTAGTGCGTTAAATTGATGTTAATCGGCAATTATTATTAGTATTTTGCTTCAATTTTGGTGTTAAATTTTGATTTGTGGTGAAGTTCGCGATTATGTTGCACGTGGCGGTGGCTGACTGCCTCGCTTTAGCGATTAATTGCGATGGTAAAAACCTAATAAATTGTGATCTTATCGCTAAAAATACCTTTCGCAGGGTGAGCCGCTTGGGGTAGCGACATTGCAACCATGGCTGCATTGGTCTCACGCTATCGCAGAAGCTGCCGCTTTTACTGCGCTTAGGGTTCAATGGTGATATGGCTTAAGGGGATGGCCGTGTGCTCCTTGACCTTTTTCAACACGAAGCTGGAATGCACACCTGCGATATGCACATTGGTGGTGAGTTTATCTAACAGAAAAGTACGAAAGTGCGCCATATCTTGGACTAACACTTTGAGTTGATAGTCGGCTTCAGAACCCGTGATCAGCGCGCACTCTTGGACTTCTTCGTAGCCCAGTATATTGGCTTCAAATTGGTTGAGGATTGCAGGCGTGTGTTTTTCCATCCTTACATGGATATACGCAGTCAAATGTAGGTTGAATTTATCCGCTGACAGACGCGTGACATAATCGGCAATATAACCCGCTTCTTCTAGGGCTTTAACGCGGCGTGAGCAAGGGGAAGGCGACAGGCCGACTTTTGTTGCCAGTTCAAGATTTGACAACCTGCCGTGGGTTTGCAGTAAACGCAAAATGGTTAAATCGAGTTGGTCGAGTTTATATGGGTGAGTTTCAGTCATGGAAAGTTTAGGGGTAGCGGACTCTACCCCTAGTTTGCCAGTGTTAGCGCTGTTTGCCAAAAATCTTGTGTAATACCAATCACATTAAATATCTAATCAGTTCAGAGCCTCACAGGCATTTCAATCCAAGGCGCATTGACGCAGAAATGGTCATTCCCTTTTAAGTCAATGCAACACCGGAGTGGGATGCCTGTGAGGCTCCCGAAGGGCGGGATTGAACGTGCTTTATACTGCGTTTAAGGCTTTCGACAGAGCACCACTATGCCTTCAAGCCTTCGCCTTGTCTAAAGCGCGTTTAACTCCCGCTGAATGAACAGATATTTAATACGATTGGTATAAAGGTCTGATGGCGAATTGTCGCTCTAGGCGTTATTGCGAAGAGGTTTTCGCAAACCTTTGCGTGAATAGACGCATTTTACTGACCAAAAATATGCTTAAGCTGCTGATGATAGCGGCCAGTAGGGTGGAAAAGAGCACATCCTGCGGCCAGTGCATGCCGAGTAGCATACGGCTTAGGCCCATCAATAATCCCCAAACCAATAACGCACTGGTGAATAGAGGTAAACCCGCTAAAAGCAGATAGTAGCTGGCGGTTAGCACTAAGGTTACGGCAAAAATGGTGTGTCCAGACGGGAAGGAATAGCCGATTTCATCTTCCCAATGTTGGTGGATTTTTGGGGACAGTTTTACCGCTGAGGTTCTCGTTTGCAGCTCGGTCAGCGCCTCAGCAATGGCCTGTGAGCGTTCTGGTTTTGCGAGTTGATAGAAGGTTTGCGGAGTTAACTGTGCATCATCTGGGAGTGCTTGCTCAGATAGATACACCAGATTGGGCCTTGGCTCTTTAAAAAAACTTTTAAGGGCATGGCTAGTGCTTAGGCTTAATACTTGGCTTAGGCTGATGGCTAAAAACAAGTTAATAAATAATGCTTTAGGCATATAACAATAGGCAAGCGCCAACACGACTAAAACAGTCGCAACCCCATAGGGCGCTGTGCCGGTTGTGGTGAGCCAGTACAAGGCTCTGGCTAAGGGCGATTGTAGATCGAGCAGCGGAAATAATTGATTTTGCGTAAGTAACAGTAGGCTTGGAATCGCTGCTAGCAGTAACCATACAAGCACCAAACGACGTAGAAGATAGGCTGGATGAGTCAAAATATTCGCCTCCGAGTAAACGCAATAGGCTACATGTCACATGTGGTCTTGCCAATAAAAAAATCCCGACAGCAAAAAGTGCGCTGTCGGGGGGCTTCAAGGGTGGAGCTGTAGGTGCTATTGCACTGTGTCCTTGGGTTGATGACGGGTTACGAACATCAAAATCAGTAAAACCACTAATAACAAGCCAGTACCCATCAGTAGGGCGTAATCTTCTAATTGCAGTATTGAGTACAACACCGCATACAAGCTCACCAGCATAGTGCCTACTATCGCGCCACGTTTAACGCTAGCGGTGGCACTGCCCACATAAGCGGATACCGACAGCACAGGAATACAGGCGGCAATCAGATAGGCTTGCAGGAAGGCGAGGTGCTCCGAGAGTGACAGTAACAGCAGGTAGAACAGGGCCATCGCACTGCCAACCAGCATATATTGCACTGTGCTTAGGCTGGTCTTTTGTCCCAGTTCAAAAATAAATAACATGATAAAAGTCAGTACGATAAACAGCAGGCCGTATTTAACTGAGCGCTCAATCTTGCCGTAATGGGTCACTGGCTCAAATAACATGGCATTGGCCACGACTTCGGTAAGCGTCGACTGATTACTCTTAATAAACTCCTGCGGATAGTTGCGAGTTAAGTGACTGATATTCCAGTTGGCGGTAAATCCGTTGGTAGTGATTTCGCGCTCTGCTGGGAGTAAGCCTTTAAAACTCGGGTGCGGCCAGTCGGCATGGATATTCAACAAGGTTTGCTCACCTAATGGCAGGGCACTAATCGACTGAGAGCCGCGCAGTGTCATGGCAAAGTTCACGCTAAAATCACTTGCTTCGCCGACTTGGATCCCTTGGTTAAAGCCTTTCTCTAGACCACCAGTCGTCAAGCCAGTGCCCGACATCAGCGAGCCAGATAGTAAGACTGAATCGCCTGTCACCTCAATCTTTTCCACTTTATCAATTGCTTGGTTTGATGACACACCAAAGACTAAACGGGCATTTTTGTTATCAAAGGCGATAAGGTTAGGAATGTCATAACGATTTAAGCGAAAGTCAGCCTGCCCCGTAAGCGCCGCGTTATACACCAGCGATTGATAAATGCCACGGGTACGGAAATCATGTTTTAGGTCTAAATCGAGAGTGAGCTTTTTCGGCAGAATCACCAGCTCATCTTGATAGGTGCGCTTCACTTCGTGGCGGGTTTTGCCGTCGTTACTGACTTCTTCCTGCATCACAAAATAACTGTAGGGGATTACCAACGCTGGGCCCGAGAGGGTTTGCTGCTCGCCCCATGAGCGGCCGATTTCATCGACCACACTGTTGTAAAGCATTTCGCGATCGGACGTCATATCCATAATGATCCCGAGCGGTAGCAAGGCCACAATCGACAGTATGCCAATGGTGATGGCTTTTAATAAGGTGGTGTTTTTTAATGCCGTTCCCTTTGCAGTGGTTGCTGCCCACGGCTCTTGTGTTGACATATCGGTTCCTTGATCACGATTGAGTTTTTTAAGGAGTGCGCGCGCCACTAAATAGATAGCGCCGCCAAACAGCGCCAAACTCAGTAACGTGAGCACCCAGAAAATAATGTTAAACATGGATTTCATTCCCTATGAAATACGCGCGAGTCGCCATTGCATACTATTGGGCTAACTCGATATTACGGCGGGTATTAAAGCAGATTTGCCCACGGAAGTTGCGGGCAAGTTGCTGATCAATAGTGGCAAAATTATGGCAATCGCCTTTAAGTGCGCTAAAACCTATTTTGAACTGGTGCGTTGTTTGCCAAATTTCGGGTGTTTAGCCTCAAAGTCATCTTCCTTGCGGATATGTTTGAGTAGCGTCTCAAGACATTCTTTAAAGACATCGATTTCTTCGGAGTAGACGGCGGCATGGTGTGAAAACCATTGGTGTTTTTCACGCTCACGATTATTGCAGTCCGGCCAAATACGTAGCTCATACTCATCGCCAATCACGACAATCGCATAGTCGATTGCGCCATTGCTAAAGGTGATGCATTGGGGCAGATACACGGGCGCTTCACCTTTGAATAGCTCGTACCAAATGGCTTCACTGCGCCAAGAGACTATGGGTAAAGGCGCTTTGATGGAGCAGCCAATCGATTGATGTTGGTTAAACAGGACTGCCTTAATATCGTCGATGCTGAAAGGTTGTAACTCGCCATTCTTTTCACCGAGTGAGTACAGCATATTCATTAAAAATGGCAGTTTAGTACCATTGCCGGTTTTACGGCCGCAGAGTTTGGCTTCGCGGTAATAGATATTCATTCATCAATCCTTAATGAGGGGCTAACCTTTGTAAGAGGGAGTTGTTTGACTCGAGGTAAGCGATAGCCCTAAGCGAGGAAATGCCCTATGTTAACTCAAGTTGTACGCGAGCTGACAAATTCACGCTAAGTTTACGAAATATCCGACAAAAGTAAGAGGATTATCCTTTTGATCATCTGTCAGTCATGGCATCAATCTTTGGGCGCAATTGTTTTTGAGCATTTTGGGAGAATTTATGTCGAGTCCTTTTTCACCCCGTGAGTGGTTGCAATTGAATATGCAACAGCAGGGCTTATTACAACCGCAGACTTCGGTCTGTGAGCTGATTAGCCGTCTCGGGTATGTGCAAATCGATTCGATTAATGTGGTCGAGCGGGCGCACCACCATGTGTTGCATAGCCGGATACCACAGTATCAACCGCAGATGTTAGATACTGCGCTGGCACAGGGCGAGATTTTTGAATATTGGTCCCATGCGGCGGCATATTTACCCATTGCCGACTACCGTTTTAGTTTGCAACGTAAACAACAGCTGCAAAATGGCGGCAAACATTGGTTTGAGCCAGACGATAAGGTGATGCAGGAAGTGCGCGCCCGCATTCGCGCCGAAGGACCACTGAAGGCCAGTGACTTTGAACATGCAGAAGGCAAAAACGGTGCCTGGTGGGATTGGAAGCCCGCCAAAAAGGCGCTAGAGCAGTTGTTTATGCGCGGCGAGTTAATGGTGGTGCGCAGGGAGAAATTTCAAAAATGTTATGATCTTACCGAGCGCGTGCTGCCAGAGCATATCAATACCCAAGCGCCAAGCGAGAGCGAATTTGCTCGCCACTTGATTGAGCGTTATCTCGCTGCCCATGCCTTTGGCTCGGCAGCGCAAATCGCTTATCTGCGCAAAGGCATAAAAGCTAATGTGAATGAGCAATTAGCCGCTATGCAGTCTCAAGGTGAGTTGGCAAGCTTTAAGGCGGAAGGGCAATGGTATTTTTATCGCCCCGAGCTGCAAATAACCGCTGCAATACCCAATCGAGTCTGGTTACTCAATCCCTTCGATAATCTATTAATTCAGCGGCAGCGATTAAAGCAATGGTTTGATTTTGATTATCAAATTGAAGTCTATGTGCCCGCCGAAAAACGCCAATATGGCTATTACTCCCTCGCGATTTTGTGGCGTGACTGCTTTGTTGGTCGAGTGGATGTGAAAGCCGAGCGGCAAAGCGGTTTACTGTTATTACAACAGCTGACTTTAGAAGAGGGATTTAGCGGCATGGATGATGGCTTTTGTGCGGCATTTGAGGCGGCAGTTACTGAGTATGCGCGTTTTAATGGTTGCAGCCGCTGGAAACTGGTGAAGGCTAACCATAAGGAATTTAAACAACTATACGCACGGCAGCAGAAGATCTAATCGGGATCTTTGTCATTATCTGGGCGTTTGTCTTTAGGCGGTACATCCATCCAGCGAAAGCACAGGTACAGCAGTGCTAAAAAGAGCAGCGGCAGGGTGGCATAGGCTAAGGATAATGAACTGTTCTCCGCCCGCGCGAGCCAGTAGCAGGGAATGTACACTAAGGGATAGGCAAGGGTTCCCCACAGAAAACTCTTATTCATCAGCCGGTAAAACCAGTGCACGTTAATCGTGGTTCGGCTGGCAAGTCCCATCAGGCTGGCGAGGACTACAAAGGGATAGCTGAGCAGTGGCAGGCCGCCAAGGAGCAATAATCCCCAAAGCAGATAGTCCTGATTAAAAGTGGTGCTTGCGATATCCATGGCTTTCTTCCCTGACGATTCGAACTCTGGCGCTAGGTCTAAGCGCCGACGGCTATTCTTACTCGTTAAGCCCTTGCTGCATCTTAAGCCAAAAGCCTTGTTGGCAGAGATTGCTAAAGGACTTTTGCTGCGGCGAAATCGCGATATTGGCGGTGACGACTCGATAACTCAACCAATAATCCTCACAAACCGCGTTTGGCTCATCAGCTTGTTTATCTTGCTCGCTTAACAGACTGACCACAACCCCGTTGTTGAAGTGATATAAGGTCAAAGATTCACACATTTCAGCATTATCGTCTCGATAACTTTGCTGCTCTTGGGTGTGGCTCACCACTGACACTGGGCTAGGATAGCCTTGAATAGCAAGGATGTAGCTGGCGAGTTGTTGCATTATTTCCCTAAGTGACTTAATGCTTGAAGTGTTAAAACAAAAAAGCACAGCTGCGCCATCGCTAACTGTGCTCTTTCAAACACGCATTATAAGTTAGTCCGCGGCGTTTAGCTTTTTCTCAAGCTCATTCACTTGTGCTTGCAGGGCTTCTAATTTCTCGCGGGTTTTCAGTAATACATGCTGCTGTACTTCAAATTCCTCGCGGGACACCATATCCAACTTGAGCAATTGATTTTGCAGCACTTGCTTGCTGCGCTCTTCAAATTCGCCGGCAAATTGCTTAAGACCGCTGGGCAGGCTATCGCTCAGTTGCTTCGCCATTTCTTCGATTTTCTTTGGATTGATCATCTTCTTGTCCGCCTCTTTACTGAATGGGTGGATTGTAACCTAGTACGTTGGCTTTCAAAAGAAAACCGCCTTGCAAAACCTACGTCTTAAGGGACGTGGGTTTTACTTGGATGCGGTTAGCTGTTGTGGGCTAGCCCGTCGGTATCTTCGTCAAACACGGGCAAAGGCTCATGTTTTTCAGCAAGATAGGTATAAATCACCGGTAATACAAACAGGGTAAAAATGGTCCCAATCGATAAACCAGCGACAATCACAATACCGATATTAAAGCGTGCTACCGCCCCAGCGCCGGAAGCAAATAATAGCGGCAATAGACCCGCAATCATCGCTGCAGTGGTCATTAAAATCGGGCGTAAGCGGATGGTTGCCGCCAGTTTAATCGCCTCAAGTTTAGATAGCCCACGGTGGAGTTGTTCCTCTTTGGCCACTTCGCACATCAAGATCCCGTGTTTAGTGATAAGACCCACTAACGTAATTAATCCTACCTGGGTGTAGATATTAATTTTGGCTAAGCCAAATACATGGGTCCACCCGAGTACAATCAAGGCGCCGCTAATCGCCAACGGTACAGATACCAAGATGACTAAGGGATCTTTAAGGCTTTCAAATTGGCTGGCGAGTACTAAGAAAATAATCGCAATTGCCAGCAAGAAAGTGGCATAAAGTGCCGATCCTTCAGTGACAAACTGGCGCGCTTCACCGAGGAAGTCGTAGCTATAACCTTTAGGTAACTCATTATCGCCAATATTTTGCAAAAAGCTGATGGCATCACCAATGGCTACGCCTGGCGCGGCTACACCACCCACAGTCAAGGCATTCATTTGGTTAAAGTGCGGCAGTGAGCGAGGCTCGGCCACCATTTCAATATCAACCAAGCTGGATAGCGGAATGGATTTACCATCGGCGGCTTTGACATAGTAATTAGCCAGCGATTCTGGGTTCGCCCGCAGTTTACGCTCCACCTGTGGGATCACTTCGTAGGAGCGACCATCCAAGTTAATGCGATTCACATAGCCATCACTCATCATGGTGGCGAGTGTGATCCCGATATCTTGCATGGTCACGCCGTAGGTCCCGGCTAAGTCACGCTTGATATGCAGTTTCATGGTGCCTGAATCGAATTTCAGGTTGATTTCTGAGTACACAAACAAGGGACTCTTTTGCACCTTTTCCAGTACGCCTGTACCGATTTGAAAGAGGCTAGCGAAGGAGTTTGATGTGGTAATCACAAACTGAATCGGTAAACCACTCGACGCCCCAGGCAGTTCAGGCATTTGGAACGTTGTAATCGCCATTCCAGGAATGTGCTTCACTTCTTTAGCAAAAAACTCCTGCATTTGTTTTTGGCTCTTATCCCGCTCACTCCAAGGCACTAATGGCGCGATCCCGAAGGCTTGGCTGGAACTTGGTACGCCCACAAAGGCGAGTGACGCGGCTGATTCAGGCTGTGCCTTAATCATATCCGTGACTAAGCCCATATTGGCTTGGATGTAGTCCAAGTTGGCAGTCGAAGGTGCCGTGCCCATCATCATTACCACGCCTTTATCTTCGTTGGGCGCCAGTTCTGATGGGATAAACTTAAACAGTACTGGCAGTGAAGCGAACACGATAATCGCAAAGGCGACGATGACAGGGCGATGTAACATCACCGCATCTAGCATGTTGCTGTAACGGCGAGTCAGCCCCGTGAGGAAGTTTTCGACTCCCATTTCGAACCGATTAGGTGCGGTATGGGGTTTGAGTATTTTGGCACACATCATGGGTGACAGTGTCAGTGCCACTATGCCCGAGATAAACACAGAACCTGCGAGTGTAAGGGCAAACTCCTTAAATAATGAGCCGGTGATCCCGCCCATTAAGGCAATCGGCGCATAAACCGCGGCGAGGGTAATGGTCATGGAGATCACTGGCACCGCGATTTCGCGGGTACCGATAATCGCGGCTCTAAAGGGCGATTCACCCAGCTTGATATGTCTGTCGACGTTTTCGACCACCACAATCGCATCGTCAACCACCAAACCAATGGCGAGCACCATGGCCAGTAGGGTCATGAGATTGAGCGTAAAACCAAACATCTGCATGATGATGGCAACCCCAATCAGCGAGAGCGGAATGGTCACAATCGGGATCACCACGGCGCGAAGCGAACCTAAGAAGAGAGTGATTACCACGATAACAATAATCGCGGCTTCACCAATGGTTTTAACCACTTCTTTAATCGATTCATCAATTGCGAGTGAGGAGTCGTACAGAATGCTCGATTCAATGGATGGCGGTAAGTTACGCTCAATTTCAGGTAACAGGGCGCGGGTATCAGCCGCAACGGTAAGCGGGTTAGCCGTTGGCGTGACATCAAGGCCGATGACCACGGCTTCTTTGCCATTGGCTAAGGCGCGGTAGATATCATGACTCTTTTCGAGGCTAACATCGGCAATATCACCGAGACGAACGACTAAACCATCTTTACTGCCGATCACTAAGCGTTTTAACTCTTCGATGGTGGCAACTTGAGTGTCTGCGGTGCCGTTAAAAAGGGTGTAAACACTGTTGGTTTGACCTACCGCTGACTGGTAGTTGTTCGCCTGCAATACTTGCATTACATCGCTGGAGGAGAGGTTAAATGCCCCCATTCTGGCGGGATCGAGCCAAATACGCATGGCGTATTTAATACCGCCGTATAAATTCACTTTAGCAACGCCGTCAATGGTAAAGAGCTGAGGTTTGACGACGCGCTCAAGGTAATCCGTTAGCTGGCTTGAGTTAATCTGATCACTAAAAAATGAAATATACAGTACAGAGGTTTGCGAGCCAGTGGACATTTCAACACTGGGATCTTCAGCCTCTTTGGGCAGTTGCGATCTTACTGAGTTCACCTTGGCGAGAATATCGGCCAAGGCGCCATTCGGATCGGTATTGAGCTTCATATACACCGAAATTTTCGAGGTGCCGAGGAAGCTCTCTGAGGTCATAAAGTCAACGTTATCGGCCTGCGCTAAGGCTTGCTCTAACGGTTGAGTAATAAAACCTTGGATTAGATTTGCATCCGCGCCGTAATAACTGGTCGATACCGTGACTACGGTATTCGTCATCTTCGGATATTCACGCACTTGCATGCTATTGAGGGCATTAAAGCCTAACAGCAGCAAGAGAAAGCTGATTGAGGCGGCGAGTACGGGTCGCCTAATAAAGATATCTGTAAAGCGCATTATCTTGCTCCTATTACAGCTTTGGCATAGTGTCGGAGTGGGTCAGGGCTTGGTCTTCAACCACTGTCACTTTACTGTTGTTACTGAGGCGAATTTGCCCTGAGGTGACAATGCGATCTCCCGCTTTTAACGCTCCACTCACCAGCGCGTTATTGCCGTTACGCTCTAATACCGTCAGGTTGATTTGCTCGACTCTAGCCAGCTTTTTACCGTTTTCTTCGACCTCTTTGATGAGGTAAATAGAGTTACCATAAAGGGTAAAGTTGATGGCGGTTTGTGGCAGTACAAACTGATCGTTCAGTTCTGGCAATAGGATGGATACTCGGGCAAACATCCCGCTACGCAGTTTGGCGTTATCGTTAGGAATGCGTGCTTGCACTTGGATCAGACCGCTTTGGTAAAACACGGCGGGTTCAATCGCGGCAATTTCACCTTCGAAGGGTTGCTCAGGATAAGAGTCCACAAACACATGGATTTTTTGACCTACGGCAATACGAGGTAATTGGGTTTGCGGAATAGTGAAGCGGATTTTCATTGTGCTGATATCTTCGAGACGCACAATATCGGTACCAGGCTGAAGATATTCACCTAAGTTAATGTTACGAATACCCACTAAACCACTGAAAGGCGCACTGATTTCACGGCGCTCGATAGTGGCTTTTAAACTTTCAATATCCGCCTGTAAGGCCAAGTATTTAGATTCACTATTGTCTAAATCCTGTTTAGAGACTGACTTTTGCGCATAGAGTTTTGAAAGGCGTTTGAAGTCGGCCTCAGCGGCGGGCAGTTGTACCATTTTGCTTTTAAGGTTGGCTCTTTCCACTTTGGCATCGAGTTCGGCCAGTAGTTGGCCTTTTTCCACTCGGCTACCGTTTTCAAAATTAATGCTGGTGACGCGTCCTGCTAATTCGTTGGAGATGGTCACCCCTTGATGCGGCTCAACAAAGCCAATCGCATCAATTGTGGGTTGCCACTTTTGCATATCTAATGTCATGGCTGTTACAGGAAACTCAGCCTCTGGCATATTGGCGATCGCCTCGGCGATTTTATTTTTTACCATCAGGTTAAAGCCGATCACTGAGCCAAAGGCAAGTACAGCGATCGCTAGCATACTTAGAGTCCATTTTTTCATGGTGCTAAAGATTCCTAGAGTTAAAGTTGAAGATTGATTGAAATGGCCTTTAGGCATAATTCACATGCCCGCCGGATTTCATTTTCTGTACATTCCAAATGGCCTCGCCGTAGGCGTTTGCCTATAGCGATAGCTGGCTCAAAGGCGATAGAAAACAACAAGGTATTATCAAGCTTTTGAATCATTCCTTGGTTTTTTGCCTGCTCAAATAATTGGTGTAGCGGTTGAAATATTTCTCTTTCAAATGCTTGGTGCTCAGGTGCATCTACCCCTGGGAGGTGGGAATACTGAGCAAAACTCAAATTTGCATGGGATTGTTCACGACCCAGTTCAACAATCTTGAACCATAGGCGGCGAAATTTTTCGTCAAAGCTGCCTTCATTAATGTTTTCAAGCAACTTACTGGCAATTTGTTGTAATACGTCTTTACGCAGTTCAATGATCAAATCTTCTTTATCTTTGAAGTAGCGGTAGATCGTACCTGCGGCAACGCCTGCATCTACTGCTAGTTTTTGCATTGAAAGGTTATGTAAGCCTGCTGTCGCAATGATTTTTTCGGCGGAGCGAAGTATTAAGTCACGTTTGTTATCCATTCTGCTTTCCGATATTGACATCTATGAATGAACGTTCATTCATGCTGGATTCTACTGCGCATTATCAACCTTAGCAACAAATTAGCTCAAAAAATGGCAAAAGTGTGATTTAAGAAAGTTATTTTGTAATAAGCTTGCCTGCACAATGATTGCAGCATATTTGACTGGTTTTTAGGATGTCATATTCAAATGCTTATTCATTTGAAGAGACAAGTCATTTCTATTGTTTGCTCAATTGATATCTGGGGATTTGTTGGCCTTAAAACCTTCGCTTCTGCTATGATCCGATCCCCCTTCTGAAGACTTGTTTGGATATTGCGCGACGATGAAACTCAATCCTGCCCAAAATGATGCCGTTCATTATGTTTCTGGGCCTTGCTTAGTATTAGCGGGCGCGGGCAGTGGCAAAACGCGGGTAATTATCAACAAGATTGCCTATCTAGTGCAAAAGTGTGGTTACAATGCCCGCAATATCGCCGCAGTGACGTTTACCAACAAAGCGGCGCGCGAGATGAAGGAGCGGGTCGCACAGTCTATGGGGCGTAAAGAGGCTAGAGGTTTATGGATTTCGACCTTCCATACCTTAGGTCTTGAGATTGTAAAACGTGAGCATAAAGTGCTGGGTTTAAAGCCTGGGTTCTCGTTATTCGATGACCAAGATACGCTTGCGCTCCTTAAAGAGCTGACTCAAAAAGAATTACAGGAAGATAAAGATTTACTCAAAGCCTTGGCAAGCAGCATCTCCAATTGGAAGGGCGGGCTGATTATTCCCGACCAAGCGCGCAAGCTGGCAAAGGATGAACAGCAGCAGTTGTTCGCCCTGTTGTATCAGCGTTATGCCCAGCATATGAAAGCCTACAATGCTTTGGATTTTGATGACTTAATTCTGCTGCCAACCCTATTGTTACGCCATCATGAAGAAGTGCGTACGCGCTGGCAAACCAAGATCCAATACCTGCTGGTGGACGAATATCAGGATACCAACACTTCCCAATATGAAATGGTCAAGCTACTGGTGGGCGAGCGCGCGCGTTTTACCGTGGTGGGGGACGATGACCAATCCATCTATTCGTGGCGTGGTGCTAAGCCGCAGAACTTAGTGCTGTTGGGCAAAGACTTCCCAAAGCTTAAGTTGATTAAACTTGAGCAAAATTATCGTTCTAGCCAACGCATTTTGCGGGCGGCTAACATCCTTATCGCCAACAATCCCCATGTGTATGATAAGTCACTATTTAGTGAATTAGCCTACGGCGAGCCGATGCGGGTGCTGTTTGCTGCCAATGAGGAACAAGAAGCCGAGCGCGTGGTCGCCGAAATCATTCGCCACAAATTTGTCGGCCGTACCCAATTTGGTGATTACGCAATTCTGTATCGCGGTAACCACCAGTCTCGCCTACTTGAGCGGGCGTTGATGACGAACCGTATCCCTTACAAGCTAAGCGGCGGCACTTCGTTTTTCGCCCGTGCCGAGATTAAAGACATCATGGGCTACCTTAAACTGGTGGTAAATCCTGACGATGATAACGCCTTTTTGCGGGTGGTTAACTTACCTAAACGGGGTATTGGTCCATCCACCTTGGAGCGTTTGGGTAACTTTGCCAACGAGAAACATATCTCCATGTTCGAGGCGATTTTTGATCCTGAGCTGAATCATCATTTACCACCTAATGCCATGTCAGCCTTGTATCAATTTGGCCGCTTTATTGTCGATACGGGCGAGCATGCCGAGCGGGGCGAACCGGTTGAAGCCGTAAAACAATTGATCCGTAAGATTAATTACGAAGACTATTTATACGAGACCAGTACCAGTGCGAAGGCCGCCGAAATGCGGATGAAAAACATCTCCGAGTTGTATCGCTGGGTGACGGAAATGCTCTCTGGGGATGAATTAGATGAACCTATGACCTTGCCCGAAGTGGTTAACCGCCTAACGCTTAGAGATATGATGGAGCGTAACAGCGAAGATGAAGGCGGCGATCAGGTGCAATTAATGACGCTGCATGCCTCTAAAGGGCTGGAATTCCCCTTCGTGTTTATGGTGGGGGTTGAGGAGCGCATTCTGCCGCATCAAACCAGCATAGATGAAGATAATGTTGATGAAGAACGTCGTCTTGCCTATGTGGGGATAACGCGGGCACAACGTGAGCTATGGTTCACCCTCTGCCGTGAGCGTCGCCAGTTTGGTGAAACTATGCGCTGCGAGCCGAGCCGCTTTCTGCATGAGTTACCGCAGGATGACCTTATTTGGGAAAACCGTAAGCCACAGCAAACAGAGCAAGAGCGAATGCAGACCGGGCGCAGCCATATCTCGAATTTAAGAGATATGTTTAAGAAGTCATAATTAATCATGTAATTGCAGTTTTAGGCGCAAACCTGATGCAGGGTTTCCACTAAGGTAAAAGGGTGGGCTATGGCACTACCCTGGCCGAAGCGATAACCTAGTGCATTGAATATATTGATTTGCTCAGGGTGATGAAGTCCGTCAACAAAGGTTTGTAAGTTTAAGGTTGAGGCCGCCTTTTGATAGGCAGACATCAGCTTTATGTGTTGTTCATCTTGCAGTTGTTTCGTGATATTCGCATCCAGCTTTAAGCCTTTTACAGGGAGGAATAACAAACTGTTTAACGCACTGTGGCCGCTTCCGTAGTGGCTAATCCCTAAGTTAACCCCCTGCTTATTTAATAATTCAAAGCCGCTTATGTGGTTCTCTGTTTCTTGAACTAAGGCTTTTTCATTAAAAAATAACCATAGCTGCGGGAGAGGAAGCTGAGTTTGTTTGAGCGCATTTTTAAGACCACGAAGTACATGCTTGTGTTTAAGATGTTGACTGGAAAGCATAAGGTGTAAATCAAGGTTATCTCCATGGCTCACAACGAGCTGGTGATAATGCTTATTCAGTAAGTTAATTGCATACTTATCCAACTCAACCATGAGGTTAGCTTGCTCAGCTAATTGGCTTAAAACTTCGTGCGGAATACTTCCCCATACGGGATGCTCCCAAATTAATCGACACTCAAAAGCATGGGGTTGTAGAGTCTGTAAATCAACTATTGGGAGAAGATTGAGTTGTAACTCCTCTGCTTGCAGCGCCTGTTTAAAATCATTCTCGAAGGCAATATCCTGGATTTTTTGCTGTGACGCGCTATCGTCAAAAATGACATAACAACCTTTGCCATTCGCCTTGGCTTGGTACATTGCGGTGTCGGCATTACGTAGCATCGATTCACTGGTATCTAACTTATTACCACTAATGGTTATGCCGATACTGGCACCTGAGTGAAACTCGATTGTCCCTAATTTGTAGGATTGTGAGACTTTTTGAATGACCCGTTCGGCCACATCACGGGCATCGTTGATGCCGTTGATGGTATCGAGCAGGATAACAAACTCATCGCCACCGAGCCTCGCCAAGGTATCGTTGCTACGGATGCAACCGCGTAAGCGAGTGGCGGTTTCAATTAAGAATCTATCGCCCTCCAAATGCCCCATAGTATCGTTAATCTGCTTAAAGCGGTCGAGGTCGATAAACAGCAGGGCAAACTGTTCTAGGCTATGGCGGCGAACATGTTTGATAGCCTGATTGAGACGTTCCATAAACATCGCACGATTGGGCAATCCTGTGAGCGCATCGTGTTTGGCATCATGAACGAGTTTAGCTTCCATATTACGGCGCTGACGGATCTCTTTCTCTAGGTCCTTATTGAGCTCAGCGAGTGCAGTTGTACGAGCTGCAACCTTTTCCTCTAGTTCTTCATAGCTGCGGCGTAATGACTCTGCAGCGAGTTTTTTCTCGATAGCAGCACCGATATGTTGTGACACAAAGGTGAGTAACTCCAAGTCTTTCGTTTGGTAGTTTTGGGTCATGCTAAAGCTATAAATGGTTAGCGCACCTCGTACTACATCATGGATAAACAGTGGGATACCTATCCATTGATGCATTGTTTGAGTGTGATTAAGTGTGGGTGCCTTAGCGTAAATTTCTTTTGAGGCAATCAAACCATGAATATCATTCTGGTCTAGCAGTAGTGGACGTTTGTGTTTGAGCACATACTCCGTAAGCCCATCCTGTAATGGCCGAGTCCCAGGGTGTTGGTTACCTAATTGGGAAACGTAAAACGGGAAGGTTAAGTGGGTACCTTGTTCATTTAGCAGTGCGATGTAACAGTTATTGGCAGGAATAAGGTGCCGAATCACATTATGTAGCTGTGCATAAAATTCAGGATTATCTGAACTAGAGCTTGCTAGTTCTGCTATTTCAAATAATGATTTTTGCAGCCGCTCGGCTCTGCGTCTTTCATACACTTCTTGCTTGAGCTTGTCATAGGCTTGGCTAAGCTCTTTAGTCCGTTGTTGTATTGCTTGCTCTAGCTGTTCTTGATGCTTAAGTCTTTCCATCACGCCAGCAATATGGTGACAAATAAAGGTCATTAACTCGACCTCGATATCGCCATAACTGACATTGGTATCATAGGTTTGTACTACCAGTACGGCAGTGACTATGCCTTCATGCTTGATAGGCACTCCAAGCCAAAGGTGACAAGGAGAACCTAAATTGACGATCTCCTGCGCTTCGACCAGCTCTTCAACCTTGGATTCATCGCATAGTAGGGTTTTTCCTGTGCGAAACACATAACCTGTTAATCCTTGTTGCAACAGCGTTGATAGGGATTGCTCGGGATAAAGCTGGGCAGGATGGGCATCTTTTTCATCGGCAAAGAAGGGAACCGAAATGGTGTTGGTATTGATATCGAGAGTCGCGATAAAAAAATTATCAGCAGAAATAAGCTTTTTTAGGTGGTGGTGAACCCCTAAATAGAATTCTTCAAGGGAAGGAACCTGAGTGGCAATATGGGATAATTCGAGTAACGCATTTTGAACGACTTCCGCCCGCTTGTACTTATGCGCCAAATATTTAAGGCGATTAAGTCTTTTTTTTTAAGCGTTCAAGCTCAGGAGCTCGAGGTTGGGTAGTTTCATCTTCATCCCTAAACATGATACTCACTAATCAGTTCTGCGTTAATTGTTGCCAAACGTTATAATTAGCACGAAATACCGTAACATCCAAGTCATATTTTAACTGTGTTTTCGCTGAAAAAGCATGCTAATGTATCAAAACTTGAGCAGTCAGTAAAAAAAGTGCAAAACAGCTATAGACTCAAAGGCTATTTGTCCATACTATATGCGGCGCTAACCAAGGCGAGCGCCCATAGCTCAGCTGGATAGAGCGCACCCCTCCGGAGGGTGAGGCCGAAGGTTCGAATCCTTTTGGGCGCACCATCTCTCCGAATGAGTTGTGAGCTTGAGGTTAGCAGTAAAGTGAAATTCAGTGGTGATTGTAGCTCAGTTGGTAGAGTCCCGGATTGTGATTCCGGTTGTCGTGGGTTCGAGCCCCATCAGTCACCCCATTTCATTTAACATCTCGGTGATTAGCGCAGTCCGATAGCGCATCCAGATTTTTGGATAAGAGCGGACCAGAGGGTTTTACTCTCTTTAGCTAAAGTAAATTTCGGTGATTAGCGCAGTCCGGTAGCGCATCTGGTTTGGGACCAGAGGGTCAGAGGTTCGAATCCTCTATCACCGACCACATTCTTCGCATAACTAGCGCGTTTGAGTTTTCAAGCAAATAGTTAACAGTTACGGTGATTAGCGCAGTCCGGTAGCGCATCTGGTTTGGGACCAGAGGGTCAGAGGTTCGAATCCTCTATCACCGACCAATTACACTGAAGCCTCAGAATTTCGAAAGAAGTACTGAGGCTTTTTTGTATTTGTCTCTTGGTACTGTTTTGCTATTCGTATCTTGCTGGCTCGTTGTGATTGCATGACATGGTGCTGCGAGGATTCAAGGCCGTTAGCAACATCTCAAATAATTAAGGCTCCCGAAGGAGCCTTAATCAATGGTATTCGATTTAGTCGATATTTTCTGGCGGGACAATGAAGCCCTGATAGGCATCCGTTTTTAGCTCATTGAAGCGCTCTAGCTGAGCCTTTTCTTGAATTCCTGTCACTATCACCTGAATATCTAATCCTCTAGCTACATTGATAATCGCACGGCAGAGCTCGCTATTATGTGATGCTTCGTCATAGTAAGAGAAAGATTGGTCAAGTTTAACGTAACTTGGTCTTAGCTCTTGGAGGTAAGACATGGAGCCAAATTGTCTACCAAAATGGTCAATACCAAATTTAGCACCATTGTCCCTAATAATATTGCAAAGGCGAGTACAGGATTCTAAGTCGCTATAAACCCCTGCTTCAGGGATCTCAAAGCAAATCCGTTCAACCTGCTGAGCCGTGCGCAGGAAGTGATTAAGCCAGTCGTGGAACTGTGTATCACTAATACTTTGATGCGTTAAGTTTATCGCTAAAGGCTCGTAATGACGCTCAAGCAGTTTTTGCTCGTAGACAGTCTCAATGAGGCATTTATCGAGTAATGAGCCGAGTGACAGTAGCTCTATGTAAGGCATAAACTGGCCAGCATGAGCGAGCTTATCACCCAACTCGAGTTGGCAATAGAGCTCTCTTTGGCTCACGCCATCGCCATTACAAAATTGGATAGGTTGCCAACGGAACTTGAACTTTTTGTTGCTAATCGCGTGGCTAAGGTTGTCACGCCATTGTTCTCGGGTGAAAAGTTGTTGTTCAGTTGTCTCGAACCAATGGAAGGTTTTATTCTCTTTGAGCGCTTTTTGCAGAGCGTTGTCTGCTTGGGCAAGAATATCGGAGACCTTCATTTGGCCAATCCGTTCAGCCACCCCAATCGCAAAATTCTCATTGGGCTTACAACCTGCTTTTGATATTTCTTGATTGATTGTGCGGATCAGCGTTTGCAAATATTTGCTAATTTGATCATGTTCTACATCGGTTACAAGGAAGGCAAACTCAAATGCGGCAATACGCGCAACCACAGAGGGGGTGATCTCATTTAATTGCTGGACTAGTTTTTCGGCCAATAGGCGAATGGTTTCATCGCGAACCTGATAGCCATATTTACTGTGAACTTCTTCGAGCCAGTCTAACTTAGCTAAGAACAGGGCGCCGCTGCTCGGTTCGCTTAACCAGCCATTGAGACGGCTCACCACATATTGGCGATTAGGCAGTCCTGAGGCGGGGTCTGTGAGATTCTTTTTGCGTAAAGTACCTACCTCCTCATCGAGTGATTGGAAGAGCTGTTTTAGTTGAGCTGACATGCTATTGAACGCGGTAACGAGATCTTTGAGTTCTGTGGTTTTAGGCAAAGGCATATCTGGCCCAAACTGGCGAGCCGCAATCCTTTTAGCATGATCAGATAAAGCGTGTAGTGGTTTTAAAATCCAAGTTAATCCTAATCTTGCGGTAAAAATAGCGACTAAAAACAGCAACGAAAAGGCGATAATAGTATTGGACATGATGCGCCATAATTCATGGTAACCAAATCCTGGGTGCGCAGTGATTTCAAGCTGAGCTAGCTGTAACCATCCAGAGGTAATCGTGCTTTCTTTTTTGATGGTTTTAAATAGGTTCAAATTGATAAACCATTGAGGTACATCATCAATTTTAATAGGGTTAGCCCATTCTTGCTGTTTACCGTCAACCATCCACGTCAGTTTAATATTTTTATAATAGCCGCCTTCAAAAATAACGTTGACTAAGGTTTCTGCGGCTGCAGTATCACCCGCCTCAAGCGCGGGAGTTAGCATTAATCCAAGCGAGGTACTGGTATTGTTTAGATCCGATTCCATTTGCTTGGTCAAAAAGCTTTGAGTCTCAGTAAATTGCACATAGCCAAGACTTGCTACTACTAACAAGAATAGGCTAAAAAGCAGCGAATAAATCTGTCTAAACAGTGTCATCTTGGGTGCTACTCCAGTTTTAATTTGGGCTGTCTTAAGCGATCAACCCCTAACCTATGGTTTAGGTCATTCCATTTTTCGAGTCGTGTTGACGAGCCAGCTAAAACGCCTCGTCCCTGTTCTTTGTTAAGCCATAACTGTTTACCGTTAAAGCTGTATACGGGTATAAGATCTTTACGCTGAGTTGCGGGTTTGATGACATGATCAAGATTATCAAGCACTAAAGGGATGGAGGAAGGGGTATCATAGTAAGCTAATACCATATGATACTGATTAACACTGGTTGCTTTAACCATGGTGATCCGCATTTTATCCTCGGGCACACCTAATTGAAGCAGTGTAAAATACTTGGCGATTGAAAAATCCTCACAATCTCCACCATTGACTCCAATAAACTCCATTGGAGTGGCCCAATAGTTTGATTCTCCCCATAATTTTATATCATCAACGAAACGAAATAAGTTAAAAAAGTTATTAACTTTCAATAGCTTGTCTTTTTCGTCAACCGTGTTTGCCTCTGCTAATACTTTAAACCAAGCTCTTGCTCGCATTCCTGCTCGCTCACCATAGCGTTTTTCTAGCGTTGAGGTGATTTTTGCTTCATCGAGTGTTTGGGTCGGTGCCGCATACAGGCAACTAATCCCCAACGCAGACGCAATTAGGCTTGAGCGGCAGGCGCGAAAAAATGCATTTATATCCTTTGGCCTGCCGTTCATAACCTACTCTGTTAGCCCTTATTTGGTGTCATCGACGGAATAAATCGTCCACTTCATATCTGTAGCGGTGTCATCACCCGTCACTTCAGCGACGACTCGGCGATTACGAATTTCTGCTTCAGGTGTCTGTTCTAAAACGACTGGACGACTTGAGCCATATCCTATGGCGGTGAGTCGGCTTCTGTCGATACCAAAACGTTCGGCAAGAACGGCGGTAACGGCATCAGCACGTTCCTGTGATAATACCGAGTTTCTTTCATCTGTACCCGTACGACTTGTGTGTCCTTCAATGGTCACCTTCGTTGTGGGGTATTGACGTAAGAATATTGCGATCTCTTCAATTTGCGGGTAATAATCAGGTGCAATGTATGCTGAGTTATTGGGAAATAATACATTGATTTCCTTACGCTCATTAATTGATTTGATCTGACCACAGCCGTAGTTATCCGTGCCTGCACCTTTAACAGTATCGTTGCAGCGTTCACGGGCTTCAACTACTCCATCACTATCCTTATCGGAAAGATCGTATGCTTGAGTTGTTGTCATATCTTCAATATTGACTGTATCACGCATGGAACAACCTGCTAAAAGCGCCACGCTAAGGAATAGGATAGTGGTTTTCATTGGTTGGCTCCTCCTTCGTAGCTACGCTCTCCGCGCCATGCTTCCGGACGCGTCACTTTCAGTGAGTCGAGTAAGCGGCCTGTCGCGTTAAGCACGCGATATTTAGCAATGATTTCATCATATTCAGCTTGTAAGTAGTCCTTACGTGCTTCGAACAATTCATTCTCAGTATCAAGTAAGTCGAGTAAGCTGCGTTGACCAAGGTTAAATTGCTGCGCATAAGCGGACTGAGTATCTTTGGCTGCAATGACATGGTCACGAATGTATTGCTTTTGAGGTGCTAACATTTCGTACGCGTTCCAAGCTAGATTGACGCCCTCAACGACTTCTCTTTGAGCGCGTTGACGGATTTCTTTGGCTTCACCCAGCTTATAGGCTGATTCTTTTTCACGAGCGAGGTCTTTACCGCCAGCGAAGAGGTTATATCTTACTCGCACCATGGCGACGATGTCGTTGCTATAACCACCTACATTTTGGCTCGCTAATGCACTTACGCCATCTTCGCCACCCACATCATTGTTCCAGCTACCATTTAGCTCTAACGAAACTTGCGGGTAATAGTTGGCTTGGGCGGATGAACGCTCATTTTCAGCAGCACGAATATCGTTTGCTGCAGATTTAAGGATAGGATGATTTTTCTCTGCGTCAGCTAAGCTACTGTTTAAATCCTTTGGTAACATATCGGCATCTGGAACGGGTTGAATTAAGTCAACTGGGTCGGCAGACACAACTCGGATAAATTGCGCTTTAGCATCGAGCAAATTATTTCGAGCAGAAATCACATTCGCATTTGCCCTTGCAAGACGGCCTGATATTTGTGATAGATCGGCTGTTGAGCCTAGACCTGAATCAGTACGTTGCTTGATTTGATCATAAATTTCTTTATGGCTGTTAAGATTTTTTTCAGCCAGTTTCAACACTTCATCAGTACGAAGGTAGTTGAGATAGACTTTGCTGACATCCAATGCCATATCTTCAGCAGCAGCAAGTAAGGCCCACTGGTCTGCACTGGCTTCAAAGCTATAACGGTCAACTTCACTGCTGGTATAAAAACCATCAAAAAGCATTTGTTTTAGGCTAATACCAAACTCACCGCGGTTGAGTTCCGCGACGCCATTGCTATCAACATCGCCGACGTTTTTGCGTCGACGGGTTGATACGCTATCCGTCTGCTCGTAGCCATAGCCACCAGTGAGATCGACTGTTGGCATATAACCAGCAATTGCCTGATTTACTTGCTCTTCTCTCGCTTTGAATCGGTTAAACGCCACTCGTAGATCTGGGTTGGTATCGAGCGTGTGCGCAACCGCTTGCTCAAGCGTTTGGCTTTGAGCCGATAGTGGAAGCAAGATAGCTGACAGCAGAACCGCTATTTTTGAACATTGAAATTGTCGTCTTACTAAAGTCTTCATTGCAAACCTCCCGGTTTATAACAGGCTTAACGCTCTCTGAGCGCTGTGTCCTTAGCCCTTAAAATTGGATTTAAAATGTACTCAAGAATGGATCTTTGTCCGGTGATAACGTCAACGCTAGTTAACATCCCCGGTATAATTGGCATCTCTGTGCCATCGTCTTTTATCAAACTCGATTCTTCGGTTCTTACCTTTATAAGGTAGAAGCTATTTCCTTCTTCGTCCTGTGATGTATCGGCACTAATATGCTCTACTGTACCTTTAAGACCACCGTAACGGGTAAAGTCATAGGCAGTCACCTTAACTACTGCAGGTAAGCCTGTATGTAAAAACGCAATATCCTTAGGTAAGATCTTGGTTTCTATCAGTAACTGGTCTTCAGATGGCACGATTTCAACTATATCAACTCCGGGTTGAACCACGCCTCCTAAGGTGTTGATATGCACAGTCTTAATGGTGCCGTTTACAGGGGAAGTTATAATCGCTTTGCTAACCTTATCTTGGGCTCCCACCTGTGCTTCGTTCATTCTGGATAAACGGGTTTGTGTTTCGTTAAGTTGTGCACGAAGATCTGCAGCGTAAACAAATACCGCTTCACGGCGCTTTAATATTGCTTCATCTAATGCTGCTTTCAGTTTCGGCCTAAGCAGTCTCAATGAGTTTAATTCCCCCTGAGCATCGTTCACTGCGCGTTCGAGTTTAAGTAATTCAACTTCGGGCACAATCCCTTTTTTAGCCAGAGGCCTCGTAAGCTCTAACTCCCTAGAAATCAACTGCATACTGGTTGTTAAGGTCGTCGTTTTTGAGGCAAGGTCATCGATTTCTTGTTGCCTTTGTTGTATCTGACGAACCAGAATCTCCAGTTGGTTGCTCAGATTATCTAAGCGACCGTTATATTCTTCCTGTTGTCTTTTCACTAGGGCGGGTTCAGCCTCATGAATACTATCGGGAAATACTAAAGCTTTTTTGGTAATTTTAACTTGTTCACGCCAGTCAGAAGTCATATCTGAGATAAGAATGCTATCTAATTCTGCGCGCATTCGGATGGCATTGGTTTTTAAGCCAAAGACCTCTTGCTCTTGCTGGGCAAAATCGGAGCGAAAGCGGGTATCATCAATCCGTACAAGTGGCTGACCTTTAGTGACAATATCACCCTCTCTCACAAAGAGTTCTTGCATGATACCGCCGTCAAGACTTTGAATGACTTGAACTTGAGAAGAAGGGATAACTTTCCCTGAACCCGTTGTCACCTTATCCAGTTTGGCAAAACCTGCCCAAAGTAGAAAACACACAACCATGGCAGCTAACGCCCATATGATGAGCCTATGTCCACTTGGGGCATCTGTCATCATGGCACCGTAAACATCATCAACCATGTCTAAATCATTTGCCGTTAGATTTTTACTCATTGTCTGGAGCCTCCATTTACAAGGCCAAAATTGAGTTTTTCTAACACTTCAGCTTTAGGACCATCAGCAACAACATGTCCCCTTTCAAGCACAATAATACGGTCAACTAATTGTAATAAATGCATTTTGTGAGTGATTAATAGCAAGGTTCGATCCTTGCTGACATTTTGCATTGAGCGAATAAACTGTTGTTCTGCTCTCGCATCTAAACTGGCTGTAGGCTCATCCATTAGCAATACTGGCGGATCGTTGAGAGTCGCCCGAGCTAGGGCAACGGTTTGTCTTTGTCCACGACTAAGAGACATGCCACCTTCGCCGACTTGTTGATCTAGGCCTTCAGCCTCCAAATGGGTGAACTGACTGACACCTGAAAGCTGTACTGCACGGATAAGTTGATGCTCTGTCACTTGGCGAGTACCAAAGAGAATGTTATCTCTTATGGTACCGTGGAAGAGGGTGACGTCCTGCGGTAAGTAACCAAAGTTACGGCGCAGATCGCTAGGATGAATTTGTGCCGAATCGACCCCATCGTAACGTAGGCTACCGGTTGTGGGTTGGAACAGTCCAACGAGAAGTTTGGCTAAGGTACTTTTACCTGAACCATTACGACCGATAATTGCAACCCTTTCACCTGGGTTGATGGTTAATGAGAGCGGGTGAAGCACTGGCTTTTCTGAGCCGGGATAACTAAATCCAACATGGTCAGCATTAATTTTCCCGATTAAACGCTGCTTACTCACCAAGTGGCCTTTATTTTCAAACTCATCTTCCTGCACCATGAGCTCATTGAGTTGACGCAGTGCACTGGCTGTGTGGTTGGCGCGCGTCATCAGTCCTGCAAGTTGTGCCATTGGCGCTATTGCTCTACTCGATAACATCACCGCAGCGATGATCCCCCCCATAGATATAGCGTTATCAGACACACGATAAACGCCTAAAATCACCACACATACAACGGAAAATTGCACAATAAAGTTAGCGAAATTTGAGACTGAGTTAGACAGTTTTTTGGATCTTAATTGCCAGTTAGCGCTATGGCCGATCATTTGTTGCCAACTTTTTTGGACAATACCTTCTGCGCCGTTGGCTTTTATAGACTCTAACGCCGAAAGACTTTCTATCAAATGCCCATGTTTTAAGCTGGAAAACTTATTACCTTCTTCAATCGCCGCTTTTAATTTAGGTTGGGTATAAAGTGTAAAGCCGATAATGATCAAGCCTCCCACGACAGGGATCACGGCTAAATCACCTGCAACAATATAAATCACGATAAGGAAAAAGAGTGCGAAAGGAAGATCGACAAGTGTTGTTATCGTTGCTGAAGTTAAAATTTCCCGAATATTGTCAAATTCTCCCAGTTGTTTTGCCATACCACCAATGCTTGGGGAACGTTTTTCCAATGGAATACCAATTGCTTTGGCAAATAGCTTCGACGAGACAATGATATCAACTTTTTTCCCAGCCACATCAATTAGGTAGCTTCTAAGTTGCCGCATAACAAGGTCAAATAAATAGGCAATTGATGCGCCAATCGCTAATACCCAAAGGGAGTCAAAAGCTAAATTAGGTACGACTTTGTCGTACACATTCATAATAAACAGGGGAGAAACTAAGGCAAATATGTTGACCAACACCGAGGCGATTAACGCATCTCGATAAATGGGCGCGGAGTCTTTTAAGGTTTGAACTAACCAGTGGGTTTTATTATCGTGCAAATAGACATCAAACCCCATGTCGCCACGATATTCTTGTTTGACTAAGAACAAATAGCCGACATACAAAGTTTCAAGTGACTCAATGGTGAGTTTTTCTTCACCGCCCGTTTCTGGCAGTTGGATGATTGCTCTATCTGACTCGAGGTCTAATTCCCGCAGAATACAGGCTTTCTTGTCTTTTAATAATAAAATACAGGGTAGCAGTATCGGCGAGATCTCATTTAAACCCTTACGAGATAATTTTGCTGCTAACCCTGCACGAGATGCTGCTTGAGGAAGCAGGTCGGGTGTTAATACCGCTCCAGACAAAGGCAAGCCTGCCGCAAGTGATTCACTTGAGCATGGATTACCAAAATGTTCAGTCAGAAGCACTAAACAATCTAGCAGTGGGTCAACAATTACTCGCTGTGATGCGGATATCGTCCACTGCTCAACTTTTTCAGACGCTGTAACAGGCACCTAATTATCTATCCTTTGATTTTTTATTTACTTATCAGAAGTATCGGTCATGATGGCCTATATTTCTATAGGCCATCCGAACTGATTTTTTATTAAGGAATGATATTGTTGTGTGGATCGGTCAGTGGTGTCACTCCTTGAGGTGCATCAGGTGTTACTGGTGGCGCTGTATCAATAATGAGTGGGCCATTACCATTGCTTCCGAGCAATCCATTAATAATACCCGCATTATCCGTTGCACCAAATTGGCTATAGAGGTTAACCCCATCAAGCACAATGTGTTGATCGAACGTGCCATCCTTGTTTGCATCGATATCGATCACGGTTGAACCATTGTTTAAGCTAAAGCTTAGATAGCTTTCTAACGTATTCGCCGTTTCACCCTGGAGTAAGTCGCTTAGATCGAGCTTATCTTCACCGACCTTAAAGTCCATAATATGGTCAGTACCTTTGTCGGCATCAGCATAGCGCCATACGAAGGTGTCTGCGCCACTATCGCCACGTAGTACATCATCACCAAGGCCACCAATTAAGGTATCATTGCCTTCACCGCCGCGAAGCGCATCGTTATGGCTGCCGCCGTCAATATAATCATTTCCTGTATGACCATAGAGAATGTCAGAGCCGGATTGACCATAAATTCGGTCATCACCGCTGCCACCGTTCACAACATCAGCTCTTTGAGATGCAACATCATTGGCTAATAACAAGCCATCGTTATCAACGATGCTATTTGTACCGCTTAATGTGCCTGTCATTATATGGTGAGTTGATAGAGCATTCACTGATAACTCGAGTTGATCATCAGTTCCATAACCAATTGCACCAGTTTTGCCAGCGTATATAACGTCATCGCCCCTACCTGTTTCGATATGGTCGTTACCATCACCTCCACTTACAATTTGAGCATCAGTAGTGCTATAGCTCTTTTTGTTAGCTCCAGAAGAAACAATTTTTTGTTCACTGCTGTTTGTAATGATGCCACTTAAACCACCACCAAAAGTAACATTTAGACGATTGTGACTGGATGAGTTTTCACCATTTGTCACAACGATAGTATCATTCAAACTAGAACCTTGAGTTGTAAACGCATTGGCATCGACAAGGTTGACGCCATCAGCATTTACGGGGCTCACATTAATTTTTAGTGTTGCACTTGATCTATCTCCATCACCATCTTGCATAGTGTAGGTAAAGGTTTCTGTTGCACCAGAGGCTGGGATTAGATCTGCACTCGCAGTCAATTGATAGTGATAGGTTCCATCAGCATAAAGTATCAATGTGCCGTAAAGACCATTAATAGTTGTACCTACATGGCCCGATACGCCCGTATTTGTATGGTCACCATTAGCAACTCCAATGACTGTAACAGCAGTATCTGCACCAGTTGTATCATTGGTTAGTACATTGCCATCGGTATGCGGCAACGTATATCCATTACCCGCCACCATACGAACCACTAGTTGATAGCTAGTTGCATCATTTTCATTGGTATAAATCGAAGTAACTATATTGCCATTACTATCTTTAAAACCAATGACTTGCATTGTGTAAACTTGACCTTCGTAATTAAAGGTTACACTTGTTTGCCCTACAGTCACTATATCCCTAGGATCTGGACCATCGTTCGGCGTTTCATTATGGCTAAAGTTGAGTGTTAAAGTTACAGGTGTTGTAACACCATAGGCATCAGTCACATTAAAAGTGATTTGCATTGTTGCAGATGTGATAGATGTGCCTGAATCAATCGGGTAGTTATAGTGAGTGAAAGTACCAAGTACTATATCTTGGTTTAGTGATAATGAGCCATTTAGAGCGGCATCATTGTCAGCAAAACCATATCCCGATTGACTTCCATTATAGCTCGCAGGATCACCCCAGCGGACTTGATCTTTGCCGCTATCATTGTCAGGACCATCAAACTTCCTGACATCTGAGCCGCCGTTGATAGTTGTCCAATTTGCCACAATACCGGAGAAGTTAAAGGAGTCTAAAACTACTTCTAGTTGGTCAGTATCATTATGCGCAGTAGCAACATCATCATGGACGGTCGTTGTTATTGTCGTTGTCGCAAAATCGCCATCGGTGTCGATAGCCTTAACTTGGAAATTATCATTAAGCGTATCACTTCCTTGCGTAGAATGAGTTTGAGCATGGGTAAGAGTATAGGTGTATTGCAACTGACCATTGCTATAACCAGTAATGTAAAGCGTTCCATTAGCACCAGCAATAACAATTGGGGATGTTAATGATGCACTTAGTAGTGTTGCTAATGTTAAAGTTGAGGTTATGCCAACAGAGTTTGTAACTTCTATTCTATTTAACCCATCATTAGCCGTAATACTCATGCTGCCTTGAGCAGATGTTTGTCCTGTACTCGGATTACCGGTGCCATTTGCTAAAGCCGACTCATAAACATTTAATGGTCCAACCGTATTAATGATCGTCACTGGATCATCTGCGGGGGTGACAGTGATAGTCAGGGTCGCTATGGCACCGGTGTTGGTGGTGTACGTAATGACTGGAACTGCACCGTTCCAGTTGGCATTAGGTGTA
>NZ_JTLE01000094.1:1084963-1090712 GCF_000798835.1 Shewanella sp. ZOR0012
TATGCGTGAAATCGCTAAGATCCACAAGGGTGATTTCCGTATGACCTCAAACCAGAATATGATTATCGCGGGTGTGGTGCCCGAGGATAAAGCGACTATCGAAGGGCTTGCCCGTAAACACGGTTTACTCGGCCAAGTGTTGACACAAACCCGTGGTCATTCGATTGCCTGTGTGGCCTTGCCAACTTGTCCATTGGCAATGGCGGAAGCTGAGCGTTATTTCCCTGAATTTATTGACCATATTGATGCGCTCCAAGCAAAGAATGGCATTAGCGATCAAGCAATCGTGGTGCGTATGACAGGCTGTCCAAACGGTTGTGCCCGCCCATTTGCCGCCGAAATCGGTCTTGTGGGTAAGGCGCCGGGGCGCTATAACCTGTATCTCGGGGCGAACTTCGAAGGCACTCGCCTGAATAAGATGTACAGAGAGAATATCCAAGAGGCTGAGATCCTTGCTGAATTGGATGCATTATTTGCCCGCTACGCGATTGAGCGTAATGCAGGCGAAACCTTTGGTAACTTCACTGTCCGCGTGGGCGTGGTGAAGGCGGTTATCGATGCCGCTAAGGATTTCCATGGCTGATCTTCATTCAGGTGGGACGGGTTCCGGCTTGCCGAATGCGTTGCAGAGCGTGGTAAGTAGTAGCGAACTTAAAGCGCTGCTGACGGCACCTAAAGATGTGCAGCAAGCGGAACTGGAACGCATTAATCGCTTCTTAGCTAGCTTGACGGCTCAAGAGCGAGTGCTCTGGGGCTTAGCCTATTTGCCGGGTAATCACGCGCTGTCATCCAGTTTTGGGATCCAGGCGGCGGTGATGTTGCATATGGTGAGTCAGGTGCAATCGGATATTCCGGTGATTTTAACGGATACTGGATACCTCTTTCCTGAGACATATCAGTTTATTGACCAGCTTACCGAGCGTTTATCCTTAAATCTTAAGGTCTACCAAGCGCCGATGACGGCGGCATGGCAGGAGGCGCGCTTTGGCCAATTGTGGGAGCAGGGCTTAGAGGGTCTTGAACGTTACAATCGACTGAATAAAGTGGAGCCGATGCAACGTGCTTTGGCGGAACTTGAAGTAGGCACTTGGTTTGCGGGACTTCGCCGGAGCCAGTCGAGCACTCGCGAAGAGTTACCGATATTGGCTATCCACGGTACTCGCTTTAAGCTGCTGCCGATTATCGAATGGTCGAACAAAGATGTGCATCTGTATTTGACTCAATTTGACTTGCCTTACCATCCTCTATGGGAGCAAGGTTATGTTTCTGTTGGGGATACCCATTCTACTAAACCCTTAGAATTAGGGATGTCTGAAGAAGAAACACGCTTTAATGGCTTAAAACGCGAATGCGGTCTGCATTACGAAATATAGCCATCTATTTGATTAAATAGAAAAATGCCACAGTATTCCCTGTGGCATTTTTTATTTTATGCCACTAAAAGAGTATTTTGCTTAATTTTAAAGCGGTTTGGCCGTTAAGGTATTTTGTATGTCATTCTGCCGTCATCAAAGTCAGATAAATTGTATTTTCATAGAGTTAGTTAAGATGTGTTTGCCTGAATTAAATTTTTTGTACATTTTTACTCACAGGGTTATGCACATTAGAATGTTCTGAGCTATATTACAAAGTTCCCGTAGATGGTTTTGAGGGAGTTTACTGCGCAGATCTGCTTTAGTCGGTATTTTGCCAAGTTAAGTTGTTGAATATCGTTATTTATGGGCTTAGTTTGCTGTGTAACGATATAACGAGACGGAAAACAGTAGCACTTCCAAAGGACCTTGCTCGCCGCTGCGAGTATCCAGCAGTTTGATTGACTTGCTAGCGCTTGTTAATCAGTCATTTTCACCTCGGTCAGCTGTGGTCAAAGCTGCCGAGGTTGAGCCAAATTTGTGGCATCATTAATTTATCTTCCTCATTCAATTCAGCTCGGTTTTTTGTAGTTTATGACTTACTATCATCGGCTTACACTTTGCTATTCTACTGTAAGCAAAAAATCTCTTAGACTAACAGTTAGTTTGGATGGCGTGATTGATGAGGATAATTAAATGACCGCCCCTTTGTATGCCATGCGCGATCATGTCAATCGTCCCCAAGTTAATCATCCAACCCCTAAGCCTAAGATGCGCGGTGTTAAGCGTGTATTTATTTGGTTAGCCAAATTGGTTTTGGGTTTATTTTTCGCCTCTATTTTAAGTGTGGTACTACTCCGTTTTATCGATCCTCCGATGTGGAGTTGGCGAATAGAGCGGGCATTGTTTCCGCCCGCACCGATTACTGAGGTTAGGCATCGATGGCGCTCGCTTGAGCAAATCTCCCCTGAACTGCAATTAGCCGTGATTGCCGCAGAAGATCAAAAGTTTGCTGGCCACAGTGGTTTTGATTTAGACGCGATTAGTTCGGCCATCGAATACAATCAAAAAGGTAAAAAGGTTCGTGGGGCCAGTACCTTAAGCCAGCAAGCGGCAAAAAACCTGTTTATGTGGTCGAGCCGTAGTTTTATCCGTAAGGGCATAGAGGCGTGGTTTACCCTGTTAATGGAACTGTTTTGGGATAAGGCGCGTATCCTTGAGGTATACCTGAATATTGTTGAATTTGGTCCGGGGATTTATGGTGCCGAAGCGGCAGCAAAGCATTATTTTGGCAAGAGTGCAGCTAAATTAACTCGTTATGAGGCGTCATTATTGGCTGCAGTTTTACCAAACCCTTGGCGTTATAAAGTCTCCCCCCCTTCTTCCTATGTTGAACAACGTTCCGCTTGGATCCGCAAGCAAATGCGTCAGTTAGGTGAGGTGACACTCAAAAAAGTCGGTGAGGCACAATAAATTTGCGATTGTGATTTTGTTATTAAATTGTAATTATGCATCTCTGATGAGTAGGATGAGTGTTAGGCGTTCGAATGATCCAAGGAATAAACGATGTTTGAGTTTAATTTTGAGCGAGATATGGCTTCACTGCGTGAAGAATATGCTAGAGATGCAAAAATCAATATTCAACACGTCTGGTAGAATGAAACCGCAGCTGTCATTGCTAACACACTTGCTAGTGAAGTGAGTTTTGATAATGCAATGTTTGTCGACAATAAGCCAATGAGAGTGTCGGATCAACAAATACGCCAATTACCGATTGAAGCTCAAAAAGATTTACAGCAAAAAATATTACACAATGCTGCAAATGGGATTGGTTTTTTATATGGAAGTCATCTCGTAGGAGGCTTAGATGGAAAGCCTTCACCTGAATTACTTACATCGCTACATCGTTTTATTAACAGCCCTGACATGTTTAAATTTATTCAAACGATTACGGGTATTGAAGGTATTTGTTATGCCTCACTGCAGGCGAGTCGTTATATTCAGGGGAATTTCTTAACAAGACATAATGATGTTGTGGAAAGTGAGGGCCGTAAAGTTGCTTTTGTTTTTGGCTTTACTCCAGAATGGCATCCTGATTGGGGAGGGCTGCTGCAGTTTTATACCCCTAAAGGTGTGCTGACTGATACCTGGGTGCCAACCTTTAATAATTTGGCATTATTCGATGTCCACCATCCTCACTCTGTTTCATTTGTCGCGCCGTTTGCAAAGCGCCCACGCTTTTCTGTAACAGGATGGTTTCGAACGATTGCGCCCAGTAACCAGTAAATAGGAAGCTTCTGACACATGCCGCGATTAGCGTCAAAGACGTTTTAATGGTAGATTATCGCGGATTTTTGCATATTAATGAGTTCTTATTTGCTATTCGTTATTTCTTAGCTTATCCGTTCTCAAGATTAGTTATAATAAGCTTTTGATTTTGCAATGTTGATGTAATAAGGAATGACAATAGGTCAGTATTTAAATGCCGAAGGTAAGTGCTTTCGGTATTATTTTTGTCACTTTGACGGTAATTAAATGGAGTTTTAGATGAAAAAGATTGTTATTGCTGCGGCAATTATTGCAGCGGGGGCGGGTGCTTATTGGTACACTCAACACGGAAGTAGCTCGAGTGCTTCAGCCAATCCTTTGCTAGATTATATTCCAGCCGATACCCCTGTGTTTACTGGCCAGTTAAAGCCGTTTCCACTGAAAAACTACCTGCAATCGATTTCTAGCAATTACCAGCAATATTCAACTGATTCCTTAGCTCAGTTAGGCGATTTGGATAGCCCAATGGCTAAGTTTTTTGTGAGTATTTATAAGCAATATATGGATGGAATGAAAGATCCTACCGCATTGCTTAAGACTTTCGGTTTACCGAATGAGATCAAGCCTTATTTTTATACCTTAGGTGTAGTGCCTGTTCTTAAAACAGATATTAATCAAATTGATGCATTCTGGGCTGTACTGGATAAAGCCGAACAAGAAAGTGGTTATACCCACGAAAAGCGTACTTTAGCAGGGATTGACTACCGTGCTTATTCGTTTGCCGAAGAAGGTTCAACTGATAAAGCTGACCTATTATTTGCCCATAAAGATGGCATTTTAACGGTCACATTCTCGGCTTCCTCTATCGAGCCTGAAGTATTGGAAATGGCTTTAGGATTGAAGAAACCCGCCCAATCTTTAGCCGCATCTGGCATGTTGCAAGAGATCATTAAAACCCATGGTTTTATGGACGATAGCATCAGCTTTATCAACCATGTTGAGATTGTTAAAGCGATAACCTCTCAAGATGGCAATATGTTAGCTAAACAGCTCACCAAGTTCTTAGCAGAAGAAAGCCAAGGTGAAGATCCGTTAGCGCAAATCCGTACACCAGAATGTCGCACTGAGTTAACCGCGATTGCGGCTAACTGGCCGCGCACAGTGGGAGGTTTAACCGCATTCACGTCGACTGAAAAAGAAAGCCATATGGCGGCTTCTTTTGTGATTGAAAGCAAAAACCAAGCAATTTTAACGGCATTACAAAAAATGCGCGGCTTTATTCCAACCCATTTAGCGGATATTAACAGCACTATTTTCTCGATGGGCCTTGGGATTGATGTTAATGAAGTAGCGCCTTCGCTCACCGCGATTTGGGATGATCTGCAAAAGCCACAGTTGACCTGCGCGCCTCTAGCCGAGCTACAGGCTGAATTAAGCCAGCAAAGCCCTGCGATGTTGGGTATGTTTACCGGCATGGCTAATGGTGTTAAAGGCCTGAGTGTGTCATTACTCGACTATAAGATGAGTTCACAGGATCAAGAGCCTAAACTCGAAAGTTTAGATGCCTTAATCAGTTTAACCGCTGATAATCCTTCAATGTTATTCAACATGGTTAAGCCTTTTGCCCCTATGTTGGCTGAACTGCAAGTCGCGGATAATGGTGAACCCACTGATTTATCTCCACTATTAATGTTGCCGCCAGAACTTAATATCAAACCGATGTTGGCGATTAAGGGACAACACTTAGTGGTTTACTCTGGCGATAAAGGTTTAGCGTTAGCCAATAAACTGGCGAGCGAAAAACCATCAGCCAATGGCCTTTACAGCATGTCAGCCGACTACGGTAAGATGTTTACCCCAGTGCTGACGCTGTTAGAAATGACTGGTGAACCAGTGCCTGAAGAGCTGCAAGCATTGAAAGACTATAATATGCGCGTGCAAATGAGCTTTGATGTGAATAAACAAGGTCTGGTTTTTGGCTCTGTGATGAACTCAAAGGCAAGCGATAAGAAATAAACTTATCACTCCACCGCATTTTAAAGCCAGCAAATTGCCTGTCTCTCATACACAAATCCCTGAACAATGCTCAGGGATTTTTTTTGAACTCATTCCCCGCATTGTGATCAGAT
>NZ_JTLE01000094.1:1090722-1138439 GCF_000798835.1 Shewanella sp. ZOR0012
ATTTAAATCCACGTAAATCAATTGGTTTATCTGGTAAAAATCCAGAGATGCTTGTATGAGTGAATCTGGTACATTTTGATGCGGGAATGGTGAAATTGGTAGACACGCCAGATTTAGGTTCTGGTGCCGCGAGGTGTGAGAGTTCAAGTCTCTCTTCCCGTACCATCAAAATGCAACCTTTACGGTTAAAACAAGTTAATTGGGGTATCGCCAAGCGGTAAGGCACCGGGTTTTGATCCCGGCATACCTAGGTTCGAATCCTAGTACCCCAGCCATAGTTAAAAAGCCCGTCCTTTGACGGGCTTTTTGCTTTCTGTCGTTTGTATATGCTTGTCGAATCATCCTCTGGTTACTTCGCTATTTTTCAATCTTCTTCTCCATTGTTAGTGTGTTATGGCATTGCTGAGTGTTTTGGCGATATGAGAATGACTAATGGCTAAGATGCGCTTAATTGGCTTAGATAGGTGTTTATAGAGATAAAAAAGCCACAGTGTTCAATAAACACTGTGGCTAACACCGATAAAAGTGAAATGCGACTAAAAAGCTCGCCGAGCGTTGAGTAGTGGTTATTGTACGGGTTTTACTTCTTTAACTGCTGTGGGAGCTGCGACTTCGTTCACCGCTTTTTCAAGCACCGTTTCCTGTGTAGCTTTTACATCGCCTGTGGCAACCGCTTTTAGGGGCGCAGCTGCTGGGATTTGTTCTTGCAGTTTTTCCGTGCCAGCTTCTATGGCCTTTTGCTGCAGTTTTTGCGGATCCGTATAGTCAGCCAGTTCTTTTGGCCAGCTTGGAACGAGTTTCTCTGCTTGATTGGTAAACTGCTCAGAGATAATTTTTGGCGAGCCACCCGTTAATAACATCACTGCCATTTGGTTGGTTTCTGAATTCCATACAAATCCGGCTTTTTCGGCCATTTCAGGCACTGGAGTATAAGTCGACACCATATAAAATAAGGGGCCTTCCTGTTGAATTTTGTCGGCAGTTTTTAACAGAGATACTGTGGTCTCATAGTTATCACCGAGTAGCGACTTCATACGATCTTTAATGAGAGGCTGTTCGAATAGCCCGACATCATTAGGATTTAATCCTACTAGGGGTTTTAGCAGTGCCCACATCAGTTGGCCTTGAGGCGACATTAACAACAGTGGAGCAACACAGGCGTTTAGCATTAATGCGAGCCAAATAATGTTAAGGCAACGCATTTTTTTGAGCAGAGTTGTACCCAAGATGATATTTCCTTTGGAAGTACCAGCAAGTCGCCGGCGGCGGATTGTAGCCGATTGTGATTCTGTAAACGAGAGGGGGAAGAGGGTAAATTTTAAGTGTGATTTTAAGTCCAAATGTTGCTTTTTATCTATATGAATTAATTGTAATTCTCCAAATGTTGCAAAGTCTCTTTATTCGAGAGTTTGTCTCCCTTCAAGCTATATCAGCGCTGCTTTTATCTAACGCTACCGTATTGAGTATGTAAAGATTGTAAACTTGGTGCTTTTTGATAATAAATATCATTTACTATCAGTCAATTAATTTTATTTCATACAAGCACTAAGTTCTGCAGTGTTTTGGCGATTTTAGGCAGCAATCCCTGAAATACCTTTTTTGAGAGTCAGTCGTTGAAATTTAAAGTCAGTAAATCATCTCTTTCCTACGCACGCATTATCCATGTCTACGTCTCAATGGCGTTGCTTTTGTTAATGCTATTTTTCGCGATTACGGGGATCACCTTAAATCACCCCAATTGGTTTTCGTCTGCGGATCAAGAGCCACTGCGCGAGCAGTTTGATATTCCCAGTTATTTAATTCCCGCTGCGTCGCAGGAGCCCGAGTGGCGTTTAGCTGCGGGGCATTGGCTTAAAAGTCAATGGGATATGGATATTACCACTGCCGATATCGATGAGGATGAAATCAGCCTAGTGAGTAAGGGGCCTGGTACCTATCGCACAGTCACCCTCGATCTGCTCGACGGCAAAGCCTATATCGAGACCTTAGATTATGGCGTTGTCGCAGTGCTAAATGATCTGCACAAGGGCCGTAATACTGGAAGTGTCTGGGCTTGGGTACTCGATCTTTGTGCGCTGTTGATTATTTTGTTCTCACTCACGGGTGCTTATTTACTGTTACCTCAAACCAAAAGACTAAAAAAATCGTTGTTTTATATGGTGATCGTCAGCTCTGGCTGCGCACTTGTTTATGTTTATTTTGTTCCATAGGGAGAGCCGATTGATGATGCGTCATCTTATTCGCACCACTGCTATCGGTGCGTTGTTTGTGAGTTCTGCGGTATTGGCCGCACCGAAAATGACCGTAGATTTAACCTTGCCAGAAATTACCGAGGGCCAGTATCACAGACCCTATGTGGCTGTATGGGTTGAGGATGCCAAGGGCCAAACCGTTAAAACCATAAGCCTATGGGTATGGGATGAAGGCCATAAATGGCTCAAGGATATTCGTCGTTGGTGGCGTAAAGCCGGACGTGAGGATATGAGCTTTGTCGATGGTATCGCCTCAGCAACACGTCCTGCTGGCCACTACAAAATTGATTGGGACTTAAAAGATGATGCAGGTAAACCTCTTGTTCCTGCCTCCTACACGGTGTTTATCGAAGTGGTGCGTGAGCATGGTGGCCGTGATTTGGTCAGACAAAACTTTGATTTATCGGCGGGGGATTTTACAGCCCAATTACCCGCCACCACTGAAACTGGCGTCATTGATATTCGCTTAAGCGGCATGACTCGCTAAGCCTAGTATTTAACGAAAAGGATGTGAAGATGAAATTACGTTTTGTTGCCTTAGTTAGCGCACTGTGCATCAGCCCATTTGCCAGCAGCCATGACCGCTGGATTCTACCTAGCCACTACAATGTGTCGGCAGAAAGTAATGAGGCAGTTTGGATTACTTCTGATGTTTCCGCTAGTAACCAAGTGTTTATGGTTGATAAGCCTGTTACGGCTAGCGATGTGAAAGTGTATTTACCCGATGGCAAGTCGAGTTCACCAAGTTCGAGCTACACTGGCGGCCGTAAATCAGTTTTTGATGTGCAGCTCTTACAAGACGGCACCTATAAGTTCGAGAAAGAAGTTACGCCTCGGTATTTTTCGGTTTACAAAGTCAAAGGAAAAGAAGAGGTAGTGCGTAGTCGTCTTGATAAAAAAGCGACCGCAGCTGTCATGCCAAAGGATGCCTATGATCTTAAAGGCTCATTAACCGTTGCTAGGGTTGAAACCTATGTGACTCGCAATAAACCAACCGATAAGGTACTGGCACCTAAAGGTGAATACTTAGAATTAGTACCTATCACGCATCCTGCTGATATTGTTGAGAATGAACCTGCAACACTGCAATTTGTTTATGATGGAAAGCCCGTTGAAGGCGTCAGCGTAGCCATTATGAAGGACGGTAGCCTATACCGTAACAAGCCAGAGGAAATTAGCTTAACCTCTGATAAAGAAGGTAAAGTGGCGATGACGTTACCTGCCGCTGGCCGTTATTTATTACATGCCTCTATCGAGCGCCCAAGTCCTGATAAATCCCTTGCCGATAAGACGGTAAGCGAAATCTTTTTGACCTTCGAAGCAGGGCTTGAATAAGCTAAGACTTTATTACTAAAGTGATTAATGCCCACAAACTTAGTTTGTGGGCATTTTTGTTTTTAGCTCTTGCCGTAATTAAGATCGCACTATCATTCTTTACTACTAGCATCTGGGCGCTAGCTTCAGTAAGCTGCAAGGGTGCACAGTTCTTGATGCATCCCACGCGCATAACGATTAGAATAGCGCAATTCCACCCTGATTTTACTGTGTTGACCTTAGCGTCGGCACGGGTTGCTTTTGTTTAAAGGAGACGAAAGAAGTTATGACTAAGGTTCCTATGACAGTTGTCGGTGCAGAACAGCTGCGTAAAGAGTTAGATATGCTCAAGTTTGAACGTCGCCCTAAAATCACTGAAGCGATTGCCTCAGCGAGAGAATTAGGCGATCTGAAGGAAAACGCTGAATACCACGCAGCCCGTGAAGAGCAAGGTATTTGTGAAGCGCGTATCCGTGATATTGAAGGCAAACTTTCTAACGCGCAGATCATCGATGTGACTAAGATGGTGAACAACGGTCGTATTATTTTTGGCGCGACTGTGACTATCTTAAATCTCGATACCGATGCTGAAGTTACCTACCGAATCGTAGGTGACGATGAAGCCAACATCAAAGAAAACCTGATTTCAGTCAACTCTCCGATCGCCCGAGGATTAGTGGGTAAAAATGAAGGGGATGAAGTGTCTATCACGACCCCCGGTGGTTTGACCGACTACGAAATTATTTCGGTGCAATATATCTAAGCTTTTATATCATCAGGTTATTTACCATTGAAAGCCGCTTTTAGCGGCTTTTTTATGTCTTTTTGATACTTAACACGTTGCGCAATAAGTCTCTTTGCAGTGCAAACTTAGAAAGATGGATAAAGTTTAATTTGCCTCTGAGTTGGCAGTTACTTAAGCTGCATGCTTGGAACTTTCTATGTTTTTAATAAAGCTATTCAAGAAAGCGTTGTTTTTCCTGTAAACATTTTTCACGTAAATTGCTGCGTGCACCATTTAGGATCTGAGTTTGATTAAGTTTTGGCGCCAAGGATTAATGTTACTCTGTGTGTCGATCATTTTGATCGCCCATTCGAGTGGCTATGCGCCGCGCAGCTTAACCGCTCAGCATTTTGCGCCTAAAACAGTAGTGACAACTGTGCTGACAGCCGATACGCCGTCAATCACAGCGCAAGAAAATACGACATCGCGCCATTCAACTGAACAATCGACTGCGGACGAGAGTCAAGCGGTTTGCATTGCCTCTGATAAGGTGCAAGCCTCCGATTGTTCCGAGCCTGAATTCGTTAGTCATTCTGACGATTTTAATTTTGCCCCGGTTAACTCCCAGCGCTTTATCAATCTTGTTCAGCATGATATGCGTGAAGTGAAGCCTGTTTACCAGTTGGCCTTTGAGTTTGAACCAGAGCCTGCGCCCGCATTAGGGGAAAATATTCGCCTCGATGCTCGCCCGGATTGGACCCTCTTAGCCGAATCTTCACCCGCGCGGATCTCCGGCTGGAAAGTCTCCAACCTCCAATATCGCTTTAGTCAGCAAGCCGCTTAATTCACCGCTCCCTGTTGCAAGTTAGCAAGGCTTATCCATAACGATACCGTTTGAGTTTGTCATCTGAACCATAGGTCGTTAAGGATGCCTTTGATTAACTTTGCATTTTGTCATCCGAAACCTGTACCCGATAACCTAGCCTCAAAGCCTGCGGAATGATAGCCGCTGATATGACTGAATTGCATTGGATTAAACGCATTCGGTTTAGACGGATTTGAATCGGTTATCACCACTGAGTTTGCTGCGTTTAGCGTACTCTTTGTTGAATTCGTGTTTACAGGTTTCACCGTACATACAGTGATTGTGCGCTCATGTTTGAAGGCGTTAATACGCCACTGATTACTATCCGAGCGTGCAAAACTATGCGAGTGATATCTATGGATAAAATTCAGAGTAAAAAGCTGCTAAATCATTATTCAGCTTGGAAATACGTTGTGCTAATTGTCACGATTATTGTGATGTTATTTAGCGCTTTACCGACTTGGTATGGTGAAGACGCCGCAGTGCAGGTGGGCGCTAAAGCAGGGCTTAACTTAACCCCTATTGAACTGCGGGATAAATTAAAAGCGCAGGGCGTTGAGGTGAAGCGTATCGAAGTTAAGCATGCCCAACATGGCAACGCCAATAGCTCAGAAGATGGGCAAACCCTTATTGTACTGAATGATGACAGCGAGCAAACCTTAGTGAAGACCTTAGTGTCATCCATGGTGAGTGAGCCGAAAGAACTCACGCTGGCATTGGTGAGTGCTGCGCCGAGTTGGCTGCAAAATATGGGTTTTGAACCGATTAAGCTCGGGCTTGATTTACGCGGCGGGGTGCAATTTTTGCTGGATGTGGATGTACAACCTGTCTACCAAGCCCAAGCAGATGCCCTAGTCGAATCCTTAAGACAATTTTTACGCGAACAACAAATCCGTGGCGCCAGTGTGCGTATTGACAACACGCGCGATGATGCCGGATTACAAATAGCGGTTGCATTAACGGATGCTTCAGCATCAGACAATAACGCCCGTGCTGCCATACGTCAGTTTATCCAGCAAAGCTATCCAACTTGGCAATTAACCAATGGGGATAATGGCTTAGTGGTCAAACTTGCTCAAGATGAGCAAATTAAGTTACGTAATTTAACGGTGCAGCAAAACCTGCAAATCATGCGTAGCCGTATTGAAGAGTTGGGGATCACTGAGGCTCTAGTGCAGCGTCAGGGTGAACACCGTATCCGCATCGAGCTGCCTGGTGTGCAAGACCCCGCCGCCGCGAAAAACGTGATTGGTGCGACCGCAAGCTTGGCCTTTTTTGAGGTTAAAGAATCGGGTTCAGTGAACGCGCAGGTGCTGAAGGACAAATCTGGCAATCCCGTTTATGTGGCACGCACGCCCGTATTAGGTGGCGATCATATTGTCGATGCCCGTGCCAATATTGGTGAAATGGGCATGGCCGAAGTGAACATTCACCTCGACCGTATTGGCGGGCAGAAGATGTCGGAGTTCTCCCGCGCCAATATCGGTAAGCCGATGGCAACATCCTATAGCGAATATAGCCGGGATGAGCAGGGCAAAGCTAAGCAAACACAACAGATCATTAGCGTCGCGACCATCCAATCCCAACTAGGTGATCGTTTCCGTATTACTGGTGCAGGGACTTATCAAGAAGCGCAACAATTAGCGCTGCTGCTGCGTGCAGGTTCAATGACGGCGCCTGTAACAATCGTTGAAGAACGCACGATTGGCCCAACACTTGGTGCTGAAAATATTGAAAACGGCTTTGCCGCACTCGGTTTAGGTATGGGGATTACCTTGCTGTTTATGGCGCTCTGGTATCGCCGCCTCGGTTGGGTGGCAAACGTGGCACTGATTTCTAATATGGTGATCCTGTTTGGCCTACTAGCGCTTATTCCTGGTGCAGTACTGACCTTACCTGGTATTGCAGGTCTAGTATTGACTGTCGGCATGGCGGTCGATACTAACGTGCTGATATTCGAACGGATAAAAGATAAGTTAAAGGAAGGACGAAGCTTTGCCCTTGCCATCGATACTGGTTTTGATAGTGCATTTTCAACCATTTTCGACGCCAACTTCACTACGATGATCACCGCAGTTGTGCTCTATTCCATCGGTAATGGTCCGATCCAAGGTTTTGCCTTGACCTTAGGCTTAGGTCTTCTGACCAGTATGTTTACCGGTATTTTTGCTTCAAGAGCCTTGATTAACCTTGTTTATGGGCGTGATGCGCGCCGTCATGTGAGGGTATAAAAATGAAGAATATTAATCTGACTAAATGGCGTTATATTTCGAGCGCTATCTCGATCTTTTTAATGCTGGCCTCACTTACTATCATCGGCGTGAAGGGTTTTAATTGGGGCTTAGATTTTACTGGCGGGGTGGTAACCGAAGTACAACTTGATAAAAGAATCACCACTAGCGAATTGCAGCCATTACTGAACGCGGCTTATCAGCAAGAAGTGACTGTGATATCTGCCAGTGAGCCTGGTCGCTGGGTATTGCGTTATGCCGACACTGCACAAAGCAATGTGGATATTGCGCAAACCTTAGCGCCACTGGGCGAAGTGCAAGTGCTAAATACCAGTATTGTCGGCCCGCAGGTGGGTAAAGAGCTGGCAGAGCAGGGGGGACTCGCGTTATTAGTCGCTATGTTAGCTATCCTAGGCTATTTGAGTTATCGCTTTGAATGGCGCCTCGCCTCTGGTGCGCTATTTGCGTTAGTACACGACGTCATTTTTGTACTCGCGTTTTTTGCGCTGACACAGATGGAATTTAATCTAACTGTGCTCGCGGCGGTGCTGGCTATCCTTGGCTACTCACTGAATGACTCAATCATTATTGCCGATCGTATTCGTGAGTTATTGATTGCAAAACCCAAACTTGCGATTCAGGAGATTAACAACCAAGCGATTGTCGCGACATTTTCGCGCACTATGGTGACCTCGGGGACCACTCTGATGACGGTTGGAGCACTATGGATAATGGGCGGTGGGCCGCTAGAAGGATTCTCAATAGCCATGTTTATCGGCATTTTGACCGGCACGTTCTCCTCGATATCAGTCGGGACCTCCTTGCCAGAGTTTCTCGGCTTAGCCCCTGAGCACTATCAAGTTAAACCCATTAGCGATACACCGTAGACGTTAAAACAAAACGGCCACTCATTTGAGTGGCCGTTTTGTTTAAGGCTGGAAAATTATTTCGCTCTTGGCAAAGCAATTTTCATTTCTGGTGATTGACGATAAATCACCAGAATATGACCAATAAGTTGCACTTTTGCAGATTGAGTTTCACGTACTATGGCATCAACGATGGCATTTTTTAGCTCTCTGTCGGCAGAGGCTACTTTCACTTTAATCAATTCATGATAAGCGAGTGCGCTTTCAATTTCAGCGAGTACACCTTCAGTCAATCCATTGGCACCAAGCAGCACCACTGGCTTTAAATTATGCGCCAGACCTTTTAAATGCTGTTTTTGTTTGGTTGTTAAGTTCATTTCTACCAACTTTTGCTGAGTTACTGTTGAAAAAACGCTATTCTACCCTTATATAGCCTTTGTGTAACTCTCAATTGTTGCGGATTTTAAATGTCAGGTAAAAAACGTACGGCCAGTTCCAATCGCTGGATGCTGGAACACTTTGATGATCATTATGTCAAACTAGCACAGAAACGGGGATTGCGTTCTCGCGCTGCGTTTAAGCTTGAAGAGCTTCAGCAAAAGGATCAATTGATCCGCCCAGGTATGACGGTTGTTGACTTAGGGGCCGCTCCAGGTGGCTGGTCACAGGTTGCTGTTAAGCTAGCTGGAGACAAAGGTAAAGTTATCGCCTGTGATATTTTACCTATGGATCCCATCGTCGGCGTGGATTTCTTGCAAGGGGACTTTCGTGAAGAGAAAGTGCTCGAAGCATTGCTAACTCGCGTCGGTGCGGATAAGGTTGACGTTGTATTGTCTGATATGGCGCCCAACATGAGTGGTTCAGATGGTGTCGATCAGCCGCGCGCCATGTATTTAGTCGAGTTGGCGTTAGATATGTGTCATCAAGTGTTGGCACCTAACGGCAGTTTTGCGGTCAAAGTCTTTCAGGGGGAGGGGTTTGACGAATATATGAAAGCGGTTAAAGAGGCATTCAAAGTCGTAAAAACACGTAAACCGGACTCGTCGCGGGCACGCTCCCGTGAGGTCTATCTTGTGGCGACAGGGTACAAGTTGTAGTACCCTAGCGTTAATCATCGCAAGACTTTATGAGGTCTAGTAATTTGAGTGACATGGCAAAAAATCTAATACTCTGGGTTGTCATCGCCGTTGTGCTGATGTCAGTGTTTCAGGGTTACTCCCCCTCTTCTTCGTCATCGCAGAAGATGGATTATTCTACTTTCCTAGACAATGTTCGTGATGGACAAGTCGCCAGCGTTGAAGTGAAAAGTGACCAACGTACTATCGAAGGTTCTAAGCGCACGGGCGAAAAATTCACGACCATCATGCCACTGTATGACCAAGATTTAATTAATGATCTTGACCGTAAAGGCATCACCATGAAAGGCCAAGAAGCCGAAGAATCGGGGTTCTTAACCCAGATCTTTATTTCTTGGTTCCCGATGTTGCTGCTGATTGGGGTATGGATTTTCTTTATGCGCCAGATGCAGGGCGGCGGTGGCAAAGGCGCTATGTCCTTTGGCAAGAGCAAAGCCAAGCTGATGAGCGAAGACCAAATCAAGACCACTTTTGCTGACGTTGCTGGCTGTGATGAAGCCAAAGAAGAAGTGAAAGAGCTGGTCGATTATCTGCGTGATCCAACCAAATTCCAAAAACTGGGTGGCCGTATTCCAACGGGCGTGCTCATGGTTGGCCCACCAGGTACAGGTAAAACCTTGCTTGCTAAAGCGATTGCTGGCGAGTCAAAGGTGCCTTTCTTTACCATTTCGGGTTCTGACTTCGTGGAAATGTTCGTCGGTGTTGGTGCATCTCGTGTGCGTGATATGTTCGAACAAGCGAAGAAATCAGCCCCTTGTATTATCTTCATCGACGAAATCGATGCCGTAGGTCGCCAACGTGGCGCAGGCTTAGGTGGTGGTCACGATGAGCGTGAGCAAACCCTTAACCAAATGCTGGTTGAGATGGACGGCTTCGAAGGTAACGAAGGGATTATCGTGATTGCGGCGACCAACCGTCCTGACGTATTGGACTCTGCGCTGCTGCGTCCAGGTCGTTTTGACCGTCAAGTGGTTGTTGGCTTGCCAGATGTTCGCGGTCGTGAGCAAATCCTTAAAGTGCATATGCGTAAAGTGCCACTTTCTGAAGATGTTAAAGCGAGTGTGATTGCCCGTGGTACGCCAGGTTTCTCCGGTGCCGATTTAGCCAACTTAGTTAACGAGGCTGCACTGTTTGCGGCGCGCGGTAACCGCCGTGTGGTCGGTATGGAAGAATTCGAGCGTGCAAAAGACAAGATCATGATGGGTGCTGAGCGCCGCTCTATGGTGATGTCGGAAGCCGAAAAAGAAATGACGGCATACCACGAAGCGGGCCACGCGATTGTGGGCTGTTTAGTGCCAGAGCATGACCCTGTGCACAAGGTCACCATTATTCCACGTGGTCGTGCACTCGGCGTGACCTTCTTCTTACCTGAGGCCGATGCGATTAGCCAAAGCCGTCGTAAGTTAGAAAGCCAGATTTCGGTTGCCTACGGTGGTCGTTTAGCCGAAGAGCTGATCTACGGTAGCGAAAAAGTGTCTACAGGTGCTTCGCAAGACATTAAATACGCCACATCGATTGCCCGTAATATGGTGACCCAATGGGGCTTCTCCGACAAGCTTGGTCCATTACTCTATGCCGAGGAAGAAGGTGAAGTGTTCTTAGGTCGTAGCATGGGTAAAGCCAAGGCGATGTCCGATGAGACTGCGACGCTTATCGATGCTGAAGTGAAGGCCTTTATCGACAAAAACTACGGCCGTGCCAAGCAAATTCTGCTGGATAACATCGATATTCTGCATTCGATGAAAGACGCGCTGATGAAGTATGAAACCATTGATTCACTGCAAATTGACGATTTGATGAACCGTCGTGAAGTGCGTCAGCCTGCTGATTGGCAAGCAGATGACAATGGTTCAAATGACAAAGGCAATGGCAAAGGTGAACCTGCGGTTAAAGTCGACGAAGTGGTTAAGTCAGCGCCTGTTGAGTCAGAGCTGAAAGATGCCGATGAGTCACCCGCTAAATAACGTTTGTTAATTGAAAGAGAACCCCGTTAAGGGGTTTTCTTGTTTTATCTTGCTAGAAAATTGACTGCGCTGTCATTCAATATAAATCAGTTACATGAGTGAACTGCGCAGAATACGGATGAAACGCGCTAGCAAGCTGTCCCAAATGGAGTCAATGCGTGTTTGAATTAATTGCTGGAACCAAACGCTTATCCTTAGCTTCGCCCGTAGTCATGGGCATTCTGAATGTTACTCCCGATTCTTTTTCCGACGGTGGAAAGTTTTCTTCTTTTGAACTGGCTTGCCAGCATGCCGATGAAATGGTTGCTCAAGGAGCGCTCATCATCGATATCGGTGGCGAGTCGACAAGGCCTGGGGCGGCCGATGTGAGTGTTGATGATGAACTCGCACGGGTGGTCCCTTTGGTAGAATATGTCGCGAAACACCATGATGTGTGGATTTCGGTTGATACCAGTAAACCAGAAGTGATGCGACAGGCGGTAAATGCTGGCGCGCACTTAATCAACGATGTTCGGGCGTTATTGGAGCCTGGGGCACTAGAGACTGCGGCGCAGTTGAATGTGCCCATTTGTTTGATGCACATGCAGGGCGCGCCGCGCACTATGCAATCGGCGCCCGAATATCACGACGTTGTTGCCGATGTCTTTAAATTCCTCAATGAGCGTATTCAAGCCTGTTTGGAGGCTGGGATCCCGCGGGAACGGTTGTTAATCGACCCAGGTTTTGGCTTTGGTAAAACCTTAGAACATAACTATGAACTGCTAGCAAAGTTAGAGCGTTTTGCGCAGTTTGAACTGCCGATATTGATAGGTTTATCCCGTAAGAGCATGATAGGAAACCTCCTTGCTAGGCCGACCTCTGAGCGCTTAGCTGGGAGCCTTGCTGGCGCCATGATAGCGGCCCAGAAAGGGGCACATATTATTCGTGTCCATGATGTCCCTGAAACTGTCGATATGCTGAAAGTGTTACAAGCGACACAGGCATATCTATAGAGGCTATTTTTGTTAAGTATTTCATTAATATTATGATCCCAATCGAAGGGACACATTGAAGTTTGTGGGGCGATATGAGCGAACGTAAATTTTTTGGAACCGATGGTATTCGTGGCAAGGTAGGTTCAGGCCAGATGACACCCGAGCTGGCATTAAAGTTGGGTTGGGCTGCTGGACGGGTGTTATCCCGTAGCGGCACTAAGAAAGTGATTATTGGTAAAGATACCCGTATCTCGGGGTATATGTTTGAATCAGCTTTAGAGGCTGGCCTTTCGGCAGCAGGTTTGAATGTGATGCTGATGGGGCCCATGCCAACGCCAGCGGTGGCTTATTTGACTCGTACTTTTCGCGCCGAAGCTGGTGTGGTAATTAGTGCTTCCCACAACCCTTACTATGATAACGGCATTAAGTTTTTCTCAACTGATGGCAGTAAGCTTGATGATAATCTTGAGCTTGAAATTGAAGCCGAATTAGAAAAGCCCTTAGAGTGTGTTGAATCACATCTGTTGGGCAAAGTGTCACGAATTGAAGATGCTCGCGGTCGTTACATCGAATACTGTAAAGGTAATTTCCCTGCAGATCACACATTAACAGGGTTAAAAATTGTCGTCGATTGTGCCCATGGTGCTACTTATCACATCGCACCAGCGGTATTTCGCGAGTTAGGCGCCGAAGTGATTGCCATTGGTGATAAACCAAACGGAGTCAATATCAATGACAAAGTCGGCGCAACGTCCATGGCGAAGATTTGCGAAACTGTTTTGGCCGAAAGTGCCGATTTAGGGATTGCGCTCGATGGCGATGGTGACCGAATTATGATGGTCAATAGCAAAGGTGAGGTGATCGATGGCGATCAAATTCTTTATATCCTTGCCTGTGATGCCAAGGCTCGTGGTGTGTTACGCGGAGGTGTGGTTGGGACGTTAATGTCTAACCTTGGCCTCGATTTAGCACTTCAGGCGTTGGATATTCCCTTTGCTCGCTCTAAAGTGGGCGACCGTTATGTGATGGAGTTACTCAAAGAACTCGATTGGCGTATCGGCGGTGAAAACTCGGGGCATATTCTTAACCTCGACCATGGCACGACCGGTGATGGTATTGTTGCTGGTATTTTGGTGCTGGCGGCCATGCGTCGTCAAAATGCAACCTTAGAGCAGTTAACTGCGCCAATGGAAATGTTGCCACAGGTGTTGGTGAATGTGCGTTTTGAAGGCGAACATGATCCATTAAGCTCTGATAAAGTTAAAGCTGCTCAAGCTCAGGTTGAATCACAACTGGGTGCTCGAGGTCGCGTATTGCTACGCAAATCTGGTACTGAACCGTTAATTCGCGTGATGGTTGAAGGTGATGATCACAATGCTGTGTTAGCGCACGCTAATTTGATTGCAGATGCGGTAAAATCGGCGAGCTAATCAAACCAATCTTTAGTCGAGTGCAGCTGATACCGATTAAAAATGAAGGTGTTAGCTGCATTAATGAGCAGGAATAGGGTTTGGCGTGTAAAAAGTAAGCACTCCAACCTAATATCTGAAAAATTTCGAATTTAGCTATTGTAACTTAATAAGTGGTTCGCTATTATTCACGCCGCTTTCAGAGGAGACAGTGATGGCACTCAGACGTCCTATGGTAGCTGGCAATTGGAAGATGAACGGCAGTGCGGCGCTAGCCCAAGAGTTGTTTAAGAAGTTTGCCTCAAAGCTCCAAAATGATTCAGCTGAAGTGGTTTTATGCCCGCCTTCTATCTATCTAGAAAGCGTAAGGCAACTGCTAGAAGCAAACAAGGAAGCGTTAGACGGTTCACTTGTTAGGATGGGCGCTCAAAATTTAAGTCAACATGACTTTGGCGCTTATACCGGAGAAGTTTCGGGTCAGATGCTTAAAGATTGCGGATGTCGATATGTGATTATCGGGCATTCAGAACGTCGCCGTATGTACGGAGAGACGAGTAATATCGTAGCGGAAAAATTTGCCGCTGCACAAAAGCACGGTTTAACCCCTATCTTATGTGTGGGTGAATCGGGTCCAGCACGTGAAGCAAGACGTACCTTCGAGGTGATTGCAGAAGAGTTGGACATAGTAATCCAGAAAAATGGCACTATGGCTTTTGATAACGCCATTATCGCTTACGAGCCATTATGGGCTGTAGGGACTGGTAAAAGTGCGACACCAGAGCAGGCACAAGAAGTACATGCGTTTATACGCAAGCGTCTCTCTGAAGTGTCTCCGTTTATCGGAGAAAATATCAGGATTTTGTACGGTGGCAGTGTGACACCGAGTAATGCAGCAGATTTATTTGCCCAACCTGATGTTGATGGTGGACTGATTGGCGGTGCCAGTTTAAACTCTACCGAGTTTTTAAGTCTGTGTACTATAGCGATGAGCGCATAATATGTATGAAGTTTTAGTGGTTGTTTACTTGTTGGTTGCATTAGGTTTAATTGGCCTAATCTTAATCCAGCAAGGTAAAGGAGCTGATATGGGTGCCTCTTTTGGCGCCGGTGCATCAGGTACCTTATTCGGTTCAAGCGGTTCAGGTAACTTCCTGACACGCACAACGGCGATTCTTGCCATTGCGTTTTTCACGTTAAGTCTGCTGATCGGCAACTTAAGTGCAAACCACGCAAAAAATGAAGATGCATGGAAAAATTTAGGTGCTGATGAACAGGTTACCCAGCCAGTTGATCAAGCAACCGAAAAGTCAGAAACCAAAATTCCTGACTAGTAAAAGGTGTCGCCGAGGTGGTGAAATTGGTAGACGCGCAGCCTTGAGGTGGCTGTGTCCTAACGGACGTGCGGGTTCAAGTCCCGCTCTCGGCACCATAATTAAACTAAGTAAGTCAAAACAAGAACTGACTTAGTTATTGCAAGCAAAGACGATAGTCAATATACTTGCACACAGTTGACGCGGGGTGGAGCAGCTTGGTAGCTCGTCGGGCTCATAACCCGAAGGTCGTCGGTTCAAATCCGGCCCCCGCAACCAGCTCCTAGTAATGAATGTTGTTTAATTCATTATGGTTTACAGGTTCTTGAAGCTAATAACCTCGTCATTACGGGGTTTTTTGTTGTCTGGGACTTTTAAATTTGTCGTATTGTTTACGGCGTTTTACTAGGGCTATTAAGCCCTTTTTTGTTTTTTCGGGGGTCAAATTTGGCAACATTAGAATCCAGACTGGCAGACATGCTCACAGTGCCTGTGGAAGCACTCGGCTTCCAACTTTGGGGCATTGAATATGTTCAAGCGGGTAACCATTCAGTCCTGCGCGTGTTCATTGATGGTGAGAATGGCATCAATATCGAAGATTGTGCCAACGTGAGTCGCCAAGTCAGTGCTGTGCTCGATGTTGAAGACCCTATTTCTACTGAATATACCTTAGAGGTTTCTTCGCCTGGTGTAGATAGACCGCTGTTCACTGCTGAGCAATATGCGTCCTATATCGGCGAGGATGTCAAGCTTCAACTGACTATGCCTGTCGCGGGCAGTCGTAATTTAAAAGGCGCCATTACTCAGGTTGACGGTCAAATGCTGTCGGTGAAAGTAAATGGTAAAGAGCTGGTTGTCGCCTTGGATAATATCCGTAAAGGCAACATCATCGCAAAGTTTTGATGGTTTCAAGGTGAACGAGGCAAGACAAAATGAATAAAGAGATTCTGCTAGTCGCTGAAGCGGTTTCAAATGAAAAGGCCGTTCCACGCGAGAAGATTTTTGAAGCGCTGGAGACTGCTCTGGCTACCGCTACCAAGAAAAAATACGAAGGTGATATCGACGTCCGTGTTGCTATCGACCGTAAAACTGGCGCTTATGAAACTTTCCGCCGTTGGATGGTAATTGATGACAACGGTGTTGCGTTAGAAAATCCATACCGTGAGATTACGCTGGAAGCAGCACGTTTCGAAGATCCAGAGATTCAACCAGGTGAATTTATTGAAGACCAAATTGAATCAGTGGCGTTCGATCGCATTACTACCCAAACCGCTAAGCAAGTGATCGTACAAAAAGTACGTGAAGCTGAGCGTGCGCAAGTGGTTGAGCAGTTCCAAGATAAAGAAGGTGAGCTGATCACTGGTGTCGTTAAGAAAGCAACCCGCGAAAGTGTAGTTGTGGACTTAGGCAACAATGCTGATGGCGTATTATTCCGTGAAGACTTGATTTCACGCGAATCTTTCCGTCCTGGTGACCGTGTTCGTGCACTGCTTTACTCTGTTCGTCCTGAAGCGCGTGGTGCGCAGTTATTCTTAACTCGCACTAAGCCTGACATGCTGATTGAGCTGTTCCGTGTTGAAGTGCCGGAAATTGCCGATGAACTGATCGAAGTGATGGGCGCGGCGCGTGACCCTGGTGCTCGCGCTAAGATCGCAGTGAAATCGAACGATCGTCGTATCGACCCAATTGGTGCTTGCGTTGGTATGCGTGGGGCACGTGTGCAAGCGGTATCGAATGAACTCGGTGGTGAGCGTGTCGATATCGTATTGTGGGATGACAATCCAGCACAATATGTGATCAACGCCATGGCGCCAGCTGATGTGGCTTCTATCATCGTTGATGAAGACAACCACTCAATGGATATCGCTGTTGAAGCGGAAAGTTTAGCTCAGGCCATTGGTCGCAATGGTCAAAACGTGCGTTTAGCGACTCAGTTAACAGGCTGGGAACTGAACGTGATGACAGTGGAAGACATGAATAAGAAACACCAAGCCGAAAGCGCTAAGGTGAAGAGCTTATTTATGAAATCTCTGGATGTAGATGAAGATTTTGCACAAGTACTGGCTGATGAAGGTTTTACTTCGCTCGAAGAAGTGGCTTATGTGCCTGTGTCAGAATTATTGGCAATTGATGGCTTTGATGAGGATCTCGTCGAAGCATTACGTGAACGTGCTAAGGCTGCGATCTCAACTCGAGCGCTCGCATCCGAAGAAGCACTAGATGGTGTGGAGCCAAGTGAAGAGTTATTAGCACTTGAAGGTGTTGAAAGACACTTAGCCTATGTTTTAGCGAGCAAAGGTATCGTGACTCTAGAAGACTTGGCTGAACAAGGCATTGATGATTTGATCGAAATTGAAGAATTGACAGAAGAAAAAGCAGGTGAGCTGATCATGGCTGCCCGCAACATCTGTTGGTTTGGCGAAGAAGCATAAGTCGATCAACAGGGGGATTTAACTGATGGCAGATACTACCGTAGAGAAATTGGCCACGGAAGTGGGTAAAAGTGTTGAACGTCTGATTGAGCAATTCTCTCAGGCCGGAATTAAGAAAGGCCACACTGATAATGTGTCTGAAGCTGAGAAGCAGCAGTTACTGGATTATCTGAAGAAGCAACATGGCGCCGATAATGCGCCGACTAAAATGACGCTGCAACGTAAAACCGTATCGACCCTGAGTGTGGCCGGTAATGGTGGTCAATCTAAAGACGTTAAAGTTGAAGTGCGTAAAACCCGTACTTTTGTTAAACGTGATGTGAGTGACGCAGTGCTTAAAGCGGAAGAAGAGGCTAAAGCCAAAGCAGAAGCCGAAGCGAAGGCCAAAGCAGAAGCTGAAGCGAAAGCGAAGGCAGAAGCCGAAGCTAAGGCTAAAGTGGAAGCAGAGGCGAAAGCGAAGGCAGAAGCTGAAGCGAAAGCAAAAGCGAAAGCCGCAGCGGAAGTGAAAGTAGCCAAAGATATGTCACCAGAAGCTGAAGCAGCTCGTTTGGAAGCTGAACGTTTAAAAGCAGTACAAGAAGCTGCGACTAAACGTAAACAAGACGAAGAAGCCGCCAAAGCGGCAGAAAAAGCGCGTCTGTTAGCAGAAGAAAACTCTAAGCGTTGGGCCGAAGAAGAGCGTCAACGTTTAGAAGCTGAGCGCTATAGCGATCACCATATCACTACCTCTAAAGTGGCTCGCGCAGCTGAAGATTCGTCTGATATGGATGAAGAAAAACGTGGCCGCCGTGCGCGTAACAAAAATACCGCCAAAACCAAACGTGGTGGTAAAGATGCTCGCGATGGTCGCGAAAAACACATGCGTAACCGCAGCACAGCGCCAGAATCAATGGCTCATGGCTTCAATAAGCCAGTAGCAGCCGTTAACCGTGATGTGCGTATCGGTGAAACAGTTACAGTGGCAGAACTTGCTCACTTAATGGCAGTTAAAGCGACTGAAATCATCAAGCAAATGATGAAGATGGGCTCAATGGTTACGATCAACCAAGTGTTAGATCAAGAAACTGCCCAATTAGTTGCTGAAGAAATGGGCCACAAAGTGGTACTTATTCGTGAAAACGAATTAGAGCAACAAGTACTTTCTGAGCGTGACGAAGAAGGTGGCGTGAAGCTTGAGCCTCGTGCACCTGTTGTAACCATTATGGGTCACGTTGACCACGGTAAAACATCGCTCCTTGACTATATCCGCCGCGCGAAAGTGGCAGCGGGTGAGGCCGGTGGTATTACTCAGCATATTGGTGCATACCATGTTGAGACCGAAAACGGCATGATCACTTTCTTAGATACCCCTGGTCACGCTGCGTTTACCGCAATGCGTGCTCGTGGTGCTAAGGCGACGGATATCGTTGTACTCGTTGTGGCTGCCGATGACGGTGTTATGCCGCAAACCATTGAAGCGATTCAACATGCTAAAGCGGGTAACGTGCCATTAATTGTTGCAGTTAACAAGATGGACAAGCCAGAAGCCGATATCGACCGCGTGAAGAGCGAATTGTCTCAGCACGGCGTGATGTCTGAAGAATGGGGCGGAGACAACATGTTTGCCTTCGTATCTGCTAAGACGGGTGAAGGCGTTGATGATTTGCTTGAGGGTATCTTACTCCAAGCTGAAGTACTTGAACTCAAAGCTGTTCGTGATGGTATGGCTGCTGGTGTGGTTATTGAGTCTCAACTGGATAAAGGTCGCGGCCCTGTAGCAACGATTCTGGTTCAAGAAGGTACACTGCGCCAAGGTGACATCGTTCTATGTGGTTTAGAGTACGGTAAAATCCGTGCGATGAAAGACGAGAACGGTCGTTCAATCACTGAAGCTGGCCCATCAATCCCTGTTGAGATTTTAGGTCTGTCAGGTGTGCCATCAGCCGGTGATGAAGCAACCGTTGTGCGTGACGAGCGTAAAGCCCGTGAAGTCGCGCTGTACCGTCAAGGCAAGTTCCGTGATGTGAAATTAGCGCGTCAGCAGAAGTCTAAGCTGGAAAACATGTTCGCGAACATGACCGAAGGCGAAGTGAAAGAACTGAACATCGTTCTGAAGGCAGACGTTCAAGGTTCACTCGAAGCGATTACCGACTCCTTAATGGGTCTGTCTACCGACGAAGTGAAAGTAAACATCATCGCTCGTGGTGTAGGTGCTCTGACCGAAACCGACGCGACTTTAGCTGCGGCTTCTAACGCGATTATGGTTGGCTTTAACGTGCGTGCCGATGCGCAAGCGCGTAAGACTATCGAAAACGAAAGTGTTGACTTACGTTACTACAGCGTTATCTATAATCTGATTGATGAAGTGAAAGCGGCGATGACAGGTATGCTGTCACCTGAATTCAAACAACAGATTATCGGTCTGGCTGAAGTTCGTGACGTGTTCAAATCACCAAAACTGGGCGCAATCGCTGGTTGTATGGTGACTGAAGGCACCATCAAGCGTAGCGCACCAATTCGCGTTCTGCGTGATAACGTGGTGATCTTCGAAGGTGAACTCGAATCATTACGTCGCTTTAAAGATGACGTTAATGAAGTTCGCAATGGCATGGAATGTGGTATCGGTGTTAAGAACTACAACGATGTCCGCGTGGGTGACCAAATCGAAGTATTTGAAACCGTCGAAGTGGCACGTACACTGTAACGATAAAGAGGGCGGCATTAGCCGCCCTTTCAATTTAATGACATTAGCTATTATGGTAACTCTATTATGGCAAAAGAATTCAGTCGTACACGTCGTATAGGCCAGCAGTTACAGCAAGAGCTGGCTGTTGTCCTACAACGCGACATGAAAGATCCCCGTATTGGTTTTGTGACCGTCAATGACGTTGATGTTTCTCGCGATTTAAGTTACGCCAAAGTCTTTGTCACCTTCTTTGAAGAAGACAAAGAAGTTGTGCAAGAAAAGCTGAACGCGCTGATTGCTGCCGCTCCTTATATTCGTACCTTAGTGGCAGGCCGCATGAAATTGCGCGTGATGCCAGAAATTCGCTTTGTTTACGACAGCTCATTGGTTGAAGGTATGCGTATGTCTAATCTCGTCAGCCAAGTCATCAACAGCGATAAAGCCAAACAACAACAGTTTGGTAGCGCTGAAGATGATGTTGTTGATAATGACATTGACGAGAGCGATGACACCGAAGGTAAAGCGTAATGGCAAGACGTTCAAAGGGCCGCTTTATCGACGGTATTGTATTGTTGGACAAGGCCACAGGCATGAGCTCCAACTTTGCATTGCAACGAGTAAAGCGCTTTTTTAATGCCAACAAAGCGGGGCATACGGGGGCGCTCGATCCACTGGCGACGGGCATGCTGCCAATCTGTTTAGGTGAAGCGACTAAGTTTTCCCAGCATTTGCTCGATTCGGATAAGCGTTATCTGGTCACGGCAAAACTGGGGCAACGTACCGATACCAGCGACTCAGACGGCGAAGTCGTACAAACACGCCCGCTCGAGTTTACACAGGCGCAGTTAATGTCCGCCTTAGCGCATTTCCGTGGTGATACTTTGCAAGTGCCATCCATGTATTCAGCGCTCAAATATCAAGGTCAACCCTTGTATAAGTATGCCCGAGAGGGGATTGAAGTGCCGCGTGAGGCGCGTCCAATCACTGTCTTTGAACTGAACTTCATCGGTCTAGAAGGCGATGAGCTAACCTTAGACATTCATTGCTCTAAGGGCACTTATATTCGCACTATTATTGACGATTTAGGCGAAATGCTCGGTTGTGGCGCCCATGTGATCATGCTGCGCCGTACTCAAGTTGCACATTATCCCTACGATAAAATGGTTACTCTTGAGCAGCTAGAAGCCTTAGTCGCTAAAGCACAGGAACAACAACTTGATCCAAGCAGTTTGTTGGATTCGTTACTGTTACCTATGGATACGGCGGTTGCCGATTTTCCTGAGGTCAATGTCCCTGATGCGAGTGCAGCTTACTTAATGCAAGGTCAAGCGGTGCGAGTCGCGAACTTAGAAGCAAATAAGCTGGTACGGATTACCTTAGGGACTGCACGTCGTTTTGTTGGTATCGGTGAGATGAATGATGATGGCTTACTGGCCCCGAAGCGTTTAGTCGTTATTCACGACGAACCTAAAGCATCTTAATGGATTTGCTCGGATATTATTCCACCGCTTTTATTGCGCACGCCAAAGATTATGGGTAGAATAGCGCGCCCTCTGGCTGAGTTAGTGATCGGCTAGGGATTCACATTTTATATTTGGAGAGACACATGTCACTAAGTACTGAAGCGAAAGCAAAAATCCTGGCTGAATTTGGCCGTGGCGCAAACGACACTGGTTCAACTGAAGTTCAAGTTGCGCTGTTAACTGCTCAAATCAACCATTTGCAAGATCACTTCAAAGAGCACATTCACGATCACCACTCACGTCGTGGTCTGTTACGTATGGTTAGCGCTCGTCGTAAGTTATTAGCTTACCTGAAGCGTACCGAAGCTACACGTTACAATGAGCTGATCCAAAAGTTAGGTTTACGTCGTTAATCTCTCGTCGATTAACGTAAAAAAGGAGGCTTAGCCTCCTTTTTTATTGCCTAAAATTCAGTATGTTGAACTATATCCTCAGTACATTAGGCACCACGTAATCCATCAATATTACTAATGGTTGCAGTTTGACTGGCAATATATAGCGTCTCAAACTCAGCCTGTGGTAAAGGTTGGCTAAAGTAAAAGCCTTGACCTATCTGGCACTCATTACTCTTAAGCCAATCGAGTTGCAGCTCGTTCTCAATCCCTTCAGCCACAATAGTTAGGTTTAATTGCTTACCTAACATCAAGATTGTTGATGCAATTGCACTATCCTTGGGAAGATCGGAAACAAAGCAGCGGTCAATTTTCATAGTGGTGATTGGCAGATGGCGTAAGTAAGAGAGGGAGGAATAACCAGTACCAAAATCATCTACCGCGATACCAAATCCTGCCGATTTAAGTTGCTCTAATTTGTTGATAGCAAGTTCTATATCATTCATTAATGAGGTTTCAGTAATCTCTATTTCTAATAACTCTGGTTGAATTTGGTATCGTAGCGCCATTTGTTTGATATCAGAGACTAAGCTTGCGTCGGCAAATTGTTGTGAGGCGACGTTAATTGCGATAGGAATGGCATAGTTATATTTCTTCTGCCACTCCCGCAGTACTCGGCAACTCTGCTCTATCACCCAACGACCGATAGGAATAATAATGCCGGTTTCTTCTGCCACCGGAATAAAGGACATGGGACTAATTAAGCGGCCATCTTTTTGCCAACGAATTAAGGCTTCACATCCGGTAATTTTACCTGTTTGCAGATCAAGCTTAGGCTGGAAGTAGAGCAGAAATTCATTATTTTTCAATGCATCATGTAGTGATGCCTCTGTCCTAAGTCTAACCGCAGCTCGTTCTGTCATTTGCTGTTTGAAGAAAGCCCATTGATTAGAACCTGCTGCTTTTGCACTGTACATCGCAATATCGGCATGGCGGATAAGATCTTCGGCGCTATTTCCATCCTCAGGGTAGATAGATATTCCGATAGAAGCCGCAGGGTGAATCGCGTGTTCATTCAATTGGATGGGGACATTAAGTTGCACTAAGAGTTTATCGACAAAGTCAGCAGCTTGGTCAGGAGAGTGAACTGAGTCGGCTAAAATAACGAATTCATCACCGCCTAGGCGAGATACTGTGCCTTTATCACCCACTACACGTTCGAGGATGCGAGCGATACGGGCGAGGAATTGATCGCCAAGGGCGTGTCCTAGGGAGTCATTAATATTTTTAAAGCGATCTAGGTCGATAAACATCAGGGCAAAGCTACGTTTGTGTACTCTAGAGCGTTGGATTGTGACGGCAATTGTTTCGAGCAGTAAAGTACGATTAGGCAATCCGGTGAGTGGATCTCGTGTTGCCATTTTTCGAAGTTTTGACTGAGTTTGACTAAATTGAATTAAGATCTGATTAAATTTCGACGTTACCAGTCCCAATTCATCATCCTTATGGGCATTGGACATGGGCAAGAGGTTTTCGTCGGGCGAATCGGGTGCGATTTTATCGATTGCTTCACTTATCCGGGCTATCGGCTGGGTTAAGAAGCGGTGGAAGACGACAGATAATACCAAGGTGAGCAAAAGTGCACGGGCTAAGGTTGCAAAAAAACTAAACCTGAGTTGGCTAAAGAGGGTATTAGTCAGTTCCTGTGTGTCATAGAAAATAGTCAATGTGCCAATAAGCTGTTGTTTTTGTGTGCCTTCGAAATAGAAGGGACGATACAATGGGCGTGAAATTTCTTTAAGATCATCAAACAGTTTATTACTGAGGCTTATAAAAGTTTGTGAGCTGGTTTTCTGATTATTACTCACTGACACAAACATGGAGCCATCATCGAGTTCGATGACTGCTGAGCCGACATGCTCAACTTTTATTGCACCTTCTAAGGTTTGTCTTGCGAGATTATCATCCAGTGCCCAAACGGCGTTAGCAGAAGGTTGTTCTACCGAATCGAGTAATTCCTGTTGAGTGGTCGTGAGTTGATGTTTGGTGGATACCACCACAAGGGCAATTTCAACAATAAAAATAGCGATAGCAAAAAATAACGCAGTAAAAACGACGAGGTTAGTCTGTTTCCAAGTTAGGGATTTAAAACGACCCGTCATTCAGATCTTCCTTTTAATTGTTATTTTTCACCAGAGGGGATTGCCTATATCACTGTAGAGCATAACTCTTTGTTGATTTAACCACTTTAGTGAAAAGATAGCAGTTTGTCATCATTATCTGCTCTTTATCTATGGTTCATAATTGCAGTATACTTACGCGCGTAATTCAAGGTCATTAATTAAGGAATGGGTCACGTGAATCCAATTGTAAAGAGTTTTGAGTATGGTCAACATACAGTCACCCTGGAAACAGGCGTTATAGCGCGTCAAGCTGATGCAGCCGTGTTAGCGAGTATGGGTGACACGACAGTGTTAGTCACTGTTGTAGGTAAAAAAGAAGCTGAAGCAGGCCGTGACTTCTTTCCTCTGACTGTTAACTATCAAGAAAAGAGCTACGCAGCGGGTAAAATTCCTGGTGGTTTCTTTAAGCGTGAAGGCCGTCCTTCAGAAGATGAGACATTAATCGCTCGCCTGATCGACCGTCCAATTCGTCCTCTTTTCCCCAATGGTTTCACCAACGAAGTTCAAGTTATCATCACTGTGGTATCTGTCGATCCACAAATCGAGCCAGATATTATTTCGATGATCGGTACTTCGGCGGCGCTTGCCATTTCGGGTATTCCATTCAGCGGTCCATTAGGTGCGGCGCGTGTGGGTTACATCAATGGCGAATACGTACTGAACCCAACAGTGACTCAGTTAGAAAGCAGCCAACTAAACTTGGTTGTTGCAGGTACTGAGAGCGCGGTATTGATGGTTGAGTCAGAAGCTCAAGCCTTACCAGAAGAAGTGATGTTAGGCTCAGTAGTTTATGGTCACGACCAACAACAAGTGGTTATCAAAGCGATTGCTGAATTCAAAGCAGAAGCCGGTAAACCTGCTTGGAATTGGACTGCTCCAGTGCAAGATGAAACGCTGGTTGCTCAAATTAAAGCGCTTGCTGAAGCGGGTTTAGGCGATGCGTATAAAATCCAAGTAAAGCAAGATCGTTATGCTCAAGTTGCTGTTGTTAAAGCTGCAACGAAAGAAGCGTTATTAGCAAGCAATCCTAACATTGATTTACGTGAAGTTGATGGTCTGCTCGGTAGCTTAGAGAAGAAAGTGGTTCGTGGTCGCATCATCCGTGGTGAGCCGCGTATCGATGGTCGTGAGCCAGATATGATTCGCGCATTAAGCGTATTGGCAGGCGTATTACCACGTACCCACGGTAGTGCACTGTTTACCCGTGGCGAAACCCAAGCGCTGGTGACTTGTACTTTAGGTACTGAGCGTGACGCACAGAAGATTGATAGCATTATGGGCGAGCGCACTAGCCGCTTCATGCTGCACTACAACTTCCCTCCTTATTCTGTTGGTGAGACAGGTATGGTGGGTTCACCTAAGCGTCGTGAAATCGGCCACGGCAAGTTAGCATGGCGCGGTATCAACGCAGTAATGCCATCTGCTGAAGAGTTCCCATACAGTGTGCGTGTGGTTTCTGAAATCACTGAATCTAACGGTTCAAGCTCTATGGCATCAGTCTGTGGTACGTCTCTTGCGCTGATGGATGCGGGTGTACCTATCAAGACTTCTGTAGCGGGTATCGCTATGGGTCTAGTGAAAGAAGGCGATGACTTTGTGGTTCTGTCTGACATCTTAGGTGATGAAGACCACTTAGGTGATATGGACTTCAAAGTAGCCGGTACCCGTGACGGTGTGACTGCACTGCAGATGGATATCAAGATCGAAGGTATTACCAAAGAAATCATGGAAATTGCACTGCAACAAGCCTATGGCGCACGTGTACATATCCTAAACGTGATGGATCAAGCGATTGGTTCGCACCGTGATGATATCTCTGACCATGCTCCACGTATCACAACTATCAAGATCAACCCAGAGAAGATCCGTGATGTTATCGGTAAAGGCGGCGCGGTAATTCGTGCACTGACCGAAGAAACCGGCACGACTATCGAGCTTGAAGATGACGGTACAGTAAGAATTGCTTCTTCTAATGGTGAAGCCACCAAAGAAGCTATCCGTCGTATCGAAGAAATCACTTCAGAAGTTGAAGTGGGTCGTATCTACAACGGTAAAGTTATCCGTATCGTTGACTTCGGTGCCTTCGTTAACATTCTGCCAGGTAAAGATGGTTTAGTGCACATTTCGCAAATCAGCGATGAGCGTGTTGCTAATGTCTCTGACCACCTTGAACTGAACCAAGAAGTCACCGTTAAAGTGATGGAAGTGGATCGTCAAGGCCGTGTAAGACTGTCAATCAAAGAAGCACAGACTAAAGAGCCAGCTGCTGAATAATGGTCTAAACAGACATTATCGGTGTCAGTTTCGACGTGACGTGACTAAAAGGAGATCAATTGATCTCCTTTTTGTTTGTTTGGGTTTAATAAAGTTGTGTTTAATGCTATTCCTCAATAGCAGTCCAGTTGTGGGATTGCTATCATGAACATTCTTCTGCGTGAGTTGGGAATCTAAAAAGGTAGAAATGGATGAGTCTTAAAATTAGAACCGCTGTTGTTGCTGTGCTGGCGGGTGCCAGCTTGATGTTGGCTGGATGTGCGACCACTCAATCCCCCTTAGACAACCAAAATGACGTTGAAGGTAAATTGGTTATCGCCCCAGTGATGACTGATTATAAAGTCGAGGTGACCCTTGCTAAGCTCAATGAGATTTTATCAGCTGTTGAATTGACCAACGAGCAGCGCGCTCGTTTCCATTACGATCGTGGGGTAATTTACGACAGCGTGGGCTTGCGTTTAATGGCGCGCATTGATTTTATGCAAGCGCTAAAATTGCAACCAGACTTAGCCGATGCCTATAATTTCCTTGGTATTTATTATACCCAAGAGGGGGAATACGATAGTGCCTATGAGGCGTTTGATGGCGTATTAGAGTTATCGCCAAACTATGATTATGCCTACTTGAATCGTGGTATCGCGCTTTATTATGGTGACCGTAATGATCTTGCCTTAAAAGATATGCAATCCTTCTATGCTGCCGATAATAAAGATGGTTACCGAGCATTATGGTTGTATTTGATCCAATCAAAGGATAATACCGTTGAGGCTAAACGCCAGCTACAGGAACACCGTAAGGGGCTTGAAGCGGATGCATGGTCAACCGTGATTGTTGATTATTATTTGGGCGTTAAGAGTCGTGAACAGGTATTTGCCGATGCCAAGTTAGGCCTCACTCATCCTAAAGAATATGCTGAACGTTTATGTGAAGCTTATTTCTATCTTGCCAAAATGGCCATTGCCAATAAGCAATATCAAGAGGCTGCAAATTATTTCCGCCTCGCCCTTGCGACTAATATTTATGACTTTGTTGAGCATAGATATGCGCGAATTGAGCTGGCAAAGGTCAAAGGGTTGCTCGAAGGCACAAAATAAGTCTTATCGCCCGAGGCTCATCTTGGGCTTTGCCTAGCCAAGCACGCACTGAGGCGCTATAATTTGCGCCTTTTTTAGCGATACGAGTGCATAGGTTAAATGTCAGACAATAAAGTAGAGGTCGATAAACGTCGCACCTTCGCGATTATATCGCACCCCGACGCGGGTAAAACCACCATTACCGAAAAAGTGCTGTTATTCGGAAACGCGCTGCAAAAAGCGGGTACCGTTAAGGGCAAAAAGTCGGGTCAGCACGCTAAGTCTGACTGGATGGAAATGGAAAAAGACCGTGGTATTTCGATTACAACGTCTGTCATGCAGTTTCCCTATGGTGGCGCGCTCGTTAACCTACTCGACACCCCTGGCCACGAAGACTTCTCGGAAGATACTTACCGCACCTTAACGGCGGTCGACTCTTGCTTGATGGTTATCGACTCGGCAAAGGGTGTTGAAGATCGTACCATCAAATTGATGGAAGTGACCCGTCTGCGCGATACACCCATCGTGACCTTTATGAACAAACTCGACCGTGATATTCGCGATCCTATCGAACTGATGGATGAGGTCGAGAACGTACTTAATATCGCCTGTGCGCCTATTACTTGGCCTATTGGTAGCGGTAAAGAATTTAAGGGTGTTTACCATATTCTGCGCGATGAAGTGGTGCTATACCAAAGCGGTTTGGGACACACGATTCAAGAGCGCCGTGTGATTGAAGGTATCGATAACCCTGATCTGGATAAAGCGATTGGTAGCTATGCCGCTGATCTGCGTGATGAAATGGAACTGGTTCGCGGAGCATCAAACGAGTTTGATCATCAAGCCTTCCTAAAGGGTGAGCTTACACCAGTGTTCTTCGGTACCGCATTAGGTAACTTCGGTGTTGACCATATCCTCGATGGTATTGTGGAATGGGCGCCTAAACCGCTACCTCGTGAAAGCGATGTGCGGATGATCATGCCTGACGAAGAAAAATTCACCGGTTTTGTGTTTAAAATTCAAGCAAACATGGATCCTAAGCACCGTGACCGCGTTGCCTTTATGCGTGTTTGCTCTGGTCGCTATGAGCAAGGCATGAAGATGCACCATGTGCGCATCGGCAAAGATGTTAACGTCAGCGATGCGTTGACCTTTATGGCGGGCGACCGTGAGCGCGCTGAAGTTGCGTATCCTGGTGATATTATTGGTTTACATAACCACGGAACCATTCGTATCGGCGATACGTTCACTCAAGGTGAAAAGTTCCGCTTTACCGGTGTACCTAACTTTGCGCCCGAAATGTTCCGCCGTATTCGTCTGCGCGATCCGCTCAAGCAAAAACAATTACTTAAGGGCTTAGTTCAGCTATCTGAAGAAGGGGCTGTGCAGGTGTTTCGTCCCTTAGATACCAATGACTTGATCGTGGGTGCCGTGGGTGTACTCCAGTTTGAAGTGGTTGTTGGCCGCTTAAAGAGCGAGTACAACGTTGAGGCGATTTACGAAGGTATTAGCGTTTCAACTGCGCGCTGGGTTTATTGTAAAGATGAGCGTAAGCTAGAAGAGTTCCGCCGCAAGTGTAGCCAAAACTTGGCGCTCGACGGTGGTGATAACTTAACTTACATTGCGCCAACTATGGTTAACTTAAATCTTTCAATGGAAAGATACCCTGATATCGAGTTCGCTAAAACGCGCGAGCACTAACAGGTAAGTAGCTCTAGGGTTAAAGGCGGTGATTCACCGCCTTTTTTGTATCTAAAATTTGTGAGGTGACTGATGATAAGTTGGATAACTCGCGCGTGGCAGGCTTATATCCGTTGGTGCGACAAGATGGGACTCACGCCCGAGAATCGCCGTTGTTGCATGCCAAGATTAGAAGATCCGCCACTAATTCGAACTAAAGCTGATTGTCAAATAAAAGCGCAATCATCGAATGGAGACACAAAAACGGAGTGACAGATTGATGATGCTAGATACTCACGCGCACCTCGATTTTGTCGAGTTTGATAGTGACCGCGATCAAGTCATACAGCGTATGCATCATGCGGGCATCGATAATCTGATTATCCCAGGGGTCTCACCACAACACTGGACTAAACAATTGGCCATTGCTGAGCAATACCAGTGTTATTTTGCCTTAGGGATCCATCCTTGGTTTTGCCCGGAAGATGTTGATAAGGCCATCACAGAATTAACATTACAGGTTGCTCAGTTACGAGAATGTCCCCGTTTTGTTGCCATTGGTGAGTGTGGGTTAGACAAACTTTATGCTGACAATTGGAGCAGCCAGTTAGCATTTTTTGACGCTCAGTTGGCGCTTGCTTATGAGCAGAATTTGCCCGTTATCGTCCATGCGGTAAAGGCACATCAAGAGGTGCTGTTCCATCTAAAGCGTCATAAACTCCCAAAAGCGGGCGTAATACACGCCTTTTCTGGCAGTCCTGATATTGCACTCGAATACACTAAGCTAGGTTTTAAACTAGGCATTGGTGGTTTAGTGATGAATCCGAATGCGAAAAAACTGCTCAAAACTGTCAGTGAATTGCCCTTAGAAAGTTTCCTACTTGAGACTGATTCTCCTGCCATGACTCCGCTAAATGTTACCGAAAAACGCAATCAACCCGCTAATGCTGTACTTTTTATAGACAAAATTGCAACTTTGCAAAAAAAATCTAGTGTTCTAATATCAGAACACTTGGTGTCGAATGCAATGCAACTGTTTGACCTTTAGTTGTTTTTGGTTAAACAGGTGTATGTCGCAATAGCATTTTGCTCTAAGCGATTGAAATTAAACTCCAAAATTTTGATCAAAACGACGATTTTCGACTTTCTCTCGGGTATAATCTGACTCGGAAATAGGTTGATTAACAACATAATTAAAAAGTGTTAACAATAGGGTGATGGTTAATGAATATATTGATGAGCTTAGTAGGGGTGGTCGTCCTACTTGCGATAGGTTTCCTCCTATCGAATAACAAAAAAGCAATTAACTTGCGTACTGTGGGTGGGGCATTAGCCATCCAAGCCGCCTTCGGTGGTTTTGTACTGTACGTTCCTGTCGGTAAAGATATCCTGAAAGGTGTATCTGACGCCGTATCTAGCGTTATCGGTTATGCACAAAACGGTATCGGTTTCCTGTTCGGTGATTTAGCTAACTTCAAACTTGGCTTTATCTTCGCGGTAAACGTGTTGCCAGTTATTGTGTTCTTCTCTTCTCTTATCGCCGTTCTGTACTATTTAGGCGTAATGCAGTGGATCATCCGTATCATCGGTGGTGGTCTGCAAAAAGCATTAGGCACAAGCCGTACTGAATCTATGTCTGCAACTGCTAACATCTTCGTTGGTCAAACTGAAGCGCCGTTAGTTGTTCGTCCATTCATTCCTACTATGACTCAATCAGAACTGTTTGCGATCATGGTGGGTGGTTTAGCTTCTATTGCAGGTTCAGTACTGGCTGGTTACGCGCAAATGGGCGTGCCTATTGAGTACTTAGTTGCTGCGTCATTCATGGCGGCACCAGGTGGTCTATTAATGGCTAAACTGATGCACCCAGAAACTGAAGTTGCTAAAAACGACATGGATGAATTACCAGAAGATCCTGATAAGCCAGCTAACGTATTAGACGCTGCTGCTGCGGGTGCTTCATCTGGTATGCATTTAGCGCTGAACGTAGGTGCAATGCTGTTAGCCTTCGTTGGCTTGATCGCTATGATCAACGGCATCATCGGTGGTGTAGGTGGTTGGTTTGGTGTTGAAGGTTTAACACTGGAACTGATCCTTGGCTATGTGTTCATGCCTTTAGCATTCCTTATCGGTGTGCCTTGGAATGAAGCATTAGTTGCTGGTTCTTTCATTGGTCAAAAGATCATTGTTAACGAATTCGTAGCTTACCTGAACTTTGCTCCATACTTAAAAGACATCGCTGATGGCGGTATGGTTGTGGCTGAAACTGGTTTAGCTATGACCGACAGAACCAAAGCGATTGTTTCGTTTGCACTGTGTGGTTTTGCGAACTTGTCTTCTATCGCGATTCTGTTGGGTGGTTTAGGTGCTATGGCTCCTAACCGTCGTCACGATTTAGCTAAAATGGGTATTCGTGCGGTTATCGCAGGCTCGTTAGCTAACTTAATGAGTGCAACAATTGCGGGTCTGTTCTTAGCTATCTAAGCGCAGAAACGTTGGGGGAGAGATTCCCTACTAACTAGGTCCTGACCATGCAGGGCAGGACCTAAGTTAATTCAACCATTTTCCAGTAGTGATTCCTGTAGTGAATAGTTTCTCCGATTGTATAGGTCAGATTACAACTAAACTTTAGCTGTGATGCTGTCTTACGGTCGTGACGTACGGTTAAGTTAATTAGTCGTAAACAATAAGTCGCGACTTTGTTCACAATTAAGAATTTTGTGTTCGTGATTTTACGCAAGATTATTGAGATTTTTTTTAATCGAGGTAAAATGCGAGCGCCACAAAAAGAACGCTACCCTAGACGGTAGCAACCAAAATAATGGGGTTGATGATGAAAAACGTTAAAACTTTAGCTTTAGCCGCTACAGCAGTAGCAGCAATCTCTGGCAACGCATTTGCTGCAGACCGTACTGACCTTCACGGTTCTGACTACAAGTGGATGCAGTTCAACGCTATGTACTCTATCGGCGAAAAGCCTGATAACCCAGCTACTGGCGACCAACACAACTACTTAGAAATGGAGTTCGGCGGCCGTTCTGGTGTATTCGATCTCTATGGTTATGTTGACGTATTCAACTTAGCAAACCAATCAAGCAGCAACGGTGACAAGAACCCAGGTTCTGGCACTAGCAAACTGTTCATGAAATTTGCTCCACGTGTTTCTATCGATGCATTAACGGGTAAAGATTTATCTTTCGGCCCAGTACAAGAAGTTTACTTCTCTACTCTGTTCAACTGGGATGGTCTGAACGGTGAAGGCGTTAACTCTACTTTCTGGGGTGTTGGTGCTGACGTAAACGTGCCTTGGTTAGGCAAAACAGGTATGAACCTGTACGGTTTCTACGACATGAACGCTAAAGAGTGGAACGGTTACCAATTCTCTGCTAACTGGTTCAAGCCTTTCTACTTTTTCGACAACAAGAGCTTCCTGTCATTCCAAGGTTATATCGATTACCAATTTGGTGCTGACGAAGACAAGACTGCTTTCGTACCAAAAACCTCTAACGGTGGTAACATCTTCTTCGGTCTATACTGGCACTCAGATCGTTACGCTCTGGGCTATGGCCTGAAAGGCTTCAAAGACGTTTACCTGTTAGAAGACGGTGCTGGTGCACTGGCTCTAGAATCAACAGGTTGGTCACACTACCTGTCTGCTACTTACAAGTTTTAATTTCTTGTAAGAGCCGTTGGAGCCGCGATGGCGGCTCCATCTTTTATGTGTCATGAATCTTTATCTAAACCCATTTATAATTTGAGCAGTGCGTTTATATAAAGGTTTGTGTTTTTCTCGCGCTAAAACGGATTTTTCGCGGAAAAGTAGGAACAAGACATTATTCGTATCCTCTCTTCCGGTCTTCAAGGATTCAAGTCGTGATCACTTATAGTCAATTTAAGTGTCAGGATGCCTAGTGATGTATAGGCAAGATTGAATACCTAATAAATATGTAATTTGCCCTACACAAGTTACTCGGCATCGCCTGAAGGCCCGGCCATATAAAAATAATCAAAATAATGCCACCTCTAAGCGTTGCTTATAAGCGACTGATTTCTGTTTATTTGTTTTTTCTTTTGGAGAGCTATTATGACTGATTTAAAAAAAGCAGCACAACGCGCCATCGAACTTATGGATTTAACCACCTTAAATGATGACGATACCGATCAGAAGGTGATCGACCTGTGTCACAAAGCGGTAACGCCAGCGGGTAATACTGCTGCCATCTGTATCTATCCTCGCTTCATTCCTATCGCACGTAAGACCCTCGATGAATTGGGCGCCGAAGACATTCAAATCGCGACAGTAACCAACTTCCCACACGGTAACGACGATATCGCAATTGCGGTATTAGAAACCCGTGCAGCGGTTGCCTATGGCGCCGATGAAGTGGACGTGGTATTTCCATACCGCGCGCTGATGGAAGGCAACGAAACAGTCGGCTATGAGTTAGTCAAAGCCTGTAAAGAAGCCTGTGGCGAAGTATTGTTGAAAGTAATTATTGAATCGGGTGTATTAGCCGATCCTGCACTTATTCGCCGCGCCTCTGAACTGTCTATCGATGCCGGAGCTGATTTTATTAAGACTTCTACCGGTAAAGTGCCAGTCAACGCGACCCTTGAAGCGGCTGAAATCATGCTGACCGTGATCAATGAGAAGAACACCAAAGTAGGCTTTAAGCCTGCTGGCGGCGTACGTGATGCTGCTCAAGCAGCAGAGTTTTTAGGTGTGGCTGAGCGTATTCTCGGTGCGGATTGGGTTTCTCCACGTACCTTTAGATTTGGTGCTTCAAGCTTACTCAACAGTTTGTTACACACATTAGAATTAGCCGATGCGCCTAAGCCGACTCAAGGCTATTAATCGAACATTGCATCTCGATTAATACCAAAATCGTATATCGAAACTAATTAAGTGTGACCTAAATCTAGTTGGAAACATCAAAACTTCGATAGCATGCAATTGTAATATTGCTACAGTTTTGATGTTTCATTGCAAAGCTAAATAACGGATATGTTGTATTAGTATTTAGCTTGGAGGCAGTATCATGTTTCTAGCTCAAGAAATTATACGTAAGAAACGCAATGGGTTAGCCTTAAGTGCCGAAGAGATCCAGTTCTTCGTTAAGGGCATAACCACTAATGCAGTGTCGGAAGGTCAGATCGCCGCATTAGGCATGGCTGTGTATTTTAATGACATGAATATGGATGAAAGAATCGCTTTGACTACGGCAATGCGCGATTCTGGCACTGTACTCAATTGGCAATCACTTGGTCTTAATGGCCCAGTCATCGATAAACACAGCACGGGTGGTGTCGGTGATGTGATTAGTCTTATGCTCGGCCCTATGGCCGCTGCCTGCGGTGGTTATGTGCCGATGATTTCGGGTCGCGGACTCGGACATACAGGCGGTACGCTCGATAAGTTCGACGCTATTCCCGGTTATCAAACCGAACCTTCGAGTGAATTGTTCCGCAAAGTGGTTAAAGACGTTGGTGTGGCGATTATTGGCCAAACTGGCGATCTGGTCCCCGCCGATAAACGTTTCTACTCCATCCGTGACAACACTGCGACCGTCGAATCCATCTCCCTCATTACCGCCTCTATTCTCTCTAAGAAATTAGCTTGTAGTCTCGATGCATTGGCGATGGACGTTAAAGTCGGTAGCGGCGCATTTATGCCAACTTACGAAGCCTCTGAAGAGCTTGCTCGCAGCATTGCGGCGGTAGCCAATGGCGCAGGTACTAAAACGACGGCCTTACTCACCGACATGAACCAAGTATTAGCCTCATGTGCGGGTAATGCGGTTGAAGTGAAAGAAGCCATCGACTTCTTAACCGGTGCTTACCGTAATCCTCGTCTGTACGCTGTGACTATGGGTCTTTGCGCCGAGATGTTACTCCTTGGTGGCCTCGCGACCGATGAAGCGGATGCCCGTGCCAAGTTAAACCGTGTACTCGATAATGGCCGTGCTGCCGAGATCTTTGGCAAGATGGTTTCAGGCCTCGGTGGCCCCGTCGATTTTGTCGAAAACTACAGTAAGTACTTACCGCAATCGCAAATTATTCGCCCTGTCTTTGCGGATACCCAAGGTTATGCCTACAGCATGGATACCCGCGAACTCGGTTTAGCCGTGGTTACCTTAGGTGGTGGTCGTCGCAAACCTGGTGATGCACTCGACTACAGTGTTGGTTTGACGCAAGTCTGTGCCCTTGGCGATAAAATTGATGCTTCTACGCCGATTGCTGTGATCCACGCGCAATCTGAAGAAGCCTTTGCGCAGGCAGAAGAAGCGGTGAAAAAAGCGATTCATATCGATGAAGTCGCTCCAGAAAAAACACCTGAGATCTATGCTTATATTCGAGCTTCGGATCTTTAAGGAAGAATTATGAAACGTACAGTTATAATGATGTTGGATTCCTTTGGCGTGGGCGCTGCTGGTGACGCCGCCAAGTTTGGGGATCTAGGTTCTGACACATTTGGCCATATCGCCAAAGCTTGCGCCGAAGGTAAAGCGGATACTGGTCGTAAAGGCCCATTAGCTCTGCCAAACTTGGCTCGTTTAGGGTTAGCCCATGCCGCGATGGAGAGTACTGGGGCGTTTGCACCAGGCTTTGCGGACAATGTTGAGCTGATTGGTGCCTATGGCCACGCTCAGGAATTAAGTTCGGGTAAAGATACCCCGAGCGGTCACTGGGAAATGGCGGGAGTACCCGTATTATTCGAATGGGGCTATTTTAGCGAGCACCAAAACTCATTCCCTAAAGAGCTGACCGATAAGATTTTGGCCCGTGCGGGACTCGATGGCTTTTTAGGTAACTGCCATGCTTCTGGTACTACTATTCTGGAAGAATTAGGCGAAGAGCACATGCGTTCTGGCAAGCCGATTTTTTACACCTCAGCGGATTCGGTATTCCAGATTGCCTGTCATGAAGGCACATTTGGTTTAGAGAACTTATATCGTCTTTGTGAAATCGCCCGTGAAGAGTTAGAGCCTTATAACATTGGCCGCGTGATTGCGCGTCCATTCGATGGCACTGGCCCAAGCGACTTTGCTCGTACTGGTAACCGTAAGGATTACTCCCTCGAGCCGCCAGCGAAGACAGTATTAGATAAGTTAAAAGCCGCCGGAGGTGAAGTGGTGAGTGTGGGCAAGATTGCCGATATTTACGCTTACTGTGGCATCACCAAAAAGGTCAAGGCAAACGGTTTAGAAGCACTATTTGATGCGACGTTAGCAGAAGTGGAATCAGCGGGTGAAAATACTATTGTATTCACTAACTTTGTTGATTTTGACTCCCACTATGGTCACCGCCGTGATGTAGCAGGTTATGCGAAAGGGCTGGAGTATTTCGACTCGCGTTTACCTGAAATGCTCGCGCTGCTGGATGAGGACGATCTGTTAATCCTCACCGCTGACCATGGTTGCGACCCAACGTGGCAAGGTACTGACCATACCCGTGAATATGTGCCTGTATTGGCCTATGGCGCAGGGCTGAAAGCTGGTTCACTCGGTCGCCGTAACAGCTTCGCCGATATCGGCCAATCTATCGCGAGCTACTTCAAGCTTGAGCCGATGGAGTACGGTGAGTCGTTTATCTAAGTAAACGCGCAAAATCTCGATTTGGCGGCCAGCATTGGGCCGCCAGTAAACAAAGACTTAAGTCTTAATAAAATAAACAGGGGTTATTTCGATGGCAACACCACACATTAATGCTGTAGAGGGCGCATTCGCTGAGACAGTTCTGTTTCCAGGCGATCCATTACGTGCAAAATATATCGCTGAAACATTCTTAGAAAATGTTGAGCAAGTGACTGACGTTCGAAACATGCTAGGTTTTACTGGTACTTACAAAGGTAAACGTATTTCTGTTATGGGTTCAGGCATGGGTATTCCTTCATGCTCAATCTATGCAACCGAATTAATTAAAGACTACGGCGTTAAGAACCTGATCCGCGTGGGTACTTGTGGCGCGATCAGCACTGACGTTAAAGTGCGCGATGTGATCATCGGCATGGGTGCTTGTACCGATTCGCAAGTTAACCGTTTACGTTTCAAAGGCCAAGATTTCGCAGCTATCGCGAACTACGAGCTGATGAATGCCGTGATCGAGTCTGCCAAAGTTAAAGGTACTAAGATCCGTGTTGGTAACGTTTTCTCTGCCGATCTGTTCTACACTCCTGATCCACAAATGTTTGACGTGATGGAAAAAATGGGCGTGTTAGGCGTAGAGATGGAAGCCGCTGGTTTATACGGTGTTGCCCATGAATTCGGTGCCCGTGCATTGTGTGTGGTAACGGTATCTGACCATATCCGTACTGGCGAAAAAACCACTTCTGAAGAGCGTCAAACCACGTTCAACGATATGATCGTGATGACATTAGACGCTGCAATTACGCTGTAATGTGTCGCTAATGCAGTCATAAGACAAGGGTTCGCATTGCGAACCCTTTTTATTACCCTGTCGTCTTTTAGATTAGCCTGCTAAACCGTCCTGCCAAATGTTCGATGGATAAAATCCTGTAATGCGGCGCAGACCAAAGAAGCCTCAGTTTGGCCTGAGACACTTCAGTTAACCCGTTGAGTCTGTGTCTAAATCGCTCGGTTGAACAGGGACTTTCTCAGCGGAGGATTTCGAGGTATTGGTCTTCACGCGGCGGACCGATTTAACCTTAGGTTTATTCGGGGTGAATACTGAGGTTTGTGGCTCTGTGGCCGACGCAACAGTTTGCGTCGACTGCGTTTTAGACTGATGCATAGTGTTGGATGATGAATCATCCTTTGCTCCTATCTCAGGTGCTGTTTCTGGTTTCAACTCAGTTTTCAGATCAGACACTTGCTCTGGCATTTGCTCAGACTCAGTTTTTGTTTCTGTAATGGCTTTGGCCTTCTTCACTTTAGGCTGAATACTGGCTTGATTACTGTTTTCATCCGGCACTTTAGCGTTTTCTGTGATTTTTCCTAAAGGCAAAGTATCTGTAGTTTGTTTATTTTCTTCGGTTTCTTTATTTTCTGTCGGCTTTTGAGCGGCCTCTGTATCACTCGCGATGACTTCATCCAACTGCTCATCTTGATGGCCCGCAGGCTTCGATTCCTCAGCCGCTTCAGGGGTTTTTATGGCTTTATTCTTTTTAGGGTTTTTACGCAATTTGGCGCGGGTGCGGCGACGGTCAAAATCGGCGCGTTTAAAAGATAAAGCGCGGGATAACAACATGCCTATTAGGCCAGCAACCAGCAGCATTATTTGTTGCTGCTCCATATTCAGGTTATGCGCTTCTTTGATTTCATTAAAAAATAGTTTGGTATCGAGCCTAACCTCGACATAACCTAAATTCTTGCCATCCTGAGTCACGGGTTCAACATAGGGCGGATATTTGCTCAGTAGCAGACTCATTTCTTCTGATTCGGGATCTAAGGCATCTTTAGTCAGGCTTTGAGCAAAGGCTAAGCGTATTCCTTGATCGCTAAATATTGCAGCCGACATCACCTTAGGATCTTCAACTAGGGCGCTGGCGAGCCACTGGAGTTGCTCATCATTTTGTAATTGTAGGGCGGGCGCCGCGCTATAGGCCGTTTGCTGCACTAGTAATCTGGCCATCTTTTGCGTTTGGGACTTTAGAAGCAGCTGACCTTGTAGTAGGCTTGTTTGCCACAATTGCACTAAGCCGACCATCAAGGTCAAGGCGATGGCGATTTGGAGCAGTCTACTGATTTTATGGCTTTTCTTTAGCCCTTTAAGATATAACACTTTGACCCTTAATAATGAGAGCGCTTGCCTAATCATAATTGATTCTGCGTGAGCCCGATAGTTGGAGAACACGAGTCCTATGGAAAGCTTGAACCAAAATCCGCTGTTTGTATGGTTAGCAGCTAACCCTTTACCTCGTTTTGAATATCAGGGGCTCAGTTTCGAGGCTTATCAGGAATCGTCTACGCGGTCATCCCAAAGCAGATTTGCTATGCGTCTGATTTACGAAGATTTAAGTCTTGAGGACTCTCTTGCGACTTGGATTGTTTCTCTGGCTGAAAGTCTCAAATTAACCACGCTCTCCATCGCACCTATTCGTCGTCAAGTGGCACTGCATTGCGTCGAATTAGCGCTTCCTGTAGAGCCCAGTGCTGAATTGTTAGCAACCTGTCCATCTCAGGTCGAGTTACATTTAATTCACGGCCCATTACCTAAACTGAGCGAGCCCGGTTTACTGGTGATGGACATGGATTCTACCGCGATCCAAATTGAATGTATCGATGAACTTGCCGCGATGGCTGGGGTCGGCGAGCAAGTGGCGGCGATCACTGAGCGCGCGATGCAGGGCGAGTTGGATTTTGAGCAGAGTCTGCGCCAAAGGGTTGCCCAGCTTCAGGGCGCCGATGCCAAGATTATTCAAACCTTGTGTGATACTTTGCCATTGATGCCGGGTCTTGAGGCCATGTTGACCGAGCTTAAGTCGCACCATTGGCGCCTCGTTGTGGCTTCAGGAGGCTTCACGCCGTTTGTTGGTCACTTAAAACAGCTGCTGAATTTAGATGCGGCCTTTGCCAATGAATTAGTCATAACGGACGGTAAGCTGGCGGGAGCCGTCACCGGAAAAGTCGTCGATGCCCAGTTTAAGGCCGATGTGGTTAACCGTTGTAGCCAAGAATGGCAAATCCCAGTGGGGCAACGTGTGGCGATAGGTGATGGTGCTAACGATATTCCTATGGTGCAGGCGGCTGACTTTGGGATTGCCTTCCATGCCAAACCCAAACTTGCCGCCGCAGCAGATGCTCGGATCCGTAGTTTGGACCTTAGAGTATTGCCTTATCTGTTGCAGTTTTAATAAGTGACTCAGTCGACTATGTGGTGACATTAGAGTAATGACTCTTGTTTTTTGAGGCTTAACTGGTAGTTTAGTGTTCATTAATGGACTACCAGTGACTGACTTTGACTTCAACTCCAGATGAGCATTCTGCTCAAACACTTTCACAAACCTCCCTCTATCTTCCTTATCGGGATGGACAGTTACACCTGCGCCAGTTGTTGCCTATTACTGCTGATTTTTCTAAACCGCCGATCCTGATGTTGCATGGCGCTATGTCAAATGGCCGAGTTTTTTACAGCCAGAGCGGTCGTGGTTTGGGATGTTTTCTTGCTAAGGCGGGTTTTGTGGTTTATGTGCTCGATACCGCTGGACGAGGATTAAGTTTACCAAAAATCAGTCGAGATTTTACCTTAGGACAAGGTGAGGTGATCCGTGAGCAATTGCCATTAGTACAGCAGTCTATTTTGAATATTCATAATCAGGCCTGTCAGGAACAGGGGAAAATATCCCCCTCACGTGTGCATTGGTGCGCCCATTCCTGGGGCGGAGTGTTGATGGCGAGCGCCTTAGCGCGTTACCCTGAACTGCAGCAAAGTGTGCGTTCACTACTCACCTTCGGCAGTAAACGCACTATTTGCGTCAAATCTTTCAAAAAATGGTTGATGGTCGATGTGTTTTGGAATCGCCTTGCCCCAAGTTTAGCGGTTGGGCAGGGATATCTCGCCGCCGATAAACTGCGTGTCGGTATGGATAACGAGAGCCGGGCGTCATTGAATCAAAGTATCGATTGGGTGCGAGGTGAGTGGCGCGATCACGATGACGGTTTTGATTATGCCAAGGCGGCGAAGGTAGCCAACTGGCCCGTCGCTTGGTTTATAGCGGGGCAAAACGATACTGTGCTTGGGCATCCTGAAGATGTCGCCGATATGGTCTCTGAGTGTGGCTTTCGCCAAGTGAAATTCACTTTGCTCTCAAAGGCGAATGGCTTTAAACACGACTATGGCCATGCGGATATGCTGACTCATCTGGATGCGATGAGTGACCATTTTCCGCTGATCCGCGATTGGTATTTAGGCTTTGAACTCGCGGTATTAAAAGACGAGGAATAAGTTAGGCCTGTTTATGTAACACTGGGTATCTTAATTCCACTTCTTGGGTGATATCCAGCAATTCACCTACACCGATAATGCGCCAGAGCTGATCTTCAAGTTGTTTTGCCCTGTGATTTGCATGGATATTGATATATTCCAATTCGCGGCGCAAATACCCCATATCCGGTTTTTCGGTGGCACCTCGATAAATTCGCAGTGCCATAAAGCGTCCAGCCAATTTACTTTGGGTGATAAATGCGACTTTAGCTTGAGCATCACCGACTTCAATCGAGGGTATACATTTTAAATGGAATCGGCCGCGGGACTGACGCGTCAGTTGAATAAAAACTTCAATAAAATCCATATCCTGCTGGGGTTTCATTTGGCGGATGGGGTCGAGAATATCCCGTTTAAAAAAGCCATCCTTGAGCAGCGGAGCGAGGTTATATTGCAACGTATCTGAAGAACCTGCGGCAAAAATATCACTAATTTCATCATGTTCAGTACTGACGCCTAAGCAAGCCACTTGTGCTGATTTAGTCGTTTTTTCAACAAAGTAGGGCACAGAATGGAGTTCGCGTAATAGGATATTTTTAAGTCCATCAGCAAGCTCGTTTGCTTCACTATTATTTTCAGTGAGTTGTTCTAGCTTTTCTTTATTGTGGGCGATTAATTTGTTTAAAAACTCGACACCGACATGGGGCGTATGGCCCATGACAGCGGCTAAATGTAATGTGACGCCATTCTTACGGGTTCGAACTAAGCGGTAGGGTAAATTCTCGAGTTGAGTTTTGCCGGCAATGGTTTGCAGTTTAGGTAAACTGATCATTAAGGGTTTATTGGTTACAAACGTCGTGGGATTGTCGAGCGTGAGCTGCATGCCACGACCTGAGATATCTAAGGTGATTCCTGTTGCTTTTAGGCCACCCTGCGAGACATTGACTAAGGTTTTAAAGGCGAAGCGTGCTTCCTGCCGCCGCTCACTAAATTGCATTGCAATCGGTTTGATTTGGTGGGTGCTGAGCCGTTGCTGGCCGAAAGCTTTTAGGGCATTGGCATTGCTATCATCCTGCCAAGCTTTATAGGTCGCTCTTTCATCCTCGTTGGTCAGATCGATAAGTTGCAGCATATGGCTGAACTGGGCTAATTGTTGCTCCACCAGCGGGCTGTATTTAGCATCATCTCCCGGCAAGGTCGCACGGCGATAGCCTTTAGCATGGTAAATTTTATCAGGAACCAGTTTAAAAATACGCCAGCTTGGTTTGGTTGAAGCAAAACCTAAAAACAATGATACCAAGCCTTTAGCTTTTAATTCGGCTAAGGTCGCCGAATAAAAATACAAGCAGCCTTGGGCGTTGTAGGTAAACGTAAAAAATAACCCGTAGTCAGGATTTTCGGGATAGCTAAGTAGCGCAGAAAGCCGTGCTGATGTCAGCATTGCTGGTAACTGGCTGATATCGTTCTCATCTTGAAAATAATGCACTATCTGCTGATTATCTCGACTCAGCAGCATATGGCTAATTGATTGGGTTTGTTGATTCAAAAATAACGGTAAATGTGGCAAATGCGGCAGATAATGACGCTCGAATCCAAGGCCGGATGCGGTTACTAATACGTCATTAACATCGAGTTTATAACGGAGTTTATAGCCTCGAATCAAATTGCCCAGCATTTCGCCTAGCGCATCAGTGCCACCAATACGCTTCAATCTTAACCAAATAAATTCACCATTAGTTTGGCTATCAACAATGTGGTAATCGACTCCAAGTTGTAGATCGGGGTAATAATATTCTTCACTTAGCTCGAGAAGCTTTACCTTTAGCGGTTTATCGAGGTCAAAAGGATGATTTGCCGCCGCGCGAATGCGCGCACCACCAATGGATAAATCAACGGTGATCCCCGGCATTTCAGGTCTGCCTGGTTGGGAAACGGCAATGCGGATACTGTAATTCATTCGCTCTTCAGTGCGATTAAAATAACTGCCGAGCACAACGCCTGGCACCATAAAGGGTTCGAGTTCGGCGGTATCGCTTTGTTGTGTCACCTGGCGTAATTTTTGTCGCCGAAGTTGATGGGCGGCGATGACGTATTCATATACGCCTAAAGTGTATTTGTTACGGTATAAGGACATGGCCTCTTGCAGGCTATGTTTAGCTGGCTCGTCGAGAAAATGGCGCTGCTGACCCAGCATGACTTCACTACAGGGCAACTCTGACTTATCCCTAAGGTCAATAATCCGCGTGCAGGGCGAGGCTAAACGATTCAACTCCATTTTTAATAAAAAACGGGTGGAATTGTTTTCATCGACAGTCAGCTGCTGGAAAATCTCCTGGAAGTTAGGTTCCATGAGCAGCGGCTTGAGTTGTTCTATGAGTGCACTATGGTTATCTAAACTCATGTAGTGGTCTTTTCTAATGCTGATTTTTTGCGTGCTGTGTTAGTCTAATGTCGGCAGTATTCACAGTTACTTAAATTGATTTTATACAGATTTTAATAAGTTATGGCAAAGAATAAAACCGCGTACGTGTGCAATGAGTGTGGACAGGATTTTCCCCGTTGGCAAGGGCAATGCAGTGCTTGTCACGAGTGGAATACGATAACTGAAGTGCGCTTAGGTGCTGCCTCGCCCGGACGGGGGACTCAGTTTGCCGGTTACGCTGGTGCAGGCAGTAGCGAAGTCAAAACCTTAGACCAAATTGATCTCAATGCTTTGCCACGTATAGTGAGCCACTTTGGTGAACTCGACCGGGTACTTGGAGGCGGCATTGTGCCTGGATCGGCGATTTTGATTGGCGGCCATCCCGGAGCTGGTAAGAGTACTTTGCTGCTTCAGACCCTATGCCATTTAGCCGAGAAAATGCCCGCGCTTTATGTTACTGGGGAAGAATCGCTCCAACAGGTGGCGATGCGGGCCCATCGTCTTGGCTTGCCAACCAATAAACTGAGGATGTTATCCGAAACCAGTGTGGAGTTGATCTGCGAAGTCGCCCTGAAAGAATCACCAAAAGTCATCGTTGTCGACTCTATTCAAGTTATGCATATGAGCGATGTAGCGTCGAGTCCCGGCAGCGTGTCGCAGGTACGTGAATCAGCCTCCTATCTAACCCGTTTCGCGAAGCAAAATGGCATTGCTGTTATTATGGTGGGTCATGTCACCAAAGATGGCAGCCTCGCCGGGCCAAAAGTGCTCGAGCACTGTATCGATTGCTCGGTGATGTTTGAAGGGGATAGCGACAGCCGTTATCGTACTTTGCGCTCCCACAAGAACCGCTTCGGGGCGATCAACGAGCTGGGCGTATTTGCCATGACGGAACGTGGCTTGAAGGAAGTGGCTAACCCATCCGCAATTTTCCTCTCCCGCGGCGAGGAAGAATCCTCGGGCTCCTTGGTCATGGTGGTGTGGGAAGGTACGCGCCCGTTACTGGTTGAACTGCAAGTGCTGGTGGATAATTCTGCCATGTCCAATCCGCGCCGCGTGGCAGTGGGGATGGATGCAAACCGTTTGGCCATGTTGCTTGCGGTGATGCATCGCCACGGTGGCTTGCAAATGTCAGATCAGGACGTGTTTGTGAACGTGGTCGGCGGGGTTAAAGTAACCGAAACCAGTGCCGACTTAACCCTGCTACTGGCTATGGTATCGAGTTTTCGTGGCGATATTTTACCGAGTGATTTAGTGGTGTTTGGTGAAGTGGGCTTATCTGGCGAAATTCGACCTGTGCCAAATGGGCAAGAACGTTTAGTCGAAGCCGCTAAGCATGGTTTTAAACGAGCGATAGTGCCTCGAGCGAACGTGCCGAAAAAACCGCCAGTGGGAATGGAAGTGGTGGGCGTTTCCAAACTATCAGAAGCCCTTGAAGCAATCTAATCTAAAAAACAAACAGTGCCTTAGGCGCTGTTTGTTTTTACTCGGGAGTCAAGCCCGTACCCAATCACTATCCGTGCAATCACTATCCGTGGTGTTTAATCGGCGGAATGATGTTTTTCGACAAAGAGCGCCAATTCACGGTTCAGAATTGAGGCATCGCCTAAGTTAAGCTCAACGATGCGTTTGAGGTGGCTGATGCTGTCGACATCGATAATGTTACATTTAAGCCCAAGTTGGTGATTACGTTGATGCACCAACTCAGTTTCCATTTGCAGCTCAATATCTGAGCCCTGCAGAGTAAAGTTAAGGATGATCGGCTCATCTGAATGGCTAAATCCTGCGGGTTCTTCCACTAAAGCGCCATTTAGGCTGAGATCCAATATTGAGGTTTGCCATTGCTTTTCGCCTTGGTGTATTGACGCACTTGCGGCAAAGAGGATCCGTGAAAAATGTCGTCTTTCATCAATCACTAATTCTTTATCTTTCATAGTTTGTTAGCGCCCACACCAATCAATATGCCTAAGCATATGTCATATTGAGGAGAGTGTAAAAGCTCGGCAGATTTTTGTGCAATAAAGTAATGTAGATCGCATATTTTACCTTTCCTTCATATGCAAATATGAAAAAGTATGAATAATTCAGTTAAGCAAAATAAGAGAAGTTGAACATGGCCTATAGTGTGCTCGTTGTCGATGATGAAGCAGTTATTCGTGCGCGATTGAAGGGATACTTTGAAAAGGAAGGTTATCGTGTGATTGAGGCTGCCGATGGCGAGCAAATGTGGTACGAGTTTAATCGTCAACATATCGATTTAATTATGTTAGATATTAACCTGCCTGGGGTCGATGGCTTAAGTTTAACCCGCGAGTTACGCAGCCGCTCCCATGTGGGGATTATCTTAGTCTCTGGCCGTGATGAATCGATTGATAAAATCGTTGGCCTGGAGATGGGCGCCGATGATTATGTGACTAAGCCCTTCGAACTGCGGGAACTATTGGTGAGGGTAAAAAATCTGCTTTGGCGGATTTCTTTGGTAAAACAAGCCGAACAGGCGCTGGTGCAGGAATTATCACAGCCCGATGATTTGATAAGTTTTGAAGGCTATCAGCTTGAATTAAATAGTCGTAAGCTGCGGCAAGGGGAGGAGCTTATCAAGCTCACTAAGGCCGAATTTGAGTTATTAACCGCCTTTGCTTTGCATCCGCAGCAGGTACTTTCTCGCGAGCGCTTAATGCAGCAAACCAGTCATCGCAATCATGATGTGAATGACAGAACCATAGATGTTATTATCCGCCGTCTACGTAATAAGCTCAATCCCGAGCTCTTTGTCACTGTCCATGGTGAGGGGTATTTATTTGCCGCTAAGGTGGATGACTGATCTCTAACTTAGATCTTGTGTTAAGCGCTCAAGGGCGCACTTGATACAAGGGATAAAAATCCGCTTCGGCGAGACTAAAGCTAAGATCCGATAAGGTATTTTGTGAGGTCGTGCGCTCAACGATAGCAGGACCTATATCGCCAAAAGGCGCGGCGCCTTCGAGTTGTTTTACCGTGACATCGATGGCGAGTTTGCCCTGTAACACGACCAAGTCATCATTGCTGTAGACCACTTTTTGTCGCTTTAAGCCGCGCAGAATCGCGGGGGAGAAGTAACTGCTCACCAGCTTGATGTCTTGCGTCAGCTGTTTTTGTTTGAGGGTACTAACAGCGGCTTCTATCGCCACCGCACTGCCGAGAATATAGTCGGGGCGCTGGGCCTTAAGCAGAATCTGTAATTGATCGCGGTAGAGATTGCGATTGTTATCGGCATGCTGAATCGCACTGATGCTGACATTGCTGCCCTCGAGTGCATGGCGAATGCCTTGTTCGACTAAATCTGTGCCACCGAGGTTTTCAGGGCCCGCTAAGAGGGCCAAGGTGGTCGGCTGGGTGGGCGTATGCGCTTTGGCATCCGCCTTAATAAAATTGCCCGCGCTGAGCCCCATTTGATACCAGTTAACGCCGATATGGGTCTGCACTTGCTCTGAATTAAGTTTATTCACTAGGGCGAGCACGGGTTTGGTTAGCGGCTCGGAAAACTGTTCGAGCAGATTAGGGCTCACTGCGCCGAGTAAAATTGCGTCGTAGTCACCGCTCATGCAGGTGCGTAACTGTTCGAGTTGCTTATCCTGATGGTAGTAGCTGCCCGCTTCGAACAGATCTAAAGATACGCCAAGGAATTTGGCATGTTGGATTAGGCCATAATCGATGCCAATCCAATAAGCGTCCTTCAGGTGAGGGACGAGGACACATAGACGCCAAGCTTGTTGGGCTTTAGTGAGAGGATGATAATCAAGCGCCTGCGCCTGCTGAATTTTGGCATTAAAGGGATGGCGTTGCTCTAATGGCCAAGTTTGGCTGTTGGCATTGGCAGGCGATAAACATAACAGGCCAAAAGTGGTGAGTGTGAGCAAAGCTTGCCAAAATTTTCCCATTGTCTCGTATCATCCACAGTGATCATTTCGAAGGCATTGTAACAGAAGGAACAAGTGTGGCGCCTTTATCTTTATCGCGAAGTAGTTTAACTGGCAGACTCATGCTCGCCTTCGGTGTGCTTGGGGTATTGCTGTTGCTACTGGTTAGCTTAGGTAGCCTGAGTTTACATTGGCTCAAGCAGGCCGACAGTTATCTGTATGAAGAATCCTTACCCGCCTCTCAAGCCGCGCGCCAATTAGTGCAGGCCTCTAATGCCTTATCCGATGGCGTGACCCAGTTAGGCC
>NZ_JTLE01000094.1:1138449-1211214 GCF_000798835.1 Shewanella sp. ZOR0012
CAGCGTCGACGATGGCAAGAGCACCTTAATTGGCCGTTTACTGCATGACAGTGCGCAGATTTATGAAGACCAATTAGCTAGCTTAAAAAATGATAGCGCTAAGATGGGGACAACGGGCGAAGCAATCGACTTAGCTTTGCTGGTGGATGGTCTGCAAGCTGAGCGTGAGCAGGGCATCACTATCGATGTGGCTTATCGTTATTTTTCAAGTGATAAGCGTAAGTTCATTATCGCCGACACCCCAGGTCATGAGCAGTACACCCGTAATATGGCGACTGGCGCCTCAACCTGTGACTTAGCGGTGATCTTAGTGGATGCGCGTTACGGCGTGCAGACCCAAACCAAGCGTCATGCCTTTATTGCCTCTTTGCTGGGTATTCGCCACTTTGTGGTCGCGGTCAATAAGATGGATTTACTCGGGTTTGATGAGCAAGTATTCAATCGTATCCGTAATGATTTCAGTGAGTTCGTTAAAGGCTTTGGTGAGTTAGATATTCACTTTGTGCCCTTATCAGCACTCAATGGCGACAACGTGGTCGAGCCAAGTTTACATACCCCTTGGTATCAGGGCGGTACATTACTGGAATTGTTAGAAACCATTGATACCCAACGTGAACTGAGTGCCTTACCCGTGCGCTTCCCGGTGCAATATGTGTCGCGTCCAAATCTGGATTTTCGTGGTTTTGCCGGTACTTTAGCCTCTGGTGTCATCAAGGTGGGTGATGAAGTGGTAGCGCTGCCTTCGGGTAAACGCAGCAAGGTTGAGCGTATCGTGACCTTCGATGGTGATTTGGCCGAGGCAACGGCGGGGCAAGCCGTCACTCTCACCTTAGAAGATGAAATCGATATTTCCCGTGGTGATTTACTGGCTCTGCCAGAAAGTGCGCCACAGGTTGCCAACCAAATCGTGGCTGACCTCGTGTGGATGGATGAAAAACCACTACAACTCGGCCAGTTATATGACATCAAGGTTGCGGGTAAAAAGACTCAAGCCTCAGTCTCGACCATAGAATATGTGGTTGATGTGAACACACTTGCGCGCAGCAGCGCCGACACACTAGGGCTCAATGCTATCGCTCGCGTGACCTTAGAGCTGACAGAAGATATCGTTTTCGATGCCTATTCTCTGGTACGTGATACTGGCGGCATGATCCTGATTGACCGTTTATCCAATGCAACAGTTGCAGCGGTAATGGTGGTGTCAGGCCAACATGTAAGCAAGCAAGTGTCTTCACAATTTAGTGCCTTTGAAATTGAGTTTAATGCGCTCGTACGTAAACACTTCCCGCACTGGCAAGCGATTGATATTTCAAAGCTTGGAGCCTAATTTGTGAGTGACTTGTGGCTATTGGCGATAGTGTTGTTTGGGTTGTTGGCTGGCTTAATTGCTGGCCGCATAAACCCTGCGGTGTTGTTTTTATTTGCTTTTTTAATATGTTACCTCCTAGGTATGGTAACGCTCGACGCAGCGCTCACAAGCTTTACTAATACGGGATTAGTCACATTAGTGTTATTGGTGCTTGCGGCGACAGCGCTGGAAAAGACTTCATTGCTGGGAAAGTTAAGCCAAGTGATTGGTAATAGCTCGTTGGCGATGACAATGGCAAAGTTGGGATTTTCCACGGCTCTGCTGTCATCATTTACCAATAACACTGCGGTTGTGGCATCTTTGATTGGGGTAGTGCGCCGTAATCAGGCCCATGCGCCCGCTAAGTTATTACTGCCGCTTAACTATGCGACGATTCTTGGGGGAACGCTCACACTGATTGGTACCTCCACTAACCTTATCGTTAATTCGTTTGTGGAGAATGCGGGCTTGCCTGCGCTGGGTTTCTTTGAGTTTACCCCTGTTGCAGCGTTGATTGTACTGTTAGGCATTCCGCTACTGATTATGCTGGCTAATACCTTGCCCGACAGACGCGATGAAACGACAGAAGAAGCACTGCCCTATTTACTTGAGGCCCATGTCGCTAAAGGCTCGTCTTTAGTCGGTCGCAGTGTGGTGGACAACAAGCTCAGAGCTCTAAAAAAGCTTTATTTAGTGGAGCTTGAGCGAAGCGGTATTTGTATTTGCCCGGTTCCACCACAGTTAGTATTGCAAGCGGACGATGTGCTGCGGTTCAGTGGCGCGGTGGAGTCGGTGGAGCTGTTGCATCAATTCGATGGCCTCGATTGGTTTGGTAAGCACCAGGCAAAGGGACAAAACCTAGTCGAAGCGGTATTGGCCCCTTCGTCGAGCCTAGTGGGTAGCAGCTTAAAGGAATCTCGCTTTCGCGAACAGTTTGATGCGGCGGTTATGGCGATTCGCCGTGGCCATCATCCGTTAAAGGGCGGCTTGGGCGATATCGTATTGCAACCGGGCGATGTGTTACTGCTGACGCCGGGGGATGGTTTTAGCACCAATGCTAAGCTGAGTACCGAATTTGCCGCCGTCAGCGGACTCGATTTGAATGTGCGTTTAGACACTAAACGCAGTCGTATCGTGTTAGCCGGATTTGTGTTGACGATTGGCCTGAGTCTGGCGGAGATTTTACCCTTGGCAAAAGGATTGGTGCTATTGCTGCTCAGCTACTTTGCCATTGGCGCCGTAACCTTATCTGAACTTAAGCGCCGTTTCCCGCTCGAGTTAGTCGTGATTGTGGGCAGCGCTTTGGGGTTGGCGAACCTGATGATGAGCACAGGTCTTGCTGAGGGACTCGCTCAAGGCTTACTCGGCGCAATCAATGGTTACGGGGTGTTTGGGGCGTTTGTGGGGGTTTATTTAGTTACCTTGTTGTTGACTGAACTGGTCACCAATAACGCCGCCGCGGCCTTGGCTTTTCCTATTGCCTATGCGGTGGCGCTGAATTATGGCGTCGATCCAAGGCCCTTTATTATGGCTGTGGTGTTTGGGGCTAGCGCTAGCTTTATTTCGCCCTATGGTTATCAAACCAACTTGATGGTGTTTAATGCGGGTAACTATCGTTTTAGTGATTTTGTACGGTTAGGGCTGCCCTTATCCCTACTGTATTCGCTGATTGTGATTTTTATGGTGCCGATCATCTTTCCGTTTTAACGATGCCTTTAGTCGTTGGTTTATTAAAGGTTTGAGGAGTTTTTATGAGCAATATAGTGTGGCATCAACATAGTGTCGACCAAGCAGCCAGAGCCAAACTTAAGGGGCAGAATCCGGTATTGCTTTGGTTTACCGGGCTTTCTGGCGCAGGTAAGTCGACCCTAGCAGGTGCGCTTGAGCGTGCATTATTTGAAGCGGGCTTTCACACCTATCTGCTCGATGGCGATAATGTGCGCCACGGTCTATGTAAAGATTTGGGTTTTAGCGTGGCCGACAGGGATGAAAACCTACGCCGTGTTGGCGAGGTCGCAAAACTTATGGTGGATGCGGGCTTGGTGGTGTTATCAGCTTTTATCTCTCCCACCCGAGAAGAGCGCGATAGCATACGTGCAAGATTCCCCGCTGGACAATTTATCGAAGTGCATGTATCGACACCACTTAGCGTGTGTGAAGCGCGTGATCCCAAGGGATTGTACGTGAAAGCACGCAAGGGCGAAATCGCACATTTTACTGGGATTTCATCGCCCTATGAGGCCCCGCTCTCCGCTGAGTTGACGATTGATACCAGCAAAGGGGATTTAGCATCTCAAGTTCGGGCTTTGATTGATTATTTAACCGCAATCGACGTTATTAGCCCAAATCGCCTCACTGCGCTGGCATAGAAGCAGTCTATAACAGCTTGTTATTCAATCTTAAAGTCCTTGGCAAATAGGGCTTGAAGGGCTTTAAGGTATTCTTGGTCCTGTTTAGGAAGCACAAGCTGCGCTAGTTCATCGCCAATAGGTGTTAATCGATAATAACTAAAGAGCAAATTACCGCTCTTAGGGGTTAGTTTCATTTGAATACCGGGCATAGTGAGTTGGATGGGGGTTTTACTATTGAGTAAACCCGTTTCAAACTCACTGCTGTGGAGTATCCCCGCATCAACTAGGGTGAGAATACTGGAGTAGGGCAGACCAAATTGCGAGAGACCTAGGGTGATGTTGGTATGCTTGCGAAAATATTGGCCAATCCCGCCCGTGAGCCGATAGCCGCTAATGAGTTTTAAGCGCTGCTCATTATTCACTTTTGCTGCCATGCCTAGGGCTTTTTCGAGGATTTGCGCTTCTCTGTGCGTTAATTGTTTAAGTAGCGCTAAGGTGCGCAGGCTAAAGTTTCCTGGGTTGATGATTTCACTAGAGAGAATACGTGCCCATAGGTCCTGCATTTTTCGATTATGGATTTGCTCCGCCATCAGAAAAAATTGATGACTCCAGTCGGGATCGAGATCCACCCCCGTCATGTCGGAAGAGGTATAACTTAAGGCGAGGGCGAAAATGGTTTCAACATTTGCCTGATACTGGCTGGCGAGTTTACGTTGCCGATGCTGGGCGCGTTCGGCAATCGAGGCATTGGCTGGGCGATATTCTTCCTCACTGGCGAGACCGAGTTGACGGCCAAGTAAAAGGGCTTTTTTACGGGCAGAGACCTCCGCAGCGGGAGCTGCTTCATCTGCAAGCATTAAAATATCCGAATCCTTCATGCCTTAATCCTGTATCACTTGTCTGCTAATTTACATGGCAAATTAGGGAGAATACCCGCTCTGCCAAAAGTGTCCAGCTTAGTCGATTGTTAGCTTTAAGTCTCCGAGTTGGTTTGCTTTTATTCACGCCTGCTAGACTAGGGCTGGAATTGCTGATTTTGTAACATTTTGATCCTCAGAGTGGTGATTTTTATTTTTGTGAGCAAGCTAGAATTACCGAATATCGAGGGATGGTTTGGCGCTAAGCCCGTGATCTATTTCATGTAAATAGATGACTAAATCACCTAGTATGCAATATCGTAATAGGCAGTTTGCTTTTTGCGTGGAAAACCTAAATATCGCTAGCGGACTCGCTATCCATAGAAGCGCATTGTTTATCTTGTGGTTACCTTCTGGATTGCGAGGCATTGAGTATCATATTGATTGGTATATTTAGGTCAACATAAGGCCGCCGTACTTGTTTTTCTTCTGGCCGCTTTTTCTTATTTTTGTTGAGATAATAGAGGCTTAAGTGAAAAAAATTCTGATCATCTTCTCCAGTGTTCATGGTCAAACTCGTAAGATCACGAATCAGTTAGCCCAGCAACTCAAAGAGTTAGGTAATTCGGTGGTGATTGCTGATATAAAAGCCGTCCCCGCGATGGAGTCCTTCGATAAGATCATCATTGGCGCTAGTATTCGTCACGGAAAACATAATCCTGCGCTGTATGAATTTATTCAGAAACATCAGCAAATCCTGACACAAAAAGTCGGTGGATTTTTCTCTGTGAGTTTAGTTGCCCGTAAACCTGAAAAAAATACCCCTGAGACCAATCCCTATATGCAGGCGTTTTTAACTAAAACGACTTGGCGTCCTCAGTTGTTGCAAGTGTTTGGCGGTAATTTGAATTATCAGGGATATAATGCATTTGATAGGAATATCATACGTTTTATCATGTGGTTAACTAAGGGGCCCACGGATCCTGTTACTAATGTTGAATACACTGACTGGCAAAAAGTGCATGAGTTTGGATTACAAATCCACCAAGCCTAAGCGAGCGGTTGAGGCTAACGTTGATTATCGAGGATAAACCTATATGTCGAACAAATTAACCTTGATATTCGATTTTTTGTTGGCGCGTTTGCATGTTTGGCTGGTGTTGTCCGCAAGTCTACTCATCTGCACCAGTCCGTGGATTTTTATCGGTCGAAGCCTGCGTGCTAATGCTAGCATTTGGGATTATCTGCATGTTTACCTAGGATTGGTGTGTGCTGCGTTAGGGGTTTTATTTTTGTTACGTAATAGCCTCCAAGGCAAATGGCACCAGTATTTTGCCTGGCTGGTGGGCGATTGGGAACAATTGGTGCAGGATATTAAAGGCCTTTTTAAAGGCAAGCTCCCCGTAGCCGGTGGCAAAGGCTTGTTTAGTTGTATCGAAGGGATTGGCATGATACTGCTGGTCGCGACAGGATTAACTGGCGTTGTATGGTTTATTTACCAAGGAACACCACTGGCAATGACTTGGCGTGGTTATCATCAAATTTGTGCCGATGCTTTTATTGGCTTTTTAGTACTGCATATCATATTGGCTGCAACGCATATTATTGAATTTATTAGGCAATAATTTCTGCTACTGCTGAGCGTTAGGTCCAACCTGAGTGAGTTTATCTTGCTCTAACTTACTGAAGGGACTGACTAGTATCGATTCATTTTTGATTGAGACTTGTCAGTCCGCTAAAGCATCCATTCGCAAAAAACAGAAGCTTATATTGTTACCTTAAACGCTTTTGACGGCCAAGAGCGACGGCAGCGGCAAAGGCTAAGAATAACCAGTTTAGGCTACCACCAGAACTTTTAGGTGCCTGTGCATCTTTTTCAACGGCAAGATAGTTAATTAAGCCAATCAGTTCGTCTAAGGTTCTGATGCTGCTTAAGTTAACTGCATATTTGTCATTAACAATAAAGGCTGGCACGCTTTCAACGCGGAATTGGTTTTGCTGGGCACGCCAAAGGGCTAGCTTTTCATCTGTGCTTTTACTGTCGGCAAGTTTGTCGTACTTCGCCGCGTCTATACCGAACTTAGCAAAGACTTGTTTTATGTCGTCACGGCTATTGATTTGCGATTCGTGCTTATGTCCAGGGGCGCTGTGGTCGTGACCATTAGCGCCTTCTTCTCCTTGGATCGCGGCGAACATGGCATGGGTTAGAGCGTCTTTATTATCCAGCTCTTGGATGACGGCCAGCGAACGCATGACTTCAGTCCCTAAAGCACTATTCATAAAGTCGACATGCTTAGTATCAAATGCAATGCCCTTGTTTAAGTTAGCTTTGATATCAGGCAGATAATTGGTTTCCATATTGAAGCAATTATGGCAATAGAAGGAGAAAAACTCGGTAAGTTTAGGCTCACTACTCGGCGCTTTATCAGAAATTTGAGTGTAGTGAGTGCCTTCCACAAAGTTTGCGGCCAAACTGCTGAATGGTGCAACGATTAAGGCGACAGCCAAGGCGATTGGTTTGATCATAGAACCCTCAAAGTCGGTTAGATTGAATCCAGTACATTAAGTGCTATGCGTTGTGCCTAATGCTAATGGATAAGCTGATTCAATCTTGAAATTACGCTTGTGTTATACCAGCGTGAAGATGGTTTTAGGTTAGTTTGAAATGCTTAATTATCGCTGAATTAGTGCGCCGATATTGAACTAAATCTGTGATCCCGTGGGAGTTTAGACCTAGAAATTTGCAAGACTGCAAAGGGGATCACAGATATATCAACATTCGCTAAGCAATATCCCGCAGGGATTGCCAAGCCTCGCAGACTTCGCGAAAGCGGGCAGCATCACCCTCGGGTCTATCAGGATGCCATTTGAGGGCTAAACGACGCCATTGTTTGCGGATATCTCTAGGGGTTGCACTTTCATCTAACTCAAAAACTCTTAGGGCATGTCCTTTGTGCATTAAATTTACATTGAGGCCAATGTAGCTCTTATAACTGCTCCAGAAAGCCTCTAATAATTCCCTCACCACGTTTTCGCTGGTGTCGTAGTTATTCCAGTCAAGATAATATTCTCGCAGGGAAGTCTCTTCCATTATCAATAAGTTAACATTTGATGGCACGAGGCGGAAAATCTGGATTTCCATTGCTTTAACTTGTAACCATTGCTTAGGAAGAAGCATTTCTTGCAGTTCGAACAGGGCATTCATCAGTAGAAAGTTACGCTTAAATAAATCATTACCCGGGTTTTCATCTAAAGGATGGATAAGCCCTCTGCTCTGTAATTCGGTGGCGAGGTGATGGATTTTCCAACTTTGATTGGAAGCTTGTAACACCGATAGCACTGGCCAGATTAACGGATTATCCCCCTTAGTGGTCGAAAGCCTTGCCGATTGAGCTTCTGCACTGAGTGAAGGTTTTGCGAGTAGCATACTGACAGTCCCATCCTAAGTTGTTATCAAGCGAGTGTGGCGATTAAACTGAGTGTACATCTATCTATAAGATTTTTAAGGCTTTTACCTTAAATTTGCCGCTAATTACAGCGTGCTAGATGTACACTATGCCACAGTGCAAAGTGTAGGCAAAGATGGATTTTAGAGCAATTTGCCTCAAGGTCGCTTAGGCTTTGCTGGCGGGAATGGTGTTAATTTTTTTACGATGAGTGATGGGACGAGGTCGAAAGTACCCTTGTTCACTTATGCAAAACAAGGGTACTTACGGTTAGCTTAGGCGTCAGGATTTAGATTTCAGTAAAGATAACTTCTTGTGCTAAACGTGACTTAGGTAATTTAGCATTAAAGTCTTCTTCAGAGCGATAACCAAGGGCTACAATCACAGAAGCGCACAGACCTTTTTCTCGTAAGCCTAAGACTTGATTAAGTTTAGTCGCATCGAAACCTTCGATCGGGCAAGCATCAATATCGAGCACACTGGCACCTAACATTAGGGTGCCGAGTGCTAAATAGACTTGTTTTTCCATCCAATGCTGGGCGTCTTTTAGCTCAAATTTATGCATATTGGCAAAGAAAGAGCGACCATTATGTTGGCCTTGTTTGGCTTCTTCATTGGCAAAACGGCCATCTTTCGCCTCTTGCTCTAGCACTTGCAGTAAATGGGCTTCATCGAGTTGAGTACGGGTACACAGTACTACCACATGGGAAGCATTGAGAATTTTTTGGGTATTAAAGGCGTAGTTCTCAGTCGCTTGGGCGATTAACGCTTTGCCTTCTGCCGTACCGGCAAGCACAAAGTGCCAAGGCTGTGAGTTGGTTGATGATGGGCTGAACTGTAATAAGGTCTTGATGTCGGCAATCTTGTCGGCAGGAATTGTCTTGGTTGGATCAAAGGCCTTAGTGGTGTAACGCTTTTTAGCGAGAAAACTTAAATCACTCATGTAACGGCTCCAAATCATCTAGGAATACAAAATCAACCTCAGCATTTTAAGCAGGTTTAGGTAAAAAACAATGTGATCAAAACGGCTATCAGTTTCAAAATATTTTTGAAACTGACGGTTGGTTCAGCCACTGCAAACGCCTAGGGCCGCAACACGCCCTAGGATTAAGTGAGAATATTTAGTGGTCAAAATAAGTAATCTATTCGCGGTCTAATCTAATGTGATGTGTTTCTATTTTATTGTTTATATGTGCTTTTAATCTTTTTTTGGCCGTTAGCTGTGCACAATAGCATTGTGAATGCATGATGTAGATCAATGATACTTGATAACAACATTGTCTCTCATGTCGCTAACGCTATTCCTTTGCTACATTTTGTTATGAAGCTTTAGTGACGGTTTCATTTGTTGGGAGGACGTGTGACAAGATTACTTATGTTGTTTATTACCTTCAGTTTATTACCCGTATCCTCTGGCTATGGAAAAGATCTAAAATTTGCTGTTGTGCCGAAATTTTATAGTGTTTTTTTTGATCAAAGTAAAACGGGCTGTATAGATGCCGCCGCTGAAATAAAAGGTGTGGAATGTGTATATCGAGGGCCAGAATCAAGCAGTGTTAGATTGCAAGACGAGGTCATAAACCAACTGATTGATGAAGGTATCGATGGGATTGCTGTCGCGGTTACGCAATCTAAGTATCTTTTCGAAAATAGCTTAAAAAGAGCTAAAGAAGCCGGTATTCCAATTGTCACCTATGATTCAGATTTTGATGCTTCCATCAACCAAGACCCCAAGAATTTTCGCTCAGCCTATATCGGTACAGACAATTTCGAATTGGGTAAATCATTAGGTGAACAATTAAAAAAATTACGGCCTAATGGAGGGACGCTTATCATGCAATCTGGGCGCCCTGATTCTCCCAATTTGAATTTAAGACTGATGGGAGTTCGCTCTGCGTTGTCGGGAAAAAAATACGATATTCCTCCAGGGAAATTACTTAATAACGAGCAGGGCTGGACAGAAGTGAGAGAACCTTTGTTTAATTTTGACCAACTTAGTCAAGCGGTTAAACAAATGGAGTCTGTTATGAAAGGCAAGCCAGTGAAAGCAGACTCATTTATTGCTGTTGGTGGTTGGGCTCAAAATGATGCAGCGCTTTACCGTGAGATGATTGCCCCATACCAAGGAAAAATTAGCAACAAGGAGGTCGTCGTTATTATTACTGATACCTCTCCAGAGCAATTAACTATGTTGAAAGACCGCCTTGCCCATATCAACATTGGTCAAAGTCCCTATGAAATGGGCAGACAGGCCATTTTGACCTTATATAAAATTGTCACCAAACAAAAGTATCAAGAAATAATTTATACACCAGTGACATTTTGCTCTCCACAGAACTTCAATACCTGTGAAAAGCGTGCAGGAATGTAATGTCAATGAGCCTCTATTACTTAGGGGGACTCTGCAAGAATTGAGCGATTACTGCGAACATCTCGAAAAGCGACGACGGCACTTTGCGGCAAGCTGCCAGCATTTTTAGTGCAACTGACAACAATGTATATTACTTCGACAGCAATCATTGCCGAACCTCTCCAAAACACTAAGGGACAATATACCTCGTCTGAAATACACCCTTTTTTAAAGGGATTAGCGCAATTTATTGCCCTGATGCTGTCCTTGCGACTGCTGATGGTTCTTTTTTCACAATGTTAACTTTTACAAGTTGTAGGCAAACTGAAAGTGCATTATGTTGTTGATTTAAAATGGGTGGTCGGATCTACTACAATGCAATATCTTTGGACAGTTTGTATTATATGCCTTTTTCCTATTACTGTTTGGTATTTTATTTCCTTTAAAAAAATGTCGTTACTATTGGAAAGTAAATATCCTGAAAAGTGGGAAGCGTTAGGTAAAGTTGGCTATATTTACAACAATAGCCTTAGTAATTCAAATAAAGTAATTATGTTCTTATTAAAAGAGGAATATCATCAACTAAATGATGGAGATTTAAATAAAATTGCTTCCTCATGTCGAATACTGTTGATTATAGGTACTACATTAGCCGTATTTGCATTCATGATGCCAATCTTAATAGGTAAGTTTGGCTGATTAATATAAGACTAAAATCGGGTTATCTAAACCTTTCTAAACCTCAGACGATTCTTGAGTTGCTTAGCCCAAAGAGATCAGTTTTCATTGGAGGGCTGGGTAACTTTTATCATGAGGGTGGTTGCGTTAGGATGGAATTCACGATTGTATCTTCCGTCTTTTTACCAGATTTTCGATTTTGTTTGGCCACACAGGTTAGTGCCTTATACGTACTTGTTGATGTTTGGCTCGGTGGCAATTAATGATTTCAATGAGTTCATTACAAATTTTAATCTGAAACTCATGAATTAGAGCTTGGAATCTAGCTCGCTTTTGTCCCAAAGCATGCTGTGTGTTTCTTTAAAACCTGCAAGCTACACGGATGCTAAAAGGGTGAGTCATGGTGATTAGCGAGACGACCGTCCGCCCCATGGCCGCTCTTTGGCATCCATGCCATCGCGGCATTCGTGAATCCATTCACATCAGACTGGGCGGTCGAGCATCCACGGATGGACTCGCTGCGCGTCGTCGAGCAAATACCATGGTTCGCCTTTCAATTTTTAACGCGCTTCTGTCTCAAAGCATGCTGCGTGTCATCGAGCAAATACCATTGTTCACCTTTCAATGTTGTATAAGTCTTTATTTCCTGAGCACTTTACTTAAAAAGCTTTGGGTTCTGGCTTCTTTGGGGCGGGTGAATAATTCCTCGGGGATATTGGACTCCACTACATAGCCGCCATCCATAAAGATGACTCTGTCGGAAACATCGCGTGCAAAGCCCATTTCGTGGGTCACAATTACCATGGTCATGCCTTTTTGCGCTAAGTCCTTCATCACATCCAGTACATCGCCAACCATTTCGGGGTCGAGTGCCGAGGTGGGCTCGTCGAATAGCATGAGATCTGGCTCCATCGCCAGTGCGCGGGCAATGGCAACCCTTTGCTTTTGGCCACCCGAGAGACTCGAAGGATAGGCATTGGCTTTATCCTGCAAGCCCACTTGAGTGAGCAGCGTCAGCGCCTTGTTATCTGCTTCGGCTTGGGTCATTAACTTTAGGCTCACTGGCGCTAAGGTAATGTTTTGCAATACGGTTTTATGGGGGAATAGGTTGAAGTTTTGGAACACCATGCCCACTTTTTGCCGCAATTTATCGACACAGGCATCCTTGGCGGTAATGGATTGCCCTTCGATTTCAATATCCCCTTGGGTGGGTTTTTCTAACAGGTTGATGCAACGTAAAAAGGTGCTTTTACCGCTGCCGCTGGGGCCGATCACACTCACCACTTCGCCTTGGCGAATATGTTCGTTGATGCCCTTAAGGACCGCATTGTCGCCGTAACTTTTGTGTAGGTTGGTTATGTTAATCACTTTGCTTCAACCTCTTTTCGAATTTCGACAGCATAAATGTGAAGCTGTAGGTCAGGAACAGGTAAATCAGCGCACAGGTAAAGAGTGGGATACTGTCTTCAAAGGTACGACTACGGATAATCTCGCCCGCCCGCATTAAATCCACACCGCCAATAAAGCCAATTACGGCGGTTTCTTTGAGTAGCACGATAAACTCATTGCCTAACGCAGGCAGAATATTCTTAATCGCCTGCGGCAGAATAATCAGCTTCATGGTCATGGCTTGCGATAGTCCAAGCGAGCGTGCTGCTTCGGTTTGACCTTTATCGACGGCTTGGATCCCTGCGCGAATAATCTCAGAGATATAAGCACCACTGTTTAAACCAAAGGCGATAATGGCGGCAGTAATTTTATCGACATCGAATGCGGCCAGCACGATGAAGTAAAGGATCACTAACTGCACCACCACAGGCGTGCCGCGGATAACGCCAACATACAGTTCGGCGGGAAAGCGTATATACCACTTAGATGACATCTTCATCAGTGTTGTGCCCACGCCTAATACTGCGCCTAATAACATGGCGAAGAAGGTCACAATCAAGGTGACTTTTAAGCCATTTAAAATCAGCAGTATGCCTATCATGCCGTCGTCGCCAATGGGACTAAACAGTGAAGTATTGATTGCTTCTAACATAGGGATCACTTGATATGGGCTGAAACGAGCGTCTGATATTGGCCGCTTTCTTTCAAGTTTTTCAGCGTGTTATTAATGCTAGTGAGGAGTTCAGGCTGCTGTTTTGACACCGCAAAACCATAAAACTCAGCGGGGAAATCTAGCTTGATCAGTTTGAGATCGGGGTTTTTCGCCAGATAGTTCGCCGCAGGCTCGCTATCGAATAGCACTAAGTCGACTTTACCATTCTTCAGCTCCATGATGGCTTCGAAGCCTGTGTTAAAGGCGGTGACATTTTGGGTGTATTTTTTAGACATCATATCGGCGGTTGAGCCGAGCTGCACCGCAAAGTGTTTGTCTTTAATGTCATCAAGGGTATGAATTGTATCGTTATCTTTATTGACGAGTAGCACTTGAGTGGCTTCGTAATAGGGCTCAGAAAAGTTAACGCTGGCTTGGCGCTCTGGCGTGATGGTCATACCCGAGGCAATAAAATCAATCTTGCCTGAGTTTAGCGCGACGATCAGTGAATCGAATTTCATGTTTTCGACTTTAAGCGTTTTGCCGGCATCTTTAGCGATTTGTTTGGCAAGCTCAATGTCGAAACCTTTGATTTCATCGCCACTTTGTCCGCCAACGTATTCAAAGGGCGGGAAGGCCGCATTGGTTCCCACCACTAAAACATCGTTGCTTTTCCCGCATCCAGCTAACAACAAGGTGGCACTGAGGGCTAGGCCGCCTAATAACATGGATTTTTTCATTTAAGACTCTCTTTTGGATAACTGGCAATGTGGCGACTATAGGAGGATTGCGTACTTGTGTCAATAATTATGCTTTATTTGTGATTAAAAATTCACTGTTGGACTGGCGGTTTAAATAACGAACATCATGTTTATTATGATTGTGGTGTTTGATATCAATAGTTTTTTAAAAGGTTGTGAAATTGTTTAGGTGACCGTGAATAGCAATTTAGCGCTTTAAAGTAATGAGGTGAGCTAATTTTTATTCACTTTAGTGAATAGGCTGGATTTTTATGAACTATCTCAGATACAAATAATGCAAAATTGATTAAATTAAACTTAAATAATCTAATCGGCAGTTTTAAATCGCAATTGATGGAGCACTATGTGAAATACCAAATTTTGGCGCCTGTAGCGTTGCTTTTAAGTATGGCAACCTCTGTTTATGCAGAGGAATCAACCCAATGGCATTACACTATGGGCATTCATGATTTTATTGTCGAACAAGAAAATTCGCATACCTTTGGGGCCAATGGCAATATCATTATTGAACATACCACCGCATCGGATATTTATCTGTCTGCGGTGCTGGATATGTTTATCGATATTGATAGAGATAAGCTGGATCCTGACCATATTCCGATGTGGTTTAAATCGGAATATGCCGCTCTTGGGGAACTTTATCGTTTTTCCCCGCAGTTATCCTTAGGTTGGCAAGTGGATTTGCAGGGCAAGCGTAATACTGTGAGTTCAGTGGAGAAGCAGGCGAAGTTTTTTCCAGGACTAACAGCCAATTATCAAGGCCAACAAACCCAAGCCCAGCTTAAGGCTGGTGCGGGCTATTACTTTTTGGAGATCGACGATGACGTGCCCCGCACCCGAGGTTACGATAGAGGCGATTTTGGTAATAGTGAGTTTGCTTACACTGTAATGGGTAGCGTTGGTGTTGATTTAACGCCCAAATTAAAAGTGAACTTAGCTGCGCAAACTTGGAACGATGGCGACCAATGGCTTGAAAATCAATATCGCTTCAGCATGAGTTACGATACGGATTACTGGGAGAAGGGGAGCCAGTGGTTACTGTATGTGGAGCATACCGAATACAACCTTGACCACTATGCCAAGGAGAGTGTGCACTCACCTGACTACTTGCCTATTCTGCCTTGGGATAACGATACCTTAGTGCGTTTTAGCTTAGTCGTACCTTGGTAGGAGGTTATTTTTGCGTTAAGTGCTTTTTAACTAACGCGATCATCGCCTGTGCCGCAAAGGACAATACTTGTTCTTTGCGCCAAAATAGCGATAACTCCCAGCGCAATTCGTCACTCGCCAGTGGAATATTGACCACCCCCGCCACACTATAACGCCGCGCGATTGAGCGCGGCAGTATCATCACGCCAGTTCCCGCAGCCACCAGTGCGATACCAAAGTCCGCTTGGCTAACACGGGTGATATTTTGAGGTGAGAATCCGGCTTGCTGACAGGCGTTGAGCACCAATTGATGCAGGGTGTATTCAGTCTCAAACATCACTTGTGGCTCATTGATTAAGTCATGGACTGAGAGTATTTCCCTGGTAGTGAGGGGATTTTCCTTGGGCAGCACTACCACCATGGGATCGTTAAACACTCGAATGCCGTCATAGCCATCATCAAGGTCGATTATGCCAGTGGCCAGTTCTATTTCGCCCTTTTGAATTGCCAGCGTTTGCTCAACGCCACCACGGACTAACAAGTGCATTTCGATTTGTGGGTACTGCTGGCGATACTTGGCAATAATAGGGGCAAAAATTTCAGCACTGCCGAGCGGCGCGAGACCGAGTTTTAATTCACCCGCAGTCAAACTGCGCTGGGCACTGAGTTCAGCCAGCATACGTTGGCGTCCGGCCAATAACTCCTTACCATGGCGATAAACCACTTCTCCTGCTTGGGTGAGTTTGACCTGAGTGCCACGTTTGCCGCGCTCGAGTAGTACCAAATCGAGTTCTTCCTCTAACTGGCGTAGCGCCTTGGAGAGGGCGGGTTGGGTGAGATGAACCTTTTCACTGGCTTTACCAAAACCGCCAGCATCGATGATCTCGATAAAATAGCGCAGCACTTTGAGATCCATTCTCTCCCCTATAATGCATTCTTAAAATTCATGGATTACATGCTTAATATTCATTTTTTTTATTTAATAGGCAAGCCTAAAATAATCCCATAGTAACTTTTGGTGTAAATCGAGAAACCGCATGTCTTTCCTACAAGCCGCAATACGTCGATGCCGTCATGGGGCTTTATTGTTAACTCAAATTGGCCTCTTTTGTTTATTGTCTTTTGCCTGCCATTGGTTTGCCTCTTGGGCGCATTCACCAGTGCCTGGTAGTGTATTAGGTTTAGGTCTGTTGCTGATTTTGTTAGCGACTAAGTTAATCCCTGAAAATGCCGTGCAGCTCGGCGCGGCTTGGCTTATCGGTGAGCTGCTGCTGTTTTTTATTCCGCCGGTCATCTCGGTCATTAAATATGAAGGCCTGTTTGAGCAATATGGGCTGAATATTCTCTTCACCTTAGTGATGGGCAGTGTGTGCGTGATGGTGGGTACGGGATTTGTGGTTGACAGAGTGTTTCGCTTCGAGCGTCAGCTCAATATCAAAAAGCATGCGCGTCGCCATGCTAAGGCCGTGTAATGTCGAGCGTTAGCTTTAGTCCTGCGGTTGTCTCTGAGTTAGTGTTTTCGCAGACGGGATTGGCACTTATCAGCTTGTTATTAACACTATTTTGTTATTTTGCGGCGAAGCGTTTGTATAAGCGCCACCGGGTATGGTGGTTAGCGCCGATCGTACTTGCGCCTGTAGTAATCACGCTCTTGGTGTTTAATCTCGATATTCCGCTGCCAACTTATTTTGAATATACCCATTGGTTAATGGCAATGCTTGCTCCGGCGACAATCGCATTTGCCTTGCCGATTTATCGGGAGCGTAAACTCATTCGCCAATATCCGCTCACCATTGCCCTTGGCGTGATGGCTGGACTGTTGCTGGGCATGGTGTCGAGCTGGCTATTAGTCAAATTTGTGCCTCTACCTGTGGAGCTTGCAAAGAGTTTGTTAGTGCGCTCCGTCTCGACGCCCTTTGCGATGGAGGCCACAAGCGCCTTTGGCGGTGTGCCAGAACTGACCGCCATGATGGTGCTCATCACCGGTATTATCGGCATGTTAGTGTGCGAGCCGCTGTTCAAGCTGATGCACATTCGTACGTCTTTAGGTAAAGGCGTGGCCTTGGGCGCTTCGGCCCACGGTGCGGGCGCTGCCAAAGCCAGTGAGTTAGGCCAGCAAGAGGGCGTCATTGCCAGTTTGACCATGATTTTTATCGGGATTGCTATGGTGCTGGGCGCGCCCGTATTTGCCGTGATCTTCAGTTAGTGTGAGTTAGTGATTTGCTGGGTTGCGTTAACCCTCCCCACCTTAATTGTGATTTTGTTTGTTTAAATGATGTTGTTTTGCCTCTTAGGGCGCTAACCTCTGCTTGGGTTATGCGCCCATTTTTTTAGCTGACAGCGAATGTCGAGATGTCATGATGATGAAATTGAATAGAGATATAGGATGGATAAGCAAACACGCGTATCGAATGTGACGTTACGGCCGATCAAGCAGAGTGATCTGGAGCTGATCTTCGCCCATCAGCAGGATCCGATTGCTTGCCAATTGGCGCAGTTCCCCTCGCGGGACAGTGAGGCGTTTTACCTTCACTGGCAGCAAAATATCCTCGGACAGGCATCGGTACTGGCACGGGGGATAGAAGTCGACGGTTTGCTGGTTGGCAATATTGGCCATTGGCATAGGGATGGTCAGGCGATGATTGGTTACTGGATTGACCGCGCATTTTGGGGGCGCGGGGTCGCAACCTTAACCTTGAGCACATTTTTACCGTTAGTGATCTCAAGGCCGCTCTTTGCCCATGTGGCACTGCATAATGTTGCATCCCAGCGGGTGTTGCTGCGCCATGGATTTGTAAAGACGGACAGACTCATTCAAGAGGAAGATGATACGGCGCCATTATTTGAATTTGTGCTGAGTTAAGGCTTAAACAAGCTATCCAGCCAATCGCTGAAACACTTATAGAGAAGATTGGATTTATTTTTTACAGACAAATTATTTGAAAAATCTATTTAGATAAGCGAGTCTTATCGTAAATTTAGATTTATCAACCCGACTTTAGTCTAGTATGTGATGGCTTGATCTCATTGGCTAACTCAATGAAACTCTCTAGTTAATCACCTTCTACTAAAGTATGGATAGTTAAATAATGTTAATTTTCTTCTTATGTCTTGCGCTCTTAGTGCTGGCATACAAGTTTTATAGTCCGTTTGTTGAACGCCAAGCAGGGATTGATCCTAAAGCGCAAACACCCCAAGCAAGATTCGAAGATGGCGTGGACTATGTACCCGTCCACCCAGCTAAAGCGTTTTTAATTCAATTTTTAAACGTTGCCGGTGTCGGGCCGATTTTTGGCCCTATTCTAGGGGCTTTATATGGCCCAGTGGCCTTACTCTGGATTGTGTTAGGCAACATTATCGGCGGCGCGGTGCACGATTATTTCTCTGGGGTGTTAAGCATAAAAGAAGATGGAAAGAGTCTGCCTGAAATCGCGGGCCACTATTTTAACATCTATTTTAAAGGCGTAATGCTGCTGTTTACTGCGATGTTACTCTTTTTCGTGGGCGTGGTGTTTATCATGAGCCCTGCAGGACTACTCAGTAATCTCGATTATTTTAAAGATACTATTTTTGGCAATAACACCTTCTGGGTATTAGTGATTTTGGCCTATTACTTCTTAGCCACTATGCTGCCAATCGATAAGATCATCACTAAGCTGTACCCCGCGTTTGGCCTATTAATGATCGTGATGACCACTTCGATTGCAGTGGCTCTCCTCATCAATGCACCGCAGTTACCCGAAATGGGCGATGTGTTCGCGTACTTCAACCACAGCCATTACAACAATGAGTTATTGGAACCTAACCCCGATGGTTTACCGATTTGGCCATTACTGTTTGTGACTATTACCTGTGGTGCTATTAGTGGTTTTCATTCAACTCAAGCACCTATCATGGCACGCTGCCTGACAAACGAGAAATACGTTCGCCCAGTTTACTACGGCGCTATGGTGGCTGAAGGTGTGGTGGCTTGTGTATGGGCGACTGCGGGGATTGCGGCCTTCCCGGGCGGATATGTTGAGCTTAAGAGCTTACTAGACCAAGGCGGCCCTGGCTTAGTGGTTAACCAAGTGGCTACGAGCTATCTTGGGGTATTAGGCGGCGTGATGGCAATTATTGCGGTCGCTGTATTTCCGATTACCTCGGGGGATACCGCGTTCAGATCGCTGCGTCTAACCATTATCGACGCCTTTAATATCCCTCAGAGTATGCGTAACCGTTTGCTGGTAGCGGCGCCTATTCTGACCATCGCTTACTTTATGACCAAGATCGACTTCTCCTTGATCTGGCGTTATTTTGCTTTCTCAAACATGCTGCTATCGACCAGTGTGCTATGGTTGGCGACAAAATATCTATTCGATAGAGGCAGTTTTCACTGGATAGTAAGCTTGCCTGCGATTGCGGGCACTTGTGTGACAGTGTCTTACATTGTTACCGCAGGTATTGGTTTAGGTTTACCTCAATCCCTGAGTCAACCAGTGGGCATCGCCGTGGGTGTGGTGTGTTTAATCGCCTTGATTATTGCTAATAACAAACGCAAAACAGTAATAGATACAAAGTTATAACTTAATTGGCTTTATGACCATAAAGGGCTGCATTTTGCAGCCCTTTTTAATACTATTTTCATAAACTGGCGTCAGTATTGAATATTGTCACTGTGACATATTCCATTGCGTCGAAATTATGTTAGATTCTGGCGAACTGATGAAGATAGAGTTATTGTTATCACTGTCATCAACAGTTCTCCACAGGGCAGTCACTGCAATAATGCTTACTTTTGCAGAGAAGTGTCAGGAAGTTACATCAATTCAGAGTCTGCTTATGCAACCCAATTTATTTCCCGAACAAAGACATTTAAATCCTGAGCCGATGGTGATGCCATCGGTAGAAGTTCAGTCTACTCGTAGCCGCTTACAACGGATGGTTGGCAGCGTGCTGCTCACCTGTAGTGTGTTGTTAAGCTTATCTGCTTGTGCAGCGGGTAAAGCCAGTGCGCCGCAGGAAGAAGAGTTTAGCTACGCTTGGTTAAAAGGCTATGCCCATACGCTGGCGACAGAGTCCTATGTAAGCCACAAGGGTGAGTTACCAAAAAGCTTACAGGGCATGAGCTGGGATGATTACCAGCAATTCCATTTCAAGAAAAAAGCCGCACTGTGGCATGAGGATGATTCGGAGTTTCGCGCCGAGTTGTTCCACTTAGGCCTGTATTTCGATACACCAGTGCACATTTACCAATTGGAAGATGGCAAGGCTAAACTGATTGAATATTCTCCTTCTATGTTCGATTACGGTAAGTCGAAGGTAAAGGGTAGCCAGCTTCCTAAAGATTTAGGTTTTGCAGGCTTTAGAATGCAGTTCAACACCGACTGGCAACGTGACGTTGTCGCTTTCTTGGGCGCAAGCTATTTCCGCGCGGTCGGTCAGGAAATGCAGTATGGTCTTTCAGCCCGTGGTTTGGCGGTTGATACTGCGTTGCCTAAGCCTGAAGAATTTCCGATGTTTACCCGTTTTTGGTTAGAGAAGCCGCAACCAGGTTCTAATATTGCGACTGTGTACGCACTGTTAGATTCACCAAGTGTAACTGGTGCTTATCGTTTCGATATCGAGCCGGGTGAGCGTTTGAAGATGAAGGTTGATGCGGCGATTTATCCGCGTAAGGCTATCGAACGTTTAGGCGTTGCACCACTGACAAGTATGTTCATGGTCGGTGAGAACGATCGCCGTACGGGTTATGACTGGCGTCAAGAGATCCATGATTCAGATGGACTTGCCATGCATACGGGGAACGGTGAATGGATTTGGCGCCCTCTGGGCAATCCAAGTAACTTGAGATTCAACGCCTATAGCGATGAGAATCCAAAGGGCTTTGGGTTAATGCAGCGCGACCGTAATTTCGACCACTACCAAGATGACGGCGTATTCTACGAGAAGCGCCCAAGTCTGTGGATTGAACCAACAGGTAATTGGGGTAAAGGTTCGGTGCAGTTAGTTGAAATTCCAACACTGGACGAAACCTTCGACAATATCGTGGCTTTCTGGAATCCTGCAGAGCCCATTCAACCAGGACAAGAGTTACTCTATAGCTACAACATGTACTGGGGCGGTACTCCACCTGTGCAGTCACCCCGTGCCCGCGTAGTGGATACCTTTACTGGTATTGGTGGCGTAGTTGGTCAAAAGCGTAAGTACTATAGCAAGCGCTTCGTGATTGATTTTGCTGGTGGTTCTTTACCAATGCTGGGTAAAGATACTCAAGTGAAAGCGGTTATTTCAACTTCACAAGGCCGTGTGGAAATCGACTCTGCTCGCCCACAACATGCGATCAATGGTTACCGCGCTATGTTTGACCTCGTGCCGCCAGAGGATAGCGTTGAGCCGATTAACCTAAGAGTTTACTTAGAAGTAGATGGTCAACCTTTGTCTGAAACGTGGATGTACCAATGGACACCACCGCCGATGAACGAACGTGAACTGCATAACGCAGGTCATCTACAGTAAGCTATATGGGTGAATCAAAACGCCAGCCTCAGTGCTGGCGTTTTTGTATTAAGCGATTTGTTAATTGCAAGTTGGATTCAAAGTTATTGAGCACTAATTCACTTTTTGAAAATCTAAATAATTTTTCACTGTCAAATACCCAACCTTGGGCGTAATCTGTGGCGTCCTCGTCATAGGTTCGCGATTTATGTTTGAGATATTTACCTCTATCGGCTTTGGTTGGTCGGTGGCTTTAGTGCTGGCAGTGTTATTTGTGTTGGCCTACGAATTTATCAATGGCTTCCACGATACCGCCAATGCTGTTGCGACGGTGATCTACACCAAAGCTATGCCTGCAAATTTAGCGGTGGTTTCATCAGCCCTTTTTAACTTTGCGGGAGTGTTACTTGGCGGACTTGGCGTAGCCTATGCCATAGTACATCTTCTTCCCGTTGACTCCTTGTTGGGGATGGACTCCACTCAAGGGCTGTTAATGGTGTTTTCACTGTTATTTTCCGCCATTATCTGGAACTTAGGTACTTGGTACTTTGGTATTCCAGCTTCTAGCTCCCACACCTTAATTGGTTCGATTATGGGGGTTGGTGGCGCATTTGCTTGGATACATCACCAGCCTATATTGCATGGCATTAATCTCACTAAAGCCACGCAAATCATGTTATCCCTGATTATTTCGCCCACCCTTGGTTTTGTGCTGGCTGGAGTACTGCTATTGCTGATGAAGTTCATGTGGCAAAAGCACAAGATCCACCGTACGCCCGATGAACAATTTCAGATTAATGGTAAACGCCATCCACCATTTTGGGCGCGCGTCAGTCTGATAGCTTCGGCCATGGGGGTAAGTTTTGCCCACGGCTCAAATGATGGGCAGAAAGGCATAGGTTTAGTGATGCTGGTGCTTATCTGTATGGCCCCAGCGTATTTTGCCCTCGATATGAGCAGCCAGTCCTATGATTTGGCAAGGACGCAGGATGCAAACCGGCGGATTATGGCTATTTATAGCCGCAATCAAGCGATAATTAGCGATTTAGTTGATGTAAAAGCACAGCTTGAGGCGAGTGATGAGCTGTTGAGTCATTGTTCGGCACAGACCGTGTTACCCGCGATGTCGTTGCTTGATCGCCGTTTGGATAAGGCGAATAGTTTTCAAGATATGACGGTAGAAGAGCGCCGTGAAGTACGTAGGTTGTTGCTGTGTATCGATGATACCGCTCGTAAAGTGTCTAAATTAGACTTACCAGCCAAGGAGTTAAGCTCTTTAGCTAAATGGCGTAAGGATTTGACTAAATCGACCGAATACGCGCCGCTTTGGGTGATCGTGGCGATTGCGACTGCCTTGGGTTGTGGCACGCTTGTGGGCTGGCGGCGAATTGTTTATACCGTGGGAGAAAAAATAGGCTCGTCTGGAATGACCTATAGCCAAGGTATTGCTGCGCAGGTGACGGCTGCGGCTTCGATTGGGATTGCCAGCGTTACGGGTATGCCAGTTTCAACGACGCATATTCTATCTTCGGCGGTTGCGGGTACTATGGTTGCTAATCGCTCTGGGCTGCAAAGCCAAACCATTAAGCAAATTCTATTGGCATGGGTACTCACGCTGCCTATTACGATGTTCTTGTCGGCATTGGTCTTTATTCTCGCTAACTCAATTTGGGGCTAAGCTGAAGTTGATATGCAGCCTCTTACCAAGAGAGTTGCATTTGCGCGGTAGGATCTGCCAATGGTGGTGTGTGTAACTTGATTGTTGGTAAGCAAATCTCAGCGGCGATTTGCTGCTGTAACTGCTGATATAAACGAACTGCGAGCTCTGGAGCCGTTTGATTGTCGGGTGTATGGATAAAAAGATAGGGTTCTCGACCTTCTTTAATCCAGAGGGGAAGTTGCTGTAACCAATTTTTGAAAAAGCTATCGTTGTTTTTGATCTGTAACTTATCGTTATTGGCGGCTAAGGCTTCGATAGTACCATCGGTTTGTCCGATAAAGCGAACCACTGGCGCATTTGCAGTTGCGATAGCATGTACGGGTAATTGTGGTTTTTTCTTATGGGCATCAATAATTGCTTCGCTAGCGGGCGGTAGGGCAAACAAGGGCCGACTGTCCATAATGATGCGATTTACCTGTTTATCCATCAGCAAGCGGTTTAGTGCTCGCTCAGCCTCTCCCTTCGCAAAAAAGGCTAAATGCCGTACTTCAACGCCATAGGTCAAGTCTTGGGGAAGCATATCTAAAAAATGCGCCAAGGTTGTTAGTTGCTCCGGGCCAAAGTAGGCGGGAAGTTGGATCTTCCATAGCCCAGTTTTTTCAGCCAAGGGCGACATCACCCGAAAGAATTCCATTAGTTCCTGCTGACAATGTTGCAGCTGTCTTTGATGGGTGATGAGCTGCGGTAGTTTAAAGGTAAAGCGAAAGTCATCTGGTGTTGCGCTGTGCCAGTTCATCACTGTTTGTGTATTTGGCGTGGCGTAAAAACTGGTATTTCCTTCTACAGTGTTAAAAATGGTTGCGTAGCGGGCTAGGCGATCGGCTTGCTTAGTTGTTGCACCATAAACACTGCTTTGCCAATGCTGATGAGACCACATTGCAAGCCCTAGGCGAAAATGATTCGCTTGGTGTGAAGGTGACTTAAGCCCCGTCAAAATAACTCCAGATATAATCAACTAAATTTGAATTAGCTATTGTGCTCAAAGAGTTTTATCTCAGTCAAATACTAAGCATCTTGCGGATGCTGTTATTGGGTTAAGCTAATGTCCAATCCGGCTTTATGTATGGAATGTTGTAATAGTGGAACTGCCATGCTAATTAACCTACTCTAATAGTATGATATTATGTACTATTAACCTTAATCATCGAGTATTCGCGCGTTGGTTCTATACAGGGATGCACAGCTTAGCTGCAATAGTCAGTTAGCTATTCTCGTTTTGTCTGCAGGCGTGGTGGGAGAGTCGTGTGAAAAACGAAGGTTATACTTCACTTGGTCGCTTTATTGATTTGCTATTAGATGCCATCTGTGTGGTGGATAAATCGGGGCGATTTGAATTTGTGAGTGCGGGTGCTGAACGTATTTTTGGTTACACGCCAGATGAAATGATTGGTATGCAGATGTTGGATTTGGTTTTACCAGAAGACCGTGAACGTACGCTTGCTGCGGCCAATGAAATTATGACAGATCACTATAAAATCGATTTTGAAAATCGTTATATACGCAAAGATGGCAGCATAGTGGATATTCTGTGGTCAGCCCGCTGGTCTGATGAATATCAACAACGCGTTGCGGTGGCTCGCGATATTACCAAAAATAAAAATGCTGAGCGCCGGCAAGCCGCGTTATACGAGATTTCTGAGGCGGTTCATGTGGCCGAGGATTTGTTATCCCTCTATAGTCATATCCATCAGATCATTGCAAAACTTTTACCCGCAGAAAATTTTGCTATCGCGCTTTATGACCAAGATTCAAATCAATTAGATTTTCCTTACCAGTTATCGGTGTCCGAGCAAAATAGCGCATATATCAGTAATGCTAATTATTTTGCTGAGCAGATCATTCAAACGGGACAATCCTTACTCTTTTGTCCCATGTCGAATACGCTTTCATCGCCATTAGCAGTAACCTTTAAAGATTGCTGGCTCGGCGTGCCGTTGAGATTGCACAAAGGGGTGATTGGCGCGTTGATAATGCATAGCAACCCAGGTTCGAGAAGCTATACTACACAGGATTGTGAATTGGTGGAGTTTGTCTCGACTCAAATTGCGTTCGCCATCGAACGTCGTCAAATGTTGGCTCGCTTAGAGCAGATAGCACTCTACGACCAGTTGACTCATCTACCCAACAGAGAGTTATTTTACGATAGGTTTCAAAAGGCTTTATCTCGAGCGCATCGAGAGTCGAGTTATTTCTCTTTACTTTATCTAGACTTAGATAAATTTAAATGGGTTAACGATACCTACGGACATAGTGTGGGAGATTTGTTGTTACAAATTACCGCGCAGCGGCTTCTTAGCTGCGTGAGAGTTTCTGATACGGTCGCGCGTTTTGGTGGCGATGAATTTGTTATCTTACTGGAGCGAGTTGATTCTGCACACAATACCTTGCTCGTTGCTCAAAAAGTGCTGGATATATTGAATCAGCCTTTTGAACTTGTAGAGCAGCAAATTCATATTTTTCCAAGTATTGGTGTCGCTTTGTATCCTGAGCATGGTAAAGATGAACAGCAACTTATTTCCTGCGCTGATGCTGCCATGTATAAGGCTAAAAAGAATGGTGGTAATCGTATTGAGTTGGGGTATCAAGGTTTGAAGGGAAAGCACTTATAGGCCAGTGTTAAAACTCTAACTAAAACCCGCTGTAACGAAAATCGCTACAGCGGGTGTTTATATCAATTCAATGCAACAAGTGTATTTATAGTTTAAAACGTGACACTTCCTGTTGCAGTGAGGCGGCTAAGTGAGCCAACTCCTGTGACTGCACCATCGCACTTTGGGCCTCAATAGAGAGGTTTTCTGAGACTTCACGAATTGATTCGGTATTGCGATTAATTTCGCTAGTCACAGAGGTTTGTTCCTCTGCGGCCGTTGCAATTTGGCTTGCCATATCAGATATCTCATTAATTGCTTTGCTTATCTGCAGCAGGCTCTCGCTGGCTGAGTTGGCATCGGCCACACTCGTTTCTGCCATATCATGGCTTTGAGTCATGGATTTTACGGCTTTGCCTGCTGTTTGTTGCAAGGTTTCAATCATTGCCTGAATTTCTTGGGTTGATGAGTGAGTGCGTTGCGATAATACGCGAACTTCATCGGCAACCACGGCGAAACCACGACCTTGCTCACCTGCGCGAGCGGCTTCAATGGCTGCGTTTAACGCAAGCAAGTTGGTTTGTTCTGCAATCCCACTGATCGTTAATAGAATGCTATTAATTTTTTGTGAGTGCTCATTCAGCTCGCTGATAATACGTCCTGCGGTATCAACCTCATTTGCTAAGTTACGAATAGATTGCTGACTTTGCATCACTTGTTTTTGACCATGATTCGAGAGGCTCACGGCATTTTGCGCTGTTTGCGCTGTATGTTCGGCGTTGCTGGCAATCTCTTCTGTGGCGCTGGCCATTTCGGTGACTGCGGTGGCGACCATGGTCACTTCGTCCTGCTGAACCGCAATGCGTTGGCTGTTATCTGCCGCAGATGCACTGCTGCCCTTAGCTTGGTATTCAAGTTGGCCTGCAATATTGTGCATTCTCGAAATCATGCCGTGTAGACGTTCGACAAAGCGGTTAAAACCTGAGGCTAAGATCCCAATTTCATCATGGCTGTTTGCGGTGTGAATTCTCACCGTCAGATCGCCATCGCCCTCTGCGATATCATTTAGTGCCAAAGCAACTCGTTCTAAGTCTTTGAATTGCATTTTGAAGATTGCGACTAATACTAAGCCAAACATTACCAGTAACCCAGCGCCTACGGCGGACATCCACCAAGCGAGCGTAGTCGCTTGCGACATGATTTCTTGTTTGTTCATCACAAATATTAACGCCCAGTCGGTCGACGGAACGTTCGCTACATAGACTAGTTGAGTCTCACCATCTAATTCTCGCTCTTCCATAGTATTGGCATTGGCGCGTTGTGATAGCCAGGTGGGGGTAAAATCAGAGTCAATAGTAGTAAGTTGTTGATTATTTAACTTACTATTGGGGTGACTAATAATTAGTCCTGTGTTGTCTACCATCAGGGTGTAGCCATTACCGGGGACTTCAAGCCGCTGTACCGCATCGGTGAGTTGGTCAATTGTAAGGTTTGCCGCGGCGACACCGAAGAGTTGGCCCGCAACCATCACTGGCTCAGCGATAGTCACAACTTGTTTTTTAAGGGTGGCGCTGACATAGGGAGCAGTCATAACCATGCTATTAGCGGCTTTGGCATCCATATACCAAGGGCGGACACGTGGGTCATAGTTTGCGGTATTGAGCGCTGGATCTTGGCGGTACATGTTGCCTTGCTCATCACCAAAATAGGTGAGCGCAAATCCCATTGCATTATGTGCTTGTAATAAATAAGGGGTAATTTGCACACTCGGGTCAGCCTCTATGGTCTTTTTAAGGCTTGTAATGGCTGTTTTTCTATCTTTCATCCACAGTCCAATACCTTCGGCAAAAGTATTCGCTAGTTGATCAATCTCGCCTTGGGTATTGCCTATAGCATGATTTCTAATGACGTAGCTTGAAATACTAACCAGTACTGCAACAGTGATGAATACGGCTAAGAGACTACTAAAAAGTAGGCGAGTTTTAAGTGTTGAACGCATATTCTATTCCTTTAAATTCCGCTAGCAACCTAACGTTAATAAAGTATAGCGGCTGAAATAGCTAAAGCATTAATGGTTGATCATTCAGATTTGATAAAGTTGTGGCTGCTAACAGTATTTTGTTTTGTATAAGTATTTTCAAAAGTTACTTATATCATGGTGAACTTGTTTTATTGCACAGTTTTGAAAGGCTTTTTAGCATAGTATTCCTAAAGTGTCATAAGCAAGTGCACTCAAACATAAGTAAGAGAGTAGTATAGATGAAATGGAGTTTTCCTCGCTGGTGCTTTAATCCTTGGTTACATTCATGCTTAATCTTTCTTTTACCAATACTTTTAGCGAGTACAATTTATCCTTGGTTGACGGCCTATAGCATAGAAAAAAGGTTTAATCGTGATTTTGATGAAATAACACTTACTTTTGCAAATGGTGTTGATGATTTTAAGCAAAAAAATATTGAACGGGCATTTGCTAAATTATCTTTTACCTGCAATGAAGATGATATTGCGTTACTCAATAGTCAATCCTTGAGTCCAGCAATTGTTCGTTTTATTCAGCTAGAACTTGCCGATGGTAAAAAATGCTCCAATATCGGTCCGCCAGTCAATTACCATCTTGATCGATCTCGAAGTTTATTTTTTGGCACACAACAGGTCGATATTGCGACAACGGTCGCGGCCACCGATCGTGCTCGTAGTCTTGCCTATGCTTTTCATTTAGGTGAGCAGAAGTTAGTCGTGCTGACTAATAGCTCTGTTTATAACGAAACCCTATCTAACCTTTGCCACGGTTGTTATCAATTACTCATCAGTTATCAAGGGCTTTCCCCCATGGTTAGGGGGACAGAAAATCTTGATGAAAACCACAGCATTATCAAGAAATCTCGTTATATTAAAACGTTAGATGTCACCTTAACCTTAAAGGCGGGTGATGATCTCTATTGGCAAGAAGCCTATCGCATTAGTGTCGTACTCTTTATTGCAGCGTTAATTGCAGCATTTTTAGCTGTGATTTTTTATTGGAACTGGCAATCTGCCCGGGTGTCGCTTGGTATGTTGCTGCAAAAAGGAATGAGTCGAAAAGAATTTATTCCCTATTATCAGCCCATTATCGATTGCCGTTCAGGCGACGTTGTTGGGCAGGAGATGCTGGTACGTTGGCGTCGATTCGATGGTGTATTAGTCCAGCCCAATCAATTTATTCCTTATGCTGAGGATTCGGGGCTCATATTACCGATCACCGATTTATTGCTAGATCAGGTGTATCGCGATTTAGCTCAACTAAAAGGCTGGGTAAGCATCAATATTGTTGCGCAGCACTTAGAGTCTGGCTTGCTGAGTCAATGGTTCTCTTTAAACCGAGATCCCATGGTTAAGCGGATTGCATTTGAGCTGACGGAGCGCAAACCTATCACTCAATTTGAGCTAGCCTTAGCTGAAATAAAAGCCGTTTTACCATTGTGCCATGACTTTAAACTGGATGATTTTGGTACGGGTTTTGGCGGTTTTAGCTATTTACAGCGACTTGGAATTAATAGTATCAAAATTGATAAGATGTTTATCGATACCATTGGTACGAAAGATCTTAAAGGTGCGGTGCTCGATGCCATTATTGCCTTTGGACACGAGTCGAATATGGAGATGATTGCCGAAGGCGTGGAAACCCAAGAACAGGTAGATTATTTAGCGGCTAAAGGGGTGTATCAACATCAGGGCTATTTTTATTCTAAGCCACTACCATTGAAAGAGTTATTACATTTTTATCTACAGGTTTCCCATGTAAGGTAAAGATCAAGGCAAAAAGAAGAGGCTCATCAGAGCCTCTTCTTTTTCAACTCATTATCAGTGGGTCATTTTATTTTTGATTAGCACGCAACGCTGCTCTGCTTGACGCGTTTCTAATAAAGTACGACGGCTAAGATTAGATAAGCCTGTTTGGCTGTCTAATACTTTATCCAAGGCGGTAATACTATTGTAATTACAGTCGGTTGGGATCAAGTTACGGCTGTAGCTACGCATAAACACTGGGCCCTTTTTGTCCATATCGGCTAAGTTTGCGAGGCGCTCTTCAGCTGTGGCTGCGCTTAAGAGTTTTTGCTCCGCAGGATAGAGGTTTTCCATGATGATGCGCTGTTTAGCAAACGGTAGGACATCGGCGTGGACTTTACTCAACCAGCGACGTTTTGCGGCAGCTTCAGGACGGATCACTTGAGCAGCTAATGCCGCTTTTTCCCCAGAATCTGAGTTATCACGTGCTATTTCCCGTGTTATACGTTGCTGCGCATTCGGGAAGTCGTAGCGATTAAGCTGGATTATGATAGCCCAGCGCAGATCTTGATCTAAAGTTAACCCTTTGATTTTAGTCGTGCCGTCCAGCAATTGCGCTAAATGACGTAAACTGTCACGATCGCTGGCTAATTGGATATAGGCATCGAACCAGCGGCGCTGGAAGTCATTGTCCCCTCGACTCTCCATGGTCTTACGAAGGCTCATTTGCGCTAAGCCTTTGACTGCATTTTCAGCATAGTTTTGCTGAATAGGCGCGATCTGCGCGAGGTATTCTTTACTGCGTAGCAAGCTAGAAATAATTTGACCGACCACAGTGTAGTCATTCTCCGCTGGGGCGTTGACGAATACTGTGCTGAGGTATTGATCTAAACTCAGGTTGCCCTCACGTACACTGTCCCACAAGCTTTGCCATAACATTGAGCGCAATAGCGGATCTGTAACTCGGCTTAACTGTTGCTTGGCGGTATCGAAGGATTTTTCATCGAGTTGCACCTTCACAAAGCCCCAATCATCATAGTTGGGGTAAACCAGATCGGGGCAACGCTCACCGACTAATTGTTTCACCTCGGTACGCTCGCCCTTGTAGGTTACTGGTACTGTGGTCTCATGCCTTAAATCGAAACGTCCTTTAGTAAACAGTGCAATTTGGACTTTTTGCTCCCTCAGTGTCGGTAGTTCACTGCTAGCGGGATATTGCAATAGGCTAAATTCGCTAATGCGGTTACCGTCGCAGCGGTATTCGGCTTTAATAGTATTTACCCCTGCGCTGTATAACCATTCCTGTGTCCATGCGCTTAAGTCTCTGCCCGCAGCTTTAGCGAGGCTATTGATAAAGTCATCCAGCTCGGCATTTTGGTAGCTGTATTGTTTGAGGTAGTTGCTCACGCCGCGGCGGAACACTAGATCACCAAGTAAATGGCGTAGCTGCTTGAGTGTCGAGGCGCCTTTTTGATAGGTAATAGCATCGATATTGTCGAAGGCATTTTGGGTGGTAGCTACAGGCACTTCAATCGGATGGGTAGTGACTAAGCTGTCTTGCTCATAGGCACGCTGTTTGCCTTGAGCATAAAAACTGCGCCAAGCATTCGTAAATTCGGTGGCTTCTTGGGTCGCGAGTGTACCCATAAAAGAAGCAAAACTTTCGTTTAACCACAGGCCATTCCACCACTTCATAGTGACCAAATCGCCAAACCACTGGTGGGCCATTTCGTGCATAATAACACCCGCCAAGCTTTGTTTTTGCTCGGCGGTCATTTCTGCTTTGTGGAGGAAATGATCTTCGGCAAAGGTCACTGCTGCTGCGTTTTCCATTGCGCCATAGAGAAAGTCTGGCACTAGGATTTGGTCGTATTTTTTAAAGGGATAAGGAATACCAAAATAGGCGTCAAAGAAGGTTAACCCCTGTTTTGTATAGGTAAACCAGTCCTGTGGGGTCACTTGGTGAGTAACGGATTGTCGTGCAAATAATCGCATAGGATAACGGCCGGAATTATCCTGCCACATATGGTACGGGCCAGCATGCATAGAGAAATTGTAAGGGCTTAATTTAGGCGTTTCAGGAAACTCCCAACGATTAATGGTCCCCGCAGGTGTGACAGAGGACTCGCGCATGGTACTGATCACTTGCCAATCCTTCGGCGCGGTCACACTGATTTTGTAATTGGCTTTTAAATCGGGTTGATCAAATACTGCAAACATCTGTTGAGCAGCGGCAGGCTCAAAGTGAGAGTAGAGGTAGACCTTGCCATCGACGGGATCTTGGAAGCGATGCAAGCCTTCGCCATTAGTGCTGTGCGCTCGGGTAAATTGCACTTCAACTGTGTTATCACCCGAGGTCAGTAAGCGGGTGTTTAAGCTGATATAGGCACCATTGTAATTGGGGTAAATGGCGGTTCCGTTAATCAAAAAACGCTTAATTTGTGCTTTGCTTAGATCCAAGCTCAGTTGCTTAGGAACCTCGCTAAGATTGAAGTGGATCTTAGTTGTTGCGCTGAATTGCGTGTCGCCCGTCAGTTGAAAATCCAACTCATAATGCACATCCGATATTACCTGTGAACGTAGGCTTGCCTGATACTGGCTGATATAGGGACTGGCGTCCCTTGGCCCTGTATTTAAAGGACTTTTAACGGCGCACGACATTAATGCAGAGCAGGTGAGGGCGACTAGGCTAGCTTTAAACAAATTCACTACTTAAATCCTTCAACGATTTACTTTATTTGTGGCGTAGATGCGGCGTCGTGGGGCAAGAGTCGGCCTGATTGTGTCGCGAACTCTTCTCCATACAAAAGCGGCATCATTGCTTAGTGTTTTGGGCGAGTACACTACCTTATTTAGCATGGATAACCAATGTTAAAAATGTAAAAAAAGCCAGCAAAAATGCTGGCTTTTTTTGGATGTTTCGGCATTAGCCTATCACTTTGAGCGGGATTACATGCCCAAGAAAGACTTAGATTTGGTCTTACGGATTTCTTTTTCGTCAGACCATTCGATAAGACCTGTTTCTAAGTCCATTAGACGCATAGTCATCTTGTAGTAAACGTCTTTGGTGCTGCCATCTTGCTTAACGATGCTTGATAGATTGCCATACAGCATGTACTGGGCACCGATTTGACGACCAAACTTGATGGCGGTTGATGGGTCAACCATACCGGTATTGTTTTGGTAATCCAGTTGCTTACGAACTGAATCGACTTTTGTCATGTCGATAAAACGGAACTTGCCTGAGCGCAATAATTTGTTGCTGATAGAGTCGGTTACTGACTCAGTATCGATATGCTCAGAGGTTTTGTTTTTGATGCTATCGACAAACAAAATTGGGCGGTTGTTCGCTGTCATGGCCACGATAGGTGGGAAAGTCATCATGCTATCAACCATTTTAGCGGCAATGGCTTGCAGATCCGTTGAGCCAAAGTTTTCGTTAACGGTTTCAACCTCTGTGGCATCACCATACTCTACTTTAGATTGACATGCAGCCAGACCCATCACGGCAGCCAGCACAAAAATCAGTTTAAATTGTTTCATAGTCAGTTCCATTTTGTGATTGTAAAAACTTAATGACACTCGTTTTATTCAAACATTCACCGCTCGGTTAAATGATTATTGAATAAATTCGGGTGTAATTACCAGTATCAATTGCCCAGACCAAGGTGGTCTTGCCTGCGGCAACGTCAATTTTGGCCGGTGGTGCTTTATCCAATTGCAGTGTGTATTCGCCAGGATTGAGATAACGCCTGCCAATTTGTGCCTGTTTCGGCAGTGTTAACCAACTACGGCGATCCGCCTGTTCGGTAACAACGTTAAAAATCTGCATAGCAATACTGCCAATATCGGCGGCATTATTGCCGGGTTTACCACTTTTTTCGACTTGATAAGCCATTTCCGATTTGGCATAAACCCTTGCAACTTGGCGGACTAAGGTTCCGGGTAAATCTTCTTTCAAGGCGGTAATCGCTAAGGCATCAATATTGGCGATAGGTTCAGTTTTAAGCACTGTGCCTAAGCCCTGCACTTGAGTCTCTGGCACATAGCTATTGTTTGGCCCATAGGTCGCTAGAGACACGGTTTGCCAGTTGCCATGGATAGTGAAGGGCACTGTGAGCGCTTGTTTTTCAGGGACAAAGCCCTTTTCGACCATCAACACTACTTGGCCTTCACCTGCTTTGGGTAGCTTGGCATCGCCCCAGCGCTTTTTAAACTCATCGTATTGCGGCATGCCGAGTTGTTTGGCAAGACGCACTAAATCCTGTTGCAGATACGTGTTATCAGGAGTGATTTGTGCTGCTTTACGGTAATCGATAAAGGCATCGTTTGGTTCACCAAGCACTTCGTGTAGTACGCCCGTCGTGTAATAGCTATAAGCATTTAGGAAGGAGCTGGTGACAGTGCCTGCCGCTTGCCCAAGTTTATTCACTTCGGCATCGATCGTACCATTAGCCATAGCTTGTACCGATTTTTGCGATTTTTGATAGCGTTCTTGCTCAGAACTTTGCAATTCGTTACTACGACGAACTTCCACTAGCGCGCCTTGATAGTCGCCGCTGAATAGGTAATTGAGCGCCTGATATTGGTGCAGCATAATGCGCTCAAAGCCCGGGCCGCGGTAGGGAATCGCATTGTCATTTAACACTAAGCTTGTCGCCGTCGCGCCGATATCGCTGGCGCTAATCTTGGCTTTATCATCAAAGGCGGTGTAGGCCGCCACCGCTTGCTCGTAGTATTTTTTACTGCTGGCAAAATCCCCTGCAACTTGAGCGATGCGCCCCGCTTCTTGAGCGTAAAGCAAACCGTCATTGCCTTGGATATTACTGGCTAATTTGTCGATATCCGCCATGGGCGTCGCGGTATTGAGATCTTGTTTGATTGGCGCGATTTGTGCCGGATAATTGATAAAAATACTGTTATAGGCACAGCCGCTCGAACCTAAGATGGCGGTGAGCATCAATGTGCTGATGGTGGGTCTGATAAAAGAGTGAATGAAGGTGGTGTTCATGCCTGTGGGTTACCTTCTTGTGCCATTAGTGTTTGCTGTGGCATTTGTGAACGCTCAAGCAAAGTGATCCCTTGAAGATGATCGAATTCATGTTGGAAAATACGTGCAATAAAACCCGTTAATTCGGCGTGTTGCCACTGTCCCGCTAGGTTTTGATAGCGCACAACTATACTGTGGTGACGCCAAATGGTAAACCGTTGTCCTGGGACAGATAAACAGCCTTCCTCACCTTTTTCGAGTTGTAAAGATGCCAACTCGATGTGTGGATTAACCACTACAACGGGCTCCATTAGCGGTGCATCGGGGTAACGCTCGTTTGGCCGTGATGCCATGATAAATAGCGCTAGCGGGCTGTGCACTTGTGGGGCAGCGATACCGACGCCTTTTGCCTCTACCATGCTTGCCACCATTTGCGATGCTAACTGACTGAGCGTTTTATCAAAGTCGCGTACTTCAATTGCCCGTTGTTTTAAAATGGCTTCCCCTACCTGGGCAATCGGTAGCGGCTGACAGGAGTGTTGTATCTCATTTTTAAACATCGCATTCCCTGGATATTTAGTCTTCATCGTTTGGCTGACGATTTTAGTTCGTTATTAATAATGGGGTGGCGGCGTTTCTTCAGCTTGGGTAGCAATATTGCTCGGCTCCATTGCCTGCAACTTGCCAACTAATAACTGGATCTGGTGCTGTTGATGGGCCACGAGTCGATTCAGCTTAATCACCTCTTGGTTTAATTCTTCGACAGTGAGTTCTTGAAAAGCTAATTTAGTTTGCAGCTCTTCAATTTGTTGTTGTACACCTTGCATGGCTAACCTCTATTGTTGCCAAGTCTCAACTAAGCCTTGGCTACTGATACTAACGACTTTATTGGTATCTCGAATTGCCACAGAGTATACAACGGCTCCTCGGTTTTGGCTGTTTTTCGTCAACGCAATTTGCCATTGTGCAATAGGTTTACCCGAACTGCGTTGCCAGAGTATGACTTCGCGGGCGGGAGTTCCCGTTAATAACTGCTTGTCTTGCTCAGTAAAACGTACTGCTGAAAAGGTCATTTGGCGACGATTAATTGCTAATTGATTTAAAAGTTTACCGGTTGAGTTGTCCCAAATTTTTGCTTCATTCGTACTGCCATTGGTAAAGCTTAAACTACCACTGTCGTTCAGTGCCACCTTAGTCACCCGGCTACCAAGATCCCAAGTGTGGATTGGTTGTCCGGTTTGTGCCTGCCATAAAATGGCCTGCATATCATTTGACCCTGTGAGTGCGATGCGACCATCCGCCGACAGTGCAACCGTATTGACGCGTTCTTTATGGCCTAAGAATTTAATCAGTGCCGTTTTTGCCGCATTCAGAGACATTACGCTGCCATCGTTTAAACCAATAAGCAAAACCCCATTGTTGGCTACCGCAACACTTTCTCCCGATGCGGGCAGTGACCACCAACCTACGGATTTTCCGTCGGCTATTGTCCATAGTGCTACTGAATCGCGGCTTAACGATGCAGCGAACTCTCCATTAGGTGAAATGGCTGTGCTGGCTACGCCTGTATTAAGGTCGCCATGCACCCATTGGTATTTAAGGGTGTGCTGGGTTAAGTCCCAACATTGGACTCCTTGATTCTGAGTCGCGACAATTGCGAGAGTGCCATCACTCGAGAGACTTGCACTGTAAGAAGGGTCTTTTGAGAGCACGCGAATATCCTCGGCTTTAGGATAGCAAGCCGTCAAAAAAATCGTGCAAATTACCAGCAGTAGGGTTTTCTTCATGAACTTGCTCCTAAAGTTGGTGTCTCTAACTCGGTAGAGTGAAATTAATCACAGTTAACCCATAAAGAATCTAGTTGGTATAACCCAGATAACTAGTATAAAGTTGTCGCGCTTAGGTTATTGTAACCGCTTGAGGATGCTGAGGAAGCTTTAATGAAATCGATTTATAAATTATCGTTAGTTGCATTGGCTGTTATTGGCCTATCTGCTTGTAATCAAGAAGAAAAAGCAACAAATGCAAGCGCAAATGTTGAATTAACGACAGAAGCACAAAAAGAAGCCTACAGTGTGGGTGCTTCAATCGGTCGTTATATGTCTGGTCATATTAAAGAGCAAGAAGAATTAGGCCTACCAGTTGACCGCACGCTGATCGTGACAGGTTTTACTAATGGTTTGAATGATCAGCTGAAATTAACTGAAGAAGAAATGCAAACCATTCTTCAAAGTTTAGACAAAAAATTAAACGATAAGCGTACAGAACAAGCTAAAGCCATTGCGGCGAAAAATCTCGAGGATAGCAAAAAGTTCCTTGAAGAAAACAAAGCTAAGCCAGGCGTAGTCACCACTGAATCAGGCCTGCAATACGAAGTACTCACTCCTGGTTCAGGTGAAAAGCCAGCGGCTGAAGACACGGTTGAAGTAGATTACGTAGGTACTCTGATTGATGGCAAAGAGTTTGATAGCTCTTACAAACGTGGTGAAACGGCTAAATTTCCATTGAATCGTGTTATTCCTGGTTGGACCGAAGGCGTACAGTTAATGCCTGTTGGTGCTAAGTACAAGTTTGTTATCCCTGCAAACTTAGCTTACGGTGAACGTGATACTGGAACGATTCCACCAAACTCAACGCTGATTTTTGAAGTTGAGTTGAAATCAATTGAGAAAGCACAAGCTGCACCTGCTGCTGAACCTGCTAAGAAGTAATTTTTAGTTACAGTATGCTTTTATAAAAATACCGCCTTTGGGCGGTATTTTTTTATGCTGTTAAATCCTACTTTTGTTTTAATTCATTAGCAAACCGAGTTATAACAGGCTATTTAGCTTTGTTAGTGTTTTATTTTGCTATTTGAATAACAAGATATTGCTGTATCAATAAGCCATTATTTTAGAACGATGGAAGACTGATTAAGTTTTAAATGAATAACGCATATTTAAAGCAACAAATTTAATACGCTTATTCAGAATGGCATGTTTAAAAATATCATAAAAATATCATATTTTTTTTGCGATTATTATTTGTTCACTTAGGTTAACTAGGGGGACTAGATGTCTTTTTCTTACTTATTGTTTTATCGCTATTTAATAATTTTGTGTTACGGCACTGTTCTGAATGTAAGACAATTTACTCTGTAAAATTACATTTCCATCAATATGTTATGCATGCATAGTGAGATCTTGCCCCCTTTTTTTAGCCCTACAACTCTGGAATAATCCGCCCGCACGTTAATAAAAATTAGCGGCAATATTATAATAATGGGGTTGTTGATATGGAAAATGTTAATAAGTTGACAGCTATTTCTTTAGCTGTAGCCGCGGCGTTGCCTATGATGGCAAGTGCTGATGTCATAATCACCGAGTATGTTGAAGGTAGCTCTAATAACAAAGCTATCGAATTGTATAACAGCGGTGATGCGGCAATTGATCTCACAGGTTATAAGCTCGTTCGTTATAAAGATGGCGCAACAGATGCGTCAGATATGCAAGTATTAGATGGCCAGAGCATTGCGCCTAAAGCCACTAAAGTGATTCTCAATTCAAGCGGTGTTATTACCCTGCTACAAGGCGTCGATAGTTTTTCTGGTAGCTTAAGCTTTAACGGTGGTGATGCTGTCGCTTTGGTTAAAGATGGCGCCGTGGTTGATATTATTGGTGATGTGCCAACGCCAGTCGGTTGGGGACTCGATGTTACCCTTAAGCGTAAACTAGACTCATTAGTCGCAAATACCGTCTTTAATGCTGCCCAGTGGGAACAATTACCTAAAGATACTTTCACTGGTCTTGGTTCTCTGAATACGCCAACCGCACCAGAAATACCTGTATTTAGTTGCAGTGGCGCGAAAATTGTTCCTATTTATCAAGTACAAGGTGCTGGCGAATCTAGCCCTTATGTTCCTCAAGGTGCATTTGAGTCTGAAACTGAAGTGACGGTTCGCGGGGTGGTGACTGCCCGTGGCGAGAGTTTGTTCAAAGGTTTTTATTTGCAAGAAGTGAAGGGTGATAACTCGCCATATACTTCCGATGGTGTATTTGTCTTTTTAGGTGAAACACCGCCAGCAGCGATACAACCTGGGGTTGAAATCTGTGTTCAGGGTAAGGTCAAGGAATACTTCGGTCTAACCCAAATTGATATTAAAACCGATAAAAAATTTGAAGTGGGCGCGAAGGGGGAAGTTCCTGTCGCAGCGCCTTTCTATGTTGCCGAGGGAGAAACGTTAGCGCAGGCTTTAGAGCGTTATGAAGGCATGAACGTGCTATTAGATGCGGGCAGTGATCTGAAGATCAGCCGCACCTTTAGCTTCGACTATGCGGGCAAGCGTAATAACATGTTGGTGTCTTACAAAGAACCCTTGATGAAGCCAACCCAGTTATACCCAGCGCTTTCTCCAGAGGCAACGGCATTAGTTAAATCTAACCTAGAAAATCAGCTGTTTATCGAATCCGATTACAAACCTGCTGACGGTGTAATTCCTTACTTCCCTGACTTTAATGCTGAAACAGGTTATATCCGCGTCGGTGATCAATTGACCAATCTGCAAGGGGTGATTGGTTATAGCTACGGGGCTTACCGTTTAGTGGCTACGAACACTATTACTGCTGGCGATTTTATCCGCGGCGATGATAGAACAGATGCACCAAGTGTGGCGACTAAAGGTGATATCCGTGTGGCCAGCTTTAACGTACTGAACTTCTTCAATGATGTTGTGGGTGGTGATACTAACCCATCGGGTGGCAACCGCGGCGCATTGACCGAAGAAGAAATGCTGTTACAACGTGCGAAAATCGTTAGTGCCATTACTGCCATGAATGCCGATATCGTTGGCTTGATGGAAATTGCTAACAACGGTTTTGGCGAAAAGAGCGCGATTAAGAACTTAGTCGATGCCTTAAACGAGAAGCAAACTGCTGAAAATGCTTACAGCTATATTGAAATCGCCGATGAAGATAAATACGACGGTAAGTACTTCGGTAGCGATGCGATTACCGTTGGTATGCTATACCGTGCGGGTAAAGTAAGCCTTGCAGGTGCCGCTCGTACTATTGATACCCCAGAGCAACATGCGAGTGCAGGCAGTGTGACTCGCATTAAAGAGGGTAAGACTGAGACTAACCCAGGTAACGACGCTTACCAACGTCACAGCTTAGCGCAAACCTTTAAGATCCATAATGAAAATCTAACCGTTGTTGTTAACCATCTTAAATCAAAAGGCTCAGGCTGTTTGGAGGATTGGGTTAACTTCGAAGAGTCTGTTGATCCTGCGGATCAGCAAGGTAAGTGTAATGCTTTCCGCGTGTCAGCAGCTAAAGTGATCGGTGAAGCGTTGAAAGACGTAAAAGGCGATTTACTGGTTATCGGTGATATGAATGCCTACGGTATGGAAGATCCTATCCGTGTATTGACCGACTTCGATGCGAGCAAGTCTGATCGTGCAATCATGACCGCCTCTTGGACAACCTTAAATGGCAAAGTGTTTGAACGCCAAGGCAGCAAGATTGAGAAAGGTTATGGTCTTATCAATCTCAATACTAAAGCTCACGGTACTGGAACTTACTCATACAGCTACAATGGTGAGTTAGGCAACCTTGACCATGCCTTGGCAAACACTAGTCTCGCCAAGCGTTTAGTCGATATTGAAGATTGGCATATCAACTCTGTGGAGTCTACCCTGTTCGAATACGGCAAAAAATTCTCAGGTAATCTCGTAAAATCTGAAAATGCGTTTTCTGCTTCAGACCATGACCCTGTGATAGTTGCATTAAGCTATCCAGCACCTGTTGAGCCACCAAAACCTGAGCCAAAGCCTAAGGATGATGGTGGTGCGCTAGGTTACTTAGGCTTAGCCTTGTTATCACTATTTGGATTACAACGCCGTCGCCGTTAAATACGTGTTAATACGCTCACATCTTATTTTGTGAGCTAAACTCAGAGCTAAGGGATGGTTTTACCATCCCTTTTTATTGAGCTGGTTTTATCGTGTTTTCATCGTATTTCATGGGAATGAGTCTTGAGCCCAACGGAGAAAAAGATGGTTGTGAGTGCACCCCTGCATTCCATTGGTGTTACCAAGGCACCATTGTGGTTTTACGTTATCGCAGTCGTTAGTTTGCTTTGGAATATCATGGGTTTATTGGCTTTTGTTATCCAAATGACTATGACGCCAGACGCCATGGCGCAGATGAGTCCTGATCAGATTAAGCTCTATGAATCGACACCCGCTTGGCTCAACTTTGTGTTTGGTTTTGCGGTGGTTTCTGGCGTTATCGGTTGCCTGTTTCTACTGATTAAAAAAGCCTTCTCTTATAAAGTGTTGCTCGCGTCACTGGTGGCGGTACTGGTGCAGATGGGTTATGTATTTGGGATTCAGCAGGCGGCAGCGGTATTGGGCACTGATGCTCTTGTGATGCCAAGTGTAGTGATCCTTTGGGGGATTTTCTTAGTTTGGTTTAGCCGTTTGGCTGTCACAAAACATTGGTTAAGTTAGTCGTAGCGTTTCCTTGCCGTACAGAACTGGTTAAGCGATGGCTTATGTGTTGAACTTCAGTCACTTCTTAGTAAACTGCTAGCTGGTTTTCTTTACTAGGATGTTGAAATGAGTATTTGGTTTAGACCGGTAAGCTTAGAGGATTGTGCCCGTTTAGATGCTGGTATGGGGGGCAAAGGCACCTTGATGCAGACCCTAGGGATTGAGATCAGCGAGATTGGCGATGACTTTATGAAGGCGACTATGCCTTCCACGCCCGCCGTACATAATCCCTTAGGCATTGTCCATGGGGGCGCGAACGTTGCCTTAGCCGAAACGGTTGCCAGTTATGCGGCAAACTTTGCGGTGGATTTCGAGCAATATTATTGTGTTGGACAAGAGATTAACGCCAACCATTTACGTGCTTCACGTAATGGCGTGCTAACCGCAACGGCAAAACCCATTCATCTGGGGAAACGCAGCTCGGTATGGGAAATCTTAATCCATAATAGTGCAGGGGAGTTGACCTGTATCTCACGGATGACAGCAGCGGTAGTTAAACGCTAATGCAGATTAACCAACCTGTTTCAATGTATAAATCGATAAATAAGGTTTTAATATGGATAGTGCAATGATTTGGGAATGGGTTGGTTATTTGGCGTCTGTGGTAGTAGCTATCTCTTTGATGATGTCAAACATCAAGAAGTTACGTTGGTTGAATTTGCTGGGGGCTACACTGTTTGTTGCTTATGGGATGGCGATACAGGCTTATCCTGTTGCAGCGGTTAACTTTTTTATTGTACTCATCGATGCTTATTATCTTGTTGTTATCTACCGTGAGCAGCTAAGCCAAAAGTAAGTTTGGAGGTTGGTTTCGATGCAAGTCCTAACCAATCTGCTTATTTTTCATACTTTTAATTTTAGTCCTCAGTGTAAAAACTCATATCTTCCATCAGTCGGGGATACCCTTTAATGGGTTTTACTCTCCAGATATTAAACAATAATACTGTCTGCACTTAAGTGATGACTGTGAGTATTTCTTAGTCTTAATCTTTAAAATAGATTATTTAAATCTGTATTAATCGTTTTATTAGATTTCATCTTTTCTCTATTCTAGCTCCATCGACAACACGTCGCCTGCCAAGGAGATAAGCCATGGCTACTATTTTCGATTTAATTGAATCTTGGATTCACACTAAAAAAGACTAAGGAGCAAGATATGAGTCAACAGTATTTAACCAGCCAGAGCGGTTCCCCTATTGCAGACGATCAAAACTCGTTGTCAGCGGGTGAACGTGGTCCTTTACTCCTACAAGATTGGCATTTAATTGAAAAGCTTGCTCATTTTAACCGTGAGCGTATTCCTGAGCGTGTAGTACATGCTAAAGGGACTGGTGTATACGGGACTTTTACCCTCACAAAAGACTTAAGTGATTACACCATTGCTGACCATTTCAATGGTGTGGGTAAGCAAACTGAAACCTTCGTGCGTTTCTCAACCGTTGGCGGTGAAATGGGCTCTGCCGATGCCGAGCGTGATCCCCGTGGTTTTGGTCTGCGCTTCTATACTGCTCGTGGTAATCACGACATAGTGGGTAACAATACGCCGACTTTCTTCCTGCGTGATGGCATTAAGTTCCCGGATTTTATCCATACTCAAAAGCGCAACCCATTGACTAACCTTAAAGATCCACAAGCGATGTGGGACTTCTGGTCATTAAACCCTGAAGCCATGCATCAGGTGACGATTTTGATGTCAGACCGTGGTATTCCGGCAAACTATCGCCAAATGCACGGCTATGGCTCGCATACTTTCTCGTTCTGGAATGCTAAAGGCGAGCGTTTCTGGGTGAAGTTTCACTTTAAATCGCAGCAAGGCGTAGTGAACTTAACTAACGAACAGGCTGATAAGTTAAAAGGGATTGACCCTGATTCATCACAACGCGATATGGTGGTGGCGATCACCGATGGTAACTTCCCTCGTTGGACGGTGAATGTGCAGATTATGCCTGAAGCTGATGCCAACACTTACCATATCAACCCATTTGATTTAACTAAGGTTTGGCCACATGGTGATTACCCATTAATTGAAATCGGTGTGTTAGAGCTGAACCGTTTACCGCAAAACTACTTTGCGGAAGTCGAGCAAGTGGCCTTAGCACCGAGTAACTTAGTGCCTGGTGTAGGCGCATCACCTGATAAAATGTTACAGGCACGTTTGTTCGCCTATGCCGATGCACAGCGTTATCGTATTGGCGCGAATTACAACCAATTGCCAGTAAACTGTCCACATGCGGCTAAAGCCAATCATCATCAACGTGCAGGCGCAATGGCAGGAACTCAATGTCCTTATCATGGCAGTCAAACAGGTGGCGATGCTTCAGCAAACTATGGCCCTAATAGCACTGCGGGCGCCTTGGTAGAACCAGCAAACTTTGCTGAGCCACCACTGCGTTTAGATGGCGAAGCGGCGCGTTACAGCCGATACAATCAGGATGATTACACCCAAGCCGGTAATTTGTACCGCATCTTAAGCGAAGATGAAAAAGCCCGCTTAGTGGAAACCATTTCAGGCTCACTGCGTCAAGCGAGTTTAGATGTACAGCAACGTATGCTGGCACATTTCCAAAAAGCTGATGCTGATTACGGTCAACGGATCCAAACCGCATTAGGGCTATAAGTTAATCTACTAACCCATAGCAAAGGCCTGTGATATCACAGGCCTTTTAATTATTTAAAATTCAATTGATTAGTTGAATTAATAGATTAAGGTTGCGACCCCAAGTAGGGCAAACAAAATCGCGCAGCCCCTGTGGATCCACTTCATCGGTAATTTTTCGGCACTAAAATGGCCCGCAATCACCACTGGCACGTTCGCCAGCAACATACCCAAAGTGGTACCTGCAACCACCATGGCTAAGGCATCGTATTTTGCGGCTAACACGACAGTCGCGATCTGGGTTTTATCGCCCATTTCGGCAATAAAGAACAGAATAAAGGTCGCGACAAAGGGGCCCATTTTATAGAAACGGCTTTCTTCAGCATCCACTTTGTCGGGGATTAACACCCAAAGGGCAATCGCGAAGAAGGAGGCGGCAACCAAGTAACGCGCTACATCAGGACTCACCCAGTTAATGGCCCATTGCCCAAGCCATGCGGCGGCAAAATGGTTAAACAGGGTTGAGAGTAAAATCCCCATAATGATCGCGGTTTTATTTTTAAATCTTGCAGCGAGTAAGAGGGCAAGCAGTTGAGTTTTATCGCCAATCTCGGCGATAGCAACCGTAAAGGTTGAGGCGAGTAACGCTTCCAAGTGTGATCCTTTTAGGGGTGGTTTTTGACATAAGCACAATAGACCGTCCACCCCTAGGTGCGGTTATTGTGCTCAGGTCTTGCAAGACAAATCGATGATTTGCTGTGAACACCATGGCATGTGGCCAAGTATGTTGATGCTCACCCTAGATATTGATGACTCAAAATCCAGTTAGCTACTCCCCCGAAGCGAGGTGGGCATTATACCCAAGTCGCGATCCGTTTCAAGGTTAAACTTATCAAGATTAAAAGCATAAAATCTGGCAGGTGCCAAAAAAATACCGTTCTATATTCTGTAATTCATTGAATTGTAATAATTTAATTTTTGACAACGTTGTCTTTTGTTGTTAGTTTAGCCGCATCTCAGTCTTTGAGTTACATCCTGTTAACTTAATCAATTGAGATCCACCGTATTGGGCAAACTAATTGAAAAATTAGGACGCAAAGCCTCCGGTCTAAGGTTGTAAAAGGATGTTAACTAAGATAGCGGGGTTGCTGTAGAATTCAGCGAATATATTGAATTCTTTAAAAAATAAACGGCTTTGCTTAATGCTGTTTTGCCTAAATACCACTTTTATACCAATGCCAATCTTTTATTGAATGGCCCCTACGGAGTACATTAAAGTGGAACATCTGACTGCTTTTTCTCAATCAACTGTCCCTAAATTTGCAATTCCTAAGTTTACTCAGTTAAGCCTCGTTGCATTAGCCTTGACTGCCGGAAGTTCGTTGCTGAGCCAAACGGCATCGGCTCATGGTTATGTTATATCACCAGAGTCTCGCTCCTACGCCTGTAAAACGGTCAGCAACGTCAACTGTGGCGCCATTCAGTGGGAGCCGCAAAGTGTTGAAGGTCCTTCTGGATTCCCTGAGTCTGGCCCTGCTGACGGTAAAATTGCTAGTGCGGCAAATGGGGCATTTTCTCCTTTGGATGAACAGAGCCCAAGTCGTTGGTCTAAGCGCGATATTAAAGCGGGTTGGAATGACTTTTCTTGGCAGTTTACTGCTAACCACGTTACCCGCAATTGGCGCTACTATTTAACTCGTCAAGGCTGGGATCAAAATCAAGCTCTGAGCCGCGCAAGCTTTGACTTAGCCCCCTTTTGTGTGATCGACGGTGGCATGGTGCAACCGCCAAAGCTAGTGACTCATAATTGTTATGTGCCTGAAGATAGAACGGGTTATCACGTTATCTTGGCCGTGTGGGAAGTGGGTGATACCACCAACAGCTTCTACAATGCCATCGATGTAAACTTGAGCTCAGGCGCTGTGGTGCCGGGCGAGTGGACCGATATTGGTGATATTAATCCGTCACTCGATCTTAAGGCGGGTGATAAGGTAATGACACGGGTGTTTGATGCTAATGGTGAACAAAGCGCTAAGCAAACCCAAATTACCATTGCCGATGCAACCCAAGGTGCTAAGCAAAATTGGCCATTCCTGTTAGCCAGTGCCATTAATGCTCAGCAGCCACAACTTAAAGCTGGGCAGAAGAATGCGGCTGGTGTGATTTCACCTGTGTATGGCAAAAATGAGATTTTTGCCGCGCCTAAGTCGGGCTTAGAGCGAGTGGAAGTGAGCTTTGATATTGCGCCAGCACCGGGAAATCAGCTTAATGTTACCTCCTTGGCCGATGATTACACCATTGTTGATGGTGCGGCGCAGGTCAGCTTTGATGTGAGTACCAATGCGGATATGCAGGTTTCGGCCTATTTATTTAGCCACGATGGCACCGCAGCAGGTTATGTGACGCAGGCGGTAAACAATACCAGCGCGAGTTTTGTGTTGGATGTCGTTGCCCCTAAGGCAGGACATTATCATTTACAAGTGAAAGCCGAGCCTAAACAAGGTGAAGTTATCCAGCAAAACTTTGATCTTTTCCTAAAAGATCAAGCCACTGCACCGGATGCTGACTTTATCTTCCCTGAGGGGATAAAAAGCTATGCAGCGGGCACTAAAGTGCTACAACCTAAAACTGGTAAAGTCTATCAATGTAAACCTTGGCCCTACAGTGGCTATTGTGTGCAATGGTCACCAACTGCAACGGGTTTTGAACCAGGCGTAGGTAGCTCTTGGACCATGGCTTGGACTGAGCTGTAATTTAACATTTTGAGTGATTGTTAAATTCAACGGAATGGACTTAAGCATATGGAAGGTGTTTAAGTCCATTATCAGCGCGTTTGTGATGTTGCAAAGGCCAAATTAACCTTACGATGATTTTAATCGCGCATTTGGCGTATTTTCACAAAGGTAGCGATTTTGTTGGTTTGTATGTTTTCGTTTATCACTGCGCTATTGAGTTGTTACCATTAGGCGCGCCTTCTATCTTTGTTCACAACTGGCTTGCCCACTGGGATTGGCTCTGTTAATGTCCCTAGCTATCTTCTATTACGCGCGTTGTCGCTGTTTTGCTAAGGCAATCACGGTTGAAATTAATGTCACTTTTCTGCAAACGATTTAGTTAGCCTCAATGGCTACTGGGTTGAAATATTCAAAAGCTATTGGGGCCAATTGATCTGCTCTATTGAGATCGGATTGGATGCTTTAAGTTTAGTGACGCTTTTCGTTTGAGATTGCTGTTGGCTTAATCACAGAGTGCGCAAGGCTTTATCCTTCAAATCTACTCAAAAACCTTAAAAAAATAATTAATACTTGAACAGGATAATTGTGTGAATTCAAAAATGTTAGGCTCGATAGCCATCGTCGCGGGAACCGCCATTGGCGCGGGAATGTTAGCCTTACCCTTAGCCACGGCTGCGTTAGGTATGATCCCCGCTATTTTATTGATGGTGGTTATTTGGGGGCTGTCAGCCTATACCTCATTGTTAATGCTTGAGATTAACCTTCGTTCTGGTGTGGGCGATAATGTCCATGCGATTACTGGCAAATTACTCGGTAAGAAAGGCCAAATGGTGCAAGGCGCATCGTTTCTTAGCTTACTCTTTGCCTTAACGGCGGCGTATCTAACAGGAGGCTCATCGCTATTAGTGCTCAAAGCGCAAAATATGTTTGATATCGTGTTAGATAACCAACTTGCGGTGGTGTTATTCACCTTAGTACTGGGCGGGTTTGCGGCATTAGGCGTGGCTTGGGTCGATAAAGTGTCGCGCTTTTTGTTCTCATTGATGATTTTATTGCTGATTGTTGTCGTGCTGTTTTTATTACCTGAAGTCAGTATTTCCAGTATGGCAACCAATGCGATAGCGCAATCCTTGACCAGCAGTTGGATGGCGGCGATCCCTGTGGTATTTACCTCCTTTGGTTTTCACGTGTGTATTGCAACCTTAGTGCGTTATTTAGATGGTGATGCCGCCTCGCTGCGTAAGGTATTGTTAATAGGTTCAACGATTCCGCTTGCCTGTTATATCTTTTGGTTGTTAGTGACCTTAGGCACTGTGGGGGGCTATGAAATCAGTGGCTTTAATGGTTCTTTGCCAGCGCTTATCAGTGCGTTACAAGAGATTGCCCATACGCCTTGGATCAGTAAATGTATTTCGCTATTCGCGGATTTAGCTTTAATTACCTCTTTCCTCGGGGTGACCTTAAGTTTGTATGATTTTGTGGCAGAACTCACCCGCGCTAAGAAGACCTTTTTGGGGCGGACGCAAACCTGGTTATTAACCTTTGTGCCGCCATTGTTATGCGCGCTCTATGTGCCCGAAGGCTTTGTTGCCGTATTAGGCTTTGCTGCGGTGCCGCTGGTGGTGATGATTATTTTTCTGCCGATTGTGATGGCGCTACGTCAACGTCAAGCCGTGCCCCAAGGATACCAAGTGTCAGGCGGAACATTTACCCTTGGACTTGCAGGTCTGTTGGGAGCCATCATTATTGGTGCTCAGCTATTTGTCGCACTTTAAACTGCGGCAATTGAGCACATTTAAACTTGTAGTGCTTAGTTAATGTATTTGCTTTGTAAGCGAATTTTTCTGAGTCTGTTATAAAGTGCGTACGATATGCTAAAGTCAGGCTCTGTGCCTGACTTTTTACTTTCTGGCTGTCGGGTAAGTGATTCACATCATACGTAGAAATAGCCTCGCAAGCGCTCGGCTTTCTTTATCAAAACGGACTTAAGACAATGAAAAAATGGTTACTCTCAGTTGCTGTGGCGGCGAGTTTTGCTTCCCATGCTGACGAAGGTATGTGGCAGCCCCATCAATTGCCCGCAATGGCCGATGAACTCAAAGCGAAAGGCTTAGAAATTGATGCTAAATCAATCTCTAAACTTACCGAATTCCCGATGAATGCCGTGATAAGCCTTGGTGGCTGTACGGCATCTTTTGTATCACCCAAAGGCTTAGTGGTGACTAACCATCACTGCGCCTATGGTTCGATTCAATACAATTCTACTGCTGAGAAAAACCTGTTACAGGACGGTTTTTTAGCTAAAACCTTTGCTGATGAATTACCCGCAGCCCCAGGCTCACGGGTATATGTGACTGAAGATGTGACTAATGTTACTGAGCGCGTTAAAGCTGGGCTAGAAAACAAAACGGGCCGTGAGTTTTATCAAGGGATTGAAAACCAAGAGAAAGCTCTCGTTGCCGAGTGTGAAAAAGACGAAGGCTATCGTTGCCAGGTGTATAGCTTCCACGGTGGCTTGGAATACTATCTGGTTAAACAGCTAGAAATCCGCGACGTGCGTTTAGTCTACAATCCTGCGGGCAGCGTTGGTAAATACGGTGGCGATATCGATAACTGGATGTGGCCACGTCATACGGGCGACTATTCTTTCTACCGCGCCTATGTGTCTAAAAATGGTAAACCCGCAGAATTTAGCGCTGACAACGTGCCCTACGAGCCAAAGAGCTTCTTAAAAGTCTCTGCTAAAGGCGTAAGTGAAGGTGACTTTGTGATGGTAGCGGGTTACCCCGGCCGCACAAATCGTTATCGCACCGCGACTGAAGTTCAAAATGAGTTTGAGTGGGCTTATCCCGAAGGCAAAATGCTGCGTGAGCGCTTTATTGAAATCATTAAAGCAACTGCGCCAGAGGGCAGTGACGAGCGGATTAAGTATGAGAGCCAAATCGCGGGTTTAGCAAACTATGCTAAAAACTTCACTTCGATGATCGAGTTCTACGGCAAATCGACTATGTTGGCCGACCGTAAAGCCCTTGAGGCTAAACTGGCTGAGTGGATCGCTAAAGACCGCAGCCGTGAGGCTAAATACGGTAAAACCTTAGCCGAATTAGATGCCTTGATTGCTAAGAGCAAAGCGCACCAAGAACGGGATATGATTTTAAGCTACATCAGTAGCACCACTATGTTACCAACGGCGACGAATCTGTACCGTTTAGCCCATGAAAAGCAACTGCCTGATATGCAGCGTGAACCAGGCTTCCAAGACCGTGATATGACTCGCTTTAAGGCAAGCATGGAACGTATTGATCGCCGTTATGCCGCGAGTGTCGATAAGGCCGTACTCTTAGATATGCTAAAACGTTATGCCGCGTTACCTGAAGCGCAGCGTTTACCTGCGATGGATAAAGCCTTTGGTATCGATAACAAGGTTAACGAAGCTAAGCTTGCTAAAACCTTAGATAAAATGTACGCCAAAACCGAACTCGGTAATAAAGATGTGCGTTTAGCTTGGATGGAAAAATCGGTCGACGATTTTAAAGCCTCTAAGGATCCTTTTATTCAATTTGCGGTGGCCATGTATGACACCAATATGAGCGAAGAGAAGAAAGAAAAAGAATTAGACGGCGAGATGATGAAAATACGTCCGCAATATATGGATGCCATCATTGCCTATAACCTTGAGCAGGGTAAGCCCGTTTACGCCGATGCGAACTCTAGCCTGCGTGTTACGGTTGGCCATGTAAAAGGTTATTCGCCAAAAGATGGTTTAGTGGCTGTGCCATTCACTCGCCTCGAAGGCATAGTGCAAAAAGACACGGGTATTGATCCATTCGATGCACCGAAAAAGCAGTTAGAGCTTATTAAACAGAAGCAATACGGTGATTTCTATATGAAATCCATTGATTCTGTACCAGTTAACTTCCTGTCGACCTTAGATACCACCGGTGGTAACTCTGGTTCACCGACCTTAAACGGCCGCGCTGAATTAGTGGGTCTGCTGTTCGATGGTGTATATGAAAGCATTATCGGCGGTTGGGCATTTGATAATGAAATTAACCGCTCTATTCATGTCGATAGCCGTTATATGTTGTGGGTAATGAAATATTTGGATGGTGCCGACAATCTCTTAGCTGAGATGGAAATCGTTAAATAATCCATTGCCGGATTAGCGTCACTGCGGTCAAAGCAAGACAATAAAAAGCGATAAACCCATAGGGCTTATCGCTTTTTCATTTTGAGATGATAAAACGACCCAATGCCTGCGTATGGTCAAAAGCGGTTTGGGATAGATATTCATTAGGTTGAGTTGCACACGCCCTAGTGCTCGCTAAATATCAAGCCATACTGGCTTTCGTTGCATTCACTCAACGAGACAGTAAATAGAAACTAAAATTGATACTGGCTTAGGGTTTCTATTAGGGACTAATTCAGCAGTATTCAGTTTGAATTTAGCCCTAAATGTCTTGTGGTGTAGCGCTGATGTATTCACCTAAAGTGATCGATAAGATAAGAAGACCTCTACAGCTTTGGTGGCACAAAAAATAGTGTGCCACTTCACCCTTAGCAGATGATCAGTTCTTAAAAATTTGGACAGAATCATCTATCTCTGCGGGTTCTTCCTGCATAACGGGTGGGTTGGCGATATGGTCGTCTAAATTATCACTCAGCATTTCACGGTATTCTGCGCTAAACCAGTCGAGTGCATTGTCTTTTTCTGCACCTAAATCGGCTGATTTAATCGCCGCTTCAAAAGCGTTAAAACGGGCCGCCGCAAAACGCAGGGCGGTACCTACTTTGCCTACATCACCTTCTTGCTGGCTTAGCTGATTGGCTAAGGCAATAAATTGATCGGCAAGTTCAAAAATAGTGGTGTTGCTCGTGTCTGTCATAGCGCTTACTCAAAATAATTTATTGGTGGGTGATTCTATCCTAATTTCTATGGGAAAGAATCGCTAACTCTTAACTATTGGGATCTAAGTCTGTTGTGACGGTTCCCGTTCTTGAATCGTAATAAATGGATAATTTATCGTTAGCCCGATAAAAATATCGGCATTGATTAGGGTTGAGATAACTGGCTTTATAGTCTGTTTCCGTGGCATCAATATTGAGTCGTGAGACGCTCGGCTGCGCATTTTGGAATAACACTTCCCATACAGAGACACAGTCTTCCACATTATCTAATGAAGGTGATGCCTCATTGCCATAAATATAGTGTTGGGCAGGCCAACCGTTAGCATTAAAGTCCACTTGTTCAGATTGTGCTGTGCCAAATACGGGCAAATCTTCCTTGGGGCCTGAGCCTACTTTCACTGCCCAAACTGAACGCGCTAAATTTAAACCGGATTTAAATCCTGCGCCTGCGGCTTTGACTGTAGCGATCTGCGCATCTTGCTGCACATTGATAAACTTGGGCAAAGCCACAACGGCTAAAATTCCAAGCACAATAATCACTACAACGAGTTCAATTAAGGTAAAGCCTGCGGATTGTGGACTTGAGCCTTGTAAGCGGTCGCGGATCATTTATCTGAATGAATAGGGGATAAGTGCCGACACTATAGCACTTAATTGGTGGCATTTTAACTTGAACTATCAGCAGTTCAGGCGAATTAATCGTACAGTGAGCTTGTCATGGTTGCTTATCACTTTTAAGCTAACGGCATTGTAACTTAAGTAAGAGAAACTGATTTTGGCGACTTGGCAAGCATTTATCGACCATCAACGTACGCAACCTTACTATCAACAGCTGATCGCATTTGTGAATCAACAGCGAGAAGCGGGCAAAGTGATTTATCCTCCGAAAGAGGATGTGTTTAATGCATTCAAAACAACGCCGCTCGAGCAAGTGCGTGTAGTGTTAATTGGTCAAGATCCCTACCATGGCCCCAATCAAGCCCATGGTTTATGTTTCTCTGTGAAACGAGGGGTTAAACCGCCGCCTTCGCTTGCCAATATGTATAAAGAATTGGTTAACGATATTCCGGGATTCCATATTCCCAACCATGGTGATTTAACGGCCTGGGCTGAACAGGGGATTTTGATGCTTAATACTGTCCTCACGGTAGAACAGGGGCAAGCGCACTCCCATGCCAATGCGGGCTGGGAAATTTTTACGACGGAAGCGTTAAAGCTGCTTAATGAGCAGCAACGTCCAATTATCTTCGTGCTGTGGGGGAGTCATGCCATCAAAAAAGGTGCTGTGATTAACGCGCCACAACACCAAATTTTATCGGGACCGCATCCATCACCTTTATCGGCGTATCGTGGTTTTTTTGGTTGTGGGCATTTTTCAAAAGTGAATCAACTACTGATGGCTCGGGGCGAAGTGCCGATCCAATGGCAGGTTTAAGTTCCATGTTGTAAAGAATGCTAAAAATAAAAAGGCCTTGCGAAGCAAGGCCTTTTTATTGATTGTTCACAACAGCTTAGTGGTTGCGATCTACTGATATTTTCGCCAGTGAGACTAATGCGGTTTTAAAATCACTGTCAGGTAATGCCGCAAGTGCAGCAATCGCCTTATTTGATTCCTCAATGGCCTTTTGCTGAGTATAAGTGAGCGCGCCGCAATGATGCAGAGCGGCAACTATCTTCTCAATCGCATGGGTACCATCACCTTGCTCAATCGCATGACGTATAAGCTGCTGCTCTTCTTCTGTGCCATGGGCAATGGCATAGATCAGCGGTAAGGTCGGTTTGCCTTCGGCGAGGTCATCACCGATGTTTTTACCTAACTCTTCACTGTCGGCGGTGTAGTCGAGCAAATCGTCGGTCAATTGGAAGGCTGTACCTAAATACTTCCCATAATCGCCCAACGCCGTTTCTTGTTCAGGTGTGGCGCCCGCTAATACCGCGGCAAGTAAGGTTGCGGCTTCAAATAGCTTTGCAGTCTTACAGTAAATCACCCGCATATAGCTTTCTTCGGTAGTATCTGGGTCATTACAGTTCATTAGCTGTAATACTTCGCCCTCAGCTAATACGTTGGTGGTATCGGCTAGTACCCGTAATACTCGCATGTTGTCGAGTTCAGTCATCATTTGGAATGAGCGGGTATAAAGGAAGTCACCCACTAATACACTGGCGCTATTTCCAAACAGCGCGTTGGCGGTTTCGCGGCCGCGTCTGAGGGTCGATTCATCGACCACATCATCGTGCAGTAATGAAGCGGTATGAATAAATTCAATAATCGCGGCAAGCTTAAGGTGGGCTTCACCTTGATATTCGACGGCGCGAGCGGCGAGGACGGATAGTAAAGGACGAAGACGTTTACCACCACCATTGATAATGTAGAAACCTAGCTGGTTGATCAGGGCGACATCTGACTCCAGCTGTTTATAGATCAGCTGATTGACTGCTTGCATATCAGTGTCAGCCAGTTGACGAATAGCGTTTAAATCCATAATAGACTCTGGTTGTGGGGCCATTACGTACCCGGCCTGTATTTTAGGCTCACGTGTTATATAGAATGAATTTTACCTAAAATTCTGACATATGACAGTACTCACACTACTAATGTGCGAGTTATTCCGGCCTTTTTTTATTCTTTCCTAATTAGGGCTTGCCAGATAAGGATTCTTCGCGTAAACTCCGCGCCCATTGTCAATAAAGTTTTTGTAGCATCCTGCCCCCAAGAATGTGGGCCAGCATGTTAGGAATATCGGAGTAAAATAGCTATGTACGCTGTTTTTCAAAGTGGTGGTAAACAACACCGTGTAGCCCCTGGCCACACAGTTCGTTTAGAAAAATTAGAAGTTGCTACTGGTTCAACTGTTGAATTCGATCAAGTTTTACTGATCGCTGACGGTGAAAAAGTGCACGTTGGTGCTCCTTTAGTGGCTGGCGGTAAAGTCGTTGCTGAAGTAGTAAGTCATGGTCGTGGCGAGAAAGTAACTATTGTTAAGTTCCGTCGTCGTAAGCACCACGACAAGAAGTTGGGCCACCGTCAGTGGTTCACCGAAGTTAAAATTACTGCTATCAACGCATAATAGGAGTCTAACTCATGGCACATAAAAAAGCTGGCGGTTCTACTCGTAACGGCCGTGATTCAGAAAGTAAACGTCTAGGTGTTAAGCGCTTTGGCGGTGAATCAGTTCTAGCTGGTAACATTATCGTTCGTCAACGTGGTACTAAATTCCACGCTGGTGTAAACGTGGGTATTGGTCGCGACCACACTCTGTTTGCTCTGACCGACGGTAAAGTAAAATTCGAAGTTAAAGGTCCTAATAACCGTAAGTTTATTAGCATCGAAGCTTAATTTTCGAGTCTAGCTTATACTGTAAAGCCCCGCCTTTGGTGGGGCTTTCTGTTTTTTGTGCTTCTACTTACCTACGTTTCTGGAGCGATTTGATAAATCTTTATCAAATTAAGGGCGTTGACTGGTAAGATTGGGAGCAAGTATCTCGAGTTTTTTGGCGACCGATGAAGTTAAACGGTATAATTCCTTCATTCAGTGATGCCAGGAGTAAGTATGAAGTTTGTCGATGAGGCAGTAATTAGGGTCGAAGCAGGCGACGGCGGTAGCGGTTGCGTGAGTTTCAGACGCGAAAAATATATCCCTGATGGTGGTCCTGATGGTGGTGATGGTGGTGACGGCGGCAGTGTGTATCTAGAGGCCGACGAAAACTTCAACACCTTGATTGAATATCGTTTTGAACGTTTCCACATGGCTGAACGCGGTGAAAACGGTCGTGGCCGTGATTGTACCGGCCATAGCGGTAAAGATTTGATTTTAAAAGTACCTGTGGGTACTCGTGCGATTGATCATGACACCGAGGAAGTGCTTGGTGATTTAACTACCCATGGCCAGAAGTTATTAGTGGCAAAAGGTGGTTTCCATGGTTTAGGCAATACTCGCTTTAAGAGCAGTACAAACCGTGCGCCACGCCAGAAAACCTTAGGTACACCGGGTGAAGTGCGTAGCTTAAAATTAGAACTGCTATTGTTAGCCGATGTTGGCTTGCTTGGTATGCCTAATGCGGGTAAATCGACCTTTATTCGTGCAGTGTCTCGTGCGACACCTAAGGTTGCGGATTATCCCTTTACGACATTAGTGCCTAACCTCGGTGTGGTTAACCCACGTCCAGGCCAAAGCTATGTCATCGCAGATATTCCTGGTTTGATCGAAGGCGCGGCAGAAGGTGCGGGTCTGGGTATTCGCTTCTTAAAGCATTTAGAACGTTGCCGTATTCTGTTACATATCATCGATATCGAGCCAATTGATGGCACAGATCCTGTCGACTCTGCCCGTGCAATCGTCGGTGAGCTTGAAAAGTATTCGCCAAAACTGGCAAGCAAACCTCGTTGGTTAGTCTTCAATAAGGCAGATCTACTGCTCGAAGACGAGCTAAAAGAGAAGGTTGACCGAGTTGTTAAAGAGCTTGGTTGGGAAGGTGAGGTTTACACTATTTCCGCCTATGGCCGCGATGGTACTAAGGAATTATCGACTAAGCTGTGGGATTTCATCCAAAGTCTTCCTCCTGAAGATAAAGATGCAAATCCAGACGATGAAGTCGAATTCAAGTGGGATAATTATCATCAAGCTAACATTGAGTCCGTCAATGAAGATTATGATGATGACTTCGACGATGACTTTGATGATGATGACTATGATGTTGAAGTCATCTACCAAAGATAATATCCATATCTAAGTTTTGAGAGTTTCGTGTACGCAGATACTCAAAATGATATTACTCGGCAAGTTGTGCGGGTTGCACAACTCTTGCTGGCCTACGGTGCTGAATCTGATTTAGTTGAAGAAATCAGCCAGCGCCTAGGTCAGGCCTTAGGCTTAGCAAGTATCGAGCTTTCCATCTCTTCTAATTCCCTTGTGTTAACCAGTTTAGTGCATGGTCGCTGTATCACGACAACGCGTCGGATCCGTGAGCATGGCATTAACATGACCATAGTGTGTGAGTTACAACGTATTTGTTTACTTGCAGAAAAAGGCCTCTATGGCCCCAATGAAGTGCGCAAACGTTTAGCCCGCATCGAGCCTAAGACCTATCCTCCTTATCTTGTTATATTGATGATAGGCTTATCCTGCGCGAGTTTTTGTCATCTCTTTAATGGTGATGTCGCGGCTTCAATCATTACCTTTTTCGCCTCTGCGGTGGGAATGTCGGTGCGCCTTGCGATTGCAAAGCGGCATTTTAATTTGCTGGTGAATTTTGCGGTGACGGCATTTGTCACTAGCATGTTGGCGCAGACGGGTTATGTATTCAACTTGAGTGAGACTCCGCAGGCGGCCATGGCGGCCAGTGTATTAATGCTGGTGCCGGGATTCCCAATGATCAATGCGATTTCTGATATGGTTAAGGGGCATATGAACGTGGGCATTTCCCGTTGGGGACATGCAACATTACTGACGGTTTCTTCGGTCATTGGGATTACAATCGCAATGCAACTTGGTGGTATTTTTCTGTGATGGAATTACTGACTATTTTGCTACACGATGCCTTTTTCTCAGCGATCCCTGCCATCGGCTTTGCCATGGTGTTTAATGTACCTAAACGCTTTTTAGTCTACTGCGCATTAGCTGGCGCAATTGGTCATAGCTCTCGCACGCTTATGCTGCAATTTGGCTTACCCATTGAGTGGGCGACCTTTGCCGCGGCGGCGTTAGTGGGCACTATTACTATCGGGTTTGCAAAGCGTCATTTAGCGCCGCCGTTGATGTATGCAGTTGCTGCTATTATCCCCATGATCCCAGGTACTTATGCATTCAATACTGTGATTGCCTTAGTGCAACTCACGGCACAATCGCAGGTAAGCCAAGAGCTAACAGGCCAAGTGATTAGTAATGGGTTAAAAACAGTCTTTATTCTAGGGGCACTATCGGTTGGTTTAGCCTTGCCGAGTTTGTTGTACTTTAGAACCCGTCCAGTTATTAAATAAAAACTATTCCACAGGAGTGACCATGCGCATTGCTATGATAGCCGCGATGGCAAATAATCGAGTCATCGGAAAAGACAATAAAATGCCATGGCATCTACCCGAAGATTTACGCCATTTTAAAGCCATGACCTTAGGTAAGCCAGTTGTGATGGGCCGTAAAACCTTTGAATCAATCGGTCGACCTTTACCTGGGCGTCATAATATTGTGATTTCTCGCCAAGCGGATTTATTGATCGAGGGCGTAACCTGTGTCACATCATTTGAAGTTGCCAAAGAGGTGGCTGGCGATTGTGAAGAGTTGGTGGTCATTGGCGGTGGACAATTGTATCAACAGCTATTACCCCAAGCCGATAGGCTCTATCTAACTCAAATTAACTTAGACGTTGAAGGTGATACCTTTTTCCCTGCTTGGAAAAACGATGAGTGGCAAGAAACCGAATCCGTAGCAGCTATAAATGCTGATGGGCTGGAATATCGCTTTATCAATTTGGTAAAAAAATGTTAAATTATGTCGTTATGTTGTGTACCCTGTGCGTATGGATTGTCAATATGTCGAAGGTATTATACCGGCTAGGCGCCAGTAGGCTGAGATAACTGTGTTATCGAGAGCTATCTGAACCTGAGAGGTCAATTATCGTTAGATATAGACGCAGACCATACAAACCATAAAAAAATTATAAGAAAGTATTAAGGAGTATCGGATGCGTCTAATGCCTGTAGCCTTGGCTGCACTAATCGGATTTAGCTATGTTTCTGTGCCAACCTCGGCTAAAGCGACTGAAGCAGATCCGCTTGTTGCGAGTATTTGTGATTACGTTAAAGCAAACGATAAAAACCGCTTACGTAAAAAATTAAAAGAAAGTCGTGTTAAATTGCGCCAAGTTTACAGCGGAATTAGTTGTGACGGCCAAAGCTTACTACGTACCGCCTATGCCGTGAATGCGAATGATGCGGGTGAGTTTGTTGCTAAGCGGTTATCCGCCAACGAGCTAAGCGTACCAGAAGCGGATGGCATGACTATCCAAGCTTGGGCTGAGGCAAATGGTCATAGTGCCAGTCCTATCACTGCAGCGGTTAAAGAACGTTTAGGTGCAGGCGCTGGCGGTGAAGAAGAGTAATAGCCTGTTTAATCATTTTCTCGCGTGCTTTTACATAGGCAAAGAATAATACGTAAAAAATGCCGAACTCAGTTCGGCATTTTTTATGGGTGTCGTTTAGGCCGTTTTTACCGAATATTGAATTGAGTTCCGAAATTGCATTTATAGCATTTGGCTGCGGGATAGCCTGATAACCTAGTTCAAGGGAAAGCGCAAGCCAAAGAAAAGGGCCGCGACAGCGACCCTATTTATACCTGAGTGTTTGCTTACACTCTAAATTCACCGACAGAAGCTTGTAGCTCTTCGGCAAGCTTAGCCACCTGATGGCTTGATTGGGCGGTTTGATCTGCGCCAATCGCGGTCTCTTCCGAAATTGCTGCAATATGTTCTAGTTTTTCAGACACTTGTTGGCTTACTAAATTTTGTTCCTGCGCGGCGTGGGCAATATGAGTGCCTGCATCATAGGCTTTATGCACCGACTGGCTGATGGTCTCTAGGGCAAGGTTGGCTTGTTCTGTTTTTGCTACGCAGGCATTGGCTTGGGCACGGCCCATATCCATCGCAGCCACTGCTTGCTGTGCCCCTTGTTGTAGTACCTCAATCATTTGTTGAATTTCACGGGTCGAGACTTGGGTTCTTGATGCTAGGCTTCTTACTTCGTCGGCGACGACCGCAAAGCCACGGCCCTGTTCACCCGCCCGCGCGGCTTCAATGGCCGCGTTCAATGCCAATAGATTCGTCTGTTCGGCAATACCGCGGATCACATCCAAAATCGACCCAATTGAGGCGCTATCCGATTGGACCTTGTTAATCACTTGGCCTGCTTTAGCCACTTCTTCCGCTAAGGCCAGAATGGTGTGTTTATTTTCCTCGGCAATAGCACGCATATGCTTAGCTTCTTGATCAGCTTGTTTAATTTGTGCGAGGGCATCATCGGCACTCATCGACACTTGTTGCGCGCTGGAGCTTAATTCTGTCGTTGCGGTAGCCACTTGATCGACTTGATTCTTTTGTTCTTGGATACCCGTGGTGGTTTGTGCGGTGATTGCAGAGGTCTGTTCAGCTGCGGCGGCAAGCTGGTTTGAACGATCTAAAATACCCGCAATTAAGCCGCGTAAACTATAGACCAAGCGATTACAGTTTTTGGCAAGTTCAGCAAACTCATCGTGACCTGAATCATCTAATTTGTGGGTTAAATTACCTGAAGCGAGCACATTCAGCGCATTGTTTACTTGGTTCAGCGAGCGTTTTAGGGGCGTGACTACGGCAAAGCTGATAATAACGGCGACAACAATTGCGATAAGCACCACAATCATAGTGCGGATACTGGCTGCATCAATTTGAGCAATGGTTTCTTGGCTCATTTTTGCCGCAACCGCTTCGATATTATTGCTCACTTCTTCCATGTTACGATCGATGATTTTAGCGTCTTTCTCAATAATGCTGAGTTGATTCGATGCCGCCAGTGCGTGGTTCAGCTGGCTCGCTTTGAGTTGCACCATAGAATCTGAGCCTTCGAGGAGTGCCAGTACTTTTTTAATATCTTGGTTAATCGATTCTAAGGTATCAGCTTCAATAATACCCTGCGCATGGCGGTTAACGTATTCGAGCTTATTTTTGCTTTCGCTAAGAATGTAATCAAGTTCCTTGGAAATGAGTTCGTGTTTACTCATTTCTTCGTTTGTCACCAAATCAGCAATGGTGGTGATGATATTCCCCATGCTGCTATCAATTGCACTGGCTGAAGCTGCAAGACTCTGGGCATCAGGGTTTTGGCTATTTTCTAAATCGATAATATCGAGCAGTACCGATGAGGCATCATCGGCGGCATTTTCGAGTTTCTTTTTTAAATTGATAAGCTGTTCTTGTTTGCTTAACGCGGCTTCTCGCTCGGTAAGCATGGCCAAACTATCCCGCTCAAAGGTAGAAAAGCTTGTATTTAATTGAGAAATCAATGATGACAAGTTGTTTTGCTTTTGAACAAGCTGGTTAAGATTGCTGATCTCATTTTTAAACTGGGCGCTATGGTCGTTAAATACTTTACGGATATCGGGAATGAGCCGGGATTTTGGGGCATGGTAAGCGATTAATACTTGACGCTGTTGCTCACTCAGGGACTCGGTTAAATGATTGGTCGATTTTAGGGCTGGCAGGCTGAGTTCTTGCATCATCGCCGAACTATCTTTGAGGCTAATGTTCGTCAGGTAAGAGGTAAATCCTAACAACACAAGTAAAAGCGTGACTATGCTAAACCCGCCAATGACTCGGGTGGCTACATTAACTTTCATAGGATACTCCGGTTATTATTATATTATTCCGAATGAAAAGATTATTAAATTCAGGGCTTAGACGCACTGTCGTTTATCGACCAAAGTTAAGGTTAGTTTAACTCTTTTTTAACTTTTTTTGGGTAATTTTTTGGTCTTTTTCAAGATGCCATAGGGTGAGGTGTTCTCCCCAGCAACAGCCTGTATCGAGTGCTTTTAACTTAGGATCTTTCACTTTTCCCATCAATGCAGCCCAATGTCCAAACACTAAGGTGTGACTTTGGCGTAATGCCGACGTAAATTCAAACCACGGGCGAAGCTGTGGATTACTGCAATTTTCTGGTGGCTGTTTACAATCAAAATCCAAATGACCATCGATATACAAATAACGCATGCGGGTCAACGCATTAATACAAAATCGCAGCCGATTTATACCAATAGCACTTGGGTCCCAACGTTCTGCAGTGTCGGTATACATTTGGCGAATGAGAGCATCGAGATAATCATTTTGCTGTAGGGCTTGGCTAACTAGTTGGGATTCTTGCTTTAATTGTTCTAATGACCATTGCGGTGGCACGCCAGCATGGGTCATGATGACGTTATGTTCTGGCAACTCTCGCATTAGGGGTTGCTGCCTAAGCCAGTCGATAAGGCTCGAAATATCCGGTGCGTTTAATAGTGGTGTGAGGTTATCACTGGGTTTATCCCGCTTAAGTTTGCCATGCAGGGCCAGTAAATGCAGATCGTGGTTCCCGAGAACCGTTTTACCCGCATCACCTAGAGATTGAAAAAAGCGCAGTGTCGCTAATGAATCTGGGCCTCTAGCGACAAGATCACCCACCGCCCACAGTTCATCGCGGGATGGATTAAAGTCGACCTTAGCAAGTAATTTTTGGAGTTCGGCAAAACAGCCTTGGACATCACCAACAAAATAATGGGCCACAGTATCCTTTCTTAAATTAAATCAGTGTAATAAACCAGGGGTCGCTAAACGGAAGGGCTTAATGGTTGCCTTAAAACGTTCGCCAGATTCGCTGACCATACCATAAGTACCATACATAATGCCAAGAGGCGTATCGAGTACTGTGCCACTGGTATATTGGTAGGCGGTATTGGGTGGAATGCTTGGGGTTTCGCCGACGACTCCTGCACCTTGTACTTCAGTCATTTTGCCGTTCGCGTCGGTAATGATCCAGTGACGGGTTTCGAGTTTTGCGGTCTGCTCACCGAGGTTAATAATGGTGATAGTGTAGCTAAAGAGGTATTTCTGATCCTCTGGCGAGGATTGTTGTTCAATATACTCGGTTTTGACTTCGACTCGGATAGAGTTATCCAATACGCTCATGTGAGTTCCTACAATGATATTGGGCACCTAAGTGCCCATCAAACTTAACTGCTTAAGCCTGCTTATCACATACCATATTCGCCATTGCAACATATTGTTCAACGGAGATTTGTTCTGGACGCAGGTTGTGATCGATACCTAACTGTTCGAACTCTTCATCACTTAACACTTGTTTGAGGTTATTACGCAGTGTTTTGCGGCGCATATTGAATGCCGTGGTACATAGCTGGCGTAGCACATTCACATCTTTACAGGGGAAGGGTTTTTCTGCATAGGGCAAAAGGCGCACTACGGCAGAATCCACTTTCGGTGGTGGCGCAAAGCTATGGGGTGGTACTTCGAGTACGGGGACCACTTGGCAAAAATATTGTGCCATAACCGTTAATCTGCCATAGGCTTTCGTGCCTGGACTTGCAGATAAACGCAGCACTACTTCCTTCTGCAACATAAAGTGCATGGTTTCAATCAGTTCGGCAAACTCGAACAGATGGAACATTAACGGAGTTGAAATATTGTAAGGTAAGTTACCAAAAACTTTGAGTTTTTTACCTGGGACAACCAACTGACTAAAATCAAACTGCAATGCATCGCCCTGATGAATGGTGAGCTTATCCTTAAGTACTGGGTGATGCTGCAAGCGCTCAACCAAATCGCGGTCTAACTCCACTACGGTGAGATTGTCTATCGAGGAGGCGACTGGCTCCGTTAAAGCGCCAAGGCCTGGGCCGATCTCTACCATCACATGGTCGTTATCGGGGGCGATTGCACCCACAATGCGGTTAATCACATTGTTGTCAGTTAAGAAGTTTTGTCCGAAACGCTTTCTGGCCGTGTGGCCTAAATGTACTTTGCTACTCATTAATATCTAATCGTTTAGTTTTTTGAGGATAACTCAATGGCTTTATTCAAGGCGCAGACAAAACTGCCGATATCGGCTTTGCCAGTTCCCGCAAGATCGAGCGCCGTACCATGGTCAACCGAGGTACGGATATAAGGTAAACCTAAGGTAATGTTTACCGATTTGCCAAATCCTTGTGACTTTAGAACGGGTAAGCCTTGGTCATGGTACATGGCCAAGACGACGTCAGCGTCCTGTAAATATTTAGGCTGGAACAGGGTATCGGCGGGGAGGGGGCCGACAATGTTCATTTGAAACTCATCACGCAGTTCATTCAGTGCCGGAATAATCACGTCGATCTCTTCACGCCCTAAATGTCCATCTTCACCCGCATGGGGATTTAAGCCACAGACATAAATCTTAGGCGAAGCAATGGCAAACTTGCTGATAAGGTCAGCGTGTAAAATCTTGATAATATGATGTAAGCGTTGGCGTGTAATGGCTTTAGCAACATAAGCCAGTGGAATATGAGTGGTCACCAGTGCCACTTGTAAACCTTGAGTTGCTAACATCATCACTACATCGGGGCAGTTAGCCTGATGGGCAAAAAACTCGGTGTGACCACTAAAGGAAATCCCTGCTTGATTGATGATCCCCTTATGCACTGGGCCGGTGACAACGGCATCAAACTCGCCACTCATGTTTTTTTCACCTGCGTAACGCAGAGTCTCAACCACATAGGTACTATTTTGCTCATCAAGTTGCCCACAAACGGCTTCAGTGACGAGCTTGAAGGGGGCGATTGTCAGCGTACCTGCTGCTTGAGGTTTTGGGGCCTGATCAGGCAAATAGGGGCGAAAGGTAACATGAAGGCCAAGTCGTTTAGCCCGGCTGGCTAATAATTCAGGATCCGCACAAACGACTAACTCAGCAGGCCAAGCCTGCTGAGCCAGTTGCACGACTAAATCGGGGCCGATACCCGCAGGTTCTCCGGGGGTAACGGCAATACGTTTAGTGGTCAATTTACCTTAACCTCGATTAGACTCAGGCTGAAAGACTTCAATGTATGCGTCGGCACGCATTTCGTCTAGCCAGTTTTGCAGTTCTTCGTTAAATTTGCGACGGAAAATCAGTTGGTGCGCACGGTTAGTATTAAATTGATCCGTGGCATCGGTTTTTCTACGCTCTTCTAACTGAGTGATATGCCAGCCGTGGGTAGTACGGAAAGGCTCACTGATCTGATCAGGGCTTAAACTATTAAGTGTCTGCGCAAATTCTGGCACATAAATACCTGGCTCTGCCCAACCTAACTCGCCCCCCTTAGTCGCTGAACCCGGATCTTCAGAGTATTGACGGGCTAAATCTTCGAATTTAGCTTCGCCTGAACGAATTTGCTTCAGGAATTGCTCCAACATGGCCTTAGCGCGATCTTCCGACAGAATTGGCGATGGCTTGAGCAGGATATGACGCGCTCTCACTTCTTCAATTTCTTTGGTTTGTAAACCACGAGCATCCATAATCTTGATGATATGGAAGCCAGCACCGCTTTTAATTGGGCCGATAATATCGCCTTTTTTGGCGCCATTAATGACTTCTGCAAACAGGGTTGGCATCTCGTTGATGTTCATGTAATCCCAAATACCGCCTTCAAGTGCTTTAGGGCCAGATGAAGAGGCGATAGCGGTACGGCGGAAATCCTCACCACTCTTTAAACGTTCAAGCACCGCATTGGCGCGTTTGCTTGACGCTTCGAGTTGTTCACTGGTGGGATTATTGGGTACATCAATAAGGATATGGCCGATTTGGTATTCGACGTCCTTCATGCCTTGCTCTTGGATCAGTTTCACTAGGCCAGTGATTTCCTGTGGTGAAACTTGGATACGGCGTTGTACTTGAATACGTTGGATTTCACCTAAGGTGATTTCTTCACGTAGTTGCTCACGGTATTGGCCGAAGCTTAAGCCTTCGCTCTCAATTTTTTGCTGCATTTGCGCCACGGTCATTTTTTGTTCGCGCGCAATGTTTTCAATTGCTTGGTCTAACTGTAGGTCACCAATATGTAGACCAATGCGATCCGCCATTTGTAATTGCAGACGAGTCAAAATTAATCGCTCGATAACCTGGGTGCGCAGTGCACTGTCGGAGGGTAACGATTGATTCGCGGCCTTAGCATTGGCTTTAACCGTGTCAATCATATTGGTGATTTCACTTTCGAGCACAATACCGTCGTTGATTTGAACGGCAACACGGTCGAGTGGCTGGGGAGCTGCCATGGTTGGCTGGCTGATAGCGAGTGCAAATAAAGCAAAAATCAGATGTTTACTGGGTTTCATCCACAAAATCCTTGGCACGTTCTAAGGTCAGATTCGACGGCTTATTTAAGTTAACTTTACCATTTATATCGAAATTACAGTGAGTTGCCTAAATTTTCTTTTGTTGGTAACTCTTAAAAGATGCGTCACTCAATTCAGTTATTGGGTGAACGCACAGCTTTCATTAACTTGTTTGGACTCTCAGTCCTTGTTGAGGTTCAGCAATCTACCACAATTCTTTGCTAATTCCTCAGATAAAGCGGTTTTCTGTAGTTAAACAGACCATCATTGAGCATATCCGTTACACCTAATGGACCAGAACCACCGAGCCCTTTGATGACTAAGTTGAGGTACACACCACGCTCAAATTGCTCGCGCTCATCGATAATGGCTGAGCCGATGTTGTCATCGTAGTTGGTTTTAATGCGATAGTGATAACTGAGGCGGATTGCATAACAGCATGATTCATATTGGAAACCTGTATAGGTTTCTATGCTACGACTCTCGTTGAGGTCATAGTACCAGTTGCCAACAAAATAGAGGCTGTCATTGATAGGCCAAGCTCCGCGAACACCTGCTTGGGAGATATTAACCAAATCGTTAGTGTTGGAGTTCAGTAGATCGGGTACATAACGATAGCTTAATTGCAGTAGTTTGTTGGCTTCAGGACGGAAGTCTAATGTGACTTCGGTCTTCTTATTGTCACTGGTGTTGGTATCGTACTGAATGGCCGCGCCCAAATACCAGTCTTGGCTTAAACGAGTATCTAACTCGGCCGCCAATACTGAAGTTGATTGATTTTGCTCAAAAATATTATCTTCATAGCCTAGCTTACTGTCTTGAAGATAGAAGATTTGTCCGAGACTGAATTTGGTCGCTTCTTGGTTATGGTCATCGAAGAAACGAGTTGTAATACCAAGGGTAACTTGGTTGGCATCGGCGATACGGTCAAGACCGGAGAAGCGGCGATCTCGGAATAGACCAAAGTAGTCGTCCTGTAATTGGGCGGTATCGTAAATACCAATGCCCCGTTGATCCTCATAACCTACATACAGATACTGGAATTGAGGTTCGAGTGTTTGGCGATAATTTTGCTCAAATATCTCGGTAAAACGTTCAAAGTTGATTTGTCCGTTGATACGCACCTGAGGAATGGTACGGCTCACAGTGTCATCTAAGGTATCAAATTTAGTGTTATTTTTGTCCTGCCAATAGTTAGTTTGCATTAACTTTAATTGGCTCGTCAGTGAGCCTGAAGGACCATGGATTGGCAGTGTTAGGCTGGGTGCCATATGTAAACGGGTTGCCGTGTTTACATCGTCATCTTGGTGGGCAAAATTGGTCAGCTCTGAGTTAAAACCAAAGTCCAAGTTGTTCCAAAAGTCGGCGGCACGGTAGTTAAAGTTAACCTGTGGCATGACTTGATATGGCTTTTCATCTTCGCCCAGTACTTTAATATCCTGCACCCGAGTGCTGATATCCCAATCACGTTCGAAGTAACTGACTTCGCCAATCCGTGATAATTGGTTATCGGTCGCACGGTTAACATCAGACTTTAAGTCGTTGAAATAGTTGTTATCCGAAACTTCAGTAAAGTTAGTCAATACTCGCCAGTTTTTATCGATAGCTCCCTGGTGTTGCCAGTTATACAGGTAACGATTTGGGCTGCCGCCGATCATTCGATCACTGCCTAGATATTCAAAATTCAAACGGCCATTTTGAGCTTCACCCGCGAGATAACGAAACTCAGTTTTAGTGAATAACCCGCGGTTAGTCATATAGTTTGGCGTAAATGTCAGGTCGTATTCCGGTGCAATATTCCAATAGTAGGGCGCTGACACCTCAAAACCGTTGGTGGTGCTGGTGCTAAAGCTTGGATAGAGGAAGCCTGTTTTACGTTTGTCTGAAACCGGAACCGTCATATAAGGGATGTAGAACACCGGAATATCGGCCACTCGCAGCTTGGCATTCCAGATCTCACCCCATTCTTCTTCGCTGTTGATCTTAATTTTTTCGGCTTCAAGCAACCAAGAGACGTTGTCAGGCGGACAGGTGGTAAAGTTCGTATTGGTTAAAATCAGGTTGTTGTTTATGGTGATTTGCAGTTTTTCTGCATCACCGTGTACCTGTTGCCCGTGCAGCCAATACTGTGCGCCTTTGAGGGTGGCACGATTGCTGCGCATTTGCGCCTGTAGCGAGTCTGCGGTAACGGTAAAATTGCTGTCTTGGAAGACTAAGTTGCCATTAGCATCAAATTGTTCTGTGGCTTGATCGAGGATGGCTTCATCGGCAGCGATGTGTCTATCGCCTTGGCTGAAGACCACATCACCGGTAAAAATCGCTTGCTTACCCATTTCAGCTTTTGAGCGGTCTGAAGCTATTCGAATTTTTGCTTGTTCAGCCGCACTCAACCCCGGTTGAGATACGATACGAGGTACTGGCGGTTCGATTAGGCATTGTGATGCTGAGGTTGCGGGAGATTCGTCTGCCAGGACTAATTTAGGTAACAGGCTCAAGGCCAGAAGGTAACGGATCTGCATCTTAGGTCAATAATAATGATTTCTTAGTCTGGACAAGTATCGACGGGGAAAGTTGCAAACTACAAGTGCAACGCAGCAAATAAATCTCTCAATTTCTTAGCTGTTTCCAAATTATATGCCAGCTATAATAAAGCAATTTTTCTATAAGAGCCATGAAATGACTTTATCCGATCCGAGATTTATTTCCCTTAATCAGTGGCTGAACCGTTATTTTTCCTATGATGTGACCCCGATATTGATTTCGGGTGATGCTAGTTTTAGACGCTATTTCCGCGTCGTTGCGCGTGATGCTAGCTATATTGTCGCCGATTCTCCGCCCGCCTTAGTGCCTATCGCGCCTTTTATCGCCCTCGCTAGTAGCTATGCTGCGGCGGGACTGACAGTTCCAAAAGTGATTACTTCCGATGCCGAGCAAGGTTTTATGCTTCTGAGCGATCTGGGGGATACCCAGTTATTGTCTGTACTTACGGACGATAATGTCGCCGATTATTACCGCCGCGCATTGGCATTATTGCCCCAGGTGGCCTCAGTGGTTGAGAGCCTTGATCCTGTCACAGGCAACACGCAGCCCTTGCCTTTATATGATGAGGCGTTTGTGCGCCGTGAGCTGGGGATCTTTACCGAATGGCTGTTAGAGAGGCATTTACAGCTCGAACTTAGCCATGAGGAACGCTTACTGCTGGAGAAGAGTTTTGGCCTCTTAGTAGAAAATGCCCTCGCTCAGCCAAAGGTGGGGATGCACCGGGATTTCCACAGCCGTAACTTGATGCTAAAAGAGGGCGAGCTGTGCGTGATTGATTTTCAAGATGCGGTGCTAGGGCCTGTGACCTACGACGCTGTGTCTTTACTGCGGGATTGCTATATCCGTTGGCCGCAAACCATGGTGCAGGAATTAATGCAGCAGCATTATCAGCAAGTGCTTGAGTTAGGGCAAATCCCGGCGCAGACATCCTTTACCCAGTACCAAACTTGGTTTGATTTAATGGGGTTGCAGCGCCATATCAAGGCCGCAGGGATTTTTGCCCGTTTACACTATCGTGATAACAAGCCCGCCTATATGGCCGATATTCCGTTAACCTTGTCCTACATTGTGGATATTGCCAGTGTTTATCCTGAGTTGGCACCATTTTCCGCTTGGGTGCAATCGCGCGTTGTGCCTGCGTTTGCGGCCAAGGAAAGGGATACTCAGCAGGGAGACAAGCAATGAAGGCGATGATCCTGGCGGCAGGCAGGGGAGAGCGTTTACGCCCATTGACTGACTCTTTACCAAAACCCCTAGTACCGGTGTTAGGTAAGCCGCTGATTGTGTACCATATCGAGAAGTTAGCGGCGGCGGGTATCGTGGATATCGTGATAAATCACGCTTGGCTTGGGCATAAGCTGGTCGAAACATTAGGCGATGGTCATGCCTTTGGGGTCAAGATCCAATATAGCGCCGAAGCATCGGCACTCGAGACCGGTGGCGGAATTAAACAAGCCTTGCCTCTGCTGATGACGGATGGCGACTCGGATGCACCGTTTTTAGTGCTCAATGGTGATGTGTTTATCGATGCCTTGCCGACGATTGTCCCCTTAGCGGATACAGCTCTGGCGCATTTATGGTTGGTGCCGAATCCCGAGCAACATCCTAACGGCGACTTTGCCTTAGAACAGGGCCTTGTACGTGAACAGGGTGAGCAAAAATACACTTTCTCTGGCATGGGCTTATATCGCCCATCATTATTTGACGGTACGCCGGATGGTGCCTTTGCCCTTGGGCCTTTGCTGCGGGCTAAGATGGCCGATGGCCTGATCACCGGGGCACACTTTAATGGACTCTGGTGCGATGTTGGGACGATTGCGCGTCTGCAAGCATTAGAGTCAGCGCTAGCGTAATGGCATATCGCCTAATGTTTAGCGCCCTGACTTAACGGTTTCACTCGCGATGTCGATTGAGTGACTGAATAAATTATCAAATTGGGAATTAAGATGCGCCTTTGGGGTAAGTTTTTTGGATTTGTTATCGGGTTTATGTTTGGCCGTATTTTCGGTGCTCTGCTGGGCTTATGGCTTGGGCATCTCTTCGACAAGCGCGCTGGTGGTGGCGCCAGTTTTAGTCAGATCTTAGGTCAAGCCAAGAATCGACAGGGAATATTCTTTAACACCACCTTCGCCGTGATGGGCCATGTGGCCAAGGCGTCGGGTCGAGTGACTGAAACCGATATTCGTATCGCGACTATGTTGATGGATCAGATGCGCTTAACGGGTGAAGCCCGTAAAGAGGCGCAGCAGGCGTTCCGTGAGGGTAAAGAGCCCGACTTTGACCTGCGTAGCAGCCTGCAAGCCTTTCGCGCCGTGACCCAAGGCCGTCAAGAACTGGTGCAAATGTTTATCGAGATCCAAATTCAAACCGCCCTATCGGACGGTGAGCTCGATGCCGCAGAACATGCAATTCTGATGACGGTGGCCCAAGAGTTAGGTTATGGTCGTGGGCAACTCGATGAATTACTGAAACGTTGGCAAGCGGAATACCGTTTCCACCAAACCTCTAATGGAAATAAAACCTCGATTACCGACGCCTATCATTTGCTCGGCATTAATGCCGAGGCGACGGATCAAGAGGTCAAGCGGGCTTATCGTAAGTTGATGAATGAACATCATCCCGATAAATTGGTTGCTAAGGGGTTACCACCCGAGATGATGGAAATTGCCAATCGTAAGGCGCAGGATATCCAAGCTGCGTACGACAGAGTGAAATCGGAGCGCGGCATGCGCTAATGCTTCGGTTAACGTTGTCGACGCAAGGAATAATAACGATAGATAAGGGATTAAGATGAAATACGTTAACCGATTAAGTGTGATTGCAGGTTTATTACCTCTAACCCTCGCATTACCAACCTATGCCGAACCCGAGCTGTTTGTCGCCCCCTACGGTGGTTACAGCTTTGGCGGCAGCTCGTTCGATATCAATGAACTCGATGCTAACAACGCTGAAACCAATAATAAGCAGAGTGTGGGTATCGAAGAGGCGAGCCATTACGGCCTCATGTTAGGGATTGGCACTAACGATCCCGGCAATATTTACCTGCTTTACAGTCGCCAATCCTCCGAGCTGAAAAGCGGTGGCCTGTTTACCCCAGACTTAGTCGCCTCCTTAGATGTGGACTATATCCACCTTGGCGGCACTTTATTCTTCCCAAGTGGCGATTTTCAGCCCTACATTACCGCCAGTGCCGGGGTGACTCGGATGATGCCCGATGATTGGTCAACGGAAACCCGTTTCTCCATGGGCATTGGTGGTGGCGTCGAATATCGTATGATGCAAAACTTTGCGTTGTTTGCGGATCTGCGTGGCTACGCGACCTTTATTGACAGTGACACCTCACTTTTTTGTAATGAAGACCAATGCTTATGGCATGTCACATCGGATGTAATGTGGCAAGTGCAAGCCAATCTTGGGGTCAAACTCAGTTTTTAATTTTCCTGCTTTATGGGCAAGGCGCAAACGCAGTTAAGAGGTAAAGATGAAAATAGTCGTACTCGATGGTGAAACCTTAAATCCAGGGGATCTAACCTGGCAAGCGGTCAGCGCATTAGGGGAATTTAGCTGTTTTGCCCGCACGCCCTCGGCGGAGATTATCCCCCGTGCTCAGGATGCCGAAATTGTGCTCACCAACAAGACGCCCCTCGATGCTAACACCTTAGCCCAACTGCCTAAGCTTAAATATATCGGTGTGCTTGCTACTGGCACTAACGTGGTGGATCTTGCCGCCGCAAAAGAGTTAGGCATAGTGGTCACCAACGTGCCCGCCTATGGTCCTGATGCCGTCGCACAAATGGTGTTTGCTCATATTTTGCATCATACGCAAGCGGTTGCGGCGCACCATCAAGCCGTTGCCGCAGGGCAATGGAGCAATTGCAGTGACTTTTGTTTTACCTTAATGCCGCTGCAATCCCTCAAAGGCAAAACCTTAGGCTTGATTGGTTATGGGGATATTGGTCAGCAGGTGGCTAAACTCGCTTTAGCTTTCGGCATGAAGGTATTAGTAAATACCCGCACTCAGCCCCGCAATTTACCCCAAGGCGTGAGTTGGACATCTCGTAATACGGTATTCAAGGAGTCCGATATTCTCTCGCTCCATTGTCCACTCACCCCTGAGACCACCGAGCTGATTAATGCTCAAACCCTCGAATTAATGAAGCCGAAGGCGTTACTGATCAACACCGCACGCGGCGGCTTAATTGATGAGGCGGCGCTTGCGGCCGCATTAACGCAGGGCAAAGTATTTGCCGGCGTCGATGTACTCTCTACCGAACCACCGAGCGCGGATAATCCGCTACTAACAGCGCCCAATATCAGTATCAGCCCACACAATGCTTGGGCAACCAAAGAAGCACGGCAGAACCTGCTCAATATCGCAACGGCAAATCTCAGCGCTTATCTAGCTGGCGAGCGAGTTAATTGGGTGAATCCATAAGGCCTGTGGGTTAGCTTGTTTCTGTAGGAAATGTTTTCATTCCAAAGAAATGCAGTTGGAATTGAAGGGGGAAAAATGTGTTGGATAGTTCCCTTAACGGCATAAAATTTGGGGGAGACGATATTTAAGTGCTGAGTTATAGGTGAGCCATGGTATTCGCTCATCGACACGCAGCGAGTCCGTCCGTGGATGCTCGACCGCCCCGTCCATGGGGCGGACGGTCGTCTCGCAAACCTCCATGGCTCACCTATTTAGCATCGGCGTAATCTGTAAGTTTTAAAGAAATACATAGCACGCTTTGGGACAAAAGCGTGCTATGTTTTGCGCGAAATTATCTCCATTTCGGATAAACAAAAATAATCCTAAACGCTGAGTCGTGAGCAACTTAAGGATGTAACGCTTGGCTTGAGGCTTTACCTTTACACCATTTGCCGCTGTTATGCTGCTTTTTAAATTCACACATGCTATCCCATCGACCACTTATGCCACTGTATTGACGACGAAACTCTTTGGCTGATGTGAGCCACGCATCGGGCGCAACACCTAATTCATTGAGTAGCTTAGGTCGTTGATTATCGATATAGCCTTTCTTATCAAGGCGGATGGCGCGGCCTGTCCAATCAATCAGTTCGAGATAATCGGCA
>NZ_JTLE01000094.1:1211224-1213745 GCF_000798835.1 Shewanella sp. ZOR0012
CGATTACGCCAGTATTTTCACCATAATGAAAGCTCACCTGATTAAAATCGATCCGACCTTGTTCCACTACTAAGGTGTTTGCATCTGGCGAGTCTTGAATGAGTGTCGTCTTGGAAAGGGTGTTCATCCCATCGGTGACTGTACCAATATTTTCAAATAATGAACTGATTTCCCACATGATCCACTGCGACATCCCATTGAGGCGCAGCGCTAAACTCACTGCAATTGCAATTGCACCCACCGAGATAGCATTGTCACTCCAGAGCGTGATTGATACGGCGGCAATGCTGAACGCGAGTAAGTAGTTAATGATTTGTACGCTGACGCTGATCCCCGTGACAAGGCGCATTTGGCGATAAACGGTATCGAGGAAACTGCGCATACTCGCTTTAGCGTAATCGGCTTCTTTATCCGTATGGGCAAACAGTTTTACCGTGGTGATATTGGTGTAACTGTCGACAATTCGGCCCGTCATTGTCGAGCGGGCATCGGCCTGTTCGGTTGAGACCGTTTTAAGCCGCGGCACAAAGTACCATTGCAGACCAATATAGAGCGCTAGCCAAATCAGCATCGGGACCACTAGGCGCACATCGGCACTGGCCACCATCACCAGCATGGAGGTGAAGTACACTAAAATGTATACCAGTACATCGAGCAACTTCATTACGGTTTCACGCACCGCAAGGGAGGTTTGCATCACCTTAGTGGCAATACGGCCAGCAAAGTCATTCTGATAGAAGGAGACGCTTTGCTTGAGCAGATAGCGGTGCGCAAGCCAGCGGATCGACATGGGATAATTGCCCAGCAAGGTTTGATGCATGATCAGTGCATGAAATAGCACTAACAATGGCATCACCACTAGGACCATTACACCCATTAATATCAGCGTTGAACCTTCATCCTGATAGAGCGTCTCTGGGCTTTTTTTCACTAACCAATCGACTAATTGTCCCATAAAGCCAAAGAGTGAAACTTCGAGCATAGCGATGAAGGCCGTCAGCACTGACATTAATATCAGCGGTAATTCATAACCCTTAGTGTAGTGACGGCAAAACGCATACACCCCCGTGGGAGGCTTGGTTGGTTCGCCATCCGGTAGGGCTTCCACCCAAGATTCAAATCGTTTAAACATGAATTGACTCTATTTTATTGAGAAAAGTAAATGGGGAAAAACGTCGAGGTGTCTAGCATATAGGATCTTGCACTTTAAAAGCACGCGATGATCCAGTTCCGTTTTCCGCGAGTGTGCTAGCATAGGGTGACGTACAGTAACCGACAAGTACAAAATTGTGAATAAGATTGTCGGATAGCCAAATGAAGCTGATAGCAGTGAGTCCAAAACCAACCACTAAACCACTAGTCGTGCCGGTAGTAAACGATTTGCAAGAGTGCTACTTATCCGCGACGATTTGCCGCGAGGCTCGCATCAGCCGTGATCCACGTTTTGACGGTAAGTTCTTTGTGGGCGTGTTAAGTACGGGCATTTACTGCCGAACGGTGTGCCCTGCCGTTGCACCTAAAGAAGAAAACGTACGTTATTTCGACTCGGCCATTAAAGCCGCACAGGCGGGGCTGAGGCCTTGCCTACGTTGCCGCCCAGACAGTGCACCAGGCTCTAATCCGTGGAAAGGGACAGGCACAACCCTAGACAGAGCTATAGGTTTGATTGAAGCTGGCGCCTTATCGGGTGAGCATGGATTAACGGTCGAGGCCTTGGCGGACAAACTGGGGATCAGCAGCCGTTATCTAAATAAGTTATTTACCTCTGGATTTGGCACTTCGCCTAAGCAATTTGCACTCTATCGTCAGTTAATGTTCGCAAAACAGTTGTTGCATCAGACGCAGCTGCCCATCACTCAGGTTGCGCTTGCCGCAGGCTTTAACAGTATTCGCCGTTTCAACGAGGCATTTCAACAGACTCTGCAATTAACGCCCACACAGTTAAGAAAATCCAGTCTGAAGTCGACTGCCAAGTTAGAGGAAGAGGAGAGAACTAATAAGGCTAGTCCGCAGGAGATGCCAGCGCACAGTTTGAGTCTATATCAGTATTACCGACCGTCGCTCGATTGGCCGGCGCAGTTAGCCTTTTATCGCCTGCGCGCCGTGGCGGGAATGGAGTGGTTTAGTGAGGGGGCAAATCATGACTCCAACGACATGATGTCCCAAGATACACTTGAGTATGGTCGCACCTTGCAACTTGAGGATATCTGCGCAGTGGTGCGTATCGCCCATGAGGCACATTTGCATCGCTTTAAAATCACACTGACATTAACACCCGACTCGCCCTTGGCCGGCCTACAAAAACTCATCACCCAAGTGCGGCGCATTTTAGATCTCGATGCAGATATGCAGCTGATTGAGCACAACCTACAGCGTTTGACCGATCTTAAGTTAATCCCTAAATCAGGTCTTAGGATCCCGGGAGCAGGATCTTTATTTGAGGCGGGTTGCCGAGCCGTTTTAGGTCAGCAGGTGAGCGTAGTGCAGGCCACTAAGTTACTCAATTTATTGGTCGAAGCCT
>NZ_JTLE01000094.1:1213755-1227138 GCF_000798835.1 Shewanella sp. ZOR0012
TTAATCCCTAATTAATTCATTTCTATAATTTAGAATTCCTAAATAAATTAAAATAAAATCTAAATTTTAAAATTTAGATTTGGATTATCGAATTTATCGCCCCCACAATAAAATCTTGATCATACTTTTAAACTAAAAAAGTATTCATCCATTCACCTTTGATAACGATCAACGTTTTGTCACCTTAAAAATCTATTATACATTCAAGAAGCCAAGTTAAATCTCAAAAAACTATTAATTTAAGCTTAATAAACTCTGTTAAGCCCTAATGTATTTCAGTACACATTAATAATAAAACAGCGGTATAAGTTTCAAGAGAAATACTAATTAGACATTTAAAAAAGCAATGTTTGCATATTGCTTATATTGCGCCACTAGCTCTTTATGATCGAATAAGAGCTTATTTGCTGGCTTAAGAATGATAATTTAACCCACAATAAAAGAAGGAAAATAACATGCTTAAAAAGATGATGCTCATGTGTGCACTGTGTTTCTCTACTAGTTTAATGGCGGCATCTCTTGCCGACAGCCATTCAGAAAGATCAGACTGTGAATCATGCCATAAGGATAAAACACCTTCTGCGGATTATGTTTTTGAAAATGAGCAATGTGTATCATGCCATGGCGAAATGAAAACACTCGCAGGTGAAGCTCATACTAAGCATGATGGCGTTTTAACATGCACAAATTGCCATATCGCTCATGAAGAAAAAGCACCTGCTGATGCCTGCAAAGCATGCCATTAACTCACTAAAAATCTAAAGCCAAAAGCCGAAGAATAACTTGTTTTGAATGGAACCATTTGGCAGGATGCCACTTGACCCACCTCCAAGGGTGTTTGCCATCTATTGCTCACAGGTGGCATTTTTTATCCCCATTTGTATCGCCTTAATGTATATCTAACAACTGAATACTTCGCTCATATTCCATAAAAATAAAACAAATTTAAGCATCCCAAGTAAACCATAAGACGAGTGTCAAGGTATTGTTCTCAAGAACGCCAAGGCTTTATCTAAATCACGGGTGCGCGCCATCGGCGGCAGGGAGTTTAAAAATGCCTGTCCGTAGGCGCGATTCACAATCCGATTATCACACAGGATTAATACGCCGCAGTCCTTTTCGTCACGGATCAAACGTCCAACCCCTTGTTTGAGCGCAATAATCGCCTGAGGTAATGACACTTGAGTAAAAGGATCGCCGCCCTGACGGCTAATATTGTCGGCGCGGGCACGGTAAAGCGGCTCATCGGGCGAGACAAACGGCAATTTATCAATAATCACGCAGCTTAATAACTTGCCACGCACATCTACCCCCTCCCAAAAACTGCTGGTGCCAAGTAATACCGCATTGCCCAGTTGGCGAAACTTTGTGAGCAAACTCTGTTTACCCGCTTGGCCCTGCACCAGCAACGGATATTGAGTCCGAGTTCGCAATGCCAACGCCGTTTGCTCAAGCATTTTATGGCTGGTAAACAAAATAAAGGTTCGCCCCTGCGCTGCCTCAATCGCTTTCACACATACATCGACTAACTGTTTGACTGCTTGCTGCTGATTCGCCACATTGCCCAGTTGCCTCGGCACACAAAATAACGCCTGACGCGGATAATCAAAGGGACTATCCAAAATATGCGCCTTGGCCTCACTGATCCCTAACTCCTTGGCAAAATGCGCTAAGCTGCGGTTTACTTGTAAGGTTGCCGAGGTAAAAATCCAACTGGTATTGGCCACAAATAACTGCTGACATTCGCGGGCAATATTAATCGGTGAAATCCGTAGCATCACAAAACGGCTACCAAATTCAACACTATAGGCAGCCTGTGGATTGTCACATAGGAAAAACTGATTGAGCTTATGGTTAAGATCAGCCAGTTTAACGGCAATATCATCTAATAACTCACTGCGCCCCACATGGGCGAGCAAGAGTTTTTGCAGCGCGGTTAACTCTGCGAGTAAATCCCATGATGCTAGCGCAATTGACTTATTGCCAAGCAGCATACGCCAATCCGACTCGGCAATAGAAAACAATCCATTATGCCAGTCACTCAATTTGGCTAAACAACGCTGACAAAATTGGGCAATCTGCCCCGTATCGCTGAGCTCAGTTTGATAAATCTGCAATAACTTTTGCAGATAATCATCGATAGTGCGACTCGAGGATTGCTGGCCAAAATAACTGACGCAGATATCCGGCAGTAAATGCGCTTCATCGAAGATCACCACATCGGGATCGGGTAATAATTCAGCAAAGCCTGTGTCCTTTAACACACTGTCTGCAAAGAATAAGTGATGATTCACGACGATGATTTTCGCATCCATCGCGCGGCTGCGAGCCTTACGGGTAAAACAGGCATCATAAAATTCGCAGCGCTGGCCAAGACAGGTCTCTTTGGTACTGACGACTAAGGGAAGCGCGGGAGAATGTTCAGGCACTGAGGTTAAGCCACCAATATCGCCGTCTTTACTCATGCCCGCCCATTGATTGATTTTGAGTAAATCATCCAACAATCGCGCCTCAATATGGCTGGCCTCCAGCATCTGCCTATCGAGTCGATATTGGCATAAATAGTTATTGCGGCCTTTTAATAGCGCAAGCTTGGGCGCAATTCCAAGCATAGATGTCAATGCGGGTAAATCCTTTAGAAACAATTGCTCCTGCAGGTTTTTACTGCCAGTACTGACAATCACTTGCTTGCCACTTAACATAGCGGGAATTAAATAGGCGAAGGTTTTACCGACCCCTGTACCCGCTTCGATCAGTGCATTGCCCTTACTCGCAATCGCTTCACTGATGATTTGCGCCATCTCAACCTGACTCTGACGCGCACTGAACCCCTGAATATGCGTAGCGAGCACGCCATCGTTGGCAAAAGCGCGCAGCACCTCATTCGTCAATCTGCTCATCGAACGAGGAGCATCAAGCGACTGCTGATTTGATTGCTGATGTTTAGCTTGCCGCGGAGCTGAGCGTCGAGAGTGAGTCAATGGCGAGCGAGTTCCTATAAAAACGATTCAAAAAAGCGGGTTGTGGGTTAAGGCGTTAGCCTTCGCTAAGGAGCATAACGCTGTTGCCGCAGTGTAATTAAGCCCGCCTGATAATACCAATAGTTTTAATCTAGCGCCGAGCTTCTTGAGCTAAAACATGGAGTAGCGTAGTTTAAATGATTTAACAACCAAAGGCTTAACTCAACTTTTCCCCGATTGCTTGCTAAGAGATAAGCTGCTAAGTTGCGTTAATGATTGTGCTAATGACTTAATTTTGCACGAAGCTTCAATTATGGATATATAACTCAATTAAGGTTTCCGTTTATAAACGTTGAGATGATTAAGGATATAAAATGAAAAAGTTCCAATTATTACCGTTAATGTTATTTATTTTATCTACTCCCGTAGTAGCGCAAGAAGCACTAATAGATGAAATGTTTAGAGTGATGTCAATCGATAAACAAATGGCTGGTGGATTTGAAGCTATGTTACCAATAGTAGACCAAATAGCCACCAACTATAAATTAGATAATAAGGCTAAAGAAGAACTTAAGGGTATTTATAGAGCATGGTTTAATGAAGATGTTGATCGTCCCAGAGTGATAAACGAATTAAAAAAACAGTACTCTGAGGCTTTCACAAATGAAGAAATCATTAAAATAACCCAATTTTATCAAACTTCTACAGGTAAAAAACTCTTAGAAAAAACGCCACAATTGATGCAAACTGGAGCACAAATCGCCATGCAAGAAGCACAAGCAAAACAATCTAAATTAATTGAGCGTATTAGACCTTTTCTCGCAAAGCATGGAATTAAAGAATAAAGCTATAACAATTATCTGAACATGAGGTCTGATATTACGAGACTTGTAAAAAGCTACGCACTCAGTGGTAAGCATTAGGCGGAGATTAACCATGCCAACGACCTTATCCTTGTCACAATATGTGAAAAAGCGAAATGGTGTTCCACTGGGTGCCAGTCACTCGATGAGGAATATGCTATCACGCGCCCTGGGTGCTAAGTCATTCCCCATTTTTTGGCATTATTGGAATCCGATTTGGGGTTATTATTTATCACGTAATGTCATGCGTCCTAGCAGTCAGTTTCTGCCGATGTGGCTCGCCGTACTTGTCACCTTTTTGGTCAGCGGTGCGCTACACGATCTCGCCGTTGCTCTGGTTAAATGGCAAACCATATTCTTTTTTACACCTTGGTTTGGCATCATGGGAGTTATAGTGATTGCCTCAAATAAATATCGCCTTTCCTACGGTACATTACCTTGGATTATGCGGGCTTTGATTAATTTACTGTTTATTTTCTCATCATTTGCGTTAACCGAATTAATGCAGGGTCTGTGGAGGCCTTGAGCCTGATTCTGTCGGTTTAATTAACTCGTCCAAATGATGTAAATGATGCTCGCTCAAAAGGATATTTCATGCGATTAACATTAACCTTGGAAACCCTATTATCCCAACTTGGTTCTTTTTCGTGGCACTTGGATGTGTACAAAGCCCTAGAACAACCATTAAGTCCCACAATGTCGGTGTTAATCATTGACGATGAGCTTGAAGAAGAACGCGACCAACACGATGAGCCTCTCTACCCGAAAATCCAAGGTTATCAATACTTTTTAAGCATTGCCGATTTGCAAAGTATCAAGGCTAACTTAGGGCAACAGCGACCAAATGCCAGCTTGCATGACGTAATTCATGCTATCAGTTATTACTATCAAAACGATGCTTATATAAATGTAGAGTGTTAACCGCTTTAATTAAGTTTTTATAAGATAAATGAAACCAAATTGTTAAAAGATAAAAAGAATCAGATATGGATAAAAAAGCAAAAAGGATTTTATTCTCCACCTATTGGAAGAATGGTTGGATTGACGCAAAAAATAGAAGTCTCTCCGAGTCCGACTTTAACTACGCCAAATCGAAAGGATTAATGTTTGATCCTTTAACTATCTCCCATGATGAATGTATCCTTGCCACCACAACGCTAGTAAAAGGCATTTCGCAAGCACAAGTAACAAAAGGATTTTTAAGCAGTCTAACCTCTCGGCGATTGGATTGGCGCTCATCCCTTGCATCCTATGCGATCGCCCAAAAAATCCCATCTCATCAATACACACCTGTCATTTCAGGCTCTTCTTATATGGATGGCAAACCAACTGCACATTCCTATACCTGCGGCATTTGCCGAGATAGTCAATATGGCATCCGAGGAAGCGAATCCTATATCGAGGTGGATATTAACGTATTCAATTTCGAGCGTATAAAATGGGGCGGCATGCGCCATGGGGATATTTTGTATACCTATTTTGATTTAAGCCAATTTATTAATGCCGATATTCCAGAGCCGACGTCAGAAGATATGGACTGTTTTAGGGAGATCTTAACGATTATCGAAACGTCAGACCCGAGCGATTATCCCAGTACACTAGAGAAAAGATTAGCGAATGTGATTAAGTCGAGTAAAGCTGAGCGACAAATATTAATCGAAATATTAGCCAGTCTGGGAATATTAAAACCCAATACTGTCGATAGACAACGCCAAGGCAAAAATGACTGGGTATTTGCCGAATATTGGCGTGGTGAAGACAAATATTGCCAACAAACAGTTGATCGCCTGTTTGGAAAATATTTAACACGGTAAAAGGCATGTCACGCGCTAATCCTGCATTATCGCTGTGACTGACACTTAGCAACAACCGCCAGCCGAATTTGTCTAAACGCAGCATCGGCTTTGTGCCAATCCCCTAATTCGCCCCTCCTTGCGATAAGCAGATTATCGTCCTGCGACCACCAAGATGAAACATTTTCACAAAACGCATAAATATTCTTATTTAGTTATAATTAGCTGTTGCAAACGGCACAGAAAGCGGTTAGCTTAAAAAAACGTTCGATGGATAAGTATCCACCAACACCAAATTCAACAGAATCACAGAGTATAGAGAGTCATATGAGCCAACTACTGAACGCTATCCACCATCATCACCACCATATGCGGTAGCCTTCGGACGCTCACTGCCGAAGGACTATATCCTTCTGGCGGACTGATTCAAAGATGATCATAAACCCCTGGAAGGAATTCCGGGGGTTTTTGCTTTTGGGCTTTTTAACTAACGATTTAATAGATAATTAGTACTTAATTTCAATATGTTAACCGCCACATTTACTGGCGGTGCCGATAAACCAGTTAAAGCGTGAAACGAAAGAATATCATTTTGAATTTGTTAACTTTGAGCGAGATAAAATTATGACTGAATCAAACCGTTTACGTATTGCCATTCAAAAATCGGGTCGCCTATCGACCGACTCTCAGCAATTACTCAAGAGCTGCGGTGTTAAGTTTTCCATTAACGAACAACGTCTTATCGCACACGCAGATAACATGCCTATCGATTTACTCAGAGTACGTGACGATGATATTCCAGGACTGGTTATGGATGGCGTGGTCGATTTAGGCATTATTGGTGAGAACGTGCTCGAAGAAGAGCAAATTGAGCGTCAAACCCTAAATAAGCCAGCTGAATATGTAAAATTACGCCAATTAGATTTTGGCGCCTGCCGTCTCTCGTTAGCCGTACCAACCGAATTTAGCTATGCCAATGCCTCATCCCTAGAAGGCTTGAGAATTGCCACCTCCTACCCCAATCTATTGCGCCGTTTTATGCAACAAAAAGGCATAAATTATCGCGACTGTATGTTAAAAGGCTCGGTTGAAGTTGCGCCGCGTGCAGGGCTTGCCGATGGCATTTGTGACTTAGTCTCCACTGGCGCAACCCTTGAAGCCAATGGTTTATACGAGACTGAAGTCATATACCGCTCCATGGCCTGCATTATTCAATCAACCCAAACCCAAACGCCGAGCAAACAAGCCTTAATCGATCGCATTTTATCCCGCGTAAACGGCGTGATCCGCGCCCGTGAAAGTAAATATATTTTGCTGCACGCGCCCACTGAAACTTTAGATCAAATTGTCGCCCTGCTGCCCGGTGCCGAAAATCCTACTGTATTGCCATTAAACGACGATACTAATCGAGTGGCCATTCACGCCGTCAGTACCGAAGATTTATTCTGGGACACCATGGAAGAACTCACCGCGCTCGGTGCCAGCTCAATCCTCGTCATGCCAATTGAAAAAATGATGGGGTGATCTATGGATATTTTGACTTGGGCAGCGTTATCCGTCGATGCACAAAAAGCCGCGCTCCAACGCTCACCTTTAATTGGTGACAGCGGCTTAGAACAAAGTGTTCGGGCCATTGTTGATGCCGTAGCTAGCCGTGGCGATGCGGCGCTAAAAGAGTTTAATCAAAAGTTTGATGGCTTTAATAGTGCCAATATCGACAGTCTGCGTTTAAGTGAAAGCGAGATTAGCGCCGCCAGCGCACGAGTCTCGACCGAACTTAAAGCCGCCATTGCCCAAGCGATGGCCAATATTGATGTGTTCCACAGCGCGCAGCAATTTCGCCCCATCGACATTGAAACCCAAGCGGGGGTTCGCTGCGAGCTTCGTAGCGAACCGATTGAAAAAGTCGGTTTATATATTCCCGGTGGCAGCGCCCCATTAATCTCAACCGTACTGATGTTGGCCCTGCCTGCCAAAATTGCTGGCTGCGAAAAACGCGTATTGGTGAGTCCGCCGCCGATTAACGATGCAATTGTGTATGCGGCAAACGCCTGTGGGATCACCGAAATCTATCAAGTGGGCGGCGCGCAGGCCATTGCCGCACTGGCCTTTGGCACTGAAACGATTCCCAGCGTCGATAAGATTTTTGGCCCAGGCAATCGTTATGTCACCGAAGCCAAGCGCTTAGTCTCGCAGGACGGTCGCTGCACTGTGTCTATTGATATGCCCGCAGGCCCTTCTGAGGTATTAGTGATTGCCGATAGCGATGCCAATGCGCAGTTTATTGCCGCAGATTTACTCTCGCAAGCAGAGCACGGCCCAGATTCGCAGGTCATTTTAGTCACGGATTCTGAGCCATTAGCACAAGCTGTCAATCAAGCGCTCGAGTCGCAACTGGCCGCCCTGCCGCGCCAAGAGATTGCTGCGACGGCCCTAAAAGGCAGCCGCACCATTTTGGTAAAAGATATGCAAGAAGCGGCGCTCGTTTCGAATTGCTATGGACCCGAACACTTAATTATTCAAACCCGCTTCCCACGGGACGTACTAAATCATATTCGCGCCGCAGGCTCAGTGTTTTTAGGGGCCTATACACCTGAATCGGTTGGGGATTATGCCAGTGGGACTAACCATGTATTGCCAACTTACGGTTATAGCCGCGCGGTATCTAGCCTCTCCTTGGCAGACTTTAGCCGCCGCTTTACGGTGCAAGAACTCAGTGCCAAGGGCCTGCTCGGACTCGGGCAAGCGGTAATGACCCTTGCCAGCAATGAGTTACTCGATGCCCATAAAAATGCGGTCGCGATACGCTTAGCCAGTCTTAAGGACTGATGGAAATAAGTAACGCAATCAACAGTACGCTTAATTAAAGCCATAGCAAGACTTAGGATGAATAGGATGAGCCAAGTGCCAACTAGCCAAGCAACAACGAGTAATGTGCCAGTGACAAATATTCAGAGCGCCAATAGCGCCAGCAACACTCTCGATAACAATACTCTCGATAACACAAGCATCGAGCCAACAACCCTTGCCGCACGTCTTGCACGGCCCGAACTGCTCGAGTTAACGCCTTACCAAAGTGCTCGCAGGCTGGGTGGTCGTGGGGATATTTGGATCAACGCTAACGAATCGCCCTTTAATAATGTGGCCGTCGGCGAGCTCGATTTAACTAAGTTAAATCGTTATCCTGAGTGCCAACCGCCCGCGTTAATCAATGCCTATAGCCAATATAGCGGTGTAGTGGAAAGCAAAATTGTCGCCAGCCGCGGCGCCGATGAGGCCATCGAACTGCTGATCCGGGCCTTTTGTGTCCCAGGCATCGATTCCATTGCGACCTTTGGGCCCACTTACGGCATGTACGCCATTAGCGCGCAAACCTTTAATGTGGGCGTTAAGGCGTTAAGCTTAACGGCTGAATACGGTCTCCCATCCGACTTTGCAACGGCCACGCGCGGCGCTAAGTTAGTGTTTATCTGCAATCCCAATAACCCAACTGGCACTGTGATTGATAAGGCGCGCATAGAGCAAGCCATCCAAGCCCTACCCGACTCCATTGTCGTGGTCGATGAGGCCTATATCGAATTTTGCCCAGAATATAGCGTCGCGGATTTACTCGAGTCTTACCCAAATCTCGTTGTACTGCGCACCCTCTCAAAAGCCTTTGCCTTAGCAGGCGCGCGCTGCGGCTTTTTGCTTGCCAATGAAGAGATTATCGAAATCATCATGCGGGTAATTGCGCCCTATCCCGTGCCATTGCCCGTAAGTGAAGTGGCCGTGCAAGCGCTATCAGCTGCTGGGATTGCGCGGATGAAAACCCAAGTGAATGAGCTCAATTCTCAGGGCGAGCGACTCGCGGCGGCGCTGAATTTGTACTGCGAGCAATGGGGCGGCGCCGTGCTAAAACCTAATGGCAACTATGTCTTAGCCGAGTTTGACGACGTAGCAACAGTGGCACAGCTGCTTATCGACAATGGCATTGTCGCGCGGGCCTATAAGGACCCAAGGCTAGCTAAAGCCATTCGTTTTAGCTTTAGCTCTCAGTCTGACACCGACCGCTTAGTGTCGCTCTTTGAATCGCAAAAGCTGTGAGCTTTGGGTGCAAGTCTTGTAACAGCATTGGCCTAATAGACTGATTTTATAAAGATAACAAACTGAATTGAAAGGTAGCAGCATGAACCCAGTATTTACCCCAAATGTCGCCCAGAAAATACTTTTTATCGACCGTGATGGCACCTTGATTGAAGAGCCAATCACCGACAAACAGGTCGATAGCCTCGCCAAACTGGTATTCGAGCCCCAAGTGATCCCCGCCTTACTGCGCCTGCAAAAAGCTGGGTTTAGGTTGGTGATGGTTAGCAATCAAGACGGGCTCGGTACCCCTTCCTTCCCGCAGGAAGATTTCGATGCGCCGCACAATATGATGATGCAAATCCTGTCTAGCCAAGGGGTTAAGTTTGAAGATGTGCTCATCTGCCCGCATTTTAACGATGAAAATTGCAGCTGCCGCAAACCCAAACTAGGGCTGGTGAAAGACTTTTTGACCCAAGGCACCATCGATTTTACCCAGTCCGCCGTGATTGGTGACAGGCACACAGATGTGGAACTGGGCAATGCCATGGGGATTAAAAGCTTTCAATATCAACGTGGCAGCCTAGGCTGGGACGCGATTGCCGATGCCTTACTCAATAAGGGCCGCACCGCGACTGTGGTACGCACCACCAAGGAAACCGATATTCGCGTGACTGTCGATCTCGACAATCCCAGCAAAGGCGCCATTAACACTGGCATTGGTTTCTTCGACCATATGTTGGATCAAATCGCCACCCACGGAAACTTCAAAATGGAGGTGAATGTCGATGGCGATCTCGAGATAGACGATCACCACAGCGTTGAAGATACGGCATTAGCAATCGGGGATGCACTGCGACAAGCCCTTGGCGATAAACGCGGTATCGCCCGCTTTGGTTTTAGTTTGCCAATGGATGAGGCCAAGGGCGAATGCTTACTGGATCTCTCCGGCAGGCCTTTTATTAAATTCGCCGCCCAATTTGAACGGGAAAAAGTCGGTGAAATGGCCACCGAAATGGTGCCGCACTTTTTCCGCTCCTTTGCCGATGGCCTACGCTGCACCCTGCATGTAGCCGCCGAGGGAGACAACGATCACCACAAGGTCGAAGCGCTATTTAAAGTACTTGGCCGCGCGCTACGTCAAGCCGTAAAAGTTGAAGGCGATGTATTGCCATCGAGTAAAGGCGTGCTCTAACACCGTGCTACAAGATTTGTTATCTGCTTCTTGACTGAAAATAGGTACATGAGCAAATAACATAAAGCCTGATGATTTTAACGAGGGGCAGTTTCGGGAATGTGGTGACAAACCGCTTCCCCACTGACCCATCAATAGGAAAACCCAATGTCAGCAAACATAGATGAATTTGATGTTGTCATCATAGACACAGGTTGCGCCAACTTAAGTTCGGTCCGTTTCGCCTTTGAGCGTCTCGGCGCTAAGGTGTTAGTCACCGATGACAAAGCCAGCATTAAAGCCGCCAAACGGGTGGTACTGCCAGGTGTCGGCAGCGCTGGCGCTGCGATGGCTTCATTAACGGAAAAAGCCTTAGTCGAATTAATTCAAGGGTTAACTCAACCCGTGCTGGGCGTCTGTTTAGGGATGCAAATGCTTACCCTCCTCTCTAAAGAACGCGGCGGCCAAGCGCAGGATTGCCAATGCTTAGGCATTATTCCAACCGAGATTGACGAGCTAGACCGTCAAACGCTTAAGGCCGAAGGTTTACCTCTGCCGCACATGGGTTGGAACCAACTGACCTTTAGTAATCCGTCTCAGGTTCACCCGCTGTTTGCCGGTGTTCCAGCCGGTAGTTACGTGTATTTTGTGCACAGTTACCGCGCACCATTAAGCGACTACACCTTGGCACAATGCCGTTATGGTGAGGACTTTAGCGCCGCCATCGGTAAAGACAACTTTATGGGCGTGCAATTTCACCCCGAGAAGAGCGCCGCCGTGGGCGCACAAATCCTAGGTAACTTTTTAAAAATGCAATAAATGCAATCGCTTATTAGCTTTTGACTGAGCTAAGTTTTGGGGCGCTAAGTTTGGCTGAGCCACCACTATTTTTCAGCCACAACATTCAGCAATAAAGCGCGGCAGCAAATGCACACAAGGAATTAAGGACAACAGATGATCATTCCAGCAATTGATTTAATTGATGGCAAAGTAGTTAGGCTCTACCAAGGGGATTATGGGCAGCAGACCACCTTCGATTTAAGCCCACTGGCCCAGTTGCAATCCTATCAAGACCAAGGGGCAAACTGGCTGCATATCGTGGATTTAACTGGCGCCAAAGATCCTGCTAAACGCCAAACAGCTTTGATTGCCAAGCTGACAGCGGGACTTAACGCCAATATTCAGGTGGGCGGCGGGATCCGCACTGAAGAGCAAGTCGCCGAGTTATTATCCCTTGGGGTTAAACGCGTGGTGATAGGCTCGCTCGCCGTCAAAGAGCCCGAGTTAGTCAAAGGCTGGTTTAACAAGTTTGGCAGCGAGGCAATTTGCCTCGCACTGGATGTGAATATCAATCAGAGCGGCGAGAAAATCGTCGCGGTTTCTGGCTGGCAAAGCGGTGGAGGTAAGAGTTTAGAATCTATCGTTGAAGACTTTAGCCAAGTGGGACTTAAAGATGCGCTAGTAACTGACATCAGCCGTGATGGCACCCTCACAGGCGCCAATACCGCACTCTACCGTGAGCTATCCAGCCGCTATCCCGATATCGCGTGGCAAGCCTCTGGCGGCATTGCCACCCTTGAGGATGTTGCCGCCGTCAGAGACTGTGGTGCTGCGGGGATCATTATCGGTAAAGCTTTACTTATCAATCAGTTTAATGTGGCGGAGGCAATCCAATGCTGGCCAAACGAATAGTCCCCTGTTTAGATGTGAAAGATGGCTGCGTGGTCAAGGGCGTACAGTTTCGCAACCATGAAATTGTTGGGGATATAGTGCCACTCGCGGCGCGTTATGCCGCTGAGGGCGCCGACGAACTGGTGTTTTACGATATCACCGCCAGTGCCCACGACCGTGTAGTCGATAAGTCTTGGGTGAGCCGAGTGGCGGAGCAAATCGATATCCCCTTTTGCGTCGCCGGCGGCATTAAAACCATCAGTCAGGCCCGTGAGTTACTGGCCTTTGGCGCGGATAAAATTTCGGTCAACTCACCTGCCCTTAGCGATCCGAGTTTAATCTCACGCCTACAGGATGAATTTGGCCGTCAATGTATCGTGATCGGCATAGACTCTTTTTATGATGCGGCAAGCGACAGTTATAAAGTGAAGCAATTCACTGGTGATGAAGCCGCCACCAAAGAAACCGCTTGGTACACCCAAGACTGGGTTGAGGAAGTACAACAACGCGGCTGCGGCGAAATCGTGCTCAACGTGATGAACCAAGATGGTGTGCGCGGTGGCTATGATATCAAACAGTTAAGCCTAGTACGCCAGCTGTGCGACGTGCCCTTAATCGCCTCGGGCGGCGCTGGCACTATGGCGCATTTTCGCGATGTGTTTATCGATGCGAAGGTGGATGCGGCGCTGGCGGCCAGCGTGTTCCATAAAGCCATTATCAATATCGGCGAGTTAAAACAATATTTAGCGGCCGAAGGCATCGCGATTAGACGCTAGAGCGGTTCTAGGTTCTAGGTTCTAGGTTCTAGGTTCTAGGTTCTAGGTTCTAGGTTCTAGGTTCTAGGTTCTAGGTTCTAG
>NZ_JTLE01000094.1:1227148-1310933 GCF_000798835.1 Shewanella sp. ZOR0012
AACAGTGGGCGCCGAAGTCGCCTTCGCCTTAGAGAATCTCGGCATCCCCGCCGAGAATATGTTACCTAAAGTGCAGTTAGCGCTGCGACGCGTCGGGCTGTTTTTACGGCTCGACACCCCAGTCAGCACCCTTTCCCTCGGTCAAAAATACCGTTTGATGATTGCCGCACAGTTGGTGTGTGAGCCGCATTTACTCTTGCTCGATGAGCCATGGGCGCAGCTCGATGACCATGGCGTGAGTGAGTTGTTAGCGGTATTACGTAATCTAATTACCGAAGGCATGGCATTGGTGTTAGTGGAACATAATGCGGCGGCCTTTGCCGAGATTATCCAGCATTATTGGCAATTAGAGGCAGGCCGTTTATCCGAGGGGATATATACCGTCAGCGATGCCACCGTGCAGGAAGCGCCAGTGAGAGCTTGGGGAAGTACACATCACTTAGGCAAAGTACAGGTGAGCGCCGAGGCGTTTGATTTCTGCTTCGATGGTTGTCAGCCCTTGTTTAGCTGTCCACAAGGGTTTGAATTGCACGCCGGCGAGATAGTGACCTTAGTGGGGGATAATGGTGCGGGTAAAACTAGCCTCTTAAAATCCATCGCGGGCATGCTGCACTTAAAGCAGCGTTTGCCACTCAAGGTGCTAGGCCGTAAACCTAAACTCGGTGTGTACGGCGCCGAGTTAGGGTTATTGCTGCAAAGGCCGAGTCGACAACTGTTTGAAACCAGCGTGCTGGCCGAGATGCAGTTTAGTTTGAATCGTTTCGAACTGCCTAAAGAGCGTGCCGAGCAAATGCTGCTCGATCTCGAATTGAGTGCGCTGGCCGAACAGTCGCCTCATAAGTTGTCCTACGGTCAACAGCATCTTATTGCCTTGGCATCATTAGCCTGCTTGCAACCTAAGGTGTTGCTACTCGATGATCCACTCGCGGGCATGGATAAAGAGTACTATCGCAAAGTATGGTATCTGCTCAGGCGCCTCAGTGCGCAAGGTTGCGCCATTTTAATGAGTAGTCACAGAGTAGTCGTGCATAGTGCCGTGTCTCGGCAACTCAGTTTACACAATGGGTTGTTGACGGAAGACACTCTGATGGAGGAGCGCTATGTGGGTTAGTTGTCGTCGATGGCGACTACGTGCCCGCCGGCGTTGGAGTCGCGAGAAGCAAGAAACTACGCTATGCGCGCTGTCGCTGTTTTTCGTCTGCGTACTTTCCGCCTGCGCTTTTGTATTGCCCGCCGATTTATTGCTGCCGCTGGCGGCCGTGAATGGCTTGCTAGTGCTCCATGGCTTAGCGCGCCGGGGCAGTATTATGGGCGTGGTTAAACTCGGTGTGATTCAACTGACGATTACTTTAAGTCTTTATTTATTGCTCTATGGCGTTGATCACCTCGCCCAAGGCGCCGTGGTGGTGGGACGCATTATTTTAGCGACTATCCCCGGCTGGTGGTTGTGTATCACGGCGGCGCCCGAGCGCATTGGCGAAGTATTAAGTGCATTTTTGCCGAGCAAATGGGCCTTTGTGGTGGCCGCATCTTTGAGTTTACTGCCCTATATGGCGGACGAAGTGCGCGAGATTTACCAGATCCAATGTCTGCGAGGCGCGCATATTACCCCTAAGGCGCTGCGAAATCCTAAAAATTGGCCTGAGCTAGTGTATTGCGTGCTGTTTCCTGTATTAATCCAATTACTTAAATTATCTCGCCAGATGGCGGTTGCGGCCCAGAGTCGTCACTTTGGCAAGCGTACGCGTGTCACCCATTGGCACTCACCGAGAGACAAAAAATGAAGAAAAAACTTCCTCTGAGTTTGCAGGACTCGCTGTTTATTGGTTTTTGCGCCACTTTGCTGGTGGCATTGACGAGTATGTTAAGGCTTAAGCTCGGGATTTCTGGCCATAGCATGTTTTTGATGAGTTTCTTCTATTTGATTTGCTACGGCGTACTTGGGCGTTTTGGCAGCATGATTGCCTGTGGTGGTGTTGCAGGGCTAGTCGCGATGGCGCTCGGTGTTGGTAAGGGCGGCCCAATGATTTTATTGAAGTTTATCTTACCTGCTATTGCGATGGATCTGGTGGCCTTGTTGCTACCTCTCACCTTAAGCCTGCACTGGCGCTGCGTGATTTTAGGCATTGTTGGCTGTATGGCCTGGGCGGTCAAGGTGGCTCTGACCAATGCGCTGGCGGGCATGGCGCTCGATGTTGTACTGATCCAATGGGGTGCTAGCGTGCTTAAGGGCGGATTTTTTGCCACCTTAGGTGCCCTGCTGGTGCCTCCCGTGCTGCATAGGCTTAAGGCCCATGACCTCCTCCACCGTGACAAGTTTTAACTGCTAGGAATACCGATGAAAAATTGGCTTATTTGTATCGATGATACCGACGACATTGGCACTAAAGGCACAGGCGAGATAGCTGAGGAAATTGCACATTTGCTCGCGCAAAACTCGGGTGGCAAGGCTTCCTTTGTGACGCGGCACCAATTATTTGTGCATCCTGATATTCCTTACACCTCCCACAATAGCGCTATGTGTTTTGCGTTGCAGTCGCCGTTATCACAGGCCGAGATCTATCGTCTGGCGGTCGCGCATCTGGTGGCTGAATCTGCACCTAAGGCAGATCCTGGGATTGCAATTTTGGATGTTGATTCCGACTATGATGTGAACGCGCTGATAGACTTTGGGCTCAGAGCCAAGCGTGAAGTCATTACCAAAGCGGCCGCCTATCAGCTTGCTGAGCAGTTACAGATTCATCTGACTGAGCACGGTGGTACTGGTCAAGGTGTGATTGGTGCTTTGGCTGGGCTTGGATTGCGGTTAATGGGCAATGATGGGCGAGTGAAGGGCCAAATCAAACTCGGTCAACTTGAAGAGGTTTCCCTTGAGCTACCTGTGGCCGATATCCTCGAACAAACCGGCTTGGATGCGGTGATGAGTACCGATAAATACCGCTTGGCCGCAGACGAAAAAGTCCAACTCAAAGGCAAAGTAAAAGCTGTCTATCTTGAACATCAATTTGTTTTATTAGTCGCGAAGGACGGTGAGCTGTGGCGTAATGCTGGCAAGCAAGCCTTGCAGGACTATTGAGGTGGGAATGGATCAAAAGTTACTCAAACTGTTTGAATATGAGACTGAACGTTGGATTTTTCGGGTGGGTTTACAGCAATATTCAGAAGCAAGGCGGGCGGCGCGGTTGTGCACTCATTTTGCTCCAGATGATGAAGATGAGCAGATAGATGATGATCTTCATTCCTGCTATAACTGCCAATATCGCCGTTGGATGGTGGCAAGCTTCGAATGTGTAATATTAAAAAGTGCTATATTATTAGACGATTAGCTCGCTCTTGAGTAATGGCATAGGATTCTACTAGGTTTTTGTCTTGTTCTTTGATGCTAATCATCAAAGCATATGGTGCTTTTATCTTCCTCAGCATAGAATGCGCGTTATACTGTCCTATACTTCCAGGAAGTAAACAACGGCATCGTGCGCCCAATAGTGCGGCATGTTACGTAGTCGATAGCAGTAATATTCTCTATGCCTTGGGGTTGCTAGTATGAGTGAGTCGGCAGAATCGGTTGACCTAATCAAATTGCCAGTGTCGAAATTGACGTTGGGAATGTTTGTCACAGCAATTGACAGAAATGATCAGGGCCGGTTGGCAATTGCAAATGCTGGACAAATCAAGCACAAGGACTCGATTCTAAAATTATCAAAGAGTGGCATCAAATATGTTTGGGTCGATACGGAGCGTTCGGCTGAACATTGTGGTTTTAAACGTAAAGCCAGCAACGATAGCCTATCAGAAGTTAAAAAATCCCTACTGACCCGTGAGAAGCAACAAGCGCAGGCGAAGGTCATTTTGACCGAAGCGAAGGATCTCATTCGCAAAGTACTCTCAGAAACATTCGAGGGTAAAGCGATTGAAGTCGCTCCTTTTGAAGCACTTGCTGACAGCATGATTGAGTCAGTGTTGTTGGATGAAGACGCCCTAAAGTGTATGTCAGCACTGCGCACTAAAGATGCTTATCTGTTAGAGCACTCAGTGAATGTCGCCTTCCTGCTCGTTACTTTCGGTAAATACCTTAAACTCGACCGCGCTATGTTAAGAGAAATGGCGGTGGGCGGCATTTTGCATGATATTGGCAAGATTAAGGTCGACAATAAAGTCCTGCATAAACCGGGCAAGCTCACGCCTGAAGAATTCGAGCATATGAAGTTGCATCAAGTATATGCACTTGAAATAATGAACGAAACCAAAGGTTTGTCTCAAATAAGCAAAGATATCTGTCTAATGCACCATGAAAAATTAGATGGGCGGGGCTATCCAAGGGGATTAAAGGGAGATGAGATACCTCGCCACGGTCGGATGAGTTGTATTGTCGATATATTTGATGCCTTAACCGCGACGCGTTGCTACAAAGAGGCCATGAGTCCTGCGGCCGCCTTTAAGATCTTACTGAGCTTGACGCCATTTCACTTAGATCAAGAGCTGGTTTATGAGTTTATTCGTTGTATAGGTGTATATCCTGTAGGCTCTTTAGTCGAATTGTCCGATGGTCGAGTTGGTATTGTTTGGACCTCCAAGGATAGAGATGCATTACATCCAATTGTGAAGTGTTTTTATTCTCTAAAAGCAAAGCGTTACACTGAAGTCGCCATGGTAGACCTTCTTAAATCAGACCTTCACATTGAGCGAGGCGTATCGCCAAGCTCCTTAGATATAGATCCATCACCCTTTTATTGATTGCCCAAGTTGCACTTGATATCTACCAAGATCTTAAGTGCCATTCATTGCCCCCGCTGCGCCAAAAGCCTTACACTGGGTGAAAGTTTGCTTTGGGCTCAGTTATGAACAGTGTTCGTCAATCTCTCCTTCCCATTCTCGTTATTCTGCTGTCTTTGGCGTTGTTAATTCCCGGCGTAACTCAGCCCATTTTGAGCCTTAACGGCAGCATAAATAAGGCCAAATTAGCCGAACAGGGGATTGAGCAGGTTGCCCAAAGTTTCGATGAAGACTCGGGGCGCGACAGTGCCCGCGGCATGTTGAATATGGTTAGTGGCCTGCTAGGGCTAAATAACCTCAAGGGCGAGGTAGAAGTATTGCAGCAAACCCGCAGTATTTGGAGCACAGTCACCGAATTATATAATACTGGCAATGGCTTAGTTGCAGGACTGGTGATGCTGTTTAGTATCATTATCCCTGCGGTAAAACTCAGTCTAATGTTGGTACAACAAACCGTGAGTTCGATTGCGCTGCAGTGGCGTATTCATCATCTAGTGTCTGCGCTGGCGAAATGGTCGATGGCCGATGTGTTTGTGGTGGCTCTGATCATTACCTTTTTGGCGGGTAATGCCTCTGGTGGCATGGGTGAAATGCTAAAGACCAAGGCGGAGTTTGAGAGCGGATTCTACTTCTTTACCGCCTATTGCATCCTCTCCATCGTTAGTGGTTACTTAGTGCGTCGTCCAACCCCGATTCTGTAGTCAATCAAAGGGCATACAGCAGGTTCTGTATGCCCTTTATCGTTAGGAAAGCGTGCCGTTTTGATAGATGGGCATAATCCAATAACGGCAAGGGTTGTGTTTACAGACCTTTGCTAGTGCTTCAAGCAGGGCGCTTTGCTGGCTTGCAGGGTGCATAATCTCAAACTTACAAAACTCCCGATAACCTTCCACCTGTTCCTTGATATTAAAATGGCTGTGCTCTCGGCTAAATCCGCAAATATTGCCCAAGCTAAAGCCGGATAAAAACTCCAACTCAATCAGAGTGTCGACTATATCGTCCTTGATATCGTTTTGGGCGATCAGGACTAGCAGTTGTTCGGTGCTCATCGGCGTTTCTCCAGCCAAAAATACAACATGGGCAGTAAATACAGGGTCGTAATGGTCGATGTGAGCAAGCCACCGATCACCACAATGGCCAAGGGTTTTTGGATTTCAGCACCAGGGCCCGAGGCGAACACTAAGGGGATCAAACCAAACATGGCGGTGGTGGCCGTCATCAGAATGGGTCTGAGTCGCCGCGCGGCACCCTGTTCGACTCGCTCCCTGAGGCTGCCAAATAAGTATTTGGTTTGTTCGTAATAACTGACCATTACTACGCCGTTAAGCACCGCGACACCGAGCAGGGCGATAAAACCTACTGAAGCGGGCACCGAGAGGTACTCCCCCGAGAGATACAAGCTGACGATACCGCCCATCATAGCGAACGGGACGTTAGCGAGGATTAATCCCGATTTTGCTAGCGAGCCAAAGGTGGTGAATAAAATCAAAGTGATCAGTGCGATAGCTATGGGGATCACCAGCAACAAATTGCTGGTGGCGCGCTGCTGGTTTTCAAACTCGCCACCGAAGCTGACGCTATAGCCGCTTGGTAGTTTGATTTCCTTGGCGATTTTGCTGTTAAGCTCTTCCACAAAGCCCACAATATCCCGCCCTTGAACGTTGGTGGTGATTACCGAAAAGCGATTTCCCTGTTCCCGCTCGATCAGGATTGGGCCCTGTTTATAGCTCAAAACGGCCACATCGCTTAGGCGTTTTAGGGAATGATCCGGCATCACCAATAGCTGATTTTGCAGTTCGTTAATGTTGCTGATCTGCGCTTGATTATTGGCGATAAGCACAGGCGTGCGCTTCTTCCCTTGCAGCACCTCGGTGACGACCACGCCTTCGAGTTGGCTCTTGAGGTAACGGGCAAATTCCATAGTGCTCATCCCAAACCCACGGGCCAGCTCGTTATCTAAGGTGAGATTGATAAAGGGGCTGCCTTCAATCATTGCCATCTTAACGTCGACGCTGCCCTGAGTGGCGGTGACCAGTTGCTCTATCTCTCCGGTGAGTTTGCCTAAGGTCTCGATATCATTACCGAATACTTTAATCGCGACATCCCCGATACTGCCTGTGAGCATTTCGGAGACACGCATCTGTATCGGTTGCGTAAAGTTAAAGTTCACGCCGGGATATTTAAGCAGCACAGTGCGGATGGCATCGATAAGCTGCTCTTTAGTGGCAAAACGCCATTCGCTGCGTGGAGCCAGTTCTAAAAACACATCGGTTTCGTTCAGTCCCATGGGATCTAAACCAATCTCATCGGCGCCGGTGCGCGCCACCATCTGTTTGATTTCGGGGATTTGGCCTAGCAGGGTTTGCTGGATCTGTTTATCGATAGCGATGGAGGCGTCGAGGGAAATCGAAGGGGATTTCTCTAACTGGAGAATAATGTCGCCCTCATCTAAGGTCGGCATAAAGGTTTTCCCCACCAGACTAAACAGGCCGAGACTGACAATCAGCAAGCTAAAGGCGATGAGCATAAAAGGCTTTTGCCAACCAAAGCAGGCCTTTAGGCTGCCAAGGTAAAGATGCTTGAGCTTTTCGATGGCCTTAGGTTCTTTCGCGGCCTTTTCGTTAACGAGATACGAGGCAATCACGGGGATCACGGTCAGCGATAACACCAGCGCCGACAGCATGGCAAACACTATGGTGATGGCGACTGGGGTAAAGAGTTTGCCTTCTAAACCACTGAGGGTGAGCAGTGGCGAGAACACTATGATGACGATAACCGTGCCCGATACTACGGGAATGGCTACGTCTTTGGTGGCGCGAAAGATCAAGTGTAAACGCGGCAAACGCTGTTTAGTGGCGATTAAATTCACCATGTTTTCAACCACGACCACGGAGGAGTCCACCAACATGCCGATAGCGATAACGAGGCCTCCAAGACTCATCAAGTTAGCGGAGAGATTGAAGTAATCCATCATCAAAAAGGTGAACAGTGCGGCTAGCGGTAGCGACAGGGACACCACTAACGCGGCGCGCACATTACCTAAAAACAGCGCCAGCAATACGATGACCAGCACTACGGCCTCGAATAGCGCATTGGAGATAGTCTCAATAGCGGTATTGATCAGGTTAGCGCGGTCGTAAAAGGTGTTTATCTGGCTGCCTTCAGGGAGAGTTAGGCTGATTTGTGCCAGCTTTTCCTTAATGTTGTTAACCACTTGTGCCGTATTGGCGTCCTTGAGGGCAATGATTAAGGCTTCGGCGGTTTCGTTACCATCCTTTGTCACGGCGCCGTAGCGCGCAAGGTGGCCAATCTGGATATCGGCGAGATCCTGCAAGCGATAGACCTTGGCATTATCGGCTTTGATCACTAGCTGTTTAAGCTCGTCGATATCATCGATGCGTCCCTCGGAGCGCACTATGATGGTGTCTGTACCTATGGTGAGCTTACCAGCACCTTCGTTGTGATTATTCTCCACAATCGCCTGTTGCAGCGCGGCAAAGCTCACGCCCGCAGCCGCCATCGCCGCAGGATTGGGGCTGATACTAAAACTCTTTGCATAACCGCCGAGGATATTCACATCGGCAACACCCGGCACTGTGCGCAGCAGCGGCCGAATTTCCCACTCGAGTAATTGACGTCGCTCCAGCAGGGAAAGATTGGGGTTTTCGAGTGAAAACATAAAGATTTCACTGAGCGGCGTGCTCATGGGCGCCACACCGCCACTCACGCCTTCGGGAAAACTGTCCCAGACCGCCGAGAGGCGCTCGCTCACCTGTTGGCGCGCCCAATAGATATCCGTGCCTTCTTCAAAATCGAGGGTGATATCGCTAATGGCATACTTAGTGGTCGAGCGTAGAATCGATTGCTGCGGAATGCCGAGCAGCTCGGTTTCAATCGGGACGGTAATCTGGGCCTCGATTTCCTCCGGCGTCATGCCGGGAGCCTTGAGGATGATCTTCACTTGGGTTGGGGAAATATCCGGAAAGGCATCCAAGGGAATGGCAAACCAAGCTCGTGCGCCAGCCAACATGAGGATCAGCGCCACAATCAGCACAAAAAGTCGCTGAGTGAGCGAAAAACGGATCACAGAGGTGAGCATCTTATTCGCCTCCTAAACCGAGCATGATGCCTTTCACCGCGGCAACCGACTGGGATAGGACTTGCAGCTGACTCAAGTCTTGATCGCTGGCGACAATATATTGCTCCGGCGTTGAGCCTAAAATATCGACCGTTAGCGCATTGAGCTGGCTATCGGACCGAGTGAACACTTGGCTGTCTTGCTCCCAACTAAACACACTGTTTTTGGGGAGTAAATACACGGCCTTTTGATACTCGGGAACCACTGTCATTTGCTGGCCTAACAACAGGTTACATTCCTGCGGCACCGCCGATGACCAAGCCGTAACAAAGGCGCCTTCGGCAATCGCCGACAGTGACTCAATCGCGATATGGCATTGATTAATGTTGATGGCCGACAAGGAATGTGACTGCCCCGTCGGCACATTGACTTTGACGCGGATGCTGTTATTGGGCACCAGTGAAAATAGCTGATCCCCCGCCATATAAGGGCCGCTGATGGCATTGAGTTTAACGATACCGTCAACGGGCGCGGCGACCACTAAGGAGTCAGTTGCCGCATCCGTGCTGTGGACGCGCTCCATAAAGTGCTGCATATGCTCGTATTCGAGGTGAGTCGTGAAATAGTCCTGACTGATCTCACGCCATTTTTCGGCGCTTATGCTGCCATTGGCGAGCAAAGGTTTGTTGCGCTCATAACGACTCTTGGCGAGTTGATACAGGGTAGCCGCGGCCTCGACTTGGGCGAGGTAGTGGAACACTTCTGGCCCTGTGAGTTTAACTATCGCTTGGCCTTTACTGACGCGCTGGCCTTGGCCGACGAGAAAGTGCACCTGCTGGATATTCTCGGGCGTGCTGATCCAGTAATCATTGCCGGGGAGGATTTCAATCTGCGCCGGCAGTGGGCTGCCCTCATAACTGGCGACTCTTTGGGGTTGGGTGTAACTGAGGTCGAGATTACCTAAGGCGCTGATGGCTAAGCTTTCGGCCTGTGCCAAACCTACAACACTCGTGGATAAACAGAGAAGGCATGCGCCGTACTTGGCCATCATAATGAAATTCCTAAGGCTTGGAGTTGTTGGGAATGCAGTTGTTGTAAACTGACGCGGTTGAGCGCCAAGCGGGATTCGGTGTCGAGCGCCTCCATATAGCGGCGTAGCCAGACTTCATAACTCACCTGATCTTGATCTTTTACCTTGGCGAGTTCCTCGGTAATGGTGCGACTGAGGGCGAGCGCTTGGGTGAGTAGGCGCTGTTGCTCGACGAGGTTAGTTTGCTGGCGGACTAATTGATCCCATTGGTTTTTAAGCTCGAGGGCGCTGCGGTCAAGATTGAGACTTTGCTCGGTATTCGCTTGTTGCCATTGGGACAAATCGCTCTGGGACAGCGCCGAGCCCAAGGTTAAGGGCACTGACACGGCTATGCCTAACTGCTGATCATCCACGCCTGTATCCGCAGTATTTTTTGCAGTGAGTGAGACGGTCCAAGGATCGCGCTCACCCGCTTGCTGAGTTTGGATCAGCAGCTGGTGTTGCTGTTGTTGCAGCTTTAGCAATTGCCATAGGGGATGTTGGGCTAAGGTCTCGGCGCCCTTGCCAAGCGGGCGGTCAGTTTCTTCTATCGCGCTCGGCATTCGGTCTTGACCCGTCAGCTGTTGATACAGGGCTAAAGATTGGGCTTGTTGCTGCAGAATGTCGGCGCGGCTTAAGGCGATATCGACACTTTCCCGCTCCAGTAGCAGAGTGTTGGCCAGTGGCAGTTCCCCCGCATCGGTCAGTTGTTTTTGCTGGCGATGGAGTTTATCGAGCAACTGCTGTTTGCGCTCAAGCTGCGACAGTTTGACTTCGCTCTGGCGGTATTCCCACAAGCTCTGCCTCAATAATCCCGAGAGATACAAGCCTTGCAGCGCTGTTTGTTGTTGATGAATTTGCTCGGCTAGTTGTTTTATTTGCTTATCGCTGCTGTGTAGCGCGGGCGATTTAAATGGCAAATTGACTGAGAGTTCCTGCTCGTAGCTGTTACTATTATCCAAACTCCCGAGGTGACTTAAGCTAATGCTCGGCAGGCCAGTGAGCCAGGTCGAGCTGGATAAATTTGCCGATTGGGTATTCGACGAAGTGAGATGAGTCAACCTAGCTTGGCTGCTCGAAAGGGCTTGGGAAAGTTCGGCTTCCGCCGCAAGACACAGGAAACTACTGCCGACTAAGCTGGTCAACAGACATAACTTGATACAAGACGAACTGACAGACATGAGATGATTCTGTGGTATTAAACAATGCTGTCAGTGTAGGGATTGACGGGTGAAAGTCGTCGGGGACCTGTATCATAAATCCGCCTATGGTACATATGTCCCATAAAGTAATTGATTGATTTTACTTTTATTTAGGAGTTTTAGATGAAGGATATTGTCATTATTGGTCTGCTGGCACTCATCATGTGCTTTAAGCTTTTTGACATTAGTTCCGACATTCAATTAGGCATTCCGCAATGGCACTTAGTGCAGGAAGCCATACTCTTAGTGCTCACCGCCGTCGGTGCCATCTATCTAAGTTACGATTTAATGCGCCGCTCGCGCGAGGTTAAAGCCTTAGCAAAACGCCTCGAGTACGCCGATAAGAAAATCGACAATATGTCGACCCAAATGCGCTCCGCCAGACAGGAATACAGCCAAGCCGTATCAAACCAGTTTGATACTTGGGGTTTTACCAAGAGCGAGCAGCAAGTCGCGTTTTTATTGCTTAAGGGGCTGAGTTTTAAAGAAATTGCCGAAGTGAGGCAGACAAAAGAGAAAACCGTTCGCCAACAGGCGTCGACCATTTATGGCAAGGCCGACGTAGATGGTCGCCACACCTTTTGTGCTTGGTTTATGGAGGATTTTATTCAAGAACATAACCAAGAACTGGCGGCAAACGAGTCCGATAGCGCCCATAAAGCCGCTTAAGCTAAACTCTCAGGCTTAGTTTTTATAGCTATTTGTTATTGAAAATCGATATTGGCTGGCTTTTTAGTTCTAAACAATAATGAGCATCCCCTAAGTTTGCAGGAAGATGCAATTGAAAAACTGGCTGATTATCGTGTTTTCCCTGATTGCCTTGGTTGCATCCACGCAAACCACAGGGTTACTCCGCTCGCTGATTGAGTTTTCCGCCTTTTTAGGCGTACTGGGGTTGGCTTGGCGGATTAAACCCAACGCTGAATAGAGCTTCCCGCGTTAGCGCGTCAATCAGAGTCGTTAGACTCAAATCCAATCTATTGAAAATACAGAATATAACCTAAAGACGTTACCCCAATTGCCGTCCACAGGATCACGCCCAGCAGCAAAGGCTTAGGGCCGCTTGCCCGCATTTTTTGCACCGTAATCCCCGCACCAATCAAGAACAGACACAGAACCAAGGTACGTTTCGACACCATAAACAGCCTGTCGTAGAGCGGCTGAAACTGCGGTAACCAATGGGCGATTGCGATGGCTAAACAGTAAAATCCGATAAAATACGGTAGGTTAAGCTTACGTTTATCGCCGCCAAAGATCAGCGCACTGACAAGGGCGATAGGGATAATCCACAGTGCGCGCGCCAGTTTAATGGTTGTGGCGGTTTTAAGTGCTTCATCACCGTAGGCAGAGGCCGCGCCGACGACTGAAGAAGTGTCGTGAATCGCGATGGCACTCCACACGCCAAAATCGTATTGGCTCATATTGAGTAAATGCCCGAGGGCGGGGAATAAAAACAAAGCCACCGAGTTGAGTACAAATACACAGGCTAATGCGGTGGCGGTTTGGTCTGGTTTGGCATTAATGGCGGGCGATACGGCGGCAATAGCGCTACCGCCACAAATAGCGGTGCCTGAGGCGATTAAGTGGCCTGTGATCGGGTCAAACTTTAAAGCGCGAGTCACCATAAAGCCCAAGATCAGCGTAAAAATAATCGAGCCAACAATCAGCCCGAGATTGTGGCTGCTGGCCTCAATCGCGGCGTTGAAGTTAATGCCAAAGCCTAAGCCGATAATCGAATAGGACAGTAATTTTTTGGTGAGGGCGGCGATATTCCAGTCGTTTGGCACCCAACCTAGGCTGGCCAAGGTAAAACCAAGCACAAGTGCCATAGGGGATGAGATAACAGGCGCGAGACACAGTAGCGCAACGCAGATAAACACAAGGCGATGGGGTTGCTTAAGTTGCGAGACTATCGATGAAAAATTCATAACGCCTTAGGTTTGCGACTGAGTGTTTGGTTCTAACTACTGGAGCGCGGTTTTATATGGCAACGAGGTTAGAACTGAGACGCTGATAAAAGCGGGTATTATAGCGATGGAATTAATCTTCAATAAAATCAATTTAATTTATTTTGAGAGTCAGTTTTACTGATTGTTGGGCCGATGGAATGATCATAAAGGAAAGCTGAGGAGATTCACCTATGGTTTCATCTCCTCCAACTGTAGGATTAAATTAAAGATTAACGATGCTTTGCAGGCTGTAATCACCACCGTCTTTAGCGGTAAACAATTTGTCTTGAATATCGTTGGCGCTTGGCATTCCCGCATGTAACAGGCTTAACCAGTGGCGCGATGTGGCGTTGCGAGTGTCCTTTGGCTCAGTCGCTTGTGCCATTGGGGTTTCGATTTGCACATCTTCCAGATTCGCTAAATCCCGCGCGCCTATCATGCCAGTGCGGTCGAAACATAACTCTACATGGCAGCCTTGGTCCTGTAACACTATGGCGCTTGGCGCATCTTTAGTGCCGTTGAAGGCAACAAACTGCTTGGTTTGGCGTAATCCGCTGTGGCTGCCGTCGGCAAAAAATGCCAGCAGGTGTTGGTAGTAAACCACATAGCTGATCACATCTTGGTGCGAACCCGCATCCAGCGGGAAATGACGGTCGAGGAACTGCTTCGCCTGGGCAAGTTTTTCATGTTCGGCCACGTTCACTTGGGCGACGGCAAGCACTTCTTCGGCGATGAAGCTGTTAAGATTCGATTGGATCTGGTTGCTCTTGATAATTGACATATTCATCGCTAGTTCCTCTACACTTTCCAATTTAAAAATTAGGGCCTTGATTTCACTTTAGCTTGTCCAACAGCGTTAATCGTTAAGCAGTGCTAGGTGGATAACTCTTCCTCGATTGCTTAATTTGTAGTCTAGTCTTTTTTTGACTACAATTTCACAATAAAAATTTTACAATGTGAATTTTACAAAATGCGCAATGACCAGAGCTTGATGAGAAAATCACACTTCCTTGGGACAAAAATACGTAACCTACGGAAACGTAACAATTTAACCATGGAAGATTTATCGGCGCGTTGCATCCGCGTCGATGCGGGTAGTGCACCCTCTGTGTCATATTTGTCGATGATCGAACGCGGCAAACGCGTGCCCAGTGCCGAAATGTTGGCCGTGATCGCCACTGTATTTCAAAAGGACGTTGACTGGTTTTTAGACGACGTGCCCGAGGAGAGTGCCATTACGCCGGACAAGGGGCGCCGTGGTGGGATCAGCGGCATGGCGCTCGAACCCAGCTTTTTGTTTTCAAATGATATTTTGCAAATAGCCATCCCCGAAATGCTATCCCAGACGGGGATTTCGGGTCGACAATTCGCCCACTTATTAATCCGCGCCCATCAGGAGCACCATCAAAACCATTTCCCCGATCTTGAACGTGCCGCCGAAGAGGTTGGGTTAAAACGTATGCCCTTATCCCTCGAGGAGATGCTGGATATTGCCAAGGGCGTAGGCTTAAAAATTAAATGGATAGATAGTACGCCCCAGGAAGTGATCGACGAGCGTGGCGTAAGCTCCCATCAGTTAGTGACCTCTTTCTTCGAGCCGCCCAGCACCATTTACATCAATAAAGTCCTTAAAAATCGCCCCAGTCGGCTGAAGTACGATCTCGCCGCCCATATCGGTCATTGCGTATTGCACAACAAAGATGGGCTTAAGAGTGTGATGATCTCCGGCCGAAAACTGGAGATGGATGAAGAAGTGACCATGCAGTCTAATACCCTGAACGCGCAGGATATTTTGCATGCGTGGCGCGACTTTGAGTCCAGCTTCTTTGCCGGAGCCTTGTTATGCCCTAAGGTGCCGTATCGACAATTACTCGACCGCCACGGTTACGAAATTGAGGTGCATAAACAGCTGCAAGTGTCGGCCTCGGTCGCCATGCGGCGCATGACTGTGGTATCGCCTTATCCCCATTGGCATTATTTTGATGCCTATGCGCCGGGCAAACTCAAAGCCGTTTACCGTGGTAATGGCATTCCCCTGCCTTGGGGCAATATGCGGCTGGTGGAAGACCCTTGCCAGCACTGGGCGGTGTTTAGAATGATCAGCGAGCCTTCAGTTGGAACATCGGCGCAAATTTCGATTTTAAATGTGGGCAATGAACCACGGATTTACTGCTGCGAGTCGATTAAGGTCGAAGACTCGGCGGGCAACCCCCATGTGCTCTGTGCCGGTATCGATTTGAATCCGGCCATTGAAGCCCAAGGCAAAGATGCACTCTCTATCGCCCATGATTTAAAAGCCGCCTGTGTTTCTGGCGGCGGCTCAGTCGCGATTCCCAAGCATATTAAAAGCGATCTCGTCAGCGTGGCTAAGATATTGAATATAAACTGGATTGAACGCGGTATTAAAAATGATGCCCGGCTTATCTGCTCCCGCGGCGCCGTCTGCCCACGGCAACCCAGCTGTTATCAAGCGGGGAAATATCAGTGTGATGGGGCTGAGCAAATCACTATTTGATTTACGTTGAGTTTTGCGGCCTTACGGCCGAGGTGAATCAAGGTCGTGGGTTTTCAACCCACACCCGACCAAGAGGGGATCAACAGCAATTCCCTCTTGGATCTCCCTTGCCGCCCCCAACGGAGTTGAAAGTTCCTTGTGCTCATAGCCAAATTTACTATCGCTGCCTTTAGTTATTATTTTTGCCGTAGTTTCGTTTCGCAGAATATAGAGCGGCTTTCATATTTCTCTCTAGTTTAGAACAGGAGTCTGAGAACGGATTAGTTTTCCACTCTTTAGGAAGGTTTCTCTTGTGAGATTCAGATAATAATTGATTATATAAAGATGAAATATAAGAATAGAAAACATTAATTTTCTCTATTCTTAACTCTAGTCTTTTTACAACATCGTTTGAGCTATTCTGTATTTTGTTTCCTAGTTCTGACATTTTAGACCAAATATCTTCACTAGATATAAATGTGTCCATCATGATGTTCTCGATATACATCATATTAGAAATTAAATCTCTTATTATATATCCTCCGAGTCGACTTGGATAAAAATTAGATGTGAAGTCTGCCTTGTCATGGCTTGCTGTATGTACGAACCGTAATCGGCATAAATCATCTAGTGCTCGAAGGGTATACTCATCTGAGATCCCAATCATACGCATGATGGTTTTTATCTCTGTACCTGATAGATACTGGAATGTCGATTCTGAACTATATTGGACCAATGCTGATAAAATAAACATTCTTACCATTTGGAGATTTGTTCTACCTAGCCTCGAGTCAAATGGGTTACCAATTAAAGATGTTTCTTCCGAATATACAGGGTAGCTACCAAGTAAAATAGCCCTTAATGCTTCATGTCTCGGTAAGGTATAAGATCCACTAGACAAATAAGTTTGCATTGCTTTACCTGGATTACTATATCCATGCTCTAAGAAGTGGCGGGTCATTCTAAGTGCATTCCTAATATCACCAGCAGCTAAAACCTCTAATAGTTTACCTACTTCAGTACCAAGAACTGAACTTTGTACTAATTCAATAATGCTAGATAAATTTTCTACTGTAACTTTGGCTCCATTTTCAGAAATAAACTCTCCCCGTTTCCCACTAATTAAGTTTTTAGCAAGGAAAAAACGCTTTGAAAGAACTGATTCAACTTGTGGGGGTTCAATTAAGATTGGATCAAAATCAAAAGCATTAAATGACGGTGAATTTCTATGCTCTACGTATGTTGAATTTCGGATGGATATAATCAAATTTAGTCTGAGTTTTTGTGCAAGAGCAACGGACTCAGTGAATATTTTAGATTGAATATTTTCGGCTAACTGGTCAAGGTTGTCGATTACCAAATAGATTGGGGTTTTTTGAGATAAAAATGATAGTAATTTATTTATATATGGTTTTTTTTGATTGTATTCTTCGGTTAGTTTGTTCGCAATTGCTTCATTAATTTTTTCCTCATTGTTCATTATTAAAAATGACGGGCCACTTTTAATCGCTGCAATTTCGTTTTCATAAGCAAGTTTTACGCATTTTTCATAATTGTTAATGTCTTCATCATTAATTATGTGCTCCATTAGCATTTCGTATATAAATGTTATGGGGTCTACATCATTTGTATATCCTAAAAAATCGACTCTTAGCCATTGTGGGTGAAAACCATTCACTTTCATTTCGAACAAATCTGATGATGATACATTACGGGTATAGTGTTGAAATGTTGTTTTTCCAGAACCAACAGTTCCCATTATGACTATAGCTAGAGGCTTTGCTCTATTATGAGCTTTTTGTAATATTTCCTTAAATGCATTATTTTGGCTTTTATTTAAAGGTCGTAGTGGTGATTTAATAAATTGACTTTGGCTTTTTGATATGTGCATGTTAATTTTTCTGTCGAACTTTGTTCTTTCGGCAGTATTCACATAGCATTTTTCAAATAATGTTGGTTCCATTTCAGTTATGGTATCAGAAAATGCAGTAGTTATAGCTTCGTCAATCAGAGGATACATTGGATTATTATTTACATAATAAGAGTTAGTGCGAAAGAAATTTTTTAGCCTTCTCTCTTCAACTTGGTCTTCTTTATAACCAAGTAGACTGTTTTCTAAACTAGAGTTTATTATTGCGGTTCTAGATAATAAATTATAAAATTCTTGGAAATCGTCTTTTAGAATAGACTCGAGACTGTTAAATACAATAGCGTTAGATTCATGAAACCCAACTTGATCTATTCTGTTTGCAGGAAATATAACCCATTGCTCTCCATTAGTAACTACTGCAAATGGTATGCTTAGTTTTCTGCAATAATCTCTTGCTTGGATTATTGCATCCCCAATGGGACCTTCTAAATTAGTTTTACTTAATTTTATTCTGCGATTTTTGTTAGTCGTCTCAAATGCAATACCTACTTTTTTGGCTTCAATCACAACCGCAGCATTTACTGTCCGTACTACATAATCGGCAAATGTTGTGTTGCCATCTTCGCTAACGCGTTCCTCAACAGTGATATCTTCATGAGTCCACTCTAAAATTTCAAAAAGTATTTTATCTATAATCTTAAGCCTAGTTTCTGCTTCATTGGCGTTATATAGAGATAATTTTTTAGAAATACTCAAAATATCACTTATGATTGACATAAATTTAATTCCATTAAAAATTTTTAGTTATAGAATTTTTCCTTGTTCAAGGATGAATATAATACTTTTAGTGATACTTGGGTAGATTATTAATGGGGAACATGTACCCAAATTTGAGCAAAAGTGATATTTAGTTATATCCGCTTTAGAGCTAACAAGATTAAGCACTGGCATGTAAGTGACCGTTGGCGGCATGGCCGCTCTTTCACATCCATGTGATCGCGGCATTTGCACTTCCATGTGCATCAGATGCCGCCGTCGAGCCTATAGGGATATATTCGCGGCGAGTCACTGGAATGCCAGTGCTTAATCATTAGCTGGACTGCTAATAATCGCTAAGCCCTAATCTGTCCTGTGCCTGAAACCAGATATTTTTCAGTGGTTAAAGCTTCGAGTCCCATGGGGCCGTAGGCATGTAGCTTAGTGGTGGCGATGCCGATTTCGGCGCCGAGGCCGAGTTCGCTACCATCGGAAAAACGCGATGACGCATTCACCATTACCACAGCGGCATCCACTGCGCGTTGAAAGCGGGCGGCGGTGAGTTCATTGTCGGTGCAAATCACCTCGGTATGATGGCTGCCAAACTTAGCGATATGTTGGGTGGCGACCCCAAAACTGTCGACTTGGCGAATGGCGATTTCTAAGTCCAAGTATTCTTGGCCAAAATCTTCTTCTGCCATATAAGTGCAAGCGTCGAAATACGCGGCGGCCGGAGGGCATGCATTGATTTTTACTTGATGCTCGGCCAGTGCTTTGGCGACGCGGGGCAAGAATCGCGGCGCGATATCCTTATGCACTAACAAGCCCTCGAGGGCGTTGCACACTCCTGTGCGTTGGGTTTTGCCATTGAGCAGCAAATCCAAGGCGATATCTTGATTAGCGTCTTTATCCACATATAAATGGCACACGCCTTTAAAGTGCTGAATAACCGGAATGCTACTGTTTTCAGTGACGTAATTAATCAATCCTTCGCCACCGCGAGGGATGATCACATCGATAAATTCCCGCTGCTGCATCAGTTCGAGCATTAGGGCGCGGTCAGAATCAGGGATCACGCTGATAAGTGCTTTAGGCAAGCCATAGGCGGTCAGTACCGCCTGTAAAATGCTGGCGATCACTTGGCTGGTGTGTAGCGCTTCCTTACCGCCACGCAGGATCACCGCATTGCCGGATTTAAAGCACAATGCGCCGGCATCGGCAGTGACATTAGGTCGCGCCTCATAAATCATGCACACCACGCCGAGTGGCACGCGCATCTTACTGATAGATAAACCATTGGGGCGTTTACCAATAAAACGCTCGCGCCCAACGGGATCGGGCAGGGCGGCGATGGTTTCGATTCCTTGCGCCATTGCCTCAATACGATGCTGGTTCAGCGTGAGGCGATCGACCATGGCGGGGCTTAAGTTGTCCTGAGTCGCTCGGTGCACGTCAATCAGGTTGGCGCTTTGGATTTCATAGGTTTTTTCCCTTAATGAGCGCGCCATATCCAGTAATACGGTATTTTTTAACGACTCATCGAGTTGGGCGAGTGTGCGGGCCGCATGGGCGGCATCGGCGGATATTTGTTTAATTAGGCTCATAGTTTCTCCACTCAAATGGATTTAAGAATGGCGATATTCTTATCGGAAATGATGGGGCCGGTTTTTTGCTGGAATTCACTGGCAAACGCCTGATCATCCTGCTCGGTAATAAAACTCAGTAGGCAACTGCTGTAGTTAGATTTGGCTTTCGCTAACTTAGTGCCATCGCCTTTACGCACCAGAATGGTGTCGCCCACTGAGAAATCCCCTTTGACTTCAACCACATCATCGCTGGTTAATTGCTCGCTGTGCTGATCGAGTGCGAGGTCAAAATCATCCTCGACGATCACTTCGCCCTGCGCTTGCGAGGTGTGGGTCATCCAATGCAAATGCTCCTGCATCGGTTTTTCGTAGGGGGTAAAGAGGGTGCCCGGATTTTGCCCCTTTAGCAGCTGGCTAAAGGAATCGGCATTAAAGCCATTAATAATAAAGGTCTCAATGCCGTGGGAGATGGCTTTCTCGGCGGCTTGGATCTTAGTGCGCATGCCTCCGGTGCCAACATCACTGCTGGCGCCCCCCGCCATCGCATAGATATCTGCATTGATTTCAGTGACTTGCTTTATCAACTTAGCATTGGGATGTTCGTGGGGATTTTGATCATAGAGTCCATCCACATCCGAGCAAATTACTAAAGTGTCGGCATCGGCCGCAGCCGCCACCATGGCCGAGAGATTATCATTGTCGCCAACCTTAAGTTTGTCGGCGGTCACGGCATCATTCTCATTGATGATCGGCATTAAACCGTGGTCGAGCAGGCTAAAAATCGTGTCTCGAATACTGATATAACGCTCGCGATTACGTAAATCGCCATGGGTCAGCAGCAGTTGGGCGGTGGGAAAATCAAATAGCTTATTCCAGGTCGCCATCATATCCGCTTGACCCGCGGCCGCCATCGCCTTTTTCACTGTGACACTGGGCTGAGCTTGGCCCTCAAAATGATGCCAACCAGCGGCAACCGAGCCGGATGAAACCAGTACCACTTGGATACCTTGGACGCGGCAGTAAGTAATAAACTGGGCGATACCCAAGAGATAATGGCTACTGCAACCTTGCTTGTGGGGCGCGATTAAGGCGCTCCCCACTTTGACGACGATACGTTTACGGGGAGAGTTTGTCATAACGCCTCCTTAGCTTTCCTCGGCCAATACACGACTGGCCTGATGGAATTGCTTAGTGGTTTTAGGACAAGGATCGGTATCGAATTTGCTCACCAGATAAATCACAGTGCTGCTGACAACAAAGCCAGGGATCATCTCATACACTAAGCTACTCAATGCCTTACCGTCGGCAAGCACGGGGGCATAAATCCAAAAGAGTACCGTGAGCGCGCCCGAAATAATCCCCGCAATCGCCGCTTTATGGGTGAGGTTAGCCTTATACAAACTAAACAGCACCAGCGGACCAAAGGCGGCACCAAAGCCTGCCCACGCATTACTCACGAGGGAGAGGATACTGTTCGAGCGGTCGAGTGCCAGCAGTGTTGCGACAATGGCAACACCAGCGACCCCGTAACGACCCATTTTGACCATCTCTTGCTCGCTCGCTTGTTTCTTCGAGAGGGTGCGATAAATATCTTCGGTCAGCGAACTCGACGAGACTAATAACTGCGATGAGATCGTGCTCATAATGGCCGCGAGAATCGCTGCCAGCAGGAAGCCGCTGATTAAGGGATGGAATAGTAGCTCTGAAAACACGATAAAGATGGTTTCTGGATCCGAAAGCTTCATGCCAAATTTATTGGCGTAGGCGATACCAACTAAGCCTGTCGCTAAGGCGCCGATAATGGTCACAGTCATCCAACTGATGCCGATGCGGCGAGCGGTTTTAATGTCGGCGACCGAGCGGATTGCCATAAAACGCACAATAATATGCGGCTGACCGAAATACCCAAGCCCCCACGAGAGGCTAGAGATTAGCCCAAGCAGAGTCACATTTTGCATCGCGTCGGTAAAATGTGGGATCGACTGATAAGCAAAGTTCATCATACGATCTGCGCTGGTAAATTCTTGATATGCCACGAAAGGCACTAACACCAAGGCGACAAACATAATGCAGCCCTGCACAAAGTCAGTGAGGCTAACGGCTAAAAATCCCCCCAGCAGAGTGTACGACACCACGACGGCTAAGGTAACGACTAGGCCTATGTCGTAGTTCAGCCCAAAGGCGGATTCGAACAACTTGCCGCCCGCGACTAATCCCGCCGAGGTATAGAGGGTGAAAAAGATCACTATGATGGCGGCGGCAATAATGCGAATGCTGTTATCGGCCTGACCAAAGCGTTTGGCGAAGAACTCTGGAATCGTCAGCGCGTTATCGGCGACCTCGGTGTAGACCCGCAATTTAGGGGCGACCACCAGATAATTGATTAGAGCACCAATTAATAATCCGAGGGCGATATACAGGGTTTCAAACCCCACCAGAAACATAGCGCCGGGTAGGCCCATCAGCATCCAGCCACTCATATCCGAGGCGCCGGCCGAGAGTGCTGTGACGTGCGGGCTCACTTGGCGGCCACCCAAAATGTAGCCAGAGACATCATCGGTCGACTTACGATAGGCGAACAAACCAATAGCGAGCATGGCAATAAAATAAATTGCCAATGAAACGTAAGAGAGGGAATTCATCGATTATTTTCCTCCTAACGCTTTGTTATTTTGAATGAAGCTCGGTTTCAAAATGACAAAGAGATAGGTACTTAGAATGGCGAACAGGCAGAAATATTGTAGTGTTCCATGAAGGCGTTCCCGGGTGGAACGGATGATCTGTGAGATGGGGTTTTCATCTGCAGCATGCTTAGCTGACATAATGCCTCCTTGTTTTATTTAGAGTGAATAATAGTTAGTGCTATAACTATAATAAGATCTTTGTTAGCAAAATATCAAGTTGAAATGCCCAGTTTGCATACTTTCGGTTGGCATAAAGCAAGAGAAATTGATTTGAATACTGATAAATTTACCTGTGCTTTTAACCGATAATTGGGGCGAAAGAGTGGGATGTTGAGAGCGGATAAATAGGCTTGATGGCTTATCGTTGAACATAAAAAAAGCGGCGCTGAGAATATCAGAACCGCTTCGATAAAATGCAACATTCACAGGCTATTGAGCCTGATTTAAAACTTGAGTCATGCGCTTAGCGCATAGTCACAAATTCCTCAGCACCAGTGGGGTGGATGGCGACAACGGCATCGAAATCGGCTTTGGTGGCGCCCATTTTCATGGCGACGCCAAAGCCTTGGAGGATCTCATCCATACCAAAACCAATGCCATGAATACCCACGACTTTCTCTTCTTTACCGGCGCAGACCAGTTTCATCTTACAGGCTTGGCGATGGCTAGTGACGGCGGTATACATTGAGGTAAAGCCTGAGGTGTAAACCTTCACATTATCCTCACCATATTGCGCGCGGGCTTCTGGCTCGGTTAAGCCCATAGTGCCAATCGGAGGATGGCTAAAGACCACGGTTGGGATTTGGCTGTAATCCATTTTGGCATCGCTCATGCCGTTGAATAGGCGCTCAGAGAGTAAGCGACCTGCCTTAACCGCAACGGGAGTCAGTTCCACGCCGCCCGCCATAATATCGCCCACGCAATAAATGCCTTTGTGGGTGGTATTTTGCTGCGCGTCGGTAATTACATAACCTTTGCTATCCAGTTGCACCTCGGTGTTTTCTAAACCGATATTGCCCGTTGCGGGTGAGCGGCCAATAGCCCAAATCAGGCAATCAACGGTCACGCTTTCGCCATTTTCGAGGTTCAGAGTCAGGCTGTCGTCGGCATTTTTGACCACAGATTGTGGGACGCTGTTGGTGTGCAGGGTTGGGCCTTCGGTCTTCATGGCATCGACGAGGGCGTCGATCAGCATAGGGTCGAAGTTACGCAGCGGCGCATGTTTACGCACAAACAGGTGAGTCTCACTGCCAAGTGCGTGCAACACGCCCGCGACTTCGACGGCGATATAGCCAGCACCGACGACTGCGACACGTTTAGGTTGTTCACGCAGGGCGAAGAAGCCATCGGAATCAATGCCATATTCTGCACCTGGAATGTTAGGGATGGTTGGCGCGCCGCCAGTAGCGATCAGGATATGGTCAGCCGTGTAGTGCTCGCCATTTACTTCAATGGTGTTGCCATTAACGAAACGGCCATAACCATTGAGCAGGGTGACTTTGTTATTGGTAAAGCCGCGACCGTAGGCCTCGTGGATGCGACCAATATAGGCTTCGCGGCTGTTTACTAAGGTGTTCCAGTCGAATTTGTTGACTGAAACATCAAAGCCATAATCTTTGGCGTAGAGGTTCATGGCTTCGGCGATATGCGCGCCATACCACATGACTTTTTTGGGTACGCAGCCCACGTTTACGCAGGTGCCGCCAACGTGTTTTGCTTCGATGAGTAGCACTTTAGCGCCACGCATGGCAGCTCGGTTAGCTGAGGCGATACCGCCGCTGCCTGCGCCTAGGCAGATATAGTCAAAATGTTGAGCCATGAGTTTCTCCGTCTAACTCTAAGAATGAGGTGCTTATTAGCAGAAGGCCATTGTAGGTTGGAATGGGTTTGCAGACCAGCCCATTAAGTCGCCATGGTATAGACCTTGGTTTGTCACAAAAAATCTCCATGAAGCTGAGATTTTATCCCTTGGCGGTTAGCTTAAGCTTAACGGCGATATTGGCAGCGATGGTAATCATCAGGGTTTGGTCCTTCTACGCCGCATTTAAGGCATTGCCACTCCTGCTTGCGAGCATTGAGCTCATCGCTATGGTAGTCGGCGGCTTGCTCTCGCTTATTGCCGATCTGGGTTTCGAGCTGTGACATGCGCGCATCAAGCCAACGGCAACTAGGATCGTTAGCGATTTTATCTCTGCTGGCGAGTTGTTGCTTGCGACTCAATTTTTTATTTTTAGTCTTAGTGGATTGCGTCTTGTTGGTCTTTGTTTTTGGAGACGTATTGTCAACATTGACGGTGGGAGGTGAATAATCCAAAGCGCTTTGCTCTGCGGGAATGGGCAGCGGTTTACCTTGACTGTCGAGCAATGTCCCCAGTGGTAGTGAGTCAGTCGTGCTACTTTTTGAGAGAGATTCTAATACTAATTCAGGCTCGCTCTCGGGTGCCGCTAAGGATGGCAGAGTACAAAATGCTAGTGTAATAAATGTGTTCGTGAGTATTTTTAACTGTTGAGCCAACATTCCCTGTGCCTCGCTAAATCAAGGTCGTTCCATCGACATCTTGAGTGTAGTTTGGACGGGAACGGTTTGCCAAGCCGAAGGGAGTTAGGCCGAGTAACGCTTAGAAGCTGATATTAAAGTGGATGCCCGCATAGGTTTGATCCTGTGAGCTAAAGTCGCCATTCGTGGCCGCTTCTTGCTCTATATCTGCCTGCGCAATGCTGTGGCTAATATGGCCACTAATATTCATATTCTCGGTAAGGTTATAGCTTGCTTCTAGCCCAAACTGGAGATGATTTCTACCATTGTGCTCTTCTGTTCGATATTTAAAATCAACGCCTTGTGTTACGTAGGGGGAGAGTGTGAATTGCTCTGTAACTTGCCAATAGCTGTGTAGGCTCAGCTCCACAAAATAGCCCGCCGCCTCGGTGGAGTAGACATAACTCACGGAAGGCACTAGCCAAGGCTTGGCGGTGTAAGCCAATTCAGCAAACAGTTCGTTATCCTGACAGCGGCTACTGCTATAGCCTTCAATACGTTGATAGCCAAGATTCGCTTCTAAATGTTCACTTAAATCCAAAGCGTATTCTAGGCCAATATTCCACTCAGTATAGGCTTGGCTATCACCACGGCCAACGAGGGCATAGGTGGTGAGATTGCCGTATTGAATACTGGTATTCATCCAATAAATACCGCCTTTAGCCAAGTTATTGCGCCCCTGCGAAACATACTTGCTATCCCAGCCTAAATCGATGTTAGCAGTTAAAGGCACGTTAGCCGCAGATAATTTGCTGTTTAATATCCCTTCGGTTTGCGCCAAGCTCTCGTTGGCCAAACATGGATGGCTAAAGCAAACTAAGCTAATGGCGCCTACGGCGCTAATGATGGATTTAACTGATGCTGCCATAAATAAGCCAATCTAATTGAAAATATAGAATATGCACAGATGTTAGCCTATATACATATAAGCGTTAATGAGAATGGATTTGATTTGCGATCAAACTATCAAGATTCAAAGGGTAAATTTAGTGTAAATCCTAATTGAGAGCTGGTTCACTTTTTTATTGATGAAATGGCGTTAGGCCTACAAACGAAGATAGCAATCGGTTTTCTCGCCTTGATAAATTGAACATAAGCCCTTATTTATTAGCTACACAGATTGTAGAGGAATCATTATGAGCAACCCTTTGCTTAACGGCGCTGCATTACCGCTTTTTTCACAGATTAAACCTGAACATATTCAAGTTGCCGTTGAGCAAGCCATTGCTCAGTGTCGTGCCAAGATTGATGAAGTGCTGCAAAACCCTGGGCCTTTTACGTGGGATAACTTAGTCGCCCCGCTGGAGCAAGTAGATGATGAGTTAAGCCAGATTTGGTCACCCGTCTCCCATATGAACTCAGTGGTGAGTACCGATGAATGGCGCGCGGCCCATGATGCTTGTTTGCCACTGTTATCCGAATACGGCACTTACGTTGGCCAACACCAAGGGTTATATGAGGCCTACAAATCACTGCGTGCATCGGTAGAGTTTGCTCAATTAAGCCAAGCACAACAGATGGTGATTGAGCACAGCTTACGGGACTTCGAGCTTTCGGGTATCGGCTTAGACGATGCGCAAAAACTGCGTTATGGTGAAATCGTTAAGCGTCTTTCTGAACTTACCAGCGGCTTTTCCAATCAACTGCTCGATGCAACCCAAGCCTGGACTAAGTTAATTACCGATGAGGCAGAACTCGCTGGCTTGCCCGATTCAGCTAAAGCGGCCGCAAAAGCGATGGCCGAGGCCCGCGAATTAGAGGGCTGGCTATTTACCTTAGATTTCCCTTCCTATTTACCTGTGATGACCTACAGCGAAAACCGCAACTTGCGTGAAGAGTGTTACCGAGCCTTCGTGACTCGCGCCTCGGATCAAGGTCCAAATGCGGGCGAATTCGATAACGGTCCATTGATGGATGAAATTCTCGCACTGCGCCATGAATTGGCACAGTTGTTAGGCTTTGATAGCTTTGCCGAAAAATCCCTCGCCACGAAAATGGCTGAAACGCCTGCGCAGGTGATGGCCTTCTTAAATGAATTGGCGCTGCGTTCAAAAGACCAAGCCAAGGCCGAATTAGCCGAGTTAAAAGCCTTTGCACTGGAGCATTATGGTGTGAGCGAAATGGCTTCTTGGGATTTAAGTTTCTACGCTGAGAAATTACAGCAACATAAGTATGAGATTTCCCAAGAGTTGCTGCGCCCTTACTTCCCTGAAGATAAAGTGCTATCTGGCTTGTTTTACACTGTCTCACGCCTATTTGGCTTAAAGATTGTTGAGCACACCGAGTTTGACCGTTGGCATAAAGACGTGCGTTTCTTTGATATTTTTGACGAAACGGGCGAGCACAGAGGCAGTTTCTATTTAGACTTATATGCCCGCACTGGTAAACGCGGCGGCGCTTGGATGGATGACTGCCGCGTGCGCCGTCAAACCGCCAATGGCTTACAAAAACCGGTTGCCTACCTCACTTGTAACTTTAATGGCCCTGTGGATGGTAAGCCTGCGCTTTTCACCCACGATGAAGTGACGACTTTATTCCATGAGTTTGGCCATGGCATTCATCATATGCTGACCAAAATCGATGTTGCTGGCGTATCAGGTATCAATGGTGTGCCTTGGGACGCGGTCGAATTACCTAGCCAATTTATGGAAAACTGGTGCTGGCAAGAAGAAGCCTTAGCGGAGATCTCCGGTCACTACGAAACCGGTGAACCTTTACCAAAAGCGATGTTAGATAAGATGTTAGCGGCAAAAAACTTCCAATCCGGCATGATGATGTTGCGCCAGCTGGAGTTTTCACTGTTCGATTTTAGACTACACCACGAATATGACCCTGCAAAAGGCGCGCGTATTCAACAGACCTTAGACGAAGTGCGTCGTCAGGTGGCCGTGTTAATTCCGCCAGCATTTAACCGTTTCCAACATGGTTTTGCGCATATTTTTGCCGGTGGCTATGCTGCGGGTTATTACAGCTACAAGTGGGCAGAAGTGCTGTCGGCGGATGCGTTTTCTCGCTTCGAAGAGGAAGGCGTCTTCAATCCTGACACGGGCCGTAGCTTCCTGCACAACATCCTCGAAATGGGCGGTTCAGCCGAGCCTATGGACTTGTTCAAACAGTTTATGGGCCGCGAGCCGAGTATCGATGCGCTGCTGCGCCACTCTGGGATTGCCGCTTAAGCCATACTAAATAGCTGTGCTTGAGCATAAAAAGGCGCCAAATGGCGCCTTTTTTGTGAGCCAGATCTCGCTTGCCCTCTGGTATGACCTCTGTTAGCCTGTGGCTCTTCTTTTTAGGGCGACTGCATATGAATCTGTATTTCCGTTTGTTTTGGTTGTTATTTTGGCGCACGCGCCATTGCCGTAAGATTGATTTTTTGGGGACGAGCCGCATTACTTATCGCGCGTTGCCCAGTGATTGCGATATCAATTTCCATCTTACTAACTCCCGTTACCCAGCGTTTATGGATCTGGCCCGCACCTATATGTTGGCCGAAATGGGGTTGCTGAAGCGTTTCCTCAAATTAAAATGGATGCCAATTGTTAACGCCGCCGAATTTACCTATATCCGCGATATCAAGCCCTTAAAAAAGTTTGAGATTGAAACCAAGGTCGTGGGTTGGGATGAAAAATATTTCTATATTGAACAACGCTTTATCAGTGAGCGCGGCCTGCATTGTATAGTGCATGTGCGTGGTGTGTTTGTGTGTAAAGGTAAGCAAGTGCCTTTAGAGGTATTAGTTAAAGAAGCAGGCTATACCGATCCGGCTCCTGAGTTACCGCCCGAAGTCGTGAAATGGAAAGCATTTTTACAATTAAAGAAAGAGCGCAATCTTTAGGGCGCGCTGGTACTAGGGAATACTCCTAATCCCAGTGTCTTCTTCCATTTCGGCTAGTAGCACTTCTTCAAGCACGAGTGTCCAGGCGCCGCGAAGCTGCGCCTGTTGCCAATAACGGACTAGCTCATCTAAATCCAATAGGTTTAAGTGAGCAAAGCTGTAGCTTAAGCAGGGGATCAGTGCACAGTCGGCTAAGGTAAAACTGTCGCCACACACCCAATGATTTTGACTAAGATGGCTATCTAAGCGTTGAAATTGGGTAAGCATTTGTTTTTCAATCTGCTTGATTTCGAACTCATGCCCATCAGGGGCATACTTTAATTTTTCTAATTGGAATAGTGGGTTATTGATATCAAAATCAATAATGCGATCGAATAGGCGTACCGACAAATTCCGTTCAGCCTCCGCGGGTAATAACTCTGTACCGTTTTGAAAATGCCTGTCTAAGTATTCAATAATAATGCTGGATTCGGGGATCAGTTGGCCTTCTTGCGTTTTGAGCAATGGCAGTTTGCCAGGAGGATAAAATTGCTGGAAGGCCTTGCGTGCCAGTGGGTCGCGTAAATCAGTGATCCGCGGATAAAAGTTCGCTTGTTTCTCATAGAGAGCAATTAATACTTTCTGTGAATATCGTGATAACGGATGATAGAAAAGCTCCATAGGTACCGACCCCATAACCACTGCATTTTTTGACTCTACGCCTTAACTTTAGTCGGTATCAACATGCGTGCAGTGGGAATTTCTTCAAAGGGCCAGAAATGGACGTAAAACAGGTTTTCCATACGGAATGATCCTCGTGGGCTCAAATTCGGTACTATTAACGCCTAGAAACGCTAGTGAAATATCGATAATCAAAGGTAACAGCATGAGCCAATTAGAAAGTTTCTCATCCATCTATGCCAGAGCGAGTGAGCGCAAAGGCGGTAAAAAGGGACTCGAAGCCTTACTTCCTGGGTGCCTAACGAGTGCTGAAATTCGTCAATACGATGATGCTACGCTGCTTTCGGCCATGAGCCGACAAGTGTTCCAGAGTGGTTTTGTCTGGCGCGTGGTCGATAATAAATGGCCTGCTTACGAAAAATCCTTCTTTCATTTTGTGCCCGAGAAGGTATTAATGTTGTCACCCGAGCAGATCCAAGCTCGCGCTGCGGATGCGACCTTGATTCGCCACCTAAAGAAAACCCAAGCAATTTATGATAATGCTTTGATGATCCATGATATTGCCCGCGAACATGGCAGCTTGGCTAAGCTGATTGCCGACTGGCCGACCGAAGACATAGTCGGGCTTTGGGCGCTCTTAAAGAAGCGCGGTGCTCGTCTCGGTGGCAATACCGGGCCGTATTTTTTGCGCGCAATCGGTAAGGATACCTTTTTGTTAACCGATGATGTGCAAGGCTATTTTAAAGCGCACAAGCTGGTAGATGCCGGCTTTAGCTCGCAAACGGCGTTAAAACAGGTACAGGCCGTGTTCAATCAATGGCAACAGGAGTCGGGCCGTTGCCTTGCGGATATCAGCCGGGTGTTAGCCTGTAGCGTGGGTGATAATCGTATTTAGATAAAAAAAGACCAGCCAAATTTGGCTGGTCAAGGCTCGATATTTCAAGCAATTGGAGTACTGCAGGGAAGCAGCGGGATGAACGTATAAGCAAAAAACAGGATTAGAAACTTTTACTGATCCCAATGACGACTCTGTCATCGAAGATTTCAGTTTGTGTACCATAGACTTTATGGTCACTGTCGACAGTGCTGCCGTGGTAGCGTAAATCGAAGTTAAGGCCGTAATAGGCTTTGCTTAAACCTATGTTCCAGTGGCCCCAACCTTCAGCACCATCACCCGTTAGGTCTTGATAACCCACAGATGCTGAGATTTTTACACCGTTGTCAAAGCTATAGCTGGGGTGTAGAGCGTAGTTCACCCCGTGCCAGCCATCGACACCAAACCAGTCATCCACCGTTGGGGTGACTTCGAGTTGCAGATTGGCTCGACCGAATTGTTTACCCACTTTTAGCCATAATTCGGTGTAGTTGGAATAGGAAGCTCCGGGGTAAAGGTATGAAAACAGCATGACATCATAGGTAAAGCCAGAATCGCCAAACTCTCCCGCTTTACCAATAAAAGGCGCGGTAACAATTTCTAAGTTTGGGTCAGCAAACTTAATGTTGGAGCTAAATACCCCAGCATACCAACCTTGATTGTGGTTCCAACTTAATGTGCCTTGGACGACCGGAATATCGCCATCTAAGGTCTCGGATTCACCACGAAACACATAGTCCGAAGCAAAATTAACATTGCCGTTAAGGGTGCCACCAAAGAGTTGATTATCTTCAGCAGCGTGGGAGCTGGCCGCCAAAGAAAGTAACGCCCCAGTGAGCAGCAATTTAGTACGAGTCTTCATAATCATCATCTCAAAGTGATTGGAAATTGTTAGCGCACCTATATCGTAAAAATAAATTGTTAATAGCGGTGCCGCCTGGGATGAACCAATAACGAAAAGATATGAATGAATGTGAATAAGCAGCGAAATAACAGGGTCAATAAAAGCGTAATTTATAAAACCGCATTTTTTTGGGAAGCTGAGTTTCATTAAATGGGGTGCAAAATGTAATATCCAATTTGCGCTATACAACGCTTGGTCATAAAATGTCGCGTCCAAAGGTTTGAATATCTATTCGTTTCCCTGACCCATTTGTAACAAGGATTTACGTAGCAATAGTAGGCATTCGGATAGCAAGGTATGGTCATTCCATGCTTGATCCAATATGACCACACAGGGGTTATATATGCACAAAACCTTATGTAAAAGCTTGTGCTAATATGCCCTAGCTGTATCAAATAAATGTTTACTCAGGTTAATCGAGTATAAACATTTGTGTCGCCAAACATGTTTGCAACATTTTTGATATAGAGTAGGCTGAATAAGTGCTTTGTATCGTATAACGCTAACAATCTTATCTACAGTTAACATACTTCTTAAATAGGATAACAATTCTACTAATAAGGTATTGGAAAAGGTGTGAATATTTTCATTAGTTTACACTTTTGTTTGTTTATCTTTCTTGTTGATCCTTATAGGGTATACGATAAGTAATAGCTTTGATTTTAGTTATAATTATGGCCGTGAAATCATCCATATTGTGTGAACACGGTGGCGTTAAAATTTAAAGGAGTTCTCATGCGGCAGACAATTAAACTTGCCTCAGTAATCAGCGTGGCGTTGTGGATGGCAGCTTGTAGCCCTCAAGAGGATAAAGCCGCTCATGGCGGCGCGGGGCCGCAGAGCATGGAAGTTGGGATAATCAAAGTGGAGGCTAAGCCACAGGTTATCCAAGTCGAGTTACCGGGTCGTAGCAAGGCATTTCTTGAAGCCGAAGTTCGTCCTCAAGTGAATGGCATTATCACTAAGCGTAGCTTTGTCGAAGGCGGCAATGTGAAGCAAGGCGAATCTCTTTATCAAATTGATTCTGCGCCTTATAAAGCTGCACTTGTCAGTGCAAATGCTGACTTAGCTCGAGCAAATGCAAGCCTTGCTTCTGCTAAGGCAAAAGCGGCTCGTTATCAGCAGTTAGTTAAAACTAACGCAATCAGTAAACAAGATTTCGATGAAGCCGAAGCCGCTTACAAAGAAGCGCTGGCCAGCGTGACTGTAGCAGAAGCGGCGATTAATACTGCGAAAATCAATCTTCAATACACTGAAGTATTAGCGCCGATTTCAGGCCGTATCGGTAAGTCGAGTGTAACAGCGGGTGCGCTAGTAACGGCTAACCAAAGCCAAACTCTGGCAACCATTCAACAGCTTGATCCTATCAATGTGGATATCGCTCAATCGAGTGCTCAGCTGTTACGCCTAAAAGCCAAGCTGAAGCAAGGTAAGCTGCAGGCGGCGGATAACGCTGACGTGCAGCTAGTCTTAGAAGACGGCACAATTTATGGTCACAACGGTAAGCTGCAATTTGCTGAAGTGAGCGTGGATGAAAATACTGGCTCAGTGATCCTACGCGCCGAGTTCCCTAACCCAGATGGCATCTTACTGCCTGGCATGTATGTTCGTGCTGTATTGAATACCGGTACCGATCCTCAAGCCATCCTAGTGCCGCAAAAAGCCATTACCCGTAACGCTAAGGGTCAGGCAGTGGCAATGGTGGTGAACGATCAAGGTCTAGTGGAAGCAAAAATTGTTACCACAGCTGAAGTTATCGACAATCAATGGCGTATTACTTCTGGTTTAGAAGCGGGCGATAAGTTGATTGTGGAAGGATTACAAAAGATCCGTCCAGGTGCACCAGTCACCACCAAAGTTATTTCTGAAACCCAAGCAAAATAGGGCATAGCTATGGCACGTTTTTTTATTGATCGTCCCATCTTTGCGTGGGTGATCGCCTTAATCATTATGTTGGCGGGGATTTTATCGATCCGATCCCTGCCAGTCTCGCAGTACCCCAGTATTGCGCCACCGACAGTAGTGATCAGTGCGAACTATCCAGGTGCATCGGCCAAAATCGTTGAAGACTCAGTAACTCAGGTGATTGAGCAACGTATGAAGGGTATCGACCACCTACGTTATATCGCTTCAACCAGTGATAGCTTTGGTAACGCATCGATTACCTTAACCTTTAACGCTGAGGCCGATCCGGATATCGCGCAGGTTCAGGTACAAAACAAGTTACAGGGCGCAATGACCTTGTTACCACAAGAGGTTCAATCTCAAGGGGTTAACGTTAACAAGTCAAGCTCTGGCTTCCTGATGGTATTGGGCTTCGTATCGACCGACGGTTCTTTGGACAAGGGTGACATCGCCGACTATGTGGGCGCTAACATCCAAGATCCTATGAGCCGTGTACCGGGCGTGGGTGAAATTCAGATTTTCGGTGCTCAGTACGCGATGCGTATATGGTTAGACCCGCTGAAACTGACTCAATATAACCTCACTAGCTTAGATGTGGTGAGTGCTATCCGCGCGCAAAACGCACAGGTATCTGCTGGTCAACTCGGTGGTACGCCATCACTGCCAGGACAAGAGCTAAACGCGACCGTATCGGCACAGAGTCGTCTGCAAACGCCAGAACAATTCCGCAAGATTATTCTTAAATCCGATACGTCGGGTGCGAACGTGTTCTTGGGTGATGTGGCGCGTGTCGAGTTGGGTTCAGAAAGTTATGCCGTAGAGTCTCTGTATAACGGTAAACCTGCTTCGGGTATTGCGATTAAGCTGGCAACCGGTGCTAACGCCTTAGATACGGCGGCAGCGGTTCGCGCTAAAGTGGAAGAGTTGCGTCCCTTCTTCCCTGCTGGGTTAGATGTGGTTTACCCCTACGATACAACACCATTCGTTGATAAATCGATTGAAGGCGTAGTCCACACTCTGCTTGAAGCGATCGTACTGGTGTTCGTCATCATGTATCTCTTCCTGCAGAACTTCCGTGCGACTTTAATTCCAACGATTGCAGTACCTGTGGTATTGCTGGGTACCTTTGCGATTCTCTCGGCAACAGGCTTCTCCATCAACACCCTCACCATGTTTGCAATGGTACTGGCGATTGGTCTACTCGTGGACGACGCGATTGTGGTGGTTGAAAACGTTGAGCGGGTGATGGCCGAAGAGGGCTTAAGTCCACTCGAAGCGACCCGTAAGTCGATGGATCAAATTACTGGCGCGTTAGTCGGTATCGGTCTGACCTTGTCTGCGGTATTCGTACCTATGGCGTTTATGTCGGGTTCTACTGGGGTAATTTACCGTCAGTTCTCGATCACAATCGTTTCTGCGATGGCGCTGTCTGTGCTGGTGGCCTTGATTTTAACCCCCGCACTCTGTGCGACTATGCTTAAACCGTTGAAGAAGGGTCATGGCCATATCGAAACGGGTTTCTTCGGTTGGTTTAACCGTGGTTTCGATCGCTTAACGAACCGTTACGAATCGAGCGTGGCTGGCATTGTGAAGCGTGGCTTCAGGGTCATGATGATTTACGCTGCATTAGTGGTGGCAGTGGGCTGGATTTTCATGCGCATGCCAACGGCATTCTTACCAGACGAAGACCAAGGTATCTTGTTCACGCAGGCAATTTTGCCAACCAACTCTACCCAAGAAAGCACCATGAAAGTGTTAGAGAAAGTCTCTGATCACTTTATGGCTGAAGAAGGCGTAAGGTCGGTATTTAGTGTTGCGGGCTTCAGTTTTGCGGGTCAAGGCCAGAACATGGGTATTGCCTTCGTTGGTTTGAAAGATTGGTCAGAGCGTGAAGCGCCAGGTATGGATGTACAATCCATTGCGGGCCGCGCTATGGGTGTATTCAGCCAAATGAAAGAAGCCTTCGTATTCGCCTTCGTACCGCCAGCGGTCATCGAGTTGGGTACGGCCAATGGTTTCGATATGTACCTGCAAGATAAAAACGGCCAAGGTCACGATAAGTTAGTGGCGGCGCGTAATCAATTGCTGGGTATGGCAGCTCAAAATCCAAACCTTGTGGGGGTTCGCCCTAATGGTCAGGAAGATGCGCCAATTTATCAATTGCACATTGATCATGCTAAGTTGAGCGCATTAGGCGTTGAGATTGCTAACGTTAACAGTGTGTTGGCAACGGCTTGGGGTGGTTCCTATGTTAACGACTTTATCGACCGAGGCCGTGTTAAAAAGGTATTTGTGCAAGGTGATGCTCAATACCGTATGCAGCCAGAAGACCTAGACACTTGGTATGTGCGTAACAACAAGGGCGATATGGTGCCGTTTTCAGCCTTTGCGACAGGTTCTTGGGAATACGGCTCACCACGTCTAGAACGTTTTAACGGTTTACCTGCGGTGAATATTCAAGGCGCAACAGCACCAGGCTTTAGTACTGGTGCGGCCATGAATATTATGGAAGACCTAGTTAAACAGTTACCACCGGGCTTTGGCATCGAGTGGAACGGCTTATCCTATGAGGAGCGTTTATCGGGTAACCAAGCGCCTGCGCTATATGCGTTGTCGATTCTGGTGGTATTCCTCGTATTGGCTGCACTGTATGAGAGCTGGTCAGTTCCGTTTGCGGTAATCCTAGTGGTTCCTCTAGGTATTATCGGTGCCCTGCTGGCGATGAATGGCCGTGGCTTGCCAAACGACGTGTTCTTCCAAGTAGGTCTGCTGACAACCGTTGGTTTGGCAACCAAGAACGCCATCTTGATTGTGGAATTTGCGAAAGAGTTCTACGAGAAAGGGGCGGGTCTGGTTGAAGCGACGTTACATGCTGTACGTGTGCGTTTGCGTCCGATTCTGATGACATCGCTCGCGTTTGGTTTGGGGGTTGTGCCGTTAGCCATTAGTACGGGTGTAGGTTCAGGTAGCCAGAATGCCATCGGTACTGGAGTACTTGGCGGTATGATGAGTTCGACGTTCTTAGGTATCTTCTTCGTGCCACTGTTCTTCGTTATTGTTGAGCGGATCTTTAGTAAACGAGAGAGAAAAGCGAAAGACGAAAAGCCAACATCGGCGGAGTAATCTAGCGTTCTAATCAAAGCCCTGTATTTACAGGGCTTTTTGTTGGGCGAAAATATTATCGTTACAAGGATGGATAGCTACCATGAATTAATTCGGGCATATTAAATGAGTCAAGATAAAAAGAGAGCAGGTGATGTCGGCAGTCAGTAAGGATCAATTAATCAAATTAGAGGCATCTCTCGCAAGGGGAAAGTGGTATTTCATCTTGGTGATTGGCGTACTGTATTGGGGGGGGGGTGACGTCACTTTTGGTGGCGGGGTTTCAATACTTCACCGCTGAGACACCATTTTGGCAGGCAATGAAAGTCGCACTATATATTTATCCCGCGAGTGGCGTGCTATTTGGCTGGACGCTATGGATGCAGTTAAATCACAGAAGAGATAAACTGCGCGGCAAATATCGTCCATAATCAATACATAGCGCTGGCGTAGGAGCAAAATCGTGTCATCGGTGAGCAGTCTTATCACTAAGCAACTTGTCGTAGCGATGATTTGCCATGCTATCGCTATTGGCATTTTGGCCTATGGTGCCTATGAGTTTTATCTTGAGCAGCTTGTCGTCCCCGAGCTCATCCGTAGTGTTGCCGTAGCGGTATTTTTTATCGGCATGGGACTCGAACCCAATATGTTTTTTACACCGTTAAGTCAGGTCATGACCCAAGCCGACGATAAGTCGCCTAAGTCGAAATTACAAACGATGGTGTTTAACTTTGGGGTTTTCTTACTGATTTGTGGCTTTTTAATGGAATGGTTGTACGACTAGCCCGTTAAATCTGTCCATGAAAAAGGCGCCGAGACTAGCTGCGACGCCCTAATCAACCTAGCGAAAGTTAAACTCGTGCCTAAGGCGTATAGTAAGTTGCTGCCCCCGGCCCTACAGGTAAACCAAAACCGAATACCCACAGAAAGAAAAACGCCGTCCAGCCGATGAAGAACACTAAGGTATAAGGCAACATAGTGGCGATCAGTGTGCCTATGCCGAGGTTTTTCTGATAGCGACAGGCCACCGCTAAAATCAATCCGAAATAACTCATCATTGGTGTGATTAAGTTAGTTACCGAATCCCCAATACGGTAAGCCGCTTGAATGGTTTCTGGCGCATAGCCAACCAACATCAGCATGGGCACAAAAATGGGCGCGGTAATGGCCCACTGTGCTGAAGCACTGCCCAGCATTAGGTTGATAAAGCCGCACAGCATAATAAAAAACAGGAACAGGATTGGCCCAGTTAACCCTATGGATTGCAAGGCATCTGCGCCCAGCACGGCTAACACGGCGCCGAGATTACTCCAGTTAAAGAAGGCCACAAATTGTGCCGCAAAGAACACCAGTACGATATACAGTCCCATTGTACTCATACTGTGCGACATGGCATTGATAACGTCTTTATCGTTTTTAATGCTGCCAACGACCTTGCCGTAGACAAAACCCGGGATCGCAAAACAGATAAAGATAAAGGCGACAATCCCCTTGAGGAAGGGTGAGCCCGAAACCAGACCGGTTTTAGGATCGCGCAGTGGCGCACCCTCTGGCACGACTGACAGCGCAAGGATTACCGCTAGCACCAGCATAGATAACCCCGCCCACTTGAGGCCGCGTTTTTCCAGCTCAGTGACATTGCCCATGGATTGATGCACGCTTTCATCGGCATCATCGCCCTGATACTTGCCCAGTTTGGGCTCGACAATTTTCTCGGTTACAAAGGCGCCGAGGAAAGTGATCACAAAGGTCGAGACAAACATAAAGTACCAGTTAACCTCAGGGCCGACGTTGTAGTCGGGGTCGATCATCCGCGCCGCCGCTTCAGTTATGCCCGATAACAGTGGATCGACAGTACCGAGCAATAGATTTGCGCTGTATCCCCCTGATACTCCTGCAAATGCAGCGGCTAAGCCTGCTAACGGATGACGGCCTAAGGAATGAAAAATCATCGCCGCCATGGGAATTAATACCACATACCCTAGCTCTGCCGCGGTGTTTGACATAATTCCCGCAAACACGATAGTCACTGTCACTAAACGCTTAGATGCACCCATGACGAGTGCACGCATGGCGGCGGATAATAGTCCTGAACGCTCGGCGATACCCACACCCAGTAGGGCAACCAGAACCGTGCCCAAGGGGGTAAAACCGGTAAAGTTAGTGACTAAGTTGGACACTATCATCCGCAAGCCTTCGGCATTCATCAGGCTGACCACATGGATAAGTCCATCGGCACCTCGGCCGTGGGCGCCCTCGGGGCGTGGATCGGCCACCGTCAACTCAAAGTAGCCAGCAATGCCAGACACCAGAATCACGGCGACACAAAATAGAGCAAACAGGGTAATAGGGTGTGGCAATAAATTACCTAACCGTTCGACAATATTCAGAAAGCGTACAAACCAGCCACTTGAGCTGATGTCATGTGGGGGCGATGTCTTTATGGGAATATGATTGGATTTCAAACTCATGCCTTGCCTCTGTCGACCTTTGCTAGCGCATTTTTTATCCGTGAGCTGAATCGATGCGGCGTGACTTGGCTGAGGAGCCTCTCGCTCAAGTGATTGGATTAACGCTAAGGTAAAAGTGAAAAAATTGGCCGAAAAGTATGATGCTTGTGCTTTAAATAAAACTTAAATGAGGCTAGAGCAGTATGTAGGCAGATTTTGGATAAAAAAATGGACTCACGGGGAGTCCAGTATTCACGAGCAAAAAGGTTGCTCTAAACGTTGTGCAAATTAACTATAGCTTAGTTTTTCTGTATCCAAGCTGAATGTTTTCAATCAATTCGGGTTTAATCTTGTCACAAAAAATCTTGGGTCAGATGCTCTTACCTGTGCAGTAAAAGATAACATTTCATTGCACTAGCTAACGCTTTAGATGAAATTCTTGCTTATTTATGGTTAGCTGTAGCCATTAAAAACAATAATAAACACTAAGGATGGAAGATGGACAAACTGTTACTGGGATTAGCGCTGATTTTTATCGTGACCTATCTTTGGTATGTCAGCCTAGTCAAAAAACGCAATACCGCCCTTGAGGCTCTGTCGGGGATCGATGTGCAGTTGGCTAAACGCGCCGATCTCGTGCCCAATATCCTCAAAATCGCCAAGCGATTTATGGATCATGAAAAGTCATTGCTCACTGAAATTACTGAGCTACGCACGCAATTAACCCGTCATTACAACAAGACTGACCCCAATGCGGTTAAAGAGCATATTGCACAAGCCGAGCAGTTAAACGACAAAATGGCTACCTTGATGGTTAATGTTGAAAACTATCCCGAGCTGAAGTCCGACAACACTATGCTTGAAGCCATGCAAACCTATAACGAGGTCGAAGCACATATTTCGGCGGCTCGTCGTTTCTATAACTCAGCGGTGTCGGAGTTAAATACAGCCGTTGAAATTTTTCCTGGGTCGATTATTGCGTCAATGGCTAAGATTAAAGTGATGCCATTTTATGAAGTCAGTGAGGCATCTAAAGCACCAATAGACGCCGCAGATTATCTGTAATCTTTAATATTTGCGGGGGCAAAATGCCCCCGTAAAATAACGATCTCAATGAATATATTCACCTTTATCTTGGGTCGTCCCATCAAGGCCCAGCGACAGACGGTAAAACTGTCGGCAGAGCCTGCGGATAGGGAGTCGCTGCAACAGTATTATGATTCCCACCTTGCACCGCTTGCTGCCCGTTATGAAACCAAGCGCGTAGCAAGCCTGAAGGCAACACGTCAACGCTTGTATCTCAGTTTAGTGATTGTTGCAGGGCTCGTACTATTAACGATATTGGGACATAGCCGTGGGCTGGTGTTGTTTCCGCTACCAATCATTGCACTACTGTTATTAGGTTTTTGGAGTTTTACCCCGACAAGGCAGTTTACGCGTCAAGTGCAGCAAGAAATCTATCCCATCATGTTTAAGTATTTTGGTGAAGACTTTATCTACAATCGCGAGATGCGCCTTGATATAAATCGGCTCTCGGCGGCAAAAGTCTTACCTCATTACGACAAGGTGAGTTTTGGTGACTATATTCACGGTCAATACAAAGGCGTAGAACTAATCGTCAATGAGTTAACCCTGACCAAAGATGTGCGAGTGGAAGAGTGGGACGGTAATAAACGCAAAACCGTAACCCGCACTGAAACCCGTTTTCGCGGCACTGTGGTCGAGCTCAGTAGTCACAAGCAGTTTATCGGCCATACCGTGGTATTAAAGGATCGTGGCGGATTAGCGAATTTCTTATCCGACAGTCATTCGGGGCTGCAAAGAGTGCGACTAGAAGACCCCTTGTTTGAAAAAGAGTTTGATGTGTTTTCAACAGATCAAATTGAATCACGTTATTTGCTCAACACCGCTTTTATGGAGCGATTACAGCAACTGGCAAAGGTCTTTGCTGGTGATATCCAATGTGCCTTCTTTCGCAACCGGCTGATCCTATTTTTGCCCAATCGTAGGAGTCGTTTCCAAATGCGCTCTATCTTTGATAGTGCGAATTTTTCGACAGAATTTAGCCAGTTAAACCGTGAGATGAAGCAACTCTTTGCTATTATTGAAATACTTAAACTAAACGAATACACGGGACTTTGATGATAGCAATGCACCAACCACCTACTTACCTTAAGTCGATTGCGCTATATGGGCTCGGCTTATTGTTAACTTGGGGGAGCTTTGCAACCGTGTTCGCCGAAGAGGTCAAACCGACTAAGCCGCGCATTGTGGCGCGCTATTCTGACAGTGGCATCGTCAGCGCGGAAGGCCAAGAAAAATTTAAGGTTTATCAATATCAACAGGCCAATGGCGTAACTGTTTTTACCGATAAAGCGCCATCGAGCAGCGATTACCAGATCCTACTGTACGATTGCTTTGCTTGTCGCCCAGACTCGACTATCGATTGGAATGGTATTCGGTTGTTTACCCGTAATTACGAGAGTTTAATCAGCCGCGCGGCCCATAAACATCGGTTAGATCCTGCACTTATCCGTGCGGTTATCCATGCTGAGTCAGCATTTAATGCTAGAGCGATATCCCGCTCGGGGGCTATGGGGTTAATGCAATTGATGCCCGAAACCGCCAAAGAGATGGGTGTGACTAATGCCTTTTTGCCAGAGGAGAATATTCTCGGTGGTAGTAAGTATTTGGCGCAAATGCTAAAACAGTTCAATGGGGATATTGCGCTGGCCTGCGCGGCCTATAATGCTGGGCCTACAACTGTGACTCAGTACAACGGTATTCCGCCCTATCCAGAAACCCAAGCCTACGTAGAACGGGTGCAAATTCTGCTCAAGCGTTACCGCAGCACTAAGGTATAAGGTTCGCTGTAACTATCGATATTCTGCTTTAACAACAAACGCAGCGGGACAAGTAAAGTATCCGCTGCGCTATGTTGCAGCTTCATAATGTTGAAGCCAATCTGGCAGAGCTTATTCGCCAACTTCCCATTTTACGCTGACATGACCATCTGCTTGGCCGAGGGTTTTACCTAAGTAATCGAGCATTTCGGTAGCAATTTCATCCAGTTGCCAAGGTGGATTGATCACCCATAGTCCTGCGGCAGTCATGCCAAACTCGTTAGAATCGGGCTTGATGGCTTGCTCGATACGTAGTTGGCGCTTAATACCGCTAGTGGCTAAGCGGGAGAGCATTTCTTCTGTTTGCGCGCGGTTGACTACCGGATACCAGAGCATAAATACGCCCGTGGCAAAGCGTTTGTGCGCCTTGATTAACGTGTCGGCCACTGTTTGATAGTCGGTCTTAATCTCATAACTGGGGTCAACAAGTACCAGTGCGCGGCGCTCTAGTGGCGGTACTGCGGCAATCAGCCCTTTTAAGCCATCGCCTTTAATCACTTTAACTTGCTTATCTTGTTCGAAATACTCATCCAGTAGCAGATGATCGGTACCGTGCAATTCGTGCAGAACCATACGATCCTTTGGCCCTAGCTCCATATCGATAATGGCGGGGGAGCCTGGGTAGAAGTTGAGATCTTCTGGATTATCTTCGTTAAAGTGGCGCACTGCATCCACATAATCCTGTAGGGATTTTGGCAGATCGGTTTTATCCCAGAGCTTAGCTACGCCTTCGAGGTATTCACCTGTCTTTTGGGCAAACTCATCCGTTAACGCATAACCGCCTGCACCCGCATGGGTGTCGATATACACGAGCGGTTTGTCTTTTTTATGCATTAACTGCAAGGTTTGCAGCAACATAGCGTGTTTCAGCACATCGGCATAATTGCCGGCGTGATAACCGTGACGGTAACTTAACATGGGGGATCCTAGTTATTTGCAAACAAAGCAAAGGGAGGCAAATGCATGTCGGCAATTATACCTAGGATGCCCTATGGCGTAAAATTAATGCCTCACTTCGCCCGTTTTTTATGGGCTAGCCAATGTGAAGGGGTTTGCATCTGGAAGGTTTTTAGCCAAAGCCCAGCGGGGGCGGGTTTACCAAATAAGTAACCTTGAAACTGTTCACACCCTAGTGCGGTCAGTTGCATTAATTGCGTTTCGGTTTCGATCCCCTCTGCAATGACATTCAGGTTTAAACTTTTAGCTAATAAAATTGCGGCGTTGACAATTTGAGTATGGCGCTCGCTAATACCTAGCTGACTCACAAAGTAACGGTCGATCTTAATGGTGTCGGCACTGATATCGATTAACTGGCTTAGTGACGCATGGCCAGTGCCAAAATCGTCAATCGCAATGGATACGCCCATACGAGCAAGAGTGTTTAAACGTCTGCCAGTTTCTTTATATGTTGAAAATACTGAAGTTTCTGTAATTTCAATTTCTAATAATGGGATGAGTTCAGGATGATTCATATAGGTTTGGATCAAGACTTTAAAGAAGCGATCCGACAGTATATCTTGCCCTGACAAGTTGAAAGCTATCCTGACCATAGGGACATTTTTTGGCCAAGAGCGGATCAGTTGGAGTAACTGTCTAAGCACTTTCATCGCAAAAATCGCCTGTAATTGTGACGACTCTATAATGGGGATAAAGGTGCTTGGCATGATCATGCTGCCGTCTTTATCGAACATTCTGGCGAGCGCTTCAAAGCTAATGATATGGCCATCAGCCATCACTTTAGGCTGTAACCACATTTCAAGACGGTTGTGTTTTAACGCATCGCGGATTTTACTTTCTTGCGAGGAGGCCTCAAGCAAATTGTTAATCAAACCAACGTAATACACCATGACAGGGTTAGCTTGGGTGGTTTGTTTGATGGCAATTAAGCATTGCTCGGCGGCTTGCTGCGGCGCGGATTTATTACCTGAACAGCAACCTATTCGACATTCGAGATGATATTCAATCTGCTGTTCTTGCTTCAGTTTTAAACTGGTTGGTATGCGTTGCCGCAATTGTTGTGCAAGCGTCTCTGGGGAGATTAACGGTAGTTCGGTGAATTCTAGGGCAAAGGATGCGCCCCTAAAGCGGTATATTTTGGCCTGATGGCCGACACGTTCTTTCAGTTCTATGGCAAAGGCTTTTAGAATTGCATCACCAACGCCGATCCCAAATGCGGCATTGATTTGGCTGAGATTATCTATCTTAACTAAAGCGACGGTCATTGCTTGATGAGTCGCGCTTGGAGCGGGGTTATACCAATGGTTCTCGTTGGGTAAACCCGTGACTAAATCATAATAATGAGTGCTGATATGGTGCTTTTTAAGTCGACTTAATTCAAGCGCATGATTGGTTTGCGCCGTGATATCGTGACAGTGAAATAACAAGGTATCGTGGTGCTCCAATGAGGCTTTTTGCAGGAGATATCGATTGCTTTGGTTGTTTTTTAAACGGGTCTGAAATGACGCGGCGAGTAAATTGACGCTGGCATCTTCAGTTAAATCAAAAATGTCACATAGGCGAGTGCTATTGAGTGTGATATCGGTAGCAATGTTCTTTGCCGCATTATTTAGGTTGAGAATCACTCCATCCTCATTACAGAAGAAAGACGCTGTGCCATTATTATCAAAAATCTCAGCATATTGATCTAAGGTATGTTGCAGTGCCTTTTGATGCTTAATCATCTGCTGTGCATGGATTTTTTGGGTTTTTAATAGCCGCATTGCCGATAAGGGGATACAGATATTAAAAAACATAAACAGTAACCCGTTTAGATAGGCGTGAGTTGCGGGCAGGCTAATATCCACATCGACAAGGGGCGGGAGGTTTTGGTTACGCAGCAATAATAAAAAAGGCAACACATTGAAGCACATCATCCAGCAGGCGACTTTTCTGCCAAACAGAAAAAGCGCCATCAGCGGCAGCGTATACAGAAAAGTAATACCCGCCTGCGACAAATTGAAATTAGGTACAAACAACAAGATAGACAAACAGGCTGCAACCACCATGACCAGCAAGCTGATTGAACTCGCCAGTAAACATCGACGGGTAAACCATAGCGCAAGAAATAGCACAGTTAAAAAACTGACCGTGATGCCAATAATAAAACTGAGGTTGAGTTCATATGCAATCAATGAACTGTGCAGCACTATGCTGGTGGTCAATACTGCACCACTTAGCAAAATAATCCGCAATAAACTGGTTTTTAATATGGTTCTATCAGGGTTTAAAAAGTCTTGCTCTCTGATAAACAAAAAACCTTTCAGCCAGTTAAGCAAAAAATGTCCTTATTCCATACGGAAGTCGCTAAGGTTGACTGGGAATAAGACATATAACATAAATCGCTAATTTGTTACATAAATAGATTTCTTCCATTATAAATCAGTCAATTACATTGTGATTGATGTTTGAGTTTTTATAGGAGCAGTTAGACAAATTGACCAACAACTTAATACTCGCAAACAAGGTGATTTGCTTGCATGTTCATCAAGGCGGTTCTTTGGCATAATGGCCGCAATTTCTACCCGTTAAACAGTGATCCCTTTGCCTATTCCAGTCTTTTTTAATCAGCAATTTCCAACACTTGTGGACATTTGTGCCCGCTGGCAACTGGTTTTTGATGTCGATGCGCCATTTGAATTGCGTTTTGAATCAGACACCTTGACGCTACATAAGCGTGATGAGCCTAAGCTCGATGGCATAGTGGTGGATTTTGTGACAGGCGCGGTCGCCCATAGACGCAAGTTTGGTGGCGGTCGTGGTCAGTCGATTGCCAAGGCTGTTGGGTTAAAGCAGGGCGTTACGCCAAAAGTGGTCGATGGTACTGCGGGCCTCGGCCGCGATGCCTTTGTGCTGGCAAGTTTAGGCTGCACTGTGACTATGGTAGAGCGCCATCCTGTGGTGGCCGCATTATTAGAAGACGGTCTACGCCGCGCCTATCAAGATGCCGAAATCGGCGACTGGATGCGTGAACGTATGCAGCTTTTCCATGGTTCCAGCCTCGAAGCACTCGCAAAATTGGAGCAAGAAGTTGATGTCGTCTACCTCGACCCTATGTACCCCCACCGTGACAAATCAGCCTTAGTAAAAAAAGAAATGCGGGTCTTCCAAACCTTAGTCGGCGCGGATCTTGATGCAGACGGTTTGCTCGCCCCCGCCATGGCCTTAGCCAGTAAGCGTGTAGTGGTGAAGCGCCCCGATTATGCCGAAGACCTCGCCGGCGTTAAGCCCAGCATGGTTATCGAAACTAAGAAAAACCGTTTCGATGTCTATATAAAATCGGCAATGAAGTAGTGCTCGTCATCCATTTTTTAACGCCCTTTTGTCCCTTAGTTATTGAGGATTAAGGCAATAAAAAAGCGCTAACCTAGGTTAGCGCTTTTGTTTTTGAATAAAGGTTATGTTTATCGCACTAAGGTAAACAGTGGGGTTTGACTGACCGCTTGAAAATCCAGCGCCATGGTTACACTGAGTGCTGTGATGGTAATAATTGAAAAACCAAACACTTGTCTGGCCCAACGTGGCATATCCACATCTTGACGATAACCTTTGAGGGCCATAGTTAGCCACCAGAGGCTGGTGGCACAGGTCACGGCCATAAAGGCGGTGCCTGTGTAACCTGCGAGTGGCAGCATAGTGCTGACCAAGGCGAACACTGCGATATAGAGCACTATATGGTGCTTCGCCTTGGCCATCCCTTCGGCGACTGGCAGCACGGGGATCTTCGCGGCTGCATAGTCATTAAAGCGGAAAATCGCGATGGCGTAGGAGTGTGGCATCTGCCAGAGGCTGAACATCAGCAATAAAATCACTGCGCCCATATCCATTTGCCCCGTCACACTGCAATAGCCCACCACGGGCGGTACTGCGCCCGAAAAGCTGCCGACTAAGGTGCCGTAAACCGAGTTTCGCTTCATATAGAGGCTATAAATCCCGACATAAACGACATAGCCAATAGCGGCAAACAGCAGGGCTAAGGCATTAGTGAACAGAGCTAAGATGCCAAATCCAAGCACGCCTAAGGCGATGCCAAACAGCAAGACATGGCTTAGGGGGATTTCGCCCGTGACGGTGACGCGTTTGCAGGTGCGCTGCATTTTGGCGTCAATGTCACGGTCGATACAGTTATTAATCGCACAGCCTGAGGCGACGACTAAGGATAATCCCACTAAGCTTGCCAGCATCAAGACCAGATCCACATCGCCCTTAGCGGCCAATAGGAAGCCGCCAGCAACGGAAATCAGATTCCCGAAAATGATGCCAGGCTTAGTTACCTGTACATACCCTTTGAAGCGTGCTTTCCATTGCGTCGATGTCAATCTAGCTTGTGTGTTCATTTGCTGTGTCTCGTTACATCATCAAAGCGTTAGCTTCGAGAATGATCCATACCGACAAGCCAACCACCATCACGATGATCAGTGCGGTAAATAGGAAGGAGAAGGTGTTGATCTTGCCTTCCTTAGAGAAGTCCAAGTGCAGGAAGTACTTAAGGTGTACCAAAATCTGCACCAGTGCTGTGACAACGACGATAGCAAGCGTTGTCGATTGCTCGAAGTGATGGGTCATTACCGCCCAGAATGGGATGGCAGTTAACACCACTGACAGCACAAAACCGACTAAGTAGGACTTGATGCTGGCGGCCAGATCCTCTGCGCCATGGCTATGGTCATGTGATTGAGTATGTGCGCCCATTACAGTGCTCCCAATAAGTACACAACGGTGAATACACAAATCCACACTATGTCGAGGAAATGCCAGAACAAGCTTAAGCAGCTCAGGCGAGTGATGCTGCGGTTGCCTAAGCCCGTTTTGGCGACTTCAATCATCATGATTGCCATCCAAATTAACCCTGCGGTCACGTGCAAGCCGTGCATGCCCACTAAGGTGAAGAAAGATGACAGGAAGGCGCTGCGTTGTGGGCCGTTGCCATGTTCGATCAGGTGATGGAACTCATAGACTTCCATGCCGATAAACACACAGCCCAGTGCAAAGGTAATGGCTAACCAAGTGAGGGTTGCCGCCTTGTTGTGGCGCTTAGCGAAAATCAACGCGAAACCATAGGTAATACTACTGAGCAGCAGGGCTGCGGTTTCGATCAGCACAAAGTCCAGTTCAAAAATGTCTTTACCCGATACACCGCCGTCGGTGTTCATATAGAGCACGGCGTAGGTGGCGAATACGGATGCAAACAGGATGCAGTCGGTCATCAGGTAGAGCCAAAAACCAAACAGGGTGTTGCCACCCGTGTCATGGTGCTCGTGGTGCTCCTCGGCGTGAGCAACGTCTAAATCAGCTGGGATTGCAACACTCATATCAGCCCCTTACTACATTGTTTAAGTGAGCATTTTCAATGCGTGCCACTTCATCGGGTTGAACGTAATAGTCAACATCGTTGTTATAAGCACGGAATAAGAACACGATAAACGCGCCCACCATGCCCACAATCGCGAGCCACAGAATGTGCCAAATCGCAGCAAAGCCCGCGGCGGTAATACCCAGCGCCATTAAGATCCCGCTTGGGGTATTTTTCGGCATATGGATTGGCTGATAGTGTTTTTGGCGTTGATAGGCGGTGCCTTTTTCTTTCGCATCGGTAAAGGCGTCGATATCAGACACTTGTGGCAACTTAGCAAAGTTGTAGAACTGTGGTGGTGAGGCGGTTGACCATTCCAGCGTGTGGCCATTCCATGGGTCGCCCGTGGTGTCACGGTTTTGGTCGCAGTCACGGATACTCACGTACAGTTGCACGAATTGCAGAATGATACCGACCATGATGATGCAAGCACCCACGGCAGCGATATAGATCCACAGGTTCCATGCTGGGTTATCAATGTGGTTGATACGGCGAGTCATACCCATAAAACCGAGTACATACAGCGGCATAAAGGCCACATAGAAACCAATCTGCCAGCACCAGAATGACGCTTTACCTAAACGCTCATTTAAGTGGAAACCCGTCGCTTTCGGGAACCAGTAAGCAAAACCGGCTAAGTAACCAAACACGGCACCACCGATAATGGTGTTATGGAAGTGAGCGATCAGGAACAAGCTGTTGTGCAGTACGTAGTCGGCGCCAGGTACGGCCAATAACACGCCCGTCATACCACCAATGGTGAAAGTCACCATAAAGCCTAAGGTCCACAGCACTGGCACAGTTAAGCGCAGGCGGCCGCGGTAAATGGTGAACAACCAGTTAAACAGTTTTACCCCAGTCGGGACCGCAATCACCATGGTCATCACGCCGAAGAAGGCGTTGACGTTGGCACTCGAGCCCATGGTGAAGAAGTGGTGTAACCACACGATAAAACCGAGGATCGAAATCGCGCCACTGGCCCATACCATTGAGGAATAGCCGAACAGACGCTTAGAGGTAAAGGTTGAAATCACATCCGAGAAGATACCGAACGCAGGTAAAATCAGGATGTACACTTCAGGGTGACCCCAAGCCCAGAACAGGTTGATATACATCATGGCGTTACCACCACCATCATTGGTGAAGAAGTGGAAACCCATGTAGCGATCGAGTGTTAACAGCGCTAAAACCGCAGTCAGGATCGGGAACGACGCCACGATCAGGATGTTGGCCCAAGTACAAGTCCAAGTGAAGATGGGCATTTGCATCAGCTTCATGCCTGGAGCACGCATCTTAAGCACAGTCGCGATAAAGTTGACCCCGGTTAAGGTTGTCCCTATCCCCGAAATCTGCAGCGCCCAGATATAGTAATCGACCCCAACGCCCGGACTGTAAGCTAGTTCAGACAACGGCGGGTAAGCTACCCAACCGGTACGGGCGAATTCACCTAAACCTAATGAAATATTGATCAGCACGGCACCAGACGCGGTTAGCCAGAAGCTGAGGTTGTTCAAGAAGGGGAAGGCTACGTCGCGGGCACCGATTTGCAGTGGCAGCACTAAGTTCATTAGACCGATCATAAATGGCATCGCCATAAAGATAATCATGATCACGCCGTGGGCGGTGAAGATTTGGTCGTAATGTTCTGGCGGCAGATAACCTGCGGCGCCATTGGTGGCCAGTGCCTGCTGGGTACGCATCATGATGGCGTCGGAAAAACCGCGGATCAGCATGATAAAGGCAAGCACTATGTACATGATACCGAGGCGTTTATGGTCAACCGAGGTTAACCAGTCGTGCCAAAGCACACCCCATTTTTTGTGTTTAGTGATCAAGGCTGCGACGTACAGGCCTATCACGGCAACAACCGCAAGGGTCACCATGATGATAGGCTCATGATACGGGATCGCATCTAAGCTTAATTTACCGAGAAAAGACATGATTACTCCGCCTCCACTTGGTGAGTGGATGAGTGTTCTGTTGATGAAGTGTCAGAATGGGTTGAGCTTTCCATGTCGGCCATCTTCTGTTCGCTCGCCATATGCGCCATATCGTGGTGCATGCCAGCCATATTGTGGTCGGTACTCATGTGTTCCATACCTTCATGGCCTGCCATGTGCTCGTTTGAGTCCATGTGCATGTATTGCATAACGATTTGATCGAACATGCCGTGACTCACTGAGCCAAAGTATTCAACAGGATTGTTTTCACTCTTCTGTGCTAAGGCTTGGTAAGTCGCAGAGTCTAAGGTCTTAGTCGCCTGTTGTTTTGCCTTGGCTACCCAAGCATCGAAGTCGGCTGCCGTTGGCGTGGCAATGGCTTTAAACTTCATGCCCGCAAAACCTGCGCCGCTATAGTTAGCGGAAATACCGTCATAGGTACCGGGTTCGTTGGCAATCAGGTGCAACTTAGTCGTCATCCCTGCCATTGAGTAGATTTGGCTACCTAACTGCGGGATAAAGAAAGAGTTCATTGCGGTATCAGAGGTGATCTTAAAGTTCACTGGTACGTTCGCTGGGAAAGCCAGTTCGTTTACCGATGCAACACCTTGTTCTGGATAGATAAACAACCATTTCCAGTCCATAGAAACCACTTCAACCGTAATCGGCTTGGCCTCGTGTTCGAGTGGTTTGTAAGGGTCGAGATCATGGGTAGAGCCCCAGGTAATCACCCCTAGAATCACGACGATTACTATCGGCACAATCCAAACCACGGTTTCAATCGCGCTCGAATGGGACCATTTGGGCGCGTAAACCTCCTGATCTCGACCATCGCGATACTTCCAAGCGAAGAACAAGGTCATAAAGATCACGGGGATAACCACAATCAGCATGAGTAGGGTAGCGATGATGATCAGGTGCTTTTCATCGGCACCGATCTGGCCCTTGGGATCCAATACGCCGCCATCACAGCCTGCGAGCATCAGGGCAAGCGCCGCGAATGCTACTTTACTTAAATTTCGAATTAACAAAGGAAGATTCCTCTAACCCTAAGGTTTACAACTCTGCCCTGAGAGATTGGCAGTAGCATTGAGCGGCGTTATCCGAAGGCAAATCCGAAAGTGGCTCGAGCGTGGCACAAAAATGCCTGCCACCTCAATACGAGATTGAGGATCGACTTTCAGCGCTTAATGCTAAAATTGAGTTTTAAAACAAAGAGTTACAATGGTGGGGCGCGACAACCGTGCGCAAGGTGCTCGAGGGGTTTTAGCCTTGGGGGTGCTAAAAACAGGGCAGCATTAGTTAAATCTAAGCTGTTGAAAAACTTGAAGCCATTGTCGAACAAATTCCACAATTGCTTAATAATCTGGGGATTGAGCAGCAAAATGCTCAGCAGCGTGGCGCCGAAGAACTCGATTAAAAAGCCATCACTTAGGGTGATTAATTCGCCAATATCGATGCAGCCGCCGACCATCACTGACACTAAGTCAGCTGCGGGCAGCACAAACAGTAACCCAAAAAGCAGGGCTAAGTTTGTCATACTGAAGTGGGAGAACCTCGCAACGAGATTCAATCCTTCAGCGCAAAATTGGCTGAGTGCGAATTTCAATTAACAGGTCCGGCGTTGAGCGAGAAGAATTGTTGGCTGAATAAAAATTCAAGCTGCAACTTTTTTGTGCGGACGGGAGGATAACAAGAAGCGGGGATTGATTGAAAGTAGATCTAGGTCACAAAAGGGCTTTTGCATTAAAAAAACCTTAATTAAAACCATAATTAAACATGATAGTTACATATTTAACCAAATAAAAACTGATTTCACTCACATTCTGTGTGGAAAATGTGATGAAGATATGCAAATGTCTTGGCTTCACTGTGAGTCGTTTAGCGCGCTTATTTGCCGAGTTGGTTGTTTATAGTTTCTGATTTTAGTGATGCCTTGCCGATATTCAATGCTGAATCCTACAATAAAGCGTAGCTATCACCCTAGGGTGTTTTGTGGCAGTTTAACTGGTTAGATAGCGTAAAAATAATTTTTACATCATGGTACCGCTTTGGCTTTCAACTCCCAATGAGCTAACGGTTTGACTACTCTTGAGATTGATTTGCAGATTAAGGCATTATGGGCCCATTCTGATTATCAACCCAATTACTACAAGGGATTAAATATCAACGCATTTGCGCACTATTTTAAGGTCAATTTATTCATAGCCTTAGCCTACTTTATTGTCGGTAAAATGGGTTTGATGATTGCCTTACCTCCCGGATATTCTGCGGCAATTTGGCCCGCGGCAGGGATCGCAATCGCTGCTTGTCTTTTATGGAAAGCATATGCGCCTTGGATTGGGGTTTTTATAGGGGCATTGCTGATTAATATTAATATTGGTGGGCAACTACATCTCGGTTGGTTGCCCGTCAGTATTGCCTTGGGCACGTTACTACAGACCATTATTTCTGCTCGAATTATTCGATACATCGATCCTTTACTGACCTTTGATAAACCAGAAACTGTTATAAAATCAATGGTTAGTCTCAGTGCTGGTTGTATTATTGCCTCTCTATTGGGTAATGCTGCACTTGCAGTTTACGGCATGATTCCAAGTTCGGATCTCGTTACCAGTATGCTCAATTGGTGGATGGGCGATTTCCTTGGAGCGGTCATTTTTATCCCGCTAACCATATTAGTGTTTGATCGGCGACCCATTTGGCGCTCAAGGCGGATTCAAACAGGACTACCTTTGGTGATTGGTTTTTTACTTTGCGTGGGGATTTATTATTACGCAGATATGAACCAGCGGCAGCAACTGCAGGATAAGTTTCAAATTCAATCCAATGCGATTATCAGTAGTGTGGAAACTTTTCAGGGAACCAATCTACAACAATTAGTTGCCCTTGCCAGCCTGTTTGATAACAGTGAAATAGTCACGGAAGATGAATTTATTCAGTTCGGTAAACGTAATCGACTCCAATTAGATGGCTTTAAGGCTTGGGCTTGGTCACCATTGGTTGCGGCGAGCGATAAACAGAGTTTTGAGTCTGCAACCACAGCTGAGCTGGGGCGACCTTTCAATATCAAATATTTAGAGGGGGGCAAACCAAACGCCGACGGCTGGCTTGTGCCTGTTAAGTATGTGCAACCTATGTATAGCAGTCGCGCCGTACTTGGATTAGATCTCAACAGCGAGTCTGCGAGGGCGGCAGCCATAGCAAAAGGGAGATCAACGCTTGCGCCGGTGATCACAGGCAAAATCCAATTAGCTGAAGATCCTCATGGCCTTGGAGGCACGCTACTATTGGTGCCTTCTTTCGATCGCGTCGGTAACATTAAAGGATTTTGTTCGGCGGTGATCGATATCCAAAGCATCATCAATAAAGTCGAACAGGTAAAAGGTTTGCATTGGCGGCTAACGGATATGAGTGCTGATGGAGCCTTGCTCTATGCTAATAGTCAGAAAGAATTTCCTACCTTTTCTGGTAAGTTACATAGCGATAAAACAGGCCAATACTATCAGGCCCACTTAACGCTTGCCGATAGGCAATGGCATATTGTGATTTACGAGTCGTATGCTCAACTGATGGGTGAATCTTACAGTCTGTCACTGTTGCTATTACTTTTAGCCTTTATCACCTGTGCCGTTGTGAGTGGTGTGACATTAATCTCTTCCGGTGAGCGTCATCGGATTGAGGATAAAGTGGCAGAAAAAACTATGGCACTTTCGAAGGAGATTGCGCGTAATCAAGCATTTCAAGCCACCCTCGTCGAGAGCGAAGAAAAATACCGTAACCTATTCGATAAGGCACCCGTTGGCCATGTGTTAAAACGTCTTGAGGATGGGCACTTTGTCGCCATTAACCAAGCATTTACTGAAATTACGGGCTACACACTAGAGGAGCTTCAGGCGCTTGATCCTTGGGATCTTACCCCGATTCGTTACCAAGTGACTGAGGCTGAGCAGCTCGAACGCCTCAAGCAAACACGCCGTTATGGTCCTTATCAGAAGCACTATCGGCATAAAGACGGACAGCTAGTCGCCGTCAGACTGAATGGCTCCTTAGTGGCCGCAGCTAATGGTGAGCCGCTTATCCTGTTTATTGTGGAAGATATTACCGCGCAAGAGCGCACTATTGCCCGAGTTAACTTGCTGGCACAGGTATTCCAGCAAAGTGGGGAAGGTATCACTATTATTGATGCCAATGATGTCATCGTGGATGTTAATAGCGCCTTTAGCCAAATTACTGGTTACTCAAGGGATGAAATCATAGGTAAAAACTGTCGTTTTATTGAAGCCGCTCGAACCGATAAAAACATTGATGCTCAAGTGCGAGCTGCGCTTGAGCAAACGGGGTTTTGGCAAGGAGAAGTGTGGGATCGCCACAAAGATGGCTATGATTTCCCGAAATGGCTGATGATGTCTGTGGTTCGCGACGAAACTGGGGCAATCAGCCATTACATCGGCAGTTTTACCGATATCAGCGAACGCAAAGTTAATGAGGAACGCATTCATTTCTTAGCGCATCATGATTCCTTAACTTTGCTACCGAATCGTTTGAGTCTGCAATCGCGTTTGGAGATGGTTTTTCAGGAGGCTTTTGTCAGCCAAACCCAGATTGCCGTAATGTTTATCGATATGGATCATTTCAAAAATATTAACGACACCCTGGGACATCATGTCGGCGACATGTTGTTGCTCGAAGTGGCGCGGCGCTTAAAGAGTATTGTAAGCAGTGACGATATCGTCGCGCGCTTAGGCGGTGATGAATTTGTCGTGGTGTTGTCCGATACGGATCACGATAGCGTCGCTAAGGTGGCGGAAGCCTTGCGCAGCGGTTTGAATCAAGTCTACATCATAGATAACAAGCCCCTACATTCATCACCTAGCATAGGCATCAGCCTGTTCCCAACCGATGGTGACAGTGTTGAGGCATTGATGAAAAATGCCGATATGGCCATGTACCGCGCCAAGGCGGCGGGACGAAACAACTATCAGTTTTTCACCGCTGCAATGAATACCTTAGTGACTGAGCGCCAGCAAATTGAAACTGGGCTCAGGCAAGCCATTGCCCGTGATGAGTTACTGCTGCATTATCAGCCGCAGATCGATATCAACACCGGACAAATGGTGAGTGTTGAGGCGTTGATCCGCTGGCAGCATCCTGAATTGGGATTGGTTGCTCCCGATCGCTTTATTCCTATTGCCGAGGAGATCGACATGATTATCCCCATCGGCCAATGGGTATTAGAGCAAGCACTCGCACAACTGGCGCAGTGGCGTAAAAAGGGCGCGAAAGACTTGCGAATGGCGGTTAATCTATCGGCGCATCAACTGCGTAAAGAGACCATAGTTGCTGATATTATCAATGTGTTAGCTCAATATGATCTTGGCAAGGGAGCATTGGAGCTTGAGATCACTGAAAGTGTCGCCATGCAGTATCCTGAGCAAAATGCCAAGTTGCTGGCCGAGTTGCGTCAATATGGGATTGAATTGGCAATTGATGATTTTGGCACCGGCTATTCGTCACTCTCGTACTTGAAGTTGCTCCCCCTCGATAGGCTAAAGTTAGACCGATCCTTTGTGAAGGATATTGAAAATGATCCAAACGATGCGGCAATCAGCGCGGCCACGATTTCGATGTCCCATGAGTTAGGGTTAACCGTGGTGGCTGAAGGAGTGGAAAACGAGGCACAACTGGTGTTGCTCTCGAGCATGGGTTGCGATCTGGTGCAGGGATATTATTTCAGTAAACCCTTATCTGCCGATGATTGTTTGCGTTTTATTGAACGCAATTTTTAGGCCGTTTTTTATCCATTTAGCACTATACTTGAGTCAGTCTGGCGATAGGACATGGATACATTAAGGACAGCGCTATGCAAGTTATCTTCACTAAAGGTTCGACCCGTTACGCTCAATTACGTTGTGTTCGCATGGATGGTAGTGCCACACAAACTCAGATGCCTGAGCAGGGGATTGCTCCCCACGATATGATTCACTACGTCGTTGAAAAACGCCTGCGGATTCAGGGGGCTTTCTTCTCACAAATACGTGCTGGTGCCGATATCAATTTCACCCTTGAGCATAACGAAGCTTCTTTAGCGGTTGCTGATAAAACTGATATTTGGCAAACCGAATCGATCGTCGAAGCGTTGCAATCTCTGCTATGGTCTGCTGATACGCCTAGCTATGCGGGATTTATCTATTTACTCGAGCAGGCCTGTAGTAACCGTAAATTAGCCGTACCTGAGATTTCACAATCTGACTTTGAACATATTATCAATGAGATAATGGAGCTTACCATCGAGTGGCAAGGTATGGGAGAAGGCCAGTCCTTGACCCTAAAGTTTTAACGACTGAGTTATCAATAAGAGCGCGAATCTTCGCGCTCTTTTGCGACACACTCTAAACCGTTAAATACCCTCTCCTAGAAACACTTTGGAATAGCGCGGCTGTATCCAAGCATTATCGCCTTTACTGATCCCGAGCTGTTTAAATTGCACTTTGGACAGTTCAACGTGGATCAGTTGCTCATCTATTTCAGTCAATACTTCTAATCGTGCAACTGGGCCGACAATGGTTACTAGATCTAAGTTAACTTTTATAGCATTTTCCGTTGGTTGGGTTAAAACTTCGATTTCATGTGGACGTACATAGGCTAAACCTTGTTGTTCTTCTCTCTCCGCATGTTCTGGTGAGGGAATATGAATATTGCCGATAGTGCTATGGCCGTGTTTTACCCTTGCATGGAATAGGTTTACGTTACCCAGAAATTCATACACAAACGGATTACTTGGGGTGTCATAGACTTCTTCTGGTGTGCCTTGCTGCTCGATACGACCTTTATTCATCACTACAATTTTATCGGCCACCTCGAGTGCTTCTTCCTGATCATGGGTGACAAATACTGTAGTCACATTGATTTCATCGTGTAAGCGTCTGAGCCAACGGCGTAATTCAGCGCGAACTTTTGCATCAAGTGCGCCAAAGGGTTCATCAAGCAGTAGGACTTTTGGCTCTACCGCCAATGCGCGTGCGAGGGCGATGCGTTGTCTTTGCCCACCAGAGAGTTGTGATGGATAGCGATCAGCGGTCCAATCTAATTGGACGAGTTTGAGTAATGAATGCACCTTCTCGGCAATTTCCGCCTTGCTTGGGCGTGTTTTTCTTGGCCTGACCGTCAGTCCATAGGCTACATTTTCGAACACAGTCATATGCTTAAATAGGGCGTAGTGTTGGAATACGAAGCCGACGCCACGCTCACTCACATGTTGAGTGGTAATGTCTTCACCGTTGAATTTGACGATTCCGCTGTCGGCCTGCTCGAGTCCGGCAATGATACGTAATAATGTTGTTTTGCCTGAGCCAGATGGACCTAACAGGGCTGTTAACTCGCCTGTTTTTATCTCTAAGTTCACAGAGTCAACCGCGACAAAGTTACCAAAATGCTTATTAACTTGCTGGATATGTATGCTCATAGTGGTCTCTTCAATAAAGTAGTGCGCTTAGTGGGTTTTATGTTTACGTTCATCTTTCCACTCCACCATGCTTTTGAGCACGATAGTCACCAGTGCTAAGCCTGTGAGCAGGGACGATACTGCAAATGCGGCTGTAAACATGTATTCGTTGTAGAGGACTTCTATATGTAGCGGCATAGTATTGGTCTCACCGCGAATGCGACCTGACACCACAGCGACCGCGCCAAACTCGCCCATCGCACGGGCATTACAGAGGATCACGCCGTAGAGTAAGCCCCATTTAATATTCGGTAGCGTGACGTACCAGAAGGTTTTCAAACCATTGGCGCCTAAGGTTAGCGAGGCTTCTTCCTCATCTTTGCCCTGTTGTTGCATCAGTGGGATCAATTCGCGCGCCACGAAGGGTAAAGTGCCAAACATGATGACAATGATGATTCCTGGGACGGCAAATATGACCTTTAAATCATGGGCAGCGAGCCAAGGTCCAAACCATCCTTGGGCACCGAAGAGGATCACGAAAATCAATCCCACGACGACAGGTGAGATGGCAAAGGGCATATCAATAATCGAGATCAGTAAGGTTTTTCCCCTAAACTCAAATTTAGCAATAGCCCAAGCGATTGCTACGCCGAAAATAGCATTGGTTGGTACAACAATAATTAATACCAGTAACGTTAAGCGAATGGCCGCAAGCGCGTCAGGATCTGTGATTGCTTGCCACCAAACATTAATACCAGCCTCGAAAGCACCGTAGAGTACGACTGCTAAGGGTAGAACTAAAAATAACGCGAGAAAACTTAACGCAAGGCCAATCAAACTCCACTTTATCCAAGGTGCTTCTGTGGTGGCGTGGTTGGTTGCCGGAGATAAGGTGTTCATTCAGTTAGCCTCTTTTACTCGCCCACCACTGTAGGCTATTAATGATTAACAATAAGATGAATGCGGCTGCGAGCATAACTACGCCGATGGCGGCGGAACCGTTATAATCATATTGCTCAGCTTTGGAGACGATCAGTAGTGGAGTAATTTCGGTGCGATAGGGCAAATTGCCTGAGATAAAAATCACAGAACCATATTCGCCCACCGCTCTGGCAAACGCTAAAGCGTAACCCGTCAATAATGCAGGCAATACTGCAGGTAAAATGACTCGTTTTATCGTTGTGAATCGACTCGCACCAAGGGAGGCTGAGGCTTCTTCTAATTCCTTAGAAAAGTCGGCTAAAACGGGTTGAACGGTGCGAACTACAAAGGGCAAGCCTATGTAAGTTAAAGCAATAACAACGCCTATCTCACTGTAGGCGACTTTAATGCCCCATAAATATAGATATTGGCCAACCCAACCCGTGGTTGAATAGAGCGTAACCAATGCAATACCAGCCACTGCAGTGGGTAATGCAAACGGGAGATCCACCAAAGCATCAACGACTTTCTTACCTAAGAACTGATAGCGCACAAGCACCCAAGCGACTAACGTACCAAAGACAGCGTTTATCGTGGCGCCAATAAAAGACGCCGCAAATGATAGTTTGTAGGAGGCTACAACCTGAGGATGACTAATTGCGACCCAAAAATCAGCCCAACTCATTTGCAGCGTAAACAGGAGCAATCCAGCCACAGGGAGTAGAAACAGGAGGCTTAAATATAAAACTGAGAAGCCCAAGGTAATACCAAAACCTGGCAAAACCGATTTCATAGCTGCCTTACTCATATTCTTATTCCATGGTGAATCAAGTAGATAAGCGGTTTCTCGTGGACGAAACCGCACAAAGTTTATTTACTGATTTTGCTTAAAATGGCGTCGAAATAACCACCATCATTGAAATGAGTTTGTTGTGCCTTGTTCCAGCCACCGAAGACGTCATCAATAGTAAATAGGGTTAACTGGGGAAACTTATCCTTATATTGATTAGAAATGGTTGGATTGGCTGGGCGATAAAAGTGTTTCGCAGCAAGATGTTGCGCTTCATCAGAATAAAGCTGAGCCAAATAGGCCTCTGCCAGTTTGCGAGTTCCTTTGCGAGCAACATTTTTATCGACAATAGTGACGGGTGGCTCTGCAAGAATACTGACACTCGGGACAATAATCTCAAACTCCCCTTTACCTAGTTGTTCGACAGCCAGAAATGCTTCGTTTTCCCAAGCGATAAAAACATCACCAATTTGTCGTTGTACAAAAGTATTGGTCGCACCGCGGGCGCCTGAGTCCAGCACTGGTACGTTTTTATAAATCTGCGTGACAAACTCTAACGCTTTTTCTTCTGAGCCGTATTGCTTCAGTGCATAACCCCAAGCGGCGAGATAGTTCCAGCGCGCCCCGCCTGAAGTTTTAGGATTCGGGGTAATAACCTCTACACCTTTGCGGGCTAAATCATTCCAATCATGGATATTCTTTGGATTTCCTTTACGTACTAGCAACACAATAGTTGAAGTGTAAGGGGAGCTATTATGCGGGAGGCGGCTTTGCCAATTTTCAGGAATTAAATCTGCTTTTTGTCTCAATGCATCAACATCATAGGCTAATGCTAGAGTGACAACATCTGCTTCCAAGCCATCGATAACTGAGCGAGCTTGCGAGCCTGAGCCACCGTGAGATTGACGAACGGTAGGAGTTTTATGGCCTTGTTTTTGCCAATATTGGCTGAAGAGTTGATTATATTCCCGATAAAATTCACGGGTTGGATCATAGGAAACATTCAATAGCGTATCTTCAGCGAGCGCGAGAAAACTAGCCGAGGCCAAAACTAAGGTGAGTGTTGCTTTTTGTAGGTGAGATAAAATATTCATACCGAAATCCTCATATTATTTAATAAGGCTTCCGGTGGACCGGTCAGCGATGTTGGGTTGTCACTAATTATCTTTTTACAGCTACTTCGATTGGGATAATTGGTCTAATCGAAATTTCTCTTTCTTTTCTAGTTGGACTAATTTCCCATGGTGAAAGGTTAATTCCACCGTTCCAAACTCAATACGCCCGAGCAATTTTTCAAGGTTGTTGAGCAGCGTTGGAACTAAGGTTTGCTCTAACTCTTCTTTGGTTGCCATTGATGCCCTCATTTAGTGGTTTTTGACACCATAACGATGATTATAGGGTAACATTGATAACTAAAAAGGTGTATTTTGTGATTTTATATTCCATTTTGAAATAAGCGTGGTGTGATTTTGTCTTGAGCTATGTTTATGGATGGCATTGGTGGCACATTTTCATTTTTAAACAAAAAATTACCTACCAGAACATCAATCAGTGGCCATTGCCCATGCCCTGAATCCACGTTGATATGGCCACTTAAGCCTAGGTTAATGGTCGGGAAACCAAAGGATTTGGCCAATGAAGCTGCTTGATTGAAAGGCATCCAAGGATCGTTTTCACTGGCAATCACTAGACCTGTGACACCAAGTGTTTGTTTCGGTAATAAATTCCTAATTGTCGGCGTGCCATCGTGTTCGGGCAGAATATGGCCATTTTCTGAAAAGCGTTCTGGTGATGCAGGTGCAACTAAAATCGCCGTGACTACTCGTTGTGGATGACGAGCAATTGCTAGGCTTGAGGCTAAGCAGCCAAAACTGTGGGCTAAAATGAGGATTTTCCCCTCGATGTTATCCATTGCACGGGATATTGCATCGGCCCAAATATGGATTTTCGGTTCTAGTAAAGGTAAGTCATTGACCCATAAAGATGATGTGTACTTTTGAGCAATCCAACTTTGCCAATGTAAGGGGCCGCTGCCACCAAATCCTGGCACTATTAATAACGTAGTCATATTGTTTCCTCCGAGTGTGTGTCGATACAACCTCAACTCATAAAACGATAAAGCCACATTTTAGGCTTCTCTATGACTATATAACTAATTTTGGTTATTAAAATCTGTTTATTTAGTTTATTTGGAAATATGAGATGAGTTTAGGATCTTAATCGAAAGACGGTTGATCCTCACCAGCGCAACAATATGTCCAGAAGGTAGTTGTTTGTGGGACTAAACGGGAAGCCGTGCTTAATTAATACCAATCGTATTAAATATCTGTTCATTCAGCGGGAATTGAACGCGCTTTAGACTAGGCGAAGGCTTGAAGGCATAGTGGTGCTCTGTCGAAAGCCTTAAACGCAGTATAAAGCGCGTTGAAACCCGCCCTTTGGGAGCCACACAGGCATCCCACTCCGGTGTTGCATTGACTTAAAAGGGAATGACCATTTCTGCGTCAATGCGCCTTGGATTGAAATGCCTGTGAGGCTCTGAACTGATTAGATATTTAATGTGATTGGTATAACCTTAACTTTGGATGATAAATGCATATCAAACAGATCGTTGCACCGCTCACAGTGTTGAATTGACTTGTAATAAACTCGCTATTAACGCATCAATTCGCCCTATCATTGGTACAACGCGCAAGTTTGAGGGGACATTACTTGAGTTTTTTGCTGTATTGATGGCATTTATCCATTGCTTAACCTGAGTTGAAGTTAATTATTCCCGGTGGCGACGTTCTTGGCTCTGAGTCGAGCGGCCTTGATTACGCTCCACACTGTGTGCGGCCTGCATGTGTTGGCGCGGTTCGCTCTGTCTTACACTAACCTCTTCCCGCTGTCTTGGTGTGGTGTGACGGGGTTGCTCCATCCGCTGTGGCTCTGGGCGTCTGATCTCGGGGCGCGTTTCGTGTCGCTGTGGCTGAGCTCGGGTTTCAACATGGCGAGGTTGTTGATCGCTACTTTGATACTCTCGCGGTTGATACTGCCGCTGCCAACTGTCATTAGTCTGCTCCCTCATCGTCTTCGCCTGATTTTGTCTCACTTGATTATCATGGCGGCCATTGTCGCTACGCTCTTTTTGGCGATGCTCTCTCTGGTAATTGTCTCTGTGAGTTTGGGATGAGTCCATTGGCGTCGCTCGACGCTCTTTTAACTCGGCCTGAGTATGTTGCAAGTTAGGCGTACGTTCACGGCTATAGCTATAGTGGTTGCCTCTGTCCTTATCTTGGCGCTTGTTATAACCCTCGTTGTCGCGGTTATAACGTGCGTCTTGATGTTCCCGTGATTTCGAGTATTGGCTGGTAAAGTGCTGACCACTACCGCTGGAGTGAGAATCACGACCACGGTATTTGCTGTCACTGTAATAGCGTTGTTTTACTGCTGGATTATGGTAAACCACGCCGCGTCTGTGCTCGGGTTTATGCTTCCAAGACTGCGCGCCATGGCTGACCGAGTACCTTTCCCGTGGACGATAATGGTGTGAGTGATGGTGATCTATCACCACCACTTTATGGCGATGCCAATGGAACGAGCTAAAGAAGTAGTTAAAGGAAATGTGGATCCCGGGTGACCAGTAAAAGTAACTGTGACTTGGGCGATAAGGGTTGCTTACATAGCCGCCAAACTGCCAATAAACGGGCGGATAGGCCACGCCCCAGCGCCAAGTGCCGTAAACTACGCGGGGATCATAATAGGGTACATATACCACTTCGCGGCGTACTGGCTCGATGATGATCTGATTGTTGGCACGGGTCACCGCCATATTATCCATATTGGCCAAGCTGTTGGCTTTGTCCGCCTGTTGTCTGAGTGATTGTATGCCGTCCATCACTTGGCCCTCATTGGCCAAGAAGGCTTCGCCAAGCCGTTGGGTCCAATCCAAATCTTCACTCATTTTTTGCAATACATTGGGGAAGGCCATCAGTGCCTTAACACTTGGGTCCCAGCCCTTATCTTCGGTGCGCGACATCACTTGTTCGACCGATAACTTAGGATGATCCTCTAGCCAACGCTGTGCTTGTACCACTTCGAGGGGGTAGGTTGAGGCGATCAAAATATGGCTCAACAAACTATCGGGATAGAGGGCAATTGGCGCGAGCATTTGTTCGAGTTCAGCCTGACTGAGTGAAGCACTTGAACCTTGGCTGACGGATACGCCTGTGGCGTGCGTTGGTGCGGTGAAAGGCAGGGCAACTAATGCCGCCGATAACACTAACCAGTTCCATCGATGTAATCTGTTCATGGTTTGCTCCAATAATCCTATTTGAGGATGTTATTGGCATCATAGGCGCTTGAATATGAACATAAGCTGAAAGTATGTTGTGCGGCAAAAAGCGCGTTGCAGATTTATTTTATTACCAATAAAACGATATATGGTATTGAAAATAAAGATTAAACTGAATGAGTAAAACTAACGGTAAACTGGGCTCCGCCTAAGGTTTCTGAACGCGATACGGAAATTCGGCCGTTATAGCTATCCACTAAATCGCGGACAATCGCGAGGCCTATGCCGTTACCTTGGTGATAAGAGTCGGCGCGGATCCCGCGCTCAAAGATTTGTGTTTGCAAGGCATCGCTAATCCCTGGACCATCGTCCTCAATACAAAGTTGCAATTGATAGGCATTGCCAGTGACGGTTAATTTGACCGTTGATTTGGCGGCTTTGCAGGCATTGTCGAGCAAGTTACCTAAAATCTCAGTGAGATCAGCTTCATCACCTTTAAAGACCGCCAGTTCAGCGATGTCGCCACTGAGGTTAATCTGCGGCTCTCGATAAATCTTGGCTAAGGTGCGTAGCAGTTTATTGGCGACCTCATCCACCTTAATCCCTAAATGCCAGGAGGCGGCCGCCGCGGTTTGGGCACGTTTGAGCTGGTGGCTGATAATGCGGCTGATGTTCGACACTTGCTCACTCGAGGCTTCACTTAAATCCACCTGACTTTTAATCACCGCCAGTGGCGTTTTTAGGCTATGGGCTAAATCCGCAAGGGCATTGCGATAGCGTTTACGCTGGGTTTGCTCGGTATTGAGTAGGATATTCAATTGCCGTGCGACCGCCTGTAACTCGCTGGGGTACTGGCTGCTCAGCTGGGTTGATTTACCTTGTTCCACATCGTGCAGCTCTTGGGTAAAGCGCGCCAGCGGCCTAATGGTCCAAATCAACCAACTCAATTGAAACACCAGCATCACCAAGATTAATATCAGTAACCAAGTCCAAAGTTGTTGATTAAATTGGGCTATCTGCTGCTGAAACTCCTGTTCATCCTTAATGATATGGATAGTCACCGGCACATTTTCATTCAGGCTGGCAAAGCTCACGCTAAAGCTGTAGATAAGGTGTGGCGCGCCCGCGAGGTCGATTTGCTCAAAGGCACTTTTGCCCGTTGGAGGAATGGTGAACTGTGCTGGTGGCGTGATGCCCATAAACGACTGCGAATGCCAGACGATACTTTGTTTAAGCTCGGCATTCTCTGTAGTCGCGATGGCATAAAGCCCTGATTGAATAAGGTTAAAGCGGTTCTCGAGTACTAATTCAGGGATAAAAATCCGTTTATTTTCGACCTCAGTGACCGCTAATATCGAATACACATAGGCACTCAGCTCATTTTTAGCGGCACTTTTTACCTGCTCGGCAAAGGCGTCATTGAGGGCGACGCCAATCAGCGGCAGTAGCACTAAGATAAACAGCAGCGCGCTAAGGACGAGCCGAGTTTTGAGGGAGTTTAATAACTGCCAGACAAGCGCGCGCTTACTCATCAGTACCTTGCTCAGGAGCAATGACTCTTAAACGATAGCCTTGGCCGCGCAGGGTTTCGATTAGATTGTATTGGTTATCGGGGTCGAGCTTTTTGCGTAAACGGCGGATAAAGACTTCGATAACGTTAGAGTCGAGATCAAAATCCTGATCATAAATATGTTCGGTGAGTGCTGTTTTAGATTTCACTTCGCCTTGATGCAGCATAAAAATCTCAAATAGCTTGTATTCAGAGCCGCTTAGCGTGACGAGTTCGTCCCCTTTGCGGACCTCTAAGCTACTGGTATTTAAACTAAAGGGGCCGTTAGTGATGATTGGGCTTGCCTTACCTGCCGAGCGGCGGATCAAGGCTTTGAGCCGAGCCACTAATTCTTCGGGATGAAAGGGCTTAGTGAGATAATCGTCGGCACCAGCATCGAGGCCTTCGACTTTATCTTGCCAGCTGTCGCGCGCGGTTAAAATTAAGATCGGGAAAGCGCGCTCTTTTTGGCGAATGCGGCGGATAAGGCTAATACCGTCGAGTTTAGGTAAACCGACATCAATAATGGCTGCGTCATAGTTATATTCAACGGCTTGAAACAAGCCCTCTTCGCCGTCACTGGCGGCATCAATGCTGTAATGGGCATCAAGCAAGTGTTGTTTTAAGTTGGCTTGCAGTGCTAAGTCGTCTTCAACGAGTAAGAGTCGCATATTAATTCCTCGACACGCGTCCTGTAGCGGCATCCACCGAAACTGAAAAAACCTGGCCATCATTATTGAGGATTTTGACTCTATAGCCTGAGCCGCTCGACTGCACGCTGAGCACTTTGCCTCGATATTGACGCTGTGCCATAGCCACGGCTTGGTCTGGACTATTCACCACAAGGCGGCGCTGCTCATTCTTAACGCCTTGGTCGCGCGATTGATTGCGATCATCGTGTTTATCATTGCCCGCTATGCAGCCAAAGGAGGCACATAAACAAGCGACTAGGGTCAGTGTCAAACCAAGTTTCATATCTGTTACCCGTACAGGTTCGGCGATCTTAAGTAAGTGGCGAGCTTGATAGCTTATCGAGTCGACTAAGAATACCTCATCACCATAACAAACACATAGAGATCAGCCAATTGGTAAACACAATTCCTTTAAAATTCACTGTGATTCGTGAGATTTTATCGAGTTAATCCTCATCGAACCTCTTTACATATCAGGAGTCATATCCTGTGACATATTAGTAGTGTTAACCACAGCAGATGAATTAAGGCTGAACAGCAGTGTTGCTCTGAAATACAGCATTCAGCTTATGTTCACCTTGAGTGCCCTCTAATGTCACCAATTTGAGCGGATTATCCAATGGGGTATTCAAGATGAACACAGTGAAACAACAAGTTATCGCAACCACGACTTATGTGAAGGCTGTGGTATTGGCCAGTGCATTACTGGCATCGACAATGGTGAGCGCGCAGCCGAGCGACGAGTCAAACTTGGCACCTTTTAGTGCAGCGAGTATTGGTATGATGAAAAAGACCGATGCCGAGCAAGCCGTCAAGCAAGAGCAGCAAGCCTTAAGCCTATTGCAACAGTCGGCTCCCGCTCAAAGTGTAGCGGAAGCTACTGCCGCTGCGGTTAAATCGCTGGCACCGTCCTTCTCGGCACAAGGTGCGAATGTTCAGCGAGTACAATTGATGGGTGCAACTCCCATGACTCGCGAACAAGTGATCGCCAAACATACGAGTCAGCCGATCCCCAGTTCAAGCGCCGCCACTGAAGATCCCTATCGCGCCCCTATTTATCACAGCTTTGCGATTTTCGATGCCAGCAGCCGTTTGTTTGAAGACTTTGATTACGATGGGTTTTATCAAACCTTTAGCGTAACCTTCGATGTGGATGTGTTTGGCGCATATCTTAATGAGCGCGCCGACCTGTTTGCCGAGTTATACCTCAGTCGTAACGGTGGCCCTTGGGTGCATTACTACACCACGGACGTGTTTACCATCTACGGTGACTCGACTCAGGATGATTACGAAGTGCTGACCACCCTCTACACTGGCTATCAAACGGATCACTACGATGTATTAATCGATGTCTATGAGGTTGGTTATAGCGATATTGTCGCCACCATTAGCGCCGATGATACCGATGGCTTATATGCCTTGCCGCTAGAAAGTCGTGATCGCGATAGCTCTGGTGAGGTCATTATTGTCGAAGAAGGCGGTGCTGTTTCTTTCTTTGCTCTGCTTGGCCTAGGACTGTTGGCGGTACTGCGTAAACGTGAAGAGTTTATTTAAGATTTGATTTTGATATGCAATTTGACTGAGTTTATCAAAGGCCATACTGACTATGCACGCAGAGTAAGAAGTCGGTCTCACCCTAACAAGGCAGCGTATCCATCGATACGCTGCTTTTTTATTTCAAAATGCACACCGCAAAACAAGCAGAAAGCATGCGTTTGCGCACTTTCTACCCAGAATGATTTTTGTTATTGTGGAAATCAAATTTTAAATCAGTGAGTTGTGAATAATTTTGCCAAGTGTTGGTGGTGAGATTAGACGCAAGCGCACGATATAAATCGTTATGTATACAAGGAAGGGTAATGTCTTCGATCTACGAAAAAGAAGAGCTATCAGGTAGCGATGTACAAAATGAAGTATTCCAGCGAATGGAGAAATACAATGATAAGTCCTTCTTAGAATGTTTTTCGATTTACCTTGGTACGGCACAAATTCTCGAGTTTGCCTTAAAAAAACTTTTAGAGGAATCTTTTGACATACCTGAGTCGGAAACGGAAAAGCTCACACTTGGGCAGTCGCGAGTAAAACTAGAAACTGTTGGTTTACGAGCCGATTATACAAAGCTATTAAAGCAAGTCGTTAAAGATCGAAACCATGCCGCTCACGAGTTATTAGCTAACCAAGTATTGATTGGGAACTTAGGCGTAGAGTTGAGCGAACGTGTGCAATTCAATGAATTAAAGCATTTTATTTATGGCTTGGAGCAAGCTGTATTTCTGTTTGATTATTTTCAGCACAACGATGCATGGGTTGTACCTACTTAACTGATAAGAAGAAAGTGAAAGAAAGTGGACACCCATCTTAAAACGTCGATTTTTTTCGATGATGCTGCCCAAGTACTTTTAAAGGCAGCTATTCAAGCCACTTTGGCCTGAGTAAGTTGTGGGCAAACCTAAAGTGCATGATGTTTTTGTTTTATCTTGGGTACTCTAATTTATTTTGGTGGACGTTAAATTTAGAAGCATGGAGTTTGCTTTGATTAAAAAATGGATATTACTCTCTTTTTGCCTTTCCCTTATGTCTTGCGGATATAAGGGGGATGGGGATTTTAAATCATATGGTTATTGGCCACTTATCACGTACGAGCTTACTTTGCCAGATTTTCCTTTTGAGACTGGATCAAAGCATAAGTTTGATTTAAAAGGGTATAAGTCCCATGAAACTTCGACTATAAGTATCGAGCTATTCAGTGATAATGAACATGATTTTGCTGAGCTTGATACCGAAGTTGAGCTTAAAATTGTAAATGATTTAGGCGTTACCTTTTTTTACAGGAAATCTCCTTTAAATGCTCATTTCAAAAGGATGCAAGAACTTAAAGAAGCATCATGGGCTAATGAATATGAGTGGAATGGAAGATATAGCTATAAAAACCAAGATGTGAGTGATAGAGCTGTACCGTTATCAATTGAAATGCCAGCTAAAACAAAAAGTATGCGATATTTTAATTTCTTTCCTAGTGATGCTGGTTCACTAAGCCTCACTATAAATATTGGTAGCGTTCCGTCACAGTTTGAGGATTTGAAGGTAAGAATCAATCTATCGTCTGGTTGGAAGTAACAATGGCCAATCCCCCTTTTTCTCTCGGTGTTTATCCTGTCGGATTCGGGCTAGTATGGGCGAGTTACGTTAACTAAAGGAAGAGAGACATGATTGCTCAAGGTCAAAAATTACCAGCGGCTACGTTAAGCCAATTAACAAAAGATGGCATGGTAAATCATCAAGTTACCGAGCTGTTTGCGGGTAAAAAAGTGGTATTGTTTGCAGTGCCTGGTGCTTTCACACCAACCTGTTCTGAAGCACATTTGCCAGGTTATGTGGTGCTGGCCGATCAGTTTAAAGCCAAAGGCGTTGATTTAATTGCCTGTGTATCGGTAAACGATGCCTTTGTGATGAAAGCGTGGGGCGAAGCGCAAAATGCGTCTGAGTTACTGATGCTTGCCGATGGTGACGCCAGCTTTACTAAGGCGCTCGGATTAGAGATGGATACCGCAGGCTTTGGCGGCGTGCGTTCACAACGTTATGCGATGATCATCGATGATGGCGTGGTAACGTTACTGAATGTTGAAGCACCTAAGTCATTCGAGGTCAGCAAGGCCGAAGTGGTGTTGGCGGCTTTAAGTTAAGATAAGCGGATGCCCCTGAACTTATGGGGCAGATGTGTCGCTTGCTTGAGCGAGAGAATTGCCAGCCTAGGCTGGCTTTTTTATTCGGGCTTTTTTATACGGTTATTGAGCGAGTTGAATGCTGTCGGCATCGATAGTGACTTCTGACCAGTCCTTATCCACTTCACCGCGAATAATCACTTGGGTTTCAGGCGTGACGGTATGTCCGAGCCACAGATCATCGTCAATTTCGATTTTAATCTCGCCCGTGCTGTCACGGAAAATATAATCATCGTGGCCAATTGACGACATGATATGACCGGTTAACTCCACTTGAGTGTCATCGCTGGCATTGAGTGCACTGACGACATCATGAATGATTTGCCGTGCGCTGGGGCCTTGAAAGCCGCCACGTAATTGGGGTTCGCCCGTTGTTGGTTGAAATCCAGCTTGGCTGCACAAGGCACTCAATGACAATGTGATTGCTAACATGCTTAAGGTGATTTTATTCATCTAAATGTCCTCTTTCTAATCTTACGCCGCTGGGCGACTCATCTGCGGCGAGTATCATGCCAAGACGAGCGTGAAGCAGTTGTGAAGAATTTAAGCGGATTCATTTAGATGCTGTTGTGGCTCGCGGTTATCCATAAATTGGATAGTTGCCAGATAGTCATTCCCTAGGCTTTGGGCCGAAAAGTGCCACCCCATGCGCTCGCAGATACGTTCAATAATGATCAAACCACAGCCATAGCCCGTGGGCTCGGCGCTGTGGAGGCTAAGCGGATTTTTTATGGTTAGTTGATTGTTATTCAGCGTGATTTCAATATCACCACTGCTGTAGTTAAAGGCATTTTTAATTAAGTTGCCTATCACTATGTCTACAAAACTCACCGGTGCGCAAATGGCGGTATTTTGGTTAACGCTGAGCTGATAGCGGATTTCGTGTCTGGCAAAATGCTGCGCCATTTCACTTAATAGCTGCGTAAGCCGTGCGGCTAAATCAACTTGATCATAGTGTTGCGATTCAATTTGTTCCTTACCTAATAGCAAAAAGGTTTCGGTGAGGGTTTTCATCTGTTGGCCTGCGTAATCAATGCGGGCAATGGCTTTGTTAGCGATCCGCTGCTGGGCTTCGTTCCCGTTGTTTGGCAGTTTTTTAAGTAATTCTGTCGAGCCTTGGATCACCATAATGGGCGTGCGCAGTTCATGGGAGGCAAAGCGGCTAAACTCCTGCTCCCGAGTAAAATAGGCGGCAATTTTGGCTTTATTTTCCAGTAGTGTTTGTTCGATATGGCGGGTTTCACGGTAGGGTGTGCTAGGGATAAAGCTTGGCTCCTCTGGCGTCAGCGCATTGATTTTGCGTTCAATTTCAAAAAATGGTGCCGATAGTAGCCGCACAAAATATAAGCCATAGGCCATGATGAACAGCAGTAAACCTACCCCGAAGAAGGATATCAAAATATGCAGCCTGTCCTCATATCCATCGAGAAAGTCATCCGCATCATCCTTATACACCACATACAATAAACCTTGTCCTGATGGGTGCGGCGAAATCAAAAAGTGCTTATCTTCGGCGCCCAATTGGTGCTCATAAAAACCCGTTTGTTGATAAGCTTGCAGCCATTGCGGCACAAACTCTTTGCTCCAATAGGTGGTGAGTTCGTGGATATCGGGGAGCTGAGCTTTATCGCCAAATCGTTGATAGTTTTTTTGGTATTCGCGTGTTTCGGTCGCCAGTTTGTGTTCAAGGCTAATGACCTCAATTTGTTCTTCGGCGATATAAATCAAACCCCAGAAAATCGCGAACATTAGGCTCGTTAGCACTAAAAACGTTAGGCGAATTTTTTTGTATAAGCTCGGTAATGGCTTAGGGGAGGAGTCGGTAACCTTGGCCATGAATCGTCTCTAGTTTGGAATCTGTAAAGCCCTTATCCAATGCACTACGCAGGCCGTAAATATGGCTACGAAGCGCGTCGCTACAGGGGGCTTCGTCACCCCAAACCGCATCGATAACTTGTTCTTTACTCACAATGGCGGGGGCATGTTTGAGTAGTAGCGTCAAAATCGTGCGTTGGATTTTACTCAGCTTGATTTCCTTACCCGCGCGGCATACTTGCTGCGTTGCGACATTTAAGCTGATTTCACCAAAGCGCAATATACCTACATCTAAACGCGGCCCGCGGTTATGCAGTGACCGTAGACGCAGGCATAGTTCTTCCATGGCGAAGGGTTTATTTAAAAAGTCATCACCGCCCGAGGTAAAGGAGTCAATTTTGTCCTGCAGGCTATCTCTGGCGGTTAAGAACAAAATCGGCGTGTTACAAAACAGCTCTTCGCGCAGTTTTTTGACCGTACGAATACCGTCTAATTTGGGCATCATAATATCCATAATGATCACGTCATAATGGTTTTGCTGTATTAAATTGATGGCGCTTTCACCGTGATAGGCGCAGTCAGCAATAATGCCTTCGAGGGTTAAATAGTCCATGATTGTTTCTATAACATCATGATTGTCATCAACAATTAATACTTTCATTAGTTATCTTCATTTCTTCACGTTTGCTTGACGTTTCCCATACTAAGATGCCAGCCGTTGATTTAACAAGGTAAATAAGGGAGAAAAAAATGAATAAGCACTTAGTAGGTATTAGCGCATTACTATTAACCGCTTGTGGTGGCGACGGTTCATCAACGGATGTGACGCCACCTCCCGCGAATTTACCCGCTAAAGTGATGGGGACTGTGACTCAAGTGTCCGCAGACCACCAACAGATCACTGTGAATGGATACAAGATTAATATCGCCAATGCAGATATTCGTTATCAACAACAACCACTGGATGCCAAAGCTATTCAAGTGGGGATGCGCCTAGATTTGGTTAACCAAGGTCAGCAGGCTAAAACGGTTGCTGTCGATCCTGCGCTGGTTGGTGAAATCAGTGCCATCAATCAAAATAATATTACGGTCAATGGCATACAGTTAGCCGTTGCATCAGCTAGCCAATATAAAAAGGGCGATTGGGTAGCGGTAAATGGCTACCCCACAGTGGTCGGACAATGGCAGGTAGAGTCGATTAACCTTTTCCCGAATCTCGCAATTGCTGAAATTGAAGGTCGAGTAACAGAGCTTGATCCTGTTATGCAGCAATTCCGCCTAGGCTCAGCCTTGATCGATTACGCCAATGCCGAGTTAGAAGGGCAGTTAGCCGAAGGTGTGTGGGTTGAGGTTGAAGGTCAACAGGATGGCGCCGTATTTAAGGCCCATGAAGTCGACGTAGAAGATGCGAGTGATGTGCCGACATTCAACGAGATGGAGTTAGAGGGCACAGTAACTTGGGTTAACCAAGACAAGAGCCAGTTTGAGCTTAATAGCCGCACACGACTCTATGTGACTGAACAGACTCAATTTGAAGATGGTAATCGCACCAATTTGCTGGAAGGTAAGCGCCTAGAGGTGGATATTCAATCTACTGCGCAGGGCCTGTGGGCCAAAGAGGTCGACTTTGAAAGTTCAGATGCGGGTGGCCCATTACCCGATTTAGGTAACAAGTTTGAGCTTGAAGGGCGAGCTACGCTCGATAGCAATAACCAGCTACAAATCAATGGCTTTACCTTTATTATCGACGCGAGAACCCAGTTTGATGATGGCTTAACCCTTGCAACCCTTGATCAAAAATGGCTGCAAATTGAAGGTGTTGAATTAGCCGATGGCCAATGGCTAGTGAAGGAAATTGATCTTGAACAGCAGAGTAATGAACTGGAGTTAACCGGAAAGGTGAGCCAGAACAGTCTGTGGGGTTACCATGCTAGTGATGCCTCATTAGCAACCTTTGATGGTAAATGGGTTAATGTGGAATGTCAGTTTGATGGCATGCAAATCCACAGTTGCCGCATTGACGACTAATGCTCGTTAACGACTAACGCTCGTTAACCCCTGCAAATGGCAGCGAGATTGATCTCTTGCTGCCATTTTTTATGTGCTTAAGCTTAAGCCGCGCGCATTGGCACGACACGACTGTCGGCAATACCTAAACTGGTTTCGATATTTTCCACGCTTTGCTGCACTTCTTGGGCGATGACTTCGCTCTGCTGCGAACTGGTTTGCGCTTGGTCTTTCAGGTTATCCATGCTGCGAACAAATTCATCGAGGTAATCCACCTGTTCCTTGGCGTTGAGCGAGCCTTGTTTGGCGGTATTGGCCATTTCACTCGCTTGATTTTGTACGGTTTGTGCCATTTGCCATAGGCTCTGTGCCCGCTGTTTTTGGCTATCGGTCGCTTGGGCAATGCCATCGACACTCTCGCCGAGAGCAAGGTTAGATTGGGTGAGCTGATGCAGGATTTTCACAATTTCATTTAACGATACCTGAGTTCGTTGGCTAAGGCTGCGCACCTCATCGGCGACCACGGCAAAACCGCGACCTTGCTCGCCTGCACGGGCGGCTTCGATAGCGGCATTAAGTGCCAGTAAATTAGTTTGCTCGGCGATATTGCCAATTACATCAATGATTTTTGCCACATCTGCCACTGAGTTATTCAGGCTTTCGAGCGAGGCATGGCAAAGGCCAACCGCCGTTTGGGTTTGCTCTGTGGCACTCAGTACCGCTTCGGCCTCGGCTTGGCTCGACTGCATTTGGCGCATGGTTTCGACCGCACTCTGCTCGACTAGAGCCGAGGTATGACTGACCTCATTGGCGAGGCTACGGATATGCTCGGTTTGCGACTGCGTGTCGGCGACTATGGTCTGAGTGTGTTCGGTGTGCTGCGACAGTTGAGTAATGCGCGCGACCAACTGACTTAAGGATTGAGAAACCTTAGTCATTTGTTGGCGTTGGAGTTCATCTTCCTGTTCAAAACGATGCAGTAGCTGATTAAAATGCCCTGCAATTTGGCCGGTTTCGCAGCGGCGATTGATGTCCAAACGTTCACGGCTGTTGGACTCGCTTAATTGCATAAAGGCTTGATTGAGGCGTTTAAGGGGTTTAACCACGCGGTTCTGTTGCAGGATTAAATAGCCGATCGCAAATAGCGCCATAATCGAAACCATTGCATAAAGAATGACTTGTAACTCATATTTGAGCTGTTGGTTTTTGGCGGCCTGTGCCTCACCGAGGGCAATGAGCTGCTGTTCAACTCTGCCAATCGCTTGAATTAATTGCGCTTGCATCTCCTGATTGGCTTGCAGCAATTGGTGGGTGTTGGCGACTTCTTTATTGTATCGATTGGCAAGGCTTAACAGCTCGTTGCGATCATTTTCGCCCACTTCAATTTGCTGCGGCTCACTTGCGCCGAGGGCAAATTCATCGGCTTCCTGTTGTTCATATACACCGATTAATGGCAGGGCGTTGAGTTGATCGCGCCATTGGTTTAGCGCTTTACTGGTGCTGTCGAGAATATTCTTAAGTTGCTGGTTTTTATCAATGAGATAGCCATCGGTAAGCTGCGACAGTTGATAAACAATACTGGGAAAGTCACGGCTTAATTGCAAATATTGCTCGGCTATTGCTGCATTAACGGCTAAGCCTTTGTCGGCATAGCTACCAAGCCTACGGTTATAGTCGAGCATTTCGGATTCTGCGTGAGCCAGCAGTTGTCTTGGGTTACCTGCTAGTTTGCCCGCCGCGCGGTATTTAGTGTCTAAGTCTTGAATGAATTGATTCAGGCCGGCCTGTAATTCCTCATCGGCATTACCTGATGCGGCAAGGTTGAGTTCGCTGAGTTGGTTTTTGATTTTGCTCAGCTTGGCTTTGGCTTCTTCGAGTTGGGTCGCGTTGCCGCTGGTTAAATAGCCATCAAGATCGCGGCGAACGCCTACGAGAAAGTCCTGTTGCAGGCCTTGGAGTACTTGGGTTTGTTGCTCAATCTGCTGTCTTTGATCGCTACTCCAAAGTACTACTGCTGCTAATAATCCCGCAAGCAATAACAACAGCGCCGAAGCAGTACGTGACAAGGTCGAAATCTTCATGATGCAATCTTCATTGGAAACTTAAGGTAAGTTAACTGCCTAAAGTTTATGAATTTCGCGTGACATAAATATGACAGAACCAATCAAATGTCAGCGTTGTCATTATGATTTTGGGATTATTCTAGCGGTAGCCAAACTTGGGCTTTTAAACCGCCTGCGGCGCGATTCGAGAGGGTAATTTGGCCTTGGTGGCGGTCGATAATCCGTTTGATGATGGCGAGCCCAAGCCCTGAGCCGACACTGCCTCTGGCAATATCACCTTGGGTAAAAGGTTGAAACAGTGTAGGAATTTGTGATTCATCTATCCCTGGGCCATTATCTTCAACGCTAAAGCCTATGCGTTTGCCGTCAAATTGCGAGCTTATCCGCACCCAGCCGGAGCCATAACGAAAGGCGTTTTCAACTAAGTTGCTCAACACCCGCTTAATCGCCAGCCCTTGAAATAAGGCCTCGGGGCAATCGCTCAGTACGACTTCAATTTCACCATCGCGATTGGCTTCGGCTTGGGCAATATCTTGAATGAGTTTATTGATTTGCCCGGGCTCGCGGCTGGCTTCCTGATCTTGGCGAATATAGGCAATAAATTGGCTGATAATGGCATCCATATCTTCAATATCGTTGACGATACCGTCTTTAAGATATTGATCTTCTTCAACCATCATCTCAGAGGCAAGGCGGATGCGGGTCAGCGGCGTGCGCAAATCGTGGGAAATTCCCGCCATCAACAGTGCACGATCTTGCTCTAGCTGCTTCATGCTATGGGCCATCTGGTTAAAGGCGTTGGTCACTTCCACCAGTTCGCTGGAGCCTTTAAGCGGCAAAGGATCGGGAAACTCGCCACGGGACACCGAGATCGCGGCTTTTTGTAAGCGCCTTAATGGTCTGTTTTGCTGGCGAGCAAACCACCATCCGCCGGCAACACTGAGTGCGCCGATCACCATCAAGTACAAGGTCAGTGGCGACAAGTCGGAAACATTTTGCCCAATCAGCGGCACTTTAATCCACACAGACGGCGCCTGCGGTGGGCGGATCCAAATTTGCAAAACACTGCCGTGGGTGACACGGACTTCGGCATCGCCACCGAGATATTCCGACATCTGTGATGACCAAAAACCGTAGTAGGTGGCTTGTTCGATGCCCGCTTCACGGGCTTGCTGTTGGTTATACACCTTCATGCCATCGTCGCGGACTTTGGCATTGAGTGCATCGACTATGGTTAAATGCTCGCGGCCGATATCGACACCATCGACAAATAACAGATTGATTTGACGGGCGATTAACTGGTTGATTTGTTGATAGCTGGGTTTTAACACATACACTGCGACAGTGACATAGGACACCAGCTGATTGATCAGCAGCAAACAACCAATCAGCAGTACCGTTTGACTAAAGGCGCTGCGCGGAAGGAGTCGCTGCCACCACTTAAGTTTCATAGTCGTGCCAAAAAAGCGTCAACAACAGGCCAAAAGCAGCTCATCGACGGGCGGCACCGTCGGGTACAAATACATAGCCTAATCCCCACACGGTTTGAATGTAGCGCGGATTAGCGGGGTCTTTTTCAATTAAGCGCCGTAGACGCGATACCTGCACGTCAATCGAGCGCTCGAGCGCCGAATAATCACGACCACGGGCGAGGTTCATCAGTTTGTCCCGCGATAACGGTTCGCGTGGATGGGTAACTAACACTTTTAATACCGCAAATTCGCCACTGGTCAGCGCGATGGCTTCATCACCGTGGTACATCTCACGGGTAGCTAGGTCGAGGGAAAACTCACCAAAGCTAATTTCGGCTTCTTGTTGCGCGGGCGCGCCGGGCACATCCTGTATTTGGCGGCGCATCACCGCTTTAATTCGTGCCAATAATTCCCGCGGGTTAAAGGGTTTTGGCAGATAATCATCGGCACCGAGTTCTAAGCCGATAATGCGGTCGACTTCATCGCCTTTGGCGGTGAGCATCACAATCGGAATGGTGCTGCCCTGTTGACGCAGACGACGGCAGATAGATAAGCCATCTTCCCCGGGCAACATCAGATCGAGCACAATCAAATGAAAGTTTTCTCGCTCCAGTAAACGGTCCATCTGCTCAGCATTGGCCGCACTGCGTACCTGATAGCCTTGCTCCATCAGGTAACGCTCGAGTAGTGCTCGTAGGCGCATATCATCATCGACAACGAGGATTTTCGAGGTTTCTTGTCCCATGGGATGTCCTTAAATTGCTCGGATTATTGCTTTTGTTTTTTATGCCGTCATACAACAAAGATTAACTGGCTGAAATTGAAAACGAATCTGCCAAGAATGCGCTTAATATAGCTGGATTCAATCTGAGCGACTAGCTCATGATGTAAGCCAACCACGGTCGAATGCGACAAATTGCCAACTCATGTTAATACTAAGCAAATGAAATTGCATGGGAATCGTTGAATATATTCACTATACATATGAAATTGTAACTAAATTGGCATTTCTGGCAGCGGTGCTTTTTGCTAGTCCTTAACTTTGGCGTCGACTCTGAGTATCATCAGTGCACGCCTGTTTAAAATTATGCTCGTTGTTAGTTAACTATAGAGTCTTAACATGAAAGCGCATTTGATCACCCGCCAAGGCTGGATGACCTTAGATAAAGAATTAAAATACCTGTGGAAGGAATATCGCCCGCAGATCACCCTCAAAGTGCAAGAGGCCGCCGCGCAGGGCGATCGAAGTGAAAATGCGGATCAATTAAAAGTACCACTCGAATCATACTAATTAATTCAAATATCTGAATATATTCTATAAAATAATAGTACAGTACTTTTTAGTCTGTACTATTATAAACGTCACCTCCAACTGAAATCATAATTTTTTCAAATCTATTCTTAACTACATAAAGTCGAGGCTCGGGAACTTTGATCTTTAGGAGTGATACTGTTTAAGTGCTTTTGAGGCGCAGGAGATTAAAGCTAGTTGTGCAGAGCTTAATACAGGGGACGAATTTAACGGTGGCTTAAGAGAGCCCCCCAATACTTGAACTTTTGGGCTCAAGGTTGGGATTGGTGTTTACGGTAAAATGATTTCAATACGGACAACTGTTGTCAGCCCCTTAATGCTGAATTTTAGCCAGACAAATGAAATGCCGAGTATGTTGGAAGAGTTAATAACTAGGAGTTGGTTACATTATACAGAAGTCTATGTTCCCGAGTTAAAGGGGGAGCGTCTCCGTCTTGCATCTGGTCGTTGTAAAGCTAGTCACTTTTTATATCCTCCGGCTCAACCTACCGGTGAAGTTTGCATGCTATCCAATGTTGATGTTCACTGTGGTTGGGAATGCCCAGTAAATCTTAGGTGGGCTAAAAGTCTCAATATCAAGGAACAGAGCACAACCTTGCGTGAACTTCAGTCTGAAGCTCTAGGAAATGCCATTGAAAATGGTTCGTATCCATATCTATGGTGGTTTTATCCATTATCAAACCCAAAGAAAAGAGCTGTTTATGTAGATAGTATCGGTGTCAGCTTTATTAAACTAGGTGGTGTTTGGCAGGTATTATATAACTGTAAAGCTCTCGGTACTTTGGTTGGTGCACAAGGTCATAGTGGGGATCCATGTGACTATGAAAGGTTACCTCCGAATGCATATTTTGTTGTAATGGAGAATGAGGCCACTGCTCGTCACTCTCATATTTAAAAAAGCTTTTAGTAATACTCTCAATGTGTTGCATTCCTCGTTTAACGTTTAGCACCCCGCTTAATGTGTCGAGATTAGGTGCTAGCGGTGCTCACACCTTAATGCGTCATTAACTTGTGTAATTATTACTTTAAAGCTGACGGTCTTCTGGATGTGTCAAACTGGTATCCGTCCATATTTGGTTTCGGAGGGGCGATCTAAATTGAATTAGCCAACAAATTTTTAATCTGTCCCTCCGGTTTGTACTTTAATAGCATATTTCATTTGCCCTCATAAAGTGTGTTTGGTTTACCTAGCCATTCTTAGTTTCGTATAAGGTTTAATAAGAATGGGCTGCATGCACAGCCCTGACTTTACTAACGCTTTTTGTTGGATTGCGAAAGCACTGAAGCAGCTAAAGATTTGGTAACATCATTGTATTTTTCGCTCTGTAACACAGCCGAAGCGACACTTTCCATTTCTGCACCGGTTTGATGTGATGTGCTGGATTGACTTAGTACTGAACCTGCTAAGGCTTTTTGAATCTGAGAAGAACCATTGCTCGTCAAAACAGATGAAGCCAATGAAGCCATTTGCGATGAACTTTGCTTTTTGTTAGTCATAATTGACTCCTTTTTCACTTTTAAACATCAAGCGACATGCTTGAATTCGGTTTGAACGACTGATGGTTTTTTACCAGCTTCATGTAGGATCTGTACACACCAGGGGTATCTCACTGGTTGGTGACGTTCGTATTGATAGGCAGAAACACTTGGTAGGTTACGCTTGTCATAGGCCTGTCCAAATCTGAAGGCTACGCTGTTTTGTGAGGCCAACACTAAATGAATGTGCTCGACCCCTTGCCCCAGAAGCGTTTTGCAATATTCTAGGAATTGCCCGCTTAGTCGGTCCTGTTTTTCTTTCGACCAGTGGTTGTTTCTGTCCAGCTGAGGCAGCGACAAATAGTGAACCGGCAAACCAGTGAAAACCGAAGCAATAGCCTGCCTATCAACAGGATAAGAAACCGAGACCGCGAGTACAACGGAATTACCTTTAATTGATGAAGGTTCAATGCTGAATTGTTCTCCGTCGTCAACGTCATCTAGTCCTCGCCAGTCCCCTACATCTCTATCCCAGTCATACACAGAGATCTGACTTTCATCATCTAATAGGTAGCCGGTATAAAACGTAAATGGAACTGGAGATACTCCGCCATATGCTATTGAGATATCAGACGCTGCTGACTGAGCCGTCTTCTCAGACAGACTCATTTTCAAATTATTAACTCTGGCTAACGCCACATCAGGCCTAGAGATTACATTGTCAGTAATCTTTTCCCGGATGTCATTGACTATTGATTCGACCGGCCATGAGCACTTATTTTTTATAAACTCACTCAATGGTGAATCCGATGTATCGACCAAGCCTCGTTGCTCGATGACTATGGTTTTCTTTTTATCGTTTCGCTTCTTTTCGTCTCGATATCGTTGGTATTCCCAGACAGCCCCTAACACCATCAAACCGACGTCAACAATTAAACAAATACCTACAATAAACTGTGCTGTACTTGAAGATTGATATCCCAACGACAAGGTTCTCTCTGCATCTTTGTACATGATCGATACAGCCCAACCTCCTGCCAATGTTAGAGGTAACAAGTAAACCCCAGCCCTGAAAACCATCAATGCCGGTGAACGCTTCCTAAACAACCAATCTGCGGCTTTTTCAATAAAGTAACTGATAGATTTTTTCATCTTCCGCTCTCCGCAATTGCATCATGTTCAACACCGCCACCGTCCCATTCACCGCTGGATAACCAGAACTCAAAGTACACTAGCCACATTGAAGCCCATGGCAGAATCGTGTTTGCCAAGAACATGGTTGGTTGCCATTCGCTGACTTTGTTTTTTTGTTTGATTACTGGTAAATAGAGACAGAGTTGAGTGCCCCTTATGCCTGTTTGGTTCTGGTAAATATGGGGAATTTTTCGACCTTTGGCCAAGACCGATAAATCGGGCTCTTTAATGACGCAGACAGGAGAATGGTTGAGTGTATACTTAATCACCATACGGTATTCTCTTGAAAGTGGTGTGGGTTGAAGTGTACCCTCCCACAGCACCGTTTTATCATTGTCGGTAATCACGACTGTTCCCGGACAAAATTGCTTCAAAGATAGGTATTGTTTGCGAATGCCAATTTCTGGTTGTTCAAGTCGTTTTAGGAATAATGGATCAGTCGCCATAGAACTGATTCCTTTTAACAGACTCTACTGGGCTAACAACCCGCGAAGCCGCATGTACCTTTCCTGCAGTGGCAGCAGCTAAAGCTCCTGTACCAAGCGCAACGCGCAGATTCCCATTATTTCTGTTCTCATTAATGGCTTCGATAATTCGATTTTTGGCGGCAAGTACCGGCTTTTCCCCAAATGCACCGGACAGCGCTGCGAAAACGTTATCCATACCTTGATTGTTTGCACTCGCTAGACGCTCAAATGTATCGACTGCTGCCTGGTGCCAAGCATAAAATGCATTTCGGTATTTTTGCCCCTCTTGCCTTTCGACCCTATTCCACTTTTCAGCATAGTTCTCCGGTCTCATTGTGGGATTTGTGACAAAGACCCCATCAAAATTGATCTCAATATGAAGAGGCATCAGCTCAATAACGTCCAGAATCAAATCGAACTCACTTTCGTATTCTTTTCCAGACTTTACGACCTCGACGTAAGCTAAACTGGCTAACATCGTGATTATCACGGAGATTGGTCTGAAATCAGCGTGTAGGTTTTCGCCCTGCTGAGACCAAACGTCCCGATGGCGTTTCAAAATTTGGATAATCCTATTGAGCGGTTTCTTCTTTGACTGATCAGGTAATTCCGTAACGGATTTATTGGCCAAGGCTTCCAGAAGTTCGTGCCTTCTGCGTATTACTGGCAACATAGAACAGGCTTTCTCAAACCCTTGAGCCATCCCTTCAGGGTTGGACTCCTTAAAGCCTGTATGCTTATCCACGACCCACAAAGGATGGCCCTGTAACCCAGGAAGGTCGTATTCTTTGGCAGGTGTGATGTCTAAGTGATAATCACCCTTGTAGTTGATCCTAAGGCCTCTTGGAAGATCTTCCACCAACTCTTTGTAGACTTCGTTATCTTTAAGATGTTGTTTGACTACTTTCACTATTTCGTCTCGTGTTGCATGGCCTGCATTAGGTAAAAATAGGATTAGATCGACGTCAAATTCCTCTTGGTATAGAGGTTTGTTTGTTGTTCTCAGTCTCATCGAGCCTTGTGGATATATTTGCGCTTCTTTAAGTAATGGATGGTCACAACTCGCCAGATAGCTACCAACAGTGTTATAGGCTGTCTCAATACGTTCGCGCTGAGTTTTCGTCAGATCTAGGTTGTCAAACACAGAGTCCAACATTTCAACCAACATGGATTTCTTATGCTCACTGAGAGCTCGGGCATTAGTAAATAATTCGGTCACGATATACCTCATTCAATGTTTTAGAGTGCCAGGAAATCCCTTTAACGTTGATTCATCACTTACTTGTGCGATGAAGAAAGTTGACCTACCTATCAACATATTGTACTAAAGACTTACACTGCTAACTACATGTTGAGCAGATATTGATGTGTAAGCACATCATATAGTATTTGATTAAATTTAATACTACACCACGTATAATAATTAGATCTGGTTCGGTGATCAAGTGCTTGTTAGTGATCTTTTTTTAGTACATGATAGATAAGCAGTAATAGCGATTATTCACAACGTGCAATGAATGGAATTATGAACAATCAATACAGTTACTTAGAGCTTTTGGAGAAAACCAAAAGCACTTCCAAAGCAGATCGTTTGGCTTTCATTGATTTTATATTGATGTTTAAAGGGGGGTTAAATCGAAGTGATTTGACTGATTTCTTTGGTATCAAGGAGGCATCTGCATCAGCAGCCATTTCTGACTACAAGAAGTATCGAAAAGATAATGTCTTGTACGAACATAGGGAAGGTAGGAATGTAATAAAGTTGGATACTTTCAATCCACTTCTTAGATTTAGTGCTGAAAGTGCGCTTAGTATGCTGGCTAATGGATTTAACAAGGGTAAGGTTGATAGTCAAAGATTTATACCGTATGAAAGAGTTGCTCTACTACCTAAAAAATTAGATGTTGAAATGATTTCAAAAGTAACTAGGGCTATCAGTAATAGAACCGCTATTGATTGTGAGTATTTTTCCAAGTCGATTGGCACCCAGATCAAAAGACAATTGTTTCCTACAGCTATTTTTTATGATGGCATTTCATGGATGTTTAGAGCATATAGCTTAGGTAGCAAGTTCAATAATGATGGATTCAAGTCATTCAATTTTTCTAGGTTGAAAGCAGTCACAGAAGCTCCGAATATATCGGCGTCACCAACTCAGCGTATTGAAAGTGACAAGGAATGGCATATATCCATACCAGTCGTGCTTAAAGTTCATCCAACAATTGAAGGAAGTCAAAAAGAGACACTTATTTACGAGTTTGATATGGATAGGGATACTGAGCAGCTTACGATTAGCGTGAAGGCTGTACTCTTTTATTACTTAGTTGAACAATGGAAAATTGACACTCGAAAAGTCAGAGAAATTGATGATGATCGGCGTGGTAACGATAATTATAACTTTTTGTTAATAAATCGCAGCACTATGGAAAACTATAAATGTATGGAAAATGTGCTTAAATGATGATGTTTTCCTTTTTGAGGTAACCTATGGATGCCCTCATTGAACCATATATAATTCTGATTATTAATGATCTTTTTTCTTTCATAGTTGATAGTTCCTTTTATACACATACTTTTTTCTTAAGGTGGTGTGTAGTGGCACACTGAATTTGGCCACCTAATAAGAAATGTTATGATCTCACTCATAACCCATTTAGGTGATAACAT
>NZ_JTLE01000094.1:1310943-1344144 GCF_000798835.1 Shewanella sp. ZOR0012
ACTGGTACGCCCGGCAGGATTCGAACCTGCGACCACCCGCTTAGAAGGCGGGTGCTCTATCCAACTGAGCTACGGGCGCATGGTCTACAGATTACTCTGCATCCTAACCGGCGTTGGATAGCATTTGGCTATCCATGCTACTCGCTCATGTAAACACTCGAGCAAATAACAATTAAAGTGGTCGGTGATAGAGGATTCGAACCTCTGACCCTCTGGTCCCAAACCAGATGCGCTACCGGACTGCGCTAATCACCGAAGGTCTTACTATATTTGGCATTAACTCAGAGGGTTTCCTCTGCTCCGCGCTCATCCAAAATCTGGATTCATTACACGATTGCGCTAATCACCAAAAAAGTTTTCAAAGCAAATCAACACATCTGCTTGAGAACGGAGCGCATCTTAGCCCCTCACTTTGCACCCGTCAACGATTTTTTTAACCGTTCATGCTAGATGCTGAATTATCAGTCGAATACGCTTTTTTTTATCCATTTCACGACGGCATTTGCCATGACACACCCGCTACGCCCTGTTAAAATAGCCGCGATTGCCAATCTCTGTGTTAACTACCGTTTTAACCATCGCCAATATAAAGGATATCCTACACCCATGACAGCCCAAATAATCGACGGCAAGGCGATTGCTCAATCCATCCGCACTCAACTGCGCGAAAAAGTTACCGCCCGTAAAGAGGCTGGACAACGCGTACCAGGTTTAGCCGTGATTCTCGTGGGAGCAGACCCCGCCTCTCAGGTTTATGTTGGTAGTAAACGTAAAGCCTGTGAAGAAGTGGGATTTATTTCTCGCTCCTACGATCTCGATACCAGCTGCAGCGAAGCAGAACTCTTAGCCTTGATTGATCAACTCAACGATGACCCTAACATTGATGGGATATTAGTGCAGTTACCATTACCGGCCCATATCGAAGACTCTAAAGTGATCGAGCGCATTCGCCCCGATAAAGATGTCGATGGTTTCCACCCGTATAACGTTGGCCGTTTAGCACAGCGTATTCCCGTATTACGCTCTTGCACGCCGATGGGCATTATGACACTCATTAAATCCACTGGCGTCGATACTTATGGCTTAGATGCGGTTGTCGTTGGCGCCTCGAACATTGTCGGCCGACCAATGACACTCGAGCTACTGCTTGCGGGCTGCACCACCACAACTTGCCATCGTTTTACTAAAAACCTCGAACAAAAAATTCGCCAAGCCGATTTAGTGGTGGTTGCCGTGGGTAAACCTGGCTTTATCCCCGGTGAATGGATTAAACCCGGCGCCATCGTTATCGATGTGGGTATCAACCGCTTAGAAAATGGCACCTTAGTAGGCGACGTGCAATATGATGTTGCTGCGCAAAACGCTAGCTTTATCACACCTGTACCTGGCGGTGTGGGACCAATGACCATAGCCAGTCTTTTAGAAAACACCTTGTATGCCGCCGAGCAATATCACGACTAGGTTCTAGGTTCTAGGTTCTAGGTTCTAGGTTCTAGGTTCTAGGTTCTAGGTTCTAGGTTCTAGGTTCGGCAAGCATAAAAAAACCTGCATAATGCAGGTTTTTTATTGGCTGAAGATTTTTTGATTAAAGACTATCGCTAATTAAGCCTATTTCTTACGCCAAGTGGTGCCACTTGGGCCATCCTCTAAGACCACACCAAGCTCATTTAAACGATTACGCGCCACGTCAGCCGCTGGCCAATCTTTTTCACTGCGAGCGCGGTTACGTTCAACGATCAATGCTTCAATCTCTGCAACTTCATCGTCACTGCCCTCACCTTTAAAGAAGGCATCGGGAGATTGATGCAGTAAGCCCAGCACATCAGCAAGTTGTTTCATTGACACGGCTAATGCAGAAGCCTCTGCCATATCAGTGAGTTTCAGACGGTTGATCTCACGCACCATATCAAACAGCACTGAATAGGCTTCAGGGGTGTTAAAGTCATCGTCCATTGCCGCTTTAAACTTAGCAACAAACTCTTCGGCAGGTGCTGGCGCTACAGTCAGGTCAACATCTTTAATCGCAGTATATAAACGCTCTAACGCCGCACGCGCCTGCTTGAGGTTTTCCTCAGAGTAGTTGATTTGGCTACGATAGTGACCCGATAGCAGGAAGTAACGCACGGTTTCTGCATCGTAATGACTTAATACATCACGAATGGTGAAGAAGTTGCCTAAAGATTTAGACATTTTTTCGCGGTCGATCATCACCATGCCAGTGTGCATCCAATAATTCACATAAGGCGTGTCATGGGCGCAGCAAGACTGGGCAATTTCATTCTCATGGTGTGGAAACTGTAAATCTGAGCCGCCACCGTGAATATCGAAATGCAGACCTAAGTGCTTGCTATTCATCGCCGAACATTCGATATGCCAGCCTGGTCGACCCGGTCCCCATGGCGATTCCCATGTAGGCTCACCTGGTTTAGACATTTTCCACAGCACGAAATCCATTGGATTTTGCTTATTATCATCAACCTCAACCCGTGCGCCAGCCTGTAATTGCTCCAGATTCTGGCCAGATAGGCGACCGTATTCAGGAAAAGAGGCCACACTAAACAGCACATCGCCATCGGCAGCAATATAAGCATGACCACGGGCCAGTAGTCGCTCAACCATATCGATGATTTCGGCAATGTGCAGTGTGGCACGCGGCTCAAAATCAGGGCGTTTCATATTCAGCGCATCGAAATCCTTGTGCATTTCACCAATCAAGCGATCGGTTAATGTATTGCAGTCTTCTTGGTTTTCGTTAGCACGCTTGATGATTTTGTCATCAATATCGGTGATGTTGCGCTGGAAATTCACTTCATAACCCGCGTAACGCAGGTAGCGAACAATCATATCGAAGGAAACAAAAGTACGCCCATGGCCAATATGACAGAGATCGTAAACGGTCACGCCACATACATACATCCCAACTTTTCCGGGATTAATAGGCTTAAACTCCTGTTTTTGGCGGGTAATACTGTTGTAAATCTTCAACATCGGTATTCTCTTCAAAGATAGATTCAAGTGTAAAATCAAGGGGTCAGTCTACCACGCTGACGAGGGTTTTGAATACTGCACTTTGCGCGCAATCCGAGATAAGTTAGAATCGCGCCACTATTTACTGAGAGTATGAAAACATGATCACATTACACACTAATTTTGGCGACATTAAACTGCAACTGAACGCCGAAAAAGCCCCGCTGACCGTGGCAAACTTTATGAAATATGTTGACGAAGGTTTCTTCGACGGCACCATTTTCCACCGTGTAATTGACGGCTTTATGATCCAAGGCGGTGGTTTTACCGCTGAAATGAGCCAAAAACGTTGCCATGAGCCAGTGAAAAACGAAGCCAACAACGGTTTATCAAACCGTACTGGTACTATCGCGATGGCGCGTACTTCAGATCCACACTCAGCGACGGCTCAGTTTTTCATCAACGTCAACGATAACACCTTCCTCGATTTCAAATCTGAAAGCATGCAAGGTTGGGGTTACTGCGTATTTGGTGAAGTGGTTGAAGGCATGGACATCGTTGAAAAAATCAAAGCTGTCAGCACTGGTAACCGTGGCATGCACCAAGATGTGCCATTAGAAGCGGTTGTGATTGAAAAAGTAAGTGCGGCCTAATTCCCTAGGATGCGGACCTTATTTATTGGCGATCTGCACTTAAGTGCCGATCGCCTCGATATCACCCAAGCCTTTAATCGTTTTCTCGATACCGAACTTGATGATGTAGATGCTCTCTATATTCTGGGGGATCTGTTTGAGGTATGGGTCGGCGACGATTTAGCCGCACCTTTTGCCCTCGAATTAGCGCGCAAGCTCAAACAAGTATCCCAAAGATTGCCCATCTACTTTATTCACGGTAATCGAGACTTTATGTTAGGCAAACAATTTGCCGATGCTGCGGGTATGCAAATGTTGCCCGAAGTCAAATGCTTAGATCTCTATGGCGTTAACACGGTTATTTTGCATGGCGATAGCTTGTGCACCTTAGATAAAGCCTACCAACGCTTTCGCAAACTACGTAGTTTTGCCTTCGCCCGTTGGCTTTATAGCTGTTTGCCGAAGAAAAAACGTCAAGCAATCGCCAATAAAATCCGCAGTAACAGCCAAAGCAGTAATCAGCAAAAAAGCTATGTGATTATGGACGTAGAACCCAGTGCGGTGAATGCGTTATTTGCTCAAACCCACAGCAAACAGATGATCCACGGTCATACCCATAGGCCTGCTATCCATGAATTAAACAATGGCTGCAAACGGATTGTAGTCGGTGATTGGTACGAGCAAGGCAGCGTGTTAGTGGTCAGCGCCGACGGCGTGGAGCTAAAAAGCCTGCCCTTCGACGCCAGCTAAGCACCTATAGCGTCTTCACCATTAACACATCTACCGCTAAGGCCTCATACCTGAATATGGTTGAGGCCGCTACTTATCTTTCCCGCTGGGCAACTAAGGGTTGACCACTGTGGAAATGAAACTCGTCATCGGGCGCCATAATCAATTCGGCTTCTCTCTCGCCAAAATAAGCAACTCGCTCGCTGATATCCTCGGTCGATACTAACTGTGCCAGCTTAAGATAATCCTCAAAATGACGCGCCTCTGAGCGCAATAAAGATATATAAAACTTATTTAATTCAGCATCTAAATAAGGCGCTAATTTGGCAAAACGCTCACAGGAGCGCGCCTCAATGTATGCACCCACAATCAACTTATCCCGCAGAATATCCTTCTCATGGGTGGTCACGTGGCTCATCATCCCTTTTGCGTAACGCCCAGCACGAATATTACGATATGGGATTTGCCGTGCGTGCATCAGCTCCAGCACTTGCTCAAAATGATGGAATTCTTCTTTTATCAAACGGATCAGGGGTGGGATCAGATCCTGTGCAAAAGCAAAATGTTGATTCGGCTGTAGATTGGCTACCAACTCGTTCTTTTTGACATCACGAGCCAAAAACTGCTCGATATCGCGATCCTTATGATAAACAAATTCCTCATAAGGTTTCGCCCATGCCAATAGCGATTGTCCGCTGTCTTTATCCAAGGCATATCGCCTCAATAAGAACATCGCAGTCTGCGCCGCTTTTAGCTCACATAATGTAAATATGTGCATATTAATAATTTCAAAATACTAATTGTAAATTTTGACCTCTCATGCTTGAGTTGGTTGGCTTGGTCAACTCTGAACCGGTCATTCACCTCTCGACCATACTTGGCGACAATGTTGAAACAGGTCGTATGCCACCTGCGCATTCGCACATTGCATTTGTACCTTGTGACCTCCCCCCCCCTATTTAAGACCATGACATCGATGAAAATTCATGCTGCTCTTGATGAAGAACTATATCAATTTTAATGAAACAATTAAGATGTGGTGTGTGCGTAAATGTCGATAGAATGGGGATAATTTGTTTCATAGGCTAAATTCAGTCAAGTATAATTATAGAATACTGAATCGCCACTAGTTTGTCGGGGACTAACTAGGGGGGATAGGTCGTCCTTAGATTTATGTCAGCAACACGATTCTAAAAAATCTCTATAAATGCAAAACATTGAAAATATTTTTAATGAGCATCAATGCGCCCACCAACATAGTAACATAAAACAACTATCCTACTGATTCAAAAAGACTTCAACACTCACAACTAAAACTTCGATTCAAATAAAAATTAAAAATCCTATGCAACATAATAAACATTAATTTAGATTGTCATCGGAAATATCTAAAATCCTAAAAAAGGCGAAAAAAAACTATTGCCCAAAAAAATTTGCATCAGTTATCATGATTAAATCAAACTTAAAATCGCTAAGGCACGGAGGCTTTTATGAAGCGCATTAACTCAGTTAAGATCACCACAATCACGGACAAATTGACTGGCGAAGTTCTCAATCAAACAGAAGAGGTTGGATCAACTTTTTGGGAAGTTCGTAGTAAAATAAACTATGTCACAATTATTTTTGGTGAATTCTTTGATAAATTATCAATTCAAAAGCCAATAGAGTTCAAAATATTTGTCATCCTGTCACAATACATTTCAAATGATGACTCAAATTCGATAGATCTCTCAAGAAACGTCAGGTGGAACATTTGTAAGAAATATAAAATTAACAATGGGACACTTGCAAACACCCTGACAGTATTACGAAGGGAGGATATTATTAGGGACGGGAAAAATGGCGTTATTTACGTCAATCCAGACGTTGCTTACAAGGGACACATAAAAGCAATATCTAAAGCCATAAAATTTTATAACAAAATAGATATAGGCACATCGGAATCTGCATAGCTTTTTAATTAGAAAGCGATTAAGGCAGTGTACTTAATTGACCTTTCACTGACCTTTCCCCGAGATTAGTACCAATCTATTGATGAGATTTTGCAGCGTATGCTGCCTGCTTGGCATAACTTAAAAGGCGGCATGTAGTTCTATGAACTATGTGGGCGAACATTGTTGTAGTGTTCACACCACTTCTCGATTTCATATCTGGCTTAGTCTAAGGTTCTAAACCAGTGCAAAAGAGGTGTCTAGGAAATCAGTGGCGATTCAAGCACGCATTTCACACAGATAAAAATCTGTGAGAAGTACGTACCATTTTCTCTATTATTGACAACTATATTGCCACTAATTGTTTAAGTTCCTGATGATGAGGGAAATCTTGTAGAGCTGTCGAAACTAAGGTTTGTGTATTTATCACTTGACCACCACCTCCCTGTCGCATGGTCCGGAGTGCTGAAAACCACTGTACTCGCCCTGTACCATTTAAACGAAGGCGGGAAATATCTCCACCTGCACGGATCCATATCTCCTGATCCTGTGGCCCGGCTGGATATAGATCTGCAAAGACTTCTTCAAGTTGTCGCCATACTGTGGGCTCGTTTGTATTGCCGATGTTGACAGCAGAAGTGATTGATTTAATACCTCCACGGTCTAGAGCAATGGGAAAGTTATCTTCTAAGTCGCTGGCCTTAAAGATAGGATGTTGTTTACCTGGTACTGCAGTTTGCACTTTTTCTGAAAGATAATTGAAAACATCAAATACACGAATCAGGCCATCCCCCCGTGTATATGCCGCACCTTTCAATGCGCCAACTAGATGTTCGGTGAAAAGACTATTGGGTGCACCATGTAAAATGAGCGATGTCTCGGAGGCTCTTGAAGAGGCGATTATAACTCGACCAGTTCCCTGTGCTAATCGACCTAATGTCTTGTCACTAAAGCCCAAATTGGTAGCTGAGTTATCTGCAAGGGATTTTAAGCTACCCGCTCCACCAGAGTGGCATGCATCAATAAAAACTAGGAGTCGCTGTGCTTTTATTTTAGTGAGGGCGGCTGAAAACTCCTCCTCCATTAGAACAGTCTTTAACAGATTGGAAAGTTCGCAGTCGACGGGAACCAAGGCGCTAATAGGGTCTGTAGGATTGCCGAGGTTAGCACCATGCCCAGAAAAATAAATGCACACAGTATCAGTACTTGAAGATCGGCTAGCTAATAACTCAAGCTCACGACGGATTGCCTCGAGAGTTGCCTGCTCATTCAGTAGTAACGAGATATTTTGCGGATCATATCCACAGTATTCTGGAGCGGTGAGCACTGCTCTTATTGCATTGGCATCATTAGCTATTTCTGGAGGCAATGGTTTTACTTCATTATAAGCAGAGATGGCTATTATTAAAGCGTGACCATTTGGGAATTTAGATTTTGATATGCTGTTTATTTGATCATGATGATTCATGGTAACTCTCTGATTTGCTGTTTTTTTATAGGGATGTTTTAAATACTGGGTCTTTAGCTAAATGATGCAGCTGCCTATTTGCAGGGAAATCTCGCATCATTACTTCCAGTAAACGAGTAATCTGAGGACTTCTTCCTTTGCGCATTTGTGACAGGGCATCATGCCATCGTGCACGTCCAGTTCCTGAGAATACCAATTGACTATTTCGCCCTCCAGCACGCTCCCAAAGCTCACAAGAATCCGGACCGCCTGAATACAGGTCTGCTGCAAAGTCTTCCAGAACCTGCCACTTTTCGTCGTTGGTAATGACTGCTATGCCTAATAGCCATATATCAATTAATTTCAACATATTTCGACAATATTTTAGAACAGGCTTAACTTGATTCAGCTCTTCTCTGGCTAAGTGAACTAAGTAATCTACTGCTCGTTGCCAATGTCGATTATGAATAAGGTTACCAAGTAATTCGGCCTCAGCAAATGTCATAGCGCGATGAGCTGACAACCAGTATTCTAGCCATTGAAGAAAACGTGATTCTCCGTATTCTGGTAAAATTTCAATCAGTTGCATTGCTTTTTTTGCATCTGTTAACGATAAAGTCTGAAGCATCTGATCCAGAGCTTGGCCAGCAAGAAGGGTGGCCTCCAATTGTGAGTCTGGAACAACAACACTACCCAATGCTGCTTTCTCAAGCCATCCTGCTGCTGTTGCTTTCAAAAAATGAGTGCGAGCAGGTTCGATGAGTCGTGGCCAGACTTCGACACAGCGTTCATAGCCACAAAGATTTGCAACAGGTGTGTTGGATAACGCATCAAGCAGATCGGAGCTTATCTGGCGGCCATCGAGTAGAGATTGAAGGACGACGAGTAAGGAATGTTTGGGGTCTCTAGGCCCCTGCCAAGCATCTATGTTAATAGCCAATGCTCGGGCCCAGAGCTCTTGCGCTGAAACCTCGCTGAAGTCTGTGTCCTTTAGAAGCTGCGGATGATGTGCGACTTCTTCTGCTGCAAGGCATAAAATACGGAGCTCGTAGATCTCAAGCGCAATAGTGACCAATTCCTGACTTGTCGCTCGCCGTAAGGCTTCCCTGATACCATACAGATGTGTTAGGTCTGTATCGATAATTAATTGTTGCTGAACAGCTTCCCTTGGTACAAAACACGCTCCCACAGCAACCCCATGTAGGCGTAACCACCTCTTTGAGCGCGCAAGTGTCATGACCGTATTACCCACACTGGTATTCATTTTTAGTGGCGCAACTTTGGAGAGGCGAGCCTCCAAATCATAATCTGACGGAAGATGCTCGAATAATTTGGCAAGCGTGGATGGCTGTATATGAGCCCACCGCCAAAATGCTAGTGGAAAAGTTGATGATGTTGAGCATGCAGACGCGGTAATGCCACTAAGAATGGCCTCACACCAAGGTATGACTGCTTCTGCTGACAGTGCATCGCTAATTGTATGCAGGAAAGTTCTATCATCCACTTCCTCTAGACGATAGGTTGCAACCCTAGCTCTTAGACTTTCCCAAATACACTCAGCTCCATCGAAGCCTATTATCTTCAGGTTTCTGAGCTGGAGGACTCCTGCTATCCCAACATCACACATCTGTGAGCAAAGTTTACGGATGAGTTTTTCCTTACCCACTGTACCTACAGTTGGATCTGGAGATAGCGTGTCAACCAACCTTATCGTAGCCGTACATGCCTCGAAATCAGGAGTAGAACTGAGTTCGTATGCACTAACAAGCATTTGAAGGTGAGTAAACCTGTCTACACATATACCCACCTCATCAGCAAATTGGAGTATTGGATTGGCTTCTGTACGGTCGCACAATATTGCCGCTGCTCGTGATATATTCTTTGAACCAGAAACACTAATAATATTACGCCCTGTCCAGCGGGCTTCTAATGTAGAGGGGGTACAGACAAGCACTGGCGGAGGATTATCGACTATATCATGTGGACCAAAACTCAAACGAAACGAAAAGTTTGCACGAAGGTCAGGCCAAAGGTGGAACCATAATGCAACAATGAGATCCTCAAACCCATCGATACCAATTTTTACTGTGGGGCCAACTCCTCGGGTAACCAATGATTCGGCTGTTGCCGTCAAATCTATCGCAACAGTCGGGGGTTCTGCTGATCTCTGGATATCTAATGTAGTAAGGGGGCCGGGGGTCTCCGGCGTAACAATCAGGTTCCCCAAAAGCGATTTTAGGTTATCCGTTGTCACAATTTCATCGAGAGGTGCGATAAGCGCATGAGATATAACCATGCCAGCCCTAGTCGCGTGTGGGTCAGCGAATGTCCGTGCTAGGACATATCTATCTCCATAAGGGAAACCTGTTATGTAGGGAGACCAGTTAACTCCTGGGGGGGCTGTGTCAGGTAGGTCAAGACGTGATGCTAGCTCATCGACAATTTGACTACGGGTGCTCGCTAGCCTCAAGGCATGCCCACTGCGGACTTCGCCATAAATAGCTTGCTCGATTTTCATCAATCTAGTCTCTTGTGTCAGAGGTTTTCATCCAAAAGGTATTGTATTGGCAAAGTAAGGTCTGATGAATGTTGTCCATCGGGAAGAACAACATAGCCAAACTGCTCTGGTCCACGGTTTGAGTACTCGTCATTAGGGTCTCGAGGGCTTAATGCTTGTCCAAGTGCAGATAGCCCCAGAATACTCGGTTTTGCCCATGTGTTATGGATGAAACTAGATAGCAGAGGTAATCGGCTCTTTAATAATTCCGGTGGAGCGTCTTCAACACTAAGTTCATCCCAACAACTAAGAAGCACACATAGGCGAGGACTGACTAGGGGTTTCGTACTCGCCATCCCGCGGATATAAAGAAGTATCTGAAGTAGCTCTATTAACCTGGCCTGATCTGATATTTGTATCTCGTGGCTCTCGGTACTAGTGAGCGGCTGAGCGTGCAATGGTCTCGAAAAAATATCTGCAGTGACTCGGGTTTTCTGCAAACGAATAAGGAGGAGCCAAGCCGGGGCTGAAACAACTCTAGACTGCCACGCCGCAGGAATGCGGCGTGTATCAGAGATTGCCTTAATCTGTTCACCACCATAGTCAGGCCAAATAAGTTTGGCTGAGCGCCCCTGCGCATCCATAATAGGCCAGATGCTATCGACGTAGGTTGATGTAGCTGTATGGCCTGCTGCCATGCCTTCATCTAGGCAACTCATAGCTGACTCGAATGGCTCAATGTTAGTAGCTGCACCATTCATTCTGAGTTGGCCATCTCTCTTCATTAGGCGCTTCAATAATTGGGCTCCATAGTGAGTCTTGCCGACATCTGACTCCCCGATGAGCAAAATCGAGTTATCGCTGGAACTCATAATTACCTCCTACCAAACATGAAAAGTGGATCCACGCTGGTCGTATCAACAGGTGGTAAGAGAACACGCCCGCGTCTGACTCGTAGTGTCCAATCAAGAAGCTCCAAGAAGCCTTGGCCCTTCCCCAAGGTATCATCATCCACTGCTGTACTGACGGAAAATTCGACGGTTTCAGGAATAGAGCTAAAAACGGATTGTCTGACTACAGCCTCCATTTCTGGAGCGACCTTGATATCAGATTTAGTCCAAACAAGTGCAACGGGACGCCTCCCTTTTTCTGAGGCTAAGCGTTCGACAAGACGCAAGAAGGCTCCACGAGCAGAGCCCTTGCTGGGACCTGCAAGAGCTTCACAATCAGCGACAAGCAAGAATACGTCTGCATGCTCCGCTACCCAACGAGCGCCAGCCCCATCAACACTGTCACGGTTCGCTGCCCATTTCTGGAACCATTCACCAGGCGCATCCGCAAACATATATCCACGAGACTCGCCATCAGAATGTCGAAAGTCCAAATGGAGTAATCCAGGAGCTCTTCCCCCGCGACTGGTCGTGTGTGGTGGGAAACTGGGGGGATGGCCTGGAGTCCATCGCAGTGAACTGGCCACTGCCTCCCAGCCTTCAAGTGAGTAAGACCCCGCAAACTGGTGATCGCCACAAATCAAACCTCGGCCTAGCAACAAATACCACGCAGCGAGCAATGTGGTTTTTCCTGCATTCTGGTGTCCGATAATACCGACAACCAGAGGTTTTGCTCGACCAGCAACAAATCCAAGGTCCACTAGCCCCAATGCGCTTCCTGACCAAGGGAGTACCAACTCATGAGGAGCAGTCTCTTCATGCAAAGTCACCATTCCTTCCTGCCCAGCCCACTCATGACATTTTGTATGATCTAGGCAGCCCATGCTGCAAGTGGATTCGGGAGCAAAACAAGTAGATCGAGAACATGTACTCATCAGGATTTACGCCCTCGCTTCTTTGCCCCAGCGCCTTCTTGCATGGCGCGTGCAGCTTGCAACTCTCTAAAGATCCACGTCGCCCATTGGGGAATAGTAAGAGCCGACTCAGCGGGAATACCTACCAGACAACGGAACTGATCATCATTGATGTGTTTGCCAAACCCATGTCCCAAAATTCCAAGGAGAGGGCCTCGACCTGTAGGTTCTGGGTGCAACTGAGCGGAGGCATCGCGTAATGGTGCCAGTTCCTCTGCTTGTAGTGCCTCTTCTAGTAGAACACGAATTGGCTTTGCGTCTTGTGCCTCAATATCCGGTAAGCTCAAAACTGTTTCGTGTAAGAATGCTGCAACACTTGCAGGGGAAAATGTAGGGATCTGTTGATGGAGATCAAAGGCCATCAAGGCAGCCGCGATAGATGGAGACATATCACGGTAACTACTTTGAACACTTGGAGAGTACAGAGTTTCTTTCCACCAGATTAAGCTGGTGCGACGTTGGAGGCCCGCTGTCGCGCCGCTCACAGCTTGCAGCGTATTGTCCACATGAATTGATACTGCACTGGCGAGATTTTTCAAAGGTTCAGATAAATCTACTGGTTCAATTTGTACTCCTTCCAATACTTCTTCCAATGCACCATAAATGGCATTGGCCAGAAGAGGAGTGAACTGAAAAACCCAGTTATTATTGCTATTTGGCCAAACCGAATTGCCTCCTGTAGGCTGTCCCACAGCATTATTTGGCCCGCCAGCGGCTGCAATCTTCTCTGCTAGAGCATCCTTATCAAGGGATACTTCCTGGCCGCGTATAGTAATTGCCCCGGGTACCAAATAGTTCATTTCGGGAACACGGATTGATTCAGGAGTAGTCCATTCAGCTTCTGCTCGGGCGTTAACCTGTCTTTCAATTTTTGCGACCACATCGCCCCAAATCTTGCTTTCATTACCAGCCTCCATAAAAGGCAGGGTATTACGTGCATAGGATACAAAGGCAATGCCAATGTGGTCATCTTCGGTGGCAGCTTTTGAAAGAGCATCCAACAATAGGGCGCGGATTACTGTAACTGGCGTATCAGAGAAAGTGTTGATGTATGTTGCCCAACGATTCTGAAGTGCCTCAACGGCCTCCTGAATCACTGGATCAGTTGCGGGAGAAGACGGATCGAAAGCTATGAGAGCAAATGCCGCAGACTTTGAAGGGGTCTTCTTTAGCACAGCAGACAGGTCTGCTGCAGTGGTTTGTAGCTTTTCGAGCTTTGTGTCATCGCCTTTAACATCTAAGAGGCCGGCACTCAAAAAATGAATCAACACGTCTATCGCCACTCTGTTTTCCTCCGGAAGCTTACTCACCTAGATAATTGAGACAGTCCTACTGGTATATATAGAATTTGGTATCGGTATGAATGTCTTGACAATGGCTGGATTTTATAAATCACCATGCGCGGTATTGGCAACACATCAAGAGTCATGCCCTAACTTACCACGGGATCTATCTGTAATAAACTGATTTACACCTAGATTTCAAGAAGAACCGACACACTTGGTATTGTGAGGGGCCCCGGAAATCTGAACAGTGCCCTAAGTAGATTGTCTACTTGAAACAAGACCTGTTAATGCTTAACTGTTGGGTCCCAGATGATTGGTTAGACAATCGTAGCCATCGCCTGGTTAAATCTTGTCGATGGATGGAAGACTTCATTAACCAACTTCAGGAGCAGTTCGTTGAACATTAAACTCCACGCTAATGCTGCGACAACCCCAAAAATACGTCAGCTGATCCAACAGTCCACAAAGTCTGTTGCGGTACTGGCCAAAGAACTGGGGGTGTCTGAAACCACCATACGTCGATGGAAGAACCGTGATAGCGACCAAGACCGCTCTCATACTGCGCACCGTTTGCAAACCTTCATCAACCCTGTTCATGAATGGTTGATCGTCGAGTTGCGTAAAACCCTGTTGCTGCCATTGGATGATCTGCTGGTTGTGGTTCGACGATTTGTTATTCCTGAATTGTCTCGCTCAGCCTCAAATCGTTGTTTGGTTCGCAACAATGTGGGAAACCTCAACGCACTGCTTCCTGAAACTGAGCCAGAGGCTTCACCTAAGTCCTTTAAAGATTACGAACCTGGCTACGTCCACGTTGACGTTAAATACTTACCTCAATTGCCTGATGAAGCCCATAGAAAGTACTTGTTTGTGGCTATCGATCGCGCTTCGCGATGGGTGTATCTGGAAATCCTGCCAGATAAAAGTGCCTGCTCCGCCAGTGGTTTCTTAAGTCGACTGACGCGTAAAGCGTCTTTCAAGCTCAGCATTGTGCTGACCGATAATGGGAAAGAATTCACCGATAAATACTGTGCTACGGGTCAGCGGGAGCCAACAGGTAAGCACCCATTTGACATGGTGTGCAACCAGCAGCAGATAGAACATCGACTGATAAAACGGGGTAAGCTACAAACCAACGGTATGGTCGAGCGATTTAATGGACGAATAGCCAGCCTGTTGAAGGAAACTCGGTTTGAGTGCTCTGGCGATTTGGCGGCAACACTTGAGCGTTATCAGCGGCTTTATAATCAATTCATTGGCCAGAAGGCATTGAATCATCTGACTCCGCTGGATAGGCTCAAAGAGTACTATCAAGTATCACCAGAATTATTCCGCATTCGGCCTACCAATCGCCCGGGACCTGACACTTAACAACAGGAAATATCGACATGGCCAAAAGACCCCGTAGCAACCACTCACCAGACTTCCAAGCTAAAGTGGCGCTTGCCGCTATCAAAGGCGAGCTGACCGTTGCTGAGCTTTCACAAAAGTTCGATGTGCAACCGAATCAAATCACTCAATGGAAGGCTCAGTTACTTGAACATTCTTCTGATGTCTTTGATGCTAATCCGAAGTCCAGGCAACCTGGAGTAGATGACAAACGTCTGCATGCCAAGCTCGGTGAACTGATACTGGAAAATAATTTTTTAGAAAGCGCGCTCAGCAGGGCGGGATTGCTGAACGAAAGACAATGATTGACCGTGACCATAGGCTGTCGCTTACGCGGCGGACCCAGGTGCTATCCATCAGCAGAAGGGCCGTCTATTATGAGCACAAGCCACTACGGCCAGATGAGTTACACGTGATAAGCCGTATTGACCGCCTGCATCTGGAGTATCCGTTTGTCGGAGCCAGAACGTTGCGGGATTGATTACGCCAGGAGGGTTATCAAGTCGGTCGGAAACGAGTGGCGACCTTTATGCAATGGATGGCCATTGAGGCGCTGTACCGTAAGTCCAGGACGACACAAAGTCATCAGGAGCACCGGGTATATCCCTATCTGCTTCGCGGCATGAATGTTTGCCGGCCTAATCAGGTTTGGGCAATGGATATCACCTACATCCCGATGACCAGCGGGTTTGTATACCTGGCGGCGTTCATCGACTGTTTTCCCGTCGCGTCCTGTCTTAGAAACTATCAGCCACCATTGATGTTCATTTCTGCCTGAAAGCAGTCGAGGAAGCGATTGAAAAACACGGCGCGCCCGAGATCATAAATACTGACCAGGGCAGCCAGTTCACCATTCAGGCTTTTACCGGGTCACTGAAGCAGTACGACATTCGCATCAGCATGGACGGAAAAGGCTCGTGGCGGGACAATGTGTTTGTTTAGCGCTTGTAGCGGTTGGTCATGTACGAAGAAGTTTACCTCCACGCGTACGATACGACGTCGGATGCCTGGCAGGGTTCTACTTATAAAATTGGATTTGCTGTTCAGCTAAAGGAGCAACGCCTTAGCTGTAGCGCTGGGTTGCTAAACTCAGCTTTAAGTAGCTATAAAACTATTTTTTATATTTCATACCTTCACTAGGTGATAAATCGAGCCTGATTTTTTTAATAGCTGACAATGCTCTTCTTTTTATTAATTCAGTCAACTCTGAAGCATAAGTTTTTAATCTATCTATCTCGCTTTTCCATTTAGAAACCTCCGCCTTACAGTCAGCGATTTCTGACTTAAGCTTGATCTTCTCCTGACCAAAAATTTCAATTTCTTGCTTAACCTGCCGAGACTTTACTTCTAATTTATCAGATAAAGCAGTCAACTTATTAACCTTTTCTTTTACAAAGCGTTCTTTGCTAAAATGATTAGCATTAGTAATGCTCTTCGATTCCCCACGAATAAAACCAAGATTGCAGAAACTGTCGAATACCAAGTCTTGCATTTTTTCGAAATTAGAATTTAGCTGCAATGTTCTGCCTGACGCGCTTTGACCTTTAACCATTAAATGTCGCAATGGAGCCACTTTTTTCTGAAAGTCGTAGTTGAAAAAAGTTAAATGGGCGTGAATATTTCTAATGAAATTACCAGACAAATCATAATGCCCTTCGTCTAGATGAAGATCTATTGATAGAGGTTCAAATCCAAATTCCATTTTTATCGACTTCGCATAGCATTTAAGGCTATTTATAACAAGATTTTTTGTTTGTTCATTACCAACTTTCTCTTCAATAAACGAATATTGACTTTCGGACAGCACAACCACATGTTCGAATAACGCATTAAAATCGGAACGGATTTTTTTCCCGGTGGCGGCCTTATAGCGGTCACAAGATCGCTCAAACGCCGAAATACCATCTTTACAGCCATATGCGTACACACCGATGTTGTTATGACTGTATTCAGGCTGCACATTTGGAGAGTGGGTTGCCCCCTGGCGAAGCGCATGGACATGGTCCAGCAACGCAACCGCGTTGCTGGACTTCATATATTGTGTTCGAACTGCAACAAATCGCCGTCTCTTCATGACTATGCACCGTTCTTACCTGAATATTGAAACCGACTGCATTCATTGATAGGTGATTTAATGTTTATTGAAATATCGCATTGAATAAACTGAGTACCATTGTATAGACTAGATTCACAAATGCTACACTGATGTATTTCCCGAGCATCAAGCAAATGCCTAACAACTTCATCTATAGTCATCGAGTTAACATATTTGGTGAATGTAGAATCTTCAATGCAGTTTAAAATTAAATCTTTTTGCTCATTTGATAAATCAAGGGAATTTACATGCTCGTATAAATCCCTGCTATACCGATATTCATCCTTGACTTGGCCGATCTCAACAATAAATGATTGTTGAAGCTGCATCAACCAGTTAATAACTTTTTCATCTTTAGGATCACAAATTGTTCCTAACGCTTTTTTTTCTCTAATTTCATTTATGAGACTATCCACTAATTTTTCATACAAAATCTGCTTTATTTTTGCAACCCTTCCGCGCAGATCCACTTCTGAAATTATTTCAGCCATGTTTAACATCCTTTATATTATTTAAACAAATATATTATATCACATTATTTTTCAAAAAGTCTTTTAGCTTTAAAATTTGTGTCAGCAAACCCACCGCGAAGCGACCTATGAACATAGGTTTTAGTGGGTTAAAACCTATTTAAAGATATAACCAGCGGTGTAGTAGGATATTTTTAAGAGAGATGAGAGATGAGAGATGAAAGATGAAAGATGCCATTGGCAAAACATACTCACACATATAAGTTTGTTACACCCTACAAATCGTAAACAAAAACTTACAAGCATGCTATATAACACAACTATGATTTAAAATTTGAATTGAAATAGAAAATTCTATCCATTTAAAATTGATTGGATTAGTGCAAGGCAGCCTATTTTTAGATTCAAGTTTAAAAATAGGCTGTCTTGCGGAAACTTTACATTAAAGAGAAATAGATAACTTGCTCAAAATAGGTCGGCCACTGTGAAATTTGAAATCATTATCATCGCTAGAAATAAGCTCTGCTTCAATAATACCAAAATAATTGACACGTTTTGATATATCATACCCTGCAATATCTTCAGCCAATGAAAGGTAATCTTGATAATGGCGAGCCTCGGAACGCAACAAAGAGACATAGAAGTCACCTAACCGCCTATCTACATGAGGAGCCAATTTAGCGAATCGCTCGCAAGAACGAGCTTCAATATAGGCACCACAAATCAGTTTATCAATCAAAGTATCAGGCTCATGATTAGTTACGTGAGACAACAAATTCTTGGCGTATCGGCTAGAAGTAATATTCCGATACTCAATATTGTACTCTGACATAATTTCTAAAACTTGATAGAAATGATGTAATTCCTCTTTGATCAGCAGCACCATTTTATCAATAAGATCTTGCCCATATGCAGTACCAGACCGAGGTATCATAGACCTAGTTAATCGATTGTGAATTGCCAAATCTTTCCAATCACCCTCTTTACGATAGGCAAAATTCTCATAGGGCTTTAACCAGTTTAATAATGCATCACCACTATTTTTATCTACTGCATACTTACGAATTAAAAACATAGCTGATTGTGCCGCCTTTAATTCACATATCAAGTGATCTAATAATATTATTGGTAGATTATCAGCCTTTTTTGCTTCATTCACCCATTCAATTGGAGTCTCACATTTAAGAAACTCATTGATTGGTTTTAGTAACTCATTGTAGTTTTCAAAGCTCATCAGAAAAACCATCTAATTCAAATTTAAAAGAAGTTCCGCTATCTTTCTCAATATTTAGCGAATGAACCATTGCGGCTAGATCAATCGGTCCCATTTTGTTATTAGACCTTGGATTCAGTAACTTATCTATAGTCCAATCTTCAGAACGAACTTCGCCATTGAATATCTCAGCATTATAATAATCTCTTTTGCCATTGAAAGTATAAATGTAGCTGAGTCGACTTCTATCATATAATATATAATGTAGCGAGGCCATATCTTCATTAGTATCAGGATTGCTAAAAGTAAGAACCCTGTCTTTCAATAAAATTTTACAACCTGTTTTATTCAGTTCCAAATTATATTGACTTGGGCTGTTTACTGAAAGATCGTATATTTCATTTGAAATACTTTTTAACGATTTCTGTGCTGAAATTTTTCCCCGTAAACCTCTCACTTTAATTTCTAAAAGATCTATATTTTCTTGCAAGTCATCCATTACTGATAATGTAGCATTCGCAGCTTTTCCCGCATTAACACGTGATTTGTATTGCGAGCTTGCATCAGCCAAAGCAACACGAAGTTTTGTAATTTCCTGCTGAGTTTTGACCTGTTCTAATTCCAGGCTATTCATTCGTTTATAGTCCGTCATCATTGCAAGTATCACTGGCTCTACATAGTATATAAAAAAATGATAAGCAACGACATAGGGAAACGTAGTTGATGATGGGCAATATTCGCCTCCGGAACGCTGTTTTTTAGAACATCTAAGCAAAGGCATAGTACTATTGGTTTGTTGAATGCTCATCCCGCTGCCGCAATGACCGCATCTCACCATTCCATGCAAAGGCCATTTTCGATCCTCACGGACACTAGTAAACAATTTACCAGCATGAATTCGTTGAGCGTTATAAAATGTTACGTCATCTACGGCAGCTTCATATAGTTTTTCGCCATAAACCCTGCCAATGCATTTCTCATTTTTTAAAATACGGATGATCTTAGTAGGATTGACATTTTCTAAAGGTTTAATATCGCCATATCGTTTCCGCAATTCGCGCTCTATTATAATTTGCCCTTTTCCGGTCGCGTGCAATTTAAATATATCTCTAACTACAGGAGCAAACTCATTCAGGGAACCATCACTATTTAACCAAAAGGGCATTCTCATTTTCGGAGAGATTTTTTGTTCCCTAGCAAGCTTTTCTCGACGCTCCCACGAACCCTTAACCTTTTTAGCGCGCCACTTCGACTCCTCGTGAGCTTTTTCAATTTCAATTATAAGTGAAATTCGCAGTTTAGAATCATTCACAGCTTCTGGTGGGTAGTAATTACTACCTCTGGCAGTGACAATTGATACCCCATGTTTCCAAATTTTTTTAATCAACTCCTCAGATTGATCAATATCCATTCGAGTCAAACGTGAAAAATGTTCTACTAGAATAATTGACCCTTTTGCTACCAAACCAGATTCGATCGCTTTCACTAGTCGACCTAAAGAACCGTGGTCAACATGCCTCCCCTTATACGCTGATAAGCCTGCATCTATAAGTGGCCTATCATCCAATTCAACTACTACGCAGTTTGGATGTCTACTCAGCCATTCCCGCTGTGCTTCGCCCTGACGAAAGAGCGAGCTGTTCCCCTCTTGTCCTGAAGAACTAAAACGCTGGTAAAGATAAACATTTCCAGAAAGATTGCTTGTGTCCATTACGTACTCCGATGAGCAACACTACCGATTCCATCACTATGTGCACATATTATCATTTAGCTCACAATTACAATGGTCAATTAAGAGTTCATCTAACGAGGCAGAGGCTCTTGCTACATCAATCCAAGTTTGCGGCGTCTCACAACGAAGAAACGCATGAACAGGTGCCAGTAATTGCTGCATGGGATCACTCAAAAATCTTAAAGAAAATATCGTCATATTTTACGCGTAATTATCAACAAGCTATAGCTTTAGACACCAGTAAACTTGACTAGCTGAACTTTTTGTTCAATAAATAATCTACACTTTAAGAACTGAGATCCTGATCACGGCACATCTCAATTCAAAGAGTAGGCAATCGGGAGTTAAAGGGATTGTGGCGCATTAACCCTGATTGCAGAGCTGTTATCAGCTCGTCTGACGTTTGGCGAGCCAACATCAATGCTGAACAAGGATAATTATAATGATACTGAATCACTTAATGGGGTTATACACTCATCCAAAGCAAGAGTGGCATGCGATTGAACAAAACCATGAAGCACTCAAAAGTAGCTTAAGTCACGTTGTTCTCATCGCACTCATTCCCGCTGTCTGTAGCTTTATTGCAACAGCTTACATTGGCTGGAATCCAGGAGCCGGTGATCCTATTTATCTCACGCCGCAAAGTGCGATGTTTATGTCCGTAGGTATGTATTTTGGCCTAATTGCAGGCGTCTTTGCCCTCGCCTATTTAGCCTATTGGATGGCAAAAACCTTCGATGCTCAGCCAACTTTCACCCAAGCATTAGAACTCGCGTCGTACACCGCAACACCGCTGTTTATGGTTGGTTTGGCGGCACTCTACCCAGTACTCTGGTTTATTATGATTGTTGGGCTGATTGGTTTAGCCTACTCGGTTTATCTGCTGTATGCAGGTGTGCCCATCATTATGAATATCCCTGAAGAGAAAGGCTTTATTTACGCCAGTTCGATGGTCACAGCAGGTTTAGTGCTCTTGGTTGGATTAATGGCCACCAGTGTTATCCTCTGGAGCATTGGGTTTGGTCCTATGTACCAATAAGGTATCAGTAGACGTTTAACCGACTGCTAGAGATGGCTTAACTTAAAAGTAGCGATAACAGCTGATAAAAATTGTGAAATCTAAAAGATGTAAAAAGCAAAGGCCCTTAGGTTTTATATCACTAAGGGCCTTTTTATTCGTAAATGCCGTTCGCAACTAGCAGCAACGGCAATCATCGTAGTGTGGCAGCGATTATCGTAGCTAACTACTTGCTATTCAAATGAGTCCCGCAGTGCAACCGTTAGGTTAAACACTAAATGCTCGGCTGAAGAGTCTTTATTGTCAGCACAGAAATAACCTTCACGCTCAAACTGATAAGCTTTTTCCGCTGGCGCATTCGCAAGGCTTGCTTCAACTAAACCATTAACCACTTCAAGTGAGTTAGGGTTAAGCACTTCATCCACTGTCTCGGCAGCAGCAGGATTTGGATCAGTGAACAAGCGTTGGTATAAACGGAATTCCGCAGGTTTAGCCGTAGTCGCTTCAACCCAATGGATTACGCCTTTCACCTTGCGACCATCGGCAGGGTTTTTACCTAAAGTATCGGCATCGTAGCTACAGTAGACGGTAGTGATATTACCTTCACTGTCTTTGTCACAACGTTCGGCTTTAATCACATAGGCGTTACGCAGGCGCACTTCTTTGCCCATGACTAGACGTTTGTACTGCTTATTGGCTTCTTCTCTGAAGTCCGCCACATCGATATACAGTTCGCGGCCAAAGGCAAGTTCACGTGTACCCATGCTTTCATCGCTTGGGTGAGACGCCGCTTGAATCGTCTCGATTTGACCTTCTGGGTAGTTCTCAATCACCACTTTTAATGGGCGAAGTACGGCCATCGCACGTGGGGCATGTTCGTTTAGCTCTTCACGGATGCAGGCATCGAGCATAGCCGCTTCAATCATGTTTTCTTGCTTAGTGATACCAATACGTTGGCAAAACTCGCGGATAGACGCTGGGGTATAACCACGACGGCGTAGACCTGCAATTGTTGGCATACGGGGATCATCCCAGCCGGTTACTAACTTGCGTGTCACTAAGTCATTTAATTTACGCTTAGACATCAGCGTATATTCAAGATTTAAGCGTGAAAACTCATATTGACGAGTACGATTTGGCGCTTGGAAATCATCTAAATTATCGAGAACCCAGTCATACAGACGACGGTTGTCTTGGAACTCAAGTGTACATAATGAGTGAGTAATGTGCTCGAGCGCGTCAGAGATACAGTGAGTAAAATCGTACATTGGATAAATGCACCACTTATCACCCGTTTGGTGATGGTGAGCAAAACGAATACGGTAAATCACCGGATCGCGCATACACATGAAAGGCGATGCCATATCAATTTTAGCGCGCAGCGCACATTCGCCCTCTTTGAATTCACCTAGACGCATTTTTTCAAATAAGCGCAGGTTTTCTTCCACAGGAGTATCACGATAAGGGCTATTTTTACCAGGCTCTTTTAACGTGCCACGGTATTCACGGGTTTCATCAGCATTGAGAAAACACACATAGGCTAAGCCTTTATTGATTAACTCAACGGCATATTGATGTAATTGGTCGAAATAGTTAGAGGAATAACGCACCTCACCATCCCACTGGAATCCCAACCAACGCACATCCGCCTGAATAGAATTGACATAATCGATGTCTTCTTTTTCAGGGTTGGTATCATCAAATCGTAAGTTACAGAGACCTTGGTAATCGCGGGCGATGCCAAAGTTCAAACAGATAGACTTAGCATGACCTATATGTAAATAACCATTTGGCTCAGGTGGAAAACGCGTCTGCACACTCGTGTGCTTACCGCTTTTCAGATCCTCATCAATGATATTACGAATAAAGTTACTCGGACGTACTTCAGTGTCCACATGACTCATGGAATTCCTCTTTGCGAACAATGGCAATTTTAACAAAACCAGCATGATCCTACAGATCTCGGCCAGTTACAATGCCCAGTATTAAAAACTAAGGGTTATGCCGTGGATAGTAAAACAATAAAAGCAGCCGTGAAAGCTGCTTTTATCTTTGTAACCACTAAGCTGACATTTATTACTCAGGGATTTACTCAGTAATAATCCGCACGCCTGGGATAATTTGCTGAGTTCTGCGCCCTTTACGTTTTAGCCATAGATAGAATATGACTAACGCACTGAGGAAGAAACCAATCCATAGACCCGATTGCAATGGGTGCTCGGCAAAGGTTGCTACTTGGTAAGCGATAGTTGCACTGCCATAGGCCAGAGAGAATGTCCATGTCGCTGCAAACGTTGCCCAACGAGTACCAAACTCGTTCACTAAAGCGCCCATCGCCGCAACACAGGGAGTATAGAGTAAGATAAACAGCAAATAAGAAAACGCTGCCACCTTGGTAGTAAACCCAGATTGCAAGGCACTAAAGGTTGACGTTGCAACACCTTGCGCCTCTGCCGCAACATAGGTACTGGACACATCGCCTACAGATAACTTAAGCGGGTCTTCCAAATCTAAACCAAACAAGTTTGCTGGGATAGTCGCAAGAGCCTCATTAAAACTATCGGCTAATGGTGTTAATTCGCCGTCCTCAGAACCTGCATTGGTATATAAGCTATTGAGTGTTCCCACCACCGCTTCTTTGGCAAAAATCCCAGTGATAATCCCGACCGTTGCAGGCCAGTTATCTTGCTCAATTCCCATTGGCGAGAAGATAGGTGTCACTTTCTGGCTCGCTACGCTTAAGAGTGACGCTTGGCTATTCTCATGACCAAAGCTACCATCTACCCCTATCGCATTGATAAAATTGAGCAGTGTCACTACTAGTACAATGGTTTTACCCGCACCAAGGATAAAACTCTTAGTCCGCTTACCAGTACGCACCATCACCGCTTTAAATTTAGGCAACTCATAACTTGGTAACTCCATCACTACCGCACTACTGGTGCCTGGTAATAAAGTGCTTCGCAGCAACAATCCGGTACCGATGGCCGCAAAAATCCCGATGATATACAGTAAAAATACCAGGTTTTGGCCAGAGTCTGGGAAAAATGCCGCCGCAAATAGTGCATACACAGGCAACCGGGCACCACAAGACATAAAGGGAGCCATCATTCCCGTGACAATACGCTCACGCTCACTGCCTAAGGTACGCGTTGCCATAATGGCTGGCACAGAGCAACCAAAGCCCACGATCATTGGTACGAAAGCTTTGCCCGGTAAACCTATGCGACGCATTAATCCGTCAACCACAAACGCGGCACGAGCCATATAGCCCGAACTTTCAAGAACAGATAAACCAAGGAATAATGCCGCAATCACAGGAATAAACGTAGAAACGGTTTGAATACCTTGGCCCACACCACCCGCAAGGATAGTCACCAACCAAGCTGGCGCGCCTATGTTATTGAGCAGTGCACCAAAATGATCGACCAGTAATGCCCCTGCGAACACATCGAAGAAATCGATAAACGCACTGCCGATGTTGATGCTGAACATAAACATCAAATACATGACAAATAAGAACACCGGAATGCCAAGTACAGGATGTAAGACTAATTTATCGAGTTTATCACTCAAGGTTAAGAAGCCATCGGCTTTAACGGAACCTTGGAATACTCGCTCCACAAAATTAAAGCGAGTGGTTGCGACCATCACTTCAATGTCGTGTCCTTGCTGCGCAATTTGCTGAGTACAAGTATTCACCTCATCCTGAAGCTCAGCATTTTTACAGCTACCACAACCAGAACCGTTACCCAACATCGCTAAGGCGCGGCCACGGCTTAAATTGGGATCTTTACTACAAAGTAGTTGCACGCCTGCTTCAATTTGCTCGTCGTAATCAAGTAACAAAGGCGCTTCAGATACACGACCTTCAAGTAAGTCAAGCACTTGCGCTTGAACTTTAGCAACATCAGCAGGATCGCGGGAACAAACCCCGATCACTGGGCAGCCAAGCTCTTGGCTCATTTTCTTTAAATCGACACGAATGCCACGCTTGATAGCTGCATCGATTTTGTTCAACACCACCACCATAGGGATCGACAATTCACGGAGTTGTGCCGTCAAATAGAGGTGGCGCTCGATATTGGTCGCATCAACTAAGTTAATGATGCCATCGACACGTTGTTCGGCGAGATATTGTTGAGCAATCTGCTCATCGAGAGAACAATCACAGCTATTACCCGCAGGGAGTAAATCATAGATACCGGGTAAGTCGGTTAAGTAAACGTCAGCACCATTGAGAGTGAAATGACCGGTTTTTTTCTCAACCGTCACACCGGACCAGTTGCCAACTTGCTGATTCGCGCCTGTAAGCGCGTTAAAGAGTGTTGATTTCCCAGCGTTTGGGTTACCAACGGTGACGCAATGAAACTGCTTAGTCATTCGCCTTTTCCACCTCAATAATGTCTGCCAAGTCTCTGCGCATACAAAGCTTACTACCACGAATATCCAGCTCTAAACCAGAGCCCATTGGCGCTCGGCGAATCAAAGAAAATCGTGTATTAGGGGTAATGCCCATGGACAATAATTTACGCTTCACTGTTTGCGGCAAATCTAATCGCCCGATTTCAGAAATAATGCCACGGTCACCGGGACTGAGTTCGCTTAACTTCATTACCTATTTCACCTTGTAACAGCTTCAGCTTGAAAAACTGTGCTCATTTTATCTGAGCTATGGAGCTAATAACTTTACCTAGATCAAGCTTTTTGACTGGTAACGATAATAGTTTTCAATTGTGTTGAGTATTATGTGACAAAAATCTCAATGAATAAACGCCTGACCGAAAATAAAAATGCCAGCTAGCTGCCACCATTTATCGCAATCGAACAACATGTTCAATAAGCGTTAAAAAAAGTCATCCTCGGTACAAAATGAGACATTTATCACACTTATTATTTATCCCTACAAAATCATTCCTCTTTACAGTCAACCAGCTAAAAAATGTTAAGCACTTGTCACGTGCTTGTTCTAATATTAATCAGCTAAATTAGCGATGTCGAAAGCTTGAAAAATAACAAATAAAACGCACTCGGGAATAGATGAACATGGATATTGGTTTAAAGTTCAAAAGCATAACTCAGGTTATGCTTGCTCTGATGTTATCGATACTCAGCCTTTCAACGGTAGCAACACCTTGGGATGACAAGCCACCCGAGGAGGTCGTCGCGACTTTGGACAAAAAATTTGCCGAAGGTAAGTACTCGGCCAAAGGGGCTGACACTTGCCTGATGTGCCATAAGAAAAGTGCCACTGTGATGGCCATTTTTGATGGTGTACATGGTAATCCTAATGTCAAAGATTCCCCCATGGCCGACTTACAGTGTGAGGCTTGCCACGGCCCACTCGGTAATCATAACAAGGGCGGCAAAGAGCCGATGATCACCTTCGGCCAGAATTCTCCGGTTCCCGCGCAAAAACAAAACAGTGTCTGCATGAGTTGCCATAACGACGATCAACGCATCGCGTGGAAAGGTAATCACCATGACAATGCCGATATCCCCTGCAGTAGCTGTCACCAAGTACACGTAGCAAAAGACCCTATCAGCGACAAAGCCAACGAAGTAGCAATTTGTACCCAATGCCATACTCAACAAAAAGCGGATATGCACAAACGCTCATCCCATCCACTACAGTGGCAACAAATGGTCTGTAGCGATTGCCACAATCCCCATGGCAGTTTAAATGATGCCAGTCTGAAACAAATGAGCGTCAACGAAAACTGTTACAGCTGCCACGCCGAAAAACGCGGTCCTAAATTGTGGGAACATGCGCCAGTCACCGACAATTGTGCTAACTGCCATAACCCCCACGGCAGCGTGAATGAGTCAATGCTCATCAGTAAACCGCCACAATTGTGCCAACAATGCCACGCCTCCGATGGCCACAGCAGTAATGCTTACTTTGGTAATCAAACAAATGCCTTCACCTCGGGTAATTCCTGTATGAATTGCCATGGACAAGTGCATGGTTCAAACCATCCATCCGGCAAGTTGCTCCAGAGATAACAAGGAAATGATCATGCAAATAATGAACATATCGACTCCTAGAGCTTGTTTCTCACTCACATTACTGGCTTGGGCGATTAGTGGCGTACTCAACACAGCCCATGCTGAAGGATATGAAATCCAAAAAGCGAATCGCAGCGGCGTAAAAAGTGACTCATGGAGCTGCAAGCAATGCCAGCCCAAAACAGGGCACCAAGGCAACGTCAGTGCCACGCTCGCCTATAATGACGGCGAAGATAGCCGTTTTGGTAATCGCACTGGCACGGATAAAGATGGCTTGGTCGGTGCTGTGGGCGCCGATATGCAATACCAAGCTGAGAGTGGTTACAAAACCCGGCTTGAGGCCGATAAACTGGGATTTGATACGGGGTCTGCCAAGCTCACCACAGGCCAACCTGGACACTATCAAATCCAATTGGGTTATAAAGGTCTCGCCAACTATCAATACAATCAGCTAAAGAGCCCTTATCTCACCGATAACGATAAGATGCTCTTGCCTGATAATTGGGTAGAGGGAGCAACGACCCACTCCATGCCGTTACTGCAATCGAGTTTAATCGAGCAGGACTTAAGCATTACGCGGAATAGATTCAACCTCGGCGGTTACTACGCAGGCCATATCTCATCGAGCAGCCGCTACAAAGCCTCGGTGAACTACCAGCATGAAAACCGCAGCGGCGCGAAAAAGACCAGCGCAAATATTCTCACTAACAGTGTGATGTTGGCGCAGCCAATTGATGACAGCACAAATGAAGTCGATGCCAGAGTCTATTTTGGCGGCGCAGGCTGGCAAGCGGGTATAAACAGCCAGATAAGCCAATACAAGAATGACCATCAGGCACTGCTATGGCAATCGGCCTATACGCCCACATTTGGTGCGGCCTACTTTGGCCAAAATGCCGTCGACCCAGATAACAAGGCCTATCGGATCGCCGCCGAGGCCAGTGGTGGTCAAAATGGCCATAACATCCTCATGCACGCGGGCATCAGTAACATGTCACAGGATGAGGCTTTTCTGCCTGCGACCATTAATGGCCCCTCCCCTGTACTGCCAACCGATAATTTAGATGCCCAAGTGGATATCCTAGATATGGTGCTTAAGTATTCTGGCCGTATTACACAGGATTTAAGCGTTCAAGCCAGTTATAACTATCAAGACAGGGAAAACAAGACGGCTCAGTTAGATTTCCCACAGGTCGTGACCGACAGCTTTTATCAAGGCACAGCTACAAATCGTCTCTACGATAAACGCAGTAAACAATTTGATCTCAAAGGTAAATATCGCCTAACGCCGTCGGCCTATGCTGAAGCGGGATATAGCCGAGATGAAATCATGTATTCGGAGCTTGATAGGCAGTCCATCGATGAATCGGGTCTCTTTGCCAAACTCAGCTACCGCTATTCGCCAGCTTGGTCAGCTTGGTTAAAGGGCGAAGTATTAGATCGGAATGGCAGTGAATACGATGCTGTAACAAGCACACAAAGTCCGAGTAATCCTTGGCTACGTAAGTCTTATCTTGCTGATCGCAAACGTCAAAAAGTAACCTTGCACACAGATTACCAAACCGATATAGGGTTCTCTGTGGGTGCGAGTTTACACAGTATTGATGATGACTATAACCATACATCAGTCGGGCTCACCCAAGTGTCTTACCTTGGCTACGATGTAACTGCGCAGTATCTCATTAGCGACAATCTAAGTCTTAACGCCTATCTCAACCAAGACTGGCGCGATTCAGATCAGGCCGGAAGCAATCGTTTCTCAACACCTGATTGGTACAGCACCGCGGAAGAGAAATCGACCCTGATTGGCGCGGGTATCTCCTATCAAAACCTGCTGGATAATCGTTTAGATCTGGGATTGGACTACAGCTACTCCGATGGTCAAAGCGATACTGAAATCACCTATGGCATCACTAGCCCCTACGGTGACTACTACAGTCGCAAGCACAATATTAACGCCTACGCCAAATATAAGCTGGCCGACAGTATGTCATTACGCTTCGATTGGTTGTTCGAGAAATATCAAGATGCAGACTGGCAAAACCAAAACACCACTTGGGACACTGTCCCCAATGTGCTCAGTTTTGGCGACATCAGCCACGATTACAATGCTCATTACTTAGGTTTGACCTTAAGCTACCAAATGTAACTTAGGCACTGACAGCGTATTCCAAGGATAGAAATATGAACAAGTTTGCCAAATTAACCACACAATATAGTTTGATGCTGCTCCTCGCCACACTTGCCTCCGCTTGTGGGGGCAATGATGGTAATGATGGCTCACCTGGTGAGCCGGGGAAACCACCCGCAATAACGATCACTAGCCTAAACATCATGGTCGATAAAGTCACCGTGACCGACGGCATTGCCCAAGTCGATTATCAGGTGAGCAATCAAGACGATGAAGCCGTGGTTGGTATTCCTTCAGCCACCTTCATTGCAGCGCAATTACTACCTCAGGGCGCCACAGGTGCTGGTAATAGCAGTGAGTGGCAACATTTCACCTCTGAAACGTGCGCCGCTTCTTGCCCAGGCACGATTGTTGACCATAAAAACGGCCATTACAGCTATCGTTTTAGCGCCACATTTAACGGCATGAATGGGGTGACATTCGTTAACGACGCCACCCAACGACTAGTCATCAAACTGGGCGACGATGCATTAGCCGATGGCACAGCGCTCCCTATAACTAATCAGCACTATGATTGGCAAACCTCGGGGAATACCTTAGCTTATACCCGTAACTTAATTACCATTGAAACCTGTAATAGCTGCCACAACAATTTAGCGTTCCATGGTGGACGTTATAACCAAGTTGAAACCTGCGTAACCTGCCATAACAGTAAGAAAGTCAGCAATCCCGCGGATATTTTCCCGCAAATGATACACAGCAAACATTTAACGGGATTCCCTCAATCCATCAGTAATTGCCAGACTTGCCACGTTGATAATCCAGATTTAGCCGAGCGTCAAAATTGGCATAGGGTACCCACCATGGAAGCCTGTGGTGCCTGCCATACCCAAATTAATTTCCCTGCGGGCCAAGGCCATCCAGCCCAAGCGGATAATAGCAATTGCGTTGCTTGCCATAATGCCGATTGGACCGCCAGCGTACACGGCAATGAAGATCAAATTGCCGCGTTAGCTCAATTTAGTCCTAGCATCAGTAGTGCAAGCATGGATGCCAATGGCACAGTGACTGTTGCGGTGACCCTGACCAACCCCAGCACAGGCACTGTTTACCTAGATAGCGCAGATAAACTCAAATTTATCAGCGACCTAAGGGTTTATGCTAACTGGGGAACCAGTTTCGATTACAGCACCCGCTCTGCGCGCTCAATTCGTCTCCCTGACTCCACGCCAGTTTCTGGCAGCAATGGCACCTACGTTTACACTATTTCAGGTCTCACTGTTCCAGCGGGAACTGAGGCCGACCATGGCGGCTTAGCGATTCAAGGTCGAGTTTGCGCCAAAGATAAAGTATTAGTGGATTGCAGTACCGAACAGGCAGAAGTGCTGGTGATCAAATCAAGTCATAGTTACTTCAATATGTCTGCATTAACCAGCACTGGCCGCCGCGAAATCATTAGCAATGCCAACTGTGCTAGCTGCCACGGCGATCAACAACTGAATATTCATGGTGCGCGCAACGATTTAGCAGGCCAATGCCAACTTTGCCACAACCCGAATATGCAGGCCGATGCTACAGCGGCAAATCCCTCCATTACCTCCTTTGACTTTAAACAGTTAATTCATGGGATCCATACCAGCCAATTTACTGGTTTTGCAGATCTCAACTACCCAGGCAAAATCGGTAATTGTGCTCAATGCCATATCAAAGATGCAGCAGGCGTTTCAACGGTTGCCCTGCCCTTAAATACAGCGGTTCAACCGCTTGCGCTTAACAATGGCACCTTTACCAGCCCGATAGCCGCCGTATGCAGTAACTGTCACTCAAGTGATGCGACCCACAATCATATGAAGCAACAAGGTGCCGTGTTTGCAGGCTCCAAAGCTGATGCAACCGCAGGCTCTGAAACCTGTGCATTCTGCCATGGACAAGGGGCCGTCGCCGATGTACTCAAAGTCCACCCAATTAATTAACCCTATGATGCAGGCCAAAAGGCCTGTAACTGCAGATATAAAAGGAACTCATACTATGCAGTCTTCTACCTCTAAAGAAATAGTCAGATCTCAATCACATAACCCGCTTAAAGTGACTGATAAATACCAATGACTTAGTTAGCCTTACAGGTGGGATCTAATCCCACACATTAAATGCCAATAATGAGATTTATTCTTATTTGATAAGTGTTTAATGATGATTAAAACTATTGCAGGGAAATATCATGATGAAACGGTTCAATTTCAATACCGCAACAAAAGCGATGTTGGGTGCCGGTTTACTTTCACTTCTTCTCACTGGCTGCGGTGGCAGTGACGGTAAAGATGGTGAAGACGGTAAACCAGGCGTTGTTGGTGTCAATATCAACTCCACCTCAACCTTAAAAGCAAAATTCACAAATGCCACTGTTGATGCAGGCAAAGTCACCGTTGATTTTACGTTGGAAAATGCTAATGGCGTTGCCGTATTAGGCTTAACTAAAGATCACGATTTACGGTTTGGTATTGCGCAATTAACTCCAGTTAAAGAAAAAGTGGGTGAAACTGAAGCTAACCGCGGTTATCAATGGCAAGCTTATATTAATGCCAAAAAAGAGCCAGGTACCATTCCATCCGGCGTTGATAACCTCAAGCCATCAGCCCAATACCAAGCAAACGTTGAAGCAGCAAGTAAATGTGATACTTGCTTAGTTGACCATGGTGATGGTAGCTATAGCTACACCTACCAAGCCAACATTGCTAATGTAACTGAGCCATTAACCGTTACTTACAGCGCTGACGCGACTCAACGCGCGACGATGGAGCTTGAATTACCACAACTCACAGCCAACGCCCATTTCGACTGGCAACCTTCTACTGGTAAGACTGAAGGTATTCAAACCCGTAACGTCGTTTCTATTCAAGCTTGTTATACCTGTCACCAACCTGAAAGCTTAGAGCTTCATGGTGGTCGTCGTATCGATATTGAAAACTGTGCCTCTTGCCATACTGCAACATCTGGCGACCCAGAGTCAGGCAATAGCATTGAATTCACTTATATGATCCATGCTATCCACAAAGGTGGCGAACGTCATACCTTCGATGAGACAGGCGCAGAAGTACCTGCTCCTTATAAGATTGTCGGTTACGGTGGTAAAGTGATCGACTACGGCAAAGTAGGCTTCCCATTAAAACCTGCTGCTGATTGTTCAGCTTGTCACGTTGAAGGTGCTGGTGCACCTGCCAATGCAGACCTATTCAAAGCAGACTTAAGCAATCAAGCTTGTATTGGTTGCCATACTGAAAAACCATCTGCTCACCATAGCAGCACTGACTGTACCTCTTGCCACAATGCGACAGAGCCTTACGGTGGTACAGGTAGTGCAACTAAGCGACATGGTGATGTGCTTAAAGCTTACAAAGATGCAGAAGCAATGAGCGTTAAGTTCACTGACATTGCAGCAGATGCTAATGGCAAATTAACATTCAAAGTCCAAATCTTAGACGGTTCTGGTAATGCAGTAGATAAACTCAGCATAAATCAGTCAAGTAGAGTGCTTATTGCATGGGATAGTGATAAAAACTACCCAGAATACGCTTCATCTTCTTCTCGTCGCGTTGCGCTATCGGAAGGTACATTTGATGCGGCTAACAAAACTTATTCGTTAACTGCTAGTAAAATGGTATTTCCTGCAGACGCTGTAGGTAAAACTTTCGAACTATGGTCAACTCTTGAAGTTTGTTTCAACAACGGCGGTTACGGTGTTTCAGATGTTGTGATGACCGATTGCTCTACACCCAATGTACGTAAAGTTATGA
>NZ_JTLE01000094.1:1344154-1348751 GCF_000798835.1 Shewanella sp. ZOR0012
TGAAGAATACCGATATTTTAATAAAGCGAGTGAAGATATGCGTACCTCTAATAACTCGGTGGTGATTTGGTCGGATTAACAAGACTTAAGGGGGCCTTGTGATTAATGTCGCCATAGTCGATGACTCAGCAGTTGTCAGACAAGTGCTCAGCAGCATGTTATCTAACCAGCCTGATATTACCTTATTAGGCTGTGCTCGGGATCCGTTGTTTGCGCTTAAATTATTTGAACAGCAATGGCCCGATGTCATTATTCTTGATATTGAAATGCCAAGAATGGATGGCATTACTTTCTTAAAAAAAGTGATGGCTGAAAGGCCAACCCCTGTTGTGATTTGCTCAACACTCACTGAGCAAGGTGCTTCAGTGACTATTGCTGCACTTGCCGCGGGAGCGGTTGATATCATTACTAAACCTAAATTAGGATTGAAGGGATTTTTGGAGGAATCACAAGCCCGTTTACTCCAGTCCGTGCGTGCTGCAGCTAAAGCATCAGTATCAAAATTGCGTGTTAATACCCCTACAAAAATGCCTGTCGCCGCGAAACATAACGCCGATGTAGTGTTAACATCAACAAACCATGCGCTACACCAAACCACGGATCGGGTTGTTGCACTCGGAACTTCAACGGGTGGAACCCATGCACTTGAGTGCGTGTTAACGGCATTGCCACGTACAAGTGCCGGTATTGTTGTTGTCCAACATATGCCAGAGCATTTTACGGCGGCCTTTGCTAGTAGGTTAAATAGTTTATGTGAAATGGAAGTGAAAGAAGCCGAAGATAACGATAGAGTGATGCCGGGTCTTGTGCTCATTGCTAACGGTGGCAAGCACATGCTGCTACAACGTAGTGGTGCTCAATATCGTGTTCAGCTTAAGGACGGACCGTTGGTCAGTCGGCATCGCCCCTCGGTTGATGTGTTGTTTCGTTCAGTCGCTAATGCTGCGGGTAAAAATGCCCTAGGCATAATTATGACTGGTATGGGGGACGATGGTGCTCGGGGTTTGCTAGATATGCATCATGCTGGAGCCACAACATTGGCACAGGATGAAGCCAGTTGTGTGGTTTATGGTATGCCAAAAGAGGCTGTTAAGCTCGGCGCAGTCAGTCGGCAGGTTGCTTTAAGCAATATTGCTGAGGAAATTATTGCGTTTACCAAAGAATAAAAAAGCCAGTGCGGACACTGGCTTTCTCTGACGAAAAAAGGCGGTTATACGCGCTTTTTAAATTCGCCAGTACGGGTATCGATTTCAATCTTGTCGCCAACTTTCACAAAGTCAGCCACGCTGATAGTGCCGCCACCAGTGATAGTTGCTGGCTTCATTACTTTACCTGAAGTATCGCCACGAGCTGATGGCTCAGTGTAGATCACTTCACGTACGATAGTGGTTGGCATTTCAACAGAAATTGCTTTGCCTTCGTAGAAAGTCACTTGGCAAGTTTCTTCCATACCGTCAACGATGTAAGCTGCTGCATCACCTAAGTTTTCAGCTTCTACGTCGTATTGGTTGTATTCTGCATCCATGAATACATACATAGGATCAGCAAAGTAAGAATAAGTACAATCCAGACGATCTAGGATAATATCGTCTAACTTATCTTCACCTTTAAAAGTGGTTTCAGTACCAGAGTTAAGCAGTAAGTTTTTCAGCTTTAACTTAACGATGGCAGCGTTACGGCCAGAACGAGTTGTTTCTGTTTTCTGTACAACCCATGGGCTGCCTTCAAACATGATCACGTTACCAGGACGGATTTCATGAGCAGTTTTCATTACACAATTTCCTATATGTCGATTTTCTATATCAGCGCAGCATCTTAGCTTTTTTTCACAAATTGGACTAGCCGAGTTGCAAGATCTGCAGCATTTATTGCGTCAATTGGCCATTCTTTAGCATGTTGTAAGAGTGGCAAACAGACTGGATTTAGGTTTTGCCAGTGAGTTTTCACGGCGGATTGCTCTCCTTGGTTAAATGCAACGTTCAATTTAGACCAAGTGTCAGCAATATCAGGGGGCAGATTATCGCAGTAAAGTCGAATAAAAGCTTCTAATTTTATTAGATGATAATCATCTTCTTGCGGATAAATATGCCAAATAAAAGGTTTTGCCGCCCATTGGGCCCGTAAGAAGCTATCTTCACCGCGGACAATGTTAACGTCGCAGCTCCATAGTAGGCGGTCAAATCCCTTTTGATCGGTCATCGGCAAGATATGCAGGGTTAAATCCCCCAGTTTAATTTGCTGCCCAGGTATTAATTCCTCTATAGGGCAGGGCAATATGTGCTGCAAACTGTTTAAGCTGCGGCCTTTGGGGATAAGGGCGTGAATTTTTGCATCGAGTTTGGCCGTGGCTTGCCAGAGTTCACATAAGGCTGGGAGCGACTCGGTTTCATAACTAAAGACGCTATAGACAGTATCTTGCGCTTCAATATCCTTAAGACCAAGACGCTCAAATAATTGCAGCTTATTGGCGCTATCCTGTTGCCATGCATCGCGCTCGGCAAATAGCTCTCGCTCACAAATCAGTCCACCCGTCTTAGGTGTAAAGCCTGGGAAAAAGAAGTACTTTCTAATGCCGCTGGCCTGCATCGAGGGTAAACCATGGCAGCCATCGACCCAATCTTCTGCGCTTAAATACTCTAAATTAAGCCATAAAGGCACAGATTTTGGTGTTTTAATATGCAGTTCAGCCAGTTGTTGCTTCACTACATCGGGTAATTCGCAGGCGAAGGCTTCAATTAACACTGCGCCTGGTTCATAAACCAAAGGTAAGGGCGTAGTCCAATGAAGGATAGTCACGCCATGAAAAATCTGGCAAGTGAGGTTAGGGTCAAGGGTCGGTAAAATATGCGAAAAACTGTTTAAGTCATCGACCCAAAGCTTAATTGGGATCTGATATTCATTGACTAACTGTTTGGCTAAACGCCAAGTAACGCCAATATCACCGTAGTTATCGACGACAGTGCAGAAGATATCCCAGTGGGGATGTTGGGGAGCTACCATTGGAAATATCGCTTTCAATTACGTGGAGAACAAATGTAAAAAAAGCGGCATTGGGCCACTTTTTTTACAGAGCTCACTCGATGAAACTAGGCTTAGTCTTCGAGTTCTGCTAAACACATTTCTTCGTAGATTTGTTTGACCCAAGCATCAACACGCTCTTCGGTCAGCTCTGGTTGACGGTCTTCGTCAATCCCTAAACCGATGAAGTGATCGTCATCCACTAAGCCTTTAGAAGCTTCGAAGTTGTAACCTGCAGTAGGCCAATGTCCAATGATAATACCACCACGGGCTTGAACGATATCGCCAATCATGCCCATGGCATCGAGGAAATATTCCGCGTAGTCTTCTTGATCACCACAACCGAAAATAGCAACCAGTTTGTCTGTAAAATCAATCTGTTCTAACTCAGGAAAAAAGTCATCCCAGTCACACTGTGCTTCACCATAATACCAGGTTGGGATACCGAACAGCAGCAGGTCATATTCTGCGATCTGTTCTTTGGTACTTTTGGCGATATCTTTCACCTCAACCATTTTCTTACCCAGTTTCTTCTGGATCATCTTGGCGACAGCTTCGGTGTTGCCTGTGTCGCTACCGAAAAAAAGACCTACAGTTGCCATTGTCTATCCTTTATGTCTAGTTCACTTATACGTTAATCTTGCTGCTATCGATTGCTCAGCATTCTATTTTTTGCTGAAGAATTAATTCGATTAACTGGCTTCGGCTGATGTTACTGGCCAATGCCCGCTCATTCAAGGCGTCATATAAATCTTGTGACACCTTTAACTCTATTCGCTTTAATCCTTTGGCTTTATCCCGCTGGATCTGGTTGCGCTTATTGACCTTAAGTTGCTGGCTACGGGACAAAGGATTGCTACGTGGGCGTCCCCGTCGCTTTTCATTGGCAAAAAGGTCAATGGTCGTTCTATCTGTTGCTTCTTTTGCCATGTTCTTATTGTTTAACCGATGCCTGAACCTTCCCAAGACATCTGGATAATACCTTTTGCAATAAACCCGGCGCAGCCGAGAAATAACACTAACCAAACAATAAATCGACCGAATTTCGGTACGTTACCTTGTTTTAGCACATCGTGGATGGCCATGCCGATAAAGAAAAATATCGCGGCAAAAAACAGGTTCAAGCCGATGGTCTCAATTTGTTCCATGTACTGAGATAACATACTTTCTTAGTCCTCTAGAGTGTTCTAAGGCTAAAAGAGGCGCGAATATATCACATCAACAAGGTGTCGGCTATATGATTTAGGTCGAGAATCGTTGTCATTTACACCGTGTGTTTGTCAATAAATTCAGACACAATCCGGTTAAAAATGGTAGGTTTTTGCGCATGTAACCAATGGCCACACCCTTCAAGGGTTTTTGCTTGTGCCAATGGGAATTGTGTCATGATGGCATTTCTATGTTCACCAGTGACATAGTTTGAGTCTCCTCCGCGGATAAAGAGGCTGGGGCCGTGGTAAGTTTGGCGCTTTTCTTCTACAAGATTATGCCAACCAATAATGTTGGGATAACACGCTTTTAAGCCGCTTAAATTCATTTTCCAACGAAAGCCTGTCTCAGTCCGTTGCAAATTTTTGAG
>NZ_JTLE01000094.1:1348761-1365031 GCF_000798835.1 Shewanella sp. ZOR0012
AATGGCTATACTGCTTTGGTGAATCCTCATTTCTTGGGTGCATCCCTACTGGTATTCGTGGAAATCACATTAAGCCGTGATACTCCCGAAGTATTTGATAAGTTTAATCGCGCTGTGCAACTGTTGGATGATATTCAAGAATGTCATCTCGTTTCTGGTGACTTTGACTACTTATTAAAAACACGTGTTTCTGATATGTCGGCTTATCGCCGCTTATTGGGCGAAACTTTACTGAAATTACCTTCTGTTTCTGATACCCGTACCTACGTGGTGATGGAAGAAGTTAAACATACTAGTCGTGTTGCGATAAACCAGCTGCTCTGCGATATTTAATACCCTGAAACGGTTACAATAAGGGGCCTAGGCCCCTTATTTATTCCAGTGTAAGCCTTTTAAAACCACACTTATAACCTTGCTTTTGCCCTTAAGTTAGCCAGCTTAGGGGCATATTTTTATCTGGCATTTGTCTTCAACAATGTAGCCTAAATTGATTGCGGAATAATCAGTTAATGGTCAAAGTCCTAGCTTTTATGAGCCAAGAGTGTTTTTTTATCTTATAGCAGTAATTCTTAGGAGAAAAACAGCCTAAGATGCTCCACATTTAATGGGATTCTGGTATCGTTAGCCCACCTGTTTCAATTTTATGGATTAAGTCGTTTGTCTCAAGGAAATAGTGTACGCACGCTCTCAGGCTTGCAGCGTCTGCTCGAAGGCGGACTCATCATTTGCTGTGTTGTAGCCACTTATATTTTGCTCGCTTTAGCCAGTTTCAGTCCCTCAGATCCGGGTTGGAGTCAGTCTCATTTTCAAGGTGATATCAATAACTGGACAGGGGCTGTTGGTGCTTGGATCGCCGATATCCTGCTGTATTTTTTTGGCGTGACAGCCTATATCATGCCAATTATTGTCGCCTCTACTGGTTGGCTGCTTTTTAAGCGCGCCCATGATTTGTTGGAAATCGACTACTTTTCGGTCGCATTGCGGATCATTGGTTTTCTGCTACTTATTCTTGGTTTTTCGGCATTAGCCAGCATGAACGCCAATAATATCTATGAGTTTTCCGCAGGCGGTGTAGCTGGTGATGTCATTGGTCAAGCGATGCTGCCATATTTTAATAAGTTAGGCACAACCTTATTGCTATTGTGCTGTTTAGGCTCGGGTTTTACGCTATTAACAGGGATCAGTTGGCTGACTGTGGTTGAAAAGGTCGGCTTTGTCTCAATCTGGTGCTACAAACAACTCAAACGTTTACCTCAGTCGTTAAAGCGTGAGCGAGAAACGGAAGATACTCGCGGTTTTATGTCTGTTGTGGATAAATTCCGCGAGCGTCGTGATTCGCAACATGTGCTTGATAAAGCAAAAATACGTCAACCAGATACAACACAAAGCCGCGTGATCCATACACGGGCGTTACCAGAAGAGCCCCGTGAAGAATTCATCACTGAAGCCAGTAGTGGTAAAGGTAAGTTATCTTCTTTGGTTAAAATTTTAAGTTTAAACAACAATAAAGCAAAAGCTGAACCTAAAGGCCAGCAACGCGTTGAGCCGCAACTTGATCCTGTTAGCGCGGTCGCTGAATACGGTCATTTTGAAGCGCCACCTTGGGTAGCTAAAGCGCAAGATGCTGATTTGGACGAAGATGAAACCGATAACGGTTTCAATGCTCAGGTTTTCGACGACGATGAGGATGAACCAGTATTGCATCGCGAAGCTATCATTGATGAAGACGATGACATCTTAACGTTCAATGATGACGATGTGATCGATTTTGATACCAAAGCATCTACGGGTGCAGTAACTCAAGCGCAGCGTCAAAAGCAGGCCCCTAAGGCTAAGATTGTCGATGGCATTGTCGTATTACCCGGCCAAGAAGATAAACCTGTGCCGACTAAGCCTATGGATCCGCTGCCGAGCATCAGTTTGCTCGATGTGCCTGATCGCAAGAAGAACCCGATTAGTCCCGAAGAGTTAGAACATGTGGCACGTTTGGTTGAAGCTAAGCTTGCCGACTTTAATATTGTTGCCACTGTTGTGGGGGTCTATCCAGGTCCGGTGATCACTCGTTTTGAGCTTGAACTTGCGCCAGGTATTAAAGCCTCTAAGATTTCAAACCTTGCAAATGACTTAGCCCGTTCACTGCTGGCAGAGCGTGTCCGAGTCGTTGAAGTGATCCCAGGGAAATCTTACGTTGGCCTCGAACTGCCAAACAAGTTTCGCGAAACAGTGTATATGCGTGATGTACTCGACTGTGAAGCCTTTACTCAGAGCAAATCGAATTTAACTATGGTGCTTGGCCAAGATATCTCCGGTGAGCCTGTGGTGGTTGACTTAGGTAAAATGCCGCACTTATTGGTTGCTGGTACGACAGGCTCGGGTAAATCAGTCGGGGTGAACGTGATGATCACCAGCTTGCTGTATAAGTCTGGTCCTGAAGATGTTCGCTTTATCATGATTGACCCGAAAATGCTTGAGCTCTCGGTTTATGAGGGGATCCCGCATTTACTCTGTGAAGTCGTTACCGACATGAAAGAAGCGGCCAACGCGCTGCGTTGGTGTGTGGGTGAGATGGAGCGCCGCTACAAGCTAATGTCTATGATGGGCGTTCGTAACATCAAGGGATATAACGCGAAAATCGCTGAAGCTAAAGCCAATGGTGAAGTGATTTATGATCCTATGTGGAAATCGTCTGACAGCATGGAGCCAGAGGCACCAGCCTTAGATAAACTGCCATCAATTGTGGTGGTTGTCGATGAATTTGCCGACATGATGATGATTGTCGGTAAGAAAGTGGAAGAACTGATCGCCCGTATCGCCCAAAAAGCCCGTGCTGCGGGTATCCATTTAATCCTCGCGACCCAGCGTCCGTCGGTGGATGTGATCACCGGCTTAATCAAGGCTAACATTCCGACGCGGATGGCGTTCCAAGTGTCTTCCCGTATCGACTCCCGTACCATTTTAGATCAGCAAGGTGCCGAAACCTTACTCGGTATGGGTGACATGTTGTACTTACCGCCCGGAACCGCAGTGCCAAATCGTGTCCATGGTGCCTTTATCGATGACCATGAAGTTCACCGTGTGGTAGCCGATTGGTGCGCCCGTGGTAAGCCACAATACATTGATGAGATCCTCAACGGCGTCAGTGAGGGTGAACAAGTGCTATTGCCGGGTGAAACCGCCGAATCCGATGAAGAATACGATCCGCTTTATGATGAAGCCGTTGCCTTCGTGACCGAAACTCGCCGAGGTTCGATTTCGAGCGTGCAGCGTAAATTTAAGATTGGTTATAACCGTGCAGCACGTATTATCGAACAAATGGAAATGCAGGGCGTGGTGTCGGCGCAGGGCCATAACGGTAACCGCGAAGTGTTAGCACCTCCGGCCCCAAAACACTATTAATGTTAAGCTAGATATCAGTTTGAACTTGCCATAATGCGGCGAGTTGAACTTTTAGTCCAAAGGATACCTATGAAAAAACTGTTGTGTGCTGTGTTGTTATCACCATTGTTATACAGCAATGCAGTGTTGGCCGATGATGCTAAGCAATTACGCGAAACCTTAAACGGCACGGAGTCCCTTAAGGCGGATTTTAAGCAAACCGTTACCGATGTGAATAAAAAAGTTATCCAAAGCGGTGCTGGCGTATTTGCACTTGCTCACCCTAATCAGTTTTATTGGCATTTAACGGCGCCCGATGAGTCTAAAATTGTCGCCGACGGTAAAGACTTATGGATCTACAACCCCTTTGCCGAGGAAGTTGTGATTATGGATTTTGCTGAAGCTATTAATGCATCGCCTATCGCTTTATTAGTTCACCGCGATGATGCCACTTGGTCGCAATATAGCGTGACCAAGAAGCAAGACTGTTATGAAATCAAACCTAAGTCGATGGACGCTGGTATTTCTGCGGTTAATGTGTGTTTTAACAAAGGCACACTGAATAAATTTAATGTACTCGATGATAAAGGCAATCTGAGCCAGTTTGACTTAAGCAACCAACACACTATTAGTTCTGCGGATAAAGCGCTGTTTAAGTTTGTGTTGCCTGATAACGTTGATGTTGATGTTGATGACCAACGTGTTAAACCCCAATAGGTTAGCGAGTGAGTAGTTTATCGTTTAATTTTGCGCCCGATTTTCGTCCTTTGGCCGCGCGTATGCGCCCAAGGACGATAGCTGAGTACATAGGTCAAGCCCATTTGTTAGGTGAGGGCCAACCACTACGCCAAGCATTAGAAGCGGGCCGCGCCCATTCGATGATGTTATGGGGACCGCCGGGTACTGGTAAAACGACCCTTGCCGAACTTATCGCCCATTACTCCAATGCCCATGTCGAACGTATTTCGGCGGTCACGTCGGGTGTAAAAGATATTCGCGCCGCCATTGAGCAAGCGCAAGCGATTGCTCAATCCCGTGGCCAACGTACCTTGTTATTTGTTGATGAAGTGCATCGCTTTAATAAGAGTCAACAGGACGCCTTTTTGCCCTTTATTGAAGATGGCACTGTGATTTTTATTGGGGCGACCACGGAAAACCCTTCATTTGAAATCAATAATGCCTTACTGTCGCGGGCACGAGTCTATCTTATCAAGCGCTTAAGCCAAGACGAGATAGTGCATATTATCACCCAAGCCTTAACGGACACCGAACGCGGCTTGGGGCAGCGTCAGTTAATTATGCCAACGGATGTGCTCAATAAGCTGGCACAGCTCTGTGACGGTGATGCGCGCAAGGCGCTAAACCTGCTTGAATTGATGAGCGATATGGTGGCCGATGGTGGCAGTTTTACCACTGAAATGCTGGTACAAGTCGCCGGTCATCAAGTGGCGGGGTTCGATAAAAATGGCGATCAGTTTTACGATTTGATTTCGGCTGTACATAAATCGATTCGCGGCTCGGCGCCGGATGCCGCGCTCTATTGGTTTTGCCGCATTTTAGAAGGCGGCGGCGATCCGCTATATGTCGCCAGACGCTTATTAGCCATAGCCTCAGAAGATGTGGGCAACGCAGATCCTGCTGCCATGACCATTGCGCTCAATGCCTGGGATTGTTTTCACCGCGTGGGTCCTGCCGAAGGTGAGCGGGCGATTGCCCAAGCGATTGTGTATTTAGCCTGTGCGCCTAAAAGTAATGCCGTGTATACAGCCTTTAAAGCGGCGAGGGCGCTGGCGCGCGAAACGGGCCAAGAGGCCGTGCCTTATCATTTACGTAATGCACCCACAAAACTCATGGCGGAAATGGGTTTTGGCGCCGAGTATCGTTATGCCCACGATGAACCCAATGCCTATGCCAGCGGTGAGAATTATTTCCCCGAATCCATACAAGCATCGCAATTTTATTTCCCGACTGAACGCGGATTTGAGAAGCGGATTAAGGACAAATTGGCGCAATTAGCGCAATTAGATCAAGCCAGTGGGAGAAAAAGGTATGAATAATCTCATACTTGTGGCCTTAGGTGGTTCCATTGGTGCGGTTTTTCGCTATCTTATTTCAATATTCATGATCCAAGTATTTGGCAGCAGTTTTCCTTTTGGTACACTGTTGGTCAATGTCCTTGGTTCATTTTTAATGGGCGTCATTTACGCACTGGGACAATTGAGTCATATCAGCCCAGAACTCAAAGCACTCATTGGTGTTGGCCTGTTAGGTGCTTTGACAACGTTTTCAACCTTCTCAAACGAAACTTTATTGCTGATGCAAGAAGGAGATTGGTTGAAGGCAGCTTTGAATGTGGTGTTGAACCTAAGTCTATGTTTGTTTATGGTTTACTTAGGTCAACAACTGGTTTTTTCTCGCATTTAACTATTAAGAATATATCACATGTTAGATCCTAAATTTTTGCGCAACGAATTAGCAGTGACCGCTGAGCGATTAGCTACCCGTGGTTTTATTTTAGATGTCGCTCATCTCACCCAATTAGAAGAAAAACGTAAGTCACTGCAAGTGGCAACGGAAGAGCTGCAAGCCTCGCGTAATGCTATTTCCAAGTCCATCGGACAAGCTAAATCCCGCGGCGAAGATGTGGATGCCATCATGGCGCAGGTAGGCGATTTAGGTGCGCAATTAGATGCGAAGAAAGTCGAGCTGGCCGCGGTACTTGAAGAAGTGAACGCGATTGCTATGTCGATGCCAAACCTGCCAGACGAGTCTGCGCCTATCGGTGCTGACGAGACTGAAAACGTCGAAATCCGTCGTTGGGGCACGCCACGCAGCTTCGATTTCCCTGTTAAAGATCATATCGATTTAGGTGAAGGCCTAAACGGTTTAGATTTTAAGAGCGCAGTGAAAATCACTGGCTCGCGCTTTATCGTGATGAAAGGCCAAATTGCCCGTTTAAATCGTGCATTAGGGCAGTTCATGTTAGATCTACACACCACTGAGCATGGTTATACCGAAGCCTACGTGCCATTACTGGTTAACGAAGCAAGCTTATTGGGTACAGGCCAATTACCTAAGTTTGGTGAGGATTTATTTCACACAAAACCTGCGACCGAAGAAGGCCAAGGCTTAAGCCTTATTCCAACCGCAGAAGTGCCATTAACCAACTTAGTGCGTGATACCATCGTTGATGAAGATGAGTTACCCATTAAATTAACCGCACATACCGCGTGTTTCCGTAGTGAAGCAGGGTCTTACGGTAAAGATACCCGTGGCTTAATTCGTCAACATCAGTTTGATAAAGTGGAATTAGTACAGCTAGTTAAGCCAGAAGATTCAATGGCTGCACTCGAAGTGTTGACTGGCCATGCGGAAACGGTTTTACAACGCTTAGGCTTACCATATCGTACTGTGGTGCTTTGTACCGGTGATATGGGCTTTGGCTCAAGCAAGACCTACGATATTGAAGTGTGGTTACCTGGACAAAACACTTACCGTGAGATCTCTTCATGCTCAAATATGAAGGATTTCCAAGCGCGCCGTATGCAAGCGCGTTACCGTGTTAAGGCTGATAACAAACCCGCATTATTACATACCTTAAATGGCTCTGGTCTTGCGGTAGGTCGTACCTTAGTTGCGATTTTGGAAAACTATCAAAATGCTGATGGTAGCGTGACTATCCCTGAGGCGCTGCGTCCATACATGGGCGGGCTCACACAGATCGGTTAATTGACATAACACAATACCATGGATAAAGGTCAACGCTATCTTCGTTGGCTTTCCTATACTGCGGTCATCGCCATATTTTGCGCTGTGATGCTCGCAACCTTAGGTAAAGCGGTCTGGGTTGTGTTAGAAAACGTCAATTAGCACGACTCAATGTTAAGACTCAAAATGAAAAGGGATATCTGCAATAGATATCCCTTCTTTTTGATTTTTTCACATGATTACTTTGAATATTGATACGCTGAATCAGCCTTCCACGTTCTAAAGCGCAGTTCTGCACCCTCGGGTAGATAAAACACCTTTGGTAGACGACTGTCATAACGCAGTGTTAATTCACTTGGGATCCTTAGAAATGCTTCTTTTTTGGCTAATTCAAAACAGGCCATCATAGTGCTTGGGCCTTCTGATATTTCATCGACCTGATAGTAGTTATAACCCCAACCTTCAACGGTGAGCTCTTTAAGCTGGCCATTGAGTCCATGTTTATTGCAATCAACAAGTTGAGTTTGGCCTATTTGGATCTCGACCATGTAGTCTGCTTCATTCTCAAGCTTAGGTAATGTCAAAATATGTTGAACCATGCCTTTCTTGGGGGCTGGGAACATTTTAACGGCTTCCCCTGGAGCATAATTATTGGTGTTCATACGAGAAACATTAATCATTGGGGCATTAAGTCCTGTTGGATGAGGCGGACTGACAGCACTGGCATTAAAAGAAAGTAACGTAAAGGCCAGTGGTACTACCGCAAGATGACGCAATTGAGTTAATTTCATACATTTCTCCTTAAGACTCAAAAATAGGTTGCTAGGATAATGGAACAACCATTCTACGGTACCTATAAACGGCTTACTTGCAAGAAAGGGTTATTTATGCAGAAAAATTTACGCCCATGACTCATTTTCCTTAAGATCTTTATCTAGCATTCGGCTATAAAATCAATGAATTTTAGAGAGTTGAACTGTGTTTTTGAAAAATGGCGCATTCATAGAAAATTTTATAGTCTCGATGCTGTGGTTTGTTTGAGCTTAAAAACTGTTTAAAAAATAATACCACTTAGCAGACCGATAGCCATCAACTACTTACGATGTTCTTAATCCGAACGTCATTTCATCCCCAATGTTAAATTTATTGAGATAATTAGAGGCTTATTTAATTAAATCAGCCTTTTGTGTGATCTTGTTCAAGAAGTACTCAGAGTTTTGGCGTAATACGAAAAAAGCGACTACGTTTATTTGTAGGGAAAAGTTTCTTCCGTAACAACATAATAGAAATAAAAGAGACAGTAAAAATGACAAGCATGGAGCGCAATCTTTTTTCTACCACCACCTTGACCTTTATTGTTGGAGCTATAGTCTTCTTCGGGCTCGTTTGGCTCTCCCATTGGTGGCTTGCAGGCTTATGTTTACTCTCATACTTGGGATTTGCTTGGGTGCTTCGGGCACAAATTCACAAATCGACTCATCTTTATCAATCTCGCCAACTCGCCTATGAAAAAGAGAAACGACATCATGTTGACCAACAAGTCGCCAAACTTGAGGCGATTATTTCCCGCTTAGTACCCGTTTGGCAGGGACATATCGTCTCTGTCGACCAACAAATGAACCAAAGCGTAGCCAATATGACGGAGCGATTTAGTTCAATTATCAGCGAAATCGAAAAAGTCACTAGTAATTCAACTGGGATCGCAGATCAACTCCACTCCCCAGGTATAGAAGACGACAAAGCTCTGCTAAAAGCATTATTTAATGACTTAAACCAGATGAATAGTGCCAAACTGCACCATTTAGAACAGTTAACCGCATTAGTTAACGATACCAACGCACTTGATGGACTTGCAGCTGAAGTTAGAAAAATTGCTCAACAAACCAATTTATTAGCCTTAAATGCGGCAATTGAAGCCGCTAGAGCCGGAGAATCGGGGCGCGGCTTTGCTGTAGTGGCTGATGAAGTCAGAACCTTGTCAGCTCAATCAGGGCAGACAGGTGAACGGATCACTCAGCAGATCACTGAATTAAATCAACGTATGGCGGAGCTATACCAGCTGACCGATGCAGCTACTTTACAGGAAAGCCAAGCGCTAGAAGGTGGTGAGTCCATTCTCATCCGTGTAATTGACCACCTCGAAAATCGTACTTTGCAAATGAAAGATGAGGGTATTCAAGCATTAGAGCTTGGTCGGCAAGTTAAAAGAGAAATTGAGAAAATATTAGTGGATTTTCAATTTCAAGATCGCTGCGACCAAATGTTAAGACAGCTTGTCGCCAGTATTGATGAACTTACAGAGCTAATCCGTGTTCAACAGCAAGCGAGGGAAGCTGGTTTACCTATTCCTGAAGGTGATGTGGATTCCTTGCTTGCCATGATGAAGCAAAGGTATGTGGCGACCGAACAGCATATTCACCATAGTTCAAGAAAAGATAGCCATTATCAACATGTAGAGAAAAGTTCTATTAACTTCTTTTAGTTCACGTTTATAAAACAAGGATGGCCACTGAGATGAAAAGAATACTCGTAGTTGATGACTCTGCCTCTATCCGACATGTCGTCAGTATTGCGCTTAGGGGCGCAGGTTATGAGGTCATTGATGCCTGTGATGGTAGAGATGCACTGAGTAAACTCAATGGCGATAAAATTAATCTTATTATCAGTGACGTTAATATGCCAAATATGGATGGCATTAGCTTTTTAAAAGAAGTTAAAAAACATCCGCGTTATAAATTCACTCCAGTCATTATGCTCACCACCGAGGCGGGTCGGGATAAAATGGAAGAAGGGCGCATGGCGGGAGCTAAGGCATGGGTAGTCAAGCCTTTTCAACCACCCCAAATGCTTGATGCGGTAGCTAAACTTTGTTTACCGTAAAAGGATTTGTGTATGCCAATCAATATCGCGCTAAAAGATCAATCTATTAAGGTTAACTTAACCGAAGAGTTAACTATCTATAGTGTTATGGAATTTCGTGATGCACTAGTCGGTCATTTGCAACCGGGTGTAGACATCAGTGTTGATCTTTCTCAAGTGACAGAGATCGATACCGCAGGGCTTCAGTGGCTTCTGGCGCTTAAAGTATTGAATGAGGCACATCGAGTAGAATTTTGTCACCACAGCAAAGCGGTAATAGATGCCCTCGCACTTTCGGGTTTGTCTGGCACATTTGACGATACCATAGTGATATCCTCGGAGACTCGCCTATGACCGCCAATGACGTACAAAAGTTATTTATGACCGAAGCGGAAGAATTACTGACAGAAATGGAAGATGCATTATTGTCATTAGAGGTCGACGCAGAAAGTACAGAATTAATAAATCAACTTTTTAGAGCAATGCACACGATAAAAGGTGCAGCGGGTATTTTTAATTATCGTGCCATCGTTGATTTTACTCATCCCATTGAAACGTCAATTGATAGGCTGCGCAAAAATGAATTGAAAATAGATAGTGCGCTTATAGCACTACTCCTTAAGTGTAAAGATCATACATGGGCGTTGGTCAATGCTGCGGTAGAGGAGGATGAGGCAGAGTTGAATACACTCTGCATTCAAAGTCAGTCAATTTTGGCCGAATTAGCGCAACATGAAAACCTTGAACCTTGTTACCCTCAGACTCTCGCCGCAGAGGCGATTACCCCTGAACGGATAGAAGGACATTATCTTGATACGGGCCATTGGCTTATATCACTGGATTTTAAAGCCGATGCACTACGCAATGGATTAGATCCATTAAGCTTTATTCGTTATTTGCATCAATTAGGTCAAGTGCTTGAAGTTATTTGTTTAAGCCACAAGTTGCCGCCATTCGAAGAATGTGACTTCGAAAGTTGCTTTTTACGCTATCGTATTATTTTTGCTGGAGATTGTACAAAAGAACAAATTGAGTCGGTATTTGAATTTGCCCAAGATGATTGCGATATACAGATTCTACCTTCACAAAAAATCTCCGAATCATTTCAAGCTCTGATTGAACAGCTGAATCCGTCTGAAAATCAGCGACTAGGTGAAATTCTGCTATCGATCGGCGCCATCACTGAAAGAGAACTCTCTAAATCACTCGATTTACAGTCTGGTAAGAGTGAAGACTGCACGACTAAAAAACTGGGCGAAGTGCTAATTGCAAACTTACTTGTCGATAAACCTGTGGTTGAGCAAGCCCTTAAAAAACAAATTCAAGCTCGAGAGCAGGCGCAAACTATTCGCGTTGATTCTAATCGTCTTGGCCAGTTAATTAATTTGGTTGGTGAGCTGGTGACGGCAAGTGCCGCGATGAAGGTGATGGTCGACCGTTACCAATTTCTCGATGCTAATGACCTAGTAGGATCGGTAGAACATCTAGTTCAAGAAATTAGAGAAAATGCCTTACAACTGCGTATGGTGCAGATAGGCGAAACCTTTTCACGTTTCCGGCGAGTGGTACGCGATGTCAGCAATGAACTAGGTAAACAAATTGAGTTAACCATTCAAGGGGGAGAGTCTGAACTCGATAAAATCGTTGTTGAAAAGATTAATGACCCTCTAACCCACCTCGTTCGCAATGCCCTAGATCACGGTATTGAACTTCCAGAGGCTCGTCTCAAGGCCGGTAAATCCGCTGAGGGACATCTGATGTTAAATGCCTACCATGATTCTGGACATATCGTTATTGAAGTCACTGACGATGGTGCTGGACTTGACCCTGAGCGCATTCGAAGAAAGGCTGAAGCATTGGGGTTAATTGATGTAAACCAGATGCTTAGCCATTCTGAAATTTTGAAATTAGCCTTTGAACCAGGCCTCAGTACTAAAGATAAAGCAAGTAATCTGTCAGGAAGAGGTGTTGGTATGGACGTTGTTAAACGCAATATTGAAGCGTTACGCGGCTCAGTTGAACTCGATAGCGAGCTGGGTAAAGGTACAAAAGTGACGATCACATTACCATTAACTCTTGCCATTATTGATGGTTTTATGGTAGGTGCTGCCAACGAAAACTACGTGATACCGCTGAATATGGTAGAAGAATGTGTCGAGCTCAATCGGGGCGAATGGCATGAGCAACAGAAGAATTACATCAGTTTGCGTGGGGAACTGATGCCTTTTATACGACTTAAAAGTTTTTTTAATATACCGAATTTAAATCAAAACCATACCCGTGAAAGCCTTGTTGTTGTTCGTTTTGGTCGAACTAAAGCAGGGATAGTTGTCGATAAATTATTTGGTGAACAGCAAACAGTGATTAAGCCCTTAGGGAAAATGTTTCAACATCTCAAGGGATTAAGCGGTGCCACTATTTTAGGAACGGGAGATATTGCCTTGATCCTTGACGTACAGGGTTTAATTACTGAAGCAAGCATTAGCGCCAAAAAATATCATCATGTAGCACTGATAGATGAATAGCCTATGTTGAAAAGGAATATTGACTATGTTTAAAAAACTGACGCTCAGCATGCAGATTTCTGGTGGTTATGCATTGGTGTTATTACTATTGATCGTGATTTCATTAGCCGCCTATTTTGGACTAACGAAAGCCATTAACGGTTTTAATGATTACCGCTCGTTGGCGCGCGACTCTAATATGGCTGGTCGCATCCAAGCTAATATGCTTAAAATTCAAATGCAGGCTTATGACTATATCTTTCAGAAGAACGAGTCAGCTTATAAAGTATTTAATGAACGTAATGTTATTCTTAATGACATCATTCAAAAAGCCATGACGGAGATTAACGAGCCTGAATTGAGTCAACAACTTTCAGATATTCGCAAAGATATTGTTGATTACAATAATTACTTTGAATCTGTAGTAAAATTGATTAAATCTCGCAATGATGAAGTTACCAACGTGTTGGTTCCTAAAGGAACTGAAGTTGTAAAACTGATTTCTGACACTATGCATCAATCCTATAATAAAGGTCAGATTGATGTTGCTTATCGAGCAGGTTCTGTGCTCGAATCGATATTGACTGCTCGTTTAGCGGCATCTAAATTCCTTGAAACAAATTTAGATGCGGATTTACAGCAGGCGCTGATGGCAATTGATTTAGCTAAGGGAGAGCGTCTTTCTGCCTTAAAAACTGTGGCAACAGATCTAGATGCACAATCAAAATTATTACAATTTACCAGCAGCATTGACAATTATGCGTCTTCGTTAAAGTCAGTTTATAGCACTATTAGCGAAAGAAACGATATTGTGCAAAATCAACTCGACCGTATCGGTGCTGATGTTGCGCGCCAAACTGAAGATATCAAATTAACCATCCAAAAAAGGCAAGATGCCCTTGGTCCTATTGTTAAAGCACAGAATGAGCAGACCCTTACCACTGTTATTAGTGTATCTATCGCCGCTATTTTGATCGGCATTTTCTTGGCATGGTTTTTAGTGAAGTTAATTAAAAAACCGTTGGGCGGAGAACCTCGTGATATGGAAACGATTGCGCGCGCAATCGCTAACGGAGACTTAACGGTAGAACTAAAACAGCGTGAAAATGCGACGGGGGTTTATAAGGCGATGATTGATATGATTGATAGCCTTACTTCTGTGATTGCTCAGGTTCGAAGTGGTGCAGATAATTTGTCTAGTGCTTCTTCACAGGTCAGTAGTACCGCTCAAAGTCTAAGCCAAGGAGCAACAGAGCAGGCTGCTAGTGTCGAAGAGACGACCAGTGCCGTTGAAGAGTTAAATGCATCTGTCCAGCAGAACTCCGAAAATGCTAGGGTTACCAATAATATGGCAACGGTAGCCGCTGAAGAAGCACGACAAGGTGGAATAGCGGTAGAACAAACCGTTGCCGCAATGAAACAGATTGCGGCGAAAATTAGCCTAATAGAAGACATTGCATATAAAACTAATCTATTAAGTCTCAATGCTGCCATTGAGGCGGCCCGTGCTGGTGAACATGGTAAAGGCTTTACCGTTGTCGCCTCCGAAGTTAGAAAATTAGCTGAAAACAGCAGCTTAACGGCACAAGAAATTAATAAACTAGCCAGCGAAAGTGTTGGTATTGCTGAAAATGCTGGCCGTTTGATCGCTAATATTGTGCCTAATATCCAAAAAACATCTGATTTGGTTCAGGAAATTAGTTCCTCCTCTGAGGAACAAGCCATTGGGATCAGCCAGATTAATGACTCTATGTTACAGCTTGATAAAGCCACACAGCAGAATGCATCTGCGTCAGAAGAGTTAGCCGCGACATCAGAGGAGTTAAACGGTCAGGCTAATCAACTACTTGACGCAGTAGAGTTTTTTAAACTTGCCATCAGTAGTGAAAGATCTCATCAAGGTAAATCAACAGTAATGGCGGCTTCTGGGCGTAAGACAGCCAAAGCTAAGCAACATGTTGAACGTACCGATTTCGAACGATTCTGATAGGGGCCTATCATGAATCAATTAGTGAATGAGATGAAGGCCAATTCAGTGGGAGATATTACCCAATATCTTACCTTTCAGTCAGGGAATGATACCTTTGCAATTGGTATTTTGGATGTAAAAGAGATCATTGAAATTGAAGGCATTACGCGGGTGCCTATGATGCCAGAATTTTTGTGCGGTATTATTAATTTACGAGGTAAGGTCGTTCCTGTTATTGATTTGTCCAAAAGGCTAGGGCGTCTAACAACGGTCATCTCAAAAAAAAGTTGTATTGTGTTGGTAGAAGTCAGTCACGAGGATGAGCAGCAAACTATTGGGATGTTAGTGGATGAAGTAAATGAAATCCTTGAAATTGATGATGAACATACACAGCCGCCACCGGATTTTGGTGCCGATCTCAGAGTTGACTTTATTCGCGCAATGGGGCGAGTTGGTGAACATTTTATGATATTACTTGATATCAATTATGTGCTGTCGGTGGCCGACATTAGTGCAATTAGCCAACTCAATTTTCATGCAGCTGATGCCACTGATGAAGCACTATGAAGTCCTCACCGTTGCCGCTTGAACATACCGCCTTAACGCAAAGGGAATTTGAACATATCCGGCAATTTTTGTATGAGGAGGCCGGTATATTCTTGAGCGACATTAAAAAATCATTGGTGGCTAGTCGATTATGTCGACGCCTAAAAGAAACTGGTTATGAAAACTATGGAGATTACTTTGAGTTCGTCAAAAAACACTCTGAACATATTGAATATCATCATTTTATTGATGCTTTGACGACCAATGAAACATTCTTTTTTCGTGAAATAGAGCATTTTGAATTTGTTAAAAACCTAATAAAAACACATCCACAAAAAAAAAGCTGGCAGGTATGGTCAGCAGCTTGTTCATCTGGAGAGGAGGCTTACAGCTTAGCCATGCTGTTGGCGGATCATTTAGGGATTGATGGTCACTGGCAAGTGCAGGGGTCTGATATTAGCCAGCGGGTGCTAGCGAAGGCTGAAATGGCACATTATCCCCTTGAACGTAATGACGCCATCGGCTTTGAGAGATTACAGAAGTATTGCTTAAAGGGGGTGGGTAAGCAAAACGGTACATTTTTAATTGACCAAAGCTTAAAGAGTAAAGTTAGCTTTTTTGCGATGAATCTGACTCAATCCTGTGAAAGTGTCGGAATGTGCGACTTAATCTTTATTCGTAATGTAATGATTTATTTTGATGCTGAGTCTAAGCAAAGGGTCATAAACCATGTAATAAAGCAGTTGAAAGTCGGTGGTTATTTGTTTATTTCACATACCGAATCCTTAATGCACGTAAAACATGGGTTAAAGCAGATTAAACCTTCTATATATCAAAGGATTTGATGTGGAAAAGACAGCCTTAAATCAAAGAACAGTAATCATGATTGGCCCTGGTGAGCATTATGTGACGGCGAAAAACGAAGTCATAAAGACATTATTGGGCTCATGTGTGGCAGTATGTTTATTTGATCCCAAGGCCCAGATCATTGGAATGAATCACTTTTTATTGGCTGCTGATCGGCGCAAGCTTACACATTTTCTTGATTCTCGCGCAGGTTACTATGGTGTTCATGCCATGGAGATCTTAATTAATGCTATGCTAAAGTTAGGAGCACAGCGGCAATATTTGCAGAGTAAAATATTTGGAGGCGCGAATGTTTTATCTTTGTGTGCTGACAATATCCTTAATCACTATGATATTGGCGGGATGAATATTGATTTTGTTAGACAGTTTCTACAACGTGAACGAATCCCTGTTATTAGTGAAGATCTTGGAGGCCATTCTGGTCGAATAATTTATTTCGATC
>NZ_JTLE01000094.1:1365041-1455984 GCF_000798835.1 Shewanella sp. ZOR0012
GCGCTTGCGACTTAAATCGGCCTTCCCAAAAGGCACCTTTGCACTCATCTTCTCGGTTTGCTTTACGGGCAATCTCTTCATTTAGGCAGCGCATAAACCAGGAGATACTACTCAATCGCTCATGCCACTGGGTAATTAAGCCATCGAGTAACATGCGTTCACCTTCGATTAATGCATCACCCTTCATATACTTAGTAGCAATTGCATGGCCTTTAGTGATTTGGCACCAACGGCTGATAATATCTTTTTGCGTTAACGATTTGGCCTTATCGGCATCTATTTTAAGCACTAAATGATAGTGATTGTTCATCACCGCGTAGGCGCAAATATCGATACAAAATATCGCAGACAAGGCTTTGATTTTATCAACAATCCAGCCACGTCGATGCTCGTAGCTACGCCCAGATAGCTTATCCTCACCACACAAAAAAGCCCTTCTAACACAGCGATTTATCACATGATAGAAGGGCGTTGCATTGGCATCAATTAGTTGTCTTCTGACCGAAGTCATAGCAAACTCCACACAGACAAAATCAGGATAATTTAAAGCCTAGTTGAAGAGTCTAAAAGAGTCTAAAAAACACAAATATGCCTGTCCCCGCTATTTCCACAGACAAAATCAGGATATTTTAAAGCCTAAATAGCTGTTCCGAATAGTAGATCACTGCACTCGTAAGGTTTCTATAAGGGATACGGAACATGCATCGTGCGCTGAGTCTTGTTACTTCAGGCTTTGGTGCCAGATTACACGCATGCCATACGCCACATGGATTCCGGCAGAATGTAGCACTATTAGGATCAGTTATTTAGTTGAAGAGTCTAAAAAACACAAAAAATATGCCTGTCCCCGCTATTCACCCCCTCTGCCTGTCCCCGCTATTTTCTACCAAAGTAGGGCATTGACCTTGCTAACCCCGAGGTGACCATATATGTCCAGTTTTGTTCTTCTATAATTCAACCAATCTCTTTGCCTCAGCGATAGCAGAGTTTAGGTCGCCATAAGTTCCAGTTGGACCAGGAAACTCACGAATTTCATAATACTTGTCCTCTTCAAGATCGTATTTTTTTATATAATGAACAAGCTCAAATCCTCCATTTGGTGATTTAACAATATCTATGGATTTTTGTTTATTTTCAGATGAAATTCGTTCTAATGTTTTCCTCATTCATTAACCTATTTTCTATCTTCATTAATTATTGTTTTGGGTTCAATTAGTTCATTAGTGGATGCATCTCTAAAAGAGTGCGTTTGTATAGTAGAACCATCTTTTGCCTTAAAAGAATCTGAACTAACTTTTTGGATGTTTGCAGAATCCCTTCCTGTCTGACTAGCGATGCGATCAGCTTGCTTTGCAGGTTGGCTAATAACAGTTCCTCCCCCCTCAGAAAGTTGAGAAACTTGTGACTCTGACGCCAACTGTTTCTCTAACTTCACTGCATTTACAGCAGATTCTGCTCCACGACTGGCAGTAATTGCCATGCCAGCGCCACCTGGAACTATAGGAATAGCTATTGCAACTCCATCTGCAACTACGCCAATTGCATCAATCCCAGCATCGGAAAAATTACCATCAGCAAGATTACTAACCATTGAAGTGACGCCAACTGATAGGCTGGCAGCATCCCACAATGACTCTGCATAATTCCCATCCGGATCGATATATTTATAAGGATTATTATTCCCATAGGCATAGCGGTTAAAGTTATGGACATCTTTAAACCCCATCGGGTCATTGGCATAAAATCGGCCAATCAGCGGGTCATAGTAGCGGGCCTGCATATAGGTCAGACCTAAGTCTTTATCCTGCAGATGACCTGTATAACCAATCCCTTCCTTATCGCCGCCCATGCGCTTACCAAATGGTTCATACTGGCTGCGACTGATAATATTACCCGACTCATCCGATTCTGATACGACCGACCCCAACATATCTGTGTGCTGGTAACGCACGGTTGCTGCTTGAACTGGGAGCGCAAAGAGCACTAATGCACATATCACATTTATCCATTTCATAAAATTAGCCTTCCTTAACACTGATGTTTGTCCCTGAGCAATTATTGAGTACATTGGCTACCACTCAGCGTCCAGTCAGATGGGCAAGTGTAAACGATAGCGGTGGTTGCCAATCGGCTACATTGAGAGCCGCTGAGTGCCCAGCCAGAGGGACAGGCGTATACTGGGGTACTGGTCGCATTTTGCGATAACGTGCGTGTACAGCTAGTACCACTTAGCGTCCAGCCAGCATCACAGGAATATACCGATTTTGGTGTCGCGGCATAGGTCTCAGTACACTCCCATAAACGCATTCCCCCACCCATTGGCTCTCCCCCAGTACAAGAGATACCCGTTCCCGTAGGACGTGTACTCGATGTTTGACTAAAAGATAGGGTGCACATTGAGGTAGCAGTATTGAGTGTCCCACCTTTAGGGCAGCTCAACTGAGTCGTGGTATTGGCTGTTTTAGATTCAGTCTTACGACAGGTTGAACCTGAGAGCGAGTAACCTGCCGGACAGCTGTAGCTATAGCTGCTAATACTGGCACTTTGTGTTTCTGCTTTTTCACAAAGCGTTCCTGCCGCGTTTAGGCTGTAGCCCACAGGGCAAGTCTTCGTTGCTGGTTGTGTGACTGCGCATCCTGATGGCGGGCAAATATCCACTTCAGCCACTATCTGCTTACCAAGGTAAACGCTGTCTGTCTTTTTACCATTATCATCTTCACGGTACAGTAGCTGTCCGGCTTTGTTATATACGGTATAAGCAGTACCTGATGGCTTGTTCTGTTTGATTTTGCGATTAAAGCCATCATAGACATAAGCCATGTCTTTAGCGGCCACCATTTGCTGAGCACGATTAAAACTCAGTGAATAACGTCCATTATGAGTAATATTGCCAGCGGTATCATATTGATAGCTGTAGGCATAGGCACCACTTAAGTTATTTAAACGATTAAGCGTGTTGTAATGGTAGTTGATAGTGGAATTGTTCAAACTGCGACTAAGGATGTTACCCAGACCGTCATAAACGTAACGTCCTGTTCCCCATTTGCCATCGGCAGACCTCAACCTATCGACGCCATCGTAACTCAGGTTAGCGATGTTGTTGCTTGAGTCAACACCATCAATCAAGCGGGTTAAATTGTCGTTACTGTCATAACTAGGGTCGAGGCTATTCTTCAGCGAGCCCGCTTTGATATCCGTTAGCGCATCAATTCGCCCAGTGGTGTCCAATGCGACGTTACGTACAATGCCATTACCATAGGTGAATTGTTTAAGTTGTCCATTTGGATAATAACTGACTCCTGAAGCATAGGTACCTGCCTTTGTGGCTTGACCTAATGCATTAGGCGCAAAGTCCACCACGGCACCAGAGGGATATTGGAGAGAGGCAACACTACCTAAGCTATCGTAGCCCGATGTCAACGCAAAACTGCGACCATCAATGCTGAGAGTTTCACTCTGAGGCAAGTTGAGACTGTTATATTGATATTGCCACACAGCCGTTCCCGTTGTTAACGACTTCAAATTGCCGTTATTGTCATAGGTATACTGTCTGTCAGGTGTTGAATCTGGGAAGTCTTCTGTCTTGAGTGCACCGACGTTGTCATAAGTAAGCACCACTCTATGTGCCGAAGGTACGGAGGCTTCATCACAAGACGTCGCGCTACCAGATGTCCCCTCTGCTCGCCATATCATTTCACCAACATTATTATAGCCAAATGCTGCCATCCCCGTATCAGGACGCACCACCTTACACAGGTCGCGATAGCCATTGTACAAACGGTTTTCCGTAATCGAGCCCTGAGTAATGGCAACAATTTGGTCTAATTCATTGTAGTTGATACTAATGACATCAGTATCAGGCGCAGCTATCTGCGTCGCTTTCTCACTCGATGGCGAGCCATAAGCCAAATAATTTGTCAGTGTTGTATTGCCACGACCATCTGTTACTGCAGTTTGATTGCCTGATAGATATTGCGTCGTTGTCTGGCTATTATCACTTGTGCGAGTTGTGGATGTGGTGCGAATGAGCCCATCGTAAGCGATAGCGGTTCCTAGCGTCTCATCAGGTGAGGTCGATGGAAATGAAGTAAAGGTAGGCTTACCGTAGACATTAAATGCTTGGCTAATATATTTGGCGGTTGCAGACTCGTTATTTAAGTCCCACTCTTTCACTAAAATAGGCCTCATTAAGCCATCGAGCGTGACCGTCTTTTTGTAGTTGCCACGTGTAATATTTTGGAACAACGCCGCATTATCACTACTGTCTAAGTCGTAGCTAATGGTTGTCTCAGCCCATCGCGTATCCGCATTCTTTACATTGATAACGCGGTTATTACTGTCATAACGATACTGAGTTTCAACACCATTAAAGTCGGTTACTTTGATGATATTGCCACTGCCATCGACCACCATTGATGCCGACAAAAAACAGGTATCTGGGTTTGCACAATTAGCAGTGTCGCGTTGAGGTATTTTGATTAACTGCGGCTTGCCACGCATATAATTGGCAAATGCCATCCAACGATTGTTTGCATTGAACGTAGTTTGCTTTATGTTGCCATCACCATAGTAACTATGCGTGCTGAGTAATCTGCCATTTTGATACTCTTGGTAAAGCGAAGACTTTTCGGCGGAATTATCAGGATAATAGGTATTCTTCTTGGCGGTAATATAGTTAACTCCATCAAATGAAATGGCGTTGCTATCCTCAAGATTAATTAACCAATTATTCAAATCATGATAGTACGTATTTTTTAGGTATTTCCTATTAGTATTAAAACTATTGGACTCTACCGTTAATTCGGGTGAGCCGTAGTTATTGAAGTTTAAGAACTCTTTACTATAAGTATCGACTCTTGAGTCTTGCGTATGTTGATAGATAGTACTTTTTATATTATTGACAAAGCTGTTGTACTGCGACTCATTTTCAAATGAAGCGCCGCTGCCTGAAAAAAATTTTCCATCCCACCTACCGCTAAATAACTGTGATTTACCTATCGCACTCCCTTGACCATAGGTCATCTCGTTGCGCTGCAATAATGTCGTACCGTCAGTATCGTACAAGTAGGTCGCAACCTCCTTATCTTGCGAATAGTTATAACGACGGTCAAACACATGGATTGCTTTACTACCATCAGGAGCAACCACAGTAGTTGAACGTAAATCCATTGCTGACATGCCACTTGGTAGTTCTGGTAGACCCGATAATGCCTGTGGTGCAGGTCCATAATCGCCACTTCCATCGATGTATTGCCCTGGGTTTTGTGAGTAACTGTAATACCAATGCAGAGGAGAAACGCCTTTTCCTGATAACGTCTTTCTAATCAGCGCAAAGTTTGAAAAACATCTGTCGAATTCATTAATTCTAATTAATGGATTCGAATTAAGTTTTTTGGGTACTTTGGATCGCCCAAATATTGTCGGCCTAACTTCAAACTCGGCTTTTAATCCATTGGGATGAGTCACCCTACTAACATAAGAGCGAGGTATATAATTAGGTAAAAAATCAGAAAACGAACATTGGAAGTCGTCTTGCTGAGTACCACCATAACTGTATTGTATCTGTCGCTGCTCTAGCGCTTTGGTCGGTGTAAAATCAATATCATATACCCATTCACGTCCATCAGGTAACACGACTCGATAAAGCTGATCTGGGTAAATATAGGCTGGCCCAACAGGTTTTGTTTGCTCAGCTATTCGATAATAGTACGACCAAGTTTTTCCATCACTTGTAATAGTCTTAATACGCTTTCGTTCTACACCAAGTTCATAGGTAAAATGAATTGACCTGCCATCGGAAGAGGTGATCGAATCCAATTGGTCTGGCGCGCTGTAGTGGTAGGTTACTTTATTATTAAACCTATCCTTTACTTCAGTAACCTGCATATACGCTTTATATACAGTAGCCTTAGTATTCCATATACTGCTCGTTTCCTTATCGACGAAAGGAATATCTAATATCTCGGCAGGAAAAGTACGTAACATACTAAATGTATAGGTAATCCCCTGTGGAGATGTGGCAATAAATGCTTCTGAGTTGCCATTAGCCTGACAGGTGATACGCCAGTTTTTAGCTACTCGCGTGACGCCTGGGGTTGCCGTATTGGGTTCAAGCAATCGTTCTGAGCCTACACTTGGGACGTTAATAAAGTCACCGTTCCAATATTGTTTCGCGACAACATAGCCCATACTATCTCCAAGGTAACTTGAACCTGGATTGAGGGAGCCTGAGCAAGGTTTGCCGTTAGTCCACGTATTAACTGTAGAATCACCATCTACTATGGTGGTAGAAATTGACGGTATATCTAACTGCCAATCCGCAAAGTGCAATAATTGCCCTTGCGAATAATGGACCCCTTTATAAACTCGAGTAATACCCATTTCGATAGGAAAATTACCAGGAATAACTAAATCAGTATTTGTCATACTGATAGCCCCTGAATTTAAATCAACCTTTTCACCGAAAAGCTCAGTTGTTTCAGGGGTCACCTCTGTTTTTATATTCATCCTTGCTAAGGCAAGTTCAGCGGTATTTGTGGGGGATGTGTCCGAACCTCCGGTATCTGCCGCTGATACAACAGCAAATTTTGAAATACTCTGAGGCTGTTGAGTAAGGCCAAAGCCAGGCTCCTCCAACGCTTCGGCAATCACAGGATTTATGTCGGCAGCATACGCTGCACTTGTAAGGGGCGATAAAAATGTCAAAAATAATGCGGAAGACAGTTTCTTGTAACGGATATCCATATCACGTTGTCCTTATTTTTATTCAACATGAATTACTAATATATTTAATGTTATTCTTTAAATTTGAAATTAAATCGATCTCAGCTAAAGTTAATGTTACCAATATCATAGTGGCAACATTTTTCCACATAAAATAACATTGAAAACATTACTGAAACAAGTGGTTGTAGGAAGCTTGGTGAATTCACACTAGTTAATTTCAAAGACAAAAACCTACTTATTGTTCAATGGACATCGCGAACTGACCGAGTAGTCAACATAAAGTGCAATTAATCACTGCAAAAATAATTATTAATAGTTTTATTTTTTTAATCATAGTTGCCCATCTATAGGATTTTTCGCTAACATTTCTCAAACAAAATATGGTATTTCGTCTTAGCACAAACCTCACTGCGAGGGAGATTCATCCCCAACATGTTGAATAGATGAATAATGTCAATTTGGTTTGGGAGGTTAACCAATGTGACCCAATTTGTTACGCCCCTTCATTGTTTATTTTTTAGTCTAAAAATGGAAATAGCTATACCTCATTGATTGATGCATAAACGCTAGGAGCATGTTGGAGATGCCATTCTTAATTTAACAGAATGGATTACAAAATCTCATGCATAATTGAATGTAAGGCTATGTCTAAAAATGAAGCGCTGAATTGTTTTGGGGCAAAAGCTTTTTAGCCAGATGAACAGTTCGATGGTCATAAAGATTGGCATTGTTGCAACTGTGACCGTTGGCGGCATGGATGAGTTTATGGCGTGTCACAGGGGAAACAATGACAATTCATCCTACACACCTGACGACAAACTTATCTAGCTTTGGGGCATAAAGGATTTAGAAATGGCAGCGTACCGCATAGGATCGCTGCCATTTTAGTATGAGACTTTATTACTCTCCCACACAAGGCTTATACCGACTTAACGCACACCATAAAGCCTCTCTGCCGTTATCCATAAATCCGATGGATTACAATTTAGCGCTTGAGCAAGTTTCCACACTGAAGCGATAGATGCCTTAGCCATACCACGCTCAACACTTGATACAAATGATCTAGCAAGTTCAGCCTTATCCGCTAGCTCCTCTTGGCTAAACCCCACCTCAACACGACGTAACTTAACCGCTCGGCCGAAAGCCATCCCCATTTTTAATACTTCATCATCATTCACTTGAGAACTCCAGAGCATTGAATACTGGATAATTCTCAAGCACTGGCTATAGACAAACCACGCCATAAAAGATACATTTAGACCTGTATAGTTGTCATTTTGATATTTAAAGTCTAGAAAATGCTTCTAGTGAGCATCTTCTTTCAAGACCGGTGATGTCGTTCAACACAATTTTTAAAAGGAGTTATACATGTCTGTCGTAAAAACCATGTCAATCATAGGAATGGTGTTTTTCCCTTTATGCCTCATTCTTGCCTCTGCATTTGCGGAAGTTGATTTAGAAGCCTCTGCCGGCTGGGGGATATTTTCAGCGTTGTACGGGATTGGATACTCAATCACCGTTTTTGTCCAAACCAAAAAGCTCACTAATAGTGCCTCGTAATGACTCACCTTCGCCCTTTGAAAAAGCAAAGGGCGTGAGTCTAGAACATTGAAAATCAACTTGGTTTAAAACAAGTTGATAGAGTTCAACGATACTCTGACATACAGTAAAAAGTGTGGTTTATATGATTAAAACATTGGTTATTTTAGCTTTTACTTTGATGATTTTTGGCTGTGGAAACTCGCAGCCTAACATTGAAATTACTTACGAATATCAAACAACATTTGGCTATACGTACCCAAGTATCAACGTAAAAGCCATTAGCGATACTGTAACGATAAACAAAGTCATCATAAACAGGGGAAATTGTGGCGGCACCGTAATGTCGGGACTCCCTAAATTACTTAAATTTGGAGAATCGATTTCAGTGATAGCCAATGGTGATTGTGATGTAAAACAAGTCGATGTGCTTACCGATGATGGCGATTGGTCTGTTACGTTTTGATTCATCATTACCCACTAATTGGACATGTAGGCACTTCCTATTAGTGGGGCTTTATTACTAGATTAAATACCCCTAATAACCTTACAAGCGACACCCAATACCCCCCATAAAAGCCAAAATTTCATACGGTTAAAATCATCACTTTTAACAACAGCGCTGTAATCTTCTATGTTAAAGACTTAAATGCCTCTTCGAATTTCAACACTATACGAGAATGCTCCGCGTGACTTCGAGTGCGCATTTGGTCTGCCATGTTCAGCCATAGGCCGATAGCTTCACGGTGCCCAAATTTGTTAGTTTCTGGATCGACACCCTCCAAATATTTATCAGGGTTAGAAATCAACTCTTCAATTGAAACACGACCTTTTACCTTCAACCGGAAAGCGTCTTGAGACCCATAATCATAAACAGGCAATCTTTGCCCTTGTGCAACAGGCTCAAGCACTTTTGCAGCTACGTATGAACCATAAACGATCGCATACCTTCTCAGCATGGAAGCCAAATTTGCGGCTAAATAACCTCTACAGTGCCAGTAACAAATACGATCATAATTGACCAATTCAAAACAATATATGGTTCGTTGATTAACCTCTCCCACGGGAACCGATATCACCAACACCCCAGAGTCATCAGGATAAAATAAGCTATTGCTGGTGGGCATATACAAAGTCGCCCGCAAAGGTAGATGCGATTCAAGTGCAATGCTTTTTAGATAGGCATCAAATCCTTGAGGATTTTTATAAAAGGAATGCGGCTCGTAAACCACATCACTAGCGCAATCTAACCAATCTCTATTGATACCAAAAAGCTGCGCCGCTTTTTCCATCAGATCAGAAGTTAACACCTTAGTGAGTGATTCTGCAGAGTGACAATCGGCAATACTTAGGCAGTGTCCAAAGAAATCAGGAATTTGACTTGCCTTTACACCATGGGCATTGAATAAGGCAAGAAATCGGCTGGCAGGAGTCTCTGGTTCAGGTTGCTTTAAAAACTTTTTGACGTAATGAGCAATCTTTTCAGCAAATTGTAAACCGCTTAATAACTCACTAATCCCTATCGCCATCATCACTCCCAAACTAACCAGTCCATCACTTAGTCTAATTTTACGTCCACTTCAAACTACAATAGTTGTCAGAGCTTACTCATAGTGTTGTTCCACTCATGCAGTCATTAGCAAATAGACTGAACCAATAAAGAGCAATACATGTCAGTAAGGTAACTTCCTACAGCATGACGCCCTAACCAACCAGTCTTGAAAGTTGCGGGTCGTTCCGTAACCAAATACACCATTTCGCTACAGCTGAAAGTTCAGACTCAGGTTTTGTTAGGCAAGCAATTTCACGCGCAGTGGATCTGACTCGCTCACGCGCAGCAGGAGAGTTACGTGCTTCCGCAAGAGCATTGTGATATTTGTTAATCAACTTTGAGGTTTTTTGCCAGACTTTACGGCGTTCCTCTGACAAAACCTGATGTTCAGTAAGTTTCAATCTTTCTACCGTGCGTTTAACTCTCACGTATTCCCAACGGGGAATACCAGGAGCTGGCACAGCCTTGCCTTCCTCGTCAAACGCTAGAAGTGTGACATCATACGCGTTGGTAGGGTCGAGAAAATGTTGATTTTCGTCGCCTTCGCAGCGGCGCGTGAAAGTAGAAACTGGTGAACCATAACGAAGAGGAAACCAAACACCTTTTTTACAATTAGGCACGGTGCCGGCTATTCGAAAATTCATGTAATCAAAAGCTAGCCACCAATAACCGTCGCGCTCTTGGCCTTTAACATTACGAGCAGCCTTTTTGGGTCGAAAATGCTCTACAGTTAAGTGTGAAGCAAGGTCGCGCGCCTCAGTGAACCAGCATTTTCCGCCCGATAGAGTTAATAACCAAGGTTTTAGTTTTCCCCAATGATTGTCGTGTTTATCAATCAAGCTATTACGCTCTTTGACACTTCCTGCAGCATCTAGTTTGGCAAGCTCATTAACCAAACGTGCTGACTCAGCTAACCACGCATCCCAATCGGCTTGAGTCCAACGAACATTGGCAGGCAAGTCAGTATCGGTCGGCAGTTTGTTTTCCAAGTCGATAAAAATCATTCGCCAGCTTCCTCGCGCAGAATTTCGCTTATTATGTCATCGGCGATACGATCTTGTTCGGCTTGCTCTTCAGGTGTAAGTGTCGGTTTTCTGAATTTGCGGTGTTGGGCCATCTTGCGAACAAACAAAGCGTAATCTGGGTCGCGAAAATCGGCGGTCGAAAAGCCAAGATCGGCTAGCTCGGCAGAGAGCCTCGAAAGTTCAGCATCTTCTTCCGGCGTACGCGGTGACTTTACAAACAACTCATTGCGGCGGAATAATCGACGTTCGGTTTCAATATCGAGTGTCGATGACAGGCCAAATAATTCACTTTTGAGCAACCCCGTAACCCCCATACCTTGCGGGTGTTCATCGGGTGATTCAATGACTGAACGATCACCGTGCTTGCGCAAAATATGTACCTGCTCACGCTTAAGACTACCCACCATCATCGGGTCGTGGGTGGTGATCAGAATTTGCGATTCTCCCTGCACCAGCGCATCTTTATCTGAACTTAATACGCCTTCAATGTCGTCGAAATAGCGCAGCTTCCAGATGGGGTTCAAGTGGGTGTCGGGTTCATCCAATAAAAACAAGCAATGGTCTTCGCGGGTAATACGCATTAAGCCCAGAACAGTGAGCATTTGTAACTCGCCTTCAGAGAGATGGGTAAAGCTAACCTTGCCGCCATGCTCATCACGCTTTTTGACGGTAATGCGTACTTCGTCGATTAAATCGCCAATATAGGCGCCTTCGGCGTAGCGGAAGAAACTGTCGGGGCCACCGACCAGTTCACCCAACTCTTTAAGTTTTTCTTTGTTGGGTATATACAGGTACAGCTGTTTTTGTTTTTCGCTGCGGCCACGAAAATCAATCTGTTTGCTGGCTTCCTGCTCAATGGGTGCCCAGGCCACTTGCCAGAGTTTATCGAGAAATTCGCTGACCACATTGCCACGGGCATACCAAAAACGTGGGTCGCCTTCGATAATTTCGTTTTCATCAAATTTTCCATTACGGCGTTTTTCGCGCAGTCGGTGGGGTTCTTTGAGTACAAACAGCGCCGATTCCAGTGATTCGATATGTAGGTTATTGAGTACCTTTTTAAACACCGGGTCATCCGAGAGTAAACAGGCCAGCAATACCAATTGGCTATGACCGCCACGGCAATAAAACAGGCGGCGCAGACGGTCGTCACCGGCTTGTTTGAGTTTGGCTTCGCGGCGGAGTTTGGCTTCTTCTATGGCGCGAATGTCGGCTTCACTGGCGGTAAAGTTTTGCAGCAAATGTTCGGGCAGTACTTCATCGGCGGTGATTTCTTGCCGTAAGTTAAAGCGGCGCTGATGCTCCTGAAACAATTGTTCAATGCGCTCATGACGGCCAGAGTAATAGGCAAAAATATGTGAAGGCAATAGTTCACGGTTTTTTAGTAAGAAGCTTTGAGTTTCCTTTTTACCGTCTACCCATACTGTTGCTCTGGTTTTAAGTACATCAAAGTCAGCCTGGATGCGAACAATCCTTTCTCTGATTTCATACTCCAATGTGTACTCAAACGGTGGATCTATTTCGAGATCTATTGTTCGGAAGATATTAATCAACGCTTCTATTAAGTTAGATTTACCTGTGCCATTCTGGCCAATCAGCGCATGGCTGCGAATGCGTTTGGGTTCGCTGGTCGTTGCGCTCGCAACCGGATCCAACGCGCAGGAAAAACTCACTTCCAAATTGCGCAGGTTACGAAACTGCGGAATGGCTAAATATCGAAGTTGCATACAGTTCCCATAAAATTAGAGTCCTTTTAATCCCAGTCCTTTTAGTTATCTGCCTTTTCGCGCATTTCGGCAGGCGCAGGTTCCAGCAACCAGCCGTGGGTGACTTCGGTTTTTAACTGTGCGTAAAAGGCATCAATCTCACCGCCAAAACGCTGCCACAAATCTTTGGCACTCATCTCGCCGTTATGGCGGGCCAAAATGGTGGCCAGCGGGGCTTGGGCTTTGACATCGGGCGGCGTACCTAAACGCACCGGGGCCACCAGTTCAGTTTGTGGGGCTTTCATAGGTTCCTCTTCTTGTTCGATGGCAATGCCGGTGAGGGTGGAAACGGATGCCTGAGCTAGCAATTCTCCAACACTAAGAGACTTAGTTCGCGCACTGACTGCTCTGTCGCATAACGCGTTAATTTCTCCCATCCTGCTAAGAATTCGCGCGATTTCATCTTTCGGCGGCACCGGCACCAATACGGATTCAAGAATTTGAAGGTTAATATTTTTTTGTGCTGTAGATGGAGCGAATGCCAAGAGTTGTTCACGCGCAGTCTTCATAAAGAGCAGGAAGTATTCGACCTTATCTCTCAACTCTTTCGCAGGTAAAAATCCAACAACACTATCTGGAAAACACGCCTCAAACCCGAGAATCGCAGAGTCTGCAATATTTGCAGCAATAGTTATGCAAAGAGTACCTTCAGGCCATAATTTACTTTGAGCCAAACCAACTTCGCTGTACTTTGAGTGGTATTCGCTAATTAAATTTCCTGCCCGCGCAACTTCGCCCGTTTGAACTAACGGGTAAATTCCGGGTGAAAATAACTTCGGATCATTTCGAGGTCGATGTTTTGATTTTCCACGACCAAAGATGCCTAGCTCCGGAAATCTTGCCCATACCCAGCCTTTAGGTAGCTCAAATGGAGCTTGCGACGCATCTATCTCAGGAAGTGGTTTACGTCGTTTAATTTCACCGTTTCGAACCAGGTCTTTATATTCTTCAGCACAACGAAGCAGGATGTGATTTGCAGATTCATCTGTATCTCTCTGTTCTGTTAATAAGCCCCTGACAGCTAATTCCATAGCTAACCTGCGAACATCCTCTACATCCTCCGGCGCGGAAAACAGTTGCTCAAAGTTGTCTTGCAGGCGTTGCCAGTTATCTTGTAGTTCGTGCGGGCTTTGGCTGGCGGCGACGGCTTGCAGGGTAGCTTGGCGCAGGTGGTTTTGCAGGGTGCGGAGTTTCTGTTGCTGCGCTTCCAGCTGATCGCATAAAGCCATCAGCTCATCAACTTTAGCAACAATGCGGGATTGTTCTTCAAGTGGAGGAAGGGGAATTGGGAGCGATCTAACCGTAGTCGTATTTAATTCAACCTGTTGGGTTGTCCCTGATACAAGTGAATCTGAATGCGACGGTTCAATGCGCAACTGCACCCATGGTGAAGCAATCACGCACCAAAAATAACGTGGCAAGCAATTAGCAAGCCTGATAACAGTAACATGTGAATCCGCTACTGCTGATTTTTGTTCTGTAGTTGAATAGATCGCGACGCGCCCAGCTGTTCCAGTGCCAGTTGAGTTCCAAAGCAAATCACCGTCACACAAAAAACGCTCTTTACCATACTTTTCTAAAGAATCATCTGCAATATGTCGAGCTGGCGTTAGATCAAAACCACTCCATTGAACGCATTTTTGCGATACAACATAAGTAGAGCTTTTATCTACGTATTTTGGCCCTTTTCCCCGCTGGATATATTTACAAAGTCGTTCCAATCGTTCCCACTTCCAGTGCTCAGGAATAATGTAGGGGATCTTTGACAATGGGGGCTGCATTCTGGTCGAACGCAGTTTAAGAGCTTCTTCATATGCTTCACGGATATCGTTAGCTTCTTTGATTGTATCTTCTACAGGTTGAGAGGATTCATTCTCTTCCACGAGTCGACCCGAGATTGCCAGTTGCAAGACTAACTCTCGAAGTTTGACTATTCCATTTGGCGCATTGGCAATATGGCCAAACTCGGTCAAAAACTGTTGTGCGTCCATCAAGCTTCCTCGTCACTGAAGTGATGAGCCAGCGCCGCAGCCAATTCGCTTTTGAGCTGATTTTCGGTTTCTTCAATTTCACCTAACAGCTTTTTGTATTTAATAAGCAGCTCGTCCGGGTCGTGGCTTTCATCCTCTGGCGCATTGGGGTTTTTTAAATCCAGATTGAAAATAGGCCAATAGAGGCGGTCGCCAGCGGCTTGGGCATCACGCGCCTTTAACTCTAGAGAATCAACCTTATTTTTAAGAGTCTCGATAGCATTGTTTAGATTGGCAATAACCCCTTCAGGCATCGCTTCTTGAATAGCGGTTTGTAAGGCGCTGATGAGGGTTGCTGTGTAGGCGCGCTGGCTATCACTTGATCCGGTTAAATCTGCATGTAAATCAACCAACTGCTCATGAAGCAAGTCTGAAATGCCATTATCTTTTCTGCGACCAGTTAAGGAGTCACTAAGATACCTAGCTTGCCTGCGAGCATCTGATGCTTGACTACGTAAACTTTCGGCATTTTTCCAATGTGGCTGAGCAGCCGCTTCGGCCTGTTCGCGTTTAGCTTTGAAGTCTACCTTCCATGCGAATTCGTTTTCTTCGCGACTGGCAAAGTCGTCGCTTTCATCGCCCCACCAATCTTGCTCTGGTTTGAATTCTTCCAGACGAATGGGTTTGGTTTTGCTGTAGCTTTTGTAGCCCGCTGGGTAGGGGTGTTCGTAAAACCAAATGGTGTCAGTGTGAAAGTGTTCGCTGCCATCGTCTACTCGTGCGCCTTTGGTGAAAAACAGCAGGTTGGTTTTAATGGTGGTGTAAGGGGCAAATACACCTTTGGGTAGGCGGATGATGGTGTGCAGTTTGCATTCTTGCAGCAGCAGTTTTTTAAGCGTGCCTTTAATGCCATCGCCAAATAAAAAGCCATCGGGCAACACCACAGCGGCGCGACCATTTTCTTTTAGCAGTTTTTTGATGATTAGCGCCATAAACATATCGGCGGTTTCGCGGGTTTTTAGGTCGGCCGGGTAGTCGCTGCCTACACCGTCATCTTCATAACCGCCAAAAGGTGGGTTAGTGATGATGCAGTCGACTTTATGGTTAGCACTCCATTCGTTCCAACCTCGACCCAAAGTATTCATATGTTCAATTTGGCTAGGTACATCGATACCGTGTAACAGCATGTTGGTGGTACACAACAGATGCGGCAGTTGTTTTTTCTCGATGCCGTGAATGAGGTCTTCAATGGCGCGCTTGTCTTCTGCGCCCGATTTCGTGGTGAGCTGATTACGCAGATGATCAATAGCGGCGGTTAAGAAACCGCCGGTGCCACAGGCTGGGTCCATGACACTTTCGCGTTTATCCAAGCGCGGGTTAACGCGGTCGGCCATAAAGGCAGTAATGGCGCGGGGGGTATAAAACTCACCCGCGTTTCCTGCACCACGTAGGTCATTAAGGAGTTGCTCGTACACATCACCAATATTAGCGCGGGTTTTAAAGTCGTGAAAGTTGATTGCTTCTTCGAGCTTTTCGATCACCGCCAGCAGTTGGGTGCCGGATTTCATGTAGTTGTTAGCGTCTTCAAACACGCTGCGAATGACTTTATGAAGCGGGCTGGCATTTGCATCTATTTCTTTTAGCTCAGGAAACAAATCATTGTTAACAAAGCTAATGATTTCACTGGCAGCAATCTGTGGCGCTTTTTTGCCATCGGCACCCGGAACGTAAGCTGCCCAGTCTCGCCAGCGTAGCCCTTTTGGCAAGGGGGATACGTAGTCTTTGTTATCGTCCTCCCACTCTTCTTCGCGCTGGTCGAAGACCTTTAAAAATAGCATCCAGGTGAGTTGCCCAAGGCGCTGGGCATCGCCATCAACGCCATCATCTTTTCGCATGATGTCCTGTATGCTTTTGATTGTACTAGTTAAATTCATCTAATTGTCCACTCTATTGAAATGATCAGGCACTCAGATCATCTCGGTATAATTCAATTTCTAACTCTTTTATGGCCTGGAGGTATTGTTCGATACTGCCAAAAATACCGCGTCTAATCTGGGTTTTGCTACCAAGCTTATCAAAAGGGGGCAGCTCTAAAATTGTTGGGTTTTCAATCTCTAGGACGCCATTTTCAGCAAACTTTTCAACTAAGGCCTCCAGCACAGCTTTGGCCTGCTGGCCGTATTTACCAAACGCATCCCGTTTTTTTACTTGGTTTGCTCGTTCCTTACGAGTCAGGGGCTTTTGGTCAAAAGCAAGATGTGTAATCAAATCGAATGCATCCATTTCATCGCCATTGGGTATTGCATGCTGCAACAAGGCCAAATCGATGCCATGTTCGGCCAGTTCGTCGATAATGGCCTGCTTTCTCTCGCTCTCATTCCAGCGTTTTAGGAAGCCAGATAGTGTACCAAAACTTTCCTTGAGGGATTGTTCAATCTGCTCTTTTAGATGTCCTTGATAGTCCTCAGTGATGAGTTTTCCATCAATATCCAAGTATTGCGAACGTTCTGCAGCCAAACCCACTGCGACATCATCCAGGTAGAATTTTTTCCGAGGCTCACGGACTTCTTTTCCACCATTGTTGCCGTTATCTTTGCTGGAGTCAGGATCGGGGGGAAGTTCCCCACCATCATCCTTAGGAACTACTGGATCATCCTCACCGGGCTCATAGACAACAACCGGTTCACCATCAAAGTCGGGATCAGAGAATAAACGTGTCGCCCCCTTGAAATCCATAATGGTGAAATAGAGCTTGTTGTAATCTTCCCTTAGACGAGTACCGCGACCAATTATCTGTTTAAACTCAGTCATTGAGTTGATGTTTTGATCAAGAACAATGAGTTTGCAAGTCTTGGCATCCACTCCTGTGGTGAGCAGCTTAGATGTTGTTGCAATAACGGGATAAGGCTCATCGTTGTCGATAAAGTAAGACAGTTGTGCCTTGCCTTCCTTATCATCACCGGTAATTCTCATGACATATCGCCGGTTACTTGCAGCAGCAGGGATAAGCTTGACCAATTCCTGACGCATACGCTCAGCGTGATCTTGCTCATCACAAAATATAATTGTCTTTGCCATGGGGTCTGTGTTTGACAGGTATTCCCATACTTTTTTGGCAACGAAGCGTGTACGCCTCTCTAGGATAATGTTTCGGTCATAATCCTTGGTATTGTAATGACGTTGTTCTACTTCTTGACCATATTTATCTATTTTGCCTTTTTCGGGTGTATAACCTAATGCATCAACGTTGGATGCAATGCGGATAACTTTGTAAGGAGCGAGAAATCCGTCTTCAATACCTTGCTTAAGAGAATAGGTATAGATGGGGTCACCAAAATACTTGTAGTTAAACTCAGGGTTGATAATTTCACCATCAATCGCCCTTTTTTCTTTTGGAGTTGCTGTTAGGCCAATGTGAGTTGCGCTTTCAAAGTATCTGAGAATTTCGTGCCACGCGGAGTCCTCCTTCGCACTCCCACGATGGCATTCGTCAATTACGATTAAATCGAAAAAATCTGATGGAAACTGAAGATATATTTGCTTCCAGTCTTCTTTACCTGTAACAGCTTGATAAAGCGCTAAGTAAATTTCGTAATTCTTTTTAGCCTCTCGATTGGTGACTTTATGCATGTATTTGCCGAAAGGCGCAAAGTCTTGCTGCATGGTTTGGTCAACCAAGATATTTCGATCGGCTAGAAACAAGATGCGTTTTTTAGCCTTGGATTTCCAAAGCCGCCAGATGATTTGAAAAGCCGTATAGGTTTTCCCGGTACCAGTGGCCATAACCAGCAGTATCCGGTTTTGTCCTTTAGCAATGGCTTCGATAGTTCTATTGATTGCAACTCTTTGGTAATAACGAGGACCTTTTCCGCTGCCATCACTATGGTAGGGTTGCCCGAGGAGCGTATCGGTTTCGGTTGCTATGCCTTTCCAACGTTGGTAAAGAGGCCACAAGGTGTCTAGGCTTGGGAATTCATCGAGACTTAATTCTGATTCTACTGAATGGGTTAAACCAGTTCTGTCATGGAGTAGAAAGCCGCTGCCATTGCTACTTAGGGCGAAAGGCACGTCAAGCATTTCGGCATAGCTAAGTGCCTGTTGCATGCCGTGACCCACCGAGTATTTTGCTTGCTTCGCCTCGATGACTGCAATTGGTAAGTTCGGCTTCGCATACAACACATAGTCTGCACGTTTAGGGCCGCCTTTGGCTTCTGGATTTTTTATCCGTGCCGCCAGCTTACCTTTAACCATGACACGACCGGCAGTTAGGTTAACCTCCTCGAAGAATTGATCGCGCTTCCAACCTGCTCTCTCAATCGCCGGAGTAATGAATTTGGTACAGATGTCTCGTTCGCTGAGCTTATTCTTGTCCATCTTAACTATCCCTAAATCCATTCAGCACATTCACACAAGGCAGATCCTATCGCTGCTTAATAATCTGATGCTACTGAAGATACTTACAGATCGGGCGAGTTCAAAAATCACTCTTCCCAAAAATAATCTGAATCAATTGCCTTAACGGCGTATAGCTCGCGTGTCGAAACACCGACATTGTGCTCTATCATCAGCGCCGCAAGTTCACGGCCATCGATGAGCACGATGCGCTTTTCAATCATTGAAACGAAATCACGGGCATCTTTGCTGAAGGTCGAAGTGGTAATAAACACCCCTTTACGGGCGCGGTGCATGTCAAGCGCGCCAGCAAAGGCTTGAATATCTGGTCTGCCGACTGTGTTATCGCGATAGCGTTTGGCTTGCAAGTAGATGGAGTCTAGCCCGAGCTTATCCTCTTTGATGATACCATCAACACCGCCATCATTGCTGTATTGGGTTGCTTGGCCTGCATCCTTTTGACTGCCGCCGTAGCGCATGGCCAACATTAAATCGACCACCAGCTGCTCGAAAAACTTGGGCGATAGAGTGTGGATTTGATCAATTAATTCATCGGCAAGGACCGAATTGAGGGCGGTGAAGGCTTGCGCCATTAACTCTGTTGGGGTTTGAGTATTATCGTTATGACTGATACTGGCATAACGCTCTACTTTGCCTTGTTCTGTTGATTGCTCATGGTGAGCACTTCTAAAGTCATTAAAGGTATCAAACAGAGATAAATAGTCGTTATTAATAAGCTGACCACTCGCCAGAGCTTCCCTTCCCCTATTGGTTATTTCGCAGATACCACGCTTAGGTTGATGGATAAGTCCCGCTTTAACCAGATAGGTTTTAGCCCAACCAACACGGCTACGAATGTAGGTTTGTTTACCGCTGGGCAAGGTGAGCGCAAGCTGCTCTTCAGAAAAGCCATAGAGGACAGCAACGTCATCATAAACCTGCTTCAATGGTTTTTGCTGGCCGCCAGCTAACACCTTAAGCACTGCAGGCATCATCTCTTCATAGCTTGGAATTGTATCGACCATCCCTGTGCCTCACCTCTTATTATTCTTGTGGCAAAAACTGCAATGGTAATCGCCTAAAGGCTTTTGAATATCATGTCTAAAGCTGATCAACTAAACGATTACATCAGTTAGATTAATGCCTATAATTTTTAGGATTGTGTCAGAAAAGATCCATCTAATCCAGAGAGATAGCACACAGTCTTTGTACTTCGGGATTTCATTAAAACCACAAACGCCCAAACAGGGCCTCATTAAATTGGGGGCGATAGAAAGAGATCTATGCCCAGCGACCTCAACTACGCGCTATAAAGGCATGAAAACGGGCTTCCGCCTTTGCTATCTAGCAAAATCTGACAAATAAGTTAATTAACTTGATGAGGTGAAGGCTTTCACTAGCCTTCACCTTTTTATACTGTTTATTAAAGGCATTCTGTCACCGTACCATCCCTCTGCGCGATCCTTTCTAATATCCACTCCTGAACTTCACTTTCGACCCATGCAACTGCTCTATCGCCTAGCGAGACCGACTTAGGGAAAGTGCCTTCATCAATGTATTTGTAGATGGTTGAACGGGCAAGGCCTGTGCAGTCGATAACTTCTTTTAATCTGATTAATCTCATTTTTTGAATCCTCTGGTTTAGTTCAAACCATGAGGAGTGGCGGTTATCTTTAACTGTGAAATTTAGCGGTCTCCAACCTTTTTCACATCTATATCAATGACATGCAGTAACCCTTTTACTGTCACATCCGGCTACCAGAAGCGATTGCAACCAGTGGCCAATCTATCTATTTAAACTAAGGAGGCTTTATGCCTATCGCATTTATCGCCGGCTTTATGCTTGGCGTTGGAATTTACCGCAGCCTAAAGGAGAAGGATTATGTTTAGCCTGCTCATCAATAGGCCCGTAGCTGAGTTATTTATTCTCGGCGTGATTGCTGGTTACGACTGGGCGAAAAACAAAGGTATATAGCCTAGGTTAGTCATGTCCTCACAAAGCCAAGGTGCCCACAAGCACCTTGGCTTTTATGTCTGTTTCGAACATTTTTTAGCTATATATCACTCCAGTGCATAAGCCCATTAACGCTTTGAAGGAGCCCGATATGTCAACAAAACCTATGCCCATCAGAACAACCATTCGACCTGTAACGCTATGGCCGCCCTCGGATGACGTCATCCTCGCCTCTGCCGCAAATATCATTGCCGAGCGCTATGTGAAAAAGGACGCCTATACTAATCCACAGGCCACTAAGGATTTTTTAACTTACAAACTGGGTGGTTATGAGCGGGAGGTGTTTGCGGTGATGCTACTCGATAATCAGCATCAATTACTCGAGTTTAAAGAGTTGTTCTTTGGCACTTTAGATGCGGCCAGTGTTTATCCACGGGAAGTGGTTAAGGCGGTATTGGCTGTCAATGCGGCGGCGGTGATTTTTGCCCATAACCATCCCTCCGGCGAGTCTGAACCTTCAATGGCAGATAAGCACATAACCAAACGGTTAACCGATGCGCTGGCGCTTATCGATGTGCGCGTGCTTGACCATATCGTGGTTGGTCGCACGCCAGTGTCCTTTGTTGAGCGCGGCTTACTCTAGTCAGCGTTAATGCCAACCATTTTTCAAGGAGTCCATCATGATTGAATTTACTGATAGCTTTTCACAGGCCTGTGTTGCCGAGGCCTGCGCCGCGTTTCCTGAACTGCGTAACCGCTTAGCGGTTGAACTCATTTTGCCGATGTTTGTCCGTCCACTTAATGCCATGGGTCAAGTGATTGGCAAGCCGATTGTGGCACCTAATCCACTGCTACATAAAACCGTGTTGAGTGTGTTTCACCGTGATGTGGTTGAGCACTTACCCAAGGAGATTGCCTTTTGCCGCTATGTTTGCCCCTGTGATAGTTATGGTGTGCCAACAGGTGAATGGCAACGGGTGATCAACGGTGTGTACTTCAACCATGGCAGTAATGAACAGCCTAATTGGAGTGTGCATACCTAAAAACGATTACCCGCCCTGTATCCAGCTAGCTGTATTCACCGCTTGTACTTGCCTATGTATTTATCACCGCTCCCGCTAATCCGCTAACAAACAAGCAAGCCACTCCCTTTGTTTCATCGTTCAACCATTGAGGTCACTATGACAACCCTAAAACTTTTCGATATTGAGCACGCCTGGGGCTTGCCCCGTAAAGTGTCCCCCCGCTTTGGTGCAAGGCTGATTTTACGCGGTCTGCATTTGGATTATCTCCATGACCGCGCCAGTTTTGTCGGTGAATTTCCACCAGCAATTAAACAACAATTTGTTGAGGCCTTTCCCACTATGGTTAAACAGCTTGAGCGGCTGGTGGCCGAAGGCGAGATTGATGCCACCAAGCAGCACTGCGTGAGCATTGAACACGCCGGCTTTACCTGTGAGGCCGACACACTTGGCAGTTACGGCTATTTGTATATTGCGATTTATCAAACCGTAACTAAACCAAAGCTAAGCCACTGACCACCAGCAACTTCGCCCTCACTCGATAACTTGTTCGAGTTCGTAAGCCTGTACCAATCCCCTAACCGTAAGCCCTTTTCCTAAACCCTAGCTTTAGAGCTCTATCAAGCAGCCCTTAGCGACTCACATTAAACCGCTCGACCAACAACTCTTTTATTAACCCAGCCGCATAGACAACAAGAGCCAAGGCGTGACTGCGCCTTGGCTCTTGCGTATGCATGTAAATCAAACAAGGAATATCCCATGACATTAACCATCAAGCGTAACCAACTGCCAGCGATGCCCGATCGTTTTTACCAAGTGATTGAAAAGGAACTGGCCAACCTCGATCCAAAAGATGCCAACGCCATCACCCTTAATTTTCGCGACCCTGATTACAGTGCCGAAGCGGGTGGCTTTCATCCCGTCGAAGTCCGGCTTGAGAAACAGCAAGATCACTGGCGTTTAGTGTACGTCACCGACTTTGCATTTCGCGGTCATCCCTTGCCTGAACTGGTTAAAGACATCGATATCTGCTTTAACAGCAAGCAGGTCTATAGCCTGTTTAGCGGTTGGATTGGGGAACGGGAATCACAGGGGCTGATTAAGTTGTTCAGCGATAACTTTGTCAGTTACTACCAGATGGAAGCCTATCAAGTGGAAGTGAGCTTGGATTAACCCGCCTCGTTATTTCAATGTTGTTGAACGCCTGCAAGTTCCCGTAACCATAAAACGGGAACACTCAAACCCTTGCCCCATAAGGCTTTCAACAACGCAAGTGCCCAAAAACACGCTATAGCAAAAAAGAGGAACATGACCATGCCTGAAGTTCAAGCGGTTAAAGATCAAGACACCGTTAAGCTTATCAGCTATCTACTCGAAAGACAGTTTAGTCAGCAACTGGCCGATGTGTGGAATATCGGCCTTAATCTCGCCCTGAGGATTTCTGACTTACTCTCGATTAAGTTCAGTGATATCCATGGCGATAGACTTATCATTAAGGAATCTAAAACCGGCAAAATCGCCAATATCAAGCTCAACTCAAAAACGCTGGAACGGATACAGCGAATTGCGCGCGAGCATCCGAATCACATTTACCTGTTTCAGTCTTACCGCAATCAACGAGCGAAAAACACCAACCCCGCACCTTTGTCACGGCGCTATATTTGCCGCGCCCTAGCGATGATTGGGGAAGAGCTCAAAATCGCCTTAGGCACCCACTCAATGCGTAAGACGCGAGGCTATCTGCTTTATCAACAAACCAAAGATATTGGCCGAGTAATGAAGATGCTCAGGCACAGCGCCGAAGAAACTACCCTGCGCTATATCGGTATTGAGCAGGACGATATCGATAAGGACTTTGTCGAGCTAGAAATCTAACAGGTTAAGAGGGTGCCAGTTCACCCTCTACATTTTGGTACTCACAGTAAGCTTCAAGGACTATCATCTATAAACAATTACTTGATTTTATCTCACCGTAAGGCCCACTCCATTACCTGCCACGCTGCTTGCAAGCTTTTCCAAGGTTTCATTTTGCAAGTCAAATACATATAAATCGATACGCTCTTGCATAAAAGTATCTGACCAAGGAACCAAAGAGATACTCAAAGTTCGAAGTGTGATAAATCTGCCATCATCACTTTTACTTACAATACTAAATAAGTCCATGACAGATATTTTTTTCGTTCTTAACACTTGTCCATCGGAAAGGCGCAGCCAGTATAATGTTCCGCCCTTAACAGCTAAGGCTTTATCCTCACTTAAATAGATCATGTCTGTATAATCTTTTAATGAAAACTTACTAAAGGATAAATCGTTTCCATTGACAAGGTATAAATCACCTTTACTAAGATAGAAACTCACGAAATTATCAGAATAGGTGTATATATTAGGTGGACGTCGGACTATCATCACTTTATCAATGCGATGAACCTCTTTACCTTCCTTAACAAAAACAATTTCACCCACATTGTTGATTACTGAAAAATACATATATGAGTCTTCAGTAAAAAAAACGGTGCCTCGGCGCTCTGGGTGATATTCAACGGAAGAATTCGTAAGATTAAGAATATACTCGCCAAGATTTAAGATCCCATTGGAGATGGATAACTTGTCGCCATAAACTCGCATGACAGGGCTATTGCCCGCATTCACATGATATTCTCTTATGGTGTCGCGAGTTTTTATATCAATAACACTGACTATACCAGTGCCAGCACCTTTGTTAAATTCTAAAGTCTTAGAGGTGATGACCTGCGTAGGCATTGCTGAAGTCATAAAACTTATTCCCAATAACAAACATGATAAGAGAGTATTTTTTAGGACCATAGCTCACCTCAATCTGTCGCTTTACACTATCAGCCTAAGAGAAAATAAACATAATTTACTGCAGTAAAATTCATTACGGTAGACATAAAGTAGAGTCCTTATCCATGCCCATTTTTCAATGTTAACGATATCGATAAGGACTTTGTTGAGCTGGAAATCTAACAATAAGGAGGGTAATCCCTCCTTATTGTTAGTCTCCGGCCTGTAAAGTACACTCCATATCCTTAGAAAAACGGATACCAGATCCATCACTCATTTACCTCGTTTTTTTCCTTTTCAAGCAATAAATTGATTAGGCTCCCATCAAAAGTATGAATAATCTTTCCTTCTGCTTCGATATCAATCCGCTCTAAAGTGACATTTTCGTTCTGCTTTACACCAAATACCCTCCCCCATGGCTCCCAAACCAAATACACGACATGGTGGCCACTCATGGGAAAAGGTTTCACCATTTCTGTAAGTAACGGTTAATTTAACCGGAATAGAAAACCCACTTCTGATGTTAGGGCCTGGAAATTGATCGCATGCAGCAAGAAGCATACAAAAATAAAGCAACAGTAAATTTTTCATTGTGGCCATCATCAACGAAAACCTCGACCATAATTTTGCACAGCATTTTCGAACACATTAAAACCTTTAGTATGCTTTAACTTGCTGATTTGTTGGCATTACCTACAACCTTTTACGAGATAGAGTGATCTGTATCTGCAACAGTGGACACTTCACTAAGCACTGTTCTTCAATTCAAAATTCTCTGGGCTAAGATAGCCAAGAGACTATGCCTTCTGGTCTTGTTGTAATCAACCTCAATGTATTCAAAAACGTGCTGTCTTATCGTTTCCCTATCCATTATCGGCTCATCCTGAAGCGCTTCAACCTTCAATGAATGGAAGAAGCTTTCTGCACAGGCGTTGTCCCAGTAGTTTCCTTTACGGCTAATGCTTTGCACCAGTTGGTGCTTTGTAATCAGGTCTCGGTAATCATGCTAGCAATACTGGCTGCCTCGATCACTATGAACGATCACTTTTTTGGGCGTCCGCGGCGAAACAAGGCCATTTTAAGCGCATCACACACCAAGTCTGCCGTCATGCGGTTGCTCATCGACCATCCAATCACGGTGCGTGAGTAGAGGTCGATAATCACAGCCAAATACAGCCAGCCTTCGCTGGTCATCAAGTACGTAATATCACCGACCCATTTCTGGTTCGAGCCCGTTGCGTTAAAGTCTTGCTCAAGCAAATTTGGCGCAACAGGTAGCGTATGATTGCTATCCGTTGTTACCTTGAACTTGCGAGCCGCTTTAGCCACCAAGCCCTGACGAACCATGCTGTTTCGTATGTTTTTGACGTCAGGTTTATCACCATGCTCAACCAGGTCTACCTGAATTCGCCTGGCACCATTACGCGCTTTGGAATCGTCAAAGGCTTCCTTCATCAAGACATCTCGCTGTACACGCTTCAGCGCCCTCAGGCTTAGCGTCAGGCCGCTTTTATGCCAGGCATAATACTCACTACGCGACACCTGAAGCACCGCAACCATTCTGATTAACGAGGACAGGTGCTGATGCTCCAAAATAAACTCAAATCGCGCTATTTTTGGTTCTTCGCGAAGTAGGTTGCCGCTTTTTTAAGATGGTTAAATCCTCTGGCTGCGGCAGCGATCTTATCAGCTAATTTCTGGGTTTCAGCTTTAAATTCAGCCGTATGTGTTTTGCGGACTTTCTTTGTTGACATTATTCACCTCGTTAAGCGGATTGTACCCACTTAGCAAGGTGTCCAAAAGTGCTGGTACGGATCATATTGGGGTAAGCCTGTAAAAACCACCATAAGGTCAGTCTCTTGATAACAAGTCTTTATGATTGAGAGAGATGGCCAATTCGTAACCCTCAAGGATGGTTTGTAACTAAAAACATCCTTCCTACAATGCCTCTACGGAAGCTCGGCCTATCCGCTTGGTATCTTTCCCCCTAATGTGGCCAGACGCTCGTACGCCCACCGCATATCGGATGCCTGTTGAGGTAATTGACGTCCCTCCATTTTCAGCTAAAGTAATTTCCACGCTTTCTGACCCAATAGCGTTTAACTACATTGGGCTGCCACTTCCGCATAAAGCGAAGCTCGTATGACGATGAAAGCCAGTATCATACTCATGCGCTCCAATTCCACCACGGTGCCACTGCTTTTCCATACCTTGTGGTAATCTTCAATCAACCAGCGATACTCGTAATAGCTGATAACCTCCAGGACCTCCTTCGAGCATGTGATAGGTTCGGATGAGGGTCAGTGCCATGCCAGTTTTTCTTCGCTATGGCTTTGCTCTTCGATGGGTAACGCCTTACCATTTTTTGATTAAACTAGCCATAAAATTTATTCAACTTATACTGTACCCAAAAAAATCAAAATAGACATCATAAAATCTAGAGTTCAGAATCACTATTCCAATGGAAAATACTAATGGAAAAAAAACAAGAATCTTAATTTTTAATGATGAAGAAAACAATGAAACCAAATAAGAATTAAACCCCAAAACAATTAAAAAAAACATAACAAGTTCAATTTTTTCATTAGAAAATGAAATAACACTGAGACCAAAAGTACACCACATTAAAAATGAAATCACAGTAAACAACTTAAATTTCAGCATCAAATCTTTCCTAAAAACAATATACCAAGGTATCAATATTGTAATTAGTAAAAAAAATTTGATAATTATGTCAAAAACTAATAATAATTTCATACATCACCTATAACTTTCCGCTAAATACTGAAGTTCAGTTTTAGTAAAATAGTTTCTTGCATTATCAGAATAACTCATCACAGAGTTACTTAGATTCAGTTGATGTCCATAGCCTAAAACATGTCCAAACTCATGTTCCCAAACATTAAATTTATTTTGATATATATAAGAACTTTTGATTGTAACCTTATCAATTACAACCAAATTTCTGTAATTCCCCATTGCATTTCCTGGTAAGTTTTTACTGGAAGTGAGCCATACATCAGCATCGAATACAGATTCAACTAAATTAACATCAATTGCCAGCGCATAATCCCCATCTGTATAATTGAATGATTTTGTTAACTGGCTGGTTATTTTACTACAAGCCCCCTCAAGACTACAGTAAACATTTATAGTCCCTGAAATTGTTGTTTTACCATCGACAGAAGTAACTTTTAAATCGAGTTTTTCATTCCGTTCAACAGCATTTCTTAGATCATCTTGAGGATCTTGATTTGTTCTAGATAAGCCAGCACGAACTTCCCCCAGCACTCTTACAAATGCAGCTGACGCAGCACCATTCACAAATTTTCCCCCGCTAAGCTGTGATGCAGTTCCCCCAATAATAGCTGATGCCAATGTTTGTCCCACAAACCCTGAAATACCTAACATTCCAGCGCCTTGATTTCCAAGCATCCCAACACCAGCTGCGATAAATCCATGACCGAACTCACCTCCTTGTACAACATTAAAAATACCACCAGCAACTCCACTGATGATAAATCCCTCCACACCGTTTAGGCCATTCATTGCCATATTTGAAGCTGCGAAAGATATTGCCCCAGATTTAAAGGCAGAGCTCAAACTCCCAGTAGCAACAAATGAAGCATCAAAGGCAAAGTGTGCTGACGCCAACTGTCCAAAAAATGGAATATAATTTAGGCCAATTTGAATAGCCGAACCAAGCCCTTCCACTTTCGCAATCTGTCGGTGAATAAAAGTCACCCCTCCAATATCCATCAAAGCTTTATAAAGACGCTTAAAGAAAAAGCCACTGGGGTCGGTATAGCTCATCGGGTTATTTTTCACATAGCTATAGCGGTTATAACTTTGCGTATCAGTTGGCGCTTGAATGAACGGGTCTGCTTGCATAAAGCGCCCGATAGTCGCGTCATAGATACGACCATTCATATGGATTAAATCCAAATGACTAATATGCTCATGGCCGGTATAACCTTTGGTGGCGGCTGGTGCGATATAATTGGCTAATAATCCCGTGTTATACACTGCTGTTTGCTTTCCCCAAGGGTCATAAACAAACTGCTGAACACTGTTACCAGCGGCATCCGTGATGGTCGTGGTAGAACCCTGATGGTCTTTATGCAGATAAAAACTGTCTGAGGTGTTATTACTGCGTTTAGTAATGACCAAATTACCCACGTACAGTTTTTGCTCTGTCAGTGCTGATTTGCCACCTCCGGTACGCACCACTTTTTCATAGGCGCCATCGACGTAGTAAGTGGTGTAGTAGGCTAAAACCCCGTCTTCTAATTTGACATCATAGCGCTCATAACGTTGTCTTGAGGCATCGTATTTAAAACGACTGGATTCGTTACCTTTGGCAACATTGGTGACCAAATCGTAGGAACTATAAGTCAGCGTTCTAGTACCATCATTGGTAATATTGCCGTTCTTGTCATAAACCATCGCGTAACTGGCTTGACGTGCACGACTGCACTGAGAGCCATTTTGCGTCCACCCTACTGGACAGCTATAAGTTATTGAAGCTGTGAGTGTTCGATTACAGGTGCTCCCTGAAACAGACCAACCAGCGGGACAAGAATAAACAGGTGTTTGGGTAGCCGCTTGCGATAATGACCGAGTACAATTAGTTCCGCTTACCGTCCAACCCGCATCACAGCTATAGACCTGTTTAGGCGTGGATTGATACGTTTCAATACACTCCCACAGACGGCGACCGCCCCCCATAGGTTCCCCACCACCGCATACAACCCCGGCTCCAGAAGGTTTAGTTGCTGAAACGATGGTGAAATCTCGCGAGCATTTACCCGTTGATGCATTTAAGTCGCCGCCTTTCGGGCAACTTTGTTCGGTTTTAACCTGCGCAACTTTGATTTCTGTTTTAGAACAAGTTGTGTCGGAAAGAGTGTAACCACTAGGACAGCTATAGCTGTAACTTAGCGATGCGGATTGGGTTTCGCTCTTTTGGCAGGTAGTGCCAGCCGCATTGAGCGCATAACCCGTTGGGCAGGATTTACTTGCAGGAGTTGTTTCAAGTGTACCGCAACCTCCTTCACCACAAATATCTAATAATCGATAAGGATTCGTCGCATCATAACGATATGTTCCTACCCCTGTTTTTGATGTGATATTGCCAAAATCGTCATATTGAAGAGTGCTTACTTCACTTGGTGAAATAATGTTGTCTAACTCAACATTTTTCGTTCGCTTATATAGACGATGAAGGTCATCATAACTATAAGTTTCTGCAAATGTCGTTGATGCTGAAGACAATTTGTGTTTGCGTTGAGTAAGATTACCAACACCATCAAAGACGTATTCTAAATCGTGAAGCATTTCGCCTGGGCTTGTTAACTGAATGCTTTTCACCCACCCCAACGCTTCATCATAAGCGGTTAGTTCCTCTGTACCATTGCCATAGATAACCTTTTCAACGCCACCTTTCGCATTCATTTTCTCGATGGTTTGATAGGCTTTACCCGTCGCCTTGTCGGTACGCTTATACAAGTAGCCAGACGTATTGTAGTGGTTAACAACAGTAAGCAAATTTTCAGGATAGCTTTGTTCAGCGACTCGCCCGAGGCTATCGTAGTTAACGCTTAAGGTATAACTTGATGCACCAATCGTGGTGGTTGTGGATTTTAACCTTCCCAATTCATCATAGTTCGTGGTCTTTTGATGTACAGCACCTGCCGCGCTGCAATCACTTACAATAGTGTCATAACGTTTTTCAGCAACCAATAAGCCCGCATTGTTAGTCGCTTTAGTACCATATACCCAGCAAGAGGTGCCTTCAGGCTCAGTTTGGCGCACTTGCCGCCCGAGTGTGTCATAGTAGAAAAAGGTAGACTGACTGTTGGCATTTGTCTGAGAAAGTAGTTCCCCAAACGCATTATAGGTATATCGCCACGTTCCCTTATCAACATCAATAGAGGTGGTTTTACGACCATAATCGTCATAAATCAGCTGCGTCCTGACAATCTCTGTACCATTACCCGACACATAAGACTTGAGTAGATTTCCCGATGCATCATAGACAAAATGCAACTGGTTATTTAAAGCATCAGTTACCACTGACTGAAGCCCAAGTGCATCCACGACTACAGATGTTTGATTTCCTAATGGATCAATGGTCAGAGATTCAAAACCTTGTACATTATTTAATGTTTCACCACGATCAGGATTGACTTGCGCAATGACTCGGCCAAAACCGTCATACCTAAGCTCAGTAAAATACGTGGATACAGCATCGTAACGAGGCTCATAGTCTTTAATTAGACGACCCCATCCATCATATTCTTTTACAGTGACAATCGTCTTACCATCAAATCCCACCAGCAAATTACCGACCGTGCGCCCAAATTTGTCGGTAATGACACTTGCACTCGGCGTTCCTGCTTTTGATGTGGTCGTCAAAAGATAACCATCAGCAAAGAAAGAGCATCCTCCGCCACTACAAGATTGGTAGCTGATTTGGGTTAATGCACCATCAGGCGTTAACTCGCTAATTGGCCGCCCCCAGCGGTCTGAGGTTTTAGTTAACTTACGGCCATTCGCATCCGATAAGGTGACTTTAGTGATCAACCCGGTAACACTATCGGCCGTTGTGCCGTTATAACCATAGGTTGCCGTATCACCAAGGGGATTAGTGGTGGTTTTTAAATAGCGTCCTCTCGCATCGTAGGTGCTGTAATTGCTACGAGTTTGGGGAACAGAGCCATCAGCCTTCGTGCCTGCCGTTATCGATTCTGAAGTTTTATTGCCATAAATATCATAAGTGACAGAGGTGGTGACTTTGTAACGGTTGTCATTGGGCGATACGATAGAGTCTTTGATTAAGCCGTTATCAAAGTAAGTAAAACTACTCTCATTGGTGATATCAGGGACATTATCTCGTTGACCTGCGCGAGATTTTGCGACGACTGAATGACTGAGCCGCCCTTTACTGGCGCCACCTCCGGCACCGTTGTATTCGTTGTTAATAGAAACAGTAGAGGCTACAGTGTTAGTTTGTAAGTCACGAGTCACTACCTCACTACTGAGAATATTCCCCGCATCATCATAAGTATTTTGAGTATCAACTTGCGTCAGTTCCCGAACCACATTATCCGTTCCGTACTGACGAGTAATATCGGTACTGCTCATGCTGGTTTGCCGATACACCCCATAGCTATCGCGCACAAAATCAACACTGGTTCTTGCCTCTGATAATGCTTGTGATTGGTAACTTTGCTTAGTCGCAATCGGTAACCCAATACGCGGAAATACCTGGTCGTACATGGTTTCAGTGATGATGTCAGACTGCTCATCAATCGTTCTGAGTAACTCAAAACCTGCGAAACCGCGACCTAAACGGTTAACAAGTAATCCACCATATTCGTAAGCAACACTAACACTACCGGTACTACTTGCCTGTGTGCTGACTTCAGCAACAACTTGCAGTGGCGCGATGATAGAGAAGTTTTTTGAATGATCAACATTACTGGAGGTTTGAGTTTTATATACCCGGCTTTGACCATTAAGCTGCTCAGTTAAATAGGCATAATTGATGTTAGTCGTCACCCCAAAACCATCTGTAATGGCTTTGATAGTATTGTTGTATTTGGGGGAAATGGGGGAATAACTCTGCCAATTGCTATTAAAAGTAACAATAATATCAAGTTTTCCAAGGCCATATATATCAGCAAAATATATACGAGGTCCGGTTACCTGGTCGATTTGACCTGAAGCCACCCAAGTAGTCATTCCACTTGCTGAGTGTGGATCTGACATATAAATAGTCGATTTAAGAAAATCTGATTTAGCAATAATATCGGCACGGCCATTACCCGAAATATCCACAAAATAAGTGTTTAGCTTTTTATCGTTATCAGTGGTTATCCCCGTTGCAATGGCAGGCAAAAAGCCGTTGCCATCGGACAGTTGGATATACCATTGATTGCTTCTTACATAGGCAATATCGGTAAGCCCATCACCATTAAAATCTGCCGCACGAAGCGTATCAGTCCCTGAAGTGATATAAATACTCTGCTGTTCTTTGTATCCGGTACCAGTCGATAGATACAGTTTCCAATAGTCCCATTTACTCGTTTGCCACTGACCATTTAAATCGTAAATGCACTCATTTTGAGATATACCATGAACCACCCCATTTCTCGTTGAACAGTAGGATACGGTTTCATTTACTTTCAATATAAGATCGGTGAGGCCATCGCCATTCACATCAAGCAATGCACTTGATTCAAATCCTTTTGTTGTATGATTAATTTGTGGAATACCTGGAGTTGCCGTCGTCCCAGAGGAAAAGGTGAATAAACTTGCCGCAGCGGCAAAGTTTCCACTACCTAAATTTTGGTACCACTTAATTTGGCCTGCATCGATAAACACGATATCTTCTAATGCATCGCCGTTTACGTCCGCGACTATCGCACTGCCATTAAGTCCAATCGCTGTACGGCCAAGGGAGGTCAGCGTATATTGCACTGTACGGGTACTATCGTTACACAGCTGACCTCCGCGTCCATCAGGCTCACAATCTCGGACCCTTTCTTCTGACGGTTTGAAAGAAAGCACGTGCCAAGGCGAACTGCTACTCGCTGCAACCAGTAAATCCCTCTGACCATCGCCATCAAAATCAATCGTTTGAGCATAAGCATGTTGCGAGGCACCAGTGCTGGTCATTTTCGTCTCAATACCCGAGGCAATAGAGCGTTTATACCAAGCGCCGTTTCTGACATACACGATATCGGCTAACCCATCACCGTCCATATCAAAAATATTGGCGGTTAGATTTTCACCTGAAGGAATATTTAAGTTGGTAGTTGTGTCCAGTCCTGTATAGGGTTTATAGGTTGGCGATTGGGGAATATTGCTACGCTCCCAAGTAAAATAAATGCTTCGGGTGCAATCAGCGGTATCAGCCCCCACGCAGGCTCGGATGCTATCGAGATAGTTAAACCCGGACAGAGAGCTGGCTAATTGATAGGTGAGATAATAGGTTTTTTCAACTTGGTTATCAGTCGATAAGATAATTTTGTTGAGCAATTTTGTCTGTGAAACTGCTGAACCATAAACGATGCCCTTTTTAGGATATGGACGAGCGCCGTAATCAAAACTAATTTTTTTATAGGGCAATGCACCGTTGGAATGTCCAGAGTAATCAATGCTGGATAAATACTGCTCTTCGTTGGTTTTAATGTAGTGGTAGCTAATGTAGTTACCCACCACATCCTCAATTGCCTTTAAACTCCAAGAATGAATAACCTCATTGCCATTTTTCAATGCAGTTTGATACGAGTCACTTTGGTTATTCGAGTTTGATGTCGTTACAAAATTTTTACCCGCTTGGGTATATACATCACCATAGTAAAAGGTTTCACCTGCCTTAGTTTCTACTTTGAATGCACCAGGACCACCACCGCTTGCTCGGCCTAATACAGTAATCAACGAGGCATCATCAATCTCTTTACGATATTCCGCACCATCAGTACCATTTTGACCGCTCACAAGGATCAATCGCTGGCCATCTAAACAAAAACTATCGGAATCCGTTAATTGGACACCTTGTAAAAAACCATCCTGTTCAATGGTCTTAGGACAGCGTGTTATTGCTGATGCAGCCTGTATCCCCCAACCCAAACCTAAATAACCATCCGAACCGGACGATGAATAAGCTATTGCTACTGAAGGCTTCATTCCCCCTCTTCCTGGCGCCACATCAATCGGCAAAGAATAGGTTGCAGCTCCCATCTCATTAACACGAAATGCACCTGTTAATGCCACTGTTTCGGTATCTGCAAAAATTGAGAAAGACGTGGTGAATGTGAGGAAAAAGACTAATAGGGTTTTGAAAGGATTGGTATACATCATCAAGCTCCGTTTGACATAGCAACAAACGAGCTATAACTGTTAACCAAAATCAAATCAACACCAATTAACAATTAAGCAAAATCTAATAACAAATAAAACCCATACAAAATGCAGGATGAGCAATTAATAAAAAATAAATAGTTACACAATAAAACAATTTAAAAACCAAATAAAAACACAAATGCAACAACAGCACGATAGCTTACAATCCGCTCCAACGACCGATATCAACGCCCCTCCGAAAAAGACTTAGTGAACTGGTCAATACCTCTGCTCAGAGGACTGAATTTACACTAAAACGTTAATAATCAACTACATGAAAATAAAAACGCCTGATGTATTTCATTAGGTGTTTAACTTTCGAGAGCAAGCTGTGATGAACTCAATATTTAATCCCACCAGCAGCCTGACTTAATGTGAATCCAACACTTTGCTACACCCAAATGAATGCATCCTATCTTCATAGTGCTTAGTTCCTAGTTTGGCTAAATAGCTTAAGCGAAAGAATGCTTTATCAAAAGTCTGAGAGAATTTTTTAGCATTACGATTGAGGTAGTAAACAGGTGTATCCTCAGGGTAATCCACTAGAAACTTAGTACTGTCGCTGTCTAACTCCAATACGCAGGCCCAAGCTTCAACAATCTTAGTATTCAGGCTATATCCATGGACACTGAAATCCCCCAAATGACTGCAAACATCATGATTAAGGAAAATGACAACATGATAATGGTCAGTATCTGCATCTGAATAGTGTCTTGACCATACATAGAACATTTTACTGGGATAAGTTTGCTTACGTTTGCAACCCTGTGGAAAACTTCCCTTTTGGATAGTGCCTTTCAGGTAGTCAATAAACCGGTCAATTACAGCTGAATCATAAATTTTGGGTGAATATTTTAAATTCAACCGTGGTAAATGCACATCAAACCGGACCATAAAGACTCTTGAATACTTATTTAGAGCGGCTCTCATGGTTTGTGAAATTAAGTCGAGTTTATCTAGCGCCAAGCAATAATATTGGCTATTAAGATGTAGTTGTAACTCTCTGTGACCTATATCCATTTTGACATTCCTTTTGGGTTAATTTCATAACCTTAGAGTCCTATGTAAACTTTAACTGCAAACCATAGTTATTGCTACGTGAGTGTGAGGCTAAGGGATTGCTCACGCAGCAATAATCCACCAACTCAAATCTATTGTCTATTCGCTATGAATATTCGTCTAATAAACATACTGACACTTTTTCTGCTGGTGGGTAACATACTTAGGTATGAATACTTCCAATGATAATGGAACTAAATCAAAAAAATTTTTTGGCTAGAACCAAAATTTCGATATCCGTCATTGATGTCTTTCGTTTTTTCTTTAGCAAGATAACTAAATCGTTCCATTGCCAAGGCTAGCTGTGAAGGAAAATCCACAGAACGCTGATCAAGCCAGTACACCCCGTTCTTACATATATGAACTAAACCTATAGCCTGTTCTACAGGAATGGGAATTGCACTCGCCCATGAGTTTAAAATTCGATTGTAGATACTGCCATCACCAAAGGTATTACTTCCAAAACCACATACGGCATCTTTATTAAACAAAAAAATCAGATGGTAATGCCAGTTTGGTGAGCGATCTCTTTCGCGACACCAAACATAACTAAAGCCGATGCTATGAGAGCCCAAGCGTTGACTATCCCAGGCTCGTAAATGAGCCTTAAATGAGTCAATAAAACGCGAGATCACTTTAGGGTCTTGATAAAACATGTTGTCAGGAAATCTCAAATCAAAGCGCATTGCACAAACTCGATTGAAGTTACTAAGTTCTAATTCAAGTGTACGTAGTATGATAGCTTGATACTCTGGTACTAGCGGATATTCGCTAGTCATCTGTAAGAAGCTTGGATTGAATGGTGTCATGCTGATACTCCAGTGTAATTAATTCACTAGATGTACCAAGCATGTTTATTTCTACACGATAACCATATGTGGTGATCTGAACTCTAAGCACTGTCAAACAGCAATAGGTTTGCTCTACAACACTAGCCCAGACCTATATTACTAATCCGAAATTCCGTTAGACGCTAAAGCTAACCTTTCTCAAAGAAATTAACCCTTTTACGCGCAAAATCCCGGCATCTTCAACTCTGGAGTTGTGTCTTAAGCTAAGTTCAGCAAAAAATGTTTTTTGTTGAACAAGTACATAAAAATCGTGCTCCGAATGACAAGTAACACTTCAAACATTTGAAATTAAGTACTTTTTACTTAAACCAGTTGATAAAAAAATAAGTAAAACCACGAATAAACCACATATTTACCACGTAAAAAATACATGATAGCATAAGAAAAACCACTCAAAAACAACCAAAATGATAGAAAACTTAAATGAAATTCCATCTAAAAAAGAAAGGGAATTTATATATATTTATAAAGTAATGATTAAAGAGGGCATTATAAAAAAAATACATACATCAACAAGTATGGAAGCTATTTATGAAGAAATAGAATCAATCATTAGTGGAAATATTGAATCAAGTATAATTGAAACACTTTACAGCTCTACATTATTAAACTCAAACCTAAAACCTGAACTATTAATAGATCAAGTAAAATTAAGAAATGAAAAAATTATTTATGAATGTAAATTAAACATCTTAGATGAAAACTATTTTTCATGGCTTAACCCTAAAAACTCATTACATACTCTAATATGCTGGTACTTCATAAGATCCTCTGAAGAATCAACAATTAAAAAATTCACTCCATCAATACAAAGCAAATATGATCCACCATTATATTTCTCAACAAAAAAACATAAAAAAACATATGAATTAATAATTAACTCACTATATTTAGACAATACCCTACACAGATTTAACTCAATCATATACTTTATGGATTTTTGGAATCCAAAACAGTCTGACAATATGCATGCGAAATTTGACCTATTAGAAAGTCTAAAGAATCAGATTAGAGAATATGAATACAAAACATCAAAAATAACTGATTGGATACTAAATGTAAATGATAGAGATATAGATTGGGTATGGAACAATATTAAAAATAATTTACACGCGGATAACCTAGAGCCGATAACTCCAAAAGACAAAATGGATTGCATAATTACGTCAATTCATTTTTCATTATACGATAAAGATTGGGAAACCTTAGTATATCTTAAAAAACTAAAAAAGAACTATGAAATGAAAAAGATAAGGTTTATGAAAAAAAAATAAAACAAATTCACGTAAGAGAAATGACGATGGAAGTCTGCAAGATTTAAGAGATTTAGCCGAGTCACTGCAACAAGAAATAGCCTTTATTAAAAATTCAAGAATTACATCTAAAAATCCAGAACCTACACCTGAAATGCTAAAAGAGGAAAATATTTCTACAGATAAGAATAATAACAATCAATAAAATATGCTGGTAACGATGATACATATATGATGAAGAAACAGTTCATAATGGGTTTGCTTTTACATTTTTAAAATATGAACGATTCTGCTTAAAAGGCAGCTATTCTGTACACGTCACATGGTCATGCTAGTGAGCAATTGCGTGTTAAATATAGCGCTCTGACATAGTATTAATGAGTTATATAGAATTGACGCCCTGAGGTCTTTCATGTTGCTTTTGCGTTCAGAGATACACACTATTCACTGATTTCACATAGCAAGAAAGTTCAATATGGAGTATTCTATAATACTGACTGAATCTAATTTGACGGAAAAGCCGTCTATATGAATTGCCTCGAAGTTAAAGGCACCACATTTTCAATCATTAGTGTTTCGAGCTTATCACCCCAAGCTTGTAGTACTGATAATTGCTCATCAAGGTAATCGTGGTGGTTATACACTCGCAGCATACCAGGAAGCTGGTGACCAACAGTCTTTTCAATTGCCACTATATCTAGCCCCATTTCACTGCATCGACTTATAAAAGTACGGCGCAAGTCATGAGGCGAGAAACGTTCAAAATTCGCCGGCAGATTTCGTTTGATATGCGAGCGAATCGCTGAAGGTACTTGCACTTTATCTGAGCCAACCTGAGGCCATACTAATTTCCAATGACTAGGAACAGTTTCACGTTGAGCTTCAAGCTGTTTGATAAGATAATCACTTAATGGCACTTTACGACTTTCTTGGCTCTTAGTGTGCCGTTCTTCTGAACTAGCAGGAAGCAGCCAAAGTTTTTTTTCAAAATCAACCTCACTCCAGCGCATTTCAAGTACTGCACTGATCCTTTGTCCGCACCCAAGTAAAAAATGTAATAGCCGTATATTGGCTGCATCCGTTCGCCAAGATGGTAATCCTGTTAACAATATTTTCAGCTCACTAAAACTTAGATTCCGTCTCGTGATTTTGGTCCCACCACCAACATCTCTCGCTCTCAATAGCGGCGCAGGATGCGTATCTATCATATTCAAAGCTAAGGCATGCTTGAGAACCTGATTGATTACCTTATGACATACTCCTATCGCCCCAGCCATCCTTCGACCATTTTTGTCCACCTTTGCATCAAACACTTTATTGAGGTCATTCATTCTCAAATCAGTTAATTTAATGCATCCAATATATGGCTTTATGTCGCGAAAATAAGTGGCACGAGCTTGAGAACCTCGCAATTGCTTTGATAGCAGCTTCTCATCAAAGCTTACAAAAGCATCATCAAATGTTTTCGCTTCTTCTTGCTCACGTTGCTCTCTTAATAACTCCTGCTTAGGATTTTTGTTATTTTCGAGCCAACTACGGAAACGCCCCGCTTCTTTTCTTGCCTGCTCTAATGTCATCCCCGTTTCAGGTTTCATCTTGTCGTATCGACCCATTGAGATTTTTTCGTGCTTCTTACCAACTTGAAATCGAAATACCCAAGTCATTGTGCCAGTCGGACGAACACGAATATTTAACCCCTCAATTTTTTTATCTGGGACTAGGTACTCTTTATCTTGCGGATTTAATGCTTGCAACGTGGCATTGCTGCTAATTCGCTTTGTGGTCATGAGTAAACCTCAACAATTCTGGGTACGGCTGGGGGTACGGCGACGTGTGAGTTTTTATTGTATCCCCTTAGACAGCCATGGACAACAATTAAAAATTAAAGCATTTAAATTCAATAAATTAAAATACAAAAATAGACTTACTTGGACACTATTAGATTGGCATCATCTTACACCGACCATATGGAAACAGGTGTGCTGTTAGAACGTCGTTAGGCGACTCTATATACCTAAAAACAAAGGAGCCTGTGGCTCCTTTGTTTTTAGTCAAACCGTACCCAACTAACGATGTTCTACTTTATGTTGTAATGCCTCAGCGCCCTTGGCGACCATGCGCAGCTGCATTACTAATTGATCGGCAAGCACTTTACGATCGGCGCGCTTCATATCCAGTGCCGACGCTCCGGCGTTAAACACTAAGGTCACTAGCGCTTCTGCCTGCGCTCTGGCTAGCATAGGTGTACGGCCCGCCGTCGCTTCGGTGTAATGGGCCAATTCAGAAATAAAATGTTCAATCTCGCGAGCCACCGCAGCGCGGAATGCCGCCGAGGTACCTGAACGCTCATGCAGTAAAATTCTGAAAACGTTTGGATTAGAATCAAGAACTTCCATAAAGGTATCCACTGATATACGGATCACGCTACCACCCGCTTCAGCACGTTGACGCCCCTTACGCATCATTTGCCTTAGGGTAAGCCCGCCCTCGTCGACCATAGTCAACCCGAGTTCATTCATATCCTTAAAATGACGATAAAAGGATGTGGGCGCAATGTTGGCTTCCCTCGCCACTTCTCGCAAACTTAAGCTAGAGAAGCTCCGCTCAGCACTGAGCTGATTAAAGGCCGCATCGACTAGAGCCCGCCGAGTTTTCTCTTTTTGCTGTGCACGAATACCCATTCTTGAATCCGCTAACTGAATGTAATGACGCGATAATACCGCTTTTGCGATTGAAACACAGCCCTATCCACCTTGACCAAACAAGATTGCTGGGCTAAATTAGCTTACAGTTGTACGCTCAAATGCGGATATTGGAAACTATAATGAATAAACCCCCTATCATCTGGCTTAATGTCACCCTATTTAGCCTAACCTTTCTCAGTGCGGTAATCCTCGTTCCTTGGTATGGCCTAGCCCACGGTTACGGTGCCAGCGAATGGATCGCTTTTGTGGTATTAGCCTTTGCCAGTGGCCTGTCGATCACTGCGGGTTACCATAGACTCTGGTCACATAAAGCCTATAAGGCACACCCTGTAATACGTTTCATCTACGCACTTTGTGGTGCATTAGCATTACAAAACAGCGCGTTACATTGGGCATCCGATCATCGAGTGCATCATAAGCATGTCGATGACAATGACAAAGATCCTTACTCCGCCAACATGGGTTTCTGGTACAGCCATATCGGTTGGATGCTGCGCGAATACCAAGCCCAGCGTTACCATGACTACCAAAACGTGCGTGATTTACAGAACGACCGTATCGTGATGTGGCAACACAAGCACTATCTTGCACTTGTGCTACTTATGAATATTGGTCTGCCTGCTTTATTAGGCTGGTTCACTGGCAATATCGCGGGTATGTTACTGATGGCGGGACTTCTGCGCTTAGTGGTCGTGCATCACTGCACCTTCTTCATTAACTCCCTCGCCCACGTGTGGGGTAGCCAACCTTATACCGATAAAAATACGGCCCGCGATAACGGTTTTCTGGCTGTACTGACCTACGGTGAGGGTTACCATAATTTCCACCATATCTTCGAAAACGATTATCGTAACGGGATTAAATGGTGGCATTACGATCCGACTAAGTGGTTGATTAAGGCGTTATCTTGGGTGGGTTTAGCCAAAGACTTACGCACGAGTCCGCAGGAGCGAATCGAGAGTGCCCGCTTACAAATGCAACTGCTGCATGCTAAAAGCAAAGTGCTCAATTTGCCAAATGCCGATGAAATTATTGAAAAAATTCAACAAGAGTATGAGTTGATGAAACAACACTTACTCGAATATTATCAAGCCCAAAAGGCACTGTTAGAGGCCAAACGTAAGCAACTGGTCGATCAGCAATTATTGCAGCAAGTCGAAGAGCTAAAAACCCGACTCCTGAATCAGCAAAAAAGCTGGAAGAGCCTGACTGCAACTTATAGCTAGGCCACAATTATCGGTAAAAATCATACGGCCGCCTTGCATGGTGGCCGTATCCTATTATTATGATGCCTCATTCACTTTTTACAGGATGTTAGGCTCATGTCGAATTGTGCAGTATCTCCAACCGATAGCATTAAACTCACCGAATATAGTCATGGTGCCGGTTGCGGCTGTAAAATTTCCCCTAAAGTACTGACCACCATTCTTGCCTCGCAGCTGCCTGTATTTACCGATCCTAATCTGCTGGTCGGCAATCAGAGTCGCGATGATGCGGCCGTGTATAAGCTCAATGATGAGATTGGCATTATCAGTACCACTGATTTTTTTATGCCCATTGTTGATGACCCCTTTACCTTTGGCCGCATTGCTGCCACCAATGCGATTAGTGATATTTACGCCATGGGCGGCACGCCGATGATGGCGATTGCTATTTTAGGCTGGCCAATCAACAAATTGCCTGCCGAAATCGCGCAACAAGTGGTTGATGGTGGTCGTCAAGCCTGTATGGAAGCAGGCATTATGCTGGCTGGCGGTCATAGCATCGATGCACCTGAACCTATCTTTGGCCTTGCAGTAACAGGGCAAATCGCCTTAACCGATTTAAAACAAAACGACACTGCTAAAACTGGCGATCGTTTGTATCTCACAAAACCTATTGGCATTGGCATCCTGACCACGGCACAAAAGCAGAAGAAGCTAAAAGACGAAGATAGCCACATTGCGGTGAATGCCATGTGCCAGCTCAATAGCGTAGGCGCTAAGATCGCTAAGATCAAAGGCGTAAACGCCCTGACCGATGTCACTGGCTTTGGCCTGGCGGGCCATCTACTTGAAGTATGTCAAGGTGCTAAACTCACCGCTAAACTTAATCTGGATGCCGTGCCACTCTTGCCGCGCGCCCTCGACTATCTAGCGCAAGGCTGTATACCCGGTGGTACCCATCGTAACTACGACAGTTATGGCGAACACTTGCCCGCACTTACCGATCACCAAAAAGCCATTTTGTGTGACCCGCAAACCAGTGGCGGCTTGTTAGTGGCGGTATCGAATGAGGCCGAAGCAGAACTGGTGGCACTGCTTAATGCCCATCAAATTGAGCCTATCTGCATTGGTTCGTTAGAAACGCCCACCTCCACCGCCAATGTGGTGCTGTGTTAATGACAACAACGATTATCCAGGCCCAGCAATACCACGATATCTTTGTCGCTGGGCTGCCATTAATCGACTTAAGAGCGCCAATCGAGTTTGACCGCGGCGCGTTTCCTTCCTCGGTAAATCTGCCGTTAATGGTTGATAAAGAAAGGGAAAAGGTCGGCACTTGCTACAAAGAGCAAGGACAGCAAGCCGCGATTACCTTAGGCCATTCACTCGTACATGGCGCAGTAAAACAACAAAGAATTGATGCTTGGTTACACTTTTTATCGGCCCACCCCGAAGCTTATCTTTACTGCTTTCGCGGCGGGCTACGTTCACAGCTAACTCAGCAATGGCTTAAAGAAGCGGGCGTAGTCGTACCTTATGTACAGGGTGGCTACAAAGGCATGCGCCAATATTTAATTGGTGTGATTGATGCCGTCCCTAGCGAACAACGCTTGTTAAGCCTAAGTGGTATGACGGGCTGCGGTAAAACGGATTTTTTAAGACAGCGCAAAGAGGCAGTGGATCTTGAGGGTATCGCCAATCACAGAGGATCGAGTTTTGGTAAAAACATCGACCCACAACCAACGCAAATAAACTTTGAAAATCAGCTCGCGATTGCACTACTCCGCCACCAACAGGGCAATCATTCCTGCTTACTACTTGAGGATGAAAGCTTTCTGATTGGCCGCTCAGCGCTGCCGCAAAGCTTTTATAGCGCCATGCAAGCAGCCGATATTGTAGTACTCGAAGAAGATGACGACATTAGGCTAAGTCGCTTACTCGATGAATATGTTCATAAAATGCATCACGGTTTTGTTGAACGCTTAGGTATTGAGGCAGGCTTTGATGCCTTTAGCCAATATCTTTTGCAGAGTCTTACCAGTATTCGCAAACGTCTTGGTGGTAAGCAATATCAAGAGCTGCAAGACATCATGCAACAAGCTCTGACGCAGCAACTCAATCAAAACCAAACCTCACAGCATTTAACTTGGATAAGCCTGCTACTGCAAAAGTATTACGACCCTATGTATGAATACCAATTAGCAAAAAAAGCACATCGAGTGCTTTTTAGGGGAAATCACCAAGACATGCATCAGTGGTTAGATAACTTATCGCAAGATAATCTTGGCTAAACAAGTACAGCTCAGCATGTTAAAAACAAGAAAACCGTGTGCTAACTGCCACGGTTTTCTTTATCTATCTCGTCAAGTTAGGACTTATTGAGTAGATTCGCGACACTATCCCTGAGCGAGTGCCGATCAGCATTTTGCCCATCCACCACATCCGTTAAGCTCACCGATACCTTGGACCAAAAGCGTTTCGGCATTGTGGTCAATGCATGGCCATCCTTATGACTAAAGTAAGAGCCCCACAGGCCATTCAGCGCCATAGGGATTACGGGCACGGGATCGCGGGCCAAGATTTTATCGATACCAGGGCGAAACTCACCGAGTTCACCATCCGGCGTTAAACGACCTTCAGGGAAGATACACACCAACTCGCCATTCGCTAACGCTTCATGAATTGATTCAAAGGCTTGATTGTAAGTCGTCTCACTCTGGCGCGGCGAACAAATCGGAATCACTCCTGCATGGCGGAACAGGTATTTCAGCACCGGAATTTCACTGATCGATTTATCCATCACAAAGCGAATCGGCCGGGTCGACGCCCCCATAATGATCAACGCATCCACATAGCTCACATGGTTACAGACTATGATACCCGCGCCTTCTTTGGGGATCTTTTCCCGCCCAGTCACAGTCACTCGATACATCACATGGCTGAGTAAGTAACTGATAAATCGTTGGGTAAACTCAGGCACTTGTGAATACACATAGAGAGCAACAACGAAATTCATCACGGCTAGCAGTAAGAACAACTGTGGAATACTCCAGCCAGCCACACCGAGTAACAGCATAGACAACAACGCTGACGCCACCATAAAGAGCGAGTTCATAATGTTATTCGCGGCAATCGCTTGCGCACATTCTCCCTTCGCAGAACGCGCTTGAATAAAGGCGTACAGAGGCACGATAAACAGACCACCGCTGACCCCAATCATAAAGAAGTCCAACATCACTCGATAATGCTTCTGCTCAGCAATAAAGCTTTGTAAGCCATAAACAAAACTAGCATCCGCAGGTGCAGGCGGAATCGCCCACAGCAAGTCCACACCAAACACGGTTAACCCGAGCACCCCAAAGGGCAACAAGCCTAACTCCACATGGCCAAAGGAAAAACGCTCACAGACAAAGGAGCCCACCGCAATCCCAATAGAGAACATTCCCAGTAGCAGCGACACCACTGTCGCGCCAGAGTGCAAATGCAGCTTGGCAAAGTTAGGGAATTGGGTCAGATATGTCGCCCCCAAAAACCAGAACCAGCTAATGGCGAGGATGGCCATCCAAATCGAAGGCGTTTGGCGTGCCTTCTTAATGGTGCGCCAAGTGCCTGATAATGGACGAAATTGGATTTTCTGTACCGTGCCCTGCGGCGGTAAAGCAGGGATCGCACGGCTAGACAAATACCCCGCCAAGGCAAGGGCTGCAACCGTGATGGCCGACCACAAGGTGGCGTTGTTTTCAGACACTAAGATCCCGGCACTCAAGGTACCGATCAAGATAGACAAAAACGTCCCCATCTCAACCCAGGCATTGCCCGTCACTAACTCATCCTCTTTTAAGGCTTGAGGCAAGAGGGAATATTTGACCGGACCAAAATAGGCTGACTGGCTACCGGTTAAAAACAGCAGTAATAACATCATCATGTAATTCTCACTCACAATAGCGAGTGCGGCGCTGAACATAATGATGACTTCGAGCAGTTTTAAGCGACGGATAAGTTTGGCTTTATCCATATTGTCGGCCACGACGCCAGCATGGGCAGAGAACAGGAAAAACGGCAGGATAAAGACCCCTGCAACCAAATTAACAAACATGTCGACGCTAATGGGTAAATCATTGACTTGGCTGAAGGTGACGAGCAACAGCAACACATTTTTATAGATATTGTCGTTAAGTGCGCCCAGACATTGGGTTGCGAAATACGGTAAAAAACGTTTTGTTAGCAGCATGATGCTTCCCTCTGATAACCCATTCCCTGTAAATACCCAGTCACATGACTTTCTAGTAAAGCGGGTAAAGATGCCGTATCGGCAAACAATTTATTATCCAGTGACAATGCCGTGAGGCCGTGGATGCCGCCCCAGAGTACTCGACTCATTTGGAGTTGCTGCTCAGCAGTCTTATGGGGGAACAACAGGGCTAACTCACGTTCAATTAAACTGAATAAACTCGCGATAAGATGGCCTTGAGATTCGGGCAAAGGTTCGGAGTCGAGTAGCTGCAGTTCAAATACCAACTTAAAACATTGGCGCTGTGCATGGGCAAACTCAGCGTATTTTTGCGCCATGTTGATGATTTTATTGCGACTATTATCTGCATTTACCTCGGAGAGCTCATGCATCAGCGCCTGCAGCGTTGCCTCAGAAACGGCTAACAAAAGGTAGTTATAGCTACCAAAGATATTAATTAAGGTACTCGGCACATAGCCAATCTGGCTAGCAATCTTGCGTAAACTCAGTTCTTGTGTCCCTTGCTGTTGCAGCAGTGCCATTGCCGCTTCTACTGCCATAGTACGAATTTCATCATGACTATGCTCTTTGCGTCTCGCCATAGGTCTCACTCCCTGTTGAATGCAGTGAGATTAACAGTCTGAAAAATAAAAAACAACGTTCAAAATAAGTTTATTTTGCGTACAGCATGAAGTAAAAGGCATAAAAATGAGGGAAGAAAGTCTAACTCTGGGCAATCGCTCGATGGCAACCCTGGAGGGAATTTAACTTTTAGCACATAAAAAACGACGCCCTGAATCGAGAGCGCCGTTTCGACATTGAACTTTTACCTAGCGGCAGTGATAACTCATCACGACTCTGTCGGCCCCAGCGCCAAAATAGTCCGCTTCGAAGGCAGTATCGACAAACCCTAAACGCTGATATAAACCATGGGCAGGATTATGGGGATCGACAGTTAAATCCACCCGCTTAACCAGAGGTGGTATTTGGCTTAAACATTGTTGTATTAATTGTTTACCAATGCCTCGCCCGCGGGCTTGCTCACTCACCGCCACGGACAGGATCCACATACAGGTAGGGTCGCCACTTTGAGCGCAGAGCAAATAGCCTAAAAGCTCCCCGTCAGCGTCTACGGCAACCAGAAACTGCTCAGGCCAACAATCAAACCCTTGGCGGAAGAAAAAATCGGGATAACAATGATCGCCAAAGATAGCCTGTTCAAGTTGAAAAACGTCGGCTAACTCTGACTTTAATACTGGACGAATCGACTGCATGTAAACCTATTCACCAATTAAAATTTTATCCCACGCTAAATTGGGCGCACCAACAACAATAAAGTTAGGATTTTCAAGCGTCTCACGTTCGTTGTAGGTTAAAGGTTGCAGCTCGGTATCCATAAGCTGACCACCCGCTTCCTCAATAATGATCTGTGCGGCGCCGGTATCCCACTCTCCCGTAGGCCCGACTCGCACATAACAATCGGCGCGTCCTTCGGCGACCAGACAACTCTTCAAGGCCGCACCGCCCATGACCACCAGTTCACAATGCTTAGGATGATTGAATAGAGTTAATACAGATTGAGGATCCTGACGACGACTCACCGCTAACCTTAGGGAAACTTGCTCACGGTGCTGAATTTGCCTACTACTGATGCGCACTTCCTGCTTATCGGTGCGTTTATAGGCACCTAATCCCGCGATGGCGTAGTAACACACCTGCGTCATCGGCACATAGACCACACCCATTACTGGACGATTGTGCTCCACCAACGCAATGATCACCGAAAAATCACCACTACCGGCAATAAACTCTCCCGTGCCATCGAGAGGGTCGACTAACCAATAACGTTTCCAGCCGACACGCTCACTCAGGGGAATATCGGCAGCCTCTTCAGACAGGATAGGAATATCGGGCGTCAATGCGGCTAAGCGTTCACAAATCAGCTTATTCGCCGCTAGGTCCGCCGAGGTGACAGGGGTATTATCAGACTTGGTTTCTCGCTCAAAATTACCCTTGAGGTAAATCTCACGAATAGTGCGACCCGCATCCGTTGCTATCGCAATCACCTCGTCGATTAACTCTTCTGGCTTCATAACCACTCCAATCGCTAACATCGCGAATGATCCACAAGCACTCAATTGCTGAATGCTATAACAAAAAAGATTATTTAAGTTGTAGGTGTTTCTGCGCTAAAAACAATGCGCTCACACTACGGGATTCCGAAAAATCGCTATTTTCGAGTAACGCTTCCCACTCGGCCAACGCCCAAGGCACCACATCTATGGGTTCTGGCTCATCGCCTTCGAGGCGGCTTTCATATAAATCTTCTGCTATGAAAATTTGCATCTTGCTAGAGAAATAACCCGGCGCAAGGCTAAGTTCTTTCAACAGGGTCAGCTTACGGGCCCCAAAACCAATTTCTTCCTGCAATTCTCGATTGGCCGCTTCGATAGCTTGCTCACCAGGGTCTATTAATCCCTTAGGAAAACCTAGCTCGTAATTGTCAGTACCAGCTGCATATTCACGGGCTAACAGCATGTTACCTTGATGAATGGGTACAACCATCACAGCGCCACGGCTTCCGCCCTTCATCCGCTCATACTGGCGCTCGACACCGTTAGAGAATTTAAGATGGACTTGTTCAATTTGAAACAAACGGCTCTTAGCGACAACTTCAGTATGCAAGATTTCCGGCTTGTGGTGCCGCTGTGACATAACTGCCCCTGGATAAAAATAGCAACAAACTAACTAGGATAAGTGACAATCTTACTATCCTGTCTTTAATCTACAACCTGAATTTAGTGCGGCTATTCCAAAGACCACCACCCAAGTAATGGGATTTAAGTCACGCACTAAGCAATAACAAAGGAGAAGCGGCTAAAACTTTCCCGCTTTTTATCGCGAAAATTCACCCACAAAAAAGGGGCTAAGCCCCTTTTGATGTCAATATCATCTAAAACTGATAACGCAGATTGAGTTGATAGCTCAATAGGTCATTCGGCTCGATAGCTAGGTATTGATAACCTAAACCCACAGACCACGCATCACTAAATTGGTAACTAAAACGCACTCCCGCATACCAATCTGTGCCGTCTAAATCAGTCGTTATCGTGGTATTGCCCATGGTACTACTAATATCCGCTTGCCAATGGAACAAGCCAACAGGCACTTCAAAGCGCCAACCTTGATGCTGCAGCAAGGTAAATCTCAAGCCCAACATAACCCCATCGGCAAGCACTGGGGTGACAGTTTTCACCAACTCATGGTATTGCGCTGGCGTTAACGTCGAGCCCTTAATTCTCGCGCTTCCTTCACCAAAATCGGCATAGCCCAGTTCCAACGCCACAATCGGTGTCCATTGATAACCTAGACTCACCCCAAATGCGGTATCCGAGTCATCGACGCTGAGGAGTTGTCCCTCTCCGACTTGGGCGTTTAACTCAGGCAGTGTTTTATCGGCCTGCGCTTGGCCGATAAAACCCTCAACATACCAGTCTGTTGCCTGTGCCTGTTGCGTCACACTGAGCAATAACAGGCAGCCTAAGGCCAATCGCTGTAATTCTCGGCGACGCAATATCGCGCACGCTAAGATAAATGCCAACGCCCATGAGGTCATACTGCCTCCTCCTGACTTATTATCGATAATGACCTCTTGATAGGCTTTCACTGTGATAAGCACTTGCCCCGTTGCTTCACCACCTTGACCATCGCTAATCCTATAGGTCACGGTATCCACACCATCAAACCCTGTTTTAGGGATATAACGCAGTTTATTGGCTTCGATAGTCACACTGCCTTGTTGAGCTGTCGCACTTAACAGGGTCAACGTATTACCATCCAGATCGGTGTCATTACTTAGCACGTCGATAAGCAAGCTGGTGCGATCATCGGTGGCGGCGCTGTCATCAACAGTCACAGGGGCTGTGTTGCCATTCACCTCAATCGTCAGCTCACTACTTGCCGTACCACCTTTACCATCGGTAATGCTATACACCAACACATCGGTGCCGATAAAGTCTACCGCTGGCGTGTAACTGATCCGTTGATCCGCTAACACTGTGGCAGTGCCAAACTCACTGATCACTTGAGTAACACTCAAACTATCCCCATCGCTATCCGTATCGTTGGCAAGCACATTGACATCAATACTCTGGTTCCAAGCAATTGCTGCCGAGTCGGGATTGGCGACAGGCAAGTGGTTACCATTGAGCATCACAGCAACGCCACTTGGGTCGACGATAGTACGGTTAGCCACACCATCATCATCGTTAGGGCCACCGTCTTCGATAGTCAACTGCACACACCAATGGCCTTCGGTTAATCCCGGCGTCCAACGGCTATCCCCCGGCGGAGGGCAGAAACCACGTTCCCCCTCAGTACTGGCAACAGTGTTGTTTGCATCAATCACAAAGTCTCGCCAGCCCGCTTGCGCATTAAACTTGCGGTAGACGGCATTCGCTGGAACGGGCGAGCGTTGTGGCAATACCAAGCTATAGCTTTGGCCCTGTTGTGGTAGACCCGTCGCGATAAAGTCGAAAATACCACCCACATTTGCGGCTAAAGCATCTTCAGCCACAGCTTCAGGCTGTAGTTGCACGCCGCTCTGTCCACGGCTTAGGGCAATATTTCCCAAACGTAAACAGACGCCCGCTTGCCCTTCGGCCAAGAAGTACACTGGCTGCAATTCCCCTTCAGGCATCACATTACAGTCATTGTTCGCATCCAAATAATCTGGGATGCCATCACTATCGCTATCGCTATAGCCTTCTTGAACATCGGGGATTAAATCGCCATCCGTATCAGCACTCGTCAATGCGGCTAAACTTGGACGCACTACGATGTACACCGTTTCGGTACTCGACAGCACAGGCGAACCATCATCGGTCGCTGTTAAGCTCACGGGATAAATCCCCGGCGTTACCGCGGCTGGAGAGAACATCATCCCCGTCGCATCCGCTTGCAAGCTTAACGCACCGCTTGCCCACGTCAGCGTTAATGTATCTTGCTCATTGGCATCGGAGGCGGTGGCACGAATATGCACATCGCCGCCATTTTGCGCGACTATCACCTGCTGTTGGCCAGCTTGAGTCACCGCCAAACTAAGCTGTGGTGCAATATTGGCTTCGGTAATCACCACTTGGGTCTGCTGCTTACTACCAAGATTCAGGCTTGGGTCAAGGCTGATTAATACCTCTTCATTCCCTTCACTCACACCATCGTTCAAGGTAGTAAAGTGGATTTCTGCCATTTGTCCTGAGGCTATCTCCACTACGCCATCAACCAAATCATGGTCGCTGCTGTCTGCCGTTCCTGACACTGTGTAAGGAATACTCAGCGGATAGCTTGGTGCCTCTCCGTTGAGGTGAACACTCACGGTCACTTGATTCCCTTCTGCAATAACTTGATCTTTGCTCAGCGAAATCAATGGATTGACTTTGACCTTCTGCGCTTTAATCGCCTTGTTGCCCTCGCTGTCTACTGCCTGCCAATAGGCTAAGGAGTTGCCAGGGGCGAAGAATAAGCTCTTATTCACCAGCGACACGGGTAATGGATGGCCATTACGGTCAACCGCCTTGGCAAAACCGAGTTTCACCCGCGTAAACAGGCCTGTCGCATTCACCTCAACATCATCAGGTAGAGTGATCACGGGTTGACTCGCTGAGTCAGCGCCTTCAATCAGCACATTCACTTTGGCGGTTGCTCGGCCTTTGTTGCCATCGCTAATGGTATAACGCAGTGCAACAGGCCCCACATAAGCCTCGGGCGCGGTAAAGCTGAGTCCATCAGCAGTGATTTGTACACTGCCAATATCCGCAGCAGCACCATCAATGCTTAAGGTGTCACCATCGACATCCACATCGTTTGCCAACACAGCTAACGAATAGGTGTCATTTGCAGTACTGGTTAAGGTATAGCTGTCATCGACAGCTTGAGGATCGTCGTTCACTGGCGTAACCGTAATGGTGACTGTGGCAGGCTCTGAGCTCAGCTCTGCATCTTTAGCGATAAAGCCAATAGAGTCAGTACCATTAAAATCCTTCTCAGGCGTATAGAGCCAGACACTACCGTGCTGCTCTAAGGTACCAGAGGCAGGTTGGGCGCTGATCTCATAGGTCAGAGGATCATTATCGGCATCCTCACCCGCAAGCGTGATCATCACCGAACTGTCTTCCTCAAGAGCTACAGACTGATTGGAAGCGACAGGCGCATCGTTGACGTTTGCCACTGCAATCGTAAAGCTCTGGTCTGCGGTTAAACCATCCACATCGGTGGCGCGAAGCACCACGGCATGACTGCCGACATTGGTGTTAGTTGGGGTGCCACTTAACACGCCCGTGGCTGCATTGAAGCTCAGCCAACTTGGCAAAGTGACTGCGCTTAAGGTGACACTGTCGCCCACATCGCTGTCGGTCGCCACCAAGGTGTAGCTATAGGCCGCATCTTGGGTGGCGCTAGTCTGTGCACTAGAGGTGATGGTTGGTGCATCGTTGACGTTTGCCACCACAATGCTGAAGCTCTGGTCTGCGGTTAAACCATCCACATCGGTGGCGCGTAGCACCACCGCATGACTGCCGACATTGGCATTAGTTGGGGTACCACTCAGCACGCCCGTCGCCGGATTAAAGCTCAGCCAACTCGGCAGAGTGACTGCGCTTAAGGTGACACTGTCGCCCACATCGCTGTCCGTTGCTACCAAGGTATAGCTATAGGCTGCATCTTGGGTAGCGCTGGTTAACGCCGTTGAACTGATGGTCGGCGCATCATTAACGTTTGCCACCACAATCGTAAAGCTCTGGTCAATCGTCAGACCATCCCCGTCCGTGGCGCGTAGCACCACGGCATGACTGCCGACATTGGCATTAGTTGGGGTACCACTTAACACGCCCGTCGCGGCATTAAAGCTCAGCCAGCTTGGCAGTGTAACCGCGCTTAAGGTGACACTATCGCCCACATCGCTATCCGTTGCTACCAAGGTGTAGCTATAGGCCGCATCTTGGGTAGCGCTAGTCTGTGCACTAGAGGTGATGGTCGGTGCATCGTTGACGTTTGCCACCACAATGCTGAAGCTTTGCTCTGCGGTTAAGCCATCGACATCGGTGGCGCGTAGCACCACGGCATGACTGCCGACATTAGCGTTAGCTGGGGTACCACTGAGGACTCCTGTCGCCGCATTGAAGCTCAGCCAGCTTGGCAGAGTGACGGCACTTAAGGTGACACTGTCGCCCACATCGCTATCCGTTGCTACCAAGGTGTAGCTATAGGCCGCATTTTGGGTAGCACTGGTTAACGCCGTTGAACTGATGGTCGGTGCATCGTTGACGTTTGCCACCACAATGGTAAAGCTCTGGTCAATCGTCAGACCATCCACATCCGTAGCGCGTAGCACCACCGCATGGCTGCCGACGTTAGCATTAGTTGGGGTACCACTCAGCACACCCGTGGCTGCATTAAAGCTCTGCCAACTTGGCAGTGTAACGGCACTTAAGGTGACACTGTCGCCGACATCGCTGTCGCTTGCGACCAAGGTGTAGCTATAGGCTGCATCTTGGGTGGCACTGGTTAACGCCGTTGAACTGATGGTTGGTGCATCGTTGACGTTTGCCACCACAATGCTGAAGCTTTGCTCTGCGGTTAAACCATCCACATCGGTGGCGCGTAGTACCACGGCATGGCTGCCCACGTTAGCATTAGTTGGGGTACCACTCAGCACGCCAGTCGCGGCATTAAAGCTCAGCCAACTTGGCAGTGTCACGGCGCTTAAGGTGACACTGTCGCCCACATCGCTGTCCGTTGCTACCAAGGTGTAGCTATAGGCTGCATCTTGGGTGGCACTCGTGAGTGCGGTTGAACTGATAACGGGAGCACCATTAGGCTTCACTGCGTTACTCGCCGAGGAGGCGCTACTGGTTCCTGCTGAGTTTATAGCTGCAACCGTAAATGAATAGGAAGTCCCATTGGTTAATCCCATTATCGTGATGGGTGAAGAAGTACCCGATGCCGTAATACCGCCTGGAGTCGATACTAAGGAATAGCCCGTAATGGCATCACCACCAGTGAATGCCGGAGCACTAAAACTCACCGTTGCTTGAGCATTCCCCGCAGTGGCAGTGCCGATTGTTGGCGCGCTTGGCACAACGGCATTGATACTGAATGAACGACTCACTTGAGTCGCCGCCAAATAACTCGCATTGCCCACTTGGTCTGCGTTGATGGTACAAGTGCCTACAGTGACAAAGCTCAATAAGCCCCCACTGGTGATGGTACAGACACTCGGAGTGGATGAGGTAAAGGTTGGTGCCAAACCTGAATCAGACGTTGCAGTCAAAGTCGGTGAAGTACCAAAGTTTTGCGATCCCGGATTAGTGAAAGTAATGGATTGGCTTGCTGCGGGCGTCACGCTATTTGATGCAGCTGATGCAGCGCCTGTGCCAGCAGAGTTATTTGCCGTTACCGTAAAGGTATAGGCCTGTCCATTAGTCAAGCCTGTCACTAAAATCGGCGAACTGGCACCATCAACTGGGGCAACATCAGGCGGGCTGACGCTCACGGTATATCCTGTTAGGGAGGTTCCACCCGTGTTAACCGGGGCAATAAAGGATACGTTTGCTTGCATGTCACTGGCCGTTGCTGTGCCAATTGTTGGCGCACTCGGTACAACAGCATTTACTGTAAATGTTCGGCTGACCGTGGCGGCGGCCAGATAGGACGAATTACCAGCCTGCTCAGCGTTGATGGTACAAGTACCTGCAGTGACAAAAGTCAGGGTTGAACCGCTAACCGTACATACCCCTGTGGTAGATGAGCTAAAGCTGACGGCTAAGCCTGATGTTGAGTTGGCAGACAAATTGGGTGACGTTCCAAAATTCTGCGCCCCAGGGTTAGCAAAAGTAATGGTTTGAGGCGATGCGGGTGTAACTGAATTGGATGCTGCTGATGCTGCACCCGTTCCTGCGGAGTTAGTCGCTGTAACGGTAAAAGTATAGGTGACTCCGTTAGTCAGCCCTGTGACTGTGATCGGCGAACCAGATCCAGTACCCGTTGCACCACCGGGGCTAGCGGTAACAGTGTAGCCTCCGGCAAGGATCGGTGCTCCACCAGTGCTGGCGGGAGCTGTAAAGCTAACCGATGCTTGAGTGTCACCCGCGGTTGCGGAGCCAATAGTTGGGGCACTAGGCGCGACGGCATTAACGCTAAAGGTTTGGCTTACCGTCGTTGCAGCATTGGTAGCAGCATTCCCAGCTTGGTCCGCATCGATAGTACATGAGCCAGAGTTAACAAAGGTCAGCGCACCTCCAGAGGTGATTGTACAGATCCCCGTCGTTGAAGATGAGAAGCTGACCGTCAAGCCCGAGCTAGAGGTCGCACTTAGGGTCGGACTGGTACCAAAATTCTGTGCGCCGGGATTATTGAAAGTAATTGTTTGATTAACTTTGGGCACCACTGAATTGGAAGCCGCGGAGGCAGAGCTTGTTCCAATGGCATTAGTTGCGGTTACCGTAAAAGTATAAGCCGTACCATTCGTAAGGCCAGTCACCGTTATCGGAGACGTTGTGAATCCATTACCACCTGCAGTAATACCGCCGGGGCTGGAAGTCACGGTGTAACCGGTAATCGCCGAGCCGCCGTTATTGGACGGCGCAGTAAAGGAGACGGAAACCTGTCCATCACCTGCTGTTGCAACCCCTATGGTGGGAGCATCCGGTGCCGTTGGAATGGCGACCGTATGGGTCGTACCACTGGTATAAGCAGCCGGGCCAGCATTGCCAGCCGCATCAGAAATATTGGTGGAACCGTTTAGATTGAGCTTTATCGTACCATTGCCAGTAATGCTACTCACCGTCACTGTCACACTGGAGCCTGAACTCGCAGATACACTAGCAATCGTGCCTGTTGCACTACCCGTAGTACCCAAAGCGAAATCGTCAGTGGAAATATTGCTGACAGACTCACTGAAATTCACGGTGAAATCCACGCTGGTGTCCGTTGATACCGCGCCACCAACAGGAGCTGTGCTGGTTACCGACGGTGTAACGCCATCCACAACCAGCGCTTTGTTAGCACCTAATGAATTAGCCGCTCCGGGTGAAGCCAGTGTAAGGATCGCATTATTGGTGGCCGCATCGCGAATAGTGCCACCATTTAACGACAATGAATTGGTGGCGACATAATCCAAATCGTTTGAGCTATCACCGGACTGAATGGTGTAGCTAAATGTAAGGGTGCTTGAACCGCTACCGCTCGCATAATTAATCGTGCGATCTGTTGTGCCTGTTTCAAGGGTTAATTGCGGCGTGCCAGTTACTGTAACCGCTTCACTGAAGTTGACTTGGATACTGATGCTATCACCCACTTTATAAGTGCCATTGGCTGTACTGGCTGTCACAGAAGAAACGGTGGGTGCTGTACTATCCACAAGAACACCGGTTGTGGAGCCGACGGAATTTAGCGTCAGCGTCATGTCATTATTGGCAGCATCCTTCAAGGTTCCGCCGTTCAAACCAAGCGCACCTATGGTAATACCGTCAGAATCAACCAAACCACTCTCAACCGTGTAACTGAAGACAAGCGCAGCGGTTCCAGATCCCGACGAGTAGGTTGCGTATTTGGTTGTGGCGCCAATGGTCAATGCGATGCGGGGAGTTCCACCACCAGTGTTCACGATGACGTTTTCGCTGGTATTAACGGTGAAACTCAGTGATTGCCCAGTGATATAAGTTGCATTCGAAGGCACACCTACGCTGGTGACTGTTGGAGGGGTGATATCAGGAACCGTATTTAATACAAAGCTATCAAATACATCAAAATAACCGCTGCTATTTGAAGTAATAACTACCTTGTCAACATTATCAAAGGGATTGTTGTTTAACGTTACAGTAAATGAGCCATTAGCCTGACCAAAGCCTGACCCAGTACTTTGAGTCCCAACAGATGATCCGTTTCTAAAGCCCTCAACCGAGGCAAAACCACCACCAAATGCATTGATGTAAAAACTAACGAAGTCAAATTCATTGCCCGAGGTGGTTTCGACAGTAATTGCTTCAACTCCAGAATACATACCTGCAAATAACCCGGCAGAATTACTCTGACCATCATCCGTATCCTGAAACCAGTTAGCGGCGCTGTAAGTTATTTTAAAGTCACCCTGTGTAAAAACATTTGCCCCATGGTCTGCGCTCTCAACAAAACCAGAAGCATTGAAATCTACAATGACATTAGAAGGAATTGAAGCCGCATTGACACTCATACTTAGCAACACTACTGCTGCAAAACCCAGTTGAACGATCCACTTAATGCCCGTATTTATGTTTACGAATCCACAAGCCGGAGTTTGATATCGATCATCGGGATGATCTGTTTTGCAGCATGACATATTAAGCCCCCTTAATCGCTGTGTACGAAAATTTTTGATTTAGCTAAAGTAGCTAAAACCAGCAATCCAGAAGATTTAATTCCCTCTGGATTACTGAATTAATTTAATAGCAATTATCCAACGTTAATTACGTGACGGATAAATACCCTCCAACGCGATAATAAAATTCATACCCAAGTAAGGATTGCGAATTCCAACAGGCTGTCCTCCACCAACAGGATTGACGGTGACCGAGCCTGTTGGTGTTACGCTACCCTGCACTCCACCGAGGCTAGCCTTTGTAGAGTCTGGCGCCGTACCAGTAAACAATCCATTAAACGCAACATTTGCAGGCCCCGCCTTCGCTGTCGTAGCTGAGAGGTAGGTAGTCGCACCCGTTGCAGGAGGAACCATTGCAGTGCCAGTAGTGGTAGCAACATCAACCGTTGCAGCCACACTACTTGCATTGCCAGCGAAAGTGGCTGTTGGTGTATGAATAGGTAGCTGATTGGTTGTAAGATTGATGTTCTCAGCACCTGAGCTCTGCCCAAGAGCAACTGTTGTCAAACCTCCCCCAGTTCCTGTACCCACAGGAGTACGGCTTTGCAAGTTAGGCAATCCAAAGGTTGTGGTGCCATTGCCACCATAGGTTGTACCCAGAAGAGAGAAGAGCGCGCTGTTGGTGGAAATGGCCAATAACTGTCCATTGCAAAGCGCCCAGCCACGGGGAGCGAAATTACCAGCGAACATGCGGATTTCTCCAATAAATGGATCTGACATTGTTTTTCTCCTTAAAATTACGATTTTGTCTATGTAGCGTTTTTCAACGATTTCATTACTCACGACATTTAATCGACGGCGAGTTCCTTTTGCTTATTGCAACATCATCCACATCACAGAATGGGAAGATTAACCAAGATAATTAACCTCAATAAAACAATGTGCTTACAATTAAACATATCTTAAAAATCGACAAACACAATTGCGCCCCAAAAAATCACTAGAAATAATCACGCACTATGTAAGTCCATTGCATCGATTCGTGGGTGTCGGAACAACTTTCGAGCTTAAATCCATGCCGCAGATACAGCTTTTTAGCCTGAGTATTTTCGCGCTCGACGCATAAGTGGACAGGCAACTGACGTTGCGTCGCCTCAAGCTTAACCGCTTCTAACACTGCCGAACCCAAACCACGGCCTCGCATAGTCGACACCATAATAAAATCAACAAGATGTATTCTATGCTCATTAATATCGATCATCACTTTGCCGACCGCTTGCCGTTGATAAAACAAGATATAAGTAATGGCATTGGGATATTGCTCCTGATAAGCGACTTGCTGTAGCCGATACTGTTGCTCCAGCATGCTTTGCGCGATTCCAGCGGGTAGCCCTAACTCATAGAAGAAGGTTTTTGTTGAATAAAAAAGCTCTGCCAAAAATAGGTTATCGTTTGCATTGGCTGGCTGAACGCTCAAGCCAGTTAATGGATTTAACTCAACTAGCATCATGGTTTTCATCTCGATCTAGAAGTTGTAACAGTTGCTCATAAGCATTCAATAACAGCTGCCATGAGATAGCTTGTGATTCATTTAATGGGGTAAAAGAGTGCGTGGGTACCATGGGCGTAAACAATTGCCCTTGCTGCTTTGCATCAAAGCGCCAGTGGCCTTGCCAATGCTCAATATCTTCTGCGGCTAACGGCCATTCTAAAATGGCCGAAAGTGCGCTGGGTTTAAGCGCATTTAATTGTTGATAATCCATTAAGATGCAATGACTTGATTGATAAAGTGCAGCAGTTTGCTGGGCAAAACCATGTAACACACCCATTCGAAATGCATCTACACTAGGCTCACCATGTGTGTTTTCACTAAGCGGCAATGCATGGAGAAATACAGCCTTCACTCGCCCCGCCATATGCATCCCAGCTTCTCGTTGATGCGAAGCCAAAATATCTCTGGGATGGCGCATCAAACATAGCACTCGGCTGTCTGGATAGAGTGCCAGCAACATGGGCCAACAGGCTAAATCCCACGCATTGCACTTGATCACTAGCTCACGCTCATCTGGCCTCAATCGACCCTGCAACCTTAAACATAAATCCACCAACTGTGGTTTTAGCACCAAAGGCCAATCGCCATCATGCATAACATCGCTACAGAGCATTGATTCGGACAGCACTCGACAGGTATTGAGTAGGGAAAAACTGCTAGAAACCAGTGTTGACCCACAACGGGACCAATGGAAAATCATCAAGTTAGGATTGATCGCTGGCAAACTTTCGCGTTGGGATAATAAGGGTTCGAGCAAGGTTTGAGGCTGGATAAAACTAGCCAGTAAACCACGACGAGCATCGCAGATATCGTCCTCCAAGAAAGGTTTTGATAACCGCTGAAAGACAGGAACCCAACTGATTGTTTTGGTTTGAGCATGATAATGAGAAGGAAACCACACTTGGCTGAAGCGTGCTAAATCCGGAATGAAGCTTGGTTGCTGTAAGGCAATAAATGCCAGCATCTGCTCTAAATTTAGCTCAGGCCAATTGAGGAAGTCTGCCATCAAGGCAACAAAATGTTCAACATCCTGCGCTTGATACAGTAAATACAATGATTCAGGCTGATGCAGCAATTGCCAATAGCATTGCTGTTGTTCATTAAAATTAATCATTAGCTGGCCATTGGATAGAAATTAATGTACTGCACCATGCGTGGTAACAGGCCCCGATTTGGCGTCGGTCCATGGGGCAAGGCATGGTGCCAAATGATTAAATCCCCTGCGCTCGCGGCGATAGGTTTAATGGGCCACTCCTCCCAACGCTGTTGCTGCAACTCAATATCAGTCTTGTTGTGTTTCTTTAGCCAAGTTTCTATTTTGAGGTGAAAGCCGGGAACACAGCAAAATGCCCCCTGCTCGGCAGGGGTATCCGTAAGATAAATTAATCCTTGTGTTCCAAATGGCACAGGTAGTTGCAGTGGCATGTCCCAATGCATATTGGGGCCAGGAAACTGCCAAGTGGGCGTTTCAGGGGGATTAAAACTCACTCGGTCAGTCGTCATCACTAAATCAGTTCGCTGCCATAATTGTTCAAAGGCTTGACGGATTAGAGGTGCTTGCCGATTGGCATCGAGGATAGGATGACGAAATAACTGCAGCATGATTTTCTGCATCAACTCATGGGACTGATACCAAGTTGATGGATCATTTTCATTCGCGCTAAGCTGTTGCCAAATCACGGCTCGACTCGCGGCGCATTGCGCTTTTGACAACACTTGCGGGATGACTAGATAACCTTCCCGTTGCCAAAACGCGAGCTGAGCATCGGTAAGAACTTGAGGTAAAGCGTTACCATAAGCTAACTCGGTATTGCCGCTTTCTAGCTCAGCTTGGGATAAGGCACGCAATCGCTGATTAATACCGACAATATCCGCGGTGGTCAGTTTAGTTTGTCTTTGAACGAAGGCGATAAAATCAGTTTGTTTATCAAATTGATAGAGCGCCTTGATCCCAGGTTCTAATCCAATACCGCACAGATCCAGCAGCGCTTTATCTAGGCTCCATTCTCCCTCTGCCACCTCATTGGTTTGTCCACGCTTTTGCAACTGAATTTTTTGCCATAGTCGCTGCAAGTGATAAATGCCCAAACAACTCAAATCCTCACTGCCAACAAGCGCCAATTTATGCTGCTGATATTGGAAGATAAAATCGGGATATGCTCCCAGCTCGTAACGGAAGTCCACTCTGCTAAGAGGTTTAAGCCACAGGGACTTTTTATATTGGGAGAGGGTTAATTGTGATTGGTTTTCAAGTAATTGATGTTCGCCATAAACCCTGATTTTTGTCGTCAGTTTTAGGCTTATGGGTTGGGGTTCATAATCAGGTAACAATAAGCTCCCCACTAGCCCACTTCTGTCACCTTGAGCGAGCAAGCGGGCATGAGCTAAATCGAGACAGAATAAAGGACCCAAATAAATGGGTGGCCGCTCTTTTAGCTCGATCCACGCATCCAACTCAATCGACTCAGGGATCAAACATCCATCCTCTGCTAAAAAATGCTGTAGATGGCTAAAAATCTGTACCTGCGGTTCCTGTTGCAGTAGGTGTTTCATGGTTTCAGAAATTATCAGATCAAAGGTTTGTGTTGATGCTGGCCGCCAAAGCGTAGCGTCAGCATAAATAAGCGCATCGACACGATCCGCTACATCGAAATATGCCAGCAGCTTTTCAACACTCTCCAATGACGCTCGATGAATGTCGAGTAAGGTTACTCGCACTTGCTTCGCCGTAAATAGCGGTAATAAGGCTAAGATTAACCAAGCAAAAGGCCCGGTTCCGGCATAGAGTATGTGCACAGGATGGTTCGAGTTAGCTTTAAGTTTGTCCTGTATCGCTTGATAAATTCCCTGAATAAACACTCTGCTACGTTCGGGATCTTCTGCACATTGCGCCGCAGTTGTCGGTGATACCGCCTTGCCAAAAGCCGTAATACTAGCCTCCGTATCGAGAAACAACGCCGGGTGCAGTTCCAACCCAGTCAATTGGCATAACTGCGCCAGCATTGGATCGATAAGCCGCTTTGCCTCCCCCGCTGAATGGGATTGCAACAGCGCCTGAGCAAACAGCTTTAATCTTAGAAACGCCTCGCGCTGCCCTGCATTAGGCTTTGATCTTGGCATCATGGATAAGCTCCTTTAACCACGAATTGACTTCACAATCGATCACCAAATTAATTCTGGCATCCACGCCTTTATTCGCGACCCAATGGGTTTGGTCAGCATTGATATACCAAAGCTCTCCGGCCCGCATAGGTACACGTTTCTCATCCACATAAAAATAAAGCTGATCATGGGTTTGTAGGGGCAAATGTAATCTAGCCTCACCCTGTTCAAGTGATAATCCTTGATCCCTATGGGGCTTGATTTCAGCACCAGCGTGTAAACGCATTAAGCGTACCGATTTAACTGGGCAAGCAAGGGATTGAATAAACTGCAGCAGCGCGGGGCTCGATTCCAGTGAAGGCAAATTATCCCAATCTGTCGCGGCACTAATGGAAAAGGCTTGTAAAATGGGGTGGGCAACTCGATATTCCTCGGCGCAGCGTAGAGCCAACACATCCCAACCGCCCTGAGAGCCCGCGTGATAATCACGTTGGTTAATGTGTGGCAACCACTCATGCTGCAACAAAGTCGTGAGTTCTTGCTGTAAACTAGTGATATTCGGAGCTTGGGTGAGTAAGGCGAATGAGCAGATATCCATATCCAAGTGTCTCATTTTTAGACAAAAACGAATTAATCAAGCCTAGCACAAAGTGTCATGCTGGCAAGATAGGCTACTGTAAACCTCACGCTGAGCTGAGTTAACCACACAGGATATCCCATGTTTGACTGGAAGAAGATTGATACTGTACTGCTCGATATGGATGGCACCCTGCTCGATTTGCACTTTGATAACCATTTTTGGTTGAGTCTGGTGCCACAGGAGCTGAGCAAGCAGCGGGGATTAAGCCAGAGCCAGGCACAACAACTGGTGGAAAAAGCCTACGGCAGAGTCGCAGGCACGTTAGATTGGTATTGCCTCGATTATTGGCAGTCCGAGCTGCAGCTCGACATTATGGGGCTTCACCGCGACTTAGTTGACCGTATTCAACTGCGCCAAGACAGTATGCCTTTTCTCGATGCCCTCGCCGCCGCGGGCAAAAAACGCATCTTAGTCACCAATGCCCACCCTAAGAGTCTTGCTCTTAAGCTGGAGCATACTGAACTGGGGAGTGGTTTAGATGCGATGATCTCAAGCCATGAAACGGGTTATCCCAAGGAACACCCACAATTTTGGCAAACGCTATTTGAAAAATTTGCCCTAGTGCCTGAGCGCTGCCTGTTTATCGATGATAGCGAACCCATTTTAAATGCAGCGCGCTTAGCGGGCGTGGGCCATCAGCTCGGGATCAGCAATCCCGATAGCCAGAAACCTGCCAAAACCTTCAATGATTTTCCGGCCATTAGCGACTATCGTTTATTGCTTAACGATCTCGCGAGTTAACCCCTCGAAATAGAAAAGGCACCCAAGGTGCCTTTATCAAATCATGCATTAGGTTACATTACTGGCTAGATTAAAGCCCAGGAATACGCCCCTGATAAACAATAGGGAAGTAACCGTCATCTCCACGCTTGCCGAGGATATTAAGAGATTTACGCATATCTTCCGGCTGTTCGTTGGTCTCTTTGATCTTAGCGGCAACCTTGACCATATTCCCCTCGTCTAACTGTAAGGTACCGATAATTCCCAACTGGTTTTTACTCTCATCGGTAGCAAGCTGGGCTTTACCCTCAACACAACTCAGCCCCAGCTCGATATTACCCAGTGGATAATCGCCGAATTGGTTCTTCACATTGGTTTGATTTAAAAACAGCTTACCCGATAACTGCTCGCACCAAGGTTTACCTTGTTCTAGGGTTTCCACCAGCAGGCTGACTTCACCATTAATTTCGGTTCTAAAGGGCAGCTTAGTATTACCAATTAAGAAGCTATCGGGCGCTTCAAAGCGTAATCCCTGCGCACTAATGCCAGCCATTGACCAAGTGATTAACCCTTTAGCACTTACGGGTGTAGCTCGGCTACCTACTTGAAAATCCAGCTTCACTTTGCCTAAAAACAAAGACCAAGGGCTGAGTTCCCAACGCACTTGCTCCAATTGGCGCTGCTGAATATTCAAAGTTTCAATGCTACCCGCCCAAATACTGCCACTCACTCCAGAAATTCCCACATTCGCTGGGAGTGGTGCGAGGCGCACGGCCACACTGGCAGGAAACAACGCCACTAAAAACACGATATAAATTAGTACACCAATAATAATCTTTTTTATCAGACTCACAGCTACACCTTAACCTATTGCGCTAGTTGGATCCGTCTTACTTTGACATAGCCAGGCGCGTCAGCCTCCGCCAAATCAACACTCTCAAGGGATAAGCCCTTTTGCTGCACTAAATCATTCAAATAACTGAGTAACGCGTCGAATGGCACATCATCCATCCACACTTGGATTTTATCGCCCTGGGGCTGCATGCGAGTGATCACTAAGCCATAACTGCCCGCTGTTTGGTTGACGACTGAACTTAAACTGCCGCTCATCGTCGGCTTAGCGCCGCTTTGTTTTAAGCCAGCGATTTTATTCGCCGTCTGCTTTACATAGGTCAAGGTTTGCTGCTGCGCCGTTAAGTTGCGCAGTGCATTGGCCTCAGCATTGGCGATTGGTGTCCAAATCCCCCAGTAAAATAGACCGATCACTAAAAATACGGCGCCAAAACCTACGATCTGCTGCTCGCGCGACGCAAGCCCTTGCCACCAAGTCCGCAAATTATCCATCTTATTTGCTCCTCAAGGTTAAGGTGCTGGTGACCTGATCTTCACCGCTATTCATCGTGCCACCATCCATTTGGAAACGACGGCCGACAATCTCTTTAAACTTCTCAATTTGCGCGTAATTTTTAGCAGTGACTTGCATGCGGATTTCATTACGGGCACTTTCAAATCGTAAGCTATTGGGTTTTAGCTCAGGTACTTGTTTAAAGGCGTCTTGTAACCCCGCCAGCATGGCAAAAAACTCTGCACCACTGCCTTGGCCTTGGAGTGCGCGTAGTTGGCTCTCCATCTGCGAGCGTAAATTCACAATACGTGAATTGCCTGGTATCACTTGTTGATAAATGGCTTCACTTTGCGCCTTCAAATCGGCGATTTGGCCATTTACCTGATGAATGGTTAAGCCTTTATTTACCAGAGACAACACAATAGCAATGGCTAGTACAATTGCCGCATTTTTCCATTGCAACAGATGCTTACTGTATTCGCGCTTAGGCGTATAGACACCCGTCAGTAAGTTAATCGGCGCATGTAAAATGCCACGCGCCAGCACCAACATAGGTAAGTCGAGTGGCTGTGGCTTAAGCTCGACACCGTCCAACTCCATCTCGGTGTAACTGGCGACCGACACCTCGTCTGTCTGAGCCGTCAGTTGCTTCATTGCCACTGGCAACCAAGATAAAGGCAGGCTATGGCCCGTTCCTAATCCTGTACGCAACAATAACTCGTTACCGAAACGCATGGCCGCCCATTGGCATTCCTGCAATGGCAAGGCCAAGCAATCAGGCACGATACGCTTTACTTTTAAGCCCGCTTCGGCCAAACAGCTGAGCCAAGTTTGCATTTGCTCATGGGCAACGGCCACCACGCTGAGGGCATCGCCATTGCGTGGACCAACGGTAAAGTGCATCGCATCCACATCCTCGGCGATGGTTTCTTCCAACATAAAAGGCAGGGCCTTTAAGGCTTGGCGTTGGCCTTTTTCGGGCAGATTCACGCTGGTGAGCGTCATGGCGGAAGCTGGCACCAACACATCAATGGGGCGATTGCCCGCGCGCTCAGTTAAGGTTGATAAACCTTGGGCGTTGGCCAGTTCGCCTGAGGCGATAATTTCTTGTTCTTGTTCGGACCAAACCAGCCAAGAGCATGCCTGCTCTGCGGTTCTGCCTAAGCGAATAAATAGCCGTTCACTCACAGTTTTTCTCCACCAGCTTCAACCTTAAGGGATTGAGCTTGTTTGCTATTATTTTTGTCCACCAAACTGACGGGTGAGCACATCCATTTTGTTACCGCTGCCCTTTTTGAGCACACTCTCCATCCTAAAAATGGCGTTGTCGACCTTTGCGCCCGAGGCAAGGAGGAAATATTGACTGTCGATCACAAAAGTCGACTTCATCGCATCTTCCCATTTAATCGACCCCATTGAGGAGGATTCGTAAAAATCATCAATCTTGGCAAAACCATCGCCAGGGCGCTGGTTAATAATGCTTTCCGCCTCACCGACAGAAATCTGATTATCGAGCATGGCCGCCAGCAGCGCTGCTTGTTCGACATCAATGGTATTCACATTCAACAATTGCCTGTCATTCCCCGGGATAACACAAATATAGGGCAATAATTTCAAATAAATATCCTGTGTGTATCCCATCACTGCCCGCAGCTCACTCCGATGATTCATCAGAGTGTTGGCGGCACGGTATGGCACGTGGCGTGCTTCATACTCGGCATCTTCAGCGCCATAGGGGCTGGCGATCGTGTCTTCGTCGATATAATCCTTTAGGGTTTGAGTGAGATGATCAGCGGTAAAATCATCCATACCTAAACTCACTAATAACGCCTTGTATTGCCTAGCCGCCAAGGGCAATTTAGGTTGACCGTTTTCCACATCTTTTGTGGTGACGGACAAGGCATTTAAGTTAAAACACGAACGCATATCGGTGATCTTGCCTGCAATCTCGCCATATTCTGCCGGAAATACCACATCGCTCATGGCCCAATATTGTTGCTTATGGACACGCCCCTCTGAATCGTCTAAGTCCTGCTTGAGGATCTTCTTCGCCAGCTCTTCGGCGGAAATCGCATACCAATAGGCCTGATCGTACTGAGCTAAGTTTAAGGTGCGGCGCATCGACAACTGATTACGACTGGTAATATTGGTGCCAATAATCACCACCATGGCCACGATCAGTAATACGACGATCAGCGCGACACCACGCTGTTTAGTAGGAGTTCGCCTTATCATGCGCCATCCTCATTTTCTGGCTCACCGGTGCCGGGATCTTCTTCCCCGTTACCGGAACCATCGCCGTTATTATCTTTGTCACCGTTGTCTTCTTTATTGTCTTCGGTGTTTTCGTCTTTGTTGTCTTCATCACTAGACTTTTCTGGCGCCGCCGCGCCCAGAGGCAGCATAAACTTACGCTGAATCTTACCTAGACCTTCAATCTCAATTTCGATTGCAATGGCTTTGGGTAACTTAGTCGCCTCAACCTTGCGCTCCCACTTATCCTCCATAAAGAAGGAATACTCGACCGAAAGCACCTTATCGATAATCACCGTCTTGATTGGCTCGGCGCCAAATTCCGGCTCCGGGTAAGGAAAATACCAGCGTTCTAATTTTCCTTCTCGTACGACATAGGCGACTGACTGCAAACTGCCACGGGGCAATAAGCCATCTGGATTGAGCCAGCCCAAGCGGTAAAAGACTAAAGCCTCGGATTCCGAATCTAAAAGGTCATTCCCCGTCTGAAATACCGTTGTTCCGCGGCCACCTTCGAGGAGTCTGGGTGTGCGAGCAACCATCTGTCCCAAGTCGCGCTCAATCGCTCCAAAGCCCTGTTGCAACGCTTTTAAACGGGTTGAGAAATTCTTTGTCACTTCATCATTGGTCAGAACTGTGCTGAGTACCGCATTGGCCGCTAAGCCCAACATGGCAAAAATCGCAATCGCGATCAGCATTTCCAGCAGGGTAAACCCCCGATGAGCATTAGTTTGTTTTAAGGACATAACTGCTCACTTGTGCTGCAATACGCTGATAACGCTCATCTTCACTGACACTAATACGGATCATGCGAAAATTATCATCGGTGGTTTTCACCACTTCTTTTCGCCAGTACCAATCCTTACCCGCCAGTTCTACTTGGCCCTCTTTTTTACCGATTTCCGGAAATTGAGGCTCGAGTCTGGCATCGACCATTTGATTGTCGGCTACCCACTGAGCAAGGGTGCGCGACTCCAAAATCGGCATATTCGCCATTTGCTCACCCAAGCTTTTGGTGATTGAAACGGCGGCAATCGCAAACACCGCCAAGGCGACGATCACTTCGAGTAACGTCATGCCCTTAGCGTATTTCATCGGGGCGCCCTAGGGTTAAACGGCCAAGGGCATCGCCCACCACCAATACGTCGAGGGGGCCTTTATCTGTCTTGGTAATAAAACTCAACTCAAAGGCGCTCATTTCGCCGCTGGGAAATAGCAAAATCTGTGGTTCAGGGTGCTTTTTCTTATCTTCCGCAGAGGGCTCGATTAAAGGTTCTTTAAACCAAGAGTCATCTTGTTCGTCCTCTTGTGCGAGCGGTAAACCATCGAGCACCAAATTAATCACCACACCAGGTTCCATTTGTTTTTCAGACAGAATTCTGTCCTTTTCCAATGGATTCCATTTACCATCTTTATAAAAAACAAACTGATAACTGGTTTTTTCCACCACAATACCGATAAATTGGCCGCTTAATACGGTTTCATCCAGCACTAACTCTGTAGCGGCTATAAATTGCTGCGCGGTTTTTTCCAGCGCCTGTTGTGGCCCCGAATTGCCAATAGACATGGTCACCGCCGCGGCGGTGAGTCCCATTAGCAAAATCACCAGCATCACCTCCATCAAGGTGAAGCCGGCGTGGCGCAGCGTTAACATCTTATTGGAAATTCTGTAAGTTCCAGTTACCGATATCATCTTCGGTACCTGGTTGACCGTCTGGGCCTGCACTAAAGATATCTAACTTGCTGTTTTCGCCAGGGCTTAACAGTAAGTAGTTATTACGCCATGGGTCCTGTGGTAAACGCTTTACATAACCTTCTTCGCGGTAGTTACGAGGCTCAGGTGAAATCGTTGGTTTTTGCACCAAGGCTTCTAAACCTTGCTCAGTCGTTGGATAAACACCGTTATCTAACTTGTACATATCTAAAGCGTTTTCGAGCGCGACTATGTCAGATACCGCTTTTTGTTGGTCGGCTTTATCTTTGTTGCCCATCAGATTTGGCACCACCATAGACGCCAAAATACCGAGGATAACGATTACCACCATCACTTCAAGTAAGGTAAAACCCTTGTGCTTTTTATTCATTTGCATCGATTACATCTCCTAAAAAACCTGTGCCATTCTCAGCCGTATGACTGAAAGGCAATATTCCATAATGTCAAAAACTAGCCACTAATCAAATTGTTCAGCGCCAATATCGGTTGCAGAATGGCCATTACGATAAAGAGTACAACCCCCGCCATACTCACCACTAACATGGGTTCGAATACGCCGAGGGCGAGCGTCACATTACTCTCAAACTCGCGATCTTGGTTATCCGCAGCACGCTCAAGCATGTCTTCGAGCTGACCACTCTTCTCCCCCGAGGCGATCATATATAACATCATCGCCGGGAATAGCTTAGTGTTAGTCAACGCGGTACTGAGGCTAGTTCCTTCCCGTACGCGCGCCGTTGCATCATCCACCGCCGCCCGTACCCGCATATTTTGCAATACCTCGCTGGCAATGCGCATCCCGTCCAACAAAGGCACCGAACTGGCGGATAAAATACTCAAGGTACGCGCAAAACGCGCAGTATTGAGCCCTTTACTCACTCGGCCAATCACTGGCATTTTCAGCAAAAACGTATGGTATTTCATCTTGAAAATCGGTGATTTGAGTAGACGCTGGAACACTACCAACAGAATACCAATCGCTAAAACAACAAACAGACCATAGTGTTGGACAAAATCCGAGGCGGCAATTAAGAAACGGGTCGTCGCCGGTAACTCGGCGCCCATATGCTCAAACTGGCCAACGACCTTTGGTACCACAGCCGCAAGTAACACTGATACCACCCCAATAGCGACAATCGTCAGCATGATGGGATAAATCATCGCCTGTTGCAGTTTAGATTTAAGCTGCTGGCGACGTTCGGTGTAATCGGCTAAGCGGTTTAGCACCACTTCCAAGTGGCCGGATTTTTCCCCCGAGGCCACCATAGCGCGGTATAAGTCATCGAAAATATGCGGAAATTCAGCCAAGGAATCGGCCAGACTATAACCCTCAACGACCCTGGAGCGCACCGCCATGATCATACTGGCAAGCCGCGCCTTCTCACATTGCTGGCCTACCGCCTTAAGACATTCCTCGATCGGTAAGCCCGCCGCCACCAGTGTCGCGATTTGACGGGTGATCAGCGCTAATTCCGCCACTGAAATCCCGCGCTTAAAGGGCGAAAATCCCGCACCTTTCGCCTTGGCTTCTTTTTCGCTGACCGGCAGAATATCCAGCGGCATCAAGCGTTGATCGCGCAATTGGCTACGTGCGTGTCTGGCGGTATCCGCTTCGATCACGCCCTTAAGCTGCTTCCCCTTGGCGTCCAACGCCTTATATTCAAATGCAGGCATAGCTTACTCCTCGCGGGTCACCCTTAGGACTTCTTCCAGAGTGGTGATACCTGAGAGCACCTTGCTCATGCCATCGTGGCGAATGCTTGGTACCGACTGGCGGATATATTTCTCAATCGCCAGTTCGCCACGTCCACCGTGAATAAGCTCGCGCACATTATCATCGACCAACAATAGTTCGTGAATGCCAGTACGACCACGGTAGCCACTGTTACCACAGGCCTTACAGCCGTTGGCACGATAAATATGGCGTGGATCATCGGCAGTAATACCCAGCAGTTCACGTTCACGCTCATCGGGCACATGCGCAGTCTTACATTTTGGACAGAGGGTACGGATCAAGCGCTGAGCCAATACCCCGAGCAAACTTGATGAGACTAAGAAAGGCTCAACACCCATATCCTGCAAACGGGTAATCGCGCCCGAAGCGGTGTTGGTGTGGAGAGTCGAAATCACTAAGTGACCCGTCAAGGATGCCTGCACCGCAATTTGGGCGGTTTCAAGGTCACGGATTTCCCCGATCATTACTACATCGGGGTCTTGACGCAGAATCGCCCGTAGACCACGGGCAAAGGTCATGTCCGCCTTAGTGTTAACTTGAGTTTGGCCTATGCCTTCTAATTCGTATTCGATGGGATCTTCAACGGTTAAGATATTGGTATCTTTAGAGTTAATCTCAGTAAGCCCAGCATATAGCGTGGTACTCTTACCCGAACCCGTAGGACCCGTTACCAAGATAATGCCGTGGGGACGACGAATAAGCTCATCGAACTTGGCTCGGATGCTGTCCGTCATACCCAGCTGTTTTAAATCCAGATTACCGGCATTCTTATCCAGCAAACGCAGCACCACACGCTCACCGTGGCTCGATGGCATGGTCGATACCCGCACGTCCACCGCGCGGCCCGCAATCCGCAGCGAAATACGGCCATCTTGTGGTACACGTTTCTCGGCGATATCGAGGCGCGCCATCACCTTAATCCGCGACACCAACAAGGATGACAGCTTACGATTCGGCTTAAGCACTTCCTTCAGCACACCGTCGATACGGAAACGCACGACTAGCTGCTTCTCGTAGGTTTCGATATGGATATCCGAGGCTTCTTCTTTAATCGCTTCTGATAACAGGGCGTTAATGAGCTTAATGATCGGCGCATCATCATCGCCTTCGAGCAAATCTTCGGTTTGTGGCAACTCTTCTGCAAGAGTAAATAAATCCATTTCATTGCCAATGTCTTCCATCAGCTGCTGCGCTTCGGAGGAATTGGCTTGATAGGCCTGAGTCAGTTTGACCTCAAACTTACTCGGCTCGAGCTGTACCAAAGGTAAATCCACGCCCGAGTAGCGACGCGCTTCAAGCATCGCCGCTAACGGGGTTTTGGCGGTATAAAACAGGTTCAAGGCGCCATCATCGCCATAGGCTAAAATCACCTCATGGCGGTGGGCAAAGGCAAAGGGTAAACGCTCTTTGCTGCTGGAGCGAAATACCTCATCACCTTCGGCTTCAATACCTAGTTCATTGGAAACTAAGCTTAAATCCTCGACTTGGGATACTTGTATTTCACTCATTGTGTTTTATCTTTGTTTTTGTTTTCATCCAGCGACTTGAGAGTCGGGTCAGTTTTACGCATCTGAGTCTCTAGTCCTTTGCCTTCTTTATAACGATCTAAAATATCGTTCACTTCTGGCGGCACATACTCAGACTGGTTCCACTCATCTAATACCGGCACTTTAGTCTCAGGCATTAGATTGACACCACGCTCCTGCTGTTCAAGCTGCAATGCTCTGAAATAGTTGTATTTACGACCAGCGATACCTTCCATCGTCACACCATCACGGATAATGGTGGGTTTGATAAAGATCATCAGGTTCTTCTTGGTCTTCTTACTGGAAGAAGATTTGAATAAATGGCCAAGTACTGGAATATCGCCGAGGAATGGCACTTTCTGCACGCTTTCTTGGACTTCTTCGTTAATCAAACCACCGAGTACCACGATTTGGCCTGAATCAGCCATAACAGTAGTGGTTAAACGGCGAGTAGCGAAGGAAATATCCACACCCGTGTTACCGTTTACGCCGGAGACTTCTTGCTCAATCGCAAGCTTAACCGCGTTGCCTTCGTTGATCTGCGGCACCACTTTTAACTTCACCCCAACCTCTTTACGCTCAACGGTTTGGAATGGGTTGCTGTTGTTTGAGCTGGCGGTAGAACCGGTAAGAATAGGCACTTCATCACCGACGATGAAAGAGGCTTCTTGGTTATCTAAGGTAGTAATAGAAGGTGTTGCAAGTACGTTTGAGTTAGTGTCACTCGATACGGCTTGTACTAGGGCACCAAAGTCACCCATAGCAACGCCCCATGCCATACCATTCACTTTACCTAAGGCTTGAGCAAGTAAGGTAACATCGCCCTTTGTATCTGGGTTTTTACCAATCACGTCACCTGTGTTTGGATTGGTAATATAGGTTCCTTCTTTATCCTGCGCCTGCCATACACCCGCGCCAATCTCACCGATAGTTGGGCCTAAGTTATTGAACTGAGTTCCACCACCCGCTTTCGCGGCCCATTGCACCCCAAAGCCGACGTTATCGCCTTCGGCAACTTCCACGATAATGGCTTCGACTAATACTTGGGCGCGGCGAATATCGAGTTGGTTGATCACGCTTTCAATAGTGCGCATTTGATCTGGCTCAGCGCTGATCACTAATGCGTTAGTATCAGTGTGGGCCATAATATTGATTTCATTACGACGTTTGCCACCACCCGCTGCCTGAGCGCTAGGATCTTTTTCACCTTCCAACTTTTGGGCAAAACCAGTTAGCACTTCAACTAAGTCTTCGGCCTTGGCATACCGTAAATAACGTACTTTCGTATTGCCCGTGCTGGCTTGCTCGGCATCGAGACGGTGGATCAGCTCCACCACCCGTTGACGACTCTTTTCATCACCACTGACCACAACAGCGTTAATCCGCTCGTCGGCAACAACCTTAGGCGCTTGTCCTGGGAGCTGCGCTTGGTTAGCTGTCGCGCGGTACAGGGTATCGATAATTCGCACCATTTCGCCAGCAGAAGCATATTCAAGTGGCACGACTTGAACAGAGGTATCACCCTGTTTATCTACACGGCGAATGATTTCAACTAACTTATTAACCACCGCAGCGCGGCCAGAGAGCATCAGCACGTTTGATGGATCGTAGTTCACTACGTTACCACCACCAGCGTTATCGTTTAACTGACGTAATAATGGTGCTAATTGCTTGGCTTCGGTGTTATACAACGCCACGATGCGGGTAACCATTTCATCGCCTAGGCCAGGATCGTTGTCATTAGCAACACGAATCGCCGCGGTTTTCGCATCTTTGTCTTTGATCACTTTGATAACGTTATTTTCCATCTCGACGATGGCATAACCGTATACTTGCAGCACGTTGAGGAAGAACTGGTAATACTGCTCATCATTGAGCAGATCATAACTGCGAACGTTGATCTTGCCGCGAATCGTCGGGTCAACAATGATGGTTTTGTTCAAGTTTTTACCAACAATATTGATAAACTCTTGAATATCAGTGCCTTTAAAGTTGGCCGCATATTGTTCAGACCAAACAAATTGCGAGGTCAGCATAGTGGCGCCCGCCACAACTCCAGCAATCAGTTTGCGTCGAATCCGTTTGTTATTCATTATTTTACTTTCCCCTAACGCGTGTTATTGCGGCAAACTAAACATGATTTCAACCAACTGTCCTTCCCGTTCAACCATAACAGAAACTTCAGTTAATTCAGACAATTGGCTCATCATTTCTAACGCCTGACTCATTACGGTCAGGTCGTATCCATTAATCGATTTAGCAAGGTCATTGGGTTTAAAGCCTGCTTGCTTAAATAGGTTCACATCTTTGCCAGGATTGAGGCGATAACCAACAACGTTTTCTCCCTGTCTCACGGGCGAAATCGCAATATAGTCAGTAATTTTACTGGGATCGGCTAAAAGTTCACTGCGAGATTCGGCCAGTTCTTGAGAGATTTCAGCATTCTTGCGCTGATCCACTCGGCTAACGACTTCAGCTTTTCCGCTCTTGGCCTTTTGTAATTGTTGATTCGCTGGGCTTTGACTGGTGTAAACCAAACCATCAAGCATCAAGGTTTCATAGCGACCCGCATTGGTAATGATAATCCGGTCTGCATAGACTTCTTTTAACGAAGCGGATGTACCCTTAATTTTATCACCCAAGCTGTAGGTTTCTTGGCTACCACTGGATTCAATAATCGCTAGACCTTTTTGGTCAGCGGTGGATGCCACCACCCCCGTCAGTTGAATAGAAAGGGAAGTCTTTGGCGCATCGGTTACGGTTTCGACCACTTCGACTTTAGGTTTATCCGCCTTGGCGTCGGCTTTGCCGAAAAGTGCGAGTTGCTGTAATCCTGCCAGATCAATTTGCCCAGCCCCTTTACCCGCCGTGGTCACCGCAGTGGGAGACCATGCTGTAGGAGATGAGGTGGTAGGCACGAGTTTCCATGTAATTTGCGCGGCTAAGAGTAAACTCAGAATAAAACCAAGCCAGAAAACAACCTGACTCAACGGCTTATGCGGAATACCTGCAGCTTTTGCGATAACGTTATCTAATAAATCCATATTTATGTGGACCCTCAATACAGGTCTCTGTTCTGATTATAAAAATTATCATGTTCGCCACATGCTAACCTAGGCCGCATTTGGCAACAACCCCATAACAGTATTGCAATTGGCGAAAATTGGCCATTTATGCTAACTTTGCCCGCCTAAAAAGGGTGTGAAGCGCACCACTCTTTAACATAATAGCAATGCGACTTAGGCATTTTATTACTCAGCATGTGAACTCATCGATCTTTTATCTTGGAGACACTATGACACAAAGTTCAGGCGACAGTGGCAGCGTTCGACTCGATAAATGGTTATGGGCCGCACGTTTTTATAAAACTCGAGCCATAGCCAAAGAAATGATCAACGGCGGCAAAGTACATTACAACGGTGCGCGCACCAAATCTAGTAAGAATGCTGAGATAGGTGCCGTCCTTAAGATACGACAAGGTTATGACGATAAAGAGATCGTCATAAAAAAATTATCAGAATCACGCCAAAGTGCATCAATTGCACAGGAATTGTACCAAGAAACCGCCGCCAGCATCGCTAAACGCGCGTTAAATGCCGAAGCAAGACGATTGAATATTCTTAATAATCCTGCACCCGACCATAAACCGGATAAAAAGCAACGACGCCAACTTATCCGATTTAAAGAATGCTAAGAATTACGTAAAAGTTACCTAATAGTGAGATACAAAATGACCCAAGATATTTTACACCGCTACCTGTTCGATAATGCCGATGTGCGTGGTGAACTGGTGCAATTGCAAGACAGCTATCAGCAGGTAATAGGTTCACATGCCTATCCTCCTGTGCTGCAAACCCTGCTCGGCGAGTTGCTAGCGGCGACCTCTTTATTAACCGCCACCCTAAAATTTAGCGGTGATATTAGCGTGCAGTTGCAAGGGAATGGCCCAGTATCGCTGGCGGTGATCAATGGCAATAACCAGCAGCAATTACGCGGTATCGCCCGCTGGGATGGCGAGTTAGCCGACGATGCCAGCCTAGCCGACCTGTTTGGCCAAGGTTATATGGTTATCACCCTCACTCCGGACGAAGGCGAACGCTATCAAGGCGTGGTCGCCCTTGATAAACTCACCTTAGCCGCCTGTGTCGAAGACTACTTTAACCAGTCAGAGCAATTACCCACAGCTATGTGGCTATTTGCCGACGGTAAACAAGCTGCTGGCATGTTCCTGCAAATATTACCAAGCCAAGAAGACCACAATGCCGACTTCGAGCATTTATGTCAGCTGACAGCGACCATCAAGGCGGAAGAGTTATTCACCCTAGAAGCGCAGGACGTATTACACCGCTTGTATCATCAAGAAGAAGTACGTCTGTTCGATCCTATCGAAGTCAGCTTTAAATGCACTTGTTCACGCGAGCGCAGCGCGGCGGCGATTAAAACCATCGATCAAGCCGAAGTCGAAGCCATTCTTGCGGAAGACGGTAAGGTCGAAATGGGTTGTGAATACTGCAATGCGAAATACGTGTTCGATGCTATTGATGTTGCAGCAATCTATGCCAATGGCACCACTTCAAATACCCAGCAGTAAGTTTTTACTTACTGTCAAAAGGGCACCTTGGGTGCCCTTTTTTGTACCACCTCAATGATCCAGCTCACACTTTAGCTACGGATAGGATACAATCGGCACACTTTGTCCCCTAGCACGCCTCGGGCGATAAATAAAAGCAAAATCGGCAGACGATCGATAAAAAATAACCTTACAAATACAAGTCAATGGAGACCTCACTATGGCGGATGGATTAAACCGCGTTCATTACAACCCCTCAACAGCACAACTGGTCGAATTTGCCCTGCTCCGCGGCGAAGGTGAATTAACCGCCAATGGTGCGCTGGTTGCCAAAACCGGTACACGCACAGGTCGCTCTCCTGGCGATCGTTTTATTGTTAAAGAACCTAGTTCAGCGGCTGATATCGAATGGGGCCCCGTCAACCAAGCATTTGAACCCGGTGCTTTTGAAGGATTATGGGCGCGTGTAGAAGCATTCCTCGCCGATAAAGAGTTGTTTGTATCTGACCTCGAAGTCGGTGCAGACCCAGAACATTACCAGCCAGTGCGCGTGACGACTCAATACGCTTGGCACCAACTGTTCGCCCGCAACCTTTTTATCATCCCAGAAGAATTTAACCGTCAAGACAAGCCTGTATGGCAAATCATCAACGCGCCAGACTTCGTCTGTGTTCCTGAGCGTGATGGTACCAATTCAGATGCAGCGGTGATCTTAAACTTTGCCGAGCGCAAAGTGTTGCTAGCGGGCCTGAAATACGCTGGCGAAATGAAGAAGTCGATGTTCTCCGTGCAAAACTTCCTGTTGCCAGCCCAAGGCGTATTGCCAATGCACTGCTCGGCAAACGTAGGTAAAGACGGCGACACCACCCTATTCTTCGGTCTGTCGGGTACAGGTAAAACCACCCTGTCTGCGGATCCCAAACGCTTCCTGATCGGTGACGATGAGCACGGCTGGGCACCGGGCGGCGTATTCAACATCGAAGGCGGCTGCTACGCCAAATGTATCGACCTGAGCCAAAAGAACGAGCCTGTGATTTGGGATGCGATTCGTTTCGGTACTGTGCTGGAAAACGTGGTAATGGACGAGCACCGCGTACCTAACTACAAAGACAGCAGCCTGACGGAAAACACCCGTGCGGCTTACCCGCTCGAGCATATCGCCCAGCGTAAAGAAGACAACCGTGGCGCAGAGCCTCATGCAGTGGTGTTTTTAACCTGCGACGTGTCTGGCGTGTTGCCACCGGTTTCTATCCTGAGCAAAGAGCAAGCGGCTTACCACTTCCTCTCTGGTTACACCGCGAAAGTCGGTTCGACTGAAATCGGTTCAACCTCTGCGATTCAGTCCACCTTCTCTACCTGCTTCGGCGCGCCTTTCTTCCCACGTCCTGCGGGCGTGTACGCAGAACTGTTGATGAAGCGCATTGAGTCCTTCGGTAGCCAAGTGTACTTAGTTAACACTGGCTGGACTGGCGGCCCGCACGGTATTGGTAAACGTTTCGATATCCCAACGACCCGCGCCATTGTCGATGCGATTGTCAGCGGTGAGTTGAAAAACGTAGAAACCGTTCATTTAGATACCTTAAACCTCGCGGTGCCTGTAGCGGTTAGCGGTGTCGACAGCAATCTACTCAACCCAGTGAACACTTGGAGCGATAAAGCACTGTACGCCGAATACGCCCAAAAACTGGCCGAAGCCTTCACTAAGAACTTCGCGAAGTATCAAGTGTCAGACGCCATCCGTAACGCGGGCCCAAAGGCATAAGCGTAGCGAATTCATTTAGATAATGTAATCAAACACATTGTTGAGTAAAAAAGCGCGGGTTCAGTGATGAACCCGCGCTTTTTATTTGTCTGTTGATTTTGTAACTAAACCCCACCCGCACTAACGTCACTGCGTTAGATTTTTTATGTGTTTTGTTTCTTATCGATTAGTTAAACCAAGCTTAAATTAATGCTGCGTTTTTATAATCACCAATAACAATCATCACTTTTAGGAAGCGGCACCCAAATGGAAAATCATAAACCTGCCACAGGATTCCAGCGATTTCTCAATACCGTCGAAACCGTAGGGAATAAACTCCCCGACCCCGCAGTATTATTTGCACTATTTCTAGGCTTGGTCTGGCTGATCTCTTGGGGGTTATCGGGCGTCAGTTTTGATGAAATCGACCCCCGAACGGGTAACCCAATTCAAGTCGTCAATATGCTCGAAGGCGGTGCATTAACCGCCTTTACCTCAACACTCGTATCAACATTTGTGACTTTTCCACCGCTCGGTGTCGTGCTGGTTGCAATGCTTGGCTTAGGCGTTGCCGAACATACAGGCTTTATTAATGCGGGGCTGCGCTCAATTTTATCAGTGACCCCCAAGATGTTACTCACTCCGGTACTTATCGCAGTGGGTATCCTGAGCCATGTCGCGGTTGATGCGGGTTATGTTCTGGTTATCCCACTCGGCGCGGTCATCTTCTATGCTGCGGGTCGTCATCCCCTAGCCGGTATTGCCGCTGCTTTTGCTGGGGTATCCGGTGGTTTTTCTGCAACCGTGGGCGTGCCATCGAGTCTTGATCCTATGTTAGCCGGCTTAACTCAGGCGGCGGCAAGATTATCGGCCGACCCAGCTGCCGCCACATTAACGATTAACCCACTGAATAATATATTCTTTACGTCGGCATCTGCCGTGTTAATTATCTTAGTTGGCTGGTTTTTAACGGATAAAGTGATTGAGCCACGCTTAAAAAACACTGCGGTGAATGGCGATCCCAGCACGCTGCCAACGCTTGATGAGCTCGCGCCCCATGAGCGCCGTGGTCTCAAATTCGCTATGGGAGCCATGTTGTTATGTGTCTTAGGGCTGGTGTTTACCGCCTATGGTGACAACTCTGCTTGGCGTGGTACCGATGGCGCGCTAACCAGTGCCTCGGCTCCCTTAATGCGCTCCATTGTGGCGATTATTTTTGTGTTCTTCCTCGTGCCAGGCATAGTCTATGGCTATGTTGCGGGTACGGCGAATAACCACAGAGCCATTATTCAAGGCATGAGTAAGTCCATGAGCGGCATGGGTTATTACATCGTTATGGCCTTTTTCTGTGCTCAGTTTATATACGCCTTTGGTCAATCCAATTTAGGTGCATTAATGGCCATTAAAGGCGCGTTGGCGTTGAAAGAATTGGCCCTTCCGATGGGTGTGACTTTGGTGGGGATTGTATTTCTCACCGCGTTCGTCAATCTATTAGTCGGCTCGGCCTCGGCCAAATGGGCGTTGATTGGTGCCATTATGGTACCCATGTTAATGGAGCTTGGCGTATCGCCCGATTTGACTCAAGCCGCTTACCGCGTAGGCGACTCGTCAACCAATATCATTACCCCGCTGATGCCTTATTTTCCGCTGATAGTAGTGTTTTGCCAAAAATACGTTAAGGAGTCAGGTATTGGCACCTTAGTGGCGCTGATGTTGCCGTTTTCAATCAGTTTTCTCCTGCTTTGGAGCGGTTTCTTATTGGCATATTGGGCATTAGGTCTGCCATTAGGTATCGGTAGTTCATTCACTTTCCCAGCAATGCCTTAGGGCGAAAAGAGGTATCGAGTGCTAGCAACATTGAATTCATAAAAAACAGGGCACTCGATACCTCAATAACCACTAAACACTGCACCGCTTACCACCTCGCTTTAAACGCCGATGCCGACGTAAAACGTCGGCATTTCATCTGATTTAAAACATGTAAATACAAATACTTAAATATCGATAAACGCATCTCGCTCATAGTAAAAGATAATAGCTTCAAGCAGTTCCTGTTCACTGGGCTGAGCTTTTTGCTGCTTAAGATTAGCAATGACATCCTCGATTTGATCCGTATTTAGCAGATAACCATAGTCACTCCGGCCTAAGCCATCCTCAAAGGCATCAATTTCGGCATCCGATAAATCCCTCATATTAGGGCGTGTTGAAGTTTCAGGGTTATTTTTGCAGCAATTTGGCTGGCTTTTATGCAAGGCAAAGTCCGTACAGTGTAGTTATTCTACATAAACGGACGATAACGCGGCAGAAACGCCAGCCAAATGCTGCCCGAAGGGTTCGCCTGGCAAGCCCTTGCTCTTTGTCACTCGTCATTTGAGTAGAATAACTACACTTCATTCCTCGTTTCGCGAGCACGTGCTTTCCAGAACGAACAAAATCTAATCTCGAAACGTCAACACGCCCTAACCACTATCGGGAACAACAATGTGGTCAGTTGAAGGGATTCACCTTGATCAAGATCTTGATAGACCAGCCAATAACTTAATCCAGGTTGTTCGATGCACTTTCTTATCCAGCACTGTAACGACTCAGGTTTACCAAAGAATGAAGTGATATTCATAATGTCCTCGAAATGGTGTTGTCATAGGGAAAACCGAGTAAGTCAAAGAGTTGAATAGTCATGGAGGCTATTTGGCTATTCACCACCCTCAAGATTCATACAAGTAAAAGATGGGAATTATCGCGACTCAACCGGTGCCAAGAATACGAGAGGATATCTGCGCCCATCAAAGCCTAAATCACAATTCATCAATTCGATGGACAAAAAACAAGTCAGAATTAAATAAAAACCATTTTAATACGATAATTTTTAAATATTATTTATTTATAGGTCATGTTATTTAGGTTTTGGTTATTTTCAAACCAAGGTTGATGATGTTTCACAAAAACCGTTACAGCAACTGTGATACCTTAGGCGCCCAAAAAACCTATCGGGGCTTAGCTTTTTACGCTAAAAGCAAAGGCTGACCTGTAAATAGATAACGAGTCTTAAGACACAAAATGCCGCGGCAACCGGGGAGTTTCGCAAGAATGAAGAGCAAGAGTTTATTAGGCAACATTGGTGTACAAGTGGTTATCGCCATGATTATTGGCGCACTGGTGGGTTTTATGATGGGTGAAAGTGCGAGTATCTTCGCACCGCTTGGTACCATTTTTATCCATTTAATCAAAATGCTAGTGATCCCATTGGTACTGGTGTCAATCATCAGTGGCGCCGCCAGCTTAGGTGATAGCCCCTCGGCGGGTAAGATAGGCGTGGGCACTTTTGGCTTCTTTATTGTGACCTCAGGGATTGCCGTGGCCTTGGCATTAGTGATGGGTAAGGTGTTTACACCCGGCGCCGGTGTTGACTTTACCGCCCACAGTGGCAGTGGCTTGATGGAAGTGACCGCCGAACATGGCGCACTCCCCGGAGTGATCGACACCTTTATCGGCATGATCCCAACCAACGTGTTCGAATCGCTAAACGGCGGAAATATCCTTCAAATACTGGTATTTAGTATTTTCTTTGGTATCGCACTGACGAAGGTCAAAGGTGATGGCGCTAAGCCCATCATGGCGGCGTTAAATACCGTCGTCGACGCCTTTGTGTGGATGATCAACTGCGTGATGATCATTGCCCCTATCGGTGTGTTTGGTTTGATGGCCGATTCCGTCGGCACCTTTGGTTTTGATGCCTTAGAAGTCGTGTTTAAGCTGTTTGCCGTGTTTGTGGCCGCGATTCTGCTCTATGGTTTTGTGTTCTTCCCCATAGTGGTGCAGCTGTTTTCTAAGGTCTCGGCACGCCAATTTATTTCGGCGATGAAAAAGCCGCAGGTGATGGCACTGTCGACGGCGTCATCAATGGCAACGCTGCCAGTAAATATGGAAACCTGCGAAGAAGATCTTAAGGTTTCTAAGGCCACCACTGCCTTTGTGCTGCCTTTAGGTGCCACCATCAATATGAGCGGCAACGCGATTTATTATGGTCTGGTCGCGATGTTTTTCGCGCAAATGTACAACATTGACCTCTCAATGACCGCCTACGCTGCGATTATCTTTACCTCCACCTTAGGCGCCATTGGCCAAGCGGGTGTGCCAGGTCCGTCATTTTTAGTGGTCGCAGTGCTATTGGCTGCGGGTATTCCCATTGATGGTTTACCGCTGTTATTCGCCCTCGACCGAGTGTTTGACATGATCCGCACCGCGCTAAACATCACGGGTGACGCCGCCTGTGCCGTGATTATGGATAAGTACACTGCGGAGCAACCGACTCAAGAACCGAGTTAACACGCACGCGCATCCTAAGGCTTGAATAGGCTTGCTTATTCAAGCTTTTTTTATGACTGAGCCTTGTACAAACAGAACTCTATCTTACTGATTTAATATCAATTACCTAGCTTTAATGTGATCTTGGCGGTGCCTTGGACTAAGCTCAAACAGCGCCGCCTCGCAATTTGCATTTCTTTATCTGCCCAACCACACGGGCGAAGTGCGTTTCTGCGATAATGACTTGGCTACCATCAGTCCAAAGGAGTGTTGCATTATGTCCGTCTTTGCCCCTGCAAGCCCTTTTGCCGACTTTATCTATCGCCATTTCCGCGCCATTCACGCCCTCAAACTCGGCCTCGCCCTGCTGATTGCCGTCACCATTAATGCCATTTGGTCACCGCCGCATTTTATTTGGAGCATGGTGACGATTGTGATCATTATGATGAGTCTGCCACAGGTTGGCGGTGCGATTGAAAAGTCACTGCAACGGGCGGTAGGCACTTGTTTAGGCTCGGCTTATGGCGTGATGTTAGTGGCCACACTCGACAGCTATTGGGTAATTATGGGGCTGTTAATTTTAGGGGTGACGCTGATTTGTTTTATCTCGGCGGGACGCTACAGTTATGCCTATCTGGTGGCGGGATTCACCATTATTATCGTGGTGGGCGATGCGAACCACGACACCTCAGAGGCACTCTGGCGCACGGCCAATATTCTGCTGGGTTGTGTTATCGCGATTCTGGTGTCGCTGTTTATCTTCCCGATTAAAGCCAAGCAGGACTGGCGTAGTCAGCTCGCCAATGCCATCGATAATATGGCCAAGGTGCTGACCCAACATTTACAGGCCCCCGCCAACCATGATTTAGATTTTCGCGCCGAACTCGAGGCGGCAATGAAGGCGGTATTAACCCAGAAGAAACTGTTTTTCTCCCTCGAGTGGGAAAGCCAAACCCTGAAAAAACATAAAGTGCTGCTGGCGGAATTAGTTAATAAACAGGTGCGGCTGATCACCCTACTCGAGCTATTACCTTTGAGTCGCTGGCAGGAAGCCGACAAAGAGGCATACCACCAAATCAACAAAGTCGCCGCCGAGCTTACGGCTTATCTGCAACGCCTTGGCGAATTTGTTGCGGGTAAAACAGCCACATTGCCCACACTACCAAATGCATTAGAGCAAGAGTTGCAACACAGATTACAACTTAGCTTGGCCAGCTCGGCACCGAATTCGCCCCCTTTGGCGAATGAAGTCGCACAGGGATTTGCCCTCACGGGATACGGCTGGCTTATCTATCAACTCGCCATTGCCGTCGAAGCGCTCTACGCCGATATCGAGATTATCGAAGTCGCCTATCGCGGACAAACCGTGTTACATAAAACTACCAAGCGCGCATAGGCCGTCACCACGGGAATAGCAGCGAAAAACCACTCCCTCAGACCAAGATAAACCCTTGGCAGCCCTTGCACTTGTAGGGGCTTAATGAAAAGATACCGCCCTAATAAAAATTCGATGTGTGGACTGTTTTCATGCGCTTGTTTTCCCCTTCCGTTATCGCCATTGCCTGCTTATCGGCGGGCTCATTATTCACAGCCCAGTTAGCCGTTGCCGCGAATACCGAAGTCGCACAACCCGAAGTGACTAATTCTGGAGCTGCCAACGCTGAAGTTGCCAGCACTGAGGCCGCTAAAACCGACGCGGTTGAAACAAATGCCAGCAGTAGCGCTTTGAGCGCGACAGAAACCGCTCCCGAAGCCGCAGCGACACCAACTCGCGCTAATACCTTTGTCAATGACGCCATTCTCCCGCCGAGTATTACTTGGCATGGTGGCAGCGAAGCTCTGTTACTCAGCGCCGATAACGAATGGGCGACGCCCTTCGAGCAAAGCAATGGCACCGAAAGCCCAAGCTATGACGACACCATCGCATGGCTCGACCGATTGGCGGCCGAAACCACCAAATTGCAAAAAGTCAGCCTAGGTCAGAGCCCTCAAGGCCGCGACATTTGGATGTATGTCGCCAGCAGTGAAGGCATTAACGAATCGGCACGCCTAAAGCAAAACACTAAGCCGACGATTCTGGTGCAAGCCGGTATCCATGCCGGTGAAATCGACGGTAAAGACGCGGGCATGATGCTACTGCGGGATATAGTCAAAGGTGACAAAAGCGAGCTAATCGAAAAAGCCAACCTGTTGTTTGTACCGATGTTTAGTGTGGATGCCCATGAACGCAGCGGTGAATTTAATCGCGTTAACCAACGTGGCCCGGTGAATATGGGCTGGCGCACCAATGCCAATAATCTCAACCTGAACCGTGACTATGCCAAGGCCGACACCTTAGAAATGCAGAATATGCTGCGGGCAATCAATGTGTGGCAACCGGATCTGTATATCGATGTGCATGTCACCGACGGCATCGATTACCAATACGACATAACCTTCGGTTATAACCTCGCCCAAGGCTTGAGTCCCGCCAGTTTCCGCTGGCTCGAAAATAGCTACCGCCCAGCGGTCGAAGCGGCATTAACCGCCCAAGGTCATATCCCAGGTCCGCTGATTTTTGCCGTCGACAATACCGATATAACCAAAGGCATGTCACTGTGGAACCCGAGCCCACGCTTCTCTAATGGTTATGGTGATGCCCGCCATCTGCCGACTATTTTGATTGAGAACCACAGCTTAAAACCCTTTAAGCAGCGCGTACTTGGCACCTATGTAATGCTTGAGCAAACCCTTAAAACCGTGGGCGACCAAGCGACCAAGTTAAAGAGTGCGATTCAAGAGGATAAATACCGCGCCTCACCACTGATCACATTAACGTGGAAATCGGCACCACTGGCTAAAGGATGGGATTTTAAAGGCATCGACTACACTCTTGAGCAGAGTCCGATTAGCGGCACCGAGGTAGTGCGTTGGACAGGCGAGCCTAAACTGTACCCGAATTTACCAGTGATGGCCGAAACCGTGCCTGATATCAAAGTCACTCGCCCGAGCGCCTACTATATTCCCGCAGAATGGACGCAAGTGATTGACCGCTTGAATCTACACGGCATCCGGATGACACGTTTAAGCAAACCAACCGAACTTAAATTGCAGCAATATAGCCTGAGCAATCCGGTGTTTAATTCCAAGGCGTTCGAGGGACGACTCACAGTGAAGGCCGACTCGACACTGGCGAAACTGACCACCACCTTGCCTGCGGGCACAGTGAAAATCAGCACAGATCAACCCTTAGGCGATCTGGCGATTTTACTGCTTGAGCCACAATCACCGGACTCATTACTGCAATGGGGCTTCTTCAACCCTATCTTTACCCGTACCGAATACATTGAGGACTACGCCGTAGAGCCGCTGGCCGCCAAGATGCTTAAGGAAGATCCCAAGCTACAGGCGGAATTTAACAAAGCGCTTGAAAACCCAGCGTTTGCCGCCGATCCCGAGGCACGCCTACGCTGGTTCTATGAACGCAGCCCTTACTACGATAATCAATATCTTAAGTATCCAGTCTACCGTAGCCGTTAATCCCGCAGTTAAAAACGGCAAGGATTAAGCAGGCTTACGCGCGCTAATGCTATATACCAAGGGCACCTGTTGCCCTTGGTGTTTTAGTACATAACGACCATCGGTTTGCGCCTCTAGCCCTTCGAAACAGTTATAGGGGCTAAACGCAAACTCGTGGAAGAACTCCAACACTAAGCCCGCCTGCAATAAGGCATTGATCACCTCAGACAAGCTATGCGACCAGCACATTAAGGTTTGCTGCTCATCACCGGCATTCTCGGTATAAGTCCCTTCCTGCTCAATGTCTGGCTCACCGCGATTAAAATAGCTATACCCATCAAATAGCTGCTGCGCCGGATGAAACTCGGCCATATAAAACTGTCCGCCGGGCTTTAAACACGCCGCAATGGTCTGCGCCCAGAGTGTTAAATCCGGCAACCAAACAATCGCGCCATAGGAGGTAAAAACAATATCTTGCGGCTCAACCTTGCCTACAACGCTGTAGACATCGCTACAAATAAACTCGGCAGACAACTGCGTCTGCTGCGCCAACTTACGCGCCTCAGCAATCGCCACTTCGGATAAATCAACCCCAATCACTTTTGCGCCCATTCGCGCCCACGACAGGGTATCTAAACCAAAATGACATTGCAGATGCAGTAGGCTTTTGTCCGTCACCGCAAGCTCATTTAATTCGATTTCCGTTAAGGATGTGTTGCCACTCAAAAAGCCTTCAACATCATAAAAATCAGAGGTTAAATGCACCCGAGTGCGGGCATCCCAGGCGGTTTTATTGGTCGTTAAATAATCCATGTGAATCCTTTCTAGTTGCGCTTTAAATCAAGCAGGAATGTTGGACACACGCTAACTGAATAAGTGAGTAATTTCACCACTCTTTGGGAAAAATCACTTATTCAGCGGACATGTCCGCCTACGGTCAAGCGGACACATTTAACTTATCCGCATGATTATTAATACATTTTAAAATTGGCATAGGATGTGCAATCTCGACTGATATCAAGCTTATCGCTAATAGCTCAGCACTCAGTCGGTCGTCGAGTGTCGATAACAAGGAAGAAGAAAATGTCACTACGCCCTTTTATATTCACCCTCGGGTTTATCGCCGTCTTTACGGTTGGCGTGTCACTCACTGGCTGCATTATCAATGTGAACGCCGCTGGCATGCCGGATTTAGACCACCAGCAACGTGAACTCAGCCTCGATGCTCAAGACTTACAGGAGCTCGTTGCAGAAACAGGCGCGGGCAGCCTTGAAATCATCGGTGTCGAAGGCCTGACCCAAATTAAGTTAGTCGCTGATATCTATAGCAATGACGATAGCAAAGTGATTCTCACCCTTGAGAAAAAGGCCAACAAAGCCAAGCTTAAGGCCGACTTTGAATCCCATAGCAGCTTTAACAATTACTCACCCTATATCGATTTAAAACTACAAGTGCCAGCAGGATTAGCGCTAGATATCGACGATGGCTCAGGTGCTATGTTTATCAACAAGATGACTGCGGATATTAAGGTGAAGGATGGCTCAGGCGAACTGGTTATCCATGGCGGCAATAATGTCAGTATCGACGATGGTTCTGGCGCGATTGAAGTCAGCCAAGTCAACGGCAACCTTGCCATTGTCGACGGCTCTGGTGGTATCCAAGTTCATGATATTAAAGGCAGCATCACCATTGATGACAGCTCTGGCGAAATTGAAGTCGCTAATGTGCAAAGCACAGTCACCATCAACGATGGCTCAGGCGATATCAATGTGGTGAACACTAAGGGGTTAACCATTCTCTCAGCAGGTTCAGGGGATGTGAGCTTCGATAAAATCGATGGCCCAGTAAGCAAACTCTAAACCCGTTAAACCAACAGCGTTACCGCTCAACCAACTTCCCGGCGTAGAGACTGATGTTGTAACGGTTCCCAACCAAAATGTCAGTCTTCTACCCACCCTTTTTAGCGTTACCGTTCCATGGACAATCTTATGCACTTTATGCCACTAACCCCTTGTAGTGGCATCTTTTTTTGTGTCTGAGACTTTCCGGGATTGGGTGCTACCATTGATAACCGAGTAATGCCTGTCCTGACTTTTTAGTGTCGACTTATTCACTCAATATCGACGTTTTGTTTTGAAAAAGGCAAGTAGTTGCTTTTGTTTACCAGCTTCAGCCAACACATCGTGGCAGGCCTTGCTGGCACTGCCAATACCCATTACGTTTTGGTCGACTATTTCAACTGTAGAGGAAATATTTTGGGAGATATCTTCAGTCACACTTGATTGTTCGCTAGAAGCCGTTGCAACGACAGTATTGACATTGGAAATTGTATTGACCGACGTGGAAATACCATGGAAAGCGTTACGTACCTTTTCCGAAACCATTTGAGATTCATCTAACAAACTTGTATTTGCTTTCATGTAATGATCAGCTTTTCCTGCTTGAGACTGTAGCTTGGAAATGATCCCTTGAATATCAATAGTCGATTGTTGTGTTTTAGCGGCAAGTGAGCGTACTTCATCTGCCACGACAGCAAAACCGCGTCCAGCTTCTCCGGCCCGTGCCGCTTCAATTGCAGCATTTAATGCCAGTAAATTAGTTTGTTCGGAAATACTGGTAATAACGTCAATAACAGAGCCGATTTCTATAGAATAATCTTTTAATTGATTCACTATGGCTCCTGAATCACGAATGGCCGCACCGATTTTTTCAGAAATGACATCAGATTCACCGAGGGATTTATTACCCACTGTGACATTATCCATTGCCTCCCTTGCGCTGGTTTCAGCCTCAGTTGCATTTTTACTGACTTCTAGGGCTGTACTGGACATTTGATTGAGTGCGGTCGCGATCTGTTCTACCTGAACCAGCATTTGCTTAGAGTTATTTTCAACCTGATTCATAGTGGAGGCCAATACTTCCGCAGAAGTCGCTGTATTATCGGCAACGTTAATCAACTGCTCGGTCATTTCAGAAATTTTATCAGCAGTATCATTGCAGCCCTTTGCCAATAGACCTAATTCGTTATTACCAATATCGTTAATTCGATCTGTAAGATCACCATTTGCTAATTTAGAAATAAAGGCCTGAACTGTCTTAATCGAAGTTACAATAAATCTTGATATGATAATCGATGTAGCTAATACCAATAGCGAAACAATGACTAAGATAAATAGCATTATTTTTATCGATTCATCGTAAATCTCATCACCATAACTGCTCGCAGCTTGTGCTCCTTTGCTATTTAAATCAGATAATTGGAGTAATAAATCCGAGTATTCGTTATAAGCATTGAGAGATTCGGTTAACAGCAGTTGTTTGGCGTCTTCATTCTTGTTTGCTCTTGAGAGAGTGAGAAGCTTCTGCTGAATTCCTAGGTACTCCTTATATAAGCGATTAAAATCATTGAATATGACTTTTTCTTCATTCTCGCTGATCAGTTGTTGATAGGTACGTATAGATTCGTCAATTTTAGCTTTTATTTTATCCAATTCGCGTTCAGTATCTCGCATTTGAGCATCGTCCAACGAGAGAATATGACGGGATTCTAACACCCTAAGATCTGCCGTTTGGCCATTCAGTCGTTCTATAACGCGCACGGATGGTAGCCAGTCGTTGGATATGACGGTGGATTGCTCATTAATGACTTGCATTTTACCTATCGCCAGCATGGCTAACCCAAGAATCGCAACCATGGGAATTGCAAAAGCTCCAAGTAAAAGATGATTTATCTTTAGATTACGCATGTAAACCCCGACAATGATGACTATGCTCAAATGTGTTTATACGACGCCTGATACAGGCTTATTCCCTCCATAAATATATAAGCCAGACATTCAACTTTCGCTATCCGAACGGATAATTAATCGCTAAATTAATAGTAGTTATTTGCTGGTTTCTAAAAGGCATAACCTTAGCTAATACATGATTTAAAGTAACAACGATAAATGTGGGGCAAAATTTAACAATGAGTGTCTCGATAAACTTAGCTACCACGCTCACCAAACAATATGTACAGGCTGGGATATTGCAAGCCGTTAGCCCTAACACTGTAAAATCAGGCCTTTGCTATTACATCCCCAATAAAGCCCTACTAAGCAATCGGCATAACGCACACGTTATTGACTGGCTACAATCAACCTTACAAGAATAAAACTAACAGAAGGTGTGGCGGCATCGATACTGACTATGGACAGTTTCATAGCAAAACTTAGTTGCGGTAATAGTTCGAGGGGCAAATAGGCGGCATCATGGCTTCTGGCTATCGTATCACCTAATTGCCTGCCGCAGGCTTTCGCACGCTCTTATATGAGCCTCACCAGTGACTCGCCGTACTCATGTTTTAAAAATCGCGTCCATGTAGGCTCTACTAAAGAATCCCTGTTTTAGGAGATCACTGGCGCAACAATGCTGGATTGGGTGCAACCATTGATAGTCGAGTAATACCTATCATGACGCTTTCTCGATGCTGGCTGTTAACCCCACAAGAATTTTCCAAGTCTACCATTCCCGTAAGAAAATTTAACAATGGGTGTCTCGATAAACCCTCCTACCTTTTCTTTTCAGCTACTAAAGTATTCATCTAATGCGAATCTCAATTTATTAGCATCGACGAGATCACCAAAGTTAACCTTTACTACTTCTTGACCGTTTAAAGTTTCATCTCTCATAGATATCGATATGTTGTGAAATCCGCGCATATAATCATCCAAGTCATTAGCATCAAAAGTATGATTAACATACATAAACGCCTCATCACCTTCAAAAAATAATTCATTAATTTTCATAAGCTTACCGAATCTCCAAAGAGTTTGTTAATTTCATTTCTGCTGGTATAGGATCGCGTTTGTCGTACCCATTACCTTAAGATTTATCTTGCTTTTTAGAGCAGTACGTCCGCATAAATGGTTAGGATTTAGCCATTGAT
>NZ_JTLE01000094.1:1455994-1498610 GCF_000798835.1 Shewanella sp. ZOR0012
GAACAGCCAAATAAAAAGCCCCAAACATGACTTGAGGCTTCACTCACTAACAGAACGGTAAAAAACCGTAGATTAGTTCCAAGGCTGGCTAGGCTTAAGCCATAAGTGAACCGTCACCTCATCGCGGTCATGGTATAAATGCTTACACTGCAACTGGAATTCGTTGATGCCGTTTTCCTTGAGGATTTCCTGCATGGTATTCAAAATCGCCATCACTTCTTTATAACGGCTCTTCATCGGCAGCTTGAGGTTGAAAATTGCTTCTTTAAACCAGCCATTGATGGCCCAAGCTTCAATCAGCTCAGCCACGCGCGCGGGTTTTTCAACCATGTCACACACTAACCAATAAATGTTTTTACGCTGTGGCTCGAAGCGGAAACCATCCTCACGGAAATGTTTCACTTGTCCGGTTTCCATAAGTTTTTCGTTCATTGGGCCATTATCGACCGCGGAGACCATCATGCCACGACGCACTAACTGATAGGTCCAGCCACCTGGGCAAGCGCCTAAGTCCACTGCATTCATGCCGCTGCGAACCCGCTCTTCCTGCGCATCTTTAGGCACAAACTGCGCGAATGCTTCATCGAGTTTCAGGCTTGAGCGACTTGGTGCATCGGCGGCCATTTTCAGGCGCGGGATCCCCATAAAATAGGGTGAGCTGTTGTTGCTGAAGGAATAACCAACGTAGGCGCGTCCTGGGCCAACAAAACACACATGAATAATCGGACGCTTAGGGTTTTCCTGCGCCAGTAAACTGCCTGATTTTTTCAAATGCTGGCGCAAAGGCACAGTAAACTTACGGCAAAATGCCGACAGCTCTTTTGCTTCATTGGTATCAGGGGTTTCAACCCTCAGCTCGCCCGCTTTACTCACCTCACTGAGCGCTGCCACAATCGGGCTGACACGGTCAGACTCGGGCAAATCGGCTAGCAGTTCACTCGCGGCAAACATCTGACGAGCAAAGATCAGCGAATCTAACGACAGCTGCTTAGCCAAAGTATCGCCGCCATCATCGTCAAAACATTGGTATACCACATAGGCATCGTTATTGTTGGCCTTAACAAAGCCACCCACATTGAGCTCAGCCGCTCGCTGTTGGATTTCTGCTGCGCATTCTTTCTCATAGCCTGCACGGCAAAATAAAAATAGGTTTTTCATGGAGATCCTTAAGAAATCCAAGCCATAAACATGGCCGACTATCGATTTGGGCGCCAGTATAGCAATTTCAATACACAAAAGCCCGATTTGCTATCGGGCTTTTGTGCTATTGGCTGCGTGGACGCACGGCGCAGTGGCTGCGCCATACAAGCATTATGACTCGTTACCATCCACCACTTTATGGCGCCATACGGCCGCGGCCAGCAATAACCAACCTAAGAGGAAACAGCCGCCGCCCATCGGCGTGATAGGGCCAAACCATTTGCTGCCGACCAGCGCCAAACCGTAGAGCGAGCCAGAAAACAGCACTATACCCGCAATAAATAAATACGCCGCCCAATCGAGTAAACGTGAGGTTAACCACTGCCCCGCAAAAGCAACCACAATCAAGGCAAAGGTATGGTAGAAGTGGTATTGCACCCCAAGATTAAACACTTCAATCAACTCTGGGGGCGCCACGGCTTTTAAACCGTGGGCACCAAAAGCACCTAGCGCGACCGCAAAAAATCCGCTTACCGCGGCGAGTAACAACAATCCTTTACGCATTTTAACCTCCAAAAACCAATAGGCTTTACAACGGATGACGCCCGAGCCTAATCCAGGCTCTGAGCACTTTACGTCATATCAAGAAGAAACATTAGCCAATAAATTTTGCTGATAAATCAACAGCCAGTGCAAGGTTAGCCGCTTCAGTCGTACCTGACGACTTTCTTGGGACAAAACTATGATCCCCATCGGCTAAGTATTCAATTTGAATATTACTGTTAAGTGCCCAAGTGGGGATTTGTATCTTGCCGCCAAACTTATCCCGCTCCCCTTGCAGCACTAACACGGGCACTTGGCAGTCGTTCAGGGGTTCCAACCTAGGCTCACCGCCCTTAAGCGGAATAAAGGGATAACCTAAACAAATAACCCTATCAATGCGGCTGGCTTGTACGCTATCACAAGCAAGTAACGCCGCCATGCGTCCGCCCATGGATTTGCCCATCAAGACCACCCGCTTAACCTTAGGCTGAGCGTGCGCCACATCGAGCATCTCGCTAAAACAGGCAAGCAGCTTTGGCGCTCTATCAGGGGGGCGCTTTTTACCATCCACAGCATTGGCTTGCATATAAGGGAAGTTAAAACGCATCACTTGAAAGCCCTTGTCGACAAGACCTGCGGCCATTTGGCACATAAAGTCTGAGTCTCGATTCGCTCCCGCGCCATGGGCAAATAAAATCAAGATCTCTGAGGGTTCACCTTCTAACACATGGGCACTTAGTGCAACATTTACCAACGGATTATCCGGGCAACAACTCACTGCGTGACTCCTCGGCAAACATATCTAACATCCACTCACGAAACGCGACCACTTTACCCAGCTCGGCATGATTCTGTTGGCAAACGAGGTAGTAAGCATCTTTGCTCACTAGCACTTCTTGAAATGGGCATACCAGTCGTCCCGCCTTAATATCGGGCCGAGCCAACACGCTATAACCTAACGCCACACCTTGACCATGAGCCGCTGCCTGCAAGACGAGGGAAGAATGACTGAAAATTGGACCTTGGTTAACATTGATATCGGTAATACCGCATTGTCTAAACCACGCCTGCCAATCGTGGCGACTCATATCGTGTAGCAATGTATGGTGTTTTAAATCTTCCGGCTTTGACAGCGGCTTAGGGCCATTTAACAGCATGGGTGAACACACCGGAATAAGCACTTCATTGCGAAGTTTATCGGCCCGCAGCCCAGGCCAATTGCCTAAACCATAATAGATCGCGACATCAACATCGTCAGTTAAGGAACTGGCCTCTGTGTCCACCGCCTTGATCCGTACGTCAATATCAGGATTCTTTTCACTAAACTTGGACAGACGCGGCACCAGCCACTGAATCGCAAAGCTTGGCGACATGCTCACGGTCAACGAACCAATAGCACTACGTGCGAGCAGCCTATCGGTCGCATCAGCCAATTGAATAAAGATGTCCTTAATATCGAGAAAATAACTCTGGCCTTCCTCGGTTAGCAGCAGTGAACGATTTTTTCGGCGAAATAATTTTAATCCGAGAAAATCTTCCAGCGCTTTAATTTGATGACTCACCGCAGCCTGAGTCACAAACAATTCTTCAGCCGCTCGAGTAAAGCTCAAATGCCGTGCGGCGGCCTCAAATGCTTTAACCGCATTCAGTGGTGGTAAGCGTCTTGACATAGTGATCTCTATCTCAATTTTTAATTAGTTTTTCTAATCCGTATTGTTACATTTAATCGTTTGTAAAGGCCAGCATTTTTGATTAAATTTTGCGCCAACGAAACACATGAGTTGGACAATCTCGAACGGGTGATGGGAATGTCTGACAGCAATACTTTGTCAGCCCGGAGGCGACTATGTTCAATTTAAAATCTGCTTTTGCGTTAGTGTTAGTCAGCGCACTCAGTGCCAATGTCTACGCTAATGTTATCAATGCCGAAATTATTATCGACACCAGTGATTTACAAACAAGTATCAATGCCGAACTGACGGCAACGATGGAAAAAATGCACCAAGAAGCACTGCAAGATCCCACCTTATTGATTGCCGATGAGGTGCTACCAGCACAGCAAGTGGTCAAAACCGAGTAAATTGCACTGCTTCGCAATAACATAAAAGCCGCATTCCAATGCGGCTTTTTTGTATTCGTAATCCCGTAGATTGCTGCATATCAAGGTCAAACCTGAGGCTTGACCTTGCATACGCTTTGCTGGTTATCGCTTAAGGGCGGTAAACCTTAACATTGTGATAACCTTGCTCAATCAGGTAAAGTGCCTGTAATTTACTCATCACGCCACGCTCACAGTACAGCAGGTAAGTCTTTTGCTTATCGAGATCGGCAAACTGAGTCGCTAATTTGAAGAAAGGAATGCGCTTGATTTCCACGCCTTCAATCTCCAGCGGTTTATTCTCTTCTTCCTCTGGGGCGCGAATATCAATCACCACTTCATTGGTGTCGATAGCAACAACGGTCTCAGTTTCAGTGATACGGGTATTCATTTGTTCTGCTATCTCCCGGATATCAATGGCCACGGCTTGCTCTACGATACGGTCAATCAAGTCCTCAGAGAATTTGGTCTCTTCGGCCTCAACCTTAGCCAGTACCGCTTTAACAGTCGGCTTCTGTGAAATCACCCCGCAATATTCCGGCATAGACTTAGCAAAATCTTCGGTGCCGATACGACGGCATTCATTGATAATATCTTGCTTATCCATAGTGATCAGCGGACGCAAAATCAACATATCGGTGCAACGATCAATCACGTTTAAGTTGGTTAAGGTTTGGCTCGACACTTGACCCAAGCTTTCACCTGTTACAATCGCCTGAATGCCCATACGCTCGGCAATACGTGCAGCGGTGCGCATCATCATACGCTTGAGCACCACGCCCATTTGACCGTTGTCGATTTTCTCTAAAATCTCGGCCACCACAGGCTCAAACGGCACGGACACAAACTTCACCTTGTGGGATTCACCATAGGTTTTCCACAAATGGTAAGCAACCTGCTTAACGCCAATCTCGTGCTGCGCGCCGCCTAGGTTGAAGAAACAGTAATGGGTACGAGCGCCCTTCTTAATAAATTGGTAGCTCGACACGCCCGAGTCAAAACCGCCCGAAATTAACGACAACACATCTTCCTGCGTTGCCATTGGGAAACCGCCTAAGCCTTCGATACGCTTAGTCACCATATACAGTTTATCGCCCTCGATTTCGAGGTTAACAGTGACTTCGGGGTTCTTTAAGCGCACGCCAATCGCATCGGTAAACTGGTTTAAGCCACCACCGACATAACGCTCTACTTCAATAGAGTTAAAATCGTGATTACCAGTGCGCTTGACGCGTACACAGAAGGTTTTGCCGGCAATTTGGTCACGGTAAACGGGCAACACTTGCTGATAAATATCATCCACAGAGGTAAAGCTGTATTCATCCACTTGCACTACATGGGCGATCCCAGGGATACAGGCTAAACGCTCACCAAAGGCCTGAGCTAATTCAGGTTTATCATTTGGCACCTTTACCCAAATACGGTCCCATTGACGTTGCACTTTAGCATCTTCATCAACTTTTTTGAGCACGTTACGGATGTTGGTTTCAAGCATTTTAGTGAAGCGCATGCGCACAGGCTTACTCTTCATCATGATTTCTGGGTACAGCTTTACAATAAACTTCATGGGATTTCCGCGGGCAATTTTGGCAACAGCAAAATTGGTTAAAAGAATAATCGCCGGATTATAACAAACTCACGGCGATTGGCGCACCTGTTTCCACACTAGGGCTGCTCGTGGCGTGCGCTTACGCACAGTTGAACTTATAGTCAAAAAAGCCCAAATAAAAAAGCCGTGAGCAAGTCACGGCGTTTTTATCAAATAACTGATTTGGATTAAAAGCTATTTACCTACTTGAATTTCTTCGGATTCTTTTGCTTTACCTTGTTCAATCGCAATCTCAACTCGACGATTTCGCGCGCGATTTTCAGGCGAATCATTTAAGACAATTGGATTATTTGAGGCCATACCGACCACTTTCATCCGTTTAGGATCAAAACCCTTGACCTGCAATAACACATCAGCCACAGCAACAGCACGTTTACTGGAGAGATCCCAGTTTGAGCTATAGAGCTCATCACTTATCTGCATATCGTCGGTGTAACCCGATACGGTAATAATTCCCGGCACATCTTTGAGCAACTCACCCACCGAACGCACCACTGGTTTAAATCGCGGTTGTAGGAAACCAGAGCCTGAGGCAAATGAACCTTTTTCACGGATTCGAATAATAATCTGCTGTCCAAGTGACTCAATTTCAATCGCCCCATCGGTGATCTCTTTATTGAGCTCCTGCGCCATTTTTTTCACTTGCTGATTAATCTTATCCTGCGCTGCCGCAGCCTCGGCCTTCACTGCATCTGCGGTTTCTTGGGCTGTAGCCGTTGCTTCGCCACCTCGCTGCGAACCGTTCTGTTGTTGTACCCCACCCGCACTATCATCTTCCCCCGCTTGGAAATCCAACGTGGGTTCGGTCATTTCATTGGTTTGTTGGTTGATGATCTCAATCGGCGTGGGATCGGGACGACCAGGACGGAACTCGAGGGCAATCACAGACGTCCCCTTAGGAATATCTTTGACTTCGACTTTGTTTTGCACCCCAAATGCATACTTCATCGAACCTGCAATCTGCTTAAACTTCATCACATCCATTTCGGAGAATGACAGCAGCAACACGAAGAAACACATCAAGAGGGACATCAAATCGGCAAATGTTGCCAACCAGAGTGGTGCTCCGGGCGGTGGACAGTTGCACTTAGCCATGGGCTACTCTCCGTCCGTTGTATCGATTTTCCGCTGTTTTTCAGCAAGATAGTTTTTCAAAAAGCCTTCAATTACTCGAGGGTTTTGGCCATCTTGAATCGCCAATACCGCATCCATAATCAAGTTACGGTTTAGCATTTCCTCACCCATTCTAAGGCTTAATTTATCGGCGATAGGAATACACACCATGTTAGCCACTACCGCACCATATAGGGTAGTTAACAACGCAACCGCCATTGAAGGGCCAATCGATTTCGGGTCCGACATATTGGATAACATCGCCACCAAGCCCACTAGGGTACCAATCATCCCCATCGCGGGTCCTACGTCACCAAAAGCCCGGAAAATGGCGATGCCGTTGCGATGGCGCTCTTCGGTGAGGGCGATATCTTTTTCAAGCGCGGCACGTACCACCTCACCGTCATGACCATCCACTAACATATCGACGGCTTTTTGCATAAAACTGTTGGAAATTTGTGCTTCTTCAAGAGCAAGAAATCCACCTTTACGCGCCGCATCAGCCATCGTCACTGATTGTTCGATAAGATCTTCAGGTTTATCAATTTTAAACATAAAGGCTTTTACTGCGATTTTTACCGCACCTAAAAACTGTTTTAAATTGAATTTCATCATCACGACAAAGAAGGAGCCACCAAACACGATAAAGACGGAAGGAATGTCGATAAAAATTGCAATGCCGCCGCTGGTTACCATGGCCCAAAGGATAAAACCAAAGCTCCCGACTAGTCCAATAACTGTAGCTAAATCCACAACGGCTCCTCAATATTCTGTATAAACGACATGATACTGACTCTATTGGCAAAATAACACTAAATGTCATCCGTCAACGGTTAACACTTTGGTCTTAACCCAAGCCTTATTTTATGATGTCTTAAGATGATTATAAGCATAATGCTACTATTGTCATTTATCGGACAAGCTCTAAGCAAGTTTAGCGGCAATTTCTATTTTCTGAAAAAAATTCAGCAACAAAGCGTGCTATCGAGCAAATATCCATCGACTGAATTTGACCCTTGAGCCGCCCTGATATACCTTGTGTCCGCTCTTTCAAAGGAATTATTAACGTGGCAAAGAAACCCGAAAATCTCAGTTTTGAAGAATCCCTTGGTGAACTCGAACGCATCGTTGCTGAGTTAGAGCAGGGCGATGTATCTCTCGATGATGCGTTAAAACAATTTGAACGAGGCATCAATCTGGTGCGTAACAGCCAGGCAAAACTTGAACAAGCTCAGCAAAAAGTGGCCATTTTACTCAAGCAGGATGAAAATGCGCCCCTCTCTCCCTATGCCGTTGAGGGCGAATAAGCGTGTTAGTCAATGCAATAAAAGAATATCAACTACGAGTTGATAACCAATTAAAACAACGTTTTAGTACACTCGAAGATACAGCTCCTCAGTTAAAAGCCGCGATGACCCATGGCGCCCTTTTAGGGGGAAAACGCATTCGTCCCTTCTTGGTTTACAGTGTCGGGCAAATGTTTGGCGTAGCACTTGAAAAACTCGATGCCTGCGCCGCCGCGATTGAATGCATCCACGCCTATTCGTTAATCCATGACGATTTACCCGCTATGGATGATGACGCACTTCGCCGTGGTCAACCCACAGTGCATATCGCTTTCGATGAAGCCACCGCAATTCTTGCTGGGGATGCACTACAAACTTTAGCTTTTGAGATTGTGACTGAAGCCGTGCAAGGGATTACCAGCGAGCAACATATCGCTATGGTCAGAGCATTGGCAAAAGCCTCTGGTTATCGGGGTATGTGTGGCGGTCAAGCCATCGACTTAGCCTCCACCGATAAGCACATTGATCTTAAAGCATTAACTCAACTGCATAATATGAAAACAGGGGCGCTGATCAGCTGCGCCGTTGAGTTAGCCTTGATCGCCGCGAACGCGCCAAAAGATCAATATCAGACTATGATGGAATTTGCCCATGCCGTAGGACTTGCCTTCCAAGTCCAAGACGATATTCTGGACATTATTGCCACCACGGAAGAACTCGGCAAACCTCAAGGCTCAGATGCCGAGTCAAATAAGAGTACTTTTCCGCAACTACTTGGACTGCAAGGCGCAAAAGATACCGCCGCGCAACTGATCCAAGAGGCACTATCAGCGCTGGCTAAATTGCCATACAATAGCCAGTTAATTGCAGACTTCGCCCGCTATATTATTGAGCGAAGAATATAAAAAGAGACGAAGTATCTCGCTATGAGTTTGGACATTTCTCAGTTTCCGGTGTTGGCACAGGCCAACACACCTAATGAACTCCGCCAGCTTCCACAGGCCCTATTACCCCAATTGGCCGATGAGTTGCGGGAGTTCCTTCTTAAGTCCGTTGGCATGTCCAGCGGACATTTTGCCTCTGGGCTTGGCACCGTCGAGCTGACTGTTGCCCTGCATTATGTCTATAACACCCCGTTTGACCGTTTGATTTGGGATGTTGGTCACCAAGCCTATCCCCATAAAATCCTCACTGGTCGCCGTGATAGAATGCACACCATTAGGCAAAAGAACGGTTTACACCCCTTCCCTTGGCGGGAAGAAAGTGAATATGACACCTTTAGCGTAGGCCACTCAGGCACCTCCATCAGTGCCGCATTAGCCATGGCCGTTGCCGCCGAAAAAGAACAGGCAGGCCGTAAAGTGGTTGCCGTGATTGGCGATGGTGCCATGACAGGCGGCATGGTGTTCGAGGCCATGAACCACGCGGGTGATTTGCACAATGATATGCTGATGGTGCTAAACGATAATGAAATGTCGATTTCAGAAAATGTCGGCGCACTCAACAATCACTTAGCCCAATTGATGTCAGGCCGCTTCTACACCACGATTCGTGAAAGCAGCAAGAAAGTGCTCAAGGGCATGCCTGTTATCAAAGAAATGGCCAAGCGCACCGAAGAACACCTCAAAGGCATGGTGGTTCCTGGCACACTGTTTGAAGAGTTAGGCTTTAACTATATCGGCCCTATCGATGGCCACGATGTCGATGCCCTAGTGGAAACCCTGCGCAATATGCGCAATCTCAAGGGGCCACAAGTGCTACACATTATGACCAAAAAAGGTCGCGGTTATGAGCCAGCAGAAAAAGATCCTATCGGTTGGCACGCCGTCCCTAAATTTGACCCATCACAGTTTAAGAAGCCAGCGACTAAGCCGGGACTACCAACCTTCTCACAAGTGTTTGGCAAATGGTTATGCGATATCGCTGAGCAGGATGAAAAAGTCTTAGGCATTACCCCTGCCATGCGTGAAGGGTCGGGTATGGTGGAGTTCTCGCAGCGCTTCCCAAAACAATATTTTGATGCAGCCATTGCCGAGCAACATGCGGTGACCTTAGGTGCAGGGTTTGCCTGTGAGGGCTATAAACCTGTGGTCGCAATCTATTCGACCTTCTTACAACGCGGCTATGATCAGCTGATCCACGACGTCGCATTGCAGCGTTTACCCGTACTATTTGCCATTGATCGTGGAGGTATTGTCGGTGCCGACGGCCCAACCCATCAAGGGGCGTTTGATTTAAGCTTTATGCGCTGTATTCCAAATATGGTGATTATGGCGCCATCGGATGAAAATGAATGTCGCCAGATGCTGTATACCGGATATTGCTATGATGCAGGCCCAAGCGCGGTACGCTATCCAAGAGGTAGTGCAACAGGTGCGACTCAAGTTGAAGCCATGACGGCGCTGCCTATTGGTAAAGGGGTGATTAAGCGTTTAGGCAAACGTATCGCGATGCTTAACTTCGGGACTACCTTAGCCGCAGCACTCACTGCCGCAGAGAGTTTAGATGCAACAGTGGTCGATATGCGCTTTGTGAAACCGCTGGATGTGGATTTAGTCAAAGAGATGGCGCAAACCCACGATGTGCTCGTCACAGTGGAAGAAAACGCCATTATGGGCGGCGCTGGCTCAGGTGTGCTAGAGCTTCTGCAAAAGCTTAAAATGCCTAAACCTGTACTACAAATTGGCTTGCCCGATGAGTTTATTAAACATGGATCACCAGAAGAAGTGATCCATGACTTACAACTCGATGCCGAAGGCATGTTAGCGCAGATTAATGCCTATCTTGCCGATTGATTATTGATGGGGGCTAAGCTCCCATCAATACTACAAACGTGATAATTCACGATTAACGGCAAATAGAAAAGCAACAGACAAATAAAAAGGACTGTATCGGCAGTCCTTTTTATTGGTTTAACGTTTTACCGCTTACGCTTCAATATCAATCGAAGCAGACTCTTGGCTAGGGCCACCTTGAGACACCATCACCATGGCAGGACGCAGTAAACGGCTGTTTAGCTCATAACCCTTTTGCATCACTAACATCACAGTATTGGCTGGGAATTCAGCACTTGGTTGCATACCAATCGCTTGATGTTGATCAGGGTTGAAGGCTTGTCCTTGAGGATCAATTTGTTTTACACCAAATTTCGCCACAGCGGTCAACAAACTCTTTTGTGTTAACTCAACACCTTCATAGATAGCTTTAGTGGTTTCATCTTGCGGATTAGTCCCTTGCAGCGCTCGCTCCATATTGTCTATCACTGGCAGCAATTCGTTGGCGAATTTTTCCAGAGCAAACTTATTGGCTTTCTCTACATCCATCGCAGCGCGACGACGAATGTTATCCACTTCGGCAGCTGCACGTATTACTGAATCTTTTTGCTCATCAACTTTCGCCAAAGCGTCAGCGAGTAACTGTTCCAGCTCTTCAATACGGAAATTGGCTTGGGTAAGCTCATCAATCAGACTTGCTTCTTCGGTAGAAACTTCAGACTCTACACCCTCTTGGATCAGATCCTGTTCTGCTTTAATCGACTCGTTGCTCATTTTCACTCCAGCTAAAAATGCTTTGTTTCTAAATACTCTGGGCATATTATGGGGATCAATTTTGACGTTTCAAGGCCTAAGGCCAGATCTAGCATAAATATGACCACAAAGTTCCACACCATTGGCCTAATTGGTAAGCCGCATCATCCAGGGACAAATCAAACCCTCAAACGTCTGCACCACTGGCTGACAATGCAAGGTTATGAAGTCCTCGTAGAAGAGCGGGTAGCAACTGAGTTAGGCCCACAAATTGTGGCGGTTGATTTATTAGAGATTGGCGAGCGTTGTGATTTAGCGATAGTCGTTGGCGGTGATGGCAATATGCTCGGCGCCGCCAGAGTACTGGCGCGCTTCGATGTGGGCGTGATTGGTGTAAACCGTGGTAACCTTGGCTTTTTAACGGATTTACCGCCGGATGCATTCGAAGAGGCGCTCGCTAAAGTGCTCGATAGTGAGTTTGATACCGAACACCGTTTTTTACTTGAGGCAGAGGTCTATCGCCATGGACAGCTAAAAGCCAGTAATACCGCGGTGAATGAAGCGGTGCTGCATCCGGGTAAGATCGCTCACATGATTGAATTTGAGGTCTATATTGACAATCAATTCATGTACAGCCAACGCGCCGATGGCATGATAGTTTCAACTCCCACGGGGTCAACCGCCTATGCACTGTCAGCGGGTGGGGCGATTCTCACCCCCAATTTACAGGCATTAATTTTAGTCCCTATGTTTCCACACACCTTGTCATGCCGTCCTATTGTGGTCGATGCTTGCAGCACCATTAAGATGGTGGTTTCCCCTGAAAATGGCGAAAACCTTGAGGTTAGCTGTGATGGCCATGTGCATTTAGCAGTATTACCCGGCGATGAGATCATCGTGCGCCGCAGCTCTGAGCAACTTAGGCTTATCCATCCTAAAGGCCATAATTACTTCCATGTGTTGCGAAGTAAGCTCGGCTGGGGCAGTAAGTTGTTTTGAGTTTGTACGATGAGATGATGCGAAGCTTAACTCAAGCAACCTACCATAAAAAATATAGATAATGACTGACTATAGTTGTTAACAAAATGGAGTTGTGCAGCTGCATTGCTGTAAACAGCTTTATTAACCGTTATTAAATTTCAGATTAACTCATATTTCATAAAGTGACATTGCTCACACTCAATTTCCCCATCCGATAAAGCGTGAACTAGATCACGCTAAAAATCTCAATCTAAAAATGATATAAAATAATAAAAATCATATATTTAAAATAAATCATTAAAAACCACCGTTCCTTTTAATGAGTACCTGAGTGACACAGATCACACCTTAATATTGTCTTAAAAATTCATTAAGTGCCCATTAATGAAATAAATGGATCAGTTAATTGCAATACTGATCGCTAATTTAGTGAAGATCTGATTTTTTATAACTAAAAAGCATACAAGTTAAATTAATTACTGAGCATAGAAATATACAAACAACTCTTTAAGTGACATTGGTCACAGTTGGAGAAATCCTATGAGAGAAGCCTCCCGCAGCACTGTAAATTAGCATTTCATACAGCAGTCAAAATGATCTAGATCATATAAGTTCAACCCCGAATAGCGTCTAGTACACACCACAGAATGTCGTAACAGTGATTATTAGTAGTGAATACTGCTGATTTATCCACCATAAGTTCTGATATCGAAGCACCAATAAGATTCCTATAAAAAATAAGACAGACCACTTTATGTAGAGGCAAGCATGACAATACTCCAACTCCTCGCCAGCTTGACGCCAGTGCTCAGTGTAATGATCTTTCTTGTATTACTGAGAATGCCCGCGTCAAAAGCTATGCCCATTTCCATGGTAGTTACGGCCATCGCCGCCGTATTTATTTGGCAAATGGATACCACTCTATTGGCCGCATCCGTTCTTGAAGGACTGCTGTCAGCGATCACGCCATTAACCATCATCTTCGGTGCGGTATTCCTACTTAATACTCTGAAATATTCAGGTGCAATGGATACTATCCGAGCAGGCTTCACTAACATCAGTGCCGATGCCCGTGTACAGGTGATTATTATTTGTTGGTTATTCGGCGCCTTTATCGAAGGTAGTGCTGGCTTTGGTACGCCAGCCGCCATTGGCGCGCCACTGCTGGTATTACTGGGAGTACCTCCTGTCGCCGCCGCCGTAGTCGCCTTAATTGCCGACTCAGCCTGCGTATCATTTGGGGCAATTGGTTTACCCGTGCTCTTTGGGATGGAACAGGGGCTTATCCAAGGTGGTGTAAGTATGGCTGCTGAGCAGTTTGCTGCCCATGGTGGAACCTATGCAGGTTATGCTCGATATATCGTAATGCATATGATCACTATCGACTTAATCACAGGTTCATTAATTCCACTGGTTATGGTGACGATGCTGACCGGGTTCTTTGGCCGCAATAAATCCTTTAAAGAAGGCTTAGCCATTTGGAAATTTGCGATTTTCGCAGGTCTTGCCTTTACTGTCCCCGCCTGGATTATTAACTACCTTGCAGGCCCTGAATTCCCATCGGTTATTGGTGCATTAATCGGTATGGCACTGGTGATCCCTGTTGCGCGTAAGGGCTACCTACTGCCTAAAACACCTTGGAATGATTTCGCAGAGAATGACAACCAAGAAGGTGTGAAGATCGAAGCGAAAGCCCAGTTTTCACAAATTGCCGCCTGGACACCTTATATCATCATGGCTGCGCTGTTAGTGTTATCTCGTACAGTCACGCCACTGAAAGCTTGGTTATCGAGTTTCAACATTAGCTGGACAGGCCTTATGGGTACTGAGCTTAAAGCGAGCTTTGCAACCTTATACGCCCCTGGCGCCTTCTTCGTCGCAGTGTGTATTATCGGTTTCTTCCTGTTCAAAATGAAAAGTCCTGCGATTAAGCAATCCATCGGTGTTTCATGCAAATCAATGTTACCGACGATTATTTCATTAGGTGCTTCAGTACCTATGGTGAAAATCTTCTTAAACTCAGGTGCTAATGGTGCTGGACTAGCCTCTATGCCAGTGGCCTTAGCCGATATGTTGGGCCATTCAATGGGCGCGGTATGGGCATGGATGGCGCCTATCGTGGGGATTTTTGGTGCCTTCCTGTCAGGTTCAGCGACGTTCTCAAACATGATGTTCTCAAGCCTGCAATACAGTGTGGCTGATAATGTTGGCATGAACCATACACTGATATTGGCACTGCAAGGTATCGGTGCAAACGCCGGTAACATGATGTGCGTAATGAACGTGGTTGCCGCAGCAACTGTAGTAGGAATGGCGGGTAGAGAGTCGGAAATTATTCGTAAAACCATGCCTGTTGCCCTTGGCTACGCCTTACTTGCAGGCACTATCGCAACACTTTGGGGTGGCTTCTAATCCATCTTGTTCGAAGTCACGCCGAGTGACTTCGACTTTCTTCTATAAGATAAAGAGAGTGATGTTATGTCGATTAACTACAAAGAGGTCATCAGTGATCTCAGAACACAATTAGGTGATCGTCCGGTGACGGATGATCCCGTCCGTCGTTTTGCTTGGTCTACCGATGCCAGCTACTTCAGAATCGTGCCCGAAGTTGTTGTCCATGCCGAGACCTTAGAACAGGTAAAACTCACCTTAGCCGTTGCCCGCAAGCATAATGCGCCCGTCACATTTAGAGCAGCAGGCACCAGTTTATCTGGCCAAGCGATTGGTGAAGGGATACTACTTATCCTTGGCCATGATGGTTTTAGAAAGATTGAAGTCAGTAGCGATGCAAAACAAATTACCTTAGGTGCCGCCGTTATTGGTTCAGACGCGAATGCTGTGCTAGCGCCACTGAATCGCAAAATCGGCCCCGATCCAGCGACGATTGCTTCGGCAAAAATTGGCGGAATTGTAGCTAACAACGCTTCAGGCATGTGCTGTGGTACTGCTCAAAACAGTTACCAAACCATCGCATCGGCAAAACTGTTGTTTGCCGATGGCACTGAACTCGATACTGGCTGTGAAAAATCTAAGGCTGAGTTTGCTAAGACCCACGGAAAATTACTGCAAGATCTGAGCGAGCTCTCCCATCTGACACGCCATAACACCGTATTGGCCGAGCGCATTCGTAAAAAGTATTCCATCAAAAATACCACTGGCTACGGTATTAACTCCTTAATCGATTTTACCGACCCATTTGACATCATTAACCACTTAATGGTCGGGATGGAAGGTACGTTAGCTTTCATTAACGAAGTCACTTACCACACTGTAAATGAAGCTAAATTTAAAGCCTCAGCCATGGCTGTATTCCATAATATGGAAGATGCTGCACGCGCCATTCCGCTGATTAATGGTGAAAGTGTTTCTGCGGCCGAACTCCTTGACTGGCCATCCATTAAAGCGGTAACAGGCAAGCCAGGCATGCCAGATTGGTTGTCGGAACTGCCTGCGTTATCGGCGATTCTATTGATTGAATCCCGTGCGGATGATGCTCAAACGCTCGAACGCTATACCCAAGATGTCAGTACCAAACTGGCTGGTTTTGACTTCATCCGTCCGATGGAATTCAGTACCAATCCCGCGGTTTACGACAAGTACTGGGCGATGCGTAAAGGGCTTTTCCCCATTGTCGGTGGCGAGCGTCCAAAAGGAACCTCAGTTATCATCGAAGACGTGGCCTTTGAGCTTGAACATCTAGCCGCAGCAGCTCACGATATCACTGAGCTTTTCCATAAACATGGTTACCCTGAAGGCTGTATTTATGGCCACGCGCTGGCAGGTAACTTCCACTTCATTATTACTCCGACCTTCTCCACTCAAGCCGATATCGACCGCTTCCATGCCTTTATGGACGATATTGCCGATATGGTGATTAACAAGTACAACGGCTCCATGAAAGCTGAGCATGGCACTGGCCGCGCTGTGGCACCGTTTGTTGAAAAAGAATGGGGACAAGATGCTTACACTTTGATGAAGAGCATCAAACAACTATTTGATCCTCAGGGTATTCTAAACCCAGGCGTTATTCTTAACGATGATGCGAACGTCCACGTTAAAAATATTAAGCCCTGCCCTGTTGTCGATGATTTTGTTGATAGATGTATCGAATGTGGCTTCTGCGAAAAAACCTGCCCAACATCAGCACTTAACTTCTCGCCACGTCAGCGGATCGCGACTCTGCGTGAAATCGAGCGCTTAGAGCAGTCCGGTGATAAAGCTGCGGCCGCTAAAATGCGCGCCGATGCAAAATACGATGTGATTGATACCTGCGCCGCCTGTCAGCTTTGTACTATCGCCTGTCCAGTCGATAACAGCATGGGTCAGTTAGTCCGTAAACTACGTACACCTTATATCAGCACCACAGAGCAAAAAGTATTGGATTTCCAAGCCAAGCATTTTGGCGCGGTAAACCAAGTGATCAGTACGGGCTTTGATGTACTTGGGGTTATCCATAAAATCACCGGCGATGGCATTACTAATGCGCTGATGAAAACGGGTCGGCTGATTTCTAAAGAAGTGCCTTACTGGAATCCTGACTTCCCCAAAGGCGGCAAACTGCCTAAACCGTCACCCGCCAAAGCAGGCCAAGAAACCGTGGTTTACTTCCCCGCCTGTGGTGGCCGCACCTTTGGTCCAACGCCGAAAGATCCGGATAACCGCACCTTGCCAGAGGTGGTTGTAACCCTACTAGAGCGCGCGGGCTATAACGTTGTCACGCCAGAAAAGACCCGCGATTTATGTTGCGGCCAAATGTGGGAATCAAAGGGCGACTTTAAAAACGCCGACGCCAAACGCCAAGAGCTTATCGATGTGCTTAGCAAGATGAGCAATGGCGGCAAGATCCCAGTGTTAGTCGATGCCTTATCTTGTACTTATCGCACCCTCACGGGTAACCCAAAGGTACAAATAACGGATCTAGTTGAGTTTATGCATGACAAGCTGCTGGACAAGCTGACCATCAACAAAAAGGTCAATGTTGCTTTACACTTAGGTTGTAGTGCTCGCAAGATGAAGTTAGAGCCTAAGATGCAAGCCATTGCCAATGCTTGCTCGGCGCAAGTGCTCAAACCCGCGGGTATTGAATGTTGTGGATACGCCGGTGAAAAAGGTTTATATAAGCCAGAAATCAACGCCAGCGCCCTGCGCAATATTAAGAAGTTAATCCCAGTTGAGGTTAAAGAAGGCTATTACGCCAACCGTATGTGCGAGGTCGGTTTGACCCAACACAGTGGTATTTCCTACCGCCACTTAGCGTATCTGCTCGAAGAGTGCAGTCGCTAACACACTGACCAAACGGGGCTAAAGATAGCCCCGTTTTTCTTTAGAAGAAAACTATTCTCATTTATCGACAACTCCGCAAAGTTAACGAAATAAATCTTAAAATAAAAACCCAATTAACCATTTAAAATCATATTGTTAAAAACTTCTCATTTTTGCAAAAATCTAGTAGATCATTTACTAAATTAGGGCTACTTATTTACTTTAGATAAGCCTATATTGGATCAACTACCTTAGCATTTGTGTGGACTTTGGGGCCACAATGCAAGGCAATGTCGTTCACTAACAAGAAAGAGAAAGCACAATGAAAATCGCCCTTTTCATCCCGTGTCTCGTTAACCAAATGATGCCGGATGTGGCCATTGCCACTCTGGAATTACTGGAAAAACTCGGACACCAAGTGATTCTACCCGCAGGCCAAACTTGCTGTGGCCAACCGATGACTAACTCGGGTTGCTTTGATGCAGCACGCAGTACCACCTTGAAATTACTCAATGCTTTCAAAGGTGTAGAATGCGATGCCATTGTTTGTCCTGCCGCTTCTTGTTTAGTGGCCGCCAAAGAAAATTTCCACGAGTTTGATAGCAGCCCAGAAGCTCAAGCCGTTATCGACAAACTCTATGAACTGACCGAGTTCCTCCACGATATCGCCCCCATTCCCGCCTTCAACAAACCTTTTGCCCATAAGATCAGCCTGCAACTAAGCTGTCACGGCATTCGTATGCTGAGCCTTGCCACGCCAAGCGAGCAAATGGGCCCGCGATTCAACAAAGTTGAAGCCGTGCTTGCCAATATCGCTGGTATCGACATTGTCTATCCAGACCGTCGCGATGAATGCTGTGGCTTTGGTGGTACTTTTGCCGTCGATGAAGGAGCCGTATCCGCCAAGATGGGTAAAGACAAAGCCCAAGCCCACGCGGCAACAGGCGCGCAATATGTGGTTGGCTTCGATCCCTCTTGCCTCTTGCACCTCGATGGCATGATCCGCAGACAGCAATTGCCGATTGAAATTCGCCACATAGCGCAAGTGCTTAACGCCGCGCTCTAGGAGACCCACTATGGCATATCAACATAATCACGGGGCCACGGGTTCACAGGTTCACGCTCATAAAGCCGATATTTTCTGCCGCGATGAAACCCGAGTTGACTGGCACTCTAAAGCCCTTTGGGTGCTGCGCGAAAAACGCGATCGCGCCGCTGGCAGCTTACCCGAATGGGAGCAACTGCGTCAGTTAGGTTCTGAAATCAAACTGCATACCTTAACCAACCTTGCACAATACCTTGAAACCTTTGAGCAAAACTGTCTTGCCAACGGCATCAAAGTGCATTGGGCCAAAGATGGCGCCGAGCACAACCGTATCGTGCACGAGATCTTAGCTAGCCATAAAGTGAAGAAGTTAGTTAAGTCCAAATCAATGCTCACCGAGGAATGTCATCTCAACCCTTACTTAGAGCAGCGTGGAATTGAAGTCATCGACACCGACTTAGGTGAGCGCATTATTCAGCTCGCGAAAATGCCGCCTTCGCACATTGTGGTGCCCGCTATCCACATGAAAAAAGAAGAAGTCGGTGATCTCTTCCATGAGAAACTCGGCACTAAAGCGGGGGCAGCCGATCCCTTGTATTTAACCCGTGCCGCCCGCGCGCATTTGCGTGAAAAATTCCTCAGCGCCGATGCCGCCATGACAGGGGTAAACATGGCGATTGCCGATAAGGGCGCCGTGGTCGTTTGTACCAACGAAGGTAACGCCGATATGGGCGCTAACCTACCCAAGTTGCAGTTGCATTCAATGGGGATCGACAAAATTGTCCCCGATATCGACAGCGCCGCCGTGTTACTACGCACCCTCGCACGCAACGCAACTGGCCAACCCGTCACTACTTATAGCGCCTTCTACCGTGGACCACAGGTCGATGGAGAGATGCATGTGATCATCGTCGATAACGGCCGTACCGAGATGATGAAGGATAAAATCCTTGCAGAATCATTGAAATGTATTCGTTGCGGCGGTTGTTTAAATACTTGTCCTGTGTATCGCCGCTCTGGTGGTTACAGCTACAACTACACCATTCCCGGCCCGATTGGGATTGCGGTGGGTGCCAAGCATGACGATACCAACTCCATCGCTTGGGCTTGTACTCTGTGTGGTAGCTGTACCTATGTCTGCCCGACCAAGGTGCCGCTCGATAAGATTATTCACCACCACAGACGCCTTAAGGCCAAAGCCGGACAACTCCCCTACGGCAAAAACGGCTATATGCCATTAGTGGGTAAATTTATGGCAAGCACTACTCTGCTCAATTGCTCAATGGGCGCGGCCCGAACTGCACTGCGCATTCTGCCCGGTAGTCTGCTCAAGCCCTTTAGCGGTGCCTGGGGTAAATACCGTGAACTGCCAGTCGCCCCCAACTCCAGCTTCGAAGCTTGGTTTAAGAAACACAGGAGCCTATAAGATGTCTAGTAAGCACGAAATTCTCAATGCGCTCAAACTGTCGGCTTTAACAAACCATCCTATGCCAAGCATCGATGTCGCCCCAAGGGTTGAAGATCTGGTTGGCCAGTTTGAAACCAATCTGAAAACCGTTGCGGGTACACTTCACCGTGAAGGCGGCCTCGCGGCACTGCAAGCCAAAGTGGATGAGCTTGTCGCCCAAGGCTTACAGGTTATCTCCCTCGTTGAGGGCATCACAGCAAACCGTGATGTGCCACCAACGGCTCACGAGCTCAGGGATATCGATTATGCGGTGATCCCTGGGGATATTGGTGTTGCCGAAAATGGTGCCATTTGGGTAAACAATAAGAACTTAGGCCACAGAGTAACGCCTTTTATCTGTGAAAACCTGATCTTAGCCCTGCCAGCCAATAAGATTGTGCCAAACATGCATCAAGCGGCAAAAGAAATCACGCTAGCCTCAGGTGAGTTTGGGGTGTTTATCGCCGGTCCCTCAAAAACCGCCGATATCGAACAAGCCCTCGTCGTCGGTGCTCACGGCGCCTGCAGCTCGAACGTGTACTTGCTGTAATGCCTCAAGATTTAATGTAACCAAGAAACGCAAAGGTTACGGGACAATCGAAACATGAAAGCCGACCTTTATTGGCGGCTTTCTTATTTAAAATTTAGCATAACAATATTTTAAACATTTGATTTATAAGAGTTATCAACCTACAGATACAGGCTTGCCATGGCATTCGCCGCCGACTCGGTGAATAGAGAAATCTAGGATTTCTAAGCTTATGAACGAGAGCCATGGTCGTTCTCACGTATCCCTGCATTGCACGACATTCAGGCGTCCTGCCTATAAGATGGCGAACGGGCTGTTAAACACGGATGTAGTGCAAGTCAATCAGTGGATGCAAGGCCGCGCCGTTCTGCTCTTTGATGAGCGCCGCAGCCTAAAGCAATAGCTTGTACTAGTGATAAGTAAAGGATCTTTATCAAGTCGCTTTAACCAGATGCGATAGCGCAATACTGAGGATACCTTACGAGTATCCTCGACGCGGCTGGTCGTATTATCGACTATATCTATTAGGCATTTATAGTAAAGGTGAGTAAATGAACGAGGTATTACTACAAATAAAGGCGCTCACCAATAGTGATCCTTTGTTGACGGCAGTCATTGTTGGAGTATTAACATTTACGTTAATTGGATTCGTAGGCTACATGCTAAAAGATGTCCCCGCGAAACTGTTAAGTTGGCTCAGTAGCCTGCTATTTGTGCGGCTCACTATAGACGATAGCCATCAGGCACGCACAGAGATATTCAATAAGCTGTCCTTTTTGATCAGTAATACTACCATTCCGTTTTTTTCACGTTCTATCTCTGAGGCTGTTTACTTTGACTATGGTGTGAATTACGACGGGCGTGTCAGTGTTAAGTCTATCGGCTATGGTATGCATCTGTTTAAATACGGTGGTTGTTTTATGTTGGCAACTCGTACTAAGGTCGATAGTTCGATGGCATACGATTCTATTACTGTAAGAGCACCATGGTGGGCAAAAGATAAACTATATCGTTTTTTAGAAGATACTCGTGGAGACATCTCTAATGAGCCGAAAGTGAATATTTTCGAAGAAACCGAATGGTGTCGCTACGGTACATTGAAATCATCGGGTTTTAGTGACTTAGTGCTAGATGAAGGGTTTAAGCAGGACTTGATGAGGGAAGTTGATAACTTCGCAAGTCGGGGAAAATCGGTTGTCAGTAAGCTAACCATACTGTTACATGGAAAAACGGGTACAGGTAAGACGGGTATAGCGAGAGCCTTAGCGGTTGAGTATCATCGCGATCTATACATATTGAATCTATCGACTGTCAATGATGCCACTATTCATAAAGCAATTAGAAAGGTAGCGCCCGGAGCGATGTTGTTAATAGAGGACTGTGACTGTGTAAAGGCCACGGTATCACGTACTGCTGAAAGCAATGTAGATAACCCACCACTCACTTTAGGTGGCGTTCTAAACGCCTTAGACGGAATCGTCCCTCTTGATGATTGCCTTGTCATAATGACCACAAATCATCTTGATAATCTTGACCCAGCGTTAATACGTAAAGGTCGTGTAGATGTCAGTATGGAAGTACCACTTATCAGTGCAAAGCAAGTTAATGAGGACTACTTTGAGCGTTTTGGCGCAGTGCTGAATAGAACTGAGCCATTGTTAGGTTGTGAAGTCTATGAACTCCATCGCAGAGCGAAGTTAAGATATGGTAGTGTCCATAATTCTGTGTGATTTCAGTAAAAATCTGACTATCCATTTTAGATCAACAACATAAGCACTTTTGGTTTGTCTACAACTTGTACGAGCTAAAGCTGAGACATGAAATTGAGCTAACTCATTAAAATATTGGTGTATTTAAGACATATTAACCCACCCAATAAAACCAATGAGCAGTAATTGGTTTGGTTAAGCAAGGTTACAGTGAGTTGCAGGACATGACATCCCATTTTAGAGATTGGCCAGTCAATAATTGATTTTTTACTTTTTATAAGGGAACAACCAAGTGTTGTTGGGCGTTTTTATATTTGGGTTAACTAACCGCAATGCATCGTATAGTTCGCTTCGCTTATATGGATAGTTAGGGCTCAATAAAACTGATGAACCATTATTCATTTTCACTAAAATAAGGCTAGCGTTTGATCCTATATCTGTGCTGTGCTCAATTTCAATAATGTCTTGCGGATTGACACTGAACGTCCATTCTTTAAAAGTAGGGTGAAATGAGCTGAACTCGGAGTTTGTCAGCTTGATATAAAATTTAGCAGGATGAGTAAGCAACCATGCTGTTAGCGATAACAGAGCAAGCTCAGAAACCACAACAATATATTTTACGTAAAATAAAAATTCGTTATAAAAAGGATCACTTTTTGGAATGAATATCAAAATAAGCCAAAGGATAACGGGCAAAAAAAGCATATTAAAAGCGAGCATTTTGGCTTGTTGTTTTCTGTTTCTTTCATAATAAAAAAATGTGCGTTTAATATTCATATAATTAACGCCTAGATTCAGATCGAAAAGCACCGTAGTTGGTTGACGTTATCACCCGCACCTTCTGCTGGCGATAAAATGTGATTATCACAAATCTGAGCATTCATCAAAAACCCGTATAATTGGGATTGTCTGAAACTCCATCTCAACGACTCCATCACTGAGATAATCAAACAACTGGCGATTTTAAATCAACAACATAATGTACTTTCGGTTTGCCTACAACACGCTCAGATTAAAATGGTTTATTAAACGATCGGTTGGGTAAATTGCGTATATAAAAAATGGCAGAGAACAATTGTTTCTCCGCCATTTTGATGAAAAAGCTCAATCGATGTTTCTACAACAACCTGCTACATAAAGGCTTTCGTAAAGGCTTCCTTCGACTGGCGAATATAATTGCGTGCACTTTGAGCATGTTGTTCCCATACCGCCCTATCGCTTGGATCGGTAAAGGGATTTTGCTCGGCGGCAATCGAGCGCTCAAAGCGGTCATAGAAGGTTAACATCGCTGAAGTAATTTGATTAAAACGTTCTTTAAACTCCTGAAACTCATCCATTTTTTCAGTCGTTTTAATCATGTACTGTACCAGTTCAGCATTACTATTAGAGGCAAGTAAGGCTTCGGCTTTGGCACTGATATTGGCATTCACTTCAGCCATGATTTGCGCCCGAGTCTGCTCATCTTTACTCATCACCTTACTGTAATTTTCGGGCGTACGGGCAATGCTGGCGTGTTGCAGATAGCTACGCAGATGTTTGTCTAAATCCTTGCGGAAATTATCTAAGTTCTTCTGCATACTGACTAAATCATTATCGAGTGCGGTCACCTGTTGCAACTCTTTTTCGATTTCAGACATAAAGCGCTCGGCCTGTTGATAAATCTTAAGGCCGTTTTCCTCGGCAAACTTTTTATCACTGCGACTTAAGTCGCTGTTGTCATAGTTTGAGCGGTCAAAGGTGGCCGCAAGGAAGGATTTAAAAGGTTCAGCAAAGGCTGAGTAGGCGCCAGCACTCACTACATTTAAGGTGGCGGTTGCTAAGTCACCAAAGGGCTTGACCATAGAGCCTAAACGCGCCTGTTGAATCGGCGACGCAATCCGCTTAGCGTCAGTTAACACCGACCTAAAGGTGTTATAACCCAAAGGGTTAGACATTTTATTGCGCTCAGAGGTCGCCAGTACAAAGGTGATACTGGAATAAATCGCATTCGAATACTCAAGGTATTGTCTTTGGCTTTCGAGCTGGGCGGCGTAGTTTTTCCCCAGCGTTCTAAAGGATTCGGCCTGAACCTCGTAGTTTTTGTCTTCTTTAAGTTTATCTAAAATGCCGCCGATAATTTTTTGCTCGTTTTTTTGCAGGGCAATATCTAAGCGAATTTTATCGAGGGTTAAATCATCCAAACTGATAGGGCCATTAATCGCTTCAATATCGAGGCGAACATATTGACGACTCGGATCGTCAATCGACACCCGATGGGCTAAATATTCATTTGTGCCAGGAGTAACATCGATAAGCGCCACATGCTGCCACTGGGCATCCAGTTTTAATACTGGCGATGTGAGCACATTAATCCGATATTGGGTTTGGATATTTTGAGTTTTTACCCAAAACTCTAATAGACCCGCTTCCGATACAGGGTATTTACTGACAATACTGCTATTGCCTTCTGCACATAACAACGCACTCTCGCCACTATGGGGCTCAGCACCCTCAAATTGGCACCCCATGATCCAAGACCAAGGTTGTGATAAGCGGTTACCCTCAAAATCGCTAGCAAACACTAACTCATTATCCTTGGCGCTGGCGTTAACACTGGTTAACACGCCAAACAACAGCATAGAGATGACTGCAGCGGTGCGCATAAGAGCCTCTTAAAACTTAAATAACAAACGAAAAGCCAGACAAAGTGGCCCAGAATTTATCCTATCCACCTGCATTACTGTCAGTCGGTAACGGTATTTTATCGACAACACTCATACTACAGACTGAGCTCATTTTAAGCAGGGTTTAAACCAGCGAAATGTATCAGAGCCCATGCCGACACGCCAGTATTAAGTCGGTTTCAAGACTAAGATAATAACTAAACAAAAATTAGGCTTTAATCTTAAGCCGCTGCATGGCAATGAACATCCAAATGACCAATAGCGTGCTACAGGTCGCGAGCGATATCCACACACCGATCACGCCAAAAGCCCAAGCAAAACAGTAGATAATCGCAGCAATCAGTATGAGTTTTGCGCCAGTTAGAATCGATGCTTGTTTCGAACAATTAATCGCTTGGAAGAAGCTCGCCCCCACTAAAATGAGGCCTTCCATCGGCAAGCCCCAGAAATACCATCGCATGCCTTCAATCGCGACGGGCGTAAGGCTTGGGTTATCACCGGCAAACAGGTACACCAACCATTCAGGGCGGGAATAAATCAACAGTAAGCCAAGTGCGGCGGTGAGTAAGGTCATGCCAAAGGCAATATTGCGTGCCTGTTTAACCCTATCGAAGCGCCCTGCTCCCGCATTAAAGCTATAAATCGGCTGAGTACCGAGGGCAATCCCCTCAAAAATCAGGTAGAAAAACGCTTCGGTATAACTGACCACCCCGTATGCTGCCACATGCAAAGGGCCACCAACCCATAAAAATGCGGTGTTATGCAGAGTCAATACAATCGACAGATACAGATTCATTAAAAAGCTTGGCAAACCAACACGGGCGATGTTGATGCAGTTATCAAGCTTAAGCTTCATCTGCTCTAGGTTGATTTTGAGCTGAGTGCACGCCCCAAAAAAATGCTGCAGGCAGAGCAAGCCAGTCACAGCCTGCGACAACATGGTGGCAATCGCCGCCCCTGCTAAACCGAAGGGAAACACCACAATAAACAGCCAATCTAAAAAGGTGTTCAGCACGCCACCTAAGATCAGCACAAAGGTCACCATGGAGGGGCGACCATCGTTACGCAGCAAGGTGGTAAATGTCATTGAGATAATAGGGAAATGACATAAGGCAAAATACCAAAACAGGTATTCATTAGCATTTTCGAGTATTTCTCCCTCAGCGCCGAGGGCGATTAAAATATCTCGCGAAAAAATCCCGCCGATTAAGGCAAAAAATGCCCCTGCCAGTAAACACAAGCTAAAGGCGTTGCCGAGCAATTTACGCGCCTTGGCGACATTGCCTTGCCCCAAGTTAATCGAGACTAACGCGGCGCTGCCCATGCCAATCATGGCACCGACGGCGTAGAGAATCGCGCCCACGGGATAAGCCAGCATCATGCCAGCAAGCCCGGTTTCACCGAGATAATGTCCGACGAAGATACCATCAATGGTGACATATACCCCAGTCACCAGCATGGAGGCGATTGTTGGAATGGTATAGCGCCAGAAAAGCTTCGAAATCGGCTCTTGCAGCAGGCGTTGATCCGTTGCGCTATGGGAAACAGCAGTCATAACCAAATCTCACAAAAATAAAGGCAGGGTGCGCACTCAGATTGTTCTAGCGGTATTCACTTAGATAAATAGAATGATGAACAAAAATGCGGCAATGGATTGTACCTAAATTTTACTTTAATACCAAACCCGATTAGCAGGATAAATTTATAACAAAAACTAATCTACACAATATCTTACTAATGGCACACTTTTACCAACCCATCACGACAAATAAAACACTACTCAATAACAGATGTGGCGAAACTCATCATTTTTCACTACTTTTTTGGTATTTACCCCTTAATTAGGTAAAGTGTAGGTTTATATTGCCCGAAATGAGTTAATTATCGAGGCATTATTTGTCTCTGCAATTTAGCTAACCATTTAATTAATAATGAATTAGTGAAATTAAAGTCAATAACAATAATAAAGGGAAGGACATGAGTCACAATAGTCCAAATGCAGAGAATGATCTGCGCGAAGTCAAACAGTTAGGTATGTGGGCCTCCATCACTAGCCTAAGTTATATTTTTTGGTTAGTGGGCGGCATGGAGCTGGTCGAGCGAATCGCCTATTACGGTGTCAAAGCCAGTGCTGGCTTATACGCCAAAGCGCCTGAATCGGCTGGCGGTCTGGGGATCAGCCTCAGCGACTATGGCATTATTATTTCGCTCTGGGCGATTATGCAAACATTTGTACCCGTCTTTACTGGTGGGATTTCCGACCGGGTCGGCTACAAGGAAACCATTTTCGGCTCGACCGTGATTAAAATCATGGGCTACCTGACTATGGCGTTCTTCCCTACCTTTTGGGGCTTTTTATCGGGGGCACTGCTACTCGCCATCGGCACGGGTATCTTTAAACCCGGTATTCAAGGCACCTTAGTGCTCTCCACCAATCGCAATAACACCTCCATGGCTTGGGGGATATTTTACCAAGTCGTGAATATCGGTGGCTTCTTAGGTCCATTGGTTGCCGTGCATATGCGTCAACTTTCTTGGGATAATGTGTTTTATGCCTGCGCTGCGATTATCTCACTAAACTTCCTGTTTTTATTGACATATACCGAGCCAGGAAAAGCCGAGCGCCTCATCCGTAATCAGCAAATTAAATCAGGTGAAGTCAAACAAGAGTCCCTATGGCGCGACGCTTGGCATGAGCTTAAAAAGCCAATTGTAATCTATTACATGCTGGTATTTTCAGGTTTTTGGTTCTTGTTTAATGCGCTGTTTGATGTACTACCGATTCATATTTCCGAGTGGGTCGATACCAGTGTGATTGTCACTTCGCTCTTTGGTAATGAAGGCACCAGCAACGGTATTTTACAATTCTGGCTCGGATTAAATAATGAAGGCACGAAAGTGATGCCTGAGGGCATGCTTAACCTCAACGCCGGCTTGATTATGACGAGCTGCTTTTTAATTGCCGCCCTGACCGCCAAATACCGCATAACTACTGCCATGTTGATTGGCTGTTTACTCAGTATTTTAGCCTTTGTGTTTATCGGTGCCTTCCATGCGGCTTGGTTTATTGTGCTCGCCATCGCCATGTTTTCGATTGGCGAAATGATGATTAGCCCAAAGAAAAACGAATTTATGGGTAACATTGCCCCCGAAGGTAAAAAAGCCATGTACCTTGGCTTTGTGATGCTACCTCAAGGGATTGGCTGGGGCTTAGAAGGTTATTTTGGCCCAAAACTCTATGAAATTTTCGCCTCGAAAGAGTTGTTCTCACGCGACTTATTACTCGAGCGCGGCATGAGCGCAACGGATGTGAATGCCATCCCGCAGGGGGAAGCCTTTACCACCTTAGTCAGCTTTACTGGCGAAAACGCCCATGATCTGACTCAGCTGCTCTACCACAGCCACAATATCGGTATGGCTTGGTATATTATCGCCGCGATCGGCACCATTTCGGCTGTGGGGATTTATATCTATGGTAAGTGGTTACTGACGCTGCAACGTGCGCAGCAGGCAGCGAACTAATACCTTAACTGCGTTATCTAAGCCGCTAATCGATTCCAATTAAAAAGTGAGTGTGCATGCACTCACTTTTTAATTAACGGCCTTGATACGCGACTAAGTCATTAAATCTAGTCATTAAATCTAGCCTTAAAAACCCGCTAACAGTTCGACCTCAAATTGTTCAGCCGATAGCGCTAATCCTAAAACGTCGCATTGTGCCTGTAACTGTGCAAGCTCCTTATCAACCGCTGATAAGGTCAAGGTATTATCATCCAGCAAATACACCTGGCGTAAACTGGTGAAGTAAAATAGCAATGTAATCAACGCATTTATATCATTGTTCGCCGCAGCTGCTTTGACTTTAGCCAGCTTGCGATAAATGTGATTTTGCAGTTGTTTTAACTGCCACACATAATAAATCTCTTTAAAAAAGGGCTGAGTTTTTAGCTGATAGACAATGGCACTACAAAGTAATACCGCCAAAATCACCCCGAGTAAATTCCAGTGGAAATTTCCTGTAGGCTCACCGGGTAAAGCCTCAACGCCAAAGAGCGCAATTAATCCAGCCCCAAAGCCAAGGGAGCAAACGATCAAGGCCAACACTAAGGCCACCATAAACAGGTTCATATTGCTACGATAAAGGGATTTATCAATTTGCTGTAACTTCATGGGTTCTCTTTTAATCAAAATACGCATTGGCGGCGCAGCATAACCCAGTTTGCTTGAGCTTGCCTGAATAATATAAGTCTTCCGCCATCACACCAACCACAAAGGATACAATTTGAAACAAATATGGTTAAGGATTTATATTATAAAATTACCAATCTTTTTATTTAGTTATCTTCCGGTTATTGAGGCACGGTTATCCGCATTGATGACAGGTACGTGCAGATAGGGATCTAAATCAGTGTACAATTTGCTGATATTCAAAGTACGTAACGATTTATTTAACAAACTCCCCTTACTTGCACCACATTCCACTTGGAATGAAGCAACCATCACAGGAATGAAATGGCATTAAAGAACACCTTGCGAAGGTTAGTTTTGCTCACCCTCATTTGCTTAGTCGCCCCTATAAAAGCAGAGGAGCTCTTTGCTGTAGGGACTCGTTTTAGCCAAATTTTTGAACAAAAACCGGACGGCGAATACATCGGTTTAGGGGTAGATATACTTAATCGTTTTGCCCAGCAACAAAAAGTGACCATTCATTATCAAATAGCGCCTTGGCGCCGAGCGCAATCTATGGTTGAGCGTGGCCAAGCAGATATTTTAATTGGCCCCTATTTTTCGGAAGAACGGCAAAAGCACTTAGCCTTCTCGGCCCAACCCTTTTATCGCGATGAAATCGTTTTTTATGCCAGAGTCAATCATCCCACGCCTTGGGATGGTAGTTATGCCAGTATCCATGGATTAAGAATTGGCAAAATGCAAGGCTGGAGTTACGGCTATTTGTTTAACGAACGCACCAAAACGCTCACAATTAATGAATTTGCAGATCTCAAAAGTGGTATTGAACGCTTATCCCGTGGCGATCTCGATTTGCTTGCCACCAACATACGCAATACTCAAGCGGTGCTCGCGCAAATCAAAATTCCACAGGCAATCACCCCTATAATGCCCAGAATTGATATCCAAGATGGCTTTATGGCCTTTCCAAAAGACGTAAAATTTCAACCACTTCAACAACGTTTCGATCTATTTATGCAACATATGGTTGAGACAGGCGAATTGGCTACACTGGCAAAAATACGTGGCGTTACCATTCCGACCTCAATGCTCACCGATTAATCCCCTTCAATTAACTGGCTAAACATTCCATTAAGGCCAGTTCAATGTGGTCCCAATCCAGCTCTTGGGTTGCAATCATTTCGAGCCGAGAATCAACACAATCATCTAGTTCAGTGACAGTCATATCCCCACTGCTCCAATTGATCCCTGCAATACCATCGCTGGTAATCATCACCGCTTTTAAACGCAGTAAAGTAGGACTTGTTTGGGTCTGGAGGGTAATAAATTGCATTAATTTATCAAAATCAAACTCTTGCATAGGTTCAAATACCCAGCCGCAGCTAAAACAGCCCTCCCCCTGATTTTGCTTACGTACTATGCCACGCGCATCAAACTGGTAGACCTGCTCGCTTGCCTCTCCGGTAAACAGCCCCTGCAAACCCAAAGTGTCGGCAGTGTTACGCAACACACTCCGAGATTGGCTCAATGCGTTAATGCTAGCGGCTAGGTTAATGGCCGGTTTAGGTAAATCACGGCGTGGTTGCTTAAGGAGCTCAAGTAATTGAGCCGATAAGCCTTGAGGCAAACTATGCTCCACCACTGGCGTATTATCGAGTTGTAAGGCATTGAGATAACGAGTTAATTCCTGAGCTAATTGCCTGCCCTGCAATGCCTCAAACTCAGGATACAAATCGGTTTTGGTCGCAACAATCACATCTGCTACTTGCAACTGCTGCACAAAATTGTCATGTCCGCGGTAGCGTTCATCCATTAATTTACGGGCATCGATTAGGCATAAAGTGCTTTGAAGGCGGATAACATGTTGATAATGGGGCGCACTGAGGACTTTAATAATTTCATTAGGGTGCCCAAGTCCCGTAGGTTCAATCAGCAAGCGATCAGGCTTAGCACGGGCGATCAGTTGATTGATTGCCACTTGCGTGGGTACGCCCGCCGCGCAGCACATGCAGCCCCCGGCAACTTCACGAATCTGCACGCCACTGTTGTTTGCCTCTAAGAGGCCCGCATCGATACCGACTTCACCAAATTCATTGACTAATATCGCCCAAGTTTCGCCCTCAGGTTTAGTCTTCAAAAGTTGTTTTATAAGCGTTGTTTTACCGACACCTAAAAAACCTGTGATGATATTGGTGGGAATGGCTTTGACGATCATGGACAACACTCGCAGGGTAACGGGCAACGTTTAGGGGCATTCGAGTGTAGGGATATTCTAGTTAAAGCTCAACAAAAAGCGCGCCTTGGGCGCGCTGCGTACTGCGCTATTTTACTTTATTGCCGCCCTGCGGCTTACCACCAGAACGCTGAGTTTGAAATGGGCTAAATTTCGCCTTATCTTTTGAATACTTACCCTCGCGGGTAGGAGATTTTCTTGCTCTAGCTTGGCTCTCACTCGACTTTCCAACAGCACTGACTTTGCCAATAGTGCGATCTTTTGGTGCTTTATAACTCCATTTAGTTTTAGTGGTTGCCGCGGGAGCATCGCGGTAACGTGCAGGCAGTGGCGTGCCCTCCTCGTAACCAGGCTGCACAGTGACAGGGAGTTGCTGGCCAATTAAAGCTTCAATTTCTGCGAGCATTTCATCATCTGCTGGGCTGACAAATGAAATCGCTCGACCTGACAGGCCCGCACGGCCAGTGCGGCCAATACGATGGACATAATCTTCCGCGAGGAAAGGCAACTCTAGGTTTATCACTAAGGGCAGCGCCTGAATATCAAGCCCGCGGGCCGCCACATCGGTTGCCACCAACACGCGCAGTTTTCCGGCTTTAAAATCATCGAGCACACGATTACGCGCCCCTTGGGTTTTATCCCCATGAAACACGCCCGCGCTGATCCCATCGAGTGTTAACTCCTGCAATAAATGCTCAGCGCATTCCTTAGTACTGGCGAACACCAACACTTGGCGCCAATTATTGCGCCCCACCAGCTCAGATAATAACTCTGCTTTGCGGCGCTTATCGACCCGATACACTAACTGTTCTACGGTCGATGCCGTGGTATTTTCGGCAACATTAACCCATTCAGGTTGATTGAGCATCTTATGGGAGAGTTGCTTCACCGCATCGCTATAGGTGGCTGAAAACAACATCGTTTGATGTACTGGGGCAATAAGGCGCTTCACCTTTTCAATGTCGCGTACAAAGCCTAAATCGAGCATACGATCCGCTTCGTCGATCACTAAGGTCGTTACACTGGACAGGTCTAAATTGAACTGGCCAATAATATCGAATAGTCGCCCTGGCGTTGCGACGAGGATATCGACGCCCTGCTCGACTCCTTTACGCTGCGGATTCATATTCGCACCGCCATAAACCGCTAAGGTTTTAAGGGGCAAAAACTGGCTATATTTTTGAATATTCGCACAAACTTGAATTGCCAACTCACGGGTTGGCGTCATCACTAAGGCGCGCAGCAAGGGTTTATCGGCAGGTTGGGCAGCAAGTTGCTCAAGCACGGGCAAGGCGAAGGAAGCCGTTTTACCTGTTCCAGTCTGAGCACAGGCCATAATATCCTTCCCCGTTAAGGCGAGAGGAATAACCTGTTGTTGCACTTGAGTGAGTTGCTGATAGCCACACTCAGTTATCGCATTCAAAATAGGTGAAGATAAGCCGAGTGTGTCAAATTTCATAGGAACTCTTAGGTGTTAGTCGGTGGAATTGCTCAATGCGCAGCAAAAAAGAGACGAATCGAAGAGATGACTTGTTGTACTCTTCAACATTATTAATTTTCTGCATCATGCCCTTAAATGGGGCCGCGGAGTCTAGCAAAATTCGCGGCGGATTTATAGGCAAAACGTCGCACGCCTGATAAACCTTTCTCGCCTAGGTGTTTATGTCAGCAAATACTTGCTGGCAAACTCACTGGCACTGACGGGTTTAGAGAATAAATAACCTTGGCCATAGTCGCAGCCTGCATTGAGCAACACCTGCCGCTGCGCCTCGGTTTCAACCCCTTCGGCGATGACTTTCATGCCCAATTTATGGGCCATCACAATGATGGCTTCACACAAGGTGTGGTCATTTTCATCCGTATCAATATGACGGGTAAATGATTGATCTATTTTCAAATAGTCGATATCGAATTTCTTCAAATAGGCCAGTGATGAATACCCGGTACCAAAGTCATCTAAGGAAACTTGCACGCCCGCATCCCGATAGGCTAACAATTTTTCGGTCACGCCCATGCTAGCATCAAGCAATAGCCCCTCGGTAATTTCCACACAAACGCCAGTACCAGTGACATCTAACTGCTGCAGTAATTCAAGCCAATTGTGTAACAGAGTGCCCTCATCACGGAACTGTATAGGCGATTTGTTAACACTGATCTGAATTTCCACGCCCAACGTCTTGCGCCATTGGGCGCTTTGACGTGCTGCTTGTTCAAATACCCAGTTACCGATTTCAACAATCAGCCCTGTATCTTCAGCAACGGGAATAAATTCTGCTGGCGATACAGAGCCGCGCTCCGGATGGAACCAGCGCAATAAGGCTTCTGCCTTAGCCACTTCCCCTGTCGCCATCGCTACTATCGGTTGATAATGCAGTTCAAATTCTTTATTCAGCACGGCTTGACGGAGATCGTGAATTAATCGCATGCGGTACTTAGCGTATTCCTGCATCGATGGCGTGAAATAGTTAAACCGATTGCGGCCTTGATCTTTTGCCGCATACATAGCCTGATCCGCATGTTTAAGTAAACCTTCAATACTAGTCGAATCATCGGGGTAAAGCGTGATACCAATACTGGCGCTAATATAAGCAGTTTCTTCACCGAGCAGATAGGGCTCGGCAATACGCCTTAAAATATGTTCGGCAACTCGCTCAATCCCCTTATGATCAGCCATAGCACTTAATACTACGGTAAACTCATCACCGCCAAGTCGCGCCACCACATCGGCATCCCGCACACAGGATTTTAAGCGACTGGCGGTTTCGATCAGTAATTGATCCCCCATGGCGTGACCTAAGGTATCGTTAACCTCTTTAAAGTAATCGAGATCGAGGAACATCAGCGCAAAGTGATTGCGATTACGGTCAGCATTCTTGATTTCGGCACTTAAATATTCGAGCAACATGCGTCGATTAGGCAGGCCAGTCAAGGTATCGTAGTTGGCTTGTTTCCAGATTAAATGTTCACTTTGTTTTTTATCGGTAATATCAGAAAAAAGCGCAACACGACGATAAGGCAAACCCTCGGCATTATTAATCGTATTAATGGTTAGCCAAATGACATACTCTTCATTATTCTTACGCCGTTGGCGCATTTCACCCTGCCACTCGCCTTTTTCGCGAATGTCATTATTCATGCGCTGATAAAAATCGTGATCATTAAGGTCGCAATACATCATACGAATATGCTGTCCACGAATTTCAGACTCGCTATAGCCAGTGATATCGGTAAATGCGGCGTTTACGGTAATAATCACTCCGTTTTCATCGAGTACACTCATGGCTTCGGAGCTATTGTTATAGACTAATGCAGAGAGTTTTAAAGACTCTTCAATCAACTTAGCATCGGTGATATCGGTATAAGTACCGCACATTCTGAGCGCATTGTTATTGGCATCACGGCTCACCACTTTACCGGTATCTAAAATCCAGCGGATGTCGCGGTTAAGGGTTTTTAAGCGATATTCCATCTTATGTTGCGGCGTTTCGCCACGAATATGGGCCTCGATAGAATGCAATACTTTGGGCCTATCCTCAGCCACTATCGAGTCCATCCATTGGCGACTATTGGCATTGAGCATATCGATATCGCAACCTAAAATATCGGCACTGCGGGCGTTTCGCTCGATATGGTCATTACGAATATCCCAGTCCCATACCCCAAGATCGCTACTGCTCAGTACCAACTCAAGTTGCTCACGACTGGCGAGCACCTCCATGTCAGCTAATGTTTGCGCCGTGACATCCAAAAAGCCTGCAATCACTAATAATACCTGATGATTTGCGCGCTTACAGGCTACTGTCATATGGGTGTAAACAATCGAGTTATCCTTGGCAATAAAGCGTTTATCTAATTCGTAATTATCGATTTTGCCTTCAAGCATTAGCTCAAACTTTAATAGATCAGCTTCAACATCACCGGGGTGAGTAAGCTGCTTCCAAGTCATATGCAGCAACTCATCCTCTGAGTATTTAAGCATCTGGCATAACCTTGGATTCACCTTGATCCACTTTTGATCGACGCCAGTAATGGCAATCCCAATATTGCCGACGTTAAATTGGCTGCGGAATAAAAAATCATCTTGCAGGCGAATTTGCTCGTCCCGCTCTAGCTCAAAACGGCGAGATAGCAAAAGACTTAGCAGCCAGGTAGCAAGGGGATAAATCAATAATATTGGTAAGGCGATTTTCGACAATACGGGCAATGCAAGCTGGTTAGGCAGCAGAAAAAACCATGACAACATCACTAAATGCACTAAAAAAGCAAAACCAAAGACTTCTTTACCGGAAATATTGGCAAGATAGGACTTACGATAATGCCGCCATATCACACCGATAAGACCGGAACTGATAATTACGCCAACGCCAACCCACATGGCGACACCGCCAATACTGAGTCGGTACAGCGAAGTGATAACAACGGCAATCGCCGTCGGCAAACCACCAAAAAACAGGCCCGAAACACACAAGATTACAGAGCGGGTATCGAAGATAATACCGGGTTCGTACATCCATGGGGTGCTCATAATCGCGACACCAATGCCACCGATAAATAAGCCAATCCCCAGTCGCCATAGTAAAAAATACTGCCGCTGATGCTTTTTAGGAATCGCATCGTACAAAAACACTAAGGCGAGCAGTAACGCTGCATTTTGTACTAAGGGTAAGAAAATGCTTTTATCCATGGATGTGGAAGCAACTCCAAAAATGAGGAAATGGTCTATCTTACGAAAACTCTCCCCCAAAAGTGTAGCAGAATTGCTTACAAATCATGATCTAATTACATGGGGTAATTCACAAAATGTTGTAAAGTTGTTTCTTGTAATCAAAGGCGATGCTATGCCAATCGAAGCGCCGCGCTTTCGCCTTGCGTTTTAATTGCGTCCAATCACGCGTATTAAATTTATCGAGTGCTTCAGCCAGCTTTGCCAGCATAGCCTCGCCCTGGCTTTTGATATCTTCGCCATAAAACACAAAACCATCGACATTGTCCTCGACCGTATCCCTTAATCCGCCCACGCCATGTACTAAGCAAGGCTGACCGCTACGCATGGCGAGCATTTGGCTAATACCACAGGGCTCAAAAGAACTCGGCATCAGGAACAAATCACCCACTTGATAAAGACACTGGGAGAGTTCCTCATGGTATCCCTGCAGAAATACAAAATGGGCATACTTAGCCGCAAGGGTTTGAAAAAACAGCCCTATCTCTGGGTCGCCGCTGCCAAGCAGCACAAATAGCGCCTTGGGCTGCGTCAGCTGCAACTGTTGCAGTAATGTCTCTAATACCGATAAGCCAGAAGGTAAAATATGGCGCAGGATCAATACTTTTTGATCGGTAAGCCGACCAACAGACGTCAACAGAAAGTTCGGGAACTCCCCCACAGAGGCTTGGCGCCACAGGGCTTGCAGCCGCGTAAAAGCAATCATATCGACGCCACTCACCTGAGTTCGCCCACCCTGCCACAGGGCTAAAGCTGACTCGATGCAACTCAGTAGCTTAGTAAAATCCGTTAATTCCATACGTTCGAGGGAGGTTTGAGCTAAAGCCTCTGGGTATTCGCAACCGTTTAAAATCCCCAGTACTCGACCTTGATCAGCTTTATGTTGCAAATCGGCCTCAAGCCCTTCTCCACCGAAAAAGCCCAACTCTGGGCGAGAGGGAAGCAAGACTTCCTTCGCGTAGGTAGGTGAGACGAGATGCACCTTATCCGCCAGCCTAATCCCCATCCGCATCGGATTAATGCAATGGGGATAACGGGGGTCGATAATCTGGGCGCGTTGGCCCTCATCCAACTGGGCAAATAAGTGAGGAAACCAAGCTGCAAAGCTTGACGAATCATGGCTCAGCGGCCTAATGCCCTGCAGCGCAAGGTTATGAATCGAAAACACACATGCAATGCTTTTTAACGCTTGATACTCAGGCGCCAGCGCTCGCAGCATGGCTAAACATCCCGTGTGCCAGTCATGCAGATGTAGAAGCTGAGGCATAGGCACAAACCCTACCACTAAGGCTTTGGCTACGCTTGCACACAACAGCGCAAACTTAGTCGCATCATCGGCAAAGGGGCGATCACTTGTGCCTTGGCTATAAATCTGCCCGGGGCTCGATTGCCACAGCCCATGCTCGAGCAAGTAAATATTGGCGCCCTGCACCTTGGGGTGCGCCAGCCAATACAACTTAATCGGCTCCTGTCGCCCGGCAAAACTCACCTCAAACTCATGGATAAGTTTGGCCCCAAGGCCCGTTAAAAATCCGTAGCTTGGCATAATGACATCGGCTTGGATCTCAACACCCACGAGGGCTTGGGGCAAGTCATGGATCACATCCGCCATGCCGCCCACTTTCGCCCCTTTCAGCGCCCCATTTTCGGCCGCGACCATTAATATGCGTTTCACCTAACTTCATACTCCAACAGGGTTAATTTTCAAGCTAATTAATGGGTTGGCCTTACTCGTAGCCCACCGGCAGTCCTAACATATCGCGGGTGACTAAGGTAATGCCTTTCTCGGACACCCTAAAGCCTTTTGCCCTATCATGGTCGTGGTTATAACCGATCACTGTGCCTTCGGGGATAATACAACCTCTATCGATGATGGCGTTTTTAATCTTGCAGTGGCGCAGCACCACCACATCGGGCAGCACGACTGAATCCTCAACCACGGAGTAGGAACAAACCCGCACCTCGTTAAACAGCACGCTGCGGCGCACGGTCGCGCCCGAGATAATACAGCCGCCGGAAATAATGGAATCCACCGCCATGCCGCGTCTATCGTCATCGTCAAACACAAATTTAGCGGGAGGTAATTGCTCCTGATAAGTCCAAATCGGCCATTTGGCATCGTAGAGGTTTAAGGCAGGCGTGGGCGATAGCAATTCCATATTGGCCTGCCAAAAAGAATCCAAGGTGCCCACATCGCGCCAATAGGCTTGCTCATTCGGGAAGGCGCTCTTAAAGGGATAGGCAAACACTTTATGTTTTTCGATGATCGAGGGAATAATGTCTTTGCCAAAATCCCGATCGGAATTGGCGTTTTGCGCGTCTTTCTTCAACTGTTCGAACAAAAACTCAGTGTTAAACACATAGTTGCCCATCGAGGCGAGGCACTTCTCTGGATTGCCTGGGGAATGTTTAGGGTATTTAGGTTTTTCTTCAAAGCCTAGGATGCGCATCTCGTCATCGACTTCCATCACCCCAAATGCGCCCGCTGCTTCGGCCACGGGCACCTCAAGGCAGGAGACTGTCATATCGGCGCCGGATTCGGCATGGGCGGCCAGTAAGCCAGCATAATCCATGCGATACACATGGTCACCCGAGAGCACCATCACGTACTTAGGCAACTCATGGCGGATGATGTCGATATTTTGGAATACCGCATCGGCCGTGCCTTGATACCAATTCTCAGAGTAACGTTGTGAGGCGGGCAGAATTTCCACCGACTCACCTAATTCCTTTTTAAAGTGGCCCCAACCACGCATCACATGGCGAATTAACGAGTGCGACTTATATTGGGTCACCACCCCAACACGGCGGATCCCCGAGTTGATGCAATTCGACAGCGGAAAATCGATGATCCTAAACTTGCCACCGAAATACAGCGCGGGTTTAGCGCGCCAGTCGGTGAGTTCATGTAAACGCGAGCCTCGGCCACCAGCCAGAATCAATGCATAGGTTTCACGAGTTAAATTACTGATATAACGTACATTAGACATAGGCTCTACTCCCCAAATAGCACATCAGTGCCGATTGCTTCACAACCACTCTTCCCTGCCGCCCTAAGGCCGCAGGATTGCATACAACTGCGTATTCCTTCGCTCATTAACGACTCCCTTACAGTTTCCAAATTTCATCCCGATAGCCTGCAATCGTCACATCACTGGAGAAGCGACCACTGGCCGCCGTGTTGCGAATGCTCATTTGCGTCCACTTTTTCGGATCTTTATAAGCCTTAGCCACAGCCTCTTGGGCGAGGCGATAACTATCGAAATCCGCCGCAGTCATCCACTGGTCGTCCGCGCTTTCAATCGAGGCGATAATCGGGTCGAAAATTCCCGGTTCCAGTAGGTTAAAATGGCCGCTCTTCAGTAAGGCCATGACTTCGGATAAGGCGTGGGACTCGGCGATAATGCGCTGAGGTTGGTAATCACAGCGCATTTGGGCCACTTGATCGGCGTTGAGGCCAAAGAGGAAGAAGTTATCCTCGCCTACCTCTTCGAGCATCTCGATATTGGCGCCATCTAAGGTGCCTATGGTGAGTGCGCCGTTCATCATAAACTTCATATTGCCCGTGCCAGAGGCCTCCTTACCCGCGGTGGAGATTTGTTCGGAGACATCGGTGCCGGGGCAGATTTTTTCCATCGCACTGACGTTGTAATTGGGCAGAAACGCAAAGCGCAGATAAGGCGCCACCACAGGATCGCAATTGACCATATGGGCAACATTACTGGCGAGTTTGATGATGAGCTTCGCCATAAAGTAACCGGGCGCAGCCTTGCCACCGATCAGCACACAGCGTGGTACCAGATGCTCTGTATGCCCCTGCTGGATTTGATGGTAGAGATGGATCACATGCAGAATATTGAGTAGCTGACGCTTGTACTCGTGGATCCGCTTGACCTGCACATCAAACAGCATTGAAGGGTCAAACTCGACGCCACATTCCTTAGCAATCATCTTGGCCAGCACCGCCTTGTTGGCTTGCTTCACCTCCCGCCACTTTTGGATAAAGCTAGGATCTTGGGTTAAGGCATTGAGCGCCGTCAGTTGGCTTAAGTCCGTCACCCAACCTTTGCCTAAATGGTTGGTTAACAGTTTGGCGAGCGCGGGATTGCAGTGGGCTAACCAACGTCTTGGTGTCACCCCGTTAGTACGATTGTTAAACTTCTCCGGCCACAGGCTATAAAAATCCTTAAACAGACCCGACTTTAACAATTGGGTATGTAATCCAGCGACACCGTTCACCGAAAAGCTGGCCACTATGGCTAAATAGGCCATGCGCACATGGGGATCGGGGCCATCTTGAATAATCGACATGCTGGCCAGTTTGGCACCATCCCCCGGCCAGTGGTGGGCAACTAAATCGAGGTATCTGGCGTTGATTTCATAGATGATTTCTAAAATACGCGGCAGCATCAATGCCATCATACGCACAGGCCAGCGCTCTAATGCCTCGGGTAGCAGCGTATGATTGGTATAAGCAATGGTTTGACTGGTGATCGACCAAGCGGCATCCCATTCGAGACCATATTCATCCACCAGCAGCCGCATTAACTCGGGAACCGCAATACTTGGGTGGGTGTCATTCAATTGCATCACATTTTTTTCAGCAAAATGAGTGAAATCATTGCCATGGTGATGTACCCAACGTTTTAAAATTGCCTGTAAGCTAGCGGAAGACAAAAAATATTGCTGACGCAGCCGCAGCTCCTTACCGTTTTCGCTGGCATCGTTGGGGTAAAGCACCATAGTGATCTGCTCGGCGAGGTTTTTACGCGCCACGGCCTCTGTGTAATCGCCTTGGTTAAATTCTGCTAAGTCAAAATCATCCGTCGCTTCGGCCTTCCAGAGTCTTAAGCTATTCACGCGACCATTGCGATAGCCAGGAACAGGCATATCGTAGGCAACAGCGAGCACATCTTGGGTATCGACCCAAATCATGTGCCTGCGCCCTTGTTTATCGACATAGGATTCGGTGTGACCAAAGAACTTTACCGTCACATTATGGTGCGGAACACGCACCTCCCAAGGGTTGCCCTCACGTAACCAGCGATCAGGGCGCTCAACCTGATAACCATCAACTATCTTTTGGGCGAACATGCCGTATTCGTAACGAATGCCATACCCAGTCACGGATAAGTCCATGCTGGCGCAACTATCGAGAAAACAAGCTGCAAGCCGCCCAAGGCCACCATTGCCTAAGCCCGCGTCATGTTCGGCCTCTTCTATCTCCTCGAGTGAAACAGAGTAATGGCTTAACGCCTCGCGGCTATCTTGCTCTAACTCTAAGTTTAACAAGGCATTGCCCAGTGTCCTGCCCATTAAAAACTCGAGTGACAAATAGGCCACTTGTTTGTTGTCGTAACAGCTATCTTTGATGCGCGTCTCACGCCAATCATCCAGCATTTGCTCTTTTACGCTGAGAGCCAGCGCTTGAAATAATTCACCACGCGCCCCTTCGCCGCGGCTTAATCCATAGCGAACATGGCGAGTAAAAGAAGCGGGTAAGGCATCACAGGGCTCGCAGGGTTCGGGTGCTGTTTTGCTCTTACTTTCAACCGTCTTTGTTGAACGTTTTTTGGGAGTAACGCCGCTGGTATTTGGGCTCAGCTCACTGTTATGACTCATAGTTAATTCCTTATAAAATCAGCATGAAACAGCATAAGACTGCGATCCTGTAGCAAGTACCGCGTCGGTGAGGACTGAGCATCCAGCGGCTCAGTGGGAGTTAAAAATTGTGGGTCCGTTTGGGTATGCAGCAGGCATTGCCACGGTCCTAAACCGTCAAAAACCGGCAGGGTAAAGGCCAAAGGGTGCTCATCAGCATTAACCATCAACAGCAGTGCTTGAAGGTTGTCACCCTGAGTCTGCGGCTGAGTGGCAGTTAAATTGCCTGATAACACCACACTAAGACTGCGCCCAATGGACTCGCTCCACAGGCTTTTGCTCATAGGTTCACCTTGACGGCTAAACCAATCCAGCCTCACCCCCGCACGGGTTGAGACAGGGCTTGCAGCTTGGATTGCAGATGCCTCAGGTGACCAATTGAAGGCATTGGCCACTAGCTGCTCATGGATAAAACGTTTGGCGCACAGCAGCGGGAAGCGTTTACGCAAGGCAATCAGCTGTGAGGTGAAACTCAGCAATGAGCTATCCATGCCATCCGCTGACCAATCGAACCAATTCAAGGGGTTATCTTGGCAATAGGCGTTATTATTCCCGCCTTGGGTGCGGCCCGCCTCATCACCACTGAGTAACATAGGCACCCCTTGGGATAAGAATAATGTGGTCAATAGATTGCGTTGCTGGCGGGCGCGCAGCGCAAGAATGGTGGCGTCGTCAGTTTCGCCTTCTACCCCATAGTGATAGCTGAAGTTCTCATGGTGGCCGTCGCGGTTTTCTTCACCGTTGGCCCAATTGTGCCGCTCGCAATAACTCACTAAATCTTTGAGGGTAAAACCATCGTGACTGGTTAAAAAGTTGATACTGGCGGCAGGAGGCCGGCCGCTATGCTCAAAGAAATCCC
>NZ_JTLE01000094.1:1498620-1518757 GCF_000798835.1 Shewanella sp. ZOR0012
CATTAAGGAAGATACCGATTAGTGCTTTGGCTACATCGGTTTTCGCTAACTTGATAAACGCTTGATGTTCAATTTGTAGTGCTTCGGCGCGGCCTTTGGTCGACGCTTGTTCAACTACGTTTACCGCTGCCATTGGTGCTGGGTAATGTTTGCCTGCGACAGAGAAAACCATGCCTTTAGCGGTCGTGAAAGACATCATGGCTTCGAGTTTAGGTAAGGTCAGTGGTGACATCTTGCGTTGGCGACGCGCTTGCCAATCAAGCTTTTCTGCTACTGCATCTTTTAGCATTTGAATCGCCGCAGCTTCCAAGGCTTCTGGAGCGACAACGGCATCAACCGCACCGACTTTTAATGCATCTTCGCCGCTTTGGTCTTTACCCGTGGTGATCCACTCAAGGGCGTTGTCAGCACCAATCACACGTGGTAAACGCACTGTGCCACCAAAGCCTGGGATGATGCCTAGCTTGGTTTCGGGTAGACCGATTTTGGCTGTGGTGTCAGCAATACGGAAATCCGTTGCCAGAATGGTTTCACAACCGCCGCCTAGGGCAAAACCTTTAATCGCTGAAGCGGTTGGGAAAGGTAAATCTTCAAGTTTATTGAATACGGCATTGGCCTGTTCAACCCAAGAGAGCAGTACTGAATCATCTTGTGCGAATAAGCCTAAAAATTCAGTAATGTCTGCGCCTACGATAAAGGTATCTTTACCTGAGGTCAGCACTAATGCCTGAATGTTCGATTGTTGTTTAATGCTGTCTAATGCGGCATCGAGTGAGGCGAGTGTTTCTCTGTCGAATTTGTTCACCGAACCGGGTGCGTTAAAGCACAGCTTGGCAATATTATCCTCGAGTAACTCAACCTGAATTGTAGGACTTTGGTAGATCATTGCTTGCTTCCTTTTGGCTTAAAAGTGATACCCACCATTATTTTTTGGTGTTAGTACGACTCTCTATCTCACAGCAGCTTCGGCCATCATTTGACCAGTTGTGTGCCAGTGTGCTTCGAAATTCGATAAATTACAACACCCAATTTAAACGACTGTTTAATTTCTTGTCGGCTAGAGTGAATTTTCAGCTTTGTGATACACTGCACAAAGTGTAGAAGTGCCAGATTACGCGAAAGAGTACGTAGTGGGAATTTGTACTTTAGCGGTATTACTCGCTGGCTAGTTGGATAATTTTATTTTTAGAATTAAAAGCATAGGCTTAAATCGAGAATTTGCTAACCTGCGAAGTAATAGGGCATAAGCGAAGGAAAACACTGAGCCTATATGGCTTAGTCAGATTTGCGGTTTTTTTATTAACTATCGTTCATTACAGGATTTGACACATGGATCACTTGGCTCATCACTATCATGCCCACATCGCCGAGCTTAATCGTCGAGTTGCTGAAATTGTATCGCGTGAAGCATTATCAGGTTTAGTGATCCACTTGGGTCAGCCACATCGAATGTTTTTGGACGACATTAATTATCCTTTTAAAGCCAATCCCCATTTCAAGGCTTGGTTACCTGTGTTGGATAACCCTAACTGTTGGTTAGTGGTGAATGGTCGCGATAAGCCACAACTGATTTTTTATCGCCCTGTGGATTTTTGGCATAAGGTGTCTGACGTGCCGGAGATGTTCTGGACCGAGCATTTTGAGATCAAATTACTCACTAAGGCCGATAAGGTTGCCGAACTATTGCCTGGCGATATCGCCAACTGGGCTTATTTGGGTGAGCATTTAGATGTGGCTGAGGTGCTGGGTTTCACCAGTCGCAATCCTGACTCTGTGATGAGCTATCTGCATTTCCACCGTACCACTAAAACCGAATATGAACTCGAATGTATGCGCCGTGCGAACCAGATCGCTGTGCAAGGGCATTTAGCGGCTAAAAATGCCTTCTATAACGGTGCCAGCGAGTTTGAAATTCAGCAGCAGTATTTATCTGCCGTGGGACAGGGCGAGAACGAAGTGCCCTACGGTAATATCATTGCCTTAAACCAAAATGCGGCGATTTTGCATTACACCGCTCTCGAGCATCAAAATCCGGCGCGACGTTTATCTTTTTTAATTGATGCGGGTGCGAGCTACTTTGGCTATGCGTCGGATATCACTCGTACCTATGCGTTTGAGAAGAATCGTTTTGATGAATTGATCACTGCCATGAACAAGGCGCAGCTCGAACTGATCGATATGATGCGCCCAGGTGTGCGTTATCCTGATTTACACTTGGCGACCCATGGCAAAGTCGCGCAAATGCTGCTGGATTTTGAGTTAGCCACGGGCGATGCCCAAGGCTTAGTCGACCAAGGCATTACCAGTGCCTTCTTCCCCCATGGACTCGGTCATATGCTAGGCTTGCAAGTGCATGATGTGGGAGGTTTTGCCTTCGATGAACGTGGCACTCATATTCCGGCGCCTGAAGCCCATCCATTCCTGCGTTGCACCCGTATTTTGGCGCCAAACCAAGTGCTTACGATGGAGCCAGGATTATACATTATCGACACTTTACTCAATGAGCTAAAACAAGATAGCCGTGGTCAGCAGATCAATTGGCGCACCGTTGATGAGTTGCGACCTTTCGGTGGTATTCGTATCGAAGATAATGTGATTGTGCATCAGGATCGAAACGAAAATATGACCCGCGAACTGGGCTTAGCGTGATTTTAGGGAGAGCGAGTGCTCGAAAGTTATCTGATACCGAGTGAAAATGTGCAGATAGAAGAAGAGATAAAGCATAGCCGCTTTATCTCTTTTCTATTTCATTGCACGAGTTTAGAACAATTGAAGTTGGTACTTACTGACATAAAACGAGATTATCCCGGCGCCAGCCATTACTGTTATGCCTTTATCGCTGGAGCACCCAACGACAGCATTGCTATCGGTTCGAGTGACGATGGAGAGCCTGCGGGCAGCGCTGGTCGTCCAATGCTCGCAGTATTACAAGGCGCGAATCTCGGTGAAGTCGGTGCCGTGGTGGTGCGTTTCTATGGCGGTACTAAGTTAGGAGTGGGCGGTTTAGTGCGTGCCTATACTTCGGGATTACGCCAAGGTTTAGGGCAATTGCCGACGCGATTGAAGCAATTACGTTATCCTGCAAAACTGCATTGTGATTACACCCAATTAAGGGATGTCGAACATTTATTACAACAGTTAGAAGCGGTGATCATCGATAAGCAATTTGCCGAAGCCGTTGATATCCACTTTGAAATTGGCAAACAACAACAGGGTATATTGAATGAATCGCTGGCAACGTTGAGTCAGGGCAGCCTGCGCGCAGAGTTTGAGCTGTGATGCCTGCGTAAATTATGCCAAAATATGCAAAATGCTGAAAATACCTTTGCAGCCAATGGAATAATTGAACACGCGGAATGCAATACAAAACCATAATAAGAATCATAGGTCTGCTTATCGGCCTGTTCTCCATCACTATGCTGCCGCCAGCCTTAATCGCCATTTGGTATAACGATGGCGGTGGTACTGCGTTTATTCAGGCATTTTTTGTTAGCTTATTTATCGGTTTTTGGCTCTGGTATCCTAATCGTCGCTGCAAAGAGGAATTACGAACTCGCGAGGGTTTCCTGATCGTAGTTTTGTTCTGGACCGTTCTTGGCTCCATCGGTGCCTTACCCTTTATCTTCTCAAGCCAACCTGATCTCAGCTGGACGGACAGTTTTTTCGAATCATTCTCCGCACTGACCACCACAGGAGCCACCGTTATTGTCGGGCTGGACTCCTTACCTAAGGCCATTCTGTTTTATCGACATATGCTGCAATGGCTCGGCGGTATGGGGATCATTGTTCTAGCTGTGGCGATTCTGCCTGTACTGGGCGTTGGGGGCATGCAGCTGTATCGCGCCGAAATACCGGGCCCCGTGAAGGACAGTAAGATGACGCCGAGGATTGCCGAAACGGCTAAGGCGTTATGGTACATCTATCTACTGCTAACCATCACCTGTGCTGGCGCCTATTGGCTGGCGGGGATGAGCGTATTCGATGCCGTGTGTCACTCGTTTTCGACCATCGCCATCGGGGGCTTTTCGACCCACGATGCCAGTATGGGATACTTCGATAGCTCAGTGATCAACCTGATTTGTGTGTTCTTTTTGATTGTCTCAGCGGTGAACTTTAGCGTGCACTTTGCGGCATTTTCGCGCCGCGGTATCAATTTTAGAGTCTATTTTCGAGACACTGAGTTCAAGATGCTGGTGGCCATTCAGTTGGTGCTGACGGCGATTTGCTTCTTAACCCTTTATCACTCAGGGATTTATGACTCGCCAGAAGAAACCTTAGATCACGCCTTATTCCAAGCGGTTTCGGTGGCGACAACTGCTGGCTTTGGTACTGAAAGTTTCCATATGTGGCCGCTTTTCCTGCCGATTCTGTTGATCTTCTCAAGCTTTATCGGTGGGTGTGGTGGTTCAACTGCGGGCGGGATAAAGGTGATCCGGGTTATCCTGCTATTATTGCAAGGTTCTCGTGAACTTAAGCGCTTGGTTCACCCTAAGGCGATGTTTTCGATTCGTATCGGTTCCAAGGCATTACCAGATCGTGTCGTCGATGCAGTATGGGGATTTTTCTCTGCCTACGCTTTAGTTTTCGTACTGTGTATGTTGGCGCTAATGGCCATGGGGCTGGACGATATTACGGCCTTTAGTGCCACCGCTGCCTGTTTAAATAACCTTGGCCCAGGGCTTGGGGAAGTGGCGAGTAACTATGCCAGTATCGGTGATGGCGCCAAATGGGTGCTGGTGGTGGCCATGTTATTTGGTCGCCTCGAAGTCTTTACCTTGTTGATTTTGTTCACGCCAACTTTCTGGAAGGATTGATATGCAGACATTAATAATCTATTCGACAATCGATGGCCAAACACTGGAAATTTGCCGAAAAATCAAAGCTGTTGCCGAACAAGCGGGTGAGCTGGTGTCGTTAGTCACCTTAGAACAGGCCGAGGCCTTAAGTCTTGTCGATTTAGATAAAGTGCTGATTGGTGCGAGTATTCGTTATGGTAAACATAGACCTGAGCTATATCAGTTTGTAAATCGCAACCACGCGGTGTTAAGTGCAAAAATTAACGGTTTTTTCACTGTTAATGTGGTGGCGCGTAAGCCATTAAAGAACACGCCAGAAACCAATCCTTACATGCAAAAGTTCCTTAAATTATCGCTGTGGCAACCACAGCAATTGGCGGTGTTTGCAGGCAAGATTGATTATCCTAAATATAGTTTATTCGACCGTACCATGATCCGCTTTATCATGTGGATGACTAAGGGGCCGACTGACCTGAAGGGCACCTTCGAGTTTACCGATTGGGGTAAAGTCGAAGCCTTCGGAACGCACTTTAGCAAGCTGTAAAAATGATAAAGCCCTAGTCTCAGCTAGGGCTTTATGACTGCATGGCGTCGTTTAACGATTTATACCGCGCAGTAACGACTATGTAGAATGGAAATCACTTGGGTGACTTGTTCATTCTTAAGCTTGTAATACACAATCTGGGAGCTCTTACGGGTATCGACTAAGTCTTCAGCTCGCAATACTGCTAAATGCTGTGATAGTGCCGATTGGCTTAAAGGAACTGTCGCATTCAGTTCCGTCACGCTCAGCTCTTTATCCAGTAAAAGGCACAGAATCATTAAGCGATAAGGATTCGCTATAGCTTTAAGCCATTTAGCCGCACTTTCCGCATTAGTTACCATTGCATTTACATCTATATCATTTTGCATAAGGTACTCACTTGATCGCTTTTGATTAGATAATTCTAATTGAACATGTTTCTATACGCAATCATACTGCTCGGCAATTCAGATCTCAATTTTTGCATTTCAGAATATGAGACAACGCTGATTTGTGATCCTATCAGGGGTTTATTTAACAGATGATTGCCACAATGGTGCCACACTTTAACGGAACGGGAATACCCCATGACACGCATTTTGGTGCTTTATTTTACCCGTGGTGGCCACACGGCCAAGATTGCGAATGCAATCGCGCAGCAATTGACTCTGCGTGGTGCTGAGGTTGACTTAGTCGACATCAATAGTGCGGCTGCAACAAGGATTAACTGGCCCGATTATCAACTGGTGGCTTTGGGGGCTTGCGTACTCTATGGTACCTATGACAAGAGCGTATTCCAGTTTGTTGAACAACATTCGCAAGCGTTGAGTGCGTTGCCAAACAGTTTTTTCTGCGTCAATGTGGTGGCGCGTAATCCTGAAAAACGTATTCCAGAGAACAATAAATACCTGCAAAAATTCATAACCTTATCACCTTGGACTCCCGCCGATTTGAAGATTATTGCTGGTAAGGTGGATTACCCTTCGTGGCCTTGGTACGACAGATTAATGATCCAATTGATTATGAAAATCACCAAAGGGCCAACGGATCCTAAGGCGGTGATCGATTATACCGACTGGGAAGATGTGAAGGTCTATGCCGACCATTTGCTGACTTTGGCTAAGGTTGCTGAGCCCGCCTAATAAAAATGCGCTCTGTGAGCGCATTTTTAGTTGATGACTGATACGACTAGTATTTCCAAAAACTGGGATGGAATAGTACGGCCACAGTTAAAATCTCTAAGCGTCCTAGCAACATACCTAATGCAAGCGCCCACTTAGCCAGATCGGGCAGTGTCGAGAAGTTACCCGCTGGGCCAATAATCGGCCCAAGTCCTGGGCCAACGTTGGTGACTGCGGTAATTGCGCCAGTAAAACTGGTCATGGGGTCGAGCCCTGTCAACACCAAAATCACCGAAAGCCCAACAATCACAAACATAAATAGCAGTACAAAGGTGATCAGCGAGCGCACAATATCCTCACTAATCAGGCGGTTATTATAGCGCTCCCTAAATATCCCATTGGGATGACATTGCTGCTTTAACTGCTCGCGCATAATGGCGCCAGCAATTTGAAAGCGGAAGATTTTGATCCCGCCAGAGGTCGAGCCAGAACAGCTACCGACAAACATTAAGAACAGAAAAGCGATATTAGCAAATGCGCCCCACGTACCATAGTCGGTTAACCCATAGCCCGTTGTGGTCACAACAGATACGACGTTAAAGCTGGATAAGCGTAATGCATCAATCAAGGCGATATCGCGGGTTTGCCATAACCAAACACCAATAAAGCAAGAAACAAAGGTCAGAAAAAATAAGAAGCCTTTGACTTGGGCATCATTCCAAACGCTTAAATCGCGCTGTTGGATCATCTGCACAAACATCAGCAGGGGTAAACCTCCCGCCGCCATAAACACAACGCCAACCCAATGGGCAGAATTGGAAAACGCCGCCATCGAATTATCTGAGGTTGAATAGCCTCCCGTCGACAGTGTGGTCATCGCATGGTTGATGGCTTGAAACCACGTCATGCCTGCAACATGGTAGGCAATACAGCAGATAATAGTCAGTAAAATATAGATAAAGAATAAATGCTTAGCCATGCTTTGGGTACGAGGAACTGCCTTGTCACTCCAATCCGATGACTCAGTGCGGAACAGCCGCATACCACCAACGTTTAAGAAGGGCAGAATCGCAACCGCCATCACGATAAAGCCAATACCACCGAGCCATTGCAATAACGAGCGCCAGATTAAGATACTGTGATCCATCGTATCTAACCCTGAGAGCACGGTTGAACCTGTGGTGGTAATACCGGACATGGTCTCGAAGAAGGCATCCGTATAACCTATACCGTGGTAAAGCGTAAAAGGCATAGCCGCAAACAGACTCACGATCAGCCAAGTTAGGCTGGTGAGCAGAAACATATCTCGAATATTGAGGTTAATGGCCTTACTTTGGCCGTTATGCAAACACAGGCTGGCGCAAATCCCTGTGACTAAAGCCGATAACATGAAAGAGCCTACGGTCTCCTCGCCGTTGAATGCGGCAAGAAGTAAGGGCGCTAACATAAAGGCTGTTAACATCGATAAAAACAGCCCTAAAATAAACAATAACGGTCTAAAGTTCAGCATAGGATGATGACTTAAAAGAAGAAGGCGCTAGGTTGGAACAGCTTTTCGACTTCGCCGATAAATTTTTTGTTTACCAAAAACAAAATCACGTGATCCCCTTGCTCAATCACTGTTTTATCATGAGCCATCAACACTTCCTCATTCCGCACAATGGCGCCAATGGTGGTTCCCGGCGGCAGCTTGATATCGCCAATGGCCTTGCCAACAACTTTAGAGGTGCTGGAGTCACCGTGGGCAATGGCTTCAATAGCTTCGGCGGCGCCTCGACGTAAGGAATACACGTTACAGATATCGCCTTGGCGGATATGGGTCAGTAAGGCTGAAATCGTTGCCTGCTGGGGTGAAATCGCGATATCGATATTAGCTTCTTGCACAATATCCACATAGGCTTCGCGCTGGATCAGCACCATCACCTTTTTCGCCCCCATGCGCTTGGCTAGCAGGGCGGACATGATATTGGCTTCATCATCGTTGGTGACGGCAATAAACACATCGGTTTGGTCGATATGTTCTTCGAGTAGCAGCTCTTGATCTGAGGCGTCACCACAAAATACTGTGGTGTTTTCAAGTTGTTCGGATAGAGACTCTGCGCGTTCGAACTTGTGTTCAATCAATTTGACTGAATGGGTGCGCTCGAGGCGTTTAGCCAGGCCTAAGCCTATGTTACCACCGCCGGCAATCATGATATTGCGGTAGGAGTTATCCAGCTTTTGCATCTCACTCATCACCGCGCGGATATGGCGACTGTCGGCCACGAAAAATACTTCGTCATCGGCTTCGATAATAGTCGTACCGCGGGGCATGATAGGGCGACCTTGGCGGAAAATCGCCGCCACACGGGTATCAATATTTGGCATATGCTCGCGAAGTGCGGCCAAGGCATTACCGACTAAAGGGCCGCCGTAATAGGCGCGAACCGCAACTAAACTTAAGCGCCCTTCGGCAAATTCGAGCACTTGCAGCGCACCGGGATACTCAACCAAACGTTGAATGTAAGCGGTCACTAACTGTTCGGGTGCGATAAGTTCATCGATTACAAAACCGCCGCGAGGACGCCCATCGCTATTTTTGGTCTCACTGTCGATAAATAATTTATCGCGCATCGCTAGATAAGGTTCGGAGCGAATACGGGCGATTTTAGTCGGTGTACCAAATAGGCTGTAGGCCATTTGGCAGGCGACCATGTTGCATTCATCGCTGTTCGTCACAGCAATCAGCATGTCGGCATCTTCGGCGCCAGCCTCTTTCAGTACATCGGGGTGGGCACCATGGCCCGCCACGACGCGAAGGTCATATTTATCCTGCAGGGCGCGTAATCTGGATTTGTCGCTATCGACGATGGTGATATCGTTGTTTTCACCCACCAAATTTTCGGCCAAGGTTCCCCCAACTTGACCCGCACCTAATATGATAATTTTCATGGCCTTGCTTACTTCCTAATGGGTCGCTTTCAATAAACGGGCGTAATAAAACCCATCCATGTTGTGTTGTCCCGGCGTGATTTGCCAACCAATATCTTGGCTTGAAGCCTGCTGGGCAAGTGTGTCTAGCTTAGCATCTGCGGTTCTGGCTAAAAATGCACTAATTTGGTCTCGATTTTCCTGCGGCAAAATAGAGCAAGTTGCATACAGGAGTGTGCCACCGGGCTTGAGCCACTTCCAGCAGTGATCGAGAATTTGTCTTTGCAGCTCGGCCAGTTCTTCGATGTCATGGTTTTTGCGTAACCATTTGATATCGGGATGGCGGCGGATAACGCCCGTCGCTGAGCAAGGTGCGTCGAGTAAGATACGATCAAATTGTTCACCCTGCCAGCATGAGTCGATATTGGCCGCATCGCCATGAATAACTTCCGCTTTTAATGATAAACGGTCAAGGTTCTGTTGCACGCGCTCGAGACGTTTGGCATCGAAATCGACGGCAACCAGCTTGATGCTAGGTTCAAGTTCGAGTAAATGGCAGCTTTTACCACCTGGTGCGGCACAGGCGTCAAGGACCAGTTCGTTCGCTTGGGGAGCCAGCAGGGTCGCGGCCCATTGGGCGGCGCCATCTTGCACTGATGCTGCACCTTCGTGGAAGCGTGGTAATGTCGCCACATCCTTGGGATGGGCAAGCAGGATTGCATCATCACTCAGGCCCGCACTGGCTTCTATCTCTAGCTCACTCAGGGCGGCAAGATATTCATCGCGGCTTTGGGAGAGGCGATTGTTACGTAGCCACATGGGTGGACGCTCATGACTTTGCTGGATTATCTCTTGCCAGTTGTGAGGATAAGCGGCTTTTAAGCGCTTAATTAACCAGCCCGGCGTGTTGTAGCTTAAGGTCTCCGACTCTGTGCTAAGCGGTGTTAATTGGCGCTGAATATTACGCAGCACGCCATTGACGACCTTTACCATTCCCTCAAACTTTAACTGACGGCAGGCCTCTGCGGTTTCGGATATGGCCGCATGGCTTGGTATGCGGGTGAAGTAAAGCTGGTAACAGCCAACAATCAATAGCTGGTGGATGATCCTTTGCTTACCTTTGAGGGGATTGGCCAAACATTCGGCAACGCGTTTTTCTATCTGTGGCAAAGTACGCATTACGCCGTAGCAGAGCTCGGCGAGCAGGGCTTTATCTTTACCACTAGCAAGATGCCTTTGCTGTTCTGGCAGGGCAACTGAAAGTGACACGCCTTTTTCTAATACGTCGAAGATGGCTTTGGCCGTTAGTGCTCGCAAGTTCATCATTATTGCGCCTCGTTATTGAGACGAGTATTTGGGGTAAACCACTCGCCGCGGGCATTGAGAATATCTGCAACGCTGAGGGGTTTCTTACCGGGTAATTGCATGCTGAGCAGGGTTAACACACCATCGCCGGTGGCGACTTCAATGCCTTTTTTACTGGCGCTGATAATAGTGCCGGGTGCGGCATTGCTGCTGGTGGTGCTGACTTGGGTCTGCCACACCTTGATAGTATTGCCTTGGTGCTCAAAGTAGCTCACAGGCCATGGATTGAAGGCGCGGACTTCTTGCCATAATTGGGTCGCGGATTTAGTCCAATCTAACCTCGCTTCTTCTTTACTGAGTTTTTCGGCGTAGTTAGCTAAGGCTTCATCTTGTTTTTCAGCGGCTAAAGTGCCGTTGGCTAAAGCCTCGAGAGCTTGCAGTAGCGCATCGGGTCCTTGCTGGGCTAACTTCTCGTAAAGACTTGCCGAAGTATCGTCATCTTCAATTGGCAAGTAGGTTTTTAGCAGCATATCACCCGTATCTAGGCCGATATCCATCTGCATAATCGTCACGCCGGTTTCTTTATCACCTGCCCACAATGCGCGTTGAATCGGCGCCGCACCGCGCCAACGAGGCAGAATTGAACCGTGAACATTGATACAGCCTAAACGTGGCGTATCAAGCACGACTTTAGGCAGGATCAAACCGTAGGCAACCACCACCATAATATCGGCATTAAGGGCGGCCAGTTCTTGCTGCGCGGGTTCTTTGCGTAGCGAACCGGGTTGATAAACTGGAATATTGTGGGCGAGCGCTAGCTCTTTCACTGGGCTGGCGGTGAGTTTTTTACCGCGCCCTGCGGGTCTATCCGGCTGTGTGTAAACAGCAATCACATTGTGGTGTGAGTTAATCAGCGCCTGTAAATGGCGAGCGGCAAAATCCGGTGTTCCGGCGAAGATGATATTGAGTGGTTTCAAATCTGATCCTAATGCTTATTTGGCGTCTTGTTTGGCCGCTTTTTCAAGTTTCTGTTTGATCCGTTGGCGCTTCAATGGCGACAGGTAGTCGACAAATAACTTACCTTTCAGGTGATCCATTTCATGCTGAATGCAAATCGCAAATAGGTCATCGGCTTCAACGGTGAATTCATTACCGTGTCTATCCAGTGCTTTAACGGTAACAAATTCGGCGCGGTCAACCTTGGCATAGATACCAGGGACAGACAGACAACCTTCTTCGTTACAGAAATCACCGCTACTGGCAATAATCTCGGGATTGATAAAGACTTTAGGACGTTCAACCTCGTCTTGTAAATCCATGACGATCAGTTGTTTATGATAATCAACCTGGGTCGCGGCTAAACCAATCCCTTTTTCTTGGTACATGGTTTCGAACATATTATCGATTTGAGTTTGCAACTCAGCAGTAAACTCTGTGATAGGTTGTGCTTGAGTTCGCAATCTTTCATCGGGAAAGCGTAAAACTTTTAATAGTGCCATACTTAAACTCTTAACAAGTCTGTCAAATCTCAATCAGTTGGTTATACTGACTGAGGCTAATGGGTTAATTTTAATCTTTAGTGCCTATCAATAACAGTAAAAGCTCGATTTAAGAGCTAAACAACATGGACCGCACCATGAAACGGCTAATTTTACTTGCGTTAATGACCTTTCATTGCACATTGGTTTACGCTGACACTCTCACGTTGAAAGCAGGGTATCCAGAGTCATATGTGGTAAAGAAGGGCGATACCCTGTGGGATATTTCTGCAACCTTTCTAAATGATCCGTGGAAGTGGCCACGTTTATGGGATGTTAACCCTCAAATAGCCAATCCTCATTTAATTTATCCCGGTGATCAACTCACCTTAGTCTTTATCGATGGTCAACCCAGATTAGTGCTTAATGGCGCGAGTGCGAGTATTGGAGCCAGTGAAGCAAAACCCCATATTCGCAAAACTCCAGAGGGGCGCGTAATTGCCAAGAGCAATGCGGTTCCTGCGGTTGATTTGGCATTAATCCAAAACTATCTCGTTCAAAACCGTGTGGTTGATGCTAGCTGGCTAGGCATGCAACCTATGGTACTCGGCGGTGAAAGCCCGTCGCGCCATCATATTGTTGGTGATGTGATTTATATCAATAGCGAATTACCTTTGCATCAAAAGTTAGGAGTCTATGAGCGTGGCCGAGAATTCTTTAATAAAGAAACGGGCGAGGCGCTAGGACAGGAAGCGATTCTGGCATCCACAGGCCAAGTCATTGAGTCTGGCAAAGTGTCTAAGGTAAAAATTCTGAGCAATTTCCGTGAAACCAAAGCGGGCTTTAGGGTGTTGCCGATGGAGGATGAAGCGTTAATGTCAGCTTACTTTACGCCAAAACCCGCAGAACTTAAGACGCCAGCGACCATATTGGCAATCGAGTCGAAAATGCGCGAAGCCGGTAAACTCAATGTTGTCTATCTTGATAAAGGTACACAGGACGGTATTGAGCCTGGCGAGGTATTCTCCATTTATCGCGATGGCGAAGAAATCGTGATTAATAACGATGGCCAACCTGTGCCCACGATGGAGCGGACAGCCTATGACAATGTGGTTGCGTCACTTTCATCTGACAGGGCACTCAAAATGCCTGATGTTTACAATGGTAAGTTATTAGTATTCAAAGTGTTTGATAAAGCAAGTTTAGGATTGATTGTATCGACGGAGCGTTCTGTGCGGGTCGATGATAAATTAATCGCCCCAGATTCCTTAGCCTTTAGAGGTCAATAATCTCTGAAAACTTGGTTGATTGGTTAATTGTTAGTGCGGTATCTGGGCTCGGACCCGCTCGGACACAACAATTATTAACGCACATGGATGTGGACGACCTCAGGCAAAGGCTCGAGCATGAGAAACACTCGCTCCCTTTGTCTGACAATCAGCTCCACAGCTTGGTTATTGACTATCAAAAAGTCGATGCTGCTTTAGAGTGGCAACAACAGGCGGCACATCATCATTTAGTCTGTTTTTCCGATCCGCTTTATCCTCCGTTGCTAAAACAATTAACTGATCCACCCTGCGTTTTGTTTGTTAAGGGCTGCGTCGAGGCGCTAGCGATTCCATCTCTTGCTGTTGTGGGCAGCCGTAATGCATCTCCTGGTGGGTTACAGGTGGCTTATCAATTGGCTCGAGAGATGTCGGCGCTTGGATTTAGTATCTGTAGCGGCATGGCGATGGGGATTGATGGTGCGGCGCATAAAGCTTGTGTTGATCATGGTGGAAGAACGCTTGCCGTGCTGGGAACTGGGATTGATATTACTTATCCGCGCCGACATAAGCAGCTTTATGAGGATATTCAGCGCCAAGGCTGTATAATAAGCGAGTTTTGGCCAGATGTTGGGCCTTTTGCGGGCAATTTCCCGAAACGAAATCGCATCATTAGCGGTCTTTCTTTAGGGACGCTGGTGGTTGAAGCCTGTCGCAAAAGTGGTTCACTCATCACCGCAAGGTTGGCTATGGAGCAAGGGCGTGAGGTGTTTGCCGTGCCTGGCTCCATCCTAGGAGGATTTCACCAAGGCTGTCACGATTTATTACGTGATGGGGCAAAACTTGTGGAAAGCGCGGCCGATATAGTGGAAGAGCTGGCAAGTTTGACAGCCTTTCATCTTGAAGAACTCTACTCCAGCCACCATATACAGCAAGGTGATATTTGTGATTTGCCATTTTCATCGCTGTTAGCTAGTGTAGGTTATGAAACTACAACAATTGATGCTGTAGTTGAACATAGTGGGAAAACGATAGATCTGGTGTTAGAACAAATGCTTGAACTTGAGTTGCAAGGTTGGGTTGTTGCAGTACCCGGTGGTTACGTCAGAGTAAAGAGGAGCTAGCCATGTTTGATATCCTCATGTATCTATTTGAAAACTATGTTCACAGTGAAGTCGAACTATTAGTTGATGAAGACGAGTTAACCAAGGAACTCACTCGCGCTGGTTTTCATCAGTCGGAGATTTTAAAAGCCTTAACTTGGTTGGAGCGTCTGGCAGAGTTACAGGAAGGGGATAAGCCTTACCTGTGTAATCATGATCAGCATTCGTTTCGGATTTACACCAAAGACGAAATGGAAAAGCTGGATGTGGAGTGCCGTGGATTCCTGCTATTTTTAGAGCAAGTTAAAGTGCTTAATGTCGAAACCCGTGAGATGGTGATCGACAGAGTCATGGAGCTTGATGAGCCTGCCTTGATCCTCGAAGATCTTAAGTGGGTTATTCTGATGGTGCTGTTTAATGCGCCCGGCCATGAGTCTGCCTATGAGCAAATGGAAGATTTAATTTTTGAGCAGCCTGAAGAAGGCCGGCTACATTCTTAAGTGTTGCGACGTGATAAATAATGAGAAAGGAGGCTAGCCCTCCTTTTTTGATGCCATATGTTTGTTGAGACCTGTGCGGTGAGTTATCTGCGGATTAGCCGCAATGACTAGTGGTAAATGATTATGTCTAAGATCGATGAACAACTATTTAGTGCCCATGAGCATGCACTGGAAAAAGAATACGAGTTATGCCCCGAATGTGGCAGCGAGTTGTCGGTAAAACACAGTAAGCATGGGAGTTTTATCGGCTGTAATAATTACCCAACCTGTGAATATACTCGTCCTTTAGTGCAGCACGAATCGATTGAAACCCAAGTGATTGAAGGTTCTAAATGTCCCGCATGCGGCCATGAGTTGGCTGTTAAATCGGGGCGTTTTGGCATTTTTATCGGCTGTACCCAATATCCCAATTGTACTCATATTGAAAGACCTGATCAGGAGAGCGATAAACCTGAGGTGGCCTGTCCTGAATGTAAAACGGGTAAACTTGAGCATCGAACCAGCCGTTTTGGTAAGAGTTTTTATGCCTGTAGCGCGTATCCCAAATGTAAGTTTATCGTCAATTATCCACCCGTTTGCGAAAGCTGCCCGAGTTGTGGCTTTGGGATTTTAGTCGAGCGTAAAGGTGCGGCGGGAATGCGTTTAGAATGCCCGCAAAAAAGCTGTAAATACAAACGAGCGCTTTAGTGTGATCGATCTCTCTAAAAGTTTGGCCGCTTAAACCGCCTTAGGTATAATCCCTGTCCAACCATGGATGGGGTAGCCAAGATGCCAAAATTTGTTTGGAAAAACGATTAAATCCATAAGGTAATCCTAAGATGTTACAGCTGCACCCCTCTGACATTAAAGACGTAGTGTTAAACGGTGGCGTTATCGCTTATCCCACTGAAGCCGTCTATGGTTTAGGCTGTGACCCAGATAATGATACTGCCATTCAAAAATTACTCGCCGTAAAACAACGTCCTTGGCAGAAGGGCCTTATCTTAGTGGCGAGCGAGTTTTCCCAGTTATTAGACTATGTTGATGAATCACAGTTGAGCGCCGAGCAGCTTGAGTTTGCCTTTTCTAAATGGCCAGGGCCTTTTACCTTTGTGATGCCGATTAAACCGCATGTCTCGCGTTATTTATCCGGTGAATTTGATTCTATCGCTGTGCGCGTCTCCGCCCATGAAGGTGTGCGGGCTTTGTGCCAAGCCTTGGGTAAACCACTCGTCTCAACCAGTGCCAACTTAGCCGGCGAAGATCCCGCACTTAGTGATGATGACATTCTCAACGCTTTTGAAGGCAAAATAGATGCCTTAGTGCTAGGCCAATTAGGCCAACAGCGTCAGCCGTCCACCATTGTTGATGCTCGAAGTGGCAAGATTTTGCGCAACGGACAGTAACTAATTAATAAAAATAAGGATAAAAGCTATGAGTGTGCCAGATGCGACAGTGGTAAAAGCATTTTTACTCGATCTACAACATCGAATTTGTGCGGGTCTTGAGCAGTTGGATGGGCAAGCGAGCTTTGCAGCCGATTCATGGACGCGCGCTGAAGGCGGTGGCGGCACCAGTCGGGTCTTAACCCAAGGTGCGGTATTTGAGCAAGCCGGAGTTAACTTTTCCCATGTGACAGGGGCTGCGATGCCCGCATCGGCAACGGCTCATCGCCCTGAACTGGCGGGTCGCAGCTTTGAGGCCATGGGTGTCTCCTTAGTGATTCATCCAAAAAATCCTTACATTCCAACCACCCATGCTAATGTGCGTTTCTTTATTGCCCATAAAGACGGCGCGGATCCTGTCTGGTGGTTTGGTGGTGGTTTCGATTTAACGCCTTACTATCCTTTTGAGGAAGATGTGCGTGAGTGGCATCAAAGTGCTAAAAATCTGTGCCAGCCTTTTGGTGATGATGTTTATCCAAAGTATAAGAAGTGGTGTGATGAGTATTTCTTCCTGCCACATCGTAATGAAACCCGCGGCGTGGGCGGTCTGTTCTTTGATGACTTGAACCAAGCAGGCTTCGATAAGAGTTTCGATTTTATGCAGGCGGTGGGCAACGGCTTCCTAACTGCTTATGCGCCGATTGTTGAGCGTCGTAAAGAGACTCCCTATGGTGAGCGTGAGCGTGAGTTCCAGTTATATCGTCGCGGCCGTTATGTTGAGTTCAATCTGGTATACGACAGAGGCACCTTGTTCGGCCTGCAAACCGGTGGTCGCACAGAGTCTATTTTGATGTCAATGCCGCCATTGGTACGTTGGCAATATGCTTATACGCCAGAGGCGGGCACTCCAGAGGCAGATCTTTACGATAACTACCTCAAGCCACGGGATTGGGTATAAGCAACGGGTATCAGTATGAGTAGCGTCATTGCACTTTATTGATTACGCATATGATCAGCCAGAGTTGAAATCGCCTCATAGATAGCGGCGCGATGCTCTGGCTTTTTTATATGTTTTTCAATGGCAAACTTCATGCAAAATAGCCATTGGTCCCGCATTGTCTCATCTACTGCGAAGGGCATATGCCGAGCGCGTAATGCGGGATGACCATACTTTTGCTGATACAACTGCGGGCCTCCGAGCCAGCCACTTAAGAATTCATAGAGCTTTTGTTCCGACTCTGCAATCGGCGCACGGTGAATCGCGAATAAGGCTTGTGTTTCTGCTGAGCTTGCCATTTTCTGATAGAAACTATTGGCAATCGCGCGGATCACTTTGTCGCCACCAATTAAATCATAGGCATTAGACTGATTCGGATCCCTGTCATCCGACACGCTTGTGTGTTTACTAAAAATCTTTTTAAGCCAGTTCATAGGTCTAACTGCATTGCTGTCTACAATTTCGATGCGCGCATTATAGCCTGAATGTCACTGTGAAACCGAAGGCTAAAGTTAGGTACAACAACTTAGGCTCGCCACTAGGCTGTGCTACCGCCTAAAAGCGCGCTAGACTGCATGCCATTCACAGCCAATAGAATCCCGCAGATGACAGATATGCCCTCAGTAACTACGCCAGTACTTGATCGATATGCCGTGTTTGGCAATCCGATAGGTCACAGTAAATCACCCTTTATCCATGGACAGTTTGCGGCCCTTACGCAGCAGTCCCTGAGTTATGAAGCGATTCTGGCGCCCATTGATGGTTTTGAGGCGAGTTTACGAGCATTTTTTCAGGCGGGAGGAAAGGGCGCGAATGTGACAGTGCCTTTTAAAGAGCAAGCCTTTGCTCTCTGCGACCGCTTAAGTGCCGAAGCGACACTGGCGGGGGCGGTCAATACCTTAAGTTTGTTGGCCGATGGCACAATTTATGGTGATAACACCGACGGTTTAGGATTGGTGGCTGACCTTATCAGTCACCTTGGTAGTTTGCAGCATAAACGGGTGCTCTTGGTGGGGGCCGGCGGTGCAGCGCGCGGCTGTATTTTGCCATTACTTAAGGCTGAAGTAGGTCAACTAGTCATCGCTAACCGCACTCAAAGTAAGGCGCAGGCCTTAGTAGAGATTTTTAGCCAAGTACAACAAGGGCGTTACCGCGATACACTCCAGTCGATGCCGATGCCAGAGTTGTCGGGGGAGTTCGATTTAGTGATTAACTCGACCTCGGCGAGTCTAGCGGGAGAGCTACCGCCACTACCACAGTCCATCATCGGCAACAAAACGGCTTGCTACGATATGATGTATGGCGCAAAACCAACGGCATTTAATCAATGGGCTGTGCAACAGGGCGCTGCGCAAGTGATTGATGGACTGGGTATGCTTGTGGGTCAAGCGGCAAAGAGTTTTGCGCTCTGGCGTGGCGTCGAGCCAGATACCTCAGGAGTGCTTAAATTGCTCAGGGACAAACTACAGGCCGACGCGCAATAGAGGCTCAAGAGGAAGATAAAATGAATCAGAGTATTTTATTCCCCGATCTGCAACATTGGGATGAAACCCAAAAGCACATTTGCTTTATTGCCCAGCAGCAGGGAATGAATATTAAGTGTTATATCAGCGCACAGAAGTTGGCGCAGTTAAATGACTTTTCGCCCCAGCCTAATATCGATGAAGCGGCCGCCATGTTAGCGCTATTTGATGCAGTTAGATTCGATGCCGAGGAAATGGCAGAAGCCTTAATTGAAGCAGAAGAGTTTGATGAATTTGGCGCAGTGCACTTAGGCTAAGCCAAAATAAACAAGATGGCAGCTTAAATTCTGCCATCTCGATTTAATAGATACATTACTCTGGCTTAGGTTCTGCCAAGTATTCGTTTTTCAAGCGCACATAGTTATCTGCGGATTCGGGTAAAAACTTCAATTCCGCTTCGGTTAACGGTCGCGCCTGTTTCGCAGGGCTGCCGACATATAAGTAGCCGCTCTGCAGCACTTTACCTGGTGGTACTAACGACCCCGCACCTAAAATCACATCATCTTCTAATATGGCACCGTCGAGGATAATGGCCCCCATTCCTACTAAAACACGATTGCCCACCTTGCAGCCATGCAGCATCGCCTTATGTCCAATCGTCACATCATCACCAATAATCAGAGGGTGACCTTCAGGGCGAGAGTCTGACTTACGAGTCACATGCAATATACTGCCATCCTGTACATTGGAGCGTTTACCAATTCGAATATGATTGACATCCCCACGAGCAGCCACCATAGGCCAAATACTCGCGTCGGTATCTAAAGCAATGTCACCAACGAGTACTGAAGCTTGGTCCACATACACATTATCGCCGAGTTGTGGATGAATTCCTTGGTAAGTTCTGAGTGGCCCAGACATAAAAAAGTCCCTAATTGAGTGGTTTTTAGCATTATAAAGGTTAAAAACTGACAGGTCAGGTCAAATATCCAACGAACAGTGCAAAAATGCCAATTATCTTAAAATTAGGGGTTGCACAAAAAGTTTCGCTGCCTATAATGCGCATCCACTGACACGGCAGACAGCGAAAGCGAGCGTGGTTACAGTGCGAATCGAATGCAGAATGTGCAGTTGATTCGAAAGCCTCAAGAAGTTTGCAAAAACGCCTTGACGCGACAAGGGAAATGCGTAAAATACGCAGCCCTGACCTGCTGAGCGGTAACGCGAAGTGAATGGTCAAACGCTCTTTAACAATCTAAACAAGAAATCTGTGTGGACACTCACAGGTGTTGAGTTAATCGAAATTACTCTG
>NZ_JTLE01000094.1:1518767-1548283 GCF_000798835.1 Shewanella sp. ZOR0012
AGCGAGTTTGCCAAGGCGAATAGCCAAATCGTAACCGCCCTCAATCAAATCCAAGGTTCTGTTAGTCAAGTCAACATTACATTCCACGCTCGGGTATTGCACCATAAAGTCATTGAGTAACGGCATGATAAATTTTTCACCGTAGGCTACGGGCGCGGTGAGTTTTATTAGTCCTTGGGGTGAGTCTTTAAGATCGGTAATTGCTCGCTCGGCCTCCTCGAGGCCTGTTTGCAATTGGCGGCAATGGCGATAATAAATCGTGCCTTCTTCGGTAAGCGATACCTTGCGCGTCGTACGGTAAAACAGCTTAGTGCCGAGGCGATTTTCCAGCGCGCCGATTTGCCGACTCACGTGGGCGGTGGACACATTGAGGCGCTGTGCGGCCAAGGTAAAGCTCTCGGCCTCGGCCACTGCTACAAATTCTGATATGCCATCCCAAAGGTACATTATTGCTTCTCAGTAAAAATGAATTGCCAAAATGCTAGATTATCAATCCTCAGGAAATAAATACAATCGAATGACTGCATTACCGCACACTATTTTTAAGCTTATCCGTCCGCCTCAATCTATGCTTACAAGCGAGTAGGGCTAGGATAAGCTGTAAATTGATAAGCCCATTGATTAAAAGAAGGAAAGACAAGCATGTCGAACGAAAAACCACAGTTTATCAAGTCAAAGGCCGCCGTGGCCTGGGGGCCGGGACAGCCACTCAAGATTGAAGAAGTCGATGTGATGTTACCTAAAGCCGGCGAAGTATTAGTGCGCATCGTGGCGACTGGGGTGTGCCATACCGATGCGTTTACCTTAAGTGGTGACGATCCTGAAGGCGTGTTCCCAGCGATCCTCGGCCATGAGGGCGGTGGTATTGTTGAGCAAGTGGGCGAAGGCGTGACCAGCGTGCAGGTGGGCGACCATGTGATCCCTCTCTACACGCCTGAGTGTGGCGAATGTAAATTCTGTTTATCGGGTAAAACAAACCTGTGCCAGAAGATCCGCGCGACCCAAGGCAAAGGTTTAATGCCAGATGGCACCACGCGATTCTATAAAGATGGCCAGCCAATTTTCCATTACATGGGCTGTTCTACCTTCTCTGAATATACGGTATTACCTGAAATTTCATTGGCTAAGGTTAATAAAACTGCGCCATTAGAAGAGATCTGTCTGCTCGGCTGTGGTGTGACGACAGGTATGGGCGCCGTAATGAACACCGCTAAGGTGGAAGAAGGCGCGACCGTAGCGATTTTCGGCCTAGGTGGTATCGGTCTTTCGGCCATTATTGGTGCGACCATGGCTAAAGCCAGCCGGATTATTGCCATCGATATTAACGAATCTAAATTCGAACTTGCCCGTAAATTAGGTGCAACCGATTGTATTAATCCGAAACATTTCGATAAACCCATTCAAGAGGTGATTGTCGAGATGACCGATGGCGGCGTGGATTACTCCTTCGAATGTATCGGTAATGTCAATGTGATGCGCTGCGCGCTCGAGTGTTGTCACAAGGGCTGGGGCGAATCAGTGATCATTGGTGTTGCAGGCGCAGGGCAGGAGATCTCCACCCGTCCATTCCAACTGGTGACGGGCCGTGTATGGCGCGGTTCTGCCTTCGGTGGCGTGAAAGGACGCTCGCAATTACCTAAAATCGTTGAACAATACCTAGCAGGTGAGTTTAAGCTCGATGACTTTATCACCCACACTATGGGACTTGAGCAAGTTAACGAAGCCTTCGACTTGATGCATGAAGGCAAGAGCATTCGCAGCGTGATCCATTACGATAAATAAACGCTCGGTCTGCCATCACAGCAGCAGATAACCGCTAACGGCTTATCTGCTGCTTATGCGTTTTAAGCTTGTGATAGGCTCTTGAACGGCAAGCTAAACGCTGAAAGTGAACAGGAAAGGGATTGAAATGACCATAGAAAATATCAGCTGTAACAAGAGTTTTGGTGGTTGGCACAAACAGTATCGCCATCAATCTCAGGCGCTGAATTGCGAGATGCGCTTTGCGATTTACCTGCCACCCGAGGCGGCCAACAAACCTGTGCCTGTGTTGTATTGGCTATCGGGTCTCACCTGTACCGACGAAAACTTTATGCAGAAGGCTGGCGCGCAGCGTATTGCGGCGCAGTTGGGAATGGCTATCGTCGCTCCCGATACCAGTCCTCGTGGTGATGATGTTGCCGATGCACCGGATAAAGCCTATGACTTGGGCCTCGGCGCAGGGTTTTATGTGAATGCGACCAGAGCACCTTGGAATCGCCACTATAAAATGTACGACTATATCGTGCATGAGCTGCCAGCGCTGATTGAAGCGAATTTCCCCGTGACAGGGCAGCGTGCCATATCTGGCCACTCCATGGGTGGGCACGGCGCGTTAGTGATAGGGTTAACCCATCCCCACAGATATAGCTCAATCTCGGCTTTTAGTCCTATCAGTAATCCAAGCAATGCGCCTTGGGGGATTAAAGCTTTTACCGAGTATTTAGGGGAAAATCGCGAGCACTGGCGCCAATACGATGCCTGTGAGTTACTCAAATTGGCGATCAGCGAAGTGCCTATTTTAGTCGACCAAGGCGATGCCGACAGCTTTTTAGAAACACAGTTAATGCCACAAACATTGAGTGATATCGCCAAAGTCAAAGGTTATCCCTTAGATTTGCGTATGCAGGCGGGGTACGATCATAGCTATTATTTTATTGCGAGCTTTATTGAAGAGCACCTTAAATTCCATAGCTTGTATTTTAAATAGCCCTGCCAATTGTTAACCCTTTTCAGTATTAAACTTCTTAGTTAATGCCTAGGGTTAAATATTAAAAATCGCGGTGAACTTAAGTTTATCGCGATTTTATTTTCTATAGATAAATCGCGATGTCATTCAGCATGTCTTGTTGACCCATCGCGGCTGAATGATTTGAACACCGCAGCTATATCTCAAATGAGAAAAAGCTGTTAAGTTCTCGAAATTAAAGATGATTCATTCTCTATATTTTCAATACAATATTGACGAATAAAGATACATAAGGATAGGAGTTCAATATGAAATGGATGTTCGTGCTGTTACTGGCGATAACGAGTACCGCCAATGCCATGATTATCAGGCATGATGTGGATGACGCGAAATATCAAGTAGCGGCTCAAAGCGATAATTCGACGGTCACCTTTTTAGGGCGCTATAAAGGTGAAGACATTGTGCTTGGCACTGGCAGCCTTATTGATAAGCAATGGATTGTGACTGCGGCGCATGTGGCTAATGAGCTAACGACTGGCAATAAAGTGCAATTTAAAAAGGATTTTTACTCGATTAAAAACGTGATAAAACATCCACTTTGGAAAGAACGACACTTTCCCTATGATATTGCATTGGTTCAATTGGCGTCTTCAATTGAAGACGCCACACTCGCTAAATTGAATCCTGCCTCAACCGAAACGGGTAAAATCGCTACCTTCGTCGGACGTGGCGATTTTGGTAATGGGCTAGTGGGCGTTGTGGCGGCCGACAAACAATTGCGCGCGGCACACAATGCCGTAGTTGGGGTGCAGGAGCAATGGCTGAAATTTATCTTTGACCGCGACGCGAATGCCTTACCATTGGAGGGGATTAGTGGCCCAGGAGATTCGGGCGGCCCCGCGTATCTCGTCTCGATCAATTCAGTCTGCCTTATCGGTGTCAGCTCATGGCAAAATGCTGAGTCAACCAATTGGGAAGAAGGCAAGTATGGTGTGATTGAACATTACTCACGTATTGCCTATTTCAGGGATTGGATCGAGAAAACGCTTTGGCAGATATCTGGGATATCGCCAGAAACCTGTCCTGCTAGTTAAGGCATTAGATTGTACAAGATAAACAAATGCCGCGCTTAATCGTTTAGGTTTGAACGGTTAAGCGCGGCATTACAGTGCTAAAAACTTAAGTTAATTAACAGCTTGAGTGGATTAACATTCGACAATGTTCACCGCAAGGCCGCCTTTGGCGGTTTCTTTGTATTTGCTGCGCATATCTTTACCTGTATCCATCATGGTTTTAATCACTTTATCCAGTGATACCTTGTGGTTACCGTCGCCGCGCAGCGCCATACGTGAGGCGTTAATGGCCTTGATTGCGCCCATTGCATTACGTTCAATACAAGGCACTTGTACTAGGCCACCTACGGGGTCGCAGGTTAGGCCTAGGTTATGTTCCATACCAATTTCAGCTGCGTTCTCAACATGTTCGACTGTGCCGCCCATAATCTCGGTTAAGGCGCCTGCCGCCATTGAGCAGGCTACGCCGACTTCACCTTGACAGCCAACTTCAGCGCCTGAGATCGAGGCATTTTTCTTATACAAGATACCAATTGCAGCGGCGGTTAACAGGTAACGGGCGCAAACGTCGATATCGACTTCTTGCACGAAGGTATCGTAGTAACAAAGCACGGCAGGAATAATACCTGCGGCACCGTTTGTTGGTGCAGTCACAACGCGATCGCCTGCTGCGTTTTGCTCGTTTACCGAGAGGGCGAATAAATCGACCCAATCCATTGCGGTTAATGGATCGACGTTGTTACGGCCTTCGGCTTTGAGGCGACGATAGAGTGCTGGCGCGCGGCGACGCAGCTTTAAGCCGCCAGGCAGAATACCTTCCTTCTGATAACCTCTTTCGATACAGGTTTTCATGGTTTGCCAGATATTCCACAGCTTGGCTTTGACCTCTTCTTCACTGGCAAGGCTAAGTTCGTTGGCCATCATTAAGGATGAAATGCTTAAGCCATGTTCAGTACAAAGTTCGAGTAATTGGGCGCTGCTGTTAAAATCATAAGGTGCTGATTCAATTTGCGATGCTGGTGAGGCATTACGTTGGTTGATTTCATCTTCATCTAAGATAAATCCGCCACCGACAGAGTAGTAAGTGCGCTCAAAAATACATTCGCCTTTGCTGTAGGCATAAAGTGTCATGGCGTTCGCATGGGCGGGAAGGGTTTTACGTCTGTGGTAGGTAATGCCGTCTTCACGGGTAAACTTGACTACTTTGCCGCAGCTGAGGCTGAGGGTTTCATTTTTAGACACTTGCTCAAGAATGCCATCGATGCTGTCGGTATCGACGGTTTCAGGATCTTCACCCATCAAGCCTAAAATGACCGCCTTACCTGTGCCGTGGCCCTTGCCTGTTTGGCCGAGGGAACCAAAGAGTTCGGCTCTTAATTCATCCACTTGGGCAATCTGGCCCGAATCAGCAAGGTGCTGCATAAAAATTTTGCCCGCTTTCATGGGGCCAACAGTGTGTGAACTCGAAGGGCCAATGCCGATCTTGAACATATCGAATACGCTAATCATGATTGAAGTCCTGTTGTGTCTCGATTTTTATTTTAGTGTGTGCGGATGAACTTTGCAGTTATGGTGTTAATACGCTGGTTTTTAGGGCATCAACTCTGGCAAACTGCAGGCACTATCCACGTAAAAATAGGCTTGTGTGATACGCTTATGTTCAGTATCCCATAAATCAGTATCAAGATTCACATTAGTTTTTTTTATTAGAAAGTCTTCGGATAAGCTGAGCTTAATTAGCGGATCATTAATGTCGATTTAATGGCCTACATTATCGGTTTTGGGTAAAATTTGACGGTAAATGGCTCGCTTTTTGGGGATTTTTGTGAACCCCGTAGCCAGTATCGCTATGGTTATTTTTTGAGTATGAATAAGAAATTTTAGGGAGAATTATGAGTTATCTAATGCTGGATCTGCTGTCTTTAGAGGTCAGTGAGGCTGAAGCTGAGATGCTGCGCCATCCGCAAGTGGGCGGTTTGATCCTGTTTTCCCGCAACTTTACTAGCCGTGGGCAATTAATTGCCTTGGTGCAGCAGATTCGCCAAATTCGTCCCGAGATTTTGATTGCCGTCGACCATGAGGGCGGACGAGTACAACGTTTTCGCGAAGGTTTTACGCTTATTCCGGCCATGGGGGATATTTTGCCAGCGGCTAAGGGCGAGATGGCATTGGCGAAACGTTGGGCCTGTGAGCTGGGTTTTTTAATGGCCATCGAGTTACTCGCCTGTGACATCGACTTAAGCTTTGCGCCTGTGCTCGATCTTAACGGCATCAGCCAAGTCATTGGCAAACGTAGTTTTAGTGCAAAGCCCGATGAAGTGATTGCGTTAGCGCAGAGTTTTATTGAGGGTATGGCCGAGGCGGGCATGGGGGCTGTGGGTAAGCATTTCCCTGGTCATGGCAGTGTGGCGGCAGATTCCCATATTGCGCAACCTATCGATGAACGTGAGGCTGAGGCGATTTTTAATCAAGATATTCTGCCGTTTAAGGAGTTGATCGCTCAAGGTAAATTATCAGGCATTATGCCTGCCCATGTGATCTACCCTAAAGTTGACCCCAATCCTGCGGGCTTTTCAACCTATTGGTTAAAGCAGATCCTTCGCAAAGATCTGGGTTTTAATGGAGTGATTTTCTCCGACGATCTGGGGATGAAGGGCGCATCTTTTGCGGGAGATTATTTAGGCCGCGCCCAAGCTGCGTTGGATGCGGGTTGCGATATGATTTTGGTTTGTAATGATAATCCAGGTGTTATGTCACTCTTAAACGGTTTTGTATGGCCTTCTGCTGCACCAAAACATCCGGCGAGTTTACTTAAACCTAATGCGGCGCAGACTGCTATCGCATTAGAAAATAGTGCTCGTTGGGAAAATGCCAAGCAGCTGGCCGAGCAAATCCAACTCGCACAACAGGCAAAAGTTTGATGTAGCGCAAGGTTCTGCAATGAATATTTGCTAGGGTTAGTGGCATACGCCGTGTTTGGCAGATTGTTAAAAGGTCTCAATATGATTTTTTATCTTCATGGATTCGATGCGACTAGCCCTGGTAATCACGAAAAAATGCGTCAGTTGCAGTTTATTGACCCAGATGTAAGGCTTATCAGCTATAGCACTTTGCACCCCAAGCATGATATGCAGCATTTATTGAAAGAGGTCGCCCAGCAAATGCAGTATAGCGACGATCCCACGCCGTTAATGGTGGGCGTCGGTTTGGGGGCGTATTGGGCTGAGCGAATTGGCTTTTTAAATGGGTTAAAGTCGGTGTTGATCAATCCCAATCTTCATCCAGAAGAGACAATGCAAGGGAAAATTGATCGCCCGGAAGAGTATGCCGACATCGCCAATAAGTGTGTTTCAGAGTTTAGGTTGAAGAATACCCACAAAGCGATGTGCATTCTGTCTCGTTTTGATGAAGTGCTCGACAGTCAAGCAACGTCCAGTGAACTCAGTTGTTTTTACCCTATCGAATGGGATGAAACTCAACCCCATAAATTCCCCCAATTAGCGGCCCATTTGCCTAAAATCAAAGCTTTTAAGCTAAGTTAACGGTTAATACTCGTTTGCAGGCTCATCATTAGACCGCGCATCGCGACTCATTTGTAGGGGAATAGGTTTGGTTTTCGTGTGATTGCCAGCCTTAGCCTTCGCTCATTTCCATATTTCAGTTCGTTATATGTACGGGGTTGCTGCTTATGCTACCGAGCGTCATGTATTGGTATATCGATATATTTCATATTTGGAATGGTTGACGGTATATATTATTGGTTTGGTTGGCTATTTCAGTAAAAAGCATTAAATAAGTACTGTAAGAGTGGATTTATCTATCATTTTGTTGAAATTTGTAATTAATTGTGTAAAGTAGCGCGTCTTAATAGTTTGTTACAAAATGCTACAAACTTTTATGCCATTAGTCCATTTATGGACAACCTTTTGCGTATGTCGCCCGACACAGCTAACAGCGGTCTTGTTAGCTGTTTTTTTATGCGTTTCATTTCATTTGTTTCACTCAGTAAATCCATCACTTAACACATTTATAACGTAACTAAGCTCAAATCTCGGCTATGCTTAAACTCGCATGAGAATAACAAGCTAACCTTGTTCAGGAGTCTTAAATGAAACGGGTGCTAATCAAATTAACGGGAACCGTACAGGGTGTGGGCTGTCGGCATGCGACACTGACAAAGGCTCGAGCCTTGGGCGTGACAGGTTATGTGACTAATTGCGTCGATGGAAGTGTCGAAGTGCTCGCACAGGGCAGTAATCCTGCTGTAGATAATCTTATTGCCTGGTGTGAGTTAGGCGTGCCTTGCACCGATGGATTAATGGTGCGGGTGGAAGAAGACCAAGGCGATGATATTTATCTGGATTTTTCAATAGTGCGCTGATTTGCTGCTAAATTCAGTCTCGATGAGTCTTGAATGGTCATGGAGCTATTGGTGATAAAAAAAGCGGTAATTACACTCGTATTACCGCTTTTTATTTAGCATTGATCGGCTGGCGTTTTATGCGCTAGGTTGCGCCATTTTACGGATCTGGATCACCATGCCCATTTCGGGATGATCGAGATAATGAATCTCATCACTTTTCACTCGGCGATTCTGTTCCAGCGGAATAGACATCAGGTAAGGCGTCATCACTTTAACAGGCGTCGCATTAGTATTTGTGCTGGTTTCATCGGTCGGCACAGGCATTAACTTACGTCCTTCTTTGCGAAGATTTAAGGCCGTTTCGATATAGAGGTAGTGGCTGAGATAAATATTTAACGTGCCATCAAGTTGCCAAACAGGAGAGGGCAGCAATGGTGCCGAACTTTCTAAAGCCATTCCTTGGGAGCTTTGAGTATTTTGCATCGAACTGTTTAACGCTTGTTGCACAATTTGGCGGCCATCGAAGTGGTAGTTGGCGGAGAAATCCTTACCAGCAAATAGGCGAACAGGCACTGAGCCGCTTTTACCCGTCATAGGTTGCTGCCATGTCATATGCAGTAGACTGCGATTACCACGTTCTCTGGATAAGCTATTAACGATACTTGAAAACTGACCTTGGTTGCTTGCGAGTAATACCGGGCCACTGCCAAGTTTGGCGTAGGTTTGGCTGCTACTGCCGATTTCCGATGGGATCATGCTTGGGTAACGGTACTGGGTGGTCGTTGTGCTTGGGCCTGTGATCCTTAAGCCGCTTGTAGTGCTATTATCGGTGTTACTAGTGGCATTCGTATTTGTGTTTTCTGCGCAATGGCTATTGGCATCGGCATCATAAACAAGTGTGCAAGGCGCAGACTCATTACTCATGGATACCACAGCCTGACCTACAACCGGTGAGATCAGGTCGATTGCACTATTGGTTTTCGTCTCAATTGGGGCCATAGGCCATTGTTCAGTTGACTGGCTTTGGCGTTCGAAAATATAGACTTCAACCTCGAACCACGCCTCAGCACGGGCAAGTGAACTGTGTGAAAGTGCAATAAGTGTAGCGATAGAGACCGCGAGTTGACGTAACACTATTTATCTCCAAGACGATGTTGCGATTGATGTTGAGATAGTTGTTCGAGCAAGAGCTTGACTAACGCGAGCCTCTCTTTTGCCGTTTCGGCGCTGAGCATGAACTTTAACTTATTCGGCCCGTCCATTCGATAGATTTGTGGCTGACTTTGCAGTAATCCAATGATAAAGCCTGGGTCGATATTATGATCTTGGCTAAATTCGATACTGCCACCCTTGGCGTGTACCTCAATTTTAGTCGCCCCTAGCCGAGTTGCCTGATGTTTATACAGAGTCATTTCCATCAAGTTTTTAGTGGCCTCGGGCAGCAAACCAAAGCGGTCGATAAGCTCAACTTTAAGTTCGTCTAAGGCTTCTTCGCTGTCACAACTGGCGATACGCTTGTAGAGCGACAGACGAATATTCACATCACCGACATAGTCTTCAGGTAATAGGGCCGGAATTCTGAGCTCCATTTCACATTGCTGAGTGAGCATTTGCGCCAGCGATGGCTCTTTACCCTGTTTGAGCGCCTTGACCGCCGATTCAAGCATTTCCATATAGAGGCTAAAGCCAATTTTTGAGATATGGCCGCTTTGCTCATCACCTAAGAGTTCGCCTGCGCCGCGGATCTCTAAATCTTGGGTGGCGAGCATAAAACCGGCACCTAAATCCTCAAGGGCATCGATGGCTTCGAGACGTTTGCGAGCATCGCTAGTCATACGTTTAGGATGTGGCGTCATCAAATACGCATAGGCTTGATGGTGAGAGCGACCCACACGGCCACGTAGCTGATGCAACTGGGCTAAACCAAAGGTGTCGGCGCGTTCGATAATAATGGTGTTTGCACTAGGGACGTCGATACCGGTTTCGATAATAGTGGTACAGACTAACACGTTGAATCTTTGGTGATAAAAGTCCGACATCACCCGCTCAAGATCCCGCTCACGCATTTGGCCATGGGCGACCACCACCCGCGCTTCGGGTAACAAGGTACTAATGTCTTGGGCACATTTTTCAATGGTTTCGACATTATTGTGCAGGTAATAGACTTGGCCACCACGGAGGATTTCACGCAATATAGCCTCGCGCACCGTCGCGGGATCGGATTCGCGTACAAAGGTTTTCACCGCCAAACGCTTAGCGGGAGGTGTGGCAATAATCGATAAGTCGCGCATTCCCGACATCGCCATATTTAAGGTGCGGGGGATAGGCGTAGCTGTGAGGGTCAAAATATCCACATTGGCCCGCAGTGCTTTGATTTTCTCTTTTTGTCTGACACCGAATCGGTGTTCTTCGTCGATGATAAGTAGGCCTAAATTCTCAAATTTAGCCTCGGATTGCAGCAATTTATGGGTGCCAATCACGATATCGACCTTGCCTTCTTCGAGCTGTTTTAGCACTTGGGTCTGCTCTTTGGCGGTTCTAAAGCGTGACATCACTTCAATCACCACCGGCCAGTCGGCAAATCTGTCCTTAAAGTTTTCGTAGTGCTGCTGGGCGAGTAACGTGGTGGGTACCAGCACAACCACTTGTTTACCCGCATTCACCGCCACAAAGGCGGCGCGCATCGCGACTTCGGTTTTCCCAAAGCCCACATCACCACAAACTAATCTGTCCATTGCGGTTGGCGATTGCATATCGGCGAGCACGGCATGTATTGCACTTTCTTGATCGACGGTTTCTTCAAAGGGGAAACCTTGAGCGAATTGGGCGTATTCTTCGTCATTGATTTCGCAGCTCTCACCCGGACGAGCTTGGCGACGTGCATAGACATCGAGAAGTTCTGCGGCCACATCGCGGATTTTTTCAATGGCTTTATTTTTTGCCTTAGCCCAAGTGTCGTTACCGAGTTTATTAAGATGCGTTTCCCCATCGGCGCCAACACTATAACGGCTAATTAAATGTAAATTGGAAACGGGGACATAGAGCTTATCGCCGCCTGAGTACTCAAGTTGCAAATATTCAGCAACAATGCCGCCAGTATCGAGGGTGACTAAACCTTGGTAAAGGGCAACACCGTGCTCTAAGTGTACGATCGGCTGGCCAACTTTCAGCTCGGCTAAGTTTTTGATTAGGGTATCGTTACTGATCTGACGCTGTTTTTCGCGGCGACGCTGCTGTGAAATCCGCTGGCCGAAGAGCTCAGTTTCACAGATGATGCTGACGGCAGTTTGTGCGCCGAGTCCCAGTACACAACCACGGGATAAGGGCGAAACGATCAAGCCAAGTTTGGTATCAGTTTTAATAAACTCATCAAAATGACTAAATACCGTAGGCTTTAACTGGATTTTACCCAAGAGTTCGAGCAGCGCTTCACGGCGGCCTTCAGATTCTGCGCTAAACAGCATCCTCGGCGCCTGCTCAGCATAATCCTGCAGTGCGATTAACGGCTGCTTTAATTTGTGATTGGCGCTTACCTCAGGCAAGGCTCTTGCATCAATTTGCGCCGCAGCACCATTGGTGTCAGGATTTGGGGCCACAAATTGATAGCGAGGTAGCGGCTTAAAGGCGGCAAATAATTCTTCTATCAGTAAATACAGTTCTTTAGGGGCAAGCAATGGCCGTAGCGGATCGACCCGTCGGTCTTCATATCGTGTTTCCACTTCATGCAAATGGGCGCGAGCGGATTTTTCGATATCGCCCAAGGTGACTAACTGAGTGTCTTTTGGCAGGTAATCGAACAGAGTCGCAACCTCATCAAAAAACAGTGGCAGATAGTTTTCAATCCCAGCGGGCATCAGATTGCGGCTTACCAACTGATAAACCGATTCTGGTTCTTTAACGATCACCTCAAAACGACGGCGATAGCGCTGTCTAAAGCCTTCGATGGCGCTGCTATCGGTTGGAAATTCTTTCGCCGGTAATAACCGCACCGCATCGACGGGTGTAGAGGATCGCTGGGTCTCTGGGTCGAAATGGCGAATGGTTTCAACTTCATCATCGAAAAGCTCGATACGCAGCGGCATATTTACGCCGGTAGGGAAGATATCGAGAATTGAGCCCCGAATGGCAAACTCGCCATGTTCGTAAACTTGCTCAACTAAATGATAGCCCGTATCGGTTAATTGCTGGCGCACATCATGGAGCTGATATTTATCGTCCTTTTTAAGCACAAATACATTGGAGCTTAAATAGGATTTCGGCGGCAAGCGCATCATCAGTGTTGTCACCGGCACAATAACCACGCTGTGCTCGGCATGGCTGATTTGTGACAGGGTTTCTAAACGCTGGGAGATCAAATCCTGATGGGGTGAAAAACTGTCGTAGGGCAGGGTTTCACGGTCAGGAAACAGCCGCACCTTAATGGTGGTGTTCGCTAATAAATAATTAAGCTCTAACTCGAGACTCAATGCCGTTGGTGTGTCACTGGTGACAATGAGCGTGGTGCCTGGGTGTTGGCGTATCAAGCTGGCGAGGGTGACCGCTTGACCCACTCCGGCGATACACGACAGAGTTTGCATTTGAGTGCCATTTTTTACAACGGGCGGTGTTAGGGCTGAAATATGTGTCATTGGCGTGGGATAAACGGATTCATTCACAAAAAGTTGCATTTATTGTAGTGACTTGGGCGCGAGGGTGCTAGTGAAAACTCTCGTCTTTATTGGCGTTCGTCCCTAGCTTGTTTACGCAGTTTAAGTTGTTTTTGTTGAACATTGAGACTCGCTTTGACCAGTTGCTCCACATCCGAATCCAGTATTTGGCTAAATTCGAGGTCGATTAGATAGGGCGACGATGCGTTGTGCTGTTGTGCTTGCTGCGCAGTTGATTGGGCTTCCTGTGAGAGCATACAAGCGGTGACCTTGGCAAAACATAAAATAGCGACCAGTTCGTCATGGATAAATAAGGTCACTTTAAAATGGCGCCCTAGAGGTAATTCGGTCGTGCTGATTATGCGAATACCACTGCCACCAAACTGACAACCATCATATTTATCACCCTCTTGGACTTCTTTTTCGAGCACGTGTTGCAGGACTAAATCCACCTTGCGCGATTGTAGCTTGAGAAAATCCACCACCACCTTGGCTTCATTATCTAAATGCCGCAATTGTAACAAACAGCTCGCTTCGAGGGCTTTTACTTCACTCAATAGCTGGATCCCTAAGGATTGCATTGATCTTAAAGCCATTTCATTGGGTAGAGGTCGATTTTCGTCCCAGAGGCTTAAGTAAGCGGTAAAGGGATGAGGCACACTAAAATACGGATTGGTGTCAGTGAACAAGGCTTGCCTCTTTATTTATAGAACCTAAACCCCTATTATCGTGCCCATCTTTATGATTTAGCAAGTTCAGCACACAGGACGCAGCCCTCTTTCAATGGATCTTCGATTCCCTCTCTACGTTGGTTACCGTTATTGGCGGGCCAGAAAAGCAAACGCATTTGCTTCTTTTATTACCTTATTTGCCGTTTCGGGCATTTTTTTAGGGGTTGCTGCCTTGATCGTGGTCAGTTCGGTGATGAATGGCCTTGAAGGTCAATTAAAGCAGCGCATTCTAGGCGCTGTGCCGCAATTGACGGTTTACACGAAAGCTCCCTTAAGCGATTGGACAAGTGCGGCAGAAAAGCTAACCATGCTGCCCGGCGTGCAAGGGGTGACACCTAGTGTGTCGACGCAAGCCATGGTGCAGTCGGCGGCGAATATCCGCGCCGTGCAAGTGTTTGGGGTGTTTCCTGAGCTTGCCGAAAAACTCTCCGCGGTGGCGCAACATACCTATTCAGGCGCGTTTAACGAGTTAACCAGTGGCCAGTATAAGGTCATATTGGGCAGCGAGCTTGCCCGTCAATTAAAAGTCAGCCCTGGGGATACGGTACGCTTATTAAGTGGCGATGGCGTAGTGTACTCGCCGCTTGGCCCTGTGCCCAGCCAACGTAAGTTTTTAGTGTCAGCGGTGTTTGAGATGGGCTCACAAGTGGATGCGGGCGTGGCTTACGTTCATTATCAAGATGCAAAGCGGTTAATGCGTCAGCCCAGTGATGAAATCAACCAGCTAAGGCTGTATTTAAACGATCCTTTTAACGCGCCTGCGCTTGCCAAGGATGTGCAGCAAATCTTAACAGAGCAGGGCATCGAGGCGACAACGAGCGATTGGCGTGACACCTATGGACATCTATTTAGCGCAGTGAAGATGGAAAAAAACATGATGTCGCTGATGCTCAGCCTGATTGTGGCGGTGGCGGCATTCAATATTGTATCGGCGCTGGTAATGATGGTTGTCGATAAAACCACCGATGTCGCAGTGCTTAAAACCCAAGGTTTAAGAACCTCTGCTGTGATGGGCATTTTTGTGGTGCAAGGTTTATTGAATGCGGTGTTAGGTTTAGCACTGGGCTTAGTGGTGGGTATTCTAATTACCCTTAACTTGAATGGCATTATGGCAACCCTGGGTATTTCGATTTTAGGGACTGGACAAATGTTGCCGGTAAAACTGGCGCTTGGGCAATTGTCGCTGATTATTGTCGGTACCTTAGTGGTGACCCTAGTGGCAACTCTTTACCCTGCGCTACGGGCTGCAAGGGTGCAGCCAGCGACAGCGCTGCGTTATGAATAACGGTGTTTTCAACGACTAAAATAATTGCTCCATCGTAAAAGTGGAGTGTAGACGTGGCACTTTGCCATGTCATATAGAATCAATAGCGAGAATCTCAATGCAAGATGTGTTACTGCAAGTGCAGGCGGTGAGTAAGAGTTATCACGACGGCGATGTAACCACGCAGGTGTTGTCTGATGTGGATTTACAGGTATTTAAGGGTGAACAGCTGGCGATTGTGGGCACTTCAGGCTCGGGCAAGAGTACGTTACTGCATATTATGGGGACGCTTGATAAACCGTCATCGGGAAAAGTATTGTTGGCAGGTGAGGATTTATATCAAGTGAGCAGTGCGCGTCAGGCGCAGATCCGTAATCAGGATTTAGGCTTTATTTATCAATTTCATCATTTGTTGCCTGAATTTACCGCCCTTGAAAATGTGGCAATGCCGGCATTTATCCAAGGTCGTGATCGCAGCCAAGCGCAAGCCGATGCCAAGGTTTTGCTCGAGAGAGTGGGTCTTGGGCACAGAATGAGCCATATTCCTGCTGAGCTTTCGGGCGGTGAACGGCAACGGGTGGCAATCGCCCGGGCGCTTATCAACAAACCCAAACTCGTACTGGCCGATGAACCTACGGGAAATCTCGATGCGAAGAGCGGCGAGGCCGTGTATGAACTTATTCGCGAATTGGCCAATCAACTCGGTACCGCGTTTGTGGTGGTCACCCACGATCCTAAATTGGCGGCGCGGATGGACAGACAACTCACCATGAAAAATGGTTATCTGCAAGTACCGGAAAGCGCCCAATGAAAGGACCATTAGCCCTCTCGATTGGTTGGCGCTTTTACCGTGCGCGCCAATCCAATAGTTTTATTAGCTTTATTTCCTTTGCATCGACAGCGGGTATCGCCTTAGGCGTCGCCGTATTGATTATCGTGCTCTCGGCGATGAATGGATTTGAGCGCGAGCTGGAGCAACGTTTACTCGGGGTGATCTCCCAAGCCGATGTGGTAGGCGTGAATGAGCCGATTGCTGACTGGCGCGCTGTTGAGCAAACCGCGTTGCAGATTGAAGGCGTTACGGCGGCGGCACCTTTTATTCGTATGCAGGGTTTAGTGCAAAAGCCCGGTGGTTTTCAGGGGCTTGCTGTTGTCGGTATTGATCCTGAACAAGAGGCAAAAGTCTCTACATTGTCGCAATTTATGACTCCCGAGACTTGGCAGAGCTTGAGTGAAGATGATAATCACATCGTCCTTGGTGAAAGTTTGCTGAAAAAATTAGGCCTCGAAGTCGGCGATACGCTGGCGCTGTATGTACAAGATCTTGACCCTGAACATGCGGGAAGTTTACGGGCGGCAAAAAGCCATCGCTTTGTGGTGTCAGGTGTGTATCGCTTAGGTGGAGAGCTTGAATTAACCACCGCGTATATTCCCATGCGTTATGCGGCAAATATCCTGAATTTACATCAAGGCGTGACGGGGGTTCGCATTAGTGTGGCACAGGTATTCGATGCGCCAGCGAAAATTCGCGAGTTAGGTTATGCGTTGAATCAGTCAGTGTATATTAGTGATTGGACTCGAACACAAGGTCATTTATATCAAGATATTCAATTGGTTCGCACCATAATGTACCTCGTATTAGTACTGGTGATTGGTGTGGCCTGTTTCAATATTGTCTCGACCTTGGTGATGGCGGTGCGCGATAAGGCCAGTGAAATTGCGATCCTGATGACCATGGGACTGAGCCGTTTATCGGTAATGGGCATTTTTATGGTGCAGGGGGCATTAAACGGTTTAGTGGGGTGTGCGCTCGGTGGGGTGATTGGTATTGCGACAGCCATTAATCTCAGTGCTATTGCTCGTGGCATTGAGCAATTACTTGGGATCCAATTGTTATCTGCGGATGTGTATTTTGTGGATTTTCTTCCCTCCGAACTGCATATGGCGGATGCCGGTTTAGTGATTGCCACCGCGTTTATAATGAGCCTGATTGCAACCCTGTATCCTGCATGGAAAGCAAGTCAAATTGGTCCTGCACAGGCATTGGCGGGCAGATAACTGGCGCTACCGTTCTGCACTTAAAAGCTCAAAAACAAAAGGCCAGTGATAATATCACTGGCCTTTTTGGTCTTGTTTTGCGCTAAACGTGATTAACGCTTTAAGCCTTCGTTTAGTAAAGGACGCATGGTTTTTACTAATTCGGTCGTCACTTTCGGAGAACCCGCAACGATATTGCCAGAGATCAGATAGTTATGACCGCCAGTAAAGTCAGTGACTGTGCCACCTGCTTCACGACATAACAGATCGCCAGCAGCGATATCCCATGGCTTTAAGCCAATTTCAAAGAAACCGTCTAAACGGCCTGCGGCCACATAGGCTAAATCTAATGCTGCAGAACCTGTGCGACGTAAGTCTGAACAATGACCGAACACTTCGCCGAAAATGGCCATATAGGTTTCGGTATGTTGACGGGCTTTAAATGGAAAACCTGTACCGATAATGGTTGGTGCTAGTTCGTTAACATTGGTCACGCGAATACGGAAATCGTTTAATTTGGCGCCTTTACCACGGATAGCGGTAAATAATTCTTCACGAACTGGATCATATACAACGGCAACTTCAGTTTTGCCTTTGTATTGGAGTGCGATAGAAACCGCAAAATGGGGAATGCCTCTAACGAAGTTGTTAGTGCCATCCAGAGGATCGACTATCCAAATATAGTCTTTGTTTTCACCGCGGTTTTCGCCTTTTTCTTCACCCACGATAGTGTGATCTGGGTAAGATTTACGAATTTGATAGGTAATAGCGGCTTCTGCTTCCTTGTCTACACTGGTAACAAAATCGTTGATACCTTTAGCACTGACTTCAACTCGGTCAAGTTCAGTGTAGGCACGCATAATAGTTTGGCCGGCCGCGCGAGCAGCGCGAACAGCAATCGTCAGCATCGGATGCATTGCAATCCCCTGGATGTTAAAGAACGTTAAAAATAGCGGGCGGCATTATACTCGATTTGATTGTTATATCAAATACCGATTTTCATATAAGCATTCGCGCACGCCTGTGATAGTATTCGCTCCCTGTGTTTTGTGAATTAAATTAAGTCGTTTCATGCTAAGTAATATTCGGGTGATTTTAGTGGGGACATCGCACCCCGGCAATATTGGCTCAACCGCCAGAGCGATGAAGACGATGGGGTTATCGACCCTGTATCTTGCTGAACCAAGATGTGAAGTGGACGGTCAATCCATTGCCTTGGCCGCAGGCGCTTCGGACATTTTAAAACATCTGGTTAAAGTGGATTCCTTAGAAGAAGCCATCGCCGATTGCAGTTTGGTGATTGCCACCAGTGCCCGTAGCCGTACCTTAGATTGGCCTATGCTCGATCCGCGAGAAGCAGGACAAAAGCTGGTGACAGAAGGTTTAGCAGGGCCTGTCGCCATCGTCTTTGGTCGTGAAAATCATGGGTTAACTAATGAAGAATTACAGCAATGTACTTACCATGTGGCGATTCCTGCTAACCCTGAATACAGCTCATTGAACCTCGCGCAGGCTGTGCAGCTCATTTGTTATGAGACGCGTGTGGCACATTTAGCCCAAACGGAGGTGTCACAAGAGGTTGAAGAATATCCACTCTCTGCCGATCTTGAGCGTTTCTTTGTACATCTTGAAAGTACCTTATCATCGACAGGCTTTATTATTAAAAACCATCCCGGCCAAGTGATGACAAAGTTACGCCGTCTATTCAGCCGTGCACGTATCGAAAGTCAAGAAATGAATATTCTTCGGGGAATTTTGACTTCGATTGATAAAGTGGTGGGTAATAAACAAAAATAGCCAAAGCAAATTTGGTACATAACGGTAATCGCGAAGGATTGAGTAATGGGTGTGATAGCTAGGCTAAAAGAAGACATTGAATCTATATATCACCGTGATCCCGCGGCGCGTAGCGCCTTTGAGATCTTGGTTAATTATCCTGGCATGCACGCCATTTGGCTGCACCGGATAAGCCATAAGTTATGGAAGCGTGATTGGCGCTTAATGGCTCGTTGTTTATCGACTTTTTCGCGCTGGTTGACGGGAGTGGAGATCCATCCTGGTGCTACTATTGGCGATCGTTTCTTTATCGACCATGGTATGGGCGTGGTGATCGGTGAAACCGCTGAAATTGGCGATGATTGCACCTTGTATCACGGCGTGACATTGGGCGGCACCACTTGGCAAGCAGGTAAGCGTCACCCAACACTGGGTAATAACGTCGTTGTTGGTGCTGGCGCCAAAATCTTAGGTCCTATCACTATGCATGATGGGGCGCGTGTCGGCTCAAATTCTGTTGTAGTAAAAGATGTGCCTAAGGATACGACAGTGGTTGGTATTCCTGGGCGTGTGGTAGCAACACCCTCACCACAATCAAAAGAAAAATCCGAACGCCGTAGTGCTATGGCTAAGAAGTATGGTTTCGATGCTTACGCGGTCTCACCTGATAATCCCGATCCCGTTGCTAACGCGATTGGTCAAATGCTGGACCATATGCATTTAATGGACTCAAAGGTGCAGGAATTGTGTCAAGCTATCCAGCGTTTAGGTGGCGATGTATGCACCGAAAGATTGCCAGAGCTGAATGTTGGCGATTTTAACGATGTCGAAAAGGCGGCTGCTGATAAGCGCCAAAGTGCGCTTGATGAGTTTGATCCAAGTATATAGTCCTGAAAATAGCAGAGTAGATGCAATTTCTTTTAGAGTGTCACCACTCTGCTAACGCTTTTATTTCGATAGTGCAAATCCCATTGTATAGCTTTTGAACACTTTGGGCATGTGTGCTCTGCTTTCATTTCAAGATAGTGCGTTAGATCCCGATATCAGGCCAATTTGGGTGATTAATTGCCCCTTTGGCATTGAATCTTAGGGCAGAAAAAGGTTAAATACCCCACCAAGATGAAAGGGTATTGGTTAACGGCACGCTTAAATACTTGAGTGTTTTACTCGGTTTTATACTTGACTGATTTACTCGGGTATGTTGAAATAGCTCCATACCTGTTCGGGAGCTATGGTAGTTATGAAACTTACATCTAAAGGTCGTTATGCAGTAACCGCAATGCTTGATGTGGCTATCCACTCAGCTTCAGGACCAGTTCCCTTGGCGGATATCTCTGAAAGACAAGGGATTTCGCTTTCCTATCTGGAACAACTCTTCGCAAAGTTACGCAAACATGGCCTAGTGGCAAGTGTCCGAGGTCCCGGTGGTGGTTACCGTTTGGGCCTAGAGGCAAATGATATTTCTGTTGGCATGGTGGTTCATGCCGTTGACGAGTCTGTCGATGCGACTCGTTGTCAAGGATTAGGCAATTGCCAGAGTGGAACTCGCTGCTTAACGCACTCGCTTTGGGGTGATTTAAGCAAACAAATTTCAGATTTTTTAGATGGTATCAGTCTTGCGGGCTTAATGCAGAAACGAGATGTGCAATTTATTTCGCTTAAGCAAGACACTATGCAAAAGGAGCAAAGAGTCAGCTTATAGGCTTTTTGTTATACGATAAAAATTATTTTTGTACGTTGTATGTAGCCTCGGCAGAGACTGCTAAGTACGGAGTGTGTTATGAAGCTTCCTATCTATTTAGATTATGCCGCCACCACGCCTGTTGATCCGCGAGTTGCGGAAAAAATGTTCCAATACATGACGATGGATGGCATTTTCGGTAACCCAGCATCACGTTCTCACCGTTATGGTTGGCAAGCTGAAGAAGCGGTAGATGTCGCTCGCAACCAAGTGGCTGATCTTATCAATGCAGATCACCGTGAAATCGTGTTTACCTCTGGTGCAACTGAGTCGAATAACCTCGCCATTAAAGGCGTTGCGCATTTCTACAATAAGAAAGGCAAGCACATTATCACCAGTAAGACTGAACACAAAGCTGTGTTAGATACTTGCCGTCAACTTGAACGTGAAGGTTTTGAAGTCACCTATTTAGAACCAGAATCTAACGGCATTATTCCGATGGCGCGCTTAGAAGCGGCAATGCGTGACGACACTATTCTCGTCAGCATTATGCACGTCAACAACGAAATCGGTGTGATCCACGATATCGATGCAATCGGTGAGTTATGCCGTTCAAAAGGCATTATTTTCCATATGGATGCGGCGCAAAGTGCTGGTAAAGTACCGATTGATGTGCAACGCACTAAAGTAGATCTGATCTCCATTTCTGGCCACAAAATGTATGGTCCTAAAGGGATTGGTGCCTTGTATGTTCGTCGTAAACCCCGTATCCGCTTAGAAGCGCAAATGCACGGTGGTGGTCATGAGCGGGGTATGCGTAGTGGTACTCTGCCAACTCACCAAATCGTCGGTTTAGGTGAAGCTGCGGCGATTGCAAAAGCTGAAATGGCAACAGATGACGCGCGTATTGCTAAGCTGCGTGACAAATTATGGAATGGTATTAAACACATTGAAGAAACCTATATCAACGGTGATATGACTCAGCGTGTGAGTGGCAGTCTCAACGTTAGTTTCAACTATGTTGAAGGTGAGTCACTGATGATGGCCTTAAAAGATTTAGCGGTTTCATCGGGTTCGGCTTGTACCTCAGCCAGTTTAGAACCGAGCTACGTGTTACGTGCACTGGGCTTAAATGATGAAATGGCGCATAGCTCGATTCGTTTCTCTATCGGCCGTTTTACCACCGAAGAAGAAATCGACCACGCTATTGAAGTTATTACTCAATCTATTGATAAATTAAGAGAAATGTCTCCATTGTGGGAAATGTTTAAAGATGGCATCGACCTGAATCAGGTGCAGTGGGCCCATCATTAATTCGACTAATGACAATAGATAATTTTGGAGCAGTATCATGGCTTACAGTGAAAAAGTGATAGATCATTACGAGAACCCACGTAACGTTGGTTCTTTCGATAAAAACGATCCTTCAGTCGTAACCGGTATGGTGGGTGCACCAGCTTGCGGTGACGTGATGAAGTTACAACTGAAAATCGGTGCTGACGGCATTATCGAAGATGCTAAGTTCAAAACCTATGGTTGTGGTAGTGCGATTGCATCAAGCTCACTGGTCACTGAGTGGGTTAAAGGCAAGACAATTGAGCAAGCTGCGGCGATCAAAAACACTGATATAGCTGAAGAGTTAGCTCTGCCACCCGTAAAAATCCACTGTTCTATTTTGGCTGAAGACGCCATTAAAGCGGCGATTGACGAGTACAAATCTAAACAAGCTAAGTAACATCTGGAGTTAAGATGGCAATTACAATGACCCCAGCGGCAACTGAACGCGTCAGGTCTTTCTTAGCAAATCGAGGCAAGGGCATTGGTCTGCGCCTCGGCTTAAAGACGTCAGGCTGTTCAGGTATGGCTTATGTGCTTGAGTTTGTTGATGCACTGAACGATGACGATGAAGTATATGATATTGATGGTGTAAAAATCATTATTGATGCGAAAAGCTTTATCTATCTTCAGGGCATTGAATTGGATTTTGTTAAAGAAGGACTGAACGAAGGTTTCCAATTTAACAACCCGAACGCAAAAGGTGAGTGCGGTTGCGGTGAGAGTTTCACTGTTTAATTGCCGAATTGACGCATGAATTATTTCGAGCTGTTTAAGTTTTCTCCTACCTTCGATATTGACACCGCATTGCTTGCAGAACGCTACCGCGACCTGCAACGTGCGGTTCATCCCGATAAGTTTGCCAATGATACCGAGCAACAACGGTTGTTGTCGGTGCAACGCACCGCACAAGTCAACGACGGTTATCAAACCCTAAAAGACCCCATCCGCCGTGCTGAGCATATGCTCTCCCTGCGTGGTATTGATTTAAGTCATGAGACCACGACAGTGAAAGATACTGCATTTTTAATGCAGCAGATGGAATGGCGTGAAGCACTTGAAGATATTCGTGATAGCGCCAATCCCCAAGCCAGCATTGATGAACTGTACGATTCTTTTGCGACTTACCGCGCTCAGTTGAATAAAGTATTGGCTTCACAGCTGAGCAGTGGCAGTGACGAAGACGCCTTGTTAGCGGCAGATCAAGTTCGCAAACTTAAATTTATGGCAAAATTACACGATGAACTGACGCGTATCGAAGACGCGTTGCTCGATTAATTTTCCTTATTGCAGTTATTTTGCCGATTCCGATTGATTTGAGTCGGCGTTACTAAGTTGGATACATATGGCCCTTTTGCAGATTGCTGAGCCCGGACAAAGTGCCGCGCCGCACCAACATAGACTTGCCGTTGGCATCGATTTAGGTACAACCAATTCACTTGTGGCTGCTGTACGCAGTGGCGTAACGGCAACCTTGCCCGATGAAAACGGACAGCATTCTTTACCTTCGATAGTTCGTTACACTCATGATGGAATTGAAGTGGGTTATGTGGCGGCGTTAAGTTCAGCGCAGGATCCTAAAAACACTATCGTTTCCGTTAAACGTTTCATGGGGCGTAGTCTTGCGGACATCCAAGCTGGTGAGCAATCTTTCCCATATCAATTCGAAGCCAGTGAAAATGGTTTACCGCTGTTTGTGACGCCCCAAGGTCGAGTGAATCCGGTGCAAGTTTCTGCCGAAATTTTACGTCCTTTAATTGAACGCGCCGAAAAAACCCTTGGCGGTGAGCTGCAAGGTGCAGTGATCACTGTGCCTGCGTATTTCGATGATGCCCAGCGTCAGGGAACTAAGGATGCAGCATCGTTATTGGGTATTACTGTTTTACGCCTATTAAATGAACCCACTGCGGCTGCGATTGCCTATGGCTTAGACTCTAAGCAAGAAGGTGTTATCGCCATTTACGATCTCGGTGGCGGCACCTTTGATATTTCTATTTTGCGCTTAAACCGTGGCGTATTTGAAGTACTGGCTACGGGCGGCGATTCTGCGCTCGGTGGTGATGATTTTGATCATCTTTTACAAGCACATATGCAGCAAGTGTGGCAACTGACTGATATCGACTCTCAGTTAAGTCGCCAGCTATTGATTGAAGCGCGCCGGGTGAAAGAAGCCTTAACCGATTCGAGTGATACAGAGGCTAGTCTTACCCTTGCCGATGGTTCGGTGCTCAAACAAGTGGTTACTAAGGCGCAATTTGAGAGCCTCATTGCTGCGCTTGTGAAGAAAACCATCGCAAGTTGTCGCCGCACCCTACGTGATGCGGGCGTAACGGCTGATGAAGTGCTTGAAACCGTCATGGTTGGCGGCTCTACCCGCGTGCCATTAGTACGTGAGCAAGTTGAAGCCTTTTTTGGTAAAGCGCCATTAACCTCAATCGATCCTGACCGTGTTGTCGCCATTGGCGCGGCGATTCAGGCTGATATTTTGGTCGGTAACAAACCCGAATCTGAATTATTACTGCTCGATGTGATCCCCTTGTCGTTAGGGATTGAAACCATGGGCGGTTTAGTGGAGAAAGTGGTGTCTCGTAACACGACTATCCCCGTGGCACGCGCCCAAGAGTTTACCACCTTCAAGGATGGGCAAACGGCGATGGCGTTCCATGTCGTGCAGGGTGAGCGCGAGTTAGTTGACGATTGCCGCTCTCTAGCACGCTTTACCCTAAAAGGTATTCCACCGTTAGCGGCAGGTGCAGCTCATATTCGGGTGACCTTCCAAGTGGATGCCGATGGATTGTTAAGTGTGACTGCCATGGAGAAATCCACTGGCGTGCAATCGAGCATTCAGGTCAAGCCTTCGTTTGGTTTATCGGATACTGAGATCGCGACTATGCTCAAAGACTCGATGAAGCATGCTAAAGAAGATATCAGCCGCCGTATGCTGGCTGAGCAGCAAGTTGAGGCGGCGAGGGTGCTTGAGTCCTTGAATGCAGCGCTCTCTAAAGATGGTGACTTACTCACAAGCGATGAGCGTCAGCAGATTGATACTGTGATGGCTCAGCTGGTTCACGTCGCTGGCGGTGATGATGCTGATGCGATTAAAAATGCGATCGAAATTCTTGATGAACATACTCAAGATTTTGCCGCAAAACGTATGGATAATTCTATTCGAGTGGCCTTTAAAGGTCAGTCAATTGACAAGATATAGGTGATGTGATGCCCCAGTTAGTCTTTCTTCCCCATGCTGAGTTGTGTCCCGATGGCGCAGTGTTGGAAGCTGAAGTAGGTGAAACGATTCTCGATGTGGCGCTGCGCAATGGCATCAATATCGAACATGCCTGTGAAAAATCCTGTGCTTGCACTACGTGCCATTGCATTGTGCGTGAAGGATTTGATGAGCTAGAGCCAAGTGATGAACTTGAAGACGATATGCTTGATAAAGCTTGGGGACTCGAGCCTGAGAGCCGCTTATCCTGTCAGGCTAAAGTGGTTGATTGCGATCTGGTGATTGAAATGCCTAAATACACTGTCAATATGGTGAGCGAAGGCTAAGTCACTTTTGTGCTGAAATCGCCAAAAACCAGTCCTAGTGACTGGTTTTTGGCTTTTGTAGACTAGCATTTGCGCAAGCAATAATAGCCATGATTGATTTATCCTTAAGCAAGCGTATTATGCGCTCAAAATGAAATGGTTGTCGGAGACCAGAATGAGAATCGCGATCCTATCGCAAGGGCCTGAGCTATATTCCACAAAGCGACTCGTTGAGGCTGCGACATTACGTGGTCACGAAGTCAAAGTGATCAATCCGCTCGAATGCTATATGAACATCAATATGCGCCAATCGAGCATTCATATTGGTGGTGAAGAATTACCGCCCTTTGATGCGGTGATCCCACGTATCGGCGCATCAATTACCTTTTATGGCTCTGCGGTGCTGCGCCAGTTTGAGATGATGGGCGTCTACGCACTCAATGATTCTGTTGGCATTTCGCGCTCCCGCGATAAGCTGCGTTCAATGCAGTTGATGTCACGTCGTGGTATTGGTTTGCCGATCACTGGCTTTGCCAATAAGCCAAGCGATATTCCTGATTTAATCGATATGGTTGGTGGCGCGCCGCTAGTGATTAAATTGCTTGAGGGCACTCAAGGTATTGGCGTTGTTCTGGCTGAAACCCGTAAAGCGGCTGAAAGCGTGATTGAAGCTTTTATGGGATTAAAGGCTAATATCATGGTACAAGAATATATCAAAGAAGCTAACGGTGCGGATATTCGTTGTTTTGTCCTTGGTGATAAAGTCGTCGCTGCGATGAAGCGCCAAGCCATGCCAGGGGAGTTTCGCTCAAACCTCCACCGTGGCGGTACGGCGAGTTTAGTTAAACTCACGCCAGAAGAACGCTCAGTGGCTATTCGTGCCGCTAAGACCATGGGCCTGAACGTTGCGGGTGTGGATTTATTGCGTTCCAACCATGGCCCATTAGTGATGGAAGTGAATTCTTCACCAGGCCTTGAAGGGATCGAAGGTGCTACAGCTAAGGATGTCGCTGGGGCAATAATCGAGTTTGTTGAGAAAAACGCAATTAAGACAAAAAAAACAACTCAAGCGTAAAGTGAGTGGTGATTAAGCTAAACTCAGGTGAAATGCGTTGAAATGTCCGTTTGCATAGGGGAAAGAGGATGTCATTAAAGTGGATTGATTCATTAGATATCGCCTTGGAATTACTGGAAAAACATTCAGATGTTGATCCCCGCAAACTGCATTTTACCGAGTTGTATGAGTGGGTGTTAGCGCTAGAGGATTTTGATGACGATCCTAAACATTGCAATGAAAAGGTATTAGAAGCTATTCAACAATGCTGGATCGAAGAAAAATAACATCAGTTACTCACCATGTTGTTGCGGCAACTTGTCCACGAAAAAACTAATTGGTGTGACATCTATCACGCTTATTTGGCTGTGAAATGGGATTTTAGTCGGAGTTTGATCAGTATCAAATTCCTTTTTATTGAATAACGTACCTTGTTACTTATCGGTTAAGCAGTTAACCGCTTAATATTATTCTCGCAACGCAAGGATGTTCACATGAAACTTTTGTTTGCTATGTTATTCACACTGTTACCCGCGTTGGCATGGGCTCATCCTGGTCATGGCGGTGTCGGTTTATTCCATCATTTGCTCGATTTAGCGCCAGCGGTTATTTTGGTTGCTTTAATTGCTTGGGCTGGAATTTGGGCAAAAAATAGAAAGTAAGCTAATTTGATAACGCTTACTCCTGTATTCATCTCCTTAGAGATATCTCGATAATAAATTGCCAGTTGCCCTTAAATGACAACTGGCGTTTTTTTGTGTGATCAATCTGGTTACAAATCCAGCCAATGTGCGCAATATCTCAGACTTATGTGCTTTAAAGATAGGATTTACTTTTTAAATTTCGTATAATCCGCGCGAATTTTTTCAAACTTGCTGACAAAGGAAGCTTGTTATGGCGATCGAACGCACATTTTCTATCATTAAGCCTGATGCTGTTGCTAAAAACCACATCGGTGCAATCTACAACCGTTTTGAAACTGCTGGTCTGAAGATCGTTGCAGCTAAAATGTTACACCTGACTAAAGAACAAGCTGAAGGTTTCTATGCTGAGCATAGCGAGCGTGGCTTCTTTGGTGCTCTGGTTGCTTTCATGACCTCTGGCCCAATCATGGTCCAAGTATTAGAAGGCGAAAACGCTGTTTTAGCTCACCGCGAAATTTTAGGTGCAACTAACCCAGCTCAAGCGGCTCCTGGTACTATCCGTGCTGATTTCGCTCAAAGCATCGACGAAAACGCAGCTCATGGTTCTGATTCTTTAGCATCTGCAGAACGTGAAATTGCATACTTCTTCAGTGCTGAAGAACTGTGTCCACGTACTCGTTAATCTGAGTGCGAGACCGAAAAAGGGAGCCTTAGTGCTCCTTTTTTTTTGGCTGGAATTGGCTACGGAATCGCGTTGGCGTGTTTGTAATGCACTATTTTTATTTGGTTTTTAAAATTTCTTAAATTTCTTCCTTGAAATCCGCTTTCCTATCCTTATATCTATTGCAGGATCGCTCGATGAGGATCCCAATCGATTCTGTGCCGTTAGGACAGAAGTTAATTTAGGCGAAACAAATGTGTGTTTTCAACTTGAAGACCGTTCGCCAATTTCCCATATTGCTTAAGATAAGGATATGAATATGCGTACTTATGATTTAACTCCTCTTTACCGTAGTGCTATTGGTTTTGACCGTTTAGCCCAGATGGCTGAGCATGCTGCTGCGAATAATGGCAACTCAGGTTATCCTCCATACAACATTGAATTGCTTGGTGAAAACCGTTATCGCATCACGATGGCTGTGGCCGGATTTTCAATGGATGAATTGGAGATCAGTAGCGAAGGCGAAAAATTACTTGTTAAAGGTAATAAAGCTGAGAGCCAAACTGAACGTAAATATCTCTATCAAGGAATTGCAGAGCGCGGTTTTGAGCGCACTTTCCAGCTTGCTGATTATGTGACCGTTTTAGGGGCAAGCTTAGAGAATGGTTTATTAAATATTGATTTAGTGCGTGAAATTCCTGAGGCTTTAAAACCTCGTAAGATTGAAATCACCACATCGCGCTTATTAGATGGTCAATCCTAATCTAGAATCGCGCGGATAAAGAAGGGGAGCTAAATGCTCCCCTTCTTGTTATTTTTTGTCTGGCTCGAATTGGAGATGTTTTCTAAGCGTTATCTTTATATAAGCTCTTTAGGCTTTCATCGCTTTTTCGCCGCGGGCTAACCCCACAACACCCGAGCGCGATACTTCAACCACCTTGGTCACTTCACCCATCGAATGAATAAAGGTATCGAGTTTTTCGGTCGTCCCCACCAATTGAATGGTATAGAGATTAGCGGTGACATCGACAATCTGCCCACGGAAGATATCGGCGGTGCGCTTAATTTCTTCCCTAAGCTCCCCTTGGGCACGGACTTTAACCAGTGCCAGTTCTCGCTCAATATAAGCTGACTCGGTGACATTCGACACCTTAAGCACATCTACTAACTTGTGCAGTTGTTTTTCGATTTGCTCAAGAACCTTCTCATCTGCAACCAGTGAGATATTAAGACGTGACAAGGTATTATCGTCAGTCGGTGCCACGGTTAAACTTTCAATGTTGTAACCGCGCTGGGAAAATAGGCCGACAACACGGGATAGGGCGCCGGATTGGTTTTCGAGTAATACAGATATAATTCGACGCATTAGCATTTCTCCGTTTTGCTTAACCACATTTCATTCATCGCGCCGCCGCGGATAAGCATCGGATAAACGTGCTCAGTCTCATCCACCATAATGTCGATAAATACCAATCTGTCTTTCATGGCGAGGGCTTCGGCCATCTTAGATTCAAGCTCTGCGGGATCGCTAATCGTCATGCCAACATGGCCATAGGCTTCGGCAATTTTGGCGAAGTTGGGTACCGAATCCATATAGGAATGGGAATGGCGACCCGAGTAGATCATATCCTGCCACTGCTTAACCATGCCGAGGAACCGGTTGTTTAAGTTGATAATTTTAACCGGCGTATCGTATTGCAGTGCTGTAGATAGCTCTTGAATGTTCATTTGAATTGAACCATCACCCGTGACGCATACGACGGTTTCATCCGGCATCGCCATTTTGACACCCATTGCAGCGGGTAAACCAAAGCCCATGGTGCCAAGGCCACCGGAGTTAATCCAATGGCGGGGTTTATCAAAGGGATAATAGAGTGCGGCAAACATTTGATGCTGGCCCACATCCGAGGCGACATAGGCCTCACCATTAGTGAGTTTGTAGAGAGTTTCAATCACTTGCTGTGGTTTGATCCGATGACTTTCCTTATCGTA
>NZ_JTLE01000094.1:1548293-1579404 GCF_000798835.1 Shewanella sp. ZOR0012
ACCAATATCAATAAAGAAGCCGTAAAAGTCTTAAAACCGAACCAAAAGTTGGAGATGACAGTTACTGATGTCGACTTAGCGGGCGATATGCGTCCAACCTTTGGGGCGACAGCTGATGATTTACGGGTGATAAAAGATCTTTATCCACCCCGTATAACTTTTAGTTATCAAGTGCTTGAAAATGACAAAGTGATCATCGCGGGGGATGAAAAACTCTCCGACATGGGCTTTATGTCCGGCATTCAGTCAGTGAATGACAAGCCATTTATGTATGAAACAAAAATGCTCAGCGATTGGTTGAAAAAAACCGTTGCGCCTAAGTTGTAGGCATTAGTCCCATCTAAGCACTCAAGGCTTGAAGAGTCTCTTCTCGTTCTTCTAACAGGCAAAATCCGTTACTTGCGGATTTTGCCTGTTTTTTTGCCTTGGCACTTAAGGTCGATAGGCTGTGTTCATTGCAGTTAAAGGTATGGGCTGGTGTGAGTACGCCAACGCATAGGCTGATCAACTTGTGATAACAAGCTTGTCCTTGCCTGTCATCTGCTAGCATCTCTTGGGCTTGCCAATGTTCGGCACTATAGAAGAGAGGTTTATTGGTTTCAAAATCCGTCAATATCCGTTGGCAACGATCGATAAGTTGATTGCAGGTACTGATCACCACAAAGTCATCGCCGCCCACATGGCCAATAAAGCAGTTGTCCGTCTTGTATTTCACTAATAGATTGGCGACCTCGCAGATCACCTCATCGCCGCGGCAAAAGCCGTAAATATCGTTGTAAGGCTTGAACTGACACAGGTCAAAATAGGCCAAGTAGAAAGGCTTTTGTTGAGTTCTGAGACGTTTTAGTTCTTCTTGGATCGGCACATTACCGGGTAAATCCGTTAAGGGATTGGCATGTCTTGCCATTTTGATCCTGTGCTCGGTGATCCGCTGGAGCAAATCTTTGGTGTGGCCAATGCCGAGCAACTTGCCACGGCGCAGAATAATAAATTGCTGGGCGACGGTATTGGCGCTCTCCGAGGTCAATAACTGACTCACAATGGAGAGCGGTTCGTTAGCTTCAATTTGTAGCACTTGGTGATCCATCACCTCGCTAACCGCATGATTTTCATGAAGCGCCCGACCATAGGGGGTACTGAAAAGTTCGAGCAGAGTTGCTCGGCTAATAATCCCCAGCGGCAGTTGATCTTGCGCCACAACGACGGCTTGTAAGGTGGGTTGGGCGCTAAAGGTGTCGCTTAGGTGCTTCAGCTTGAGTGTCGGCACCACTGTTATTGCACTGGTACAGAGGCTTTCAGCGGATTCGCTATATCTTGGCTGAATTTGGGTGTTGTTAGGGACTAAGGTCGCTTTCATTGCGCGACTTGGTTGTGCCTCTGGACGTCCAAGCAAATAACCTTGGCAATAAACAATTCCTAGCTGCTTAAGTACGGCTAGTTCTTCTTGGGTTTCAATTCCTTCGGCAATCACTTTACAAGTAAGGCTTTGACAGAGTTCGACAATCGAGCGCACAAACTCTTGTTTAACTGGGGTCGAATCAATTTGGTGGATAAAGTGCCGATCGATTTTTACATAGTCGGGGGATAACTCTGACCACAGCCGTAAACCCGAATAGCCTGCACCTAAATCATCAATAGCCGTCATAAATCCTTGGCTACGATAGTGATTCAGGCAAGATTTGAGTAAATCAATGTCATCGGCGGGATATTGCTCCGACAGCTCAATTACCACTTGTGAGGGTGAAATCCCGAGTTGTTGCAACAGTTGCAGCGTCATACCTTTAGGGTGAGCCGGATCGAGCAGGGCTTTTGGGGAAATATTGATAAACAAGCGCCCTTGAAACTGACGTAGCTTAAATTGCTCCAGCGCAATACGGCGGCATAAGGTTTCTAACTCACTCAACTTGCCTTGATGCTCGGCGGTTTTAAAGAGGGGAACGGGTGAATAAAGTGGGCTGTGTTCTGGCCCACGACTGAGCGCCTCAAAGCCGTGGATCTTATGTTCCAATATATTGAAAATGGGCTGAAATAGGGGGCTGATTGCCCCCTTCGCAATTATCTTATCAAGCTCTTGTGCTAGATCTAAACTCGTCATTACTTCTGCCCCCGCAACAATGTTTGCGGAGTCTATGACTTAGAAATGACAAAATGATGACAATTTGTGCGGCTGAAAATCCACTCGTGGAAATGGAATTAACTTTGCTTTTTAAAGGCGTGCAACGTTTGCAGCAGCGCGGCCAGTTGACGCACTAAGGTTTCGAGTGCGACGGGGTCAAGGCTACTGTGTTGCTGCAATTTAGTTAAGTCATCGACCAGTTCTTGCACGTATGGCAAAAAGCGATTGCTTGAAACCATAAACCCTTGTTCGGCTGTAAAGATACTCGTGAATTTTCCATGGCCAGCTTTTTTCAATTCATCTAACTTAGCGTCGGCATCGATGGCTTGGCGATAGGCGATTTGAAGATTTTCTTTCAGTTGCTCTATAACCTTAGTGTGTGGCATAACAGCGTCTCATTGCAAAATTTGCAGGAATTATAAGGGGCAAAGGATATGGCAACAAGTCGGTGGCGACTATTACTCGTACTCTTAAGTGTTACGCTGTTTGCAAGTGGGATGACTTGGGCTGCATCGACAGATAAGCCGCCATTTTATCGTGTGCAATGGCAGGGGAAACCTGCTTATCTGCTGGGCTCTATTCATATTGGTCGTGCTGATTTTTATCCTATGCCTGCACAAGTTGAGGCGGCGTTCGCCAAATCCAAAGGACTTGTTGTCGAAATCGATATGAATAAGGTTGATAGCCGCGCCTTATTGCAAAAATACGGTATGGCAAATTCAGCGCAAGGGCTTGATTGGCAAAGTAGAGATAAACAAACAGTCGCTACAATGAACCAATATTGTGGGGATAAAGCGAGTTTATGTCAGTCAATTCAAGCTTTCGCGCCTTGGCTACAGGCATCTCAACTTAATCTATTACGCTACAATGGCTTAGGTTTTAGCACCGATTATGGTGTCGACATGCAGTTGCTTGGGCGCGGGGATAAGCCGGTTTATGAGTTAGAGACGGCTGACTCACAGTTTCAATTACTTGCCTCCTTCGATAGTCAAATCCAGTGGGCAATGGTACGTGAAGCTATTGATGCGCCGGATGCTGAGCTGCTCTCACTGGTTGATGCATGGCGCAGTGGTGATGAAGCCGCGCTGGATACGCTAATGCAGGAGCAACTGGGTGGCGAGGGTGATACACAGATGCTGGATAAAATTCTCTGGCAGCGTAATAAAGTCATGGCTGATGGGATAATAAGATTGATGGGTTCAGTAACTGATAGCGAGCCTTTATTTGTAGTGGTGGGAGCGGGCCATGTGGTTGGCGATAAGAGTGTGGTGCAACTCCTTAAGCAGAAGGGCGCGACAGTAACCGCCTGTTGGCGTGAGCAATGTGACTAATCATACTGATATTTAGTGATTTGACTGGGATTGTGCTTGGGACTCTGAGTTTTAACGCACTTGGTGCACTGAGTTAGGAGCAAATCATCGGGTGATTTAATAATACAGGACGCCAAGGCGTCCTGTATTATTTCGCGATATTACTCAGATGCTTGGGACGTTGCAGCGCTTTGCCCTAAAAAATGCACATAACGACCGAGCGAAATATAGGGCTCGCGTTGCGAATATTCGAGCTCCATCGCCAGCAGTTTTTGATAGTCAAAATCCGCAGCTTGCTGTTTTTTCAAATAATCGTGAATGACTCGCACGCCCGACTCGCGCAGCAGGGTCATGTTCCATTCGGCAAACCATTGTTTAACATCATGGATATAAAGCGGGTGCGTTGGCGTGAGGCGCACCTTCTTCTTCACCTTTAGATCGGCAGCTACATAGTCGAAATTACCCGACACGAGTGCATGGAATCGCATCGCTTCTTTATTATAAAACATCAGCGAAAACAGCCCATTGGGCTTAAGCATGGTCAATAAGCCTTCCATGGTGGTCTTGGCATCGACTAGCCATTCAACCACGGCATGGCAGAGGATGAGATCGAACATGCCATGTTCAGCAATCGATAAGGCTTGAATGGGCGAATGTACTAAGCTGATGGCCAATGGCGTGTCGCTGGCATCGATTTGCTCTTTCGCTTGGGCGAGCATTTCGGCGGAAATATCGCACAGTACGACTTCATGTCCGAGGAGTGCTAGCTTTTGGCTGAAGTAACCAAAACCGCCGCCGGCATCTAAAATTCGTAATTTTTTATCGCCAAATTGCGCTAATGCAGGAGCAAGATCGCGCCATAGCACGGCAGCACGGATTTCACCTTTAGGCGTGCCATAAATATTCTTCGCGAATTTTTGCGCGAGTTTATCGAAATTCTTATCTTGCACGGGTTAACTAAGTTAAAGACTGGGGGCGATAGTGTCGCACAGGCGGCATATTTTCGCACTTTTCCTGTAGCTGCGATGATTGTTGCTTGTGGTGTTGAGTGTAACTTTTTGATTTTAAAGGTGGTAAAAAATCCTACTTTACTTAGGGATACCCAGAACTCGATCCTCTAGGGTATAATCATGCCGTTTTCGATAAACCTGACTCTAATATACCCAAGCGACCTGAAGATATGAGTTTCAGAGCGTCTAGGGGGCTTCAATTCAAGGCGCATCAATGAAGGAATGTGAACACCTTGTGAATTGATGCAACACCGAAGTGGAGTGCCCTAGGCGCTCCGTCTCGGCGGGTTTTAACGCTCTTTATGCTGTGTTGGTTATTTTTAACTTAGTCCACTAGGTCCGCAAATAACCGCCTTGCCTAAAGAGCGTTACATTCCCGCTGAATCCTCATCTTCAGGTTGTTTGGGTATAATTGTCCATTCGGAGAGTCAGCATCAGCCCTTTTAAGACACTGTTTTGCCTGTTTTACACTCGTGATTTTTTGATTTTCCAGATGTTATGCATCTGTCCGGGGGTATTGCTGGCTATCCGTGCATAGGGATAGTTAATTAAAAGGTACTCAGACTTGAATAATGCATATTGTGTTGAATTGAACGCGATGCCGTCGCTGTTTTCTCTTTATCGCAAGATTTTCTTTGGCCGTAAACCCGGTTGGGATCAACAGCCGCTGCCTTATATCAAGGTGAGCGCGCCCAATGTGAAGGTGTCCGAGGCAAAAGTCAGCCAATATGCGCAAGTGTGTGGTTTTGATTTCGACGGTAAAATATTACCTCCCACCTACCTTTATGTGATGGCATTTCGCCTGCACGCGGTGATTTTTACCCATGATGGCATTACCTTCCCGTTACTTGGGATGATCCATTTAAAGAACCGTATTCAAGTCTATCGCCCGACAACGGTCGATGACGTGTTTTCCCTGGAATGCGCGCTAACAACCAGCCGTGAAACTGATTCGGGCTTAGAGTTTGAGTTTGTTTCTAAGGCCTTTGTGGGCGAAGAATTGGTGTGGGAATCGCTATCGACTTACCTCTATCGCATAGAGACTGCCGGTCGTCGCGTCCGTCCACCAAAGGCACTTGAAATGGCTTGGGACTCTCCTCAATCATGGGAGTTAAGTGAAGATTTAGGTCGTCGTTATGCCAAAGCGTCGGGTGACTATAACCTGATCCACCTGCATCCCGTGCTGTCGAAACGTTTTGGTTTTGACCGAGTGCTGGCCCATGGTATGTGGTCTAAGGCGCGCTGCTTAGCGGAATTGATGCCTGAGATTGGTGAGCGCCCCTTTGTGGTCGATGTTGCCTTTAAGCTGCCGTTACTGATGCCCGCTGAAGTGGGATTTGGTTACGAAAAGTCGCCAGACAAGTGGGTGTTTGAGCTGCGAGACAGTAAAGGTCGCAGACCGCACCTCAGTGGTGAAGTACAACTTTAAGCAGGATCAAGATAACGGCGCCGAGTGCGCCGTTATTGTTGGTGTTGTTTGAGGGGGATTTGCGGGGGTTAAGGCACGCTGTGTCCGGTTGATGCTTGCCAGATACTAAACCATTGCTGCCGGTCTAATGTGAGCGTCTGCGCGGTCACCGCGGTTTTTATCCTCGCGATATTACCACTGCCAATAATCGGTACGGGTCGACTCGGTAACATCCGCACCCAAGCATAAATCACTTGGCTGATATCTTGGGCGCCAATCTCATCGGCGATGACTGCTAAGGTTTGTTGCAAGCGAATGGCCTGTGGATGGCTATTGTCAAAGATTTTTCCGCCGCCTAAACAGGACCAAGCCATCGGCCGAATGCGCCGCTCCTGACATAAATCGAGACTGCCATCGTGTAAACTCGCCATCATTAGCGGAGAGATCTCCAGCTGATTAGTGACTAAGGGCTCAGTTAATCTCGACTGCAATAATGACAACTGCGCATTGGTGAAGTTAGATACCCCAAAATGTTGCACTTTCCCAGCTTGTTTTAAGTCAGCAAAGGCATCGGCCACTAGATCGGCGTCCATTAAAGGATCGGGCCTGTGGATCAGCAACAGATCTAAATAATCGGTTTTAAACGACTTTAGTGATTGCTCCACGCTGGCAATAATATGCGCTTTGGAGGTGTCGTAATGGTTCACGTAGCGCTCGGGACGGCAATTGAAGGCGGGTTTTATGCCGCATTTGCTCACTAATTGCATCTGCTGTCTTAATGCTGGTTTTAGCGCTAATGCTTCGCCGAACAGGGTTTCGCACTGGTATTGGCCGTAAATATCGGCGTGGTCCATAGTGGTCACACCTAGGTCTAAATATTGTTCTATCAGGTTAAGTCGCTCGGCGGGTGACATTTGCCAACTGTGCATTCGCCAAAAGCCGGCAACAAACTCTGAAAAAGTAAAATGGGATCCGTTCATGTTGTTTCTCTTTTGGGAATCTGTATTTTGTAGGGTGAAGGGCCTTGGTCTATTTATTTGATGCAGATTAAGGAATCGCTCATTAACCCTTTCGCTGGCTATATATCTTAAAGCTAATCACCTACTATCCGCCATATTCAATCAGCGGTGGCTGATACAAACTGTTTGCACGCTTTTGTTCCGTATACTCATTTCCTATAAAAGTTTGTATACCAAAGTTCCAGAGGAAAATATTACCCATGCTAACCGATATGGAGATTTCGCGCCGCGCGCATCTAAAAGATATCGCACAACTTGGTGCAGAGTTTGGGTTGTTGCCCGAAGAGATGCAGCTATTTGGTCATACCAAAGCTAAGGTGGAGCCACAAGTACAGCAGCGCTTAGCCGGGCAACCAAAGGGGAAGCTGATTATTGTGACCGCAGTGACGCCAACGCCCCATGGTGAGGGCAAAACCGTGACGACTATTGGTTTAACGCAATCGCTCAAGGCGCTCGGCAACAAAGTCTGTGCCTGTATTCGCCAGCCCAGTATGGGGCCTGTATTTGGGGTGAAAGGTGGCGCCGCAGGCGGTGGTTACGCCCAAGTGGTGCCCATGCAGGAGCTGAATTTGCACCTAACAGGCGACATTCATGCTGTCAGTAGCGCACATAATCTTGGTGCGGCGGCGATTGCTTCTCGGCTTTACCATGAGACGCGTTTGGGGCAGGCGGAATATGAGCGTCAATCGGGATTAAGGTATTTAGATATTGATCCTAAGGGTATTCGTTGGCACAGGGTGGTTGATCATAACGACCGTTGCTTGCGGGAAATTGAGGTGGGATTGGGTGAAAACAACGGTCCCGCTTATCATTCAAGATTTGATATTACTGCCGCTTCAGAGTTAATGGCGATTCTGGCGCTGAGCGGCAATCTGGCGGATATGCGCGCACGTATAGGTAAGTTAGTGCTAGCCCTTAATCGTCAAGGGGAGACCATTAGCGCGGAAGATCTTGGTGTCGCAGGTGCGATGACGGCGATCATGGCGGAGGCGGTAAAACCCACTTTAATGCAGACCTTAAACGGTGCTCCTTGTCTAATTCATGCGGGCCCCTTTGCCAATATCGCCCACGGTAACTCATCGGTGATTGCCGATGATATTGCGTTAAAGTTAGCCGATTTTGTGGTGACCGAAGGTGGGTTTGGTTCCGATATGGGCTTTGAAAAGTTCTGTAATATCAAGGCGCGTCAGTCGGGATTAACCCCGAGCGCCGCGGTATTAGTGACCACTTTGAAAGCACTTAAGGCCAATAGTGGCCTAACGTCCGATGCGGATATTAATGCACCAGACCAAGTCCGTCTCGAGGCGGGTTTTGCCAACTTAAACTGGCATATCAACAATGTAGCGCGTTACGGAATTCCCGTTGTGGTGGCGATTAATCGCTTTGCCACCGATACGGACGCCGAGCTTAACTGGTTAATTGAGGCTGTAAGTGCTACCGCGGCATTTGGTTGCGAACTTAGCGAGGCCTTTAGCCAAGGTGAAATCGGCGCCATTAGCCTCGCACAAACCGTAATCCGTGCCTGTGAGCAGCCAAGCGAGTTTCGGTTGTTATATCCTGATGATATGGACTTAGAAGCTAAATTATCGACCTTAGCTGAAGTGGGTTATAGCGCCGCAGGGGTGAGCTTATCCGATGCGGCTAAGCTGCAATTACAGGAGCTCAACTCGCTTGGTTATGGGCATTTACCTGTTTGCATGGCGAAAACACCCTTATCCATTAGCCACGATCCTCAGCTTAAAGGTGTCCCTCAAGGCTTTATGGTACCCGTGCGTGAATTGGTTCTGCATGCGGGGGCTGGGTTTATAACAGCATTGGTAGGTAATGTGATGACTATGCCAGGGCTTGGGTTAACCCCTGGTTATTTAAAGGTAGATATCACCGCAGATGGTGAGATTACTGGATTAGGTTAGTTTGTTAGCCATTTGAATGTAAAGATGAAAAGGCGCAATCAAAGATTGCGCCTTTTGTTAAGAATTCGCTTTGACGAAAGACTATTTGCTGGTTTGGTAAATATGTACATCGCGCTGCGGGAAAGGAATGCTGATACCCTCAGCATCGAAGCGCATTTTCACCTCACGGGTGATATCCCAATATACATCCCAATAGTCTTCTGGTTTTGCCCAGGGGCGGACGATAAAGTCGACCGAGGATTCTCCTAATACGTGCAACTTGATGAGTGGAGCCGGTACTTTTTGCACTTTAGGATGCGCCTCAACAATCGATTTTAGTACCGCTTCGGCCTGCTCAATGCTATCGCCATAGCCGATGCCAAATGTCATATCGACTCGGCGCTGGTGCTCGGCGGTAATATTGTTGATGGTATCCCCCCAAATCTTATTGTTGGGAATGATAAGTCTCTGGTTATCTAATGTTTTAATGGTGGTAGATACTAGGCTCATATGGCTAACGCGCCCCGATACGCCAGCCGCATTAATCAAATCGCCGACATCATACGGACGATAGATCAAAATCATCATGCCTGAAGCGAAGTTGGATAGAGTATCTTGCAGGGCAAAACCGATGATCACACCCGCGATACCAAAGCCAGCCAGTAAGGGGCCTAATTCGATACCAAGCTGGGATAAAGCAATCAGTACGCCGATAGTAAATACTGCCTTGCCCGAGAGTGAGGTAAAGAAGTCTTGTAGTAACTTGCTGAAATTCAACTTAGAGTTGCTAACGGTATTACTGACAATTTTTTTCACCAGTTTGCCTGCAAGGCCAGCGACAAACAGGATCAGAGAGAAGATAAATAACTTAAAGACCAATGTTGGTCCATGATTAATGGCTTGATCCTTCGCAGTATTTAGCCATTGCTCTATTAAGCTCGATGCCACATCAATGTTTAATACGTCCTGCGTAATATCACCTGAAATACTAAACAAGGTCTTTTTGAGCAAGGCTGTGTTTTGCCCTAGTGCATCCAGTAACTCGATATTGGTGCTGAGGCTCTGGCTGTTTTGTGCTAAACGTTCTTTTAGTTGTATCACGCGACTGGTTTGCGCTGCGGTAACGTCTTTCCCTGCATTGGTGGCATCATTTACCGCATTTTGTAACTGCTGTTGGGTGTAAGTGACAAAGCTGTCGAAGTTATCGGCGCGGTTAAGCAGGAGTTGGGTGAGCTGTGTTTTTTCAGCTGTTACATCTTGGCCAATTTGGGTTAGCCAGTTTAAGGTCTCAAGCCGTTGCTTGTAGTTATTGTCTTTGTCGAGTTCACGTTTGGAGATCTCGAGTAAGGTGGCCTCATCATCCGCTGTGCCAAGTTTTTGAGACAACTTGGTGATGAGATCATTAAAGTAGTCGTTAATTTTCAGATTAAACTGCAATTGCTCTTGGATTAGAGCCAGCATAAAAGTTTTATCGTAAGTATTATCATCTAAGAGTGCTTTAATCTTATTGCGTAACTGTAAGGTCTTATTTTGAATGCGATATTCAACAATGGTGCGTAATTCACCTTGGTATTGAGCTAAGCGCGCAATGTCCTCTTTAATGGCGGTCTGAAGTGTGGTTAATTCACTTTGGGTTTCGTTTGATGCCGAAGCGCTTGGGCTGGTCGTAATGGGGTCTGGATCTGCAGCGAATACCTTGGCACTCATCAGTAGCGGAAAGCTTAGGGCAAGTATCAATATTAGCGAGCGGCGCATAGACGTTATCTTCCACAAAAAGAGGTAGGTATATGATAGGTGTCGAGCTAAACCCTGTAAAATATCAACAGCATAATAGACTAACAATGTTTAAAATTTGTGCGCCAGTTTACAGCTTTAGGCCATAGAATGAGGCTCTGAAACCTCGACGCTAATTAGTTCGACTGAATGGGATAAGGATCTGATAAACTTAGCGCCCCATAGTTAGGAATGTACTTTACATGCTGTGCTCCCATTGTCATCTGTCGATTAAAATTGCCCAAATTACCCAGCAGCGCGGAAAGGGCTTTCACGCCCAAGTCCAATGTCCCCATTGTTCAGCGTGGCTTGGTCATAGTCCTAAGTTATTGAAGTTAAAATTGTTTGGTTTTTATGCGAGTGCCCTGACGGGCTTATACAGTTACTTCGATGCCTCGACGCGGCATTTTTTGATCCCTGTGATGATCTTCTGTGTGATGTTGCTGCTGGTGAGCCATTTTATGGATCAGCTGCAAACGATTGAGGCACCAGAGAAGGAAGACGATAGCGATCAACGGCAAAAGTATCGCTAGAGATGGGATGACACTGGTTTAACCCTGTCGAGCCGTTTAGGGGCCTACCACTGAGGCTCGACATTGTTTTACAGGGTGAACCTGTTATTGAATAACCTGTTCTTGACTCTCTAATGAGTGTTCTACGTAATAAATCCCGCCCAAAATGACTGCGCCGAAAATCACTATCCCTAAGATTAATCCTAAGTTTTCACGAAAGAATGCTAGCATTTTGGTTGCCTTTTGCTGGGTTGAATAGAATTAAATATTTAGCCTGTATAACACTGGGTACATAATAGATTCACTGACTTAAGCTAATCTTAAATAACTCTTTTTGCCAATAATGTGCTCTTTTTAAGGTGCCATCAGTTGCAATGGTAAATATCTTGTAACGCATTGCTTGACCATTACCTTATTGCAACTTACTAGCGGCCTGACTTAAACTTGTGCCACTTTTTACTATGGGGACGACTGAGTGAGACTAAATAGTCACTTAAGACGCACAATTTCGATATGGCTTGCCGCCGTATTGATACTGCTGTCTTTTGTTGCCTCAGCCCATAGTGTGACTCACCTTGATGATGGGGCGAAGACGCACTGTACGCTCTGCTTCCATCAACATCAGCTAAATAAAATTCTGTTCACAGCTCCGCAGACGCTAAATTTAGCGATACAGCGATTTGATGTTTGTGAGTTTGTCTTACCCGTTACCTTCTTCAAACACGTCAGTGTTTACCTAAGCCGTGCGCCGCCTGTTCTCCATTAAATCAACTTTAATATTTTAACTTATTGTATTTCTTGATGACTTAACTTAGTCATCGAGTGCTAGTTGTATTTTGGAGATATCATGACTGTTTTTAACAACCGAATTTCTTTGGTGGCCTTGGCGTGCGCATTTGCTTCGCCGACGTTATTTGCCGCTGACTCAAGTTTAACCAATCCGGCGATCAGTGCGGTGCTGAATGGCTATTATCAAACGGCTGAACGCCCATTGGCAGAAACCGCCGAAGGATTTGGTTTAGGTGAAACTGAGTTGGCGATGAGTGCCAATATTGACGACATGTTCTACGGCAAAGTGACCGCCGTCGTTGAGATGCATGATGGTGAAACCGAGCTTAATCTTGAAGAAGCCTTTATCCAAACCATGGCAATGCCTGCGGGTTTTTCCATCCGTGGCGGACGTTTCCTGTCGGATATCGGTTATCTAAATAACCAGCATTTACATACCGATTCATTCACCGACCGCCCGATTGCTTACCGTGCATTTTTCGGCGGCCACTACTTCGATGATGGCGTGCGCTTAAACTTTGTTGCTCCAACTGATCTGTATTGGACCATTGGCGCTGAAGCGTTCAAGGGCGACAGCATGCGCGCCGCCGATGAACATGGCGAACGTGAGTTTAAAAATGTCGGTGTGTACACCTTATATTCAAAAATCGGTGGCGATATAGGGGATAACAGTTCATGGCAGGCGGGATTGAGTTACTTACGTAACGAAAACGGTCAAGTCACAGCCCATGAAGAAGGCGATGAGCACGAAGACGAAACTGCCGAGGAAGGTCATGACCACAGCCATGCGGCATCTTACACAGGTAAAAACACCTATGGTGCTGATTTTGTGTATAAATGGGCTCCAAATGGTAACTATAAATACCAAAACCTGACGTTAAGCGGTGAGTATTACCGCGTGACTGACTTTGTGCCTACCGATCTTCATCCCGAAGATGCACCGAGCAAGGACTATCATCAAGGTTGGTATCTGAGCAGTGTGTATCAATTCACTCCTAGCTGGTCTGCGGGTGTGCGTTACGGCGAGGTGGATACCCAAGAGCTCCATGGCGAGCATTTTCATGGCCAGAAGTTAAAGGAATCTGAGGTGAGTCTAGCGTGGCATTCGAGCCATTTCTCGACAGTACGTTTCCAGTACACCAATCAGAAGGGAACTAACTTCGATGGAATCGAAGACGACAATGTTTTCACTATTCAATACATTATGTCTCTGGGGGCTCACGGTGCGCATCAATTCTAATGTTGTTAAAGCGGCCGCAGCGGCCCTGTCTTTCGCTTGTTCAGGCTTTGCCCACGCAGAGCTGAATGTGTTTGCCTGTGAACCCGAATATGCCGCATTGGCAAAAGAGTTGGCTCCAAACGCCAGCATTTATTCGGCAACCACGGCCTTACAGGATCCGCATCAAGTGCAGGCGCGCCCGAGTTTGATTGCTAAAATGCGTCAAGCGGATCTGGTGGTCTGTGCAGGTGCCGATTTAGAAGTCGGTTGGCTGCCGATGCTGCAAATGAAGTCAGCCAACGCTAAGGTTCGCTCTACCGATCAAGGGCTATTTTTCGCCGCCGATCAAATCGATACCTTAGATAAGTTAGCGAGTGTGGATCGCAGTATGGGCGACGTGCATGCTCAGGGAAATCCGCATATCCACTTCGATCCGCATCGTTTGCTTAGCGTCGCGAATGCGCTCAGCGCTAAGATGAGCCAACTAGATCCGAGTGAAGCGGCTAATTATCAAAAGGCCTTAGCGGACTTTAGCACTCGTTGGCAGGCGGCGATCCCTCGTAGGGAAGAGCAAGCCAAACCGTTAAAGGGTAAAAAGGTCATCGCCTATCACACCAGTTTTAGATATCTGTTCAACTGGTTGGGGATTGAACAAGCCGCTGATCTTGAGCCTAAACCCGGTCTAGCGCCGACCAGTGGCCATTTAGCAAGCCTGCTCAGCCGTGCCGAGCAGGGTGATATTCTTGCGGTGGTTGTGGCGTCCTATCAGGACGAACGTGGTGCTAAGTGGTTGGGTGAAAAAGCGAATCTTCCAGTACTGATGTTACCTATGTCTGTAGGTGGAAATGATAGCAGCCAAGATCTCTTTAGCCTCTACGACAGCGCGATTTCCCTCTTAAACGGGGTGAAATAAGCCTATGTTGGATCTGGAACTGATGTCGATCCTGCTGCCTGCTCTGGCAGCGGGGATCTTAGTGCTCTCAACGCACATTGTACTTGGTAAACAAGTGCTTAAGCGTGGGATTATCTTTATCGATTTAGCCATTGCGCAAGTCGCCGCGTTGGGAGCAATTGTCGCCCACATGGACCACAGGTTAGAAGACATGCCATTTTCTAATGTGTGGATGCCGGCCTTGTTCGCCCTTGCGGGGGCGGGATTTATCGCTTGGTTATCTAAGAGAATGGCGGGTGAGTTAGAAGCCATGATCGGTTGTTTTTATGTGCTATCGGCCGTGGCTGCTATGCTATTGCTGGCGAACGATCCCCATGGTGCAGAGCTGCTAAAACAATTGATGTCGGGCCAGATCCTTTGGGTGAGTTGGTCGCAATTAGTGTTACCGACAGTGGTTTATGCTGGGGTGTTGGCGTTGATTTTTTGGCGGCCACAAATATTAAATGGTGCCGGATTCTATCTCCTGTTTGCCCTAGTTATTACGTTGTCGGTTGAGCTGGTGGGCGTCTATTTAGTATTTAGTACCTTGATTTTACCTGCACTTGCTCTGAATAAATACCAAGGTAAAAACGGCTTGTTTTACGCCTATCTGGTCGGCCTTATGGGTTACTTACTTGGTCTGGTATTATCGGCAACCATGGATTTACCGAGTGGGGCGGCGATAGTCGCAACCTTGGCAGTCAGTGCACTGGTATTTCGTGTAGGCTTAAGCAAAATGGCTACAGTGAGTCAGATCTAACGCTAGGTTTTATGCTGAGTGTTAGGCGTTGATATTGATTTAAAAGCCCATCGATACGCTTATTGCGTGAGCAACGATGGGCTTTTGTTTGATTGTTAGCAACTCAGCTAACAGATGTAAACATTATATTGAGTCCCTAAGGATGGGTGGCTATACTGTCGCCACTTTCACCCTTGGAGTATGTCGTGCTATTAATTGTCAGATCTGTGTTGTTGGCGGTGTCATTGTTACTTGCATTTATTTTTGGTGGTTTGGTTTGCCTATTACGACCTCGTCACCGTGACAATGTACATATGTTCGCCAAGATCTTTTCATCCGCAGCGCCGATTTTAGGGCTTAAAGTCATAGTGCGTCGGCCTAAGGAAGTGCAGGATGGCCCCTATATATTTCTTGGAAATCATCAAAATAACTTCGATTTATTCACACATACTAAAGCCGTACCTAAAGGCACTGTGAGCTTAGGGAAAAAGAGCTTAGTGTGGATCCCCTTGTTTGGCCAGATCTATTGGTTGTCAGGTAATATTCTGATCGATAGAAAAAATCGCAATAGTGCTTTTGATACCATGGCGAAAACGGCGGAAAAAATTAAGCAGAATCGTCTTTCCGTGTGGATTTTCCCTGAGGGTACGCGCTCACGGGGGCGCGGACTGTTGCCCTTCAAAGCGGGAGCTTTCCACACTGCGATTGCGGCTGGTGTGCCAGTCGTACCCGTGTTGACGTCATGCCAAAGCCATATTGATTTGAACCGTTGGGATAATGGTGTGGTGATTATTGAGATGATGGCGCCAATCCCGACTGAAGGTTTGGATAAAGCTGATGCCAAAGCCTTTTCGGCTCAGGTGCATGAGATTATGTCGGCAAAATTTAACGAGATAAATCGCGAAGCGGCAACATTAATGGGTAAAACTATCCCGGTTGATGACGTATAATAACGCCAATTTGAGCCAGTTTTATCTTAACGGAGACAAGTCCATGTCTATTGAAAGTCAGTTAAAAGCCCAATTCGCCGAGAATCGTGACATAGTGCAAGCCTTGCTCGACGATGGCTCAGAGCCAGATGCTGAATACACCATTGAGCACCATTTTTCATCGAGCAATTTTGAGCGCTTAGAAAAGGCTGCGGTTGATGCATTCAAACTTGGATTTGAAGTCAATGATGCCGAAGAAATGGAATTGGAAGATGGTTCGGTGATTTTCTGTTTTGACGCTGTTGCTTATCACAAGTTAGAAATTCCATTATTAGACAAAGCGACCGAACAGTTATTGCAACTCGCAGCCAAGCAAAAAGTGGATTATGACGGTTGGGGCACTTACTTTGTTGGCGATGAAGAAGATGAAGACGAAGAAGATGATGAACAGGACGATGGTTTTCCACATTAATACGTTGTCATAATTCTTATAAAGCAAAAGCCCATCAATGATGGGCTTTTACTTTATTAAGCCTAATTAAGTGGAAATTGGTGCTGCATGTAGGACGCTACAATTTCGGCCTTTCTGTTTGGCCTCGTAAAGCGCTTTGTCTGAGCAGGAAATCCAACTTGAACTGCTCGTAATATGTTTGCCTATTTCACATACGCCAAGGCTGACAGTCACTTTAATCTTCAGCCCCTCATACACTACGGTGGATTCAGCGATCTTTTCCCTCAAACGCTCGGTAAAGTTGAGGGCATCGGTGCCACTGGTATTGGGCATGACTACCGCAAACTCTTCACCGCCATAGCGACCGACACAGTCGGTTTCCCGCAATGAATGACTCAGAAGATGGGCGATATGTTGAATAACCTTGTCACCTGCAAGGTGGCCGTAGGTGTCATTGATATTTTTGAAATGATCAATATCAATCATCACCAAGCTTGCTACACCGGAATAGCGGGCATAGAGATCGTACTCGTGTTCCAAGCATAGTTGCCAATGGCGGCGATTATGCAGTTGCGTTAATCCATCGGTTTGACTGAGACGCTCTAACTGTTCGTTGGCGGCCTTGATCTGCAACTTATTCACGGCGATATCGGTGACATCATAAATAATCACACTGATATGGGTAATTTTGCCGGTTAATGAAGCGAGAGGCAGCAAAGTCACGTTCTGGTACATAAAATCGGCGCGCCCAGTAATTGGGCGATAGTTTTTAAACTGAAACACGTAAGGTCTTTGTTCCCAACTAATAAATGCTCGATTTTTAAGCATAAAAACCGATTCCATTTTTTGCTTTAGCCAAGTAGCTGGCAAATCTGGGAAGCGGCTAAACAGGTTTTGACCTTTAATAGAATTGGGTGAAACGCCACTATGGTTTTCCATAAAGCCGTTCCACAGTTGGATATTATAATCGCGATCTAATACCACAAGACCCACTTCTATGGTTTGTACCATATCGATTAGCCAATGGAGTTCGTTCATTGCGCTTTGATCGTTTGACATAAGGTAAAGTCCAACTGATTAATCGAGTAAATAACCGAGTTTGTAGCTCAGTGTCGGAATAGAGTCTTCGGTAAAGAGCAACAGTAAGTCGCATTGAATATTATGATTTTCAATACGATAGTTGATTTCCATCGCTAATGTTCTGTGCCATTTTTCCGAATTATCATGGATAAGATCATTCACTGTACAGTGACGGCCCAACACCACAGGATGGGCTTGGCTGAATTTCATATCGAGTTGTTCTGAGATCCCATTCAGGAATGCACCAATCAATACGTTTCCAGTGTCGATCAGTACTTCAATCTCGGTATTCTTATCCTCAGGATTTGCAACCCCCATGAGCTTGGCCATATCTTTAAAGCTTGAATCATGGAATAACAACAGTGCTTCACCCGCAACTCCTGCTCCAATAAATCCTTGGCAAAGTGCTGAAACAGTTGAGCTTTCTTCTGTTGCTTTCAGAGCCATGGTCAGTTCGCTGACTTCGAGCACGTTCACATTTGGGATAGGTAATAGGACAAATACGTCGAGTAATTTGGCGAGCAAATCGGCTGCACGGCCCATGGCAACGTTAGCGATCTCTTGGCAGGCATCACGCATATCGACTTTGATCATCGGCGTGTCTTCCACCTGATCTTTCTGCGTTAGGGTAAGAATGCCGTACTCTTGGAGGATATTACTGATGGCATCAGCACTGACGGGTTTTTGGATAAAGTCCAATGCACCTAGAGCTTTAACACGTTCATGAGCTTTAATTTGTATGTCACCCGAGACCACAATGATAAGGGCGGGGAGATCGTTTTGTTGAACGGTTTGTAGTACTTCATAACCATCCATTACGGGCATATTGAGATCGAGGAAGACCACTTCGCCTTTACCTGCGCGAATGGCATCTAACCCTTCGGCACCATTGGTCGCGTAGGTAATCTCGACATCCCATTCTTTGGGAAGGGTGCGAGCCATTTGTTTACGCGCCATAGCGGAATCGTCACAGATGAGTACAGAGATTGTCATGCTGACTACAGATCCTTATTTGCCCATTTATTGAAGATAACACTAATTCTTCATGTTTGAGTGACGAATTATGTGCTTCGGGCAAGTTTGATTTACATCATCTATATATAACTTATAGATTTAATTAGCTAATTTTATTTATCTTGCCATTAAATTCTAAAGGCATAGTGCGATTAAAATTGTGGTTAGCTAAGTTAACTTCGTTATTTATCGCAAAAAATACCTCGATTTTGCGACCATCTATATGCTTAATCCATCAACAGATGTCTACAGTATCGATCCTCTATCATGCACAGATATACATGCTGTAGGTAAGCGGAGTTGCTAGAGATGCATTTTGTTCAAATTAGACGCTGGCATGGGCTGAACAGCATCGTAAATTTATTCTAACAGCTTCATAAATCAGAATTTGTTAGGTTTTAGATTGCAGCCTAACATAATCGCACACTAATACTTAACGGTGACTGACAATATTTTGACTAAAGTCAAAATTCGGCCTTATGTTACATGTTTTGGTTAATCATGCCAAACATGTTAACATTTGGTCTGGACTGACCAGTAGCAGGATATTTCATGGGTGAGCGTTGTGTGCAAGTTACGGTTGAGAATGGCATCGCAAATGTTGTGCTTAATCGTCCAGAAAAGTTCAATGCAATTAGTTATTTGATGTTTAGCGAACTTGATAAAACCATCAAAAGGATTAAATCAGATCCGCGTATTCGGCTAGTAATTTTATCTGGCGCAGGAGGTAATTTTAGTTCTGGCTTGGATGTCAAAAGCGTGATGTCTGCGCCGATGCAAGCAGTTAAATTGCTGTTTAAAGGGTTGCCAGGCAATGCCAACCTAGCCCAAAGAGTATCCCTTGGCTGGCAGCGTTTACCTGTACCCGTTATCGCGGTATTGGAAGGCTGCTGTTATGGTGGAGGAATGCAAATCGCTTTAGGTGCGGATTTTAGGATAGCAAGCCCTGACAGTAAGTTATCCATTATGGAGGCCAAATGGGGGCTGGTGCCCGATATGGCAGGCCTAGTGGCATTGCGGCAAATTATGCCAAAGGATCAAGCGATGTTACTCAGTCTCACGGCAAAAGTGCTCTCTGGCGAAGAGGCTAAAACCTTAGGTTTAGTGACTCAGTTAAGTGATAACCCAATGTTAAGCGCGCAACAATTGGCGGAAGAACTCCTCAATACCTCCCCCGATGCGGCTGCGGCAATTAAGCTGAGTATTAACCGCAGCTGGACTGCTTCGGTCCGTGCGTTGCTATGCCGCGAGTCATGGAGCCAAGTGAGATTGCTGCTTGGCAAAAATCGTACTATCGCTGCGGTTCGTCAGTTAAAAGATCCCACCAAACCCTACAAGGATCGCCAGTCTGGCTGGTAACTTGGTTGATGCCCTTAGCGAGAAAACCATGGTAAAGACTTCCTCAATGCTGAGGCTGCGTTGATGTGTCGAGCTTTATTTTTGTTCTAGCAAGCCGTGCTCGTAAAATTAGGGGATTCAAATCTCAATAGGCGCCGCTCATTCGGGCGGCGAATCCTCTTATGGCCGTTAAACAATTCTGCCAAGCGCTTTCATTATCCAGATTCAATGCCAGCGTTGTCTGCCGATAATTGGGTGCCTCTAAGGTCACTGCCAGCGTTTTACGTTGTTCAGCCGTTTCTAATGAGGCGGGGTGACCATCGGGTGATTGAATATCGAGTATCGGCATCGTGAGTTTAGCGAGCTTCTCGGCTATGGCTTGGTTGCGCGTTTCGTCTTCACTGTAGGGATTGATGACAATCAATACATCGGGATCGGCAATTTTCTTTTGGCTTAATAGGCTTATCAATAATCCAGCACTTTGATCGGCGGTGATCAGTACTCGTTTGCCAGGATAATCGCTACCAACGCTGTCGAGCTGTGACATGCTTTTAACGAGAAAGTCTTCTTGCTCAAGGAGATGCTTATTACTGTCTTCAGGCTTTACCTTTTGACTTGGTTTATTGGAAGGCGTGGTTAATTGCGCTGACCCCGCGGTCGCGACTTCAGTTGCTGGGGTGGCAAAATTGGGCGCTGGTGGTTCTGTTGGCGGCGTGAGGCTTAAGCTCGCCCAGCCAGCAGCATTGATATTACGTCGGACAAAGGCCATTAATCCGGGCGCATCGGCGGTGCCATTAGTGGCGGGTAAAATAATGGCTGCACCGAGTTTTTTTCGGCCTTCCCATGAGCGGACTAAGAGTTCAAGTGGTTGGTCATCTATGGTGATTTGTTTGATCTCATTGGCGGGTAAATAGCTGCTCGCTCTTTTAGCGGGCGTCGGTTTGTTGGGATTAGACTGAGCTGCTTCGGCACTTGGCTCGGGAGTTTGGCTACTGGGATCGGCGGCGAGTAAGCTCGCACTGGCTAGAGCTAAGGTGAGGCTCAATACCGAGGGAATGATACGCGCCATAGAATTGATAACCACCTGTGTAGTCTTATAAATTCAATTAGCTAGAGTATAACCTTAAGCAGCGTAGCAGAAGCAATTTTTGCTTGAGCTCGTGACGGCGACCGCGCACTGCGGCGCCTAGACAGACTTATGCGAAAAAAATGTTTATACAACAGAGAAAATAAAAACGCCCAGCGATTGGCTGGGCGTTTGTGTTTTAGCTTAAGCGAGCCGGATAAGGCTCGGTTTAATGCCAATCAAGATTAAACATGGCTAACTAGCACCATACGAATCGCATCAAGCTGCAACTGACTCGCATCGAGGTAAGTAGTCAGCTCCCGCATTTGGTTGCGTAGGTATTCTAATTCTTCCTCACGTATATTGGGGTTGACCGCTTTGAGAGATTCTAAACGTTCGAGTTCGCCTGTAAGCTGGCTGGTCATCTTCTCGCGCGCTTGAGCCACTAAATCATTGACGGCCACTTGGGCATACTCTTCGCCTTTAGCAAATAACGGATGCAGAATTGGCTGTGATGCAGTGACTAACTTGCTACCAATATGACGGTTTACCGCGCTTAACTGTTTGTCAAAACTGGTGTAATCGACCTTGGCTGACAGATCGTTACCATTTTTATCCAGCAGAATACGGATAGGCGTAGGCGGTAGATAACGATAGAGCTGGCTCGATTTAGGCGCCGAGGCATCTGCCATATAAATCAGTTCTAAAAACAGGGTGCCCGCAGGTAATGCCTTGTTTTTTAATATCGCAACACTTGTAGTACCGGTATCCGAGCTGGTGATCAAGTCGAGGCCGGTTTGCACCAGTGGATGCTCTTGGGTGATCAAGGCAATATCATCACGGGAGAGTGCAGTATCACGGTCGAAGGTGACCGTCACGCCATCCTCATGCAGGCCGGGATAAGTCGGGAACATCATATGTTCGCTTGGACGCAGGATAATCGAGTTTTCGCCTTTATCTTCCTGGTCGACACCGATAATGTCCCACAAGCGGATCACTGAGCCAATAAGTTTAGTATCTTGATCGCTTTGGGCTAAACGCTCGACAATCGCCTTGGCTTTATCGCCACCATGGGAGTTGATTTCCAGCAGTTTATCACGGCCTTGCTCCATGGCGTGTTTCAGTTCTTTGTAACGGCTTTGGGTGTGATTGAGCAGATTGGTCAGCTCGTCTTCATCACCGCCTACAAGAACATTTAACAATTCTTCGGCAAATTCACTGAAAAGTATATGGCCGCCAGGGCAGGTAAGCTCGAAGGCATTTAGACCTTGGTGATACCATTGGAGTAAACGCTCCTGCGCCGTATCTTGCAGATAAGGCAAGTGAATTTGGATATCGTTCTTTTGACCAATACGGTCCAAACGGCCGATACGTTGCTCCAATAAATCTGGGTTTAATGGCAGATCGAACAACACTAAGTGGCTGGCAAACTGGAAGTTACGACCTTCAGAACCAATTTCTGAACAGATTAACGCCTGAGCGCCGCCGTCTTCTTGGGCAAAGTAAGCACCCGCTTTATCGCGCTCGATGATCGACATGCCTTCGTGGAATACGGTCGCTTGAATGCCTTCACGGGTACGCAGGGCTTCTTCTAAGCTCAGGGCGGTATCGGCGCCACTGGCGATAATCAGCACTTTCTTGCTGCGGTGCGACTTTAAAAACTCGATTAACCAATCCACGCGAGGATCGAATTTCCACCAACTGGCGCTGTTGTCTTCAAATTCTTGATAGAGTTTTTCAGGGCTTAAGGCTTGTGCCGCTTTCGCTTCTAAGGTTTTACGACCGCCCATCATCTCATTCACGCGTGCAGCGGTAAGATACTGCTCAGGCATCGCATGGGGATAGGCGTTGAAAATACGTTTCGGAAAACCTTTTACCGAGGCGCGGCTGTTGCGGTAAAGCACGCGGCCAGTGCCGTGGCGATCAAGCAGTTCTTGCAGTAATTCGCTGCGCGCCGCTTGTTGCAATTCGCTGTCGATGCCTTCGGCTTGAATTAACCGAATGCTCGGCGCTATGTCTTTTTCGCTGAGTAATTCGGTTAAGCTGTTGATAGCGGTATCGGATAATTTGCTTTCGCCCGCTAAAGCTTCGGCGGCGATGGCGACATCTTTGTAGCTGTTTTCTTCAGCAAGGAAGGCGTCGTAGTCATAGAAACGATCTGGGTCGAGTAGGCGCAAGCGCGCAAAATGGCTCTCGTGACCGAGTTGATCCGGTGTTGCGGTCAGTAATAATACGCCCGGTACGACTTCGCTTAAGGCTTCAACCACTTGGTAGGCGCGGCTTGGGGCGTCTTCGGTCCACTCTAAATGGTGCGCTTCATCAACCACTAACAGATCCCAATCGGCATCGAGTGCTTGATCGAGGCGTTTCTTTTTGCGCAGTAATTCGAGTGAACAAATCACTAACTGTTCGGTATAGAAAGGGTTGTCATGGTCGGCAAAGGCTTCAACGCAACGGTCTTCATCAAACACGGAGAAGCGCAAGTTAAAGCGGCGCAGCATTTCCACTAACCACTGATGGCGCAGGGTATCCGGCACAATAATCAATACTCGTTCGGCACGGCCTGTCAGCAGTTGTTGGTGGATAATTAACCCTGCTTCGATGGTTTTACCTAAACCCACTTCGTCGGCCAGCAACACCCGCGGCGCATAACGGCGACCCACTTCATGGGCAATCCACATTTGGTGGGGGATAAGACCGACGCGTGGCCCTTGTAAGCCGAGTAAATCAGAGGTCGCCAGTTGATTGCGTAGTAACTGGCATTGGTAACGAATGCCGAAACGATCGAGGCGGTCAATCTGACCCGCAAACAGGCGATCCTGCGGTTTGTTAAAGCGAATATTGTGGTTTAACAGGGTCTCACGCAGGCTGGTTTTCTCACCTGTTTCGCTGTGGATTCCGTGGTAGACGACGAGGCCGTCTTTTTCGGTGAGTTCTTCGACCGAGAGGCTCCAGCCTTCATGGCTTTCAACCGTATCGCCAGGGTTGTATATGACGCGGGTCAGCGGGGCTTCGTTACGCGAGAACATACGGTTCTCACCAGTCGCAGGGAATAACACTGTGACCATGCGGCCTTCAACTTGTACGACTGTTCCTAAACCAAGCTCTGACTCGGTATCACTTATCCAACGTTGTCCTAAGGCAAACGGCATCTTAAATTCTCATCTCTGGGCGGACTCTAACAAAGGGCGCGTATGTTATATCAATACTAGGGATATTTGAATCGCCCTCTCAACCGTTAGAGACTAATTCTCCACACAGCAGATTACAAATTGAACAGTGAAGAAAATTCTCTGTTGCAGCTCGAGGTTTTGTCATGCTTCTGTCATATCGAGGGACCTACACTGCTTTCGAGTCTCTGATGATTTGGTTGGCATTCATTGAGAATGGTGCCAATATTAGTGTAAGCCGCTAGCTATCTTTATTCGGTAGAGGCTTGAACTTAAAGATCATTCTTAACCTAACGCCAATCAGCAAAGGAGCCATATCCACTCACTGGGAACGAGATATAACATAAAAACAATCGAGCACTCTGGAGGCGCCATGGAACAAGACGACAGAAAGTTGTTTGTACTGGATACCAATGTGTTACTACATGAACCTTTGGCGATCTATTCGTTTAAAGAGCACGATGTAGTCATTCCGATGACTGTGCTAGAAGAGCTAGACCAGATTAAAGATCGAAAGAGTGATGTGAGTCGCGATGCGAGAGTTGCCATTCGGGCATTGGAAGATACCCTCGGCGGCGATACAACACCTGAACAAATTATTAATGGTGTCCCTTTGCCAAGTCGAGAAGGGCATGCCGATGCAATAGGCTCACTTTCTATTTTCCCTGACCATCTTGTCGATTTTACCTTAGGTGCCCTGCCGGGGGATGGCAACGATAACCGCATTATCAATACCGCACTACATCTACAAAATCTTCACCATCCACGCACTGTGGTACTCGTCACTAAAGATATCAATATGCGTCTTAAGGCCAAGGGCGCGGGTATTCAATTGGTTGAGGATTATCGAACCGACCAGCTGATCGACGATATTCGTTTCCTCAGTAAGGGCTTTTATCAGTTCGAAGGTAATTTTTGGGAGCATTTAAACAAAGTGTCCACCGAGCGCCACGGTCGGCATACGATTCATGAAGTCCCACTGAAAGATTTAGACAACGAACCCTTCTACATTAACCAGTATCTGATTGACACCGAATCTGATTTTTGTGGGCGCGTCACCGAGCGTAGCGATACTCATCTGCATATTTTGGATTTGGGCCGCGAGCGCTTAAAAAACCTCGAGGCGTGGGGCGTTAAACCTAAGAATGTTTATCAAGGCATGGCGCTGCAAGCCTTGCTCGATCCTGATATTGATCTGGTGATCTTAACGGGGCCAGCGGGTTGCGGTAAAACCTTACTGGCAATGGCGGCTGCGCTTGAACTGGTAGTTGAGCGCAATCGCTACGATAAGGTAATTGTGACTCGTAATACGCCAGAAATTGCCGAATCGATAGGTTTTTTACCCGGCACCGAAGAAGAAAAGATGATGCCATGGCTGGCGGCGATTACCGATACCTTAGAAGTGCTGCACAAGAATGATGTCAATCCGACCGGCAGTTTGAACTACATCATGGAGAAGGCGAATATCCAATTTAAGTCGATCAACTTTATGCGCGGCCGCTCGATCCAAAACTCCATTGTACTCTTGGATGAATGTCAAAACTTAACGGCGTCACAGATCAAAACCATGATCACTCGGATGGGGGAAGGCACAAAATTGATTTGTTGCGGTAACTTAGCACAGATCGATTCGAATTATCTCACCGCAGTGACCTCGGGTTTAACCTACATTGTTGAGCGTTTTAAAGACTTTGAAGGCAGTGCAAACTTGTACCTGAATGGCGTGGTGCGTTCACGCTTAGCTGAATACGCTGAAGAACATCTCTAACCATTAACTAAATTGTTACAAAAGGTCTCACTTGTGGGACCTTTATTTTTAGCCATTTCTATGATTTTTCAGTTAGCTAACCATAGACTTTGCTAGTCTGAGAGCGGCAATTATTTGATGTGACTCGGGGTTTCTTCCTGCTAATATAAGGACCCATAAATGAACTCCGTAACTTTTGCCACCGATGGCTAAATCAAGTGCTGTAATCAAGGGTAGTGGATGAAATCGAGTGAGCCGGATCTCCAGCTAAAATCGCCGATCCAAAAGAATTATAACCGTGCCGTTTTTTATACTTATATCGGTGTAATTGTCCTGTCGTTGCTGACGGCGTGGATGTTTTTCGATCGCCAGAAAAGCCAGCAGATGGATCAGCGTGAAGAGCAGGTTGAACGCCATGTATTGCAAATTGACTTACTACTGGAGTCTAGCATTCGTGCGGTGAAGAGCTTGCGGGATGTGGCTGTGGATCACCTACGTTTAGGTGAGTTAGTGCGTAAGGATCGCTTACCGCAGTACGGCAAATTTAACGAAAGTGGTCAGTATTTTACCTTAGAGCCTAATTACGCCAAAGGTGGCAAGCCATTCACTAATATGGGGCGGATCACGGGCGCGGGTTCCCTCGATGGTCGCAGTGATAAGTTCTACCAAGAGCTGGAAATGCTGTTCGAGTTATCGCTGTCTTTCCCTGTGGCCAAAGAAGCTGCACCCAAAGCCTCGGCAATTTATTATCTATCGCGCCAGCGGATGATGTCCTACTTCCCTTGGACCAATGATGATCAACGTTTTAGAGACGAGTTGCTCAATAAAAAACAATTCCAATACGCGACGCCAGCGATGAACCCGCAACGCAGCGTGTTTTGGAGTGAGGCCTACGTCGACTCCACAGGTAAAGGCTTATTGACCACCTTAGGTGTGCCCGTTTATCTCGACGATGAGTTTATGGGCTCGATAAACCTCGATATGACCTTAGCCTCATTGGCGCGGCAAATTCGGGTGTACTTCAAAATGCCGGGGACGGTGATCCTGCTCGATCAGCAGAATAATATTTTATCCCACAGTGATTTTGATGGCTCTGATATCAATCGGGTGTATCACATCAGCCAGCGCATTCCTTCTGAGCTGCATTCGTTGCCTGAGTCTGAATTATTCGATGCCCACGAAGGCATTATTCGTAACGGTTACTATATCCACTCGGTTGCGCTGCATAATGCGCCTTGGCGCTTGTTATATCTGCAAAATGAAGACGACCTGTTCCAAGATTCGGTCGAAAAACTGCAACTGACCTTTATCCTTGTGGTCATCGCTCTGTCGGTGCTGGTGACCATAGTACACTGGCAAACGCGCCGCTCTTTTGTGAGCCCTGCATCGCGGCTGTTATCCCACTTAGAGGGCTGCTCCCAAGAACCGCGTAAACCGCCGGAAAAAATCACCCCTGGTTGGGAGCCTTGGTTCCTATTGGTCAGCCGCATTTTTGAGGAAAACAAGCAATACACTCACCATCTGGCCGAGCAAAATAAACGACTCGATAAACTGGTCGCGCGTCGTACTGAGCGGTTAAAAGATGCTACCGAGCGCCGCGAACGTGAATATGCGTTATTGCGATCCTTACTCGACTCCATCCCAGAAGCCATTGTCTTTAAAGATAAAGAGGGCAATTACCTCGGCTGTAACAAGGCCGCCGAGCGGATGTTGGGTTACACCGAAAGCGAGATGATCGGTCTGTCGTCGGAGGATTTAACCTCGCCAGAGATGGGCATTCGTATTCGTGCCGAGGATGAGCAGATCCTAAAAGATCGCACGCCGCTGCGTTATCAAGAGAAGGTCGAGTTAGCGGGTAAACCTGTGTTGCTAGATACCCTTAAATTGCCTTTTTACAATCGCCGTGGCGAGCTGCAAGGCTTAATTGCCGTGTGGCGCGATGTCACGCGTGAGTACGAGTCCGCCGAACAGTTACGTCTGTCGGAAGAGCGTTACCATTTAGCGATGGATGCGGTAGAGGATGGTCTATGGGACTGGTATCTGGATTCGGAACATATTATTTGCAACCCATCCTATTATTCGATGCTAGGGTATAAACCCAATGAATTCCCTGCGTTAGTGTCGGCTATCGACCAGCTAACACACCCCGACGACAGAATTCGGGTCGAAGAATATCGTAATCAGTATCTGCAAAATCCCGTCGATGCGTATGAGATCGAGTTTAGGATTTTAGGTAAAAATGGTAGTTATCACTGGGTGCTTTCCCGTGGACGGGTAGTGGAATTTACCGCCGATGGTCAGCCTAAGCGTATGGTCGGTACCCATAAGGACATCACGCGTCATAAAAGTAACGAAGTGGCGCTGTTGGAGGCGAAGCAGGATGCGGAATTGGCCAACCTGTACAAGAGTGAATTTTTGGCGAATATGAGCCATGAAATCCGCACGCCAATGAACGCTATTATCGGTATGTTGCAGTTGGCGCAGCGTACCTCGCTGACGGCGCAGCAGAAGGATTACCTCGAAAAAGCCGGTTTCTCGGCGCAGTCGTTACTGCGAATTATTAACGATATTCTCGACTTCTCTAAGATTGAGGCCGGTAAGTTAGAGTTGGAGCGGGTGCCGTTTCCGCTGGATAAAGTGCTCGATCATGCCCTCGATCTCAACGCGCTTAAGGCGCAGGAACAAGGCGTTGAATTATTGCTGTATGCGCCCGTGACGGCAGGACTCATTCTTAAGGGCGATCCACTGCGTCTAGGCCAAGTGCTGATCAATTTGTTGTCGAACGCGGTGAAGTTTACTCAATCCGGCGAGATTGAACTGGGATGTGAAGATGTCGGTGAGCGCGATCACCGGATTACCTTAAAATTCTGGGTGCGTGATACCGGTATTGGGATCAGTAAAGATCAGCAGGAAAAGTTATTCGATGCCTTTGCCCAAGCCGATGGTTCGACGACCCGTAAATATGGCGGCACAGGCTTAGGTTTATCGATCAGTAAGCATTTGGTCTCCATGATGGGTGGCAAGATGCAAGTACAGAGTGAGTTAGGCGTTGGCAGTACCTTTAGCTTTACCATCAGCTTTGAGATTGCCGAAGAGGCCAAGGTTGAGCCCTTAGTTGTGCCTGAAAAACTCAATAATTTACGCACACTTGTGGTGGATGATAACCCAACGGCGCTGCAAATTTACTCAGCGTTGATGCGCGATTTCCACTTCGAGGTGGATACGGCCGCGAGCGGCGCCGAGGCGCTGTATAAGTTGTCGCGAGATCCTATCGATTTATTGTTGCTCGATTGGATGATGCCAGAAATGGATGGCAGTGATGTGATTAGCGCCATCGACACTATGGTGGCCGAAGGTCGGATCGCGAAACGGCCAATCATTATTATGATGACGGCCTATGCGGCTGAACCTTTGCAACTTGAAGTCGATAGTGCCAATGTGTTTGCTGTGTTGCAAAAGCCCTTTAAGGCCTCGAGCCTGTTCGATGAGATTATTGCCGCCTTTGCCGACGAGCCAAGGCTCAATGTCGCACAGCCTATTGCTGAAGTGGCTGTCGAAGAAGGTGAGCACACAGGTTTAGTGCTCTTGGTTGAAGATAACTTTATCAACCAACAGGTTGCGACAGAGCTGTTAAAGAGTGCGGGTTACGAAGTCGTCGTTGCAGGAAATGGCCAAATTGCGTTGGATATTATCGACTCGCGCCCCTTTGATGCGGTATTAATGGATATTCAAATGCCAGTAATGGATGGTTTAACGGCGGCGAGGGCACTGCGTGAACGTTACAGCGCTGATGCCTTACCGATTATCGCCATGACAGCCCATGCGATGTCTGGAGATCGGGAAAAGAGTCTCGCCGCAGGGATGAATGCCCATATTACTAAGCCTATCGTGCTATCCGAATTATTTGAAACCTTAACCCATTGGATTAAGCACAAACATAATCACCATTAATTGTTCGCCCGGGGCCAGTGATGGCCCCGCGTGGTTAGTTTCATAGCGTGACCACGTAGACAGCCAGTTCAGGAGGAAAGATGAAACCCCATAGCCTAGCCCTCGCCATCCTGCTCTTAGGTTTGCCAGCCCTTAGCGTTGCCGCTACTCTGCCGAGCACTAAAATTGTTAAGCAAAGCCAAGTAGCCAAGGGATTTCTCAATTTTTACTATGAACCGAGCGAAGGGGAGTTATACCTTGAGGTGAGTCGCCTCAATCAGCCCTTTCTCTTGGTGACTAGCTTGCCTGAAGGGGTCGGTTCTAACGATATCGGCTTAGATCGTGGCCAGTTAGGTCAAACCCGCATGGTGCAGTTTGAGCGCCAAGGTCCCTACATCCAGCTTAAGCAACTGAACACCCAGTATCGCGCCAATACCCAAGATGCCGCCGAAAAACGAGCAGTAGATGAAGCCTTTGCCGATTCGGTATTGTGGCAGGGAAAATTGCTCGAAGGTAAGCCGGATATGGTGGCGATCAGTGAGCTAGTGCTTAATGATCTGCACGGTGTCTCACATGTGCTGCAACAGACGGGACAGGGCAATTATCGTCTCGACTTAACCCGCTCGGCGATTTTGCCCACGGGAGTCAAATCCTTTGAAAAAAATAGCGATGTAGATGTGCAATTGACCTTTAAGGGCGATGTTGCTGGCGAGCAAGTCGCTAAGGTCACGCCCGATGGCACCTTTATGTCAGTACGGATGCGTTATTCTTTTGCTGAATTGCCAGACGAAGGCTATCAAGTTCGCGCCTATCATCCGATGAGCGGCTATCTATCCGATGAGTACCGCGACTATGCGACGGATTTTTCTGAGCCTCTGGTGCAGCGGTTTATTTTGCGCCACCGCCTGCAAAAGGTGAACCTAGGCCCTGCGCCTAGTGAGGTGGTTAAACCTATCACCTATTACCTCGACCCAGGTGTGCCTGAGCCTATTCGCTCGGCACTGCTCGATGGCGCACGCTGGTGGGAAACGGCCTTCACCCAAGCGGGATTTATCAACGGTTTTAAGGTTGAACTGTTGCCGCCCGATGCCGATCCGCAGGATATCCGTTATAACATGATCCAGTGGGTCCACCGTGCGACGCGAGGCTGGTCCTATGGCGCAGCGCTCACTGATCCGCGTACTGGCGAAATCATCAAAGGCCAAGTGACCTTAGGTAGCTTGCGGGTGCGCCAAGATTACTTGATTGCCAAAGGGTTAACCGCAGGTTGGCGTGATAGAAGCGCCGCCGAGCAAGCGGCTAATGACTTAGCCTTAGCGCGTATTCGGCAACTCGCCGCCCATGAGGTCGGCCATACCTTAGGCTTAGATCATAACTTTGCCGCCTCGACTAATCAGGATGCCTCTGTGATGGATTATCCCCATCCTAAGATCATGCTGAAAGGCAATGATATTGATATTTCAGCACCTTATAGCGTTGGTGTCGGGCCGTGGGATAACTTTGCCATCGCCTACGGTTATAGCGATGAAGGCGATGTGACTGCCCAGTTGGCGCTGCAAAATCAGTTGCTGGCCGAAGTGGCCCGTAAAGGGCTGCGCTATATTGGCGAAGCCGATTCGCGCCAGAAGGATGCCAGCCAAGCCTATGCTAGCCTGTGGGACAGTGGTG
>NZ_JTLE01000094.1:1579414-1587781 GCF_000798835.1 Shewanella sp. ZOR0012
ATAGACCCGCTAAGTCCAATACCCGTCATAAACAAGTGCTGCTATTAAAGACGTATTCGCAATGCATTGTGAAGCGTATCATGTAATGGCTCGGATTAAATGAGCTGGTTACGAGACTCAGGTATGCTATTGCCCGTATTTAAAATGGAGCTAAGTGTTTATGAGAAAGCTGTTGTTGTGCCTGTCCTTCCTTTTCACTCCCATGATGGCGTTGGCTGCAAGTTATGTGGCGGGTGACGCGATAAATCCTATTTCATTGCAAGATCAAAATGACAAGGCGGTCAGTGTTACCGACCAAACCAAAGTGGTGCTCTTTAGCCGCAGTATGAAAGGCGGTGATATCATCAAAGAAACTCTCACTCCTTTAGCGGGTGATAAGTTTCCTGCGCAATTAGTTTATGTGGCTGATATCAGCGGTATGCCGTCGCTGATTGCTAAGTTTGTTGCCGTGCCGCAAATGCAAGAATTACCTTTTGCGATTGGGTTAGACAGGGAAGGGGAAGTGAGCCGTTTGCTGCCGGATTCTAAAGATATGGCAACTATGATTTTATTGAATAATATGAATATTCAGGATATTGCCTACTTCGACTCCAGTGAAGCCCTAGGCCAAGCCCTAGCTAAATTAAATCAGTCACAGCAGTAATATCGCTGCAGTAAATCCGATTTGAGGGGGAGTTTCCCCCTTGCTTATTCTCCGACTTATTCCTGCATACTGTGCAGATGATGATTTCCCCCTCGCTATCTTTTAAGACTCATCCTATCGCTCTTGCCCGATAATCTATCCCTGCATAAGGCTGGATTACCCTCTTTAACAATTCATTGTTGGGCCTTAATAAACGTCAAGATCCTTTGTGGGACTCTTATGCATAATTATCTGTTTTAAAAATAGTTTTTTTCAGCTTATTCGAACTTAACAATTGGTGGAATAAAAAGTTAGTTATTAAGCATAAAAATTCGTTGCGTTAACTAAAAAAATATCGTTTACTGCGCACGTTTTTACGACACATAGCGACTTTTTACCATCTGACCCAAAGGAGACTCTGGCCCAATGAGCCAATTTCAATCTATTGATGTTGCTGATTATTATGATGCTCAAACCTTCAAGCGTATCGAAGAGTTTGCCAAGGATAAAGCGACTCCGTTCGTAGTGATTGATACCAGTATCATTGCGAAACAATACGATGACATGGTTAATAGTTTTCCTTATGCCGATGTTTATTATGCAGTTAAGGCAAACCCAGCGGCTGAGATCCTCACGTTACTCAAAGACAAAGGGTCAAACTTTGATATTGCCTCGATTTATGAGCTAGATATGGTCATGAATGTCGGGGTTACAGCTGACCGAGTGAGCTATGGCAATACCATTAAAAAGCGCCAAGATGTGCGGGCTTTTTATGAACGTGGCGTGCGTATGTATGCATCGGATTCTGAAGCTGACTTACGTATGATCGCAGAGGAAGCACCGGGTTCTCGTATCTATGTGCGTATTTTGACTGAAGGTACAGACACTGCTGATTGGCCGTTATCGCGCAAATTTGGTTGCCAAAACGAGATGGCCTACGAGTTATTAGTGTTGGCGAATGAATTAGGCTTAGAACCTTATGGAATTTCGTTCCATGTCGGTTCACAGCAGCGTGATATCGGTGCGTGGGACTCTGCGATAGGTAAAGTGAAGAGCATCTTCGACCGTTTACGTGATGAGCATAATATCGTCCTGAAGATGATCAACATGGGTGGCGGCTTCCCTGCTAACTATATTGATAAAACCAATCAATTGGGTGTGTATGCTGAGCAAATCACTCACTTCCTGAAGGAAGATTTTGGTGATGACTTGCCACAAATTATTCTTGAGCCGGGCCGTTCGCTAATCTCTAACGCTGGAGTGTTGGTGTCTGAAGTGGTGCTAATCAGTAAAAAATCTTACACCGCATTAGAGCGTTGGGTGTTTACCGATGTGGGTAAATTCTCTGGGTTAATCGAAACGATGGATGAGGCGATTAAATTCCCTATCTACACCCATAAACAAGGTGAGTTGGAGAAATGTGTTATCGCAGGCCCTACTTGTGATAGCGCCGATATCATGTATGAGCACTATAGTTATGGTTTACCCAATAACTTAGCCATTGGTGATCGCATGTACTGGTTAACCGCCGGCGCGTATACCACGACCTACTCGGCAGTGTGTTTTAATGGTTTTCCGCCACTGAAAGATTACTATCTGTAATTGGCTTAATGGCAACAAAAAGGGCGCTTAGGCGCCCTTAGTTTTTCCCGTGACAAAAACTTAGCTATGGGATTTGAGAATTTGATAGATCTCTTCTTTTAAATGGAGCTTTTTGCTCTTAAGTTCTTTTACTGCTGGATTGAAATCACTGCCAACTCGTTTTTCCAGTTGTTTGATTTCCTCATCTAATTGATTGTGCTCGTTGAATTTACGTTGAAAATGAGCATCTTGAGTCTTTAACGTGCTAATCAGATCTCGATATTCTGGAAACATTGGCGTTCTCCTTGTCGTCTTTCTACTGTGCTTTGGTCTCGTCTTAACCCTAACCCTGAGCACGACTATGAAACGTGATCTAGATCAACATTTGTCCTTCTGCAGATTAATACTAAAGCGTGATTTCTTAAAAATTTAAATAAATCAATGGCATATATATTTTGTGTTGTTGGCAGTGGCGACAGAGTCAGATCTGACTCACACTTTATTCCTCAAAATTGATACAAGCCGACAGAAGCATCACAGATTTGCTATCTTTGTGATCAAGCTGTAATAGGTTTGGTAATTCCATTACGGATGAACAATTCTTCTTGCCGATAATTCTGTGATCAAGTTAACCTTCACCGCTTCGATACTAGGTTAAAGTCGATTATATAAGAATTTTACTATCAAAAATGAAAGGGGTTTTCACGATGGCTGATGTATTTCATTTAGGTTTGACCAAAGCGATGCTCGATGGTGCCACGTTGGCGATTGTGCCTGGCGATCCAGAGCGTGTTAAACGCATTGCCGAGTTAATGGATAATGCAACATTCCTTGCAAGCCACCGCGAGTACACAAGCTATTTAGCTTATGCTGACGGTAAGCCAGTGGTAATTTGTTCCACCGGTATTGGTGGCCCATCAACATCGATTGCTGTCGAAGAGTTAGCGCAATTGGGCGTAAATACCTTCCTACGTGTTGGTACAACAGGTGCGATTCAACCCCATGTGAATGTGGGTGATGTGATTGTGACTCAAGCATCAGTGCGTTTAGATGGCGCGAGCTTACACTTTGCGCCAATGGAGTTCCCTGCAGTAGCAAACTTCGAATGTACCACTGCTATGGTTGCAGCGTGCCGTGATGCGGGCGTTGAGCCTCACATCGGTGTGACAGCTTCTTCTGATACTTTTTACCCCGGTCAAGAGCGTTATGACACTGTCACTGGGCGTGTGACTCGCCGTTTTGCTGGCTCCATGAAAGAGTGGCAAGAAATGGGTGTGCTGAACTATGAAATGGAATCAGCGACACTATTTACTATGTGTGCGACTCAAGGTTGGCGTGCTGCCTGTGTGGCGGGTGTGATTGTGAACCGTACACAACAAGAGATTCCTGATGAAGCGACAATGAAGAAAACCGAAGTTAGTGCGGTTTCTATCGTGGTTGCGGCGGCTAAGAAATTACTCGCCTAATTTAGCTTTGATATCACTCCCCTGCAAAGCGAGTGGCTCGATAATAAAAAAGGTGCCTTTGGCACCTTTTTCATTATATTTCAAATTTTTACGTGTAAGTCTTTACTTAAAAGTGATACTGGGCAATCACGGAGTATGTGTCTTGGTCGACACCTTTTACGCCATACTTATTGGTCCATAAATCGTACTCAATACCTACCAGCAGCTTATTAGCCTTATGATCACCAAATAGGCTCTTACCTAAATCGTATTTTAGCTGAGGGTTGAAGTGGAAGTTTTCTTCATAGCCGTCATTGTCGCTGGCAAATACCCAATCGATAAAACCATCGAGGATAATATTGGCTGAACCCACTGGAATATCGATTCTAAAGACAGGGGTAAACTGCCAGCCATCACTGATATTGCCTGAACTCATTCCATTACGGCGATAAGTGTTGAAGTTCAGATAGGTAAAATAAGGAACCGCGACATCGACACCTAAGCCATAGAGTAAGCTATGCACAGGACCTTCACCTTCTTCATAGGTGAGTGCTAATGAAAGATCGGTAATGGGGCCGAAGGCAATCTTCTCGCCAAGGATTTTGCTGGCACTAAAGCGCGGTGAAATTTCGCCGTAGGTGGTGCTATCCATGCCTGTGTGGTCGCCTTTGAAATAAATAAAATCTTGGAAAGCAAACCAATCACCGTATTTCCATGCACCAGCGGTTTCGAGTGTGACTGTGGCTTGTTTGTCCGATGGAGCCAAGTCGTAGTCTTCGCCATAAAGGGCAGTTGCACTGAAATCCCACCACTGTACTAAGTCACCAGCAAATGCTTGAGGTGAAAGCATTAATGCTAGACATAGGCATGTCTTTTTCATTGTTATTTCCTGTTGTAGGGGTAGAGGCTAAATAAGGTTGTACTCAGTTCCTGCTCGGTAATCAGTACGGCAAAGCGACTCAGGATTAGTGGCTTGAATCGGCTCCGACAGAGAGCGAGGTAAAAAGTGCGGGCAATATATGCAAAAATTTACAATTATTCAAAGTTTTTTATCGAATGTTGTTGTGAAAATCACATAATCATATTGTGGTTTTGCATGTATTTAATTTATTGATTTTGTATGATTATTTTTAAATGCATGCTTTGTCTCTGATGTTTTTTGCTAACTTTTTGAATTGATTATGCTTAATTTTAGAACATAAAAGGCCCACTTTTTACCATCACGCTACCCAGACTCTTAGCAAGCTTTGGTGATTACTCTTGCCGTTGTTTTATAATCAGCGTATAACAATTGACATATTATGTCGCATGTCTATTGTTCTGCTGTTATAGTGCGGTACTGGATGCTCTCATTTCAGGGGGGGAATATGGAGTTTTCGAATCTGATTTTAGTCTGGTCTATTATCGGGATTGTCTTGATGCTAGCCGAGCTCGTGGTGCCAGGCGGTATTGTTGTACTTCTCGGTGCGGCCTGTTTAGTGGTGGCTGGTGCCTTAGGCATTGGACTTGTGGAAGGGCTGGTGCAGAGCCTGACACTGTGGTTCATTTCTGCCATTGTCTTATTGCTTGTCTTTCGGCAAGTGACACAAAAACTTGTCGGTGGTGATTCCCATGTGGATAACACTGATGAAGAACTTGATATCTACAATAAAATCGCCCGCGTTAAGCAAACCATAGGTCCAGGACAAACGACAGGAAGAGTTGAGTTCCAAGGGAGCGAATGGCCCGCACTGGGGGATGGTAGTATCATTGCGGTGGGCACTGAGGTCAGGATTATCTGCCGTGAAAACATTGCCCTTGTGGTTGAGCCTGTGAATCAGGCAGCGTCTTAAAACTAAAGGATGAGTCTATGTTTGTATTTACCTTAGTCATTTTATTTGTCTTATTTATTCTCTATAAGTTGATGCTGATAGTGCCAATGCGTGAAGTTCACGTTATTGAGCGATTAGGGAAATTTCGTACAGTATTACAACCGGGATTTCATTTCTTAATTCCTTTTTTTGACCGTGTCTCCTACCGCCACGATACCCGTGAGCAAGTGCTCGACGTGCCGCCGCAAAGCTGTATCTCTAAGGACAACACTCAGCTTGAAGTGGATGGTTTAGTGTATCTCAAGGTGATGGATGGCAAATTAGCGAGCTACGGTATTGAAAATTATCGTAAAGCGGCTGTAAATCTGGCGCAGACCACTATGCGTTCTGAAATCGGTAAACTCACATTGAGCGAAACCTTTTCTGAGCGTGACCGCTTAAATGAATCCATAGTGCGTGAGATTGATAAGGCTTCTGAGCCTTGGGGGATCAAAGTATTACGTTATGAGATCCGCAATATCACGCCATCACGTCATGTGATCCACACTCTTGAAAAACAAATGGAAGCCGAGCGCCGTAAGCGCGCCGAAATCACCTTAGCTAATGCCGAAAAAGCCGCGATGATCAATATGTCAGAGGGCGAGCGCCAAGAGGCGATTAACATTTCCGAAGGTCAAAAGCAGAAGCGCATTAACGAAGCTAAAGGTACGGGGCAAGAGATCGCCATTATTGCTAAGGCGAAGTCTGAAGGGATGGCGATGATTTCCCAAGCGTTAGCGGTGAATGGTGGTAATGACGCGATGAACATGCTGTTAAAAGAACAGTTTATTGCTCAGCTCGGTAAGATCCTCAACGATTCTCAAGTGTCAGTTGTCCCCGCGGAAATGGCAAAACTCGAAGGTTTCTTCGAAGGAATGGAGCAAGTCACTCAAACCGTGAGTGGCCATAATGCAATGAGCAAAGGAGCACGTTAATGGACAATTTACCATTGAATACCGATGTCGCAGTTATGGTTATTTGGGGGCTGATTTTTGCCATCTTCGTCGTTAAGTTGTTCCAATCGATTCGTTTAGTGCCGACAAAATCGGCCTATATCGTTGAGCGTTTAGGTAAGTATCACTCAACCTTGGATGCAGGGTTCCATACACTGATCCCCTTTGTCGATAAAGTGGCTTATATCCATGACTTAAAAGAAGAAACGATTGATGTTCCACCACAGGAATGCTTCTCAAGTGACGAAGTGAATGTGGAAGTCGATGGGGTAATTTATATCTCAGTTACCGATCCTGTGAAGGCAAGTTATGGCATCACTGACTACCGCTATGCGGCGATTCAACTTGCGCAGACCACAACGCGTTCAGTGATCGGTACCTTAGATCTCGACCGTACCTTCGAAGAGAGGGATGTGATTTCAGCTAAAGTGGTTGAGGTGCTCGATCAAGCGGGTGCCATGTGGGGGATCCGCGTGCACCGCTATGAGATTAAAAACATTACCCCGCCAGAGACAGTGAAAAACGCCATGGAAATGCAAGTGAATGCCGAGCGTGAACGCCGTGCATTACTGGCAAAGAGTGAAGGTGATAAGCAGAGTAAGATAAATCGCTCTGAAGGGATTAAAGCGGAAACCGTGAACCGCTCTGAGGGGGAGATGCAGCGCCGAATCAACGAGGCTGAAGGTAAAGCGGAGGAGATCTTAACGCTATCGCGAGCAACGGCGGAGTCTATTGAGCGTTTAGCTACCGTGATTGCCGCGCCCGGTGGCCATAATGCATTGCGTATGCAGCTTGGTGAGCAATACTTTAAACAACTTGATGGTTTAAGCCAAAAGTCTAGCCGTATTGTGTTGCCCGGTAATATGGTTGATTTCGACTACTGGATGAATAGCATCGGCTTAAAAGAAGAACGCTGAAATTAGGGCGTGTTGACGTTTCGAGATTAAATTTTGTTCGTTCTGGAAAGTTCGTGCTCGCGAAACGAGGAATGATGTGTCGTTATTCTACTCAAATGACGAGCGGCTCTTATGACAGAAAGTAAGAGCAAGGGCTTGCCAGACGAACCCTTCGGGCAGCATTTGGATGGCTTTTCTGCCGCGTTATCGTCCGTTTATGTAGAATAACTACACTGCACGGACTTTGCCTTGCTTAAAAGCCAGCCAAATTGCTGCAAAAATAACCCTGAAACGTCAACACGCCCTAGTAAAGCGAGTGAGTCTCATCGCATCACCAGTTGATAAACCTAAGGCCAAATATTGATATTTGGCCTTATTTTTTTACGGTTTAGCATGGTTACTTACAAGGAGAAAGCTGTTTAAGGCAAGTGCTGGCGTGATGATAGATAACGCTTCAGCGGCAATACAGATGCTTAAATCATGGCGCATCAAGCTGACTTAATAGGCTAAACGTTCTGAAATCAAAGAATGGGAATGGGTTTCTATGAGGCGCGCAATTGTGTCTTGTTCGAGTTCCGCGAGCGCTGATATCTCATGGTATATCTTATCTTGTACATCTAAAGGCATGTGCACATGCTCCATAAACATTCTGATACTTAAGGCATCGCCGCTTTTGAAAAGTTGGCTGAATTCAGAAGCTTCAATCTCTATTAATGCATTCATAATACGTCACCCTAGGGTTGGTTTTTGATGAGTCAACAACAGGTATTGCTGTTATTTAAGGGATACGCCTAAGTTTGATCTAGGTCAATTAAACGCAATATTAACCTTTCTTAATGAATAATTTTTTTATTTAAAAATAGATAGTTATCATTTTCATAAAATGAAGATTTAATGTTGGCAGTGTTTGAAATCTGGATGCTGAGGGGCGATTTTTGCGATGTTTAAATGAAAAAAGATAAAAAATCGCGGCGAATGATGATTCATTCGCCGCGATTAGTAGCCTACTTTAGATAGGTG
>NZ_JTLE01000094.1:1587791-1620224 GCF_000798835.1 Shewanella sp. ZOR0012
CTTAGTGAATAGTAAATAAGCCTCGACATTAGTCGGGGCTTTTTTGCATCTACGGCTCTGATTATTTGGATTTGGTTTAAAGGGCCGTTTCTATCTTCTTCTCTAGAGCCACGGCTTCGCGCTTGCCACTTTTGTTACAGGCATTAGTCCTGCCTTATAACCTACATATTCCTCAACTTTATTTCTCCACATTGAGCTTGATAGCATCAAACTGAGCTCGTGTAGGCGGCGTTTGAGCGCTAAGGCTTATTGCCAAAGTGATGTCGTTAACCTTGTCCCATAAAAAAGCCCCATGGTTTTCATGAGGCTCTTTTACGCATCCACAATACTACCTACTCATTTATCGTTTGTTTTAGCGCTGTCGCGGCCTTAAAGCTCGGCTGGTTAAAGCCTGCAATCTCCATCGTCTCGCCAGTTTGCGGGTTTCGACCCGATTTAGGTAAATGATAACGTAACTCGAAGGTACCGAATTGCGGCAGGAAGACTTTCTCACCTTCGCTTAAGGCGATATGGATCTGTTGTAGGATCTGTTCGACAACAGGTTTAGTGCTGGCCTGGGACTGTTCAAGCGAAGTGGCGATACGTTGGATCAGTTGTGCTTTGTTCATTGAAACCTCTGAATTCAGCGAAAGAGCAGGAAAGGGGAGTTATAACAAGCTCGAGATCAGATTGAAAGTCTAGGTTTACCAATGCGGCTTGACTGCTGCTTTATTGGTTAGCGATGACAACTCACCTTTTCTTTTGAAACGGAAATACTCCTTATATAAGCAGCGTTAGGGGCTAAGTTGGCCTAGTGGGTGGCGTTTAGCGTTAAGGTGGAAGTTAAAACTGATATTTACGACTATTCCACCTTTGATAGGGTGTAATAAATGATATTGGTTTCGCTGTGTATAAACAACAAAGTGTCTACTGAGCGCCCTTGCGGGCGCTGTAAGAGTTGGTTTAAGCGGTGGAATTATGGCTAGACTTATCGCGGACTTAAGAAAATAACGTTTCTTCCAATGTGCGCCCTTTCAGCAGCATCTTATATTGCCAATGCTGCTGCTTAAATAGGGCGAGCAGGGCGGTTTCAAACTCATAATGACGATTTGCCGTGTCATCCAATTGGATAACAAACACATGGGCTTGTTTTGAGGTGATATTCACCACACCAGCTATTTGACCTACGGCTTGGATCAGCGCTTCACTGTCACAGCTTTCCATGGTGAGGGTGAGATAATCACTGCCGCTATTGGATGAGCGCATCGAAATCGATTGTCCCAGCTCACCTTTATCTAAATACAGCACTTGGTCACAGAGCTTCTCGAGTTCGTCCAAGTTGTGTGAGCTGATCACAAAGGTTGTGGTGGGCGAGAGCGTTCTGACGAGTTCACGGATTTTCTTGGCATTAGCAGGATCGAGTCCTGCGGTAGGTTCATCTAACAACACCAGCTTAGGCGAGCCGATTAAGGCTTGGGCAATCGCCACACGTTTACTCATCCCATGGCTCAGGCTTGGTGGCTTTTGCTGCGCCACCTCTGCTAAGTCCACTAAATTCAGTACTCGCAGGGCTTCTTGATTTGCCTGCTTGCTATCCATCCCTTGAAGACGCGCAAAGAAGCTTAACTGGCTGATAATAGTTAAATTGGGATCGAGCGTCGCATCCTGTGGCAGGGCGGCAATTTGCCCTAATAATGCTGGACTATTGGGCGCTTCTCCCAGAATACGCACCGTGCCCGCGCTTGGGGTGAGGTAACCACAGAGCAGGCTAAATAGCGTGGTTTTACCTGCACCGTTAGGGCCAACTAAGGCGATGGGCGCTCCCGATTCGAGGGTTAAGTTAACGTTATTGAGCGCTTTTTTACTGCCATAGTGTTTGGACAGCCCTTGGCATTGAATGAGGATCATAGTTGACTCCTTTGGATATAAACGCGGCCAAGGAAAAGGGCGAATGCGGTTTGTAATAGGGGAATTGGTGCGTAGGCAAAGCTATTGAGTCCATTGGTGTTGACCATGTTCGACAGTTGAGCACCCGGCAATATCCATTGTAAAGCCTCAAATAAGCGCGATTCATTACCCAATATCAGCAGTGCTATAGAGACGACGGTCCACAAAATAGTGGCCAGAACCATGGCTTGCCTTGCCGTGCTGGCATAGAGGGACAAAAGAGTCATCACGGCGGTAAAGGGTAAAATCACGATAAGCACATTTAAGCCGACTAAGGCGCCCGAGCTTATTGCCGGTAGCAATAAGCTGATATCGCGACTCAGTGCCAGTGCGATGGTGGCGATGATGGGCAATAAAAGCAATATGCTTTGGATCAGGATTTGCCCTAAAAAACGACCAAACAATAGGCTATCTTTACTGGTTCTCAATGTGTAAAAGCGCAATGTGCCTCGAGTTTTATCCGATGCAAACTGATCGGCTGCAATCAAAATGCTAAACATTGGAAAGAGGTATAAGGCAAAGCACCAGAAGATGGCCATTTCTGCAACAGGCCAGTCAAACAACACATTCAATGCGTTATTGCCAAATAGCCCATTGATGAGATCCTTAATATAGGGCTGCATCAGTAGGGTCGACGCACCTTGAATGGGATAGAGCAATAATACTCCCCACACGAGTGCAAAAGCGATGAGGGCAATTATCCCGCGAAGGTTAAACAGAAATTTGCGACATTCAAAGCCAGCGATCAAAAGCATGTTATTGAATGTACTGGGAGCATTTGGTGTCATTCGCTGTCTCGTCAGTGAGTGAGCGGACAAACTATCACGTTAGTGGTCATCTTGATGATGACCTATCGCGAAAATTGTCCGCGGCGCGGTTAGGATAAAGAAGCGATAAGCGATTCTAACTTATCTTTAAGTTCTGCCACTTGCTCTTCAAGCTGCGTGACTCTCGCTTCCAGTTGTTGTCTATCCTGCTCGTTTAGCGGGTGGGCATCTGCATTGGTGGATGACTCAGCGCTAATTTGCTCTGCGCCTTGGGAGAACAGCTCAGTATAACGGCATTCACGCTTACCAGGCTCCCGCGGCAGCTGTGCTAGCAAGGGGTTATCCCGCTCCATCAGTTGCTTAATGCAGGCTTCCACTTCAAGCACGTCTTTAAAATCATGCAGTCTGTTGCTACGGGTGCGTAACTCTCCGGGCGTTTGTGGGCCGCGAAGTAGCAGCAAGCAGATAATCGCTACCGCCGCGCTGGAAAGTTGTAACTCGCTAAATTCGGTGTTGCAGAATCGATGCTTATATTTGACGACTCGGCTACCAAAGCCCGATTGCTCGCTGATTAAGCGCTTTTTATTCAATGAATCAAGGGCGGCTTGTACTTGCGCTTCAGTGAGTTCTAATACAGGTTCGCGGCTGGTTTTTTGATTACAGGCGAGGGTTAATGCATTGAGTGAAAGAGGGTATTGCTCTGGGGTGGTGACTTCTTTTTCAAGTAGGCATCCGATAACTCTGGCTTCGTGTAACGTGAGTTCCATATAAGCTCCAAAGAAAAAAGCATGACTTTGTTATAACAGAGCCATGCTTAAGATCCTAGCGCTTGTCGGTAAACTGAGTGTTTGGGCAGACTATTTGGACAAATAAACCACGAACCTTAGTACAAGAGAGTGCTAAGTCCCGTATGAGGTTGACTATTCAGCTCAATCAGTCAGCTTCAGTTAGGCGTAAACCATCATCGTCGATGCTTAACTTACTGGCTTTAAACAGGCCACCGATACTCTTTTTAAAGGCTTTTTTACTCATACCGAGTTGTTCGTAAATCACTTCGGCATCGGTTTTATCCGTTAGGGGTAAGAATCCGCCCGCTTGCTTGAGTTTTACTAAGATAATGTGCGCATTTTTATCAAGCTCTTGCTTACTGCCTTGCTGCAATACCAAATCAATTTTGCCATCACGGCGGACTTGTTTGATAAAGCCTTTTAGCCTTTGACCAAAACGCAGTTTTTGGAACACTTCGTTTTGATAAATCACGCCCCAATGGGCATGGTTAATAATGGCTTTGTAGCCTAAATCTGTGGTGCCACCGATAAATAAGTCAACCTGTTGACCCACTTCGTACTGGGCGGGAGTTTTATCGAGGAATTTATCGATTTTTGATGACGCAACAATACGCTCATCAGCTCGGTTAACGTGCACATAAACAAGGTACGAGCGACCTTCTTCAATCGGTTTATGCTGTTCACCAAAAGGTAGTAACAGATCTTTATCTAATCCCCAATCTAAAAATGCGCCAAAAGGCCCAGTGGCCACGGCTTTTAAGTAGGCAAATTCTCCTACTTGTGCCAAAGGTTTGCGGGTCGTGGCAATGACAATATCTTCGGAGTCCAGATATAAAAATACCTCTAGCCAGTCACCGACTTGGCAGTCTTTTGGGGTGGCTTTGTTGGGGAGTAACACTTGGCCAAATTCGTGGGCATTTAAATACACACCAAAACTGACTTGTTTTACTACCTCAAGTTTGCAGGTTTTTCCTATCTGTACCATGGAGCTCTCTATCTAAGGATGTCATTCGGCGGTGATTATAACCGCTTTATCCGTAAACAGCAGCTTCCAGATCGGCTTTTGCGTCGATAGTCGAAAATGAACAGTCGCGCTGAGATAAAACAATATTGCTGATGTGAGCAAATGTTATCAATTTATCTTGATTGGCTATTAAAAAATATTGAACGCACTTAGAGTAAGGTTGATGGTTAACCTATTAATTTAAAATAGATAAATCTACTTGTTACCAACCATTCTGTTAATGTAGTGTTTATTATATTTTAATGAAAAATATTAAATGAGATTCTTGCTTGCATTCTGTGACATTGCGCGGTTTAATTGCGCCGTTTAACGACTTCGCTCGTTACAGACATGACAAATATTACGTGAGTTGTAATGATTTTATGGTTCACAGGTCATTCACCGTGTAACGTACAATTTATAATGGTTACATGGGGTTAAGAGGAATTGTTTAGCTAATGCACAAGCATCCATTTTTTGCTCTTTGCCTAAAAGCATCTCAATGCCAGCGCTCAATCGTTGTTCCCTATGACGATACTAGCCTTAAACATCTCACGTTAATCCGTATCAACTCTGGCCGCGAAGAAGCCAACAGTCCCCTGTTACAATAATCTCACCTAGTGTTAGGTGTGCTTGGTGATGCCTTGCCGCTTAATACCTAATGTTTATCCTTAGTGTTACCTATTGTTTATCCACTTAATCGGCACCTCGTTTTTAGAGAGAGGCATATTGAGCGGAGACGCAACGCTTAAGCTTAAGGTTTTGAGTGTTTTTTAACCTCAAAGCGCGTTATGGTTAATGCCATTGGGTGAAAGACCTATGGCGATAAAGGGGGATATAAACACCATCTTGTTATCGCCAAGGTAAAAGAGTATCGGGTTAATCCCGGTTGCGTTAAGGGAAATCGCATCAATGTCGCCTAAGCTGGGTTGATTTTGCTGCACAAATTAGGGTGAATTCATCCTAACTGTATGTCAGGTAACTATATGGTTTACCTGGGTTTGTCGAACGGGCGGTCTTGCAATGTTGCACTGACCGTTTAACCCATTTTTTTATAGACGGGCTAAATAAAAATGAATGATTGGTCTATTGATGCTGCTCGTGCTGGGTACAACGTTACCCACTGGAGCCAAGGGTTTTATGGGATCAGCGACCAAGGTGAGGTGACAGTGTCGCCGGATCCTAAGAATCCTGATCACAAGATTGGCTTAAATGAGCTAGCAAAAGACATGGTTAAAGCAGGGGTCGCTTTACCTGTATTAGTTCGTTTCCCGCAAATTCTGCACCACAGAGTGAACAGTTTGTGCCAAGCATTCGACCAAGCGATACAAAAATATGAGTATCAGGCAGACTATTTGCTGGTTTACCCCATTAAAGTAAACCAACAAAAAACTGTGGTAGAAGAGATCCTTGCGAGCCAAGCATCAAAAGAAGTTCCACAATTAGGCCTAGAAGCCGGCAGTAAGCCTGAATTAATGGCCGTACTTGCCATGGCGCAAAAAGCCAGTTCAGTGATCGTATGTAACGGTTACAAAGATAACGAATACATTCGTTTAGCCTTAATTGGTGAAAAGTTAGGCCATAAGGTCTATATCGTTTTAGAAAAACTGTCTGAGCTTAAGATGGTACTAGCCGAGTCTGAGCGTTTAGGGGTGAAACCTCGCTTAGGGTTACGTGCTCGCCTTGCATTCCAAGGAAAAGGCAAGTGGCAAGCCAGCGGTGGCGAAAAGTCTAAGTTTGGCTTATCTGCGGCGCAGATTTTGACTGTAGTTGACCAGTTAAAACAAAGCGATATGTTGGATTCGCTGCAATTACTGCACTTTCACTTAGGTTCGCAAATCGCCAACATCCGCGATATTCGTCAAGGTGTGAGCGAAGCGGCACGTTTCTACTGTGAATTACGTGAGTTAGGTGCCAGCATTAACTGCTTCGACGTCGGCGGTGGTTTAGCGGTGGATTACGACGGCACACGTAGCCAAAGTAACAACTCAATGAACTATGGCTTAAGCGAATACGCGAACAACATCGTCAATGTGCTTACCGATATCTGTAATGAATACGAGCAACCTATGCCACGTATTATTTCAGAATCTGGCCGTCACTTAACGGCGCACCATGCGGTACTGATCACCGATGTGATTGGCACAGAAGCTTATCAGGTTGAAGATATCCAGCCGCCAGCGGAAGAATCGCCGCAGCTGCTGCACAATATGTGGCAATCTTGGACTGAGCTGAGTGGCCGTGCCGATCAACGTGCCTTGATTGAGATTTATCATGATAGCCAAAGTGACCTGCAAGAAGCGCAATCGCTGTTTGCCTTGGGTCAATTAAGCTTGGCAGAACGTGCGTGGGCTGAGCAGGCTAACCTACGCGTATGCCATGAAGTTCAAGGTTTGTTAAGCACCAAAAACCGTTACCACAGACCGATTATTGATGAGTTAAACGAAAAGTTAGCCGATAAGTTCTTCGTTAACTTCTCATTATTCCAATCCTTACCGGATGCTTGGGGTATCGATCAGGTGTTCCCTGTGCTGCCATTGTCTGGTTTAGACAAAGCGCCAGAGCGCCGCGCTGTGATGCTGGACATCACCTGTGACTCCGACGGTATTGTGGATCAATATGTAGACGGCCAAGGGATTGAAACTACGCTACCAGTACCAGCGTGGAGTGCTGAAAGCCCGTATTTAATCGGCTTCTTTATGGTGGGGGCATATCAAGAGATTTTAGGGGATATGCACAACTTGTTTGGCGACACTAACTCGGCCGTTGTCAACATTGAAGAAAACGGTATGACCAATATTGAATCGGTACTTGCCGGTGACACAGTCGCTGACGTATTACGCTATGTTAACTTAGATGCCGTTGACTTTATGCGGACTTACGAAGAGTTAGTCAACCAGCATATTGTTGAGGATGAACGCGCACAAATTTTAGAAGAATTACAAGTGGGCCTAAAAGGCTACACTTATTTAGAAGATTTTTCTTAATATTGAGTGTGTTAAAAAAGTCAGCCTAGGGACACTTAGGCTGACTTTTGTTTTTTATAGCCTATTATTTTTGCTAGTGCGTTGCCAAGGTGAGTGTGTTGCAAGGCTGTCACCTTGTTAAAGCAAGCGCGGTGGTTTTATTGCGGCGCTAGTCGTGTAAAAATAGCCGCGCAAATTTGATGGGTTATCAGTCTTAAAATGCGTGCGTACATTTAAGTCAGCGTTGCGAGCGAACCATGAATGACTGATATACCAATAGATTAGATGCCCAAACACAGGGATAAGATGAGGCGAACGGCTTGATGTTTTTTGAAGGCGCGGAAAAAAAGCTTGAGATCAGACTCACTTCCAATATGGCATCACTGCGCCAACGAGAGTACGGCTTTTGGTCAACCTTGGTCGCCTGTGCCAATGCGGAAATCCTGTCAACAATCCGTAATCCTGCCTGCGATGCCTATCTACTGAGTGAATCCAGTCTGTTCGTCTGGGATGATAAAATTCTGCTTCTCACCTGCGGTAATAGCACCCTGATTGAGGCGGCCTGCTACTTTATTAACGCCTTAGGGGTTGAGCACATTGCCGCGCTCTGTTATCAGCGTAAGAATGAATACCAAGCCCAGCTACAAAGCACACACTTTGCTGACGATATTGCGAAATTGCGGACCTTGATCCCCGGAAAAGCCTTTCGAGTGGGCCATTTAGACTCACATCATCACTATTTGTTTTGTAGTGACAATCTGTTTTGCACTGACGGCCAACCTATGTCGTCAACGTATGATACCTGCCTTGAACTGATGATGTACCACATCCGTGGCGAGTTGGCTGATTACCTCAAGTTGCCCACACAAACCGAGCAGGGGATTTATCAACGCTTAGGATTGCAGCGACTTTTCCCTGATTTTCAATTTGATATGCACTGTTTTCAGCCCGCGGGATTTTCGTTAAATGGGATACGTGGGGCTGACTATGTTACCTTGCATATCACGCCATCGATGGGGCTGGGAGATAACTCCTACGTCAGCTTTGAGACTAATCTGGATTTAGCTGTTTATCCCTATCCCCTTGTTGCACAAATGATTAAGCTATTTATGCCCTCAAGCTGGGATCTCATCCGTTTTAACCAGCCGCTTATAACTGCTGGATTTCCTGAGCATGTATGTTTAGCGCATGGTTCAATCGTAACTGAGCAAGGCTGTCAGATTGATTTTAATCACTATCAACAGCTTCAAACTGAAGCGTTACTGCCTGTATTCCTATAATCGTTTCCCATAATTGAGTTGGTGATTCACTGGAATAAGCGACTGCTAAAGTTGCGGTGTGATTAGAGGATTTATTCGCCACAAGCTGAAAATTTTTCATCAAAAATGGCCCTGATTTCGGGCCATTTTATGTTTGCTTGCGGTTTTTTTGGGCAATTAAAACTGAAATTTCTAAACCGAGCCGTTGGCAATTAGTCAGAAAATCCCTTGCTATACCATTTAGCGGCTATTACTGCGCTGCAATCTCTGCCAGCACCACTTGATGATGGTCGCTGGTTTTAAACTTATCGAACACATGGGCAATAGTGCCATCGGTGTTGATGAGGAAACTTAACCTATGGATTCCATCATAGACTTTACCCATAAATTTCTTTTCGCCCCACACGCCAAAGGCATCAGCAACGCTGTGGTCTTCATCGCTGAGTAGGGTAAAGTTAAGTGATTGTTTTTCAGCAAACTTAGCTAATTTAGCCACAGGATCTGGGCTAATGCCGAGGACGGTTACTTTGTGGCTGTCGAGTTCAGCTTTGCTATCACGTAAACCGCAGGCTTGTACTGTGCAGCCAGGGGTTGACGCTTTAGGGTAAAAATAGACTAAAACGGGACCACGCGTTAAGCATTCTTGTAGTGAAACAGCGTTACCCTGTTGATTTTGTAAGGTAAAAAGTGGCGCTTTGGCACCAGCGGTTAAGGTATTCATCTATTATCCTCTGTCGTTTCTTGAGGTCGTGCCTTCCATGCGTCTAATGGTGCAATCCAGTGCCATCTCCTCTGAGAGTTGATAGATACTCTTTTCGAGCTTTTCTAGTTCAACTTTTTCAGGAATATTGATGGTTAATGAAATAGTTTGCGTTTGCTCGCCATTTTCAAGCTCTTCAGAGAAGGAGCGGACTGCCGCCAAGTCTAAGGAGCGATCGGCAAGAAACTGGGTGATGGATTTCATCGTGCCGCGCTGATCTTTACCAGTAAAGCGCACTTCAAGGCGCGAAAGATAATTTTGCGGCGTGTGCTTAGAGGTACGCTTCATCACCGTCATCAGTTCTAATTCAACACTGAGACTCGGGAGCAAGCTTTCAATTTTCGTTATGGATGCCCACGAACCTGACAACATCATGATTAAGGTAAATTCGTTACCAAATAATGCCATACGGCTGTCGACGATATCGCAGTCACAGTCACTGGCAAGCCGAGCTAGTTTACTTACGAGTCCAGGACGGTCTACGCCCATTGCAGTTACGACCAGGAAATTGGTCATGAATTGTCCTCACTTTTTCGATATCATAGAGCGAAAACTCGAGACCGAGCGCCGAGTTTTTGTGCGGGATGTAATGCTACCATAACTAAATCAATTTGAGACCCCCGTTAGTGCTTGTCATTAATGGTTGGCATCAGTACCATAGCGAATCCTGAAATTTTGGGGAAGTCAGATGATAAACGGAAGCATCGTAGCCTTAATCACGCCAATGAACAGTGATGGCTCAGTAGATTTTGCAAGTCTTGAAAGGTTAGTCGAATTCCATATTGACCAAGGCACAGACGCCATCGTTGCCGTGGGTACCACCGGTGAGTCAGCGACTCTGCCAATGAATGAGCACGTTGCCGTGGTCGCGCAAACCGTTAAGTTTGTCGCAGGTCGTATCCCTGTGATTGGTGGCAATGGTGCGAATGCGACAGCAGAAGCTATCGAACTCACCAAATCCTTATCTAAAGTCGGGGTTGACGCCATGTTAGGCGTAACACCTTACTACAATAAACCGACGCCAAAGGGCTTAGTGGCCCACTATAAAGCCGTGGCGGCCAGCACTGATATTCCCCAAATTCTCTATAACGTTCCTGGGCGCACCGCGGTTGATATGAAGCCTGAAACCGTGGCCGAGTTAGTGAGCGTGAGCAATATTATTGGTGTAAAAGAAGCCACGGGTGATGTATCACGGGTTAAACGACTACGTGAACTTTGCGGCAATGACTTTATGCTGTACAGCGGTGATGATGCGACAGCGAGAGAGTTTTTGCTCCTTGGTGGTAACGGGGTGATTTCGGTTGCCAACAACATAGTGCCAAAAGCCTTTAAAGCTATGTGCGACGCCGCATTGGCGGGCAACGCCGAATTAGCCGCCAGTATCGACGAGCCACTACGTGGTTTATATAGCACACTGTTTTGCGAAGCAAATCCTATCCCAGTGAAATGGGCAGCCCATCGTATGGGGTTGATTCAGTGTGGTCATATTCGTTTACCTTTGACTGAACTTTCTGAGCAATGTCATGGTCTGTTGTTAGATGCAATGACTCGTGCCCAGATAGAGGTTAAATAATTAATGTTAAAGAAAGTCACTCCACTGTTCTTAGTTGCTGCTGTTGCAGCTTGTAGTTCGCCATTAGAGCGTCGCCAAGCCAACGGTGCCGAAGACTATGTTCAGGCTGAGCAAGCGCCAATGCTAAAGATCCCTGAGGGATTGAAAACGCCGCCTTACAATAAAGAATACGAGGTTCCGGCAATCGGCGCTAAAGCAAACCCTGCGCTTGTTGGTAAAAACCTTGATATCCGCCCACCACTGCAAGTTTTGCCAATGGCAGAAGGTACGCATGTGGAAGAGGGCAGCGATAACATTAAGATTGTGGTTGAATCGATTGATAACAGTGTCGATCTTAAGCAAGAGATTTTCGCTAACTTAGATGGATTCTTAGCGAAGCAAGCGATCCCTGTTCGTAGTCGCGACTATGATAAAGGCAACATTGAAACCGATTGGATTGAAAGCCGAGAGGTGTTGGAGTCAAGTTTATGGGGCTCAGATAAAGAATATCTGCTGCGTCAGCGTTATCGCTTCGATATCGAAACCCGTCCGCACGGCCGTACCGCTAATATCGTTATTCACTTAGTAGAACACGAAGAGTTTTACGATGGTAAAGAGCAGGATGTAATGCTCAGTGGTGAGGATAAGCAGCGTTACACCATCGATATGCTTAACAGTGCCATTGCTTATATGAGCGTTAAGCGTGAGCAAACCATTCAAGCAAACCGCTTAAAGCAGACCTTAGGGATCAATGTTGATTTGGTCACGCCAGAAGAGGGTGCTGCATATTGGTCTGCTAAGGCTTCCTATAAGCAAGTGTGGGATCGTCTGCGTATAGTATTGCCAGAAATGGGCTTTGAAATTTCAGATATGGACAGTGCTAAAGGCCTGTACTTTATCAAGTTTACCGATAACTCAGGTTTCTGGAGTTCATTGTGGAACGACAATCAATTGTCCTTAAAAGAAGGTAGCTACCGTTTACTCTTACAAGACGGTGATACCCCTGATGAGACTAAGATTTTGCTGCGTGACGCTGAAGATCAGCCGTTATCGAATGACGTTGTCGCCAAGGTGTATGAATCATTGTCGAATCTGATGAAAGAAGAGCGCAAACTGCGTTAATTCCACCTCAGTCAAAAAGGGCGATTTATCGCCCTTTTTTGTGTCTGCAATTCAGCCTATTGCTCTAGGACGATACAGCATGATGTATCAGAATATTTCTAGGTAATATCAATAGTTATATTATGGTTTTAGATTAAACCGCTTAAGTTGTGAGTTATTTGGAAATAATCCGCTTAAATTGCCATTTATCGTATTGCATTCTTCACCTCAGTGGTGTTTTTCGACTTGTCCGCAGTGTTATTACAAATTTTGCGCGCTCAGCGTAATTTGTAAGAAAAAGTAAAACGTATTGATGCAATGATGCGAGTGGGTAAACTAGCCGTCACTAATGCGAGTCATCATTTGGAAGCCAGATGAAAAAAATCATAATTATCATCGCTATTTTGGCAGCGGCATGGTTTGGATATCAAGCTATGCAACCTCAAGAGCAGCAGCAAGCAAAAGTTAAGCTCACCCCTAATGTGGTTATCGCCACCGCTTCTATGGCACAAGTTCGAGACGAAGTGGAAGCTATTGGCACAAATAAGGCATTTGAGTCCGTCACCATTACGCCCAAAGTCACTGATGTGGTGACCTCATTAAAGTTTGATGATGGCGATATTGTCAAAAAGGGCGATTTATTGGTGCAACTGCAAAATGCCGAGCAGATAGCCAAAGTGAAAGTAGCGCAGGTGAAAGTGAGTGACAATCAGCGTGAATTGGCGCGGATTAGTTCGCTTGTCACCAGTCGAACAGTGGCAGAATTAGAGCGTGACCGCCTGCAAACCTTAATCGATACGGCCCGCGCCGAGTTAGAGCAGGCACAATCTTCCCTCAATGATCGCAGTATTGTCGCCCCCTTTAATGGCCGTTTAGGCCTGCGCCAAGTGAGTGTCGGTAGTTTAGTGACACCGGGTACTGAGATCACCACGCTCGATGATATCTCCAAGATTAAATTAGATTTCTCAGTGCCAGAGCGTTTTATTCAAGACTTGCAGCCCGGCAAGCTTGTTGAAGCAAAAGCCGTGGCTTTCCCTGATGAAATCTTTAAAGGCAAAGTGATTTCCATCGATAGCCGTGTTAACCCAACCACCCGTGCCGTGATTGTACGCGCCGAAATCCCAAATCCAGATTTACGCTTACTGCCTGGGATGCTGATGAAGGTTAAACTCATCAAACGCAGCCGTGAGGCGCTAATGTTGCCTGAGTCGGCGATTATCCCAATCCAGAAAGAACACTTTGTTTACAGTGTGAATAAAGACAATGTCATCGAGCGTAAGCAAGTCACCATTGGAGTTCGTACCCGTGGCTGGGTAGAAATTACCGATGGCTTAGCAATTGGTGAAAATGTGGTGATCCGCGGCCTGCTTAAGGTGCATCCTGGTGATGTGGTAAAGACCCAACTGGCTGAAAAATTTAGCTATCTTTCCGATGCTAATACGGAGCCAAGCGTATGATCCTGACCGATCTTTCCGTTAAACGGCCGGTATTTGCCTCGGTCATTAGCCTATTGCTGGTGGCCTTTGGTTTAGTCGCATTTGATAAATTACCGCTGCGGGAATACCCCAATATCGACCCGCCGATTGTCTCGATTGAAACTAACTATCGCGGTGCCAGTGCTGCGGTAGTTGAGAGTCGCATTACTCAGCTGATAGAAGACAGGATCAGCGGCGTCGAAGGTATTCGCCATGTGAGTTCATCGAGCAGCGATGGTCGCTCACAGGTGACCTTAGAGTTTGATATTAGTCGTAATATTGAGGATGCTGCCAATGATGTACGCGATAGAATTTCGGGTCTATTAGATAACTTGCCCGAAGAGGCCGATCCCCCAGAGGTGCAAAAAGCCAACGGTGGCGATGAAGTGATTATGTGGCTCAACTTAGTGTCGGATCAAATGACCACATTAGAGCTAACCGATTATACCCGTCGCTATTTATCCGACCGTCTGTCGGTGGTTGACGGGGTGTCGATGATCCGTATTGGTGGTGGCAAGGTTTATGCCATGCGCATCTGGCTTGACAGACAAGCCCTTGCATCCAGAAGCCTCACGGTGGCCGATGTCGAAGCTGCACTTAGGGCTGAAAACGTCGAGTTACCCGCAGGTTCGCTTGAGTCCAAGGAGCGCCACTTTACCGTGCGTTTAGAGCGAAGTTATCGCAGCGCTGAGGACTTTGCCAATCTGGTGATTGCTCAAGGAGAAGATGGTTATTTAGTCAAGCTTGGTGACGTAGCTAAGGTGGACATTGGCTCCGAAGAAGAGCGTATTATGTTCCGCGGCAACAAGGAGGCCATGATTGGCCTTGGGGTGTCAAAACAGTCGACCGCCAACACCTTAGAAGTGGCCCGCGCCGTTAATGCGTTAGTCGATAAAATCAATCCTACATTACCAGCGGGAATGTCGATTAAGCGTAGCTACGATAGCTCAGTGTTTATCGAAGCCTCGATCAAAGAGGTGTATCAAACGCTGTTTACCGCAATGATCTTAGTGATTATTGTGATTTATTTATTCCTTGGCAGCGTGCGTGCCATGTTAATCCCCGCAATTACGGTGCCCGTGTCTTTGCTCGGCACGTTTATCGTGCTCTATGCCTTGGGATATACCATCAACCTGTTGACGCTGCTCGCGATGATCCTCGCCATCGGTATGGTGGTGGACGATGCGATTGTGATGTTGGAAAACATTCACCGCCGTATCGAAGAAGGGGATTCCCCCTTAAAAGCGGCGTTTTTGGGTGCCCGTGAAGTCGCCTTTGCGGTCATTGCCACCACCTTAGTGTTAGTGGCGGTATTTATGCCGATCACGTTCCTCGAAGGAGACTTAGGTAAGCTCTTTAAGGAGTTTGCGGTGGCCATGAGTGCGGCGGTGATTTTCTCCAGTATCGTGGCGTTAACCCTAAGCCCGATGATGTGCTCTAAGCTGCTTAAACCCGCGTCGCAGGACTCATGGCTAGTGCGTAAGGTTGATAGCATTATGACGGGCATTTCCCGTCGCTATCAAAGCTCGCTAGAGAGCGCGATGGCAAAACCAGTGCTGATGTCAGTTATCGTGTTGATTGCGCTCGGTAGTAGTGTGTTTCTTGCCCAAAAAGTACCGCAGGAATTTGCACCGCAGGAGGATCGAGGCTCATTATTTTTAATGATTAACGGGCCTCAGGGGGCGAGTTACGAGTATATCGAATCCTATATGACTGAGGTGGAAAGCCGCCTAATGCCATTGGTGGATTCGGGGGATATCAAGCGTTTGCTTATTCGTGCGCCCCGTGGCTTTGGCCGCGCGGCAGACTTCTCTAACGGTATGGCGATTATTGTGCTCGAGGATTGGGGGCAACGTCGTCCGATGAAAGAAGTGATTGGCGATATCAACAAGCGCCTCGCGGATTTAGCCGGTGTGCAGGCCTTCCCTGTGATGCGCCAAGCCTTTGGCCGTGGCGTGGGCAAACCAGTGCAATTTGTTATTGGTGGTCCAAGCTATGAGGAACTCGCTGCTTGGCGGGATATTATGATGGAAAAGGTGGCGGAAAATCCTAAACTGCTTGGCCTTGACCACGATTATAAAGAGACCAAACCGCAACTTAGAGTGGTGATCGACAGAGACAGGGCAGCAAGCCTAGGGGTGTCAATTTCTAATATCGGTCGCACCTTAGAATCTATGTTAGGTTCGCGCCTTGTCACCACCTTTATGCGTGATGGCGAAGAGTATGATGTGATTGTGGAAGGGGAGCGCAGTAACCAAAATACCGCGGCCGATCTGCAAAATATCTATGTTCGCTCCGAACGGACGAAGGAGCTGATCCCATTATCCAACTTAGTTACGGTAGAAGAGTTTGCCGATGCCAGCTCCCTTAACCGCTACAACCGTATGCGGGCGATTACCATTGAGGCCAGCTTGGCGGATGGTTATAGCCTAGGCGAAGCGCTGGATTACCTCAATCAAGTGGCGCGAGCTTACTTGCCTGCGGAAGCTGTCATCAGCTACAAGGGACAATCGCTGGATTATCAAGAGTCTGGCAGCTCAATGTACTTTGTGTTCTTGCTGGCGCTTGGGATTGTGTTCCTGGTATTAGCGGCGCAGTTTGAAAGCTATATTCACCCTATGGTGATTATGCTGACGGTACCGCTTGCCACGGTTGGCGCCTTGATAGGGCTGTGGTTTACGGGGCAGAGCCTTAATATCTACAGCCAGATTGGGATTATTATGCTGGTGGGCCTTGCGGCAAAAAACGGTATTCTGATCGTCGAATTTGCCAATCAGTTGCGGGATAAGGGCGTCGATTTTGACCGCGCCATTATCCAAGCCTCATGCCAGCGTTTACGGCCTATCCTGATGACGGGGATTACTACAGCTGCGGGCGCCGTCCCTCTGGTTTTGGCAACGGGCGCAGGTGCTGAAACCCGCTTTGTGATTGGCGTAGTGGTGCTTGCGGGTATTATGCTGGCGACGCTGTTTACCATTTATGTGATCCCAACTGCCTACGGTCTTTTTGCCCGTAATAGCGGCTCGCCAGAAGCGATTGCCCAGCAATTAGAAAAGGAATTAGCGCAGGATTAATCCCTCACGAACGCTTAGCCAAAATAGGCGCTTAAGTACACTTAAGCGCCTATTTTATTTGGGCTAAATCACTTTGGGCTAAATCACTTTGGGTTAACGTCAACGGCTTGAATATAGCGAAAGGAGGTTTTCTCAAAGCCAATGGACTCGTAGTAAGCCTGTGTCTGTTCCCGTCTCATTGACGTGGTGACCTCAAGTTGGCGACAACCTCGTTTACTTGCCCTCGATTTTGCAAAATCAATTAGTTGCGTCCCCACACCTAAGCCTCGACTGGCCTCAGTCACCACTAAAGCAGTAATGCGGCAGATGTGTTGTTGCGAGGGAAAATAATCAAAAAGATTAGGGCGTGTTGACGTTTCGAGATTAAATTTTGTTCGTTCTGGCAAGCACGTGCTCGCGAAACGAGGAGTGATGTGTAGTTATTCTACTCAAGTGACGAGTGACAAAGAGCAAGTGCTTGCCAGACGAACCCTTCGGGCAGCATTTGGCTGCCGTTTCTGCCGCGTTATCGTCCGTTTATGTAGAATAACTACACTACACGGACTTTGCCTTGCATAAACGTCAGCCAAATAGCTGCAAAAATAACCCTGAAACGCCAACACGCCCTATACTTATCAGCCCAACCACAACTCCCTCAGACTCGGCGAGATAGATTTCATCCGATCTTTTAGGATCATCGAGATACTGATGTAACTGCGCCTCGGTGGCACTATAACCCAGCTGCAACAGCAAGGTTGCAATGGGGTTATGGTCGGCTATCTGTGCTTGTCTAATTGAAATGGCGCCCATCACGCTTCCTTGTTTTGTCCAGTATCTAGATTTCTATTAAGCAGGTAGTCTGCCAATACATGACTCTTGAGGTTGGCATATTTTAGTCTAACGCAAAGGGGTTAACGCATAAAAAATCCCACACTCATGGCGAAACTGACAAGCACAATAAAACCCCGCAACAGGGATTGGGGAATTCGATAAGCCAGCGCGGCGCCCAGATAGCCGCCAATAATCGCCATAATGGCAAGCAGTAACAGATATTGTCCGTCAATCAGATTACCTAGGGCGTAAATCACCACGGCAATGGTGGTGAGTAGGGCGGAGAGTAAATTTTTAAGCCCGTTCATCCCATGTAATTGGGTTTGGCCGAGTAACCCAAAGGTGGCGAGTAAAATAATCCCTAATCCCCCGTTAAAATAGCCGCCGTAAATACAGACGATGAAGAGAATCACCATTGCCGTCAGTGGCTTGACGGTATTCACACGGGGGATGCTGGCATGGGCTAAACGTTTTTTCAGTAACCAAGGTCCAGCGATAAAGGCGAGGGTTGCCAGCAAAATCAACCAAGGGACAAGATAAGCAAACACTTGCTCGCTGGTGTTTAGAAGAATTGCCGCGCCTAGGCATCCGCCCGCAATGGCGATCAAGCACAGGGTTTTTAGATTAAGATTTGCAGGATATTCAATCTCTTTTCGAAAACGCCAGGCACTGGCAAGGTAGCCGGGGAGCAGAGCGGCAGTGCCTGTAGCGTTGGCCATCAGTGGTGGCACGCCGACAAACACAAGGGCAAATAAGGTGATAAAGCTGCCACCGCCCGCCACCGCATTTAACATGCCGCCGAGTAAGCCTGCGAGGGCGATCAGTAACCAATCCATAGTGAATGCTCCGCTGCCATTGTCTAACTCAATCTGAATGTCAATTGCTTATAAAAACATCACCTTAACAGTAAGTTACTCAGATGAAAAGCCATCAATATTGTAAGTGGCGGCAGATTGATGGCTTTGTTATGGGCGTGCCGAATCGGGGTTAGGTATAAAGCCTTGGCATTAAGGGCTCAGCCTAACTCATCAAAAGTGATTAACACTTTGCAGTGATGCTTTTATTCAGCGTGAAACAGCCCTGACTCAAAAATCACCGTAGCGATGGCTAAATGTTGATCGCTAAATACCTCTTCTCCCCAGCAATGTTGCCCACGTTCTTGATAGTACACATGGTAACTGGCATTCGATGGCGTAGCGACGCAGTACCAACCATCAAACGTCTGCTTGCTAAAGTTGACCCAATACTGTGCATCCGCTTGTTTGATCTGCTGAAGTAGCGCCTTATCTTGCGCCAATAGCGCCGCAAGTTCAGCTGCGCTGGTGAGCTTGTACTCGGTTTTTAACTGATTAAGTAGTGCTTTGAGTGTCATAATTGCGCCCTTCATCCAGAGAATTGCACACCATATTAGCGAATGGCTGAGGCAATCGAGGATTCGATTAAAGCTTCAAACACATCGGCTTGGCCTGCGGGGATCAGTTGCCGATGAATTTCGCGGCGTTTCGCACTGTCAAATAAACGCTCCGCAACCCAACCCGTTAAATAGAGCGAGGACAGGCAGCCTCCCGCGGTGGCAATATTACCATTGATCACCAGAGCGCAGTCTTCCACCTCCACACCCATGGCCACTAATGCGGGTTTGGCATCGGGATGCGTCGTTGCCGAGATATTGTCGAGTAAGCCTAACTTGGCAAAGAAGAATGACCCCGCACAGATACTGCCAAGTAATTGCCGTGAGGGATCTAATTTAAGGGCCGACATAAACTCAGGATCCGCAAGTGCGGCAGGTACGCCTTTGTAGCCGCTGCTGAATAACACCACGTCAGCATCGGCGACTTGCGCGACATGACCATGGGTTTCTACCGTCATCCCCAAGCTTGATATGTGGCTAGGTTTGGTGCCGAGCACTTTGACTGTCCAATCGGTTGTTGTGCGGCCGAGAATATCGCGCATTAAAAAGAAATCGATATCGGTAAATTCATCAAATATCACAATCGCAATTTGGTACATCCTTTGTCCTCTTGTTTGTATTCTGGTTAATGTGTGGGTTAACACGTCATCGGCCGCATCTTCAATCCGCAGATCCCTGTTGTTGCAACATAACCGCGCATATGTTTGTGACTGCGTTTATTAAGTGTGGGAGAGTAATAAAGTCTCATACTAAAATGGCAGCGAGCTCATAGGTACGCTGCTATTTCTAAACCCATTATGCCCCAAAACAAGTCGGCTGAATCGGATATTGCGATATATGCATTGCCACTGTTTCCCCAGTGACACGCCGTCCTTTTATTTTACAAGAAGTATCCCTATAGGCTCGACGGCGGCATCTGCAACACATGGAAGTGTAAATGCCGCGTTCACATGGAGGTGAAAGGGCGGTCATGCGGCCAACGGTCACTGTTGCAACAATGGCAATTTTGACGGCCATTGCACTGTTCATTTGGCTAAAAGCTTTTTGCCCCAAAGTAAGTTATGACTGACAGAAGGTACATTAATAGAGACCTGATTTTGGAATACTTTACCTAATGAAGGAAAGCGTAAAACCAGATCCTATTGTTTTTAGATACCCTCTTCAATATAGCCAACTGATCCGTATGAACATCGAGGACACTCAGCACTGCTGTTTTGCCATGGGCAGCTTTTACAAAGCATCTTTCGCTAAAAGCTGCATGTTGAGCGAACTTGCTTTCAAACCTGCTCTGTCGAACCGGTAGCGCATATAGGCCGAGATATCATCCTCGTGGGAAGAGACAACCAACTGGCAATGTTTAAGTTCGCAACGTAGTAAATCGGTCAAGGAAGCAACGTTGACTTCATCCAGAGATTGCGACGGATCATCAATCAGAATGAGAGGCACGCGAGCATAGACCTTGTTTAGCGAGAGGAAGAAGGCAAGGCTGAGGGCTGACACCTGACCAGAACTCATAGACATGACTGCATCGTGTTCAGACTTCTCAGCAGTCAGGAACCTCAACTGCGTACCTTCACGGCTCTCGATAAACAGGCCTAGGCCACGTTGGTAGTTTTGGATCAGTCGGCCACTGTAAATGTGGAAAATGAACTCAATGGCCGAAATGGTCTGGTCGGTATAACTCTGCTCTGTCTTCTTCAGCGTGCTGCGAAGCTTTTCGATTTTGCCTTGCGCATTTTTGGCTGCGAGGACTTCTTTTTCGATCAGCTTAAGATCGGAAATACAGGTTTGGAGCCTAGAGTTTTGAGCCTCATTAGCTTTAATCGATATGTACAGTTCTTTGTCCTTTAGGTCTTCAGCCGTGACTATGTAGAAGTCTTGCAGGTCTTTGAAGACGCTGTTTATTGTTTCTCGCCAGTCCTCCGGTAGCGCTAAAGCATCAGCTTCAAGTTGTTTTTTATTCCTTAGAATCTCTTTAAGCTTTTCAAGTCGCTCATTTACTACTTCATCAATTTCCGTATATGGGTCGGTAAATTGAATATTCTCGCTTTGCAGTTTCTCCAGTAGCTGGGTTATTGCTGGGAGCCGAAGCTTAATTTTGGTCAGCGCAGCATGAAGATTGGGTTCAAATGTCGGCGTGAGAAGTTTTAGGCTGTCTTGTATATGGCCTCCTATGAGCTTCAGCTCAGCATCCATCGCAGCGATAAGGTTTACTAAGTCCTTGCCGTCCTGGCCAAGTGAATCAGAGATCTGCTTAGTTCTTGCCTCAATAGCATCCACCATTGATTTGTGATCTTCCCAGTCAGCGCCACAAAGAGGACACAACTGATCGTCGGGATAAGACTTTTTATGTTCATCAATGAGTTGCCTTTTCAAGCGTTCCAATTCGGCTACGACGTTCGCATTAGCGGTGCTTTTTTCACGTAGGCTGTTTCGGTATTCAATTTTTGATTCAAACCACTCAAGGCGCCTATCCTCCCAGTTTGGCAGTGATCGAGCTTCTTCAAGCTTGATAGCCGAGGCTCCGCGTCTGATGATGCTTGTTGAACGCTCTAATTCATCAATCCCCTTCTTAATAGCGTCAAGCTCATCAAGCTTGCCAAGGTCTTTACCAAACTGAGCCAGACTTCTCAAAGATTCCTTGTTACGATCAATGTCTGCATCGATGCCCTCGTTGTGAACCCTGGTTTTTATCGTGGTTTTGAGTGGAAGAAGGGCAATAATCTTGCGAACGGATTCCTGATAGGCAGCATGATCTGCCGCTGAATACGTTGAAAAAAGGATCTCTTCGTCCCATCCTGGCTGGACATCAGTCGTCGATAGCTTTCTGTACTCAACCAGCCCAGTCACTGTTTGCAATGTGCTTCTTAGGGTAGCTATCTCTTCTTTAAGTGATAAGGCTTTTGCCTTGCGTTCAGGATTATTGATGTACTTTGCGAGTTTACTGTATAAGGTGTTGCAGCTTTCGATCTCAGCTTCGATATCACTGATGTTAAAGAGGTTTCCTAGTTTATCCTTGCGATCGTCTACCCGAGTGTGTAGCAGCCGGTTTTGCCCTTGCTCCAGATAGTTTAGGAAGGAAAAGTTTTCCCTGAAGTTTTTGCCGAAAACTTCGTCAAGAAAGTTATTGTCGCGCTGTTCGATTTTCGTGAAGGCAGATGATTCAAATTCCGGTAGCTCGTAAAGCGTAAAATTTTCATAATTGTCTGCCCTATTGTTCGCTGGATTTTTAAATATTACTGCTGGGCAATGCCTTGCTAAAACAAGTTTGCGATCATCATTAATAAATTCGATTTTAATGCATAAATCGTTATCGCCGGATCGACTATTCCAGAAGAGATTGTCCGCGTAGTTTTTCTTATGACCTGTTAATAATGTATCGAATAAGTTTTGTATACGACTAATCTGACCGGTGAGTAGTAGTTCGATGGCGTCGAAGATGCTTGTTTTTCCATAACCGTTCGGACCATCCAGAGTTAGCAAGGATGACTCGCCAAGATCTAAGTAAATACGCTTGAATGCTTTGAAGCTAGAAACTTCAATCTTGGATATTTGCCAGTTCATTGTTAATCATTTCCTTGATAATTTCGTCAGCGTTTTTGTTTGTAACTTGCTGGATAATCGAATATGTATCATTCAGCCCTGCTTCTGCAACGGCTTCAGCTGCCTGTAACCTTAAGGGCACAAGGTTTCCTTGATGGCTCGGTAGCTCTAAGAAAGGAAGCTTGATAAAAGTTTTCGTTGCGAAGCTGTATTGTGTCGCGATAAGAGGGTTTTCTTTGTAGTTAAGAAATTCCTTTTTGTCAGCAATCACAGATTCCAGTTTGTCGTAGGTAAAATCTTTGAGCGCACTTTCTTCCGCAATACTGTAATAGAGGACATATTTTTTATAAAAATGCGGGTCTTCCTCGATAGCGAAAATTTCTTCTTCGTGATCCTTGAACTCAGCCAAAACATCAAGGCGATGGATGCAAATCAAATCACAGTTTTTCTTAAAGCTTGGGTTTCTGAGGAATTCATCAGGAGCAAGGTGATTGATTCGGTTATTCAGATTAGCTGGGTCAGGAAGATCGTCTAAAATATGTACGACTGCGAATCTAATAGCAGACCCAGACTCGCGAACATAAAAGCTTGTTGTGTCCAGTTCTAGCTTACTCACAAAGTCATGGGCAACAAGTGCTTCATCAATGAGTTGCTTTATCATTCAGTCGACCCTCTGCGTCGTCTTTTGTCATTACGCTAATACATAGCGACTTGGTGATGTTGTTTTCGAGCTTTTCAGTGGCCTGCTTATTGTCGAAATCATCTGAGTTTGTGAATTTTGTATTGAAGGTGAATGAGGCTTCTGCTTTGCTGGCGATTAGATGGTTGTATTCAAAAAGTAATCTCAGCAAATCACAGTTGTTTTTCATTTCTCTGATCATGTCAGATTCACACTCTTCACTTTCATCTACGTCAAGAGCGGTAGGTACGTAGAACCGATTTTCGATGTCGATGTAGTGCGGAAGGTGGTTGAATATGGGCTCCACCGAAATATCCTGTATCAGTTTAGAATATCGCCTGATGTCGTTTGTCTGAACGTCTTGGAACCGCTCGGATGGCTTCATCATCTGACATAGCGTTTTTAATTCGTTGATGGGCGTTTCGCGTATGTGCTCACATAAACGCCTAGCTCTCTCATAAGTGGCGTCACTCATTGTTGGTAGCGCTTGATCCAGCCTTTCTTCTAGATGGGTTAGGAGCCGAGCCTTTAATTCAACTGCATAGTAGTCCCTATTCTGATAGGGATTTTCGTTCAGCAGATCAGCTAAAAGGCTACTGGCTTTGATGCGATTCTCGTATGCGGCTCTGGCTTCTCTGACTCCGTCAACTTGATTTAATTTATGGCAATGTATTGCGATGGTGCTTATTTTTTCTGACAGTAGGCAGTAGTTAAAATTTATAAGGTTATCACTGACAGTGATGGACTGTTTCTCACATATATTTTTTATAAGTCCTTTGGTTAACCCTTCAATTTCACCCAGTCCACAATAATATTTATCTCCGTAGCGATAAAATTTTACTGTTTCTCCGCTAGCGCCTTTGTGATCATCTGTATTATCTAGTTGGACGGATACATGAAAGTAACGGGTCGTCCCTTCTATTTTATCAAATTCGATTAAAGTGGACTGTTCTAGTGCCTTGGTGTAGCCACTACGATATTTGCTAATCTTCGCTTTTACTTGGTGGGCGGTATGTAGCTTTCCTTTTTTATAAATAGCAAAGTCGTCGCTACTGTCTAGCTGAAGCTCGAAGTCTAAATCGTCATCGTAAATAAGTTTAAGCGAGTGATATAGCGCAACTTTCCCTTGATAAACGAAACCGCTCCACGAGGATATGGCGCTGGCTGGGTATTTCTCGTCTTCTTGACTCACATGAACTCCTTGCTGCCTGCGTGATTGAGTCATGCTAATGTATTTATGAGGTTTTATGTAATTATTTCGTTTGGTTGGTAAACATATTCTGCATTTTTCGGCCTTGATCAAGAATATTGTCTGAATAGCTACATACTCAGTAGACACTTTCGAAACTTTATTTGACCGAACTCAGCTTATGCGAAGTTTGCAGTTTAGGGCACTAACCCTAACTGATTTTTGTCCCAAAGCTTGCTTCGTATTTCTTTAAAACTTACAGATTACGCTAATGCTAAAAAAGCTAGCCATGGTGATTAGCGAGACGACCGTCCGCCCCATGGACGGGGCGGTCGAGCATCCACGGATGGACTTGCTGCGTGTCGGTGAGTGAACACCATGGCAAGCCTGCGTTAGAGGATATCAGCCAACGAATCTAATCAGGTTGCCATAAGTTTGATAATACTATTACTCACCTTTAGTGCATTAAATCTAACCCGTTTCTGTCCCTAAGTGAGTTACAACGAGTATGATACTTTAATACTCAGTTGAAGCTTGGTTTGGACTTGGTAGTAGCAACTAGTATGAATCTGTATTTTTGGCCACGTTTAATCTTAAACGGTTCGAGCAGTGTTAATTGACAGTTTAGTATGAAACTTTATTTCTCACCAACATTAAGATATTTAGCTAACAACTTGAGCATCCTTATTATTTTGGCTGTGGCGAGTTTACCGCAACTGCATACAAGGTGGCTAACTGTGAAGGAAAACGACTGGATAGGTCATCTATTCAAACGATTTGTAAAGCAGGGGTGAATGTGCAGAACATTGCAGCAAACAGCGCTGATGCGTTGGCGACCATCGAAAAAAGGGACTTTTTCGTTGAGCCCCCCAAGGATGGGTTTACGGCGTGTCGCCAGAGCATAAGTGCTGTTGCACTCGACAGGTTCAATGGATTAAGCAAAGCAATAAAAAGCCCAGATTTATATTCTGGGCTTACTTGAATCAAATAAGTTAATGCATCGAACGCTAGGAGCTAAGACGTCATTAATACTTAGGCTTAAAAACGCTTAAAACACCATCTCTGGTACATGGTCTGGCACGATTAATTTGCCAGCAGTTTTGCTAACAATTTCTTCAACGCTGACACCGGGGGCGCGCTCTAACAGATGGAAGGCGCCATCTTTAATCTCGATAAAGGCTAAATCGGTAACAACACGTTTGATGCAGCCGTAGCCTGTGAGCGGTAATTCGCATACGGGTAACAGCTTAGAGTTACCGTACTTATCGGCGTGCATCATAGTCACGATAATATTTTCCGCACCCGCCACTAAATCCATTGCGCCGCCCATGCCTTTGATGAGCTTGCCAGGGATCATCCATGAGGCGATAGAACCATTTACATCGACCTCAAAGGCGCCGAGTACTGTTAAGTCCACATGGCCGCCACGGATCATGGCAAAGCTTTCGGCGGAGGAGAAAAACGAGGCACCTTTTATCGCGGTAACGGTTTGTTTGCCGGCATTGATTAAATCCGGATCGATGGTTTCTTCCGTCGGAAATTCACCCATGCCGAGTAGGCCGTTTTCCGATTGCAGCATCACTTCCATGCCTGCGGGAATGTAGTTGGCCACGAGCGTGGGAATGCCAATACCGAGGTTGACGTAGTAGCCGTCTTGTAATTCTTTGGCAACGCGCTGTGCCAGTTGTTCTCTTGATAATGCCATGATCTTTATCCTTTCTTTACCTAGGGCGTGTTGACGTTTCAGGGTTATTTTTGCAGCCAAATGCTGCCCTAAGGGTTCGTCTGGCAAGCCCTTGCTCTTTGTCACTCGTCATTTGAGTAGAATAACTACGCATCATTCCTCGTTTCGCGAGCACGAGCTTGCCAGAACGAACAAAATTTAATCTCGAAACGTCAACACGCCCTAGAGTCGCTATTGGCCTCAATTTTTAGGCCTTTACTTTGGACTCTAGTTTGAGCCAAGACTCTGTCGCTTTAGCTTGCGTTGTTAATCGTTCAGCGCTTCTTATTTTGCCGCTTTTACCGTGCGCTGCTCGATACGTTTCTCGAACTTGCCTTGGATGACGCGATCAACATAAATGCCGGGAGTATGGATATGATCAGGATCGAGCTCGCCCGGCTCCACAATAAACTCGGCTTCTACTACCGTGATTTTGCCCGCAGTCGCCATCATAGGGTTAAAGTTGGCGGCGGTTTTGCGGAACACTAAGTTACCCATAGTATCGGCCTTCCAAGCGCGAACGAGGGCAAAATCGGCGGTCAGAGATTCTTCTAACACATAATGACGGCCTTTGATTTCACGGGTTTCTTTGCCTTCCGCCACGGGGGTACCGTAGCCTGTGGCGGTAAAGAATGCCGGAATACCTGCACCGCCGGCGCGGATTTTTTCCGCCAGCGTACCCTGCGGCGTTAAAATCACATTCAGTTCGCCCGAGAGCATTTGCTGCTCGAAAGTAGCGTTCTCACCGACGTAGGAGGCGATCATGGTCGAAATCTGGCGATGTTTTAACAATAAGCCCAGACCGAAATCATCCACACCAGCGTTGTTTGAAATGGCGGTTAAGCCCTTAACGCCCATCTTAACCATTTGATTGATTAAGCCTTCAGGAATACCGCACAGGCCAAAACCGCCAACCATAATGGTCATATCATCGGATAAACCTGCTAACGCTTCTTCATAGCTGCTGACGACTTTATTGAGTCCTGCCATTTTGATGTCCTTTAAATTGTTATTCGTGTCCAATCATTTCTAGAACCTAGAACCTAGAAACTAGAACCTAGCACCTAGGCTTTAGCGCCATGCAAGATTGCATTGGCGACTTTAGAGCCATTAAGACGATTTAATTGTTTGCTGATCCCAAAACCCGCTAATGCCAGTTTTTCTAAATCGATACCCGTTTTCAAACCGAGCCCGTGGAGCATATAGACCAAGTCTTCACTTGCCAGATTGCCCGACGCGCCTTTTGCATAGGGGCAACCACCTAGGCCCGCGACGGAGGCGTCAAAGCTGCGCACGCCTAAATCGAGACAGGCGGTAATATTGGCTAATGCTTGGCCATAGGTGTCGTGGAAGTGCAGGGCGAGCTTTTCGACCGGCACTCGCTCCATCACGGCTTGCAGCATTTTACGGGCTTTTAACGGTGTGCCTACACCGATAGTGTCGCCGAGCGAAATTTCGTAACAGCCCATTTTGTAAAGGATTTCAGACACTCTTGCCACTTCGCTCGCCGCGATTTCCCCTTCATAGGGGCAACCTAAAACGCAGGACACATAGCCACGCACTGGGATATTGGCGGCTTTTGCCATGTCCATCAACGGGATAAAGCGTTCTATCGACTCTTCAATCGAACAGTTGATATTGCGTTGGCTAAAGCTTTGTGACGCCGCACCAAAGATAGCGACTTCGGAAGCTTTTGCATCCAGCGCCAGCTCTAAGCCTTTGACATTGGGGGTGAGGGCGCTGTAAACCACGCCCGCTTGACGGCGAATTTGGCGCAATACGTCACCGCTATCGGCCATTTGTGGCACCCATTTGGGTGACACAAAACTGCCAGCTTCAATTCGCTTCACGCCCGCATCGGCGAGGGATTCAATCAAGGCGACTTTGGCCTGTGTCGGGACAGCGGCTTCATTCTGCAAGCCATCACGGGGCCCCATCTCGAATAGGCTAACCCTATCCGAGCTGGCGCTTACCGAGGTCGCGCTTAAGTTCGAAAGATCCAGCGCAGACATTTAGGCTTCCTCGCTCTGGGCTTTGGGCTCAACATGGAGCAGCACAGCGCCATCGCTCACTAACTCGCCCGCCTTGAAGTAGAACTCGGTAACAATACCGTCGAAGGGCGCTTCGATGGTGTATTCCATCTTCATCGCTTCCATCACCAGTAGCCCTTGTCCCGCCTTCACCTCTGCACCAACTTCCACTAAGTGGGTCACAACTGTGCCGTTCATCGGGGCCTTGAGCTTATCTTCATTGCTGGATTCGGCCTCAACCACTTGGGTTTTAACCGCCCTGAAGTGATAACTGCCTGAGGGTAAAAACAGCGTAAAATCATCGCCCTGAGCGCTGACAGGCACTTTACTCTTATGGCCGTTGATTTCGGCTAACAGTAAATCCTGCTTAAGCTCACCACTCAGCGACTTGCTCACTTGGCCCTCTGCTGCGGGTTGGGATAATTGGTAGTGATCGCCAAAGTCTAATAACACCAATTGTTGCAACTCGTGGGCATCGTCGAGTAGGGCAATAGTATGCTGGCTAACGCTGTTGAGTCTAAAGCCACTGACTTGGCCCCAAGGCGAGTAAGGATCGGCGCTGTTAATTGCCTGTGCCTTGGCGGCTTCTTTACGGGCAAGTACTTGATACAGCGCGGCAAAGGCGATAGCCGTATCGGTTTCGCTCGAAGCACTGCCAATCAACGCGTCGCCGTAACGGTTGATAAAGTCGGTGCTAAAATCCGCCTTGGCAAAGGCGGGGTGCTCGGCAATATTCGCCAAAAATTCAATATTGTGCTTAAGCCCGCTGATTTGATAGGACTCAAGGGCATGCACTAGGCGCTGTAGCGCACGCGGACGCGACTCATCCCACACGATGAGCTTGGCAATCATAGGATCGTAGAAGTTACTGATCACATCGTTTTCACGGATGCCGGAATCGATACGCACATATTTGCTTTGCTCAGGCTCGCGCAGGAAGTTGAGCTTACCGCTGGCGGGTAAAAACTCATTTTGCGGATCCTCGGCGTAAATACGCACCTCAAAGGCGTGTCCATGGATACGCACTTCGTCCTGTTTGAGCGGTAACGGCTGACCACTGGCGACCATTAACTGCCATTTGACTAAGTCTTGGCCCGTCACCATTTCGGTCACCGGATGCTCTACCTGTAGGCGAGTATTCATCTCCATAAAGTAGAAGCTATTGTCGGTATCTAACAGGAATTCAATGGTTCCTGCGCCGACATAATCGATGGCCTTGGCGGCAGCGACGGCGGCTTCACCCATTTGGGCGCGCAGCTCATCACTTAAACCTGGGGCAGGGGCTTCTTCGACCACTTTTTGATGGCGGCGCTGAATCGAGCAGTCGCGATCCGATAAGTAAATTGCATTGCCAAAGGTATCGGCAAACACTTGGACTTCGACATGGCGAGGCTGGCGTAAATAACGCTCCATCAATAACTTATCGTTACCGAAGGAGGAGGCCGCTTCACGGCGCGCCGAGTTGATGGCGTCCATGATTTCGCCTTCATGCTCAACGATACGCATACCTTTGCCACCGCCACCGTAGGCGGCTTTAATCAGCATCGGAAAGCCGATTTTTAAGGCTTCAGCCTTGAGGGTGGCATCGGTTTGATCGTCGCCATGGTAACCCGGCACTAAAGGCACTTGCGCCGCCGTCATAATGGCTTTGGCTGCACTCTTGCTGCCCATGGCATCGATGGCATCGCTGCCAGGGCCAACAAATACGATTCCGGCCGCCTCACACTTGCGGGCAAAGTCGGCATTTTCCGATAAGAAGCCATAACCTGGGTGAATGGCTTGCGCCTGAGCTTTTTTGGCGATTTCAATGATCAAGTCGCCCTTCAGGTAAGAATCCGCCGGAGCGCTGCCACCTAAGTAAAACGATTCGTCGGCCATGGCAACATGACGGGCGTTTTTATCGGCATCGGAATATAAGGCAACGGTGCGAACGCCCATGGCCTGCGCGGTTTTGATAATGCGGCAGGCAATTTCACCACGGTTAGCAATTAAAAGCTTAGTGAACATGCTGTTAGTCGACATCAAAGAACTCCTTGAGTATCTGTTGGCGTGTGCCAGTTAGGCTGACGTTTTTCAAAAAAGGCGTTTAAACCTTCTTGGCCTTCATCAGATACCCGAATGCGGGCGATGCGCTCGCTGGTGTAATCAATCGTATCTTGGTCTATCACGCCGTCTTCGAGGCGGGCGAGTAGGGTCTTTACCCATGCCATGCCCTGCGGACTGTTGGCGAGCAGCGCGGTGATAATGGGCTTTGCTGCGGTCGCTAAATCGTCGTTTATCTCATGGATAACATTGAGTTTGAGCGCCGTTTGCGCATCAAAACGTTCCGCGGTCAGCATATAGCGGCGTGAGGCGCGATTGCCCATGGCGCGGGCAACGTAGGGGCTAATCACTGCAGGGATCAGCCCTAGTTTGACTTCGCTTAAGCAGAAGCTTGCACGCTCGGTGGCGATGGCAATATCACTAGCGCAAATTAACCCAAGCGCGCCGCCAAAGGCCGCCCCTTGGACTAAGGCGATAGTGGGTTTTGGAAAGGTATCTAAATCCTGCATCAGCTTAGCCAGCGCCTTGGCGTCATTCAGATTTTGCTCAAAATCCATCTTGGCTTGTTTGCGCATCCAGTTTAAGTCGGCGCCTGCGCTGAAGTTTTTGCCATTGGCTTTTAATACCAAGAGTTTACAGTCTTTGTGCTCGGCAAAATAACCGAGGACGGCGATCATTTCGCTGATCATCACCTCATCGAAGGCGTTGTGCACTTCAGCGCGGTTAAGAATTAACTCGCCCACGCCGTTATTGAGCGCATAGCTTACATGTTGCAAATGGCCTAAGGCGTGCTGCAAATTAGCTAAGGATTGAGTGCTAGTGTTCTGGTGTTGTGTGTCAGTCATTATTATTCCCGTCATATTTATCCCCTCTATGAGTGATACGTAAGGCATCGCAAGATGCGTTACATACGGAAGACGCCGAAGCGGGTGTCTTCGATAGGGGCATTTAATGCGGCTGACAGGGCAAGGCCCACCACATCACGGGTTTGCGCTGGGTCGATAATGCCGTCATCCCACAGGCGGGCGCTGGCATGGTAGGGATGACCCTCTTTATCGTACTGGGCAATAATCGGTGCTTTAAAGGCTTTTTCGTCCTCAGCAGACCATTCTTCGCCTTTACGGGCTAAACCGTCGCGGCGTACTGTCGCTAATACGCCAGCGGCTTGCTCGCCACCCATCACAGAGATGCGCGCATTGGGCCACATCCACATCATGGTCGGCTCGAAGGCGCGGCCACACATACCGTAGTTACCCGCACCGTAGCTGCCACCGATAATCACAGTGAATTTAGGCACATTGGCGCAGGAGACTGCGGTCACCATCTTGGCGCCATGCTTAGCGATACCTTCGTGTTCGTACTTTTTACCCACCATAAAGCCGGTGATATTTTGCAGGAACAGCAGCGGGATCTTGCGCTGGCAGCACAGTTCGATAAAGTGCGCGCCTTTTTGCGCCGATTCTGAGAATAAAATGCCGTTGTTGGCCACAATTCCCACGGGATAGCCGTGAATGCGGGCAAAACCACAGACCAAAGTCGCACCATAGTTAGCTTTAAACTCATCGAAGTCGGAGTCGTCGACAATGCGGGCGATCACTTCTTTCACATCGAAGGGCTTTTTCAAGTCGGTGCCGACGATGCCATAGAGTTCGTTGATATCAAACTTAGGTGGCTTAACTGGGCTAAGTAGACTGTTGATTTGTTTTTGATGATTCAGACGCAGCACTGCACGGCGGGCAAGCTCTAAGGCATGCTCATCGTTTTGGGCTAAGTGATCCGCGACACCTGAAATTTTAGTGTGTACATCGGCGCCGCCGAGTTCTTCGGCGCTGACTTCTTCACCGGTCGCGGCTTTCACTAACGGCGGCCCAGCTAAGAAGATAGTGCCTTGTTCTTTAACGATAATAGATTCATCGGCCATGGCAGGAACATAGGCGCCGCCCGCGGTACACAGACCCATCACCACCGCAATTTGTGGAATGCCCTTGGCGGACATTTGCGCTTGATTGTAGAAAATTCGGCCGAAATGGTCACGATCGGGGAAGACTTCATCCTGACGAGGCAAGTTAGCACCGCCCGAGTCGACTAAATAGATACAGGGCAGATGGCAGCGACTGGCAATCTCTTGTGCCCTTAAGTGTTTTTTGACCGTGATAGGGTAGTAAGTGCCGCCTTTGACCGTGGCATCGTTGGCGATAATCATGCACTCTACGCCGCTCACTCGGCCGATACCGGCGATAATCCCTGCGGCGGGCACTTCTTCGTCATAGACTTCAAATGCCGCAAATTGCGACAATTCTAAAAAGGGCGAACCTGCGTCGAGGAGTTTCTCAA
>NZ_JTLE01000094.1:1620234-1635297 GCF_000798835.1 Shewanella sp. ZOR0012
GTATTTTTTCGATCTTTTTTCAATAGTTTCAGTTAGTCACAAAGTACCCACTAGTTACCCCCAACGTTATCCACAAAAGGCAATTTTACTGCTTTATTTGTGAACAAAGCATGACTTGCTATAACTGGAAGGCTGGAGATTCAAATAAGCTTTATATAGATGCAGACAGATTCAATGATTTGTATCTGGCTTTGAGTAGGCATGAAAAAGGCGACTATTACGGTCGCCTTTTAGAATTAGGTGCACGTGTTGAATTAGCTTAGCTTACCGTGACACTGCTTATATTTACGGCCAGAGCCACAAGGACAAGGATCGTTACGGCCAACTTTATCGCCATCGCGGATCATTGGTGTGTGCGCCATCATCTCGTCGCTACCATCATCCCCACCAACTAAGGCTTCGGCTGCTGCGTGCTGGTAGTCGCGTTGGATCTTGGCATCTTCTTCACGACGACGAGCTTCCATTTCTTCAACATCAGATTGAGCTTGCACTTGAACTTTAGACAACACGCTAATCACGTCATGTTTCAGCGTATTCAGCAATTGTTGGAACAGTTCGAATGACTCACGCTTATACTCTTGCTTTGGATTCTTCTGCGCGTAACCACGTAAGTGGATGCCTTGGCGTAAATGATCCATTGCGGCTAAATGCTCTTTCCACAAGCCATCGAGGGTTTGTAGCATCACTGCTTTTTCGAATTGGCGCAGTACTGAGGCACCGACCATTTCTTCTTTGGCTTTATAAGCATCTGACCAAGAAGTGATAATACGCTCACGCAGGCTTTCTTCGTGTAAGTCGTCTTCTTTATCGAGCCATTCTTGGATTGGCAGTTTAAGCATAAACTCTTGGTTTAGGCGCTGCTCTAACCCAGGAACATCCCATAACTCTTCTACTGATTGTGGTGGAATGTACTGATCGATTACCGCACCAATTACATCGTCTTGGATGTTTTTAATCGTGTCTTCAATACTTTCCGCATCCATCAACTCATTACGCTGGGCGTAAACCACTTGGCGCTGATCGTTTGCCACGTCATCGAATTCAAGTAATTGCTTACGAATATCGAAGTTACGTGCTTCTACTTTACGTTGAGCATTTTCGATTGCACGAGACACCCATGGATGTTCGATCGCTTCGCCTTCTTCCATGCCCAGTTTCTTCATCATGCCAGAGACACGATCCGAGGCGAAGATGCGCATTAAGCTATCTTCCATAGAAAGGTAGAAACGTGAAGAACCTGCATCACCTTGACGACCCGCACGACCACGTAGCTGGTTATCGATACGACGAGATTCATGGCGCTCGGTACCGAGAATGTGTAAACCACCCGCGGCAACGACTTCGTCATGACGTACTTGCCAATCAGCTTTGATCTTGGCTTTTTGCTCTGGGGTTGGATTTTCCAGCGCCTCGATTTCCATATTCCAGTTGCCACCAAGCACGATGTCGGTACCACGACCCGCCATGTTAGTGGCAATGGTTACGGCGCCAGTACGGCCAGCTTGGGCAACAATCTCGGCTTCTTTTTCATGGAACTTGGCGTTAAGCACTTGGTGCGGGATCTTTTCCTTCACCATTAAGCGCGCTAACAGTTCTGACTGTTCGATAGAAACGGTACCGACCAATACAGGTTGGCCACGCTCGCGGCAGTCTTTGATGTCTTTAATAATCGCTTGATACTTTTCATTAGCGGTTAAGTAAACTAAATCCGCCATATCCTTACGGACCATTGGACGGTTGGTTGGCACCACAACGGTATCTAAACCATAGATGTGTTGAAACTCAAACGCCTCGGTATCAGCAGTACCTGTCATACCCGCTAACTTCTCATATAAACGGAAGTAGTTTTGGAAGGTAATCGATGCAAGAGTTTGGTTTTCGTTTTGAATACGAACACCTTCTTTGGCTTCAACAGCTTGATGTAAACCTTCTGACCAACGACGACCTGGCATAGTACGACCAGTGTGTTCATCAACGATGATCACTTCGCCATCTTGAACGATATAGTCCACATCACGCTCAAATAAGGTATGAGCACGTAGTGCAGCGTTCACATGGTGCAGTAGCGAAATATTAGCTGCTGAGTAAAGTGAGTCGCCTTCGGCTAACATGCCACGTTCAATCAGCAGGTTTTCAACCTTCTCTTGACCGCGTTCAGTAAAGTGCACTTGTTTGGCTTTTTCATCAATGGTGTAGTCGCCTTCGCCCACATACTCTTCAGAGTCTTCTTTATCTTGACGGATAAGATTGGGGATAAGCGTGTTGATCTTGATGTATAGCTCAGAGCTGTCTTCCGCTGCACCCGAGATAATCAATGGCGTGCGGGCTTCATCGATAAGGATTGAGTCGACTTCGTCGATCAGTGCATAGTGTAATGGACGTTGAACACGCTCTTGTGGTGAAAACGCCATGTTGTCGCGCAGATAATCGAAACCAAATTCATTGTTGGTACCGTAGGTAATATCGGCGTTATAGGCATCTTTCTTCGCCTGTTGGCTAAGGCCTGCAACGTTAATCCCAACAGTTAAACCTAAGAATTCGAACAGTGGACGGTTATTCTCAGCATCACGGCGTGCTAAGTAATCGTTGACGGTAATAACGTGAACGCCTTTGCCCGTTAAGGCATTTAAGTAAGCAGGCAGTGTTGCGGTTAAAGTTTTACCTTCACCCGTACGCATTTCAGCGATACGGTTACTATCAAGTACCATACCACCGAGTAACTGCACGTCGAAGTGACGCATTTCGAACACACGCTTAGATGCTTCACGCACGGTGGCAAACGCTTCCGCCATAATGCTATCTAATGAAGCACCCGCAGCTAAACGCTCACGAAACTCTGCGGTTTTCGCTTTAAGCTGCTCATCGGTTAATTTTTCATAATCGGCTTCAAGCGCATTAATCTTATTAACTACTTTTTGTACCCCTTTAAGGGTACGGTCGTTGCGACTACCAAATACTTTTGTCAGTAATTTACCAAACATCTGAATCACTTATTTTCTGTAGGCCAAGTCCATGATGGAAACTAGAAGCCAATGTTTCAATTAACTTGCTTTGCGGTAGACAAACTTTTGTGGATCTATCTGCTGTCCGCCACGCAACACTTCATAATGCACATGAGCCCCTGTTGAGCGCCCAGTGCTTCCCATACTGGCGATGGTTTCGCCTTTAGCGACCACATCACCTACAGCTACTGACAAAGCTTTATTATGGCCATAGCGTGTACGTAAACCGTTACCATGGTCGATTTCGACCAATTCGCCATAACCAAACATATTCCCAGCCCAAGTCACCACGCCTGCTGCAGTCGCGACAACTTTAGCCCCTTCCCGACCGGTAAAATCGATCCCTTTGTGCATGGTTCGACGACCGTTAAAAGGGTCATTACGTAATCCGTAGGGCGACGATAACCAACCTTTATCGAGTGGGAGCCCTGATACATAACGTTCAGCATCTATATGGTGGTTAGATGACACTGTTTCAAGTAGTGATAGTTGAACATTATTGTTGTCAATTCGTGACGCCAGTTTATCCATATCTTCGATAAGCTGACTAATTTCGATATTTGAGCCTAATTCGCTTAAACCACCAACCCCAACTTCAGATGAGAAATCAAAGTCTTCATCCAATTTGTTTTGTTTTGCGACTTGTTGACCTAAGGCCTCGAGACGGGTGATTTTAGCTTGCATGCGCGCGACATGGGTCGCCAGCATGGCTAGCTGTGACTCTGTGGCACTTTTAAGCTCTAAGACTTGCTTCTTTTGTTGTTCGCGTTGGATTCGATCGTTATCGACACTGGCTTGCTGATTTTCAAACTTAGCAGAGTTGTGTTGATAAATACCGGTACCAGTAGCTAACAATAGCATGGGAAGGATCAACCAGCGTTTACTGGGTTGCCAGCGCGTAACGCCATTCCGACCTTGAATAAATACTGTTACACTCATAGCCTAATTCAGCCATCTTATTATCATATGAAAAAGCCCCCTCAGGATCTCAGCCAATTACTACACCAATCAGGCACATTACCCGACATAGCTGAGAAAGCGGAACTACTTTTATATCTGGATCAGCACGTGAAGCAGATTGTCGCAGGTCCTGTTGCGGAGCAGCTGAAAGTCGCTAATTTCCGCCAGGGTGTTCTTGTGGTTGAAACCACTTCGGCAGCATGGGCCGCACGAATTAATTTCCAAAAGCCGAAACTACTCGCGCAGCTTCAAGCAGAAACGCTCCCAATCCTTACCGCAATTGAAGTTAAAGTCAACCCGAGATTAGCATTGTATGACGCAAAGCCGAAACAAGCGCATAAGGCATTGAGTCCAGCCGCTGCAGAACATATTGCCGCACTTGCAGAAAATGTGAGCGGGACACTAGGCGAAAAACTAAAACGGCTGGCCACATTGGCCAGCCGTAATAAGTAAACATCAGACGCAATTAAGCGAAGACCGCGCCACCAGGTACAGCAAAGCTAACGGGGACATCGGCTTCTTTCTCAAAGCTCACTAACTCCCACGCATCTTGCTGCGCCAATAAGGCACGTACTAACTGGTTATTCAGAGCATGACCCGTTTTATAGGCAGTAAACTCACCAAGAATGGCGTGTCCTGCCACATAGAGATCACCAAACGCATCTAAAATTTTGTGCTTAACGAACTCATCCTCATAACGCAGGCCGTCGGGGTTGAGGACGCGATATTCATCAAGTACAACTGCGTTTTCCATGCTGCCACCTAATGCTAGGTTATTCGCACGCAGATACTCAATATCACGCATAAAACCAAAAGTACGAGCGCGGCTAATGTCTTTAACAAAAGCTGAAGTAGAGAAGTCCATCACCACATGCTGTTGGCTGCGAGCAATTTCGGGGTGAGCAAAGTCAATTTTAAAGTTGACTCTAAAACCTTTGAAAGGCTTGAGCTCGGCCCACTTATCACCGTCTTCAACACGCACAGGGCGTTTAATCTTTAAGTACTTCTTAGGTGCAGACTGCTCTTTAATACCCGCAGACTGAAGTAAGAAGACAAATGGGCTCGCACTGCCATCCATAATTGGGATTTCAGGGGCGTCCACTTCGATTACGGCGTTATCAATGCCTAAACCCGCTAAGGCTGCAAATAAATGCTCAATAGTCGAAATACGAATACCTTCGTCATTGACAAGTGCCGTGCACATCGTGGTTTCGCGAACTTGTTCCGCCTTTGCAGGAATAGCAACGGCAGGACTCATATCGGTACGCACAAGTACGATCCCTGTATTGACTGGTGCGGGCATAATGCTCAAGGTGACTTTATTCCCAGAGTGCAAACCGACTCCGGTAGCTTTCACCATTTTTTGAACAGTTCTTTGAAATATCATTCAGTTACCCGTTTAGATTTCAATAATTAAGCCTAATATTTGCGCACACAGCGGCAGCAAAACGACCACATAGGTTCGACATAGTAACATAAGTTAGCTATGTCATACAAATGTCGTCATTGGGTGGTATTACCGATAGAGCAATACATCACCCGATACGCTGGACTCAAATACCTGTTTTAATCAGCTTGCTTACGCAAAAACGCTGGGATATCTAAGTAATCCAATTCATGCTTTGTTGAAGGCGCTGGCGCAGGAGCCGGTGCTGGCGATGCAGGTAATACGTTACCCTTTGGCGCCGCATAGCTCACATGAGTTGCTTCTTCGACATAAGCTTCAACTTTTGGTTCCACAACCACAGGTTCTGGACGTGGTGCTGGCTTAGAAACTAATTGGATATCAGGACGCTTTTCAGCACCAATACCCGTTGCAACTACGGTTACGCGCAGTTCGTCGCTCATTTCTGGGTCGATAACCGCACCCACAACCACGGTAGCATTGTCAGAAGCATAAGCTTTAACATGGTTACCAACAGTTTCAAATTCTTCGATGCTCATGTCCATACCTGCGGTAATGTTAACTAACACACCACGGGCACCGGCTAAGTCGATGTCTTCTAATAATGGGCTGGCTACAGCAGCTTCAGCCGCTTCTTCTGCACGGTCTTCACCACGCGCAACACCAGTGCCCATCATGGCATTACCCATTTCAGACATAACGGTTTTCACGTCCGCAAAGTCGACGTTAATCAGACCTGGGCGAGTAATCAGCTCAGCAATACCTTGTACTGCACCGAGTAACACGTTATTCGCTGCGGCAAACGCATCGAGTAATGACGTACCACGGCCCAATACTTTTAATAATTTTTCGTTAGGGATAGTGATTAACGAATCCACGTGCTTAGCAAGCTCAGCGATACCTTGCTCGGCATAAGCCATGCGCTTTTTGCCTTCGAAAGGGAAAGGCTTAGTCACGACCGCAACCGTTAAGATGCCTTCTTCACGAGCGATTTGAGCAACAACTGGCGCAGCACCTGTACCAGTACCACCGCCCATACCGGCGGCGATAAAGATCATGTCTGAGCCTTTGATCGCTGCACGAATGTTTTCGCGGTCTTCTTCCGCTGCGGCACGACCCACTTCTGGGTTGGCGCCAGCGCCAAGACCTTTAGTGACATCGCGACCTAATTGAATCGTTGAGCCAGCGCCAGATTTACGTAGCGCCTGTGCGTCTGTATTGGTAACGACAAACTCAACACCTTCAATGTTGTGTTTGACCATATGTTCGACAGCGTTACCGCCGCCGCCGCCAACGCCGATGACTTTAATCACCGCGTCGTCTGAGTGAGTGTCCATGATCTCAAACATTGTCTGATCTCCGTGTTGCCTGCGTTATTAAAATTCACCCTTAAACCAGCTTTGGACCCGATTCCAAGCACTGGTAACCCCTTGACGCTCAGGACGCTCGAATTGACGCTCAAGCACCCGTCTTGCACCGTAGTGAAGCAATCCAACCCCAGTGGAGTAAATAGACTGATCCACGTATTCGTATAACCCTTTAACTGGCAATGGTGAGGCGACGCGAACAGGCATACCAAAGGTTGCCTCCGCAATGTCCACCACGCCTTGAATCGACGCCGTACCACCTGTTAGCACGATACCTGCGGCGATTTGGTCTTCTAAACCACTGTCTTTCAGCTCCTTGAGCACTAACTCAAATAGCTCTTGATATCTCGGCTCAACCACTTCGGCCAAAGTATGGCGCGACATGCTACGCGATGGGCGACCACCCACCGAAGGCACTTCGATACTGTCTTCGCGGCTCACCATGGAGCTGCGTGCACAGGCGAACTGCACTTTAATTTGTTCGGCATGTGACGACGGCGTGCGGAAAATCTTCGCGATATCGTTGGTCACTTGGTTACCCGCAACGGGCACAACCGCGCAATGACGTAGCGCACCATTGGTATACACGGCGATGTCCGTCGTGCCACCGCCGATATCGACGATACACACACCTAAGTCTTTTTCATCAAAGGTTAATACCGCATCCGCCGACGCAATGCCGGAGAACACTAAGTCATCGACCTTCAAACCACAGCGCTCAACACTCTTAGTGATGTTCTTCGCCATATCATTGGCGCAGGTCACTATGTGTACCTTGGCTTCCATCCGCATGCCTGACATGCCGATAGGGCTGCGAATGCCGTCTTGTACGTCAATCGCGTATTCCTGCGGTAACACATGCAGAATACGACGTTCGGTCGGGATCTTCACCGAGCGCGCAGTGTGGATCACGTTGTCGACGTCTTCCTGTGTCACTTCTTCATCGTTAATCGACACCATGCCATTTTCGTTTTGGCAGGCGATATGTTTACCGGAAATGCTTAGGTAAACCGATGATACTTGGCAGTCTGCCATTAATTCCGCTTGATCGAGCGCGCGTTGCACACTGCGCACGATGGAGTCTAAATCGTTAACGCCACCTTTATCCATGCCCCTTGAAGGGTGGTTACCAAGGCCGACTATGCTGATTTCGCCATCGGGCAGAACTTCGCCTATGATCACTGCGACTTTAGAGGTTCCTATGTCCAATCCGACGATCAGATTTCTATCTTGGTTTTTGGTCATTAATTATCGGCTCTCTTGTTTGTGCATCGCCCCAGCCTACGGCCAACCCTGTGTCGTAGCGCAAATCCACTCTGGCAATCGGTTTATCTTGTTTCGCCAATAATGGGTAAACAGTGATAAACCTTTGTATCCTTGCCATTTTATCTTCTCGACCTAGGTCTAAAACAATACCGTTACCTAGTGTCGCGTGCCACGCATGACGTGGTGTTAAACTCAAATTGGCTAAGGTAAAGCCATTAATCTTCAGTAGCGAGTTAACCTGCGCGTAGGCGGTTAACACTTCGGTCCCCATATCATCTGGCCCAGATAAATAAGGCAGATGCTCTAACTCAGGGTGCGATGGCGCTTCAAACACTTCACCATGCACATTGAGCCAAGCTGTACCATTCCAATGGGCGACCGGTTGTTGCTCCTGTAAATACACCCTGAGTTTCGCAGGCCATTCACGTCTCACTGACGCACGATACACCCAAGGTAAAGCTTCTAATGCCTGTTGCACTAAGGTGATGTCAGCACTAAAAAAACTCCGCTGCATTAAATCCTGTAGTGCAATTTGTATATCCCTATCTGTGGTGTAAGTCCGCTCACCTTTAATGGCGACCGCTTCAATGGGCAAAGTGCTGGCATCATTTAAAAACTTATGTAGCAGGTAGCCGCCAAAAACAAAACTACCAATGACTAACCATAAAAAACCAATCCCACTCCACAAGTACCAATTAACCCGTGACATCCTCGCCCGCCAGTGTCGCCTCTTATCACTCCAAGACACGTTTGTTTCCACCCTTCAACGACACTACTAAAAACCACAGAAAACCGGCCATTATATAGCGCTAAAACCTCGGATCAACATTTCCTTTAAATCCAAGTTGTCACGCAATTCATCAAGGTTTTACCTCGGTTGTCACAGCCGTGCTAAAGCCTAATTCAGTGGCGGCTAACTGACGCGACAAGGCACCTATATTACCTGCACCTTGGGTCAACAATAAATCCCCTTCCTGCAACACATCGGGTAGCACTTCGGCTAACTGATCTGGGCTAGCAATAAAGATGGGGTCTAACTGCCCACGCAAACGAATCGAACGGCATAGAGCCCGACCGTCGGCACCGGGGATCGGTGCTTCACCGGCACTATACACATCGAGCAATAGCAAGCAATCTACCTGAGATAACACTTCAATAAAGTCTTCGTACAGATCGCGAGTACGAGTGTATCTGTGTGGCTGATAAGCCATCACTAAACGTTTGTCAGGCCAGCCTGCACGCGCCGCTTTAATGGTCGCCGCCACTTCGCTGGGGTGGTGACCATAATCATCCACTAACATCACTTCGCCCTTTGGCGTCGCGAACTTGCCTAAGTGTTGGAAACGACGACCAATACCCTGGAATTCAGCCAAGGCTTGAATGATGGCGCTATCATCAATTTCATCTTCTGTCGCCACGGCAATCGCTGCCAGTGCATTTAATACATTGTGCTGACCCGGCAGATTAAGCAGCAGGTCTAAATCTTCTTTGCCTTTACGTCTGACGGTAAAGCGGCATTGGTGACCCTGCTGATGGAAATTCAGCGCCTGCACGTCGGCATCATCACTGAAGCCATAGGTGATCATATGACGACCTATACGCGGCATAATCTCACGTACGACTGGATCATCGATACAAACGACAGCCACGCCATAGAAAGGCAGGTTATGTAAAAAATCCACGAAGGTCGATTTGAGCTTTTCAAAATCACCACCGTAGGTATCCATATGATCGGCTTCGATATTCGTCACTACGCTGACCATAGGTTGCAGATGCAGGAAGCTCGCATCACTTTCGTCTGCTTCGGCGATCAGGTAACGGCTAGTACCTAAGCGGGCATTGGTGCCAGCGCTGTTAAGTAAACCACCGATAACAAAAGTTGGATCGCGCCCCGCTTGACCATACAAACTGGCAATCAAACTGGTGGTCGTGGTTTTACCGTGAGTTCCTGCAATCGCTACACCATGGCGATAACGCATCAACTCAGCCAACATCTCAGCGCGGCGCACGATAGGAATACGCAATTCCTTCGCCGCAATAATCTCTGGATTCTCAGGATTAATCGCGGTCGAGACCACCACCACATCGGCTTGCTGCACGTTATCGGCGCCATGGCCGATATGAATTTTCGCGCCCAGCAGGCAGAGTCTGTCAGTCACGGCGTTTTGTGCGATATCAGAACCACTAACGACATAACCTTCGTTTACTAATACTTCAGCGATCCCGCCCATGCCCGCGCCGCCAATGCCGACGAAATGAATACGCTTAATCCGGCGCATTTCTGGGATCATACTTCTTAGCTGTAAGTATCTTTCTGTCTTAGTCATACCTATCCTTTCTCGGCGAGAGCGATACACACTTGGGCCACCTGTTCGGTTGCATCCAGTACGGCAACATCTCTCGCTCTTTGGCCCATTTGGGCTAATTCTGCTCTGTCATTGGCGAGTAACTGTAATTTACTCACCAGCTTATTCACGTCCAAGATGGCCTGCGGCAATAGGAAAGCGGCGCCAGCCTCAACCAATACTTGAGCGTTACGGGTTTGGTGATCATCCACTGCATGGGGATAAGGCACCAGAATACTCGGAAGTCCCACCGCCGCTAACTCGGATACCGTCAGCGCGCCAGCGCGGCACAATACCACATCTGCCCAGCGATAGGCGGCTTCCATATCATCAATAAATTCGGCAACGTTAACGCCGCCCTCTTGTCCTTGCTGTTGATAAGCCGACTTCACTCCTGCCAGATTATCCTTACCCACTTGATGCCAAACCGTAATCGACTGCTGTTTACTGAGCGCAGCCACGACTTCAGGCATTAAGTCGTTAAAGACTTTGGCGCCTAAGCTGCCGCCTACCACCAAGACTTTTAAGGCATCATCCGCGGCTTGCTTAGGCTCGGCACCTAAGGCAATTAACTCGCGACGGATGGGGTTACCCACCACCTTGGCCTTAACCTGAGTGAAGGTATTTTTAAAGGCGCATAATACTTGGCTAGCGATCCGCGAGAGTAATTTATTAGTCATTCCCGGAATGGCATTTTGCTCATGCAACACTAAGGGCACGCCCGCTAATTTCGCGGCTACACCACCCGGGCCACTGGCAAACCCCCCCATCCCCAGCACCACATCGGGTTTAAATTCGGCAATCACTGCCTTGGCTTGCAGAATCGAGCGCATCACTTTAAAAGGCGCCGCCAATTTACGCACTAAGCCATTGCCACGCACGCCCTTAATGTCGATAAAATCGATGTCGAAGCCATACTGAGGCACTAAACGCGCCTCCATGCGGTCGGCGGTGCCTAACCAACGCACTTGCCAACCTTGCTGCGCTAAATATTTTGCCACCGCGAGCGCCGGGAACACATGTCCACCCGTGCCGCCTGCCATGACTAAAATACGTTTACCCGCGTCGGTCATTACTTCAATCTCCCTTGCACGGCCTGAACTAAACTCATGCGCCGCTCATAATCGATGCGTAGCAATGTCATTGCCGCCGCCGTCATGACCCATAAACTACTACCGCCGTAACTCACAAAGGGCAGTGTTAGCCCTTTAGTAGGTAACATACCAATGCTTGCGCCCACATTAACGACGGTCTGAAAACAGATCCAAATCCCAATGGCATAGGCCAGATAACCCTCGAAGGCTTTATCCATCACCAGACATAAATTGCCGAGGCGAATGGCCCTTAATGCCACAAACAGCAACACGGATAACACCGCGATAATGCCGATAAACCCTAACTCTTCACCAATCACGGCAAAGATAAAGTCGGTGTGTGCCTCGGGGAGGTACTCCAACTTTTGAATACTGTTGCCAAGGCCCTGGCCGAACCAATCACCCCGGCCGTAGGCCATCAGCGATTGGGTTAACTGGTAGCCACTACCAAACGGATCTTGCCAAGGGTCTAAAAACGATGTCACCCGGCGCATACGATAAGGCTCGAGCAGTACCAGCGCGACGAAAGCTAAAATGCCAGCAAAGATCAGCGCGAAAAAGTCCAGCAACCGAGCACCCGCGAGAAACAACAGTCCAACAGTGCCGACAAACAACACCACCACAGTGCCTAAGTCGGGCTGCATCAAAATCAAAATCGCGTAAATCGCAAATACCGCAATCGGCTTATAGAAGCCCTTAGCATTTTCACGCACTTCCTGATGACGGCGCACCAGATAGCCCGCCATGTACACAGAAAACGCAAACTTAGCGACCTCGGCCACTTGAATACGGATTGGACCGATTGATAACCAACGGGTCGCGCCGTTTACGGTAGTTCCCACGACCAGTACTGCCAGTAACATCAAAAATACAACCAGCAGCATGATAGGGCTCATCCGCTGCCAAGTTTGCATTTCAACCCTCAGCACAAATGTGGCAATCACTAAACATCCCAACAGATAACCCACATGGCGAGTCATAAAATGGAATGGGTTACCCGTCAGTGTTTGTGCCTCGGGCATAGAGGCCGACATCACCATTACAAAACCAAAGCCAATCAAAGACAAAACAGCAGTGAGCAAAGCCCGATCGTACAATTGCGCGCCCGGGACTTCGTTATCTCGTTGCCAGTTAGGCAGTGCATTCAGCACTCGCCCAAACAGGCTGAGCTGTCTTGCATCACTCGCCATCGAGTTGCTCCACTTGGCTTCTAAAATCATCACCACGGGCCATAAAGTTGCTGTACATATCCAGACTTGCACAGGCGGGCGACAACAACACAATATCACCCGAAGTCGCTAATTGAGCGGCCTTAGCAACAGCGGCAGCCATTGAATCAACCTTAATAGCGCCTTCTTTCAGCGCAGCAATCTTATTGCCATCTCTACCTAAGGTAATGAGGTGAGTCACTTTTGTTAACGGCTCGGCCAGTGGACTGAAATCCGCACCTTTACCATCGCCGCCAGCAATCAAAATAATGTCGCCGAGGTGATCGCTTAAACCATCAAGGGCCGCAACAGTAGCCCCCACATTGGTAGCTTTAGAGTCATTCACATAGGTCACACCACCTTTGACCCCAACCACTTCGCAGCGGTGGGAAAGGCCAGTAAAGGTGCGAGCGACTTTGGCCATCACTTGCTTATCCACACCCACCGCGTAGACCAAAGCCATTGCAGCAAGTAGGTTGGCGTGGTTATGACTGCCAATCAGCGACACTTCAGTGATTGGCATGATTTCACTGTGGCCGTGATAAATCTTGCTGTCGCAAATGCCCCACTCGTCGCCTTCAGGCGGCGCTAAACCAAAGCTGTTTTGGTTCATGGGTTCAGTTGGGATAGTCAGCGCATCATCACGGTTAAAAATGATGGAACGACTTTGATGATACAAACGTAGTTTGGCCTTCCGATAGGCATCCATATCGCTGTACCTGTCCATATGATCTTCCGTCACGTTTAAACAGGTTGAGGCCACGCAATTCAAGCTATGAGTGGTTTCCAGCTGGAAACTCGATAACTCAAGCACAAAAATATCCGCATTCTCTTGCAGCAAATCCAGCGCCGGAGTACCAATATTACCTCCCACAGCAACAGCAATGCCTGCTTCTCGCAGCATTTCGCCCACTAAGGTGGTGACTGTCGTTTTGCCATTTGAGCCCGTAATCCCAATCACGCATGGTTTACGGTCAGCAATTTCACGGGCAAATAACTCAATATCACCAATGACTTCAATCCCCATATCCAGTGCCGCGCGCACTTCGGGAGTATCAATCGCAATCCCAGGACTGATAATGATTTGCGTCGCCTGCACTAGATAACGGCAATCAAATCCGCCAGCAATTAATTGCACCTCAGGGAATGAACTTGCCAGTGTTTCGGCACCTGGAGGCTGGCGACGGCTATCCATCACCAACGGCGTAATGCCTTTTCCACACAAATAGCGCACTACCGAGAGCCCTGTGGCACCCAAACCTAATACTATGTGTGAATAATGACTTTGCATGAATGATTACCTTAACTTCAACGTGGCTAAGCCGAGCAACACTAAGAAAATAGAGATAATCCAAAAGCGGACAATCACGCGTGGTTCAGGCCAACCTTTTAACTCGTAGTGGTGATGGATAGGCGCCATGCGGAATATCCGTTGACCGCGTAATTTGTAAGAACCGACCTGCAATATCACTGACACGGTTTCCATGACAAACACCCCGCCCATGATCACTAACAGGATTTCTTGGCGAACTAATACCGCAATCGCACCTAATGCAGCCCCTAAAGAAAGAGAACCCACATCGCCCATAAAGACCTGTGCTGGATAAGTGTTAAACCATAAAAAGCCTAAACCTGCGCCCACAATTGCAGTACAGACGATCACTAGCTCACCCGAACCAGGTAAATGCGGAATGTGCAGGTAATTAGCAAACTGAGCATGGCCAGACAGATAAGCTATCAGCGCGAATGCTGCGGCCACCATCACAGTTGGCATAATCGCCAAACCATCGAGACCGTCGGTTAAGTTCACCGCGTTGCTTGAACCCACGATAGTAAAGTAGGCCAAGACGATAAAGACAGCGCCCAGTTGCGGCATCACATCTTTAAAGAAGGGCACCACTAATTGCGTTTCGCCAGGATTAGCGGCTGTAGTGTAGAGAAAAAAGGCAATAATTAACGCTGCTAAAGATTGCAGAATATACTTCCAGCGCGCAATTAATCCCTTAGTATCTTTACGTACCACTTTGCGGTAATCATCAATAAAACCGATCATGCCGAAGCTGCCCAATACAAACAGCATCACCCACACATAACGGCTACCAAGATCGCCCCACAACAGCACACTGATAAAGATGGCCGCAAGGATCAGTAAACCACCCATAGTGGGCGTTCCGCGCTTACTGAAATGCGACTCAGGCCCATCATTACGCACCACTTGACCAATCTGCATTAACTGCAAACGCTCAATAAGTTTAGGACCCCACCATAAACTAAATACTAATGCGGTTAACAAGCCCAAAATGGCTCGAAACGTCACATAGGAAAATACGTTAAACCCAGTATGAAAACGGGTCAAATACTCGGCCAGATACACCAGCATCTACACTAACTCCCCACGCCCGAAGGCTACTGTTAG
>NZ_JTLE01000094.1:1635307-1658406 GCF_000798835.1 Shewanella sp. ZOR0012
TTTTAGCTGGCTTTTTCGATTATTCAAAATCCGGTTTACGGATAAATAGGATGCTGAGATCCTGCGTTGGCGTGAATTGTTTTTGCTGAAACTCAAAGGTGAGTGGATCGGTTTTTTTAAGTTCACCATCAAAACACAGGCTAATGAGATCCGTGGGCTGGGATTTTTTAATAGTGAGTTTGAAGTCCTTAATCGCCCCTTGCCAGTTATTGGCCGTGACCAAAATATAGCTAAGGTGGCTCCATTCCACGCCATATTCAACATCTTCGCCGTCTTGTTTAACGACGAGATTACGCTTCCGAATACCTTGCTTGGCGCTTTCATCTAAACAGGCAAGTTCAGTGTAAGTATCGATAATACTATTGGCAGTATCGGGGATGCCTGTTGAGAGGCTCGGCGTGTAACTGTGGCTGATGGAGACAGATTGGCCCGCGGGAAAGGTTTGCTGCCACACAAAGTAATCACTTAGGGTAAAGGCGATTTGTTGGTCCTCATCCAACCATTGACTGGGGAGCGCAGGTTTGCCCTCGGGGACTTCGCCATATTCGGCAAAATAGGCGACTTCCTCTACACCCCAGCCGAGTTTTTTAAGCTCGGCAGAAATATCCGTCTTATCGGCAAGTTGGGCGACGAGCCTGTGCTCGGTTGGCTGGGTTTTGCCATTCACTTTTAGGGTGAAGTTATCGATGCTGCTGTGATCGGCGGAGCCAAAAAACATCGGCGGCATAGGGAAGGCGATGGGGACGATAAGATCCTGCAAACTGGTGTTGGTAAACACATAATCGACCCTGATTTCGGCCTCGCTGATAAAGAGTGACTCTTTGTCCATACTGATATGCGGCTGATATTTAAGGGTGATTGAACCATTGGCATCACCAAAACTGCTGTCGTTGGCAAAAACCGATGTGCTAAATAACAACGCGGTTAGAGTGTAAGCTAAGATGCGTAAATAAGATGGCATAAATATCTCAACGAATTGGAGATCAAAAGATTATTGATGGCGGGCAAGTTCGATGGCTGCGGCAATAGCATTGCGTGCTTGCGGGCTGTTTTTCCAGCAAGTGGTGCGTAACATGCTAGCGACGAGGTTGGCGATATCCTCGACCTCATGCTCGGCCAACTGCGCAAGTGAGCTAATACCGATTTCTTCAAAGCGTTTAATGACAGTCGGGCCAACGCCCTTAACGGCGAGTAGTGCTTGTTTTTCTTGATCAGTAAAACCCATAACGAATACTCCTTTATTACTGGGTGGGTCACGAATGCGAATAAACCGAGGCAAGAGTAGCGCGAAATCACCTTAACAAAAAGGCCCATAAAGGGCCTTTAGTGGTTTTACTCTTGCTTACATATCGCAGGGTTTGAGCGGTTTACGCAATTGCGCGCGCACGTTATCCATGCCAGCGTAGAACTCTTTCATCATTAACAGGCCCATCATCTTTCCGTTATCTGTGATGATCAGATTATCGGGATCGGTGGGGTCGTTCTTGATGGCGCCAATCAGCTTCATCGAGGTCATTTCCTTAAACAGGGCTGTGTCTAAGTTAACGCCAAAGGTTTCGCGGAAATATTTACGCGATAGGCGACCGGAGAACATCCCCAGCAGGAATCGATATTGCATCACATCTTTTTTGTTGTAGTTCTTCTGTTGCTCGACACCCATCTTACCAGCGGCGATCCGCTCTTGGTATTTACGTAGCGAGAAGGTGTTGACGTATAAAGTGTCATTCAAAAAGCTAAAGGAGCCTGAACCAACCCCTAAATACTCATCGTAGTCGATAACATATTCGTCGAAGCCTTCGTCATTCGCCTTACCAAATGCCCATGCAGACAACTGATTATATTGACCATTTAAACTGTTTAAGATCTGGCGATATTGGTTGGCCATATCTGCCTGTGGCGCGGCCAGTTTACCTTTAACACTCTTACGCGTTTGGTGCGTGATCATCAGCGGATAGGTGGTGATCTGTCTCGGGTCGAGGCGCGAGGCCATATCTAAGTCGTGCTGGATCACTTCATCGGTTTGGCCGCGGAAGCCAAAAATCAGGTCGACGTTGATAATGGGGAACAGCTCTTTAGCCGCCATAATCTTGTCGAAGGTTTGTTGACCTGTGCCGAATTTTTCAAGGCGGTCGGTCATTTTTAAAATGTCATCGTTAAAGCTTTGTACGCCGATGGACATACGATCCACTAAGCCCTTGAGTTGCTTAAAGCCTGGGCTGTCTAAATGCTGTGGATCCGACTCGCAAGACACTTCTTTAATGCTTGGGAATAAGGTCTTTGCATGCTCAATCGTACGGGCGAGTTCGTCTTCTAATACTGTGGTGGTGCCACCGCCAATGTACATAGATTCAAAGTCATAGCCTAAGGCTTTGACCATCTCCATCTCTTTACGTAGGGAGATAAAGTAAGCGCGCGCCTTGTCTTCCTTAAACATAAAACGATGGAAGGTGCAGTAAGAACACAAGGTATGGCAGAAGGGCACATGGGCATAAAGCATGTACTTTTTACCTTCGACCGGAGCGGGCATGATGTCGGCGGAGAGTGTATCAAGGCGAAGATTCTTATCGACATAATACTGCATGACTCGTTCCATCGAGCTGAGCATCCAGTTAGGGACGGTAATATTCGCTTGATAAGGCGTTGCGATCGCGCCGCTGAGCGTTTGAATAACTGAAGACATAACGATTCCTATCTGAGAGTGCTAACCGTAAACACCAAAATTGCTTTAGGTAATTCACGACCACCTAGCGCAATTAGACTACCTCGTATGGAGTAAATAAAACGTGAACTGGTTATAAGTTACGGTTTCCTAACAAGGAAATCACGGGCTTTTTGTTAAGTAGATCATGTTTTAGTAAACATAGATGCATATTTACTGAGGTTTTTGGCTCTTTGTTATTGAATTTGAGCGATTAACTTAAGAGCTCAATCGAAAGGCTGAAATGATAAAAAGTTGAGGTTCTTACTTGTGGACGCTTTGGCTTGTGCTGAGGGAGTCAGGCTGTCATTATCCCTGCGGACATTGCTTAATCTCCTCAAATCGCCTGAAATCTCGGAGGATTCCCATTGGTTAATATCAACCGCTTTTTTCCGCTATTTGCCTTACTCGGGGCGGGTACGGCTTATTTGATGCCCGCATGGTTTAGCGGATTGAAAACCAGCATAGTGCCGTTGCTGGTGGTGATTATGTTATCCATGGGATTGACCTTAGATTTGCAGGATTTTGCCAATGCATTTAAGCGGAAACGCGCCGTTATCACAGGTTTAATCTTGCAATTTACCCTAATGCCCTTAAGTGCCTTAGCCATCAGTTTGCTATTAGGGCTCAATCGGGAGTTGACCATAGGCATGGTGCTGGTGGGGAGTGTGGCGGGCGGCACTGCATCGAACGTGATCTGCTATTTGGCCAAGGGCGATGTCGCCTTATCCATCACTATGACGGCGCTATCCACCTTAGTGGGTGTGGTGCTCACCCCGTTGATTATCCGGCTATTAATCGGCGAGATGGTCGCCATTCCTTTAATGGATATGCTAGTCAGCCTCGTTAAAATCGTGCTTATCCCTGTGACTGTGGGTGTGGTATTGAATCATTTCTTTAAACCGCGGGTGGCTAAACTTGCCCCCGCATTACCCATCATTTCCATCGTGGCGATTGTGCTGGCCATCAGTATTATTGTGGCCTTAAATGCGGGGCAATTTGCGCAGGTGGGACCTGTGATTTTACTCGCGGTGTTTCTACATAATGGCTTAGGACTCGCCTTGGGTTATACCTGTTGCCGCTTGCTCGGCTTTAGTCACACCGTGTGTAAAACCATTTCGATTGAGGTGGGGCTGCAAAACTCGGGTCTCGCGACCGCTCTGTGTATCAAGTTTTTTAGCCCAGTCTCCGCCGTCCCCAGCGCGATTTTCTCAATTTGGCATAATCTCTCAGGCGCCATGCTGGCAGGATATTGGGCGAGCCGAGTACAGAAACAGGCAGATGTATTGAAATAATTCCTGTAATGGTAGCGCTCGATTTATGGATTGATAAGGCGAGAGTTACTGAGGGAAGATTTTTGCTCTGATTAGGGAAAACTTTGGTATCTATTGCGTTTAACCTCGGGACGAACAAGCAGAATATCAACTGCATTCAAAAAGATTTGTACCCGCGGAATAACCGTCCGACGCCAGTGTTGGTCATGAATTTACGACTGACTATTCGCTTCACGACTATCACTTCATTCAGTAAGCATGTGATCGAAACCCTTATCGCCAATACAGGACAAAAATATGGCCACTAGGCGCTTAATTGGACGTTATATAAATCCACCACGACACAGGTAGTAGGCTGATTGATATAAAGAAAGTTGCAATTCGAAATTGATGACTATTAGAGGGAGGAATTCCGACCATTAGTACTAACCAGCCTAATATGAATGCAATTCCTAAAAATAAATTGCTTATCGATAGTGATAGGTTGCCAATAATGATCCCCATGAACACTCCTATCGCTAGGTACATCAATTTTGCTTTTGAAATATCACCCATGGTTTCCGTGTTTCCGCTAATCCTCCTATTAGCAACTTAGAATATAGGCAGAAACAGAAGAACGCTATAGGGTGACTGCTTAAGTCTTTGTGGCCGAATATCTGTAGATATAAAGTTATTGTAACTGACTTATCTTATTAACACTTAAAGTGTTTTTCCTTTCAATACCTAATGTATTTGCGTTATATCACAAAGTGATTTATTGAATGTAAATGATATCGATTATCAATTGTGATTAAGGTTGTTTTAAGATAAATTGTCGGCATTTTTAGTTAACACCTTTTTATCAATGAGTGCCGTCGAGGTTTTTATGAAATGCAGGGCGTTTAAGAAAAGTGCAATTGCCGCAATAGTTTCGAGTTTACTGGTCTCTTCCGTTTATGCTGGTGTGGATGCGGAATCTTCAGAACCGATTGAAAAAATTACTGTTTATGGTGAAAAGATTGAGCGTAGCCTGAAGGATACGACGTCATCTATTTCAGTGATTGATAAGGAAACCCTCGATAGCGGCCAATACCAATCAACCTCAAGTGCCTTATCAGAGGTGCCGAACGTGGTGGTGTTATCCGGCTCTGTGCCCGATATCCGTGGGGTTTCTGGTAATGGTTCGGCCTCCGGATTTAACTCTTTCACCGGTGGGGCTCGTGCGCGGGTATCAACCTTAGTCGATGGTGTGGCGGAGCCTTTTGTTGCGGATCTTACCGGTGATACTGGGCTGTGGGATATTCAACAAATTGAGGTTTTCCGCGGTCCGCAATCGACGATTAACGGTCGTAACAGCATTGGCGGTACGGTATTTATTAAAACCGAAGATCCGACCTTCGATTGGCAGGGCGCGGCTCGCGTGGGTTATCGCAATCAAGATAACTTTATCGACAGTGCAGTGATGCTCTCAGGCCCCATCCTCGATGATGAGTTAGCATTTAGGGTGAGCGGGCAAAATGTGACGGGCGAAACCTACAATAAAGGCTTGGAATACGAGACGAATCCCGCCACATTTGATCAAAATGAACTCATTACCAATCGCTGGCGCGGCAAATTTTTGTGGCAACCGAGCGCAATTGAAGACCTAAAAGTGCTCTACAGCTTTTCATACAATGATGAGAAAGGTGACTCTGGGCGTAACTATTTTACCGGTGATGATCCATGGGCGTATAAGCCGATTTCCCAACGTTATATCGAGACTAAATCGACAACTCACTCTGTGAAAGTGGATTATGACCTCGGGGAAGGGCAAGCCCTCGATCTGATTGTCGCCTATATGGATTACGATTGGGGCTTTGAAACCTATGAGCCTCTCGTGACCGCCCAGCAATATGTGGATATGGAGGACAAGAGTTATACCGTAGATGGCAAATATAGCTTTGGCCTTAAAGACAAAGATTTCAACGGTTTTGTTGGTTTAGCCTATTTTAAACGTAGCCAAGATTTTGGTAGTACTGGCAGCTCAATCTATAGTGGTGATGACAGCACTAAGTCAGCCTCCGTTTATGGTGAAGTCACCTATGGGCTCGCCGACTCGATCTGGATTACTGTTGGTGGCCGCGTGATGCGTGAGGAGCAATTACGTAACTTCAACATGCGCTATCAAGGTAGTCTACTTGAGGAAAAACTCGATGACGCCAATACCGTTACCCTGCCGAAGTTAGTACTGCAATACGCGCTGAATGATAATACCACCTTAGCGGCCAGTGTTCGTCGTGGTTATAACTCGGGTGGTGGCGCGCTGTCTTTGGTGGAAAGCGAGTATTACTACTACGATGAGGAGTTTGTAAATACCTATGAACTGAGTAGCCGTAGCGCATTTGCCAATGGCGATGTCAACTTAAGTGCTAATATCTTCTACAACGATTTTGATGGTTATCAAGCGTCTAATAGCGCACGCAAAATTACCAATATCGATAAAGCCGTCAGTTACGGTATTGAAGCCGAATTCAGCGCCATGTTAACTGAAAACTGGCAGTTTATTTCGGGCGTAGGCTTACTCGATAGTGAAATCAAGCAAGCCGACCCTAGCTATGGGGATATTATCGGTAATCAGTTGAACTCAGCCCCGCACATCACTGCTAATGCCGGATTCAAGTATTGGATGAATGATGCGTTCTCTTTCGGTTTTTCAGGCAACTATGTTGGCGAGTATTTTGCGGATATTAATAATACCGAATCTAGAATAGCGGGTGATTATGTCGTTGCGCGTGTGAGCCTTGATTATCAAACCGATAGCTGGAGAGTTAGCGGCTTTGTCAACAACCTGTTTGATGAGCAAGCGTTGACGGTAAATGAACCCGCCAGCCGCAGTTACCCCGATGGTTATGCCGCGATTATCGACCCCAGAAATATCGGTGTCTCTGTGATGTATCGCTTCTAATCACTCGAGTTAACGCACTTATTTTTCCCATAAAAAAACCTCCACAATATGCTGTGGAGGTTTTTTATTTTCAGCGACTTTTACTCTTTATATTTCAACGTGCCGTTAGCTTTGATTTCGTCGTACCACAGGTTGTGGTGTTGGGTTGCCCAGTTTTCATCACAATAACCAGACACCATACACTCCATACCGCCTTCTGACATTACCGTTGCCATGAAGATATGCACGATAGAGAAAGCACAGATCACGATGGCGCTCACTGAGTGCAATACCAGCGCGATTAAGCTTAAGGTGCGGCTTGGTTCGAAAAGATTTGGGAACAGTAACAACATGCCAGATGCTGAAATGATTAACCCGAACAGGGCAAAGGCCCAGAACCACATTTTTTCTCCGGCGTTGGCAAAGCCTGCATCAGGGTGTTTACCTTTGAATGGACCAAAGTTGATGTAACCACCAACAACCAGAAACCACTTCACGTCGTACATTTTTGGCAGCTGGTTCTTCGCCCATAACACTGTCATCAATGCCCAGCCGATCATAAACGGAATCGCCATCACATCATGGATTTGCTTAGCGCCATAGACGATAGCTTCCCAGATGCCTTCGCCCAACCAAGGTTGGAAGAAGAAGCGACCTGCTAATAAGGTTAAGCCCGTTAATATCAATAGTAAGCACGGAATCGCACCTAACCAGTGAATAGAAACGTCGAATTTAGACCAGCGATGCACTAACTTGCCTGAAAAACCATGGTGCAGCTTAGAAATGCCGTTCACCTTGATAAATAAGACAAAGATAATGATCATGCCGAATAGCGCTGCCATTAAAGCCGGCGCTAACCAGTCGCTACGCAGCTCCAACACCCGTAGATCATAAGTATTGATCGGCTGTGCGTGGAACTCGCTTTGTGAGGTAGTGTATCCCGTCGCGCCATCCTTCAGCTGTGCCCAAATTTGGGCATCAGAGGCTTGAGGTTGGATCGCCTGTCCATCACCACCATTGGCTAGACACACGGCACTAAATAGCAGTGCTATGGCTAAACCTATGTGTTTGAACCATTTGTTCATCATACATCCTCTCTCGCTTAGTGGCGCCTGCAAGCAGGCACCAAGCTAAGTCTGTGGACAGATCCTGTGACCTGAATTAATTCCAAGCCGCGTTTTTAGCACCACGGTAAGCCACGCGCTCACGGAAGATGTTCGAAACAACTTCTGCATCACCCGCTAATAAGGCTTTAGTGGCGCAGAGTTCTGCGCACATTGGCAGTTTGCCTTCAGCAATACGGTTTGAACCGTACTTCTGGCGCTCTGCCTCTGAGTGGTTTTCTTCTGGGCCACCGGCACAGAAGGTACATTTATCCATCTTACCGCGGCTACCAAAGGCACCTTTTTTCGGGAACTGTGGTGCGCCAAATGGGCAGGCGTACAAGCAGTAACCACAACCGATACAGGCATCTTTGTTATGTAGCACAATGCCGTCATCGGTTCTGTAGAAGCAGTTTGCTGGGCAAACCGCCATACATGGTGCATCTGAGCAATGCATACAGGCGACAGAGATTGATGCCTCACCTGGTTGACCATCGTTGATGGTTACCACGCGGCGGCGTTGGATACCCCACTCGAGAGCGGAGTCGTTTTCGTTTTTACATGCGGTGACACAGCCGTTACATTCGATGCAGCGCTTGGTATCACACAAAAATTTCATTGTAGCCATAGTGGCAATTCTCCTAGCTTAAGCTGCACTTACGCTTTAACGATCTGACAGAGCGACGCTTTGGTTTCCTGCATTTGGGTCACAGGGTCATAACCATAGGTCAGTGCTGTGTTACAGGATTCACCGATAACGTAAGGCACTGTGCCCTCAGGGTAGTTAGGCGCTAAGCTTTCGCCGTGCATCACACCCGCAAAGTGGTAAGGCATAAAGGTCACACCTGGTTTAACGCGTGGCGTTACCATGGCTTGTACTTTAATGCGGCCACCTTCGGCGCCCTCTAACCATACAAACTCACCGTTGCGGATACCGCGGTCGGCAGCGTCGCCTGGGTTGATTTCAACAAACATTTCCTGTTGAAGCTCAGCCAGCCATGGGTTAGAACGAGATTCTTCACCACCACCTTCATATTCCACTAAACGACCAGAGGTCAGTACTAATGGATATTTACCGCTGAAGTCTTTCTCTTGGATTGACTTGTACAGTGTTGGTAGACGATGAACTTGCATATCGTCGTAGGTTGGGTACTTAGCGACTAAGTCACGGCGTGCTGTGTATAACGGCTCGCGGTGCACAGGTACTTGGTCTGGGAAGGTCCAAACGATACAGCGGGCTTTGGCGTTACCAAATGGGATACAACCGTGCTTAATTGCCACGCGCACGATACCGCCTGACAGGTCAGTCTTCCAGTTTTTACCTTCGGCTTCGGCTTTTTCCTCGGCAGTCAGATCATCCCACCAGCCCAATTGCTTGAGCATATCGGCAGTAAACTCAGGATAACCATCTTGGATTTCCGCACCTTTAGAGTAAGTGCCATCCGCCAAAATGCTTTGACCGTTGTATTCAACACCATAACGAGCACGGAAGTTACCGCCGCCGTCTTTTACGTGTTTGGCTTGGTTATACAGAATTTGGGTACCAGGGTGTTTAGCTTCTGGTGTACCCCAACATGGCCAAGGTAAACCGTAGGTTTCGCCCTTCGCAGGCCCCCCTGCGGCTTCAAGCGTTTTATTGCTGAAGGTGCCCCAGTTTTGGGTGTGTAACTTGATACGCTCAGGGCTTTGACCTGTCATACCGATAGTCCACATACCGCGGTTAATTTCGCGAGTAATGTCTTCGATTACTGGTAAGCCGTTTTCTTTGGCGATGCGTTTAGTGTACTGCTCGTCGATACCGAGTTTTTGTGCTAAACGGTACATGATTTCGATGTCGGTTTTTGACTCGAATAAAGGTTGGATAACCTGCTCACGCCATTGGATAGAACGGCCTGAGTTAGACACTGAACCTTGTGTTTCAAACTGAGTCGCAGCAGGTAACAGGTACACGCCATTCTTACGACGGTGCATAACACCTGCCATTGTTGGGAATGGGTCGACAACGACGACTGTATCCATCTTGTCTAAGGCATCACGCACTTCACGTTGACGGGTTTCAGTGTTGACCGATTGACCCCAGAAGAAGGCCATACGGATATTATCTTTCTGAGCCAGTTTGCTCTTGTCTTCTAACACGCCATCGTGCCAGCGAGAACAAGGAATACCTGGAGTGGTCATTGGATCTTTGCCTAAGTAGGCGTTTTGATCGAAACGGCTCTTCACCCATTCCATATCTAGATCCCACACGTGGGTCCAGTGAGTCCAAGCCGCAGAGGTTAAACCGTAGTAACCTGGTAAGTTATCGAATAACAGACCTAAGTCAGTCGCACCTTGTACGTTATCGTGACCACGGAAAATGTTAGTACCGCCGCCAGATACGCCCATGTTGCCTAAGGCTAATTGCAGAATACAGTAAGCACGAGTGTTAGCGTTACCGACGTGATGCTGAGTACCACCCATACACCAAATCACAGTACCAGGACGATTATCGGCCATCAGTTTAGCGGCTTGATAAACCACTTCTTCGCTTACGCCAGTGATATCCGCCACTTCTTTTGGCGGGAATTTTTTCACTTCTCTGCGGATACTTTCCATCTCGAATACGCGTTGTTTGATAAAGGTTTTATCTTCCCAACCGTTTTCGAAAATGTGCCATAACATACCGTAGATAAACGGAATATCAGTACCAGGACGAATTGCACAGTGCAGATCTGAGTGCGCTGCTGTGCGAGAGAAACGTGGATCAACGACGATGATTTTCGCGTTATTTTTCTCTTTAGCGATCAGAATGTGTTGCATTGAAACCGGATGCGCTTCCGCTGGGTTTGCCCCGATCAGGAAGATAGCATTGGCATTCTGAATATCGTTGAAAGAGTTAGTTTGCGCACCGTAACCCCAAGTGTTAGCAACACCGGCTACCGTGGTAGAGTGACAAATACGAGCAGAGTGGTCGACGTTGTTTGTGCCCCACATGGCCGCCAGTTTGCGGTACATATAGCAGCCTTCGTTAGAAAACTTAGCGCTACCCATGAAGTACACTGAGTCTGGGCCAGATTCTTTACGAATGTTGAGCATTTGGTCGCCCACTTCGTTAATCGCATCTTCCCAAGAGATTTTTTTCCACTTGCCATCAACCAATTTCATTGGGTATTTCAGGCGTTTTTCACCGTGGCCATGCTCACGCAGTGCAGCACCTTTAGCGCAGTGACCGCCGGCGTTGAATGGGTGATCAAATGCGGGTTCCTGACCTGTCCATACACCGTTTTGTACTTCGGCATATAGACCGCAACCGACGGCACAGGCACTACAAATCGTACGTTTAACTTCGATAGGCGCATCGTGCGGTACATCTTTGGCTTCTGCGCGGCGCATCATGCCAGTACCCATCAGAGAAGCGGCTGCGATACCACCGGTAGCAATACCAGCTTGCTTCATAAATTGACGACGGCTAATGCCTAACGTCGGTTTGTCGGCCACTTTGGCGACATCGGACTTGCGAGTTAACTTCATCGCTGACTTCTCCTAGATTAGCTACGCAGGCTATCGTAATAGCTGATAATGTGCGCAGTTTCGTGGTAACCCTTAGGTTCTTTAGTTGTTACCTTGCTGCTCTCGCTGGCTTGGGCTGCACTGATGCCGGTAGCGGCAATTGCGGCGCCGGCTACGCTGCCAACGGTGAGTGCTTTAAGCAAAGAACGGCGAGTTAAATCGCTAGGTTGTTGCTTCATGCTGACTCCTGAAATAGGGGTTATGGTTCTTGGGATGGCGCGACTTTTCGAGGAGTGGTGCTTGTTATCAAAAAGTGAAGATTAGAGGTGAAAAAGATAATAAAATCATCTTGCTTGCCGTTAATCATCGCGCGTGACGGCAATATAGTAGGAAAAGATTGAGTAGGATTTGATCTAGAACAGTTTGCGGTAACAGAAGATGATACGCCAATCCAAAAGCGTTAACTTGCTCATGCTTTGGCGGTTTATTTGAGATGACAAAATTGCCCGATTTCTACTTCAAAACAAAATGTTTGTTAATAAGTTGTTGGTTTGGTTTGGATAAAAAAACACCCCGCAGTGCGAGGTGTTTTTATCGGGTTAAGCATAACCCCTTGCGTTAGTCTTTATAACGCAAACTGCCGTTGGCTTTGATTTCGTCATACCATAAATTGTGGTGCTGGATTGCCCAGTTTTCGTCACAATAGCCTGACTTCATGCACTCCATACCGCCTTCACTGAGTACGGTCGCCATCCAGATATGCACTATGGTAAAGGCAATCAGGATAACGGCACTGATCGAGTGGATCAGCAGCGCGCCCATCGAGGCTTCACGGGGTAGGTCTAAGCCGGGTAATACCAACATGATGCCAGATACACTGATAAACAGCCCGAATAGGGTCAGTGTCCAGAACCACATTTTCTCACCGGCGTTGGCAAAACCACTGTCAGGGTGTTTACCTTTGAATGGGCCAAAGTTGATATAGCCACCGACCACTAAGAACCATTTAAGATCGTACATCTTAAAGGTTTGAAGTGGCATCCATTTCACTACGCAGACAATCCACGCCATGATAAAGACGGGGCCAGCCCAGTCATGCACAGTTTTACTACCGTAGATCAGTGGTGCCCAGATATCTGGCCCAAGCAGTTCCTGCACGACATGCTTACCGAGCATAATAGTTAAGCCAGTAAACATCAGTGCAAGACAGCTAATTGCCATGATCCAATGGATCCACAAATCTGCCTTTGACCAACGTACAACCATCTTGCCCGAGAAACCGTGGCTGAGTTTTGAAGGACCATTCACCAGATAAAACAGTAAGAAAGCACCAAACACACCCGTCACGGCCAAGGCCATAATCGGGGTGATATATTGATTCCTTATTTCTTTACCTTGGTTACCGGCAACGTTAATCAATACCCCAGTTTCGACCCCTTTGGCCGTGGTATAGCCAGTTTCACCCGACTTTACCGCACGCCACAGATCGGCTTCGCTGGTTTGCGCTTTCGCCTGCTGTTGGCTCGATTGCTGATCACTTGCCAGTACTGAGCCTGCGCTCATGACTGAGCCAAGTCCCAATCCCATCACGAGTACCATCAGAGCAAACAGACTGCGCAGTGATTTGTTTAACTGTTTGTTTAACATTTTCACTCCTTGCCAGAGGTTAGGGATCACTCCCTAACCTTCACTCTGCTTAGTTAATCTCACCGGTTTTTGGGTTGTAGCCCCAAATCACGTTAGGATTGCCTCGAGATGCCATACGTTGACGGTAAATGTTTGATACCACTTCCGCATCACCCGCGAGCAGTGCTTTAGTTGCACAAAGCTCTGCACACATAGGTAGCTTGCCTTCAGCAATACGGTTGGCACCGTATTTCTTGTGCTCGGCTTCGGAGAAGGTTTCTTCTGGGCCACCGGCGCAGAAGGTACACTTATCCATTTTACCGCGGCTACCAAAGGCGGTTTTCTTCGGAAATTGTGGTGCACCGAATGGACAGGCATAGAAGCAGTAACCACAACCGATACAGGTATCTTTGTTGTGCAGCACAATGCCATCGTCAGTACGGTAGAAACAATCTGCCGGACATACGGCCATGCAAGGAGCGTCGGTACAGTGCATACATGCGACTGAAATCGATGCTTCACCTGGTTGACCATCGTTAATTGTCACCACGCGGCGACGTTGAATACCCCACTCCAGCGCGGAGTCGTTTTCGTTTTTACATGCTGTGACGCAGCCGTTACACTCGATGCAGCGTTTGGTGTCACACAAAAATTTCATGACTGCCATAATGGCTTATCTCCTCATCAAGTTGGTTAGGCTTTGCTTATCTGGCACAAGCTGGACTTCGTTTCTTGCATCTGAGTCACAACGTCATAGCCGTAAGTTAAAATGGTGTTTGCCGACTCACCTATCACATAAGGCACAGTGCCTTCTGGATAGTTTTTCGCTAGGCTTTCGCCTTCAAATACCCCTGCGAAGTGGTACGGCATAAAACATTCACCCGGTACAACCCGTGGCGTCACCATTGCCTTCACTGTGATCTTGGCGCCTTCAGGGCTATGAACGAAGACATTGTCACCGTCACGAATACCACGGTCAGCAGCGTCTGCCGGGTTCATTTCGATAAACATTTCTTGTTGTAGCTCGGCTAACCAAGGGTTAGAACGAGATTCTTCACCACCACCTTCGTATTCCACTAAACGACCAGAGGTCAGTGTCAGTGGGAAACCTTGGGTAAAGTCCTTATCCTGAATCGACTTATAAAGTGTCGGTAGACGCGCAACCATACGGTCTTCGTAGGTTGGGTACTTAGCGACTAAGTCACGACGAGGAGTGTAGAGTGGTTCGCGATGCAGTGGGATATCATCTGGGAAAGTCCAAACGATACAACGTGCTTTCGCGTTACCATAGGGAATACAGCCATGTTTAATGGCAACACGTTGAATGCCGCCAGAGATATCTGTCTTCCAGTTTTTGCCTTCAGCGTGTTTTTTCTCTTCTTCGGTTAAATCGTCCCACCAACCCAGTTGCTTGAGCATATCGGCGGTAAATTCGGGGTAACCATCTTGGATTTCACTACCCTTAGAGTAAGTGCCTTCAGCAAGAATATTGACGCCATTGTGCTCAACACCATAGCGGGCGCGGAAGTTACCACCACCATCTTTAACATGTTTGGCTTCGTTATACAGAATTTGGGTGCCAGGGTGTTTCATTTCTGGCGTGCCCCAACATGGCCATGGTAAGCCATAGGTCTCACCCTTGGCTGGACCTCCCGGTGCTTCTAGGCTGTCAGCATTAAAAGTACCCCAGTTTTCTTGGTGCATTTTTAAGCGTTCTGGGCTATGTCCTGTGTAGCCGATTGTCCACATACCTTTGTTAAATTCGCGGGTAATATCTTCAATCAATGGCTCATCACCGTTGACTTTGATTTGTTTGAACAGTTCTTTATCTATGCCTACTTTCTTAGCGAGTTTGCACATGATCACGTGATCTGGCAGAGATTCGAACAGCGGCTCTATCACCTTCGAACGCCATTGAACCGAGCGGTTTGTGGCTGACACTGAGCCGTAGGTTTCAAACTGAGTCGCAGCGGGTAGCAGATACACCCCATCCTTACGTTGATGCATCACGCCTGCCATGGTTGGGAATGGGTCCACGACCACCACAGTATCCATTTTATTCAGTGCTTCACGTACTTCGCGGCCACGGGTTTCAGTGTTGACCGATTGCCCCCAGAAGAACGCTAAACGAATATTGTCCTTTTGCGCGATTTTGGTTTTATCTTCAAGTACGCCATCGTGCCAGCGAGAGCAGGGAATACCGGTTGAAGTTTGTGGTGTTTGACCTAAGTATTCGCCTTGGTCGAAACGGCTTGCCACCCATTTAGGATCGAGATCCCACACATTGGCCCAGTGGTTCCATGCTGCAGTGGTTAAACCGTAATAACCGGGTAAGTTATCGAATAACAAACCAAAGTCAGTTGCACCTTGTACGTTATCGTGGCCACGGAAAATGTTAGTACCACCACCAGGAACCCCCATGTTACCTAAAGCTAATTGCAATAAGCAGTATGAGCGGGTATTGGCATTACCGACGTGGTGCTGAGTACCACCCATACACCAAATAATGGTGCCGGGTTTGGTTTCAGCCATCATCTTGGCAACACGATACATTTGTGCCTTAGGTACGCCCACTACGTTTTCAACTTCTTCTGGGGTGTACTTTTTCACTTCTTCGCGGATACGTTCCATGCCGTAAACACGATGCTTGATAAATTCTTTATCTTCCCAGCCATTTTCAAAAATGTGCCATAACAGGCCATAAATGAACGGAATATCGGTACCTGGGCGGATATGCACGTACTCATCAGACTTAGCTGCAGTACGGGTGAAACGAGGATCAACGACAATAATTTTGGCGCCGCGCTCTTTACCAATCAAAATATGTTGCATTGCAACTGGATGAGCTTCACTTGGGTTTGCCCCAATAAACATGATGCACTTAGAGTTGCGAATATCGTTAATCGAGTTAGTTTGCGCACCGTAGCCCCAAGTGTTTGCAACACCAGCTACTGTGGTAGAGTGACAAATACGGGCTGAGTGGTCGACGTTGTTCGTGCCCCACAATGCGGCAAATTTGCGATATAAATAAGCCTGTTCATTTGAGAACTTAGCACTACCCATAAAGTAGATAGAATCTGGACCTGATTCTTGACGAATCGCCATCATCTTATCGCCCACTTCATTGATGGCTTGATCCCAAGAGATCTTCTTCCACTTACCGCCTTCTAACTTCATTGGGTATTTCAGGCGTTTTTCGCCATGGCCGTGCTCACGCAGAGCAGCACCTTTAGCACAGTGACCGCCTTGGTTGAATGGATGGTCAAATGCGGGTTCTTGGCCTGTCCACACACCGTTTTGTACTTCAGCATAGATACCACAACCCACTGCGCAGTGAGAGCAAATGGTACGCTTAACTTCAGTCGGTGCATTGTGGGGGATATCTTTGGCTTCTGCTTTACGCATCATGCCAGTACCTAGCATTGACGCTGCAGCAATACCACCAGTGGCAAGACCTGCCGATTTTAAAAATTGGCGACGATTGAGACCGAGGGCGGGCGCTTTAGGCTCGACAACTTGGTCTGTTTTGCGGGTTAATCGCATCACACACACTCCTCTGGTTAGTTGTTCAACGACGCATAGTAATTACGGATATGGTCGGTTTCGCGATAGTTGTCACTCTTAGGTTCGCTTGGGGCAACAGTGGGGGTCGCAGCCAATGCTTGGCTACTCACAGTCGCTACCGCGCCAGCCGCACTGCCGAGTGCTAATGCTTTGAGCAGTTGACGGCGGCCCATGTCGGAAGCTTGCTTCTTCATAGTGTCTCCTTGTGTTACTAAATGAGGTGATACAAACCACGACCACCTCGGTTACTGTGGAAGCCTAAGCTTCCTTTTTGTGGCAAAGGTGAACGTTAAGTCCACCTTTGCCTATCAAACTAAAACGCGATAGGCACTGAATCTGCGTATCGCCAACCGTTTTCAGTTTAGTTCATTAATTCCACTTGTTTTTCTAAATCGCTGGCAGCGGGTTGTAGCTCCGCACTGCCAGGGCAATTCACAGGAATGTCTAAACTGAGTTGTTCAAACTCCGCAGCTTCCATCTCGAAAAACGCTTTAGCAAGCTGAGCAACCGTAGCGTAAAAGGCGGCACTAGGTGCTTTACCTAGGTTGTCGCAGAAGCGCTGAATCCAGCTGCCAATATGGCGTTGGTAAAACGCTAGTTGACGATAACCTGGAGCCTCAAGAATTAATGTGCCCATCACTTCACACAGAGCAGCCACATGATCTTCGGGCTCTTTGACGTTTTCTTCGCGCTCAAAACCGAGTTGCATCAAGTCTTGGCGCAGCAGTGCTAAGGGTTTGTCCATTAATGAGCCAGTCATAAACCAACTGCCATAGGGCAGGATTTCGCCACAACCCACACCGAGGAACAGGGCAAAATACTCATCTTCTAATTGTTCACTGCTGAACTGCTTTGCAGCCAGTTGTACAGATAACCAAGCCTTGGTCATCTCATTGTCTTCATCGGCATCGATTTCAAGGTTGGCCAAAAATTGCAGCAGCTCAGGGCTAGGATGGCGACGCAAAAGGGCGGCTAACAGTTGATAGATATCGGCTCTCAACTGATCGTTTTCTGATACTTGTCTTACTGATTCGGTCATAGCGGATCTCTTATCGCAGTTGCTTTTCAGGATCTTGAAGAATGTCTTCAAACATGTCTTTTACCCGGCAATCACCACACATTTTCAAGCGTTCTATATTGGCTGAAAATGCACTGTGCGCGCCGACCATATCCAGCATCCGATGCACCATAGATTGGGTCGCAAAAGGAGAGCCACAGCGAATACATTCGAACGGGGCTTCTTCTTTCAGGGTTTGTAATTGCTGACGAGCAGCTTTATCAAAGTTAATTTGTGGCGTCAGGCTGATGACCTTTTCAGGGCAAGCCGCCTCACATAAGCCACATTGCACACAGTTTTGCTCAATAAAGTGTAGTGCAGGTTTGTCGCCACCATCTTGTAATGCCATGGTGGGGCAAATCGCCACGCAGGACATACACAGGGTACATTTCTCGACATTGACGCTGACGTTGCCGTAGGGAACGTTGTTGATACTTAAACAGCTGTTGATTTCACCCGCTTGGCTGTTTAGATGGTCAATCGCATCAAACAGAGTGTTACGTTTGCTGGTGGACGCAAAAGCGCCGGGCACAATCACTGGCCAATCGAGGCTGATGTCGAGCACAGGCTCCAAATTCGCCAGCATGCTTGGGTCGATAAGACTCAAGCGCTGCGGTTGGCCCATTTCATCTAAAATGCTGTTGGCTAAAGCCAGTTCACCTTTCAACATTTGTGTGAGCGTGGGTGCTGTTGCCTCAGTATTGAGGATTAACACTTGGCGTGCGCCCCAAGCCAGTGAAGCTAACCAATGGTCAATGCTGGCAACGGTGATTTCTTCGAGGGCGACAGGGAGCACATCCCCGGCTAAGTCGTCCCCTATCAAGCTCGCGCCAACCGCGTTGTCGTGGAACAATATCACTGGTGCTGTTTGCGCTTGCTCACGGTAACGACTGATAATTTTATTCAGGTAAGAATGCAATGCCTGTGGTGTCGGTAAGTCATAACTAATGGCCCCCGTTGGGCAGGCACTCGAGCAGCTGCCTGCGCCGTGGCAAAGGTAGGGGTCAACTTCAATTTTTTTAGCGACACTACTAATCGCATCAGCTGGGCAGAAGTTGAGGCAACGGTTACAGCCGTTGATACCGTTGCGGTCATGGGCGCACAGGTCGGCATTAATTTTGACGTAGCGAGGTTTATCAAATTGGCCAACCAGTTCGGGGAGTTGCTCTAGTGCATCGGCGAGCTTTATGTCGTCTTGGCCAACATAGAAATACCCCGGTGGTAGCATTTCGAGATTCAAGCAAGGTGTGCTGCTTAAATCGAGTATCAAATCAAAGTGCGGTTTACGAATGGCGACAACACTTAATTCCGTTGCACCGTTTTGATGCTCAACGCTAACTTGGAACTGCCCTAAAAATCCTTTAATACCGATCAGTTTGTTGTAGTAACTTTCGACATTCGTGGCGGCAGCCATCACCTGTTCAAGGTGGGTTTCATCTTGGTTGGTAATCGCTTCGTTAGCCAAAATCACACGGCTCGCCATACTGGACAATTTGTCCGCCGCGAGGCGTGCGAGATCCTCAGGGCCAATAATTAGCACTGTGCCTTCAGTGGTGTAACTCACTGTTGGCGGGATCAGATTCTGTAAAATCTGTGTTTGGGCTAACACATTTTGCCGCGCTTGTTTTAGCGCAGCCTGGGTTTGATTGGTTGTCAAATGAGTGCTCACATTGCGTTCCTGAACAGTACGTTGGCTGCTCTTTTATCGCTGTTTTGTTACAGATTCAGGCATTGATTTGATACTAAGTCATTGCCTTTTCTGCTTTTATCTAAGTTTTGTACTCTTAGTACAGCAATTCACATACCAAAGTTATAGACATAAAAATTAGCTAAACTGACATTAAACAACTGGCTTTTGCATCTGAGCTAATGGCTCTGGTGCATTTTGGGGTAGGTCATCAGTCTCCCCATCCAAATTGTCCGCAATCGGTATGGTGGCTAATTCGGTTTCGATATCACTGTTTTTTGATTCGATGGTATTTTCTTCACCGATCACTACATCGTCTGGTGTTGAGGTCTGTTCGATCTCTGATTCTTCACTGTCTTTGGTGATATAGCGGAATACTTTTTGGGCTAATTCAGCGGAGACTTCTGGTGTTAGTTTCGGTTGGTTGCTGTAATCAAGAGCATATTCCAAAAGACCATCTATCTCATTGAAATGCGGTTGTTTCCAAAGGGCGCGTAGCGCTGCCGTTTTTGCTGCTGGGTCAACATTCGCCCCCATAAACTGAGCGAAACTGCCACCAATCTCAATCTCGTCAGGATTAGGGAGATCTTCTGCCGTGAGGATGCGATGAGGGTCTTCATTTGCCTGGCTAAGCGCATCTTGTGATTCTTGCGCAGCGGTAGGCTCTTGAGTGATCTCTTCTGCCTTATTATCAACAAGTTCTTCCGCAGTCGTTTGCGTTTTAACAGCGGCTTCTTCAGCTGCCACTTGCTCACGACGTTGACTCCAACGGCTAAAAAAACCGTTTGCCTTTGGGGTTGAATCAGTCATTAGTCCCTCCGCAATGGATCGTGGCTTGGACCTTGATTTTTACGGTGATCGACATGCTTACGACGATAAGCAGCGATTTCAACTTCACCATATTGAGTGATAAAGGCTTCGATCCAACAGGCAATCGCTTCAGGCATAAGCGTGTTGATTACGGGCGTATTGCCTTCAAGACAGCCCGCAGCAACATTTTGATCTGCCGAAAGTAACGCGGGTACCCAAGTACCGTCTGCCATTTCATCACAGACTAAGTACAACATCGCATTGTCCATATCGAGGTTGATGCGGTAACTGGCGCGCTCATCTTTGTGCAGCTCTAGCAGTACTAAGGTCGCTCCTTCGGGGGCTTCGTGGGTTGCGGGAAGTAAATGATCGATTTCCCATTGTACTGAGGTCCAACGACCCACCTGTTTCTCTACTTTTTTGAGTGAAACGTACATGGGCCAAACACTAGTAGTATGTTGCATTGTCTCTCCGTTTCAACCGTAAGGGAGATAAGCCTTAGCATCCGGCGCTATTTCCCCTGCTTATCGTGATAAAAGGTCACTGCAATATTAATGCCATTAAACAAGGGGAATTAGTTTGAAGTGGATCATCAAAATAGGGTTAAAAGCGAGACATTTTGTCTGAATGGACATTTTGTCTGAGACATTTTGATGCGCCAGAATGTTTCGTATTGCGACGGATCACGCATTTAGCCCTGAGTTTTATACCTAGGTATAAATATTGCTATGCTGATGCCATCACTCGTAAAGCGGTAACATTATGATTTCTGATAACAGTTCTAATATTGCTCAGCAGATGCTCGCCAATGACCATCCTTCTCTACCCAAGCGAAGCTTTTCCTTTGTGAAAACTCAAGCTGAAGTGCCGTTAACTATTGCCGTCAAAGCAGTGAATGAGTCAGGAGTCGTTATTGATAAGCATGTTGCCTGTGAGCGACCTTTAACGGTTTATCTGAACTGGCGCCCGATAGTGACCCTGATGACATTGGGGGCAAAGCCTGAGTCATTAGCTCTTGGTTATCTTAAAAATCAGGGTTTTATCTCGGATGTTGCTCAATTAGAGTCTGTAATTGTTGATTGGGATGTGAATTCTGCCGCGGTATTAACGCATGAGCAAACCGCCGATCTCGAACAAAAGTTATCTGAAAAAACCGTTACGTCCGGCTGTGGTCAAGGGACTGTATATGGCAGTTTTATGCAGGATTTAGATGGTATTCAGCTACCTACTCCAAGCCTTAAGCAGAGTACGCTCTACAGCTTGCTCAAAAACATCAATGAATATAATGAGACCTACAAAAATGCAGGTGCAGTGCACGGCTGTGGTGTTTGTGAAGCTGACCAGATCCTTGCTTTTGTAGAAGATGTTGGCCGTCATAACGCGGTGGATACTTTGGCGGGGGATATGTGGTTGGCACAGGATCGGGGCGATAACAAAATCTTCTATACCACAGGACGGTTAACCTCAGAGATGGTGATTAAGGTCGCCAAAATGGGGATACCCGTATTGCTGTCGCGAAGTGGTGTAACGCAAATGGGTCTGGAGCTTGCCCAAAAACTTGGTATCACGATTATTGCTCGGGCCAAAGGGCGTCATTTTTTGGTCTACCACGGCAGTGAAAATCTCGAATTTGATGTGAATACCAACTCCGATAAATAGCGACCGGACTCAAAAGAGATAGACGACAAGGATATAAGATGACATCCGCCAGTGAATTGATTTACATGAGCGCGAAGCAAGTTGCTGAGTATTTAGATCTTAATGAGAAAAAGGTTTACGCGATGGCGAATGACCGAATTCTCCCCGCAACAAAAATCACCGGCAAATGGTTATTCCCTAAGGTGCTGATTGACCGCTGGGTGATGGACTCCTGCCATAGCGGTATGTTAACTGACAGACTATTGATTACTGGTAGTGATGATCCTCTGTTGTCAATGTTAGTGGCGCGTTTGATGGCGCAGGTTGGTAGTCGTGAGCTTATTAGTTACAGTGCAACAGGCTCTCGTTTGGGGTTAGAGTTATTAGCTAAGGGCTATGCTGATGTGTGTACCTTGCACTGGGGGAGTATGGAAGATAGAAATATCCGCCATCCAGCATTGCTTAAAGGTTATCAAAACCACCAACAATGGATCATGGTGCACGGCTATTCCCGTCAGCAAGGCTTGATCATGCGCACCGATATGCACCACAGATGTCAAGAGGAGGATAAAGTTCTCAGTTTGCCTTGGCGCTGGGTCAGTCGCCAAGGCGGCGCTGGCAGTCAGCAGCATCTAGAGCAGTGGCTATTAAAGCAAGGTGCACGTTTAGATCAGCTTAATATCATACTCACAGCTTATAGTGAGCGTGAACTTGCAGGCTATATTGCACGTGGAGATGCAGATATTGGTTTTGGTTGCCAGTCTGTTGCTTTAGAGAGCGGTTTAAGCTTTGTGCCACTGATCAGGGAGTCCTTCGACTTTGTGATGCCACAAAGTATTTACTTTCGCAGGCAGCTACAACAACTGTTTACTATGTTAAGCAGTGGGCATACTCGGCAAATGGCGGCTCTTTTAGGGGGATATGATCTTACCGATTGCGGACAGCTTCTTTGGAGTGCAAGTTAAGTACCTATATATGTACGTATAAGTGAATCACTACACGCTACTTTATAGCTTATATATGTATAAAGTAGCGGCTGACACCAATAGCCTTCATCTTGCTTAATAATGTAGAGCTCCAAATTTACCGCCTCATTTATTCTATCTTTAGCACACACTCGTTTACTCAATAAAGGCTCGCTGTTAGGTTTGTTTTACGCATAAATCCAGCATTTGTGGATAACTCTGGGTATAACAAGTGTGTAGGTTGTGCCTAGCTTGGGTGTAACAATCTATTTGAAAATTAATCATA
>NZ_JTLE01000094.1:1658416-1686346 GCF_000798835.1 Shewanella sp. ZOR0012
TTGCATCGGGGCGTAGATAGCCCCAAATCCTGATCCCTTGAGCTTCTTTACTGTAGGGAAGCCGATACTTATGCAGTTGCGCCTCAATATAATCTGTAAAATCCGTGGTCTTTTCCGGCAGCAATCTGCCGCGGTGCTCTCTTTTCAGCGGATCAATTTCAAGCCACTCAATCCCCTCGCAAATAGCGAGTAACTCGTCCCACCACACTGGCGTAAAACCAGGGTTTGGCTCAACATCTTCCAGCAGCTTATAACGCACATGGGGCACAAAGTCCGGCGACTCGTGAAGCGCCTGCTCAAGCTGACGCCATTTAGTCAGGTTCATCACTGAGGTTAATTGATGTTGATTGAGGTACACCAAGATGTCTGCATTCATTGCGATGAGTGTGCTCCCTGTGAGAAAAAATCCATAAGTGGCGTAATCTTAGCTTAAGCGAGGATGTACTTACAGCGACTTAGCTTGAATTTCAAGTACGCTATAGTCCGTTAATATAGCCAATTAAGTAAGTGATGAATTAAGTAAGTGAATCAAAGTAAAAAGCCTGCAACAGCAGGCTTTTGATATTTAAAGAAAGAGGCTAACGCTTAACGGTACGTCAGTGTCGTCGTATCCGTTAATTTATCATTATCTTTAACGGTTAATTCGACGGTATGCTCTCCGCGGCGCGCCAGACGCAGTACTACAGGACCATTGGCGCGGGTGCCATTATCAAACTTCCACTTATGCTGCTTAATCACCCCATCGGTGTCATAGCTAGTCGAAATAAACATATCGACCAGCCATAGATTGATGCGCTGAATTTGGGCAACGGGTGGTTTCTTCACATTTTCAACCACCACTGACACCATTTGCGAGCTGCTATGGCTTAAGCCGTCATTGTCCGTTACGGTTAACGTCACTAGATAATCACCACTTTGCGCATAAGTGTGTGATACCGCCTCTCCAATACCTTGACTATTATCGCCAAAGTCCCACTGAGTAGAAACGATTTGGCCGTCGCTATCAATGGAGGTTGACCTCAGTTGCACACTCGCACCATTCACAAGCTGAGTGAAGCTGGCTTCAGGAGCTACGTTTTCCGCTTCGAGCAGGAGTGAAATCACCACAGGATCATGGTCAGATGATCGATAAGCATCACTAGCGTACAAGTCTTGCACCTGCGCAGGGGTCTTAAACTCTTCGTTGTAATCTAACACCCGTGGCTCGTCGGTATTGATATGCCACTCAGTCACATCTAGGACTTTATCCACTAACGCAGCATTCGCGAGCGCATGGTCTAACTGTCCCGATTCACCCGAGAATACATAGGAATAAGGATTAGCTTTTTCAAGTTTGGCGAACAACTCACTAAAGCCAGCGTTAGCCAATGCCATCAGCGGGTCTTCCTTGGCGTAGGAGTTTAAGTCACCAATCAGCAGTACACCTTGCTCAGGATATTGCGCGGCAATCCACTGCCCTGCCGCCGTTGCTGCGCGGGTACGGGTAATATTGCAGTTACCTTGGCCATCGTTCATATCTGGATCGCCAGCACACTCACTGCCCTTAGATTTCAAGTGATTAACCGCAACCACCACGCTTTCCTCACTGCCGTTTAGCGCGAAGGCTTGAGTCAACATAGGGCGATTTTTGCTGTCGTCGAACAGCGGCGGCGCGGCGTCATCTAAGGGAGAGTTAGCGCTTGATAAAATACGCGCATCACCCTGAGGGCTCACTTTGTCACTGCGATAAATTAAACCGACGGTAATCGCATCCGTACCTATCGCACTTAAGCTGCTGCCATTGACCTTTGGAATAACATAAGCATAGCGATTTTCACCCACGGCGGCATTGAGGCCCGCCACGAGATCGGCAATCGCCGAGTTGGCGCCAAAGCCATCGTTCTCGATTTCCATCAGACCAAACACATCGGCACTGATCCCCACCATAGCGCTGACAATCTTCGCTTTTTGACGCTCAAACTCACTCAGGGTATTGGCACCGCGCGCAGTGGGGAAACCGCCGCCCTGTCCATCGCCATTAAAGTAGTTCAGTACGTTAAAGCTGGCGACTTTCAGGTTGCCGCCTTCGGCAAGCACTGGTAATTGTGGACGAGGATTTTCCGCTACAAAATTAACGGGCTCAGTCGGCATAATGCGATAAAGATTAAAGCCATAGTGCATAACACCAGTAAGGCTCGTGGCTTTATCACCCACACGCACAGTGTTCGATGCGCTTAAACCTGGCGCAGGGAAAATAACCGGATCAGGGTTCTGCGCCGTTAAGCCATCGTCGAGTAAAATACTGTCTTTGAGATTGGCCGCCGTGACGGCTAAAGCATCGGCACCTGGCGCAGCGACTTGTGTCCCAATAAAGTGACGGCTGCTACCGAGTGAAATTTCACCATAGCGGCCCAAATTGTAGACTTCGTTCACGACCAGATCTTGGCTAAAGCGTACGCGCATGCCTTCAAAGGGCTCAAAATCATCGCTTGAGTTGACGGGTAAAGTTACTACCGCGGCACTCGGCAAAGCTTGTCCTGCAACGCAAAGTTTATGATCGGCAACGGTAGTCAGTTCCGTTAAGCCTTGATATTCAGTGACTTTAGCCTTTAAACGTACACGGTCGCCCGCCACGTAACCCGTAGGCGCATTACCGGTATAAACAAACACCCCTTCAGAAGTTTGTGGATCGTTATCGGCTTCGTTGTCGGCCATTTGCACGAAGATGCCCTTTAGGCCAGCTTCTTGGTTACTCACCACAATGGCTTCTACCACTAAGGTTTGTCCGTTTAACGGACTGACATTGGTCGAACCTTGCAGAGCATGGATAGGCGTTGAGGCTTCACCACAGGCTAATGAACTCGGTGGCGGCTCAACAGGATCGGTAGGTGTGCCTGCACTGAACTTACCCAAATCCGAGATATCGTCTTTGGCAAAACCTAACCATGTATTAAAGGTGACAGCATCATCAATAATAGGATCGGCGATTAACTGATCGGGATTGCGGCGTAGCGTGTTGTCCTGGGTCGATAAATCACCACTGCCCCATTCACTGCCTGGATCGACACCCACTTGGCCTAAGCTATCAATCACTTGGTCTTGATAGGTCAGCACAATGGCATCATCACCATTGAAAAAACTCGCGCTGCTTTGTTGATTCGTCACCGCCAGAATATCGGCCGATGCGTCGTTATCAGCGACAACATAAGTTGCCCCTGCCGCTAAGGTGCCATTCAGGGTGATAGTCGTGCCCACATTTGTGCTGCCATTAAAATAGAAGCGCAATTGATACTGGCTTAAGTCGATGCTGTTGGCGGTTGGGTTGTACAGCTCAATGGCTTTGTTATTGCCGCTGCCTTCAACATATTCAGAAATAATTAGATTATCGGCAGCATGAGCAACGCCACAGATGCTACTGATGGCTAACGCCAACAGCGTTTTGTTATTAAACATAATGACCCCTAAAAGTATCTTTTATATTGATATTTGAGTTTATGATTGACCATTTTACGAAGCATTCAGCTTCGAAAACTGACGATACTATAGGGAACAAAGGTTACAAATTAGTTGCACTTAAGTTGCAACTTAAGATGGATATTTAGGCAACGATTTAGCGGATTGTACTAGGAAAAATAGCGAAGATGGCGAGCCTAACTCACCATCTTGTTAACATCCATTACGGTTTCCCGTTATAGCGGTTGCAGCTGCTCATCGAGCAGCGTCACCAACAACAACTCTCCCCGTTCGCTGACTCTAAACTCGCCGTATTTGGCTTGGCTGAAGTGGTCAGCTTGGCCCTCTTCAAAGAAAAAACTATTTGAGGCCAGCTTTACCCTATGATTGCGCAGGCGAAAATCTACCGTGAGTTGATCGGCGGCTTTGGGCTGGTCACGGTAAATACCGACAAAGTGCGCCACTTTTTGCGAATCGAGAGTCAACAGTAGTTGCCCCTGCGTCATCCCCTCAGGCAACGCGGCGCGTACCTCCTGTGCAATGGCATATTCCAAGGCCATATAATCCCCCTGCATAATCGAGCGAGGATCCACTGGCGCTAAGGCAAAACGCACCACTTTGCCATCTTGCAATAACTGCTCAAACTGGGCGATTCGCCAATTCACCATCGTCAGCAAGACCACCACAGTAACAACAACCAATAATAGGACTCTTCGGTGGCTGTTCGCTAAACACAACATAGCCGTCCCCATTACACATGCTCCTCTAACTCAGCTTGTGCGTCTGAGATAGGAAAGTAACGCCACATCACTAATCTCGCGGCAAGCAGTAACAATCCTAATCCCATCAAATACAGCGACTTAAGCATCAGCGTTGTCTCTAATGAATAATAATAACCACCAGCAAAAACCAACCCTGAAGCAATACCCATTCCCTTCAACCAAGACTCATTTGCATAGTGCCCCAACAAGATGAGCCACACAGCTGTCGATAAACCCTGCATGGGTAAAGACAGTGCAGTAATCAGCACTAGGCCTAAAAACGCAAACAACCCACTGGGGGCGATGAGTGAGATTTGCCATTGGTTAAACAGACTAACGAGTAGGAAACCACAAAGAGTAAATACTACGAGTAAATGACTAACTGCCATTCCCGACTGCCAACCGGATATAAATAACGCCTCGAAGATCCTATCCATACTGAAGACATGTATTAGTTGTATGGAGAGCAAAAGTGAAGCAGCACCATAGACCAACATCCTCGCCCTCTGATAGTGATATCCTGTGCGATGGATATTTAATAGCACCACACTCAGTAACGACACCAGCAAAGTCGGTGTTAAGTTGAGTAAATGCCACTCAGCCAACAGCCCCGTCAAACAGGCTAATAAACAGAATGCAAATACCCATTGAGCAACCTTGTGTTTTATCATGCCCCAAAGCAACAGAAACAAAGCGGCCATACTCAGATACCAAGCAAGATTAAAGGTATCGCCGAGCAAATCAAACAGTCCCCAAGCAAGGGCAAGCGTACCGCTTAAACATGAGGCAAAGGCAAATTGCTGTAAAAAGTGCTGTTGGCGCCCGCCCCAATACAAGGCGAGTCCTAAGCCTAAATAGATACAACCGATAAACAGAGCGGCTCCCCCTTCGAATCGCCCCCATACACTATCGAAAAGTGACGCCATAAAGCCCAATAAAAACCAGGCGGCAATCCAAGCTGCAAAGGCTTGCATCAACGCAATATACCAAGGTATTTCATGGGATTGGGGCCGTTCTGGTGCGTTCACTTCGCCCTTTGCATACAAACTATTCCAAAGCGTTTGCGCCGCTGAAGCACCAGGATCTTGAGTCGAATCAGTGAGGGGGTTATTCATGACTCAGCTCCTCTCCTACGAGGGATATTGGCGTCATTTCGGCGCTAAATTGCCGTTGTAATCGTATTAACACAGTACTCAAGCCGGTACTTGCCAAAATAATATAAAGCCCAATCAATAAAAAGCCGCCTATAGGATCGCTATTCTTAAACAGCAGTTCGGTTAATAGCGCAGCACCCACAGCAATCAAACTAAAACCGCCCAAAGCCAACGGATAAATCTGTAATAATCTGTGCCTGAACCACCAGAATCCCAATAACAAATGAATAAAGTAACCAGCCCACACACCTACAAGTAGTGGCTTAGAATCACTGGGTTCAAAAATCATCCAACAGAGCAATAAGGTAAAACAGCCCATGGCCACAAGTGAACTCGCATACTGCATAAGTGGTGCATGCCAGCGATTGCTCTGGCTTTTTCCCATAAAAACAAAAACATAATAGATAGTCAGATTAATTGCCGCAAAGACAAATAACCAAATCTGTTCATCCAAAAGGTAGGATGCGGTATCAGCAAAGAGTCCAAGGCTTAAATTAACTAACCCGAGTAATAACAACCATAAGCCATCAAAACCTGCCACCCAAGCTAAGGGGATAATGGCTAATGCCCACAACGCAAATAGCTGCCAAGGATCCGCTCCCGTTTGATAGGTCTGGCCCACCAAGGCTAAAAGTCCACCAATTAACATACTCACCACTAACAGTGCCACGTTTGCAAGCGTGGCACCAAAAAGATGATGATGGGCATCAACTTGCCTCAACATGCTGCGGTAATACAGCCAAACAAAGCACACAAGGCTAATCAATAGCACGGCTTCAATCAGGGCAAATTTGCTTATTCTGTCTAGGGACTGCCAATTGTAAGCAAAAAAGAAAATAATCCCCGTCACTAGGCTTAACGCCCCCGCCCACTGAAGCAAAAGGGATAATAACCGCTGCCAACTGAGAGAGTTGGGCGACACCAATACGCTGCGAAACAACTCATTTGCCTGCGCCCGAGTAATATGTCCTTGCTCCAGCCACTCATAAACTTGAGAAGTAAGATTGCGCAATATGAAACTTCCTTATTTTTGATACTGACTCACACAAAATACGCATTTAACCAACTTAAGTGCAATAATTAATTGTATTAACTTGTCTCTGTTAAAGATAAGCTTAAGACTTCACGATAAACAGGATAACTTATGCGACTAGCTGTATTACTGAATTTACTATTAGGCCTAGTGTTGAATTTATTCAGTGTTGCAACTGCAGGTCCCCTTTCTCCCGCTCAGACAAAACCCGTTATTCGTGTTGGGGGCTATCAATTTGCTCCCTATGTCAATTTACAGAGCGATGGCCGTTATACAGGCTTAACGCTTGATCTCATCAACGCCCTCAACCAAATTCAGCAAGAAATCAGCTTTGAATTTGTCTCCACCAGCATAGAGCATAGATATAAAGCCTATGCAGCTGGAAGATTCGATATGATCATGTTTGAAAATCCACGCTGGGGGTGGGAAAAACTTAATACAGCATTTATCCCCCTACATATCCATGATGGCGAAGTCTTTATCGCCTTGAAGGAAAAAGTAAAAGATCCTCAGTTTTTTGCTCTGTTCAAAGAGCGAACGCTAGCATTAGTTAAAGGCTACCACTATCGCTTTGCCAACTTCGAAACCGATCCTGCAGTGCTTGAACAAAACTACAAGGTCGTTTTTGTAAACAGCAATAAAGCATCCATTGAAACCGTACTTCGAAAGCGCGCAGAAATTGCCCCAGTGACCATTTCCTACCTCAATTTTTACCTCGCTTCAAATCCGCAAGATCAACAACTCTATGTATCAAATCAATGGGATCAACATTATTATCATGGCGTGTTAATCAATCCACATTCGAAACTACACCCAGATAAACTCAACATTTGGTTACAGCAATTGCAGCAAAACGGCAAACTCACAGAGCTCGTGCGCCAATATGGATTAAAGCTCGCCAGCGAACACAATAGTGCAGGACAAATCACACACTAAGATGTATTGACAGCAATTTAGTGAGCACTATGGTGCCTAAAAGACAATATTTAATCTCGAGCCCTCGTGCGAACTCGATATTGATAAAACGGATTAGTGCAATGCTCCCAACAACGCAAATAATGATACCAACAACAGGCTCAATGCCATGATATATAAACTAAACCTCTTCTCGGGTGGACCAAGTTTGGCTATATGACAATGCCAAATAGCAAAAATACCGTAATTTAAACCGATAAATAGTAATAAACTGTAGGCATACATACGAGGAACGACACCTAGCGCGCAAGCAAATAAGCAGAGGCTCGTTGTGATGAAAAAGCCCATTTGGCAATAGAATAAACTAAGTAACACTTGCTTATTCAATTGAGCAATATTGGCTCCCTGAAGCATGGCTATAATCTGTAATCTTCCTTGCGATAGGTAATAAATACAAATCATCAAGCTCAATAACGCCGCCACCAATATAGTTAACTGCATAATATTTCCCCTCCTCTGATGCTCTTCAAGAATTGAGAATAGTGCATCTGATTGCGTTAACTGTAAGACCAGCTTAAGCCTAGTTACATTTCGTAAGGGTATGAGATGGATTTAAATCGAGTCGCAGGAATATTATTGAGAGACAAAAATAAAGGAGCCTTATGGCTCCTTTATCATTGATAATATGGCATAAATCAGTGATGACAATGTTCATCATGAACGTGATCATCGTCCATAAACTCATCATCGCCGTCTTGGTGTTGCATCACACCCCAACCATCGGTCATGCCGCCAAACTCGGCCGCAAAATCATTGAGAATGGTTTCTTGCTCAACCAAGTCATCGTAGTCTGGCACCATGTTGATGCATACGATGATTTCCCACTTGCCTAGCTCATCATTCAAATTCAGCTCAACTTCACCTTCGAGATCCGAATTGGCTAATTCTTCAAGTGCAGTTTCAGCATCACGCTGATCATCAAAAACTAAAAAGAAATCAACATCGAGGGCTTTAGTAAGGTCAATTCCGGCTTCAGCCATTGCGGCCAGCATTTTGCCATTATCGTCGTCTGGAAATTGCATATCCTACTCCACAGTATCAGGCTTATTCAGCCGCAATGATTTGAACCGATTCACCGTTAAAACTGACAATATCACCCGCAACGACTTTTTTACGTTTGCGGGTTTCTACTTCGCCATTGACGGTAACCAAACCTTCATCAATAACATGCTTCGCTTCGCCACCGGCATTCGACATGCCTTGTACCTTTAATACTTTGTACAATTCAATAAAATCTTCGCCGGGATGCAAAACTAACTGATTAATTTGCGTCACTTAAATACGCCTCAAAAAATAAACCTGCGGCATTATAGCAGCATGTCCATTGCGATGCAGATAATTTAACTTATCTTTGCCTTTCATCGGCGAGCAGGCCATAGGCGCATTCATCTAGCCACTCATCGCCTATCTTAAAATGCTGCCTAAATACGCCTTCGAGTTGAAAACCACATTTTTCCATCACTCGTGCCGAACCTATATTGTCTTTGGCGCAGTATCCGACGAATTTATGTATTGATAAGCTCAAACAGGCCCAATCGATGACAGCTTGCAAACTCTCAGTGGCATAGCCTTTGCCTTGTCCCGCGTGCGCCAGCAAATAACCGACCTCAGCACGTTGTTCCTCCCCACTTTGGCAATGAAGACCGGTTAAACCGATAAACTCGCAGGTATCAAGGGTTTCAATCACCAGCGTAAGCCAATTGCCAGAGGTATAGTCCCAGGTGACTGAGCGCTGCTCAAACTTTTGCCGGATCACTTCGGGAGCTTCAGGATTACGCACGTAGCGATTGATGTCAGGATCTTGGTGTAATGCCAAAAAGTGTGGCCAATCCTGCTCTTGTAAACAGCGAAGTCTTAATCTGTCGGTATAGAGTTCAAGCATAGCGGCTCCCCAATGGATGGACGAACTAAAAAAAATGGCAGCTAAACGCTGCCATTGCCTCGGCAAGAAGACGATTAACCGCGGCTGGTGACTTCGAGTAAGTGGTAACCAAACTGGGTTTTAACTGGACCTTGAACCACGTTTAATGGCGCACTAAATACCACTTCATCAAACTCACGCACCATCATGCCTGGGCCGAATGAACCTAATTCACCACCTTGAGCGCCCGATGGGCATGAAGAATGAGCGCGCGCGATTTGCGCAAAATCAGCACCGTCGAGGATCTGTTGTTTAAGTGCTTGGCACTGCTCTTCACTGCTGACTAACAAATGTCTTGCTGTAGCCTGAACCATGATAAAACTCCCTGAATAATGCTGAGACATTTGCCCCAAATATCATATGGTTCCCGTTTTTATGACTGAAAACGAGATGTGAATGTTGAGTATAAAAACATTATGTTTAATTAAAAAGCTTTAAACCGCACCGTTATCAATTTTGTTATCGATAACGGTGCTGCATAATCGACTCCGTGTTAAGCCTTAGTCGCCGCTATCCAGCGATCAATTTTCTGTTCCATCACCGCCATAGGTAGTGAGCCAGAAGTCAGAATCTGATCATGGAAAGCCTTAAGATCAAACTTATCACCTAGGGCTTTTTCAGCACGCTCACGTAGGGCAAGAATTTTTAGTTGACCCACTTTATAAGACAATGCTTGGCCAGGAATTGCCATATAACGTTCGACTTCGGCAATAATATCCGACTCGGCCATGGGCGAATTGTCCTTCATGTATTGAATCGCTTGTTCGCGACTCCAGCCTTTGGCATGTAATCCCGTATCCACCACCAAACGCATCGCACGCAGCATTTCGTCTGAAAGCTTACCAAAGTACTGATAAGGGTCGCTAAAGAGCCCCATTTCGATGCCTAAGTATTCAGCATACAGCGCCCAGCCCTCTTCAAACGCAGTATAACCGCTGAAGCGTTGAAACTCAGGTACACCCGTTAACTCTTGCTTAATGGCGATTTGGAAATGGTGACCAGGTGCCGCTTCATGCAGTGACAGTGTCGTCATGCCCCATTTCGGCTGAGCTTTCAAGTTGTAGGTGTTGATATAAAACACCCCTGGACGGCTCCCATCTACAGCTGGTGATTCATAGGATGCGCCCGCAGCCGATTGCTCTCTAAAGCTTTCAACCGGTTTAACCACATAGTCGGCCTTTGGCATTACATTAAAATACTGTGGCAATACTTGGTTAATCTTATCTTTCAACACCATATAACCATCGATTAAGCCTTGGCGATCGCCATAGAAGTATTGTGGCTCAGACGATAAAGAGGCAAAAAAAGCTTTTAAGTCACCTTTAAAACCCACTTGCTCACGGACTTTGTCCATCTCAGAAAGGATTCGTGCGACCTCATTCAGACCAATTTGATGAATTTCATCCACTGGCATGGTTGTGGTGGTATGAGAATTGGCTAAATGCTGATACCAAGCTTTACCATTTGGTAGACCAGACCAACCATCCGTTGCACGGGACTTAGGCAAATAAGTCTGCTTAAAGTAATCGCGCAGCCCCGCTAATGCAGGCACTAAACGCTCATTAATCATCGCCTGATAACTTGCTGTTAGCTCAGCTTTGTCTTGATCCGAAAAACCTTCTGGGAAGTGATTAATCGGTGAATAGAAAATACTTTGGCTGGCATCGGTCGTCAGCATAGCATCTAACTGTGGAATAATACGCTCTACCAGCACTCGAGGAAGTACAACCTTACTTGCAATCCCCTCATCCATACGCTGTTGAGCAAGCTGGATCCACTGAATGAAACCATTCACACGCTGTTCCCAATTGCGGTAATCTTGAACGGTATTAAAAGGCTGAGCACTTTCACCACTTCCTAGCTGCACCATAGTTATAACAGTACTGTAAAACTGGCTGATAGGCATAAAGCGTGACGGATAGGTTTCATCAACTAACGCTATTTCACGATCATAAACAAACAACGAATAACTTAATTGCAGATCCGCTGGTAATTGCTCAACATCAATAGCCTTAACTTGTGCTAGATAGCGAGTATTTAGATCGTGTCGAGCCTTAAGATACTCTTCAGTTAAATCACCACCAAACTGCGCATTGTAGTCATTAACACCCACAAAAGTGGCGTAAATAGGCTCAAGCTTCAAGTAGTCTTTAAAATAGGCATCGACGAGTGCAACATAACGCGACTCAGCCGTTTGGTTTTCTGCTTGAGTCGCTGGGGTCTGCGTTGCCCCTTCCTGTGTAACAATTTTTGTTTCAGGCTTTGAGCATCCCTGTAGGGCTAGCACTAAGGCTATCGTTCCCGCAACTACATTTAATTTCATTTTTTATATTTCTCCTTTTACGTCCGAGATAGCCAGACTCTTCCTATACTTACTGAAAAGTCTACTTACGGGATTATTCTATGATCTACTCATTTCGTAACTCAGGTTTTAGAGATCCAGAAACAGGGGTTTACAACCAAACTTATTTCATGGAAGTCTTTAACCGAGAATGGCATAGGCATATACGAGAACAGCAAAGCTTGGCGCTATTGTATCTGTGCCCTCACATTCATGAAACCGTTAAACAACCGCATTTACTCGAATTTTTTACTAAACAAGTACAAGAAGCACTGCTAAGAGCAACAGATTTAATTGCTAGATTAGACCACAATTATTTTGCCTTAGGATTATTCAATATTGATGAAGCTGGTACCGAAGTTGTTCTTAATCGAATAGCAGATCATATTCAAGAATTTAATCAAGAGGTTGGCAAAACTCATAAGCTAAAAATTGACTACAAACTCGCAGCTTGCCTTTGCTTACCGACTCAAGAACAAAAAATTGAATCTATATTCAATAATGTTTCCAAACTTTCACAAGAGCTTGAACGTAAACAACAGCAATCCCAGGCATTAGTAAAGCTTCAATAAACAAAAAGCCCCTTTCGGGGCTTTTTAGATCTACCTAGCAAATTAGATGAATTACAGTTCGACGTTATGCATACGAGCTTTCTCTTTGATGTAAGAGATGTAGCTGTTTGCACTCTTCTCTGTCTTCTTATCTTTCGCAGCTAATACAGCACGATTATAAGCAGACTTATACTGTTTCAAACTAAGATGAGCTAAAGCCAGCTCGAAGTTTGCTTCACCGGGATGTTCAATACCTAAAGAGATTGCTTTTTCAAGCACTGGAATCGCTTCATTATATTTCTCACCCAAGCTCAGTAAACGACCTTGCTTCAGATAAAGCTTACCATCGTTGCTGATTGCAGCAGCTTTACCATAAAAGTCAGCGGCTTCTTTAAACTCTTTCGCATTTTGGTAAAAACCAGCCAAAATTTCATAAGATTTAGCATCTTGTGTGATTAAGCCCGACTTCATATGCTTCTCAAAAACTTTCGCTGCTTGGTATGGCGCACCCTTCTGAGCCATCAGCTGAGCTAAACGAGTAATGTTAGCCCCAGTTTCTAAGAAACCATTACGATATGCCAAGTCATAAGTCGCTAGCGCTTTATCATAGTCTTCGACCATTAGATAAAATTGTGCGAGCTGAACCCATAATCTGCCGTCATCCGGAAATAACGGTACCATGACTTCTAACACACCAACGGCTTTCTTATATTGCTTCTGGTTAAAGTAAGACGTTAACTTCATCTGATACAGACCTTTATCAGGTGACTCAGCAAGTGAAAGGCCTTTATCAGCCACTTCAATTACTTTATCCCACTGCTTAAGCTCTGTATGTGCAATACCAATGCGACGGTACATCTGAGAATCAGCCTTACAGGTAAAATCCATCCATTTGTAATAGTATGGAATTGCTTCCTTAAACTTTTTCTCTTGTAACAACAAATCGGCGTAAAGGCGCAATGTTGCAGCGTGATCGGTACCACCTAAAATATCAGCTTCAACAGCTTGTTTTAGGTACTTGATCGCGGTATCCATCTTGCCTTTTTCGGCATAGAAGTTTCCTAGCATACGCGCAACATAGGCTTTATCGAAATCATTCTTTGGGTTTGCTTCTAACAAAACGGCAATAGCTTCATCAACTTGACCATTTGTATAAGCTTCAAAGGATTTCTGCACCTTTTTCGCAGCACTCTCACCGACCGCTTTAGATTGACGAGTATCAACCTCACACTTTTCAGCTGCAATAGCAGAAGAAACAGATAACGCCCCTCCACAAAGGGAAAATAATAACGCAACTGCGATTTTATTAGCATTACGCATTATTAATTGCCTCCTTTGTCTAAAGTGAAGTCAAGTTGTACTGTCATACCAGGTTGTTTAAGTGGCTTGCCATCAACAATCTTTGGTTTGTACTTCCACTTTTTCAGTGCTCGTATTGCTTCTTTATCAAATAAACGTTTAGGTTCTGCTTGAATAACTTCAACGTCATCAACACCACCTAACTCGTTAATGGTAAAACGTAATTGCACCCAACCTTCTTTACCATCACGAGCGGCTGCGATTGGATATTGTGGCTCGATACGAACGATTGGTGTTGCATCGCCGTCGCGAGTCATCATATTACCCAGTTTAAAACCACCTGCACTGTGACCACCAGCTTCAACGCCTCCCATATTGAACGACATAGACGTATCAATATTTGATGAAGTATCTGGTGGCGCAGTTTGAGGTTTCTCAGGCTGTGCTGGTGGTGGTGGCGGTTTAGGCACTACCCTTGGCTTATTCTGTGCTTTTGCATCCTGTCTATCCATGGTGATTTCAATTACAGGGGTCTCGGCCGATGTTTCAGCGCGCTGCGCCCCACCACCGACCAAGAACGCCATAAAAGCGAACAGACCAAAAGTCACAGCAGCACCAATAATGATTGATACTAGTGCTCTTAGCATATTAATCGTTCCCCGCAGATACCGAAATCTTATCTATACCAGCCGCTTTGACTTGGTCTAGAACTTTAACAACTAAGCCGTGCATTGCGTCTTTATCAGCCTGAATAAGCACTGCTGCTTCAGGCGCTTCAGCTAACATACGCTCAACGTTTGCTGTTACACGTTCGATATCAACCTGACGGTTTTCCATCATGATAACGCCAGTTTTGCTGACGCCAATGAAGATGTTAGCCGAAGGCTTTGAAGTCGCTTGTGATGCTTTGGGTTTGTTATAATCCAAACCAGATGGCTTCACGAATGACGTTGTTACAATGAAGAAGATCAGCATGATGAACACGATGTCGAGCATCGGTGTCATATCAATTTGCGCTTCCTCGTCTATACTGGAATGCTTTTTACGTGCCATGTTCAATCTCTCTCTAGTGGTGCGGCATGCTGTCTTTTAGCTTTTCTAAGCTGATTTTCATTTTGGCATCAAGGCGAGTACTGAAGAATACTCCCGATAATGCCGCAACCATTCCCGCCATAGTGGGCATTGTTGCCATTGAAATACCAGCCGCCATTAAACGAGCATTACTCGTCCCCTGAACTGCCATCACATCGAACACTGAAATCATACCGGTAACAGTACCTAATAAACCTATCATAGGGCAAATCGCTACTAAGGTTTTAATGATCAGCATACGTGCATTCAAATCTTGCTTCGCTTGGGACAGCCAAGCTTCACGGATACGGTGTGCATACCAAGAGGTAGTTTCCTCTCTAGCATCCCATGCAGCTATGATTGCTTTATGTTGCTTTGGTGATATCCAATTTAGATACCAGTAACGTTCAAGCATCAATACCCACATTAAGAACAGCACAAACGCAACTAACCAGAGGACGTCGCCTCCGGAGGCCATGAAGCCCCTGACGGAATCCCATATGTCCATCAGGTGAATCATCATTAGTCAGCCCTCTTCTCAGCATGTGCTGCGATGATACCCGCACTTTGCTCTTCTAAAACTTGTACAATGGCTTTGCTACGTGCAACGACAATAGCATGCATTAACATTAGAGGCAGAGCCGCAACCAGACCTTGAACCGTTGTTACCAGCGCCATTGAAATACCGCCAGCCATCAGTTTTGGATCGCCAGTACCAAACAATTGGATACTTTGGAAAGTTGCAATCATACCAGTTACTGTACCCAATAGACCCATCATAGGAGCAATCGCGGCCAATACTTTAATGATTGAAATGCGAGATTCTAGTGCAGGCGTTTCTTTCAGAATCGCTTCATCAAGTTTCAACTCTAACGTTTCAACATCAACGTCTTTGTTTTCTTGATACACTTTCAGGATACGGCCAAGAGCGTTGTTACCTGGTTTATCAACATTCTTACGTTGGCTATTCACACGGGCGCCAATGATAGTCATGGTCACTAAACGTTCAATAGAGATCAACAGACCTAACGCTAACAAAATCATAATGATATAGCCGATTGTACCACCAGATTCAATACGGTCTTCCATACTTGCTTTGTTAGTGAAGATGTTTAACAGCACGCCACGAGCAGGGTCGATGTAGAATGGTGCAGAACCAGAAGCGGTTTGTTCCCATTTACCAACAGCACTGACTTGGTAACCTTCTGGCTGTTGTGATAACTCTTGAATCAGACCCAATTCAGGATTGTAAACAACATATTTGCCATCAGCCGTTAGGTTATAAGCACCGATACGGTGGATAGTGGTATTTTTTACACTACCATCAATCGCTGTCACAGAACCTTCGAATTTAACAACCTTACCAGCTTGTACCATTTCGAATAACTGTTCTTGCCAGAATTGCTCTAACTCTTCAATTTTTGGTAACTGCTTACGTGCACCTAAATCAGCAACAAATTTGTCACGATTAGGATATTGAGCACTGACGTTTGAACTCGCTAATTTACCAGCGAAATCACCCGCTTCACCTTTAACCACACCGAACATCTCACCCAAGTCACCTTGAGCAGTTTTCAGGTCTTCTTCTAACTGGGCGATTTTGCGCTCATTATCTAAGAAGGCTTGGTTTAAATCTTTACCGCGTTGTTTTTCAGCCGCCAAAGCGTCTTTTTCACGCTTCAATAAAGCCGCTTTATCGCCACGCTCAGCTTGGAACTCTTGCTCACGCTTGCTGTTAACTTTGCCTTCAGCAGCGCGATCAACTTTAACTTGCTGCAATAATTGGTCGATGGTCTTAGGTGCATCAGCAGCGCTAGCCATACCAGCAGTTAAAGAAAAACTTGCAGCTAATACAGCTGTAGTAATTAACTTCTTCATTATTGTGCAGTCTCCGCAGCAGGAATTGGTAATGCGAATAGATCTAGAGCGCCTTGTTTACGGGCAATGCGGATACCTTTAGTCAGTTCACGCAGATAGCTGTCATCTAACTTATCCCAACCCTTAGTTTCTGGGTTGTACATCCAGCCAGTCTTTTGATCTAAGCTTTGTGCATACAGAGCAACACGACCCAAGTTAAAGAAGTCTACTAATACTTCTTTACCATCTAAGGTCAATTTACCTTGGTTAACTGCAACAGCACTACCATACTCACGCTCGATGCTGTACGCATCCAGGATCAAACGGTATTTTTCAGCTAAAGTCACTTCTGCTGTGTTTAAAAGTGTTTTTAACTCTTTAACACGGTTAGCACGGACTTCAGAGTTGAATGGCAAGTCTAATTGAACGAATTGTTCTAAAGACTCAACCATTTTAAACATTAAAGGCACAACGCCCTGACGCAGTTTATCTACGCCATTAATGTCATTTTGAACTGCGTCCATTGTTTTTTGTTGATCAGCAACCAAGCTGGCAACGTAATCGTTATAGGACTTCAGTGACTCACGCTCATCAGCAACTGAACCATACTCAAAAAGCATGTCTTGTGCTTGATCGAAATACTTATCAACGTTCTTTTGCGACGCAGCAGCATCAGCATGGATCATACTATCCGCTTTCTGCACGTCGGTAAGAGGATCTGCAACTACTAAGTTGCTGCTCGCTAATGCCAGCACGCCAACAAGTGCAGTAGCGATTTTTGTTCTATTGCTTACCTTGGACATAGTTCCCAACCAATTTGAAGTGAATAAAAAAGTTAACTTACCAGCAACATCACTTTAAGCAAGACTTACTTTAGGAAATGCTTACCGTAAGCTCATCTTTCTCTTGTGATTCTTAGTTTTTTCTTCCCTTTCCTATGCCCTTACAGGCATAGACCCGCTGGCATCATTTCACAAAATGTTGACCTGTGTCAACATTCCGAAGATGTAAAAAATGAGTGTAAAGAAGTCTTACTTATGAATTTTTTACAAAAGGCGTTTTTTTAATCAAAACTAAAGTTAAAACACTTTTAGACAGCAAACTAATTTGAGGAAGTTTAGATAAAGTATGTTAATACTCGCTCAAAATCACAGAAAGAAGTTCTATTTTCCGGCATTTTTTTACCCAAAAATATTGAACTTATAGCCCTACAAGGGCTAGGTTCTTTCGACAAATAGAACCCCATCACACCGGATGGGAATATGTATAAATTAGTAGAAGTGTTTTATGACGTCGATGATTTTTGTGCTGTATTTATTCCTGAATGGAAAAAACACTTTTGAACCATGGCACACGCAAGCGTTAACGTGCTTGCGTACGACTATGAGCGAAGTGATGACCATCATACTTTTTAGATGCCCATCACCGTGATTTCAATAACTTCCACATCGGCTACCTAGCAAATTTTTACAAATCCACTTTTCCTAACTTACACAGCTATAGCCGCTTTCTTGAGATGATGCCGACTACGTTAGTACCGCTTGGTAGAGTTACTTTGCCAGTCTCAAAAGTGAACCTACTGGCATTGAATTTGTTGATTCAACCAGCATTAAAGTGTGTTATAGATTATCTATTAGTTGCCATAAACCTTGGAGGGACTGGCGAGCAGAGGAAAAAGTACTATGGGTTATGAGTGAGATCATAACATTTCTTATTAGGTGGCCAAATTCAGTGTGCCACTACAGGCGGACTAGGAGCGACCAAAGTGACCTCTGCTAATAAATATGACATAAAACCAGTGAAAGAGATGGCGCACAGCGGTATGAATAAACGCTAGGCAGAAGAGGCTATATCAGTAAAGCATTTATCCGCAGAATTACTGGTGAAAGGCGTTACACTGGTGACAAACCTTCGTAAGAATATGAAAGCAAAGTCGATGTCATTGTGGGATAGAACTATGCTGTCGAGACGTTCCATCATAGAAACACTCAACGACCATACGACCATACGACCATACGACCATACGACCATACGACCAGTTAAAAATATATCTCAAATAGAGGACACTAGACACAGCAGCGTGCATGGTTGTAAGTAAAATTTGATTGCGGGGCTCATCGCATATCAATTGAAAGACAATAAGCCACAACTGAATCTCACTAATACGAAGTTTAATGCTATTGCAGTTGTGGTTTTTTAAACCTATAGTAATTTAACTTATTGAATACATTACAGCATAACTAAAAGTAGTACAGGTTAGGCTGCAAAAAGTCAAATAATCTACAATGCACCTTTTCCAATATTCTTTTCAAAAAAAGCGAGCATTTCAGAATAAAGAGCTTCGCGATTATCGACTTGATAAAAGCCATGCCCCTCTTCTTTTACCATCCATTTGTATGGCTTACCTATTTTGTCCAGTGCCTTCTTTAAATTGTGCGCATGCACAATCGGCACACGCACATCCTTTTCTCCATGTACAATAAATAAGTCTGCCTTAATTTTATCCACATGTTCAACAGGAGAAATAGACTTAAGGTAATCAGCCCCCTCTCCAACATGAGTCTTCAAATAACCCATTATAGATTTACTGCGACTGGCATCCGAACCATCACCATTGAAAAATAAATTCATGTCATAGACGCCTACATAACCGACACTGCATTTATACAGGTCTGGTTCTTTAATCACACCCCACAACGCGGCATAACCACCGTAACTTCCACCATAAATACAAATCCGACTTGCGTCAGCAATGCCTTGTTTGATCGCCCAATGGGTGGCGTCGGTCACATCATCTTGCATTGCCTTACCCCATTGTAAGCGACCCCGTTTTTCAAAATCTTCACCATAACCGCCTGAGCCACGATAATTCACCTGTAAGGTAGCATAACCTCGGTTTGCAAAAAATTGAGCTTCAGGATTGAAACGCCACTCATCATAGACGCCGAAAGGGCCACCATGTACATTAACAATCAAAGGTAAATTTTTATCTTGATTGACCGGCAAGGTTAACAGGCCATGGATATCAATACCGTCACGGCTTTTAAAGGATATCAGTGACATCTGCGCTAAAGGTTTATTTTCAAGCTTGGGTAAACGTGACGCTAAATAACGCGCTTTTTTAGTCTTGCTATCATAAAGATAAAGTTGCCCTGGATTGCGGTCACTGCTAACGCTAAAAATAGCGAACTGACCATTTTTTGAAAATGAGGTGATCACCACACGCTCGCCTGGAAACGAATTATTTAGTCCCGCAAGTAACAACGCATCAGGGTTTTTAGCTTCCAAGTAATCGTATTCTAAAGGAGCAGAAATATAATTTAAGGCTAATAATTCACCATCATGTCCATAAAAAACTGTATCCAAATCAGAATCAGAATGCCGACTAATTAAAGACACTTTTTTAGTATCAAAATCGTACGAAAATAACCCTATAGTATCATTCTTAGCAAGATCATAATTAGATGAGAAATAAGCTTTACGATTATCGGCAGAAAAACCGATTGGATTGAAGAAAGGCTTATCCCTTTTAGTATCTAAAGCCAACTTTTGCCAACTACCGCCGTCCAAAAAATGTAAATAGGTATAGTCATCATCAAATGACTCATCATTTTCACCTTCAACATTTTCGACTGCTAATCGGATAATACCAGCGTTATCAGCCATGAGTTTAGATATCACACCTTTTGGCTGTTGATTCAAAAACTTATCAGAGGCTTTGTTGATATTTAATTTAAAAGCCCGCATACCATCATCTTCAGCCCAATGATATTTACCGATTAAGATGTTATCAGGGTCATCAGGCAGCAAATTCAAAATAGTATAAACAGACATGCCAGACTTAAAGATTAAATCTCTTTTTTTGCCATCGATATTAGCAGCGTACAAATCAACTTGATTACCGCGTAAACTCATTAAGTTACCTTTAATTTCGGTGACTTCCATCAGCACCCGGTTATCATTAGCCCAGTAAAAACCTACCACATGCTTATTTTCACCAAAGGTAAAACTACTTAAAATTTTGGACTTATCTAAGTCCATTACCGCCAAACGCACTTCGCTCCCTTCTTCATAGGTAAAGGCAACATTTTTGCCGTTTGGCGATATTTTCATCCAAACTACTTGGGAATTTTCAAAAAAACTCCTTACCGGAAGCTGTTCCACGCAAACAGCTACATTAGAAAACAACGTTAGTACTAACCAAAAAAATCCTTTTTTCATTTTACTTTACCTTTACCTAAGTTAACTTTTTAAATGTTTATGTCAGTTCAATTTGTTTACTTCAAGAAGAGCCCCAAACATCTGCCCATCTATTGCTACATTTTCCCAACTATATTTGACCTGAAAGTTAGAAAGTAATTGTTCTATCACATGCTGACGTCCAGCAGTCAATGTAGCCTTAATTTGATCCATCAATCGTAATCTATACAAGGCTAATTGTGTTAGATAATCCTCTAATAGTGCAGGACTCTTAGGTGTCAGCTCATAAAGTAGGGGCACAATTGATGCTATAAATTGCTGACACCATTTTGCTGTTACTTCATCGCCAAAATGGCCTTGCAACTGTTTGAACTGTTGGAATAATGCACGATTCAATTGATTAAATTCTTCGCTAGATTTGATATTTATCCCTTGTAGAATAAGTGCTGCTGCTAACTCAAGTAACTTTTTTATATTCAAAAAGATATTTGATTCAACCATGAAGAGATCTAACACCCGCAAGCCGATGGATGAATCAGCCACAATAGCAGAATCCTGATGATGCATCATCGCCACAAACTTACCATTGGTTTTTAAGACTCGAATACATTCTGGCAAAGCAAGTTCAAGATTGGCATATTCAATTGCAAACTGACTACAAACTAGATCAAAAGAATCATTTGCATAAGGCAAATCCTCTGCAAGAGTATTACCCTGAAATTTTATTTGCGATATTGCAGCATTTATAGCCTTATCTTCATACATATTCACTAATGGATTGATATCAGCTGCATCGATTGCATGTATATTCCATTGATAATTTAACGATCTGCCATATTGATAGCAGAGTACCGCTAATCCACCATTACCCGTACCAATATCCAATAGGCTAGCATTACGAGCTAAATGCTTTAAGTGCGCTTGCCATAAGCATTCAAGCTCACCGTAATAGCCTAAAGCACTTTGCCCCTCGGCGAAACTATTTAACGCCGTAGTGTTCTGCCAATATTGCGTCCATTGTTCCATAACTCACCATAGAAAAAGGCGGGTGTTAGCCCGCCTTTGCACACTTAGGTAAAATCAAATCTTAGAAAGACTGAGTGAAACGAGCGTAAACTACGCGTCCCCAACCGTTGTAAAGGTTGTAGTTATACTCACGCCCATCATAGGCAATTAACTGTGGGTATTTTTCGAACACGTTTTCCGCACCAACACTTAATTTGCTATTCCAAGGGGTGCTATACGTTACTTGGATATCATGAGTAACCCAAGAACCTATATGTCCTTCTTGCACACCATCGACAACATCTTCGTATTGATCGCCAACAAGGTTTATGTTCCAAGCAAAATCAAAGTCACTTATCGTGTATACGTTCGACAAGCTAATTCGCTGCTGTGGTAAACCAGGGTCTTTAACATTATTACGACCACCGTCAATGCTATAATCTAACATGTGACTGATTTGGAATGTTTGATTGAGTGAACCTACATTACCAAAATCAAAAGTTGTTCTTAAGTTTAAATCTAAACCCGATGTTTCTAATGTACCTTCGTTACCATAGCCAGTATTTATGTAATCAACTGCATTTTCTTCGTTAGGATTACGAACAACACCTAGACCTGGAGGAATAACATCACCAGACTCTTCACGATCGATCAAATCTTGTGAACTGAAGAACGCAATTCTATCCTCAATTTCAATATTGTAATAATCAATTGCAAAGTTTAACCATTCAAATGGTTGGTAAGCAATACCTAGAGCCATTTGAGTCGAACTTTCAGAACCTAATTCAGGGTTTGCTAGACGGTATGCATCAACTTGAACACCATCTTTTAGACACTTAGCCAAACCTACTGGATTTCCCTTGAAAAAGTAGTCACAGGTAAACTTATCTACAACTGTATCCGCTGAGAATGCTGTTTTTTGAGTTAAAATATCCAAGGTTGGTGCACGGAAGCCTTTTCCATAAGATGCACGTAATACCATATCTTCCAATGGTTCATAACGTATAGAAACTTTTGGAGAGAAATCTGAACCATAGTCAGAATAGTTATCGTAACGACCAGCTATAGACAACTCTAAACTTTCTAACACCGGAATTAAGGTTTCAAAGTAAGCAGCCTTAACATTACGATCGCCACCAGCTGAATTACCCGCTGAACCACCAATTAAACCAGCCTCCGATTGTGCATCATAAAGGTCTGCATAAACTTCTTTACGATATTCACCACCAACAAACATCTGCACCATACCGGCAGGTAATTCTGCAATATCAAATGAAGCATTTAAATAAATTTCATCAATATTGAACTCACTGATACGTGAAGTTGTAGCAGCAGACCCTTTTAATACTAGTTCTGGGTTAGAACTTGGACGTTGTAAATCATAGCCATAACGACAGTTTACAGCATCAAAAGAGCCATCTTCACAGTAACCAGGATTAAAGTCATTTACAAAGCCCCAAGCAGTAGCTTTAGCTAAATATCCGTTACCAATTTCATCAGATTTATTTCGAACACGACGGAAACCAGCTTCAGTTTCAACATCACCAATCATACCGTTAACGCCGATAAGAAAATCAGTGTTCAAGTTTGTAACAGTTGTATCGCGATTTCCTAGAGCAGCAAAACGATGACGAACAGTTACGTCTCTATTTGCACCAACAGCTGTTGCGTCATAAGCAACTGCATTAGGATTACGTGCATCATAGAACCAAGCATCTGGATTTGTTGGGTTATTAAAGCTATCTGCACGAACAGTATCTAAATCAGGAGCAGGAGCATATCGACCAAAAGACTCTGTCTTAGCTACGCTAGCATTGGAAAAAACTTTCCAATCGTCATTGATTTGATGCTCGCCTTTTAAGAATACCGACTGATTATCAGTTGATGCTTCATTGGCATTGGTTGCGTTAAAGTTATAAAAACAACCGTCACCTATTTGATTAAAGTTGTCCTCTGTACAGCCACCTGGTATTGATTTAAATCCTGAATTTACCCAGTTATTACCATAGGTAGAAGCACCTTCTTCAATCCATGGATAATCGCGAGCAAATACAATATCACGTTTGTTCCACGACACACCACCTAGTAGAGAGGTAGAGTCATTTGAGGAGCCAAACAACACACTACCAGCCGTTCTAGCACCACCCTCTTTAGGAATACTAGGTTCTAGACTTTCCGTATAGCTCAACTGTACGCCGTTAAAATCTTTACGGGTAATAACGTTTACAACACCACCAATAGCATCAGAGCCATAAATCGCAGACGCACCATCGGTTAACACTTCGATACGCTCAACAGCACCTAATGGAATAGAGTTTAAGTCTTGGCTTGAACCAGTAGAAGGTGACATCGTCAAACGGCGACCATCTACTAAAACTAATGTACGGCTAGAACCTAAACCACGTAAGTCGAGTGACGCGGTTCCTTGAGCACTGCTACCTGATTGTGGACGAAACGAACCCGCAGAGTTAAAAGTAGTATTACGTAACAGGTCAGTTACCGAAGTTTGACCTGATAAATCAATTGCTTCACGATCGATAACAGTTACAGGTACAGCGCCTTCCATATCCGTTCTCTTAATACGAGAACCAGTTACTTCTATACGCTCAACTTCTTCTTTTTTTGCTGATTTATCATCTGTTTCTGCAGCAATAGTTGCAAAAGTAACAAAACTAGTTGCAGCCACACCACCAATCAATGCAAAACGCACAGATTTGGCTAATAAGTTATTCTTATGCATTGTCTATCTCCCTGGACATATTATGTCTTTATTATAATCCGCTTATTTAATAAGCGGTTTCAAACAAAAGTACGTCGAAAACACGTCGCACTCGGCAGAAACAATAAAATCACATATAAAACCTTTAATCAACAAAAAATAAACAAATAAAACCAGCTGATGACAATATGCTCATTTTGAAAGCGAGAATCGTATGCTTTGAAATCTAAAAGCAAAAAACGCCAGTCATTACTGACTGGCGTTTTTGTTAAACTAAAGCCGTTTAAGGCGATGTTATGATTTTAAAGAGTGTAGCGAATACCAATAGCGATGCCATCATCTTCTGACAATGACATTCTGGCTTCTTGGGCCTGATCTGCGCTGGTAAAGTCGCTGTAGTCTTTACGTGCTTCAACATAAAGAACAGTGCTTGGATCCCAAACAAAGTGTAAGCCTACAACTACAAACTGGCGCTTAAACACATCGTTAGGATCGGCGTTAAAGTTTGGTTGGATAACATAGTCTTTACCAGCATCCAGAATGTTATAGGAAACGAATGGGCGTAAACCATTGTCAAACTTATATGAAATTAAAGTTTCAACGCCGTAGGCATCTTTGATCAAGCGACCAATATTATCAGTATCATGGTTCTCTTCTTTGTGAACGTTGGCGGCAACATATAAACCATTCTTGTCGAAGTCACCCCAAGTAGCGCCCACGCCATAGATTAAATCAACAGCCGTTTTTTGATCACCATTACCGTAGGCAATATCAAACTCACCGCGGTTTACACCCGCCATCAGACTAAGTTTATCTGTGGCTTTGTAAGTGACAGAACCACCATAGGTGTAATCATAGGTAACCTGTTGTGCTTCTTTTTTACCTGCATTCCATTCTGCTTCACAGGCTTCTTCTGTGATATTTTCAATATCACAGGTGTAAAAGCTATTGTTTTTTAACTGAGATTGTACCGCAAAACTGAAGTCACCAAATGAGTTGCGGTATTGTACCGTTTTATCGCCACGACCTACGCCATTTACTGCGCCATCGTCTTTATTAAAGGTGTACACACCGGCAGCGTTTCCGTCCCATACAAAACCGTAGTTGGTGTTATAAACCACGTCATACCAAGCACCCCATTGTTTACCAATAGTGATCGTGCCGTATTTATCGTGACTGATACCAGCGTAACCTAACCGATTGTAAAAAAACTCATCCTGAACGGATTCAAAGCGGTTGTTATAGACAATATCGCTGTTACCAACAGGGTTAACGCCCCATTCCAACTTAGCAAACGCATTCCAGCCATGAGTTAACTCACGGCTGAAACCAAAATTAATTCGAGAAGCACCATTTACAACCTCAGTTTCACCTTGAGTGTTGATTACACGCGCATCAATAAATCCCCCTATCTCTACTGCATTTTTGTCATCTTTGTAGATTTCGATTGCAGATACAGTTGGCGCAAGAAAGAGTGCTGCTAACGCAGTGGCGACTATCGTTTTGTTCATTTGGTGCTTAACCTTTTTCGTTTATGTTTTATCAACGTCATTCCGTTGTTATATTTCCTTACAATTTCCCTTTGAGAGTAGCAAACTTTCAATAAACACACCAAGGGAAACCTAAGTATTCTGTAGATAAATATCACAAAAACTGACTGATTAACCGCTATAAAACAGGTTAAAACACTATAAATACCCGTTAAGCAAACACAAATAAAACAACATAAACATTAAATTAACAGCAGCTGTTTAGAGACAATGCCTGTGTAATTCAATTTCATTATTGAAAAAATAGGCTCTGCAATGGGACAAATTTGCTTATCAACGTAGTATTGATAATCAATTATAGACGATCTATGTGAAACAGGTTCAGGACCATTTACAGTGATGACATAATCAATCTGAGCTCCTCTCTTGCCATAGGATACCTTTCCTGTTAACTCACATAGCTGACGTGCGACTTTGACATGGGGGGAAGATTTTGCGGTGTACTCTTCAAGATTTCGGCGCATTCGTTTACTAAACACTAATTCAGCATCCCGCTTTCCTGTCTGCAGTTCGCTTATGACACCAGCGAGATAACCGCTGATATCTCGCTGATTGAACATTCGCTCATAAAGTTCAGCTTGAACCTTACGCGCTAAGGGGCTCCAATCACTTCGCACCTGCTCCATCCCCTTAAAAGTGATTTCCAGCCCTCCATTCCTATTGCGCCAAGCACCGACATAACGCTTCTTACTACCCTCCTCCGATCCCCTCAAGGTCGGCATAAAAAACTGTTCGTAATGGCGCTCAAACTGTAGCTCAAGGAAGCTTTCTAGCTGAAACTCCTTTACGATTTTACTCTGCCATTGTTGATTGATTTGCGCGGCAATCTGCTTACCTAAGGCATTAATATCACTGAGATCAGGATCAGAGCCCAAATAGACAAAGGTGGAATCCGTGTCCCCATAAATAACTTGATAACCCATTTCCTCTATCCAAGCGCGAGTCTGTTTCATTATTTGATGACCGCGCATAGTGATGGAGCTTGCCAGTTTCGCATCATGGAACACGCAGCCTTGGGAGCCTAAAACCCCATAGAGCGAATTCATAATGATTTTAATTGCTTGCGATAAAGGCGCATTTGCCTCCCGCTTGGCTTTTTCGCGTTGTTCTGAGAGATTTTGGATGAGTTTTGGCAGGATCGGTTGATGCCGACTAAAACGAGCCCCTAAAAAACCGGGAACGATTTCAGACTCGTCCAAAATATGTTCCTCGTTATCCAAACCTTCAATGAGCCCCTTCGGATCGATCAAAAAAGTACGAATTATCGATGGATAAAGACTTTTAAAGTCAAACACTAAAATATGTTGATAAAAACCAGGGACTGAATCCATTACATAACCGCCAGGGCTTTCAACCCCTTGACTTGCAGGCTCTGCGGGCGCGACGAAACCCGCTCTATGTAAATGCGGTAGATACAAATGGTTGAATGCGGCGACCGAGGCGCCTACGCGCCCCAGTTCTAACCCCGTTAACTCGGCGCGAGCGAGGGCAAAATCCCACAATTGAGTATGTTCAAAAATATCCCACACTAAGCGACTATCGGTCAGATTATAGTGAGCAAGCCCTTGTTTGTTTTCGGCAAATAGCGCATCAATCTCTTGGGCTCGATTTTCTACATTATGAATCGCTTTGCCTTCACCGAGTAACGCTTGGGCGACAAATTCCAAGGAGAAGCGCTCGAATTGATAAAAGGCTGCCTTTAACCAATCGATACCATCGAGCACCACACGCCCTGGCAAACTTAAGGTTTCTGGCCGAAATTTATTCTCGACCTTCCACTCGAGGAGCGCACCACCGCGGCCGATACGCAACGGGATCCGGTGCAGTAACGCACGCCGATATAACAAGGCCAAATCAAAGGTCACCACCGACCAACCAATGATCACATCGGGATCAAACTCAGTAAACCAAGCGATGAGATGATGAATAAGCGCCGCTTCATCGTTCACCCATTCGATGTAGATTGCAGCATCAGGTTGCGGCTCGCCCACCATAATGACTTTTTCATAGGGCTGAGATTGCGCATCGCGCCCATAAAGGGCCACGGAATAGAGTAATCCG
>NZ_JTLE01000094.1:1686356-1735061 GCF_000798835.1 Shewanella sp. ZOR0012
TCGCGTTTGCCATCTTTAGATTGTGATTTTGAAATCACTCATTCCAATTTTCAGCCTCTTTCGCTCACACACCCCTGATGTGCGCTAAATCGCGACTGACTACCTTATTTTCTTCACACTACTGAACCATATCTCCCAAAGGTCAACTCTTGCTATTACTTCAGAGGTTACTTACCTTATGCAGTAACTTATTGGGGTAGCTAAGGATCTATGATGAAGTTAGAGATGATTTGTACTGGGGAAGAGGTGCTGTCGGGTCAGATTGTTGATACTAACGCTGCTTGGTTTGCCAGCACTATGATGGAGCATGGCATTGAGATCCAAAGGCGCGTTACAGTCGGGGATCGTCTCGAGGACTTAATTGCGGTTTTCCAAGAGCGTAGTTTGCATGCCGATGTGATTTTAGTGAATGGCGGCTTGGGGCCGACCAGTGATGATATGTCTGCCGAGGCAATGGCTAAGGCTAAAGGCGAGCCTCTGGTTGAGAATCGTGAGTGGCGTCAACGTTTAGAAGATTGGTTTACGCGCAATAATCGCGAGATGCCAGTGAGTAATTTAAAGCAGGCAATGCTGCCTGAGTCTGCGGTGATGGTGGATAACCCCGTTGGCACGGCTTGTGGATTTAGAGTGAAGTTGAATCGAGCTTGGTTGTTCTTCACCCCTGGCGTGCCATTTGAACTCAAGCATATGGTGAAGGAACAGTTTATTCCTTTTATCCGTGAAGAGTTTGACCTCGACGCTAAGGTGGCGCTGAAGAAGTTGCTGACCATAGGTCATGGCGAGTCTTCCCTTGCCGACAAAATTGAGCCATTGGAGTTGCCTGAGGGGATTACCATTGGTTATCGCTCCTCAATGCCACATATTGAGATTAAGATCTTTGCCCGCGGCGAGAAGGCGATTGCTTTGCTGCCACGGGTGACTGGGCACATCAAAATGGTGCTGGGAACTGCGGTCGTCGCCGAAGATAAAGCGACGCTTGCCGAAGAGATCCATGCTAAGTTGCTGAATTCTGGATTGACCTTGAGTGTTGCTGAGTCTTGTACGGGTGGGATGATTACCAGTCAGTTAGTGGATTTCCCGGGCAGCTCTTCCTATTTGCAACACGGTCTGGTGACTTACAGTAATGAGTCTAAGGTGCGAGTGTTAGGAGTTAACCCTGCGACCTTAGACGATCACGGCGCAGTCTCTATTCCAACGGTTGAAGAAATGGCCAAGGGCGCGCGTGCTATTTTAGACAGTGATTTTGCCTTAGCGACCAGTGGGATAGCGGGACCTGATGGCGGGACCGAAGAAAAGCCCGTTGGTACGGTGGCAATTGCCTTGGCAACCCGCAGTGGCGTCTACAGCCAAATGATAAAACTGCCGCGACGTTCGCGGGATTTAGTGCGTAGCTTAAGTGCGGCGGTAGCCTACGATATGCTAAGACGTGAGTTACTCACCGAAGCTGTGATTGTGGATTATCAGTCGATAGGGCGTTTCAGCAAGTAACTTTTTGCTGACTTACGGGTTTTAGTCAGTCTAGCTGGATTAACAAAAATGCTCCCGAGGGAGCATTTTTTATGGTGAATGGTTTGCAACGCAAGCCGTTATTTAATGAACTTAAGGACTAATTCGCCAGGGACGACTTGAATGCTCTCGGTCATCTTCGCCATCAGCGCTTGATTACTGTCCTTCGTATCGAGTACATAAACGGGCTGATTCTCGAGGAAATGCCTTAAGTAGCCCATCACTTGTGGTGTCGCGCTACTGATGGCTTTCTCGATATCCTTGGGTGTTGACTCGACTTTCACCAATTCAAGCTGGCGTAGGTAGACGCTGTGGGTGGCACTGTCATACCAAGGCTTAGCCTCAAAGGTGGTTGAAAGTTGCGCCTTCAACGGATAAATAGGGTTAGTGATGGACACCTGAGTGGTTGCACTTACGCTCATAGTGTCAGGCTTTTCACCGAGTCTGACACTGATGTCGTTAATGCGCACTTGCGCGCCCACGAGTTGATTACCTTGTTTCACCTCAAAATGGATCTCTTTGCTGAGATACTGCTCCATTTCATGCTCGCTAATACTGTACTGCGTGACGCAGCCGCCAAGCAGTACAGATAATCCCAAGCAAAGGCTAAGCGTGAGTTTTTTCATTAACCTGTGTTTCTCATGCCCGCCGCGACACCGGCAATCGTCAGCATTAAGGCGAGTTGCACGTGTTCGGAAGCGGGAGCTTCGGTTGTTTCCTTGCGAGTACGAGCTAATAACTCGGTCTGCAGGAAGTTTAATGGATCGATATAGGGATTGCGCAGTTTGACTGATTCGCGATTCCACGGTGTATGCGCCATTAAGGTATCCGATTTAGTCAGCTCCAGCACCACTTTAATGCCGAGATCTAAACGCTGGCGTAAAGTTTCGCCTAAGTGGTGGAGATTGGGCGGTACTAAGCAGGTTTCATAGTAACGCGCTAAGTTAGGTTCCGCCTTGGCGTACACCATTTCTAGCATTGAAATCCGCGTGCTAAAGAAGGGCCATTCACGATCCATATCCTGTAGCAAATCCATTTCGCCACGTTGGCAGGCAGCCTGTAATGCTTCACCTGCGCCGAGCCATGCTGGCAACATTAAGCGGTTTTGAGACCAAGCGAAAATCCAAGGAATGGCACGTAAGCTCTCGATACCGCCATCGACACGGCGTTTTGCTGGGCGACTGCCTAATGGTAATTTGCCTAGTTCAACCTCCGGAGTGGCTGCACGGAAATAAGGCACAAAATCCGGCTCTTCACGGACAATACCGCGGTAAGCACTCACTGACTCCTGAGCAATTCGCTCCATGCAATTGCGCCATTCCTGCTTAGGCTCGGGCGGCGGAAGCAGAGTCGCTTCTAACACCGCTGAGGTGTACAGGGCTAAGCTTTGCACCGCCAATTTAGGCAGGCCGAACTTAAAGCGGATCATCTCACCTTGCTCGGTGACGCGAATACGGCCATCAACTGAGCCGGGCGGTTGCGACAGAATCGCTTTGTGAGCTGGGCCGCCGCCACGACCAATACTGCCTCCGCGACCATGGAACAGCGTCAGCTTAACGCCAGCCTGTTTACAGACGGCGACTAACTGCTCCTGCGCGCGATATTGCGCCCAAGCGGCTGCCATTACACCCGCATCTTTGGCCGAGTCAGAGTAGCCGATCATCACCTCTTGCATGCCTTTGGTATAACCACGGTACCAGTCGATATCGAGCAGTGCGGTAATGCACTCGGCGGCGTTATTTAAGTCGCTTAAGGTTTCAAATAGCGGCACAACCCGCATTGGATGCGTGCAGCCAGTTTCTTTGAGCAGTAATAATACGGTTAATACATCTGAAGGCTTGCTCGCCATCGAGATCACATAGGAGCCCAACGCCTTAGCAGGATGTTTAGCAATTAAACGGCAAGTGTTAAGCACTTCGGCCACGTCGGCGGAAGGTTGCCAGTTGCTCGGGATCAGCGGACGACGGTTACTGAGTTCGCGCAGTAAGAAGGCTTGTTTTTCGGTTTCATCCCAATGGTTAAAGTCACCCATACCTAGATAGCGGGTTAATTCTGCAAGGACATCGCAGTGACGGCCGGCGTCTTGGCGAATGTCGAGCCTAAGCATATGAATACCAAAACAAGCGAGACGGCGCAAAATGTCGAGCAGTAAACCGTTAGCAATCAAACGCATGCCACAGTCACATAAACTCTTATACAGCATCTCTAGCGGCGCTTTAAGATCGCTTTCTTGCCAAATCAGCGTCGACTTATCCACTTCAGGATTGTGGCCCTCAATACGGGCATTTAAGTAATCTATGGTGTCACGCAGTTTTTGTCTTAATGAGCGCAGCACAAAACGATAGGGTTCGCAGCTATTGTTGGTATAAGCCTTTAATTCATCATTAGCTTCTTCCATTGACAGTTCACCCACTAGCAACACTATATCTTTGAGGAATAAACGTGCCGCAGCATGGCGATTACGGTCTAACACTTCTTGGGTGACTTTGGCGGTCACAAAGGGGTTACCGTCGCGATCACCACCCATCCAGCTTGAGAAGCGCACTGGTGCAATATCTATAGGCAATTGCTGGCCAGTGCGCTCTTGTACTTGATCGTTGAGCTGCCTTAAAAAGTCGGGGACGGCGTGCCAGAGAGATTCTTCAATCGTCGATAATCCCCAGCGGGCTTCATCCACTGGCGTTGGGCGCTCACGGCGAATTTCATTGGTGTGCCAGATCTGAGCAATTAACTGACGCAGACGCAGATTAATTTGGCGACGTTCTCTATCGGATAATTGATCGTTTTCTTGCTCGGCGAGGCAATCCACAATCGCCGCATATTTTTGGATCAGTGTGCGGCGAGAGATTTCCGTTGGATGTGCGGTGAGGACTAAGTCGATATCAAGCGTCTTTAAGCAATCCAACATCTTGGTTTGATCGATACGGCCATTAAGCATACGGCCAAGCAACTGTTCGACCGGATCCGGTACACAAACCAGCTCATCACAGTTACGGCTAATAGTATGAAATTGTTCGGATAAGTTTGCTAGGTTGAGGAATTGGTTGAAGGCTTTGGCAAAAGGCACTAACTCTTCATCGGGGAGTGCGGTCAGCAGTTCTAGCATTTGCTCCCGTGCCGCCTCATCGCCACGGCGGGAATCTTTTGCAAGTTTACGAATTTGCTCAACCTTCTCGAGGAAAGAATCACCGAGGTGGGTGCGCATTGTATCGCCAAGGATCTGCCCTAACATACTCACGTTTGATCTTAACGACGCATACATGTCGGTCACATTGTCTGCCACATTACCTGCCATAGTTACTCCGAATAGAAAAACATCAAAATCCGCTTTGTATTAGCCCGCTAGCACAATACCCACCACAGAGGGCAATGGTCAACAGCAGAACTTATAACTTATACGACTGGCTTATCTGATATGCAACTAATCACGATAATTGTTGAAGAATATTCAATATAAATGCGAGCTAACGCAATATTTTATTATGTTTAGCCAAAGTGAATATGAACTGCATTATTTTGGCTTTGCGTACATGTATATCAGGTGTTAATAAAAAGGACTGATTTTTCAGTCTTTCATCCATAGATAACTGAGTTATAAAGAAGTTAGTGAGGTATTGTGTCATTTGCTAAGCGTGCTTGAACGAAGATTAAAGATAAAATTTAATAAAAATATATATTCACATATATTGCATAAATAGATCTTTGTGGTAGTCTAACCTGCAGTTGAGATGAGTCACCCATTGTGACCTGTAGAGTAAATATCATGATGTATAGCGTTAAGCCGTCAGTGAATAAAATAACGAGCCATTACGATTTCCCACGACGATAGTCCTGTCATCATAGATATGCGCTGTTGCGTATACGCTATTCATCTATTCTTTAAGTCTCTTTGATTTGGTTTATAAAAATACATATGAAAAATATCGCCATTATCGGCGCCAGTGGTTACACAGGTGCACAACTCACTGCTTTAGTCCATGCGGAGTCTGAATTATCAATTCAAGGCCTGTATGTCTCTGAAAATAGTTTAGATAAAGGTAGAGCTTTAGCAGATTTGTACCCTGTCTACAGCCACATTGACTTAGCTCTGTCACCATTGACTGAAGAAGCGAAGACTAAGATCGTCGCCGAGGCGGATGCCGTGGTGTTGGCGACCGAGCACTCGGTGAGTTTGCATTTAGCGGCTTGGTTCTACAACCAAGGTTTAGCCGTGTTTGACTTAAGCGGTGCCTATCGTTTCAGTGATGTGGCGCAGTACCCTAAGTGGTACGGTTTTGAGCACGAATATCCCGAGGTGCTAGCCAAGGCTGTTTATGGTCTTGCCGAGTGGAATGCCAAAGAAGTCGCCGCAACTAAGATGATTGCTGTGCCAGGTTGTTACCCAACAGCATCATTAACCGCTTTGAAACCATTAAAGAATTTACTGACGTCAGCCTATCCAGTGATCAATGCGGTTAGTGGTGTGACGGGCGCGGGTCGTAAGGCACAGTTGCATACCAGTTTTTGCGAAGTGAGCCTCACACCCTACGGCGTATTAGGTCACAGACATCAACCCGAAATTGCCACTCAATTGGGGCAAGAGGTGATCTTCACGCCGCACCTTGGCAACTTCAAGCGCGGCATTTTAGCAACCATCACGGTACAGCTAAAACCAGGCACCACCACCGCCGATGTGGCTGCGGCATACAGTGTTTATGACCAAGCTCCGCTGGTGACGGTGAAACAGAACCAGTTCCCGAAAGTAGATGATGTAGTGCTGACTCCGAATTGCCACTTAGGTTGGAAGTTTGATGAGAACAGTGGCTACTTAGTGGTTGCCAGTGCCATCGATAATTTGATGAAAGGCGCGGCGAGCCAAGCCCTGCAATGCATAAAGATTCACTTTAACCTTTAACCGTTCATCCTTATTTAAGAGAGTCGTCAAGATGTCTACCAACAACTCAGTATTAGTTCTTAAAGTCGGCGGCGCCCTGCTGCAGTGTGAAATGGGGATGGCGCGTTTAATGGATACCGCCGCAGCAATGATCGCAAATGGTCAGCAGGTGCTGATGGTGCATGGCGGCGGCTGTTTGGTCGATGAGCAATTAGCCGCAAACGGCATGGAAACCGTCAAGTTAGAAGGCCTGCGGGTGACCCCGCCGGAGCAAATGCCGATCATTGCCGGTGCTCTGGCCGGAACATCAAACAAGATCCTCCAAGGCGCAGCCACAAAGGCTGGGATTGTGAGTGTGGGTATGAGCTTAGCCGATGGCAACACGGTATCGGCCAAGATTAAAGATGAGCGTTTAGGTTTAGTGGGCGAGGTTTCTCCTAAAGACGCCACTTACCTCAAGTTTATTCTGTCCCAAGGTTGGATGCCGATTTGTAGCTCAATTGCCATGATGGACGATGGCCAAATGCTAAACGTGAACGCCGATCAAGCGGCGACGGTATTAGCTAAGTTGGTCGGTGGCAAGTTGGTGCTGCTATCGGATGTGTCTGGCGTGCTCGATGGTAAAGGTCAATTAATCCCTTCACTGAATGGTAAGCAGATTGCCGAGTTGGTTAAGCAAGGCGTGATCGAAAAGGGAATGAAAGTAAAAGTTGAAGCTGCGCTCGAAGTGGCGCAGTGGATGGGGCAGGCGGTTCAAGTGGCCTCATGGCGTGATGCAAGCCAATTAGTCGCATTAGCAAAAGGTGAGGCCGTGGGCACACAAATTCAACCATAAGCGGAGTAGGTTATGAAGCATTTACTATCGATAAAAGAGTTAACCCAGCAGCAGTTGCTGGATCTGATTACCTTAGCCAAGACGATTAAAGCGAATCCCGCAGAATATCGTCATGCACTGGACGGTAAGAGTGTGGTGATGTTATTTGAAAAGCCATCTCTGCGTACTCGTGTTAGCTTCGATATCGGTATTAACAAGCTCGGCGGCCACTGTTTATACCTAGACCAGCAAAATGGTGCCTTAGGTAAGCGGGAATCGGTTGCTGACTTTGCTTCTAACCTGTCCTGTTGGGCCGATGCCATTGTGGCGAGAACCTTCTCCCACACGACTATCGAACAATTAGCTGAGTTTGGTAGTGTGCCCGTGATTAATGCACTTTCGGATTTATATCATCCTTGCCAAGCTTTAGCCGATTTTTTAACCTTGGCCGAGCATTTTGAAAATATCAGTGATGCTAAGTTAGCGTATGTGGGTGATGGTAATAACGTTACTAACTCATTGATGTATTGCGCGGCCATTCTCGGTGCCACCATGACAGTGATCTGCCCTGCGGGTCACTTTCCTGATGGCTACGTTGTGGCCGAAGTGCAAGAGCTCGCGAGCCGATATGGCGGCAAGGTTGTACTGACTTCAGATATTGATGCGATTGAAGGTCACGATGCTATCTATACTGATACTTGGATTTCCATGGGAGATCCAACACCGTTAGCGGAAATTAAGGATAAGTTTGCACCTTATCAGGTCAATAAGGCCTTGATGGCGAAAGCGGGTGCTCACTTCTTTATGCACTGTTTACCCGCTCACCGCGGTGTTGAAGTGACCGATGAGGTCATGGATGGCGAAGGCTCCTTGATCCTGCAACAAGCTGAGAATCGGATGCACGCCCAAAATGCAGTACTGGTAACCCTATTTAGTTAATTTAACCCTGTTTAGCAGCCTACTTTCTCCAAGGTGAGAAACGAGTTATAGGAATTTAAGATGTCTATCGAGAACAAAAATACTGGCGTGAAAAAAGTCGTTTTAGCCTATTCGGGTGGTCTAGATACTTCGGCCATTATTCCTTGGTTAAAAGAAACCTACGACAACTGTGAAATCATCGCCTTTTGCGCTGACGTTGGTCAGGGTGAAGAAGAGTTAGTGGGTCTGACTGAAAAGGCATTAGCCTCAGGCGCGTCTGAATGCCATATCGTCGATCTGAAAGAAGAATTCGTTAAAGATTACATCTACCCAACCATGGCAACGGGGGCGATTTACGAAGGGACTTACTTGTTAGGTACTTCAATGGCGCGCCCAATCATCGCGAAGGCGCAGGTTGAAGTGGCGCGTAAAGTGGGTGCCGATGCCCTGTGCCACGGTTGTACCGGTAAGGGTAACGACCAAGTGCGTTTTGAAGGTTGCTTTGCGGCATTAGCGCCTGATTTAAAAGTGATTGCACCATGGCGTGAATGGACCATGCAGAGCCGTGAAGATCTATTGGCTTACTTAGCTGAGCGTAATATTAAGACTTCAGCTTCTGCCACTAAGATCTACAGCCGTGATGCCAACGCATTCCACATTTCCCACGAAGGTGGCGAGTTGGAAGATCCATGGAACGAGCCAAGCAAAGGTGTGTGGACGCTGACCGCCGATCCAGAAGATGCGCCAAACCAAGCAGAATATGTGTCACTCGAAGTTGAACATGGCCGTGTGACTAAAGTAAACGGCGAAGCTTTAACGCCATACGCTGCACTGATGAAGCTGAACGCAATTGCTGCACCACATGGCGTGGGTCGTATCGATATCACCGAAAACCGTTTAGTGGGCATGAAGTCTCGTGGTTGCTACGAAACCCCAGGCGGCACTGTGATGTTTGCCGCGCTGCGCGCGATTGAAGAGTTAGTACTGGATAAAACCAGCCGTACTTGGCGCGAGCAAGTGGGAGCCCAAATGGCGCACTTAGTGTACGACGGGCGTTGGTTTACACCGCTGTGTAAATCTTTGCTGGCGGCATCTGAGTCCTTAGCCGAGTCTGTCAACGGTGAAGTTGTGGTGAAACTCTACAAAGGTCACGCGATTGCCGTTAAGAAACGTTCGCCAAACAGCTTGTACTCTGAAGCGTTTGCGACCTTCGGTGAAGACCAAGTGTATGACCAAAAACACGCTGAAGGCTTTATCCGTCTGTACTCGTTAGCGAGCCGTATCCGCGCGCTCAACGCTAAGTAATAGGCAGACTTAAAGGGCGCCTAGCGCCCTTTTTTATATCTTAAGTTTTAACGTATTCAAAGCAGTGACCGAGGGGATTGAGCATGGCTTTATGGGGTGGAAGATTTCAGGGCGAAACCAGCGCGCTATTTAAATTATTCAACGATTCACTGCCTGTGGATTACCGTTTGTTTGAGCAAGATGTGGTCGGTTCTATCGCTTGGGCCGATGCAATTGCTAGCGTCGGCATTATCACTGCCACTGAATGCAGCGACTTGAAGAAAGCGTTGAACGAGCTGCTGGTGGAAGTGAAGGGCGATCCTGCGATTATTCTCGCCTCGGGCGCGGAAGATATTCACAGTTTCGTGGAATCTGCGTTGATCGCCAAAGTCGGCGATCTGGGAAAAAAACTCCATACGGGCCGTAGCCGTAACGACCAAGTCGCTACCGACTTAAAACTCTGGTGCCAATCCGAAGGTGCGGCATTAGTGGCTCGCCTACAAACCTTACGCAGCGAACTTATCGCGCTCGCGGAGCGTGAATTCGACGCTGTAATGCCAGGTTACACTCACTTGCAACGCGCTCAACCTGTGACCTTCGGCCATTGGTGTTTAGCCTATGTGGAAATGATTGAGCGTGATCTTAGCCGCTTAACCGATGCCTTAAAGCGCGCCAATACCTGTCCGCTCGGTTCGGGTGCATTGGCGGGCACAGCCTATCAAATGGATAGACATGCGCTTGCAGCAGCACTGAACTTTGCTTCGCCAACCTTAAACAGTTTGGACAGCGTGTCGGATCGCGACCATGTGGTTGAGCTGTGCGGAGCCGCCTCAATCAGCATGATGCACTTAAGCCGCATGGCCGAAGATTTGATTTTCTTCAACACGGGTGAAGCGAGTTTTATCTCCTTGAGTGACGAAGTGACCTCAGGCTCGTCCTTGATGCCACAAAAGAAAAACCCCGATGCGCTGGAGCTGATCCGCGGTAAAACGGGTCGTGTGTACGGCAGTTTAGTGGGTATTCTCACCACCATGAAAGCCCTGCCTCTGGCCTACAACAAAGACATGCAGGAAGACAAAGAAGGCTTGTTCGACGTGGTCGACAGCTGGGCAATCTGCTTAGATATGGCGGCGCTGGTATTATCTGGCTTAGTGGTGAATCGCCCGAATGCGCTGTTAGCCGCGCAGCAAGGTTATGCCAACGCGACCGAATTGGCGGATTATCTGGTGTCTAAGGGCATGCCGTTCCGTGAAGCGCACCATGTCGTCGGTGTGGCCGTGGTTGCGGCGATCGCTAAGAAGATCCCGTTAGAAGGTTTTACGCTGGCCGAGTTTAAAACCTTTGCCGATATCATCGAAGATGATGTGTATCCCAACCTTACCATCGAAGCCTGTTTGGCAAAACGTGATGTCCTCGGCGGCACAGCGTTGACTCAAGTTAAGCAAGCGATTGCGGCTAAAAAAGCGGGTTAATGGCAAAGTAGGTTAATCTTAGATGAGCAATAAAAAACGCGACTCAAGGTCGCGTTTTTTTATTGCTATTTACGGCTATTGGAACAAGTCATCCGCTGGCGCATCGATGAAGAGATTATTTTCATCTTGGCTTTCACTGATATATTCCTTCGGCTCAGTGCCCGAGATAAAGTATTCAAAATCACTGGTGTAATCAGTTTTACGAGTGAGCTTGCCTGTTGCAAGGTCGATCCGCACCGAGACGATTCCCTCTGGTGGAATCGCCGTGGTTTCTGGGACGCCTTTAAGCACGTTATTCATAAATTCGTTCCAGCCAGGCCCTGCGGTCTTAGCACCGGCTTCGGTCCCGGTGATTTGATCTTTTTCACCATTAGCGTTCCAAGCGGTTCTACCTAACTGGCGACCATGATCGTCAAATCCCACCCAGAAGGTGCTCGTCAGCGTTGGGCCAAAACCACTGAACCACGTATCACGAGATTCGTTGGTTGTCCCCGTTTTACCTGCAATATCATGGCGTTTAATTAATTGCGCCGCACGCCAAGCTGTACCTTGCCAACCTGTGCCTTTACTCCAATCGCCGCCACCCCAGATCACGCTCTTCAGCGCTTCGGTGATCAGGAATGCCGTTTGTTCGGAGATAATTTGCGGTGCGTAACGGCCAGTTTGTTCAAAGCAATGGGCAACTGGCTCATCGGTTTGCGCCGTTGGCTCACTAAAGCCCATTGGGTCGCTACTCGGTTGGGTTAGATTACCACTTGGCTTACAAGCTAAGGTTGGATTGGCTTTTTCAATTACATTACCGAAGGAGTCTTCTACTCGTTCGATATAGAAAGGTTCAACCAAGAAGCCACCATTCGCAAACACGTTGAAAGCCGCTGCGACTTGTAAGGGCGTTACCGAAGGTGAACCGAGGGCTAAGGACTCGTTACGAGGTAGGTCGTTAGGGTCAAAGCCAAACTTAGTCAATTCGGCGATAGCCGCATCTAAACCAATATGGCGCATGGCGCGAACCGACATTACGTTGATCGATTGCGCTAAGCCCACACGTAAACGCGTTGGGCCACCATAGATATCGGGCGAGTTTTTCGGCCGCCAGGCAGTACCTTGGCTAATATCGGGTTTATTAATCGGTGCGTTGTTAATCAGAGTCGCGAGCGTAAAGCCTCTTTCTAATGCAGCAGCATAGATGAAAGGTTTAATATTCGAACCTAATTGGCGTTTAGCCTGAGTCACGCGGTTGTATTGGCTTTGGCTAAAGCTGTAACCACCTACTAAAGTACGGATAGCGCCATTTTCCGGATCGAGTGACACTGTGGCACTCGCTACTTCGGGGACTTGCGATAATTGTAAGTACTGGCCATTGTCGCGGATCCAAATACGCTCGCCTACTGTCAGCATGTCTGAAGCCGATTTAGGTACCGCACCTTGGCGTTTATCATTAATAAATTTACGCGCCCATTTCAAGCCATCCCATTTGATGACTTTGGTTTCACCTTTAGCGGTTAATACACTGGCTTGCTGTCCATCAATGCTTAATACCGCGGCAGGTTGTAACTCTTGGACGGGTGTGACTTTAGCCAGTTCAGCTTTGATTTGTGCATTATCAGGCTTAGCACCTGTCCACAAAACAGCAGCAGGACCGCGGTAGCCATGACGTTCATCATAGGCATAAACATTATTGCGTAATGCTTGCTGCGCTAACAGCTGGAGATCGGATGAAATCGTGGTGTAGACGTTATAGCCATTGGTATAGGCTTCTTCTTCACCATATTTTTGCACCATGTAATCCCGGGCCATTTCAGAAATATAAGGGGCATAGAGATCGATTTCGGCACCATGATATTTGGCTACGAGTGGCTCCTGGAGTGCGGTTTGGTACTCCGTTTTGCTGATATACCCCACTTCATTCATCCGCATCAACACCACGTTGCGACGAGCGAGAGCGCGGGAAGGTGAAGTAATGGGGTTAAGCGTTGAGGGGGCCTTTGGCAAGCCAGCAATCATACTCATTTCAGACAGAGTCAGATCTTGGACGTTTTTGCCAAAATACACTTGAGCGGCTGCGCCAACGCCATAGGCTCTTTGGCCTAAATAGATACGGTTAACGTACAGCTCTAAAATCTCATCTTTCGTTAACAACTGCTCGATATGGTAGGAAATAAAAATTTCCTTCACCTTACGAATAATGGTTTTGTCGCGGGTTAGGAAGAAGTTACGTGCCACCTGCATGGTGATAGTACTTGCTCCTTGCTTTTTTTCGCCGGTTGTTAACATGACGATTGCTGCGCGGATTACCCCGACAGGATCGATACCACCATGCTCATAAAAGCGCGCATCTTCGGTGGCAAGGAAGGCTTGTAACAGCGGTTTAGGGACTTCTTCCAGTTTTAAGGGAATACGTCGTTTTTCACCAAACTGAGATATGAGTTTGCCATCACTACTGTAAATGCGCAAAGGTGTTTGTAATTGCACATTTTTTAGTGTCGAAACATCCGGCAGATCCGGCAAAACATAAAAGTATGCTGCAACAATGGCGCCTACGCCCAAAAGGGCTAGACTGAATAGAGCTATAACAATACGTTTTAACCACTTCACCTAAATTGATCCTAATGTTCAGTTAAGTGCGACAGTATATAAGGCGCGAACGTTTGGGTGAAGCAAAAACGTGACGGCCCTAAAATAGCGTTTGTAAAATCTTGAAACATTCTATACAAATACGTATAACGGGTTGATTTTGTGCTAATCTCTCATACTGAAATATAAATAATAAAGTGACAACGGATTATGCTTTCAAATTTATGGAAGCGTCAGGCTCCGCAAATGGTCGGAATTGATATTGGTTCCCATGAAGTAAAGGCCATTTTGCTGAGTAAGACTGCTGATGGATACAAAATATTAAGTCACGTAGCGGTTCCCGTAAAAAAGGGTGCTATTAACGATCATGATATTCGTGATACCGATGCCGTTGTTGAATGCCTCAAACAGGTAAAGCGTGCTTTGCCTAAATCGGTTAAATATGCTGCGGTTGCGGTTTCTGGTTCTGCTGTAATGACTAAGGTCATCTACATGGATGCCTCGCTTAGCGAAGAGGAAATGGAAGCGCAAATTGAGATTGAGGCTGATAACTTAATCCCCTATTCCCTTGATGAAGTCAGCATTGATTTTGAAACCTTAAACGTCAACAGTACCGATCCTTCTAAGGTCGATGTGTTACTCAGTGCTTGCCGTACTGACAATATCGATGCCAGAGTTGATGCGCTTGATGAAGTCGAGCTAGAGACTAAAGTCGTTGATGTTGAAGGTTATGCCTTAGGTCGAGCGGTTGAGTTAGTCCTAGGCCAATTACCTGAAGGGGCTCGCCAGAAAGCGGTTGCCATGGTCGATATCGGCGCGAATATGACTACTTTCTGCGTTGTCGAGTCTGGCGAAACTACGTTTATTCGTGAACAAGCCTTTGGTGGTGAGTTATTTACTCAGTCGATTCTCTCTTTTTATGGCATGTCTTATGAGCAGGCAGAAAAAGCAAAAATCGAGGGTGATTTACCGCGTAATTATATGTTTGAAGTGTTATCTCCCTTCCAAACGCAATTACTGCAGCAAATTAAGCGAACGCTGCAAATTTATTGTACTTCAAGCGGCAAAGATAAAGTCGACTATCTCGTCTTATGTGGTGGCACATCTAAACTGGAAGGCATGGCTAACTTATTGACCAATGAGTTAGGTGTTCACACCATAATTGCCGACCCTTTCCAAGGATGCCTGCACGCGGATGAATCCGTTAAAAATATACTGCAACCTAGCATTAGCAAATATATGGTTGCTTGTGGCTTAGCCCTGAGGAGCTACGGTCAATGGCGAACATAAACCTGCTTCCTTGGCGTGAAGAAGCGAGAGAAAAGCAGAAACGCGATTATATCGGCATATTGGCTGCGGTATTTTTGGGGTCAGCAATCTTAGTCTATGCTGCGCTGGCTTTACTCGAAATGATGACTGATGAGCAGCGAGCAAGAAATGCTTATTTACAGTCAGAAATTCAGCAGCTCGATGCTCAAATTGCCGAGATTAAAAAGATCACTGAACGTAAAAAAGATATTGAGCGTCGAACAGAAATTATTTTAAATCTTCAGCAATCCCGTAATTTGCCGACACACGTATTAGACGAGCTAGTGCGTATTGTTCCGCCAGGAATTTATCTATCGAGTCTTGAGAAAAAAGGCAGTTTGTTGCTCATTGAAGGTCGCAGTGAGTCGAATAATAACGTAGCAAATATGATGCGTAAGGTAAAAGCGTCTGAGTGGTTAACCGATCCCAATATGCAATCGATCGTTACCCAAGATGATGAGTTAAGACAATTGCAGAGCTTTAGTTTAAGGGTGAGCATCAAAGGAGCCATTGCTGAAGAGCCCGCAAAAGCGGCAAAAGGAGCGAGTAAATGAAGCTCGATCTCAGTCAGTTTAATGATATCGATTTTGAAAATATCGGAAGTTGGCCAAAACAAGTAAAAGTATTTTTCGCTATTTTGCTGGCTCTTTGCGTATTTGCAGCGGGATATTTTGTGGTGTTGTCTGATGCAATCGATGTGATTAATAATGAACAAAACAAAGAGTTACAGCTAAGAGAAGATTTTCAAAACAAATATCAACTGGCCGCTAATTTAAAGCTCTATCGTGAACAACTTGCCGTAATGGAAGGGCAATTTGCCGAATTGCTGAAAATGTTACCTTCAGAAAACGAGATGCCCGGTTTGCTTGATGACTTAACCTTTGCAGCAACGGATGCTGGTTTACGGATTAAAAGTTTAAATTGGGAAGCTGAAATTCAGCGAGATTTTTATATCGAATTTCCAATTAAGATGTCAGTCACTGGTGATTATCACCAGATTGGCAATATGGTGAGTGGTGTTGCTAAGTTACCTCGTATTGTTAGTTTGCATGATTTTACGATCAAACGTGATGATAGCGGTACTTTAACCATGGACATTCTTGCTAAAACCTATCGCTTTAAAGAAGGGGCAGAGTTACCCCCCGAAAAGCCTGCTAACAAGGGGAAGAAATAATGAAACTCTTACCTCTGTTAGGGATGAGTCTTTTTTTAATGGGGTGTGTTGGCGATCGTAGTGATTTAGAGCTATTTGTTACTACAACTAAAGCACAGCATGTGGCGCATATTCCACCCTTAAAAGAACCGCCTAAGTTTGAGCATTTTGCCTACCAGGCTGAGTTAATGCGTAGTCCCTTTGTTCCGCCTTCTCGCGAATTAACCGAAGAAGTCGTTGATACCAGTAAAAACTGCTTACAACCGGATTTAAAACGTCGTAAGGGCCGTTTAGAAACTTATGCTTTAGACAACCTAAAAATGCGCGGTACGTTAAGTGAAGCTAATGTAACTTGGGCGCTGATTGAAACTAATGATGGCAGTGTATATCGGATGGGCGTGGGTGAGTATCTAGGGTTGTTTAACGGACGTATAGCGAAAGTGACTCCACAGAATGTGGAAGTTGTAGAATTAATTCCAGATGGTACGGGTTGTTGGTCAGAGCGCACAAACAACATCGAACTTTCTGGAAAATAACAAGCGAAGGATGAGGGAACAATGAAATCTTCTGCCGCGATAAAAATCCCGTTATCGTTTTTATCTTCAGGCTTAGTTAAGTCTGTTATTGGGATCGCATTACTATTTGGATTTTTGCCATCGAGCTTTGCGGCAAATCGGCTAATGGATGTGAAATACCATGCTTTAGTCGATCATCAGTTAGAGGTCGAGTTAATATTTGAGGATGCGATTTCGGCTCCACAAATTGATTCAAATGCATCGCCTGCTGAGCTGGTATTGACCTTTGATGATAGTATTTCTGGTCTTTCTAAAGATCGCTTACCGATTAATCAGGTCGGTGTTAAAGATCTAGTGACCTCGCAGCAAGATGCGCGTTTGACAGTGACTTTAGGTTTATCCAAAGTCAAACCTTATCAAGGTAGCGTAGTAGGTAATTCTTATCGCTTAACCATTAATGATGAGGTTGTGAATTCTCAGGCAACAGCAAATAGCCCATTTGTTAATAGTATTAAAAATATCGATTTTCGACGTAATGAAAATGGCGGTGGCGATTTATTAGTCTATCTAAATAGCCGCTCTGTTGCGGCCAACGTTGAGCAAATTGGCGCCAAACTAGAGGTTCAGCTTTACAACACTGACATCAACAATGACTTGTTGTATGTGATGGATGTACAGGATTTTTCTACGCCAGTTAAAAACTTTGAAACCTTTAAAGATGACTTAACGACTCGCATCATAGTTGATGTATCGGGTAATTATGAGTTCAATTATAAGCAGGAAGATAACCTCTTTAGGTTGTCGATTAATAAGGTTGAACGTACTGTAGCGACTAAAGATATTAAGAAATATAACGGTAAGACCCTTTCATTAAACTTCCAGAATATTTCTGTTCGTACCGTATTACAGATTATTGCTGACTATAACAACTTTAACTTAGTGACCAGTGATACTGTTGAGGGAGATATTACTCTTAGGCTTGACGATGTACCTTGGGACCAAGCACTGGATTTGATTTTGCAAACCAAAGGACTCGATAAGCGCATCGAAGGTAATATTTTGATGGTGGCGCCGAGTGAAGAACTTGCAATTCGCGAAAGTCAAAATCTAAAAAGTAAACAGGAAGTTAAAGAGCTTGCGCCGCTTTATTCTGAGTATCTGCAGATTAACTATGCCAAAGCGACCGACATTGCCGAGCTATTAAAAGGCACTGACTCAAGTTTATTGTCTCCTCGCGGTTCTGTGGCCGTTGATGAGCGCACCAATACGGTACTCGTCAAAGATACCGCTGAAATCATCGAAAATATTCATCGTTTGGTTGAGGTGCTTGATATTCCGATCCGCCAAGTGTTGATTGAATCACGTATGGTTACCGTAAAGGATGACGTGTCCGAAGATTTGGGTATCCGCTGGGGAGTTACTGATCAGCAGGGTGATAAAGGGACCTCTGGTTCTCTAGAAGGGGCCGGTGATATTGCCAATGGTACGATACCGAGTTTAGATAATCGTTTGAATGTGAACTTGCCTGCGGCCGTCACTAACCCAACTAGCATCGCCTTCCATGTGGCTAAGCTCGCCGACGGTACTATCTTGGATCTAGAGCTCAGTGCACTAGAGCAAGAAAACAAAGGTGAGATTATCGCGAGCCCTCGTATCACGACCTCTAACCAAAAATCGGCGTATATTGAGCAGGGTGTTGAAATTCCCTACGTACAATCCACGTCAAGCGGTGCGACCTCGGTGACCTTTAAAAAGGCGGTGTTGTCACTAAGGGTGACACCACAAATTACACCGGACAATCGTGTGATTCTGGATCTTGAGATTACACAGGACTCACAGGGCAAAACGGTGGATACGCCGACAGGTCCAGCAGTAGCGATTGATACACAGCGTATTGGTACTCAAGTACTTGTCGACAATGGCGAAACCATTGTATTAGGTGGTATCTACCAGCAGAATTTGATTAGCCGGGTTAGCAAGGTACCTATTTTGGGAGACATTCCTTTGGTCGGTTTCTTATTCCGTAACAGTACCGACAAGAATGAGCGCCAAGAGCTATTGATTTTTGTAACACCTAAAATTGTGAATGAGAAACTCTAACTCTATGTAGTCGTTCGGATAAAGCCAGCACCACTTGCTGGCTTTATTATTTATAAAATACAATTCTTACCATAAATAGCGAGCATCACTTGCCAGACTAGACATTAAACTGAGATAATCCTCGGTCAAGTCTCATAAGAGCAAGGTAACATACAGTAGGTCGGCTTGATCATGAGTCGATATAGGCATACTTTTCATTAAGATTCAGACGTACAAGAAATGGCTGAAAAACGTAATATTTTTCTGGTAGGCCCAATGGGCGCAGGTAAAAGCACAATTGGTCGCCATCTGGCGCAAATGCTGCATTTAGAATTCCACGATTCAGATCAAGAGATTGAGCAACGCACAGGCGCTGATATTGCTTGGGTGTTTGATGTAGAAGGCGAAGAAGGTTTCCGCCGTCGTGAGGCTCAGGTTATTGCTGATCTGTCTGAAAAACAGGGTATTGTCCTTGCCACTGGTGGTGGTTCAGTTCAGAGCAAAGATATCCGTAATCATTTATCTGCTCGCGGTATTGTGGTTTATCTCGAAACCACTATCGACAAACAGGTTGCGCGAACTCAAAGAGACAAGCGTCGCCCATTACTGCAAGTAGATGATCCGCGAGAAGTATTAGAGAGCCTCGCAGAAATCCGTAACCCTCTGTACGAAGAAATTGCTGATGTGATCGTTAAAACTGATGATCAAAGTGCAAAGGTTGTTGCGAATCAAATCGTTGAGAAATTAGGTTTCTAGGCAGAATGACACAACAAATTCAGGTTAATTTAGGTGAACGTAGTTACCCCATTTACATTGGCCAGAGTTTGATGAGTGATAGCGAGACTTTGTCTCGCTATCTGCTGAAAAAACGTATCCTTATCGTCACCAATGAAACCGTCGCGCCCTTGTATCTAAACCAGGTTCAAGACACGATGGCTTCGTTTGGTGAGGTATCTAGTGTCATCCTTCCCGATGGCGAACAATTTAAAGATTTAACGCATTTAGATGTTATTTTTTCGGCTCTACTGCAACGTAATTATGCCCGAGATTCTGTGTTGGTGGCCCTCGGTGGAGGGGTGATTGGTGATATGACGGGGTTTGCCTCGGCATGTTATCAACGTGGTATCGATTTTATTCAAATCCCTACAACGCTTTTATCCCAAGTGGATTCTTCGGTTGGCGGCAAAACGGCGGTCAATCATCCTTTGGGTAAAAATATGATAGGGGCTTTTTATCAGCCACAAATTGTCATTATTGATACTGACTGTTTAAAGACCTTGCCGGCGCGTGAGTTTGCTGCGGGGATGGCGGAAGTTATTAAATATGGCATTATGTGGGATGCTGAGTTTTTTCAATGGCTTGAGGATAATGTTCAAGCACTAAAAAGCTTAGACACTCAAGCCTTAGTCTATGTGATTTCCCGCTGCTGCGAAATTAAAGCTGATGTGGTCAGCCAAGATGAAACAGAGCAGGGCGTGCGCGCGCTTTTGAATCTTGGGCATACCTTTGGTCATGCTATTGAAGCTGAGATGGGCTATGGTAACTGGTTGCACGGTGAGGCCGTTGCGGCTGGCACAGTCCTTGCTGCTCAAACCGCTAAGTCTTTAGGATTGGTTGATGAGTCAATTGTCCGTCGTATTGTGCAATTGTTTCAAGCCTTCGATCTTCCTGTAAAAGCGCCGGAATCAATGGATTTCGACAGTTTTATTCAACATATGCGTCGCGATAAGAAAGTGTTAGGCGGTCAGATCCGGCTGGTACTTCCAACGGCCATTGGTCGAGCAGAAGTATTTAGTCAAGTCTCTGAATCTACCCTAGAACAGGTTATCTGCTGCGCATAAACCTTGTGTGGTGGATGAGTGACATTTCAGGGGCAAGTCTTGCTTCCCTCACAGGAAGCCCTCATACAAAGATTGCATCATGTTGCCAGTTATAGCGACCAATTGCTGGTGCTTGTTGGCGGCCAAGGTTCGGGCAAGACAACGCTGCTCACTGCATTAGCTACCGATTTTGATGATTCAAATGCGGCGCTGGTTATCTGCCCTATGCATGCCGATAACGCTGAGATTCGTCGCAAGATTTTAGTGCAGTTGATGTCATCCCCCATTTTTGATGATGAGATCCCCCTCGCCGAAACCATTCTGCGTGTAGCTCAAAATCAAAGTAAACCGTTACATATCATTATCGATGATGCTCATTTGCTCTCAAAAGAGCTATGGGCAGAATGCATCATACTCAATCAAATTCAGTGTGCGGGACAGCGGATAGCTGTGACCTTAACGGTTCCTCCAGCATTTTTAGCCGATTTATTGCCACAATTACCCGATTCTCTCCGGCGGCAGATCCTGCCTATTAGTATTGAACCGCTAAGTTTGCCTGAGCGGGAAGCACTGTATCAAACCTTGCTGCGATACAGTGACCAAAATCCATTTACTCCAAGAGACATTGTTCGCGCACAACTTGAAAAACAAACGGGTACTCCTCAGGAAGTCGTTACCTTGCTGGAACTGGCGCTACATGGCCAGAGTGAGAAGAAGTCAGCCTGGGTACAATATAAGCTAGCGTTGATTGGACTTTGCAGTTTGTTGATTACCATTTTGATTTGGTTTGGATTGGCTCAACCCTTTTCCGATGAGCCCGTGCTTGACGTGGTCACTTATCCCGCATTGGATTCCGACGAGTTTTTAGCCCATGGTCAACGGATATTAACGCCCTATTTTAAACAACGTGAGGAGTCGTTAGCACAGTCTTTATTATTGCAAGCGGCGCAGCAAGCTGATCCTTTGGCGGGATTTCATGGTGAGACTCCAGCCGAGAATGAGTCCGCCATAACACAACCGATTGATGAAGCCACAAGTAAGGCCGAAAACAATGTTGTGACTGCTAGTAACAATACATTACATGAAGATATCGCTAAGAACGATAACGTTCATCCAGCGAAGAACATCACGGCTGCATCAATAACTAATGTAAAAACTCGGCCAACGTCCGGTTATACCATCCAAATAGCTACAGTCTCCCAGCGTGACACAGTCGAGTCGCTGTTGAAAAAACTGCATTCTGTGCCGGATATTCGAGTCGCTAAATACAAACAATTTTGGGTGGTGCTGGTGGGACAGTTTAGCGACAGTCAATCGGCGCAACAGTCTGCCGCAGAATTGGTCAAACAATATCGTTTGAGTCAACCCATGATAAAAAAATGGGCTGAGCTCGGTGGTTATCAATTACAAGATGCGCTTCCAAGCGGTGAAATTTCAGAATAAACAGAGTACAATCATGGCCTTTATTTTTGTCGGCATTCATCAAGTTAAATGATCAAAAAACATAGAGCCTTCCTGAAATGGGCTGGCGGAAAATTTAAATTGGTGGATGAGCTCTCGAACTATTTACCCACGGGTGAACGTTTAGTTGAGCCCTTTGTTGGCGCAGGTTCGGTATTTTTAAATACTGACTATCCCAGCTATTTACTCTGCGATATCAATCAAGACCTGATAAATCTCTACAACATAGTCAAAGAAAGGCCCTTGGAGTACATTGCGGCTGCTAAGAAGCTATTTGTCGATGAGATGAATCAGAAAGAAGCCTACTATCGCGTGCGTACAGACTTTAATAAATCTCGCGATCCTTTCCTGCGTTCGGTTTATTTCCTGTACCTCAATCGTCATGGTTTTAATGGCTTGTGCCGTTATAACCGCAAAGGCGGCTTTAATGTACCCTTTGGCTCCTACAAGAAGCCTTATTTCCCCGAAAAGGAAATCTTGGCCTTTTCAAAGAAAGCGCAACGCGCCGAATTTAAGTGCATTGGCTATGAAAAAGCCTTTGAACAAATCCGAATTGGTGATGTGATTTATTGTGATCCACCCTATGCGCCATTATCCTCCACGGCGAGTTTTACTACCTATGTCGGTGCAGGCTTTAGCTTAGATGATCAGGCGTTGCTCGCGCGTTATTCGCGGCATATGGCTCTTGAACAGCGCATTCCTGTTGTGATTAGCAACCATGATATTCCGCTGACGCGAGAACTGTATCGCGGCGCGCATCTCGCTAAGATCCAAGTGCAACGCAACATTAGCCAAAATGGTAGTGGCCGCAATAAAGTTGACGAGTTGATTGCTTTATACGATGAGACTTACGATCCGCAGGATGACTAAAGACTAAAGACTAAAGACTAAAGACTAAAGACTAATTACTGATGACGGAAGGTTTCAGTTATTTGCTTATCTAGCTAACGACTTGGCTAACCAGCAAAATAAGGCTGGCAACTAAGGCTATCGCTAACACGATTCCCATCAAAATGTACGGTAATGGTGAATTGGTCTGGAAGTCTTTTTGGCGATTTTTATCTGACTGCACCCCAAAGAAGGCGGCTATCGTACTGTGAAAGACTTGCCAGATCCGGCTTAGCATCAATAGGACTGTTGTGAATTGGCAGGTTTCATGTCATCGATAGGTTTATCTTGATGACCATGGAGCAGTTCAAGCAAGTCGACAAAATGGAACTGGCTAGAGCGATTTTTGCCAGTAAGCCAGGTCTTCCAACTTAAAGTTTGCGCCTGTTCAGCACAACGGTTATTCGGATGGCTGCTAGGTAAGCTATTGTTGTAACGAGTATCACTACTGCAAGCGCAGGCGGAGGTATCGTTACCTGCGGTCAGTTTTTCGACACCAAAGGCTAAGGAGGCGACTACCACTGCGGTAAATGCCAACATCATCGACGACTTAAATGTCACCGAGCCTAAAATGTGTGAAAACTGTGTTAACCGCCCTTTCATGATACTTCCCTTGAAATCATTAAATGATCCACGCTAGCTGCCCGAGTATAACAAACTCGCTTAGTTTATGAACAATAATTTATCAATCTTCACTAAAATCTTTCTAACGCTTCAGCTTCTCCTAGGACTTACCGTAGGTTGTGAGTACTGGAATTGAGCTTCTATCTGGTTTCAATCGCGATAAATGTGGCATTTGCTATAGAGGCATGGTCTAGCTAAGGGTAAAATAAGGCACTTTTTGTTCAATAGCAGCGAGTGTCCTATGCGCCCATTTTTAATTGCTCCATCGATTTTATCCGCCGATTTCGCCCGTTTAGGGGATGACGTTAAAGCCGTGTTAGATGCAGGGGCTGACGTAGTGCATTTTGATGTGATGGATAACCACTATGTGCCGAACTTAACCATTGGTCCTATGGTGTGTAAAGCGTTACGCGACTATGGCATTACGGCCGAGATCGACGTGCATTTAATGGTTAAGCCTGTTGATCGCATCGTGCCAGATTTTGCTAAGGCTGGCGCTTCTATTATTACTTTCCATCCCGAAGCCTCTGAGCATATCGACCGTACTTTGCAACTGATTAAAGAGTCCGGTTGTAAGGCAGGTTTAGTGTTTAACCCTGCAACACCGCTGCATTATCTTGACCATGTGATGGATAAGTTAGATGTGATCCTGCTGATGTCGGTCAACCCAGGCTTTGGTGGCCAATCCTTTATTCCTTCGACCTTAGATAAATTACGCCAAGTGCGTGAGCGTATCGATGCGAGCGGTTTTGATATTCGCTTAGAGGTCGATGGTGGCGTAAAAGTGGATAACATTGCCGAAATTGCTGCCGCAGGTGCCGATATGTTTGTCGCTGGGTCGGCTATTTTTAGTCAACCAGACTATAAAGCCGTTGTCGATGAAATGCGTGCCGAGTTAGCAAAAGTTGAGGCCAAATGATGCGGAAACAGATTAAGGCGATTGCCTTTGATCTCGACGGCACACTGATTGACAGTGTGCCCGATCTTGCGGTCGCGACACAGGCGGCACTCGCCGAATTAGGTTTGGCAACGTGTACCGAGGCACAGGTGAGAACTTGGGTGGGTAATGGCGCTGAAATGCTTATGCGCCGCGCCATGAGCCACGCTTTAGGCGCGGATGTCGAGCAAACGGCATTAGATGCGGCTATGCCGATTTTTATGCATCACTATCAAGAAAATCTTGAGAAGCACAGCGCACTTTATGCCGATGTGCACCAAGTGCTACAAACTCTGTTTGACGCTGGATTTAAGCTGGCAGTGGTGACAAACAAACCCTACCGCTTTACTTTGCCGCTGCTTGAGGCCTTTAAGATTAATGACTTCTTTAGCTTAGTGCTTGGCGGCGATTCGCTGGCGAAGATGAAGCCGGATCCATTACCGCTAGAGCATTTATTAGCGCAATGGCAACTCGATAAAAGTGAGTTGTTGATGGTGGGCGATTCTAAAAATGACATTTTAGCGGCGAAAGCAGCAGGTGTTGCATCAATCGGCTTGACCTATGGCTACAACTACGGTGAAGATATTGGGCTCACTGGCCCTGACGCGGTGTGCGAGCAGTTTGCCGAGATCCTTAGCTGGCTAAATGTCGGCCAGGCAGTTTAATCGATTCTTTTTATCTTTATTTGGAGCAATGACGTAATGACCAAACCCATAGTACTCAGCGGTGCACAGCCGTCCGGCGAATTAACCATAGGTAACTACATGGGTGCATTGCGTCAATGGGTTGCCATGCAAGATAGCCACGACTGCCTTTATTGCGTGGTGGACTTGCATGCCATTACCGTGCGCCAAGATCCTCAAGCATTGCGTGAAGCCTGCTTAGATACACTTGCACTGTATTTAGCCTGCGGCGTCGACCCTAAAAAGAGCACGGTATTTATCCAATCTCAAGTGCCGCAGCACACTCAGCTGGGTTGGGCGTTAAATTGCTATACCCAAATGGGTGAGCTGAGCCGTATGACGCAGTTTAAGGATAAGTCACAAAAGCACGCCAACAATATTAACGTCGGTCTGTTTGGTTATCCTGTACTGATGGCGGCGGATATTCTGCTGTATCAAGCGAATGAAATTCCAGTTGGTCAAGATCAGAAGCAACATCTTGAGTTAACACGTGATATCGCCACTCGCTTTAACAACGCTTACGGCGAGACATTTACCATTCCTGAGCCTTTTATTCCTGAGCATGGCGCTAAGGTGATGTCGCTTCAGGATCCGCTGAAGAAGATGTCTAAGTCGGACGACAACCGTAACAACGTAATTGGTTTGCTTGAAGATCCTAAAGCGGTCATGAAAAAGCTGAAAAAAGCCATGACCGACAGTGATGAGCCGCCAGTGGTGCGTTTCGATATGGAAAACAAGCCAGGCGTATCTAACCTGCTGAGCTTAATGTCAGGTATTACGGGTCAAAGCATTGCCAGCCTCGAAGCCGAGTTTGAAGGCAAGATGTATGGTCATTTAAAAGGCGCCGCGGGTGAAGTGGTAGTGGGGATGTTAGAGCCACTGCAAGAGCGTTATCGTGCGCTGCGTGCTGACCGTGCTTACCTTGATCAAGTGATGAGAGCGGGCGCTGAAAATGCCCAAGCTCGTGCTGAAGTGACGCTTAAAAAGGTGTACGAGAAGATTGGTTTATTGGTGTAATTTGCCCTAAAAAGCGCATTACACAACACGTTATTAAGCCGACCTATTCCTAGGTCGGCTTTTTTATGTCTGTTATTTATTGGGCTGTAGCTAAGCGTTTAGGCCTGCGATTTTAACCAAGATGCAAAGGCTGCAATGGCGGGTTCATTTAGGCGTCGCTGTTTGCATAAAAAACAAAATTCAAAACCCGTATGAACATCGGGTAGATTTACCGCTACCAGTCGTCCAGTACTGATATCACCGGCCACCATAAAATCAGGGGCGAGGGCGATACCTTGTCCGGCAATCGCCGCCTCAATTGCCATCACTATGTGGCTAAAAATATGCTGTTGTTCGTTATTCAGGGGGATTTTATGCGCCGATGACCACTTATGCCAATCGAGTCCAAGTGGGCCTTCATCCACAATCAGTAATGCTTGTTGCTGAAAATTGCCCAAGTTAATCTCGCGCCATTTAGGATAAAGGCTAGGGCTACATACGGGGATCAGGCGTTCCTTGTGCAGTAATTGTTGCCAATAACCCCGTTGATTGAGTTTGCCTGCGATAAAGATATCGGCCGTGCTGGTGCTGAGATCGGGGTCTTGAGTGATCATCTCGAGGCGAATTTTAACGCTGGGATATTGGCGCCGAAAATCCGCTAACCTTGGGATCAACCATTTCACCGCAAATGAGCTGTATACCGCCAAACAGAGTTGTTGATTTGGGGTGTCGCGGATTTTGAGATTAAGATCGCTTAACTCATTAAAAATTCTTTCTAACTCAATAAATAAGCTCTGGCCTTTGGGCGTGAGCTGTAGTTTACGTCCCTGACGATCAAAAAGTTGTTCACCAAAGTACTCCTCCAATACACGCACTTGGTGTGAAACCGCGCTTTGGGTAATGCAAAGCTCGGCGGCAGCCTTGGAAAAATGCTGTTGCCTCGCGGCGGTTTCAAATACTTGCAGCGCACGTAAGGGAGGAAGCTTTCTCATGATTTTCAACGTCTAAACGATTTAGTATGAATTTAATTCATCTAGCATTAGAAAGCATCATTTCAGCTTAAGTTTTGCGGGGATTATCATGCCAGCATTGAGATTTACGGATAGTTAAAATGCAGCGCCCTGTTGTTATCGGTTTGATTTTATTGATAGTGGGTAATCTATTTAGTGCTTTTTACGATGTATCGATCAAATGGTTGCCAGAAGATGCTAATGCAGCCACTTTTCTACTCGTGAGACAAATCACTTCAGTACTCATGTTAACCCCGATTTGGTTGTACTCGCAGAGACCGCAGACGGAATATATTTCGGTTCACCTTTGGCGTGCCAACATAGGCTCGGTTGGCGCGCTTTTTTTAATTATTGGTTTGATGGCATTGCCTTTAGCTACAGTCAGTTCCCTGTTTTATTCTGCCCCCCTGATGATTATTTTGATGGGATACTGGTTTTTAAAGGAGCGGATTACCACTGGGCAGGTTATATGCACAGCGTTAGGCTTTGTGGGGATCTTAATTATCCTCAGGCCGAGCGAGATGAACTGGTTTGGATTAGCGGTGTTATTTTCAGCATTTACTTTTGCTATCAATCAGTTGATGCTTAAAAAAGTGCCTAATACTGAGCATCCGGTATTAACCTTAATGCTCTATAACTTGCTGGGGATTCCTGCGACTTTAGTTATTGCAGCCTTTCAGGGATTGGAGGGGCTGAGCTGGGAATTGCTCGCGGTTGCACTACTTAGTAATGCCTTTTTACTGATTTATCATTGGTTTTGTGTACTGGCTTACCGTAAAGCACAGGCGAGTGATATTGCGATTGCCGAATATACTGGTTTGTTATTTATCGTTTTCTTAGGCTGGCTGTTGTTTGATGAATGGCTGGATAGCTTAAGTTGGCTGGGTGCCGCTTTGATTGTGCTGCCTTCGCTGTTTTTACCTTGGATAGGAGCGTTGGTGGAGAAGTCACCCAAGATGATGGATAACATACAGGTGAAGTCTTTAGGAATTGACACCGTGGTAAAAGGCGAGCCTAAACTTTAAGTGTTTAGGCTCAATCGGTTATTCGATATATTCGAAAACCTTAACGACTTTGCGTACACCAGCAGTATGACGGGCAATGTCAACAGCAAGCTCTGCCTGTGAGCGGTGGATCAGCCCTAGCAGGAAGACTTCACCATTTTCAGTGATCACTTTAATTCGGGTCACATCCAATTCTTTCTCGTTGAGCATACGTCCCTTCACTTTGGTTGTTACCCAAGTGTCGTTACTGCGAGTCGTGAAAGACGTTGGATTACCGATGCGGATCTGATTGTGGATTTTACCGCCCAGCTTAAGGTCTTGTACGACCTTAACCGCTTTATCCCTCAACATCGAGTTGGGGGCTTGGCCTATCATCAGCACATTACCGTTTACCGATACACCCGTGATATTGGTTTGTTTCTTAAGATCTTCATGCTCAAGTAGCGCACTGGTGATCTTAAAATCAGTATTAGTATCATCGAGCTGCGTTTTTACCGAACGCTCATCGTTGGCCATCATGGCACCGCTGACTGCGCCCACCATAACGGCACCGGCGCAACCTTGCAGTAGCATGCAAACCATTAACAGTGGGGCAGCATATCTCATTGCTGTTCGTCCTGTGGGAAGAGTGTGCGGTCGATATTGTCACACAGGCAATGGATCACCAGTAAGTGCACTTCTTGAATACGTGCCGTCACGTTCGAAGGAACGCGAATTTCGACGTCACCCACGCTGAGTAATCCCGCCATCGCGCCGCCGTCTTTACCGGTTAAGGCTACGATAGTCATATCGCGACTCAGTGCCGCTTCCATCGCTTTAATCACGTTACCAGAGTTACCGCTGGTGGAAATGGCTAACAGGATGTCGCCAGGCTGACCTAAGGCTAAGATTTGCTTTGAGAAAATCTCATCGTAGCTGTAATCGTTAGCAATTGCCGTGATAGTCGATGTGTCTGTCGACAGGGCAATGGCTGGCAGTGGTGGACGTTCAATCTCATAGCGGTTTAATAGCTCGGCCGAGAAGTGCTGAGCATCACCGGCACTACCACCGTTACCGCAGGCAAGAATTTTATTGCCACCCAAAAGACATTGCACCATCATCTCCGCCGCTTTGGCGATGGATTCTGGCAGTGCTTCGGCTGCATCGATTTTAGTCTGGATAGATTCAGTAAAGCTGTCTTTAATGCGTTCTAACATGGATACATCCTTTCAGGATAAAGTGTGGCTATGATGCCATATTTCCACGGTGGAGTTGAGGCATAAGCGTTAAAAATTATTCGATTAGCTGAGTCGAGAGCCTCGTTTAAAAGGCATCGACCAGCCATTGGATCTGCGTATCTTCGATGGCGACAACGTCGAATCGGCAGGGTACATCCAATTTATGGCTCTGTAAATAATGACTGGCCGCCATGCGGATCCTGCCGATTTGTGCTTTGCTAAGTGCTTGTATTGCGCCACCAAATTGATTTGCTGAGCGGTATTTTACTTCAACAAATACCCAGTAGTTTTTGTGGCGCATGATTAAGTCTATTTCACCAAAGGGATAGCGGACATTGCGCTCAACAAAGATTAAACCTTGCTGTTCAAGGTAACCTTGGGCGAGCGACTCTGCTTGCTGTCCGAGTGTCATAGTTGGCGGAAACTGCCTCTTTGATAGCGTCCCCAGCTTAATTGGCGGTTAATTACGCCATCGGGATTGACCGATAACACGCCGCTACGACCATTGAACTGGTAACCGGTAAATGAGCGCATTTGTGCGAGTTTGCTGATCAAATCCATCGCATCATAACCCATCACAAATAAGCGTTTTTGGCCGTTGTTCCAGCCGGGCCATAAGGTATTAACCATCAGGTTTTCTTCGCCATTTTGCATCAACCAAGGTGCGTCACTGAGAGTGAGGTTATTTAAATCCTGCGCAGTTTGGCTCGATTCATTATCGATACGGCTACGGCTCGAGGTGTACAACGGCACGGGCTGAGTAAAGACGCTAAAGGTGACATCGATAAAGGCCTTGAGCAGGGTTAACTCCTGCGGCGTCGAGATCATATAAATCGCATCTATATCTTGGCGCGAGCGGAAATCGGCCTGTACTGAATTGCCCAGTAGTTCTTTGATGCGCGCAATGCGGGCTTGGCTATCGCGAACGCCGAGCGCATCTTGCACCGTGGTTTTCATCTTATCGCCACTGTCGTAGTAATAGACTTCGATGGGCGTATCGCTTTTCTTTTTCCAAGCTTGAATAAAGCTCTCGGCCATACGTTTGCCGATGGCGTCGTTGCTGGCGAGTAGCAGTGGCATAGTTACGCCATCTTGATACATGCGTATTGCAGCATCGGCTGCTTCTTGTGCTGGCGATAATGCAAAGTAAAACTTATTAGCATCAGCGACAAACTTGTCTGTTTGATTTAAAAACAGTTGCGGGATCGGCGCGCTTGCCGCAACAGGCGCTGCTGGCGTGCCAGTGGTGTTGGTTGCCGCAGTACCAGTGTTTAATGCCAATAATTGATCGATTTCATTTGGCAGTAGCGGGCCAATAATAAACTCAGCGCCTGCATTTACCGCTTGCTGATAGGCGGCTACTGCGTCATTGGCGGTATCGTAAAAATTCACTGAGACTTGCTCATTCGGTTTGGCTAAATAACTGGCCAAAATACCTTGGCGAATCGCATTGGCGGCACTGGCGCGCTGGCCTGTGAGCGGTAAGAGTACAGCGATATTTTTTGGAGTATAAGGTTTGGCGTTTAACGCTTGATCTAAATCCGCGGGCAACTTCGCCGCCGCAGGATGATAAGGGTTTTGTTTTTGCCAGTCGCCTAAATAACGGACCAGTTGGTTGGGATCGACCGCATAATGCTTAGCGATATACGCCAGTTGTAACCAACCTGCAAAAACAGGGCTTTTGGCATCTTTGGTGAATGCGAGCAAGGTTTGCTCGTGCATCGGTTGCAACACTTGCCAGATCTGATTATTGACTTCATTCGCCTCGGCGGGAGGTAAATAGGTGGTCAATAAACTTAATTCGCGCACCTGTTCGATAGGCTGTTTATTCTGTTGGAATAAATGCGCTCTTAATTGATGATACGCTGCCATTTGCCAGCCGGGTAATACCCAAGTGCTTGGGTAAGTTAGCGTTTTCAGAGCATCAAGCGGCGTCGATGTATGCTCTAGCACCCGCGCAGTCAGGTATTTATGTTCAGCCACTAGCGTCGGGACCTGAGTCAGGCTTGGCAGCATCGACTTGAGCAGCTTTTGCGCCGCCGCATAGTCGTTCGCATTGATATGCGCATGCGCCGCCAGCAGCAGGTAAGTATCACGTTGCTGGGGATCTTTGCTATTAGCAGCCTGTGCTAAATACACATTTGGCGCCAATGGAGCAGAGGCTAAAGAGGTGGCCACGGTGGGCGCAGTATTCGTTGAGGTGGGCGCTTGACTGCCGCAACCCGCCAACACTGCGGATAAAATGGCCACGGAAACGAACTTAGTTGTATTCAGGCTTTTTAACACTGGGCTTCACTCTGGTAAGATGCTGCCTCTAGTTTAACCTTCTCTTGCGCTTGACGAAAGTCTTGGCACTGTCATTACAGAGGTATATATGGACCAAAGCGTCGCACTCTACATCGTTCCCACTCCTATTGGTAATTTGGGGGACATGAGCCCACGTGCTATTGACGTGCTCAGCCAGGTTGCATTAATTGCCTGTGAAGACACCCGCCATAGCGGCAAGTTATTGAGTCATTTTGGCATTTCAACTAAAACCATCGCACTGCACGACCATAATGAGCGTGCTCGCGCCCAGTGGATTGTGGATCAGCTAGCCGCAGGGCAGTCGATTGCGCTAATTTCCGATGCGGGTACGCCGCTGATTTCCGACCCCGGCTATCACTTGGTCTCCCATGTGCGCCAATCTGGGTTTAAGGTGATCCCGCTGCCAGGCCCCTGTGCGGCGATTACGGCGTTAAGTGCCTCGGGTTTGCCGTCGGATCGTTTTTCTTTTGAAGGTTTTTTACCCTCGAAAGAAAAAGCTCGCGCCGATAAGTTGCTTGAACTTAAGGAAGATCCGCGCACGCTGATTTTTTATGAATCTCCCCACCGTATCGAACATAGCCTAACGACTATGGTTGAAGTGTTAGGCGGTGAGCGGCAGGTGGTGATGGCGCGTGAAGTGACTAAAACCTTCGAGACCTTCCTCAGCGGCCCAGTGGCTGAGGTATTGGCTACCGTCAGCAGCGATCTTAACCAGCAAAAAGGCGAGATAGTGCTGATGGTGCACGGTCACCGTGCGGCCGAGGATGATGAAGCTATCCCAACCGTTGCCATCAACACACTCAAGTTACTCTGTGAAGAATTGCCGCTTAAAAAAGCCGCCGCCATTGCCGCGCAAATTCACGGTCTTAAAAAGAATGCCCTGTATAAATTCGGTTTAGAGTCTGATTTATAAGCAGATCTAACAGATAGACACACACTGGCAGGATTAACAGTGGTGCAGGTAGAAGGCTTAGGCTATAATCCGCGCCGAGTTGGCCAGACAGTCGCCGCGTTCGCAAGAACGGGGAGGAAAGTCCGGGCTTCAAAGAGCGGGGTGCCAGGTAACGCCTGGGCGGTGTGAACCGACGACAAGTGCAACAGAGAGGAGACCGCCATCATAGCCTCGGCTAAGGTGGTAAGGGTGAAAGGGTGCGGTAAGAGCGCACCGTGCGGCTAGCAATAGTCCGTAGCAAGGTAAACTCCACCCGAAGCAAGACCAAATAGGGTTCCGTATGGCGTGGCTCGCGTTGGAACCGGGTAGGTCGCTTGAGCCTGTGAGCGATTGCAGGCCTAGATGAATGACTGTCCACGACAGGACCCGGCTTATCGGCCAACTCAACCTCTTTAAAGTAAAAGGCCTCGCAGCAATGCGAGGCCTTTTATTTTTCAGGCAATACGATTAATTGATGCATAAAGAAGATTGATAGTTAAGCTTCTGGATAAATGCTAAGAAATTGTTTTTATGTTACTTTCTGTCATAAGAGCCGCTCGTCATTTGAGTAGAATAACTACACATCATTCCTCGTTTCGCGAGCACGAGCTTGCCAGAACGAACAAAATCTAATCTCGAAACGTCAACACGCCCTAATCTAGGACACATAAAAGGCACTTAATGTGCTTATTGGGTTGTCTTCTACCCTGTTTTGGGCGAAAATGCGCGCCGAAAAAATAACCGAGGTATTCATTGCCTCGGTTATTTTCTTTTTGAATATATGGGTTTTAAACCAATAGAGGCCGGTAAACATCCGGAAATGATACGAGGTTCGCTTGAACCTACTTTACTGAGGACAATTCAATGGGGCTGTTGTTTACCGGATTTTCGGTCATTGCCGTCAATCAAGATGTTGCGTTAGTCATTCCACCGACGGCACTCGGAGGTGGTATATGAGCCAACAAAAACCGGGCTTAAAGCAAAGCCTTAATCTATGGCAAGTGGTTGTGATGGGGCTCGCTTACCTCACGCCTATGGCCGTGTTTGACACCTTCGGAATTGTTTCTGAGATCACCTCTGGCCACGTGGCCACCTCTTACTTGCTCGCATTAGCGGGTATCCTGTTTACCGCTTTTAGCTACGGTCATTTAGTGCGTAAATATCCCTATGCGGGGTCGGCTTATACCTATGCCCAAAAAACCTTTAGCCCAAATGTCGGTTTTATGGTGGGTTGGTCATCGCTACTCGATTACATGTTTATGCCGATGATCAACATGTTATTGGCCAAAATCTACCTTACTGCCATGTTCCCCAACGTTGAACCTTGGATTTTCATCTTTGGTTTAGTCACCGTCATGACAGTACTCAACCTGAGAGGCATTGATTTAGTTGCGAATTTTAATGGCGTTATCGTATTTGCTCAGATAGCCATTATCTTAGTCTTCATCGGTTTAATGGCCCATAGCTTGTCCCTTGGCGAAGGTGAAGGGGTCATTGCCAGCGTGCGTCCATTCTATTCCGAAGAGATAACCTTAGCGCCGCTCTTTACTGGCGCGACCATTCTGTGTTTCTCCTTCTTAGGCTTTGATGGCTTAAGTTCATTGAGTGAAGAAACCAAGGACGCTAAGCGAGTGATCCCCCGCGCCATTGTACTGACAGCGCTGATTGGCGGGGTGATTTTTGTGAGCGTGTCCTATTTCTTACAACTCTATTTCCCTGATATTTCCCGCTTCCAGCAGTTAGACGCTGTGCTGCCTGAGATTGCCCTGTATGTGGGCGGTAATTTATTCCAGTCTATCGTGCTGGTGGCGACAACGATTGCGGTGCTAGCATCGGGCATGGCGGCTCATGCGGGGGTGGCGCGCATCCTCTATGTGATGGGGCGCGACAATATGCTGCCCAATAAAGGTTTTGGTTATGTTCACCCTAAATGGCGTACTCCGGCATTTAACGTGATTCTGGTGGGGTTACTGGCGCTTTCGGCGGTGTCATTTGATTTAGAAATGGCCTTGGCTTTGGTAAATTTCGGTGCCTTAGTGGCTTTTACCTTCGTAAACCTGTCGGTGATAGTGCAGTTTTATATTAAAGAAAAACGTAATCAATCCCTTAAGGAACATTTGCAGTATTTTATCTTGCCCCTGTGTGGTGCGGCGACCATTGGCGTGCTGTGGATAAACCTCGAGCCTCAGTCCTTAGAACTTGGCTTAATTTGGGGAGCTGTAGGGATGTTGTATTTGGCGCTGCGCAGCCTACGTTTGCGCAAAGCGGTAGAGTTGCAGAGTTAACTAAGGTATTGACTCATAAAGTAACAGCACTGAGGTATGCTAATGTCGTTCGCTTAAGAGTGAACGACATTTTTTTACGCCGACTGGAGACGCCATGTTGTTCGTTTGCAAAACTCGTGGATAAAATTTTCCCAGTTTTGTTGACCCATAGAAAGCAAGGTTAGAGACATTACCTTTTGCTAAATCGCGCCTAGCGCCTAAGGCAATATTCCGAAGTGCGGGGATTGGGGCGTGTTGACTTTCAGGGTTATTTTGTAGCCATATGCTGGCCAAGAGGGTGTTCTGGCAAGCTCTTACTCTTACTTTTAATCATAAGAGCCGCCCGTCATTTGAGTTGAATAACGGTGTGTTATCCCTCGCTTCGCGAGCTAGAGCTTGCTTGAACAGTAAAATGTAATCTCAAAAACTCAACACGCTAGTCTTGGATTTCGCTGCGTAAATATTTAAACAGCTCTTTTGAGGATTTAGACTCAGGACCTTTCGCCAGCTCTTTGGTTGCTTGGCGCACTAAGGTACGCAGTTTTTGTCTGTCCAACTGTGGGTAATGTTCCACTAAGGTTTGGATTTCACCGTCGCCTTGGGTGAGTAAACGCTCACGCATTTTCTCGAACATTTGCAACTTGGCGGTTTCGTTGCTGTTTTTGTTAAGCACGACCGCGAGCGACGCCTTGATAGGTTCAATATCGACGTTACGCATCAGCTTGCCGATATACTGCATATGGCGGCGATAGGCTTCGGTCTTTGGTTTAATCTTATGAGCTTGCTGAATGCTGTCGTACAAGTGCTCGTCCAGCTCGATTTTATCTAGCTGGGTTTTGCTGAGTGAGACCAGTTCCATACCGACTTTTTGAGCCGCTTCGCAGTCACGCTTATCCTCAGTTTTACTGACATAATCGTCGTTACTGTCATAGGGCTGTTTAAAATGTTCTGAATCACCAACAATCTTCATATAGATAAAACCTCAGTTAAATAACGCGCTAATAATAACATCTCCCGCCAAAATTCGCCTAGTTAAAGCGCGATTCAATCAGTAAAGCGCGCAATAAATAATGAGAATGGGATAGGTGTTTGTTATGCTAGCGGCATTGCCTATAACGAAAGAGTTGCTTTGTGTCTTTGAACAGAATCGATAGTGAATTGACCGCGCTGAAAGATGCGGTTGCTGTGGCCCTCGAATATGCGAATAAATTAGGGACAAATGCCGCTGAAGTGGCGATCAGTAAACAACAGGGATTATCGGTTTCAACCCGTTTAAAGGAAGTTGAAACGGTAGAGTTTAATAAAGATGGCGCCCTCGGTATTACGGTTTATCGCGATGGTTGCAAGGGCAGTTCATCTACCTCAGATCTCAGTCCTGAAGCCATTGCTCTTGCGGTTAAAGCGGCAGATGATATCGCCCGTTACACCTCGGCCGACCCGTTTAGCGGTTTAGCCGATAAAGCCTTAATGGCGACTGAGATCCGCGATCTTAAACTCTATTATCCTGAAGATATTTCCCCCGACGAATTAGCCCAATTGGCCATTCGCGCCGAAACCGCGGCGCTCGATGCCGATCCGCGCATCAATAATTCTGACGGCGCCAGTGCAAACGCCCATACGTCGGTTAAGGTTTACGGTAATAGCCACGGCTTCTTAAATGGCTATTGCAGCTCGCGCTATAGCTTAAGTTGCAGCGTGATCGGTGAAGACAGTGACGGCAATATGCAGCGGGATTACGATTACACTATCGCCCGTAAATTCAATGAGATGCTTTCACCTGAATTGGTGGGGCTAAAAACCGCCGAGAAAACCGTGAGCCGTTTAGGGGCACGTAAGATTGCCACCACCCGTTTGCCAATATTACTGGCGCCAGAGATTGCGACTGGCTTAATCGGCCATTTGATTGGTGCCATCAGTGGCGGTAGTTTGTATCGTAAATCAAGTTTCTTACTCGATGCCATTCACACCCAAATCTTCCCTGACTGGTTCAGCATTGAAGAGCAGCCGCATCTATTAGGCGCACTAGCCAGTGCCAACTACGATAGCGAAGGTGTGGCGACCCAAGATAGACGCATCATCGACAGTGGCATATTAGAAACCTATTTACTAACCAGTTATTCGGCGCGCAAATTGAGCCTACCTAACACAGGTCATGCGGGCGGCATTTACAACTGGACGCTGGCGCACACTGGCCAAAGTTTCGATGAGTTAGTCAAAGGCATGGGCACTGGCTTGATTGTCACAGAAGTGATGGGCCAAGGCGTGAATATGGTGACGGGGGATTATTCCCGTGGCGCCGCTGGTTTTTATGTCGAAAATGGTGAAATCCAGTTCCCCGTTGAAGAAATTACCATTGCTGGCAATCTTAAGGATATGTTCCGTGGGATTCAGGCGGTCAGTAAGGACTTCGATTTACGTTCATCTATCCGCACCGGCGGGATCTTATTATCCGAGATGAAGGTCGCAGGTAACTAGCCAGCGGCATATAACGGTTCAGTCAATTGAAACACAAAAGGGCAAATGCAGCTGCATTTGCCCTTTTTGATTTAACTGATCCGCCCTAAATTGCATCACCACTTGTTAGCGGCGGTGCTCATTAGAATTTGTAGCTGGCACTTAATTCAAATGAGCGACCCGAACCTGCGACTTGGCTAAAGCCACCCGTGCTATCAGCCTTAAACTCGGCAAGGTTGACACCACCCAGCGGTAGTTCGTAGTAAGTATCAAACAGGTTGTTGATTGCAAAGGTTAAACTCAGCTCTTGCCATTTAACACTACTGCTTAAATTTAACAGCGAATAGCTGTCGGTCTCATTTTCTAAACGGCGCTCATCGACTTTATCCTTAGTCGCTACCCATTGCCATGATAGGCGGTTTTCCCAATCACCCAGTTGATGGCTAAGGGCTAACTCGGTTTGTAGCGGTTTGATTTGATAAAGTGGCTCATTACCCTCATCACGCTCGCCGCGGGTGATATCGAGCTTACCCTGCATCTGCCATTTACCGCTGTCGGTATTGGCTAATAGGTAGACCGCACTAGACTTAGCGCCATATAAATTGGCATCTTCGTTGGTGAATTTAAGGATATTGCGTTTACCACTGGCAAGGCCAGTACGGTTAAAGCTGCCAATCACCTCGGCATCAATATAGTCTGTCACCGCGCTATACCAAGCCGTGGTAGAGAATTGCCATTCATCGCCATTAAACTTGTAGGCCGCGCTCAGAGTATGCGCCGTTTCGGGCTTAAGATCGGGGTTGCCGACATAGCCGTTACCGTCGCCATACCAGCCAATCATAGTGGTTGCCATCACGCCGCGGCCCCAGCTGTAACGCTCGTACAGGTTTGGTGCGCGGTTTTTACGGGCTAAGCCAAATTCCAATTGTTGTTTGGCCGATAGCTGATAACGCGCCAGCAGCGTAGCATCGATAAGGTTATCGTCACGGCTTCTATCCATGGCATTAAAGGCTTTTGCCGCCTCGGCATCCACATTGGGCATGCCCATCATGGGCATATTGCTGTAAGCCTGCACTTCGCCCGTATCTGTGGTGACATATTCATAACGCACCCCAGCAGACAACCACCAGAGTGGCGTGAGGTTTTGCTGCCACTCGCCATAAACTGCGGCGCGGCGGCGTTCACCGTCATTGATATTGATATAGTCATTGGGTGCCATCATAGTGCCTGGCACCGCTGGCCAAGTATCATCGAGTTGATAGTTATAAAATTCCTGGCCGATGAGTAGCGTGCTGTTATCGCCCATGGGTAGGCGCCAATGCAGTTGGTAGCTGTAATCGCTACCCTCTGTATTCATTGGCATCTTGCCGGTTTTTTCTGGGGTGAAGAAGCCCATTTCATGCTTCACACTGTGCCAGTTTAACTGGGCACTAAACTCGCCGTCGTTGTCTAAATCCCGCAGATAGCGGACTAGGGCACCGTAGCTCTTGTTATCCGTCATATCCATGTATTGGTTAGGAAAACCTTGGAATGGAATTGCTTGGTGCGTTAGCTTAATCGCCAGTTGTTGTGTGTCATCGCGCCATGCCGCTGTTAACGCATGGTTTTGGGCGCGATAGAGGGTATCGAGTACTTTATCGCCGTGACCATCGTGGTAGCTATTGGCGTCTTCATAGGCGCCTTGATAGCTGAAACTTAGGTCCTTACTGGCAATCCCAGCCTTCGCGCCGAGTAGGAATGCATCGCTGGTGCTGCGGTATCCCGATGAAATCTCGCCGCTTTCGAAGCTGAGGTTGTCGCTGTCGTTAAATTTAGGATTCAGGCTATTAACCTTAATCACCCCGGCGATATTGTCACCGCCCGCACTGACAGGGGACACGCCCGCGACCACTTCTACCGAGCTGATTTGATTAGCAGAAACATAGGAAAGTGGTGGGTTCATTTGGTTAGCGCAGGAGGCGGTGATATCCGCACCATCGACTAACACTTTAATGCGATCGCCCATCATGCCATTGAGCACAGGCAAGGCGGAAACGCCGCCCGCTTCGGAGAAATCGACGCCTTGATCTTTCAGCAAAGCATCGGCCGAGCCTAAGGCATTACGGCCAATACTCTGTTCGCCATGGACTTGAATACGTTCAATTTGAGTCTGATTTGTCTCGTCGGCTATGGCCTGTGAGGCAACTGAAGCGCCTAATGCTAAGGTCAGCGCGCTGGCGATTGCGGAGCATTTAAAGCTGTGGGGAATAGTTGAAGCGTTTGCAGCCATCTTATTGTCTTCCATTCACTTAGATAAATTGCGCTGCATTATAAAGATCATCTAAGTGTGACAAGTGCGGCATATTGTCGCAGAGCTTATAAAGATAAAGCTGAAATAGCGGCCTGAAGTTCTCGCTAGCACTAAGATGAGGATAAGCTAGCGCCAAGGTGAGGATATCAAGCGGCGCGGTTTAACACGCCCTTGGATTAACCGAAGTGATTAAAGTAGATCCGCTGGGTTTCCCCCTCTGCATCCATGGCGGCGAGTGCTTTGGCAAATTCATAGGCCTTTGAATCTTCAGCGAGTACGCTTGGGCTGTTATTCGGACTTAAGGGAAGATCGGCGCGATAGTTAGGGTTATGTTGCCCACGAAAATGGCGGCTTTTTTTCGAAAATCCCAGATACATAGCTTGAGGTTGCTGGCAGCAATTAGGGTGTAGCTTAAATTGGCTTGTATCTCGATTTTTAAGGTAATAACTGATGGTTGCTTGATCGTAGATAAAAAAGTCCCCTTGGCCACTAATAAGGTAATCTAAGGCCTTAGGCACATTGAGTTCAGGTGGTTTACGGACCGACATGGTTTCGGATATACCATTAAAGTCGTAGCTGCCCGGGGCAATTAATAGCGTCATACCGCTCTGTGATAACTGCTCTAATGAACCAACATTTGCCGCACCCGCTCGGCTAATTCCAATAATGCGCTCCGACAGACCGTTAGGAATAAAATAGGTAAATTGGGCACGTTCTTCACTAAAATGCAGCCCAGGATAAAAATCGATATTTCCGAGTTTGAGATCCCGCAAAATACGCAGTTTAGGTGCTCGAATTACCCGCAATTTACATCCCACTCTTTCGGCCGCGACTTGGTAAATATCGTAGTAAAACCCTTGGTTATTAGGTTCCTGTTCGATAAAGGGGCGGCGTTCACTGGTGCGATAGCCCATGCTAATAACACACTCAGAGCTTGAAAAAGCCTGCGCTAGGCTGGGGGATAGGATGAGTAATAGGCAAAGTAGGCTCAGTAATGGCCGATAAATCACTGCAAACGGCAAAATTAATCACTCCCTATCCTGTGATTACAAAGAGTAATCGTATCGCTAAATAGCGACTTAAAATGAAGGCTTGTTAGCCTAATGTATTATTTTTGTTGGATTAATCTATCATACTTTTTGATAATAAAAAGAGCGATTCTTTGCGGTTTTGCACAAACTCTGTACATCTTTTTAGATTGGTTTATAGTGTCGCCGCTGGCTGAGAATGATTAACTTGGCCCTTGACCAATATAGGATGAATTGAGGAGTCATTATGACTAAGGTAAATGTGGCAAAAGTAACAGCCCAGAGTGTGCAAGAGCATGAAAATGGTCGCGGCACCATTACAGACAATGCACTTAAGGCGCTGGTGACCAGTCCGTTATTTCGGATGCGTACCGAAAAGCCGAAAAAGGGCAAAGGGTCTTATAACCGTAAAGCAGCAAACCGAAAGGGGTATCAGCACAGGGGCGATACCCCTTTCGACTTTATGGGGATGATGTTTTAACGTTTTTGCCGCGTTAATCCTGCTCATTTAATCCCTGCTAGACTCCTCCCTCACATTGCCTTGCGATTTCCTTTTCAATCCCTTTTGTCGCACTATCTAGCCTTCAACTATTGAGAGAATTAGCCAGATTTTGGCCATAAAAAAACGAGCCACAATTGAGACTGTGACTCGTCTTATTAAAACTTGAATGATTTGAAGGCTTAAGCCTCGACTTCATCCTCTGCATCGGCATCCACTAACTCGGCCCACAGATCGTGCTCGTCCGAGTGAGTGATCACCGCGCGAACTAACATGCCGGGTTCGAGTTCAGTTTCACCGTTGATAAATACCATGCCGTCGATTTCTGGGGCATCGGCGAAGCTGCGGCCAATCGCGCCTTCTTCGTCAACATCATCGATCAGAATATCCATAGTACGGCCAACGAAACGGGCTAAACGCTCAGCGCTGATCTCGGCTTGGACTTCCATAAATCTGTGGTATCTGTCTTCTTTGACGTCTTCACTGATAAGTTCAGCGATGGTGTTGGCGACAGCGCCTTCCACTTCTGAGTACTTGAAGCAGCCAACGCGGTCGAGGCGCGCTTCACGCAGGAAGTCGAGCAGCATTTCGAAGTCTTCTTCGGTTTCGCCAGGGAAGCCCACGATAAAGGTTGAGCGGATCACCAAATCTGGGCAGATTTCGCGCCAACGTTGGATGGCTTCTAACTGACGGTCAACACGGCCTGGGCGCTTCATCATCTTCAGAATGCGTGGGCTGGCGTGCTGCATTGGAATGTCTAAGTAAGGCAGAATTAAACCTTCGGCCATTAATGGGATCAGATCGTCAACCCATGGGTATGGGTAGATGTAGTGTAAGCGTACCCATGCGCCCATCTTGCCCAGTTGGCGAGCAAGGCTGGTGATGTCTTGCTTAACTGGCATACCGTTCCAAAAATCGGTGCGGCCGCCCTTGTCTTTACCATAGGCAGAGGTGTCTTGACTCACCACAAGGATTTCTTGTACGCCAGCTTCAACTAAACGTTTGGCTTCATCTAATACGCTACCTGCGCCGCGGCTATCTAAATCGCCACGCAGTGCTGGGATGATGCAGAAGGTACAACGGTTGTCGCAACCTTCTGAAATTTTTAAGTAAGCGTAATGTTTAGGCGTTAACTTAACCCCAGTTTGTGGGATTAACGAGGTAAATGGGTTGTGCTCAGGTTTTGGCACGTACTTGTGTACATGCTTTAACACGGCTTCGTAGCTGTGTGGGCCAGTAATTTCGAGCACGTCTGGGTGCACTTCACGGATTTGGTTTTCTTTAGCGCCTAAACAGCCCGTTACGATTACTTTGCCGTTTTCTTCTAGGGCTTCGCGCACCGCATCTAAGGATTCTTCAACCGCAGCGTCGATAAAACCACAGGTGTTAACGATTACCAGATCGGCATTGTCGTAGCTGTTGGTGACTTCATAGCCGTCGATGCGTAACTGGGTCAGAATGCGCTCTGAGTCCACGAGGTTTTTTGGACAACCTAAAGACACAAAACCGATGCGATTGCCTGTGGCAGCATTGCCCGTATTAACAGAGTCAGCACTGGCGGCTTCCAATGTTTTGGCAGGGGTCTCAAGCGTGGTAGTTTGCTTAGGATGAAAAGTTTCAACTGTCATGGTGTCTCGCTGATGCTGATAAAAGAGCGCCGTAAAAAGAGCGCGGATTATACCTGAAGTGATTAAAAGGTACAGTGTCTTTGGGTGAAAAGTGTACAGCTAAGAGCGCGTTTCTACCAGTTAGAGACTGACTGGCTCGTATGCGTGCTCGTATGGAAAGTCACAACTGTAGCTTGAGTGCTTGTGGAAGAGGATTTTAGCGATAGGCTGATAAGTTTTGCCAATTTAAAACGTTTTAAAAAAATTAACCCTTTTTATGTTTACCCGCGTTTATAGGGATAGTTTGTATGATTCGTTTGTATGGCTAGCAGATGGCGAGTCACACTTTTAGCTGATAGCCATCGCATTAGAATCAAGGCAGTCTCGCCTTAAATGATTTAGTTGGAGTTAATAATGAAGCATTCTCTTTTAGCTGTATTAGTGGCTGGTGGTCTTTTCTCTGGTGTATTTACTGCCACCGCAGTGGCTGCCGATGTGGACTTTCCCCATATCGAAACCATGGGCGTAAGCCAAATTCAAGTCGAGCCGGATATGGCTGAGCTTAATGTCGAAGTTGCTGTCACCGAGAAAGACGCTAAGGCGGCTAAAGATAACTCGGATGCGGCGGTGGCGAAATTTATCGCCCGTTTGACGGCAGCGGGGATTACCAAGGAGCAGATCCAAAGCGCCAACTTAAATCTGCAACCCCAATATGTGTATGCGCAGGATAAAGCACCTGAGCTAACTGGTTACACCGCGAGTCGCCAAGTCACTGTGACTATTAACGATTTGGCACGTTTAAATACGATTTTAGACTCCGCCTTAGAGGAGGGGATCAACAGGGTTAATAATATCGCCCTTAAGTCGAGTAAAGAGGCCGAGTATGTGGCCAAGGCGCGCCAAGCGGCGATTGTCGATGCCAAACAAAAAGCAGAATCCTTAGCTAAGGGATTTGGGGAAAACCTAGGTAAGATTTGGCAAATTCGTTATTATGATCAACGCCCTGTGCAACCGGTGATGTTACGTATGAATGCTAAGGCCGATGCCATGGGCGCCGCCGAAAGCTATCAATATGGCCAAGTGACTATCGAAGACAGAGTCGAAGTGGTTTATAAACTCAAATAAGTCATAACGAGATGCAATGGATGAGGATTCTTTGGCTCATCCATTGCTGTTATGGGGCGCAATCGGTTAATTCTGAGTCAACATATTTACAATATTGCATGTTTTAACAGAGCAAAGGCACTAAACGCTGGCAAAATTAGCGATTTATCCCCACACTGAGAGAGGATAAGGTTATGGAGACCTATGATGGATTTTCCCTCTCGAATCAAGCAACAAACCTGTATGGACTGTTTAAGTGGTAAGTCACTCGGATTTGAAATTCGTATGGCATTTCAGCCCATTATCGATTGGCCAAATCAGCAGATTTATGGTTATGAAGCCCTAGTGCGCGGCCCAAATGGCGAAGGTGCTGCTTGGGTGTTTGAGCGTATAAACGAAAACAATAAGTACTACTTTGATCAGGCTTGTCGGGTCAAAGCCATTGAAACCGCCGCTAAGCTTGGCCTTAATAAAATATTAAGTATCAACTTTTTACCTAATGCAGTTTATAACCCTGAAACCTGTATCCGCGCCTCGATTGAAGCGGCCGACCTCTTTGGTTTTAATATTCATAACATCATGTTTGAAGTCACTGAGGGTGAGCAAATTGTCGATAGAGCCAAATTGAGCCGTATCTTTGACAGTTACGCTAAACGGGGATTTATCACCGCCATCGACGACTTTGGCAGTGGTTTCGCTGATTTGAGTTGGTTGGAGTTTTTGCGTCCTCAGGTATTAAAACTCGATATGGAGTTGATCAGAGATATCCATTTAGACAAACAAAAACAGTTTGTTATCGATGAAGTGCTCGGGATTTGTAGCACGCTTAATACTCAGGTGTTGGCCGAAGGGGTCGAGAGTAAAGCGGAGTTAGACTATCTTGTTGGTCGTGGTATTAATTATTTTCAAGGTTACTACTTCGCCAAACCCCAACTCGAGTATTTAACTACCTTTGACGCCTTAGATTGTTATGCTGCGCTATAGCATTGTTTTATTGAATTAATGTGCTCCAAGTGCCTTGCACTCAGATTGGTTGTGGAATTGTGTGTATCGGTTCTGGGCTAACTGATATATCATGCGCCACCCTTAATTGCCCATACCTTCTCTTCGCTGCTATGTCTTCTAACGCGCTTTATACCGATCTATCCGGTTATTACGATTTAATGTGCTCCGATATTAACTATCAACAACAGAGTGCGAGCATCCATCGATTGCATCAGTTCTTAGGGAATAATGGTAAACAACACCTTGATTTAGCCTGTGGCACTGGCCCACATGTACGGCATTTTATCGACCTTGGTTATCAGTGTAGTGGCCTAGATATTAATCAGCCGATGCTCGATATGGCCATGCGTCGTTGCCCTGAGGCTCAGTTTAATCTGCAAGATATGACTGCCTTTTATCTTGAGCAGCCAGTGGATTTAATTACCTGTTTTTTATATTCCATCCATTACAGTGCGGACATAGAGCGCCTTAAAAGTTGTATCGCCAGTGTGCACAGTGCCCTGAATGACGGCGGGATATTTTGTTTTAACTCGGTTGATAAGCACCGCATCGATAACCGCTTATCGATTAAGCATTTTGCCGAGTTTGAGGGGCACCATTTTGCCTTTGAATCTGGCTGGCATTACAGTGGTCAAGGCGAAAACCAGTCGTTAAATCTAAGCATTGCAAAGCGTCAGCAGCCTTTTACTCAACTCACTGATTTAGAAGCTGATGCCGATACATCTGCGCATCAAACTGTGTTATGGCAAGACCAACACACTATGGTCGCCACCAGTTTTGCGGAGCTGCAAGCGTTACTCGCGCCATATTTTGAAGTGCATATCTTTGAACACGATTATGAAAAAATCGTCCCATGGGATTTAAGTTCAGGTAATGCGCTGTTTGTCTGTGTGAAGATTTAACCTTGGGTTGAAGGTGTGACAACTTGGGGTGTTAGCCCTTACATTCTTGCTAGCATATCAAATTGCTTAAGTTTCATTGGTCGTGTTAGAAGACTAAATCAAAGTCAAAATCAACGTCGTGGGGCTTCACCCCACACCCGACCAAGGAGGACTGCTCGTCCTATCCTCCTTGGATGCTCCAAGACGCCCCTAACGGAGTTGAAAACTCCTTGGGCATTAAGCATTCTTATGCTATCGCGTCAGACGCTCGTCCCTGATTCGACTGACGCTATCTCGGCATCCATGCCTCGCTCACGCAACGAACGCAAATGCCCTGCGGCAACTCCGAGGGGAGGTGAACTCCTGTCGCTTTGGTGTTGTCTGCGATTTACTGAAAAAGAAATGAATGTCCCATCTTTTTTGGTTACATTAAACTTTAAGAATGAATTGGAATTAAAATTTCTTCTGAGTTATTACCAATATACTTTTTAAATATCCCACAATCAGAGATTGAACCTGTATATGTAAGGTAATACAGAGAACCTGTTGCATCAAAAAATGGTGCTTTATTACTAAAACTATCTGGAGAAAAGCCTACTCCTATCAATGGTAATGAAACTTGTTCCTCATAATTACGTTGATTTAGTTCTTGGAAAGAACCATTCCTATTGGATACTGGCCAGATTCTGGTAGCACAATTTGGCTTATCTATACTGGTTACTAGTACGCCAATATCAATAAAGCCTGACTGGTAAAGGCCATATAATTTATTAATGGCTCTGAATGAGCTAGCGATATTTCCAGTCTCGAATTCAACTCCTACTTTAATAGTGGTTCTTAATGACTTTTTAGTGAAGAAATGATGAAGGTATTCAGGTAGAAAGTTAATATCAAAGAAAGAGCGATCGACAAACATTCCATAAAACATTGGGAATAATGTATAAACTCGATTGCTTGGGAGTTTATTAATGTAAATATATTGGTGTGTAACTTTTAATATATTGTCTTTTTCTGTTATTTCAAACCCAAAACCGTCATAATCAATATGAATCATGCCATCAAAAGATTGATTGTTTATTGTAGTTTCGCCGTAACAATTTGGTAGCGATGCTAGGGATTCTTGAAAAATACTGGACATGTATGATGCTGAGTTCATAACACATGGTGTAACTTTGTTGCCTCTCCCCTGTTTTCTGAAGCATAGTGTATCGTTAACAATGAATTGATTATTTTGTGTAGTGATGCTGTTGAGGGCTTCTGATACATAATTAAATATTTTAGATTTTATGGTCTCTGGAATAAAGAGATCATTCCTTGCAATTTGTATTTTCATTTTTATTGACCTCATCCATAACTTCAATGATTAATTTTATGGCTCTTTCTCTAGGAAGAAGTGAACACACTATAAAGAAATCACTGATTGGAATTGGTTTTTTAGAGCGTTCCATCAGTGATAGATAGGAAGAGTCGACCTCTAGAATTTCAGATAACTCTAATTGTGTCATTCCTAACTCTGATCTGATTTTTTGGAGTCTGCTACTGAAGAGACTTTTCAGTTCATGACTTCTTACTCTTGCCATTTTGTCCTCGACTTATCTCAAAAAATCAATTTAATCAATATTTTCATTAAATGGTTATATGTGGAAGGATCTATAGATCTAGTTACTGTTTGCTTTGGAGCTAGAGTCAGGCATAATTAGCTCTATAAAAACCCGATGTATGAGGTCTGATGGATAATACAAGAGGGTTATATGTTACTGAGAGTATGAAAAATGAGCTATTCAAATCAGTTTTTTAAGGCGATTGGTGTTAATATTGAGATCAAATCAAGTCTTAAAAATATTTCGAAAAAAATTGGTGTGCCAGTAGAAAGACTCAAGTTTTACAATGAAACAAATACATTACCCTCAGGACATGATTTAGAGGCTATTAATAGCTATTTAGGTGTGTCTGAACTAAATCTAATGTTAAAAATGGGACGTTTAGATCAAGCGACTTTAGAAGCAATACAAAAAAATTCTGATGAACTAATTAAAATAATCGCCAATGATTATGAAGACTCTAAAATAAAAGTTAATGCTGGTAGTGTAGAATTAAAATTTGAAACAAATTTAGGGCGGATGTATCAGGGTGACTGCTTAGCAGTCATGAATATGATAGATAGTGATTCAGTAGATCTTGTATTCGCAGATCCACCTTTTAATTTAGATAAATTATACCCATCTAATATGGATGATAATTTAAAAACTGAAAGTTATATAAAGTGGAGTGAGGCTTGGATTGGTGAATGTATTAGGATATTAAAGCCTGGAGGTTCATTTTTTACCTGGAATTTACCATTATGGAATAGTAAATTTGCAAGTTTTATTCATGGGAGAATGAATTTTAGGCATTGGATTGCTACAGATATCAAGTATAGTCTACCAATTCAAGGAAGACTGTACCCATCTCATTATTCATTGTTATATTTTAATAAAGGTGTTAAACCTAATTACTTTAGTGCTGATAGGTTACCAATGCAGACTTGTCCAAAGTGTTTTGGAGATTTGAAAGATTATGGTGGATATAAGCATAAAATGAACCCTTTGGGAATTAATTTAACTGATGTATGGTATGATATTCCACCAGTTAGACATGCAAAATATAAAAACAGAGGTGCTAATGAGTTATCTATTAAATTACTCGATCGTATTATTGAGATGGCTTCTGTAGAAGGCGATATTGTTTTTGATCCTTTCGGTGGTGCTGGCACTACTTATGTTGTGTCAGAAATTAAAGGCCGTAAATGGATTGGTTCAGAACTTGGTCCGGTTGATACTATTGAAAATAGATTAAATAACTTGAGTGATGAAACGAGTTACTTAGAACAGTATCGAGAAAGTTATAATACTTTGTTCACATCAAAGATTAAAACTGAACGTAGTAAACGAGGTCTTTGGACATATGAAAGTGCTCAAGAAAAGAATGCTAATAAGCTAAAAAATATTAATAAAAATCTTTTTGATTGATATCGAAAGCTAGGGTATGCATATTTTTAGTAAATAGCAGACAATATCAATGCGACAGGAGTTCACCTCCCCTCGGAGTTGCCGCAGGGCATTTGCGGTCTTTGCGTGAGCGAGGCATGGATAATGGAATGGACCCATCCACTTTAAATCGGCCTCGCAATGGGCCACGATGTAGTCGCTAAAACTCATCA
>NZ_JTLE01000094.1:1735071-1757190 GCF_000798835.1 Shewanella sp. ZOR0012
GGTTCGGTCTCAAATACTCGACCCGCCAGCGTCCAATGGATTTTATCTTTTGAGGAATAATAGGTAATGCCAGGGCCAGTGCTAAAGAGATAGTACTGCCCGTTCTCTTTCGCCATCACAGGATCATGAATACTCACCTGCTTGGCACTTACTTGGCCTAGAGTTGCCAATATGCCCAGCAGCGCACAATTGAGCATCTTAAGGTGACGTTTTAGGGCTGTTTTCGGTGTGATTCTTATGGCTGGCATTAATTCTCCTTATTACCTCATCCTATTTAATAAAATAGCTATTATGCTATTGTATGATGAATTAAGTTATCATACTATCGGACAAGGAAGTAACAATCAAATGCAAAAAAATTAACAGGAGAAAAATGTGTTAACATTGCGGATGCGGTAAATCGCAAAATAACACAATAACTCACTGTTTATAATAAATATAATAAGGATTTCTGATGAGTTCTCATAAATTGTCAGTCATTGAAAAGATCGGTTACGGCTCCGGGGACATGGCCGTTAACGTGGTGATTTCGTCAATGATGTTAATTATTACCTTCTTTTATACCGATATTTTTGGGTTAAAGCCCGCCGATGTCGGGATTTTGTTCCTGCTGGTCCGTCTTATCGATGCCATTACTGATCCTTTAATGGGCATTATTAACGATAAAGTAACCACCCGCTGGGGAAGATATCGCCCCTACTTCCTGTTTATGGCGATTCCCTTTGGTATTTCGGTGTTCTTAACCTTCTCAACCCCGGATTGGGATTACAATGCCAAGCTTATCTGGGCCTACTCGACCTATATTCTGGTCACTATCATCTTCACCACTGTGACTATCCCATATATTTCGATTATCAGCGTGATCACCGACGATCCGAAAGAGCGGTTATCCGCCAACGGTTATCGTTTGTTCTTCGCAAAGATTGCCGCCTTTTTAGTGACCATTATCGTGCCTATGTTAGCGTCGGCCTGGGGCGGTGAGAACATTGCCGCGGGCTATCAAAAAGCCATGGGCGTGATGGCATTAATGGCAACACTGTTGTTTTTATTTTGCTTTTTCACGACCACAGAGCGCGTGGCTTATAAGGTTGAAACTAAGCCTGTCGCCATGCAACTGCGATTATTGTTTAAAAACGATCAATGGTTAGTGTTAACCGCGATTTGTGTGATTGGCACCATTGGCTATGTGATCCGCGGATCGGTAGCTGCCTACTACGCCACCTACTACTTGGGCGGCGATGCCAAAATGCTCTCAGCATTTCTATCGACCGGTGTGGGCGCAGCGATTCTGGCCATGGTGGCTTCGACTTGGATCACTAAGCGTTACTGCAAACTTAAACTCTTCCGTTACAGCCAAATCGCGGTTGGGATCTTAAGCGTCATTATGTTCTTTGCCGTGCAACCGGGGGACATAGTGCTGGCCTTCATACTTTACTTTGCGATTTCATTTGTGGTGGATTTACATGCGCCTGTCTTCTGGTCGGTGATTTCCGAGTCGGTGGATTATGGCACAGTCAAAACGGGCCACAGGGTCTCTGGCCTTGCCTTTGGCGGGATCTCATTCGCCCAAAAAGCGGGTATGGGCGCAGCGGGATTTGTAGTCGGTATGCTGCTTACCTACTTCAACTATCAACCCGGTGAAACCCAAAGCGAGTTTGCGTTGACCGGCATTTCGTTAATGCTGACGGTGATCCCTGGCGCATTCCACGCGCTGATGGGCTTACTGATGTTCAAATATAAGATTTCAGACCGCGTTTATGAAGAAATCAAACAGGCTTTACCCGAGCAGGAGAATTTCAGCCAAGCGGATGCCAGCCGAGAGGTCAATCCAAAGGCCGTGACGAGCCAAGTCTCGGCGTAATTCATTTAATGACCATTTAATTCAACTATGGTCATTTTGCCCAAATATGAAAAAGCCCCTGCCAAGGGGCTTTTTTATCACACCGTATGACATTTGCGTTATATCGATTACTACGAACGTGCACTCGACAACCATATCCTCTCGTCCCTGCAAGCGAGCCCCATCACGCTGATCCCCTTCTTTCGCCTGCACGACAGCCGCTATACCTTGTATTTTGGCCAGAGCGCCCCCGATGAATGGCAACAAAAACAGCAAGCGTTAGCTCAAAAAGCCCAAATGGAAGCCAAGCTGATGGCGCAAACCTTAGATAGTGTGCAGCCCAGTGAGCAGCAACCTGAGTCGGATCATTTCTTTAAGGCATCAAAGAGTGAAACGGGCCTTAATGGTAATCGCCATTGGCGCCATGCCGAGGATTGGTTTAGCTATCAACTCGATGCCAAAGGTGAACCGCAACCCATATTGCGCTTAACTTACTTGGGTTTGGATGCAGGGCGACGTTTTGACATTTTGATCAACGATAAACGCCTTGCCGAAGTCACTCTGCCTGCCGATAAGGGGCCAACATTTTATAGTGTCGACTACCCTATTCCCGCCGATATGCTTTTAGATAGCACAGTGCCCTTCAGGGTGAAATTTGTGGCAAAACCGGACTCGATTGCCGGAGGTTTATATGAGGTGCGTCTGCTAAAAAGTGAGCCAAGCTCGACTCAATAAGCCGAGCATCCCGAGCGCAATATGTGAACTTGGGCTAAAAACGCTCATTCAGACAAGGGAAAGTGAGACGCTTTCCCTTGTTTCTTTATCCCCTTACCCACCGATTCTGCGCTAGGCATTACCTGATGCTTGCTGGTGGCCCTGTGCGACTCGCCGTAAGTAACAGCCACTAGCCGTCAATATTTCAGTCACCATTTCAGTCAATATTGAGTTGGATGACGTCGGTAATAGACGAAATAAGCCAGTTGAGTTGAAAATTTTTGTTGGCAATATTCATCGCCATTGCTGATAAAAACTAGCAACCATCTCTTTATGATTGCAACTTTGAACAAAATAATCGATATCAGCATCACTTTGATCGCCAAACCAGACGGAGAACAATATTGCCTGCGGGTTTAGCGGGCGCATGGCTTTAACCTCATTGAGCGCCCTGACTAATATGGCGTACAAGGCTTTAAGGTAAGCATCGTATGCTTCTTCGGACTCGAGTGCCTCAGCGTCCTCTTGCAGCAATTGCAGTTTGTCGTTAATCGCCTCAAAAATATCTTCATTTTCATTGTGATGTGGAGAGTCGCAGGCCGACCAGCGCAGCGTTTGCTTAAGCTGTGCGAGGGATTTATGCCGAAAACGATGATCGTTTTGATATTGCTCTGCGACGGCCGTCAGGCCTTCCTCGGTGAAAAGGGTGACGCCTAAATATTCCACTAAGGGCGTGCTGTACAAGCAAAAACCGTAGAGGGTCTGCGCCGGATATTCTGACAGCCACCAATCGTAATATTTCGCAAGTGCCTGTGTTATTTCCTGAGTAAATTCATCCATTCTTGCTTCAATATTTGCACTAAGTTTGTCCTTGTTTATCGCCATTTCCCTACTCCTCGATCTTGGCAAAATCATCATCACTGAAATTCACTCCCACATTCAGGCAGGACTCCTACCCACAATGTGAATGCTCGGGCGGCAATATAACATCTTTAGCTTCAAAGGTTGAATCGGTTAAGTGATTGAAATAGCGATTGGAATAGCTTGTTTTGCGTGCGAGCCTAAACAATCGCGCTTCACTCAGGCATAAAAAAGCGGGGCTGCTGAAGCATGCCCCGCGGGTATCACATCATATGTGGTGGCAAATCAATTAGTAGAGGTTGAACAAGGGACGCCCGCTCTCATCAAATGACACCGCTAACGTTCGCGCATGGCGATTGGGATCATAGAGTGGATCTTTAATTATTTGCGCTAATGGACGGGTATCTGTGTTAGGTACCACACTTGGGTCGCCCACCGCATGTTCATAATCACGGGCATGGTAAACACAGATGGGCGTTATGCCATCTTCTGCCACGGTGAAACTGTTATGACCAGGGCCGAAGATTTGCTTGTCGACATCAGTGCACAGCACTGGCTGGCGGGTTTTCTTCCATGAGTTACGATCGAGCAAATCAGCATGCTCATCGGCCTCCATATAACCCATGCAATAACAAGCACCTGTCGCGCTGGCCGAGAAAGTAATGAAGATTTTCCCCTGATGTTTAAGCACTGCAGGCCCTTCGTTAACCCAAAAATCGACTCGTTCCCAATCGTAATCTGGGGTGGTGAGCATAAATTGTGGCGTCTTTAACTTGATGGGTGATGCCATTTCCGCAAGATACAGGTTTGAAGCCGCAAATTGACCGCCGGTTTTCTCCGCCCAGCAGAAGTAACGCTTACCGTTGTTTTCAAAAATGGTCGCATCTAAGGAAAAGTCGATAAATGACTTATTATCACCATCTGCCGCCTGCATCATGCCAAGTTCAATCCATTCATCATTCAAGGGATCTTGCCCTTGGCACTCAAGCACATAGGGGCGTAAGGCCCAAATATTTTCTTCTTCGCTGGCCGCAAAGTAGATGTACCATTTGCCGTCGAGATAATGGATCTCGGGCGCCCACACGTGGCGGCTCATCGGGCCGCTTTGGTGTTTAAACCAGATATCGAATGTTTGCGCGTCTTTCAAGCCGTCTAAGGTCTTGGATTTACGCAGTTCAATCCGATCGTAGGTCGGAACAGAGCCCGTAAAGTAGTAATAACCGTCGCTATGTCGATACACAAAGGGATCGGCGCGCTGCTCGACTAGGGGGCTGTTTGTTGCTCTTATCATGGAAAACCTGTCTATTTCGATTACTTAAGTGTGCGGTTAGTGTCTGTTAAACGCATTTCGCTTATTCGCGGGATTGCGTGTCTTGCTGATGCAGGGTTTGGCTATCGCTCTGCTGATTATCAAATACTGGAAAACCGTCCGCCGACCAGCGAATGGCGCGGTAGTAAGTGTGTCTATTACCGTCGGTCAATGGTGTCCCCTGCAGCTCAAGGTAATTACGTGCATGGTAAAACATCAGCTCGGTTTTACCATCCTCTGCCAGCACAAAACTATTATGGCCAGGACCAAAACGATTCAGGCTAGGCTCAGTGGTAAAGACTGGGCTTGGCGATTTATGCCAACTCTTGGGATCGAGTAAATCGGCATTTTCATCGGCCCATAATAGCCCCATGGCATAACGGTCGTCCGTGGCACTGGCGGAATAGGTCACGAAGACTTTACCGTTTTTAACCAACACAGCTGCGCCTTCGTTGACTTTAAAGCCTAAACGTTCCCAATCCAATAAGGGCTCGCTGATAATGGTTTCGTTATCAGAGAGTTGAGTTGGCGATAGCATTTTGGCAATCACTAAACCGGTGTTGTAACGCTTGGCTTTGTCCTGCTGCGCCCAAATAAAATATCGCTCGCCCTTGAGGCTAAAGCTGGTCGCATCGAGTGAGAAGGCATCCTGCGCCGATTGCAATTTGCCAAGCTCCTGCCACTGCCCCGTCATCGGCGAGTCACCCTCGAGTCCTAAGACAAACATGCGGTTATGAAAACGCACATCCTTATTGCTGGCCGCAAAATAGATATACCAGCGACCATCGATTTTGTGCAGCTCAGGCGCCCAAATATCGATACTCATTGGGCCGGTTTCATGCTTGCGCCACAGGGTTTTAGGCGTTGCTTGGTGTAAACCGTCAATGGTTTTCGCGTGGCGAAGTTCGATGCGGTCAAACTCAGGTACTGAGGCAATAAAATAATAACTGCCGTCATCATCGCGGATCACCCAAGGATCCGCCCTTCTCTCGATAAAGGGCGCATTCGCATCGAGGGTTTGCGCCGTGGCGCTGTGGGATTGTGCGCGGCTAATTTCAAGTACGGGCACGGCTTGCGCTAATGGCAATGCCAATGCGGCGAGTAAGCCACAGGTCAAAAGCAAGCGCCGAAAGACCGACAGGTTAGGTTGACGATTATCCATGTGATTTTTTGCGTCCATTCAAGAGTTTCTGCAATAGGATGAAAAAGAACAATAAGAGTCCGATAACTATTTTGGTCCACCAACTGCTTAAGCTGCCATCGAAGGTGATATAGGTTTGGATCACCCCCATCAAAATCACTCCAAGTACAGTGCCGACCACAAATCCACTGCCGCCCGTCAGTAACGTACCGCCAATCACCACGGCCGCAATGGCATCCAGTTCGACACCAATGGCGCCAAGCGCATAGCCAGAGAAGGTGTAAAAGGTAAAGACAATGCCTGCCAGCGTTGCCAGAAAGCTACTGATGGCGTAAATACTGATGGTGGTTTTAGCGATGGAAATCCCCATTAGTTCAGCAGAATGTTGATTGCCACCAATGGCATACACATTGGTGCCGAAACGGCTGTAATGCATCACAATGGCGATAATCACAAAAAACAGAATAAAGATCAGTGAGCTTAAATCGAGCGCAGCATTGCCTGGTAGTGCAATGCTCATCTCTGCCACCGCATCGTAAAATGGATGGTCAATGGCAATCGACTCTTCGCTGAGCGTCGTCGCTAAGCCCCGTGCAAGGAACATGCCCGCAAGCGTCACGATAAAAGGCTGCAACTTATACACATGGATAATAGTGCCCATGAGTGCACCAAACAGCGTGCCAAGGGGCAAGATAACCGCAAAGGCCAACAATGGATGCCACTGGTACTCAGTGATCAATAAACTGCTGACAACCCCACTTAAGGCGATGACGGCGCCAACTGAAAGATCAATGCCCCCGGAGATAATCACTAAGGTCATGCCTAATGCGGTGATAAGTAAAAAAGCATTATCACGCAACAGGTTGGTGACTACTCGGCCGCTGGCAAAACCGTCAAACTGAAAGGTGCCGACCAGAAACATCGTCAGCAGCAATGATGCGGTGATCCACAGCGGGATAAAACGTCTTGCTATCATAGTTTTTCTCCTGTCGCTGTGCTGACTTTTGCACTTGTGCCCTTTTCTGCTGGTTTTGCATCCGCTTGGCGCTTGGATTTGAATAGCGCCGACAATTGGCGCCTAAATTTATCCGATTGCAACAGCAGCACGGTCAGGATAACGATGGCCTTGATCAGCAAGTTAAATTTAGCGGGTAAACCACTGACGATAATCGTGGTCGCTAAGGTTTGAATGATCAGCCCGCCCACAACCGACAAGACTAAGGAGAAACGCCCACCGGTGAGTGCGGCGCCGCCAATAACCACCGCTAATATGGCATCGAGCTCAAGCCACAGGCCTGCGTTATTGGCATCTGAGCCTTGGATATCGGCGGTGCTGATCATCCCGGCCAATGCCGCGCACAGACCCGCAATGGCATAGGCGAACAGTTTGATGGATTTATCGTTGATCCCAAGGTAACGACTCGCCTTAGCATTACAGCCCACCGCTTCGATAAACAGCCCTAAGGCGGTTTTACGTAGCAGTAATTGGCTAAAGATCAGCATCCCAATCACAATCCACACTGGCATCGGCAGGCCTAAAAACTGGCCCACGCCAATAGCGGCAAAGCCTGGGTGCTGGAAGGTGATAATTTGCCCTTGGTTGATAAGCTGAGCAACACCGCGCCCTGCCACCATAAGCAACAAGGTTGCGACAATCGGTTGAATGCCTAAGAAACTCACCAGACCGCCATTAATACAACCGGCTAAGAGCCCAATACTCAGGCCTGCAGCAATGACGATGACTAAGCTTAAATCCGGCACTAACAGTAGATTCGCGCAAACGGCGCCCGCAATCGCCATCACGGCACCAACCGACAGGTCAATACCGCCAGTGGCAATCACGAGACTCATGCCAATGGAGAGCAGCGCCACGGGTGCACTGCGATTTAAGATATCAATCAAAGAGCCATAGAGTCTGTCGTCTTGATAGCTGATATTAAAGAAATTGCTATCAATAAACAGATTGGCAAGTAACAGAATACCTAAAGCCAAGAGTGGCCAGAGGTATCGACCAATGGAGGTCGACTTGCCCGCTTGGTAACGGGTGTTTTTTTCTTGAACCATGGTTTTGTGGCTTTCCTGCATCCGTTGTCGTTCAGATGAGTTCGACTCAGACGAAAATGATTCGGTCGATAGGGTTTGGACAGAGCTTTTCATTTATCCCTCCGCAATCGCTTGCATGACGTGCTGCGAGGTTAATTCCGCGCCTGAAAGTTCACGTACTGCATATCTGTCGCGTAGCACCACGACTTTATTTGAAAAGGCCACAAGCTCATCAAGCTCGGACGATGCGACCAATAGTGACATGCCTTCAGCACACAGGCTTCTGATAAGCTTGACGATTTCAGCGTGGGCACCAATATCGATGCCACGGGTCGGCTCATCCAGTACCAATAAAATCGGCTCTATGGCTAACCAACGGGCGAGGATCACCTTTTGCTGATTACCGCCACTTAATTGCTCTATGGGTTTATCTGCGTCCGGTGTCGCAATCTGTAATTTATCGATAAAGAACTGGGCAATTTCCTGCTGCCGAGCTTTAGATAAATAACGCCACCAACCGATACGCGCTTGCAGCGCGAGTATGATGTTTTCACGGATAGACAAAGGGCCGATAATGCCGTCAATCTTACGATCTTCAGGGCACAGGGCTATCCCGGCGCTGATCGCATCCACCGGTTGCGACAGCTTGAGTTTCTGCCCCGCCAAATGAATACTGCCGCTATCGACTAAATCCAGCCCAAATACGGCGTTGCAGACTTCGCTGCGCCCCGATCCTAAAAGACCCGCAAGTCCGACCGCCTGCCCCTTAGGTACGGTAAGATTCATCGATTGAATCGAGCCTTTCACCGACACACCTTCAAGGGATAACAACACCGCATCGGCGCTGGCAACCGTGCGTTCCTTTTCCTGCTTATCGACCAATTGCTCCTGCAAAGAACGCCCGAGCATAGCTTCAATCAGCTTAGGCTGTGGTAATTCGGCCGTCAGATATTCGCCGATAAATCGCCCATTACGCAGCACGGTAATGCGATCGCTTATCTGATAAACCTGATCGAGGAAGTGTGTGATAAAAACAATAGCCACACCCTTGGCTTTGAGCTGGTTTAAGATCCCAAATAGCACTTGGACTTCTGTGGCATCTAAGCTCGCCGTAGGCTCATCGAGCACTAATACCTTGGCCGACATGGCAACACCGCGGGCGATGGCAATGAGTTGTTGCACCGCGATGGAATAGTCCGACAGCGGCGCGCTAACATCGATATCCAGCTTAAACTGGGTTAACACTGCGCGCGCATCGGCATACATTTTTTTGAAATGGATCAGCCCAAGACGGCGCGGTTCGTAACCGAGGAACAAATTTTGTGCCACGGTCAGGTTAGGCACTAAGTTCACCTCCTGATAAACCGTGCTGATCCCTGACTTTTGCGCATCCATTGGTGTGTTGAAATGTTGCGGCTCGCCAAGAAAGAGGATGTCGCCCATATCTTTTGACTGGGCGCCTGTCATCACTTTCACCAGCGTCGATTTACCCGCACCGTTTTCGCCGAGCAGGGCGTGAACTTCCCCCGCAAATAACCGCAAACTCACATCCTCAAGGGCTTTTACGCCCGGATAGTGCTTACTGATCTGCTTGAGTTCTAAAATAAGGCTCATAGCTATTCCCCAAGAAAGCGTCAATCTGACTATTGATGGCGACGCTTTTCGTACTCGGCGGCAGCGGTTTCTTGGGTAAATACGTCACCCGTGGTGCTGATAAGCTTAGGCTGCTCCTTATTGCCCTTAAGGTACGCATCGATAGCATCAAACGCTGGGCCACCTAAGTAAGGGCTAAGTTCAACCGTGGCGTTCACATCACCATCGGCCATGGCCTTAAAGTAATCGGGCACACCGTCCACGGAGACGATCAGAATATCTTTACCCGGTTTTAAACCTGCTTCTTTAATGGCTTGCACGGCACCCAGGGCCATTTCATCGTTATGCGCCCACACGGCGCACAGTGGCTGACCGTTTTGGGCCTTGAGGAAACCTTCCATCACTTCTTTACCCTTAGCACGGGTAAATTCGCCGGTTTGGCTGCGAACAATCTTGGCATTGGGATAATTGGCAATCACTTGGTTAAAACCGGCGGCGCGATCAATCGCTGCGGTTGCACCTACCGTGCCCTGCAACTCGGCGATATCGCAGTTGCCTTGGGTTTTATCCATTAGCCATTGGCCAATCTTGCGGCCTTCTTCGGTAAAGTCGGAGGCGATACGGGTAAGGAATAGGGAATCATCATCGACCTTGATATTACGGTCGACAATCACCACAGGAATGTGGGCACGTTTGGCTTCTTTGAGTACGGGTTTCCAGCCTGTTTCTACCACAGGCGCGATAATAATGGCATCCACGCCTTGGGCGATAAAGCTACGCACGGCTTTGATTTGGTTCTCTTGTTTTTGCTGAGCGTCGGCAAATTTTAAATCTATACCCCGCTGTTTGGCCTCAGCTTTAACAGCTTCACTGAAGCTCGTTCGCCAACCACTCTCGGATCCAACCTGTGAAAAGCCCACCGTAGTGGCGTAGGCACAAGTGGCACTCACAGCCCATAATCCCAATGCGGTAATGATTTTATTATGTTTCATTATTATTCCCTTTATAATTTTAGGTAACAGAGATCCCCTAGCCTGCTAAAATCAGCAGGCTAACTCGTATAAATAAATATTATTTCGCCTTTATTGAATTAAATATTCTTAAACTTATGTACCGTAATTTGTTGATATTGAGTATTTGCCTCAAGCATGACATTCGGAAAATGATCAATATTGACCGCATTCGGATAACCGTGGGTTTCTAAACAGAGCCCATGGAATTGATTAATGCTATAACCTTCATCGTCAATATGGCTGCCATCGAGAAAGTTACCGCTGTAAAATTGCACGCCGACTTCTGTGGTGCTAATTTCGAGTTCTCGGCCGGAAAGCGGATCTTTTAATACCGAAATAGTCTGCAAATTGTTTTTATTGTCAGGATTTCTATCCATCACAAAATAATGATCATAACCATTAGCTAATTGCTTAATATCCGCGGCAATTGCCTTTGGTTGTTTGAAATCGTAAGCACTATCGTCGACTAAGATTAATTCGCCGGTTGGGATCTGTTCATTATCTAGGGCAAGAATATGGCTGGCATGGATGGTTAACTCATGCTCCAAAATACCTTGCTGTTTGTTTGAGGCAAGATTCCAGTAGGCATGATTGGTTAAACAGACGGGTGTGGTTTGATCGCAAGTGGCGTGATAACTTAGGTTTAATTCATTGTTTTCATTGAGGCGGTATTCTAGCTTAATGGCAAGATTACCCGGAAATCCTTGATCGCCATCGGGACTGGTAATGCTGAAAACCGCCGCCACACTGTCACTGTCCTGCAAAGTCTCAATCTGCCAAGTGCAATGGCTTAATCCTTTAGGGCCGCCGTGAAGTTGGTTATTGCCTTCATTGGCGACTAATTGAATCGTTTTACCTGCTAAAGGAAATTGTGCTTTACCAATACGATTCGCGACACGGCCTGCGGTAATACCAAAATAATACGGATTAGTCGCCCAATCTTTAATATCTTGATAGCCAAGACTTAATGAAATAGGTTGCTCATCTTTGCCATAAAGTTTTACCGACCAAATGCTAGCGCCGTAATTTGACAGAACCACTTCAAGCCCGTGGCTATTGGTAAGCGTGACTAATTGTAATTCATCCGCAAATGCGGCATGTTCTACATTTTTTTTAGAGACGGAGAGTTGCATGGTGAGTGCTTTACCTTTTATTTAAAAATAAACTCAGCACTCACCTCATTATTCAATGAACTGAAATTTTATTGTGATATTTAAATCCAACCACCATCGACAATAAAATTTTGTGCGGTGCAGAGTTTGCTATCATCTGCTGCTAAAAATAACGCCATAGCAGCAATATCTTCGGGCATTACATATTCTTTAATACATTGGTTATTTTCGATATGTTTTGCCGTATCTTTATCTACCCAGTGTGTGAGTTGACGTTTTGTCATCACCCAACCCGGCGTTAAGGTATTAATCCGGATTTTATCTTTGCCTAAATCGGCGGCTAAACCTCGAGTTAAGCCCATGACACCAGCTTTTGAGGCCGTATATCCCGCCATTCCCGCTTGACGATTGTGCCAACTCATAGATCCAAAGTTGATAACAGAACCCCCGCCGAGCCGCTGCATTTGCGGCCTGACCGCTTGTACGGCAAAAAAGTAGTGCCGCAAATTGGTATTTAAACATTGGTCCCAATATTCTGGCGTGACTTCATCTATGCTATGCCTTTCATCGCACGCGGCATTGTTAATCAATACTGAGATAGGGCCTAAATCGTCTTCAACCTGAGCAATGACGCTTTTAAGCGCAACTACATCGACAAGATCACAGTGATAAAATTTCACACTGGCGTCAGGCTGAGTCTGCTTAAGGCCTGTGACAAGTTGAGTCGACTCATCAACTAAAATGTCGACAAATGCCACCTTAGCGCCCTGCTCTAAAAAAGACCGTACTAAGCAAGCCCCAATACCCGTACCACCGCCACTGATAAAAATGGTCTTACCTTGTAAACTCGGGTATTGATTAGTCAACTTCATAACTCAACCTTTTATTAAAATAATTATTTGGTTTCATTATAAAAGAAAACGAGTTCATATTTAATGGGAATGTGCGGGTATCTCTGCACCTCGACATCCCACGAGAAAATCAAAATCACATCCCTCATCCGCTTGGAGCACATGGTCTTTAAAGAGCGAGAGATAACCACCATTGATTGGAATGGATTTCACCGTCGCGAGTTTTGCTAGGCGCGCCTGTAACTCTTGGTCACTGATCTCCAGCTGTAACTTTCCTGCAAAAGTATCCAGTTCAATCATGTCACCATTTTGTACTGCGGCGAGCGGCCCAAGGGCTTGTGCTTCTGGCGCAACATGGAGAACAACGGTACCAAAGGCGGTGCCACTCATGCGCGCATCAGAAATCCTCACCATGTCTTTAATTCCTTTTTTCAACAGCTTAGGTGGAAGTCCCATATTGCCGACCTCGGCCATGCCCGGATATCCCTTAGGACCACAGTTTTTAAGCACCATAATGCTGTTTTCATCGATATCCAATTCCGGATCGCCGATGCGGGCGTTGTAATCATCAAAACTTTCAAACACAACCGCTTTGCCACGGTGTTGCATCAGGTGCGCGCTGGCGGCGGAGGGTTTGATTACTGCGCCGCGAGGCGCGAGATTACCGCGCAGTACGCGAATGCCACCATTTTCAACCAAGGGATTTTCAAGTGACATAATCACCTCTTGGTTATAACAAGGCGCCTCTTTAACATTGTCCCAGAGGCTAGCGGCATTGACGGTGAGCGTGTTTTTGCTCAGTAAATCATGCTCAAACAGCTGCCTTAATACTGCTGGCAGTCCACCTGCGTAGTAAAAGTCTTCCATTAAGTACTGACCCGAAGGCTTAAGATTCACTATGGTCGGTACAGTGTAACCATGGCGCCAGTCATCGAGTGACAGTTCAACCCCTATCCTGCCGGCAATGGCCTTTAAATGGATAACGGCGTTAGTTGAACCACCAATGGCGGCATTGACTTTGATGGCGTTGATAAAGGCATCACGGCTTAAAATTTTACTTAAGGTCAAATCCTCTTTGACCATATCAACAATTCGCATTCCCGACATATGGGCCAACACTTGGCGGCGAGAATCCACCGCAGGAATGGCGGCATTGTGTGGCAAACTCACGCCGAGGGTTTCCACCATACAGGCCATAGTCGATGCAGTACCCATAGTGTTACAGGTGCCCGTTGAGCGGGACATATCCGCTTCGGCATTCATAAATGCGGCGAGGCTGATGTTGCCTGCTTTATATTCTTGATGCAGTTCCCATACGAGTGTGCCAGAACCCACATCCTTGCCCTTATGCTTACCATTGAGCATGGGCCCACCCGTGACGACTATCGTCGGTAAATCACAACTGGCCGCGCCCATCAATAAAGCCGGAGTCGTTTTATCGCAGCCCACTAACAGCACAACACCGTCGATGGGGTTGCCTCGAATGGCTTCTTCCGTGTCCATAGCCGCAAGGTTACGCGTTAACATGGCGCTAGGGCGCAAATTGGACTCGCCATTCGAAAACACGGGGAACTCCACCGGAATGCCACCCGCTTCCCGAATGCCATTCTTTACTCTTTGGGCCAGTTCCCGCAGGTGACCATTGCAGGGCGTTAATTCTGACCAGGTATTGCAAATACCAATCACAGGCTTATTTTGAAAGTGATGCTCTGGTATGCCTTGGTTTTTCATCCAACTGCGGTACATAAAGCCATTTTTATCATCACTACCAAACCAGCTTGCCGAACGAAGTGTTTTCGGTTTTTTATTATTCATATGACACCTTCGTTTTCCAAAGCACGTGCCCTGCCCGACATATTCAATTAGCCGCATTACAGTCGACTATCAGAGAGTTGGTGCACCTTTATGCCCTGAGTTAACAATTTGTACTTTAATATTGCTAGCACGTAAAAGTATTGGTATTACTATAATACTAAAATATCAAAAAACAATAGAGGAAGTATGAAAAAGGCATTTTCTAGTATTTGTGTGAGTGCTTGTTTGGCATTGATCACCACGGCAAGTACAGCGGCAATTGCTGCGAACCCTTTGTTTACGGATGTATTTACCGCCGATCCTGCCGCTATAGTGCACCAAGATACTGTCTATCTTTATACTGGCCATGACGTTGCAAAGGACAATCGCACCTTCTTCGAAATGCATGATTGGCTCGTTTTCAGCTCTAAGGATATGCACAACTGGACGGCCCACGGTAGCAAGTTATCGGTGAAGGATTTCAGCTGGGCAAAAGGAGATGCATGGGCAAGCCATGTGATCGAAAATGATGGTAAGTTTTACTGGTATGTCACGGCAAGACACAACAAAATCAATGGTTTTGCTATTGGTGTCGCGGTTGCAGATAGTCCACTCGGCCCCTTCAAGGATGCCCGCGGCAGCGCCCTTATCACCAATGATATGACCACAGATACCGAGATTGATTGGGATGATATCGATCCTGCTGTTTTTATCGATGATGACAAGCAAGCCTATCTGTTTTGGGGCAACACTAAGCCAAGATTTGCCAAGTTAAAAGCCAACATGATTGAACTCGATGGCCCGATCCATGCTATTGATGTTCCTAACTTTACCGAAGCACTTTGGGTACATAAAAAAGATAAAACCTATTATCTTTCATACGCTTCAGGCTTCCCTGAAAAAATTGCCTATGCCACCAGTGATAGCATTCTGGGCCCCTGGAAGTACCAAGGCATCTTAAATGAAGTGGCGGGTAACTCGCCGACAAACCATCAAGCAATCATTGAATTTAAAGGTAAATCCTACTTTATCTACCATACGGGCGCATCTCAGGATGGCGGCGGCGAATTTAGACGTTCAGTCGCGATTGACCCGCTATATTACAATGCCGATGGCACCATAAAGCGCATTCATATGACGAGCGAAGGCATCAGCCAGCCGCAGTAATCCTATTTTTTGCTCGCTCCAAAGTAAAAAAGGTGAACCTAAGTTCACCTTTTTATTTGCAGTAAAGCGGCGTTAAAAATTGAAGCAAGCCGTTATTTACGCACGATATTTTTATGCACTGTATCTTGAGACGTCGAGAGTAATTTATTCATCTCGGCTTTCGCGCCTTCACTGTCCCCTGCCGCAATCGCAGTATAAATGGCCTTATGTCCTGGGAGTGATTGGATAAAGTCATCCTGAATTGTGCTACTGAGTCTAAAGATTTCGAGCAGCGCAGATTGGATAGACACGCCGAGGGATACCATAAACTCGTTATTGGTCGCATCTAAAATCGCCATGTGGAAATCGATATCCGAGGTATACACTTCATCCGTACCTAATTCGGCCGCTTCCATCTTGGCATAAGCAGCCGCAATCACCTCAAGCTGCTCTGGGGTGCGTTTCTTGGCAGCCAGTTCCGCCGCAGCGGGTTCAAACACGGCACGAATTTCATAGAGTGAAGTATAAAACTCGGGTGAAGGTTTCGATTGGGAAAACCAATTTAAGATCACCGGATCAAACATATTCCAGTGGCGACGCTCACGAATTCGAGTGCCAAGCTTAGGGCGAGACTCGATAAGCCCTTTTGCTTTGAGCACCTTAAAGGCTTCCCTTAAGGAGGTGCGTGATACTTCCAGCTCTTCACAGATAGCATTTTCGTTAGGGATATATTCACCTGGCGCATAAAAGCCGCCCACAATGCGAGAACCTAATTCGCTTGCCACCCAGTTATGGATATTCTGCGGACGGTTATTTGCCTGATTTGCCATAGTGCCCTCTTTAACTCTCTATCTCTGTGCTCAATCCAATCAGCTGGATAAGGTACTTAACGCTGATAAACAAATGTTATGATACTACCTTTCATGCTAAAGGTAATAAAAATTTTGTTAACGCTAAGAATTTATGGGAATTTCCTTAAACTCATTGTCCCTACCTTACCCCAAACTTTTACATTGTAAAGCCTAATTTTGCGTTTTAGCCAGTGATTGGACAAGCTCGCAACGGCTATTGAGCGCCTAGGAAATAGTCATTTTCAATCTGTAATTCGGCATGCACATCGACCACAAACATCCCCGCAGCTTCGGCGGCTTGGATGCCCGCCTTCGCATCTTCAAATACGATGCAGCGCTCTGGCGCTATGCCCATCTGCTCGGCGCAGCGTAAAAAAGTATCCGGCGCAGGTTTGGGTGACACGACTTGGTCAGCCCCCACCACATAATCGACTAATTCCAACAATCCACACAGGGTTAAGATTTGAATGGCTTCCTCTGTGTAGGCCCCTGTGCCGACCGCCATTGGGCGTTTGCCCTGATTCTGCTTGGCAAATTCGGCTAATGCCGTCGGTTTTACATATAAATGCATAGTGTCGCGCACTAGGGCTTCTTTATACTCGTTCATGGCCTCGCAACTGGCCGTTGGCGTGACGCCAAAATGGGCGATCAGAATCTCTAAGGTGCCAATGGTGGGCACACCCGCTAACGAGCGCATCAGAGCAGGCTCTACGGGGATCCCAAAGTGATTCAAGGTTTGTCGCCATGCCTGTTCATGCAACTGACCGCTGTCGACTAAGGTGCCATCCATATCGAAGATAATGCCGTCAAATTCTGTATACATCTGTGTTAACCCTATGAAATAAATGGTTCCAGAAAAATGAAAGCCGCCCGAAGGCGGCTTTGTTCCTGCGCAAGAATTATAACCCTCTTGCTAAACCGTAATAAACGGAATTTTGGCGAAGTTCATTCTTAAACTCGCGGATCTTAGTGTCAGCATCGATGATAACCAGTTCAGCACCGGCCATTTCAGCAAAGTCGACAATCTGATCCGTCGTGATGGCTTGGCTATAAGCTGAGTGATGAGCACCACCGGCGTGGATCCAAGCTGCGGCGGCAACGGCTAAATTCGGACGAGGCTCCCACAGCGCAGACGCGACTGGTAAGTTAGGCAGATCCTGTGGTGGCGTCACTGTATCTAATTCATTGAGAATGATACGGAAACGGTTGCCTAAATCGATAGTCGATACGTTGATTGCTGGGCCCGCTTTACCAGTGAATAACAGACGTGGCACGTCACAACGCACACCAATGGTATGGCGGTGAACTTCTAAACGCGGTTTTGCCGCGGCAATCGAGGGGCAGACTTCTAACATGTGGGCGCCAAGAACTTGGTCAGTCGCCCCAAAGTTATAGGTGTAGTCTTCCATAAATGAAGTACCACCGGCACGGCCTTGGCCCATGACCTTCATAATGCGCACCATGGCAGCCGTTTTCCAGTCACCTTCGCCGCCGTAACCGAAACCGTTCGCCATCAGACGTTGGGTAGCCAGTCCCGGTAAGCCTGTCATGCCGGTGAGGTTTTCGAAGCAGTTGGTAAAGGCACCAAATCCACCTTGGGTTAAGAATTGGGTTAAGCCGAGTTCAATCTTGGCTTCTTTTCTTAAACGGTCTAATTGGTATTCATCACCAAAAAGTTCGTTACCCACTTGGTATTCACTGGCGTAACGATCAAGCTGTGCGGTTACATCGCCTTCGGCAATAGCTGCAATCGCTTCATTAAGTTCACCTAAGCTATAGGCGTGCACTTCGTAACCGAATTGAATTTGTGCGGCAACTTTGTCGCCTTCGGTCACGGCCACTTGACGCATGTTGTCGCCAAAGCGAGCGATACGCAGGTTTTGGCTCTCGTGCCAACCCGCCGCTGCGCGGCACCAATCATCGATTTGTGCCTGTACATCGCTGGATTGCCAGTGACCCACAACCACTTTGCGCTCTTTACGCATACGAGTGCCTATAAAACCAAATTCGCGGCAACCGTGGGCACTTTGGTGGGTGTTCATGTAGTTCATATTGATTTCGCTCCAAGGGAGCTCGGCATTGAACTGGGTATGTAAATGCATGAATGGCTTGCTTAATTCATTCAGGCCAGCAATCCACATCTTGGCGGGAGAGAAAGTGTGCATCCACAGAATGACGCCAACACAGTTTTCATCGCTGTTGGCCGCTTGGCATACGGCGTGAATTTCCCGTGGGGATTTTACGGTTGGCTTGTACACCACTTCCATCGAAATGGCGGAAGATTCATTAAAGCCATGAACAATTTGCTCACTGTTTTTAGCGACTTGTTCTAATACCTTCGGGCCGTATAAATCCTGTGACCCTGTGATAAACCACACTTGTTTTTGTTTGAAGGCTTTCATATTACTCTCTCTAGTTTGAAATGAGACCCGACTGGCAATTACTTGCTTTGGCCGTAATAAGCGTCTTTTCCATGCTTACGCAAATAATGCTTATCAATAAGCTCTTGTTTTAACTGATTTATACCTGGTGATAATGTTTTGGTGAGATACGCCATCCGCGCGATTTCTTCGAGCAACACGGCGTGGTACACAGATTTAGCCGCATTCTCGCCCCAAGTGAACGGCGCGTGGCCTGCCACTATCACCATGGGCGACTCGTTGGGATCTCGGTCGGCAAAACAATCGAGGATCTGCACGCCGGTTTCTTCTTCGTAGTCGCGGCTTATCTGATCATTGCGCATCACTGCTGTGCATGGGATTTCACCGTACACATAATCGGCCTGTGTCGTGCCTAAGCAGGGAATCGCGATCTGGGCCTGCGCCCAGGCGGTGGCATAGGTTGAATGGGTATGGGTAATGCCACCGATACTCTGCCACTGACGATACAAATAGGTGTGCGTCTTGGTATCGGATGAAGGACGCATGCGCCCTTCTACGATTTGATTCTCAAGGTCAACAATCACAATGTCTTCAACCTTCAAATCTTCATAGGGCACGCCGCTGGGCTTGATACCAATGACGCCGAGTTGGCGGTCAATTTGTGAAACGTTGCCAAAGGTGTAGGTCACCAGTTTGCGTTTCTCAAGCTCCATGTTGGCTTCGTAGACTTCGCGTTTTAGCTCTAAAAAAGACATCTTATTTTGCTCCATCAACATAGTGGCCAAGGGCTAAGTACGCTTGATAAAGCGCTTGATATTTCTGTGCGTTTTCAGGATTCGATTGATAGGTTTTCGCAACGCTTGAGGCCATTGCAGCTTGGGCACTCAACACATCGGGATAAACCCCGGCAGCGGTTGCGGCATAAATGGCGGCGCCCAACGCGCAGCTTTGCTCGCTCTCCAGTACGTCGATATTGCAATTCCACACATCGGCGCAGGTTTGCATAATGAAGTCGGATTTTTTCGAGATCCCACCAATGGTGACCACATGGTCAATGCAAACGCCTTCTTGTTTGAAGCGCTCGATAATGGCCCGTGCGCCATAGGCGCTGGCTTCCACTAAGGCTTTGAAGACTTGCGGTGCTTGGCTGCCCATGGTTAAGCCTGTGATAGCCATGGCAACAGATTGGTCGGCATCGGGCGTGCGACGTCCATTAATCCAATCCAGCGCGACAATACCGGTCTCCCCAACGGGGATTTTCGCTGCCGCATTGCCCAGCACGGTTAAGGTTTCGGCCTCGAGTTGCTGAATAAGTTTGGCTCTGGTGTCGTCATCAAACAGCGCTGAAGTGTCAAGCTGTTGCATTGGCCATGCGGTGAGATCCCTAAACCAAGCGTAAAGATCGCCAAAGGCGGACTGACCCGCTTCAAGACCAATCATGCCGGGCAATACGGAACCATCGACCTGACCGCAAATCCCTTTGATACAACGCTCTCCAATATCTTCATAACTGGCGACCGTAATGTCGCAGGTAGAGGTCCCCATCACCTTAGTTAAGACGCCGGGCTTAACATTGGCTCCAACGGCGCCTGCATGGCAGTCGAATGAGCCAAAAGACACGATAACCTCGGTCGATAGCCCTAAATGCTGTGCCCACTCAGGGGTTAACTGACCACAAACCTTGTCGGATGTGCAGGTTTCAAGGGGTAATTTGTCTCTTAAACCATCGAGTAAAGGGTCGATGCCAACGAAAAAGTCATTCGGTGGATAGCCATTCCATGACTCGTGCCACATCACTTTATGACCGGCGGCGCAGCGCCCAGCCTTAAAGACTTTTGGATGTGTGGTGCCCGTCATTAATGCGGTGATCCAATCACAGTGCTCGACCCAGCTGTAGGCGGCTTGCCTTACCGCGCTGTCATGGCGCAGTACGAATAGTGCTTTGGCCCAAAACCATTCAGAGGAATAAATCCCTCCTTCATATTTCAAGTAATTTTCGCTTGCATTGTTTGCTGCGGCGGTAATTTGCTGAGCTTCGAGAATCGCGCTGTGATCTTTCCAAAGCAAAAACATGGCATTGGGGTTATTCGCAAACTCTGGTTTTAAGGCTAAGGCAACGCCAGCTTCGTCGACGGCAATGGGAGTTGAACCTGTGGTATCAACACTCAACCCGCAGACTCTTTGCGCGGCGCCACTGGGGGCTTTTGCCCATAATCCTTGCACTACCTCGATAAGGCTTTCGATGTAATCGAGGGGATGTTGTCTAAATTGATTCTTCGCGGGCTCACAAAACAGCCCCTTCTTCCAACGTGGGTAGTACACCACATTGGTTGCTACTTCTGCGCCCGTTTGGGTATCCACCAATAACGCGCGTACTGAATCAGAGCCGTAATCAAGCCCTAACGCGTAAGCCCCTAAAACATTCGACATTTGCATCCCCATTCATTTTGTCTGCGCCCTATTCGGTTTACGCAGGTAGAGTGAATATCATTTCATACTACAATATTACTACGAGATAATAGTAATACAATATGATTTTAGTTGTTGGGTGATAAAATTTTTAACATTAAGGCTGAGCATGTAACGATTAGGCGAGGAAGAGTGTGGAAAACTAAGCTGCGCTTAGCTTGACTCAAACGGTAAGAAGTCGAATAATGGCGCTAGGTTGCAGAGACACCTATCCGCAGAAGATGACATCACTCTGACTCATATCTCGATGTACGCATCAAATGTATGACACAACAATTGATTAGGTTTGGCTTAGCGGAGATGCCAATAAAACTTAGGAGAATTGTTTGTGATACAACAAATTACCCCAGCAGCACGCGCCTTAACTGAAGTCAAAATCCTCGCTAAAAAGCGCCTTAAAGCCTGCCACGCTGGTGATGCAATGGCGCTGGATAAATTCGCCCCCTTGATGAATAAGCAAGGTTTTACGCAACAGGATATTCAGCTTAAGCATTGCCAAAGCCTATTGGCTCGTGAGCTCGGTTTTACTGATTTTAATCACTGTCAAAGAGTGTTATCGGGACAAGCACACATCGGTGAAGACTTAGGTACCCTATTCCATAGCAGGCGCTGCGATACCTTGCTCAATCACTGGTTCAGCGGTTTTGATGAGGCGCAGGCTTTTTTAAAGCAATCACCGCAGATGGTGTTGTTGCCCTATAAAAAGCAGTTCTTGGTGGTCAACGGCGCCGACTATGTTGATGCTCTTGGACTCATATTGAGCGAACCCGCCTGCATCTACAGTACATGGGTGGGGAATGAAACGGTTCCTGCCTATGAAGCTTTTGCGCTAAGTCTTATCAGGCATAAGCTCACTTAGCCTAGCCTTACTTAACCTAAGCTGCTTTGCTATTTGAAAATCCTAGGGCGTGTTGACGTTTCATGGTTATTTTTGCAGCAATTAGGCTGGCTTTTATGCAAGGCAAAGTCCGTGCAGTGTAGTTATTCTACATAAACGGACG
>NZ_JTLE01000094.1:1757200-1786621 GCF_000798835.1 Shewanella sp. ZOR0012
CCAAAGCCTTTGATGGTGCAGCGCTTTTTAGCCCTTTTGTTGCGATTGATGATCCGAGGGCGCAATTTCAATTTAGCTTAAGTATTGATGGGGTGTTAACCCAAGAAGGCGATATTGATTTAATGATCTATCCGCCGCAAACTATTTTGTCGGAGTTGCAACGCTTTACTCGTTTAGAAGATGGCGACATTGTGATGACGGGCACCCCAAAAGGCGTCGGCATCATTCCACCGAATCGCGTCTTTAAGGTGACCTTAGGATTAAAGGATGCGTCACACCAAGCGTCCTTGGTCGAATATGAATGGCAAAGCCAGTAATCAGCAATGACGACGCTATCACCAGATACGCTTAAGGCAACTGAGCAGGCAATCAAACCCCTTTGGCAATATTTGCTCGCTTTAGGGGCAGAGCCTGATCACTTAGCGCTGCTCACCCAAGCAAGAGCGCTTTCATGTCAGCCCGGGGAGTGCTTATTACCCCAAGGCGAGTACCAAACCTTTGCCTACTTTGTGGTGGATGGCATAGTGCGTGCTTGCCACTATACCCAAGAGGGGAGTGAGCGCTGCAAGGAGTTTTACTTCGAAGGAGAGCTTTGTTTCTTATATAGCAGCTGGCTAAAGCAGGATGTTGCGCCCTATCAGTTAGAAACCGTCGGTGCTTGCAGGTTAGTGCAAATACCACTTGCCGTGCTAAATGAGCCATTTATGCAACAGGTACAACTTGCGCTACTTAAACAGCAGTTATTGTATAAAGAACAAAAAGAAGCCTTTTTACTCCTCAATACACCAGAGCAGCGTTACTTACATTTACTCGAATATTTTCCCCTCTGGGTTGAGCGCCTAACCCATGCCCAACTGGCTAATTATATTGGTATTACCGCCATTAGTTTGTCGCGTATCCGTAAGCGTTTACAAGATTCGCCGTAAAATTACCTGCCAGTTAACTTAAGTTAATGCGCCTAAAAGTGATTCCCTTCATGCTCCTTAGCGATTGCTAATCCAAGCAAATCCGTTTGTTGTTGGGCGACGTCTAAGCCTATACCGAACTTTTAAGGAGCCTATTGTGGATGCTTTTACTCTGTCGCAATTGTTGGTGGCCATTGCCATCGTATTTGACGTGATATCGTTTCAATTTAAAGCGCGCGAACGCATTGTCGCTTGCTTATTTATGTCGGGGATCTTGATTTCAATCCACTTTTGCTTGTTAGCGCAATGGACTGCGGCGGGATTGATGGGGATTGCCACAGTGCGTTACCTCACCAGTATTTTTACCACGTCTAAAAAGGCCATGTGGGGTTTTAGTGGGGCAGCGGTACTGATGAGTAGCTTGACCTTCAGCGGGCTTGTGAGTGTGATCAGTTGTATCGGTACACTATTTCAAACCCGTGCGGCATTTTGTCAGCGTGATAAAGACTTGCGGCTACTGATGATAGTCGGCACCAGTTTTTGGTTAGTCCACAATATCTTAGTAGGCTCGCCAGTGGCGGTCTTAATGGAAATGTTGTTTATTGGCAGCAATTTAGTGGGATATTATCGCCATTATTTTCGCGAGAAATTAACCCCATGGTAATGCGAAAGCTGTCGATTAAATCCCCGTCACGGCTTCCATATCGAGTTCGATATCAGTACACCCCTTTGGGCAGAAAATGCCTGCGGCTTGCTCGGCTTTGGCGGTCTCGGGCAAGATGACTTTGAGGGTTTGATTGCAGCTTGGACATTGCACTGGTTTGCCCTTAAAGACGCGCTTAATTAAGTTTTTCTGTTCATTAAACGAGTGTGCCGTGGTTTGGTTTAACACGGCAAATGGGCTAGTAGAGGCATTGGTCATTGGCAATTAAATCCTTAATACTCGATCGTTGTTTAAGACTGCTGGTGTCGTTTAAGCCAAGGAATTATAGCCCGATTGCGAACATTAATGAAAAGGCTGAATCATATATATGCCAGCATGGGTTAACTTGCTGAACTTGTGCTGACTAAAGCAAAAATATGCGATTTTGGCCTTGTAGAAAGAGCGATTTTTTGATGCTATCAGCAAGGCTGGTTTTGCCATCAGCGCAAATGATACAGCACTTAGGCTATTGGGGGAGAAAATGAGTATGTTTGTTAAAGTCACCATCGCGGCGACAGTCCTAGTGCTGAGTATTCTTGCCGTGGGAGTTTATCGCTTTAACATGACCAATGATGATATTTACATGGTCATGGAAGATGGCCAAGTATTGCAATACGATGAGGCCATGGCGCAGGCTGATGCTAAGGCAAAAGCCCAAGAAGCCAAATTATTAAGCAGTGAAGATGCGCTTGAATCTGTGGTACCCAGTGAAGTCAAGCCCGTTGCTAATGCCTCCGAAGTGATGCTTAAGCTGTTTAGCTTAAATACCGCTAATAAATTTGAAGTGAGCTTACCGGACAGCCACAAAGCCGTAGTGTTAACCCACTTTATTAACGTTAAACAAACGGAGTTTGCTATTGGGGATTATCAGGATGGCGAGGCTAAAGGCCGAGTGTTATTAGATTATTTACGAGTTACTCCGCTTAATTTTGACCCCGCTTTAGAGCCTGATACCCAAAGTGATGCGCCATTACAGGATGATCCACAGCAGCAAACCATGCCCTTTGTGGCGCCTTTTATTGTGACTAACCAAGGTTCAGGTGTGTTCTGGTATCTCGGCTTGTTTAGCCTAGATTATGGCCAAAATCGTGTGCAGCACTTAGGCAGTGTATTTATTGGCGATCGTATTGAGGTCGATAATATTGAACCTGTTTATCCCTTTGAATCCCCATTTAAAGTAGCTGTTACTTACCGTGAGAGGGCGGCTGATCAACCCATGACAACACCGCCAACTGTAATTAAAACCCTTAAAATCGGTGTCAGTGAATCAGAAATCAAAGCGCTGCATTAGGTTTAGAGCGGGGCTTATGCTAAGTTAATTTTACCTCAGCTGCGGCTGAGGTATTTATTTCATCTAGCGGCCGGAAAGCGAAGGTTTTGGCATAAAGCATAAAATTAAAACAAGGAGCGTGTTATGGAAATGACCAAAGTCACAGGCAAATTTGATGTTAAGCTCAATCCCGAGAATGCCTATGCCACAGGTGTGGGTGGTGTGAACTTGGGCAGAATGACTTTAGATAAAACCTTTTATGGTGAGCTAGAGGCCCGCAGCCAAGGCGAAATGCTCAGTGCCATGACCGCGGTAAAAGGCTCTGCTGGTTATGTGGCGATTGAACAAGTCGTGGGTAAACTGTGCGGCAGACAGGGCAGTTTTGTGCTGCAACATTTTGGCATTATGACCGATGGACAAAACCGCTTACACCTTGAGGTCGTTCCCCATTCTGGCGCGGGTGAACTCACAGGGCTATATGGCACTATGGCGATAAGCATTGAAAACGGTCAGCATTTTTATGAATTTAGCTTCTGCTTTGAACAGGAAGCCTAAGGCATGATTAACATAACATCGCGCTGATAAAACAAAACCAGCCGAAGCTGGTTTTGTGGTTTTTGCCCGAGTGACTAATACCAACATCTGAGTTATCAAGAGTATCTAGAGCTGAATTAGCAAGGGCTGAATGTTAAGACCATTATGAGGTTTTGACTTTGATCTTATCGACGACCTTTTTCACATCATCGGTATTTTTGGCAATGGTCAGGGCTAATTGACGCTCGGCATCGCTGGCCACTTCACCCTGTAAGGTCACTACGCCATCGGCAACGTCTACATTAATTTGGGTGCCAGAAACGTCGGTCGAGAACAACAGGCGGGTTTTCACCACAGTTGCGACCTTAGAGTCGGTTAAGGTCTTCACTACCTCACTGGTGCTCTCGTTTTCATTCATCACGGTTAATTTGTTTTCAACCCCTTTTACCCCGTCCAAGCTTTTGATCAGCTCCGCTGCGAGCGCCTTATCGACACTGCTCTCCACTTTACCGGTTAAGGTCACATGGCCGTTTTTCACGTCGGTCATAATGTCAAAGGAGTTGAGGTTAGTATTGAGCAACAAAGTCGTTTCGGCCTTGCCATCGAGCCAAGCATCTTTGGCATCGTCTTTCCAATCCTGTGCGGCGGTCACATTTAAGCTGATAGAACCGACAAGTAAGGTGGTTAAGGCTAAAGTTGTCGTGTTTTTCATAATGATATCCTCCGTTGTTATCTCGAAGGGACTAAAGCGTGAATCGTGCCAATATTTTTATCTGATTGATTTTAAGATAATTATATTTGTTTTCGGCTCGTTTCGACTGTTTAATCCAAAAGCAAGCTCGGCGCTTTTTACCGACAAAATGTAAATATTACCGAGGGTGATAAAGCGATTGGGCTTAAGCAAGATAGGCGTTAAGAATCGCCAGATCGCAGGCAACAAAAACGCGGCTCAGTTGGCCGCGTTATTGGCTGGCATTGCTGCCTTACAGGGCTTGGCTACGCAGGTGTAAGGTATCCAAATGGATTTGTAGCCAAGCAATATCCTCGGCCAATTGGCTGATTAACCTTGGGTGATTGGCTTTTTTAATTAACTGTTTGAGGTGGTTAAGGCGCTGACGCTCAAGCTCGCAGAGCACTGTGAGGGCATCGGCGAGTTGCTGTTTAATAAGTAAAGCATCGACATCGGCATAGGGCCGAGTCTGCGACGGCGGCACCGAGTGCGGGCCTATGTACTGTAATGATTGGGCGAGCAGTTGCCTAAATCGCGCCAACATCCCTTGGTATGTGTTGATTTGGGCAATAAAAATGCGTTTTAGGCTGTAGTCATCGACAGTGGTATTGGCCCGAGTATAAAAATCCACGCCGGTTTGCGTCAGCTCGATTAACTCATTAACCAGCTTAATATCGGCGCTCAGCTCGGTCTGATGTTGCGCAACATTAGACGTCATAACGACCTCCTGTGGTAGTTTGGGCAGCTCCGCCGACACGGATTGCCCACATTTTCATGGAAATATCAGTTTCATTCAGCTTCTATGCATATTTCGTTCACTTTTTAATGATAAGTTAATGGTTTGATTTAACTGATGATATTTATCTATTGTCGCCAGTAGGCCGACTATTGTCGGCAACTCTTACCGTTAAGATTGTTAAAGTTTCACAGCTGGCATACAGTGATTCCTTATTCACAGGGAGTGGCACAAGATGATCCGACCAACGCTTTTCTATCATCTACAGGACGTCGAAACCGAGCAGGCATTAGTGAAGCTCGAGGGCGCGCAGACCTACAACAAGCTACGCAGTAGCGATGATTTATCTTGGATTAGTCAGCTGGAGGCCAATCGTATCGATGTGGCGATCATTGAGCTGCCCCGTCTTAGCCGTGAAGATTACTTAGCCTTACTCGAGTCCAGCGCCATTGCGGATGTGGAGTTTATTTTCCTCTCCGACGGCCTGCCGAATCCTCACCTCGATACACTATTGTCCAAATACGCGGGCTACCATTTCCGTAAACCCATCGATATGTCCTTGCTGTGCGAAACCTTAGCCGATTTTGCCCAGCATCTGGTTGCCAATACCTCGACGCGCATTCGTCCCTATGCTAGCGAGTTAGACCAATATGGTTTGCTGGTGGGCTCCTCGTTACCTATGCACCGTTTGTACCGCACTATCCGCCGCGTGTCGGCCGCCGAGAGCAATGTGTTGATTATCGGTGAGAGTGGCGCGGGTAAAGAACTGGTCGCCAATACCATTCACTTAGCCAGCCCGCGGGTGAATAAGCCCTATATTGCGATTAACTGCGGCGCCTTGAGCCCAGAATTGGTCGATAGTGAACTCTTCGGCCATATTAAAGGCGCCTTCACCGGCGCGACTCGCGATCACCAAGGGGTATTTGAGCAGGCCGAAGGCGGCACCTTATTCCTCGATGAAGTCACCGAAATGCCCATCGAGCATCAAGTTAAGCTATTAAGAGTGCTCGAAAATAATGAATATCGTCCCGTCGGCAGCCCTAAGGTTCTCAAGGCCAATGTGCGCATTGTGGCGGCGACAAACCGCGATCCTTTAGTGGCGATTGAGCAAGGGCAACTGCGGGAAGATTTGTACTTTCGTTTAGCGCATTTCCCCATTCAAGTGCCGCCATTGCGGGAGCGCGGGGAAGATATAGTCGGACTTGCGAAGCATTTTCTGGCCTATCGCAATGCGGCGGAAAAACAGAGCAAAGTGTTCTCGTCCTCAAGTTTAGAGGCGATTGCGGCCCACGCTTGGCCGGGGAATGTGCGCGAGTTAAAGCATGCTATTGAGCGCGCTTATATTCTGGCGGACCATGAGATTACCCCTGAGCATTTACAGCTGACGCCCAGTGCGGAAAAAGAGACGACTGCGGAGGAAAATGTGGTGATCCCCCAAGGTATGCGCCTTGAGGAGCTGGAAAAAATCGCCATTTACCAAGCGCTTGAAACGAGTCAGGGCAATAAAACCGACACCGCCGAGCAGCTTGGTATCAGTGTAAAAACCCTCTACAACAAGCTCAGCAAGTACGAGCAACAAGTCGAAGCGGGTGAGCCGACGGCGGAATAGTGCTGATTATCAAATTAATATTGAAACAGAGCCGATTTTTACACTATTTTTTTTGTAAATAATAACTCCTATTCTACAGCCCTTAAACAGAAAAGCGGAGATAGAATATGAAACACTTATTTACGACAGCATTATGGCTTTCTTTGACTGCCAGTAGTTTTGTAAACGCTACCCCAGCGGTAGGAAGTCTTGAAACAGTCGCTGAATTGCCAATACGACCTGGCAATGTCAGTGTCACTGCACAAGGTCGGATTTTTGCCACGGTACATCCACTTGATACGCCGTCAGGTTTACAACTGATTGAAGTTAATCGTGAAACCAATGCTTACAAAGCTTGGCCTTCAATGGATTTACAAAAAGCTTCGACTGCCAATATGACTCAATTTGATACCTTATTAGGGATTGCTCAGGACAAAGCTGGACACCTCTGGACCGCAGATATGGGGTTAGAATTAGGTCAGACGAGGATTTGGGGATTCAACATTAAGGATGGCAGTCTATATAAACAAATTGTCCTACCACAAGCACTCGCGCCCAAAGGCAGCTTTATGCAGGATCTGGTTGTCGATTCACAAAAAGGCTAGATTTATTTAGCCGATATCGCCAACCCAGGCCTCTTAGCAGTGCGTATCGACGATGGTCATACCGTACGTTTTTCAGGTCATAGCTCGCTGCAGGCCGAAGCGGATGCAGTAATGAACATAGATAACAAAACAACATTGTTTAATGGCAAGGTTGCTAGTGTCGCGGTCAATCCCATCAGTTTATCTGCCGATGGAAGTACACTCTATTATGGTGCAATGAATGGTACTCACTGGTATCAGTTATCGACTGCGGCTTTACAAACAGGCAATAATGATAAAATTATCGCGACTGTAAAATTAGTCGGAGCTAAGCCAGTGTCAGATGGCGCTGCAACGTCCAAACAAGGTAATCATTACTTCACCAATTTGAACCACAATGCCATATCTATGTTAGATAACAAAGGTACGCTATCAACAGCGGTCAGTTCTCCACTACTGGATTTTCCCGATAGTGTGCAATTTGGTGAAACGGGCTGGTTATATATTTCAGTGAATCAATTGCATAAAGCAAAAGCCTTTAATGGCGAAGCTGAAACAGCCAAACCACCTTATCGCATCATGCGACTCTGGACTGGTGAGGATACCGCTGCGGGTCAATAACACCTTAGCTGCAACTGCAAAGTTGCAGCTTTTCGTTGCAGTATGAGCGATATCGCAACGGTTATTTCCATTGATGTGAGTCGTTGGTTTAACTCGAAAGGATCTAAAAATAAGTTAGGTGTTGATTGTGTAAACTATCAATGCCTCATATTGTTACTAGCACAGGTCAATTTGAGATGGTGAGATAATTTTTGGAACAAGGAACAAGTTCAGTGACACTTAATCAACCTCCTAAGAGTGCGCTTTATCTCAAGGCGTTGAGTACCCAGTACCGACCTCTACTGTGGTTTTTTGCCGTTGCCTTGTTAGTGCTTGGATTGCTTTGTGCGAGGGCGGCCTGGTTACAACCCGAGCCCGTGTTACGGCTTGTGCTTGGTTGGGTGGCATTTTTTCTGTTGTTCCCTGTACTGCCGCTAGCGTTAGTTCGGCAACAATCTTGGTTAGATACCGAGCGACAGCAATTGTGGCTCGGTAAAGGTGTATTCAATGGGAAGTCGCCTGGATTGTGGCGTTGGCGCGCCTATGCCTTTTCAGATATTAATGCTGTGCAACTCTATCTGCTACAAACAACCCATTGGCACCAGCTCGACCGTAACCGCCAAGCGGAAGATACGGTCGATCACTATCTCGCCTATTTACAAGTGCAGCAGCCTAAAGGGAGTCAATTGAAATTGGCTAACAGCACTGACAAGCAGGAATTACAGCAAGTTTTGCAGCAATGCGCGCAAGCGATAGGCTGTAAGTTTCAGGATTTTAGCAATAGTCCTCAAAAATCCCACCCCAAAGTGAGTGAATTTAATTTTATGCGAGTGCTTATTGCGCTTGCTGTTTTTATCTTAATAAACATCGCGATAGTGTCATTTACGTGATTTTTGGGTCGATAGCATTTTCAGTCGATTCTTGATAAGGCACAAACACCTTCAAAGAGGCGGGCAGGATATCAATATTGAGTTCCTCCGGCTCACAAATCTCGCCATCAATCACATACTTGCATTGGGGCTGACTGCTGATCTTCACCTTTTTCGCGTGGGCATGTTTCACTTTGCCTGTGTTGGCCGAGGTTCCAGAGTCGCTATTGGCGGCCTCTTTAATCCAGCCGGTAAAAGCCAGTTCAGCCAAACTGATAAGCTGTTCATTCGGCTCATTATTTGAATCTAACCAAGTGATATCCAACAAGCCGTCGGTCATATTGGGTTTGCCCTTACCTTGGGCGAGTAAGCTGGTAAAAGGCGCGGCATTGGCAACCACTAGGCTGTGGGTTTGCACTGTCATTGGGGCTTGGTCATCTAAAGTTAGCTGCAACTCGAGGTTGGTGTTGGTGTTCACCGCGCGCCACAAACCATCGAGGTAGGCGAGTTGGCCGAGAGCATTTTTACGCTCGCGGCTCGCCGACTCAATCATTTGCTGCTCAAACCCAATGCCGACCAGCAGCAACACCAGTCGCTCATTGCAACGCGCCGTGTCTATGGTCTGTGTCTGGCCTTGGATAATATTATCAAGGGCTTGGGAGACAGCATTCAGCTTACTGCTTAAACCAAAGAGGGCGTGTGACAGGGCATTGGTGGTGCCTAACGGGATAATGCCTAAGGTGATATCGGTGTCGATAATCTCCGCAGCGACCTCAGTGACTGTGCCATCGCCCCCGCAAGCGATGATGATATCGGCGCCCTGAAGCCGGGCTTTTTTCGCTTGGGTTTGGGCGCTAATCTCTGGCGTGGTGAGCGCTAACTGCACCTCAAAATAGCGTTTCAGTTCAGTACAAATTTGTTCGCCATGGGTCTGCCATTTACCCGCGCCAGAGACGGGATTGGCGATAATCCAGGCTCGCTTATGCAGTTTGATTTCCCCTTGAGTGTACATCTGCTCCAGCGCTTTAAGTTGCCAGCGATTTAACCCTGCGGTTTTACGAATGCTTTTAATCTGTTGCAGCACCTCGGCAAAGCTGAGCTCGGGGCGGCGGCACACAAGATAAGCGGCCAGCACCATTACGGATCGCCCGCGGCCGAGCGCACAGTGGATTAATACCCGCTTTTGGGCGCGTACTTGACGGTGTAACCAGTTAATCGCCTGATTTAATTGGGCGCTAGTCGGCACACTGTGGTCAAGAATAGGGATATTCAGATAGTCGATATGATCCTCATACAGGGACACATCGAGGCCGTCAAATTCGGCGGTGACATCTAAAATGGCGGTAATGCCATAACGATTTAGTTTAGGTAAATCGGCAGCGCTTAAGCGGCTACCCAAGTACAGATATTTATCAATGGCTTGCATTGAAGGCACGCTATCACGGCGCCGCGCCCAGAGATTATAGAGTCGGCATCCTAGTAAAAATGGAATAAAGCCCCAACGAATATACCAAGGGATGGAACCATCCTGACGTTTTCTAAAAATACTGGCGAGATTAAACCAATAGGCCGAGCCGACAAGGGCGAGGGATAGGCTGCTCCATGCCCAAATAAAGGTGAGGATAGGGGAGTGCCCCGTTACGGCGAAATAGCCAAATAACAGCGCTCCGAACAGGTAGAAATACTTAATGTGGATCCTACTCAGCATTGGCATCTCCTCCATCGATAAACGGCGAGCCTCAGGGAAACCCACTTTATCGTAACCAATGACTGTCGCGATAAAGTGGCTCGGTGGTACTCAATTGAACTGTGGTTATCCTGATAGGCTCGTTTGTGGGACTCACTACTCGCTGTCATCCGTTTTAGCAGCGCGTATCTTTCGCTTTAACGCCTTCTTTCAGTTCTTCACAGGCATCTTCAATTGCATTGCCGGTATCAGTGATGGCTTCATCGATTTTTTCGCCTGCATCCTCGGCGTGGTTGTCGCTACAGGCTGACAATCCAAAGGTTAATAATAAGGCTAAAAATGCAGTGGTAATTATGGTCATAGGTTTCATATTGAGGTCATAGGTTTCATATTGATTCTCCTTTTATCCAATTTAAGCGCGTGGTGCCTTGCCCTTAAGGGCATTGACCAGCAGGGAAATCACAAGTAATACAATAAATAGGAAGAAAATAATCTTTGCGATCCCCGCTGCGGCGCCAGCGATCCCCGTAAATCCAAACAGTCCGGCGATAATGGCCACAACCAGAAACATTAAGGTCCAACCTAACATAGCCGCCTCCTTTGTCTTATTTCGGTTTTTCTGTCTTCTCTCACTCTGCATGTTTACGTCGAGTGAGCTAGTGGAGTTCGTTGTTGAGAGCTAGTGAAGTAAGTTGAATGTGCTAAGTTGCGTCTTACATACCGTTATCACTCAATCCCGCAATAAACTCACAAAGGAGATATTGCGAGCTTAATGCCAACTTTGAAATTCTTGGTTAATCTACTGATTATTAGTGTAATTTTTAAATGTCGTATTGGCGGGAGTATTTGCTGATATAAGCGAGATAGGCAATTTTTACCTGCGATTCGGTAAGAGTTGCCATTAGAAAATTGTGAGAAACAGCATAATGGCTTTGGAGGAGTCCGAGAGGGTATGATGTTGTTGGTTTAGAATGGGTAGTAATATTTTCTGTCCAGAATTTTCACCTTAGCTGATAGCTACTTATTGGTGTTAGTTCGAAAACTATCACTGCTGAGTACCACCCAAGCACTACGGGATGACTTATCTCGTCCGAAACATGCCATTCTTGAATTAAATTAACTCAATTTATTGCCTTGGATACTGTCTCGCGTTCTGATAACTCTCATTCAAGTCATTTAAAGCAAGAGCAATTTGTAGGTGAATTAAAGATTCTACATTTATTTTTTAAAAGATAATTTTTCATCTTCACAGTGGTCGTGATTTTTATACTAATGATGTATTTTATGTACTAAGGCTACATGGCAATATTATATCTTTAATAGAGTTTGGACGAAATTGTAAATGAGGATGTTAAAGTTTTTTCATGGTGTTTTTTTAATTTTTCCGCTTATCAGCTTTTTTTCATATGGTTCCATAACCTCAAAGACTGCAGCATACGTATGTCATAATTGTAGCAATGCAGATTTTATTAGCTTAGTGAAAAAAGAGGCTCTTTCGAATAACTGTAATTTTACAACATCAAAAGGAGGGGCTTCTCAAGACGAAAAGGGTTGTTATAAGCAAAATGAAAAAATGATTGTAGTAAATCCCACTGCAAAAATTGCAAGCAAGTTTATTGTCCAATCCACGGGAAAATTGGGTGGCAGTGAGATAAAGTCATTACCATTAACACAAGGTGAGAAGAATGATTTAGACATATTTTATCAAATTGATAATTCATTCATTCAACTTAGTTCGAAATCAATTGTGACTTATGCTGGAGAATATGATAACAGCAATTTAAATAAGAAAACGCCATCTGCAAAGTTTGATCAAAAGTTTGATTATAATAAAAATGCCCAGTGTAGTATGTCATCTTTCCCAACTGATTTTTTTACATCAAAAGATTATAAACAACGAGTGTTAAATGAGCTTGGTGCTTTAATGAAGGCAAGTTTAAAGGATCTAACTTGGACGCAGTTTGTTGGTGACTTTAAGGATAAAGATCTGACAGGGCTGAATCTAGAGCTTACTGATGTTGATATTATTTTTAATCATAGTAATGCTAGAAAAATATTTGTGCATGTGATTTATGACAAAAATGATTACCGTGTTGCTCCAGATAATAGACTAACTTTTAGTGTTTCATATGTAGGTGAATATTATAGGGAAGGGAATAAAAATATAAGTTTTATTTTTGAATTAGAGCCAGATCTTTCTTATGCTGGAGGTGTTTCAATTAGTGACCTTTTCACACCATCAGGTAGTGATAATTCAGTGCGATTTTATGGGGATAAGGTTGATCCATGCCTAGTGCAATTTTTTGAACTAAACAAAACTCAAGCCACTACACAAACTCCTCTGTCTAATGATGAAATATATGGCCATTGGGCAGGTGTTCTAGATGAGGGCGGTGGGAAAATTTGTCGCTTGCGGACGCCTATACGTGGCTATTCAGGATATGGATGCTTCACAGATAAAAACGAGGTGCAAGATCTGACTTATGAGTATATGGGGTTATGTAATTAAGTTTTTTAGGATTCTAATTCATAAAAAGCTTAGGCACTTAACAAAAAGCTAGGCTTGATGTTATTCATAATGATATGACAGATAGATTCATTTTATATCGATTTAGCTCCATTAAACGCCATAGCTTGCAGGCGAGGATTGTCGCGCTACGTTCTGTGACAGAGTGGGCCATCGGAAAAATGGATTTTTCCGTTGAGCCCCTAGGATGGGTTTACGGCGTGCCACTGAAGTGACAATGCAGAGCGGAAACGGAACTCCAATCGGTTTTAAGCCCAAAAAATGAATGTAAAAAAGCGGGTTAAGTTTTCACTTAACCCGCTCGATAAGGTTTAGCAAAGCGAATTAGCAGCGTTGTAGTGGTTTCCAGCGTTGCAGGCTGACTGGAATACTTATCCCTTGGGATAACAACAGGTTAATCCGTGCTTGGTAGGCGGCGCCTTGCATTAAATGCTTCGCCAAATCCACTGCATTGCGCTCGCGGTAATCATCTAAATAACTGCCTTTTGCCCAAGCATTAAAGGCGCCGAGGGCGGGGCCTGCCCAAATCTGGTAATCCATTTCGCGGCCAACTTCGCCCGTATTCGACCAGCGGCTCGAAAGACCCAAATACCAACGGAAAATCAGTGCCATTTTGCGTTTTGGATTATCCAGCGCGCGTTCAATTTGCTTAGGATCGCGCTCATTAAAGTGCGCCACAGTGCCTGCCCAAATCTCATCTAATGAGGCGCGAAACACTTGCTCTTCAAGCTTTTGTCTTTCCTCTGGCGGAATCGCCTCAATCGAGTCGTAGCGGGTGTAAATCTCGTAGAGTTTATTGGCGCGCATCGGGAATAGGGTGCCGCGCTTAACTACTTGTAACTTAACGCCCATTTCGAACATATCGGCGGCGGGCGCCATAGTCACATCGGCCATTTCGGTGGTGGCGAGTAACTTACGGGTATGTTCGCTGGCACCTGCTTCAACACAGGCTTGGTTGATTGAGCCAGTGACAATATAGGCCGCGCCCATATTGAAGGTCGCCAGCGCCGCATCGGGCGTGCCGATACCACCACCTGCGCCCACTCGGATCGGCGTTTTGTATTGGTACTTGGCTTGAATAGTATCTTTGAGTGCCAAAATGGTCGGCAATAGCGTGACCAGAGGGCGGTTGTCGGTGTGGCCGCCAGAGTCGGCTTCGGCGGTAATGTCATCGGCCATGGGCACAGATTGCGCCATTAGCATTTGGTCTTCGCTGATAAGCCCTTCGTTCACTAATTGTTGCAGCATCTTAACGGGGGCGGGCTCCATAAACTTGGTCGCCACCTCGGTGCGGCTGATTTTAGCTATCACTTTGTTGCCAATCACAATCTCGCCGTTGGCATCGCGACTCAGGCCTGCTGCGCGGTAATAGACGATTTGCGGTGTTAAGCCCAAGAAGGCCGAGGCTTCAACCGTACGTACTTGATGTTTAAGGAAGAGTTCGACACTGCCACGCTCAAGCGCTGGCTCGCTCGGGCTATGAATGAGGTTAAAGGCGTAGGGGCCATTGGGCAATGCTGTTTGAATGCGTTTAATCGCGGCTTCAACGCGCGATGGAATTAACCCCGCCGCGCCAAAGGAGCACAGAATGCCCGCCTGACCTAAGGCGATAACTAACTCTTCCGAGGCGATACCGTTAGCCATGGCGCCCGCGTAGTAGGCGTATTTTACCCCATGCACGCGGCGAAAATTACTGTCGCCCAAGCTTTGGGTGCCAAGGGCGGGGGCGAAGGCACTCACAGGATGCAAACCATTGCTTTTGTGTAAATCATTGCTGGACTGTGGTTCAGCAAGACCGACCACCTCGGCGCTTTGGGCAATGCCTAGGCCTTTTTCGGCATGATTAACTAAGTAACAGGCTTGATTGAGATCTTTAAGTTTTTTGCCAAGGGAATCGATATCGAAGCTGATGGCGGCTTCATCAACCTGCCACGGCCAAGGACTGAGCTTGTTATTATCGAGAGCGTTATTATCGAGTGTGGTATTCGTCATTTGGGCTATTCACTTTTAGGTGTTTGGGGCCTGAATTTGTTTGCCGCAGTGGGGTTATTCCCTTGCACTGCGGCTGTTGTGTGCTGTTTAAGCTAACTTTGGCTAATGCCGCAAGTTAGGCGCTAGCGCTATGCCTCTTCGATGCAGATTGCGATATCGGTTACCTCATAAATGCGCAGGCCATCCTTACTCAGGTTGGCATCGCCCTTGATGATGCGTTTACCGTCTTTATCTTCAATGCTGGTGATATGCACATCCAGCGACATCTGTTTGTTTAATGGATTAATTTGACCACGGTACTTCCATTTAATTTCTGACAGGATCTGGCCAAATTTCGGATTATTGAAGCCTGCGCCTAGGTCTTGGTCTATGGCGTAGGTTTGCAGTAATTCGATGATCGCCTCGACGCCGAGGGAGCCTGGCATCACAGGATCCTGATGGAAATGGAACTGGAAGAACCAATCGCTCGGGTCAATAGTGCGCTCGGCGTACAAGTATCCCAGACCCTTCTTACCGCCAGTTTTTACAATCTCGGCCTTGTCGATAAAGTTCAGCTGACCACCCGCGAGGCGGTAGTGTGGTTTGCCCTGCGGCGCCACAAAACTGCGACCATTTCTATCTAACAGATTGATTTGGCTGTCGGCTTTAATACCGCGCTCAAGATGCCACGCTTGGGTAATTTTACCATTGTCGATACCCAACTGGTTTTTGAGCGCATCGGCCTTAAAGTAACCGAAAACCGCATTGCCACGGTAGAAGGGCTCGCCATCGCAGCTCAGTTCGAAACTAAAGTTTTGAATGATATTGCTGCCAGCTATCACGGTGGACAGTAGGCGCGAATCGTTGACTATGGTTTTACCGCGTAAATCCACTTCGCGCAGTAACTTGCCACTGCCGTCGAGGTTGCGGAAGAATAATTCCTGCCCCGGGAAGCCTAAGGTCGTGCCCATATAACCCGAGATAAAGCCATTGGGCTGCAATGAGATTTCCATCAGCACTGAGTAAGGCATCACACTCGGGTGGCTGTTTTTAGCGTAATACCAAGCATTGCTGGGCACTTCATACTCGGCAATACAGGAGGATGGCTTTTTCAGCTCGCCACGTTTGCCCTCAATGGCCACCACTCGGGTGGTGAGTTGCAGATCGCCGCAGGGCGTACGCGGCGGGATTAAGCCACGGTAAATACTAAAATCGGGGCCGAAGCAGTTTTCAATATCGCCAGTGGCAAACTCAAACAAATGATAAGGCGTAAACGGCAGGCTGTCGGGCACGCGGTTGGCGTACTTAGAGCCTGCTGGCGCAATCGGCGCACTTACATGCTTAAGCGGCACAACGCCTTTATTGACGGGAGCGGCCATATCTGGGATTTGCGCCATCAGCGGCGCTTGTTCCGCTTGGTTGTCGATATTTGCTGCTTGGGTATCACTACTCTGCGAAGAATGGCTTTGCGAATAGCGGGTGCAATCCGCTTCTTCTTTAATCATCACCCCGAGGTTTTGGAAATCCACCACCACTTTACCATTGAGCAGAATATCGATATTCGCCTTGGCATAGGGGCGAGGGCTCATGCCAATTTCGGTGACTTCCATCCGATAGGTGAGCGTGCCAGATTGTGGCAATACTTGACCGCGGCAGCGTACTTTTTGCGATGCGTTTTCAAGGGGTTGGAAACGACCGTTAGTAACCCCAAGGTGCATACCAATATGCAACATAAAGAATTGCAGCAACTGGCCACAACCTTCGGCCATGAGGGAGCCGGCCATCACTTGGTCGCCCTTGAAATGGCAGGGGAAATACCAATGGTCGGGGGCTAATTGCTTGTGACCTTCAATCAAGCCTAAGCCCCAAGCGCCGCCATGCACTTCGAGCTTGCTGACTTGCTCGATCATCAGGAATTTTTCCGAGGCGAAGCACAGTGAAGGCTGGAGACCAAACTTCGCCTGATGGGCCGCATGTTCACCGCCGAAACAGCCGCCAATGTCGGCGCGCAGTAGACGATGGATTTGGCCATAGCTGAAGGCCGTTTGCGCGCAGTTAAGTAGCGGCGCGAAGCGTGGCTGATTGCCGTTTCGGGCATATTCATTGGCCAGTGCAATTTGTGCTTGCTCGCGCTGCTTAATTTCGGCCTCGGTGCGGATCACCCCTTTGCCATCGGCCAGTTCTTTATCGCTAAAGAATCCCGCGCAGCCGCCGTCCATCTTGAGGATCAGCTTATCGCCCACGAAGCATTCGTAGGAGAAGAAAAACAGCAGGGTATCGCCATTGCGGGCAAAGTGGTTGATGGAGATATCGTAGCGCAGGGTATCACCGCCGCGGGGCAGATCCCCAAGGAAGGTGAGGGTGCAGTCGAGCAGGCGATAGACGCGCTCGCCTTTGTTTTCAAAATCGATACCTAAGTAGCTGATCAGCATTAAGTCGCACTGACCCGATTCGACTGCCACCGCCCACGGAATTTGGCCATCGACCAAGAAGGGCGCATCCACGGGAATGTCGTACTCTGTGGTCATAGTGCTCGGCTGATAGCGGTTCATTTGCGCGTTGAGCTTAGTCACCCGCGAGACTAGCAGATAATCCGAAGTTGGCAGACGCACCCGGCGTGCGTAGCTGTCGATGATGGCGTAATCGGCACCAAAGATCTTGGCAATGTCGCCCTCGGCGTATTCCACCAGATCCTGATAGTTCCAAATACAGGGCTTAGCCGCAGGAATGGGTGGCGTATAGGGAGCGACATTCGCGTGATCTGGTTTTAACTCTGGTTTTCGTTCTGGGACGGATACCGCTTGTTGCGCCGCAGCGGGAGCGGCATTGGCGCTGGTGACAACATGGGTTGTAACAGACCCCGTTTGTGTTGTCTGGGATAATTGTGCCTTTAACAGCGCATCGGCCAGTTTGAGCCCTTGCTCACGGCTCTGTAAAAAGGCTAAGTGCGCCTCGCGTGCAAGCTGCTGGTTTTGCAACAATTGCTGGTTTTGTAACAGTGCCGCGCTATCCTGCGACGCCCTATCCTGCGCCAAGGGCGCCGCCGAATATTGGTGTGGTGCGTTAGATGACATACCGCTCTCTACTGCTAATGGTGTGGCAAATGGGGTGGCGTTTTTTGCCGTGATATCAAGTGCTGCTTCTACTATGGGCTTAGTTTGTGTCGCCTGTGGTGCTACAGGCTGTAACAGGCGCATTTTGCCTTGGATGGCGGCAAGTGCGGGCAGTGGCGTATCCACAATATGTTGATAGATATCGCGGCCACCGAGCGTCACTGGTTTGATTAAATGTTTTTGCTCACTCAAGGTTAAATCTTGCGCAAGGCGCTGCTTTAGGTGCGCCGCCTGCGTTGCAGTTTGGCTTAACAACAGCAGTGAGCTCACTCCTTGGCTTTGAGTAGAGATTAATGCCTGCTTATCGACGTTTTTATCCGAACCCGCAGACCCGTTCTTTAGGCTTAACAGGGCACTCAGAAGACTGGCCATACCCGCAGCGCTAAAGTTATGCCCAAGGGTATTGGCGACTCGATTGCATGACGTCCCCATAAGATTAAGCTGCGCTAATAACTGCTCCGCTGGCAGTTGCTCTTCTGGGGCAATACATTGCTCAACCATATGAATGGCAGCTGGCACTGAAGGATTGGCGATAGCCGTTTCGGTTATCAGCGAATCAAGCAGCTTAGGCAGCTGATGATGTGTGCCAAATGCTTGAGCACGAATTTGGCCGTAAGCTGCCTGTGAACTGTTGCTCGCTTGTTGACTGTTGCTCGCTTGCTGGCTGGTCAGCACGATAGCGCCCGCGCCTTCACCCACCTTCCACTGTGGATTCGCGCTGTCGGCATCGAGATCAACGGCGACCTCGGCGTTTTTCAATATCACCTGTTCAATACTGCCGCTTAAATCCACAGCGGCAATCACTACGCCATCGAGGGCCTCTTGGGACAGTAGGTTTTGCGCCACATCGATACAGCGACCGACCGATTGCTCGGCGGCTGAAATGGTAAACGCCGGGCCGTTAAAATCCCACAGCGAGGCGATACGCGACGCCATAATATTGCCAATAAAGCTGGTATATTGATTGAGCTTGGCGGCATCGAGCACGCTGTCCATGGCGATGGCTTCGAGGGCAAGGTATTCATCATTGGAGAGGTGAACGCCTTGTTTCTTTAAGCTATCCGCAAGTTGGGTGTGCAAATTCACGCGGCCACGGAATTGGTGCAGCTCAAGCTCGGTTTCCATTGCCACTAACACCGCGACCTTGCTGCCAGCGGTTAACTTGGCATCGCGAATCGCTTCATCGGCGACTTTGATCAACAACAATTGCTGGGAGATAAGCCTGTCATCCTCATTGGGCGGCACTTTAAAGCGCAGAAAATCAAAATCAAACTGCTCGATATAGGCGCCTTTGGGCGCGCGATTTAGGCCAAACTGATTAAGGATATCGGGGTGTTTATCTAAGCCTTTCCATCGCTTAGCGGGCAGCGGGATAAAGGCATCCGTTTGGTTTAATAGCGCCTTATCCAGCGCATTGATGGAGGCCAAAGGCCCAAAGTGCGACGCCAAGCCGATAACGGTTAATGCTTGCTGCTGATAAACTGGTTTGTTGGCTTGCTTCTCGGCTCTGTGCGCTGTCGGTTGATAGGACTCCAACAACAGATGGGCATTACAGCCACCAAAGCCAAATACAGACACCCCCGCATGGCGACGATCGTTGCCCGCTTTATCGGGCCAAGCCTGACGCTGTGTGGGAAGATTATTACCGCTAAACAGCCCCTTAGGTGATGAAATCGGCGCCGTTAAATTGATACTTGGCGGTAGATGGCCTGAGCGCATGGCGAAGATCATTTTCATGATCCCAGGCATGCCGGCGGCGGTGAGCAAATGCCCAAGGTTGGATTTGGCCGAACCTATCAGCGGCGCCTTAGTGCCGCCGAGTTTATCTTCGAAAAAACGCTCCATCGAGGTGAGCTCAACCTTATCCCCCAGCGGCGTGCCGGTGGCATGGCATTCAATCACTTCGATATTGCTCGGGTGGGTGTTGGCGGCGGCATAGGCACGCTCGAAGGCTTGCACTTGGCCCTTACTGTTGGGGCTTAAGACAAATTGGCCCTTGCCATCGTTCGATAAGCCAATACCACTGACCACGGCATAAATATTATCGCCATCGCGCTCGGCATCCTCTAAACGCTTAAGCACTAATACGCCAGCGCCTTCACCTGCGAATAAGCCTTTGCTATTGCTATCGAAAGGCGCCGAAATCCCATGGTCTGGATAGGCGTGGAAAATCGAGAATCCCATGTTGATAAAGAAGGGATCGGCGCCCGATACGGCGCCCGCGAGCATCATATCGGCTTTGCCCGTGGTTAAATAATCGCAGGCTAATTTGAGGGCATAGACAGAGCTGGCGCAGGCGGCATCGAGACTGAGCTGTGCGCCGCCAAGGCCGAGGGCATCACTTAACAATTTAGACGCAGTGTGGGCAATGGCACCATTGGCGGCTTGTTGCGTGCCCGCCATCGACGCATTGGCGAAGGGCGCGAGGGCAAATTCGGGTTGATTAAGCTTGGTTTTTAATGCCTTTTCAACCGCTTGATGGTAAATCGGTAAAAACAATTCATTGGAGCTTGCGGTCGGGAACGACAGCGTGCCCATTACAATCCCTGTGCGCTCAAGTAATGGTGCCGTTAAATCCACACCCGCATCCAGCAGGGCTTTTTTACTGCAATCTAATGCCCATAAAAAGCTTTCATCGAGCCCTTCAAAGGCCGCTGGCGGCAACTGATAACCCTGTGGGGCAAAACGAAAGTTGCGGATATAGCCGCCCTTGTCGCAATAAAAACGGTCGGCTTGGCCTTGAACACCTTGGTAATCCGCTGGATTGGCATTGAGTTTGACCGCATCGATTTGACTGCGGGAATCTTTTTTATCCAGCAGATTTTGCCAAAACTGCTCCGGTGTGTCGGCATCGGGATACTGGACGGCAAGGCCGACGATGGCAATCTTTGGCATCGCCTTTGAGCTTTGGCGCTGGTCGTTTGGCACAGCGGTGCTGTCTTGCAGAGTCGGGTGAGCATGCATTTGAGAACTCAAAGGGGTTCTCCTTCTTGGAATACGTTTGAATAATGGCCTAATGCGCTGGCAGAATGTGGCGCTATCGTTTTTGCTGTAGCCTTATCCGCCGATTGAGGCATTAGCGGCGCAAGGGAGAGTGGCACTCTATGGCTGATAAGTTGAGCTAAGCATTTGAGTAAACTGGTGATCGTATCGCTGCCCTTGGCATTGCATGCCATGGCAAATATCGGTTGTTCCTGTGTTTGAACGCCATCGGCGCCCAACTCTAGTTGGCGGCCGATTTTATCGATAAGTGTGCTGGTTTGCCGATCGGCGCCCACTTCAACAAATAAGCGCGCACCTTGTTGATACGCGGCGTTAATCAGCGCGGTAAAATTCAGCGGCGCACAAAAGGTGTCGGCGATACTCTTGGCAATGCTTTGGCTGTCGATGCTGACTGTACTTTGCTGCGCTGCGCTAATGAAACGCACCTGAGTCTCACAGGCATTCGCCTTTAAGCCCAAGGTATAAAACCCTTGGATAGCACTGTGCTGTGACTGCGAGGGCGGGGTATGCATGGCGGTGACTTTATTGCTGGCAATGCCACGCTTATTCAGCCTTTTAAGGAGTTGTAAGCAGCTTGCTTCGCAGCCCGCGAGAATACAGGTATCGCCCTGTTCGATGGCTAGATAAACCCGTGGAAAATCAGCCAGTAGGGCATTAATTTCGGCGCGAGAGGCTCGCACTAAAAAGCTATTCCATACTAGCGGTGCATCTTCACTCAACTGCCAATCGCGGCGCACCGCAAGCAGTGGGCCTGAAATCTCCTGATTGAAGATGGCACTGTTTTGGGTGGCGTTAATCAGGGCATGTGGCGTTTGCCAGATATCCAAACTTGCCCACATGGCCGCTTCACCCATGGAATAGCCCAGAGCGAGTTGCGGTTGGATAGTAAAGACTTGAGTCAACAGCTGAGTAAATAGGTAACTCGCGCCAACACCGCTAATCGCAAGCTGACTTAAGCTCATCTCTGCTGCATCTTTTACGCTTACATTAATTGCGGTTTTCGCATAAGCAGCGCCTTGGTAAATCGCCTCGGCCTGCAACATGGCGGCTAAATTCCCTTCGCGTTCAAGCTCGCGATAAAGTTCAGGGAAATAGCCGTGTAAGTCGCTGAACATATTCGGATAAACTGTGCCAACCCCTGGATAGACAAAGGTTAAGCCTTTATCACCAAGGGGCGAGGCCGCAAAATAACTGCCCGCCGGGGTCTTAAAGACTAGATTGGTCGCTGGCGTTTGGGCTGGAGTTGGCGCAGGAGTCTGTTGCGTCTTTTCAATATAAGCGCGCATCGCCTTAGCTTCTTGCATTAACTCCTCAAGGGAGTCCGCCATCAGTACTAAAGCCAATTCATCCTTTGCTTGATAGCGCTTAAACCAATCACGGCCTTGGCTGCAAAGCCAATCTGTATCGGGAAAGTTTGCCGATAAATCTAATGAATCAATCAGTTGTGATAACTGTACCGTTAAAGACTCAAGTGTATTGCCGCTGATGGGAATAAACAGCCTGTTGGCATTGAGTAATTGCTGAGGGATAAGCCGAGTGCCTTGGGTCAAGATAAGGCTTTGGGCGGTGCTCGCTTGAGGGGCTTTATCCAAGAGATTACCCAAGGGATTACTCAAGAGATTTAGGCTTAACACCCTTGCCTGATGGGGCTTGGTAAACCAATAGCCGTTCTCCGCGTTTTTTACTGGCTTTTCAGCGTGCTGTTCAGCCAGTTGCGCTGCATTAGTCGCATCAAGCATTGGTTCAATGCCTTTAAGGCTGCGATGACTTAACGCCTCAACCGCTTGAGATAATACATTCAACTGACGGGCAAGATTGCCAACCTCCGCGTAGCCATTAACCGCCTGAGTACAATCGCGTTTCGCCAAGGTAAAAGCGCTGTTTAAGCAGCGCTCGACTGTATTTGTATTGATAGTATTTGTTTCTTCAGCTGTTTCAGCTTGGATTTGCGCTAATGCTGAAATATAAGCCTCGGCATGCAGGTGTAACTGGGCAGCAAGCAGGCCATCGAGCAGGTACAGGCTACGGACTTGCTGCTGATATTCAAAGCGGATTTCAATAAGTTGTTTTTGCGCAATATGGGCGAGTTGCTCTGTGATCAAGGCGACCAGTGTTGGCTCATCAGATGGCTCATTAATTAGTGGCTTATCTTCCACATTGAGCTGAATTCGACAAGCCATCAACTGCTGCAGCTTGCTGACATCGGTTTGTGCATGGCTAAGCACACTCTGTATCCTCCCATCACCAAGCCATACGGCTATTCGCAGTGGCTTGGTATTGGGATGTGGAGTGTTTAGTGCCGCATTGCTTAATGCGGCATTTGCGCTTGGGTCGAGTGTCACTTAACACTTACCTCGGCCGTGCTTTGGACTGCTGCCTGCACTATCGTTTGTTGCTGAGGTTTATTGGCCAAAAACGCTTGGTTAAGCGTCTTGCTGATCGTGACTTTTGCTCGCTTCATCTCGCAGCTTAGACGGCCATCCTGGTGGTAGAGGGCAATATTGGCTTCAAGTGAACGGGACGAATGCTTGAGCACATCCAGCACCAATACCGCCTTCTCGCCAAAACCTAAGGGCGAATAGGACACAAACTCGCCAATGGCACTGGGTAAGCTTGCCGCTTGATATTTAAGGCGTGCCCACACGAGCATGGCCTGCAATAACAGATCTTCGGCAAAGGGTTGTGTGCCTTTATCCTCAAGATTTGGCGCAAACTCACCGCAGTCATCTAAGGCCACCGTTGGCAGTGCTACCTTAGCGATAAGCTGCTGATCATCAAAGGCGAGCACTTCGCTTATACCTTGCAGTCTTGGGCCATGGAACAGTGTGCCATCACTGTAGAGCGACTCACGGTTCGCGATAGCGGGTTGCTGTGCCATCTCCTGCATCAGAGAATGTAACTCGTCAACCTCGAAACGCTGCACGTCTGCCGTATCATCCGTCTGCGCCACTAACACTGCCTGATACTGCGGGCGACCTTCAAAGCTTATCAGCGCGGTTAACGCCTCAGTCGATTGCTGTGTAGCGTCGGCAAGCGGCGTGAGCATTAGTTCGAGCTCAATAGGCGCATCGCGGGCAAGTAGTACCTCATAGAAGATAATTCCCTTGAGTAGTCGATAATCGCTGACACTCACCGCCTTACCTAAATGGGCCTTGGCGGCCTCACGCATCCAATCGATGGCGCATACCGTTGGCAACACCGCATGACCGTTGATGCAATGATCCTCAATAAAGCTCATGCGTTTAGGGTCGAGGCTGCGCATGACGCGAATACTCTGCGGCACCGTTTGGACCATAGGCTGCGGATCTAACGCCGTGGTTAGATCCGCTTCAGGCTTTTTTGCTGATGCAGCTTCAACAGTATTAGCGGTATTGCCCTGCATATCGGTTCCGACCAACAGCTGCGCTCCCGTATCACTCAATAATTGGCTGGCAAATAACTCGGCACCGGCTTTGAGTGGAATGACATAGACCCCACGGTCGATAAACATCTTTTTCAGCGCAGGATTGACCATGCCGCCATCCCAAGGACCCCAGTCGAAGCTCATCACCTTGGCTTGTGGCAATTGCTGCGCGAGTTGCAGCGCAGCCTTATTGAGAATGTCGTTAGACATGGCGTAGTCGCTCTGGCCGGTATTGCCGTAAAAACCTGCCGCCGAAGAGAACAGGGCGATAAGCGTTAACTGGCTAAGATCCAGTGCCGATAGCAGATTGTTAAGTCCGGTCACCTTAGTGCCATAAACCCGCTCAAGTTCGCTTAAGGTTTTGTCTTGAATATGTTTATCGGCAAGTACACCCGCGCCGTGGATAATCCCCGTGATGGGCGATAGGGCGCTGATAGGTGCAATAATGCTGGCAATGGCGGCAGGATCGTTAACATCCAGGCTTAAGTATTCGGCGCTGGCGCCAACCGCTTCAAAGGCTTGCAAGGCATGGCTGATTTCAAGGCTGCTTTGTACTGGCCAAACTAAGGCATCCACTTGTTTTGGTGTGGGTTTATCACCCAGGCTTTGCAGATGTGCGATGGCAGCGGCTTTGAGTTCGTTGCGATTTTTACCCAGAGCCCAAGCGGGGATCCCCTGATGGGCGCTACGACCCACGAGGATAAAATGTGCCTTGCAGCGTTTCGCTAAACTTAAGGCGCACTCGAAGGTAACACCCTTAGCGCCGCCCGTGACGAGGATTTTGTCCGCAGACGAGAGAGAGGCGCCACTGCGGCGAAGCACAGCATTGCCTGCAACTAAGGTGGTGCGCTCAAGCTCGCTATCAATACCGACTTCGACTGGCGCATCTTGGAGGTAGTATTCCTGCACTACCGCATTGGCGACCGTTTTAGCGTCCAAGTTTGGCGCGATATCCAGCGCGCGGCAGACCACTCCTGGCCACTCGTGATTTAAGGTTTTAGTGAGTCCAGAGAGCGCCGCTTGGTTGAGTTCACTCTGACTGATGAGGGCACCTGCCGACTCATCCATGCCAATATAGCCAAAACCACCGTCGATACGGCTAACAGTGACAAAGCGGCAGTAGTCGCGCTCAGTTAACAGCGGTTGTAAGTGTTTGGCGAACAAGAAGGCTTGCTCGACCGAGGCTTTGGCTTCGTCTGCCAGCACTAGGCCAGCACTTTTATCGGCAACGGACTTATGCTGTGGCTGCAGATGAATAAAACCAGCGATTTGGCCAAGCGCTTCAATCTGATTGATGACCTCACAAATGCTTTCATCATCAATCGCCTTCAGCGTGAAGTTGGCAATATGGCTATCGAGTGGCGATGCGCTGGCCACAACCGTTTTAGGTGAGCGTACAACCGCAACCTTAACCCCTTGGGCGTGAAGCTTTTCGGCAATCACACCCGCGTTGTGGCCATCGTCGCCGATAACGACGTAACTGTTTGCCGTCAGTTGAACATCGCTAGTTGCTATGATGCGCGCTAACTCAGCCGCCGCTGGCAACTTTTTTAGCATCACCTCACTATGGGGCGGCAGGTCGATGGTGTCCTCGACGGTTTCTGCAATTGCCTCTTGAATTGGCGCAGCATGGTTTTGCTGTTGCGCCTCACTTGATGATTGCGAACCAGCATAGAGGGCGACAATTTCACCTAAGGTGCGACATTCGGCTAAATCCTCAGGACTCAGTTCTGGTAGGTTCGGCAGTTGGTCTTGTACCGTGCCTAGAATTTCCACGCGCTTAATAGAATCGATCCCAAGGTCGGCCTCCATATCCATGCTTAGCTCAAGCATCTCAACGGGATAGCCGGTCTTATCGGCCACGACCGCCATCATAGTGCGTTCAATTTCATCATTAGAAACCGCCGCGCTTGCTGCTACTGCACTTGCGAGTACAGCATTTTGTGTCGCATGGCTGACTGGTGCTGCAGCTGTTACGGCTGTCGATACTACAGGAGCTGCTTGGCTAAAAAGCGCCACAATTTCCCCTAGGGTGCGGCACTCGGCGAGATCTTCTGGGCTCAGTTCTGGCAGGTTCGGTAATTCGTCCTGTACTGTGCCTAGAATTTCCACGCGCTTAATGGAGTCGATACCAAGGTCGGCTTCCATATCCATGCTAAGTTCCAGCATTTCAACGGGATAGCCAGTCTTGTCGGCTACGACCGCCATCATAGTGCGTTCAATCTCATCATTTGAAACCGCCGCACTTGCAGCGACTGCACTTTGTGTCGCATGGCTAACAGTGGCGGCAGCTGTTACGGCTGTTGATACTAGAGGAATTGCTTGGCTAAAGAGCGCCACAATTTCGCCTAGGGTGCGGCACTCGGCAAGATCTTCTGGGCTGAGTTCTGGCAGGTTGGGTAACTCGTCCTGTACTGTGCCTAAAATTTCCACGCGCTTGATAGAATCGATACCAAGGTCAGCTTCCATATCCATGCTGAGTTCCAGCATTTCAACGGGATAACCCGTCTTGTCGGCTACCACCGCCATCATAGTGCGTTCAATTTCATCATTAGAAACCACCGCACTTGCGGCAACTGTACTTGCGAGTACTGCATTTTGTGTCGCATGGCTAACTGAGGCTGCAGCTGTTACTGGAGTCGCTTGGCTAAACAGCGCCACGATTTCCCCTAGGGTGCGACACTCGGCGAGATCTTCAGGGCTGAGTTCTGGCAGGTTGGGTAACTCGTCCTGTACCGTGCCTAAAATTTCCACGCGCTTGATAGAATCGATACCCAGATCGGCTTCCATATTCATGCCAAGTTCCAGCATTTCCACGGGATAGCCAGTCTTATCGGCCACGACCGCCATCATAGTGCGCTCAATTTCGTCATGAGAAACCGCCGCGCTTGCAGCTACTGCACTTGCGAGTACTGCATTTGGTGTCGCATGGCTAACTGAGGTTGCAGCTGTTACAGAAGTCGCTTGGCTAAACAGCGCCACAATTTCCCCTAGGGTGCGGCATTCGGCTAAATCCTCAGGGCTCAGTTCTGGCAGGTTGGGTAATTCGTCCTGTACTGTGCCTAGAATTTCCACGCGCTTAATAGAATCGATACCAAGGTCGGCTTCCATATCCATGCCAAGTTCTAACATTTCAACGGGGTAACCCGTTTTATCGGCGACCACAGAGAGCATAGCGTGCTCGATTTGCTGCACAACTGACTTCTCGGAAAGCGCGTTAGTTGCTGTCGCCACAGTTTGCACTTGTGGGTGTGCTACTTGGGGTTGCTGAACTTGGGGCTCACTCACAGGCGCAACACTCGCTTTTGGCTCTGCGGCTAACGCTTGAACCACAGGTGCCTGTGCTGGAACGACAGGCGTTGCCGCTGTAACTGCCACTGGTGCAGCTTGAATGGGGGCTTGAACCTGAGGCGCAGGCATTTGGCCGAGTAGGGCTAATGCCGCTTGGCTGCTGCTGGTCTGCAATTGCATAAATTCAGCATGGCTCTTTAGGGTTTGTGCCTGATGCTGGTGGAACAGCTCCATCGAGCGTTGCAGGCTCTCTGGAATGGCGATGCCAAGGCTTGCCATTTTGGCTTGCTCTGCCATCAGGGCACTGACGGTATCGCCGTATTGCTGCGGGATCGCTAAAAATTGTTGATGTAATTGCGCGGCCTGGGTTTGGGCGGCAAAAAAGGCGCTCAGGGCATCTTGATTCGCCTGTCCAGTGGTAAAGCTGGTTGGCTGTGCAGGCGTTTGCTGTTGAATATTATTGCTATTTTGTGCCACGGGCTTTTCCACTTCGACAACCTTTTCTAGAATTTTTTCGACAATCACTGGTTTTTCAACGACTTTTTCAACCACTTTCTCAACGAGGCGATCCACATACTGCACTTGGCTGGTAATTTTGCCCGATTGCAGCGAATCGACCATTTTGTTGCGGGTCGCTGGGCTGATGTAGTTGGTCGCGTTGAGCTTGATATTCATGGCTGAAGGCGTTGCTGGCGCAATCAATTCGGCTTGATAAGGGTCGATTTCCCCCAGTGTTACCCCCGCAACCGCCAGTTGCACCGCAGCGCTGCGCAGTTGGCTGTCACTATCGCCCTTGGGATTCGGGTTAATGCTGATAAGGCAAAGCTCGTTTAACTGCGCAGCTAAGGTATTTTCTGCCAACTTTTGCAGAATGTTTTTCGGGCCGAACTCGACAAACACCCGTGCGCCTGCGGCATACATAGCCTCTAGCTGCTCGCTAAAGTGCACCGATTGCAACATATGATCTTTAAAGGCCGCTTTGATGGCGTTGGCATCGGTAGGGTGTAGTTGACCAGTGCCATTGGCATACAGGGCAATCTTTGGCGTGTTGAACTGAGCCTTATCAATGGCTTCGCTAAAGGGCTTTTGCGCATGGGCAACCAATGGCGTGTGGAAGGCACCGGAAACGGGTAGGGCAATCGCCTTAAAGCCTAACTCGCTAATGGCCTTAGCCGCCTGTTGGGTGGCGGCACTAGCGCCTGCAATCACCAGCTGAGTGGGTGAGTTGTAGTTGGCAACTTTGACGCCTTCAAACTGCGCAAGGCAACCGTTGATAGCCTCAATATCCTGTTTTTGCTTAAGAATAACAGCATACATGACGCCAGCATCACGACTTGAGTTGGCATCTTGTGGTGACTGCGCCATCGCCTGTCCACGTTCAAAGGCAAGCTTGATGTAGTCATCCATTGAGATCACGCCAGCGGCGCACAGAGCCGAGAGTTCACCAAAACTATGGCCTGCGAGCATATCTGGGGCGAAACCTGCCTGAGTAAATAGGGCGTACTGCGCCATTGAAAGCGCGCCGATGGCGCTTTGGGCATAAAGGGTATTGGTTAACGCACTTTCCTGCGCTTTTCTCGATTCATCATCGAAGGCGGGGATAGGGTACAGCACGCTTGAAAGCGCAACCTCACCACGGTCGCTAAACACTTTATCGCTGGCGTGGATATGGCGGCGAAGCTCGGGGAAGTTGTTGGCAATTTCCAGTCCCATATTCAGGTACTGCGAGCCTTGGCCGGCAAATAAGGCCGCGACCTTGGTTTGCTCATTGACTAAGGCCTTGGCGCGAAAACTTATCCCTGAGGGTAACTGCCAGCTCTCGGCGCTATTGGATTCTAGCTGCGCTATCGCTTGGGTTAACAGAGTCTGTAACTGGGCATAGTCTTTGGCGATAAAGCCAAGACGGG
>NZ_JTLE01000094.1:1786631-1862020 GCF_000798835.1 Shewanella sp. ZOR0012
ACTAGCTTTCGCAGGTGCAGGGACGCATCCTTCGGAAGCGATAGCAAATTTGTCAATGAGCACAAGGGGCTTTCAACTCCGTTGGGGCGTCTTGGAGAATCCAAGGAGGATAGGACGAGCAGTCCTCCTTGGTCGGGTGTGGGGTGAAGCCCCACGACTTTGATCCAAACGAAGTTTGGATAATTGTTAGTCTTGTCTCCTAAGACTTATTCTTAAGAAAATAACTACTCAATTCAAACACAGTTTTCGAAGCAAACAAAAAAGGCGCCTAAGCGCCTTTTCTACATTTAGAGGTTAAGGAAAAACACCCTACCTCATCGAAATCTGATTAAACAATCAGATCATACTCTTCACGTAGGATCTTAATAATATCTGCCTTTGGATTGGCTGGCAGCGGGATTGCCGCGCCAGTCACCTTCTCGGCGATGCCGGTGTAAGTGCGTGACACATTCATCATCGCCTCTAATGGCAGGGCGTTATCGCGGGCAAGGGCTTCGCGCTCTGGCATTCTGTCCTTGTTGAGCAGAATGTCCGGATCGGGGAAGTGGTTCAGCAGGAACTGACGGAAGCCTTCCTTAGAGTTTTCAAGGATTTTACCATCGCGGTAGGCGGCGCCGTCCCAAATGCGAGATGAATCTGGGGTGCCGACTTCATCCATATAGATCAGTTTTGAGTTGCCGTTTTTATCGGTCACATAACCAAACTCGAACTTGGTATCCACAAACACTTGGTCAAGGTCGGCCAGTGCTTTAGCGATCACCTTAAAGCCATCTTTTAACAGCTTCTCGTACAGGTCGATATCTTCTACCTTTTCAAAACCAAAGGCTTGGTAGTTGGCTTCGATATCGCTGCGGCTGATGTTCACATCATCCTGCGCGGGCACACCGGGGATCCCAGTTAAAATACCTTTGGTCGAAGGAGTGATCAGCAAATCTGGCAGCTTTTGATCTTTCTCTAAGCCTTCTGGCAGTGTGATACCGCAGAATACGCGCTCACCCTTAGAGTAGGCGCGCCACATTGAGCCAGTAATGTATTGGCGACAAATGGCTTCGACTTTAATCGGGCGGGCTTTTTGGACTATCCAAACGAAGGGATGCGGAATATCTAAAATGTGGCTGTCGGCTAAACCGTTTTCGGCAAATAACTTAAACCAATGATTAGAAATGGCATTTAATGCCGCGCCTTTACCTGGGATGCCTTTTAATCCGCCTTCACCGTGGAAGATGCAGTCGAAGGCGGAGATGCGATCGCTAATCACCATAATGGCAAGCGGCGTATCTTCGGGCACATTGTAGCCCTTGGTTTTGATTAAACGGCGGCTGTCGGCGTCGGTTAGCCAGTAAACGCTACGTACCTTGCCGCTATGAACTGGGCTATCGGTGCGGATGGGCAAATCGTTGTTTACGGCTAATACGGAATCAGCAAGACTCATGACGAGTATTCCTTTGGATAGAGAGTGTAGGGACGAGTTTTTTATTCGTTGCGGTGTGCTTAAGCATGGGATGCTTAGCCACCTTTTTATTATTGGCCAATAGCTTATTGCTCAGTTTGCGTAAAGCCTTGGTGAAGGTTAAGCGTAAAGCGAATAGTGGATTTTCGGGCGATGGGGAGAATAACGATTGTCTAGATATGGGGTGAAAATGAAACGCAGAGCAAGGTTGGCGCCAGAGTAATACTGGTCTGCTCAAGTGGGGAACCCCCGTGCCATTTTGCTCGAAAAGGCTAACCATTAATCCCAGAGAACCTTGTTAGACAGCCGCGAAAAGTGGCGCCATTTTACCTTTATTCGCAAAATTTTCCACGGCTATTTGTGCGCATCTGTGCGGCGTGTCGGCACAAAGTGAAGGCTGGTAAAGGTAAAAGCTGAAAATGCCTAAAGCGGGAGCGTCGCTCGCAAGCGTTTGAAGCTAGATTGTTGGGCTAGGTTGTAGAGCATAAGTGCTAAGCCCATATTCGATTTATGCCAATTTAGCCATGTAGTGAGTAGCGTTAATCGGGGTATTATCTGCGGCTATAGTGCATCAGCTTGAGGCGCCGCTTCTCGCTTTAACAGCTATTTGTTGTGGATTCAAAAAGACAATTTGCCTATCAGGACGTGCCTAAGCCGTGATGGAGAATATGGAGCGAGTATGACGACAGATGCAAAAATGCCAATGATGGCGCGCGTAGCCTCACAGGGGCGGTATTTTTTCTCGCAGCAATTTATCGCCTTAGCCGAGAGCCAAAGCCAGTGGCAAGACCTTGAGTTTGAAGAGTGCGAGTTCCACGATTGCCAATTTAGCGACAGCACATTCCGTAACTGCAAGTTTATCGATTGCCGTTTTGTCGGCTGTAATTTAAGCCTGCTCAAGGTGCCCTTAAGCCAATTTAACGGTGTGAGTTTTGAAGAATGTAAGCTGGTCGGCATAGATTGGACCCGTGCCGCTTGGCCTAGATTATCCTTTGCGGCGCCTTTTAGTTTTAGAACCTGCATCTTAAACGACTGCTCTTTTATGGGCCTTAAGCTCGATGAAATGGTAATTGAGGGCTGTAAGGCGCAGGATGTGGATTTTCGTGAGGGCAAGTTTAATCGCGCCAACTTTAGTTACAGCGATTTTCGCCATAGCTTATTCGGCCGCACCGAGTTAATGGAGGCGGATTTCTCCGAGGCAACCGATTACGACATTGATATTTTTAATAACAAAATTAAAGGCGCCAAGTTTAGTCGCGATGAAGCGATTCGGCTGTTAAATGGCTTAGATATTACCTTGGTGGATTGACCTTATACCAACCTCATGCTGACCTCATATCAGCACCTGTTCGCGCTAATCGGTGCTGGTATTTTATCCTTTTAAATTAACGGGTTTATTGTGACAGCGATATCGCGGTATCACTTTTTAACTTATTGTTTGTAAAATTGCTTTTAGGTTTTTTGATAACTTTTTATTGTGGTGCGTATTGTAAAAATACCTCAAGCGTACGCATCGATACGGCCAATCAACACTATTGATCTTATTCACGAATTTTTAGAACAATTTTAACTTTTAGTTGCCACAGATCACACTCAACTTGCCTATGTGGTTTACCACAATATCCGCCTACTCCTTAAGGGATAACAATCACTCCGGAACAGCAAAATGCCAGCGTTTCTTAAGGCATTGGCATTAATAACTAAAAACCTGTGAGCAAATTTAGTGTTTCACCGCAGTGGTGACCCAAAGCCTAAGTTTGCGTGTGCCAATTGGCGCATAAGGGGGGATGAGTGTGATGGAGGTAACCATGATTGAGCTTAATAGGCGAACCTTTTTAAAGGGCGCAGGGGCCAGCGGTGCAACATGTGCATTAGCTAGCTTATTGCCGGGCAGCTTAGCGGCATTAGAGAGCAAGCAGCTTAAGGGCATGGGCAAAGAAATTGCCAGTATCTGTGAGATGTGCTCGACCCGCTGCCCGATTTCAGCGCGGGTGATTGAAGGTAAAAACGTCTTTATCAGCGGTAATAAGGCGGCTAAATCCTTTGGCGGTAAAGTCTGTGCCCGCGGCGGTGCTGGTCATAGTTTGCTGTACGATCCACAGCGGATTGTTAAACCCCTAAAACGGGTTGGCGAGCGTGGCGAGGGTAAATGGGCTGAAATCAGTTGGGATGAAGCCTATCAACTGATTGCCGATAATCTCACTAAAATCAAGGAAGCTCACGGCCCAGAGGCGGTAGCGTTTTCCTCAAAATCTGGCTCGCAAGAAAAACACTTATTCCACCTCGCCACGGCGTTTGGTAGCCCAAATACCTTTACCCATGCATCTACTTGCCCCGGCGGTTATGAAATTGCTGCTATGGCCATGTTTGGCACTAAGGTGAAACGCGATTTAAGTAACTCAAAATACATTATTAACTTCGGCCATAACCTGTACGAAGGCATCAACATGTCCGAAACCCGCGGCATGATGGCGGCGCAAATGGATAAAGGCGCCAAGCTGGTGGTGTTCGAGCCAAGATTCTCAGTGGTTGCCGATAAAGCCGATGAATGGTACGCGATTCGTCCTGGCACCGACGTGGCCGTCGCTTTAGCCTTATGCCATGTATTGATTGAAGAAAACCTCTACGACAAAGCCTTTGTTGAGCGTTATGTCGAAGGCTTTGACACCTTTGCCGCTGAAGTAAAAGCCTATACCCCTGAGTGGGCCGAAACGATCTCCGATGTGCCCGCCAAAGATATTCGCCGTATTGCCCGTGAATATGCGGCTAAAGCGCCCCATGCGGTGGTGGATTTTGGTCACAGAGCCACCTTTACCACCGAAGAGTTTGAAATGCGCCGCGCGCTTTACGCTGCCAACATCTTGATTGGTAACATCGAACGTAAAGGCGGGATCTACCTAGGGCAAAAGCCTAGTGATTATAACAAGCTCGCCGGTGAAAATGTGGCCCCCGTGCTGGGTAAGCCCGGCGTAAAAGATATGCCAAAGCCTGCGGCAAAACGTATCGACCAAGTGGAAGAACAGTACGCCATGATGTGGTCAGCGGGCGGGATTTATCAAACCGTCCTCGATGCGACTTTAAGCGCGGTGCCTTATCAGTTACATGGCTGGGTGATGTCCCGTACTAACCCAATGCAAACCATGACCGACAGAGCGCGTGTGGTCGAAGCCTTGAAAAAACTCGACTTTGTTGCCGTGTGCGATGTGTATATCAGTGAAACCGCGGCCTATGCCGACGTGATATTACCTGAGTCTACCTACCTTGAGCGTGATGAGGAAATCGCTGACAAGTCCGGTAAAAACCCTGCCTACTATGTGCGCCAACGGGTGGTTGAAACCCTAGGCGACACTCGTCCGTCATGGCAAATCTTTAAGGATATTGGCCACAAACTGGGGCTGAGTGAATTCTATCCATGGGAAAACATGGAGACCCTGCAGCTGTTGCAGGTAAACCGCGACACAGAGCTGCTGCGCCGGATCAAAGACGAAGGTTTTGTCAGCTTCGGTAAGCCGATTATGTTGCGTGAACCTAAAATGGTGGCCGAATTTACCAAAGCCTATGCCAATGCCAAACCTGCGGATGAAGACGGCACCTACGGCAGTTTACTCAGCTTTAAAACCCCAAGTGGCAAGATTGAATTGACCTCCGCCAAGGTTGAAGCCATGGCGCCAGGACGCGGCGTCATTAAGTTCCGCGAAGTGCAGCTTAAAAAGCCAAATGAACTCTACTTTATCCAAGGTAAGGTGGCGGTGCATACCAATGGCGCGACCCACAATGTGCCCATGCTGGCGAATTTGATGTCGGATAACGCTGTGTGGGTTCACCCAGATACCGCGAGCAAATTAGGCATCAGCAATGGCGACCCTATCCGCTTAACCAGCAGTGTAGGTACAGAGGAAGGCCATGCGTTAGTCACCCCAGGCATTCGCCCCGATACCGTGTTTGCTTATATGGGCTTTGGCTCTAAAAACAAAGAGTTGGTTAGAGCGACAGGCAAAGGTATCCACTGCGGAAACTTATTGCCCCACATTACCGCACCTGTGTGTGGCATGACGGTACACACCACTGGCGTCACGCTGGCAAAACGCTAATTGGAGGCTCAAATGACGAAAAGATATGTGATGGTGCACGATGAGAACAAGTGCATCGGCTGCCAAGCCTGTAACGTGGCTTGCCGCAGTGAAAACGGCGTTCCAGAAGGGGTGACCCGTTTGCAGGTGAGAGTCGAAGGACCCTATGGCGAAATGCCCCATCTGCACTTTAAGTACCACAGAGTGTCTTGCCAGCAGTGTGAAGATGCGCCTTGTGTGAAGGTGTGTCCAACGGGTGCGGCCTATGTGGGCGAAGATGGCATTGTCTCCATCCACGGCGATAAGTGTGTGGGTTGTATGTACTGCGTGGCGGCGTGTCCGTACAAAGTGCGTTTTATGAATCCCGAAACCAAAGTGGCTGACAAGTGTAACTTCTGTAAGGACACGCGTTTGGCCCGTGGTGAAGAGCCAGCCTGTGTGACTGTGTGCCCGACCGATGCCTTGGTGTTTGGCGATGCTAACGATCCACAAAGTGAAGTGGCCACACTGCTCAACACTAAGATCACTTACCAAGATAAGACCCATTTAGGCACTAAACCTAGGGTATATCGCGTTCCTACCAAAAGAGGGGGGATTTGATTATGAACAATACTTGGGGCGATATGGCGCAATATGATCCCGTCACTTGGCACTGGGTCATCGCCGTGTATCTGTTTATGGCGGGTTTATCCGCCGGAAGTTTGCTGATTGGCATTGGTTTGCGTTGGTTTAATCAAGAACAAACGCAAGTTGAGAGCAATATCCTCAAGGCCGCGGCAATTATTGGCCCTGTGGCAATCAGCTTAGGCTTGGCTTGTTTAGTGTTTGATTTAACTAAGCCTTTCCACTTTTGGCTGATTTTAATTAACTACAACTTCCAGTCCGTTATGGCGATTGGGGTACTAGCGCTACTGGCTTACTCACCCTTGGCATTTGCCTACGCGATTTTAGTACTGCGTGACGATTTGCCAAAGTGGGGCTTAGGTTTCCTCGCGCCTATCGCTAAGCTGCTGATGCCCTTTAGAAAGCTGATTGAAGTGCTATTGTTTGTTCTCGCCATTGGTGTGGGCGCTTACACTGGCTTCTTAATCTCGGCGATGAATGCCTATCCGATGCTAAACACTGCGGTATTGCCTGCATTGTTCTTGGTTTCTGGTTTATCAGCGGGCGCTGCGGCCAATGCGGTGCTGGCGCTGGTGATGTTCAAAACCGATAGCCACGACAAGACCTTAGCTAAAATGCATGGCTTAGAGCTGCCAGTGATGGCCATCGAAATCATGTTCCTGTTTATGTTGTTCTGCGCCTTGTACTTTAAGGGCGGAGCGGCGGCTGCGGCGCTGGCATCACTCACCTCTGGCGTGTGGGCAAGCGTATTCTGGATTGGCGTGGTCGGGATTGGCTTTGGTGTGCCATTGCTGTTTATGCTGCTTCCCGCAGCGACTCGCCACACTAAGGGCGCAATGATTATGGTGGCCTGTGCCAGCTTAACTGGCGTGCTCGCCCTGAGACACTTTATTGTGTATGCAGGCCAAAGTTACCTGAGCTAAGTGATGTTAGCGAATGCTCTAACCCATGGCATTCAAACTAGCGCAACAAATATGAGTATTACTTTAATGCGATTAAGTGATACTCAAATGGGTTACAACACGCATCCCTGCAAGCAAAAAGCACCGTTAAACGGTGCTTTTTTATGGCTGCGATTGACTGCAATTGGCAGGAGGTTATTGCGGTAATAACTCAATCACTGATTTGACCGTGAGCACTAAGGCGCTGATAGCGCAGAGGGCTAAGGTCGCCATCTTGGTCTTATGTTTATCCACATTTCCCACCAGTTTGCCCGCCACGAGATAGCCTAAAAAGACCGAGGGCAATAGCATTAGCGACAGCCAAAAGTGCTTGATTTCGAGTAGGCCCGTCACCCCAAGAATCGCCAAGGCAATGGTCGAACTAAAGATAAAGAAGGCCGATAACGCTGCGCGAAACTGCGAAGCATCCTTACCCGCCAATAAAATCGCCATCGGAGGGCCACCAATGGCGGCGATATTGCCAAAGATCCCCGAGACGACTCCCGCGCCAAATAGCGTCGCTTTATTCACTGGCAGGCTGAATTTATACAGGCTCAGCACCACGGCAACCGTCACAATCGCGGCAATTGCTAAACCAAGAATCGGCTGCGGCGCAAACAGCAACAGGCTGGCACCGATAAAGCCACCGGGCACTCGACCGATGAGCGCGTATTGCAAGCCATTGAATTCTAAATGGCCGCGTTCACGCAATAGGGTGAGTAGCGCGATGGAAAATCCCATCACAATCACGGGGGCGGGCACTAATTGGGGATCGACGATATACAGCAACGGACTGGCGACCACGGCTAAGCCAAACCCAATCAGACTCTGGGTGAGGGCACCTAAAAACACAATCACAGACGCAATAGCGAGCGTTTGTGGATCGATCAAGGAGAACATAGGATTCCATCAAAACAAAATAGGGATCGTTACTTTAACCCACCACGCCTGATGAGCATTAACGATCCCTAATAATTAGTTACGGCAGGATTATGGACGCTTAAGCGTTATTCCATATCTTCCCACTCGATCCCCATTTCGTCCATCAACCGCTTCGCTTCAGCGGGGATGCTGTCTGGGCACTCTTTCGACAGATCGGCATCATCAGGCAGAGGCTGGCCGGTGTAGGCATGCAAAAATGCTTCGCACAACAGTTCGCTATTCGTTGCGTGGCGCAGGTTGTTGACCTGACGACGCGTACGTTCATCCGTGAGGACTTTTAGCACTTTGAGCGGAATAGACACAGTAATTTTCTTTACTTGTTCATTCTTCTTGCCATGTTCAGCATAGGGGCTGATGTATTCCCCATTCCATTCAGTCATTGACTCACCTGTTATAACGCTAAATTCGGGGCAGATTTTAAACCCTTACAGATTACAGTCAAATTATTGCTACTATTTCTTAGCGATTGCAAACAGATTTCTTTATGTTTAGACGTCTAAACGTCTTAACGCCTATTGACGATACCACTGGGCTTAGGTACATTTAGACGTCCAGACATCTCTTTGCGAACTTAGGAGTTCCCGATGACCGCAGGCAAATTAGTGACCGAGCGTCAATTAGCCACATTGGCCGTTCGTCAGGGTATCGAAAGCGATACTCAATATGGCGCCGTGGTGCCGCCAATTTACCTATCGACTAATTACGCCTTCGATGGTCATAAAAATCCGCGCGAATTTGACTACAGCCGTTCCGGCAATCCAACTCGCAGTATTTTAGGCGATGCCTTAGCAAAGCTGGAAAAGGGCGCAACCGGTGTGGTGACTTGCACTGGCATGGCAGCCATTACCTTAGTGACCACTTTACTGGGCCCCGATGATTTACTGGTGGTGCCTCACGATTGTTACGGTGGCTCTTACCGTTTATTCACCAACCTCGCGAAAAAAGGCCAATTTAAACTGCTGGTGGTGGATCAAACCGACGGCCAAGCGCTTGCGCAAGCGATTGCCCAGCAACCTAAAATGGTGTGGATTGAAACTCCATCTAACCCTTTGCTGCGAGTCGTCGATATTGAGGCTATCGCGAAGGCAAGCCATGGTGTGGGCGCGTTAGTGATAGTGGACAACACTTTCCTGTCGCCGATTTTGCAGCAACCGCTATTGCTCGGCGCCGATATCGTTATCCACTCCACCACGAAATACATTAATGGCCATAGTGATGTGGTGGGCGGCGCGGTGATCGCCAAAGATCCCCAAATTGGTGAGACCTTACATTGGTGGTCGAACACCTTAGGCTTAACAGGTTCTGCCTTCGACAGTTATCAAACCCTGCGCGGCCTGCGTACTTTAGCTGTGCGCATTCGTGAGCACCAAAGTAATGCCGAGCGGATTGTGGAGTTACTGAGTAACAGCCCAGTCGTGAGTAAAGTGTATTACCCAGGTCTTGCGGATCATCCCGGTCATGCCATTGCCGCCAAGCAACAAAAAGGTTTTGGCGCTATGCTGAGTTTTGAGCTTAAGGGCGGCGAGGCCGAAGTGGTCGCCTTTTTAGATGCGTTAAGTTTATTCAGCGTGGCTGAGAGTTTAGGTGGCGTTGAGAGTCTCGTAGCCGTGCCCGCGACCATGACCCACAGGGCGATGGAGCCGCAGGCGCGTTTTGAAGCTGGCATTAAAGACACCCTATTACGTTTGTCGGTTGGTATTGAAGATGCCGATGACTTAGTTGCAGATATTCAAGCAGGATTGGCCGCCGTAGCGGCTTGTCAGTAGAGGAATAATAGATGGCACGTTGTCACTTACATAAATTTGGTGGTTCCAGCTTAGCCGATGCCGATTGTTACCGCCGAGTCGCCCATATTCTGTTAACCCATGGCCACAGTGATGATCTGGTGGTGGTGTCTGCCGCGGGTAAAACCACTAACTTTTTATATAAGTTGTTGTCACTGCGCGACAGCAACCAATTATGGCAAGAAGAATTACAAGTCCTTATCAGCTATCAGCAAGGCTTGATTGAGCAGCTGTTATCTAACGAGCAAGCGCGGGATTTACGTGAACGTTTAACCACGGATAAAGCCCAGTTAATCAGTCTATTATCTTTAGATGTACGCAACGATTACCAAATTAACCATGTGGTGAGTTTTGGTGAGCGTTGGTCGGCACGCCTGATGGCAGCGCTGCTGCGTGAATCGGGCGTGGCCGCAAGCCATGTGGATGCCTGCTCGATTCTCGTAGCCGATGAGGCCGCTGTGCCGCAAATTCGTGTGCAAGAATCCCGCGCCAAAGTGCAAGCCTTACTGGCGGCCCACCCTAACGAGCGCCTAGTGATCACCGGTTTTATCTGCGCAAACGAGCGTGGCGATACCTTGCTGCTTGGTCGCAATGGCTCTGACTTTAGCGCCAGCTTAATTGCTAGTCTTGCCGACATTGAGCGCGTGACCATTTGGACCGACGTTGAAGGGGTCTTTAACGCCGATCCAAACAAAATCAACGATGCAAAATTACTCAAGAGCATGTCCCTCGCTGAAGCCGACCGCTTGGCGCGTTTAGGCTCACCCGTGTTGCATTCACGCACTTTGCAGCCGCTGTTTAACACTGAGGTGAGCTTGGCCGTGCGTTCAAGCTATGCCTCCCACACCGACTTTACCCTGATTGCGCCCCATAGCTCCTCAGCGAGTGCGCCCGTGGTGACCAACCTCAATGCCGTGGTGTTATTTGGCTTTAAGATCGCGGGTGATGTGGCCAGTCTGCTCGAGCAATTGGTGGAGGCGGGATTAACGCCACTGGCACATTGGGTATCGGCGCATCAACGGCTTGAGCTTGCCTATACCGCTGAAAACCAAAAACAAGTACAAAAATTATTGGATGCGCAGGCCGAAGCCCTCGGCATTAAAGATCTGCAAATTAATACCGAGCTTGGCTTAGTGGCGCTCGTGAGTGCCGATGCCGAGCATTATCGCCGCAGCTTTGCCCGCTTATTGAGCCGCGATGCTAAGCCCTTGTTCAGTGGTGATTTAAGTCTTGTGACCTTAGTGCCACAGTCGCAGGTTAATCTGCTGACCCAAAAAGTGCATCGCCGCTGTGCTGGCCCGCGTAAACGCATTGGCGTATTGCTGCTGGGCGTGGGCAATATTGGCGAGGCGTGGGTGAAGCTGTTTAAGTCAGTCTCTCCCTCGTTAAATCAAGAGCTTGAAGCGCAAGTCGAGTTAGTCGGTCTGGTCACTTCCAGTAAAGCTTTGATTAAGTCCACTGGTGTGGATTTGGAAAACTGGCAGCAGGAATTTGATAACGAAGCCACTCCTTGGCAGTATGAGCATCTATTTGAACAATTAGAACAACTTAACTGCGATGAACTGATTGCATTAGATATCAGCGCCAGCGCCAGTTTAACCCTGCAATACCCAGAGTTTTTCGAGCGCGGCATTCATATGGTCAGCGCGAACAAACTGGCGGGTTCTGGCCCACTGCCTTTTTATCGCGAGCTTAAAGAACAACTCGGTTATCGCCGTTTATTCTGGCGCTATAACGCCAGCTGCGGCGCGGGTTTACCTATTCAGCACGCCTTAAACGATCTGCGTAACAGTGGCGATAGCGTTGAGGCCGTGGGCGGGATTTTCTCTGGCACTCTTTGCTGGTTGTTTGAGAAATACGATACCAGTAAACCTTTCTCGGAATTAGTGATTGAAGCACGTGGTTTAGGGATTGCTGAGCCCGATCCTCGTGACGATCTTTCTGGTCGCGATATGCAGCGCAAGTTGCTGATTTTAGCCCGTGAAATCGGTCTGGAAATCGAGCTTGAGGATATTGAGCTGCGCTCGTTAGTGCCTGCCCATTTAGCGGATATTCCGTTGGAGCAATTCCTTGCCCGCATCGGTGAGTTAGATGATGAATTATTGCAGCAATATGGTGCTGCAGCGGAACAAAACAAAGTGCTGAGATATGTCGCCTCCTTGGATAATAGCGGCGCAGTCCTTAAAGCCGAGGTGGGATTACAGTGGATTGATGCGAGCCACCCCTATGCCAACCTCACGCCCGGAGACAATGTGTTTGTGATCCGCTCAGCCTTCTATCAAGGTAATCCTTTGATCATTCGTGGGCCGGGTGCGGGCCGTGAAGTGACGGCAGCAGCGGTACAATCGGATCTAACACAGATCTGCCGCGATCTGCTGCAAGAATAGATTTAAATTCAAAAGCTTAAAGGACTCATTTGAGTCCTTTTTTATTGGCGAAGATAAGGACTAAAATCAAGGTGATCAACGAGGGATAAGAAAATGCCAAAAAGGGGGATTTTTTGGCTTGACTTAACAGCCAGTTTCTCTAGTATATGGACATATGGACGTCCAAACGTCCATATGGATTAAACTACTGCATTAATAGTCGTACCAGTCGCGATAAGTGTCGCACTCGGGCGGTTGAGGAAATACACATGGCTTTTCATCACGCACAACATTCACATTCGCTAAACCAAAGTTTGTCTGAACTTAATGGCGATATTAATGTTTCTTTTGAGTTTTTCCCGCCATCAACCCCCGAAATGGAACAGATCCTGTGGAACTCTATTCGTCGTTTAGAGCCGCTGAATCCTAAATTTGTCTCAGTAACCTATGGGGCAAACTCGGGTGTGCGTGACCGTACCCACGGCGTAATTGAACGTATTCAACAAGAAACCAACCTAGTTGCTGCGCCGCACTTAACCTTAGTGGATGCCAGTGATGAAGAGCTGTTAGATCTGGCAAAGCATTACTGGAAATCGGGTATTCGCGACATAGTGGCGCTGCGTGGTGACTTACCTGCGGGCAGCCCAAAACCGACTCGCTTTGCGGTGGATTTAGTGCGCCTGCTGCGCTCAGTGGCCGACTTTGATATTTCGGTCGCGGCTTATCCAGAAGTGCACCCAGATGCGGCTAACGCTCAGGCCGATTTGATTAACCTTAAGCGTAAAATCGATGCCGGTGCGAGCCGTGCTATTACCCAGTTTTTCTTCGATGTGGAATCTTACCTGCGTTTCCGTGACCGCTGCGTTGCGGCAGGGATTGATGTCGAAATCGTACCCGGTATTTTACCCGTGACTAACTTTACCCAGTTAAAGCGTTTTGCGGGCATGACCAATGTGAGCTTGCCAAGCTGGTTACATAAGCAGTTCGATGGCCTTGAAAATGATGCCGGAACCCGTCAGCTGGTGGGCGCAAACGTGGCGATTGATATGGTGAAAGTGTTGTCCCGCGAAGGGGTGAAGGATTTCCACTTTTACACCTTAAACCGTGCGGAATTGACCTATGCGATTTGCCATACCTTAGGGGTGCGCCCAAAGGCGCTATAACGTTAACAGCATAAAAAAACGCCGCTATTTAGCGGCGTTTTGTTTTGCTTGAATCCTAAATCCTAAATCCTAAATCCTAAATCCTAAACTGAGCGAGGAGTGTGGTTAAGCGCATCGACAGTTGTGCTAATTCGTCTCCCGCCCGCGCAGTTTGCACGGCACTCTCGGTGGCATTGGTCGTAATATCATTAATATTATTGACGTTTTTATTGATTTCCGCCGACACAGCACATTGCTCGTTGGCGGCGCTGGCGATTTGAATGTTCATTTGGTTAATGGTGGACACGGCTTGGGTAATGGCTTCGAGCGCTTCCCCCGCCTCGTGCACCAACGAAACACAGTTTTGCGTGGTGGCGGTACTGGTATTCATGGTGCTGACGGTCGATTTGGCACTCTGTTGCAAGGCTTCAATCATCTGCTGAATTTCGCTGGTTGAAGCTTGAGTACGGCTGGCGAGCGTACGCACTTCATCTGCCACCACCGCAAAACCACGGCCTTGTTCACCCGCACGGGCAGCCTCAATGGCGGCATTGAGGGCGAGCAAATTGGTTTGATCGGCAATATTACGGATAACGACTAATACCGAGTCAATCTGCGCGGTATTACGCTCAAGTTCGTTGATGGCCGTGGCGGCATGGGCTATTTCATCCGCCAGCAGACTAATGGTCGAAATGACCTTTTCAACCAGCAACTTGCCATGCTCAGTTGACTCGCTGGCGTGGGTTGCTGCGTCGGCGGCATCAGTCGCATTGTGGGCAACTTCTTGTACTGTTGCCGCCATTTCATTCATGGCGGTGGCGACTTGTTCGGTCTCGAGGTGTTGCCGTTTTGCCATTTGCTGAGTTTCATTTGTAATAGCAGACATTTCTTCGGCCGATGTCGCCAGTAAGCTAGTAGAGTCAGAGACTTGAGCAACAGTCGCGTGGATTTTCTCAGCAAAGCGGTTAAAGGCGAGTGCAAGCTGCGCAATTTCGTCTTTACTCTTCACTTCAATCCGGCGGGTTAAATCGCCTTCACCTTCGGCAATGTCATTGAGCGCATTGGTTGTTTCGGCAATTTGGCGGGTAATGCTCTTGGCGATAAACCAGGCAATCGCGGTGCCAATTAGGAAGGCGATAAAGCCTATCAGGATGAGTTTAAAGCGAATATCGGACATCGCTTGTTCGGAGTGGCTTCTGTCCAGTGCAATATCCAGCACACCAAAGGTTTTGCCCGAGTAGTCTTTCATCCCATGACGATACAGGGCGTAACTCTTGCCGTCTAAATCGATGGTGCGAATCACTTCAGTACCTTGCATTACCTTGTTGAGTTCGCTGGAGGCGCTGGTGTCGGTGGTAAAGGTGCCACCAAAGGGGACAAAGTTGCCATCCTTAGGCAGCAAAAGAGTTATCTCTGCTTGGTAGGCATTTTTAAAATTGTCGAAGAAGAGCTGTCCAAATGACATACCAAACTCCACCGAGCCCGTATGTTGTCCTTGGTAATTCATCGGCACGAGGCCGCGGATACCTAAGCCTTCAACCCCGTATTCTAAACCGCTGAGGGGTTGCTTTTGGGTGTTGGTTTCGACAATGGTTTTACGGATTGCGGTGAGGTCATCACCAAATTTTTCAGGGCGATGCAGGCGTAAAAACGAGGTCGCGGGTGGGGTGTGAAACTGAAATTGCTGCACGGCAAAATCTTGTTTAAGGCGCGTAAATAGCGGTTGGGTGCGTTGAAGTAGTGCTTCACGGTCGCGCTCGGCAAAGTTACTTTGGATCTCAGGTGTGAGTGAGATTAAGGTTGCCATCGCCTGTGCTCTTTGTCCCGATGAGACGATATTTGCTACCGCGGTTTCGTATAACTTATGTAATTCCCGTTGTTCAGACTCCCTTATTTGGCGACTGAATTCTGATAGGACCAGCGGCATGATAAAGCTCATCACCGCAAATAGCAGTAGGCTGATGCCTAACACTATCCGAGTGCTAATGTTTAAATTCTTCACAGTAAACCTCCCAGTATTCGTATGCCTGTCTAAATATCTTTTTGAATATTATAGAGATACTGCTTTTTATATTTGCGAGCGGGTGAACCTTTTTCAGTTGTTTTTCGGCTTTTTGCGGATTTCGTGGCAGCGTGCACAGATCTTTTATAGGCATAAATATTTACTTAGCCTGCTAACTAAGTATAATGCTTAGCAGGCTAAGTAAATGAGTAAGCATCATGTATAAAGAACTCGAGCGCTTAAAGGAGTTATCCCTCGCGGAACATTTAGGTCGCCTGCACCGCTTATGGCGTACCGTGGCGGATGTGGAATTAGCACCACTTGGGTTAACCCATCCTCGTTGGACCGCGTTGTGGAAGTTATTGCGTCTAGGTGACAACGTGAGCCAAAAGGTGTTGGCGGATGCGCTGGAAATTGAATTGGCTTCTTTGATGCGTACCTTAGGGCAACTTGAGGAGCAAGGTTTAGTCGAGCGTCATTGCTGCACTAAAGATAAGCGCGCCCGAATCGTGTCGCTAACACCCGCCGGTAAAGACGTATTAAAGCAAGTAGAAGCGCGGATTATCCATGTGCGCGGTGAATTATTAGCGGGCATTAGCGCCACTGAGCTTGGCGAGTTTGAACGCATCATTAGCCTAATTAGTGAAAACGCCTTAGCCAAGTTGGCTAAGAGCACAGATATTCTTGAGTGAGAAATAAGATGACACCGGATCAACAATTTGCCCGTCTTGTCAAAATCGCCATGCTCGGTTTTGTGGCCGTGTTTGGCTATTTTATGTTTGCCGACACTATGATGCCATTAACCCCACAGGCTATGGCAACCCGTGTAGTGACTAAGGTGACTCCACAGATCAGCGGCAAGATTCAAACGATTAATGTGAAAAATAACCAAGTGGTCGCCAAAGGCGATTTACTGTTTCAAGTCGACCCTGCGCCCTTTGAGTTGGCTGTGTCACATGCCAAATTGGCCCTAGAACAAGTGCGTCAGGATAATGCCGAACTTGATGCTGCACTCTTAGCCGCTAAAGCAGAAGTGAATGCGAGTGTGACGACTGCACAACAAAAACGCCGCGAGGCCAAACGTTTAGATGCACTTTATGCGACCCATGGCGTTTCGCAGCAGTTGCGTGATCAAGCCGATAGTGATGCGGACGCCGCCGAGGCGAATGTGTTAGCCGCTAATGCTCGCCTCGATAAACTCAAAGTGAGCCGTGGTCTCTATGGCGAAGATAACCTTAGAGTTCGCCAAGCGATGAATGCGTTAGAGCAAGCTGAGCTGAATCTGTCTTACACCCAAATCCGTGCCGACCAAAATGGAGTGGTGACCAACCTGCAACTTGAAGTGGGCAGTTTTGCCGCTGTGGGCCAACCACTACTCGCCTTAGTCTCTGATAAATTGGATATTATTGCCGATTTTCGCGAAAAAACCTTACGAGGTGTGAATGCTGCTTATCCCGCATTAATTGCCTTTGACGGTGAGCCTGGTCGTTTGTATCACGCCCAAGTGAGCAGTGTCGATGCAGGGGTGAGTGCGGGGCAGTTTGATGCCAATGGTCGTTTAGCCGCGCCGCAGGAGTCAGACCGTTGGGTGCGTGATGCGCAGCGCTTAAGACTGCATTTAGTCTTAGATGACAGTGTGTCAGACAACAGTGCAATGAATAACCTACCCGCAGGGGCGCGCGCCACAGTGCAATTGCTGCCCGACAATACGCTATTTAGCCTGCTAGCCAAGGTGCAGATTAAGGTCATTAGCCTGCTCCATTACATCTATTAATATCAAGGCAATTTGCATGTTGTTACGCCACAGCCCATTAACCGCCAATGATTTACGCCAGTGCTTGCGCATTGCCACTGGCGGTACCATTGGTTTTACCCTGTGTAAGCTCTTTGGTTGGAGTAATGGGGTGTTTTTTACCGTAACCCCAATGTTATTACTGGGTTTAGTCCCTGTGATAAGTGGCCATGCGGTAAGGCAATTATTGGCATCATCTGCCATTGCGGGGCTTGAAGTCGGCCTGCTCGGAGGCTTCTTCGGTAGCCACCCAGACTTGATGACACCGATTGTCTTCCTGCTGTTTTTGTATCGTTTTGCGGCGATGTCCCGCGGTAGCCTGTTTCTGTTTGGTGCCAATGGCGTGCTGAGTTTAAGCATTATGCTGCACTTTGCCAGCTATCCGGGCACAGATCTGAATGATCTGATTTTTAGTAACTTTTGGGCGACAGGGCTATCAGTCATCATCGCCTATTTAATGACTGCACTTTGGCCGGATGTTGAACCTCGCGCCGCCTATCAACCCGGCCCTAAGGCGCCGCACCGTATGCGCCATGAGGCGTTGCTCGGTGCCAGCATTGCCACGCTCTCTTTCTTAGTGTTTCAGATTTTCGATCTGCGTGATTCGATGTCGGCGCAGGCAACCACCTTGCTACTTTTATTTCCCATGCATTGGAACGGGGCGTTGGATTATGCCCGTAAACGTGCCATTGGTACCTTGCTTGGGGTGTCTTTTGGGGTGATGGTGCAACTCTTTCTCTACGATTGGTCAGGATTGTTGATCCTGATTGTGCCGCTGCTGTGGCTTGGCCTTATGTTGTTTGCACAGGCCCATGTGAAGGAGGCGAGCGGCTCGGGTGTGGGATTTGGTGCTATGACGACGTTAGGGATTTTATTTGGCCAATACTTAACCCCAGGTAACGACTTAATTTTTAGTGCACTGTATCGGGTGAGCAGCATTTTTGTGGCGATAGTGGCGACGTTATTCCTCTGTTATCTGCTGCATAAGTTATTGAATAGCTTTGAAGCGACTCGATTTGGTTACTAAAAGGTTAATATTAGATTTTTTTAATGCTTGTTCCGCTTCCGTGCAAGGAGTATGGTGTTTTGATGCGTTTAGTGTGGGCTAAACGTAGAACGCACCACTCAATTATCTCTTTTTTAGCGACCTTGGTTTAGCCGTTAACGCAGTTTTTCAAGCGTTTTCGTGTGACTCAAGGTTTGTTCAAGGATAGAAAATGAATAATAAAATTAAAACATTAGCCAAAGGCATCGCGCTCATTAGCGGCTGTGTCTTGACCTCTGTCGCTATGGCGAATACCAGCGCTCTCCCGCCAGCGGGACAAATCTGCGTGACCTGCCACGGCGTCGAAGGTGAGGGCATTGAGCCACTTGGCCCTCGTTTGGCTGGACTCTCGAAAGAATATCTCACCACCCAATTACAGCATTTTCAGGCAGGTGTGCGCCAAAACGCGACCATGATGCCGATGGCGATGACCCTGCAAGGTGATGGCATTGAGCAAGTGGCGAGTTATTTCTCCGCCAAATCCCCTAAGGTAGAAATTAAGCCTGTGCTTAGGGGCGAACAAATCACCTTTAGCGATGATACCGCGCGCTTAGCCTATCAAGGTGATTGGTCTCGCGGCTTACCTGCCTGTGTCACATGCCATGGCCCCTCGGGTTTAGGTGGCGGGCTGTTCCCGCGTTTAGCGGGTCAGCAGGCCAGCTATATCAAGACGCAACTGTTGGCGTGGCAAGCTGGCACACGTAAGGGAGATGTGGACGGCATGATGGCCAATGTGGCTAACAAGCTGACCGCCGCAGAGGTGGATGCCTTAGCGAACTACTTTGCGAATTTGAAATAAGGAGCCGGCCATGAAATCTTCTGCCATCTTACTATTGGCCGCAATGGGCGTGCTGACAGCTCAGGTACAAGCGGCGCAAGAATTACCTGATAAACAAGCGCCATTGCCCTCAGTCCCTAAAAATCCTGATCAAACCTATCTTACGCCTAGACCCTTAAGCGCGATTCCCGAAGGTGCCTTCGGCGATAAAGTACGCTTGGGTTATCAGTTATTTGTGAATACCCAGCAGCTGAGAGATAAGTATGTGGGTAACGAGCTTAACTGCGTTAACTGCCATATGGATGCGGGCCGTAAGGCGAATGCATCACCGGTGTGGGGCGCCTATTTTGCCTATCCCGCGTATCGTAAAAAAGACGATAAAGTAAATACCTTTCAAGAGCGGATACAAGGCTGTTTTAACTATTCCATGAATGGTAAAGCCCCCGCTGCGGGCAGCCCCGAACTGGTTGCGCTATCGGCCTATGCCTACTGGTTAGGGATGAGTGGTTTAATGGATGCGGCGAACCTCGATGGTCCAGTGCCAGAACTTAGCGATGCCGAATTGGTAAAAGGCGCCAAACGTGAGGATTTCCCACTGCCAGACGCCCTAGCCAAAGCCATGACAGTGGAGCAACGCGCAAATCTACCCGGCCGTGGCTATCCTGAGATCCCAAAACCTGAACTTGCGTTCTCACCCGAGCGCGGCAAAGCCGTATATACCGCCCACTGCCAAGCGTGCCATGGCGCGGATGGTCAAGGCCAAGCGATTGCCGGTGTTTACTCTCTGCCACCATTATGGGGCCCAATGAGTTACAACTGGGGTGCTGGCATGCACAGGGTGAATACGGCCGCATTCTTCATTTATGAAAACATGCCTTTCGGTAAGAGTATGCAGTTGACTAACCAACAGGCATGGGACGTTGCCGCTTATATCAACTCCCATGAACGGCCACAGGACCCACGCAATAAGGGCGATGTGAAACAAGCGCAGGAAAAATACCATAATGACAATGACTACTACGGTGTCGACGTCGATGGCAAAGTGCTCGGCACCACCTCTTATCCGGTGTTTCCGAAAAAGTCGTAGTTGAGTCGCTTTGATTGACTGTTCTCGCGGTGAAATGAAGCGAGTCAGTGGATTAGACAGAAAAGCCAGCAAGCATTTAGCTTTGCTGGATTTTTTATTGGTCAATTGTACCGAGTCATTTGGGATTTTTGTTGCAGGGATCTTCGTGTTTTTACAGGGACAACCTATAGGAGAGTCATGGCATTCGCTCGTCGACTCGCAGCGAGTCCATCCGTGGATGCTCGACCGCCCCGTCCTTGGGGCGGACGGTCGTCTCGCTAATCACCATGACTCGCCTTTCGGACATCAGTGTGGTCTGTTGATTTCAAAACCAATCTCGAATACATGAAACGTATCGAGGGAGTTGAACCCTCTCTACGTTTTCTAAGGAGCTGATTTACGGTGGTTTTTGGTCAAAGGAAACAAAGTATTGTTACACCTTACTGTATTTTGCTGTTTATAGAAATAATCAGCTAAGCATTTGTGAATTATCTCCTTCTAATTGAAAAAGCATCTTGAGGGGCTGAAGTCTATAGTGCTAACTTACTGACATAGCTGATGTATTTATCCTAATTATTAAATCCATCAATATTTACATGATCATTCTATGTAGTACTCGATCAAACTGATTTGGAGACACTATGAGCAATCGACCAGCTATCCCTAGTGAGATAAAAAGATCTGTCCGACAACGCTGTGGATTTGGGTGTGTTATCTGTGGATTTCCTCTATATGAATACGAACACATGGAGGAATGGGCTATCGTACAGAGGCATAAAGAGGATGAGATTACTCTTTTATGCAGAATGCACCATGGGATGAAAACAGATGGCCTGATTCCCATTGAAGATGTAAAGAAGGCAAATCTCGACCCTTACAATAAAAGGGTTGGTGTGTCTAAAAATGTTCTTATGAGTTATTCCGGTGCTGACGTTTCTTTTTACTTAGGTAGTAGTTGCTTTAAATACCATGGACTGACCGAAGGTTCATTCTTCGCTCCATTAGTAGTTGATGGCTTAGTAATGGTTGGTTTTAGAGTTGAGCAAGATAAATTACTTCTTAACTTTTTAGCTTTTGATGAAACTAACAACCTGATTCTTCAAATTGCTGACAATGAGCTTATATGTGAAACAAATCAATGGGATATAGAATGGGTCGCTCAAACCTTAACTATCCGAGAAGGTAAAAGGAAAATACTCATACAGCTCAAATTTGAACCACCAGGAATTATTCGATTAGCTAAAGGTCGAGTTCTTCGTAATGGGATTGAACTGGTTGTTGGCGAAACTTACTTGTTTAATACTAACAATCGAAACTTTTTTAGCTCCATCAATACAATAAATTGCGGTGTTGGTTTTGCAATTGGAGATCCTATGCCTAATTGTGGTGCTGCGATTGTTGTGAGTGGAATCAATCGATATCAATTTGATCGTACAAGTGCTCGAAAATTCTTGAGAGATGCATTAAACAAGCACCGCTTGAAAAATACTCAAGACGTATAGCGTTAAGGTTCGTGAACAAATAAGTATTTAGCATATATGAATCCGTGAATACATTTTCCATAACGCAGGAATGCGGCTTACTGAGCTAAATGAATACACCAAATATGATTTTAGTTAGATACCACTTGATGAATACGGTCAATTAAAGGGCAATAAAAACCTAGGTGTTTATTTGCACGCTTAATCGATATGAGTGCCTTGATGATGGAATTATTATTCCAACGTTAATGCAAAAAACCATTATTATTTCTGCGTTATCACTCCGATGCCATAAGGATTACCGTGCCTAAACACTTACCAGAACTTCAGTTCGATGTGGCGCAGCAGTGCCCTTTATGCCAAGGGGCGAATCAGTGTGCTATGACTCTTGGTGCAGATATCAGTAACTGTTGGTGCACTAAGCAGGCGTTTCCGAAGTTGACTCAATTGCTATCTGGCGATTTTGCGGTAGGTTTATCGACAGGCGATACAGCGGGGCTGAGTGCTGATAAGTTAGCGCAACTATTAACGCAACCTGCGACGGCTTGTATTTGTGAGACTTGTTTAAGCCGGATAAAGCGAGTGTTAACTACTTCTGCTTCAGAAGATAAAAACAGCCCATCGGGATTAGGCGATGGGCTGGGATATGAGGTGAAGTAACCGATTAAGACTTATCGGTGAAATAGTCTATACGCACAGTGGTTTGTGCTGGCACGGGCTTGCCATGTTCAAACTTCGGGGCATAGCGCCATTCTTCGATCATTTTCAGTGTGGATTTTTCAAATAGCACACCGCCTTTGGATTCGAGCACTTCAGGATTTTTCACAAATCCCATCTCATCAACAGTGAAGTTAAGGGTCACATAGCCACTTTTACGTTGTATGAGGTAGGACTTAGGGTATTTGGGCACCGTGCGAAACAGTGGTTGTTGCTCCTGCATGTCCGCCCAAGGGCGCATTTTGCCGATGGCGATACAGTGGGCGGTGGACTCGTCACGCTTTCCTTGGCGCTCATACAGTTCGACTAAATAAGCGTGGGCGCTTAAGGCATAGGGATGGCTAAAGTTAAGGGCGTCAAACTGCTTAACCACTTCTAAAAGCAACGGAATCGCCTTGTCATCATGCTTTTCGGCATATTCAACGGCACCGACGACATAGGTGGCTTTGACTCTGTCGAGGGCATTTTCGGGCAGGATTTCTTTGTAAGTTTCATAGGCCTCGAAGGCATAGTCTCTTACCTTAGCAGTGTACAATTCTGTGTTGCTGAGGCGAGCAAAGGCTGCCATTTTTATATTCGCCAACAGCTTTTTATTTGCATTTTTTTCAGCAATTTCAATAGCATCTTCAAAAAATCCTTTCGCCACAGTCAGCTTAGGTGAGGTTTCCGCTGCGCCGAGTAGCGGGTCGATAAGCTCAGCGGCATGCTCGCCGTAATGCTTTTTATAATTGCTTAATGCGAGTTGATATAACTCATTCGCCTTAGCTGTTTTTGGCAAATTCTTTTCTTCAAATGGGTAAGGGGCGACTTGCTTCTCTATCGCACCAGCCCAGTTCATGGCGAGGTTAGCTAAGTCGACACTGTCCTTGGCATATTGAGCTTCGCCCAATTCGAAGGCCCTTTTGGCACTGGCTTCTATTTGGTCGTTATCACCTTGTTTGAGTGCGGCTTGGTAGTCACTGTAGGCTTGGGGAAAGCTGTTTTCCGAGGCGGTTAAAGGTAACGAAGTACTTAAGGCTAAAGCAAATAGACTGGCTAAGGGTAATATTTTTCCGTCTAACATCTTGTATATCCTTATGTTTAGTTTCTTCGGATAGTACAAATGTTTCACTCTTGATACAAGTTTGTTTTCGGCAGTTGGTCGCTGGGGGGACGCTAAGAAGGTAAGCCTTTGCCTACCTTCTTACTTTGCCGATGGGCTTGGCACCCTTTAGGCAGAGACTTATTTAGTCACAAACTGCAAACCAAATTGGCCTAACTCACCGTAGTGGAATTGGCAGGTTTGATTGAGTGGCAAATCTAATACCCCCGCATAGGAGCCAGTAATCACATATTGTCCTCGGGTTAAGCCAATCCCTTGGGCGGATAAAAAGTTGACTAACCAGTAGAGTCCGGCCTTAGCGAAACCATTTGGATGAACAGCGGCTTTTTGCAGTGTTTCGCTCTGTTGCTGCTCGTTATGAGCAATTTCAACACTCAGGGCGAAATGGCCTGTTTCTATCTTGGCTGGTGCAAGTAGTTCTGGCCCTAACCATAGACCTTGATTGACTAAGCCATCGGCGAGGGCGTCGAAGTGATTGGCTTCGCTTGGGTTTTGGTAGCGACTTTTGATAAGTTCTAAGGCGAGGCGGGTTTTACCTAGGGCGGCGTCGATTTCTGCCTCAGAATAGGGCGTAGCTCGTGGCGGTAAATCGTTGCCGATTTCAAAGGCGAGCTCAGGCTCGACACGGGCTAGCCCTTTGCTTGAAGGATAAAGCGGGCACTCGGCGGTTTGCAGATACACATCATGTTGATAGATGGGCGCCACTACGGTTTTTTCTGCCGTTGGGAGTAGACACTTCCAACCCGCAATCGGGTTGCCTTGGGCGCTAAATTGCTGGGCAATCGCTTGTTGGATGGCAAAGGCGTGGGGGAAATCCTTGGGTCTTAACGCTTCTTGCAACAGGTCGCCCGCTTCACCTTTAGCGCGGCGCTGCGCGAGTTCTTGTGCTGCTGCGTTAATGGACTCAAGCTGTGCTTTCGTGTCTATTGGTGACATTTTTTATCCTAACTGACTTATTTTTAAAGACTTATATAGAGTGGCTTATGCCGCAATAAATGTGCACATAAGGTATCAATTGACTCTATAAATCCAATCTGTGCCAAAAGAGAAATTGCGCTCAATATACCTTTTTGTGTCGGTAAAGGCTTGATAAAACTTATCTTCAAATGCTGAGTATTTATCGCTGAGCAAGATTGATTGAGTGTCAGCTTAACTATCCAAACAGGCGGATAAGTTAATCGCTTTTTAGGCTAGATCTTAGCGCGGTGCGGTGCCAGAATGGCGTTCCTTTCTGCTGTACTACTGGGACTTTTCCGTGAATCAAAGCCACTCTGGATCCTTGGCAAATAACCATGCTCAATTGGGGTTATTGTTTATTTCTGTTGCCGTGCTGTTTTGGGGGATTTTACCTATAGCACTTAAGCTATCGGGGAGTTTTATCGACCCGGTGACGTTGACTTGGTTTCGGTTTTTGGTGGCGCTCTTGGTCAGTATTTTGGTGCAGTGGAGTGCGGGCAGTTTGAAACAGTTTGCGGCACTCGATGCCAAGGTTTGGCTCAGACTTATCCTCGCCGGACTGTTTTTAATGCTTAACTATGTGTCATTCGTCTATTCCCTCGACTATTTAGCCCCGGGCGCGGCGCAGCTTAATTTTCAAACCTCGCCATTTTTCCTCGCCTTTGGCGGCGTGTTATTTTTTAAAGAACGCTTGAACGCGGTGCAGCTCAGTTGTTTTGCCGCTTTAGCCTTAGGGATGTTAATGTTTTTCCATCCCTTTTTAGATTTTTCGGCAACTGATAATCATGAGATCTGGCTTGGGGTGATGATAGTGCAGTTTTCTGCATTGTCATGGACCACCTACGCACTGCTGCAAAAGTCACTGTTGAACTGTTTGTCCCCCGCCAACGTACTCTTGGTTATCTATGCCTTAGGTATTTTTGCGATGGCGCCCTTTAGCGACTTTAGCCAATTTGCGCAAATGGATAGCTTTGACTGGCAAGTGGCGCTGTTTTGCGCCGCCAATACCTTGATTGCCTACGGTTGTTTTGGGCAATCGATGAAGTATTGGCCGACGGCACAGGTGAGCGCCATGTTGGCGTTAACGCCAGTATTTAGCTTTAGTGCCACGGCGTTAGTGGTGAGTATCGGTTGGTGGCCTGACGTGTTTAAGGCCGATGAGTTAGATGCTTTATCGCTCTTTGGCATAGGTGTGATTATTGTGTCAGTGATGGTGGTGCAGTTGCTGCCCCTGTATCGCCAGCGCCGCGCACGACGTTTGCAACCCGCTTCACAGACCACTGAATAGGTACCCGAGTGATAACACGCCTGACCGATATTGAATTAGAACAGATCCGCGGGGTTATCTTCGATCTCGATGGTACGCTTGCCCATTCAAACCCTGACTTTAAAGGCTTAAGGGCGGCATTAGGTATCGGATCGGGTACCGATATTCTCGAGCATATCCATAGTCTTGAGACCGCAATGGCCAAGATGCAGGCGCTGGAAATTGTCCATGACTACGAGCTTGCCAGCTCGCGTCAGGCGAGCTGGATTGAAGGGGCGCAGGCGTTAATTGCGTTTTTAAAGATGCGGCAACTGCCGCTGGCGATTTTGACCCGCAATATGCCCGAGGCGGCCAAAATTACCATTGAAAAACTCGGTATTGATATCCCCTTAGTGCTGACCCGTTACGATGCCGAGCCAAAGCCTCACCCGCAGGGGATCCACTTGATTTGCGAGCAATGGCAGTTGAGTCCGTCGGATATCTTGTATGTGGGGGATTACCTATTTGATCTGCAAACCGCGCAAAACGCTGGTAGCCGCTGCGCCCTCTACTGCCCAGAAGAGGTGCCCGACTATGCCCAAGCGGCGGATTTACTCATTGGCAATTATCAGAGTTTTATTGAAGCTTGGGCAGTGGCAATCCCAAAAGACTAAGTGCACACGATGCTAGATTGATAAGGTTTTATATCACTTTATGTCAATTCTTACTCGATGTGTTTGCGGTTAGGGAATCATGCTTATCTTGTTTAAGCCCAAGCCGAATACTGTCGACTAATGCCACTAACCAGCAGAGCAAAAAGCCATAGAGCAGTTCATTGGCATTGGCAATTGTGGTCTGGGTTTGTTGGGTGATTTCGGCAGAAATCACCCCGATATCAAGCGGTAAGGTGCCGTTTTGAATATCTAAGGCGATCACTTGCGCCACTTGATAGATTTGCATGAGTAGCAGCACAAGGCTCACGACCGCTAAGCTAAAAAACACCAGTGCAGTACGTTTATGTTTTAGGTAAAAATGGCCGCTGCCAGGGGCGACAAAGGCGGATAAAAGACCAGCGCTAAGAGCTTTTTTCATCGAAATACACTAATTGCATTGCTAAAGATTACGCCGACACTAATAGACATGCTGGCTTAAGTGCAAGTTAATTTGCCATTGCGACTAACAATCCAATAAATCCCGCAAACAGGGTACAACCGACCAGCACCATGATTAATAAAGTCTTATCTTCGCGGCATGACTTAGCGAGCTCGGGCAGTGCCGAGATAAATGGGTAAGTTATCAGTGCTAAAAAATCCATTTTTGTCCTTAAGTTAGGCATCCACGTATTGACTATACCTGCTCGAAATATCAACTGGCCAGTGAAGTTTGAGCAGAAGCGATTTTTAGATAACAAAAAAGGAGCCGAGGCTCCTTTTTAATGCGTTGTTTTAATGCGCTTGACCTAAGGGTTTAGGTTTGCGGATTACTCTTCGCGTGGTTTACGTGGTCTACGTTCGCCTGCTGGCTTGTCTGAACGTGGTTTGCGGTCTGCAAACGGCTTGTCACCCGACGCTGCACGTGGCTTACGATCACCGGCTGGGCGGTCGCTACGTGGACGACGGTCGCTACGGGCACCACGGCCAGAGTCAACAAAGACTTGGTCGCCAGCTTCACGGATATTCAATGGCTTACCACACACACGCACTTTCTTCAGGTGTTGTAGTACATCTTTTGGCATGCCATCTGGCAGGTCAACAGTTGTCACTGAATCATAAAGTTGGATTGCACCGATATAACGGCTGTCGATATTGGCTTCGTTTGCGATAGCGCCAACGATATTGCCTACACCTACGCCATTTTCACGACCTACGTCGATCACATAACGGCACATTTTCAGGTCTGGATTGTCTTTTAACGCTTCAGCACTGCCTAAGCTTGCTGGCATTGGACGAGATTCACGGCTACGACGTTCGCCACGGTCAGCACCACGGTCTGAACTACGTTCGCTACGCTCACTGCGTTCATCACGAACACGTTCTTGAATCGCAGGCAATTGCAGTGGACGTTCCTGCTGAACTTGGTGCAGTAAGGCCGCTGCGAGCAGATCGGTATCTACTTCAAGTTGCTGGCATAACTGAGCAACGGCTTCACGCATAAATTCGAGATCGTTGTTCATGGTTTGAGCGAGCTGCTCACCCAAGCGTGACAGGCGACGTTCTGCAACGGTTTCTGGGCTTGGTACTTTCATTGGCGAAATACGGCTGTTAGTCGCACGCTCGATAGTGCGCAGCATACGCATTTCACGGCTAGTGACGAACAGAATTGCCATACCATTACGACCAGCACGGCCAGTACGACCGATACGGTGGACGTAAGCTTCTGTATCGTATGGAATATCGTAGTTTACTACGTGGCCAATACGCTCAACGTCCAGACCACGGGCCGCAACGTCAGTCGCGATCAGAATGTCTAGCTTACCGTTTTTGAGTTGTTCAACTGCACGCTCACGGGCTTGTTGGTTCATATCACCATGTAAAGGTGATGATGCATAGCCACGGGCTTCAAGTTTTTCAGCTAATTCAACACATGAGTTACGAGTACGAACGAAGATGATGATACCTTCAGTATTTTCAACTTCTAACACGCGTACTAACGCTTCTAATTTATTGTGCTGTGATACCTGTACGAAACGTTGTTCGATTGATTCAACTGTCGTTTGGCTAGACTCGATACGCACATGTACAGGGCTACGTAAATGCTGGTTAGCAACACGTTTAATTTGCTCTGGCATTGTGGCCGAGAATAGTGCTAATTGGCGCTCGCTTGGCGTGTGCTCAAGGATCCATTCGATATCATCGATGAAGCCCATTTTTAGCATTTCGTCGGCTTCATCGAGCACAAGTGCTTTTAATGAATCGAGTTTTAATGTGCCACGACGCATATGGTCCATTACACGACCAGGCGTACCCACGATAACTTGTGGACCACGTTTGAGGGCATTCAACTGTTGTTGCATGCTTTGACCACCGTAGATCGGCAGTACATGGAAATTCTTAATAAATTTGGCATAGCTACTGAACGCTTCAGCAACTTGAACTGCAAGTTCACGCGTTGGTGCTAATACTAAAATTTGTGGTGTGGTTTGGCTGGTGACTTTATTCAGCAGCGGCAGCGCGAAGGCGCCAGTTTTACCTGTACCTGTTTGCGCTTGACCTAAAATATCTTTGCCAGCCATAAGTGGATCAATACTGGCTGATTGGATTGGCGTTGGTTTTTCATAACCTAGCTCGTCAAGAGCACGCAACAAATTCTCGGATAGGCCGAGTTCACGGAAAGTTCTTTCATCGGATGACATTGAGTTGTAGCCTTGTGGATGCGCGCGGATTGGCGCTTAAGTTTCACAGACAGAAAATCAACCCCGTGTCGATTTCCCGCGAACGACGGATTATAGCAGCATATAAGCCGCTTTACCAATCCGGATAAGGATAAATCCACCGTTTGAGGAGGTTTTTTCACAAAAACTGAGCAAGAAACGCGCCACTTCGGCTAATTTTTCAAAAAGTTGCCATCGAGTTTAATTAATTCAAAAGCCGATTCCGCTACAGCGGCGAGAAAAACATAGTCCAAGGTCTCGTAGGTATCCTCCGGCGTATGATATTGCGGATGGGTGGGCACACCAAAATATAGCCAAGGGATTTTAGCCTGATGAAAGGGATAATGATCCGATGCTCTTAGCCAATTAGTGCTCTGGATACTTCTCCCCACAGGCTTAGGGTGACTGAGTTTGATACACAGGCCGTTAGATTGATTCAACATTGGCCTAAATTGAGGAAATTGATAAAAGTTGCGGCTGCCCTCAAGGTAAATAGCGTAAGGGCGACTTGGGCGGCCAATCATATCCAGATTGAGCATCAGTTCAAATTGCGCTTCAGGCATTCGCTGCTTGAGTTGCTCCACTAAGGCAGTGCTGCCAAACAGCCCAGGTTCTTCGGCATCGGTCGCGACAAACATTAAGTTAATGTTGGGGAGTGAGTCGGGTGCAGCGCGTTGCCAGTGGTTGGCGATGGCGAGTAATGCGGCAACGCCGGAGGCATTGTCATCGGCACCGTGGTAAACCTTGCCGCCACTCATGCCGAGATGATCATAGTGGGCGACTACAATACGCCATTTATCCGTAGGTTGTCGCGCTGGCGCTAAGGCGACCAGATTGCTTCCCATCTCTTGGCTAAATAGGGTGGAATATTCGAAGGGAACCTCGAAGGTTGTTCCCCAAGGCTTAAGGCCTAGTTGTTGAAACTGGCGGTTTAAATAGTCGCGCGCCTTGGCAGCACCTTCTGTTTGGGTTTTACGCCCCATTAATTCTGCTGAGCTGAGTGTTGCTACTGTTTGCTTAAGATCTGCGGGGGCAGCCCAATTCAATCGAATCGCCTCTGGCGAGCAAGTATATTCGGCAGGTTGGCTAGTGCAGGCCATGAGTCCCATACATAGGCTAAGGGTAAAAAAGCGCAATAAGCCCGTGCATGGAGACCAAGAGCGGATGATTGCAGTGAGTGCGTGTGCCAAATTGCCCATGATTATCCTTAAGGTTGGCAATAGGAACGATCAATCCTAAGCCTAACAGGGATTTAGCTAGAGTGCATGGGCCCTAATGTGGATTTAATCTAATACCTGGATCTCGGGGGAGAGCGCCGCCTCTTGGTGCGGGCTTAAATTAAAGTGCTCTAAGCCTGAGACCAAATGTGTGCGCGAGCACAGGGTGACCTGAGTATTTTTGGTGAGCCCACCTTGGGCAAGCGTGGTGACTCGGCCATCGGGTAATGCCAGCAGGCTATTTTCTGCGGTGCTATCTAAGACAGTAACTTGTAAACGAGTGGGTTGACCGATAATCGGATCGATAGCCGCGATAGCAAGTGCGAATAGCATTAGTCCTAAACAGGTAATGAGCATGACATTAACGCGACTTAAGCTGGTTAAGTTGGGGCGATGTTCTAACAAAATATCCTCCTCGATGGAGTGCGCCTTGGGAGTGTTCTCCCAAGGCGTCGTTGAGGTTGAAGCCTTACCTGATTATGACTGCGTTGCTAGTTGTGCATCCCGCTCCAGCAGCGGCTTTAAGAAGCGTGCCGTGTGTGAGGTAGGATGCAAGGCTACTTCTTCTGGTGTGCCTGTGGCGAGGATTGTACCGCCGCCACCGCCGCCTTCAGGGCCTAAGTCGATAATCCAGTCTGCGGTTTTAATCACATCCAGATTATGCTCAATCACCACAATCGTGTTGCCGTGGGATTTGAGTCGATGCAGTACATCCAGCAGCAATTGGATATCGGCAAAGTGCAGGCCTGTGGTTGGTTCATCCAATATATACAAGGTCTTACCGGTATCGCGTTTGGAGAGTTCCTTGGCCAGTTTTACCCTTTGGGCCTCACCGCCAGATAGCGTCGTCGCGCTCTGGCCTAAACGTACGTAGGACAAACCCACATCCATTAGGGTTTGCAGTTTGCGGGCAATCGCAGGCACGGCATCGAAAAATTCGCGGGCATCTTCCACCGTCATTTGCAGCACTTCGTGGATATTCTTGCCCTTGTAGCGCACTTCTAAGGTTTCGCGGTTATAACGTTTGCCCTTACAGGCATCGCAGGGCACATACACATCGGGCAGGAAGTGCATTTCGACTTTAATTAAGCCATCGCCTTGGCAGGCCTCGCAGCGACCACCTTTGACGTTAAAGGAGAAGCGCCCGACCTGATAACCGCGAGTTCGGGATTCCTGCGTTCCGGCAAAAATCTCCCTAATTGGGGTAAAGATGCCAGTATAAGTGGCGGGGTTTGAGCGCGGAGTGCGGCCAATCGGGCTTTGGTCGATATCGACCACTTTATCGCATTGCTCCATGCCGACAATGCGATCGTAAGGCGCGGGCTCATCGACGGTGGCGCCGTTGAGTTGTTTGTGGGCAATTCTAAAGAAGGTGTCGTTAATCAGCGTCGATTTACCTGAGCCCGATACTCCAGTCACACAGGTGAATAATCCCACAGGGATGGTTAAATCTACATTACGTAGGTTATTGCCGCGGGCGCCGTAGAGCTCAATCACTTGTTTCGGGTCGAACGGCGTACGTGGAGTGCTGATATGAATATTGCGTTTACCCGAAATGTACTGCCCAGTGACGGATTCGTCGCAGGCGATAATTTTCTCAATCGGACCGTCGCAAATCACTTCACCACCATGGACGCCAGCGCCTGGGCCGATATCGATAATATGATCCGCCATGCGGATAGCATCTTCATCGTGCTCTACCACAATCACTGTGTTGCCTAAATCCCGCAGGTGGATCAGGGTTTGCAGTAGACGCTCGTTATCCCGCTGGTGCAAGCCGATAGAAGGCTCATCGAGCACATACATTACGCCGACAAGCCCTGCACCAATTTGGCTGGCTAAGCGAATACGCTGCGCTTCACCGCCCGAGAGGGTCTCGGCCGAGCGTGATAGGCTTAAATAGTTAAGGCCGACATTGACGAGGAAACCTAAACGGTCGCGCACTTCCTTGAGGATTTTTTCGGCAATTTGGGCTTTTTGGCCGTTGAACTCGAGTTTGTCAAAATAATCTAGGGCTTCACCAATTGACCAAACGGTCAGTTTCGGCAAGTTAAGATCGCCAATAAACACGTGACGGGCTTCTTCACGCAAACGCGAGCCGCCACAGCTTTGGCAAGCTTGGGTGTTGATAAACTTGGCTAACTCATCGCGCACCGCGTTACTTTCAGTCTCACGGTAACGCCGATCCATATTATTTAAAATGCCTTCGAAGGGGTGATTACGCACCACCACATCGCCACGGTCATTAATGTATTTGAAGGCGATGCTGTCTTTACCTGAACCGTAGAGGACGATTTTTCTGACTTTATCAGATAGTTGTTCGAAGGGGACTTCGACGTCGAACTTATAGTGGTCGGCCAGCGAACTTAACATCTGGAAGTAATAGAAGTTACGTCTATCCCAGCCGCGAATCGCGCCGCCAGCCAGGGATAACTCAGGGTTGGTGATCACTCTGTCAGGATCGAAAAACTGTTGTACCCCTAAACCATCGCAGGTTGGGCAAGCACCGGCTGGGTTGTTAAAGGAGAAAATCCGTGGCTCAAGCTCGGCCATCGAGTAACCACAGTGCGGGCAAGCAAAGTTGGCCGAGAAGATTAATTCTTCAGTGGTGCCTTCATCCATGCTGGCGACCACGGCAATCCCACCCGAGAGTTCGAGCGCGGTTTCAAAGGATTCGGCGAGGCGCTGCTGGATATCGCTGCGGACTTTAAAGCGATCGACCACCACTTCGATGGTGTGCTTAACGTGTAAGTCGAGGGTTGGTGGATCGGTTAAATCGCAGACTTCACCGTCGATACGGGCGCGGATATAACCTTGAGCGGATAAACCCTCGAGTAATTTAACGTGCTCACCCTTACGGCCGTTGACCACGGGCGCCAGCAGCATTAAGCGGCTATCCTCGGGCATTTCTAACACTTTATCGACCATCTGGCTCACGGTTTGCGCCGCCAGCGGTTGGCCATGAGTCGGGCAGCGCGGTTCGCCCACGCGGGCAAACAGCAGACGTAGATAGTCGTAAATTTCGGTGATTGTACCCACAGTCGAGCGTGGGTTATGGGAGGTTGATTTTTGTTCGATGGAAATCGCTGGGCTTAAGCCTTCGATATGGTCGACATCGGGCTTTTCCATCAAGCTTAAGAATTGGCGGGCATAGGCAGAAAGAGACTCAACGTAACGTCGTTGGCCTTCGGCATATAAAGTATCAAATGCTAGGGAAGATTTGCCTGATCCCGATAACCCTGTGATAACGATTAACTTATCCCTTGGGATAGTCAGGTTGATATTTTTGAGATTGTGGGTCCGTGCGCCGCGTATTTCAATCTTATCCATCTATCGCTCAAGTCTTATGCTTAAAAAAATGAGCCTAAGTATCGCACAGTTCGGCGGCTGAGTTTAGTCGATTCTGTGATCTCTATTCTGGGTTGGCGGTAAGCCAATGCTTGGCCGTGGGCGATATAATCGTGATGAACCTAGCGAATTAACTAAGATTAATCCAAGTATGAGGGCAAGCCTAAGCTTATCTCTGTAAGTATCAAGTTAACTATTTGTAGCGAATCGACTTTTAGATAAGCCTTTAAAATAAAGACCTAAGGCCGTAACTGTGCCTTTTAAACGGCGTCGCGATGGGGCTGGACAACCCGTTAACTACGAGTGCTTAGGACGGTTTTTCCTTTTGAGCAAATGCTTTGTGGTGTGCTAACATGCGCCCCCTAAAAGACTTCAATCCAAGGCAAAATCATGGGTAACAACGGACTTTCAGGAACCGAGACAAGAGTCGCGTTTTCTTTAGCCAGTGTATTTGGTTTACGCATGATGGGCTTGTTTATGATCATGCCCGTCTTTGCACTTTATGGTCGGCATTTAGAAGGTTTTTCACCCCTCTGGGTGGGCATTGCCATCGGTGCTTATGGCTTAACTCAGGCCATTTTACAGATCCCTATGGGGATTTTATCAGACAAATATGGCCGTAAACCTGTCATTCTTGCAGGCTTAGTGGTGTTTGCCATCGGCAGTTTAATTGCCGCCAATGCTGAGACTATCTATGGCGTGGTGTTTGGCCGTGCTGTACAAGGAATGGGCGCGATTGCGGCCGCTGTGCTGGCGCTCGCGGCCGACTTAACACGGGATGAGCAACGTACCAAGGTTATGGCGATTATTGGTATGTGTATCGGTGGCTCGTTTGCACTGTCGTTACTGGTTGGCCCGATTGTGGCGCAGCATTTAGGCTTATCAGGGTTATTCTTTTTAACTGCTGGGCTTGCGGTGTTAGGCATGTTGATTGTGCAGTTATTGGTGCCCAATCCCATTTCCCACGCACCTAAGGGCGATACCTTAGCGGCGCCCGCGAAGCTTAAGCGCATGTTGACCGATCCGCAGTTGTTTAGGCTCGATGCGGGGATCTTTATTCTGCACTTAGTGTTAACCGCCGTGTTTGTCGCCTTGCCACTCGACTTAGTCGATGCGGGCCTGGTGAAAGAAAAACATTGGATGCTGTATTTCCCTGCTTTTGTGGGCGCATTCTTCTTGATGGTGCCGTTAATCATCATCGGGGTGAAGCGCAAGAATACTAAGGCGATGTTCCAAATTGCTTTAGTTATCATGATGTTTGCCCTTGCGGCCATGGCGATTTTTTCGAACAACCTCTGGGTATTGAGCGTGGCCGTGCTGCTGTTTTTTACTGGCTTTAACTACCTTGAGGCGTCGCTGCCGAGTTTGATTGCGAAATTCTGCCCCGTGGGTGAAAAAGGCTCGGCGATGGGTGTTTATTCGACCAGCCAATTCTTCGGGGCCTTTTGTGGCGGTATGCTCGGTGGCGGTGCGTACCAATTAGTCGGTGCAGTGGGCGTGTTTATTGTCGCGTTGGTGTTAATGGGCATTTGGTTATTGCTCACCTTAGGGATGGAAAATCCTGTACTGCTTAAGAGTTACACCTTAGAGGCTGCCGTTAAAGACAAAACCCAAGCCCGTGATATGGCGGCGCAACTGTCACAATTGATGGGTGTGGTTGAAGCGATTGTGGTGCTAGACGAGAAAGTCGCTTATCTCAAAGTTGACGAGCATTTCGATTTAAGAGAAGCCCGAGCTGTGTTAGGCTCTGCTCAATAATATGTGTTATTGCCGCGAATACTTAGGGATGCGGATTTTCCCTTGCGGCAACAATTATAAACAACATACTGAATTAACAGATTATTTAAAGAATCGCAGGAGATTTCAATGGCCAGTCGTGGTGTTAACAAGGTAATTTTGGTTGGCAATTTGGGACAAGATCCAGAAGTGCGTTATATGCCAAACGGTAACGCAGTCGCAAACATCACCGTTGCGACCAGCGAATCGTGGAAAGACCAACAAGGTCAACAGCAAGAACGTACTGAATGGCACCGTGTGGTTCTGTTTGGCAAGTTGGCTGAAATTACGGGTGAGTACCTGCGTAAAGGTTCACAGGTTTACCTCGAAGGTAAATTGCAAACGCGTAAGTGGAAAGACCAAAGCGGTCAAGATCGTTACAGCACTGAAGTGGTTATCGACCAAAGCGGTAGCATGCAAATGTTAGGCGGCCGTAACCAAGGTCAAGGCCAAGGTGCCCCAATGGGTGGTATGCCACAAAACGGCGGTTACCAATCAGCCCCACAACAAGCTGCTCCTGCGCAAAATCAATACGCGCCAGCACCGCAAGCGGCTCCGGCTTACCAAGCACCAGCGCCACAACCTCAATCTGGCTACAATCAGCAGCCAGCTCAGCAAAGCTATGGTCAGCAACAGGCGCAGCCCCATGTTCAGCCTCACGCTCAGCCACAGCAGGGCGGTTATGCGCCTAAGCCTGCAGCTCCTGCGTATCAAGCGCCAGCGGCACCTGCGCAGCGTCCAGCGCCACAGCCACAACAAAACTTCACTCCAGATTTGGATGATGGTTGGGACGACGATATCCCGTTTTAATTTTCCAACTTTTACAGTGGAAACATAGTTTTTTAAAAGCCCTGCAATATTTTGCAGGGCTTTTTGTTTATATGTGGCTTATCTTTCTTTGAATAATTTTATTTACTTAATTGTTAACAGTTGTTGCTGTTTAGGGTAGATTGTTTGAGTCCGCTAAAGGGCTTGAACTTTTGAAAATAAATTAACGTTATGACGACTACTAAAAGAAAGGAATTCTTCCATGGAAGATGTAATAAGTCAGGAAAATAATCCATTAAAGAGCGATGAAAAACAAATAACAGTAGATAGCAATATTCATAGAGTACCACTGTTTCATGTTTCACTTGCTAAATTTGTTATTATGTTTTTTGCTACCTTTGGTCTATATCAAATATACTGGTTTTATAAGCAATGGCAGGCATTAAAAGAGTATTATGATTTAGATGCATGGCCAATTGCTCGATGCATTTTTACGGTATTTTTTACACACTCTTTGTTTGTTTATGTTAATGAATATATTAAAGAAGATAATAGAAGTTATCGTTGGAATCATTCTGCTTTGGCGACAGTTTACGTTTTACTTGTCGTAGTCTCTAGTGTTCTCAATCAAATTGAGACTTTACCGACATCTTTGATTTTAATTTCTATTGTTATACCTTTAGCCGTTTTGTATCCATTGTATGAAGCTCAAAAAGCAATTAACTTTGCGCTTGAACCTTTAGACTACGAGGATAATTCAAGTTTAACTTGGTTGAATTGGGTTTGGATTGTTCTTTTTGGTTTTTATTGGGCTATGGTTATCTATGCATTAACTGTGTTAATCAGACTAGCTTAATTTAGAATAGAACAGGCTTTAATTAAGCCTGTTCTGAATTAACAATATGCGATAGAGGAATATCTTTTTATAAAGTTAACAACGAGTTTTCCCTCATATACTTTCAATTTCTAATGTCGTTTTCTCTATTAATGCATGTTTTTTGATATTTTAAGTACGCTGTAAGGTATTGATTTTGTGACTTAAAGCGTTTTTGTGGTTATAGTGAAAAGTCAATTTATCAGTATTGAGGTAAGCATTTTCTCCGGTTAATGAATCGAATGTTGGAGAGAAAGTGAATTTTTATGAGCAATTTCAAGAAAATCCAGTTTAAACGTCTATGGCTATGGCTGTTCCTTATCAGCATGGCTTTACCATTAAGTGCGGTTGAAGCGCCTCTGTGGTCTGAGTCGGCCAACCTGCCTTTAAGCGAATGAGTGCACAGTGGCACGCTTGCTAATGGGATGCACTACCTGTTAGTGAACAACAAAACCCCTGAGCAAGCCGTGATTGTCCGTATGCGGGTGGATGTAGGCTCGGTGATGTAAACGGATGCCGAGCAGGGTCTGGTGCATTTTTTAGAGCATATGGCGTTTAATGGATCTACGGGACTCGCGGCGGGGGAGATGATCCCTACCTTACAACGCATAGGTTTAAGTTTTGGGGCTGATACCAATGCGGTGACTGAATTTCAGCAAACGGTTTATCAGTTTAATTTACCGAGCAATAGCCAAGATAAAGTCGATACCGCTTTGTTTTTAATGCGCGAAATCGCCAGTAATCTGTTGCTTGACCCCGCGCTAATCGAGCGCGAAAAAGCGGTGGTCTTGTCTGAACTGCGTGAACGCAGTAGTGCCGATTTAGAAAACTATCGCCACCAGTTAGCCTTTTTAATGCCGCAAACCTTGCTGTCGCAGCGCTTTCCCGTAGGTGAGGCGACGAGCATTCAAAATGCAAATCGTGAAACGTTATTGTCCCTTTATCAGCGTTTTTATACGCCATCTCGCACCACCTTAATCGTGGTGGGTGATATCGATGTCGGTCGTATCGAGCAAAAGATCAAGCAGCAATTTACCGACTGGAAAGCTGCGCCACAGGCTGCTGGGGTGAAGGCACAATCCATAGGCGTGGTACAGGCTAAAACCGCTATTGAGGCGGCGGCATTTTTTGATCCAAGCCTGCAAACCTCGGTTTCCCTCGGGCTGTTAAAACCGCAAATCCCTAAGCCAGATACGATTGCACTGCGTGAGCAGGAGATGTTATTAGATATTGCCCACGGCATTTTGTATCGTCGTTTAGAGTCACAGTTGCTACATAGCCAAGGTTTGTATGGCGTGAGTCTACAAATTGGGCCGCAATACAATATTGCCTACGGCACGCAAATGACGCTGGGAACGCAGGAAAACAACTGGCAGCAAGGGCTTACGTTGTTGGAACAAACACTACGTCAGGCGCTGGAATTTGGCTTTAGCCAACAAGAAATCGATCAGCAACTTAAACGAATTCACAAGGGCTATCAGCTTAGTGCCGCAGGCAGTAACACTATCCACAGTGTGAACATTGCCGACAGCTTAGTGAGTGCGGTAGCGAGCAGGCGCGTGCCTGTGGAGCCAGAGTGGCAATTGGCTCTGTTTGAAAAGTTGATGCCGAGTATCACGCCGCAAAAACTGCATCAGTTGTTTAAACAGACTTGGGAAGGGACGCCTTATCTGTATCTAACCAATAACAAACCCATTGAAAGTATTGAAAAGCAACTCTTAGCCGCCTACAACGCGAGCCAAAAGCAAGCCGTAAAAGCGCCCGAAACCAAGAGTATTGCCGAGTTTGGCTATAGTCAATTTGGTGAGGCTGGACAGATTGTGGCCGATCAGCGCGATGCCACAACTGGCATACGAAAGCTAGAGTTTGCTAACGGTGTGCGTCTCAATTTAAAACCTACATCCTTTAATCAGGGGCTGACGTTGGTGAGTCTCAATATTGGCTTTGGTGAGGTGCCATTCCCCGAGCTAGATGGTTTGTCTTACCTGTTTAATAGCGCCTTTGTGCAGGGCGGTTTGGGACTTCACGATTTAGATAGCTTGCAGGAGATTTTTGCAGGCCAAGATATCTCGGTCAGTTTGAGTTTACGTGAGCAGAGTTTTGGTGGCGAGATCAGCACCAATGCAGCCGAGCTTCGCACCCAATTAGGTGTACTAACGGCTTATCTAGTCGACCCGGGGATGGATAAGCAAGCCGAGCAGTTATTCCGTGAGCAAGTGATTGCCGAGCAGCAGAGCATTCATAGCAATCCACAACTGGAGTTTTCGAATCAATTTGCGCGAATTGCCCATAATGGCGACAAACGTTATGGCTACGGCAACCCTGATGAAATCCTCAAGCGTCAGTTTACTGAACTCGCACCCAGCTTCCATTCTGCGGTGCAGCAAGGGGCGATTGAGCTGGCCATCGTGGGTGATTTTGATGAGGACAAAGCCATTGCTGAGGTTGCACAAACCTTAGGAGCGATTTCCCGTCAGCCGATCCCTAAGGGGCAGACTATCGTGCCTGTGTTTCCCAACGTGCCAGCACAAATGAGCCTGACGCATTATGGTCAGGTCGATATGGCGGCGCTCGCGCAGGTGTGGCCGACAGCGGATATGAGTAATCCCCGTGAGCTGGTGGGTTTAGGTTTGCTCGAGCAGGTACTAAGCATCTTACTTACCGAGAATGTGCGTGAGAAAGCGGGGGCAAGTTATTCGCCTTCTGCATTCTCATATAATGATTTAAATCCAACGGGATATGGTTATCTCGGCCTATTTAGTGTGACCACCACTGCCATGTTGCCTGAGGTGGCTAAGCATTATGCCGCCGCAGTTAAGCAGGTTAAAACGCCTTCGGGGATCAGTGAGGATTTGCTCAATCGCGCCCGTCAGCCGGTGCTGGAGTGGATGCAGATGGCGCCGCAAAGTAATAACTTCTGGTTAGATTTGGCCTCAACCGCCCAAAGCCTGCCGGAGCGTTTTGCGACCTTTAACCAACGCTTGGCGTTGGTACAGCAGATCTCGCCCGCCGAGTTAAGCCAATTGGCACAGAAATACCTCAAGGATGATAAGCGGTTAACTATCGAAACCTTACCTGCACCCGTCACGGCTCCGTGAGCCATTAAACCGCAATTTATCTGAAGACCTACCTCCTGTGATACTCGTGTCACAGGAGGTTTGGTTTTTATTGGTGATTGAAATATTTGTCGGTCGTAATTGGAAATAACCGTTGTCGAAAATGCCACTCACGCTTAAGCGAAACCCGCATTAGGCTAAGCGCCATATTCTTGGAATGCGGTGATATGAGTGGTGATGTGATGTTTCGATATCTTTTATGTAGTTTTGGCTTGGTCCTAATGTATCCGACGGGGATAGATATGTACTTAGTCGGGTTGCCGCAAATTGCGAGTCAACTTGGGGCGAGTGAGGCACAGCTGCACATTGCTTTTTCTGTGTATCTGGCTGGCATGGCGACGACTATGCTGTTTGCAGGCAGTTTAGCCGATAGGATTGGGCGTAAACCCATTACACTTTTTGGCGCCTTTCTGTTCGCGCTAGCCTCCTACTTTGCGGCGGGTTCGCAAACCAGCGATCTATTTTTAATCGCGCGCTTTGCGCAAGGCATTGGTGCGGGTTGTTGTTATGTTGTCGCGTTCGCGATTTTGCGTGATGTCTTAGACGATAAGCGCCGAGCCAAAGTGCTCTCAATGGTGAATGGCGTGACCTGTATTATCCCTGTGATCGCGCCTGTGATTGGCCACTTAATCATGCTTAAGTTTCCATGGCCTAGCCTGTTTTACACTATGGCGGCGATGGGATTACTGGTATTCGCTCTTTGTCTATTGGTATTGCGTGAAACCCATTCTAAAGCAGCATTTCACACGCAAGCTTTGCCAAGTGTGCAAAAGGAATCCTTTAAACAAGGCTTTTTTATCAGTCGCGTGGTCATAACGACCTTAGGTGTGACCACGATTTTAAGCTATGTGAATGTGTCTCCCATGCTGATTATGGGGCAGATGGGGTTTGACCGTGGCCAATATTCCAATACCATGGCAATGATGGCATTGGTGAGTATGTTAGCCTCATTTTCTACGCCCTTTTTGCTTAACCAGTTTAAAGAAAAATCATTAATTTTGTTCTCCCAAGGGTTATTCGTTGCGGCCGCCTTAGTGTTTATCTTGACTCAATTGGGCGGGGTTAGTCATTCATTCAACCTCTTAGGGTTTGCTTTTGTTTGTTCTGGTTTTTCAATTGGATTTGGGGTGACCATGAGTCAGGCGCTTAGTCCATTTGTGGCTCGGGCTGGGGTAGCCAGCTCATTACTGGGGATTGCCCAAGTGTGTACTTCTGCTTTGTATATTTGGGTGATGGGTCTGCTCGAAGTGAGCGCGATTAATATATTATTAGCTATCCTCAGCGTTGGTGCGCTGGTAAGTATCACGCTAATGTTAGCGGTACCTAAAATGTCGGAAATGGTAGTTAATGAGCAAATCCCTGAGTCGGCTTGACCTCAATCTGTTGTTTACTTTTCAGCTGCTATCGCAGGAGCGGAGCGTGTCTAAGGCCGCTAAAAAGCTCAATGTGACGCCATCGACCGTGAGTAAATCCTTGGCGAAATTGCGCGATTGGTTTGACGACCCACTATTCATTAAAACGCCCCAGGGATTGCAGTTAACGCCATTAGCCCAAAGCATGGAGCAAGACTTAGCCGATTGGTTGCAAAGGGGCAAACAGCTTATGGGCAAGCGCGGGGATGATATGGCGAAAGGGCTCAGTTTTGAGCTAATGCTTGAGTCACCTTTATCGCTCATTATGCTTAATCAATTAACGCAGGCGATTTACCAACACTACCCTGATGCAAAAGTGAAGGTGCGAAATTGGGATTATGATTCACTAGAGGCCATTATTCGCGGTGAGGCAGACATAGGTTTTACTGGCCGAGAGAGCCATCCGCGCTCTAAGGAGTCCCTTGATTTATTGCCTTATTTTATCGATTTTGAGGTTTTATTTACCGATCTTCCCCAGGTGTATTTGCACCGCGATCATCCCGCCTTGCAGGAAGAGTGGAATATAGACACTTTCTTAAAATACTCGCATATCAATATCTTGTGGGAAAAGAGCGAAACCTGGGCCTTAGATGATGTGCTTATTGAGCTTGGGTTAAGTCGTAATACTGTGCTGACCTTGGCCAGTTTTGAGCAGTCACTGTTTGTTGCGGCAGAGCCACACCACAGCATGCTGGCAATAGCGCCGCAATATTGTGAGCAATATGCTCGCCAATTACACCCTGACTTAGTCACTCGCCCCATCCCGATAAGTGGCGAATATCTTAATAAACTCGCCATTCCTTTTACCTTGATTTGGCATAAGAGAAACAGCCACAACCCTAAAATCACTTGGCTACGAAGCAAGATAAAAGCGATTTATCAGCCGCGTGGGTGTGATTAAGGCTGTTATTTGCAGCATTAACTCGGTTGGTTTATACCCAATTGCTGGCAAATATATTGGATGCACAATTCTTGCTGCTGACACCATAATCCGTAGCTGACGGGGATAAGTTGAATCCCCGCGCGCTGTAACAGCTTATACAGTTCAATATCGAAAAAGTCCGCCCATGGCCCTGGGTAACCGATTAAATCTATTGCTAAATATTGGTTGCCATAGCGGCACAATATATCCAGTTCTAGCCCCGCCATATGATAGGCGCGCCAGACTGTTATGCCTTTTGCTTCAATCGCCTGTGCCACCGACTGGCCGAAGCTATCGAGGGCATCGACATAATTGTGTGCCGCTTGAAATTGGCCCGCCGATGCTAAGTAAGTTGCCAGTAAATTATTGTTGGGGAGCTCATGCGCTTGTACCGATAAAAATAGCCACTGCATTTGTTTAGCGCGGGTGATGGCGACATTGAACATATCTTCGCGATTTAAATACACGGCGGCGCGGCTGTCGTTGGCCGTAATGCTAAACGACAGCAGCATAATATCGCGCTCTTCCCCTTGAAAACCAAAGGGCGTGGCAATCCGTAATTGATGACGTTCTATTTGCTGCGAGCTAAAGCGTGCGAGGATCTGCTGGGATAAATACTCCGTCTGATTGCGAAAGCAGGAGAGTACACCAATGCTGGCGGGCACTAATACATTTTCTTGTTCATCAATCAGTTGAGCTAACTTTTCAATTAATGCCTCCGCTTCTATGGCGTTAATTCCTTTACTATCACGGCTGCCAGTCACCTGGACTCGGTGTAAGTGCCCTGAACTTGTGCAGGGTCTGTGCTGCATAATCTTCAGCATACCTTGATAAAACTGTTGATTACTAAATTGGATCAGCTCAGGTTTACTCCGAAAATGCTCATTTAAAAACACCACTTGGGATTGGCTCGCGAGGGATTGCGATACTAAGTCGAGCATACTGGCATCACGGTAGCTCATTAGGCCGCGGCAATCCGCAGCAAGTCCGAGTTGCGTTTGGATTTGGATTTGCTTTGCGCGGGATAAAAACGAGAAATGGCGCAGTTGTTTGCTGTCGCCCACCACCAGTGCTGCTTTTGCCCGCTGCAAGGCCGGTAAACAGGCGGCAATATTGGCTTGAGTGGCTTCATCAATAATCACTAGATCAAACATTTGCTGCTCCATGGGCAGCACTTTATGCAAGCTGGCAAGGCTCGATAACCAAATGGGAAAGGTTTGTTTTAAGGCATCAAAATCCGTCTTGTAGAAACCATCGAGTTGCTTAGCGGATTGCCGAGCGCGAAGTGCACTGGCAAAACTCACCAGCGTACTGCGCTTATGTTTGAGCAATTGGTTTAATCGATAGTGAGTGGCCAATTGTAAGTATTTGAGGCTTAAGTCTTCTTTTTGGGCGATGAGGGCGGTTAATTTATCGAGTTCATGCCATTGCTGAGCAAACTGTTTGATCCCGGCACGGTAAGCCCAGTTGTAAAATCCTAAGCGCCAGCGCGATTGTCCTTGTTGTAAGGTCGCCAGTTTTTGGCCGCGACGTATGGCATGGCGGCAATGATGTATAAAACCGGCTTCCATTTTGGTTTGCTGACGAGTAACAGTATTAAGTTGCTGTTTTGCATTGAGTAGCAACCTATCCGAGACGGCTTCATCAGATGCTGGGTGCTGACCATGGAGCATTTCATCTATCTGGTTTTTCAGAACTTTTATAAACTGCGGCGAGCCGGCGCGAATAAGACTGCTCCCAAGCTGGAATTGCTGCTGCAACTTGTCGGCAATCACATCAACAGCGACATCGGTATGGGCGACGATAAGTACCGATTTGCCCCTTAATACCTGCTCCGCCGCCACGGTGGCGATGGTGTAACTCTTGCCTGTTCCCGGTGGGCCTGAGATTTGCCCCAAAGTATGATTGGCCGCAATCGTTAAGGCCTGAATTTGCGCACGGCTTAATAGCCCAGGAAGATAAGCCTCTTGTGTCTCTATACTGGCGCTAATGTTATTGATGCCAGTTGGGGGCGTGTCCGCAAAGAGTGCTTGAAGCGGCGCAGAGAAGGCGGGGGCAGTGCTGAGTTTGTCGAGTTCGTGCAAAATGCCGCGGCTTGCGATCGAACGCTCTGCCAAAATGATTTGGCTGCGACTAACCATAAACTGCCCACGTTTACGGCATAGCTGAGCAAATTCAGCTTCATCAATCAGTTTGGGAAAATGCAATAAATGACTGGTATCAACATCGGCTTGGCCCGCACGCAGCCAAGCTATCCAGCCACTGATATCCGTTGGATTATCGCGTAACTCTTGGCTTAAGCTGTGTCCTTCAACGACTAATTTTTCTAACAGGGCTTCATTGATAGTGAATGGCCCTTGGCCCGCTAGAGTGTTATTGCTCTCTAGGTAGAGATTATCGCCGTCGGCCTGCAATTGGCATTCGCGATAAAGGAGTGGCGTCACGACTTTACGTTTTTCGCCATTAAGCTCGACACTGCCGCAGAAAAACAGGCAACAGTGCAATAATACTTTTTCACGCAGATACAAGGCACTACGTGCCATTAATGCCGAGGCGGGGGCAAATGGCACGGGTAAACGGGGGAGAAAGCCACTGCTTAACTCATCTTCACCTTGGAGCAATAGCTTTTCTTGTTCAGCAAGTTTGTGGCTAGACCAAAGGTTAATTTCAGCACTATCGTGTTGAAAACACTGTTTGTAGTAGTTAAGAATCCCTTGCAAACCCTATCCATCCCTAAGGCTTAATTGGCGATGCGAGAGTAACCCAATCGTATAAGACGAACAAGGTTGTCGCGTATCTTGGGATGGAGCCAAAGCAGGTTAAAGTCCGAACGTCTGTGCTTAAAGCCAAATAATTTTTAGCGTAAAAGAAGTTATTTGAGTTGTAAGTAAACGTATCGCAAAAGGTATTTGTATCAATTCAGCGCTCGAAAAATGTGATTTGTATCAATATTGGCTTGGTTGCTGTAATGTTTGTTAAGTGTTTGAGTTTGTAAAATATTTGTTTTTGTTTTAGGTGGAAATTGCCGTTGTTGTCATTGTATAACTGCGTAGACTGAACTGAAATTTTGCCTGCAAATGAGGGATACAATGCTTAACAATAAACTCAAAGGATTCGCGGTGATGACTTTCGCCTGTCTAGGCGTTACCGCTTGTGGTGGTTCTGATAATAAAGATGAGGATACCTCTAAAACCGATACTTATGTGCAATTCTACAATGCCACCGCAGGCAGCACTGCTACCGCGCTCAAAATTGGCGATAAAACCTATGAAAGTGTGAGCTTCGCCGATGCGATGCCACGCTTTACGTCGACTCCCGGTGTGAGTGCGGTGGAGGTGATGGGTAAGGATGCGACAAATAAAGATATTTCGCTCTACAAAGAGAATATCGATTTAAAAACGGCAACCGACCATTTCTTTGTCTTGCATGGGGATTTTGCCTCACCAGCACTGCTCAATATCAATTACTCGCGCACAGAGCTCGATAAACAAAACGCCGAAGCAGACAAGAGCAAAATGCAGTTGTTGATTGCACATACAGCGACCAAGGCGCCAGCGTACGATGCGTATATTGCCAAAGCGGATAAAGGCTTTGCCGATGCGGTGATGCTTGGCAGCGTCTCCTATGGCGAGGTTTCAGCGCCGCAAATTATGGATACCGGCGACTATAAAATTTATTTGACCGCGGCGGGTACGACCAATATCAGCTACACCACGGCGAGCATTAACTTTAAAACCAAGGTGCCCTATAAATTAATTTTGAGGGAAAGCTTTGGCGCATCAGCGGCCAAAATCAGTTTAGACAGCGTCGACTCAACCACCAATGTGCGTAACCATGTCGCCCTCGAGAGCAGTGTTGATTTCAGGGTATTCAATGGCTTGGCTACACATAATGTTGATGTGAAAGTGGTGAGTAGTAAACAAGAAGCGCTATTTAGCAATGTGGCTCCCTTTGGTGTAACGGCCTATAAAGGTGCTGAGTTTAATGATTTTGGTGTGAGCGTATTTGACCATACTAGCCAAGCAAAATTGCTTGATAATGTGCTGATCACCCTTAATCAAGATGATATTAAAACCATCTTTATCTACGAGCAGACCACAGCTCAGGGCAGCCAAGTGAAGGCGATGGAGATGAAACAAACTCAAACGCCAAGTCCCTACAGCTTTAAGTTCGATATCGTGAGTTTTGCCGATAAGAGTAACCTTACCTTGTACTTCTTAAAGGCGAACGACACTATTGATACGGCAACCTATAAAATCAGTGCGGTTAATCCAACGGTGCCGCAATCGTTAGTGGTGCCCAAAGGTGAGTATTCCATCAAGGTTATCTCGGTAGAAAATGGCTCAAAAACAGTGGTTTATGCATCTGATGTGATAGATTTTAATAATCAAGATAACGTCACTATGGTGCTGAACAAGGACGATTCAACCAGTTTTGGCTACAACTTGGTTAAGATCTGACGGTTAAGATGAGTGTCTCTAATACCACAGCGCTACTTAGGTAGCGCTTTTTTTTGCTTGTCGTTGTGAGGTTCAAGTGGGCTAATTGGGAAAAATAGAGCCGGTAATTGCTACTTCGCTACTTCGTTGTGGTGTTGAGCGCCGTTAGCCACACTTCATCACGCTATCGGTAATACTTCACAAGCAAGGTGGGGATAAATTAAAGCCCAACATAGCGTTTTAATTTTGCGCTGTGTTGGGCTTTTGGCTGTTCAAACGGCAAGCGTTATTCGCTGATTTTCAGTTCTTGACCCGGCTTGATGATGCTCTTGGCATTTAGCTGGTTCCACTTCATTAAATCGGCGAGTTTCACTTTGTTTTTACGCGCAATTTTATCCAGTGAATCCCCTGATTTTACTTTGTAGGTTTTGGCTTTTGCCACTGGCTTATCGGTCGATTTTGAGGTGGCAGCTTTAGTGCTGCTCGCATTCGCTTTGGTCGATGATTTGTCGGTATTAGCCTTGGCCTTTACAGGTTCTGGCTCATTATCATTGGCCGCCATTGGGGTTAACAGCGTAAGTTCTTGGCCTATTTTAAGGCGATCAGAGGTTAGATTATTCGCCTGTTTTAACTCTTTGACTGATAAATCAAATTTAGCCGCGATAGTGCCTAAGCTATCACCGGATTTCACTATATAGGTTTGGCTGTCGTAACGTTTTTGAGCATATAGCTTGTGCTGGTTTTCTTGATAGTGGCCAATGTTTTCAATCGGCAGGGCAATTTGGTATTTGCCTTTACTGGGGATCACGCTTTGGCGGTATCCTGGGTTATAGGTTTTGAACTCCGCTTTAGTGAGTCCCGCAGCATTGGCGATTTGGCTTATCTCAACGCCATTGGGGGCGGGTAAGCGTTCTAAAAAGGGACGGTTTGCAATCGGCATCACTTTGAGATTGTAATGGCTTGGGGCGCGGATAATTTGGATAAACGCCAGCCATTTAGGTACGGTTTGCACTTGGCGAGCCGGAATATTGAGCGACCAAAAATCCGTGGGTTTGCCCTTGGCTTTATTTCTATCAATGGCAGCTTTGATGACCAGTTCGCCACTGTTGTAACCCGCTACGGCGTTAATCCAGTCATTGCCTAGGGTGTTGTATAAATGTTGGAGATAGTCGAGTACCGCATCGGTTGAGGCCAGCGCATCTTTGCGACCATCGTAGGCTGAGTTGATGGTTAGGCCAAAGTTACGCCCAGTCGCGGGGATCATTTGCCAAAGCCCTGCGGGACCGTTTGCCTGAGCGAGCGGATTGTAACCACTCTCTACAATTGGCAGCAGTGCCAGTTCAAGCGGCATATTGCGAGCCTCAAGTTGGCTGACAATATAATATAAAAATGGCTCAGCGCGCTGTGTCACCTGAGTCATAAATTTTTGTTTATCATCGAAAAAGTTACGCTGTTTGCGCACTTCGGCATCGTCATGCACATCAATAGTGCGGGCGTGTTGGATTTTCTCCCACACATCGGCATAACGCTCGTCGATAACTTCTGCTTCAACTGATTGAGGTTCTGCTGATTCGCTATGATCTTCGGCTTCTGGTAAACCAGCACCAAATTCCGTTGGCGATGTTTGTGCTGAGGTTGTTGCGCAGCCACTTAGCTGGGCCATCAGCATGGCAATAACCATCGCAGCTAATGCATGGGGTTGACGAAAGGTTTTCCGCATGATTGTCCTGTAATTTTTGATGACTTGGCGTTTTACCCAAACAAGCTAACTAGATGCAGGATCCTGCGTTAAATCCACCTAAACAGCGTGTTTGGGTACTACATTTACGTGTTGCAGCAATTCAAAATGTAGTCGACATTTCTCATTGATGCGCCTTAAACGAGAGCACTCTAGGTGCTCTGAAACCTACATTTTTAGGTTACTTGGGTAGAGATAATGTTGCACATGCTAATCTGTTTTGCGGTTTCTGGATAGCTTTGCTGATAATTTGACCGCCTAGGTCACATTTAGATTTACCCCTAAATAGGCTAACATAGCGGCGATTTTTCATTGCAGTGGGTTAGAGAGTGCAGACGTTAGCGCAGTTAAAAGCAGGACAATTACAAGGGATTACCCGTTTACAATTGGTTGAAAACCTGACCGAATTTCCTCGGGAGATCTTTGATTTAGCCGATACGCTCGAGATCCTCGATTTATCCAATAACCAGTTAAGCTCGTTGCCCGAAGATTTGCATCGCTTAACCCGTTTGAAGATTTTGTTTGCGTCTAATAACCGTTTTGAAACCTTGCCAGAGGTGCTAGGTCAGTGCCCTAAACTGGAGATGATTGGGTTTAAGGCCAATCACATTCGCACTGTGCCTGCGGCATCCTTGCCCGCGCAAACCCGTTGGTTGATTTTAACGGACAACCAAATCACCACCTTACCCGAGCGTATGGGGCAGTTGCATCGTCTGCAAAAATTAGCCTTGGCAGGTAATCGCTTAACTTCGCTGCCCGCATCTATGGCCCAATGCCATAACTTAGAATTAGTGCGTCTGTCGGCCAATCAGCTGCAAACACTGCCAAGTTGGTTACTTAAGTTGCCTAAACTCACTTGGCTGGCTTTTGCGGGCAATCCCTTTAGCCATACCTTGGTTGATCCCCACGCCGATGTAGCCAGTGTGCCAAATGTGACATTAGCGGACATTGAACTCGGTGAAAAACTAGGTGAGGGGGCTTCTGGCATTATTTACCAAGGTCGTTGGTTAAATCCTGCTATGGTGGCTGCTACTGGGTGCGAACATATTGCGGTTAAGTTGTTTAAGGGAGAGGTGACCAGTGATGGCTATCCTGCCGATGAGCTAGATTGTTGTTTAACTACGGGCGCACATCCAAATCTCATCAAAGTCTTAGCCCATATTAGTCAACAGGATCAACTTGGTTTAGTGATGGAACTGATTCCTCAAGGATTTAGTAACTTAGGTTTACCGCCATCTCTAGCGACTTGTACCCGAGACACCTTTAAAGCGGGGACCGAATTTAGCCTGAAGGGCATAACTGAAATCGCTTTGCAATTAGCTGACACCCTAGCGCATATGCACGGGAAACAAGTGAGCCATGGTGATGTCTATGCCCATAATATGATGGTTAATCAGCAAATGGCGCTGTTGTTCGGTGACTTTGGTGCCGCCTCAAACTTAGCAAAATTGCCTACATCGGAACGTGATGCCATGCAGGCTATTGAGGTGCGTGCCCTAGGGTGTTTACTTGATGACTTATTGCCCTTTGCCGATAACGATGGAAACGACGCGCTGCGAGTTCAACTGCGGCAGTTAAAAGCACACTGTATGCAGCCGGCGTTATCTTGTCGCCCACGCTTTAGTGATATCGTGAAGACATTAGCTGCACTGCGCTAAGTTTACGTATGTGGCATGCAGCAAATGCAAGGGATCATGGGGTGAAAACCAACGCAGAGACATTTAATCAAGAGCGACTAAATCTCATCAGCAATGGAGAGCTGGCATTATGAGTTCGATTTCAAAACTGGTTTGGCTAAGCTTATGCTTAAGCTCGTTTCTCTCAGCGCCCGTTTGGGCGGGATTTTGGGATAGCCTGTGGCAGCGAGAGTTGCCTGTTGACCAAACTACACCACCCAAGAATGCACAGCGTTTTGAGTTTATGGGGAGTTTACCTGCTCATACCCAACTAGAACTTGTGGGTTATTACACTTCCTCTATTTGTACCCGCAAAGAAATCCGTTTCCCGAATGGTGATATTGCCAATCCCTATCGCGCCACACTGAATAAAAGCTCGGTATTGCGTCAATCGCTTGAAAGTGGCGCTGCCGCTAAACCATTCACCCTTACGTTAGCCTTACAAGGGGGCGGAGATTGCGATTGGCAGTTGGAGGACTTAGTCCTTGACCTTAACTTGATGCCAAGTCATCCCATATGGCAAAGGGTTAAGTCATTAAAAGATAACTATTTACATACGTCACCATTATTAACATCGAGCGAGCCACCGGCCAAAGCCTCGCCCCATGATGGATTTTATTTAAGCCAAGAGCTAACTATCGAACCCATACTTGCTGGCAGTGAAGAAGATACTAATCTGGTTGCCGCGTTACCGCTTACCCTTAATCCTGTGTATTACCCAGTGGTTATCTATAGCCCCAAAACAGATAGCCCCTTTGAGGTAAAGCTTAAGAGTAATTTGCAGTCGACCAGCAGTTTATGGTCGAGCAGTGCAACGCAAATGGTGCGTTTCGATAAAGAGGCTGTGCTGCGGGTGCAGTTTAATCCAGAGGTTTTGCCTGATTATCAAGTGAATGTGTGGCGCCAAGCTGACGATATTTCGGTGCATTACCCCGATGGTACCGAATATCGTTATCCGCGTGGAGATGTGCATCTCTATGCCTATGGTAAGCCTGAATCTATGCTCAATACCTTAAGCGCAAGCACCAAGGCCGAAGATAAGCGATTGCTAGCGCACATCTATTGGGCAGGTTATGCACTGGCGAAGGATGAAGAAAAAGCGCGTAAATTCTACCGAGAGGCGGCCGAGGGTGATGACTTAATTGCTATTCAGTGGATGCGATCACAGGCCGCCTATGCGGGGGAGGTTGATCAGAGCCAATATTGGTTACAACGTGCTGCTAGGCTTGGGGATATGGATGCCAAAATGGCACTTATTCGTAAGCCCTTTGAGACCATACTGCAAGGCAAGTCAAATACCGCCGAGGCAAAAAGCGCAGAAGTTAAGGCTTGGGAGCAGTTAAAACAGTTGGTTAGTCAAGGTGTGCCAGAGGCTATGAGTATGATGGCTCTCTACCAAGTATTGCCTTGGTCGCCCTACCATGATGCAACGGCGGCATTAGCCAATTATCGTTTGAGTGCACAGGCTGACCCCGCTTTGGCCCTTAGCGCTGCCAGTGATTACTATTATTGGCTAGAGGATTTTGAACAAAGCCAAGAGTTTTGGGAGATTGCCGCCGAGCGGGATTTGTATGCTGCCGCAGAATATGCCGATATCTTATTGAAACCAGCGCAGCGCAACCCTCAAAGAGCTCGTTATTGGCTTGATAAGGTTGCCTCTCAAGGTGAAAAGCAAGGTATTCAACAAGATGTGCTTGGTAAGGCTTATTTTCAATTGGCCAGTTTACTCGATGCTGGAGAGGGCGGCGATGCCGATCCCAAGCGTGCACAAATCCTGTACCAGCAAAGTCTCGTATTGGCTGAACGTTTTTCAAATGATTATGCCGCTCAAGCGAAAGAAAGACTCAAATCCCTTGAAGAGCGCCTGTAGCTAAGTTAACAGGGATAACTCGATAACAGGCTTATTCAAGTCATAGGCAAGACAGGGAGATTAAGCTATGGCTTTTCAATTTGATACCTATCGTTTTAATACCGAAGATGCGATTCAAGTGTGTGTAGGTGCCTTTGCGCTCGCTGTGCCCATCGGTTTTTCTGAAGAGGCATGGCAACTCGGAGAAACCTTACCACTACTGAATTTGCTGATGTTATTTGGTTTGTCGTTGCTGTTTCTCGGAGCGTTTACTTACCAGAGTGTGTTCCAACAGAATATTCGTCACCGCCTGCCGGTATTTATTTTCCGGATTATTATTGCCTATTTGATAAGTGCTTGTGTCGTCAGTTTAGTGCTCTTGTGTCTCGATAAATTGCCCTTAATTGACGACACCATGACTTCCTTTAAACGGATTATTGTGATTAGTATGCCCGCTTCTATGGGAGCGATTGTAGTAGATAGCTTTGATAAGGAATAAGTTTGGGCTGATGTCATGACTTTTGTCACTGGTGCATTTAGGTTATGTTGCTCATACTGGAACCCAATAGATCGATTGTAAAAGGACGCATTATGAACCCAGCAACCCTTGCATTACTTATCCCGATTTTTGCCATTGTGGGAGGATATGCGGTCGCGATTATGAAAATCCGCGAGCGCGGTAGTTCTGCCAATAATAAGCTTCAGGCAGATAACCAGTTGTTACATATTGAACTTGATAAACTTCGCGAACGGGTTGAAGTATTAGAGCAGCTAGTTACCGATGAGAGTTTTCAATTAAAGCGTGAATTTAAGCGAGTCTAGTCCTAACAAATATGGTCATGGTGCAGCCGAGTGCCATGACTCTAGCTTGTATCTGGTTGCTTAAGTCATCGGGTGAGTAAAATGCCAAAACTGAGGTAGACTCGTGACCATTATGTTGTTAGCCCAATGTTGAGCCATTAAAGAACGAGTGAATATGTTTCTATCGCCTTATTTTTCAAAGCAAAATCAATCAATTTCTGTTTCTGCACAACAAGCCAGTGACTTCGCTAAAAAAATCGCTCAAGACTTTAACCCTATCCACGATGTGGGCGCAAAACGTTTTTGTGTGCCTGGCGATTTGTTATTTGCCTTAGTCTTAACCCAGTATGGGCTAAGCCAAAGCATGAAGTTTACCTTTGCTGGCATGGTCGGTGATGGGGTTGAGCTGCAATTTCCTGAACAAGTGAACGATAGCTTTTCGATTTGCGATAACCGCGATAAAACCTATTTACATGTCACTCGCCAAGGTGATGCTAGCCGTTGTGATGCACAAACCGAATCTTTTATTCGTAATTATGTGGCCTTCTCGGGACACAATTTTATCGACATTCTGATGCCCTTAATGAAACAACATCAAGTGATGATCAATCCTGAGCGTCCCTTAGTGATCTACGAAAGCATGTCATTCGACTTGACGACACTCGACTTTGTTGAAGTAAACCTATCGCTTGTACAACAAGAGCTTAAGATTGATGGCAAGCGTGGCGATGTGACGCTGCACTTTGAACTGCACAGCGGCGATATCTTAGTCGGTACCGGAATTAAAACCTTAGTGATGAGTGGCCTTCGCCCCTACGAAGAGGCGCAAATGCAGCAGATGTGTGCCGCCTACGAAGGGCGAAAAACCGAGTTTTAATTTGATCTAAGGCCCGCTTTATCGGTCAGGTCACTAGGGCGAGATAATTGGGGATAAACAGTGGTTTGGGATAAGGATTGACTGTATCCCAAACCAAGGCGTTTTAATGCTAACGATGTTGCTCATCAATCGACAGTTGGGATACGGTATTGGCGACATTTTCCGCGCCAGTACGAATGTGGCTCATCACAGTTGTCACTTCTACTAACTGCTGTTTACCTTGTTCAGCGATTCGCTCCACCTCGTTCATCATGCTGGTGGCACTGGCGGTGAGCTGGCTATTTTTCTCAACCACTGCGGCAATTTCATTGGTGGATTTACTGGTTCTTGCGGCAAGCTGACGTACCTCATCGGCCACCACAGCAAAGCCTCGTCCCTGTTCGCCAGCACGGGCCGCTTCTATTGCTGCATTAAGTGCTAGTAGGTTCGTCTGGTCAGCAATGGAGCTTATGGTAGCGACAATCGCTTGAATACTTTGGGATTGCTCATTGAGTTGGGTAATAGATTTAGTGGTTTTTACCGTTTGTTCCGCGATAGCATTTGAAGTATTAACTGTCGCATCCAGTAATTTAACACCTTCAATAGCTTGCTCTACTGTGAGTTGGGATGTCTCAAGTGCAATATCCGCCGCTTGTCGTACAGCATGACTTTGCTCAATTCTTTTAGTGATATCACTCGCAAATTTTATGACCTTAACCACTTTGCCATTTTCATCCACCACAGGGTTATACACGGCCTCTAGCCATACAGAATTCCCATAGGCATTTTTACGCTCGAAGAGTCCTTGTTGATATCTACCGTGTTTGAGTTCATCCCAAAAGCGCGGATTCTGTTGATAAAAGGCATCGAAACATAATATTCGATGGTGTTTTCCTACGATTTGCGCAGCTTGATAACCCATGGTTTTTAAGAATTTTTCATTAGCCTGCAAAATGGTGCCATCGGGTTTAAATTCAATAATGGCTTGGGCACGATTAAGCGCAGTAAAAATGGCCATTTGATCATCGAGTTTGTGTTTATCTTGGGTGATGTCAGAGGCAATTTTCATAATTTTGATGACTTTACCGTCCATCTTGATCGGAAAATAAGTAGCCCTTAACCAGACCTCTTCGCCATCTTTACGGAACCGTTGAAAATTGCCTTCTTTAGGTTGGCCTGATTTTAGGCTTGTCCAAAACTGCTGGTAGCTAGGTGAATTGGCTAATTCTGAGGAGCAGAATAATCTATGGTGTTTGCCGACGATCTCATGCAGGCTATAACCTATTTCATTCAAAAATATATGGTTAGCATCAATAACAACGCCTTCTGGCGAGAATTCGATAGTGGCAATACAATCCTTTATTGAGTCAATAGTGGCTTCAGCTTCCTTGCGTTTAGTTTCACTGATTTCAAGGCTTTTACGTAATGAAGAATTAAACACTGAAGTACTCCTAATGAGTTTGGCAAACTCAAAAACGGCTATGCGACATAATGCCCAAAAATCTGAACCACATGGATAGTGTTAAATATAGCTAGGATTTTAGTCGTTGCTTGATTTCTGAGTCATTTATTAACAAGTAGAATACTCCCAAAGAGTTGGGTTAGATCATTTTTTATAAAACTGGGCAGGATAAATTGATAGCCAAGGTAACCTCCTTGTTACCTTGGCTTAGGGGTTAAGCGATTTTTTCTATTTTGGCTGGGAGTCCTTGCCGCGCCGAGGCGCCGCTGGCCCAGTCCACCAGCGGATAGCGCCCATGGCGGCTTGGGTCGAACAGATTCAAGTCGTTCATATTGACCCCGACGCGGATCAGCGGATTGGCGGCAATCTTTTTATCATCGATGACTATATCCCGCGCGCCTAACTCCTTATGGCCATAACCGTGCTCGATGGCAATGCAGTCGGGATGTACGCCCGCCACACATTCCACCAAGGCCACCACACTGCCATTAGGCGTACTGATCTTGACCGTATCCCCGGTCTTGATACCAAAGCGCTTGGCGGTTTGCTCATTGATGCGCACCGGATTATTGGGGTGCACTTGGCGTAAACGGTCCGAACTTATACTCATCGAACTCATAGTATGCGACTTATAACTGCTGATCAGCAGCGGCCACTGTGACTTATCGAACGCTTGCTCCAAGGGCGTGCCGTTGGCGAGCGCAGGGTGATAACGCCGTGGACAGCCGCTCATATATTCGCCGCTCAAGCTATTGCGCCGACTGCCGACCTCTGGGTTCCACAGCATTAAAGGTTTTGGCCAAACCTTGCTGGGGTTGCCCGCCTCGTCGCGCCCCGCGCTGATATTCTCAAAGCGGCCGCCACGGGCAAATAAGTAACTGACTTTTTTGACCTCTTCTGGTTTGAGTCGGGCATTCAGTTCTGCTTGAATGCGCCCAATCCCACTGAAGTACATATCTTCGGCATTGATATCGGCAACGGGTTTACCAAGGTAGGCCACGTTTGCCGCGCCGTAAAGCGAGAAGTCAGCCGTGCGAGTCAGCGGGTGTAGACTGCCATCGGCGGCCTTGACCGCATTGGCTCCAAAACCGGGCAGATTAAGTTTTATCGCCACTTGGCTCAGGAAAGACTCCATACAAATCACATCGCCGTCGGCGGTTTTGGCGACCCTCGGCTCGACAATCGGCCAGCGGCCGGTGGCTTCTTTGGTGAGTGTGCCGTGCCACGCGGCGCTCCAGCCCCAAGATTCATAGGTTAAGGTGTCGGGCACTATGTAGTCCGACAGCGCAGAGGTCTCATTGATAAAGCTGTCGATACTGATAAATAGCGGTAATACTTTGGGATCTTTTAATTGTTCACCAATGGCTTTGCCGAGACCCGCCTGACCATAAATGGGGTTGCCCATATGGTTGATCCACGCCTTGAGTCGATAGGGATAACCGTGCACCGCCGCGGTTAAATGTTCGCCCAGCAGGGGCGATGAGATGGGAAACCAAGGTTCCTTCGACGGATAGGGCGACTCACCCGCTTCGATTTTACGGCGATATTCAGAGGTTTTTTCGTAGGGGAACTTAGAGCGGGAAAGGAATACGCCCTTAGGTTCGACCATGCCGTCAAAGTCCTGCAAATTGTACCTTGGGCCAGCACCAAAGGCGGGGAAGGTGCCGCCCTTAGCTATCGCACCGCCCTTAAGATTTAGGTTACCAATCATGGCGTTAAGCATCATGATCGCCCATGCACTGTAAAAACCGTTTGCACTCATAGTGCCGCCGTGGGAGATCACCGCTGCCTTAGTGCCATGGCTAGTAAACTTGTGGGCGAGTGCGGCAATTTGCGCCTCGCTGATATCGCACTCCTTGGCGTAGTCGGCCATCTCGACACTGCGCGCGGCTTCACTGAGTAGCTGAAAACTGGATTTCACGCTCAGTTCACCCTTTGGCGTATTCACGCTTTGCTCCACCTCAAGTTGCGCCTTGGCGCATTGTCCGGCGGGTAGGATCTGCCCAGTAGCGGCATCGACAACCAGTGGTGAGTCTTGCTCGCCGTAGGCTTTACCTTCGAAGGGCAGGCCGAGATCACTGGCATACAAATATTGGCCGTATCTGGGGTGATTTGGTGTGCTGATGATTAAGAAGCTGGCATTACTAAAGCCGCGATAACCCGCAGCTTTCGCCGCCTCTGCATTGGGTGCGGTCAAAAAGGCACTGGCGTAGCGCTGGTTATCGATAATCCAGCGCAGCATGCCCATGGCGAGGGCAGAGTCGGTTGCGGGGCGGATCGGCAGCCAAGTATTGTTGCCCGCGCAGGGCTGGTTCGAGGTGTTGGGCAACATGGGCGACACCACCACATAACTGAATTCTCGCCCGTCGACCCGAGCGTTGGCCAACTGCCGTGCTTGGCGTTTAAAAGGATTGCCGGATTGCTGCGGCGAGGTGCCGATAAACAGCAGAAACTCGCTATTGTCCCAATCGGGCTTAAGATGAGCGTATTTCTTTAAATCGTCGAGCAGGGCACCCGCACCTGCGCGATAGGTAAAGCCGCAATAGGCGCCGTGGTTGGCAAAATTTCGTGTACCGAAACTATTGAAGGTAAAGCGTTTAATGATGACATCGCGGCCCTCATCCGAAGCGTTCGACACCAATAGCTGGTTGGCCTTGGGGCCATATTCAGGATTATTGGCATCGAGTGGTGTGCTGATATCGCGAATCGCTCTTAAGCCTTCGACACGGCCTTCGCCAAATAAGTCGCCGCCATCGACGACCTCGGTCAGCAGTTGCTCGAAACTGATGCTTTGCCATTGACCACTGCCGCGCGGCCCGACCCGTTTAAGGCATTGGGTAACGCGATACGGGCTATCTAGTTGTTCTAACATGGCATTACCACGAGCGCAGGCGGTAGAGCGCCCTTGTAAGCCTTGCTCTTGATAGGCACTCAAGCCCACAAAGGCGGTTTTGATCGGCGTATCGAAGTCGATATGTTCCCGCGCCGAGAGCGGATGATAGGGATTGCCGCTGATGCGGAGAATTTTATCTGTCTTATTGTCGATACGGGCGCGCACGCCACACTTGGTCCAGCAACCGAGACACATCGTATTGGCGATGCGTTGTTCATCGTTGCCAATCAGCTGGCCTGAGGTTAAATCCACTTTATATTCAGGGGCTAGCGAATTGCCATGGATGGGATCTTGGGTGGTTTTTCCCGAACTGCCATTCACGACCCCTTTGCCCATTTGCGCTAAGGTATGGCTGTAACCTGCGGCAAATAATCCCACGCCACCCGTCACAGCTGCGCCTTTGATAAAACGACGTTTACTCTTATCCATTACGGACTCCTTAATGCGGTAACTTTTCTTAATATGGACGGTGCTGTGGCTCAAGAGGCCAACTGAGTTGAGCGTGGTTGATGGCGAATAAATTCAGACACTAACACCATCAGTGCGAGCCAGAGGCCAAAGGTGCCAGCGATACCTAATAGGCCCTCTGGCCCCCATGGCAATTGATAGAAATAAGTGCCCGCGCCGTATTTAGGGTCAGTTTGCGCTTGGATAAGTACAATCCAGCGAAATCCCCATGCCAGATGCACCGCCGTTAAACTGACGACTAACATCAATACCGAGGGGAGGCGGCGCACTGCCAATACCAATGTCAGCAAAGCGAGGGTAACCAATACCCAGATAGCGGCGAGTTGCCAGCTTGGGCTGGTGTCTAATAACAGCGCAGCTTCGTGCGCCGAGCTTTTATCGAATAAGGCCCAGCCGATAAGACACAGGGCGAAGAGACCAAAGCTTGCTCTGACCCATTGCAGTAATCTGTCTTGGGTACTGGCTTGATAACCGTGCAAAACACGATTGAGCAGGGCGAGAGTACCGCAGGCGGCGAGCAGGGCACTGGTTGCCATCAATGGCGGCAACCAATAGGTATGCCAGAGCGGCCGTGCTTTAATCGCCATGGTTTCCATTCCGGTATAAAGCGCAATGGAACACGCACTTAATGTGGCGATTAGCGCAATGGGTTTCAGCCATTTATCACTGCTCCAATTACCGAACCTGAGCCATTGACCGATACGGCTTAACCAATCCGCTTCTTGAGCAGAGTTTGTCAGAGAAGAGTGTGCCTGAGGCAAGTAGGGCCGCAGTAACAACCAAGCAAACACTAGACTCGTGCCCGAAAATATCGGCAGTAAAAAAGCGCCGTACCACATCCACGAATGCGGTCTGATTTGGGCATAGAAATGCCATGCCCGCAGCGGTTGGTGCAGGTCAGCAAGTAGCGCAATCGGCGCGACTATGCCGGCGGTAAGCATCAAACAGGCGCAGAGTTTGAGCAGTCTGGCATCGGTTTGTTTCGCACTGAATAAATGGATGGTCGCTACCCACACACTGGCGTAGGCCAAACCCATCAGAAAAAAGTATTGCACCGCCCAAGGCAGCCAAGTGATGGCAATATCGGGGGTAAAGATTTCTTTAATGACCATGGTGGATCTCCTCGCCAGTGTCAGTCAGTAGGGTGCGAACGGGGGCTTGGCCGCTGATACGATCTTCAAAGGCGCTGTTCATGCCGATATAAAATACTCTGGGGGCCGTATTGGCATCGGGCTTGAGCACCTTGATATCCGCTTGATTCGCTTTGAGTAGCTGGCTGATGTGGCTATGAGGATCGTTCAGATCGCCAATCACTCTCGCTTCGCCGACACAGGTTTCGACACAGGCGGGTAACAGTCCAGCTTCGAGCCTGTGGGCGCAGAAGGTGCATTTATCGGCGGTGTTGGTCTCATGGTTGATAAAGCGGGCATCGTAGGGGCAAGCCTGCACACAGTATCCACAGCCGACGCACCATTCGTTGTTGACGACCACTATGCCATCTGGGCGTTGGAAGGTGGCACCCGTGGGGCAAATAGGAATGCAAGGCGGGTTCTCACAGTGATTACACAGTCTTGGCAGCATTAAAAATGCGGGTGGCGTGGTAGCATCCTGTTGTGACACTTCGTATTGCTGTACCGTGGTACGAAATTGCCCCAAGGGTGGCAGGTTTTCGAAGGTGCACGCCACGGTGCAGGCTTGGCAGCCGACGCAGCGGCGCAAATCGATGACCATACCGTAGCGTTTGCCTGTTGGTGCTGGTTCAGCCTGTTGTGCCTGCACTTGCACGACGGGAATGAGCGCAGCGCCGACACTCACACTGGCCATTTTTCCGAGAAACTGACGTTTACTCTTGTCCATAGGATTTCCTTCACTCTTACAGATAAAACGGGTCGAAGACCGCGGGTTTAGCGTTAAGCGCATTCTGTAAAAGGGGAGGCGGCATCTCTATAGTGGTTTTCCACATATCGGATAGGGACTTGATCTAGCGCAATAAATATCAGTTAGAATGACCTTTAAGAGTTTAGGGGTTATTGTTTAGGATTGAATCTTAAAGCTTAGGAGAATGGATACAGTGTTGGGTTTTGTCGTATCAACCAATGGCTGGCGAATGGCGGTGAAACTCGTCATCGTATTGTTTAGCCTACTGAGTATCTCAGCCATGGCAGAAGTTTTGGCCACTCAAGATAAAACTGTAGGCGCATTAACTGTTGCTCCTGCGGGAGAGTTGATGGATGAAGCTGGCGCAAACTATCAAGTGGTCGATGTCGGCGTATTGGCAATACGGGGCTATAAGAGCACAGTCAATCGTTGGCAACCTTTGATGGGCTGGCTAGAGTCGCAAATACCTAACAGTTACTTTAGATTGCATCCCTTAAGCCTTGAAGAATTAGCCAAAGGCGTTGAAACCGAAGCTCTTGACTTTGTTATCACTAACCCTGGGCAGTCGGTGATGTTGGCGCGGCAATTTTCCCTGTCTTGGCTCGCTACCCTTCGAAGCCCAATCAATAATGGCGCTGCGATGCAGGTGGGGTCTGCGCTGGTGGTCAGAGCCGATTCGCCCTATCAGACCTTAAAAGATCTTAAGGACAAGCGACTCGGGATTGTCTCTAAAAATGCCTTCGGCGGTTATCTCACTTTAGTTTATGAGGCGCAGCTTAAGGGGGTAGATTTACCCCATTTTGTAGGAGAAATTATCCCCTTAGGTTTTCCACTCGATAACCTTATTTATCAGCTCGGTGCGACAGATAAGCCAAGCGATAAATCCCCAAGTTTAGATGCGGCAATTGTGCCCGTATGTCAGCTTGAGCAAATGCAGGCCGAAGGTTTGATCAAGCTGCAAAATTATCGGGTGCTCGATAATCAGGCGCCTGCGGGGTTTCATTGCCAAGTCTCGAGTCGGTTATATCCCAACTGGTCTATGGCTAAAACCAACCGTGCGACCCAATCGCTCGCAAAACAGGTGACTCAAGCCCTGTTTGCCCTACCCGAAGACAGTCCCGCCGCTAAAGCCGCCGAATCTGCGGGTTGGACCACGGCCGTGAGTCAACTGGCGATAGATCAACTCCTTAAAGATCTCGATATGCATCCCCTGCAAACGCCTTGGTGGCAGCGGGCGTGGCAATGGGTAAAACTGCATCAACATTGGGCATGGTTTGTGTTAACCATATTGGTATTGCTCAATGTGTACCATTTCTGGCTCGAATATCGTTTTAGTCGCCGCGGCCGTGAGTTGATAAACACCCAGAGGCAACTCAGTGAAAACCGCGTTCTATTGGAGCACGCCCAGCGGATTGCGATTGCGGGGGAGTTAGGGGCGAGCCTCTCCCATGAACTCAATCAACCTTTGGCGGCGATTGGCCATTATTGCCATGGCGCCGAGGTACGTTTACAACGAGGGACCAGCCCTGAAGAATTACAATCAGTGCTGACTTTAATCCAGCAAGAAGTCAGCCGCGCCGACAGTATTATCAGCCGTTTACGTAATTTATTGAAAAAGCGGCCTGTGTCTAAGCAGCTTCTGTATTTACATCAGTTAGTGAACGATACTGCGCCGCTGCTCGCCTATGAACTGGAGCAGCACCATATCCAGCTTTCGACCAATGTGAGCGGCGAAGCCTATCAATTGCCTTTAGATGAAGTGGGCATGCAGCAACTATTGCTCAACCTTTTGAAAAACGCCGCCGATGCCTGTGTGCAACGCCAGCAGAGCGAGGTCGATGCATCGAAACCCTATCAGCCCACGATTGATATCGATCTGCGTTACCAAGAACACAAGCTACTGCTGACGGTCACAGACAATGGCACAGGTTTAACTGAGGATGCCAATCTGCTGATGCAAGCCTTTTATTCGACTAAGTCCGAGGGCTTAGGGCTAGGGCTGGTGATTTGCCGTGATATCGCCGAGAGTCATGGTGGCCGCTTTAGCCTAGAAACCGCTTTAAGTGGCGGCTGCCAAGCGCAGGTATCCTTACCCCGTAAGTTTGATGGAGCACCAGCATGAGCCACGAATTGCCCGTGTATTTAATCGATGATGATGAGTCGGTGCGCCGCTCGCTGCGGTTTATGCTCGAAAGCTATGGCTTGAATATCCGCGATTTTGACAGCGCCGAGGCATTTTTTGCCGCCATCGATTTAAGCCAGCCGGGCTGCGCCTTAGTCGATGTACGTATGCCGGGCTTAAGTGGGCCGCAGTTACATGCGCAATTAGTGCAGCACAATAGTCCGCTGGCGGTAATTTATTTGACTGGCCATGGCGATGTGCCCATGGCGGTGGAGGCGCTAAAACGCGGGGCGGTGGATTTTGTCCAAAAGCCCGCCGATGGCGCTAAGCTCGCGGACGCTGTGGTAAAAGCCTTGGCGAATGCCAAGTCGCATTATCAAGATAACCAATATCTTCAGACTTATCTGTCGCTCACACCGCGGGAGCGGGAAATCCTTACCCTGATCGCCAAAGGCTATAAGAATCAGGAGATCGCCGATACGCTGTGCATCGCCATGCGCACGGTCGAAATTCACCGTGCGAACTTGATGAAAGGCATGCAGGTCAGCTCGCTCGCCGAGATGATGTTAATCTACGGCCGGATTGCCGATCGCCTTCCCCCCGCATAAAACTCCCCTTTGTTGGGGCGAATTGGCGTATCCTTGGCCGTTTGATGTGAGCTAACGCATTCAGCCCTAGGTGCTTAATTGCCAAGGCTCGACGATTGCCTTATTTTAGGGGCTTAATTTTAAGGCCACGATTTTTAACATCACCATGTTTGAAGTTCGATGCCGCTTTTGGATGACCTTATCGTTCGCTTTTACATAAGGTGCTCCCGTTTGGATAAGGAATGAAATGCCAAGCTTGATTCGTATTGTGCTGATTGATACGCACCTTCCGGGCGTTGTGGAACTCGCCCTCAATGGCCATACCAATATTTGTGGTACTAACGCCTCGGGTAAAACCACTCTGCAACGTTTAGTGCCGGTATTTTATGGCGAATATCCTAGCCGCGTGGTGCCTTCAACCCGCGATAGTTTCGAGCGTTGGTACTTGCCACACGATTCAAGCTACATCATTTACGAATACCAAAAGGCCGATGGCTTGCTCTATCAAGCCGTGCTGGCATCGGCGGGTGATGGTAAAGGGGTGAACTACCGCTTTATCGCCAAAGGTTTTGAGTTAAGCGATTATATTAAATCGCAAAATGGTGACACTATTCTCTGCCACAACATGGCAGAACTTGGCCGGGATTTAAAACGCCAGGGCGTAGCCACCACCAACTTGCTCAACACCCGCGAATATCGCGCGATTATTCAAAACGATCGCACTTTGTTAAGCACGGGCAGCAACCGTAGCGAACTGCGAGCCTATGCGCGCCAATTTGCCCTGTGTGAAGGTGAGCATTCACTGCGCCATATCGAAAAACTCGCCAAGGCGGTGCACTCCAAAGAAGGCAAAATGGAAACGGTCAAATCGATGATCGCCGCCATTTTGGAAGAAGACGGGGTAAATCCACCTAGCTCACGCCTCAATCCGCAACGCGTCGAGGCGTGGATCCGCGAGAGCCAGTTAATCCAAGGCTTTGAAGTCATTCGTCCCGAGTTTGAAAAGCTCGAGCAGGAATTTAACCAACTGCTCAGCGCAGAGATGCGTCTCTCGAGCCTGTCCCGTGGCTATCGCAATGATGAAACCCTAGAGGCCGATCGGTTAGAGATCCAACAAACCTTGTCTAAGGAGCTGAATTTAAAGCTTCGAATGTTGGATGACGAATGGAAAGAAGTGCGTGATGAGTTAAACCTCGACCTATCCGCCGCCAAGGGCGATGTGGCTAAGTGCGAGTATGAGTTAGATGCCATTGAAGATCAGCACGGCGCCTTTTTAGATGCCAATATCGAGCAAGCTAAGGCCGACCTGGACATGCTGCCAAACTGGCGCGCGGACATGGAAAACCTAAGCGAGCGGCATAAGTTACAAACCGAGAAACACCAAGATATCGAAGCGGCTTACAATGCCCGCCGCAGTAAAATTGGCGAGCAGTTAAACCGCGAGCTGGAAGGTTTGCACGCCGAGCAGGATAAGCAACGCGAAGCGCGTGACAAACAGCGTGAAGTGGCAAGAGCCGATCTCGATGCCCTCGAAGCCCAATGGCGCAGCCAAATGGATGCGGGCAAGGCGAGCTTTAGCGAGCAGGAATACCAATTCAAACTCAATGCCGCCGAGCTTAAGTTACGTGTCGATGGCGTAACCTACACCGAGGAAGAAAAGTTAAGCCTTGCGATTTTCGACGAGCGGATTCACCGCGCCGACGAAGAGCAAGAAAGCTGCAATGCCAAGGTTGAGCGCTTAACGGGCGAGGAGCGTAAATTACGCGCCAAACGCGACCAAGCCAACGAAGCACTGCGTATCGCCAGCCTGCGGGTTAACGAGCGCCAAACTGCGCTCGATGAACTGCACCATATGCTGTTCCCGCAGTCCCATACTTTACTTGAGTTCCTGCGTAAGGAAGCCCAAGGTTGGGAGCAAAGTCTGGGTAAAGTGATTGCGCCAGAGTTACTGCATCGCACCGATTTGCACCCAAGTGTGATGGGCGAGAGCGACACTGTGTTTGGGGTGCATTTAGATCTTAAAGCCATTGATGTGCCTGAATATGCCGCCTCCGAGCAGGAGCTACGTATTCGTTTAAGCAAGGCCGAAGAAGCGCTGCAAAGCGCGCAGGAATTGCAGGCCGAGGCCGAATCACAGCTGGTGGCGATTAACGGTGAGCTGGATAAACTCAGCCGCGAACTGACCTTTGCCCGCACGGCTTACAAGAATAGCCGCGATGATTTACGTCGTCTGTTCGATGAAAAACGCGGTGAGCAGGATAAAATCAACAAGGCGCTGGCCGAGCGTAAAGCCTTTGCCCAGCAGCGTTTAACTCAACTCGATGGCGAGTTAAAGCAGCTTAAGCATCAACATCAGCTCTGGCTCGAAGAGCAAAAAGAGCAGGCGCTCGAAGCGCGGATGGAAAAACAAGCCTACTGGCAGGAAGTGATTGGCGCGCTCGACAATCAACTGGGGCAAATCAAGGCCACTATCGATGCCCGCCGCGAAAGCGCTAAGGCCGAGCAAAAAGCCTGTGAAACCTGGTACAAAAACGAGCTTAAATCCCGCGGTGTGGATGAGGACAATATCCTTAAACTCAAGCAACAAATCCGTGAGCTTGAAACCAAAATCAGCCGCGCCGAGCAGCGTCGCAGCGAGGTATTGCGCTTTGACGATTGGTATCAACACACTTGGCTTATCCGTAAGCCCAAGCTGCAAACCCAGTTAAGCGACGTGAAACGCGCCGCCTCGGAAATCGATCAGCAGCTTAAAGCCAAGACTCAAGAAGTGAAGACCCGCCGTCAACAACTCGAGACCGAGCGCAAGGCCTCGGATGCGGCCCAGATTGAAGCCTCTGAAAACTTAACTAAACTGCGCGCCGTGATGCGTAAGTTGGCGGAGCTGAAACTGCCCGCCAACAATGAAGAAGCCCAAGGTAGCCTCGGCGAGCGTTTGCGTCAGGGCGAAGATTTACTGCTAAAACGCGATTATCTGATGGGCTCGGTTAAGCAATATGTGGAGCATTTCGACTCTGTGATTGCCAGCAAGTCAGGTTCAGGCTTAGCCGAAACCTGGGAGCGTGCCCGCGAAGAGTCGAGCTTTATCAACGACAAAGGTATTCGTCTGCTGGATTACCGCAAGCTTGTGCCGCAGCTTGAACAGCTACTCAATGTTATTGTGCCGCAATCCATTATGGCGCTGCGTGAACAGGGGCGGATCTTCGGTGTTGATTTAACCGCCTTTTACGATGTGCTTGCCGATATCGACCGTCGTATCGCTTCGCAAAGTGCGCGCATTACCCGCGAAGTGGGCGAGGAGTTATTCCTCGATGGCGTGTCCGAATCTGCGGTTCGTATTCGTTCTAAGATCAGTGAATTAGAGTTTTGGCCAGAGCTTGAGCAGTTTGTTAAAGCCTTCAAAAATTGGAAAGCTGACGGCTTTAATGGCTTACCCGATGAGGAATACACCAACAGCATGCGCCGCGCCTTGGATATTATTGGCCGCGCGGCCTTAACTGGCGGCATTTCTAAGCTGCTTGAAATCGAGCTGCGCCTCAAAGAGGGCAATAGCGATTTGATTATCCGCACCGACAGACAGCTGAACGAATCATCCAGCCACGGTATGGCTTACCTGATTTTATGTAAGTTCCTGTTGGCATTCACGCGCTTGCTACGTGGCCGTGCCGATGTGACCATTCACTGGCCAATTGACGAGCTGGGCACGCTGCACCACACCAACGTGAAGAAAATTTTCGATGCCTGTGGTAACAACAATATCAGCGTGTTAGGCGCTTTCCCGAACCCAGAATCAGAAGTGTTGAACCTGTTTGAGCACCGTTACATTATTAATAAACAAACTAAGAAGTTGCAGGTGGTGAAGCCCAAAGCCAATCCGATTGCCGATTTGTTGAGTAAACGCCTGAGCAAGGAGGCCATCTAATGAGTGCCATGAATGAGTCAAACCAAACCGTCTTAGTCGGCACGGGCGCTATTATCGAACTCTTGCTCAAGGGCGAATTTATTTGCCGCACCACCAATGAAGATGGCTGGCGCGCATTGAAAAATAACAGCACCCGCGAGCGGGTCGAGGCTTATCTGAATCAAATCAACCGCACCGTGGCCTCGGCCGCCGAGGGTGACGTGTTTTTCTGCGGTTATTTGCAGTTAGGCGAGAGCGAGCGCAAGGTAATTTCATCGCAGTTTAAGGATATTTGTCAGGCACTTATCCCCATGGTTGAGTGGCTGGTATTAGTGCAGGAAGCCAGCGGCCAAGATGCCCCCTTAAGCGAAGGTGCGCCAGTACGGTTAACCGAGCTGCAAAGCCGAATTGAAGATACGCCCGCGTTTCGTGAGCAGTTGGCCAAACTCAGCCAATACCGTTTATTCGGCTCAACCAGTACCAATAGTGATGCGCAAATTAAGTTAGTGTTCAAACGCTTAGTGGAGCTTGGCTATCTGGTGCGCCCCAACGTTGAAAAGCAAATTTATATCGCCACCGGCAAGCTGGATTATCTGTACGAAGTGATCCGTTTTATTGACGAAACTGAAGGCCTAAGCCTAGAGGCGCAGGCGGAAACGGCGACCCAGCGGGATTTACTATGATGCTTTGGACAATCATCCGCGGTGTAAACCAAGGAGGCCATGATGAGCAGTAACTTACATCAGGCTGGGGTTAAGCTACTCAAGCAGTTAGGCCGCCATGCTGACATCATTATGGACGCCTATTTAGCGGGATCGCTCAATGAAGATGCCCATGATCCCGCCGTGGTTGAAAAACTCAAACAGGCAGGGATTTTATGGCGCCCAGAGCCAGACCAAGAGCTGCGCCTTAAACGCTCGGTGCGTGCCTTGCTCGAAGAAGGTTTAAGTGATGAGCGCAATCGCCAAATCGATTCCAACGTTGGCTCGGCGCTCGCCACCATTAAAACCTTGGCCGACCATTATAAAGAAGCGCGCCACAGCTCAGATTACAGCGCTGCCGAGGCGTATCTGTCTGATTTAAGTGAGCATGTGTATAGCTTTGCCGACAGTTTGCGCTATTCGATCCGCGTGTTGTGGGGGCGGATCAACAACGAGTTCGGTTATGTCGGTACCATTAACGCTAAGATCCGCGAAAACGAACTCGCCCAGAGCCAAGTGTCTGAATTACTTAATGGTTTGGAGATGTTCCAGTTTAGCGAATTAGGCGAAATCGCCGGTGATATTCGTGAGCTGCGTAAGCTGCTGGTGACCACCTTGCAGGAAACCATGAGCGACTGCGCCCAGGAGCTCAGTGTGGTGCAGGGACGGTTGCTGGAACTTCTCGGTCGCTTTAGGCAAATTCGCGGTCGTACCCGCTTGCTTAAGGGCTGGTTACTGTACACCGATTTGCATCCGGATTACCGCCCTGCGGACCATGTGTCCCACAAGGAAATCCCGAGTCTTTTCAATCGCGCCGAAGTGTTATTGGCACCAGCGTCTGTGGATGTGCATAACGCCAGCCAAGAGCTTGAGCTGATGAATATCGTCGCCCACATTAAGTCGATTAGTCGTCAGGGCATAGTTGAGACTGTGCGCGAGCATGATGTCAGTGTATCGCTTACCCAAAGCGAAGACTTTGATATTCCAGATAATCCACTCAAGCAAGCGGTTGATACTTACTTTGTCGATGTGATTGAGTCGGGCTTACGTCAATCGGCGCTCGATTACTTAGTCGAAAAAGCCCTGCCGTGGGATGCCGAAAGCTGGATTTATCAAGTGATTGGCGGCTACGAAGGCTTGCCCGATGAGCATAAGGCTTACTTCGAGTTAGAGCCCTTAGGCGAACCTCACCCCATCTACAGCGGTAACTTTATTATCCGCGATGTGGAATTATGGCTCGCCTAGGTAAGCAGCAGTTGCAACTCTTGGAGGGCGTTTATCTTAATCGCGCTCCAAGGGTAAAACTTAGCCCGAATTGGCGAACGATTTACCGTGAGTTAGAAGTAGGCGAGCTGGATGGTGCGGAAAAATATTTGTGTTTTGCGCCACGGGATTTTGAGTTGCTGCGCCAAGGCGTATTGGCAAAAGAGGGCGTGAATTTACAGGCACTGGACTTTAATCTTGACCGCATCACCATGTCCGCCCAAAGCCAGAATGAAAAGCTGGCGAACATCCGCCCCGAAGCCGAGTATGTTTTGTTGAAGTATCTCGGTTTTGAATCGCCGCCCTTAGGGATTTCAGTACGGGCCTCATTACGAACTCCCTTAGATGAGGCGCAAATCCATTGCCATGAGCTTGATGTTAACGCCATCTTAGTGGTTGAAAACCTAGATATATTCGATGCAATAACCCAAGCGCGCTTACCTGAAGAGCTTAGCCGCATTATGGTGATTTACCGTGGTAGCGGCCACCATTCCCCCATTGGTGTGCGGCAGTTTTTACAGGCGATGGCGGGTAAAATGCCGATTATTGCCTTTACCGATCTCGACCCCGCAGGGCTGCAAATTGCCCATACCTTAACGGGTATGACCCATTGTATCGTGCCGCAGTTAGCGCTTTTTGCGCCCAGCGAGTTACTCGCTATCCCCCAGATTAATTCCGCTGATGACTTTGCTAAGCAAGCGCCTCAGGCTAAATATTTACAGTCTGCCGACTTAAAAAATTGGCAGCAATTAAGCCGTTGGTTAACTCAGCAACGAATTAGCATTAAACAGCAGCACCTGCTGTCGCATCGGCTTGAGCTAGTGCTACTGGCATATACTGAATCGTAATCCTTCCCCATCTCTCTATTAATGTTGAAATAAATAGTTTTTAATTCCAATTAAGCTATTTATTTGGTTTTTAAATCTAGTGTTATTCAAGCTGAATCGATTAATTGTGTTTATTTGGTTTAAATACTGTTTAAATTTTGATTTTTCAACTTGTAATTTAACTGGGTGATTATTAATCGATAATTTTATTTTTAATAAAAATCAGTTAAATACAAAATTTTTGTGATGAGTTTGGCTTAATTGAAAATGAAATAAGTAAATTTATTCATTGAATTTACTGCCAGCATGTTTCACTATCCCCGCCTGAACTTAAAAGTGAATGGCGATGTTGCTCATTAGGGAAGATGAATATCAAAAGATGAGCTATCTGGGAAAACGATCAGCATGATGAAATCACTTTCGACACGGATCTTTATCGGTCTGTTTGCGGGACTTATTCTTGGCACTTTAGTGCAGTATTTTTTAAACGATATTGGCTTTTTTTCAGGCAATTTAGTCGAATTGGCTAGCGGCGTCGGCACTATGTTCGTCAACATGATCATGATGTTGGTCGTGCCTCTGGTATTTGTCAGTATCGTTTGTGGCGTGTGCGAGTTGCAGGACTTAAAAAGCTTTGGGCGCCTTGGCGGCAAAACCTTCGGCTTTTACATCATTAATACCGTGGTCGCCATCTCGACCGCTCTGTTAGTGGTGCTACTGCTCGACCCTGGTAAAGGCGTCGATATGAGCAGCACCGATGGTGTCGCCATTACCGCGACCGAACTCCCAAGCTTAATGGCGCTGCTGATTGATATAGTGCCGCGCAACCCGGTGGCGGCTTTTATGTCGGGCAATATGCTACAAGTGATCTTTATGGCGCTGATGTTAGGTGGAGTGATGAAGTCCCTCGGTGAGCACGTAGCTGGTGCGGTACAAGGTTTTCAAACCGCCAATAAAATCATGATGAAACTGATTTCTGTGGTGATGAGTCTCGCGCCTTACGGGGTGTTTGCGTTGATGTTTAAGTTGGGCGCCACCTTAGATGCAGCGGTATTTATGAGTGTGCTCGAATACCTAGTGCTGATTTTAGCGTTGTTATTACTGTGGATTTTTGTGGTGTATCCGTTGGCGGTCGGTATGTTTACACCGATTTCGGCCAAGACCTTTCGGGCGAAGACGCAGGAGCAAGTGCTGTTTTCACTGTCTACCGCCAGCTCCAATGCCACGATTCCCGTGACTATGCGTACGCTAACCGAAAAGCTTGGGGTGAATCACGCTGTGGCTGGCTTTGGTGTGCCGCTCGGGGCGACCATGAATATGGGCGGCGTGGCGATTTATATCACCATTGCGATTTTCTTTGTTGCCAATGCCTTTGGTATGCCAATCACCAGCGAGCAATTGCCTTCGCTGCTATTTAGTATCTTTTTATTATCGGTTGGCGCCGGTGGTGTGCCCGGTGGCGGTATGGTGATGATTGGCGTATTAATCCATCAAATGGGCTTGCCGATAGAAGCCTTTGCGATAGTGGCGGCGCTGGATCGCATCATCGATATGGTGCTGACCTCATGTAACGTGGTGGGCGATACCGCGGTATTGACCATAGTCGATCAAACCGAAAAAGTGCATGAGCTTGAGTTAGCCAAGAATTAACGTCCTCAAGCATCTTCCTAAATACTCAAAGCCACTGATTAAAGTGGCTTTTTTGTTAAATAAATCAGGATTGATATTGGTCTATTTACTTGCCTTTTGTCGTTGCGACAACAATCAATCCCCTGAGCTTGTTCAGCCTAAATACGGCCTTTATTTGAGCTAAAAAGTAGCTAGTCCCAAGGTGAGTTGTTACAAATCCATAGAGTACTTTTATCAAATTAAAAGTGGCTAAATAAATGAAACTTCAACCATACTGATTTATAAGCTTGAATCACTTGGAATATTAGGAGGCACCATGGCTGGATTTTGGCAGACAGTCGGAGGCCGATTACTCAGCATTCCGTTACTCGCATTGTTGGGCTTTGTGGTATTGGGTCTAATGGAGCTAAATACCCTTAACCAGAGTTTGATTAAGGGGCGGGAAGATCGTGTTGTGGCGATTATTGATAGTGGCCTGAGCGTCGTTAAACATTATCAAGCTCTGGAGCAAAGCGGTTCGTTAAGCACTGAACAGGCGCAGCAGCAGGCCATGGCGACCATTAAGGCCATTCGTTATGATGGCGCGGAATATATTTGGATTAACGATACCGGTCGGCCTATACCCAAAATGGTTATGCATCCAACGGTATCGGCTCTGGACGGTACCGTATTGGATCGGCCCAACTTTTATCACGCCACCTTAATGCGTAACCGTGATGGCAGCCAACAACAGCCCCTCAATAATGCTAACTTGTTCGTCAGTTTTGTTGACGTGATTACCCGTTATGGCAATGGCTTTGTTGAATACCAATGGCCTAAACCCATAAAAGGCGGGGGAGTAACCGAGGAGCGCTACGCTAAGTTGTCTTACGTGGCTAAGGATGATAAATGGGGTTGGGTGCTGGGCTCTGGTCTTTATATTGATGATGTTAAGGAGGCCTTTTGGGCGGTGGCTATCCGAGTTGGATTAGTTGTCGTGGTTATTATGGCGCTGACCATAGGTGTGTCGTTATTTATCCGTCGCTGGTTATTACAGGCACTCGGCGGAGAACTGGCGACAACAAAAGCACTGGTACAGCAGGTTGCAACAGGGGATTTTTCGGTGAACTTTGGCTTGAAAGCGGGAGATCACGATAGCCTGTTAGCGGCATTAAGTGGTCTTATCAAGCAATTACGCAATATTATCGGTCAACAGTCGTCGATGGCAGAGCAATTGGTCGAGCAATCTGAAGCGCTAGATCATACCAGCCAACAGACACAGCACATTTTACAAAATGTGATGGATCAAACTGCCCAAGTCGCCACCGCGGTAAATGAAATGACCTCGACCTGTGAGGACATGGCTCGCAGCGCGACTATGGCCGCTAAAGCGACAAGGGACGCCGACAATGAAGCTCAAAATGGGGTAATGTCCGTCGGGCAAACGATAACAGCGATTGATACGCTTAAACTGAAACTGGAGCAAGTCTCTGATGTGATCGGGCAGTTATCTAAACGTGGTGATGAAATCGGCGCGGTCACCGATGTGATTGGTGCTATTGCGGAGCAGACGAATCTATTGGCTTTAAATGCTGCGATAGAAGCGGCACGTGCTGGCGAAATGGGGCGGGGTTTTGCGGTGGTGGCAGATGAAGTTCGCACCCTTGCTAGCCGCTCTCAAGCGTCAACTCAGGACATTAATAGGCGTATTCAAGGTATTCAGCAAGACTCAGTCAACGCTGTGCAATCAATGGCGCAAAGCCGAACCGAAACAGAACAAACAATTGCCTGTTCTCAACGGGCCAATGAGGCACTAAAGCGTATTAACGCCGCGGTGTCGAGCATTACCGATGTGAATGACCAACTTGCTAGCGCAACAGAACAACTGGCCGTTGTGTCGGGGACGATTAATCAGAATATGGAAAATATTGCGCAGGCGGTAGAAAACACCAATATCAAATCTTCAGAATTATCGACTGCTAGCCATCAACTGCGGAAAATGGCTAATGAGATGAAAACATCTCTGAGTCGTTTTAGGTTATAAAGGGCTGATAACTATAAATGTTGATGGTGTTGCCAAGCCAATACCAGGTTTTACCTAGGCTGGAGTGAAAGGGGCGGGAACTGATGCTCACTTCCCGCCCGTATTGCATGCTTATTTGCGGGTCATTTTATCCAAATAGCCCATGGCAAAAGCGGATAACACAAAGGTGATGTGGATTAACAGGTACCACATGATTTTGTCGTTATCGATGTTCTTCACATCCATAAAAATTTTCAGCAGGTGGATCGACGAAATCGCCACAATCGACGCCGCCACTTTGTTTTTCAGTGAGCCTGAATCTAATTTACCCAGCCAACTGAGCTTCTCACTGTCTTCGCCCACATCCAGTTGCGAGACAAAATTCTCATAGCCAGAAAACATCACCATCACAATCAAGCCGCCGACAAGGGTGATATCAATCAAGGACAGGGTCACCAGCACTAAATCCACTTCAGTCATCTCAAAAATGATCGGCAGAATATGGAAGATCTCTTGGAAGAATTTAATGCCTAAGCCCAATAGCACTAGACTCAGCCCTAAATAGATCGGCGCCATAATCCAGCGTGATGCATACATGAGTCTTTCAAATATTTTTTCCATTTGGAGTAAACCCTTAGTGGTTAAAGCACAAAAATCGAATCTATGATGCTAAAACAATAACATACTGGGTTAACGCCGCGCTATCGGCCAATCGCAAAGGCGTGAGGTATATGCGGCTAAGCCCTAGATATGGCATAGCTAATTTGGTGTTGTGGCCTTACGGCCGAGGTAAATCAAAGTCGTGGGTCTTCAACCCACACCCGACCAAAAGGGGAAAAACGCCTGTTCCCCTTTTGGATATCCCCCGGCGTCCCCAACGGAGTTGAAAGCCCCTTGGGCATTTAGCGTCCTTATGCTACCGCGTCAGACGCTCGTCCCTGATTCGACTGACGCTATCTCGGCCTCCATGCCTCGCTCACGCAACGAACACAAATGCCCTGCGGCAACTCCGAGGGGATGGTGTATTCTGTAACTTCGGTGTTGGCTGTTAATCCCAAAAAAGTTATGCCTGTGAGATTCTTTCTTCTCACTTTCCTAAGAAATTTGCCATTGATGACATTTGTCATCCGTAATTGCTGACAACTCACACTGCCGTGATTTAGCGGATGCAGGGATACTTAAGCCATACCAACAAGGAGGCTTAATCATGCAACATCAATCACTGGATCAACAACTTTTCGAATACCGCCAAAAACGTGCTTTAGCTATGCCCTTATCAGGCATGATTGTATGGACGCTATTGTTTATCTTGAGTTTTATTCTGCCAGCATCGCAAATGGTGATGACTACATTTATCGGCACGGGTTCTATTGTCTATCTTGCTATGGGAGTCTCGCGTCTCACGGGTGAAAATATCTCCTTCAAGAAAAGCACTGATCGTAATTGGTTTGAGACTGTGTTTTTGGCTGCCATGGGGATGAGTTTTTTAACCTTTAGCATCAGTATTCCCTTTTTTATGGAAAACTATTTAGCCTTGCCCTTCGCCCTCGCCGTGCAAACAGGATTAATGTGGTTGGTTTTCGGCGTTTTAGCGGCGCAAAAGGTGGCGATTGTACATGCAATTGTGCGCACTGTAGCTTGCGTGGCTGCCTTTATGTTGTGGCCTGAGTTGAGTTTTCAGCTTCAACCTTTGATTGTGGTGGTATGTTATGGGTTCTCGATTCCACTCATGGAACGTCGTTGGAAGATTCAGCAAAATCTTTGTGTTGCAAGTTAGTTGGGCGTTTCAGTTTCCACTGACGTGTAGAAGAGCAATACGGCCTTCGGCCGAGGTCGGTTAAAGTCGTGGGTCTTTAACCCATACCTTATGTAGAAGTTTAGTGATTGCGGCCTAACGGCCGAGGTGAATCAAAGTCGTGGGGCTTCACCCCCTGATTTTTTAATAATTTAATAAAGAGTCGACCAAGAGGGGATCAACAGCAATTCCCTCTT
>NZ_JTLE01000094.1:1862030-1886205 GCF_000798835.1 Shewanella sp. ZOR0012
CGAATTTCTACCAAGCCGCTCGCTTCAAGGCTCTTAATGGCTTCCCTGACAACGGTTCGACTCACTTGGAATAATTCTATGAGCTCGCGTTCGGATGGTAGTTTATCACCAGCTTTATAATCGCCACCTAAAATAGCATTTTTTAGCTGTTGTCCAACTTCACTAGATGCTTTTATCTGCTTAATTGGCTTGAAGTTATGCACTAGTTTGCCCTCAATATGCTTAGTTCCGCCATCTTAACATAAAAGTACTTTTGAGGCAGAAAATGTACTCTCGCATTTCCTATATTAGTGATTAAAAAACATTCATTTTTGTTGATCGAAGTAACATCTCTATAAATTTCGCAACTAGTTTCTCATATTTGTTCAGTCTTCATTGTTAAGTAAGGTTATACGTCATACATTTCTCCAAGGTGGTTTGGAGTCTGTTTCTTAACCAGTATAGGCATGGCAAACATGTTAACTAATAACAGGAAGATGATGATGAAAATGAAAAGCCTATCTTTTTTTGTGCTGTCTGCTCTTTCTGTATCTGCGTTCGCAGATACAACGATTGATAAAATGTTTAGCGATGGAACTGTTAAAGGAGAATTGCGGTTATTTGATTTTACGCGTGATTATGATGGCGCAACGAATAAAAAACATGATACGTCATTAGGTGGGCTGTTTTATTATAATACTGCTAAAGTTAACGGAATTAGTTTTGGTACTAGCTTTGCCTCTGCTAATCCTATTTGGACTAATGATTCTGATAGTGTTTATGGTTTGGTTGCTCGAGATGAAAATGGCGACCATGATAGTGTCAATCGATTACAAGAATATTTTATTCAAGGTGATTGGTGGAATACTAAATTTAAACTTGGAGCTCAAGAATTAAGAACTCCGATGATGAATCCTCACGATATTAGAGCCATTCCAAGAACCTTTCGTGGTTTTTCTGTTGAAAATAATAGCGTAAATAATCTCACTCTTTCCGCATTGTATATTACGGACTCAATGGGATGGTCTGATAACAGCTTCATATCGGTTAAAGAAGCTGTACAAAGTGAGCTAGCCAGAGCGGGTGTGATTACTGAGGTGGCAGATAACCCTGTTTATGCTCTGGGTGCTAAATATCAGTTACCTTTCGAAGCGGTCAAAACCGAGGTTAATCTTTGGCATTACCGCATGGAAGATGTTTTTAATCAAACCTATGCAAAAGTAAAATTCTCCACTGACATCAGTGCGGTTAATTTTTATCTCACTCCATCTTACTTAACTCAGAAAGCAACGGGTGATGAAACTGGCGGCCCTCTAGACACATATCAATATGGTTTCCATCTCGGTGCCAAGTTTGCTGGTGCTGATATCACTTATCTATATGCTAAAACTGGTGATGACACTGTGCTCACTCCATGGGGAGATGAAAAAGTGGTTATTCAACAGGTATATCAATCTGCGCGTGCTGATGAAGAAGTCAATGCATTAAAACTAGCCTATGATTTTGAGAAACTCGGCCTTAATGGATTAGAGGCCTATGCATATTATGGTCAATATGATGTGCCAGAAAATGCTGGTAGTGATTTTAGCGAAATGAACTATTCAATTAGTTATAAATTCTCTGGAGCACTTTCCGGTTTAGGGTTAAAAGCTCGTTATGCCACTATTGATTTTGATCAAGGTGAGAATTTCAATGATATTCGGTTCTATATTAACTATAAATTTACTTTAGGTCATTAGTACTGAAAACTGCTCCCCTGCAACTTTTTAATGGTATACCATTGTTTTGGGTATACCTATTTTTTCTTGTGAAATAAATTTTAAATTACTTTTTAATTAGATAATTAAAATTAGAGTATTTATCTATTAAATGGTGAGTTTGAAAATAGTCTGAAGTTGCTTATTTAATAAGGTTAGTTTTTCCATAGATTAAATATTTTGTGAAGTACTGCAAAGATGTTGCTAATACCTCTTTTTATGTATTGTCATATGTCATACATTTGATTGTCGATTGATTGGATGTTCTTAAGTCAACGCAGCGGTTTTTAGCTTCTAAATACACGTAAAAAATCTGGGCACGAATAGACCCAGCACCATTGTGAGTGCAATACCACTCGCAATGAGGGCAAAGGAGTATCAAATGAGTAATAAATCGAAAGAAATTGATCAATACACAGCGAGTGTGCTTCAAAACGGGATCTCTCGAAGAAGTTTTCTGACTCGAGCGGCAATGGGCAGTGGTGGTTTAGCTTTTGCCTCTTTAGGAATGGGGTCTGCCAGTGCTGCACCACTGCAAGTCGGCGCCGAATGTGCCGAGATTGGCGGTGCAACCTTAAGTTTTTTACCTAAACCTAAACCGATTGCAGATAAAGATATCGCAACGACTCAAACCTTTGACGTTGTTGTTGTCGGTGCCGGAGCTTCTGGTGTTCCAGCTGCATTATCTGCCAGAGAAAATGGCGCCACAGTTGCCTGTTTACAGAAACAAGCCATTCCTGTTTCACAGGGAAACACTGGTGCTGGTATTGATCTGAAAAACAGTGATAAAGCGGCTATTGAGGCGTTAGTAAGCCGTTTGATGGCTGATAATGCTCACCGCTCGCATCCTGGTTTATTAAGACAATGGGCTTACAACTCCGGTGAAGCTGTCACTTGGGTGATTGATCGAATGAAACAAAGTGGTGGCCAAGTGGTCGATCAGGGTACCAAGGTACAACATGGTATTCGAGGTATTGCGGACCAATCTGACCGTTTAAATTTTGTGACCTCATTCTGTGGTCCTAAACCCTACACAACCGGTGATGGTATTCGTGCACTGGCAAAAACAGCGGAAAAGGCCGGTGTAAAATTCTTCTTTAACACTCCTGCACAACAACTGATCCAAGACGAATCAGGCAAAGTGATCGGTGTTATTGCTCAAACTCGTGATGGTAAGTACCACAAATACATGGCGAAGAAAGGGGTCATTCTGTCTTCTGGTGATTACCAAAATAACAAGGCCATGTGTGATTTCTTTATTCCAGATCTGAAAAACTTTGAACGCAAACAAATGGACCGTACCGGTGATGGTTTTGCCATGGCGTATTGGGCCGGTGGGGTTATTGAACCTGTTGGTCATACCAAAATGTTGCATGACTTCGACGCGGGCCCTGCTTCAATGTGCGATATGCCTTTCTTAGCCGTTAACCGTAAAGGCGAACGCTTCGTTAATGAAACAGTTGAAATGTCATTAATGAATAACTACCTGAAAGATGAGTATAACGCGGGACATTACTCTCAGGTATTTGATTCGGATTACATGACACAAGCGAAGGATTGGCCTGGTCATCTTTATTCTCCAGAGGAGCTTAAGGTTTATATGCCTGAAGTGCCCGGCGAGAAAAAAGGTGTATTCCCTTCTTTGACCAATACCTACGCCGCCAACACCTTAGAAGAATTAGCTGTGAAGCTAGAATGTGATCCCAAAACCTTTGTTGCAAGCGTGAATCGTTACAACGAATTGTGCAAAAAAGGTAAAGACGAAGATTTTGGTAAACCAGCCAGCAAAATGGTTCCAGTGCTTAAACCGCCGTTTTACGGCATTCATCGTCGTATGAGAATTTCAACCTTATGTTCAGGAATTCTGGTGAACGAAAATCATCAAGTACTGGATGCGGATGGTAAAGAAATTCCTGGCCTGTTTATTGTCGGCAACTTGGGTGCGGGCTTCTATGGTGGTGTTGATTACCCATTAACAGTATTCGGTCTGTCTCTGGGACGTTGCTACACCTTTGGCTACTTAGCGGGCAAATACGTCGCGAAACTTTAAACGCCAAATTATCAATAGCGGCTGCTTTTAGTTGGCATCCAGTGACATGAATGATGGAATTTAAAAATGAAAAATCTCACAATTATTTTGGCTCTTGTCTTGGGCATTTTCGCAGCAAGTGCGATAGCAAAAGACAATGTTCTACTCGATCAAACCCATGCTGCAAAAGGGATTAAATGTAACAGTTGCCATGGAACAGGAGAGCGTCAAGCTGTGCCTATGCTTAAGTGTGTGCAATGCCATAACACTGAAAAGCTGGCGCTAAAAACTGAAAACCTGAAACCGACTAACCCCCATAACAACCGTCACTTTGCTACCGAGACGGATTGTGCTAAGTGTCACCACGTACACCAAAAGTCAGAAAATTTATGTGTAAGTTGTCACCCAAGGTTTGATTTGGTTACTCCCTAGAACCTTATCAGCATTAACTTGATATAAAGTATTGCAAATCGAAAATGCCAGTTAATGCTAACTGGCATTTCTTTTGGTCGGGTTTCACGACTTTATGCCTGAGTAACCATTTTTTAACGGCCTTTCCAATGGGTTATTTTCGTACCTACATCATCATCTTCAACGGTTAAGGTATTTATTTTTATGTTTGTTTTATTAAGCCAGTGAGTGGTTTCTACAAAAATAACTATACATATATGTTTTTTCATATATATTAAATTCCATATGTAATTTTATCTACCTTTGGACTAAACCATGCAACCTGTCGCATTTTTTAAGGCGCTTGCCGATGAAACTCGGTTGAAATGTCTGCTGCTGATCCAGCGGGAAGGGGAATTATGCGTGTGTGAACTGATGGCTGCGCTGTCTGAAAGTCAGCCCAAGGTTTCGCGCCACTTGGCTCAGTTAAAAAAAGCCCGGCTGTTAGTCGATCGACGTCAAGGACAATGGGTGTTTTATCGGATTAATACTGAGATCGCGCCTTGGTGCCAGCAGGTACTTGCCCAAACCTGTGATGATAACGACATCTTTTTGCAGGAGAACCTGCGTAATCTCTGTCAAATGGGTGGGCGGCCTGAGCGAGCAAAAGCGTGTTGTTAATATAACTTTTGAAACGTACTGGATTGGAGTTTGTCATGGCGGCTATAGAACAATATGTGGAGCTAACCCCCGATTTTAACGTGCTTTTTTTGTGCACACATAATGCTTGTCGGAGCATTTTAGCGGAGGCCATTGCTCGGCAACTGGCATTGGGGTTGCCACTGACTTTTATGAGTGCTGGCAGCGCTCCGTCGGGCAAGGTCCATCCTATGACCCTGAAACATCTTCAGCAACATGGGTATTCAACCGCAGGACTTCACAGTAAAAGTTGGGAGGCGTTAGCTGACTTCTCGCCGGATCTGGTTATCACCGTTTGTGATAGTGCAGCGGGCGAAACTTGCCCTTTATGGCTAGGAAATACCCCGAAATTGCACTGGGGATTACCCGATCCAAGCCAGCTGAACGTTGAAGATCAAGATGTCTTATTTTTTAAAATAATCAGATTGTTAGAGGGTCTGATAGGTGCTTTGCTGCGTGTTGATTTAAAGGCCGAGCCTAGGGTTTTATCGGCAGCATTACAGCAAATTGTACTTGCCCACCCGTTAGTCGATTAAGAGGTTTATATGGGAATTTTTGAGCGTTATTTAAGTGTTTGGGTCGGGCTGAGCATTATTGCTGGGGTTGTGTTGGGGAATGTTGTCCCCGGTGTATTTGCTGCTGTAGCCGCGCTTGAATATGCCCATGTTAATTTAGTCATCGCCCTGTTTATCTGGGTAATGATTTATCCCATGATGGTGCAGATTGATTTTTCTGCGGTGAAAGATGTTGGCAAAGCGCCGAAGGGATTGATGTTAACGCTTTTCATCAACTGGCTCGTTAAACCTTTTACTATGGCATTGTTAGGCTGGTTATTTTTCAAGTTGCTATTTGCCGACTGGGTTGATCCACAAACCGCCAGTGAATATATCGCGGGAATGATATTACTCGGTGTGGCGCCTTGTACTGCAATGGTGTTTGTGTGGAGTCAACTGACGAAAGGTGACCCGAACTATACGCTAGTGCAAGTCTCTGTTAACGATATCATTATGGTGTTTTTATTTGCGCCACTCTCGGCATTATTACTCGGTGTGAGCGATATTCAAGTGCCATGGGAAACCCTGTTACTTTCGGTTGTCCTCTATGTGTTATTGCCTTTGATTGCGGGTGTTGCGACTCGAAAACGCCTTGAGACTCGCCATGATACGAGTGCTGTGCCGCAGTTACTGGCTAAACTCAAACCTTGGTCTGTGATTGGGCTACTCGCGACGGTTGTGCTGTTATTTGGTTTTCAAGCGAAGACCATTGTGAGTCAACCACAGAATATTCTACTCATAGCTATCCCTTTGATTATTCAAAGCTATGGCATTTTTATCTTGGCCTATTGGCTTGCCTTAAAACTAAAACTTACCCATGCGATTGCGGCGCCAGCGAGCATGATTGGCTCTTCTAACTTTTTTGAGCTGGCGGTCGCTGTGGCTATTTCATTATTTGGTCTGCACTCGGGGGCGGCTCTCGCGACTGTGGTTGGGGTGTTGGTTGAAGTGCCTGTGATGTTGTCGCTGGTGTATTTTGCGAATCGCACGCGGCACTGGTTTCAATCTTAAATAATCGCATGATGTAAGTTGATATCGCATTAGGGATCAATATGTTCCAAATATTTACTGATTTTGCGACTTGGCTAGTGTACGGCGTGTTTGGCTTAGAGGTGGGTTCGGCCTTGGGCGGCGCTGTGCATTTTTTTGTTGAAGATGTCAGTAAAATTTTCGTATTACTGGTGGTGATGATTTATGTGATCGCCCTGCTGCGGGCGTCCTTAGATGTTGAGCGAGTCCGCAATTATTTAGCGGGCAAGAATAAGGGCGTGGGTTATTTGCTGGGGTCGATTTTTGGCGCCATCACGCCTTTTTGTTCTTGCTCTAGCATACCTGTGTTTTTAGGTTTTACCTCGGCGGGTATTCCCCTTGGGATTACTATGGCCTTTTTGATCACTTCACCTTTGATCAATGAAGTCGCTGTCCTATTACTAATGAGTTTACTCGGTTGGAAATTTACCTTGCTCTATGTGGTTGTGGGGATGGCAGTGGGTATGCTCGGCGGATTATTGCTAGATGCGATGAAGGCTGAGCGTTGGTTGCAATCCTTCGCCGCCGAAGCCCTCGTCCGTGGGCGTCAGATGACAGCATCAAATGCTGTTTCAACGACTCAGCGAGCCCTCTCTTTTTCTGAACGTCACCAATTTGCCAAAGCTGAGGCGATTGATATTTTTGGCCGCGTCTGGAAGTGGGTCATTATCGGCGTAGGTCTTGGCGCTGCCCTGCACGGTTTTGTACCTGAGGGTTGGGTTGAAACCCACTTAGGCCAAGGTCAATGGTGGTCAGTGCCCGCGGCTGTATTAATCGGCATTCCCCTTTATTCGAATGCGACAGGCATTATTCCTGTCATGGAAAGCTTGCTAGCAAACGGTCTGCCAATTGGCACTACGCTAGCATTTTGTATGAGCACTGTGGCAGCCAGTTTCCCCGAATTTATTTTACTCAAACAAGTTATGCAGTGGCGCCTGTTGGCGCTGCTGTTGATTGTGCTATTAACGGCATTTACGTTAGTAGGTTGGATGTTTAATTTTGCAGCACCGTATCTTTAAGGAAATAACATGAAACAAGTCAAAGTATTAGGTAGTGGTTGCGCTAAATGTAGTAAAACCGCTGAAATGATTGCAGATATATCTGAAGAAATGGGCATAGATGTGATTGTGAAAAAGGATGCCGATCCGCAAACCCTATTGAAATTTAACGTAATGAAAACCCCAGCGGTTGTGATCGATGGTGAGTTAATCCACAGCGGCTCAGTACCGACCCGAGATGAAATTGAAGGATGGCTAAGGGAGTAAATTAGAACCCATTTTAGCCAATCAAGGCTTGCTTTGGCCTAGCAATAATGGTTGTTAACAAGATGCGCCATTGTCATCTATTAGGGGTGGCAATGGCGATGTAATCGCTTAAGTAAAAAGTCCGTAATACTCATAACATATTAAAAATTAATAATATAAAACTCACAATCAGCATATTGGAATATCATCATGGCAATCAAAATCGGCATTAATGGCTTCGGCCGTATGGGGCGTTTAGCCCTGCGCGCGGCATGGGACTGGGATGAGGTGGAGTTTGTGCAGATTAACGATCCCGCGGGGGATGCGGCCACCTTAGCCCATTTGCTTGAGTTTGATTCTGTCCATGGCCGCTGGTGTTATTCCGTGACGGCGAGTAATGATCAGATCCACATTCAAGATAAAAGCATTCGCACCACACGTAATAAAACGATTGCCGAGACCGATTGGGCGGGATGCGATGCAGTGATTGAAGCCTCTGGGGTGATGAAAACCAAAGCCTTATTACAAGCCTATTTAGATCAAGGTGTTAAGCGGGTGGTTGTCACTGCTCCCGTAAAAGAAGAGGGCGTGTTAAATGTGGTGATGGGCGTGAACCATCAGTTATATGACCCAGCCATGCACCCAATCGTCACTGCAGCCTCTTGCACCACTAATTGTCTTGCGCCTGTGGTGAAAGTGATCCACGAGCAGATCGGCATCAAACACGGTTCTATGACGACTATCCACGATATTACTAACACTCAAACCATTCTCGATGCGCCACATAAAGATTTACGTCGCGCCCGCGCCTGTGGTTTGAGTTTAATCCCAACCACCACTGGCAGCGCGACGGCGATTACCCATATTTTCCCTGAGCTTAAGGGCAAGCTAAATGGCCACGCCGTGCGGGTGCCGCTCGCCAATGCCTCTCTAACCGATTGTGTATTTGAGCTTGAACGCAGCGTGACCGAAGAAGAAGTGAATGCGCTGCTACAAACCGCCGCTGAGGGCGAGCTTAAGGGGATTTTAGGCTATGAAGAGCGGCCGCTGGTGTCGGTGGATTACAAAACCGATCCGCGTTCGAGCATTGTCGATGCGCTCTCGACCATGGTGGTGAATGGTACTCAGCTAAAACTCTACGTGTGGTACGACAATGAATGGGGATATGCCAACCGTACGGCAGAGCTCGCCCGTTTAGTCGGCCAGCTTGATTTGCCGCGTTAGGAGAGCATAGTGCCTGCTGCCAAGCTATTTGAACAACTGATGCAATTGCCCGCCGCCGTGCGGCAATATTTGCTGATCACCTTCAATTATTGGAGTTTTACCTTAACCGACGGCGCGCTGCGGATGTTGGTGGTGCTGCATTTTCACGATCTCGGTTATACGCCATTCGCGATTGCGATGTTGTTCTTGTTCTATGAGATTTTTGGCGTCGTAACCAATCTGGTGGGCGGCTATCTCGGTGCGCGTTTAGGGTTAAATCGCACCATGAATCTGGGTCTTGGTATGCAGGTGTTGGCATTAGGAATGTTATTGGTACCTGCCGCCAGTTTACCGCTGTGGCTCGCGGGCGTGCCTTGGGTGATGGCGGCGCAGGCGCTTTCTGGAGTTGCTAAAGATCTCAATAAGATGAGTGCTAAAAGCGCGATCAAACTGCTAGTACCAAAAGGCGAGCAGGGCAAGCTTTATAAGTGGGTTGCCTTGTTAACGGGTTCTAAAAATGCCCTCAAGGGCGCGGGATTTTTCCTCGGTGGTGTTTTGCTTGCCTTACTTGGATTTGAGCTGGCGATCGCCACTATGGCGAGCATGCTCGGACTCGTATGGCTACTTAGCTTAGTGATGCTGAAGAAGGATTTAGGTAAAGCCAAGAATAAGCCTAAATTTACGGAGATTTTCTCTAAGAGTCGTAGTGTGAACATTCTCTCGGCGGCACGATTATTCCTTTTTGCCGCCAGGGATGTGTGGTTTGTGGTGGCGCTGCCTGTGTATCTAGCGAGTAAATTTGGCTGGGATCATTGGGCGGTGGGCGGCTTTTTAGCTGTGTGGGTTATCGGCTACGGTATAGTACAAACCTTGGCGCCTAAGATCACTGGCAATCACCAACACCAAAGCTTAGCAGTCGGTGCTGCACCCGATGGTCGCAGCGCGTTAATTTGGGCCAGTATCTTGGCCTTTATCCCGGCATTGATTGCCAGTGCGATACAGTTTAGTTTTTACCCTGAAGCCAGTTTGTTGTTGGGCTTAATGCTATTTGGTGCTCTGTTTGCGGTGAACTCGTCGCTGCACAGTTATTTGATTGTGAGTTATGCCAGCGAAGAGGCGGTATCACTCGATGTTGGATTTTATTATATGGCCAACGCTATGGGGCGTTTGGTGGGAACCGTGCTTTCTGGCTGGGTGTATCAGAGTCATGGGCTGGTGGCCTGCTTATGGATGTCGACAGCCTTTATCGCGACTACGGCCTTGATTTCTATTAAGTTGCCTCGACAAGCGAAGGAATAACAAGATGTTAATCTGGCGAAAGCACTTCAAGGGGAAGAGTTCGATTGGCTTAGTCTGTATTGTTTCGCTACTTGCAGCCTTTGTTGCGCCACTCTGTGCATCGGTTTCCCCAACGTTAAGTCCCAAAGAGGCCGACATGCCCAATCTCGCTTCAACATCCATTCGAGATTGGAAAAATCCAGCCTACATCACCCAAGCTTTCGATGAGATAGCCCTTAAAAATGAATACGATAAAGATAAGCACCGAGTACGAAAATGGCATAAACCCGTGCGCGTCTTTGTTGAGCACCAAGTTGGCGACAATGTGCTGCATGCGCAATTGGTGCAGATGCATCTAAGTCATCTTGGGCAAATCACGGGTCACAGTATTTTGCAGGTAGATAAGCTCGAAGAGGCTAATTTACATTTAGTCTTTACCCGCCAATCCCAATGGGCCGATGAGGTGATGAGCCTCATGGGCGCGAGTGCAGCCAGTAATATTCATGGCTCTGTTTGTATGGGCAAATTTGCCCTCAACTCTCAGAATGAGATTGAGCGCGCCTGGGTAATTATTCCCGTGGATCAGGCAAAAATGCATGGTAAGTTAGTGGCTTGTATCGTCGAAGAAATCACTCAAGTACTTGGGTTACCCAATGATTCTGAAAAAGTATTTCCGTCCATCTTTAACGATAAAACCCCGCAGGACTTACTCACTGGGCTCGATTATATTTTGCTGAAATTACTCTACAGTCGCCAGATTAACGCGGGGATGACGGCAAAAGAAGTGCAACCCATCATTCAAGAGCAACTCGCTCAATGGCAGCGTGATGGCACCTTAATCAATGCCGATAAAACCGTGCGCCAAGGTGAGTTGTACCCACTATTAGGTTATTGATGCTTGAGTGTTACGGCAAAAGTTGACATTGCTCGCATGCGACTAATTATTGCTTTTTGTTTTAGGAATAAGGGCATAGTCTAGCTTTATACGAGGTAATCACGTTGGAGGCACACCATGCGGATGACACTGCAGTTTTTAGGGGCGACAGAGGAAGTGACCGGCTCATGCCATTTGCTCTCGGTCGATCATGAACACTTATTACTCGATTGTGGTTTAATCCAAGGTGGTAAAGCGGATGAATTGCGTAACCATGAGCCCTTCACCTTCGATCCTGAGTCTATTTCCGCGGTTGTGCTCAGCCATGCTCATATCGACCATTCAGGGCGTTTACCACTCTTAGTCAAAGCGGGTTTTGATGGGCCAATCTATACCCATAAAGCCACAGCAGAGCTGTGCGCGATCATGCTTAAAGATGCGGCGATGCTGCAGGTGCGCGACACCGAAAGAACCAATAAAAAGCGCGCTAAACATGATCTTGACCCCCTAGAGCCACTATTCACCGTCGAAGATGCCGAACAGGCCATTAGTCAATTTGTGTCGCTGGAATACGGCCAAGTGACTCAGGTTATTCCCCATGTGGATATTTGCCTCTCTGATGCGGGGCATATTTTAGGTTCTGCCTTAGTCGAGTTATGGTTAGGCGAAGGTAAGTCCCAGAAGAAAATCGTCTTTAGTGGTGATCTTGGCCGGGCGGGTATGCCGATATTACGTAATCCCACCTTAGTCGACACTGCAGATTTAGTGTTAATGGAAAGCACCTACGGCGATCGTTTCCACCGAAGCTGGACTGATACTCTGGCCGAATTAAAGGCGATTTTTGCTAAGGCAGTCACCGAGAGCCGCGGTAATATTCTTTTGCCAGCCTTCTCAGTAGGGCGAGCGCAGGAGCTTTTATATCTATTTCATTTATATGCTAAAGATTGGGATTTATCTCGCTGGAAAGTCTGCCTCGATAGTCCAATGGCGATTGAGGCAACACGAGTATATGTTAATAACTATCCGTTAATGGATGATGATTTTAAGCGTTTTACTCGCCAGCATCCGGGGCAACATCCCTTATTATCGAATGTCGAATTTATTCAAACTACTGAAGAGTCTATCGCATTAAACGATGTGCATCAGGGCTTGATCATTATTGCGGGTAGCGGCATGTGTAATGGTGGGCGTATCCGTAGTCATTTGGAACATAATCTGTGGCGGCCAGAATGTGATGTGATTATCTGTGGTTTCCAAGCGCTTGGCACGCCTGGACGAGCCTTGGTCGATGGCGCGGAGGAGCTCACTATCCATGGTAATAGCGTCAAAGTTGCCGCCAAGTTACATACCGTCGGAGGCTTATCCGCCCATGCGGATCAGGCAGAGTTGCTACGTTGGTATCGGCACTTTGAAGATCAACCACCTTTAGTGCTAGTCCATGGCGAGGCCCAAGCACAACAGGGATTAGTGACCGTCATGAATCAAGATCCGAAAACTAAACCTAAGGCACTGGCTATTGCCACCCGTGGCGATAAGTTGGATTTGAACGCCTTGCCCAAACTGATGTGGATAACAGCTTAAGCGATAGGCCACAGCCCGAAGAGGGCTGTGGCAAAATGACTTGATTAGTCTGAGTTATTATCAAATTCAGTGTCGTCGAGTAACTCGAGGCTTGGGTCGATACTGGGCACGTCTTTAAATAAGCGGGTGAAGTGACGTTGCACCCCTTTCAGATCGATTCCTGCTAATCCTGAGGCGAAACCAAACCAAGCATACAAACCGCTAAAGTTGTCGAACATGGGCGGTAAATATTTTGGTGGCGTAATGATGCCTTCTTGGCAGGCTTGATAGAGAACGGGAATATCCTCAATGGCGAGTTTGCCTAAAAACAGCATAGGGATAAGTTCGGGTAAACCCGATGTGATGGCGCTGCGGATAAAGTTGATGTTCTCAACATAACCACGCACATAGGAAATATCTTTGGTAAAAAAGCTGCCGCCTTCGACCATACCGCCACGAAACACCCTTTGTGTGACTCGATAACTATCCTTAGCGCTAAGATTTAACTCTCTAAAATAGTTAAATACTTCAATAAAGTTGGCCCCATTTTCCGCCATATCTACCGCTGCGACACGGTCGCTAATACGGCGGGCACGGCCTGGGTTTGAGCTTAGGGTGAGCATTTCGAGTAATACAGCAAGCCCTTCTTGGGTGGCAGCTACGCGGGGTGAGCCGACGCTGAGCCAAGTAGCATGGGGTTGAGCCCGACCATTCAGGGTGGTGCCCACATGCACCCAACCTTCATGAACTTCGTACACATTGAGATCTGACTCGCTGAACATGGCCTTACTATTGAGTTTGACCGTATCGCCCCCCACTGCGGCGTCAGACACAATCCCGTCACTCAAACGCACCCGCATGTCATCGCTATGGAAGTATTTTTCCAATCGCTGGCTCAGCACATTCACGGCTTCGGGGGCACTGATGATTTTAGGGTGATGCTTATTCATATGCCGCGCAGCGGGCAATGAGAAGATATAACTGAGTTTATCGCCCAATTGACGCAGAGTGTGGCGATCGCCATGTAATCTGTGGCTGGCGCTGCCGTAGAGTTCTTGGCTAAGCTGACCAAAGACAGGGGTCCCTCGATGACCCAGCATATCGACCACCAGACGATACTGGTCTACGTTAGCGACTAATATCTTGCCCAGCTTGTCTTTTTTGCCTAAACGTCGATGAATGTCTTGTTTGAGAGAAAGTAATTCAGCCTGTGTTTTTACGGGATCGAAGGGCAGAGCAATTTTTTGATAAAAATCCTGTGTAATTGCTGGCAGAACCGTGCCTTTACTAGAAAGAAAACGCTCCTCCATTTCCCGTGGCCATTTGATGGCGTCTAAAATCTTGATCGGGGTTTGAATGCGGATCAGCTCATCGGAAAAGCGACGTAAATCTTCTTGGTACTGGGCTAATGACTCTGACATTCCCGAAATCCTGTTGCTACTTAGGCGCTAAAATTAGTTCAATCATAGCGGTAAAGTCGTTGTTTTTATAGGTTTCTTACCCAGAACAATTAAATCTTGTCGATTAAGTATCTTATCTGCTATCGATTTAGTGAATCATTTTGGTGCAATATGAATTGTTTTAGCCTGAAAATGGCGAAGATTTTTTATGCAAGTAACTGTTAAATATTGTGTTATCCCAATGAGATTAAGACTAATTAGCTTATGCTAAAAGGTTATAAAGTCTGTGTGAGATGATTATGGCTGCACTGTGCTATTTGAGAAACGATGCAGCAGTGCATGTGTTGGTGGTGCCGATTTAACGGTAGCTGATAAAACTAGGCTGACACAGGTTTATAAAATGAGGAAAAGTCGGCTTGGTAAATCAGTGTTAACGTTTGCACCCAGCCCCAAGGAGCTGGGTGAAGGTTTGGATAACAGTCGTGAACTTAAACGACCATAATGCCTTATGGGAGTAGGAAGTTTAGAAAAAGTCATCATCTCCTAATGCGCGTCGTAATTCGGCACGTTCGAGATAATCTTCTAAGCGTTTCTTGATTTCACGCTTGTGCTGCATTGCCTCTGCTGCTTTGCTATTTCTAGGGGTGGTCATTGCCTCAATTTCAGTATCGTTGGGCACGACTTCAGTAATATGAGCCATAACGAATTCCTCATGTTGTTCCTAACGCCTTTCTATCTAAAAAGAGTGTGGCAGAAAAGCAAAAAATTTTACTCATAAACGCAAATTTTTTTTCCCATACGACAGTGTGTTACTCCTATGGCATTACTGAATTTTTAGGGGAGTTAAGGCTATTTAAGTTTTTGCTGAATTTTGTGATTTAGCGCATAACACTTTCTTTTTATATTGATGTTAAGCCCTACTTAAATAGTCGGATAAACTTGAATTTGCATAAAAATCGAACAACACTTGGGGAAGACAACTCAAATGTAACTTTGCTAGGGAAGCTAATATGGACACGGACCGTTTTCCTGAATCTTTCGGCCCTCCAAAAAGTTTTTTCGTTAGTGTGATTCGTTCAAGTTGGCTGATGTTATTTGCCGCTCTGACTTTTATGGGTATTTCTTGGTTTGTTTTAGAGGAATATTTAAGAGATCGAGGCGAAGAGCGGTTTAATAATCATGTTCAGGAGTTGTCCGAAGCTGTTACCCGAAGAATGATGGCCTATGAGCAAGTTTTACGTGGTGGAGTAGGGCTTTTTTTGTCCTCCAACGGCGTCACTCGCAGTGAATGGCAAATTTATGTCGCTAATGCGCGTTTATCCGATTATTACCCAGGGATTCAAGGTTTAGGTTTTGCTCAACTAGTGATGCCAACATCCTTGGATGAGTTTACACAGCAAGTCCAACAGGAGGGATTTACTGATTTTCGCGTCACACCCACAGGTAATAGAGAGCTTTACTGTGTTATCAAATATTTAGAACCATTCGACTGGCGAAATCAACGGGCATTTGGTTTTGACATGTGTTCCGAATCAACTCGTCGCACTGCAATTCTAAACGCTATTGCTTCGGGACAAGTTAAGGTGTCTGGCAAAGTTACCTTAGTGCAGGAAACGCCCGATAATTCTCAGGCTGGTGTATTGATGTATGTTCCTTTTTATCATGGTCAACCCGTGACAGAAGCGGAACGTCTACAGCAAGCGATAGGTGTGGTTTACGCACCTTTTCGGATGGATAATTTAATGCAGGGCATTATGGGAAAACGTTTTTCCGGTCTAAAACTTGCCATTTATGATGGTTCAGAGGCAAATCATGCCAGTTTAATGTTTAGTTCCCACAAAGCGCTTCCCTCTCCGAAGGATGTTTTTTATCAATCAAAACTAGAAAACATGGAAGGGCAAGTTTGGCGAATAGATGTTTCTTCTGAGTCGCGCTTTATTTCAATTGCAGAGCAAACCCAAAGTATGTGGCTGCAAGTGATTGGCTGCGCCTTTATTCTTGCCTTACTTTATGCAGTGATCAGTATGGCTCGTAACCGTTACCAAGAGTCAATGTTAACCGCCGAATTAATTGCCAATGAAAAACGCTTTCGTCTAGTCATCGAGGCTTCTCCGAGTGCACTGTTTATGGTTGATAAAACAGGCGCGATTACCTTAGTCAATACCCATGCCGAAAGGCTTTTTGGTTATACGAGGGAGGAGTTACTTGGACGTTCAATTAATATGTTACTACCTGAATCGCTTAGGGAAATTCATAAAAAGCATCTATCTCATTACCTGCTTCATCCCATCGCGAAGAATATGTCGATGCGGGATGATCTGTTTGGTTGCTGCAAAGATGGTACACGTTTGGCGATCGAGGTCGGATTAACTCCTATTCACTTTAGTAATGGGATCTACATTTTAACGACGATCAATAATATTTCTGAACGTAAGCGGATTGAAGCGCAGCGTATCGAGCATACGACAGAATTGGAGCGTATTAATCAAGAGCTAGATAGATTTGCCTATATTGCTTCCCATGACTTGAAGTCGCCCCTCAGAGGTATTGAGCAACTAACCCATTGGTTAAGTGAAGATCTTGCTGATAACACTAATGAAAATGTCCAAAAATACCTAGGTTTAATTCAGAATCGTATCCAGAGAATGGTGTTATTACTCGACGGGTTGTTAACGTTTTCACGCATTGGGCGTGTTGATATTGAAATGGTTGACACCGATTGTCGGCAACTGGTCGAAGATATGTTCGCTTTGGTCGCTCCGCCTCAGGGATTTGAATTGGTCATCGAAGGTAATTTTCCACGATTTAAAACGGTTAAAACGCTCTTAGAACTAGTCGTTCGGAATTTAATTAGCAATGCCATTAAACACCATGATAGAGGTGGTGGTGTACTTAAGGTGCAATGTGAAACAAAAGGCCACTATTACTGGTTTAGCGTGATTGATGATGGACCTGGAATTTCTGCCCCGTTTCACCAGAAAGTATTTGAAATGTTTCAAACTCTTAGACCAAGAGATGAAGTCGAGGGAAGCGGTTTGGGATTGTCGCTTGTCAAAAAGACGGTTGAAAGTTTAGGGGGGAAAATTCTACTAGAATCAGCGGGGCGAGGTTGTTGCTTTAGGTTTAGCTGGCCGATGCACATAGTCAACAAGGAGGCGGTATGAGTAATAGCCATGACTATAAACAAGTGACCATTCTGTTAGTTGATGATGATGTGGATTATATGGCGGTGCAGAGGGCGATGAAGCAACTGCGTTTGCTTAATCCTCTTGTGCGAGCGAGGGACGGGCTTGAAGCACTTTCAATTCTGACGCATACCAACGCTATCAAGGGGTCATACTTGATCTTGCTCGATCTCAATATGCCCAGAATGAATGGTTTTGAATTTCTTGAACATATTCGTTCTGATCCGACGTTGTCTTCTTCCGTTGTGTTTATGCTGACGACTTCTAGTACCGATGAAGATCGGATGAGAGCCTACCGTCACCATGTGGCTGGTTACATGGTTAAAACAGATATTAAAGATGGTTTCCACAATATTTTTAATATGTTGGAAGGCTACTGGCGCATCGTTGAGCTTCCAAGCGTATAGGATGTGTATATGGATTTACTACTTATCGATGATGATGAAGTTGATAGAACCGCTATTATTCGAGCGCTACGACAGTCCAAGTTAGCTTTTAATGTGGTTGAGGCAAACTGTGCTTTTGATGGATTGAATCTTGCCTTGGAGCGTCATTTTGACGGGATTCTACTCGATTACCTATTGCCCGATGCTAATGGCTTAGAAGTGCTTATCAAGCTCAATTCTATGACTCAAGATCAAACTGTGGTGGTGATGTTGAGCCGTTACGAAGATGAAAAACTCGCTCAGCGTTGTATTGAGTTAGGTGCCCAAGATTTCTTACTTAAAGATGAAGTTAACTCAAGAATCCTGAGTCGTTCAATTCGTTACGCTAAACAGCGCGCCTCAATGGCACTTGCCCTACGACATAGCCATCAAAAACTGAAAGAACTGGCGGAGCACGATTCACTCACCAAATTGATGAATCGTTATGGATTTGAGCTGTGTTTAAATCGCGCCATTGCAAGAGCAAAACGCAGTAATGATTTTTTAGCCGTGATTTTACTTGATCTTGATGATTTTAAAGCGATTAATGACACGTTAGGTCACCAGACAGGTGATATTTTGTTGGTGAAAGTCGCATCGAGACTCAGCGCCGTGTTACGGGATGGTGACGTCATTGCTCGTTTAGGCGGTGATGAATTTGTGGTGTTAGTGACTGATAATGACTACAAATATTTCCCCATGATAGTGGCTAACCGTCTACTTAAAGCTTTTGAAGAAGTGTTTTGCCTTGGAGATAACGATGTGATGATTGGCGCCAGTATTGGCGTGGCATTTTATAATGAAGCCGCCTCCGATAGCTCTGAGTTAATGAAATGCGCCGATATCGCCATGTATCGTGCTAAGAAAATGGGGCGCAATCAGATCCAGTTTTATTCCGAGGCGCTAGATAAAGAAGTCCGCTACCGCAATCATATCGAGTCCAGCTTAAAAATGGCCTTAAGGCAGAATCAGTTTAAGGTTTATTATCAGGTGCAAGTTGACGCGCAAACACACCATATGGTGGGAATGGAAGCGTTAATTCGTTGGCAGCATCCCGAAGATGGTTTGATTTCTCCTGACCAATTTCTGCCCATAGCGGAAGAAATTGGGTTAATGGAAGAAATCGGTGACTGGGTATTGTATGAAGCCTGCCGACAGGCCCAATATTGGCTGAGCCAATTAGCACCAACAGGGCATCGCTTTACCATTGCCGTGAACTTATCTGCATCTCAAATTGGGCATATCAACTTATATGAGAAAATCGCCCATGTTCTTAACGTGACAGGGCTAGCGCCAAGTGCACTTGAGTTGGAAATTACCGAAAACTGTTTGATTGAAGAACCCCACGAACATGCCAAGATCCTCGATAAAATAGCCCAACTTGGAGTGCGATTTGCGTTGGACGATTTTGGTACCGGATTTTCATCCCTTGAACATATAAAGTTGTTCCCCATCAGCGTGTTAAAAATCGATAAAAGTTTTATTGCTTCCTACGATAAGGACGAAAAGGACACTCGTTTACTCACAGCGTTGCTTAACTTTGCCTATGGCTTTAACGTCACCTCTGTTGCCGAGGGAATTGAAACCCTCGAGCAAGCGGAGTTTTGTACAGTAAGGCACTGCAATCTATTACAGGGATACTTCTTTTCTCGTCCTCTAGAGGCAAGCGAATTTGAAGCAAGGTTCATTACACCGTTAGTCACTAAATTGTGAAGATTATCTTACGTTTGACTAAGGCTTAGGTTTTCGTCTGGTGAGGAATATTTTCTTGCTTTACACTGAGCAATAGACAAATATCAGCGCCCCTTTCTGATGCAATGTGCTCAGAGCTTCAATCACTGTGTTTAATTTGGTCATTTGGTAATGAAAATCGGTATTTTATCTCAGTTTCCAGAATTGTATTCCACCCGACGTTTAGTGGCCGCCTGTGAAAGCCGTGGTCATGAGGCTGTGGTGATTAATACCTTGAATTGCTACATGAATATTAATTCCGTTAAACCTAGCATTCATTATCAGGGAGAAGAATTAACAGGGTTTGATGCCATTATTCCGCGTATTCATGCCAGTGTGACCTTTTATGGCTGCGCAGTCGTGCGCCAGTTTGAAATGATGGGTGTATTTGCCGCCAACGATTCAATTTCGATAGCACGCTCGCGGGATAAGTTACGTGCTCTGCAATTACTTTCACGTAAAGGCATTGGTATGCCTATCACTGGATTTGCCAATAAACCCAATGATATTCCTGATCTCATTAATATGGTGGGCGGTGCTCCTTTAGTGATCAAGTTACTCGAAGGTACGCAGGGGATTGGGGTGGTATTAGCGGAAACGAAAACCGCCGCTGAGAGCGTGATTGAAGCCTTTTTAGGGCTCAAAGCCAATATTTTGGTGCAAGAGTATATTCAAGAGTCCAACGGCAGTGATATTCGCTGTTTTGTGGTGGGTGATAAAGTGGTGGCCTCGATGAAGCGTCAGGGGCCAGAGGGCGATTTTCGTTCAAACTTACACTTAGGCGGCTGTGGTGAAAAAGTGAAAATTACGCCAGAAGAGCGCAAGATGGCCGTTGCCGCTGTTAAAGCGATGGGATTAGTCGTTGCAGGCGTGGATATTTTACGTTCGAATCGTGGCCCGTTGATCCTTGAGGTGAACTCAGCTCCTGGTATCGAAGGTATTGAGCAAACTACGGGTATTTCGGTAACTGAGCCTATTGTGGAATATATTGAGAAAATGGTGTTAGCACGTAAGTCGAATCGGGCGGTGATCGCTTAATAAAAAACGCCGCGATTAACGCGGCGTGTTTCTTAGTTCTTTGTTTTATAAATCAAAGCTATAGGAGTAACCTAAAGCGATTTTAGCATCGTCATCAGCCAGATCAGTATCTGATACCATAAAAGAGACTGTGCCCATGCTGGTATCTGCACTAAGTGTTACGTTGTAATCGGCATAGTTATCCTCACCAAACCAAGCTTCAACCACATCGCCCGTGGAGTAGCCATAGTGGAATGACAGGCTAAGTTTCTCGGTTAAAGGGAAAGATGCTGTGGCGGCAAGATAACTCATATCTTTGTTATCGAGTGGTTCCGCCGCTACGTCATCACCCGCATTGATCACGTGGGAATAACTGAGTTCGACCCACTTCCAGGTAATAGCCCCGTGGAGCTCACCAAAATCGATGCTGCCTTCGGCATCGGGGTAGGCATAATAGAGATAGCCAAAATCATAGCTGAGATCGTCGGTGATGTTGCCACCGTAACCAGCATAGAGGTCTAACTCGTAGCTAGTGTCATTGCCAAAATCGACATTTGATGCCCACGTACCCGCATAAAATCCTGAGTCATGACTGTAGTCAAGACCGCCTTGGATCGCGACCGCATCATTGGTTTGAGTCACTCCGCGCCATAGATAGTTTGATGTGCCGCCAATATTGCCGGATACCGCCGCAAAGACGTTAGTGGTTAGTAATAATCCCGTCGATAATGCCAAAACGCTGTACAGTGATTTTCTCATACTCATCCCCTCGATTGACTTATTTATCGATTCACTCATGCCACTTAAATACGGCGACATTGGTGCATCATGGTTTTTTCTGATAAGGGAGTTGCTAATCACATGCCATTATTTGAACATCTTTAAAAACAATTGGTTACATAATTTATGTTAATTAAATGTTTTAAAATGCTCAAAAATAGAGCGGTGAACGCACTGTGTTTGTGCAAAAAATCATCTTTCATGCTTTCGTGAGGGCAAAAAAACGCCTCACAGAGGAGGCGTTTTATAAAATCAATGTCGAGCGAATTAGTTCACACTATCACGCAGGGTTTTACCCGCTTTAAACTTAGGTACAGTCGCTTCCGCAATTTGGATTTCTTTGCCCGTTTGTGGGTTACGACCAGTACGAGCTGCACGAGTCGCTGTTTCAAAGGAGCCAAATCCGACGATAGAGATTTTGTCACCGTTTTTCATTGATTCAGTAATCGCCGCTTCGAAAGATTTCAATGCTCGTGCTGCTTCAGCTTTGGTGATATCGGCATTTTCTGCAATTTTGGCGATAAGTTCAGTTTTGTTCATTTTTATTGTCTCTTCTTTCCGTAGATTTATGTAAGTCAGCGAGCCTAACATGCCACAAGGTTAAAGCGTTGGAAAGCCCTTTGCTGCGGGCTTGTGTCATCGAAGTAACAAAATTGGAGGGTATTTGCGCCATTCGTGACTTAGGTTTTATTCTTCGAGCAACTGATATAAGAGTTGCTTAACCAATTTGGGTTCGAAGGGCTTGTCACACAGGGCATTCACCCCAGCCTGAGATACATTACTTAAATGTGTATCGTTAGCCTCAGACGAGACCATTAAAATAGGCACGTGGGATTGTTGACTTTCATTGCGGATAAATTGCGTTAATGCCAGTCCATCAACGCTGGGCATATTGTAATCAGTGATAATTAAATCAAACATATTATGACGCATTAATTCAATGGCTTGCGCACCATCTTCTGCTTCGGTAATCAGTTTTATCCCCAAATTACCAATAGTTCGCTTGATCACATTACGTGCCATGCGACTGTCATCAACCACAAGCACGCGTACATCGTGCACATCGAAGTGGCTTAAGTCGAGTTCATCGTGGCTGAGCAAATCGATGGTCGCATTTAGCGCCTTGCCTAAGTGTTCGGCATTAAAAGGTTTTGGCAGAATCGCGACTACGCCAGACTGGCGGAAAATCTCCAATTGTTCACGGCGACATTCACTTGAGATCAGCATAAATTGAATATCTTTATATTCACTTTTGCTGCGCAGGTAGTTCAAAAACTCGGTCGCTGTTCCATCTTCAAAATGCATTGCACTGGCAATGAGATCGGGTTTGTGTCGAGCAATGAGTCTTTTAGCCTCTTCAATATTGGCAGCATTTTCGATGCTAACAATGCCTTCTTGCTGTAAGCGCTTGATGATAATGCGGCGCTGGGTTTCCGATGGCTCAATAATAAGCATCGATAATTCGTTAGGCGATAAATGAGTCATAGTCACAAGCTATTGGGCTTTTTTAGAAAGGCGTTAACTTAGGCGAGAAATAACTGCTTCGCAACACATTAAATCAAGCTTTCAATTTTGCAGTTAAATAATCACGGGTTACCCGTGAAAATGCGATCCAATACTCTACTAATAGCAGGGCAATGATAGACAGCACCAGCGGTAACATCGGGATGTTATGACCCTCTACCACCACTTTAACGTCTTGAGGTGTAATCTGATAGGCGATAATGGCTGTGACACCGAGTGCTGACAGGCCTAATGTTTGTAATCCAAGGTAAATTTTGAGCACTAAGCTAGACCAAGGTGCTTGCGTCAGTATGCCAAACAACACGGGCAATACACCTAAGCTAAAGAGATCGAATGAACCCGTGGCAACCGCACGTAGCAGGGCAACAATGGCAAACAGAGTATAAAGGGTTATCAATAGGATTAGGCGTTTAGGCATAAAGTTAGGGTTACTGGCTAATGTGAAGTGGAGCAAGTGTAGGAAAAGCCCCGAACTGAGTCCAGCATAACCGTATTATCATGTAGAATACGCCTTTGCTTGGGCATTAAATTAGGTTAAGTGATGACAGAAGTAGAATTTTGGGACTTAGTGACCCGCAGTGAGCCAGCGCAATCCCAAGAGTCTTTGGTTGAGGCATTAAAGCTGAAACTGAGTAAACTGAGTGATGAAGAGCTAAAAGTCTTTGATAAGCTGTTTGGTCAACAGATGCGCCGAAGTTATTTATGGTCGGTTTGGGGGGCGGCTTATATCATTACGGGGTGTGATTCTGATTATGCCTTTGCCGAATTTCGCGCTTTTCTGATTTCACTTGGACAAGCCAGTTATGAGGCTGTGATTGCCCAGCCTGATTCGTTAGCGAAGTTAACTGCATGGCCAGAAAAGGATGGTTATGCCTATCCCTTTATTGAAGATTACGATCTTATTGCAGGGCAATTATACGAAGACCGAACGGGTAAAGAGTTGCCTTTTATGCCTTCGGGCAAAGCGACTCCCGTAGGCAAAAAATTTAGCACTAAACCCAAAGACTTAAGACAGCAATATCCTGAGCTTAGTGCGCGTTTTCCGTTTTAATTCGCCCTAAGAGCGCAAACATGCGTTACTGGTAACGTCGAAAGTCATGCCGTATTGGGTACACGTTTGGCGCATGAACTGATGCTCCTCCTGTGCTAATTGGCGGGTAAATTCTTGATCGAGCTGCTCAGTCAGGCGTTGCTCTGCAACTTGCTGTGACTGGGCCAGTTTATCGAAGTGCGATTTTACTGCTTGTTGCTGTTCGGCCGTCAGTGTCGCAGCATGGCTGGATAAACTGATCAGTGTGCTGAGTGTGAGCAGAGTGCATAAGGTAAACTTTGTTATCACTGCATGGCGTATGGGGGCCGTTTTTAGCTTCATAGATAAACTCCAAATTAAAATCACCAGAACTCGGTTGGTTTTTAAATCGTCATTTGGCTTTCATCGTGCATATATGGACCCATCCGGTTTGCAAGACATTCGATAACGATTTTGAGAAGAGTTCATTGCACCCATATATCCGGCC
>NZ_JTLE01000094.1:1886215-1898537 GCF_000798835.1 Shewanella sp. ZOR0012
ATTGTTAGTGTTGGTGGCCATGACAACCAGTGGCAGCATTGCCATGTGGGCGATTTTGGGCGTGGGATTATTTAACTCAATCATGTTTCCGACCATTTTCAGCTTAGCACTGCGAGATTTAGGTCCCCATACTTCTCAGGGCAGCGGTATCCTCTGTTTGGCCATTGTGGGCGGTGCGATTGTGCCATTATTGCAGGGCGTGTTAGCCGATAACTTAGGCATCCAACTGGCATTTATTCTGCCTGTGGTGTGCTATGGTTTTATTCTATTCTATGGTGCTCGGGGCTCCAAAATGTAAGAGCATTTGAGTGTTTTATGAAAGCGATCCCTGTGATCGCTTTTTTATTGGGCTTTTGCGGTGCTTAATAGCAACTGAGCATCTGTTTACTTGCGTATTCGTGCCTGACCTCCTATGATCCCTCGGTTTTATTACTCACGGTGACCTGTAAATGTTGAATTCTCCGCTTTCTGCCAGCTCGAATGAATTAGTGATCAATATCTTAGCTATGGTGCTAAGCGAAGGAAAACCCTTAGACCGGGCTTATTCTCAGCATTTTTCAGGATTAAAGTTAGTACCCGCCGAGCAGGCGCGGATCGCGACTGTAACGGGCGATATTCTACGCCGCTTAAATCTTTACTGTTTCTTAGCCGACATCAAGCCGGAAGAAATGGCGCGTTTAGGCTCAAAGCTACTTAATGTGTGGCACTTATTTCACGCGCTGGAACTGCCTAAAATGCAGTACTCACTGCCAGTGGATACTGATGATTTAGCCGCGCGTATTGAACAGGCTAAAACTAACCCCGTACTTTGGGACGGTTGCCCGGAATGGTTAGATACCATGGGACATGAGCAGTTGGGGGCTTCGTGGGAAAAAGAGCGCGCGGCCTTAAGCACGCCACCTAAACGTTTCCTACGGGTTAATGGTTTAAAAGTCACCCGTGATGAATTAACGCAAAAATTAGCGGCCGAATTTGTCTCAACTCAAGCGGTCGAAAGCGTTGATTCTGCCCTTGAAGTGACATCGGATTCGGCACTGTTTCGTACTAATAGCTTTAAAGATGGCTTATTTGAGCAGCAAGATGCGGGCTCACAACGGGTAGCCGCTGCGCTCGATGCCAAACCGGGTATGCGAGTGATTGATGCCTGCGCTGGTGCTGGCGGAAAAACCTTGCATATTGCTGCACAAATGCAAGGTAAAGGTCGTTTGTTAGCGATGGATGTGGAGCAATGGAAACTCGACAATCTGAAAGAGCGCGCCCGTCGTAATGGTGCCCACAATATCGAAACACGGTTAATTGTCGGCTCTAAAACCATTAAACGCTTAAAACTTAGCGCCGATCGCGTCCTGCTCGATGTGCCCTGTTCTGGCCTTGGGGTATTAAAGCGTAATCCCGACGCCAAATGGCGTGATACCGCTGAACGTTTACCTGTGTTGATGGAACTGCAAAAGCATATTCTCAGCAGTTACAGTCGCATGGTGAAGGTCGGTGGCATTGTGGTGTACGCGACTTGCTCGATTTTCCCCTGCGAAAACCGCGGTCAAGTGGATGCCTTTTTAGCTGAAAATCCCAATTTCCGTTTACTCGAGGATGAAACGATCAGTCCAGCCGATACTGGTTTTGATGGTTTTTATCTCGCAAAGCTTGAACGCATTCAAGAATAAACCGCAGTATATTCGCCTAATTTCCTAGAGGGTTGACGCTTCGAGATTACATGAATGTGCCCTTGCTAGGGCATGCTCGCGAAATACGCTGTGATGTATGGTTGTTCCTATGGGAGGTCGAGTGGTTTTAAAAGACTTTTAGTGTAGGGACTTGCAACCCAATTGCGGCAAAAATAATCCTATAACGTCAATATTCCTTAGACTAAAGCAACCTTTGGTTACACATCGAAAGGTTGCTTTAGCTTGTTTATACTCCTAAAATTCACTTCTAATTTACAAAGGTTAATCACCTTAGTGATGTCGTTAACTTACACGCTAACTGACAAGGGTACTATGGACGAAGGAATGCAGGTTGTAGGTGCGGTTGGTAAGTTAAGTGCCCCGTTTAATCAAAACGTTAGCCTCGAGTGTTACAACGGTATTCTTTCAATGCTGCTCAATGGTGCGCCATTGGCAGAAATTCTCCATGCCTTAGTGTTAAAAATTGAAGATCAACGCCTTGGCACCCACGCCTCGGTCTTATTGCTCAGTGAGGACGGTAAAAGAGTGCTCATGGGGGCCGCGCCCCATTTACCTGATAGTTATAATCAAGCTATCCATGGCGTCGAAATTGGCCCTGAGGCCGGTTCCTGTGGTACCGCGGCCTATACGGGGGAAAGGGTGATTGTTGAGGATATCGAACATCATCCTTATTGGGCCTTGTATAAATCCTATGCACTTGTTCATGGATTAAGAGCTTGTTGGTCTGAACCTATTAAAGATTCTCAAGGTAAGGTGCTTGGCACCTTTGCAATGTATTACAAAGTCATTAAATCCCCAACGGCTGCGGATTTAACCTTAATCGCTGAGGCAGCAAGATTAGCGAGTTTAGCGATAGAACGTAGTCGATCGCTGGAGTTTCAGCGTCTTGCAGTGAAAATATTTGATCGTTTACCCCTAGCACTGGTGATCACTAATGAAAAGCATTCGGTACTTTATGCCAACGATGCTTTTAAACTGATGGTTTGGCCACAGCCTGAGCCTATTTTAGATTTTAATCCTGAGCTGTTTTTCTCTCCCTCTGAGCCCCATGAAATTGCTTCCCTCTTTAACCATCTCTCTGAGGGGAAGATGTGGCAGGGTGAACTGGTCGGTCTGCGGAATAATGGTGAAACCTTTTATCTCGATTTAACCGTAACGGTTTTTCGTGAACCCCATAGTACAGATAATGGGTTTGCGTGGTTATTTTCTGACGTCAGTGAGCGTAAAAAAGCGGCTCAGTTAATCAAATATCAAGCGAATAATGATTCCCTGACGGGACTTGCTAACCGTAATGCCTTGTTTAGACAAATCCAAGAGCTTATTTGTGCCGATAGCCTAACGCCTGGCTTTAGCTTTATGTTGATGGATTTGGATAACTTTAAACAAGTAAACGATACCTACGGTCACGACAAAGGCGATGTCCTCTTAGTGCAGATGGTGGAACAGGTTAAAACTTGTTTGAACGAGCAGGCGGTGTTTGCACGCTTAGGTGGTGATGAGTTCGCCATCCTACTGTCAGGGGTTGTGACTCAAAGAGAACTGTCGCAACTCGCTGACAAGATCAATAAGCAGGTTTATCGACGTTATGAATTATCCCTCGATAAAGGCGTTTATAGCTCAGTGAGTATTGGTATTGCGCGATTCCCTGAAGATGCCCTCGATTTAGAGCAACTGTTAAACTGCGCTGACCAAGCGATGTATATCTCTAAGGCGAATGGCCGTAATAGATATCATTTTTTTACCGAGCAAATGCAACAAAATGCAGAGCGTATTGCTAATTTACACACGCTACTTAAGCAAGCATTAGAGCAAAAAGCTTTCGAGTTGTACTTTCAACCGATAGTCGATGCGACAACGGGGCTCATTGTGCGTGCTGAGGTGCTACTGCGCTGGCAGCATGAAGGACAGTTTATTTCCCCCGATGAGTTTATCCCCATTGCTGAAAACAGTGGTTTAATTGTCAATATTGGCCGTTGTGTACGCCAAGCTGTGATGCAAACCATTATTGAAATGCAAGCGCTCGGTTGGCCGATGAGTTTAGCGATTAACGTGTCGACCTTTGAATTTTGGTCCCATGAGTTGCAGGATGAGTTTTGTGATTCGTTCGCCGATATTATTGAAGGTTTAGGGATAGAGGATTTTCCCTATGAGTTGATCACCTTGGAGATCACCGAATCCCTGTTAATGAAAAAACATACTCATTTAATTCAAGTGCTTAATGAGTTACGCGGTCGAGGTATTAGCATTTCCCTCGATGATTTTGGCACGGGTTATTCTTCGTTGTCTTATTTAGCGAATTTCCCTATTGATCAAATTAAGATCGACAAGAGCTTTATTGACAGGCTCGCGGAAGGTGAGCGACATCTTGCCTTGATTGAAGCGATAGTACGCTTAAGTCATGCACTTAATCTGCGAGTCACGGCGGAAGGGGTTGAAACTCAAGAACAGCTTAAGGTAATGATGGATAACCATATTCAAGAAATTCAGGGTTATCTATTTTATAAACCCATGCCCAAGGCAGCGTTTTTTGAATTACTGGCGAAACAAGCGGCCATGTCGCCGCGTTGATCATCATCACTATGTATCATCTCAAACAATAAGAGCGCCATTGGCGCTCTTATTGTGACTAAACCTTTCTCTGATTAAGGTGGTTACTTTGCCGCTAACTGGCTGTTAATCACTAAACTTAAGTATTGGGTGAAATCATGCCCATGATTTTGCAGCATCTTAGGGAACATCGAAATGGGCGTCGAACCTGGGAAGGTATTGATTTCGTTCAGCAGGATTTCATTGTCCGCGGTTAAGAAAAAGTCGATACGGGACAGGTGACGTAACTTCATGCCTTTAAAGGCTTTAATCGCATAGGCTCGGATCTGATCGCTGATTTCAGTCGGTACATTTTGCGCGACGACATCGGTTCGCGCCTTACTGTTTTTCGCGTACTTTTCATCGAAGGTGTAGAAGGTATTGCTATCGCAGATGATTTCGCCGGGTAGGGTGGCGATCACTTCACCTTGATACTCATAGACCGCGACTTCAAGTTCACGGGCTTTAATGGTTTTTTCAACAATCACGTAGGGCGCATAACCAAAGGCATCTTTGAGTACTTCGCTCACTTTGCTAGCCTCATCCACCTTATAGCAACCGACCGATGAGCCCTGAGACGCAGCCTTGACGAAAATTGACCCCCACTTTTCAAGTGCCGCTTGGGTTTGAGCAATAGCTTCATCATCGTATTGATTTAAAAAGATATAAGGTGTGTTGGGAATGCCTAAGGCGCTGAACCACATTTTGGCGGTGATCTTGTTAAAGCAGTTACTGCTCGCTTCGGATTCGCAACCAAAGTAGGGCAGTTGGATAAGATTAAAGTAAGACTGAATATCGCCTGTCTCACCTGGGTAACCGTGAATGCAAGGGATCACATAATCCACGGGCCAAGGGGCTTTGCTCTCGTCACGAAAGCGGATCTCACGGTTATTGGTCAGCTCGCAGTCATCGCCTGCGGCGGTTTGGTATTGGCCAAATTTATCCAGTACCACACGTAGTACATTGAACTGTTCTGATTTTGCTAACGAGGTTTCAAAATAATTAGCCGACAGTAGGGAAATATCGTGTTCCGCACTTCCACCGCCGCACAGCAAAAGTAAATTGATCTTTGACATTATGATTCCTCGATTGAGCAAAATGCTGTTGAGTTGCTTCGTGCAACTACGCCACTAACATGCAACTGGGCTAAAAAATAACGACACTGTATTAGCCGCTGCCATCTTAGATTTCTTCGCCCCTAAAGCGCAAGGACTCTGGCTAAGCTGTTTGATTGAGTGATGAATTTTAGCGCAGTTTGACAGCAATAAAAAAACGCGCTGTTAGCGCGTTTTAAGGACAACTTTCTAAGAAACGATATTAGAAGTTCGCGGTACGTGGTGCACGTGGGAAGGGGATCACGTCACGGATGTTCGATACGCCAGTGACGTAAGACACTAAACGCTCAAAGCCTAGACCAAAACCTGCGTGTGGCACTGTGCCATAACGACGAAGATCGCGGTACCACCAGTAATCCTCTTTGTTCAGATCCATTTCTTCTAAACGCATATCCAGCACGTCTAAACGTTCTTCACGTTGCGAACCACCGATGATTTCACCAATGCCTGGAGCCAATACGTCCATCGCGGCAACAGTTTTACCGTCTTCGTTAAGGCGCATGTAGAAGGCTTTGATATCTTTTGGATAGTTCTTCACAACCACTGGGGCTTTAAAGTGCTCTTCGGCCAGATAACGCTCGTGCTCAGAGGATAAGTCGATACCCCAAGACACTGGGAATTCGAACTCACGGCCACATTTTTGCAGAATATCTACTGCATCGGTGTAGTCCACTTGGGCGAAATCGCTCGAGACGAAGGATTGCAGACGCTCAATTACGGTTTTATCCACGTGTTGGGCGAAGAATTGTAAATCGTCCATACGCTCAGCTAATACCGCGTTGAAGGCGTATTTCAGCATGCCTTCAGCGAGACTGGCGATATCGCTTAAGGTGGCAAAGGCCACTTCTGGCTCAACCATCCAGAATTCCGCTAAGTGACGGCTAGTGTTTGAGTTTTCAGCACGGAAAGTCGGGCCAAAGGTATAAATTTTTGACAGGGCGCAGGCGTAGGTTTCGCCGTTTAATTGGCCCGATACGGTTAAGAAAGCCTCTTTACCGAAGAAATCTTTGTCGTAGTCTACTTTGCCATCACTGGTGCGTGGCAGGTTTTCCATATCCAGTGTGGATACACGGAACATTTCACCCGCGCCTTCACAGTCAGATGCGGTGATCAGCGGTGTAGATACCCACACGAAGCCATTTTCGTGGTAGAAACGGTGAATGGCTTGAGATAAACAGTTACGTACGCGAGCAACGGCACCAATGATATTAGTACGTGGGCGTAAGTGCGCCAATTCACGTAAATGCTCAATAGAATGACGTTTAGCCGCCATTGGGTAAGTGTCTGGATCTTCTACCCAGCCAGTCACTTCAACTTGAGTCACTTGCAACTCATAGGCTTGGCCCGCGCCTGGAGATTCAACAATCTCACCGGTTACGATCACCGAGCAGCCAGCAGTTAGCTTTAACACTTCGTTGTCGTAATTTTCTAAGCTATTTGGCACGACACCTTGAATAGGATTGAAGCAGGAGCCGTCATAGACTGCCAAAAAAGAGATGCCAGCTTTAGAGTCACGACGAGTTCTTACCCATCCACGTACGGTGACTGTAGAACCGACTGCGTGCTCACCTTTAAATACAGAAGCGACTGATGCAATACTCATTGTTGCTTAGTTCTCCAACGAAACGTTTTATATGAAAATTTTGGAGGTTTATATTACCTTGCTGGTGGCTTTTCTCAAGCTGAAAAAGGTATCCTGAGGTGAATATTACCGCTATTAAGCAATATATACCCAATCAACCACAATCCGACATCTTTAGATTGTTTGGTTATCGTGCGTTAAACGTTTGGAGGCGATATGAGAAAAGTTAAAATATTCCAGCTCATCCTCGCGACATTATCTATTTTGGGTTGGACATTGGCGGTGTACGCGCTGATGGTGTTTGGCGAGGCTCGCCCCGAACGAGAGGTCGGGTCCTACTTGAGTCGCGGCGAAACCTTCAGGCACTATTGGGACCCAAGCGAAACCGAATTACTGCAATATATCATCTGGGGCTGTGGTGCGATAAGTCTGATAAGTCTGGCGTTTAACTACTATGTTGCCCACCACAGTAAACTGGGTTATTGGTTTAATATTCCCTTGCTGCTGTTAACGTCGTTAGTGGCGGGCTTATATGTACATTTTGTGATTTAAATTATCCAAAAGAGCAATGCGGCTTTACAGCATCTCCTCGGGCAGACTCACATGCCGACAGAGGTGATCGATGATCGCCGCTGTCGCGCCCCAAATAAAGCGCTGCTGATACGGAATAAAATGCACGCTGTAATAACGGCCTTTGCGTAAGAATGCGTTACGATGCCGATGGCTTGGTTCGATAAAAAAACTTAAAGGCACGGTAAAACAATCGGCAACCTCGCCTGGATCGAGCCTTAAGGTAAAATCTTGCTTGATGATCCCGACCACTGGTGTAATTTCAAACCCAGTAAAGGTATTGTGGGCAGGGAAAGTACCTATCACATCCACATTTTCTCGGCAAAGACCAATTTCCTCCTCCGCTTCCCGCAGGGCCGCCATAATCGCACTTGGATCACTGGGTTCAATCTTTCCTCCCGGAAAACTGATTTGTCCTGGGTGCGCCCGAAGATGCATGGGTCTTTGGGTTAAAATCAGATTGAGCTCGCCTTGGATTTCCTGCAAGGGAATTAACACCGCCGCTTTTCGCAGTCCTTGGTGAGGGAGCGCCGCCGGATCTTGCTTAGCTAATGGGTGTAGATTGAATCTGAGTCTAAATTCCGCTTGATCCATAGGTTTCCCACTCATTCCTGTCGATTATTGAGGGCTATCTAACAAGGGTAAGATTCGACTGACTTTATCAAAGCTTTCTTGATATTCGGCATCGACATTGGAGTCGGCGACGATGCCTCCGCCAGCCCAACAATAGAGCTTGCCGCGCTCGGCAACAATAGTGCGGATGGTAATGCTCGTATCCATTTGCCCATCTTGGCTGATATAGCCTATTGAACCACAATACAGACTGCGGCGTGAGGGTTCCAGTTCTTCAATAATTTCCATGGCGCGAATTTTGGGGGCGCCGGTAATTGAACCGCCGGGAAAGGCTGCCCGCAGTAAGTCACTGGCGTGGTATTGTGGATCGAGTTTAGCGGTGACGGTACTCACTAAATGGTGCACAGCCGGAAAACTTTCTATGGCAAATAAGTGTGGTACTTGCACTGACCCGGGCGCCGCGACTTTGCCGATATCATTACGTAGCAAATCCACAATCATCACGTTTTCGGCGCGATCTTTAGGGGAGTTGGCGAGTGTTTGTGCCACCTGTTTATCCCGCTCCGGATCGGCATGACGTGGCAAGGTGCCTTTAATCGGTTTGGTTTGAATATCATCCCCGCGCAGCTGAATAAAACGCTCAGGCGAAATCGATAAAATCGCGTTGGCCTCAAGCCGCATAAAGGCAGAGAAGGGCGCCTGATTGGCACTTCGCAGCTTGCAGTAGGCGAGCCATTCATCGCCTTGATACTCAGCTTCAAATCGCTGAGTTAAATTAATTTGATAGCAATCACCGCTTTGTAGATATGCCTGTACTTGATTAAATTTTGAGGTGTACTGGGCTTTGGTGAGTTGCGCCGACCAAGGGCTTGTGAGACTAAACTCAGCCTGTTTTGTGGTGTTGGCTATTTTTGCTTCAATTATGTTCAATTGAGTATCGAGCGCGGCATCGCCTAAATAGTGCACCATAAACCAGCTTTGCTGCTGATAGTCAAAAATCAATGCCCAGTCGTAAAAGCCAATATTCATCTCGCCGAGGTGAATATCCTTAGCCGCTGTGCTGGGTAACTGTTCAATTCGGCGGCCTAAATCATAACTAAAACTGCCCATAGCGCCACCACTAAAGGGCAAATCGCAGGCAAAGGATTGTGGATACCAATAGCGCAGCAGCTGTTTGATCAGCGAAAAAGGGTCATCCTGCGGGCTTAGGTGAGGCGGCTCGGCTAAATCGGGGAAATGAACTTGAATGTCTGTCAGTTCGCCATGGGTGATCAGGGTGGCAATAGGATTTGCGCAAATAATATCGAATTTAGCGTCCTGATGGGACGCATTGGCCGAGTCGAGCAAGATGGCCCAAGGCTCGGCTGCAAAGTGTTCGAAGATTGCTGCAGTGCTGAATGTCCAGTCAAGTTGGCGTACTGCCAGCGGTAATGCCGCCCTATTTGCCATCTATTAACCCTATCTAAAAATGTGATGTAGCCCAAAAAGATGGGAAAGAGTATCATATTGGCCCAGAAAGAATTACACAAAAAACAAGTAAGGCCCTAAAGGCTGCTGGAGCGCACCTACTATGTCATCTCACCATGAAACGTCTGAAAATGTAGTGATTAAACAAGCCGACTTCATTGAAAGTGTGGCGGATGCCCTGCAATACATCTCCTATTATCATCCCAAAGATTTTGTTGATGCCATGAGCGAAGCTTATGAGCGTGAGCAGAGTGCGGCGGCGAAGGATGCGATTGCGCAAATTTTGATTAACTCGCGTATGTCTGCCGAAGGTAAACGCCCACTGTGTCAAGACACGGGTATCGTGACCACCTTCGTTAAGATTGGTATGGGAGTTAAGTGGGACAAAACCGATATGACCGTGCAGCAAATGGTCGATGAAGGTGTGCGTCGTGCTTATACCAACCCAGATAACCCATTGCGTGCATCGATTGTGGCTGATCCTGCGGGTAGCCGTAAAAACACCAAAGACAACACCCCATCCGTGGTGCATATCGATATGGTGCCAGGCAACCATGTTGAAGTGGCTATTGCTGCTAAAGGCGGCGGCAGTGAAAACAAAGCCAAGATGGTGATGTTAAACCCATCTGATGATATCGCTGCTTGGGTTGAAAAAACGCTGCCAACCATGGGCGCGGGCTGGTGTCCTCCAGGTATGCTCGGCATCGGTATTGGCGGCACCGCTGAAAAAGCCGCGGTGCTGGCGAAAGAAGCGCTGATGGAGAGCGTGGATATCCACGAGTTAATGGCGCGCGGTGCACAAACCAGCGAAGAAAAACTGCGTTTAGACATTTTCGAACGTGCTAATAACTTAGGTATTGGTGCGCAGGGGCTTGGCGGTTTAACCACAGTGTTAGACGTGAAAATCAAATCTGCGCCGACTCATGCAGCATCAAAGCCTGTAGTGATGATCCCGAACTGCGCCGCAACTCGCCACGTTCACTTCCATTTAGATGGAACTGGTCCTGCTGATCTTACTCCTCCATCGCTGAGCGACTGGCCAGAAATCACCCGTGAAGTGGGCAGCGATGTGCGCCGCGTTAACTTAGACACTGTCACTCAAGCCGATATCGAACAGTGGAAGAGTGGTGAAACCATTCTGTTAAGCGGTAAAATGCTCACCGGCCGTGATGCTGCCCATAAGCGTATCCAAAGCCTGATTGAAAGCGGCGAAGGTTTACCAGAAGGCGTCGACTTTACTGGTAAGTTTATCTACTACGTGGGCCCAGTTGACCCAGTGGGTAATGAAGTTGTGGGTCCTGCAGGACCTACAACCGCGACCCGTATGGATAAGTTCACCGATCTGATGCTAGAAAAAACTGGCCTGATGGGCATGATTGGTAAGGCTGAGCGTGGTCCTGCGACCGTTGAATCTATCAAGAAACACAAAGCTGTTTACCTGATGGCCGTTGGCGGCGCGGCTTACTTAGTGTCAAAAGCCATTAAGAAATCCCGCGTGGTGGCTTTTGCCGATTTAGGTATGGAAGCGATTTACGAGTTCGACGTTGAAGATATGCCTGTGACTGTAGCGGTAGACTCAAACGGCGTGAATGCCCATGAAACGGGGCCAGCGATTTGGAAAGTCAATATCGCTAACGCTAAAGCCTAAGCAAATGGCCTTCTTGCAAAAATGTGGCTTTTTTAAGCGGGATTTGAGCAAGATAGCGAGGCGAGTGGTACTCAATCAGACTATTCTTGATTGACTGACAATTTGTCACAAAAAAATCCGCTCAAGTACGCCTTTTGGCTTGCTTGAGCGTTTTTGTTTCGTTAGTGTGGCAAACTTATCTTCATAGAGACGATTGATGTTCGTTTTGACCGTTCATTCGGTACAACTACCGAATGTGTTTAACAAAAGATGGATATAACAATGAAAATAGCTCCTCTCCTATTGGCGCTTGGCGCGGCAGGTTTGGCCTGCTCTGCCCATGCGGCCGATCCTAAACCTTTTACTGTGCAACAGCTGGTTAAACTCAACAAATTGCATTCAGCCGTGGTATCTCACGACGGTACAAAACTGGTCTACGGCCTGAAAACCGTTAATGACAAGGGAGAGGCAAGCTCGGATTTATATCTTCTCGATCTGACGCAAGCAGACGCGAAACCGCTGCAGCTCACCTCTGCCGCCGGTACTGAGCACGATGTCAGCTTCGCAAACGATGACAAATCGATTTATTTCCTTGCCAGCCGCAGTGGTTCAAGCCAACTGTTTCAACTGCCATTAACCGGTGGTGAAGCGCAGCAAGTTTCTGATCTGCCATTGGATATTGATGGTTACAAACTCTCTAACGATGGCAAGCAAATCGTGCTCAGTATGCGCGTCTTTCCAGAGTGTAAAGACTTAGCGTGCTCAAAAGACAAGTTTAAGGCTGAAGAAGAGCGTAAATCGACGGGCCGTGAATACAAGCAGTTGATGGTACGTCACTGGGATACGTGGGAAGACCATGCCCGTAACCACTTATTTGTTGGCGCCCTCAACGGTGAAAAGCTGACTAAAGTGGTGGATATCACTCAAGGCTTAGACACCGAAACGCCGCCTAAACCGTTCTCAGGCATGGAAGAAGTGACTTTCACCCCAGATGGCCAATATGTGGTGTACAGCGCCAAGGCGCCAAGTAAAGATCAAGCTTGGACTACCAACTACGATTTGTGGCAGGTGAGTGTGAACGGTGGCAAAGCCACTAACTTAACCGCCGATAACATCG
>NZ_JTLE01000094.1:1898547-1983836 GCF_000798835.1 Shewanella sp. ZOR0012
GGCGGGCCGCCACTCAATGCCTATTTGCTGCCGCTACGCTTGGCTAAACCAGAGTTTTTAGCCACGGCCGTGGTGTTTTTTGCGGTGGTGAATCTGGTTAAGTTGGTGCCCTACAGTCTGCTTGGGCAAATTAACCAAGGTAACATTCTGATCTCCTTGTTGCTTGCGCCTTTGGCTTGGTTAGGCGTAAAACTGGGGTTGGCGATTCAAGATAAGATCAGCGATAGGCTGTTTAAACGTATCATATTGATTTTAATGGTGCTGGTGGGTATTCGTTTACTGTGGACGGCGTTATAGTTTTAAGCTTGGGATTAGCTTAGGCTGTTACCATCGTTTTTTTCACGGTATGTTAGTTATCGCTTTGATAGCACCCGATATTACGCAAGAATGACCCGCGATGAGTTTTACGCTAATGAAACGATTACTGATAGTTATCTTGGCCTTAGGTCTTGGCGCCTGTGCGAGCGCGCCAGAACCTAAGCCTGTGGTAAAGCAAGTTGAACCCGTCTCGGTATGGAACGATAGCAATATCGCCGAATTGCATTCCGAATGGCGTGGCGTGCCCTATCGTTTAGGGGGCGCGACCAAGAAAGGCATTGATTGCTCGGCCTTTGTGTCGGTCGCTTACCAAAAAATGTTGGGTATGACTCTGCCGCGTACAGTGGAGGAGCAGCAAGCACTTGGTAAACCCGTGGCGCGGGATCAACTGCGTAAGGGGGACTTAGTGTTCTTTAAAACTGGCTGGAGCACGCACCATGTCGGCATTTATGTGGGCGGGAATAATTTCCTCCATGTCTCGACGAGCCAAGGGGTAAAAATTTCGAGCCTACTTAATAGCTATTGGGCATCAAAGTATTGGAATGCAAGGCGAATTTAAGCCTTAATCACAGGTAGAGACTCTATGACCCCAGCGTCTGCTTCGTCCCAACATGAGCCTCTACCCACTTCGGTTTTTCTGGCGATTTTCTCCGCCGTGTTCTTACCCATGTTTTTGGCGGCGGTCGATCAAACCCTACTCGCCACCGCAACCCCTGCCATAGTGGAAGATCTTGGCGGCCTCAGGCAAGCCTCGTGGATCACTATCGGCTATATGTTGGCAATGGCGGCCAGTGTGCCTATTTATGGCTGGCTGGGGGATAACTTTGGCCGCGCCAAAATCTTGATGATTGCCTTGGCGGTGTTCGCGTTAGGCTCAATTGTCTCCGCCAGCGCTGGGACGATGGACCATATGATTGCCGGAAGGATTCTCCAAGGCCTCGGCGGTGGCGGGCTAATGAGTCTGTCCCAATCCCTTGTGGGGGAATTGGTGCCGATACGGCAACGGGCGCGTTTTCAGGGCTATTTTGCCGCTATGTTTACCCTCGCCAGTGTTGGCGGCCCAGTGATTGGTGGTTTTGTGGTGCATGCCTATTCTTGGCACTGGTTATTTTGGGCGAATATTCCCTTGGCTATGCTGGCGGTTTGGCGACTTAATCGCTTGCATAAACAGAGTATTAAACCTGTACGACTGGGTCGGTTTGATTTGCTTGGCGTGCTGTTATTTCCTTCTATCATTACGGCGCTGCTGTATTGGTTGTCTGTGGCAGGGCAAGACTTTGCTTGGCTATCGGCCACAAGTTTAGGCTTTATGGGATTTATCTTTGTGGGTGCCGCCTTGCTGTTGTGGTGGGAGCGTCAGCGTGAGAGTCCTTTCTTGCCGCTGGATTTACTCGCCAACAAAGCCATTTATATGCCGCTATTAACCGCTGCGCTGTTTGCCGCGTGTCTGTTTGCGATGATCTTCTTTTTACCCATTTACTTGCAGGTCGGCCTGCAAACCAATCCGGCCAAAACTGGCTTGCTGCTGATACCAATGACCTTTGGTATAGTGACAGGTTCTACTATTGCGGGCCGGTTGTTGAGCCGAGATGTAGCACCTAAATGGTTGCCGACCTTCGGGATGGGGCTGGCTTCTATCGGTTTACTCTCTATCGGTTTAGTCCCGCCCAATGCGGATCTTATTGGCGGATTAGGTGTGCTGGTAGGCATAGGGTTAGGAACCGTGATGCCCAGCGTGCAGTTAGTTGTGCAGAGTGTGTCGGGCAAGGCGCGTTTAAGCCAAATTACCGCTATGGTGTCCTTGTGTCGCTCCATGGGCGCGGCAATTGGTACGGCCTTATTCAGCCTGTTGCTATATAGCTTGTTACCGCTCGAAGGGGCGCAGGTGGGGATTGCGGCGATAAAAAAGCTACCCATTGAGGTTGTGCATCACGCCTTCCAATGGGGTTTTATCGCGGCGGCCTTGGTGGCGCTCAGCTCTGCGATTGTAGGGTATCTCTCGCCCGCCACAGCGCTTAGGGATCATGAGTAGATTTGTTGGTGCATGACGGATTTAAGCTGTGTAGTATTTGCGATAGGTTAGCTTCCGCTGTGACCCCATTCTTTGCCAGGAATTCTGCATGACAACTAAAAACTGGACCTTAAAGAGCATAGCTAACGAGCTAGGTGTCTCTAACGCCACTGTTTCTAATGCTTTTAATCGTCCCGATCAACTATCGGAAAAACGCCGCAACGAAATTTTGGCCGCTTGCTCTAAATTGGGTTACTTTGGCCCAAACAAGGCGGCGCAATCCTTACGCCGAGGCAAATTTGATACCGTCGCGCTGGTATTGTCCGATAGTGTTGAATATATGGTGTCCGATCCTGTCGCCAGTAAGTTTATGAAGGGTGTGGCTTCGGTATTGGAGCGGGAAAAACTCAACTTATTGCTGTTTTCGGGCTGCTCTGACAGTGTGAATGCGGTGGCAGATTTTGTGGATGGGTTTATTTGTTATGGTCGCCCCCGCAATGCCTTGCTTGCTGAGCAATTGAAACAGGTTAAGAAGAAGGTGGTTACAGTGGATTTTGATATCCACCGCAACGCCGCTGTCAGCATTGACAATAAGCTAGCCGCCTATGAAGTGGCAAAATTGGCATTAAAATCACCTACCGATCAGGTTGCAATATTAGGCCTAAGACTGCTCGATACCCATTTAACTTGCCGAGTTTACGATTTGAATTTGCTCGAAATCGATATGTCGATTGCACACCAGAGGTTGCAGGGATATTTACAGGCAATTGAGGAAACCGGTATTACCCTTGGCAATGATCGAATTTGGAATATTCCTGAAAGTAATGCGGAATATGCGCGGATTGCGGCCAAGGAGGCGCTGAATTCGACCCCAAGACCCAACGTATTTTTATGCATGAGTGACTTAATTGCTCTTAGCGTGCTGGGCGAGGCACTGGCGATGGGATTAGCGATCCCTGAGGATATTCGTGTAGTGGGGTTTGATGGTATTGATGAGGCGACTCGCTCGAATCCTCCGCTGACTACGGTTTATCAATACTCTGAACAAAAAGGCCAAATGGCGGCGCAGATGTTTATCGACGATGCCGTACATGCTCAGGTATTAGGGTATGAATTACGTTTAGGTAAAAGCTGTTAATATATGGATTTTTAAATGAAGAAGGCGCTATTAAAGCGCCTTTTGTTTTATGTTTGGTATTTATCCCTGTGCTGGGGTGAGCAGGTCGGCTAAGCTGATTTGGGTTTCGATGCTTTGCTCATCAAGCAGGGTGATCAGCCCTTGTTTATTGGCAAAGTCGAGATTAAGACTCGCCTGCGCATTTACCGCAGACCATGTGAGTGTTAGTGATTTTCCACTGGCTGCCATCGTAAAACGGCCATTAAATGCGGCGCTGCTATTACGCAGTTTAATCAATTGAATAAGAGCGTTAACCACTGGTTTTTGCAGGGCTTGTTGCACTTTTTCTCGGTTTAAATAGGGGCGATTAATATCTCGGCCAACATGGGTTTGATTTAGCAATACCATGTCGTTGGGTATGGTAAGCAGGCCTGCGTAGTACACCTGCGGAATACCCGGTGCGAAAAACTGAATCGCCCGAGCCATCAAGTAATCTAGGTCATTTTGCCCGAGGGCATCGTAATAGGTGCAGTTGATTTGATACAAATCGACATTGCTGGCGGCCGCACCTGTGGCTTGTAAACTCTCGCCTTGACTGTTTTTGTGTATGGTTTCAACCAGATTATCGATTTGTTTTTCGTCCAATAATCCTTGTAAGCCATCCATTGGGCCCACATCGATAATGCCGATACCATCGTGGGTATCGAGTACGGTAATGCAGTTGCGAGGCGCCATTTCAAGCCAGTGGCTCAGGGCACGACAATCTTGGCTGAAGAGCGTGTGTAAAATCAGCGGCGGTAATGCAAAGTCGTAAACCATATCGACCCGTTTGGCGATATCGATTTGCGTCATGTGATGGGAGTGAATTTCGGCTAGGGTTGTCATGCCTAACTGATTGGCTTGCTTCGCTAATTTATCCACAAACTCGAAGGATTCCTCAATCATAAAGCAGCTAGTGCCGGGCTTTTTGATCGCATAACCTGCGGCATCTAAGCGGATTAAATTGATTTTGCTGTGGTTAAATCGCGCCAATACACGGTTTAAGTAATCTTTACCTGCTGCGGAGTGTACGTCGATATCGATTTGGTTACGGGTAAAGGTGGTCCAAAACTCTTCCGTTGAACCATCCGCTAAGGTGTAAGTGCTAAAGCAGCTCCCTGGGCGAGGGCGGTAGATAGCTTCTTGATCCTGCTCGCTTAATCCCTCGGGGAATACCTTGTCCTTGGTTAGGAATAAATCCCAGTAAGCCGATTGTTTGCCATGCTTGAGCACATCTTTAAACTCGGGAGACTCCGCAGACATATGGTTAACGATCAAGTCGGCCATGATGTCGAACTCTTCACCTATGCTTTTGACATCGTCCCAATCACCTAAGCGTGAATCCACTTGCACATGGTCTATGGGATCAAAACCCGCATCGCTGCCATCGATAGGATAGTAAAAGGGCAATAAGTGAACGCCCCCAAATAACCCCTGCAACTCGTTATTGAGTAAGGCTTTGAGTTCTTTGAGTCCGGCACCGGTTATCCGATCGACATAGGTGATCAATTGCACTTGATTTTTCATACTTTGCCCACGTTTGAGTAGCCTTCCCAGAGTAAAGTTTGCCCGCGTTTATTTATAAATTGCGCAAACAAACTTAATCGATTAAGTTGTATATTTAACCAATGTGAAACATTATTCAAGTGGTTTGTTTTATTTTTGAGTTAGTCTTAGGTTTTGGGGGGATTAGCTCACTGCTGTACATAAATAATGCCTAAAGCTGTTTGGGGCTTAGCCAGCTTCAAAGGGAGTTAGGCGCGATAACGATAAGGTGAAACAGTATGGTAAGTGATTCAAATTCTGTAGAAAATCGCCATCACACTCGTATTAGAGTGCTGACGTATTTAATGTTTTTTATGTTTGCTATGACCTCCGATGCCGTGGGCGTGATCATCCCGCAGCTGATTGCTGAATTTGGCCTCTCTTTGTCTCAGGCGAGCGCCTTCCATTATATGCCGATGATTTTTATCGCAATAAGTGGCCTGTTTCTGGGTTTTTTGGCGGATAAAATAGGGCGTAAACTAACCATTTTATTAGGGTTGTTGTTGTTCGCTATTGCCTGTTTTTTATTTGCGCTTGGGGAGTCGTTTTATTATTTCCTGATGCTATTGGCCTTGGTGGGCTTGGCAATTGGGGTATTTAAAACTGGGGCTTTAGCCCTGATCGGTGATATCTCTCGGTCACCAAAACAACATTCCAGCACCATGAACACGGTCGAAGGATTCTTTGGGGTTGGCGCTATGGTGGGGCCAGCTATCGTTAGCTATCTGCTTATCAGTGGTGTGTCATGGAAGTATTTGTATTTTGGGGCAGGGATTTTTTGTCTGCTGCTTTGTTGGTTGGCGTTTAGGGCCGATTATCCGCAGGTTAAGCAATCCTCGACGGAAACAATTAATCTGGCGAACACCTTCAGTATGATGAAAAACCCTTATGCATTAGGGTTTTCCCTTGCGATTGGTTTGTATGTGGCCACCGAAGTAGCGATTTATGTATGGATGCCTAGCCTGCTGCAAGAGTATCAGGGGGATTACACTGCACTGGCGGCCTATGCCTTGACCCTCTTTTTTACCCTGCGAGCGGGTGGGCGGTTTTTGGGCGGATGGATATTAAATTACTTTTCGTGGCAACAGGTTATGTTCTGGTTTAGCTTGGCGATCAGCCTTTGCTATCTCGGTTCTATGCTCTATGGTGTTGAGGCCGCCGTTATTCTCTTGCCCCTCTCTGGGCTGTTTATGTCAATGATATATCCCACCTTAAACTCCAAGGGGATCAGTTGTTTCCCCGTGGCGCAGCACGGTTCTGTGGCTGGGGTTATCCTGTTTTTTACCGCGGTTTCTGCGGCGCTGGCTCCCCTTTGTATGGGGTTAGTTGGGGATATTTTCGGCCATGTGAAGTATGGCTTTTACCTCGCTACTGGGTTTGCCGTTTTGTTGTGTCTACTAGCGGGGGTTAATCTGATTAAAGATCCTTCCCAACCGCTGTTAAGCCGTGAAACCGCTTGAATTGAAATGTGACAGAAAAAATTTTTATGTCACATTTCTCTAATGAATCAATTAATTGTCTGTTGTTCCCACTTTAAGTTTGTTGGTTTGTACAAAAAATGCACTTGCTTTTTGTCATTTAGTTGCTAACTTGTTAACTTAATCGATTAAGATGTTTTTTAGTAAAGTGAAATAACAGGCTAATCGATTAACAATAATTTCAGTAGAAGTCGCCGTGGGGAGAGGGCGGCTTCTCAAATATGGGTGGGGACATAAAAATGATAAATCGCACATCACAACAATTCTTGTTAAGCACAATCGCCGTCTTGGTGAGTTCTCAGCTTTGGGCTGCCGATGCACCCGCGCAGGAAGAAACCAAGAAAGATGCGTTAGGCCTTGAGCGCATTACTGTTACGGGCGTGGCCCGTGGTACTCGCGTCATGGACTCGAGCGTGTCAGTTAGCAGCGTATCACTCGCGGAGTTGGAGGTTAGTACTCCACGTTCATCCGCCGAAGCGTTCCGGATCATTCCGGGTATGAAGGTGGAATCAACGGGCGGCGAAGGTAATGCTAACATTGCTGTACGTGGCTTACCTGTGGCATCGGGTGGTGCTAAGTTTCTTCAAATTCAAGAAGATGGTTTACCAATTCTACAGTTTGGCGATATTGCCTTTGGTAATGCGGATATCTTTTTACGTTTAGACTCTACAGTACAAACCATTGAATCTATTCGTGGTGGTTCGGCATCCACTGCGGCGAGTAACGCTCCCGGCGGCATTATTAACGTGATCAGTAAAACTGGGAGCTCGGATGCTGGCAGCGTGTCTACCACCTTTGGCTTGGACTACGATACTTTCCGTACTGACTTTGAATATGGCTCGAGCATCAATGACAGCCTGCGTTTCCATGTGGGTGGTTTTGTGCGTACTGGTGAAGGCCCTCGCCAAGCAGGTTATGACGCCAACAAAGGTGGTCAGGTAAAAGCTAACATAACCAAAGAGTTCGATAGTGGCTATGTTCGTCTTTATTTCAAACATTTAGATGATAAAAGTATTGGCTACTTACCCATGCCAATGTATTCGGACGGTAGCTCTGTCCCAGGTTTTAATGCGAAATCCGATGCCATCCAGTCAGCATATTTTCTCTCAACCCTGAGTTTAGGCGCCGATGGTGAGCGTCGTCGCGGTGATATGCGCGATGGGATGAATCCTGAGGTTAACTCAGTGGGATTAGAAGCTTCCTTTGATTTAGGTAATGACTGGCAGGTCGAAAACCGCTTCCGTTTCTCGGATGTGAGTGGCAATTTTATGGCGCCATTCCCAGCAGAAGTGGCTAATGGCGCCGACATTGCGGCCAGTATTGCGGGCACTGGCGCCAAGTTGATTTATGCCAATGGTCCTGATGCGGGCAATCCTATGGATGGACTCGCCATGCGGATCCATACCTTCGACGTTAAGATGAATGACTTTGGTTCAATCGTAAACGACTTAAAATTAACGAAAACCTTTGACGATACCAGCGTTACTTTGGGTTATTACAATGCCACCCAAAATATCAATATGACTTGGATGTGGAACTCCTATTTGATGGAAGTCAAAGGGGATAACGCCGCATTGCTTGATGTTGTGGCTGCTGATGGTATCGCCTATTCCGATGCTGGGCTCTACGGCTATGGTGTGCCTTATTGGGGTAATTGTTGCCAACGTAATTACGATACCGAATACAACATTAAGGCGCCTTATCTTGCGGTCGCGTCAAGCTTTGGGGATTTATCGCTGGATGCCAGTGTGCGTTACGACAGCGGCGATGCCAGTGGTTACTACGCTGGCAATGTGCAATCGCAAGTCGATATGAACTTGGATGGCGTAATCTCTATTCCTGAGCAAAGTGTCTCTTCTATCGATAATGCTAATCCGCAACCCGTGAATTATGACTGGAGCTACACCTCCTATTCACTCGGCGCAAACTATCAGTTTGACAGCGATTTAGCTGCTTTTGGTCGCTTGAGTCATGGCGGCCGTGCCAACGCGGATCGCCTGTTATTTGGTAAGGTTCGTGCCGATGGTTCAGTGGCAAAAGAAGATGCGGTCGATAATGTGGATCAATATGAGTTAGGCGTTAAGTACCGTTACGATGATTTATCGGTGTTCGCGACCGCTTTCTACTCCGAGACCGAAGAGCAAAACTTTGAGGCGACCAGTCAGCGTTTCTTCGACCGTAAGTACAAAGCCAAAGGAATTGAAATTGAATCGGCCTATTTTATCGGTGACTTCGATTTTAGGGGCAATGTCACTTGGACCGATGCTGAGATTGCTAAGGACGCTTTAACACCAGATGTTGTGGGTAATACTCCAAGAAGACAGGCCGACTTTATCTACTCGCTGATGGGCCGTTATAACTTTGACCAAGGTTCAGTGGGCATCAACCTGATTGGCACTACTGACTCCTATGCACAGGATAATAATGATCTGAAGTTTGATGGTTACAATCAGGTCAATGCCTTTGCAACCTACAACTTAACTCAGGCCTTAAGTGTCTCCTTAAACGTCAATAACCTGTTTGACGCTACTGGTATCACCGAAGCAGAGGAAGGTTCGATTCCTGATAACAATATTATCCGCGCTCGCACCATTAATGGCAGAACCACGAGTGCAACCTTGAAATACGAGTTTTAACTCCGGCGGGTTTGAGGTTTAAAACCGACAATTTAAAAGGCCCATCCAGCATGGGCTTTTTGCTTAACTAATAGAAATATAAAGGGATCCATATGACGGTATTACTCAGTTTTGGAGAGGTGTTAGTGGATTTATTACCCACAGAGGCTAGCGACAAATCCCATCAAGCCATTGCGGGCGGCGCGCCTGCAAACGTGGCTGTAGGTTATGCCAAACTGGGCGGTAAGAGTTATTTTGCTGGCGGCATTAGCAGCGATGATTATGGCGCAATGTTAAAACAATCCCTCGAAAACGAAGGCGTTGCTACAGATTATTTGGCCGAAGTGCCAGGTGCGCCAACGGCGACAGTGGTGGTAAATTTGGATGAGAATGGTGAACGAACCTTCGAGTTTAACCGCCAAGGGACTGCCGACCTTTGCTATAGTCAGCGCCATTTCGATGCCATTCCATGGCCACAGATGGATGTTTTTCATCTCTGTTCCAACACCTTTACCGAAGCGAGCATTTTTAACGCGAGCATCTATGGTGCCCGTTGCGCTAATTCATTCAATAAGATAGTGAGTTTTGATGTTAACTTGCGCTTATCACTCTGGCCCGATACCGCATTGCTTGCAGAGCGAGTAGAGCAGTGTTTTCGTTACACACAAGTGCTGAAAATGAGCCGTGAAGAAGCCGACTATTTAGCCTTAACGCGGAATAAGAGTTTCGAAGATTATTTGCAGTTTTGTTTGGCGCAAGGTGTTGAAGTGATTTTGATTACTGACGGCGCCAATCCAGTGCAATGCATAACAGTAGATGAGCGATTTAGCGTGCCAGTCCCCCAAATTAAAGCCGTTGATACCACGGCGGCGGGCGACAGCTTTATGGCGGGATTTTTGTTTGCACTGGGTTCTGAGTTGGAGTTTGATCTCGAGCATTTAACCTTAAAACATCGACTTGCATGTCAGGCACAGTTGCGCAAGGCGGTTGAGTTTGCGGTGCGTTGCGGCGCCGTAACCTGTGGGCAGAAGGGCGCTTTCCCTGCGTTGCCCACACTGTCACAGGTGAGTTAACACTTCCTGCAAACCATCAAGCTGAGGTGAGTGATTGCTTGCCTTAGCTTTTTTTCGAGCCTATTGCGCGAACTTCATCACGTTTTACTTGCCCCATTGGCCGAGCATTTATGCTATTTTAGCTGCGGCTTATAGTCGAAGGAGCATAGGTTTCTCCTCTGCTTTCGGTCGATATGGTTTTATTTCAACATGATTGGGGATTTCCTATGAGCAAAGCAAAAATCGGGATTGTAACGGTGAGCGATCGTGCCAGCGCGGGGATTTATGAGGATATCTCGGGCAAGGCGATTATCGACACCCTCAATGATTACCTCACCAGCGAGTGGGAGCCGATTTATCAAGTGATCCCCGACGAGCAGGATGTGATTGAAGCGACCCTGATCAAGATGGCCGATGAGCTGGATTGCTGCTTAATTGTGACCACGGGCGGTACTGGCCCAGCAAAACGCGATGTGACGCCCGAGGCGACCGAGGCCGTGTGCGATCGTATGATGCCGGGCTTTGGCGAGTTGATGCGCGCTGAGTCATTAAAGTTTGTGCCGACGGCGATTCTCTCGCGCCAAACCGCGGGCTTACGCGGTGATTCATTAATTGTGAACCTGCCGGGCAAGCCTAAATCAATCCGCGAATGTTTAGATGCGGTATTCCCAGCGATTCCTTACTGTATTGACCTGATGGAAGGGCCGTACCTCGAGTGTAACGAGGCCGTGATAAAGCCTTTTAGACCTAAGGCAAAATAACGCGCCGCACAGCAAGATGACATAAACCCAAGCCTAGCTTGTAATGCCGATCAGTTAAGACAGATCGCTTGACGATCTCGCTGAAAAGATCAAAATCCGATGACCTCATGTCATCGGATTTTTTTATGCAACTCTCAGAAGCACTCGCCCGTACTCATATTACCCGCCTAACCGAATTCACCTGCTTAGCTGATGTGTTAGAACCTGAGTTAATTCAATCTTGCCTAGACTCTCAGGGCGTTGCGACGTTAAGACGGCGTAAATTGCCGATGGACGCGATGATTTGGGCCGTTATCGGAATGGCTTTGTTCCGAGGGGAGTCTGTTCGGTCACTCATCAACAAACTCGACATTGTTTTGCCGCAAGAGATTGATTATGTTGCACGCAGCGCCGTGACTCAGGCGCGTAAACGATTGGGCAGTGAGGTTATTAGAGAAGTATTTAGCCGCAGCGCCAATACCTGGCACGCGAGAGCTGAACATCCTCATTGGTGCGGTCTTAACTTGTATGGTGTTGACGGTGTCGTGTGGCGGACACCCGATAGTGTCCAAAATCAAGCCGCCTTTGGACGAACCGCCAACGCTTCAGGCGAAGCGGCTTATCCGCAAATTCGCATGGTTTGCTTGATGGAATTAAGCAGCCATTTGTTGGTCAACAGCGCCTTTGATTCGGTTGCCGAAAATGAAATGAACTTAGCGTCCCTGCTCATTCCTAGCATTCCCAATCACAGCCTAACCCTATTTGACCGAGGATTTTACTCGCTCGGCCTGCTGCACGCTTGGCAGCAAGCGCAACCTGATAGCCACTGGTTGTTGCCATTGAAGAAAGGCACTCAATATGAGGTGGTGCGAACGCTAGGAAAGCATGACCAGAGCGTGAAACTCACCACGACACCTCAAGCCAGAAAGAAATGGCCGCAGCTCCCTGAAACTCTTGAAGCGCGTTTATTGACTAAGACAGTGAAAGGTAAGTCAGTCGCCATTTTGACCTCGTTGACAGACCCGATGCGTTACCCCAGCGAAGACATCGTCGACTTATATGCCCATCGATGGGAAATCGAACTGGGCTACAGAGAGATGAAACAACATCTACTGGATAGTCGTTTTACGCTCCGCAGTCAACTACCGGAGCTGGTGACTCAAGAGTTATGGGGCGTGCTACTGGCCTATAATCTCATTAGATATAAGATGTTGCTGATGGCTAAAAGCTTGCCATCGGTCCATCCCAATCAACTGAGTTTTCGGGATGCGGCGAGTTATATCATCTTCAAGTTGACACAACTGTCATCACAAACACCGGGGAATGTCCCGAGAGACGTATTGGATATAGAACGAAATGCACGGCAATTTAAGCTGGATGGTAAACGGGAAAGGGCATATCCACGAGTCCTTAAAATGAGCAAAAACAAGTTTCCGGTTAGACCAAAGAAAAATGCCGTTCACTCTTAAGTGAACGGCATTAAGCCTAGCTTGGGTTTTTTATTAGCATTTGTTGTGGGCTGTTGTGGTCGCGCTAAGTCGCAAGTACGCAGCTTGACTTAGCGCCTATAGACACAACTTTAATACCTTGTAATACGAGTTTAACTGCGGTGCATTAACGACTATTTTAATGCCTCAATTTGCTGTGCCAGTGTGGTTTTAGCGGCGTTGTCCTCTGCGTCTGTCACTATGCGCTCCAGCACTTGTACTCGTTCAATCAGTACCTGATTTTGTAGACTCAGCTGGGTGAGTTTATCCTCAAGTTGTCGATCGTTTCCGCCACCCAGTTGGCGCATTTTTAGGTAATGCTTAAACATCTCCGTGGCGCTTACACCGATAATAAAGGTCACCATAATGACCATGATAATAAATTCTTTTTCCATGATTGGCTCCTTAATTCAATGTTAGGGCGCGGCGCGCCCTCTGTGGGTTGATAGTGTTACAAACCGAAGATCACTTTTTCGCTCTTTAACGATTTTTCCATGCCGAATGCCAGTATTACCGCAATGGCGAGTGTGCCCAAGGTCGATACCAGCAATTGCAGCATGTTCATATCTTTACCTTTAATAAAGTCCATCAGTGCCTGTTGTTGACCCGAAACGGGCAACCACTGCAGGACGTCTGGCGCGATGTTGTAGCTGGCGGCCATCGACAGTGCCAAGGGCACAAACAACACCATGGTTAGATAGGACTGGGCTTCCTTAAAGGTTTTGGCCATAAAGGACACAAACAATTGCAAACAGGCAGCCATCAGGGCTACTGGGATACCGACTAGCAGCATCAGCGCCATAAATTCGCTGGTAATGCTGACGCTAAAGCCGAGCTCCTGCCAAGGCACGAAGGTATAGGCGACTTTAGACACCAGTAAAATCAACACTAAGCCGAGCAGGGCAAACAGGCCGACAGCAATGATTTTAGAGAGCACTAATTGGCGCGTGGTTAGCGGATGGCTGAGTAACAATGCCAAAGAGTTACGTTCACGCTCACCGGCGCTGGTGTCGATGGCCAAGTTCATCCCCGAGATAAACACTGAGTAAATCATAGTGAAAATGGCGATGCCTAAGATCATCCCGCCCTTAGAGTCGGTGGTGGCTTGGTCGTGCACATTCACTTTCAGTGGCTGCACCACGCGAGGGTCGATACCGCGGGCGATTAAGCGCAGGCTGCCCATTTCGGCGCTGTAGGCCTGCAACTGTTTCTCTAAGCGGCGAATCGAGTTTTGCAGTTTTTCCTCTGAGTTATCGGCAACGATAGTGATTTCTGCGCCTTTGCCTTGGTTCATCTGCTTGGCATAGTCGGGGCTGATAATCAGCTCGATGGCTTTCAAATCCTTCGCGCCAGCTTCGCCTTGGGTAATGCCCTTGTTAGATAAAAAACGCACTAAATCCGGCGCTTTGTCGGGGTTAGTGATGCTGATTTTAAGATCGTCCGGGCTGGTCAGCTGGCCGATAAGCACCATAAACAGGCCGCACATGATCAGCGGCGTACCGATGGCGTAGTAGAGTCCCGCCATCACAGAGCGTTTATCGCGGGCGGCGTCTATCAGTTCCTTGCGAACCATTGCGATGATTTTGTTCATGATTATTCCTTATCCCAAGTTTGTCTGTTCGCCATTAGGTCGAAGCAGGTGTTATCGCAATTTGTGTGAGCGCTAATGCTGTGAGTCATCATGCGGCAATGCCCTCATCGGTACCGATCAGCTGGATAAAGGCATCTTCGAGTGAGGCCTTACCCGTTTGCGCGCAGAGTTGCTCTGGGCTGCCGATGGCCACCACTCGACCCTGCGCCATCACGATCACTTGGTCGCACAAGGCTGCGACTTCTTGCATCACATGGCTGGAAAACAGCACGCAATGCCCTTGATTCTTAAGGTCGATAAGAATATCGCGCAGCAAGCGAGTGCTCATTACATCCAGCCCACGGGTCGGTTCGTCGAGGATAATATTGCTGGGGCTGTGGACTATGGCTTGGGCGAGGGCGGTTTTCATTCGTTGCCCTTGGGAGAAGCCTTTACAGCGGCGATCGCTAATATCTTCGAGGCGCAGTTTGGCGATAACCTTGCTGGTGGCTTCTTTGGCGTCGCTCGCAGATAAACCGCTGAGTTCGGCGAAGTAACGGATATATTCCCGCGGCGTGAGGCGCTCATACAGGCCAAATGGATCGGGGAATAAACCGAGTTGCTGCTTAGCACCAATCGGGTCGATGGCGACATCGATACCTTCAATTTCTGCCGTGCCAGTATCGGGCTTTAACAGACCGAAAATCGTGCGCAAACAGGTGGTTTTACCCGCGCCATTAGGGCCGAGTAGGCCGGTGATCTGGCCGTTTTCAGCAACAAAACTCAAATCGTTTAAGGCCTGCACTTCACCGATGCGCTTAGAAAGATGGGATACTTTGATCATGACTTACTCCTTGGCTCCAGTGCTGGGCTTATCTTTGGCAGATTGGGTTGCATCTTCGGTCGCGAGAGGCTCAACCGAGCTAGCATTTAAATAGAAACTACGGCGCACATCCTTTTTCAAACATTCACCATCGAGATCTTTAACTGAGCCTGTACGCACTAACTCGGCGATTAAGTTATTGGCACAGGACTGATAGGCCACACCATGGGTCGCATAAGGTGCGACTAAGTGTTTAGCGTTAGTGAGTTTTTCCATGGCGAGTTCCGCCCAACTTGGTGGTGTGGCTGGGTCTATTTCGCCCGACAGCAACAGCGTGGGGATTGCACTCTTAATAGGCTCGCTAAAGCTGGCATCGACGGGTGGCACTTTCCACACAGAGCATGATGCTTCCAGGCTTTCGAGCATGGTTTTACCTACATAGGAGGTTTTTGCCTGTTCACGCATCGCTGGGGTGATGCGATGGATGTCTTCACCGCAAACTACGGAGGCGTGCATGCCCATTGCCATGCCTGCACCATCGGTAGTTAAGGCATACAATCCGAGTAGCGGTTGATAGTTACCTTTGGCGGCTTGATGAATCGCATGGGGCACTAAGGCGCGCACATTGGTTTGATATAACGCCATTCTGATCGCGCCATAAAACTTCGCGCGGGTGAGTGTGAGTAAGGTCTTTTCACCCGTGACCGGGTCGTGTACTTGCTCCATCACTGGCCCTTGGCTGAGTTTGGTTACCACTTGGTCAAACTCGGCCCTGAGCTCTGGAAACTCGTCATGGCAGGCTGCGGTTTCTTGGCAGTCTTTAAACAATAAGTCAAAGCCGCGCTCAATTGCCGAGCCGATTTCTAATACGCTTTGTTGCATCGGCACTACGCCGTCTAAGGTAACTGTGGCTAAGTGCTCGGGATACAAACGCATATAGAGCTGCGCCATGCGTGTGCCGTAAGAAATGCCGTATAAGTGCAGCTTTTTGTAGCCTAAATGGGCGCGCACGGCTTCGAAGTCTGCCACGGCATTGAGACTGCCGTATTGGGTGACGTCTGTGTCGGGGTATTGATCGCGACATTTTTGCGCTTCGACTACGCTGTCAACATTGTCATCGTTGATAGCGAGTGGGGTTTGTGCACCAGGGTCGCAATTGAGTGGATTCGAACGACCTGTACCGCGTTGATCAATCAGCAAAATATCCCGCTGCTGACGCACTTTATTCAGCATGCTATCAAAGCTTGCCGCATTATCTATGGCCGATTGACCTGGGCCGCCTGCTATCGCCAGCAGTGCTTCTTCATGATTGACGTTTTTTACCGCTGGCAAGACCACATAATGCACTTGGATCTGTTTGCCATCGGGCTTGTTAGGGTTTTCGGGCACAGTCACAAAGCCGCAGTTTAAACGGTCCGAAACACCGTCCACATAACAGGTATTTGTGGGGGTTGTTGAAGGCGCTGATTTTTCACTTGCCCAAACCGTTGCGCTAGCCATAGCGAGCATAAGTGTGCTCAAGCCTATGATTTTGCGAGTTGAAATATGTTTATGCCAGCCTGTATTTGAACGCTTAATCGCAACGCAAGCGCTGGTATTATGGGACTTCCTGTGGATCATGCTATCTATCATGAGCGCTTTCCTTTTTGCATTTCAGGATGAGTGTGATACTTTAAATACAGTGTATCGGTGTATCAATGTATTAATACAGTGTGTAAAGCCTAATGTTAGAACTTTTAAATGTCAACCCCAGCAGTGGTGAGCCAATTTACAAGCAATTACACGAGCAAATCGTGCGCTTGATTGTGGGCGGCCAACTGCAAGAGGAAGACGTATTACCCTCAGTGCGCCAGATTGCGGAATACCTTGCGGTGAACCCGATGACAGTATCTCGCGCAATTCAGCAATTGGTGGATCAGGGCTGGTTAGAACGCCGCCGTGGGCAGGCGACTCGGGTTGCTGCCCGTACCGAGGCGATGGAGTCGGGCGTGAGTCTGCTTGAGCCGCAATTAGATGGCTTATTGGCACAAGCCAAGCAGCTGGGCGTGAGCCTGCCCGAGTTGCTGCAATTGATTAACGATCGCTGGCAAGCCTAGTCGGCCCAAGCGAAAACGAGAATAAAAAGGACGCAATTCGATGGATCAAGAGTTTCCCCCAATACTTGAGTTTTCTAAGGTAAACAAAGTTTTTCGTGGAAAAAATGGCGTTGAAAAACAGGCGTTAAAGGATCTGTCCTTGTGCTTGTCTGCCGGGATGGTGGTTGGCTTATTGGGACAAAATGGTGCGGGTAAATCGACCTTAATGCGCTGCGCTTTGGGGATTCTTTCGCCCGATTCGGGTGACATCCGCACCTTAGGTGAGACGCCGGAACAACTTTCGTCAGCCGCAAAGGAGCGCCTTGGTTATGTGCCACAACAGCCCTTTGGTTATGAAGGTTTTACCGTTGAGCGCGCTCTTGATTTACACCGCAGCTTTTATCCCCATTGGGACATGCAGTTAGAGCAAGATTGGCTTGCCCGCTTTGAGTTAGATGTCAGCCAACAGGTACAACGTCTGTCCGTTGGGCAGCGTCAATCCTTGGCCTTGATCATGGCGATGGCCTATCGTCCCGAGTTGCTGATCCTCGACGAACCTGTGGCCAGCCTCGATCCTATCGTCAGACGCAAATTTATGGTCGATTTGTTCGACTTGGCCCTCGAATCCGGCTCGGCGGTGCTGTTTTCATCCCATATCACCTCAGATTTAGAGCGGGTCGCTAGTCATGTGGCACTGATTAAACAGGGCGAATTAGTGCTGTTTAAGGAAATCGATGCTCTACGGGAAGAGGTGCGTCTACTCAAACTGGCTGTGGGTACGGAGTTGCCTGAGCAGGTGCGTATTTTGAGCCGTGATGGTAATTCTGTGCTGGTGGATAGTGGCGCAATCGATCTCAATCTTCCCGGCGTGCAGCGAAGTGAAGCGCTTAATTTGGAGCAACTCTTTGTGGAGTTACACAAATGAGTTCAGCTAAACCGCTTGTGCAACCTACTGATAAGCCTGTAACACAGCATTCAATCAATCCCTTTAACGGCATGCTGCGCCTGTGGTTATTTGATGTCGGCAGTGTGAGTTTTTTGGGTACCGGATTATTTGGCTTAGCCCTGAGCGTTTTGGCGGGATGGGCTGGGCAGAAGGAGAGTTTTGATATTTTTGTCGGCATGGGGATTGTCTCTACCTCAGCTGCGGTCGCGTGGCAGTTGATTCGCTTGATGGCGAGTGAGTGCTCAATCTTAATCCCCCGTTATCGGCAGAATATTTTTATCCAGTGCGAGGTGATGCTCATTGGCGTGTTTAGCCTTGCGGTGCTTTTATGCGTATTGTTTGACTTTACCTCTAGCCTGTCGTTACTGGTGTTTGCCCAAGGGATAAGCTTAGGTTTTATTTTGCTGTGTCTGCGGCAAACCCAATGGTTTTACTCCTCATTTTTACTGTTTATTTTAGTGCCGTTTTCTAGCGCTTTGGCTGAGCAAGTACCATTGTGGCTGAGCATCATAGTGCTGTTTGTGTTTGTCGTTGTGATTTGGCGCCGCTGCCTAGTATTACCTTGGCGGGTGGAAGCACGCAGTGTGTACCTCAACGGGTTAGAAATGGGCTGGTTTTGGTTGCCTAATCTGCAATCCATGCGGTTTTTGAGCCGTTTCGAGCGTTATTTGCATCCGGTTAACTTTTTTATCGGGCCGATGTTAACCGTATTGCTGTTGTTGCTGCCCGTGCTGACATTAGTGCTGGGGGTATTATCCCATCAGTTTAATTGGGATTTTCCGGTGTTACTGCTACTGGCGCAGTTTTGTGTGATCAGCTGTTCGCTAGTGCATTGGAGTCGGGTGCAACGAGCGCGTGCAACAGAGTTACTGTTGTTGATGCCGGGTTTTGATGGCAGAACTGGTTTGGTTAATGCTTTTGCCCGAGGACAGCAACGATTGCTGTATCTCATCAGTGTCGGCATGTTGCTCTGTAGTGTGTTTATTACTTGGCTCAATGGCGAGATGAGTGTGCCATTGCTGGCGCATTTAGTGATGAGCACCTATTGGGCTTGTGCCTTGGTGTTAGGGCTAGGTTGCCTGTGCCGCCGAGTGTTACAGGTTAGCTTGACTATGCTGGTGGTGCTGGGGCATTCACTATGGGTGTCTATCAGTTTAGCGGCATTGCAGCATGATGGTCATCTATATTATTGGTTAATAGGCGATCTTTTACTGGTTGTGTTGGGGCAAATTGCCCTGTTTGGCGGCCGTAAAAAGTTATGGCGGGGCGATATCGTTGGGCTGTAATCGGCCTTAAATGACGTGATTTGGGCGACATTTGCACAAGATTAGAGCAAAAACTCTTAGTTTTTAGCTTGCCTTCAGGTAGAATGCTGCAAAAGCGGAACACTTGTAAGCTAAAAGGTGAGTCACTCATGTCGCTCGAACAATATCACGTAATTCGACTATTACAGCAGCAAAGCCAGTCGTTAAAGGAGGCTATTGCGCTGGAAGGTTTTGAAATGGCAGCCCCTTGGCATCAAGTCAGTTGGCAGGCATTTGATGAGATCAGCCATAAAATTGCACAAGTGTTGATTCAACTCGGCGTACAAGTGCAAGACCGCTGTGTGATCCTGTCACAAAACTGCCCACAATGGACCTGTGCCGATATCGGCATTCTGAAAAGCCGTGCCATTGTCGTGCCCATTTATCCAACCAGTACCTTAGAGCAAGCCAGCTTTATCATTAATGATGCGGCGGCTAAGGTGATTTTTGTCGACGACGCTAAGCAATATGCGCTGGCCTGCGAGCTACAAAAACAGTGTCCAACCCTAGAGCATGTGATTGTGTTCGATGCCTCAGTTCAGTTGGCTCAGGATAAACCTCAGCATAGACATTTAGATAACGTGCTAGCGCAGGCATATGACCAAAGTGCCGAGCTGGAGCAACGCTTAAAAGACGCGAATCTTGATGATCTGTTAACCCTGATTTATACCTCCGGCACCACGGGTGATCCTAAGGGCGTCATGCTGGATTACCGCAATATGGCTTCGACTGTGCGTCAGCACGATCAGATTTTGCCTTTTAATGCTGGCGATGTGTCTTTAGCTTTCCTACCTCTAAGCCATGTGTTTGAGCGTAGCTGGAGTTTCTACGTTTTATGCCGTGGTGGCCATAATGTCTATCTGCAAAATACCCAAAGAGTAAAAGAAGCGATAAGTGCTGTGCGTCCGCATACCTTGTGTGTGGTGCCGCGTTTCCTCGAGAAGGTTTACAGCGCAGTACAGGATAAGGTAGCGAAATCCGCAGAGGGTCGTAAAAAATTATTTGCTTGGGCGATGGGGGTTGGCGAGCGTCAGTTTGAAGTGAGCCAAGGCCGCGCTAAGGGCGGTTTGTGGTTATCCTTGCAATGGCGTCTGGCGAACAAATTGGTTTACAGCAAGTTGCAGGCAGTGCTCGGTGGACGCTTAAAGTTTATGCCCTGTGGCGGTGCTGCACTTGATTTAAATGTGGCGTCTTTTTTCCATGCTATTGGTATTCCTGTGCTTTGTGGCTATGGCATGACCGAAACAAACGCTACTGTGACCTGTAACACTTTGGATAACCGTGTCGCGGGGTCAAACGGTAAAGTCTTGCCCGAAATCGAAATTAAACTGGGTAAAGACGATGAAATCTTAGTCCGTGGCGACACTGTGATGCGCGGTTATTACAATCGCCCTGAAGATACTGCCGCCGCCTTTGAAGACGGCTGGTTAAAAACCGGTGATGCGGGACGACTCGATGCCCACGGCAATTTGTTTATTACCGATCGTATTAAAGAATTGATGAAGACCTCTAACGGTAAATATATTGCACCGCAAAGGGTTGAGGGTGCTGTTGGGTGTTGTCCTTTTATCGAACAAGTGGCGGTGATTGCCGATGCGCGTAACTATGTGACGGCGCTGATTGTGCCAGCCTTTGAATCCCTCGAAGCATGGGCAAAGGAAAAAGGCTTAAAGTATGAGTCGCCTATTGAGCTGCTGCGCCATAGCCATGTGGTTGAGCATTTCGAGCAGCGTCTCAAACAGCTCCAGCAGGAGTTGGCTGGTTTTGAGCAAATCAAAAAGTTTACCCTGCTGCCGGAAGCTTTTTCGATGGAGGCAGGATTAATCACGCCGACGCTTAAGTTGCGTCGCAAAATGATTTATCACAAGTACGCCCATGAAATTAATGCTATGTATAATAATTGATTGTTAAATATTTGATCTTAAAAGGCCGCTTAGCGGCCTTTTTTGTCTCAACTACTTCCTGACGCATAGTTCTTAGCTTAAAATTCGCCCCGTTTACTGGTGCGCACGAGGCGCAAGGTGTCGGTGTAAAGGATAGTTAAATGGAACTTTCGATTCGTCGTTTATGCGCCGCGGTCGGTGCGGTGTGGTTATCTTCTTTTGTGGTCATTCCTGCTGCGGTTGCGGCGGAATATGACAAAATGGTTCACGGTCCCGTGGATCTTCCCAATGGCCAATGGCTTAATTTTTATCAAAAAGATCAACAGGTATGGGGCGAAATGCTCTATGGCGATGCGCCCGGTGTGCGTATTGACGATTACGGCCGCGCTGAAATCGTGGCGGTGTTTTACCATGACTTTGACAAGGGCGGTACTAAGGAAGTTATCGTCATGCTCAAGGATGCCGATGGTCAGCATCTACGGGGTTATGGCTTTGAGGGTGAAGAGCTAACTAAATTGCCACGCTTGCAAGCCGTGCTCGATGAAGTTGTACCAACCATTAGCACCTTTACCGTCGGCGGCGTTCGCAAGGTGTTAAGCCAGCTGCCACCACAGCAGTATCGTATGACCTATGAGGCGGAAGGGGTAAAAGATCCTGATATTAAAGCGATTTTAGATGGTACCTCTAAGCTCAAACCAACACTAATTGGTTATCGCAATTCTGAAGGCACAGCGGCGGATGTAAAAACCGCAGTGGAATACAAGCTGCGCTATCCCGTGACTCGCACCGATAAGGATGCCGAGGGGCGTGAACGAAAATATAGTCTAGTCGCCACGTTTGATCGCAGTGCTTACGTCGAAGAAGATGGCAGTTTTATGTTAGTCGCCATTGGTTATGAGGCCGACGATGTCGATTGGCTTAAAAATGGCAGCGAAAAAATCCCGCGAACAGGGCCTTTTTACGAATTCATGAGCATGGGCAGTACTTGGGCTGGTGTTGCCAGTGAAGCCAATTATGTTCAAGGCGAACTTGATGGTCACTTTGCCGCCTACGATGCCCGCAATGGCAGTGTGATGTATGCTGGTGACTATAAGCTGGGCAAACAAGTGGGTAAATGGATAGAAGCCGACAGCCGTGAAACCTATTGGGAGGGCGAGTACCTCGACGGCCAAAAGCAGGGTAAATGGGTATTGCAGTCCATTATGGATGACGCCGATAACTACGGCTTTATTCACTACAACAAGGGCGTGCCCGATGGCCCGAGTGAAATCTATACCCCAGATTACGATTCCGGCACCGAAGGCGCGAAGAAATTATCCGAAAAGGGCATTTATCTCAATGGCGTAAAAGACGGTGAGTGGCTTGAGTCCGATGGTAGCAAAGGCCAATACCAAAAGGGTGTGAAGCAAGGCGCTTGGGTAGAAAAGGTCACCCAAGGGGATTATCGCTTTCAAAGCGGTGAAGGCAGCTACCTCGATGGTAAACGTTCAGGCACTTGGGTCTATATTCGAACCCCAGATGCTAACGATGCATTTACCACTAGACAATCGGTGACTTACCTCTACAAGACCGAAGTCAACTATGAGAACGGCCTACGCCAAGGTGAGGCTAAGTTATTCAATAAAGATAATTTTATGTTTGCCCTTAAACATTATGATAAGGGCAGACTCCATGGTGAGAGTCTATGGTATTCAGCCCCGAACACTGTCAGCAATGTAGCTAACTATCGTCAAGGCGAGTTAGATGGCCCACAAATGTGGCTCGAACCTAACGGCGATCTGAATGAGTTGAGTCAGTATAAGTTCAATGACGCTGTAAAACTTAAACCCTCGCAGGATGAATGCATGATGCGAAAAGAGCCTTATGCAGGCGATTGTGAGGGTGTAATAAACACAAACAATGCCGAGACTAGCTCGATTAAAGATGGTGAGCAGCGAGTGTATCGCGGCGGCCGACTATCCGAATTAAGCTATTACACTAATGGGTCAGTCGATAAAGAATATCGATTTGATTCTAACGGCCGCTTAATGTCCTTGCAGACTTATAAAGCGGGTAAGGAATATGGCCCAAGCATTCGCTATTCCACCGACGGCGGCTATTCGCTCGTACAATATGGTCATCTTATCAATAACCGTCTTTCTGGCCCCCATTACACTTTTTATCCGAACGGTCAGTTAAAGAGTTTGTGGAACTATTGCCAGCAAGAAGGCGAAACCTGGAACGGTGAACCTTATTTCTGGGATAACGCCATTGCGCGCTGTGGTATCCAGCGGGAGTATTTTGATAATGGTGCCGTGAGTTGTATCGAGGATCTCGACAGCAATTATGCCGTGGATAAAGTCTGTTATGACCAGAATGGTAAGTTAGCCAGCGAAATGCTGCGGATTGATGAGCAACATGTGGTGCATAAGCGCTATATCAACGGAGTGATCTATCAGGAAGAACCTGGATTCTCGGATTTTTCCCATGTGACTAAGGGGCGCAAAATCTATCACTTAGAAAACCCCAAAAGCCATGGCGTGTTTAAGTCCTACGACAGCAGTGGCAAGCTCAAATACGAAAAAATCTATGATATGGGTAAGGCTGGCTGTATGAAAAAATACGATGCCAATGGCAAGCAAACCCCAGAGACCGCGAGCTGCCAGTTCTAGCATCGCGCTTCTTATTTCTGTTAGGCTTGGTAGGGATAAACGGGGCAATCACCTCGTTTATCCCATTCACAGCATAAAAGTATAAGAACAACAAAAGGGAAGTTTGCATGTCAGTCACCGAATACAGCCTGGACATCCAGCCAAGATTTACCGAAACCGATGGTCTAGGCCACATCAACAACACAGTGATCCCCGTGTGGTGCGAGGCGGCGCGCACGCCAATCTTCGAGATTTTTAATCCCGAGTTGGATTTGCATCAGTGGAACCTCATAGTGGCAGGCTTTACCGTGGCCTTTATCGCGCCGACATACTACGGCAAGAGTGTGACGGTGAAAACCTATGTTAGCCGTATCGGTAATAGCAGTTTCGAGCTGACCCAAAGCTGTTGGCAGGCTGGCAATAAAACCGCCGAAGTGAAAACCACCTTAGTACACTACGACTACAGCTGCGAGAAGAGTCGCCCTATCCCCGAAGATATTCGTGAAATCTTAGCTAGCCTGAACGGCGAAACTGCTTAAGTCCGGTATTCGCTTTCACCGCACAATTGCAATTGCGCGGTGAAAACGTTAACGTGGCGGCCGCAAATGTGATGCGGATCACTTATCCGCGCCTTTATTCCTCCCGGCCGGATCTAGCATGAGATTTTACTTCACCCGAATGCGTTCTAAGGACATCTGTCCGCCACGACAACCCCTGAAAAAGATCGTTTGGTCATGGGTAGGGGCCTTTTGTGGCATTTACTTAGTCGCCAGTCTTGCCACTTATATGGGCGAACATCTACTTGGCACTATGTTTGTGATTGGCTCATTTGGGGCGTCGGCGGTATTAGTGTATGGCGCGCCACTGGCTGAGTTTTCTCAGCCACGTAACTTGATTGGCGGCAGTGTATTATCGGCACTGATTGGTGTGGCTGTGTACCAAGTGTTTGCCGATTATATGGTGCTTGCGAGCGCGTTAGCGGTATCACTCGCCATCGCATTGATGTACCTAACTCGCACACTGCACCCACCGGGCGGTGCAACGGCATTAATTGCTGTGATAGGCGGTGAGAACGTGCATCAACTCGGGTTTCTCTATGCGTTGATGCCAGTATTCCTCGGCTCACTACTGTTATTGCTGGTGGCGCTGGTCGTGAATAATCTCTCCACCGATCCCAAGCGCCATTACCCTGTGTATTGGATTTAGCGTACCTGTCGAGAAGCCAGTTATTTCAAAAACTTCTGCACATACCAGCAACTGGCTTCTATCTCGTAATCTTGGGCTTTTGCCCACTTCAAACCGTGGCGGACTAAACGTTCGGCAAGACCTTTGCCACGCAGCTCGTTGGGTACAAAGGTGCGACTAAAATCGATGTGCTGACCATTGAGTCGGTATTCCAGTATGGCTTCATGCCCGTCAACGGGGATCACAAAGCGTTGTTTATCCTGTTGGTGTTCAACGGTGATTTCAATTGGTGCTTTTTCTGACATACAGCCTCCCTCTGATATGGCCTAAAGTGTTATGGCAATGTAGCCATCGACTCGGTAGCTTAAGCTTGCTCGTGTTGTTTTAGAATGGCGAATAATTCTGCGGGAAGCTCGGCTTTTTGGCCGGTTTTAAAGTTAAACATCACAGCCACCGAAGTGCCTAAGGTCGTTACCGCCTGCTGCTGTTTACTAAACGCCTGATAATGCATGGTAAATCTATCGCTTTGAATATCACTGATACTTACGCTGACCAATAGGGTATCGGGGAAGGTCACTGGGCGTTTATAGCGGGCCTGATTTTCGCTGATAACAGGGCCAACACCGGATTTATACAGAGCATTGAGCGGGAAGAGGCGGTTGAAAAAATCGATACGCGCAGTTTCAAAATAGCGGAAATAGACCACGTTGTTGACGTGTTGCAGCGCATCCATTTCGCCCCAAGCCACGGGGATTTCGGTCACTATAGGGTGCTGTGCGAGAAACTTTTCCATTGGACTTAGGGTTGGACTTTCCATTGCATTACTCATAGTCAAAAGCTCTAGTTAAAACGCTCGTTTAAGGCTGCCAGACTAGCAGTATAAAGTGCGAGCGACAAGCCTTAGGCAATACTGACAACATTAAGTGAAGCAAGGAGTTGGCGATGATAAAACAGATTGGGGATACGGTTATTCAAGCAACACATTTTGCGTCTTGCCATTGTGGCGCTGTGGTGTTGGAGTTATCGCTGCCCAATGGCATTGAAAAGCCAAGGCGTTGTGATTGCTCAATCTGTCGGCGCAAGGGCGCTATCGTCGGTTCAGTGCCGCTGGCGGGATTGAAGATTATCAAAGGCGAGGCAGTATTAAAGTGCTACGAATTTAATACCAAAACGGCCAAACATTACTTCTGCTCTGTGTGCGGCATTTATACCCATCATCAAAGGCGCTCTAATCCCAATGAATATGGCTATAACCTTGGTTGCCTCGAAGGCGTGAATCCCTATGAATTAGGCGATGTGCCCGTTTGCGATGGGGTGAATCACCCTGCGGATAGGTAGATGTGATTGCCAGAAAAACAAAAAGCGACCCTAGGGTCGCTTTTGATGTGCAGTGCCGATGTTACTCGATCACTAGCTCATCGAAACTGCTGATAGTGCGAAAATCGCCCGTGCGCTGCTTGCTGTCGCGAACCATTTGGCAGGTCATCATGCCGGCTGCGTCAGCTGCTTTTAATTCTTCAATCACATCAGACACAAATAGCACTTGCTTAGGGCTTAAGCTGATGGTGTTGAGAATATTGCAGTAAGCTTGTTTATCTAATTTGTTACCTGTACGGGTATCAAAATGACCGTTAAACATCTCGGTTAAATCACCGCCATCGCTGTGGCTGAATAACAGTTTTTGGGCATCGACAGAGCCCGATGAGAAACTGTAAATACGCAGATTTTGTGCGCTAAAACGTTTAACAGCTTCGATAAAGTCAGGGAAGATATGGCCCTTAAACTCATCATGGGCATAACCTTGCTTCCAAATTAACCCCTGTAGGGTTTTGAGCGGGGTCGCTTTGCGGTCTTCACGAACCCACTGCTGTAAAATTTCAGTCACGCGCGCTAAGTCAGCATCTGGCTCTAGGGCGATATCTCGGGTGTCGCAGATACAGTTTTCCACCAAAACATTGTGTTGGTTCTGCGCTAAAAAGTCTGGCAAGGCTTTGACAGAATAGGGGAATAGCACATCTTGGATAAAGGTTAGGTCTGTCGTGGTGCCTGCTGTGTCTACGACTATGGCTCTGATACCCATAATGTTTTGATACTCCACAATATGTTGGCTAAAAAATGCAACCCTGATCGTAAGCGTTATTGGGGTAATTGGCTAGTGGATTTCACCTTTAAGTCAAGGGAGAATGTGCGCCATATCACTAACTCATTTGGCTGAAAATCAATTAAATGAGTAATTTTAGAGGCTTATCTAGTGGATATCGGTGAAATACTGGATCTAGTGTGGGGAATTATGCTGTTTATAATCCAGCAGTTTGTTGTCGACATAAGACTATGGTCTTAATAGCTAAGGGAAATTTTGGCTGTTATTGTTGCTTTACTCTCTTTCGACTGAATTTGTGCGCCTTTACGATTTAAAGATTGGATTGAGCGCGTAGCAATGATGAGGCTGTTTATGAAATATTTACCCGCATTAGGCTTAGGTATTCTGTTGGCGGTATTGAGCTTTACGAGTTTTGCACTGGTTGCCAGTGCTGGCTATATGCATGCCTTGCTCGGGAGCGTCGATAATCTTAGCCCCACTAGTCCGGTTTATCTGGGGTTAGCTGCCCATGATGCGGGCTTATTATTGCTGCTCTCTGGGCTGATGCTATTTAGCTATCAGCGGCTTTTCCCTCGATTACCATTCGATTGGTACACTGCGGTGGCGATGCAAATGCCACTGGGTTTATTGGTGCTGTGGGCGGATGGGGTTTCCTTTAATCTCACGGACTTTTACGGTGTAGCTAGAGCTTTAACTCTCTTTAGCGCCGCCTTTGGTGTGCTGATTATTTTTGGCTTACTGCAACGCCGTGGCCGCAGGCTTGCTCAGGCTTAATGGGTCATTTGTAGGCCTTAAACTGGCCTTACAGGAATAAAATTCGTAAAATCATCGGCCTAAATGGATTTGAGTCGTAAAGAGTAGGAGTCAATGAGTTCGATTGAATTTGATATTCCCGAAGAGCACCGCATTCCCTTTCTGAAGTATTACAAACAAAAAATCGCCCCCAAATGTGCACCGTTTGAAGCAAAACGTGAAGGCGTAAACCAAAGGCGGCGTAAAAATGCCAAGTTCACCACCCCAATCTACTACCTATGCATCACGGTGATTTTAGGGGCATTTGCTGGGCTGCTCGGGGTGCAGTTTATGCTGGTGCCTATGGATTATTTTGTGCCTTTGATGATTGGCGCGTTTCTGCCCGTTCCCGTGATAGCCCTAGTGGTCATTGCCTCGGGTAAGGAAAGCGATGAACTCTATAATGCTGCCTTTGAAAAACTCTATCCCATTAGCCTTAAGTATTTTGGCGATGACTTTGCGCTAACGAGGGCGCCTAAGGTCGATTTCTCTCTCTTCCTTGAGCTGGGGCTACTGCCTAAAACCGATAAGCAGTATGCGCAAAATTGCCTTAAGGGAACCTATAACAAGGTGCCGTTCCAGTTTTACGAAGTTGATGCTTACAACACTAAATCGAACGATAATGGTTCGGTTGATCGGGAAACCGTCTTCAATGGTGTACTGCTGGTGTGCAATATTCCTAAGCGATTCAACGCTACTACCTTGTTAGTCACGGATAAGGGCAGTTTAAAAAATCGAATTGAGGGGTTTAAGACAAAGCTGTCGCGGGTCAAGCTTGAGGATGTGCGGTTTGAGCGTTGCTTTGAGGTGTATAGCAGCGACCAAGTCGAGGCGCGCTACTTACTCAATCCTTTGATGATGGAGAATCTCTTAGTCCTTAGTCGCGAATTAAATGCCGAAGTTGAAGCCTGTTTCTATCAAAAACAATTACTGATAAAGATCCCGACTAAACACCATTTCTTTATCAATCAACTCGATTTAGATCGCCCCATCGATTTTAAGCTCAATATCGAGTGGATGTTCACCGAGCTAGGTTATACCTTCTCGATCATCGATACTTTGAAACTTGATAAGCATACCGGGCTGTAGTCAGGCTCGTAAATTTAGAGGAATGTATGTCGCCAGATAATCAAATAGTGTTTAAATCGCTGATTGGCTATGGTTCATTTTTCTTTATGATTTGGCTTGTTTTATCAGCGGTACTTATTTTATCAGGGTCTGCTACTTTTTCAGTAAAAGGCTTAGCGGGTGCATTTGTAGTGTTACAGATCCCGACGTTATTTCTGGTCATTAAAACAAAGCTTCGGATTAATCAAAATCCATAAAAGAGTCAAATACCTGTTATAAGCATGTCATGCTAGGCAATATGCAGTCCCATAAAACATGACTTTTGGCACTTATGGATGACTCCCCGTGCTCGTTACTATCAAGCTTCAACTTTGATGGAGCAAGATGATGAACACGATTTTCACCCTGTCGCTATTTGTGCATATTACCGCGGGCGCATTGGCATTAGTGTTATTTTGGATGCCTGCCATGCTGAAAAAGGGCAGCGCGAATCACAGTCGTTTTGGCCGTTATTATGTCTATGCCATGTACACAGTGGCGGCGACGGGCGTGGCGATGGCAACAACAGGCCTCATTGATCCGCTCGCGGTGATTAAACAGCCTGCGGCCAACGCCGATGCTTTAGCTGTGCAGATAGCGGATCGTAAAAATGCTTGGATATTTCTCATCTATATAAGCTTGTTAACTCTCGTAACCGTTAGGCATGGCGTGTTGGTTCTGCGTTATAAGGCGCAGCGTCAGCAATTAAAATCGCCGCTGCATTTGTCGTTAATGCTGAGCTTAACGCTACTTGGCCCTGTGATGGCGCTATGGGGATACCAAGAAAAGCTGATCCTCGCGGTGATTTTCGGCCTATTAGGCACTACGGTTGGGGCGGGATTCCTGCGCTATAGCGTTAAGGCGACTTTGACTAAATTAGAATGGTGGATAGAGCATTTAGGCGCGATGATTGGCTCGGGTATCGCCTGCTACACCGCCTTTTTCGCCTTTGGTGGCAGCCGTTTGTTTATCGACCATGGTAATTTGCGTCTGTTGTCGTGGACACTGCCAGGTATTGTCGGTTTTGTGGTGATCCGCTATTTAAGCGGCAAGTATCAGCGTCGCTTTGCGGATTAACCTGAAACGTAAAAGCATAGGGAGCCGTAAAAATAAAGGGAGCCCTAAAAACAAAGGGGCCGCCTAAGCTGCCCCGATTTAAGATGATGTGAGCGGTTTTACCCGAACTAAACCTTGGTCTCAGTAGCATTGGCCGTCTTAGCAGACTCGAGCCACTGATCCATCTTTTGCTCTAATAAATCTAAGGGCAAGGCGCCATTTTCGAGCAGTTTGTCGTGGAAGACTTTGATATCCATCTTATTGCCCAAGGCTTGTTTGGCCTTAGCTCGCAGTTCGATAATTTTCAGCTCGCCCAACTTGTAACCTAAGGCTTGTCCCGGCCAAACCACATAGCGCTCGATTTCGGACGTGGCTTCTGAGCGGTGTATTCCCTCAGTCGCAACTGCATAATCAATGGCTTGCTCACGACTCCATCCCTTGGCATGCAAACCTGTGTCGACCACTAAGCGCACCGCGCGGTGTAACTCGGACTGCAAGCGGCCAAGATCGTTAATCGGATTATCCTGATACATGCCCATCTCGGCGGCTAACCGCTCGGCATAGAGCGCCCAACCTTCACCTGCGGCATTGGAGTAAAAAATGGTACTCAGCAGCGGCAAGGTATCCGACAGACCGATAAGGGTCTGTAGATGATGGCCGGGATTGGTCTCGTGATAGGTTAAGGTTTGCAGCGAATAGGAGGGCAGCGCTGCCATATCGTACAGGCTTATCCAAAAAGTACCCTTACGCGAACCATCCTGTGATGGCGCATCGTAAAATGCACCGCTGGTTGCGGCGGCACGACTATCGGGTACGGCTTCAACCGCAACCTCTTGATTTGGTAACTGCCCAAACCACAACGGTAATTTGGCATTCACTTTCGCCAGATAGCCGTGAATGTCTGTCATTATTTGTTGTTTGCCCTCGGCAGTGTTGGGGTAGATATATTTAGGATCCTTGAGTAGTCGCTGCATGCGCTCGCCAACTGTGCCTTTGCGGTAACCCACTTGTTTGAGTAACACATCCATCTCGGCGGTAATGCGGGCGACTTCATCTAATCCCAGTTGGTGGATCTCATCTGGGGTCTTATCTGAATTGGCGAGGTGTTTAATCATCGCCTTATAGAGTTTCGCGCCCTGAGGTTGGTGTCCAAGTCCCGCCACATGGGTGGCCTTGAGACGCACAGCTTGTAGTGCGGAAATCAACTGGCGCGTGGCAGGGTAATATTTAGTCTCCACCAGTTCGGTGGCAGAGTTCGCCAACGCCTCACTTTCAGGTACTTGGGCGGCGGTTAATTTGGCTTTAAAACTGCTGACCAAGGGATGCTTGTTGGCATGGTGGACTAACTGTTGCTGTAAGCCAGCTATGGTCTTATCGATAATAAAATCGGGTGGGATTACCCCCATTTGCACATCTTGATCCAGCTTATCGATAACTGTACCCATGGCGGCAGGGTACATGCTTAAACGGTTGAGATAGGCCTTAGCTTGCTCTGGGGTGGTGACTGCAAACTTATCTTCCATATAGCTCGGAAACTCAACATGCAGCCCGGATAAGTGATTGACGACATAAGGTAAAAACCAAATACCGTATTCACCGAGCATAGTGCCATAGGCCACGGTTTCGGCAGGCAACAGGGCGCCGGCGATTTCGGATTTTATTGATCCTAAACTCACTTGCTCCGAGACGCTAAGCTGGCTGGCATCGATAGCATTGAGTTCGGTTAATATGGCCTTAAGCGCTTTACGGCGATGATTTTCACCCGACGGGCTGTAATCGGTCAGTTTAGAGAGTACATCCTTGCCTGCCTCATCCTCGGCCACGCCATAATAGGTGGCGATTTCGGGTCTAAGGGCAAAATAACGCTGGGTGATTGGCGCGAGTTGCTGCTTAAGGCTCAATACTGGGACGGCCTTTTCGGCCTTGGTCTGCTCAGCGGTTTGATTAGTCTGTGTTGGGTTTGGATCGCTACAGCCCGTTGCTAACATGGCCAGAATTAAAGCATTTACTATTCTTTTCATCAGGTTACTCATACAAAAAACATTGTGGCAAATCCGTTGTTGGACTTGTGCCGCAAGCGTTAAACCGTGATTAGTGTGATCAAGCTCAAATTTGAACGATTATCCTAACAGTTTATTGCACTCAAACTGCATAAATTTTGTTACTAGTTTTATTGATAATCTGGAGTGAAAAGGGAAGTGGGGGACTAAGGAAATCCTTATCGATCATTATAATCGGCAGCCATTTTCAAATAGGTGGCTTTCAAGTGGATTCCCATCCACATAAAACAGCAAAGCACCTAATTCATGTCTAACTGAGAAAGCATTATTCATCATGGCCTCTGGGACAGATAGGCAATACCATTGGGGCACATCTCGCTGAGGTTGCTGCCATTCAGTGGTTAATTTTTGTGATTGAGCGATTAATTGCTGTCTTTGCGTTGTATCTGGGAAAAGTTGTCCTAGGTAATATTAAAAATGAGCGCTTGCTCAAAGGTTTTTACATCCAGAGTGATTTTACTGAACTTAGCGGATAAGGGATTATCAGAGGATTAAGTAAGTCGTTGATGTTTATGTTGACTAAGGAGTTGTTGATGAGAAAAACCGCACTTTCGAGCCTTGTTTTTGCACTGCTTATAGGGTCTCCACTGGCGAATGCCACAAATATCACGACTGAATTTAAATCGGTTGAAAATATAAAAGATGTGAGAGCATTACAGCTGCAAGCGCCACAGTTATTAAGTTCTGGCTTGCCGAGTGAGCAACAGTTTACGCAGCTTAAACAGGCAGGTGTGGATGTAGTGATCAACCTTATGCCGGACAATAGCAAAGATGCCCATCCAGATGAAAGAAAACTCGTGACTCAGGCCGGAATGGACTATGTGTATATTCCCGTGGATTGGCAAAACCCTAAAGTAGAAGATGTTGAAGCCTTCTTTACAGTAATGGATCAGCATAAGGGGAAAAATGTGTTAGTTCATTGCCTTGCTAATTATCGTGCCTCAGCGTTTGCCTATTTGTATCAGTTAAAGCAAGGCCAAAAACCAGAAATAGAAAAGACTATGGCGCCATGGAATGGAGAGTTATTAAACTATCCTAAATGGCAGGCATTGTTAGTGGATGTAAGTCAAAAATACGGTTTCTAATGTTTCACGTGAGTATGAATCCGCCCGCGCGATTGCTTAGTTATACGCTTGATGCGCGGATGGTATTTTGCGTTAAATCGCCATTATTACCACTTATATACCAAGTGTTTAAAGGCATTGTTTTTTAACAATATACGTTTTTGTAGAGTAAAAGTAATCGCTACAAGTTAATTATTTTATAAAATGGCTTTAATTTTACGATTTTCCCTTCTTGGATGAGTTCGTTAATTATTCTACGGTATGAGCGTGTCGTTATTCCGAGTCGTTTTGCGCCAAGAGTTGATGAAAGCTTAAATTGTTCTTCGCTTGCTAAATTTTTAGCTTCTAATATTTGGTTGATAATACTCACTTTTGTTGATTGTGTCAGATTGCTGATAAGTTCGTGCATATTTCGATTATATCTTTTTGTAATTAATGACGTAATATACATGAACATATTTGAATCTTTTTCTACAATTTTTATAAAATTAGCTTTAGATATTCGATACATTACGCCGGATTTATTTGCTTTTATGCTAAATAAAGCACTGTTGTTTTCTTGGAAAAACTCCATTTCACCTAGAAATCCGCAGTAATTATCTTCAACTTTAAGAATGAATTCATTACCACTCGAGTTTATATAAGAAACGGTTAGGTTGGCATTTTCACAGAATATGAGTTCAGAAACATGCTTAGATTGTCTTAGCAAGTAGGAGTTCTTATGGTATTTAATCTCTGCAATACCAATAGCTTTAACAATAGTAGCGATATCATCCATAAGTATTTGTTACATATTCAAAACATGTTATTTGTATACAAGTATACTATCGCAGTATTGAATAGCAATCACTACCCTGGAGTATGAATTTGGTGAAAGTGGTTAAAACGCATTAAGTTAAGATTTATTCAATACGCTTTAACCATATTAAATAGATTAAATTTTAATGGCCGTTTCTAATGCGACTTTGACCATTTCATGGAGATCGGTTCTGCGTTCGTCAGCCGTTAAATGTTCATGCTGGGTAATATGGTCTGTAACGGTACAAAGAGCGAGTGCGCGGCATTGATGCTCTGCAGCAAGCGCATAAAGAGCGTTTACTTCCATTTCTACACCTAGTACGCCGTATTTTGCCATCAGGGTATAGTCATTTTCATTTGGTCGATAAAATAGATCAGATGAAAATACGTTGCCTACCTTATAGTTAACAGTTGTCGTTTTTAACACTTCAACACACGCCTGTAACAGGTCAAAGTTTGCGATGGCTGCCAGATCGTGGTCTAAAAAGCGAATACGATTTATTTTGGAGTCTGTAGAGGCTCCCATGGCAACAATTAAATCTTTCAGCTGAATATTATCCGATATAGCTCCACAACTACCTACTCGAATAAAGTTTTTAACACCGTAGGTTGTCATCAGTTCATGAAAATAAATCGAGGCTGAAGGTGCACCCATGCCATGACCCATAATTGAAATATCTTTAGATTTATATTTTCCAGTAAAACCTAATATTCCACGGACATTAGTGACTTCCTTTACATCCTCTAAATAAGTTTCTGCAATAAGTTTTGCTCTGAGTGGGTCACCAGACATAATAATTGTTTTTGCAAAGTCACCAGGATTCGCATTGATATGTGGAGTCGACATGTTTCACCTCTAAATTACATTAATGACACTAAGGCGCCTGCAATAGTACCTGACATTAAATTGGCCAAGATTGCGGCTAAAAGTACTCTTGGGCCAATTTGAGTGATAAGTTCTCGTTTATCTGGGCACATGGCAGCGATACCACCAACGACCATAGCAAGTGAGCCAATATTGGCAAATCCACATAGGCTAAAGACAACAATGGCCTGTGTTTTATCTGAAAGAGTATTAGATACTTCTAAGAAACTGATATAAGCAACAAATTCATTAATGGCAATTTTTTGGCCAATAATTGAAGCTGCAGGTATTGCTTCAGACCAAGGGACTCCCATGAGGAATGCTAATGGAGATAGCAAATAGCCAATAATCATTTCTAATGTAAGCTTATCGATACTAAATAAATTACCGATACTACCAATGATGCCATTTAATAATGCAATAATGGCTACAAATGATACTAATAATGCCGTTACAGTAATAACTTGGTTCATGCCCATTAAAGAGCCATCAGTAATGGCTGCTAATAATCCTTTGGGCTGATCAGCATCTTCGATTTTATTGTCATTATTAACTATATTTTGTTCAGTTTGTGGGCAGAGTAGCTTTGCAAATAATAGACCTGCTGGTGCGGTCATAAAACAAGCTGTAAGAATATATTTAGGATCAATGCCTAGGTTGATATATCCCACCATAGTGCCACCCGCGACACTGGCTAATCCACCTGTCATAACAGCAAATAACTCTGAGCGAGTCATGTTTTTGACTAAGGGTCGAACCATCGATGGGGCTTCAATTGGTCCGACAAAAATATTTGCTGTGGCAGAAAGAGATTCAGCTTTACTGGTACCTAATATCTTAGAGAGTCCGCCACCAATAATATTAATGATAAATTGCATGACTTTTAGGTAGTAGAGTACTGAGATTAAGGCAGAGATAAATATCACTACGCAAAGTACGTTGATAACGAAAACAAAGCCTAATTTATAGTTAGCTAGATCGCCAAAAACAAAGGTTAAACCAGAATTTGAAAAGGCAATTACACTGTTGACGCCACTGCTCATGGCTTCAATGATGGTGACTCCTGCTGGTACAAACATAACAAATGCACCGAGTAAAATTTGAAGTGTTAATGCTCCTGCAATGGTTTTAAATTTTATTTGGCGTTTATTTTCGGAGAATAGATACCCAATAAAGACTAGAACAGCAATACCGATACAACTCATGATTGTTGACATAGGTTCATCCATCATCATCTGGTAATAGATCATTTTATAGAGATGAATCATTCAAGATTTTTTCGTTAAAAAAACGGACATTTTTCCTATTTGAGGATAAAAATGTGGTTATTTGCAGAAAATCACATGAAATGTTTAATTTTTATTTTATTTCAATGTGTTAGATGATATGTGTTGGCGGTCTAACCTAATGCATCTAAATCAAGATTATGCTGTTGGAATTTAGGTATTTAGGCGATGTATCTAGTGCAGGAGATCTTGTCACTATTGTCAGAAGGTCTATTTAACTGAGTGAGTGCAGTTAAATAGACCAAAGCTTTGAAATTATTGATGGATTAGCTTACCGTTTTTTACTACATCTTTGCAGGGATTAACGCCGTAGCTGTAGGCCAACTGTGCAGGGGTGGCGATATCCCACAGACAGAAATCCGCCTGTTTGCCGACCACTAAGCTGCCGACATTCTCTTCAATCCCTAGCGCCTTGGCTGCATTGAGTGTTAAACCCGCAAGTGCTTCCTCTGGGGTTAAGCGGAACAGGGTGCAACCCATGTTCAGCATCAGCAGGGTCGAGCAGATGGGCGATGAGCCGGGATTAAAGTCGCTGGCGAGCACCATAGGTACGCCGTATTGACGCAGTAAGTCGATAGGCGGTTTTTGGGTTTCCCGCAAAAAGTAAAACGCGCCCGGTAACAGCACGGCGCAGGTGCCACTTTCACTTAGGGCCTTAACGCCAGCCTCATCTAAATATTCAATATGATCAACCGACTTAGCCCCTAAACGTGCGGCTAATTCAGAACCGCCCATATTGGATAATTGCTCGGCATGCAGTTTAACTTGCAGGCCAGCTGCTTTGGCGGCGCTCAGTACGCGCTCGGTTTGCTCTAGGTTAAAGGCGATGTTTTCACAGAATACATCCACCGCATCGGCGAGGTTTTCGGCAATCACCGCAGGCAGCATCTTATTGATGATTAAGTCGACATAGCCGTCGCTATTGTCTTTAAACTCGGGTGGCACCGCATGGGCTCCGAGGAAGGTGGTTTTGACATCCACATGATGATGTTGGCCGAGTTCGCGGGCCACACGCAGGATTTTGAGTTCGGTTTCGGTATCTAGCCCATAGCCAGATTTAATCTCTACCGTAGTAACGCCTTCCTTCGCCAAGGCATTTAAACGCTGGCGCCCGAGGTCAAATAGCTCGGCTTCGTCGGCCTCACGGCAGGCGTTAACTGTGGAAATAATTCCGCCGCCAGCACGGGCAATTTCCTGGTAGGTGGCGCCCTTTAGGCGTAGCTCGAATTCGTTGGCGCGATTACCGGCAAACACTAAATGGGTGTGGGCATCAATCAGCCCTGGAGTGATCCAACCGCCCTTGCCCCTGTAAACAGGAATGGACAACACATCGAAGGCGGGCAGCTCGCTGCGTGGGCCTAACCAGGCAATTTTACCGTCTTTTACTGCGATAGCCGCATGGGTAATTGCGCCGTAAGGTGCTGATATGGAAGGGTCCATTGTTGCTACGTTAACGTCTATCCAAACCTGATCCCAAGACATTGTTATCCCTCGCTGCGTTGGCTTTTTGGCCCCGCAAACTCTTTATTATCGAAAGTTATGTGAGCTAGCTTGTATTTACTTGTATATACAAGCTAGGATTGTAGCCGCAATTTTGAACGTTTGAAAGTGTGCTCGCATCTAGCACCTAGATTCTAGATTTTTATACCGAGGAAGTGTTTTGGCTACGCCTAAGTTTGCAGAAATTAAGCAATATATCATTGGTTGTATCGAGTCTGGTGAGTGGGAAGAAAATGCCCGCGTGCCCTCGGAAAATCAGCTGGCCGAACTGTTTGTCTGTAGCCGTATGACGGCGCGTCGTGCCTTGACCGAGCTAACAGATAACGGCGTGCTTGAGCGTTCACAGGGGCTGGGCACCTTTGTGGCCGGACGAAAGTCGCAATCCTCCATGCTGGCGATCCGCAACATTGCCGACGAAATCAAAGACCGTGGTCATGGTTACAGTGTGCAGCAGTTGGCACTTGAGCAAGTAAACGCTACCGCGCCTATCGCCATCGCACTGGCGCTGGAGCTCGGAAGTCCGGTGTTTCATTCGGTGTTAGTGCATTGCGAGCAGGGCGTGCCACTCCAAGTCGAGGAGCGTTATGTGAATCCCGCCTTTGCGCCTGATTACTTAGAGCAGGACTTTAGCGAGCAGACGCCCCATGAATACCTGTCACAGGTGGCGCCGCTGACCGAGGCGCACCACACCATCGAAGCCATTATTGCCAGTAGCGAATTGCAGCAGAGGTTAGCCATTCCGGCGACCGAACCCTGTTTACAGATTTCACGCCGAACTTGGTCGCGCCAAGGGGTGGTGAGTTTTGCCAAATTAGTACACCCAGGTAGCCGCTTTAAACTCGGCGGACACCTTACCTTTAATAAATAACAACTCGCGAAAACCCGTTAAGAGCTTATGCCTTTAACCTTAGGTTTAGCGAAAAACACAATAAAAACAATAGCACTTAGCCTAATGGCAAGTGAGTTCAACAGGTTGAAAGAGGACATCTCAATGCACAAGCGACACGACCCAAGCCGCCGCATTATTGCGCCCCATGGTAGCCAATTAAGCTGTAAAAGCTGGTTAACCGAAGCGCCAATGCGCATGTTAATGAACAACTTACATCCCGATGTGGCCGAGCGCCCAGAAGACTTAGTCGTCTACGGTGGTATCGGCCGAGCTGCCCGCGATTGGGATTGTTACGACAAAATCATCGAAGTCCTACAACGCCTCGAAGACGATGAAACTTTATTAGTGCAATCGGGCAAACCTGTGGGCGTATTTCGAACCCACGCCGATGCGCCGCGCGTGCTGATTGCTAACTCAAACCTAGTGCCACATTGGGCAAATTGGGAGCACTTCAACGAGTTAGATAAACAAGGGTTGGCAATGTATGGCCAGATGACCGCAGGTTCGTGGATCTATATTGGTACCCAAGGCATTGTCCAAGGTACCTACGAAACCTTCGTTGCCGTGGCAAAACAACACTTTGGCGGCATCTCCAAAGGCAAATGGATTCTTACTGGCGGCTTAGGTGGTATGGGCGGCGCGCAAACGCTCGCCGGGACTATGGCTGGCTTCTCTGTGCTCGCCTGCGAAGTGGATGAAACCCGTATCGATTTTCGTCTGCGTACCCGTTATGTGGATAAAAAGGCGACTTCATTAGACGAAGCCTTGGCTATGATCAACGACGCCAATGTCTCGGGTAAACCCGTTTCAGTTGGTCTGTTAGCTAACGCTGCCGATGTGTTTGCAGAATTAGTGAAACGTGGCATTACCCCTGACGTTGTCACCGACCAAACCTCTGCCCACGATCCGCTGAACGGCTATTTGCCACAGGGCTGGACCATGGCGCAAGCGGCCGATATGCGTAAAACCGATGAAGCTGCCGTCGTTAAAGCGGCTAAAGCTTCGATGGCGGTGCAGGTGCAAGCCATGCTGGATCTGCAAATGGCGGGCGCTGCGACCTTAGACTATGGTAACAACATTCGCCAAATGGCCTTCGAAACCGGCGTTAAAAACGCGTTCGATTTCCCAGGTTTTGTGCCTGCTTATATTCGCCCACTCTTCTGCGAAGGTATCGGCCCGTTCCGTTGGGTTGCCCTGTCTGGCGATCCTGAGGATATCTACAAGACCGACGCTAAAGTCAAAGAACTGATCCCAGATAATCCTCATCTGCACAACTGGTTAGATATGGCTCGTGAGCGTATCGCCTTCCAAGGTCTGCCAGCGCGTATCTGCTGGGTGGGTTTAAAGGACCGTGCGCGTTTAGCTCAAGCCTTTAATGAGATGGTGAAAAACGGCGAGCTGTCGGCGCCCATAGTGATTGGCCGCGACCACTTAGACTCAGGCTCAGTCGCCAGCCCTAACCGTGAAACCGAATCTATGCTGGACGGTTCAGATGCGGTATCCGATTGGCCATTGCTAAACGCACTGCTAAACACTGCCAGCGGTGCGACTTGGGTGTCTTTGCACCACGGTGGTGGTGTCGGTATGGGCTTTAGCCAACACTCGGGCGTAGTAATCGTCTGTGACGGTACTGAGGCCGCCGCTAAACGTGTTGGCCGCGTGCTGTGGAACGACCCAGCGACAGGCGTGATGCGCCATGCCGATGCGGGTTATGAGATCGCCAAAAACTGTGCAAAAGAGCAGGGCTTAGATCTGCCCATGCTTAAAGACTAACAACTCAACACAAACCGTGAAAAACAACGACAAGAATACGGATATAAAAATGAAATCAGTCAACCATTTAGTATTAACGCCCGGCAGCTTAAGTCTGGCGCAACTGCGTGAAATCAGCCGCCATAAACTGACACTCGAACTGGCGCCAGAGGCGATAAACGACATCAACACCAGCGCGCAAATCGTGCAAAAGGTGCTGGATGAAGGTCGTACCGTTTACGGCATCAACACGGGCTTTGGTCTGCTGGCCAACACTAAGATTGCCCCGGAAGATCTGCAATTACTGCAACGCTCTATCGTGTTATCCCACGCAGCGGGCACGGGCCAATACATGCAGGACGCCACTGTGCGCCTGATGATGGTGTTAAAGATCAACTCCTTAAGCCGTGGCTTCTCGGGTATCCGTTTAGAAGTGATTAACTTCCTTATCAGCTTAGTGAATGCCGAGGTTTATCCTTGCGTGCCTGAAAAAGGTTCTGTGGGTGCCTCTGGCGACTTAGCGCCGTTAGCCCATATGTGTCTGCCGCTGTTGGGTGAAGGCGAGATGAGCTATCAAGGGCAGATTATTTCGGCCGCCGAAGGCTTAGAAATCGCTGGCCTTAAGCCAATCGATTTAGCCGCGAAGGAAGGCTTAGCGCTGCTCAACGGTACTCAGGCTTCTACCGCGCTGGCGCTGGAAGGCTTGTTCCACGCTGAAGACTTGTTTGCTGCCAGCTCAGTGATTGGCGCGATGAGCGTTGAGGCGGCCATGGGGAGCCGCAGCCCGTTTGACCCACGTATCCATGCGGCCCGTGGTCAAAAAGGTCAAATCGATTCGGCGATGGTGTTCCGTCATCTGTTGGGTGAAGAGTCTGAAATCAGCTTAAGCCATGCAAACTGTGAAAAGGTACAAGATCCTTACTCACTGCGCTGCCAACCACAGGTGCTAGGCGCTTGCTTAACGCAAATTCGCCAAGCGGCGGAAGTGTTAGGCACTGAGGCCAATGGCGTGACCGATAACCCGCTGGTATTCCAAGATACTGGCGATATTATCTCTGGCGGTAACTTCCACGCCGAACCAGTCGCTATGGCTGCGGATAATTTGGCGATTGCGATTGCCGAATTAGGCGCCATTGCAGAGCGTCGTATTGCGCTGCTCATCGACTCTAGCCTGTCTAAATTGCCACCTTTCCTAGTGAAAAACGGCGGGGTGAACTCGGGCTTTATGATCGCCCAAGTAACCGCGGCGGCATTAGCCTCTGAAAACAAAACCTACGCCCATCCAGCCTCGGTAGACAGTTTACCAACCTCGGCCAACCAAGAAGACCATGTGTCTATGGCGACCTTTGCGGCGCGCCGTTTGCGGGATATGAGCGAAAACACCCGTGGTGTGTTAGCGGTTGAGTTATTGGCTGCTGCTCAAGGGTTGGACTTCCGCGCACCATTAATGCCAAGCAAAGCTGTGGCACAGGCGAAGGCCGAGCTGCGCGAAGTGGTTGCCTACTATGATAAAGACAGATACTTTGCGCCGGATATCGAAGCGGCAACGGATCTGTTGTACACCGCCAGCTTTAATGCTTACTTGCCCCAAGGCGTATTGCCGAGTCTGTAATGCACAGTTTTTGGCGCCGATAACCACTCTGCGGGTGAAAAGTGCTGAAGCAAGCGACCAATAAAGTGAAAGGCATAGCGATTTGCTATGCCTTTTGTCTATCTTATGCGGCGATTTCGCTGTTTTTACACTTTGTACTTTAGGTGTGTTTAACACCGCAGGATGAATGCTTTTTTATTCAATCTTTACATTGTCAGCTTTGAGAGCTGTCTATCCATCCCAAACTGGTAAATATGAGGTGTTTTTAACCATCTCTTATTTCGTTTCGGCTTTAAATCTACACCTTATATAACCTTAATATGCCATTGTGAGACAAAATGGGTCTTGATATGTGGACAAAATGTCTTTTGGTGGTTTTTGGGTTTATATCTTAATTTGTTTCGCCATTATGGAATTAAGCTCTAAAAAATAATATTTAAAATCTATTTAATGGTTGTTTGCTCTGTAGCTGGCAAATTGAGATCTTGATCTCATGTCATTATTTGTTATCTATTTTCACTTTAAGGATAATCTTAAATTAAGTGAGGTCTTTATTGACTCACTCAAACGATTGCAGCGTTACCACTGCAATTACCAAACTCATAACGACAAAAGTGTGAGATAACGCTATGAACAGACGCCAGTTTTTTAAACTGTGTGCGGCCGGAGCGGCAACCTCAGCGATTTCAGCGCTGGGATTGATGTCCGAAAAGGCCTATGCAGCAGTGCGAGAGTTTAAGCTGATCGGAGCCAAAGAAACCCGTAACAACTGTCCGTATTGCTCGGTAGGTTGTGGCCTGCTGATGTACAGCCAAGGCAGCGGGGGTAAAAACTCTGAACATGCTATTTTCCATATCGAGGGTGATGCCGATCATCCAGTAAACCGAGGTGCATTGTGCTCTAAGGGTGCTGGCCTTGTGGATTATGTTAACAGTCCACACCGTTTACAGTACCCAGAATATCGCGCCCCCGGCAGCAACAAGTGGGAACGGATCAGCTGGCATGATGCCTTTAAACGTATTGCTCGTTTAATGAAAGATGACCGTGATGCGAACCTAATTGAGAAAAACGCCGATGGCGTAACGGTTAACCGTTGGTTAACTACAGGGATGATGACCTCATCCGGTATGGCCAATGAAAGTGGCTTAGCGACACAAAAGTTTGCTCGCGCTTTAGGCCTTGTAGCTATCGATACTATTGCACGTAACTGACACTCCCCAACGGTAGCAAGTCTTGCTCCAACATTTGGGCGTGGTGCCATGACCAACCACTGGATCGATATTAAAAATTCTAACGTAGTGATTATTATGGGCGGTAATGCCGCAGAAGCTCACCCTGTCGGATTCGGCTGGGTTACAGAAGCTATGCAGCATAACAATGCTAAGTTGATTGTGGTTGACCCACGTTTCAACCGCAGTGCGTCATTGGCAGATCACTATGCCCCAATCCGCTCAGGAACTGACATAGCATTCCTTCTGGGTGTGATTCGCTATTTGATTTCGACCAATCAAGTTAACTTCGATTATGTGAAAGCCTATACCAACGCCAGTTATCTGGTGCGGGATGATTTTGACTTCCATGACGGCCTATTCTCAGGCTTTGATGAAGCAAAAGGCGAGTACAACAAAGAATCCTGGTTCTACCAACTCGACGAAGACGGCTATGCCAAAGTGGATGAAACACTTGAGCACCCGCGTTGTGTGTGGAACTTACTCAAACAACACGTAGAACGTTATGATTTTGCAACGGTAACTAATATCACTGGTACGCCAATCGCTGATTACCAAGTGGTATGTGATGCTATTGCGAGCACTCATACTAAAGATCGTGTGGCAACCTTTATGTATGCGCTGGGCTGGACCCACCATAGTAAAGGTGCGCAGAACATCCGTTCTATGGCGATGATCCAGTTATTACTGGGCAACATTGGTCAGTTAGGCGGTGGTGTTAACGCATTGCGCGGTCACGCCAACGTTCAAGGTTCAACCGACATGGGGCTACTGGCCCAAAGTTTACCCGGTTACCTTAAACTGCCAAACGATAAAGAACCTACCTTAGCTGCTCACTTGGCGGCGAACACACCTAAGCCATTGCGCCCAGGTCAAACCAACTACTGGCAAAACTATCCGAAGTTTTATGTGTCCTTGCTCAAAGCCTTCTGGGGCGAGAATGCGACGCCTGAAAACGAGTTCGGTTATCAGTGGTTGCCGAAGTGGGATCAGATGTATGACTTCGGTAAGCATCTGGACATGATGTACCGTGGCAAAGTGAACGGTTGTATTGTGCAAGGGGTTAACGCCATTAACTCCATGCCTAACCGTAACAAGAATATCAAGGCGCTGAGTAACCTTAAGTACTTAGTGGTGCTTGATAACTTGTCATCGGAAACCGCCACCTTCTGGCAAAACGAACCCGGCTATAACGATGTCGATACCGCCAGTATTCAAACCGAGGTATTCCGCCTACCTGCGACAGTGTTTGCGGAGGAAGAAGGTTCGATCGTTAACTCTGGTCGTTGGATGCAATGGCACTATAAAGGCGCTAATCCTCCAGGCGAAGCGATGTCGGACTCAGAGATTGTGTCTGGTCTGCTGCTGGAGCTGAGAAAGTTATATCGCGAAGAGGGCGGCAAACTGCCTGAGCCGATTCAAGCGATTAACTGGAACTATACCGATCCGCACAACCCTAGCGCTATCGAGCTGACGAAAGAGTTGAATGGTTACGACGTCGCGACCAAGCGTCAGATCAGCAGCTTTGCTGAATTGAAGGCCGATGGTAGTACTGCGAGTGCCTGTTGGATTTACGCGGGTTCTTGGACCGAAGCCGGTAACCAAATGGCTCGCCGCGATAACCATGATCCATCGGGTAAAGGTATTACGCCGGGCTGGGCTTTCGCATGGCCGCTTAACCGCCGCGTCCTCTACAACCGTGCATCCTGTGATGTGAACGGTAAACCTTGGGATGAGCACCGTAAGATTGTCGAGTGGAAAGACGGCAAGTGGGAAGGGATAGACGTGCCCGACTTCAATGCCAAGTTGAATCCACAGGAAAGTGCGCATCCTTTCATTATGCAGGCTGACGGCGTGGGTCGTTTCTTCGCGCTCAAACTGCTTAAAGAAGGACCGTTCCCTGAGCATTACGAGCCAGTCGAATCGCCTATCGGCACCAACCCACTGCATCCTAATGTGGTGCACAGCCCTGTGCTGCGTTGGTTCGAAGGGGTGAAAGAGACCATAGGTACTAAAGAGGAATATCCCTACGCCTGTACCACTTACTCACTCACAGAACACTTTAACTTCTGGACGACACACTGCCGTTTAGCGGCGATTGCCATGCCAGAGACCTTTGTGGAAATGAATGAGCAATTGGCGGCAGAAAAAGGCATCAAGAATGGCGATTGGGTGAAAGTGAGCTCGAAACGTGGCCACATTCTCACCAAAGCCTTAGTGACTAAGCGTATGCGCCCATTGCAGGTTAATGGTCAAACGGTACACACGCTAGGTATTCCACGTCACGGCAGCCATAACGCGCTTACACGTAAGGCCTATAGCTGTAACGTCCTTACCACTGAGATGGGTGATGCCAACACGGGTGTGCCTGAGTACAAAGCGTTCCTCGTGAATGTTGAAAAGGCGGAGGTCTGATAATGGCGACTCAAGATATCATTCAACGTTCCGGCACTTCGCAAGCGACTCCACCTGCACAGGCGAGAGTCGGTGGCGTGAAGCAAATTGCGAAGCTGTTTGACGCGACTAAGTGTAATGGTTGTAAAGCCTGTCAGGTCGCTTGCTCAGAATGGAATGACCTGCGTGAAGAGGTGGGTTCGTTCCAAGGGACTTATCAAAACCCAGCATCTCTGTCGCCAGAGTGCTGGACCTTGATGAAGTTCAACGAGATCGAAGACCAAGGCAAATTACGTTGGCAGTTTACCCACAGTGCCTGTATGCACTGTGCGGATCCCGCCTGCTTGAAGGCCTGTTCTACCTCCGGCGCGATTGTTCAGCATGCCAACGGTACTGTGGATTTCGATTCGGACAAATGTATTGGCTGTGGCTATTGTGCCAGTGCCTGTCCATTCGATATCCCGAAAATCAGCGCCGTCGACAACAAGGCCTACAAGTGCACTATGTGCTCTGACCGCTTGGCTGTTGGGCTGGAGCCTTCATGTGTTAAGTCCTGTACCACGGGTGCGCTGCGTTTTGGTACGCGCGAAGACATGCTGTTCTACTCAGAAAAGCGTGTTAACGAGCTAAAAGAACGCGGTTTTGTCAAGGCTGGACTCTACAACCCTGAGGGCGTGGGTGGCACAGGCATGCTGATGATATTGCACGATGTCACTCAGCCTGAAACCTACGAAATGCCAAAGGATCCGCAAATCCCATTGTCTGTCACCCTGTGGCAGGACTGGGTGAAACCACTAGGTACTGTCGGACTTCTTGCAACGGCGGCTGTGGCCTGCCTGCATAAGATAACCGTCGGTCGCAACATTGTGGAAGAGGACCAACCCGGCTATCAACCGCCAGAGGAAGAGGTTAAGCAGGAAGAGGAGGCCAAGAAATGAGCAAGCATAATAAGCAAGAAATGATAGTGCGTCACAAGCTGTTCGACCGCATCTGTCATTGGTTCATTGTGGCCGTGGGGCTAGTCACGTTTCTGACGGGCTTTTCCTTCTTCTATCCCTCCTTCCAATGGTTGGGCGCGATAGCGGGCACGCCGCAATTGGCGAAGTTTATTCACCCAATTGCCGGCCTGATGATGTGTTTACCGCTGATGTTGATGTTGGTGCGTTATTACCACCACAACAAATGGGAAAAACACGATCTGGCTTGGATGCTCGCCATCAAGGACGTGATGTTCGAGAACGAGGAAAAAATCCCGCCTATCGGCCATTACAACCCTGGCCAAAAAGTGCTGTTCCGTGCCTTTGTGCTGACTTCCATCACCTTAACCGTGACGGGATTCATCATGTGGCAACCCTACTTTGCACCTTACTTCTCGGCCACTGTGGTGGGCTGGGCAATCGTGCTGCACGCCATTTGTGCCTTGATCATGCTGATGTTTGTGATGGTGCACTTTTGGATGGCGACCTGGGTGGAAGGTTCTATCACAGGCATGCTTTATGGCAAGGTCTCTAAGGCTTGGTGCCGTAAACATCATCCACTGATGTTGGATGAACATTCGGACGTGGAGAAACATTAATGAGTCATACAGCCGAGATACCTATGGTCCCCGGCAGCGAATCGCCGCTGGAGCTTAAACCCATAAAGGCGGTGGACCCTAAAGCTGTTTATCACAGACGGGCGCAGCGTTTGCTGTCGTTGGCCAAGGACTCGCCGCTGGCCGACTACTTTGAGCTATGCCGCCGTGTGGTTGCGATTCAGGCCAGATTGGCGGCGGAGGCTGACTTCGGTCAGCTTCTCGCTTGGGGGAAAGATGAAGCGATTCCGCTTTCCCACTTGGGTTCAGAGGCAGATAGCTACTGGCAAGGACTGCTACAACAACTGTTAAGCGATCTGCTGCCGCAGGTGGATGAGGATATGGCGCGAGTGCTGCGTTTGTTGATGCAGCAATCTCCAGAGCAACTCACCTCATGGGGCAGTGCACTGCGTCAGGGACATATGAGCGAAGTCCCCGCACGCTTCAGTTTGTTTATCTGGGCGGCGATGGGGGTCTACTGGTCCCATTGGGCACCTATGGTGATTAAACGGATCGATCAACGCAAAGTCGTGCAGCAGAACCTATGCCCGATTTGCGGCTGTCATCCTGTGGCGAGCGTAATCGTCGACCAGCCGAGAGCGGGTTTGCGTTATCTGCATTGCAGTTTGTGCGAGAGCGAATGGCATTACATTCGCGCCCACTGCACTAGCTGTGGTCAGGATAAAGGGACGACGCTCTGGTCATTCGATGATGCTAAGGCGCAGGTGCGCATCGAGAGCTGCGACGAATGCCATGGTTACACCAAGATGCTGTTCGTTGAAAAGTCACCGCTGATGGATGTGGCGGCCGACGACTTAGCGACCTTGATGCTCGATAGTGAGCTAAATGCCAAGGGCTTTGGAGCGACCACGGTCAATCCATTGCTGCTGGCCCATGAAACTGAGCAATAACCAAAGTTGGGAAGGGCTCATCGAGTCCTTCCCCTTATATTTATCAAGATGATACAAATGATGACCCAAGTACCCGATACACCCCAAGCCCTGTACCGTGCGCTGCCGTCGATGGACAGTCTGCTCGCCGATGCGATATTGGCGCCTCTGCTGCAACGCTATGGTAAAGCGGCGGTAAAGGCGGCGCTGGATAGCCAGTTACGCACGGCGCGTGAGCTGATTGCCCAGGAGCGACGTTTACCCGCTTGGTGTGCTACCCCGGCGTTATTGAGCGGATATTTGGTTGATCAATTGTCTAAGGACTATAGCCATAGTCTAAAACCCGTGTGGAATCTCACGGGAACCATCCTGCATACCAATCTTGGTCGCGCCCAGCAGTCTGAGGCGGCCATTCGGGCAGTCACCTCTGTGATGCGTTATCCCACGCCGCTGGAATTTGAATTAGCCGCCGGTGAGCGCGGCCATCGAGATAATGCCATTAGTGGGTTAATCCAGCGCCTAACAGGAGCTGAAGCCTGCTGCGTAGTGAATAATAACGCCGCCGCGGTGTTGCTGATGTTGTCGGCGGTCGCGGCGGGCAAAGAAGTGATTGTCTCCCGCGGCGAGCTGGTGGAAATTGGCGGCGCCTTTCGCATTCCAGACATTATGCGCCAAGCGGGCTGCACCTTAGTCGAAGTCGGCAGCACTAATCGTACTCACCTTAAGGACTATGAGCAGGCGATAACCGAAAATACCGCCGCCATCATGAAGGTGCACACCAGCAATTACCATATCAGTGGCTTTACCGCCTCGGTGGATGAGGCCAGATTAGGCCAACTCTGCCGCGAGCGCGGTGTTGCATTGATCTCGGATCTTGGCAGTGGTTCACTCACCGACTTACGCCGTTTTGGCTTAAAACAAGAGCCGACTCCCCAAGCTATGTTGGCGGATGGGGTCGATCTGGTTAGCTTCTCCGGCGATAAACTCCTCGGCGGCCCGCAATCGGGTTTGATTGTCGGTAAGCAGGCGCTGATTAATAAGCTTCAAAGCCATCCGCTAAAGCGTGCATTGCGCTGCGACAAGCTGATTCTAGCGGCGCTCGAGGCAACGCTGATCCACTATCTCAACCCCGAAACCTTAGACAAAGAACTGCCGATTATGGCTAAGTTTGCCCGCAGCCAAGCTGAGTTGCGCCAAATCGGTGAGCGCCTGCAACGTGCCTTAGCGCCACTGTTTGCCCCGAGCTATGGCATCGAATCAGTGGAGTGCCAAACTCAAGTCGGTAGCGGCTCGCAGCCCGATACCTTTTTACCCTCAATCGCCCTGTGCTTTAACGCACAAGAGGGCGGCAGTTTAACGTTGCTCGAGCAGCATTTTAAGCAGGCGCAGCGCCCTGTGATTGGTCGAATGACCCAAGATCAACTTCGCCTCGACCTGCGCGGTATCGATGATGAGGCCGAATTATTGGCCGAACTCAGCACCTTAGGTGTGCAGCTATGATTATGGTCACCGCGGGCCATGTCGACCACGGCAAGAGCACGCTGATCCGTGCCTTGACTGGCATGAGCACCGACAGGCTCCCCGAAGAAAAACGCCGTGGCATGACGATAGATCTCGGCTACGCCTTTATGCCACTGCGAGATGGTACTCGTTTAGCCTTTATCGATGTGCCCGGCCATGAAAAATTCATCAATAACATGCTGGTGGGCGTGAGCCATGTGCGCCACGCGCTGCTGGTGTTGGCCTGTGACGACGGCGTGATGCCGCAAACCCGCGAGCATCTGCAAATCCTCGCGCTTTTACCGCTAAATAGTTTGACCTTAGTGCTGACCAAGCGGGATTTGGTCGATGACCAAACCGCCGCCAAGTTGACCCTAGAGGGGATGGCGCTGCTTGCCGAATACGGTATCGAGGCCAGTGGTGTGTTTGAGGTTTGCGCTAATGATGCAGGCGATGCGGGGGTAGACACTCTTAAGCAACATATTTTAGAGATTGCCGAGCAGCAATCGACCCAAGCGGAAGATGCCAGCAGCTTTAGGATGACGCTCGATCGCGCCTTTAGCGTTAAAGGTGCGGGCTGTGTGGTCACTGGCACTGTGATTAGCGGCAGTGTGTGTATCGGCGATAGCCTCTACAGCTCTGGGCAAAAAGCAAAATTACGGGTGCGCGGCATTCACTGCCAAGGGATGGAAGTTCATAGAGCCTTGAGTGGCACTCGTGTCGCGTTGAATCTTACTGGTGTTGATAACCATAGGGCGCCCGCCCGCGGTGACTGGTTAAGCAGTTTGCCTCAGGCGGAACTGTGCGCCAGACCTGTAGTGCAGATCCGCAGTTTCGAACCCTTAACCCATTGGCAAAATGTGCATTGTCACCACGGCGCCGACCATACCTTGGGGCGAGTATCGCTTCTGGATGAAGCCGATGAGCCGGGGCGTTATCTGGCCGAAATTGTGCTCGATAAACCGCTGTTGCTATGTCAGGACGACCCGATAGTGCTCAGGCATATTGGCGGTAAGCAAACGCTGGGCGCGGGGCGGGTGCTGGCATTAAAAGTCCCCAATCGTAAGAAGCGTACGCCGGAGCGTGTCAGTAAGTTGCAACAGCTGGCTCAGCTCTCCAATCCGGTGAATGTGCTAGCGCTACTCGGCCAGACTGAAGCGCTCAGTATCGATGAAATCCATTGGCGCTGGCAGCTAACCTATGAAGGGCTGGCCGCCATGTTAGCGCAGGCGGGGCTGACTCGAATTGGCGCCTACGGGCTATCGACTCAGTTACTTGAGCAAGAAAAACAGCAATTTATTGAGCTGTTACGTGAGTATCACCAACAGCACCCAGACCAATTAGGGCTGGGGCGTAATCGTCTGCAACGTATGAGCCACAGCGTATTGCCTCAGGATTTAGCCAATAAGGTGCTCGATAGCCTCTGCCAAGAGGGACAAATGGTGCTGCGCGGCGCCTTGTTACAGCTGGCGGATCACAGAATTGTTCTTGATAGTGAGGCGCAGCAGTGCTGGCAGCGCTTAGCCCCTTGGCTGGCGCAGCAAACGTCGCCTGTGTGGGTGACTGAGATGGGGGAATATCTGGAACTCGAGCCCGCCAAACTCAGATTGCTGTGTTTTCAACTGGTGCAACAGGGCTTTATTACCGCCGTAGTGAAGGACAGATATCTGCTGAGCGAGCAGTTGTGCCATTACGCCAATTTGGTGCGTGAGCATGTGGAAACCCACGGCAAGCTCGAAACCGCAGAGTTTAAGGATCTGATTGGCCTTGGCCGTAAGGTAAGCATTCAACTACTAGAGTTTTTTGACCGCAGTGGTTTTACCCGTAGGAAGTATCGCAGTAACAGTCGGGAGATCCGAGATGGGGAACTGTTTTATTCCCATGAGAATTGGCGGAAGAACATAGGAGTCGAACCTACCCAGGACTGCTGGCAGCCCTACCCGGATTTGAAATCCGGACGCCTCACCGGAGACGACGTTCTTCCAATAGAAGACCAAGCGATAGTAGAAAATGCGTAAACATGAATCAAGCGTATTTGCATTTCATTAAGTGGTTTGTGACTTAAGTCGTATTTCACAAGCAAACTAATTGTTTTTATTTGAATTTATGAGTTTAGAGGGGCGCTATGGAATATCATTCACACGCTGTGGTTACTGAAATAAAAGTGACCCTTTTAGAACAGGGACAGGCATCGGAGTTAACTGATTATGTCGCCAACGAGGTGCGTGTGGCGCTGGTCTACAACGGCATTTCCCACACTGTGATGTTAGCCAGCCCCGAAAACCTCGAAGAGTTTGCCATTGGCTTTACCTTGTCGGAGCGGATTGTTTCCCATGTGAACGAAATCAAAGGGGTGGATCTGGAATTCACTCCTGAAGGCGTGCTCATTCAGGTGGAGATCACCCAAAGATGTTTTATGGAACTCAAGCAGCAGCGGCGCAATATGGCGGGGCGTACTGGCTGTGGTCTTTGCGGTGTGGCTCAGTTAGAAGAGGCGGTAAAACCTGTTATCCGCGTCGACTCGGATGCCAGATTTGATATCGATCATCTTCAAATCGCTCTTGGGCAACTTAAGGAAAATCAGCATCACTTTAAGCTCACTGGGGCGACCCATGCTGCCATGGGCTTAGATCAAGACGGACAAATCATCGCCGCCTTTGAGGACATTGGTCGGCACATTGCACTGGATAAGTTAATCGGTGGATTTTCAATGCGTCAGGCACAGCGTCCTGTCGCCGTTTTGCTCACCAGCCGTGCCAGTTTCGAAATGGTGCAAAAGGCCGCTAGTGCCAATATCCAAATTCTGTTTGCTATGTCCGCCGTGACTTCACTGGCGTTGGAATTAGCAGAGAAAAGCAATATCACGCTTATCGGTTTTTGCCGTAATGGCAGGGCAACGCTTTACACCCACGGTTATCGCCTGTTGGGGCAGCAGTGTGTCAGCTTAGCTAAAGCCATTTAAGCGTGAGGCCACTTGAGATTGAAGTTGTCGAACGACTTCAATCACTCTGGCACACAGGTTATAAGCGTATTGCGCTTATTTTTTATAGTCTCGTTCATTAGGGTAATGACATGACATGGCAACAATTTAAACAACAGTATCTGATTCGATTTTGGGCGCCAATGCCTGCGGTAATCGCCGCCGGTATCCTTTCTACTTACTATTTTGGCTTAACTGGCACCTTCTGGGCGGTGACGGGTGAATTTACTCGCTGGGGTGGGCATTTGCTGCAATTGGTGGGTGCCAATCCTGAAACCTGGGGTTATTTCAAGGTGATAGGTTTACAGGGGTCTCCCTTAGACCGCATCGACGGCATGATGATCATCGGTATGTTTGGTGGCTGTATTGCGGCGGCACTGTGGGCCAATAACGTTAAACTGCGTATGCCACAGAGCCGTATCCGCATCGCTCAGGCATTAATTGGCGGTATTATTGCGGGCTTTGGTGCGCGCTTGGCGATGGGCTGTAACTTAGCGGCTTTCTTTACTGGTATTCCGCAGTTTTCCTTACACGCGTGGTTTTTTGCCCTCGCGACGGCGGCGGGCTCTTACTTTGGTGCGCGCTTTACGCTGCTACCCATGTTCCGTATTCCAGTGAAATTGAAGAAAGTCGATAAGGCGTCTTCGGTCAAACAGGATGAAAACCAAGCCAGACGGCGTTTTCGCATCGGTATGTTAGTGTTCGCAGCCATTATCGGCTGGGGATTATTGACTATGTTCAATGCGCCTAAGCTGGGTATCGCCATGCTCTGCGGTGTGGGTTTTGGCTTGTTGATTGAACGGGCGCAAATCTGCTTCACCTCGGCATTTCGCGATATGTGGATCACCGGACGCACCCATATGGCTAAGGCGATTATTCTCGGTATGGCGGTGAGTGCCATCGGGATTTATAGCTATGTGCAATTAGGTGTACCGCCCAAAATTATGTGGGCGGGTCCAAATGCGGTGATCGGCGGCCTGTTGTTTGGTTTTGGTATTGTGCTGGCGGGTGGTTGTGAGACGGGCTGGATGTACCGTGCCGTCGAAGGTCAAGTACATTTCTGGTGGGTAGGTTTAGGTAACGTACTTGGCTCAACATTGTTGGCCTATTACTGGGATGACTTAGCCCAGCCATTAGCGACTAATTGGGACAAGGTTAACTTGCTCACCAGCTTTGGCGATAAAGGGGGCTTATTAGTGACCTATCTGCTGCTGGCATTGTCGTTTGCGGCCATGTTGCTGTGGGAAAAACGTTTCTTTGCCCGCAAAGCGAAGCGGGATGAACAATTGATCGCGGAGGCGGCGTAATGAGTCAATATATTCCAGATTATCAACTCGATATGGTGGGCGAGCCTTGCCCTTATCCTGCTGTGGCCACCCTTGAGGCCATGCCGACACTGAAACCGGGGGAGATATTAGAAGTGATTAGTGACTGCCCGCAGTCAATCAATAATATTCCACTCGATGCCAAGAATCATGGCTATAAAGTGCTAGAAATTGAGCAAAATGGACCAACGATTCGTTATCTGATCCAGCGCTAGTCTTACTGCATTCAGTGTGGCTTGATTTTTTTTTAAATAAAATAATCACAACACAGTAAAAAGCGCTGCATTAGCAGCGCTTTTGGTTTTTAGCCTTGGCAATCGGCAGGCAGATATTCGTCGGGAATACCATTACTGCTACATACCCAAGTCACATTATCCTGCTCGTCGACTTGTGGCGATAGGTACACCTCATAGTCTTGATAATCCCCTAGGGTTTCACCGCCAACAAACCCGACTATGCCATCGGTGTAGAGATTAAAGGTGGCCAGTTGTGCATCCGTGAGCCCAAGGACTTCCAATTCTGTCGGCCAAGCTTTGTGGGCTTGGTAGTAGGCCGTTAAAGTATCTGTAATGGGCGTTAATGACTGATGTAATTGATCTATATGTTTAACCGCAGCATCAGTATCGGGAACGGTCAAAGTTAAAGCCGGAGTTTGATCAGTTGGCGCCTCATAACTTATCTCTGCGCCCATTTTTTCTTGGTATTCCTTATAGGCGGGAATCGCGACCGCTGCTGCCACACCGATAATCGCCGCAAGGATGATAATCCCGCCGCCTGCTGTGCCCATACGTGGCATAAACAAACTAAAGAGATAGGCAAATACACTGCGAGAAGGCGCCGTATACACTTTGCCTTGTGCGGTTGCTTGTACTCTTGCCATGCGTTTAGTCAGCCATGGATAGCTGCTATTGATCTCATGGAAAGACATCCAAAAGCCGCTCGACTCTTGGGTTTGGCGAATATATTGATCGACATTCATCCGTTTCCACTGCTCAACCCCGGCGGCAAGTACGGCGACCGCATTGGTGGCTGAACGTAAGCTATTGCAGCAGCGCAAGCCGTGTAAATCACAGGTATATTCACATGCGCGAGCATAGGCGGCGCCGATCAATGGCAGCCAAGTGGCAAACACTAACAGCGGTTCTTTGCCAATATGGTTACGGCGAATATGGCCAAGCTCATGACCGATATAAAAGTTAATTGCGTCTTTATCCGACTCAAGTGCATCCACTATTGATGAGAACAGCACTATGTAGTTGCGGCGCAAAAAGCGGGTTGCGAGGGCGTTTAACATACCATCGGCGGCTAACAGATAGGCGCGCGGTGGTTCTTTAATCTCTAAACGCTCACAGCAGGCGAGGTATTGCTTGTGTAAATCGGGGAACTGCTCAGGGCTAATCTCAACCGCCGTTCCCTTTAAGTAGCTGATAAACGCCGAGTGGGTGAAGAGGTAGATAATAAAAAACATTAGCACATAAATCAGGGCGAGACCTTTGGTGGCTAAAATAAGTACAAGCCAAATAAGTCCTGAAATAATCGCTAAAATTGTAAAGAGTGACTTTTCCTTCGAATAGACGGTATCGGTCATTTGAATAGGGTTGTCGTTCCCTGCACTAACCACTTGTTCCATGTTGATCCTTTTCCTAGTGAAATAACAAAGCGGCGTGAAAATAGTCAATTTCACTAGGAAATTCAATCTCTATAACTGGAATAACCGATAATTTACCTTTTCGTGCTAAAAATGGCTTAAGGTGCCAATACGGCGGTGCCATTTTTAATCGCGTTTTGCGCCAGTTCGTAAACCTGCTTTTCGGCTATATTAACTAGCTTTTGGTGTTCATCGCCGAGTTGCTCCATCTCTTTGCCCATCACTTCCATCGATGCGCCTAGGCTTTCAATTTGCGCGTTACTCTCAGCATCTTTTTCACCTGAGGCGAGATTGACTAAGAGGTTGTTGGTTTCGGCACTGATAGCATCACCCTTTACTTGCATTTGCTCGCCTAGACGCTGCATTTTTTCGCCTTGGATCTGCATTGGGCGCACGGCCTCTTTCACTTGATTTACAAGGGCTGGATCGGTAATCACATAGCGGTTTCCGCCAGTCTTAACCCACAGGTAATCCGATTGGTAAGCATTGCCTTGTTGTTTGAGTGTGTTCCAATCTTGGCTTTCACCCGCGCCTATCGTGAGCTCACCATCTTGGCGTACATAAATCCACGAAAAGTCAGGATAATTACTGCTATTGATTGAAATATTGGTTTCGGTCGATGACTGAGTGCTTGTCTGCTGTGTAGCCCAAATTCCACAGGGGATAAGTGCGAGGATCAATAAGCCGCCGAATACTTTAGTGCGTGTGTTCATAATGCTTCCTTGTATGAATAAGTGTTTGTGATTAACTCACCTGTATAAGCAGAGTCCATGCCAATAAAATATCCCTTATTTATCATTGATATGTATAAGATGTCCGCCTGGCGATCCTAAATGTGTCCGCGCGTTCAGTCTCAATGTGTCCGTTCAGTGGACACTTTTGGGATAACCCATCAGGCTGCACTACACTTAGCCGAGTTTGTTAAACACCGCTTGATTGCGGAACTGGCATTGAGTGGTATTTGTGGAGTAGTGCTGATTTTTGCCAGTTTGATAAGCGTATTTTGCTTAAGTCAGCTTAGGTTAAGCTGAGATGGCGTTAGCTATGGCAATGAATAGTGGTTGGTCGTTTATGTGAGGGACTCAAGAGTATGAAGTTAACTAAGATAATCAATATGCAAATCGCAGGAATAGCGGGGTTTTTAGCCATCGCCTTGAGTATGCCTGCTATTGCGGCTGAAAAGCCTTCTTTTGACTGTAGTAAAGTACAGCCGGACAGTATCGAAGATATGGTGTGTAAGGATGCAGGCTTAACTAAGTTAGATAAACAATTGGCCGAGGTCTATGCTAAGGCCACCGCAAAAGCTAAAAATGAACAGCCTCCAACGTTAAAAGCGCTGCAACGGGGTTGGGTAAAAGGTCGCAACGAATGTTGGAAAAGCGATGATAAACATGCGTGTATTGAATCGAGTTACCAAACACGGATTGCAGAGTTACAGGCGCAATATCGCCTCGTTGAGATGACTGGCCCAGTATTTTATGCCTGCGATGGCAACCCTGCCAATGAAGTCGTGGTCAGTTACTTTAATACTGAACCCGCCACCTTAATTGCAGAGTATGGCGATCAAACTTCCTTGATGTTTATTCAGCCTAGTGGCAGCGGCGCTAAGTATCAGGGGAGAAACGAGAGTTTGTGGGAACACCATGGCGAAGCCAAAATTGTCTGGGGATATGAAGCGCCAGAAATGACCTGTACGGTCAAAACAGCTAAATGATTAAAAATTAACACCAAGCCCTAGGTTATAACTGACATCCCGAACATGGCGTATCGAGGTTTTAGTCTCATTGATATCATATTTGAATGAGAGGTAAATTTGCTGAGTCAGTAGATACTTAAGCCCAAATGTTGAGTCCGAAATATAATCAATGGTTGGTGTGTCAGGAAAGGCGATTTGGAGATCGGCATAGGTCTCCAATACGCCATCAAACCAATATTGTTTATAGTTGAGCGTGGATGCCCAAGCGTTGAGTTGATAGGTAAATATTTGGGTATCCAACCAAAAATGGTTGTATGTAACAACAAAGTCCAGTTTATCTCGTCCTATTCCCCAAAACCGATAACCCGGACCAATCGCGGCGTAATAGTTGCTAATTGGGAAGTCGAGTCTATCTTCTTGAAAATAATCTTCTTGCCGCAATAACCAATGTTCACTGATGAGGTAGTCAAGGCTGTAATGGCCTTCAATCGTATTACGTTTGGTGGCGTTCCCTTCGGTTTCATAGCGCACTTCACTTTTCAGGTTATGGCGCCATTGCAAGGTTTCGGCTGTGATATCACTTTTTGCATGGAGTTTTTGGGTATTTTTGCTGTGGCTGGTGACATCGAGTGCGGCCTCAACACTGCCACTATAGCGCCACTCTGAGTCACTTTTTCGGTCTGAATACACCAGCTCACTAATGGGAATTTGTTTATTGTTAACCTGAACAAACCCATCGAGTTCGGAGGATTTTATGCTCACATCTTGTAGCGTACGGTTGATGCTCCAATGCTGATTTTGGGTGGTTTCAAAGCTTTTAATCGCGCTACGCTCTATGGATATTTTGGAGGTATAACTGGGTTTGATAACTAAGTGGGCTTCGTCAAAGCTTTTAATTTCGCCAGTGATTTTATCGCCATTTCTCAGTAACACAGTATCTGCCAGACTTTGCCCACTTAAGCCTGCCAGTAATATGGCTACAGATAACCTAGAAAAGTGATTTGGCATTAGTGGCTGGCTCTAAAAATAAACAGTGTCGAAGATTTGGGCATTCTAGCCTATATGGTGCAGAGTAAGGCAATAACAATAGGCGAAGATTTCAGGAATTGGATGTTAGCACCCAATTCCCGATCTTGCTTAAGGATCAACGAGAATTGATTTCGGTGATTTTTAGATTGAGCAATTGTTTCTGCCAACGGTTTTTATCGACGCCTTCAACCCAAATCACAGGGCTCTTACGCTGCTCGCCCTTACGTAGGTAGGTTTCTGGCATGCGGAAAATCGCTTCCCAGACTTCCAGTTTTTCGGTTTTGAGTAAGGTGCCATCGTCGGCAAAGAAGCTCGCTTCGACCTCAACTAAAGTCACGTGTTCGCCGCTGGTGCTGGCAAGCTCAAAGGTCAAGCCGAGTTTATCCTGCTTCCATTGGCTCTCGCTGAAGGTGACTTTAATGCCGTCTTTGGCAGTAGAGCCTAAGATCTCGGGTCTGGCGATAGCATTGGCGGTCAAGGTTGTGACAGGTTGGGTTGCTTCAACGGCGGATGTGCTGCTGGCTACTGCCGCTGCGGCTGTTGTTACAGTAGAACTTGGGGCCGCAACTGTGGCAACAGCTGGCGCTTTAGCGGCTTTGGTCTCTGTGATGATATATTCCCAGGTAAAGTCGTCTTTTAGTCTGACCTGAGCGCCATTCTCAAGGGTAATGGTGGCCACATCGGCTGCCATCACTGAGGATGAGAGCAATAAGAGTGAACTAAGTGCGCTAAGGCGAAATAAGGTTTGCATTGATTTTCTGGCTCCGGTATCCATCTGAGTCAACATTCTGCCCTAACATAAACAATTTGCAGCATATTCGTCACTGTCTAAGTCGCGTTTTGATGAATAAAGCGGATTTAGCCGTAAGAGAGGGCTGGCTGAGTTTAAGGTATGCGCTTAGGGATAAAAAGTATCAGGACGTTGTCATAGAGTCGGATTGTCTATAAACGTCTGTAGAGGAGAGTAAAATGCAAGGTAAACATTGTACTTATGGACTCGTTATCGGCTTGATTTTCAGTGCTGTAACCTGGGCAGATGAGCCACCTAAAACGGGCTGTGCTGCAAAATTAGCGACTATAAGTGCTGAACTCACTGAGGCTAAGGCTGCTGGTCATCAGCACAAAGTGGCAGGGCTAGAAAAGGCCTATAGTGAGGTCGCAAACCATTGTGACGATGACAGCTTAACTGCCGAGCGTTTAGCTAAAATTGAGGTCTTAGAGGCTAAATTAGCCGAGCGCCAGCATGAGCTTACCGAAGCGATTGCCGATGGTAAGCCTATGGATAAAATCAATAAAAAACGCCAAAAGATTGCAGAAGTTGAATCTGAGCTTGCTAAGGCTAGAGCAGAGCTCGCACAATAACTTCGGACTCTTTCGGTTTAACCCGCATACCCTATGCTCAAAATGGTCGATTCAGTGCTGGAGTTATAACCTGCACTCAGCATGACATGCTCTGTTAGGCGATATCTTAGGCCTGCTTCGGCACCCCAATGTTTGGACTTATCTTCTTCCCACGAGGGTTTGCCATCGACAATGCGGGGTGAAATATTGTTGGTATAAGCTGTGGTGCTGATATAGAGGCTGCCGCCCGCATAAATGCTAAAGTCATTGGTTAAACTGTAGCTTAAGCCTAAGCGCCAGAGGCTTTCTTGTCGATGTGATAGAGCGGGTTCTGGCACCTCAATATCGGTTTCACGACTGCGGGCATAACCAAGGTAATAACCCCATCGCTGATAATCATCATCGAAATGATAGGGCGCAAGGGTGATTCCGTAGAGATTATCTTCTGCGGGAACGTAATCGAGCATCAGCGCTACATAGGGAGTGGTGGTTCTCTCAACTGATTTATCTGGCATCATCAGATGATTTGAAGTGTTATATTCCGTTGCCTGTAGCGGTTGGCATAGGCTCAGTAGCCCAATGCTAAGATAGGCGAATTTAGCTAAATGACGATACATGGGATGGCTTCCTTGGTAGCAGGTGGATTATTGTTCATTTCCTTTTGTGTGTGGTCAATTCAAAATGCTAAAATCTCTTTTAAAATAATTGGTTGTAAAATTTTTGTATCTTATGGTGAGTGTTTTTAAAGGGATATTTAACTGAGGGTAACTCAGTTGTTTCCTTTGTATGACTTTGTTGCGCTAGCGCCTAAATTGGAGTGAATTGTGGATCAGGAAATAAGGCTCGAAATTTCGGCATGGTTAACGGGTTTGGGAATTGACAGTCAACCATCCGACGGAATATCAACCAGCATTATGCTGCTTGCTTGCGTGTTAGTAGCGGCCATTGCCTATTTTATTATGCGCCGTGGGGTGATCCGCGCGGTTAACATGGTGATCCTGCGATCTAGAGTGACGTGGGACGATGTGTTTATGCGCTATAAAGTGCTCGAAAAGCTGGCGATGTTAGTGCCCGCTATCGTGCTCAATCTGCTGGTGCCTATAACCTTAACAGAGCATCCGGTACTTAGCGGCTTAGTTGATCGCCTACTGAGTATCTGGCTGGTGGTATTGATGATCCGCGCTATCTACGCGGGGCTTGATGCGGTTAATGAAATCTCTGACATCAATCTGGTCAGCCGCCGTCTACCGGTTAAAAGCTTTGTGCAGTTGTTTAAGTTGTTCCTATTCTTTGTCGGCCTTATCGTGTCCCTTTCTGTGCTCGCCGATCAGTCTCCTGTGTACTTCCTCAGCGGCTTAGGTGTAGCGACGGGTTTTGTAATGTTAGTGTTCCGCGACACGATTTTAGGCTTTGTCGCAGGGATTCAGCTCGCAGCCAACCGCATGGTAAGCAAGGGCGACTGGATCCAAATGGATAAGTACGGCGCTGATGGCGCGGTGGAGGAAGTGTCCTTAACTACAGTTAAAGTACGTAACTGGGATAAGACCATCACCATGATCCCCGCCTATGCGTTAGTCTCGGATGCGTTCCGTAACTGGCGTGGTATGTCCGAATCGGGCGGGCGACGTATCAAACGTGCGGTTAATATCGATATCAACAGTATTAAGTTTTTAACTGAGGAAGATCGAAATCGCCTGAGTAAAATCAATTGTTTGAAAGAGTATTTCCCCGCCAAGATCAGCGAGATCCAAGCGTCGAATGCTAAAGTGTCGGATCTGGATATGATGGTCAATGGTCGCCATTTGACCAACGTGGGGACTTTCCGCGCTTATTTGCAGGAATACCTGCAACGCCACGATAAAGTGCATAAGGATATGACCCTGATGGTGCGCCAATTGGCACCGACCACCGAAGGCTTACCGATTGAGGTTTATATCTTTACCAATGATACCCGCTGGGCTTTTTATGAGGCGATACAAGCGGATATCTTCGACCATATCTTTGCCGTGTTGCCTGAGTTTGGTTTGCAGGCCTTCCAAGCGCCGACGGGTAACGATATCCGCAGTCTGAAATCGGTGAAGGTCGAGGGCTAGTCTCGACTGACGAGAATCGCGGCGAGGGTAAGAAATACGCCGCCGCTGGTTCGGTCAAACCAATGCAATTTGTTGCTGGCCTTAAGGCTAGGTGCCAGCACATTGGCCATCGAGGCGTAGATCATTACAAAGCTAAAGTCGACCATTGCCCAAGTGAGGGCAAGAATCGCCAATTGCGGTAATTGTGGTGCGGTTAAATCGATAAATTGTGGAAATAACGCCGCAAAAAACAGTAGGTCTTTAGGATTGCTGATCCCTACTAAAAATGCCTGTTTAAAGAGTTGTTTAGGCTGACCATTTCCTTCTTTTTTTGCCACTTCCAATGGCTGAACGTGCTGTTTTGTGAGCAATAATTTGATACCCAAAAACACCAGATAGGCGCCACCACACCACTTGAGTATGGTAAAGCCGTATTCCGAGGCGCTGATCAGTGCCCCTAAACCTGCCGCCGAGGCCACCATTAATACCAGTGCGGCGCTGACACTGCCAAGCCCTGTGGCTATGCTGCGTTTTTTACCGAAATGAATACCGTGGGACATAGACAACATTGCAATAGGCCCAGGAGAAATACCAATCAAAACAATCGCAAAAAGGTAGAGTAACCAAGTTTCGGTCTGCATGTTTTGCTCCGTGTTAGATGAGAGAATTAGCGTTTGTTATCGGGTGAATAATCAGGGATGACCTTGGGATGACGTCCCTTAATGCTGCGGTAAAAGCATAAAATCTCAGCCATATCTTGCTCTATATCCGTGGGTTGCAGTGGTGCACGGATCACCACGGCTTTACGCGCAAAATCTAAGCCTACAGGGACAATAGCGACCTGCGCTTTGGTCGCGATATGGTAGAAGCCGCATTTCCAACGGGTAACAGGGCTGCGCGTTCCTTCGGGGGCGAGTGCCAGTTTGTATTCGGACTGGGTGGCAAACAGTTGCACCGCAGAATCGACTAAGTTATTGTTTTTACGCCTATCAACTGGGCTACCACCAATCGCTCGGAAGAACCAACCCCAAGGTGGAATAAATAATTGATGCTTACCAAGGAAGTGGATGCGCGTAGCCAATGCACCGCGGGCGAGTACTCCAATAATAAAGTCCCAGTTACTGGTGTGTGGTGCGACAATGACAATGTATTTGGCTTGATTGGGGAGTTCCCCTTGGATTTGCCAGCCTGAAATCTTGAGTAGCCAGCGGCATAAATGTGTAAACATAGTGTGGTGCCCAGAGTCGAAAAATGAATAATATCATTAGCTTTTTTTAATTATAAATCGACTTAGACAAGATAGTCTGGGCCGAAATACTGATAATACAGTCTAACCTGATTGTGAGGGAGCGGTACTATGTTGCGACAAGGATTGATAAGAAAACCCATTTTGCAGTCTCTCGCGGCGCTTTTGCTGCTATTTGTTGGGCAGGTAAGTGCGGTGCCAACTGATGAGATTACCCAAATGTTAAAAGGTCAGGAAGATGCGTGGAATCGCGGTGATCTTGATGCTTACATGCAGGGTTATTGGCAGAGTGAGCAGCTTAGATTTGTCTCAAACGGTAAGTTTCGTTACGGCTGGGAAGAAACGCTTGCAGCCTATAAGAAAAATTATCCCGATAAAGAGGCACTAGGAGAGCTGAAGTTCACCATCAAAGAAATCAAAATGCTCAGTAACTACGCCGCAATGGTGGTGGGGCGCTGGGATTTAAAGCGGCAAAAGGATAGCCCGACAGGCGTATTTACCTTGCTGGTGGAGAAAATTGATGACCGTTGGGTGATCACTATGGATCACAGCTCTGACTGATATACTAAAAATCGGCTAAGCAGTCGGGCTGTTGCGGTAATTGGGACGGTAGGGTGAAGTGAAAATCCTGTTGTCCCAAACGTCGTCCCTTGCCATCGTATCTCACCTCAGTGAACTGAACTTCCCCTTGGGCATTTTGTAGCAAAATGCTGGTGGAACGAGTGCCATAGTCTGGGTGGCAAATATAAATCGCCGCGAGTCGGCGTTCCCACTCTAGCCCGACGCCAGTGTCGGGTAGCTCGTGATCCTGTGGCCGAGAATCATCCTGCATCAACCGTATAAGTGAATTTAGCTCAAGCGGTCCCGATTGTTGAATAAGGGCCTCGAGCGAGCGCTGACCTTTAGCCATTTTCGGCCAAATATCATCGAGCGCGCCATTGCTAATCGCGTGGAATCCTGTGGTTAATTTTACTGTTTCCCGTTTAAGACTGTTAAAGCAGTAGAGATGAGTCCCTTGGCCAAACACGAGATTGAAGGGTTGATAATTTTCAGCGTGTTCCACAAGCCAGTTAGGGCAGATCAGCGAGCCCGAACTTAATGCCTGAATGACAAGTTCGCCGCGGCTGCGCATCGGCTCTTGGGATTTTTGAGCCACCCTGAGGTTAGTGACTCCGGCAATTTGTCCCTGCTTATTCACCCCAAACCAAGTGCCGCCCGCCTGTAAATCTTTGCCCGCGAGCATATTCTGCTCAGGCGGCCAAAACTGTGCAGGTGCAGTAGGCCTGTGGTGAAACTCATCCCTATTCGCACAAATAATCAGTGGATACTGGGGATGAGTATTAAGGGCGACGAAAAGTATGCACATAACAGGCTAAGTTTATCCAAAGATGGAGTTAACTTAGCCTGTCTGTCGGCAAATGAACAGTGTTAGTGCTGGTGCTTATCGCTATGGGGATGGCTGTGGCCGCTAGTCTGACCGTGTGAATGAGAGTTGCCATGCCCGTGCACATGTGATGTTTCGGCTGTTTTAGCATGCGCGTGCGCATGATCATGGCGGTGTTTATGGCCGTGGGCCACAGGTTTTAACATCATTAAGCGGCGCAAGAATTTACGAGGCCCGAGGCGCAGTAAGCTGGCTGCAAATAAGGCTGATAAGATCAGCAGTGCCGTGAGGTTAATGGCTTCTGGTAGAGTGAACAACGAGAACCACATGGGCAACTTAAGTGCAGCAACGAGGGCTATGGCAATAATTGCCAGCAAAATCCCACGTTGTGACCAACCCATAAGTTTTAGCTGAGCGATATTCAACACCGGAGCGGCAATCAAAGGCAATACGATGGCCAGCGGACTCCAGCCGCTATAGGCTAAGGCGATTGACAATACGGCCGCGCCTAAATTGCAGAAGCGCATCGGTAAAAATACCAGCAATAGCACGGTAATCTGTAATATAGGGTTACTTAACGGTACCGAAGGGTGACCAATCAAGTTAACTAATACTAAGCTGAGGAGCACCCAAGGTGCGCTGCGATCAACCAAATGGGCGAAACCAAAACGCAGGGCTTGGCTTGGTAATTTAGTATGGGGATCGGTAATGTCGACCCGCGCATAGGCTAAATAGGCACTCATGATCAAGACAACTACGAGTTGAAACAGCGCTAACCAAGGGCCAAGCAATAGCGCCGTCAGTACGAGGGCTTCTGGGCCTGCTAAACGTTGGAACCAACGACGGGCGAGGCTATTGTCCTGTGGTGTTAAACCAAGCTGGAACCTTAGTGCCGCTACGGCGTAACTGAGTAATAGCACTGGCGCTATGGTTATTAGCCATGTTGTTAGCTGCTCTGTACTGTGGTCGTGATGGGCATGTTCGTGGCCGCCAGAATCCATCAATAACAGCATCATTAATAAACCAATACCGAGCAAACTGCCGATACCCGCCTGATATTCATACTGGCCTTGTTTATCTGTTTCCTGTTGACCATGTGGCTGATGTAACACAACATGCAGAATCGAGCCTGTCACAAAAGCTTGTAAATAAACGGTTTTATCTATGCTCATGTGCGATAAAAGCTGTTCGCTAGCAAAATAGCCAATACTCGTGAATAGCATAATGGCGCCAAAAATAACCAGCGTCCAACGAGCTCCAAGATGAGGTTTTAGTATCCACCAAATAGCAAAACCAACAGGGAGACGATGGAGTATAACGCCCAAGGCTAACAAAATGGAGTTGCCCTCATTTTGGGCTAATACCATAGCGCTCCCATCTGTGATGGTGTGCAGCAATAAGCCACTAATGCCAAGAAAAAGGGCAAAATTATGCGTAATTTCTGAGTAGCGGTGGAATAAGCGTTCACTGGCAGTGGGTCCCCACAGGCCGAGTACTACAAAGACGATGGCCAGCAGGCCGCCATGCTCGAGAAGTTCAGGTAGAATATGGATCAGCACTAATCCGCCTAAGGAGACGAAAATAAAGCCATCAAGTCCCTTCTGCAATCCGCTGCCTGATGCAAAGTAGCGGTAAAACAGTGGCCCGATTAAGAGTGCGAGACAACTAGCAAGAAGATAGAGCATGGATTCCACGAAAATTGGCTGAAAAAACGCTGTAGTATACCAGTTGTAATTTAAATGAGCAGCGACTTACAGGCAATTTACTCAAGCGAGATGTTGTGCTGCGGCTTGTAGTAAAAATGAATCAACGACTCAATGGCTTATGGATGATAGGTAAAAAACCGCTAGAGGATCATGAAACGGCACTCATAATCCATCTTAAGGAATTTTCTAGATAATTTTTCACATCTGTAACGCGAAAAAGTTATACAATATGTGCTCATGTTGGCTTAGACGTTGATAAAGTTAAATGGATATATTTTCTGCTGCGGTAATGTTGTTTCTTATCATGGACCCCCTCGGTAATTTACCGATATTCGCGTCGATTTTACGGCATATTGATCCTAAAAAACGTCGTAGGGTTTTGATTCGTGAACTCATTTTTGCATTAGTGATCATGTTGGCCTTCTTGTATGCCGGCGAAGCCATCTTAAGTTTCTTAAATCTGCGATCTGAATCGGTCAGTATTGCCGGTGGGATTATTTTGTTTCTGATCGCGATTCGGATGATTTTCCCCCAGCCGGGTGGTGTGGTTGGCCTTGCAGCAGGGGAGGAGCCATTTATCGTGCCGATGGCGATACCATTAATGGCGGGGCCATCTATTCTTGCCGCGCTCATTTTACTAGCGCATACCGATAGCTCACGTATGGGGGATTGGACTATTGCTCTCGTATCAGCTTGGGGCGCGAGTGCGGTTATCTTAATGTTTTATAAACTCTTTACCCGTATGTTGGGTGAAAAAGGGTTAACGGCTGTTGAACGTTTGATGGGGATGGTGCTGGTAATGATATCGGTACAAATGTTCCTCGATGGAGTATCAAACTATATGAAAACTGCTGGGTAAGCGTATTGCACCAAGTTATCAAAAACCGCATTACATCGTTAATGCGGTTTTTTTATGGCAAAAAATCGCTGTTGAGGATGCTTGCTGAACCAGCGCTGACAAAAGTACAAAAACCATCACCTTCCAATCTGTATCAAGTTGTTACACTCTTGGTGTCCTGATATGTTTTCACATCCCATTGAAGTTGGCTTTCCGATGAGGGAAGACAACCAATAAACAAACTTGCCATAGAGCAAATAGGCACTAGCCTTAAAAAATAGCTTGGCTATAACAGCGCAGATTGTGACGGAAGGAAGACGGTAATGCGAAGTACAAAGAGTATCACAGCGTTTGGATTGATGTTGGCCTTGCTAAGTGGCGCCAGTATCGCTGCGCCTAATCACACACCAGCGGATGCGGGGGTCATTAACAAAGAAAGGATCCTCTATTGGCTAATTAAGCGTGGCGAAGTCTCCGAGGATGCGAGCGATAGTGTCAAGCAAGCGGCCGTTGAAGCCTATATTGCCCGCGCGAGCCTTGCACAACCTAAAGAACCTCGGGTGGTGATTGAGGCAGAGCAAGAACGCCTCCATAAAGCCAAAACCACAGCAATGATGCGCGCACCTGCGCAGCGTGCTTTAGCGGATGCAGATGTGACTAAAACGGTTAAGGTATTAACCGTACTGATTGATTTTCCTGATTTAAGATATAACAACAACGGCTTAACCGCGAGTGATACAGACATGTATTATTCAAGTTATCCCGCTTCACACTACAAGAATTTACTCTTCTCAACGGCTGGTTTTAGTGGCCCGCAGGGGCAAACATTAGATTCGGCCTATCAGTATTACCAAGCTGTTTCGGGCAAAACTTTCTTCTTCACTGGCGATGTTAAAGGTTGGTATACCGCTGGCCAAAATGCTGATTACTATGGTGCTAATGATGCTGATACCAGCAACGACGTCAAAGTTGGCGAGCTGGTTAAAGAGGCGGTATCGCAGGCGGTTGCCAGTATGTCAGCTGCGGAGCTTGCTAGCTATGATATTGAAGATCCATATGATTTAAATGGTAATGGTAACTTAAACGAAGCCGATGGCATTATTGACCATGTGATGATTTTCCACTCCAGTATTGGGGAAGAAACCGGTGGGGGCAAATTAGGGGCTAATGCCATTTGGTCGCACCGTTATTACGTGAATCAAAGCACTCAAGGTTATACCTTGCCTGGAACAAACAAAAAAGTCTTTGGTTATACGATTCAACCAATAGATGCGGCGACTGGGGTGTGTACCCATGAGTTCGGCCATGATCTTGGGCTGCCCGATGAGTACGACACGACAGACAACGCTAACAAAGATGGCTCACCCGTGGGTTATTGGTCGTTAATGTCGGGCGGCAGTTGGACTGGAACGATTTCTGGCGCACAACCGAGCGGTTTTAGCCCCTACGCGCGTTCGTATTTACAGACGAAATATAAAGGTAAATGGCTTAACGAGCGTGAGATTAGCTTAGATACCATTCCTAGATCGGGCATGGAAATCACGCTCAATCAGGCGATAAACCAAGATGCGGTGAATCAAATATCGATTCCGCTACCTGCGACACAAATTGCCTTTAAAGCGCCTTATCAAGGGACTTACCAGTACTATTCTGGCCAAGGAAACATGCTGAGCAACAGCATGAGCTTTGCTGCAACCTTGCCAGTGACGAGTGATAAACTCACGCTTTCCATGCAAGCGAGCTGGGATATTGAGAATAGCTTTGACTATATGCAGGTCAACGTGGATGGCACAGCGATTGCGGGTAATTACACTCAATTCAGCAACACCATTAATAGTGCTCGACATATCATTACAGGTAAATCATCGAGCATCCCGACCGCAGTGGGCAGCGATGCTTGGGTCGCGTTGGAATATGATTTGTCGGCCTATGCAGGCAAAGCTGTCACTATTGAATTTAACTATGTGACCGATGAGGCAGTTAGTGGCTCAGGTATTACTATCGACAATATCAGCATCAAGCAAGGTACGAGTGAGTTGTATGCCGATAATGCCGAAGCTGCTAACAAAGCCACTTTCTCTGGTTATAGCCGCATTACTAACACTCGCCCAGGACCAGCATCACGTTACTTGATTCAATTACGCAGCCACAATGGTGTCGATGCGGGGTTAAAGAGTAAAGGATTTGATCCTGGCGTACTGCTATGGCTCGAGAATGCCAGCTATAGCGATAACAACGTGTCAGACCATCCCGGCCGAAGCTTAATTGGCGTGATTGATGCTGATCAAAATATGATTGGCACTAACTCTACCGATGTACAAATCCGAGATGCGGCTTTTAGCACGGTAAAACAAACCGCTTATTTTGGTGACAATAGCCTCGATGCGGTCAGTCTTTTTGATGATAGTTTGGATTACAGCGCACCACTACAACCTCAGTCTGGCATGCAACTGCAACAACTTGGGTTGACGATGGAAGTTGTCGCTCAAGCCAGTGATAACAGCACTGCAGTGATCCGTTTAGCGAATGCAAACGCCGATCCCGCATTAACTCCCTTAACCGCCGCAATTAATCTGAGCCAAAACGAGCAGGCGGTGACGGTTTCTGCTGCGGTAGAAGGAGGAGAAGGCGCGTATTCTTACGCTTGGGATTTCGGTGTAGCGGGAGCGACAAGTACCTCGGCCACAGCGGTTTATACCTACTCTGCGGCTGGAACCTATACGCTGACCTTAACCGTTACCGATGCCAAAGGTACAAAAGTCACCGCCACGAAAACCGTGGTAGTCAGCTTACCGTTAACTGCCAGCTTTAGTTTCAATGCGAGTCAGCTAACGGTGAACTTTAGCAACACCTCGACTGGCGGAGCTGGAAGCGTGAGCTATTTATGGAACTTTGGTGATGGCACCACAAGTACGGCGGTGTCACCATCCCATACTTACTTGAACGCGGGAACCTACACAGTAACCTTAACACTTAAAGATTCCCAAAACGCGACGGCAAGAAGTAGCTCAAGCGTCACCGTATCTGCCCCAATCACACCCCCATCGGAAGGTTCTGGTGGCGGAGGTAGCTTAGGTTGGCTTAGTCTTCTGCTGCTCGGTGGTTTTGCATGGCGTCGCCAGCGCCAATAAGTTTGAGAGTTAAAGCAAAATGCCTCTGATATCAGAGGCATTTTTGTTTTATCGGCTTAGGGGCAGAGCCTAGCGATTGCCTGTTCGGCGGCAGGGAGGAACATTTCACTGACAAACATTTCCTCTTCGTCATGGTGAAAATATCGGCGTCGGCCCCAAAGTTCATGCTCGACGTTTTGCGCTAAACTCTGTGCCAGTTGGGCAAGGCGGCTATCGGTGTCAAATTGGGCGATTTCAATGCGACCAGGAATGAAGCTATCTTGGCTAAATAATAATTCGCCGAGTGGGCGTGTACCTAGGCCTAAAAAATCGGCTTGGCGTGTCGATAACAAAGACTGAGGGATCAAGGTTCTGGCAAATACCCAAGGTACAGAATCGAGGCAGAGTAACACTTCGCGCACCCAAACGGTGTTTTGCTTAGGATATTCCCCTTCGAGCGGGGCACATTGGCCTTCACCAAGAATTTTGACTTCAAACTTATCGCAGCAGGTTTTGAGTTTTTGCGTCAGGCTTCCTGGCGCCAGCAACCATTCCTTAAGGGGAGAAGCGGGAAGATTTTTGGCATTTTCGGCACAAAACCATTGAATAGATTCGCCATAGGGAAAGCTTAAGCTGGTCACATTCATTAAATACTCGTTACAATATAAGCAAACGTCGGCAGTCTACCAGATAGATTGGGAAGTTTCTTCCATTGACCATTATTGTTTTTAGGGAGCTGTAAACCGCGATGAAAAAATTATTATCAGCCTGCCTGATCTTGCTCAGTGCTGTGTTTAGCGCATATGCAGCCGACGAGAAAGCTCCACCCCCTACTGGGGATTTCGCCTATTACGGGTTTGAGCCCGAAATTGTGACTAACTATATTTCAAACCGCAAAAAGCTCGGGTTTGTAAAGATCAGTGTTGAACTGATGGTAAAGAGTCCCGATGATTTAGTGATCGTTGAGCGCCATGATCCACTGTTGCGTGCCGCCATTATTGAGGTGCTGGGTAACCAAGCCGAAGAAAAAATTAAGTCTCTTACTGGCCGTGAAGAAATCCGCCGCGAATGCTTTGATATGGTCAATAATCTGCTGACCAAGGAAGCGGGTAAACCAATAGTAGTCAATCTACTGTTTACCTCTTATCTTTACGATTAATCCAGCCAATAGGCTAAGGGTCGATCTTTGGATTGGCCCGCTCTTGTTGAACCATCATTATGTCTAAACCCGTCGTTAAAATTGCCGCTAAGCCTGCGATGTCACCCACAGGAAAACGCAGCAAACCAAGCTCGCCTAAGCCACTTGTGGCAAAATCAGCAAAATCAGCAAAATCAGCAAAATCAGCAAAACCAAATATTGCCCCCGCTAAAGCGACGAGCAAGCCAAAACAGGGCGTTGAGAGAAAGACTTTGCACCCGCGTAATTTGCATGCTCACGGCTATGACTTTTCGGCGTTGATGACGAGTTACCCTAAGCTAAAAACCTTTGTTCGGCCAACGCCATACGGGGCCTTATCTATCGATTTTGCCGACCCCATAGCAGTGAAAACCCTCAATGCGGCCCTCTTGAAACATCATTATGGGCTGGCGTTTTGGGATATTCCTAAGGGGGCGCTGTGCCCACCGATCCCCGGACGAGTTGATTATCTGCACTACTTGGCTGATCTGTTGTTTGAAGGCGCCCCCGTCCAGCGTGCTGGACAAGTTAGCGCTTTAGATATCGGCACTGGGGCGAATGGCGTTTATGCCATCCTAGGGCATCAAGTGTATGGCTGGCAGTTTGTCGCCTCGGATATCAATGCCGAGTCGCTAGCCAATGTGCAGCGGATTATCGACAATAACCCGAGTTTGCAGGGGCACTTATCCTTAAGGCAGCAGCAGGATGAAAAGTCGGTCTTTAAGGGGATCATTCAGGCATCTGACCGCTTCGAGTTAACTCTGTGCAATCCTCCCTTTCATGGCTCGTTAAAAGAAGCTAGCGAAGGCTCGCTGCGCAAGGTGCGTAATCTGCAACTTAATCGCGGTGAACAGCCTAAAACGACCAGCGCAACCTTAAACTTTGGTGGCCAAGCGGCGGAACTTTGGTGCCAAGGCGGAGAGAGGCAATTTTTAGCCACAATGATCCGTGAGAGCCAAGCGTTTGCCGAGCAGTGTCTGTGGTTTACCAGTTTAGTGTCAAAGCAGGAAAATCTTAAACCTTGCTATCAAGCATTGGCAAAGTTGGGTGTTGATACCGTTAAAACCATTGAGATGCAGCAGGGTAATAAGATCACCCGCGTGTTAGCCTGGAGTTTCCATTCGCAGGCTAAACGTTTGCAGTGGCGAAATCAGATCGTCAGCGGGACATAAAACAACAGGCGCCGAGTGCGCCTGCTTTTTTACTCAGCCTCAATTACTGGGCTTTTCCTGTGGATGGTCGCGGCGAAATAGCGCCCACTCTTCAATCTGTTCACCGTTTGGCAAGGTACACATACCGTGTTCACCCTCTGCGGTTCTTTGGATTTCCGATATGCCACCGAGGGAGGCGCAATACTCTGATGCCGGGTTGGCGATTTGTGCTTTTGCTTCCGTTTTTGTTTCAGCCTGAGCGTTTGTTGCTGGCTCGGTTTTCTCGCCGCAGCCGATTAAGCTGGCGCCGATGATGAGACCGATTAACAGTGGTGAGGTTAGTTTCATGCTGTTTTCCTTGTCATTGAGTGACTTATTTTCGTCCTAAAATCCGCAAAATACGTAGAAATAGATTGATGATATCCATATACAAAGCGGCGGCGCTATCGACGGCGTTATCGACGGTTTTCGGGATTTGGTTCGCGCGGCCCCAATCGTAGCCAATATAGCCACAAAAGATCAGCACAACTATCCAATCTAAAATGCCGTGATGGGTATTAAAGATAAATATTTCAATTAGTTCGACCACTATTACCAATAGTAATGCGATGGTGAGTACTCCAGATATTTTTTGGAAAAACGCTGGAAACAGGGTGCCCAAACACATCATGGCAATCGTGACTAGGCCAGTTATTCTAATCGCTTCAGTAACTAATGCGGGATCGTACTGACTGACAACCATATTAATAATCAGGCCGAAGGGCACGACTACAAAGTTATAGCCAATAAAGCTGACGAGGGGATTAGTTGAAGATTGGAACAGATAAATCCCCAAGAAGCAGGAGGCGAAGTAACCGATAAAGAACACCCACGGATTCACGCTGGCAATCGCTTCGGGGTCGATATAGCTGACCATCATATAGTTCACGGCAAAACCCCAGACGAGGGTTAAGCCAATCACTAAGTTATAGACACCCGCGCCAATAATAGGGTCATCGGTTGTGCGGCGGTCAAATACGCTATTTTCAGTATCCATTTGATTTGTCATTCCTTAATTGTAAAAAGCGTGCTGAATATTAAAGGTTAATGTGCTACTCACCACATATCTTGCAGTGAGGGTGCTTGGGTAATTTCATCTCGCGAAATTCCATGGTCATAGCATCGATCATCAGCATTCGTCCTGCCAGTGTTTTGCCCATACCCGTGATGACTTTGATTGCTTCAACCGCCTGCAAGCAGCCGACCATACCGACGACGGGCGCAAGAATACCGGATTCGACACAGCTGAGTTGCTGCTCGCCAAAAAGTGAACTAAAGCAATGATAACAAGGCGTTTGCGCTTGATAGTCAAATACGGTGACCATGCCTTCCATGCGGATGGCGGCGGCAGAAATCAGTGGGATCTTGTGCTTAAAACAGCTCTTATTTAATTGCTCACGCACGCTGACATTATCAGTGCAATCGACCACGATACTGTGGTTGGCGACTAAGGCATCGATCTCATGGTCATCCAATACCGCATTGATGGTATTGATTTTAACGTGAGGATTGAGCTGATTAAGGCGCTGCTTGGCCGACTCGACTTTAGGTTGGCCAATAGTGGCATCCTGATGCAGCACTTGGCGCTGTAGGTTAGAGAGCTCAACCGTATCGAAATCGACTAAGGTCATCTCGCCAATACCCGCAACGGTCAAATATTGCCCCGCCGCGCAGCCTAAACCGCCGGCGCCAATCATCAACACTTTGGCGAGTTTTAAGCGTTCTTGGCCATCGATATCCATCGCCTTGATCGAGATTTGGCGGCTGTAGCGGGTGAGTTCGCTATCGCTAAGGATGTCTACTTGTTGATTCATAAAAAGACCTTAGCAAAGCACGCTGTTAAAGGGTTCAACCGTGACTTTTGTGCCCGCTGGCGAGTCACCTTGGAACTGTTCTAACAACACAAAGCAGTTAGCCAGACTCATCGAGGTCAACATACCCGACCCTTGACTGCCTGTAATGGCGACTTCCAGCTCGCCCTGTGCATTGCGGGATAAAATACCGCGCTGATACTCAACGCGGCCGGGCTGTTTACGCACTGGTGTCGTCAGGGTAGCTGATAACATCAGTGGCGCTTTTGGGGTTAAGCCCTGCATCTTGTTTAGAATTGGCCACACCAGCTTATAGAATGTCACCATAGAGGACACAGGATTACCCGGTAAACCACAGAATACTGCTTTGCCTATGCGTCCCATGGCGAAGGGTTTACCTGGTTTGATGGCGAGTTTCCAGAAGGTGATTTTGCCTTCTTCATCAAGGATCTGCTTCGTAAAATCTGCCTCACCGACGGATACGCCGCCCGAGGTTAATACCATATCCGCTTGGCTCGCAGCATGGCGAAATGCATGGCGAATCGCCTCTGGATCGTCAGCGACAACCCCTAAATCCAACCATTCCACATTGGCGCGGTTGAGTAACCCTTGGATTGAATAGCGGTTGGAGTCGTAAATTTGCCCTGGCGCTAAGTCGCTGCCCACGGGGCGCAGCTCATCCCCTGTGGAGAAAAATGCGACCTTGAGTTGGCGGTAAACCCGCACCTGACTCACGCCAATGGTGGCTAATACACCGAGCTCGGCGGCTTTAATTTCGATGCCCGCTTTCAGCACTTTGGTGCCTTGCAATAGCTCTTCACCGCGGCAACGCACATTGGCGCCCTTAGCCTTAGGGTGATTGATTTGGATTTGATTGCCCTGTGCTTGGGTCTCTTCCTGCATTTGCACTGTGTCATAACCCGCAGGCACTGGCGCGCCCGTCATAATGCGCACGCAGGAGTTGGGGATAATTTCACCCTCAAAGCCATGGCCTGCGAAGGAGCTACCAATCAGTGTTAATGTGGTGTGCTCGGTTTGACTGTTTAAATCGGCAAAGCGAAAAGCGTAGCCATCCATTGATGAGTTATCAAAGGGGGGTAAATCGATACACGAGGCCAAATCCTCTGCTAACACGCGGCCAAGCGCGTGGGGAAGTGTAACGACTTCGGTGTCTGACACTGGGCTAACCTGCTCAAGCAGAAGGGGGATGGCTTGATCTGGATGCATTAAGCTAGGTTGCGAACAAGGATCGGCTTTCACGGACATCGGGTCTTCCTTATGGGCAAAGGGTTGGAGCAAATATGGGGGCTATTATGCCACGCTGCGCTTGCTTGGCTATGATCTGCATAGGAGTTTATGTGATTTGTTAGGTAGTTTTCCTTAAGTGTTGCCTAAGGTTTACTCTTTTTATACTTGAGTTTGCAGTACCGTTCGTGCGGTACTAAACGCGATTCTATGAACAAATGAAAATCATTTTTATCAATGAATCATTAACTTAGCTAAGTCAACAAAGGTAAATTTTGTTGCTTTTGCTGCCGCCCTTCATGACAATGTGAGCCGATGATTTAAGTGCGAATGCCCAAGAGGATTAACTATGCTGTCTGCAACCATGATCGAAAAGTTGAATGAACAAATTAATATGGAGTTTTTCTCCTCTAATTTATACCTGCAAATGAGTGCATGGTGTGAAGATCAAGGCTTTGAAGGCGCAGCAAAATTTATGCGCGAACATGCAGATGAAGAAATGGGCCATATGCGCCGTTTGTTCACCTATGTGAGTGAAACCGGTGGTTTACCTCTATTGGGCGCCATTGCAGCACCTCAGTCACAGTTCGATTCTCTGCTGGCGTTATTCGAGCTGACCTATGAGCATGAACAGTTAATTACTCGTCAGATTAACGCGTTAGCCCACACTGCATTTTCGAATCAAGATTATTCAACCTTCAATTTTCTGCAATGGTATGTGGCTGAACAGCATGAAGAAGAAAAGCTGTTTAAGTCGATTGTCGATAAGATCCGTTTAGTGGGTGAAGATGGCAAAGCGTTGTTCTTTATTGATAAAGATCTTGCCAAATTAGCCTCAAAGGGCGGTGAAAGTATTATGAATGCCCAAAGCCAACCGCAGGCTTAAGCGCAACATCTTTGCCCATAAAAAAGCAGCCTAGGCTGTTTTTTATGGGCAAAAATCAGGGTTTGGGTCAATCTATTAAGCATTTACGCACTTTTCGCGCGGTTCTTGCTGCTGTAATAATGCCGGTAGTGTTTGGCTTAGCAGCGGCGTAATGGCTGCAAATGGCAGGGGCTTAGAGATCAAATAGCCTTGGGCGTAGTGGCAACCTAAATCGCGCAGTAGATTCCATTGGGCTTCGGTTTCAATCCCTTCGGCCACGAGTTCCATTTCAAGGCTTTGCCCCATCATCACGATGGCTTTCACTAAATTAGTATTTGAGCTATTGCTCAGGGCATTTTCCACAAAGCTACGATCGATTTTTATCACAGAGATAGGGAATTTCTTCAAATAACTCAAGGATGAATAGCCAGTACCAAAATCGTCGATATAAATCTGCGAGCCTAAATGACGGATGGATTCTAGGGTGGTTAAGCAATGGCTAGCATCGCCCATCAGCATGCTTTCAGTGATCTCAATATGCACGTTTCTTGGGTTGATATGGTGGCGGTTAAAGCATTCTTGCAGCACTTGATCAAATCCTAAACCTCGAGCATTTACACATTGGCGGCTTGAAACATTGATAGCCACGTTAAGGTGTAAGCCAAGTTGTTGCCATTGTCTGAGGTCGTGCATCGCTTGGTTGAGCACCCATTCCCCCATAGGTTCGATAAGTCCTGTTTCTTCAGCGATGCCAATAAACTGGTCAGGAGGGATTAAGCCTAAATCAGGGTCTTGCCAGCGGATCAGCGCTTCAACACTGCAGACTTTACCCGTTTTCATCTCCACAATCGGTTGATAGTGCAGCGTAAACTCATTCTGTGCCACGGCACGGCGTAGCCGCTGTTCAAGCTCCATACGGGCAAACATGGCTTGGTTCATTCCTGAGGTGAAGTATTTGAAGTTATTGCGGCCGGCGTCTTTTGCCTGATACATGGCCATTTCGGTGTTGCGGGTCAGCGAGCTGACATCTAGCCCATCTTCTGGGTAAACTCCAATCCCAAAGCTGGCAGAAATTTGAATTTCCCGTTCATTCAAGCTAAAAGGCGTCGACAGGGTTTCGATGATATGGCTTGCCATATGCTCGATCGCAAATTCATTGGTGACACGGGGAAGGATAAGCACAAATTCGTCCCCGCCGATGCGGGCGACAAAGTCGGTTTTACCAGCAATATTTTCCAGTCGCTTGGCCACATCTTGTAATAATAAGTCGCCTGTGGCGTGGCCTTGTACGTCATTAATATATTTAAATTGGTCTAAATCAATCAGCAGAATCGCCAGTTTACGGGAGTCATGTTGGGCGAGCTGGATTTCATGCTGCAGCCGCTCATTAAAGAGTTTGCGATTCGGTAATCCGGTGAGCGTATCGAAATGTGCCTGGTACCACAGATCCTGTTCATATTGCTTACGTTTACTGATATCCATAAATAAACCAATATGTTGGATGATTTCACCCCGTTCATTACGCACCACTGTAATCGCAAGATACTCGGGATAGACTTGGCCATCTTTGCGCTTATTCCAGATTTCGCCTTCCCATTTGCCGTTTTTTTCTAATGCTTCCCACATCGCGGTATAGAAATGGCTTGGATGGCGTTTCGAGCTTAAAAGTGAAGGGCTTCGGCCTTTCACCTCTTCTAAGCTATAGCCTGTGATCTGGCTAAAGGCGGGGTTAACTAATTCGATATGGTTATCGGCATCCGTCACCATAATGCCTTCGGCCGAATAGTTAAAGACCGCCGCGGCCCGATTAAGCGCTTGATTCGCTTTTTGGCGCTCGCTCAGCATACGGTTCATCGCCCGAGACATCCGCGCAAGTTCATCTGAGCCTGACACATCAATATGAATATTCAACTCAGGGTCGGTGGCCATTCGCTGCATATCATTAGCAATTTGGGTGATTTTATCCATAAAGCTACGAATGATTTTCCGCCCTAGCCACAGGGTGATGGTGGCGGTAAATAAGGCGGAGAGCAGATAAATACCTAATAGGGTTAGCGCATGCTGTTGTTGTTCATTACTCTGGCGAGCCATGGTACGCGTGATTTCATTACTGAGCGCGTTCAGCTTATTGATTCTATCTGTGGTTAATGTCCACCAGTGTTTGCTGCTCACTGGATGGGGAGGCATTAATAATTTATCAATGGCGCTAGTGAGATCGGTATTGTTGATGTGAGCAAGGGCGGTGATTTCAGCGAGCGATAGTTTTTGATCTTTTAATTGTAAGATCTTGGACATGCAGAATTGATACTGGTTGATACTCTCTTCGATAATCTGTACTGCAGGCGCAAGTGAAGGCAGGTTGATTGTTTCGCGGTTAAGTTCTGCGAGTTTTTGCTGAATCGTGGCTAAGGATTGATTGAACTTCTCAAGCGATATCAGGCTACCCGTTAATAAGTAATCTTGAAAACTATCGATTAACCCATCGTAACCCAGATGGGCGTTGATGCTTTGTACTAACGTGCTGATATGGATCTGTTGCTCTATTTGTTGACTGATTTTAAGTATTCGCAAGCTTTCCGGTGAGGCTTGTATCTGGCGGATGAGGGAATGTCTGTCAGATATTGAGGCATTGCTGGCATGGGAGATGGCTTGGCCATATTCATACATAATGGTATTGATGGCTTTGTAGTCATTAATGCTGAGGCTTTCTGACAACAACATACGATTGATGGCGCTGCGTTCTTTCACCGCCAACTCTTGCACCATCAGTAGATTCAGTAAATCCGCGTAGGCTCTTGATTGATTAATATCATTGGTGAGTAATTGCAGTTGTTGGATTAACTGCATTAATTCAGAATTAAATTGTTGATATAAATCGATAAATGCAGATGGGTGTTGATCGAGAGCCTCTTGGCGGCTCGATGCCAATTTATGACTTAGCAGCGTTAAACTCGTCAGTTTTTCCTGTAACTGGGTCGATGCCAGTTGGCCACTTAACGCAGTATTCAACGCAAGCAAAGCCGGACTCTTAAGCAGTGTTTCTAGTGCATCAGAGGTCAGTTGTTGCTGTTGCAATAGACGTGTTTCATCTTGAGGCGTAGTGGCTGGGAGTAATTGGGTACTTAATCCATATTCGTTATGAAGTTGATAGAGTAATTCATTGATTTTTGAAGTAGTTTGTATTGCCAAATGGTTTTGAGTGGCAAAGCGATACTCTTTCACAAGTACATACATTCGCGACAGCACAAAAATACTCATCATCAGCAAAGGTAGCAGCGAAAACAGAATCAGTTTCTGTTTCAAGCTGAGATGCTGTAGCGTGGATGGCATACAAACTTACTCCTCAATTGGCCTGATTTGAGACATAAAAAATCAAGGAATTTCCTTGATGGGGTGAAAGCGGAAGGTCAGGCACTGGGTGCGAATATTTAACATACAAGTCTGTCGCTCGCGACCCTTGGTTTATGGATATCTAATCTAGCTCACGAAATTCAGCTATTTATTATATACACCTAAGATTATATTTTTATTGATGAAATTTTCTCCTAGCAGATAAATTGTTTTGCTGTCTGTGATATCTAGCGTGATTTGATGCTTAACCAAAGTGTTTTATCGAAGTTAAATAAAAAAGGACGCGGGCCTTCGCACGCGTCCTTTAAATTGCATCCTGTTTATGGGGCCAAATTTAGCCTACATTGGCTAATAACGACTTACGGTAAACCACGATATCTTCAATCGTCAGTACAGGCATTTTATGCGCTGCTCCAAAGGCGATAATCTCAGGCAGACGCGCCATAGTACCGTCGGGGTTAGTGACTTCACATAACACGCCAGCGGGCTTGAGTCCGGCCAGTTGCATTAAATCAATAGTGCCTTCGGTGTGGCCACGGCGAGTTAACACGCCGCCGGGTTGAGCGCGCAGCGGATACACATGGCCTGGGCGAGCTAAATCGCTTGGCTTAGCATTGTCGGCGATGGCGGTTTTAATGGTGGTGACACGGTCAGCGGCCGAAACCCCAGTGGTGACACCCACTTTAGCTTCGATACTCACGGTAAACGCTGTGCCATATTGGCTTGAGTTGTTTTCGACCATAGGTGGTAGCTCAAGGGCTTTGACCTTTTCGTCCGGTAAACATAAACACACGATACCGCTGCATTCGCGAATGAGCATGGCCATTTGTGCATTGGTCAGTGACTCGGCGGCAAAAATTAAGTCGCCTTCGTTTTCCCTATCTTCGTCATCGACCACCAACACACCTTGGCCTTGGCGCAGTGCAGCAAGACCCGCTTCAACGCGTTCGATAGCAGTACCAAAAGGAGCAAGTAAAGACTGATTCATGGTTAATATCCTTCAAAAATACGACATGGGAATATCCAGAATCAGGGCGTGCAGAAATACAGCCGTTACCCAAAGGGATTGAGCTGTAGCAATCGACCCGCTTTAAGCGCAGGCTTAAAAACGTGATTGCAAAATATGAGGCTAACAGCAGGGATACTTAGCTCAAGTTAATGCCAATTATCCAAGTGTTGTCTTACATTCTCTTCCATCCGGACTCAGTACTGTTGCTTGCGGCAAACAGTCCATTACCGTCGGCTCTGGAATAGTAGCGCTCGATAGGCATTAACCATGGCGAGACAAGCTAGGACACCAGATCTGCTGACCCCGAATTGCGTTCGGGCGCTCGCGGGCTTTAGTGTGGGGAAATTTATTCACCTCACTATTTACCGCCGGTGGGGAGTTTCACCCCGCCCTGAGAATTGTTGATAGGCTTTGGCCTAAAAACGCGGTTATGTTGCGCCTAATTAATGGTGATGGCAATAACATCGCGCCTGAAATTGGGCAATGTTTGCGCAAGCGCACAATGCCTTGTGATCCTTAAGCAAGCGCAATCTTTAGGAAACTCGCAACTTGAGCTAGCTTGGGTATATCATATCCGGCACATCAACTTATTGGCTTGCCGTCGTGCCCCACGATGGTGTTTGAACGTCACAAGGACGTATACATGCGCACTCTGCTGCTTACTTTAGGTCTTGCTATGTTATTACCCGGTTGCTCCACTCCAAAAGGGCAAGTCTCTGCGCCCGTTGCGGAAAAAATTCCCCATGTGATGACCTTGCACGGCGTCACACGCACCGATGACTACTATTGGATGCGCGACGATAAACGCCAAGATCCCAAAGTATTGGCGCACCTTAAGGCTGAGAATCGTTATACCCAAGCTTACTTTAAACCGCTTAAGTCATTGCAAGACGGGTTGTTTAACGAGCTGACTGGGCGCTTAGTGGCCGATGAGTCGAGCGTGCCGTACCAATGGCACCAACATAGTTATTACCGTCGCTACCAAGAGGGCAGCGAATATCCGCTGATCGCCCGCAAAGGCAATGACGGGGTTGAGCAAATGATGCTCGATGTGAATGAGCGCGCCAAGGGCCATGAGTTTTATGGTTTGGGCGGGGTTAGCGTCAGCCCAGATGAAACCATGCTGGCATTCGGCGAAGACGTGTTAAGCCGCCGCGTGTATAACATCTATTTTAAAGATATCGAATCCGGCGCCATGATCACCGATGTGCTTGAAAACACTGAGGGCCGCATCGTTTGGGGCAATGATAATCGCCATGTGTTTTACATCGCTAAAGATCAGCAAACCTTGCTCGGCAACCGTGTATATCGTCACGAACTCGGCACGCCACAGTCCCGTGATGTGCTGGTGTATGAGGAGCAAGATGATGCTTATTACATCGCCCTCGGCAAGAGTTTAGATGAGTCGCAAATTGTGCTGTTCCATGAGAGCACCACCACTAGCGAAGTGTCAGTGCTGGATGCAAACGATCCTTTAAGCCTGTTCAAACCTGTGCTCGCGCGCCAAGAAGGCCATGAATATAGCGTTTCTAAACTGGGCGACAGTTATTACATCCTCACCAACTGGCAGGCGATAAACTTTCGCTTAATGAAAGTGGCGATTAAGGATGCCGCCGATAAATCCAAATGGCAGGAAGTGGTTGCTCACAATCCCAATGCGCGGCTTGAAGATGAGCTGGTGCTGAAGGATTACCTGATCATTCAAACACGTGAAAATGGCCTGACACGGATTAAAGTGATGCCATTCAATGGCCAAAAGCCCTTTGAGCTGAGTTTCGATGAACCCGCTTATGTGCTGGGTTTAGATGTTAATGCCCAGCAAGATAGTGATAAGTTACGGGTTTTCTACTCTAGCCTGACCACGCCCGAGGCGATTTATGAGTACCACTTAAGCAATCCCGATAGACGCGATCTGCTTAAGCAGGAACAAGTACTCGGCGGCTTCGATGCCAGTCAATACCGCGCCGAACGTTTATTTGTCACCGCCCGCGATGGCGCTAAGGTGCCAGTGTCCTTGGTGTATCGTAAGGATAAGTTCAAGAAAGACGGCACCAACCCTCTGTACCAATATGGTTATGGTTCCTATGGTTACACTGTTGAGCCTGACTTTTCTTCATCGGTGATCAGTCTGCTCGACCGCGGTTTTGTGTATGCCATCGCCCATGTGCGCGGCAGCGAAATGTTAGGTCGCCCTTGGTACGATGCGGGCAAATTACTGAATAAAAAGAATACCTTTAATGACTTTATTGATGTCACTACGGCCTTAACCGAGCAAGGTTATGGTGATAAAAATAAAGTGGTGGCCTCGGGCGGCAGTGCTGGTGGGCTGTTAATGGGCGCGATTGCCAATATGGCGCCTGAAAAGTACTTTGCCATCGCGGCGCACGTGCCCTTTGTGGATGTGGTGACGACTATGCTCGATGAGTCGATCCCGCTCACTACCAACGAGTACGATGAATGGGGTAATCCAAACGACAAGACCTATTTCGACTATATGCTCAGCTACTCGCCCTATGACAATGTTGCCGACCATGAGTACCCACACCTGTTGGTCACCACAGGTTTGCATGATTCACAGGTGCAGTATTTCGAACCAGCGAAATGGGTAGCAAAACTGCGTGAAGTGCAAAATAAATGGTACAAACTGGACGATAAGGTGTTGTTATTCCATGTCGATATGGATGCAGGACACGGTGGTAAGAGTGGTCGTTACCGCCAGTACCAAGACACAGCGCAGGAATATGCCTTCTTCTTAAGTCTGCTAGGCATGACCAAGTAGGTGCCAACGGGTGACCGATTTAGTGATTGAAGCCGCTAATTCAACTCCCTCGGCTAGCCCCCAAAAAGGGGCTAGCCAAGCGCAAGCTGTTAACCAAGCTCAGCTTTCTAGCAAGCCAGAAGCGCTAGGTGCTGAGCAAGCTGTGACTTCGGAGCAAGGTGCGACGTCAGAGTTAGTGCAAGCATCAACGTGGTATCTGTACCTTATCCGCTGCGCCAATGGCCACTTATACACCGGCATCACCACAGATGTCGCACGCCGCTTTAACGAACATCAATCAAGCAGCCCCAAAGCAGCAAAGTACCTGCGCGGCAAAGGGCCATTAACCCTGATGTATCAAGAGCAAGTCGGCACCCGCAGTGATGCACTCAAGCGTGAAATCGCGGTTAAAAAGTTAAGCCGCAGTCAGAAGTTGAGGTTGATTGAATCAGCTGAACATCGATAGTGCGAGATAAAAGAGCTAAATCATTGGTGTACACGTGTAATGATTAAGCACTGCCATTCCAGTGACACGCCGCCCTTTCATTTAACAAGAAGTATCCCTATAGGCTCGACCGCGGCATCTGCTGCATATGGAAGTACGAATGCCGCGATCACATGGATGTGAAAGAGCGGCCATGCCGCCAACGGTCACTTCCATATCAGTGCTTAATTCCATTAACCACGGAGTGTTCTGTTAGCCTGCGCATATCCTGATTCTGTTATTGGTGTCAGAAAAATAGAGCCGCTAAAAGAAGAGTTGAAATAGTACTTGCTCGTTATAATGTCATTTCTTGTGATGGTGTATTTATTGTAATTCTGATAAATTTCTTTTATTACAAGTGATTAAATATATGCACTTTACTGGTTTTATGAGGTTAACGCTCATGCGAACTAAGACGTTATGTTTCAAAGGAAATTGTGCGCCATATATGTTTTTCAAAAAATGTGTATTTATAATTTCTCTTTCAATGATATCTATATCGTGTGCGCCTGTAGTTCGAGATTACTATAAACCAATATATAGCGAAGGAGTTACATACAGTAGTGGCTGTGGAGGTTCTGGTCCTGCGAATAAAATATCAATACAGCTTAGTGAAGGTGTTGAACTCGAAGTATCTAGCTCGAGTTCAGCAAAAAATGAGAGATTTAAGAATTTTCATTTTTCAGCTTCAATTATTGCTCCATCTGGAACATATTTTCAATTTGAGAGCGATGAAATTGTAATTTCTGACAATACAACAAACAAAACATGGAGTGTAAAGATAGTTGAATTAATTACACGGGCGGAGAACATTCCAAACGCTAATTCTGATGAGTCAGCTAAGAATGGTGGGTATTTCAGTGTAATTCCAACATCGAAGATAACTGGTAATACCTTTTTTGGTTATAACACATTATTTGGTAAAAAGTATTTTAATTCTGGCGCATCAATAAGTATTTTTTCGAGCGATATTGAGTATAAATTGGAAGATTATTCTGTCCAGTTACCATCCATTATTATAAATGGTAAAAAATACACAATTGAACCCATAAGGTTTTTACATGTGCGAAGCATAGGTATAGACCCGCTAAATTGTTAATGTTATATGTTTTCCTAGCATCAATCCGACATCGTAATTACTAATCAGGGATGGCGTAAATGTTACTAAAAGTGTTATTATTTCTCAGTTTTATATTGAATGGTTACTTAGTTTTTTGGTTCGTAAAGCACAGTTACACCATTGAAGCTCATTCTAGATTAATGCGTGATAATTTTGTTTTATCTCAATTTGTTAACAGCTCAATTTCCAAAAACGAGCTTTTAAATATTGCAAAATCAAAATTAGGTATCCAGAAAGTAAAAGAACAATATAATAATCAATCGTGGGACGATAAGAAATTTGCATCGTCTGTAATCATCGAGGGTATTAGCTTCTTTTTTAACGATAAAGACGAATTAATGCTAATAGACCACTGGAACAAAGAGTGTTCACCTTTATGGGTAAGAACGTTTTAACAAACAGATTACAGGCAGTTTATCAGGATATCGACTGTTAAATTACCTTACAGGAATGATAGGGCTGGCAAAACTCTTGTGGGATTAACAGCCTGCACCGAGAATAAGAACTGAGCCAACCAAAATGAGTGTGTCAATGAAACAGAATAGTTGCATGATGAACCCTAGCTTTGTGGAGCAAGCCTTGGTTGCTGGATTTAAATCAATGGCTAAATCCTAACCATTTATGCGGACGTACTGCTCT
>NZ_JTLE01000094.1:1983846-2019792 GCF_000798835.1 Shewanella sp. ZOR0012
GTGTGCATGCTAAAATACTCAGCTCAGTACTTTCTGGGTTGCAAGTTACGATTAATTGAAGATCAGGTTTTAGCTCCTGTTTGACTAGTGAAAATAAGACGCTAAAGGGCATAGCTTGGTCTATGTTTTCCGTCAAAGCTTGCATCGATTTTGAAATTAAATTATTGAGTATTTTAAACTCTAATAATTCCTGATTTTCTGCTCTTAATTGTATCAGCAATTGCTGTTGGTCATTTTTATTCATTCAATAGTCCAAATTGCACAGCTAACTTTATAAGAGTATTAGTCGTTTTGACACAGTTGAAAGAGAGCACGTATGTCAACGTTACAAATGCTAATCGAAGGGATGAAAGTTAGCTTTGTATCAACACTGAGTATAGCTTCGTTTAGCTTGCCAATAATCACCGCAATGGTCATAGGGATGATAACTGTTGAATATTTTCGCTCCTGTCGGACTTTTAACATCACAGCGTGGGCATTTTACATGTATTCAGGGAGTCATATATTTAATTCATCCCATTGATCTATAATGTTTATAAGCTTTAGTTTGTTTCTATTTCAACTAACAATTGCTCCTTATGTTTTAGCTGATACTTTGATAATTTATCAAGTGAAGCAGAGGTTAGTATATGTCCTTCAGGTAACAGCAGTATGTGCTTAAGATTGTATAAGTTTTGCTTTAATTTCATACCGGCTTTGAGTGCACTCACTTGTAGTCCTCTTCTTGCTTTGTTTGCTATGTCTACTTCTTCGGAAGTGACTAAAATTGACAAAGCGTTGACTATCACTGGGTCATAATAACTGCCCTGGCGTAGTTTTATTGCGTCAAAGCCGTCAGCCATGCTTTTTTTATTACCATCGTATCGGCCTTCAACATGCAGCCAAAAATCTCTCGCTACTGCCAATATTCGTGACCCAAGAGGGATGTCTACGCCTGCTTTTTGAGCGGGTTCACCACCGCCATTAAAGCGTTCTAATTGATTGCCGATGATGAGTGACATTTCGCTTAAATGTATCGCCGGCAGTAAGATCTCTTCGGCATGTAATGGATGTTCATTAAATAAACGACGTTCACGATCATAGAGGTCGGTATATGCCGTTTCAGCTATTTTGGTGGGGAGCGCGATTTTACCGATTTCTGAAAATAAGCCCGCTTTTGTTATCGTAACTACCTGTTCTGCGGGCAATTGCAATGCATTTGCAAGATATTCGCAGGTGGCGCTGATTTTACGGGCCAGTTCGCCACTGAGTGGTGGATAACTCACGATGATATTGTAGAGTACCTCTAAGGTAGCAGCTTCATCTTTTTGTCGTTCACTTGCTAAGTTTTTGAATTTTAATAGTGTTTGCTTAAGTTGTTCTGTACGTTTTTGAACGGTTTCCTCAAGGGAGTTATTGAGTTCTTTTAACTGTTTGTTTTGTGCGGCTACCTTGGCAGTAAGTTGTTTGTTTTGACGAATTAAGTGGTACATTGCTAATCCTTCGTCAACCACAGTTAATAGTTCTTGATTATCCCAAGGTTTTTGAACATATCTGTGGATTTTTCCAAGATTGATTGCAGAGACCGTCGAGGCAAGATCAGCATAACCGGTCATTAAAATGCGGTAAGCGTCTGGTTGTAATACCGCCGCTTTAGCTAAAAATTCTGCCCCCGTCATATTCGGCATGCGCATATCGGTGATAATGACATTGATTCTATGCTGCTTCATTAACTCTAAAGCTTGGCTCCCGCTATCAGCCAATAAAAGCTGCAGCTCCTTACCGATAAAAAGCCGCTGTAGCGATTTTAGAATACTGGCTTCATCGTCTACACACAAAATCAATGGCAGAGTGCTTTCAGATGGGGTTGGCATTAAGTCACCTATCGCATTTGTCCTATTTGTCTTATAGATTAAAATTATGCTATAAGTGTTAACTAAGCAAGAATAATCATGGGTACGAGAGCATGAAAACGCTCAAGCCAAGCGAGATTGCTCAATATTGCGATGTTCATCAACGCACAGTGAGTCGCTGGATCGCTAAAGGTCAATTAAAAGGTTACAAATTACCTGGACGGGGTAATTATCGAGTCTTGGTTGATGACTTCATTAGTTTTCTACATCAACAAAACATGCCAATGCCAGAAGCCTTTTTAGCCTCAAATAATAATGAGTTAATGGCTGATAAAAAGTCTATTCTTATCATTGATGATGAATTATCGATGCGAAATGCACTCAGGCGGGCACTCCATTCAACACCCTTTGCAATTTTATCGGCACAGGATGGTTTTCAGGCTGGGGTGAAAATTATTGCTGAAAAGCCAGATTTAATTCTTCTTGACCTGTCCTTACCTGGGTTGAATGGTTTTGAAGTTATCCAATTTATTCGAGAGCGACCGGAGTTAGCAAATATTAAAATTTTAGTATTATCAGGGCTTTCACCTAAAGAGTTAGCAGAGTCGATTAGATTAGGTGCGGATGATGCGATAGCAAAACCTTTTGATAATCATGATCTATTGGACAGAGTAAATATGCTCTTAAGCTAGAGGCCACAATGGATAACTCTTTACTACTAGTCGATGACGATGTTGGCATTTTAAAGGCCCTAAAACGCTTATTAACTCGTTTTGGCTATTCGGTAAAGACAGCTCAAAGTGGAGAAGAAGCGTTAAACCTATTACTCACTTATGATTGTAAAGTTGTTTTGACCGATTTTAGAATGCCCTATATGGATGGAGGGCTGTTACTTTCTAAAATCAAACGCTTATATCCTGAAGTCGTCGGGCTTGTCATTAGTGGTTATTCAGATTTTGAGTCGGTGAAATCATTACTTAATGCGGGTAGTGCGTATCGTTTTCTGCAAAAACCTTGGGAAGATAACGAGTTACTTGAAGAAATAGCGAATGCATTTACGCATCACAACAAACAGATTTTTCAACGCCAATCCCAAAAAATGTTGTTGGCTAGTTCCGATGCCTTACTCGAGATATCCCCATCTAATCAAATTGTGCATGCTAATATTGCGGCGACAAAGCTCTTGGGTTCAACCTTGGTCGAGGGACGTTTGCTTGATGAGTTTTTGGTTGAAACAGATAGGTTAACCTTGCAGGAACAGGCATTAGCAATCGGTCAGAGTGTATCTATTAGGTTATTGAATCACACTGAATTAGAAGTGAGTTGTCGTTTAGCTGGTCCTTCTGGGGTCGTTTTGTGTTTAAATCCCGTGACTGATGGAGAGTTGCTAAACACGGCATTTGAACTTCCTTCGCTGCTTAATTATCAGCAGCTTATCTCGGTGATAACACAATATCTCAATTCTCGCAGAGCTATGGTTCTCGTTGTTATCAAGATCAAAAGTTTTGAACTCTGGAGCCGCATGATTGGTTATTCAGAAGCGCAGCGGACTATCGAGCATATTGCATTACAGCTACTTAATTCCACTGGTACGGCAGGGGAGCTTGCACTACTAGCGAATGAACAATTTGTGCTTTGTTTACCTGATATTACCTCCGAGATGGACGCTTTACAGAAGGCCGCTTCAATTATTGACCCCGTGACTGGTAAAGCTAATTTGACCTCATCTAAGTTGGATTATGCTGTCAGTTACTGTCTTATACCCGACGATGGTGATGAGCCTCGAGCCGTTCTGAATAATTTATTACTGGGTAATCTGATGATGGCAGAAGACTCAGTCCGGATGTTCATGCGTTATGATCAGCAAGCTATTGAACGAAAAAAACACCAGATCTCATTAAATCAGGCGTTATTTCATGCGGTGCAACAGCGTCAACTTTTTCTGCATTTTCAGCCAAAATTTGATTTTGCCAAATATAATTTGTCCGGCTGTGAAGCCCTCATTCGTTGGCAGCACCCCGAATTTGGGATGGTTTCACCTGCGTTATTTATTCCTTTAGCTGAGCAACATGGCCAAATGGTGGATATTGGCTATTGGGTACTCAAAACGGCCTTTATTACTGCGGCCAGATGGCGGAGTGAAGGCATTCAATTTGGAAAAATGGCAATTAATATATCTGGTCGACAGTTAACTGAGCCTGATTTTATTCACTGGATAAAGCATCATATTCAGCTGACAGGCGTTTCACCGACAGATTTAGAATTTGAATTAACAGAAACTTTTTTGCTTAATAACCTTGAAGATTGCGCGATCACCCTTAAGGCGATTGCTGAACTCGGTATCAGTATTGCGATAGATGATTTTGGTACCGGTTATTCATCTTTGAGTTACTTGAGTAAACTACCTATTAATGTACTAAAAATTGACCGTTCACTTGTGCTCGATATTGAAAGTAATTTGAATACTGAAAGTTTAGTGGCTAATGTGGTCAGGTTAGCACATGATCTGAACATGAAAGTGGTTGTCGAGGGTATTGAAACATTGGACCAACTCAATATTGTCAAATCCTTAGGTTGTGATGTAGTGCAAGGGTACTGCATTTCTAAACCGCAATCTGAAGAGGAGTATTTAGCGCTATTGGCTTCTTTTGAAAGTCTTTCAGCTACAATGGCTTAGGAGAGAGTTATGTTTAATGTACTCTTTGTTGATGATGACAGTTTTATGCTTAGAGCTCTCTTGCGGCTAGCGAAAAGACTGAGACCTGATTGGCAGTTTTGGACTGAGGAGGATGGCCTAAACTGGGCAAAATCTATTGCTAATGATGTTAATGTCGATCTTATAATCTGCGATTATTTAATGCCTGATGTTAATGGCGATAGGGTACTCGTTGAGGTTTCAAAACATTATCCCCAGGCAATTAGAGCGTTACTTACAGGTGACACGACAGAGGAAGTAGTATGCAAAGCGGGCAAAACGGCTCATTTTGTATTGAGTAAACCCTTCAATGAACAGGATATTGTACAACTTCTGACCTCAGTAGAACGGGTTCATAAATTGCCATTCTCCCAAGACGTTAGAGCAATGTTGGGCGCAAGTGCTTTATTACTACCTCTGCCAGACATAGTGCAACAAGTCCGCAAAGTGCTTCTAAATCAGCAATCCGAAGCCGCCGATATCGTTGATCTTATTGCCCACGAACCAATTATTACCGCCAAATTATTACAACTCGCAAACTCCGCGTTTTTGGGTTTTAGCCGCACAACACTGTCAATTGAAGAGGCTATCAAACGCTTAGGGGTGGATTTAACTAGCGCTATTATTAGTTCCATCGCCATTGAGCAATCGGCGACGTCGATTATTGATAAGTCTGCACAGAGTAGAATTAACGAACATGCGTATCAGTTAGCGCTTAACGCTCAAAAAATCGCTAAAGCACTTAATTTACAAAAGAGTCTACAAGAAGAGCTATTTATTGCCGCTTTGATGTCGTCAATAGGTGAGTTGATTTTGGCATCTCGTATTTGGCAAGATTCGTTTGCGACTCAGTTTACGGAGTGGCCAGTGAGAAAACTCATCGTCTCTATATCAGCCTATCTTTTAACGCTTTGGGGGTATAGCGAATCCTTATGTGACAACATTTTATCCAGCGCAGAGCCTGAGGTGAGTAATGTTGAACATAATCTAGCCTTATTATTATGCTTGGCACACTATGCCACTAAATATCACGGCAGAATCCCCGATGAAATATTGAATAAGCTACCCGATGAGCAAATAAAACTAAAATTAGCTAATCTCTAACTCAAGATACATTTGTGGGCATTTAGATCTTACATATTTATTCGATCACTAACTTATCCCAACTTGCTGAATAGACTGCAACTTTATTCTCTGTCGCTTTCGTGTTTCCTATATAGCAATGTAACCCTTCGAACTCCCTTGGTATGTGAATAAAGTTGAATATCATCTAACTTATTTGCATCACTAGAGCGTGCTTTTTACTGCTATTGTTATCATTAACCGTTTATTTTCCTGAATGAAAAAGCGTGTTAGGTTAAATCCACAATCGCATGCCTCACCTAACGAAAGGATGTTTTATGGTTGAAAAAATCACTGGGATGCTAGCACTCATCGGCGTGCTTTCGCTTTTTTGTCAATGGCTTGGTTGGAAATTGAGATTACCTGCAATTTTACCACTACTACTCTGTGGTTTACTACTAGGTCCAGCATTTGGAGTGTTAAATCCCGATGCAATATTTGGGGATTTACTGTTTCCGATTATTTCCCTAGGCGTTGCCGTTATCCTGTTTGAGGGCGCATTAACCCTCAATTTTAAAGAGATTAAAGATCATGGCCGCATGGTGACTCACTTAGTGAGTATCGGCATGGTGATCACCTGGGGCTGTATCAGTGTTGCCACTTTTTACCTGCTGGATTTTAGCTGGGAAGTTGCACTGCTATTTGGTGCGTTGGTGGTGGTCACGGGGCCAACTGTGATAGTACCAATGCTGCGCAGCGTTAGGCCAAAGTCGCAGCTCGCGAGTATTTTACGCTGGGAAGGGATTGTGATTGACCCAATTGGCGCGCTGCTAGCGGTATTAGTGTTTGAATATATTACGGTATCTGGCAATCAAACTAGCCATGTACTCTATGCACTAGGTTCTATGCTCACACTTGGCTTAGGCTTAGGCGCTGCATCGGGTTACTTAATTGGCCAAGTGATCCGCCACAATTTATTGCCACACTATTTACGTAATACCGCAGTATTAACCCTCATGCTGGGGATTTTCGTCGGCTCAAATTTGTTGCAGGAAGAATCGGGATTACTCACCGTGACTGTGATGGGCATTTGGCTGGCGAATATGCGCGGCGTGGATATTGCTGAAATCCTTGAATTTAAAGAAACACTGACAGTTCTGCTGATCTCCGCATTATTTATCCTGTTAGCCGCCAGACTAGACTCGAATGCCATGATGGATTTAGGCTGGGGCGGAATTGGTGTACTCGCTGTGACCATGCTGATCGCACGGCCAGTTAGTATTTGGGTATCTGGCATAGGCACGTCATTATCAAAGGCCGATAAGTGGTTCCTATGTTGGATTGCTCCGCGGGGGATTGTGGCGGCGGCCGTGTCTTCATTATTCGCCATTAAGTTAGAGGCAAACAATGTGCAGGGCGCCGAAGCCATTGTACCTTTAGTGTTTTTAATCATTATCGGCACAGTGGTGATCCAAAGCCTAACCGCGGGCCGCTGGGCGAAATACCTTGGGGTTACGTCGGGTTCGGCGCAAGGATTATTAATTTTTGGTGCCTCCAAGTTTTCCCGCGAGCTGGCAAAAATCTTAAAAAGCAAAGATGTCAAAGTGCTGCTGGCCGACAGCAACTGGGATAATATTCGCCTTGCACGGATGGACAATATTCCGGTCTATTTTGGTAACCCTGCCTCGGAACATGCTGAAACCTATATGGATCTAACTGGGATTGGCCGCGTGCTGATCATGTCGCCTTATAGGCAGTTAAACCCGCTAGTGACCTTTTATTTTCAAGATGTATTAGGCGCTAAAAAGGTTTTTGGCCTTAATAATGCCGAGCAGGGCAGCGCGCGCCATCAATTGTCTGAGTCTTACAAACAGCGGCTATGTTTATTTGGTGATACGGTTTCCTATGCCAAAATCGCTAGTCAAATGGCGAAAGGAGCGCAACTTAAAGTCACTAACTTAACTGAAAACTTCACTTTCGAGCATTTCCGCAAGCGTTATGGCGAAACGGCATTGCCGTTAGTGTATCTAACCAAAGAAGGTAAAGTTGTGATTGTGTCAGGCAATAACAACCAATTCCCCAACGGCATTGAGTTGATTAGTTTATTGCCCGTTGAAGCCCTTGAAGAAGCGAAAATCCAACAGGCGATTGCAGAGCAAGAGGCGATAGTTGCACAGGCCAAAGCGGCGGAAGAAGCGGCCCTTGCGAAAGCCAAGGCCGAGGAGAAAGCAGAAGCTGAACGTCAACGACTTGAGCTCCAAGCGCAAATCAAGGCGGCGGAACAAACGCAACCTGAGGTTGAAGCACAAGATAACATCAACACATCGGATGAAACGTTGGTGAAGGGATAATAGGCAAGGCCAAGGTTAGCTAAGGATGAGCTTGGTATTTGCGAAGGGATAAGCCAGTTAAGTGAGACGAAAATAAAAAAGGCACTAGATTGTAGTGCCTTTTGTTTATTTAGATGGGCTTAGTTAGTACCGCTTAGCTAGTACAGCTTAGCGATTAAGCTGCGCGTTCCTGTGAAGTGGTAGAAATCACTTCAGGGCGCAGCTCTGCTGGGTCGAAGTCATCCACATTGATAGACTTCATACGGCCGATTTCGGCACGTTCCAACAGTTGTACTTCGCTGTCGCTTAGTACGCCTAAGGCTTTACCTTCAGCAGCGACTTTATCTAACCACATGAAAGGTAAACGTTTGCCACTGGCTTTACAGACTTTGTCGAATAAAGGTTCGGCGGCCAGAATATCCTTCAGCGTTTGCTCTTGGATACCCACAGCATTGTGCTCAGAGTTAGTCCAGAATTGGCCTTTACCTAAACGATCACGGCTTTCACAGGGCGTTTGCATTATCTTGGCCACTTTATGATCTAACACATCGCTTGGACGTTTCAGTGGACGACCAAATGGGAACATGATGGCGCGTAATACGCCGCCCAGACCCATAGGGAAGTTATCCAGTAAATCGTCTAATGAAGCCTGTAACTTGTACAGAGCATCTTCAACCGCCCATTGTACCAGTGGTAGATCGTCGGTTTGACGGCCTTCATCTTGATAACGTTTTAAGGTCGCAGAAGCGAGGTATAACTGGCTTAACAGATCGCCTAAGCGGGCAGAAATACGCTCTTTACGTTTTAAGTTACCGCCTAAGGTTGCCATGGCCAAGTCTGATAGCAGGGCAAGGTTAGCACAGAAACGGTTCATATGTTGATAATAACGTTTGGTTTTATCTGAGTATGGCGCGTTAGAGAAACGGCTTGATGTCAGACCTAACCAGAAGCAACGGACAAAGTTACTGGTCGCAAAACCAATGTGACCGAAGATGGCCGCATCGAAGTTGGCTAAGCCTTGGCCAGACTCAGTATCAAACGCTGACTCCATTTCGGCCAATACATAAGGATGACAACGAATAGCGCCTTGACCGTAGATGATCATCGAACGTGTCAGGATGTTTGCGCCTTCAACGGTAATCGCAATCGGAGCCGCTTGATAGCCACGGCCTAAGTAGTTGTTAGGGCCTAAGCACACACCTTTACCACCGTGGATGTCCATGGCGTCGATAACGCATTTCTGCATCCGATCAGTCAGGTGATATTTCACTATAGCCGAGATAACTGAAGGTTTTTCACCTAAGTCGATACCTGTGGTGGTTAATGAGGTCACGGCATCCATCAGGTAGGCGTTACCACCGATGCGTGCCATTGGCTCTTCAATCCCTTCCAACTTACCAATAGGCAGTTTGAATTGACGACGAATACGCGCATAGGCACCAGTTGCTAACGCCGCGGTTTTGACGCCACCGGCAGAGTTTGATGGCAGGGTGATACCACGGCCAACAGATAAACACTCAACCAGCATACGCCAGCCTTGGCCAGCCATTTTCGGACCACCGATGATAAAGCTTAATGGTACGAATACGTCTTTACCGCGAGTAGGACCGTTTTGGAACATACAGTTCAGCGGGAAGTGACGACGACCCGTTTCAACGCCTTCAACGTCTGTAGGAATAAGCGCGCAGGTAATGCCCAGCTCTTCTTTATCGCCTAACAGGTGATCAGGATCGCGCAGTTTAAAGGCTAAGCCTAATACAGTCGCAACAGGGGCGAGGGTGATATAACGCTTGTTCCAGGTTAAGCGCATACCTAAGACTTCTTCGCCTTCCCATTGGCCTTTACACACGATACCAAAGTCAGGGATAGAGCCGGCATCGCTACCAGCCTCTGGGCTAGTTAACGCGAAACAAGGGACTTCTAGCCCTTTGGCTAAACGTGGCAGGTAATAGTTTTGCTGCTCTGGCGTACCATAGTGTTGTAACAGTTCGCCAGGGCCTAAGGAGTTAGGCACACCTACAGTGGATGCCAGCTCGCTGCTTAACCCCGCAAGCTTTTGCAGTACGCGTGATTGGGCGTAGGCTGAGTATTCTAAACCGCCGTATTTTTTCTTGATGATCATGGCGAAGAAGCCGTGATCTTTCAGGTATTGCCATACTTCAGCAGGCAAATCAGCAAGTTGGTGTGATACTTGGTGTTGATTCACCATGCGGCACACTTCTTCAACTGGACCGTCTAAGAAGGCTTGCTCATCGGCACTTAAACGAGCGACAGGGTAGTTGTGGAGTTTTTTCCAGTTTGGGTTACCCGCAAACAGATCGGCTTCCCACCAAGTGGTACCAGCTTCAATCGCTTCTTTTTCGGTTGAAGACATTTCGGGCATGATGCCACGGTACATTTTCATCAGTGGGCGACTGATAACATTTTGTCTAAATGCTCTGATATTGAGTGGCATCGCGATCACCAGGAAGATAATCCAAGAGATAGGGCCGACAACATCGAGTGTCCATCCGGCTGTCATCACAACAGCGGCTGCAATAGTGGCAGTGAGCAAAGATACCCGAAGGTAAGCTAGGGCTCCTAGCACTAAGATCATGGCGATGATCCAAAGTAGGGTAGTCACTGTAATTTCTCCTTAAGTATGACCGAGTGCCAATCACAGGTCATAACGAGTTTTATTGATTGCGATCACAATTATAGTTTGTGGTCTGACCTGTGTCGCATAAAAGTTAAACCTAAGGCCGTTTTAATACAAGTATTTTTCAAACAATTGTTTAAATTTTTTGTCACCTTTGATCATTCCACAAATGTCATCAACTAGTTACAATGCAAAACTGTGGATATTTGGATTAAGAAAGGCGATAAACATGTGTGAGTTACTGGCGATGAGCGCCAATGTGCCGACCGATATTGTGTTTAGTTTTACGGGTTTAGCACAGCGTGGTGGCGTCACTGGGCCCCATGTTGACGGTTGGGGGATCACTTTCTATGAGGGCCGTGGCAGCAGAACTTTTAAAGATGCTTGCCCGAGTAGTGAGTCGCACATTGCAAAATTGATCAAATCCTATCCGATTAAAAGCGAGGTGGTGATAAGCCATATTCGTCAGGCCAATCGCGGCTGTGTTTCCCTTGAAAATACTCATCCATTCACCCGTGAGTTGTGGGGCCGTTATTGGACCTATGCTCATAATGGTCAGTTAAGCGACTATCAGGCGAAGTTTCAGGTGTCTCGTTATCAGAGTGTTGGTGATACCGACAGCGAGCTGGCTTTTTGCTGGATATTGGAGCAAATCGCGGCCAAGTTTGGTGATCGTCGGCCTGAAGATATGCAAGCGGTATTTCGATTTGTGGCAACGCTGGCCGATGAGATCCGTGCCTTAGGTGTGTTTAATATGATCCTCAGCGATGGCGAATACTTGATGAGTTATTGCAGTAATAATCTGTGTTACATCACCCGCACGGCGCCGTTTGGCAAGGCAAAATTACTTGATACCGATGTAGTGATTGATTTTGATAAAGAAACCACGCCACACGATGTCGTGACTGTAATTGCCACTCGGCCGCTAACCGAAAACGAAGACTGGCAGGTGATGCGACCCGGTAATTGGAAGTTGTTCCGCTTAGGTGAGCTGCTTATCGATTTGTAATTGGGGCGCTGTCACAGTCATTGCACTTTGACGGAATTCAATAAGACACAAAAGGCCAAACGGAGTCACTCACGTTTGGCCTTTTGTGCTGTTACGGCATCTTAGAAACAGCGCTAAATCCATCTTAAATTGCGATAAATGTGTAACTGGCTTAATTCGCGCCTGTGCCGAGAAGTTTAGGTACTTTCTGCTCCGTCGGAACTTCAGTATCAACAGCAGCGGGCGTGGCTTCAACTGGCACATCGTCGAAATGATACTTAAGCAGTTTGATATCTAGCTGTTTGCTGCCTTTTTCAAAGTGCGTCAGACGAACGGGGAGGTAGGCTAAATCCGGCGCCATCCAAAAGAAGGTTTGGCGTTTATGATTGTCACGCACTACCTCAATTTTGACTGTATCATAACTGCCGCTTTCAATTGTCATCCGTTCCTTACCAATCACATGGAACTTATACTCATCGAGCTCGTTAGATTTAATCATTTTATAATCAAGCACTTCTTTGCCAGCGCTGATATCGAGTCGAAACTGCAGCTGCACCATTAACGGATCGAAAATATCGCCTTCGAAGGGGAATTTACCTTTTTCATCCTTATAACGGGTATGGATCATCCCTTGCCCCTTGGCAAAGGCGGTTTGCTCGATAAAATTCGGACCGACACCTTGGCGCTCATGCAAATAGCGCAGGGGTAATAATTGATTGCCCTCTTGGGCAAACTCACTCAGTACATGGCGCACATCGGTCAGTAATAACAGGCTAAGATCGCTGTCGAAGCGATATTTATAGACGCCATCCTCTATGGCTGGCAGTTGATACTTGGCCTTACCCAGTTCAACATCACCATAATTAACTTGATATTCAGCAGTTTGAGGCGTTAAAGGCGTTGGCGCCGCCATCGCAAATACGCTGTGGGTGAGTGCGAGACTCACGAATAACGTTGGAATTGTGCGCAATTAATGCTCCTTTATATCGCAAACAGAAAGCGTCTAACACTGCTTATCCTATGGCTCAGCTATCAAATTTAAGTGTTTATAACCGAGTTTATATTGGAATAAATAGTTTTTAGATCAATATATTAAATTAGAACGGAATTGACATCACTAAGGTTGCCATATCCGGTTGCCACTCACATTCAGACAAGTTCACTTTGCCACAGTTCACCATTACACCTTCAAGGCGCAATAATTCCATCTGTTCCTGAAAGGAGGCTGAATGTTTTTCGAAGGAAATTTTTCCTTGGCTATTGAGTACTCTATGCCAAGGAAGTGACAAATGTTCGGGGGCCAATTTGAGAGCCCTGGATACATAGCGAGCGCGTCCTGGTAACCCTGCGAAATCGGCGATCTTACCATAACTGCTCACTTTGCCGGGCGGGATCATCGCTACAATCTGCCAAATCTTCGCCATGGGTGATAGGGCATGACTTCGTATATCTTGTGTATTGTCTAACTCGTCTGGCGTATTAGCCTTATCTTGCTCTAAGTAGCGATAAAGTGGAGACTTATCTTTTGCAAACCGCATGATGATGCCAAATAAAACCATGAAAAAGGTGAGCCAGTGTAGCGTTAAACAAAGGCCAAGTGAAATAGAGGCTAGTTTGAAAAGCCGTAATTTAAATCTAAAAAATCGATTGTAATGATTTTTATTAAACTATTTAGTTTTGAATATTGAGAAAACACAGGAATAGTTCATAATGGCGCCAATTTTTTTGACTCCATAAGAGATGAAACAGGCATGGCTGTACTCGATATTCTGACAATTCCCGATGAACGTCTAAAACGCAAAGCGCAACCCGTAAAAGATATAGAAGCAATTCAGGGATTTATCGATGACTTAATCGAAACCATGTACCACACTGACGATGGTATCGGTCTGGCCTCTACCCAAGTGGGCAGTACAGATGCGGTGATTGTGATCGATTTATCCGAAACCCGTGACCAACCCTTAGTGCTGATTAATCCAGAGATTGTTGAAAAGTCTGGCGAGTATGTGGGTGAAGAAGGCTGTCTTTCAATCCCAGGTTACCGCGCCAAAGTGAGCCGTTTCGAAAAGGTCAAAGTCACCGCCTTAGACAGACAAGGCAAAGCGGTTGAAATCGAAACCGACGACTTTTTAGCCATTGTTTTGCAACACGAAATTGATCATTTACACGGTAAAGTGTTTATCGAGCATTTATCGGCATTGAAGCAACAAATCGCCTTAAAAAAGGTACGTAAATACGCCTAATTTCCCCAATGTCTTGCTCTGCAAAGCCGCACATTAGATTGCGGCTTTGCTGTTTCTAGGCGGCATTACCCGTCGTACTCATGGTGATAAAATTGTTACGTTGTTGAATGTTTATCTAGATACACGCAAAACGAGTCTGTTATCAGCATCTATGGGCTAACTACGATGGTAATAACAAAAAATCATCAAAAGCATGTTGTGCTAGCAGGTTTGGCACGAAATGGGTACAAAATTAAGCTAGGTTGAGCTTGATTTTTGCACATTTTATGCCGTATCAGTTAGTTACACTGGGCGTGGTGCAACTGTCGTCTTAACTCCTCAAGTTTAATTATTAGCGAAGATGAAAGCCCTCACTATCGGTGGTGAGGGCTTTAATACCTGTCCAGAGTATTAAAAACACTTAGCAAAATGTTCTGTGCTCATCTCTATACATCAGATAACTGCTTTAATAGAGCGATGGCTACAGGTTCAGAGCTGGCGGGATTTTGACCCGTGATCAATGTGCCATCTTCTACAACAAAAGGCGCCCAGTTTTGGATTTTTTGGTAATTCGCTCCCAGACGAATAAACTCATCCTCAATCAAAAACGGTACCACGTCGGTGAGTTGCACATCCGCTTCCTCGCCATTCGTAAAACCTGTCACATTGCGGCCCTTAATCAATGGTTCGCCATTGGGTGTAGTCACGTGGCGTAAGACAGCGGGAGCGTGGCAGACAAATCCTGTTGGTTTGTTGGCCGCCGTAAAGGCTTGAATTAATTTAATTGAATCTTCTGAGTTGGTTAAATCCCATAATGGGCCATGACCACCAGGATAAAACACGGCATCATAGTCTTCTGCCTTAACCGTCTCTAATTTCACTGTATTAGCTAAAGCGTGTTGAGCTGTAAGATCTTGGTTGAATCTATGGGTTAAATCGGTTTGAAAATCCTCAAGCTCGCTCTTGGGATCGAGTGGCGGTTGACCACCAAGAGGAGACGCTAACACTATATCAGCCCCCGCATCTTTGAAGGTGTAATAGGGCGCCGCAAACTCTTCTAACCAAAAGCCAGTTTTGTGGCCTGTATTACCCAGTTCGCTATGTGAAGTTAGTACCATTAGAATTTTCATGTATTTTTCCTCAACCCGCTCAGCGGGTTTCAATAAATAGTGTGTGTTATTAAGCGATAAATAGTGATTTCAACATGGCATGTTTCTGTTGATATGGGGCTCGTAAACGTAAATTTGAAGCGCCATCTTCACTTTGAACAACTACGGGCTTGGCATGGCTGAAACGTCTAAAACCGTGAATACCATGATAAGCTCCGATCCCAGAAGCGCCGACGCCGCCAAAGGGTAAGGTATCGATAGAAGCATGCGTCATGAGATCGTTAATCACCAACGCTCCTGATGTTGTACTCATGGAAAACGAATGCTGCTTGCTGTCATTTCCAAAATAATAAGCGGCGAGAGGCCTTGGGTGCGCATTAATATATGTAACCGCTTCATCTATCTGTTGATAGATTTTGATTGGTAGCAGTGGGCCAAAGATTTCCTCTTGCATCACTAACATATCCTCTGTGACATTCAAGATAATGTGAGGGGCAATCTTGCGTGTAATGGCATCAAAATCTGGCTCTCCAGCGGGAGCTAGGCTGATGATTTCTGCTCCCTTTTCTTTGGCGTCATAGATAAGGGCTACCAAGCGCTCAAAGTGTCTTTGACTGATGATTGAAGTGTAATCATCATTTTGCTGTATGGCTGGAAAGTTTTCAGCCATAAAGCGGCGTGTCGCAGTGACAAAGTCGCTAGCTGCTGCCTGAGGCAATAGTATGTAATCAGGTGATACACAAATCTGGCCTGCATTAAATGTTTTGACCGTCATAGTGCGTTCGGCGGCGACTTGAATATTGGCATCTGCTGCAATCACAACGGGGGATTTACCGCCCAGCTCTAATGTAACTGGCACTAAGTTTTCAGCTGCGGCACGCATGACCTGCTTTCCAATTGCGGTGCTCCCCGTGAAGACCAAATGATCAAATGGTAAAGCACTAAATGCCTGTCCAACTTCAGCATCACCTAATACTACGACCAACTCGTGTGGTTCAAAGTATTGGGTGACCAATTCTGCAAGTAGCAATGAGGTCGTGGGCGTTAACTCTGAAGGTTTAAGCATGGCTGTATTACCAGCGGCAAAGACGCCCGCTAGAGGGCCGAATGCGAGATTCAGTGGAAAATTCCAAGGGCTGATAATGCCCACCACGCCAAGCGGTTGCTGCTCAATCCAGGTTTGCATGCCGTCAGCGGGTGCCGCCACTATTTCGGGTTGCATCCATTGTTCTACATGCTCGGCAGCAAACTTTAATGCACTGATAGTACTTGCGATATCGGCCAGCAGTGACTGATAGCCACTGCGGTGACCAAAGTCGGCACTGATGGCGGCCGAGAGTTGCACGTGATTTTCGTTAAGTAATTTTACTGCTCGTAATAATCTGTCATGGCGAACCGCCGCATCAGTTACGCCTAATTTGAGGTGTGAACTTTTTAAGCCGCTGAGTATGCTCTGTAATTCTTGTTTTGTTTGCTTCATTGGTGTTTTTACTCCATTCACATGAACTTAGTTTGATTCAAATAATGTTTAATTGAACGTCAATGTTGCCGCGGGTGGCATTCGAGTAGGGGCATACTTGATGAGCTGCGTTAACCAGTGCTTGAGCCTGCTGCTTTTCAATGCCAGGTAATTCGATGTTGAGTGTGATGGCGAGGCCATATCCCTGGGTCTGTAATATGCCTATGCCAACTTGTGCAGTGACTTTTGCGTCATCTGGAACCTTTGGATAGGCTACTTTATGGGTCGCAACAACTGCTTTCATCGCGCTGAGAAAACAAGCGGCATAGCCCATAGCAAATAGCTGTTCTGGATTATTACCAAAACCTCGCCCGCCTAATTCTTTTGGAGCCCCCAACCAAATATGGAGTGAGCCATCTTCTGTTCTTGCATAGCCATCTCGTCCACCCGTTGCCGTAGCCGCCGTGCGATAAAGTTCATTCTTCAACATCACTATCTCCTTAATCGGAAGGTGTAAATTTGCGTTGAATGAATCATAAAAGAATTTTGAAGGACTAAGATAACAATGCTATTTTAGTGGGGGTATAAATAAATTTATGGGGTTGTATGTCATTAGTCCGGCTAAGAACGTTTATTGAAGTTTATCGACAACGCTCAATTAGTGGTGCTGCGCGTATGCTCAATCTGACGCAACCTGCGGTATCGCAGCATATTGCAGGACTTGAAGTGGCCGTTGGTCGGCCTTTATTTGAGCGTCAAGTCAACGGGGTATTACCGACTTCTGTTGCGGATGAGTTAGCTGCTGATATTGGCGATAAACTCGATGCGGCAGAAGCCGCCCTTGCGTCTGCGAGAGCGCGTTCTCGTGATGTCTCTGGTGCTTTGCAACTGATTGGCCATGCTGATTTTATGGCGGAAAATCTCGCGCCTCAATTAGCCCCACTGCTTGATGCGGGAATACGCGTTCGTATGCATGCAGGGGATGGCCCCATGGTCACGCAGATGTTATTGGAGGGACATTGTGATTTAGGTATTTCAGCTCATCCAGTGACCGATAATCGTCTAAAAAGTGAAATACTGCTGACAGATAAGGTGATTGCGGTCGCTTCTCCGAAGGTAGTTGAACGCATATTACAAGCGGCAGAGTTTGATCGTGCTTTACTGCAAGAGCCGCTATTAGCCTACAACTTAGAATTATCCTTAGTAGATGCTTGGCTGAGCGCCAACCGCATTGATGCGCACAATTTGATCCCCGCTATGGTAGGTCAAGATCTACGAGCCCATAGAAACCTGTTGGTGCAGGGAATTGGTTGGTCTGTTCTTCCGCAATTTTTATGTGAAAAGCAACTTGACTCGGGTGAGTTAATGCTTATCCCGCCACCAAGAACTCAAACAGAAATTAATTACTACCTCATTTGGTTACCTAGCGCATTACGTCAGCCAAGAGTTGCTCATGCTCGAAGCGCGCTATTAGGTCTTCTACAAGGGGTTATGTAAGACGATGTATCTTTTTACGCTCATTAAATTGATTAGCATTTGCTGAGCATCAATACTAAAAGCATCAAGAAGTTTGGGGCGAAAGATCTCATAAAATATGTTTCCATCATGTCAACGAACGACTGAACTTCTAAACAGCAGGGGCGGTAATACAAATTTGTGTATTACCGGAATAATTGTCTCTTCCGAGACTTCATCGGTTCTTCTGGTTATCTATGATGTTTGGTTCCCGGCGAATATGCTGACATTATGGGGTATTCTCATCAGCTTCCCAGCCTCCGCCCAGTGCTTTATAGGCAGCTATTGCTGACGTTATGGTCTCGGCTATTGCAAGCGTTTCTTCATCCGATGCTCGCAGTAAACTTTCATCAGCCTGTAGTACCTCCAACTTGCTGGCTATTCCCTTCTGGTATGCGGAAAATGAGGCGTTACGTGCATGCTGAATAGCGTCAACCCCCTGCGATACAATCTCAGTCTGTTGTTCCCGTTTTGCTAATGTTGAGAACGTGTTTTCGACATCTTCAGTGGCTTTCAGAACCGCCAGTCTATAGGCAGCAAGCATTTCTGCTTCACGGCCTTTGGCTTGCGCAATCTGGGCATCTATTCGACCAAAATCAAATAAGCGCCAACGTAAACCAATGACGCCAGCCGCTTGGTTAGCGGCGTTGCTAAATAAATTTCCTTCTGTAATTGAGGTAGCACTTCCTAGCAGTCCACTCAATGAAAATTTTGGATAATACTCGGCAATCGCAACACCAATCTTTGCATTTGACGCTGCCAGATGCCGCTCTGCAATAATGAGGTCAGGGCGACGTGTGAGCAATTCACCGGGCGTACCCATGTTGATAGTGTTCGGGATAGAGGGAAGCGGAACGATTGCAGTAAGTTCTGCGCGATGTGATCCAGGAAGCGTACCCAGTATCACGTCTAGTGCGTTCATTGTTGTCTCTAGGCTTGCTTCCATCAGAGGAACAGTCGCCTGATATTGAGCGAGCATAGCTTGTGTTTGATGGACTTGGCGTTCAGGCACTAACCCCTTGCTGTAAAGGAGATTGGTCATATCGAGCATTTGCTGCTGCGTTTCTACTTGTTTGCGAGCGATGTCTAGTCGAGCTTGGATGGCGCGAATGTTGACGTAGATGCTGGCGGTTTGTGCGGCTACGGCCAGTCGTGTGGCCGCAATTCCTGCCGACGTTGATTGGTACTCAGCTAGAGCAGCCTCTCGGTCTCGGCGGAGACCGCCAAACAAATCTAGTTCCCAACTTGCGTTCAGGTTGGTTTCGTAACTGCTGCCATAACGATCAAAACTTGGGGATGAGTTCAATATTTGTCCCAAAGGGGTTTCTACTGATTGGTAAGCGCGAGCGGCTTGCCCAGAGATACTGCCGGATGGGAGTAGAGCTTGCTCCTAGCCCTGCTCTTGCTTGAGCCAGTCGAGCCGTTGCCTGCGCCAGATCAAGGTTCTGGTCTAGGGCAATGGCGATGTAATGAGTTAGTTGCGCGTCACCAAATTTTTCCCACCACACGTCTAGCTGAGCATCGATCGTTGTTTCTTGTTTGCCAACAGAGTTCTGCCCATAAAAGTGATTGGGGGTAGATAGTTTCGGAGGGGTATAGACAGGCCCTACAGCACAGCCAGCTAACATACTGGTTACCGTAAGCATGATGAATGAGTGTTTTAGACGCATATTATTACCAAGGATTGACAACGAGTGACCATGTTACCATTTGGTCACTCGTTGTCAATCTGGCCGTGACGCGTTAGAATTCAGATATGTATGGAAGTCAGAGAGAAGGTTATGAGTGAAGATTACAACAGTCCAGCGTTGAATCGAGGTCCTGTTGATCATGATGTGCGGGATCAGATTGTTATTGCTGCAACAGAACATTTCAGCCGCTACGGTTACGGTAAAACTACTGTCTCAGATTTGGCTAAATCAATTGGATTTTCAAAGGCATATATATACAAATTTTTTTCCTCTAAACAGGCCATTGGGGAAAGTATATGCACAAACTGTTTAGGTGAAATTGAGGCCGATGTTCGAAAAGCGATAGAGGATGTTGACCAACCGCCAGAGAAGCTACGCCGAATGTTTAAAGAAATTGTTCAGGCAAGCTTTCGGTTATTTTCCCAAGACCAAAAGCTCTATGAAATTGCCGCTTCAGCCGCTGCAGAACGTTGGCAGGCAACCATTTACTATGAGCAAAACATCAAGGCGCTACTGCAAGGGATCCTTCAAGAAGGGCGTCAATCGGGAGATTTTGAGCGTAAAACACCGTTAGATGAAATAACAACAGCCATTTATCTTGTCATGAGGCCATATATGAATCCCCTCATGTTGCAACATAATTTTGACTTCATTGAAGAGGCTCCTGTCCAGCTCTCAAATTTGGTTCTTCGTAGTCTTGCACCATAAAATTGATGTGACTATTGACTAAATTGGTCACTAGAATGATAATTGCACTCCTGAACAGTTCTTCATGGAGGCTTATGTATGTCTCGTCACAATATACTTACAATAGCAATTATTACTTCGTTACCGCTGGTCTTGACGGCTTGCGGCGAAGAAAACAAAACTGATCCTCGTACCGAAGCGCCATTGGTACGGACCGTTAAGATTGATTCGCCTCGTGCTGAATCTCGCTCATTCACTGGTGTCGTAGCGGCTCGTATAGAAAGCGATCTTGGTTTTCGGGTATCCGGTAAGGTGCTAAAACGCCTTGTGGATACCGGGCAAATGGTGAAGCGGGGGCAAGTACTGATGCAACTTGACCCGGTAGACCTAAAGCTTGCGGCTCATGCCCAACAAGAGGCGGTTGTGGCGGCTGAAGCTAAGGCGAAACAAGCGGCGGAAGATGAGGCTCGATACCGGGATTTGCGTGGTACTGGCGCTATATCTGCCTCAGCTTACGATCAAGTAAAAGCAGCTGCGGATACGGCAGCTGCTCAACTTCGTGCAGCACAAGCTGAAGTGGCAATCAATGCTACTCGGTATACGGATCTTGTCGCCGATGCTGATGGGACTGTGGTTGCAACGCTTACTGAGCCTGGGCAAGTTGTCAGTGCTGGTCAGATAGTTGTCCGAGTTGCACACGCCGGGGCTCGTGAAGCAGTGATCCAACTACCTGAAACTCTGCGGCCTTCATTGGGTTCTTCTGGGCAGGCACAGCTTTTTGGTCGGCCTGATATGACGTCGGTTGCAACGCTCAGACAGCTTTCAGATGCTGCAGACCCAATGACTCGTACCTTTGAAGCGCGATATGTTTTGACAGGAACGCTTGGCAGTGCACCTTTAGGTTCCACTGTAACCGTCAAGATTGCTAACGATGCTTTGACAACAGAAGGTAGTTTCAATGTCCCACTTGGGGCTTTATTCGACGCGGGTAAAGGAGCTGGCGTTTGGAGTATCAATGGCACACCTACAAAAGTTTCGTGGCGTCCAGTCACCGTTCTAAACATTAGCGATAATTTTGCGCGTGTCTCCGGCCAAATCAATCAAGGAGATCTGATAGTAGCACTTGGTTCTCACTTGTTACATGAGGGTGAACTGGTGCGCGTCTCTGTTCCAGCCTCGACTACTACCGTCGCGGGAGTTCGTCCATGAGTGAGCATCGTTTTAACCTGTCAGCACTTGCGGTGCGCGAACGTAGCGTAACATTGTTTCTTATCTTCCTGATCGCTGCCGCCGGTATCCTCGCGTTTTTCCAGCTCGGGCGTGCAGAAGATCCACCATTTACCATCAAGCAGATGACAATCGTCACCGCTTGGCCAGGGGCCACGGCGCAGGAAATGCAAGATCAGGTCGCTGAACCGCTGGAAAAACGCCTACAGGAGTTGCGTTGGTATGATCGTGCGGAAACCTTCACCCGTCCCGGTCTGGCTATCACCATGCTTTCTTTTCTTGACAGTGCGCCGCCTTCGGAGATTCAGGAGGAGTTTTATCAGGCACGTAAAAAGATGGGGGATGAAGCCAAAAATTTACCTGCCGGCGTCGTCGGCCCCATTATCAACGACGAATATGCCGATGTGACGTTTGCGCTCTTCGCGCTCAAAGCCAAAGGCGAACCGCAGCGGCTGCTGGTGCGGGATGCGGAAACCTTACGCCAGCAACTGTTGCACGTTCCCGGGGTGAAGAAAGTCAATATTATCGGCGAGCAACCTGAACGCATTTTCGTCTCGTTCTCCCACGACCGATTGGCAACGCTTGGCGTCACACCGCAAGATATCTTTGCCGCGCTCAACAACCAAAACGTACTAACTCCGGCAGGCTCCATCGAAACCAACGGGCCGCAAGTGTTCGTACGTGTCGACGGCGCATTCGATAACCTAGAGAAAATCCATCAGACGCCTATCGTGGTGCAGGGAAGGACACTGAAATTATCCGATGTCGCCACCGTCGAGCGTGGTTATGAAGACCCCTCGACCTTCATGGTTCGCAGCAACGGTGAACCAGCGTTGTTGCTGGGCATCGTGATGCGTGATGACTGGAATGGGCTTAAGCTCGGCGAAGCGCTTGAAGCGGAAGTCACCAAAATCAACGCAGCGCTGCCCCTAGGCATGACCTTGAGCAAAGTGACTGATCAGGCCGTCAATATCAGTTCGGCTGTCGACGAATTTATGGTCAAATTCTTTGTCGCCTTGCTGGTGGTGATGGTGGTGTGTTTTGTCAGTATGGGCTGGCGCGTCGGTATTGTGGTCGCTGCAGCGGTGCCGCTGACGCTGGCGGCGGTGTTTGTCATCATGGCTGCTAGCGGCAAGAATTTCGACCGCATCACGCTGGGTTCGCTGATCCTTGCGCTGGGCTTGCTAGTGGATGACGCCATCATCGCCATCGAAATGATGGTGGTGAAAATGGAAGAGGGTTATAGCCGTATCAAAGCATCTGCCTACGCCTGGAGTCATACGGCAGCGCCGATGCTCTCTGGCACACTGGTTACCGCCATCGGCTTTATGCCGAACGGGTTCGCCCGCTCAACCGCTGGTGAATACACCAGCAATATGTTCTGGATTGTCGGTATTGCGCTGATCGCCTCTTGGGTGGTGGCGGTAGTGTTTACCCCCTATCTGGGGGTGAAAATGCTGCCGGATATCAAGAAGGTTGAAGGCGGACATGACGCCATTTATAACACCCGTAACTACAACCGTTTTCGGCAAGTGCTGGGGGCTGTTATTACCCGCAAATGGATCGTCGCTGGTGCGGTTATCACGCTGTTTGTGGTCTCTGTACTTGGTATGGGGGCAGTCAAGAAGCAGTTCTTCCCGACGTCTGATCGGCCTGAAGTGCTTGTGGAAGTGCAAATGCCATATGGCACCTCGATTGAACAAACCAGCGCCGCCACCGCGAAAGTTGAAGCTTGGCTGGCGCAGCAGCAAGAAGCGCGCGTTGTGACATCCTATATCGGCCAAGGTGCGCCGCGTTTCTTCTTGGCAATGTCGCCTGAATTACCCGATCCGTCGTTTGCCAAAATCGTAGTGCTTGCAGGTAACGACAAAGAGCGCGAAGCCCTCAAGTTCAGGTTGCGTGAGGCGATAGTTGGTGGCTTAGCGCCGGAGGCGCAGGTGCGTGTCACTCAGATAGTGTTTGGCCCGCCGTCACCGTTCCCCGTCGCCTACCGCGTTATGGGGCCTGATCCAGACAAGCTGCGCACCATCGCCGATGAAATCAAAACCGTCATGCGCGCAAGTCCGATGATGCATACCGTCAATACGGATTGGGGGCCGCGCGTTCCAACGTTGCACTTTACCCTCAATCAGGATCGACTCCAGGCGGTGGGGCTGACCACCAATTCGGTGTCCTTGCAACTGCAGTTCCTGCTGAGTGGAGTACCGATTACCTCGGTGCGCGAAGATATTCGTTCAGTGCAGGTTGTCGGCCGAGCTGCCGGTGACATTCGTCTTGATCCGGCTAAGATCGCCGACTTTACGCTGGTCGGTTCCGCAGGGCAACGTATTCCGTTGTCTCAGGTGGGTTCGGTGGATGTGCGCATGGAAGATCCGATCCTGCGACGTCGTGACCGCACGCCGACTATCACGGTTCGCGGTGACATCGCCGAAGGACTGCAGCCGCCGGACGTTTCCACCGTCATCATGACCCAGTTGCAGCCGATTATCGAGGATCTTCCGGCAGGCTACCGGATTGAACAGGCGGGCGCTATCGAGGAATCCGCTAAGGCGACTGTCGCCATGCTGCCGCTGTTCCCGATCATGATTGCCCTTACGCTGCTCATCATTATTTTGCAGGTGCGTTCGATTGCGGCGATGGTGATGGTATTCCTGACCAGTCCGCTGGGGGTAATCGGTGTGGTGCCGACCTTGCTGCTGTTCCAGCAACCGTTCGGCATCAACGCGCTGGTTGGCCTGATTGCGTTATCAGGGATCCTGATGCGCAACACGCTGATACTGATTGGGCAGATCCACCAAAACGGACAGGAGGGGTTGGACCCATTTCGTGCGGTCGTCGAAGCCACCGTACAGCGAGCCCGACCGGTGCTGCTGACGGCGCTGGCGGCAATTCTGGCGTTCATCCCGCTTACCCATTCGGTGTTCTGGGGAACGCTGGCCTATACGCTGATTGGCGGCACGTTGGCTGGGACAATCCTGACGCTGGTGTTTCTTCCAGCTATGTATTCTATCTGGTTCAAGATCAGACCTAGCCAAAGTAGCTGAGGTTTACGTGATTAACGTATGCATTTTGAGAGGAAATTATTATGTCAAGTAATGCTAAAGTTGTCGTAGTGACGGGCGTTTCGTCGGGAATAGGACGCGTAACAGCAGAAATGTTCTTTAAAAGAGGGTGCAAAGTATTTGGTACCGTTCGAAATCTCGAAAAAGCTGAGCTGATTCAAGGCGTAGCACTGATCGAAATGGATATTCGGGATGAAGGTTCTATTCAACGTGGGATTGCGTCCATCATTGCCGAAGCTAAACACATTGATGTGCTTGTTAACAGCGCGGGTGTTACGCTACTCGGTGCAACGGAGGAATCCTCCATTGCAGAAGGTCAAGCACTGTTCGATACCAATGTCTGGGGTATGCTCCGCACGATGCAAGCGGTGTTACCTTATATGCGGCTACAGCATGCTGGCCGCATAGTGAATATTAGCTCTGTACTGGGATTCCTTCCTGCGCCTTACATGGGGCTATATTCGGCGTCCAAGCATGCTGTTGAGGGCTTGTCGGAAACGCTAGACCATGAAGTTCGAGAATTTGGTATTCGTGTAGCACTTGTAGAGCCTTCATTTACCAAAACCAACCTTGATATTAATGCCCCGGTTGTTGCATCCCCTATTTCGGCATACAACTCAACCCGTGACATTGTCTCTCAGGCGATACAACAGAACGTGCATAAAGCACCACGCCCGGATGATGTTGCCGCAACAGTCATCAATGCTGCGCTCGGTGCTTGGAAAATGCGCCATACACCAAAAGGTGAAGCTTCATTGCTGAGGAAGTTGCGCCGTTTTATGCCAGCCACTCCGGTAGAAAAAGGGATCAGAAAAACATTCGGGATGAAATAATGAATAGAACCAACGAAGTGCGAATTGTTGTCTCCGGTGTGGGTGTTGTAAGCCCCTTAGGTGTTGGTGCCGATAGGGTCTGGCAACGATTGCTAGCAGGACAATCAGGAATTCGACATCTACCGAAAGACGTGGCTGATGGAACAGGAACGACAGTGGGTGGCTTAGTCCCTACATTGGAAGAAGACCCTCTAGCAGGTTATGACCCCGATCGTGTTATTCCGGTTAAAGAACGTAAAAAGATGGACCGCTTCATTGAGTTTGCTCTGGTTGCAGCAGATGAAGCGCTAACACAAGCAAACTGGCATCCAGTCGCGGTAAAGGATCAAGAACGAACGGCTACGATTATTGCGTCGGGGGTTGGAGGATTCGGCGCGATTGCTGAGGCGATTCGTACCACAGATTCCCGAGGCCCTCGTCGCCTATCGCCGTTTACGGCACCTTCCTTTCTTGCCAATATGGCGGCGGGTCAGATATCCATCAGGCATGGATTCAAAGGGCCTCTGGGCGCTCCGGTAACAGCGTGTGCGGCCGGCGTTCAGGCTATCGGTGATGCAGCTAGGCTTATTCGGAGCGGAGAGGCAGATATTGCGATATGCGGGGGAACAGAGGCCGCTATCGATCGAGTTACGCTTGGATGTTTTGCTGCTGCTCGCGCTTTATCAACTGGGTTTAACGATAGTCCTCAAGAGGCTTCTCGTCCGTTTGACCGAGACCGTGATGGTTTTGTGATGGCCGAAGGTGCGGGGGTATTGGTTATTGAATCGTTGGAGCATGCGAAGGCGAGAGGTGCTCAGCCTATCGCTGAAATTGTTGGATATGGAACTAGCGCAGATGCTTACCACCTAACTGCTGGCCCAGAGGACGGTAATGGTGCCCAGCGAGCTATGCAACAAGCTTTGATGCAAGCGGGGATAGCCCCAAGTGAGGTGCAGCATATCAATGCGCATGCTACCTCAACTCAAGTTGGAGATAAGAGTGAACTTGCAGCTATCCGAACTGTATTTGGTGAAGGTTCGGATGTGGCTATCACGTCAACAAAATCCAGCACAGGCCACTTACTTGGCGCCGCAGGCGGAATAGAAGCTATTTTCACTCTGCTGGCAATCAGAGACCAAGTTGTACCTCCAACGTTGAATCTTAATCATCCAGATGAGCTCGCTCTGGGTCTGAATCTAGTTAAAACTAAAAAGGATGTAAACATTCAGCACGCATTATCAAATGGATTTGGTTTTGGGGGCGTCAACGCCAGCGTGGTGTTTCGGCGTTGGGACCAAGAGTCGCGTTAAGACGTTAACTTTGACACCGGAAATACCTACCCGAACATTCAGAAGTAGCCATTAAACTGATTGCGAATATGTTGGAGTGCTCGCCAGCGGATGTCATGACAAAGTGAGAGGAAAGGTTAATCCTTTCCTTTTACATATTGATATACTTCAAACTTGAGAATTGGCGTGCTTGGAATTGGATAAGGGCTACAAAAAGTAATGTCACTTATTATGTTCGAAGGAAAACTAAAAATCGTTTATGTCCCAAGAGTGGGCTGATGGGCACGAGTAACACGCTAGTGCCCCCATTCCTTGTTAAGCATGACAGTTGAAGCTGTGAATGGTAATAGCCAGTAGCCCAAATTTTAGTCATGTGACAACGTGACTACTGAAACAGTGGTGATTTTTTCTCAACTAAAGTGCTTAAGAATTCATCTATCGGTAACGGTTTACCAAAGACGTATCCTTGATAATATTCAATGTTCCTTGCTTTTAATTGAAGGGGAGAGGATTACTCCGCCATTAACTATGCGATGCCACACAGTTGCAACTACGCTCATGAAACAACATAGAAGCGGTTTTAATAATGCGCTCACGATTTTCTTGGGCTTGTAGTTTTGTCACTTTCATATCAATTACCCCAGCTCAAAAAATCATAGCTCAGCATTTTTGATGATGATTATAATCAAAGCGTTGCTTTTTTAGATTTCAATCGTCATCATTACGTGTTTTTCCAGTCATCAAATAGAAAACATAAAATGACAGATAATTATCGAAGATAAATAACCACATACTGCACTTAGTGAAAAACTTGGTATGGAACGCGTTATGGTATTACATGCCATATTTGATATTTTTATTGAATGTTTTGATGACAACAGGAACTACCACGGTAACTAATTATTGGAAAACTGAAAACTGAAAACTGAAAACTGAAAACTGAAAACTGAAAACTGAAAAATGATCAGAACACTCTTCTCACCGTTAAAAATTGGCAGCCAAACATTAGCACATAGAATTGTAATGGCCCCGTTAACACGTATGCGTGCGGCACAACCCGATAATATTCCGCAATTAATCAATGTTGAATATTATCAACAGCGTGCATCTAAAGGGGGGTTAATTATTTCAGAAGGAGCTCAGATATCACCAATGGCTCAAGGTATGCCTGCTACCCCAGGAATACATAGCCAAGCGCAGATAGATGGATGGAAGAACGTTACTGATGCGGTTCACAAAAAAGAAGGGGTTATATTTTTGCAACTCTGGCATGTGGGGCGGATCTCTCATTCATCTATACTGAACGGCAATCTACCCGTTGCTCCATCATCTATTGCCGCCCCCGGAAAAGCGTTTACAGCGTCATTTGATCGAACAGAATTCGAGCGGCCCAGAGCATTAGATACAAAAGAGATACCATTAGTTATAGAAGAATATGCCCAAGCAGCGAGGAATGCTAAACAGGCTGGGTTTGATGGAGTTGAAATTCACGCCGCCAATGGTTATTTACTTGAACAGTTTTTACACTCTAGCACCAACCAACGGACAGATTACTACGGCGGTTCAATTGAAAATCGCTGTCGAATTGTAATTGAAGTTGCAACTGCTGTAAGCCAGGTTTTCGGCGCTGATAAAGTTGGAATACGCCTCTCTCCTTTTGGAGTAGCGAACGGTAGCAATGAAGAGGATCCGATGACGCTTTATAGCTTTTTAATAAAAAAATTAGCAGCATTGAATCTGGCTTATCTTCATCTGATTGAACCCCGCGCTAGCGGAGCAGGTCAAGAAGAGGTAAATCATCAAAATGTACCTTTATCCTCCGAATTATTTCGCCCCATCTGGCCTAATATTTTAATTGCAGCTGGAAACTATAAGCCAGATACAGCCTCTGCCGCTGTTGAGAATGGGCACGTGGATGCTGTTGCTTTTGGACGATATTTTATTGCTAACCCTGACCTTCCTCTGAGAGTGAAAAAAGGAGCACCTCTTAACTCATACAACCGAGCAACATTTTATGGTGGTGACAAAGAGGGCTATACCGATTACCCAGCACTTGAGTAATTAAAAGAAGACGCTTTCCATTACTCGGATAGCAGCTTCGCTCTATCTGAGTAATTAGATAGTATTGTTAAAGGCTTCTTTTTTTACTTAGCTTCAAGATTTGTAATTATTTCTTCACGGCACACATCAAGTATTTCGTCAGCAAGAAGTGAATCATCAGGACAAGACCGTGATAGAACAAGAGCCCCAACGGCATGAGCAATGGCATTAATTTTTGCCTTTCGTTCTTCCGTTGTAGACTCAGACCCATTAGACAAACTGGTTAGTTGATTCTCAATTCCAGTCAAAAATGTTTCTTTGAGTGGCTCAGAATGGCGTCCTGCATCAGCACAAAGTGCTGCCATGGTACAGCCGTTACCTGGTGCATCACGATGTTCCCTAGAGAGGTATTTTTGCACGAAAGAGACAATGTCAAAATCAGACATTTGTGAATTTGATTGTGCAAAGCTGTAGGCAGCAGCTTCTGCCATCAAGTCAGCTTTAGACTGAAAATGCTTATAAAACCCTCCATGAGTAAATCCCGCTGTAGACATTAACTCAGCGATGCCAACACCATCATAACCACGCTCACGAAACAATACCGAAGCTGTTCTAACGATTCGCTCACGGTTTTCTTGGGCTTGTGCCTTTGTCACTTTCATATTGATTACGTCTCCTCGTAAAAATCATGGCTTAGTATACTTTGATGATGGTCATAATCAAAGCGTTGACTTTTTAGATTGCGATCATCATCATTAAGCTCATTCTCCAGTGATAAAACGGAAAACGCAAAAATGACAGATAAAGCTCTATTCCAACCCTACAAACTTGGCTCGCTTACCCTTGCTAATCGTTTTGTGATGGCACCACTAACTCGTAACCGTGCGGGTGCAGGCTTAGTGCCGAGTGAATTTGCTGCCACTTACTATGCACAGCGCGCATCGGCGGGCCTGATCATTACTGAAGCCACTCAGATATCCCCGCAAGCGCAAGGTTATCAAGACACTCCAGGTCTCTACATTCAGGCGCAGATCGATGGCTGGCGTAAAGTCACCGATGCAGTACATGCCAAAGGGGGGAAAATCTTTGTCCAACTCTGGCACGTCGGACGTATCTCCCACGTTGACTTGCAACCCAATGGTGCTGCGCCAGTTGCGCCGTCAGCGATCCGAGCTGAAACCAAAGTATTTGTGAATAATGGTTTTGCAGATACTTCTGAACCTCGCGCATTAGCACTCGATGAAATCCCTGGCATTATCGAAGATTTCCGCCAAGCGGCTGCCAATGCAATAAAAGCGGGCTTTGATGGCGTGGAAGTTCACGGCGCAAATGGCTATCTGTTGGAGCAATTCCTAAAAGATGGGGCTAATCAGCGCACCGATGCCTATGGTGGGTCTGTCGAAAACCGTGCTCGCCTGCTGTTGGAAGTCACGGCTGCAGTAAGTAAAGAAATTGGTGCTGAGCGTACGGGTGTGCGTATTTCTCCTGTTTCACCGGCTAATGCCATCTCCATCAGCAATCCACAGGAACAATACGACTATGTAGCGGATGAGTTGAATAATCTCGGCATTGTGTATCTACATGTTGTCGAAGGTGCAACCGGCGGTCCGCGTGATATTGCCCCCTTTGATTACGGCTCACTGCGCCAACGCTTCAAAAATACCTATATGGCCAACAATGGCTATAACACCGAACTGGCTTCAGCTCACTTAGCAGAAGGCAAAGCAGATTTGTTTGCCCTTGGCCGCCCATTCATTTCAAACCCTGATCTCGTTGAAAGATTAAAAACAGGCGCCGCGTTAAACGCGCTTGATGGCACAACACTCTATGGCGGCGGTGCTAAAGGTTATACCGATTATCCAACACTGGCCGATGCTAACGCCTAAAACATTAACTCGCGAAATACATAAGGTAATTCGCGACCTTTTAAAGAATTATTTAGAGAGTAAAACATAATGACAACTTCTACCGTCCTTATCACAGGCGCTTCTACTGGTATTGGTGCTATCTATGCTGATCGCTTTGCGCGTCGTGGTCACGATCTCGTCATCGTTGCCCGTGATGGCGCAAAACTTGAGACTCTGGCAACTCGCTTGCGCCAAGAGTATCGCGTAAATGTCGATGTGCTGCCAGCAGATCTAACCAAATCTAGCGACCTTGCTGTCGTTGAAAAACGTCTGCAAGACGATGCGCGTATCGACACTCTGATTAACAACGCGGGTATCGCGCAATCAGGTAGCTTTGTTGAACAAACATCAGATTCAATCGAAAAACTGATCGCACTTAACATCACAGCACTCACCAGACTTGCCAATGCGGTAACGCCACGTTTAGTCCAACAAGGCAAAGGCGCTATCGTCAATGTGTCTTCGGTTGTTGCCTTAGCGCCTGAATACCAAATGTCTGTCTACGGTGCTAGCAAGGCGTTCGTCTTGTTCTTATCGCAAGGCATGCACCAAGAATTGTCACCTAAAGGTATTTACGTTCAAGCGCTTCTGCCAGCAGGCACTTATACCGAAATCTGGGAACGCGCGGGAATCGATATCAGCAACTCCTCACCTATGATGGAAGTCAATGAACTCGTCGATGCGGCACTGGTTGGTTTCGATCGCAAAGAACTGGTCACCATTCCACCACTGCATAAAGAGACACGTTGGGATGATTTAGAAAAGGCGCGACAAGGATTGCTTTCAGACATCGAGATGTCGCATGCAGCTGCGCGTTATAAGACAGCCTAAATAACGTTCTAACCTTAATTCAGTGCCTTGCTAAGGCATTGACAATCAAAACCTTGTTTAAGGATTTAAAAAATGACTAATAAACTTGTGGCACTGGTGACGGGCGCCTCATCCGGCATTGGCGAAGCCACGGCCATCAAACTTGCAGCAGCTGGCTACCGCGTTTACGGCACCAGCCGACGTGGGGCAACCTCGAGTGGCGCTCGCTTTCCAATGCTGGCGCTTGATGTGACTAATGATGAATCTGTCGAAGCCGCCGTTGCTGAACTCATTCGACTTGAGGGACGCATTGACCTTTTAGTTAATAATGCGGGTTTTGGCGTTGCCCCCGCAGGTGCAGAAGAAAGTTCAATAGAACAAGCAAAGAGTATTCTTGACACAAACTTCTTCGGTATTGTCCGTATGACGCGTGCCGTCGTGCCCCATATGCGACGTCAAGGAGCTGGCCGGATCATTAACATCAGTTCAATTATAGGTGTTGTGCCTATGCCTTATGTGGCGCTTTATGCCGCCAGCAAGCATGCTGTTGAGGGCTACTCTGAAGCTTTAGATCATGAATTGCGTACGCGCGGCATTAGGGTGTCATTAATCGAACCGGCGTTTACCAAAACCAAATTTGAAGCAAACAATGTCCAACCCGATTCTATGCTTCCAGAATACGACAAGATCCGCGCTAAGCTGACTAAAGTTGTAGAAGAGGCGATGGAAGGTGGCGACACGCCTGAAGTCGTCGCGGAGGTGGTGCTAAAGGCGGCTCAGGCAACTAAGCCTCAATTACGTTATACCGCAGGTAAAGCAGCCAGCCAGCTTAAATTTTTACGCAGATTTGCCCCAGCATCAGTATTGGATAAAGGCATACGTAAAAGCTTACGTATTGATGAGAAAGGATAACACCAGTGACCTTTCGACATGTGGCGATACTCACTTCCTTGTTGTTTCTCGTTTTAGCCCTCGGCTGGATGTTATGCCCTGAGCAAATGTTAACGCAATGGGGAGTGCAATATAGCGATAGCACAGGTGTTGTTAGTCGCCGTGGTTCGGCATTTTATCTAGGGTTCGCCATCATGTTTTTCGTGGCTAGAAATACTGAGCATTCAGCGACTCGGATGGCGCTCATCAAAGGAATAATAACAACTTGTACCATACTGATATTACTCGCTGTTTATGAGTTTTCCGTCGGTCATGCTAATAACAAAATCCTGATAGCGGCGTTGATAGAAGCGATTTTAGGATTGGCTTTTTTGTATGTTTGGCGAACATTGATAAAAAAAACATCACGTTAGCAATAAGTTGAGAACACACCAATGAAAGCGCTTATCCTCAAGAAATACCATAAATCATCACCCGTTATTGAGTTTAGTGATGTCCCTAAACCGACAATCAAACCCAATGAAATGCTCGTAAAGGTCTACGCGGCAGGCTTAAATCCTATCGACAATATGATCCCAACGGGGACCTTTAAACCTATTCTGCATTTTAAGTTGCCAGCAACGCTCGGTAGCGACTTAGCGGGAATAGTCACTGAAGTTGGCAGCCAAGTCACACGCTTCAAGCCTGGCGATGCTATTTTTGCCAGCATCTTTGATCTAGGCATTGGCTCGCTTGCTGAATTTGCTGTGGTGCCAGAAAGTGCGGCTGCGCTGAAACCGGCTAATCTTGATTTCGTGCAAGCGGCCTCAATCCCAATGGTCGGCCTAACCGCTTGGCAAGCGCTAAAAGAACGCGCCAATCTCAAAGCAGGTCAGAAAGTGTTTATCCCCGCGGGCTCAGGTGGAATAGGGACGTTTGCGATTCAGCTAGCAAAACACCTTGGCGCAACGGTGGCAACCACCACAAGTACCCATAATGTTGAGTTAGTTCGAAGTCTTGGTGCAGATACGATAGTGGACTATAAAAAACAAGCGTTTGAAGCAGTGCTACACAACTATGATGCCGTATTAGGAACCACAAGAGGCGACACCATAGAGAAATCCATCAACATCCTTAAACCAGGAAGCAAAATTATCTCTCTTGTTGGCCCTCTAGACGCGGCTTTTGCGCGGGCACGCAAACTGAATGGGATATTAGCCTTTGTATTTGGTTTGATGAGCCTGAAAATCAACCGCCTCTCGAAAAAGAAAGGCGTTGATTACTCTTTTCTCTTTGTTCGCCCCGATGGCAGCCAACTGAGCGAAATCAGCAAACTCCTTGAAGCAGAAACTATCAAACCAGTTATCGACAAAGTCTTTCCATTCGAACACGCAAAACAAGCGCTGGCTTACCTCGCCGAAGGGCATGCCAAAGGAAAAGTCGTTGTCAAAATACATGATTAAAGCACAGCAGTATTCCTTTATAAGCATCGCATAAGCTGCATTTACGGAGAGCAATATGAAATATATCCCTTTTGGAAAAACGGGCCTGCGTGTTTCTCTGGTCGCACTGGGCACAGGAAATTTTGGCACTGGTTGGGGCTATGGGGCCGATCCAGATACAGCAGCATCAATCTTTAACGCCTACGATGAAGCTGGTGGAAACTTCATTGATACCGCAGATGTGTATCAATTTGGCCAATCCGAGGAGTTACTCGGTAAACTTCTGCAAGGACGACGTGAAAACTTCGTACTCGCAACTAAGTTCACTAGCGGCTCAGTCCCTAATGCTAATCGGCTGGTCACAGGTAATAGCCGCAAAGCCATGATTGCCTCCGTAGAAGCGAGTCTTAAACGTCTAAAAACCGACAGGATTGATATTTACTGGGCACATCACCCCGATGAAATCACTCCGACCGAAGAGATTATCCGCGGATTTGAAGACTTAGTACGCGCAGGCAAAATTCTTTATGCTGGTCTATCAAATTTTTCCGCTTGGCGTTTGTCTCGCGCCGTGACTATGGCCGAGCTGCTCCATACAGTCCCTATCGCGGCGGCCCAATTCGAACACAGCCTAGTTAGACGCGAACCCGAAACCGATCTATTACCGGCCTCATTGGCATTTGGCCTTGGGGTAACAACCTGGTCACCTCTTGGCGGCGGCATGCTCACTGGTAAGTACCGACAAGGAGCCAAAGGCCGTGCAGAAGGGTTTGGAGGACGAGTTTTCCAAGCTGAGAATTCCCAGCAGCGCTCAGACATTCTGGACACTGTTATAGCGATTGCTGATGAACTGAATATAAGCCCTAGCCAAGTCGCAATAGCCTGGGCAGGTTCGCATGACACAATGCCGATTATCGGACCCCGTTCGCTAGCCCAACTGACTGATAACCTAAGCGCGCTGTTAGTAAACTTATCGAGCGAGCAACTCGCTCGTCTCGATAAGGTGAGTAATATAGCTTCATTGCCATCAGTTCGGTCACCAACTCCTTGGGAAGAGGATTTAACTCGTATGGTTGCTTGTAAGTGATATATTAAGATCGCGACGCTTGGTTCTTTGATACCAAATTATGGGTTCGCCCCTCATCCAAATATCAGAGCTGTTGGCAATGGTAGCTGAATGAATGCCAAATTAAGGTGACAAATAAAGGGGCTTTGTGTCCCCAGCTCCTTTAAGTTATACCGACAAGATTGTGGCGAGGTCATAAATACAATATTTTAAAGATGTTCAATGTTGGCCTAGAAACGTCCAACGTCTTATACAATACTAGAACCTCAATCATAAGTACGTCAGCAAAGAGCAGTTCTAATGTTATGGCTATCGCTTAGTTGATTCGATACTTTTAGACTTCTCGTAAAGTGAGTAAACCTGCTTATTCAAGTGAAGTGTGTTAACAAAGAAACCCTGATCTAACCTCCCCAATTCGTACACCAGAATTTATAACTGAAGCTCGGAAGTGTACTCAGAAAATTAGTGTCGTCGCAGAAGCCAGTTAGCTCTGATGATTTTATCACCCGTTTCTTTAGAACTAAAAGCCGGTTGCCATACTTCTAATAATCCGAAAAATTGAGATTAGAGCAAAAACGTTAGCAAGGAAATGTCCACAAACGTGCTAATAACATTGATTAAAATGGCATTTATGTTGAGCAAAGGTGAGCAAGTGGATTACAACTATTGATAAATAATACATGGGCTAACAAGCTGTATGGCTAATCATTCAATTATTAATGCGATTTCCTCGATAACTCGTTAGTCAAATAAAATCTTCTCACTTGGCTGTTCATTACTTTGATAGTTTCAAGCCGATTTGAATTTTAAGCTGCTGTTGTGTGCCAACTAGGGTGGTGGTCAACAAAAAAATCGTCAGAAGCATGTTGTGCCAATAGGTTTGGCACGAAATGGGCACAAATTTAGAAAAACGGCGAATTTGAGGGAAATTCCGGTAAATGTGGATTAAGCAATAGAGGCAAAATCAGGCAGAGCCGAAGGGTGGGGTATGTTTGAATATTTTTGGAAAAACCAAGAACAGACACGAAGATTTTATCTTAGGCACAAGTAAAAATTAAGCATCTTGATGGATGGACAGGTTAAATTGGGATTTTACAGGGAGTTAAAGCAAGAAATGGTACACCCGAGTGGACTCGAACCACCGACCCCTACCATGTCAAGGTAGTGCTCTAACCAACTGAGCTACGGGTGCA
>NZ_JTLE01000094.1:2019802-2052685 GCF_000798835.1 Shewanella sp. ZOR0012
CATGGAGGCGGCGGCTTGGCTAGCGTCCAAATCTTCCACCAATAATACCCGCAGCGCATTATCTAACACGAGATAACGGTACTGGCGATGATCGTTTGGACTTTTGTAAATAGACTGAGAGGCTTGCAAAGAGACACTCCGATGACGATGGCTTGTTATATATTGATAGTCTTAATGGTTTTTGGCAAATATCTCTTGTGCTTATCGACTAAAGATTAACTCTTGCAAGGTTTGTCGAAATCCATTTTAGGGCTACAATTGGGATAAAACAAAAACAAGTATGGGTAACGAGAGACGTATGCAGCTATTTTTGATGCGACATGGTGATGCTGGATTTAATGCTCAGTCGGATAGGGATAGAACGTTAACCGATGTTGGAAGACACCATACAGTGTTAATGAGCAACTGGTTAGCCCGAAGCGTCAGCGATTTTGATCTTGTTTTGGTTAGTCCTTACTTACGGGCTCAGCAAACTTGGCAAACATTGAGTCAACATTTTCCTGAGCCGCGCAAATGGCTGGTTGCCGATGATCTCGTGCCATCTGGCGATCCTGCTAATGTTGCCGCATTAATTTTGGCCTATGCCGAATTGTATAAGGCCGATAAAGTGTTGGTGATTTCCCATATGCCGTTGTTAGGTTATTTGGTGAGTGAGTTGGTAGCGGGTGTTGAACCGCCTTTGTTTGCTACCTCTGGGATTACATTAATCGATAAACATGCCGAGCAAGCCTCTCTTGTGTGGCAGCATGCTCCTCATAGTATTAGTTAATAAATTCAATATAAAACAAAGGGCTCACAGATGTGGGCCCTTTGTTTTAGCATGCTTTTTTTATAAAGTTGGATAACTTAACGTCTATGGGGCTGGTCACCAATATCAATCAGTACCAATAACGCCGCATCGCCACCCCATTCTTTGGGGGCCTGATGAAAGGCTTTTACCATAGGATGTTGCACCAACCATATAGGCACCTGCTGTTTTAGTATGCCAGTGCCGTAACCGTGCATCACACAACAACATTGGCTTTGCTGTTTTACGCAGGCTTGGATCAGCGCCGCGAGTTCGAGTTTAGCCTCGGATTGGCGGTAACCGTGTAAGTCCAGCAATAAATCCGGTTGGTAATCACCTCGTCTTAAGCGTTTAAGCTCGAGACTGTCGACACCCTCGTCGAGCCAACGCATTGGCCCCTGAACGGGCAGCAGAGGTTGATAAGTATCTGAGAAATAACTGTCAGCATGCAGTTGCTGCTCTTTCAGTTCTATTTCCTGTTTGGTTTTTAGGGGCGTGCGAAAATGCCGCTTATCTTGGTCGATAGGTTTTATCCCCTCGATCAGCGCCGAAAACATCGCCATGCCTTCTTTATCATCGTCTTTATTCATGGCGGGTATTCTATTGAATCCTATGGTTTCTGAACAGAGTTCAGTTACAATGTTTACGAACACACAAGCGGGAGAGCGTTTTGGATAAGATCTTTGTAGATGAAGCTGTGACAGAGTTACGCACCATAGGTGACATGTTGCGTTGGGCGGTGAGCCGCTTTAATGATGCCAATGTGTACTATGGCCACGGGACGGATAACGCGTGGGATGAGGCCATCGCATTAGTGTTTCATGCGCTGCACTTGCCCGAAGAAATCGGTCAACAAGTGATTTTAAGTAACTTAACCAGCAGTGAAAAACACAAAATCGTTGAGCTGATCATTCGCCGCGTACGTGAGCGTTTGCCTGTGCCTTATTTAACCAATAAAGCGCGCTTTGCAGGGCTTGAATTCTATGTGGATGAGCGCGTATTGGTACCTCGTTCACCTATCGCCGAGATGATTGCCAATCGCTTTGGTCCTTGGTTATATGGCAAACCCGTTAATCGTATTTTAGATTTATGCACTGGCAGTGGCTGTATTGCGATTGCCTGTGCCTACGAATTTGATGAAGCAGAGGTCGATGCGCTCGATATCAGCGAAGATGCCCTCGATGTGGCGCAAATCAACGTTGAAACCTTAGGGGTGATGGACAGAGTTTTCCCGATGCAATCGGATCTGTTTTCAGCCATTCCTGAAGGTCCACAATACGATTTGATTGTTTCTAATCCGCCTTATGTTGATGAAGAAGACATCGGCGATATGCCAGATGAATATCACCATGAGCCAGCCATTGGGTTAGCTTCCGGTCGTGATGGCCTTGACTTAACCAAACGCATTTTAGCGAATGCGGCTCAATACCTGACACCAACAGGGATTTTAGTGGTTGAGGTGGGTAACTCTATGGTGCATCTGATGGAGCAATTCCCTGAAGTGCCGTTTACCTGGGTTAACTTTGAACACGGCGGTGACGGTGTGTTTGTGTTGACGCGCGACCAACTGGTCGAACATCAATCGCTTTTTGCTATTTATCGCGACGCGCAATAATAAATTAGGTTGAGTCTTTTCCCGCTGCCAGTTAGGCTTGCAGCGGGAAAAAGAATTGTCCAGCCATTGCTGGGCGCGGAGCGATAAGCAAATCATTTAAGGTGTAAAAAGCGGATGTCTGGAAACAGTATTGGTCAAAATTTTGTGGTGACTACCTTTGGTGAAAGTCACGGTGTGGCGCTCGGTTGTATTATTGATGGTTGCCCACCAGGGCTCGAACTCACCGAAGCCGATATGCAGCATGATTTAGACCGCCGTCGTCCTGGCACATCCCGTTATACCACCGCGCGTCGTGAGCCTGATGAAGTACGGATCTTATCCGGTGTGTTTGAGGGCAAAACCACGGGCACCTCCATTGGGCTTTTGATCGAAAACACCGATCAGCGCAGCCAAGATTATTCCAATATCAAAGATTTATTCCGTCCAGGACATGCCGATTACACCTATCAGCAAAAGTATGGCCTGCGTGATTACCGTGGTGGCGGCCGTTCATCGGCACGCGAAACCGCTATGCGGGTTGCTGCAGGCGCTGTGGCGAAAAAGTATTTAAAGCAAGTGCATGGGATTAATATCCAAGGCTATATGTCGCAACTTGGACCGATTAGTGCCGAGACCCTCGATTTTAGTCAAATCGAGCAGAACGCCTTTTTCTTCCCCGATGCGACTAAGCTCGAGGCGCTGGATGAGTATATGCGCGAGCTGAAAAAATCCGGTGATTCCATTGGTGCAAAAATTTCGGTGGTGGCGACGGGCGTGCCTGTTGGACTGGGTGAGCCTGTGTTCGATAGGCTCGATGCCGACATCGCCCATGCCTTAATGGGCATAAACGCGGTAAAAGGCGTGGAAATTGGTGATGGTTTTGGGGTTGTGACGCAAAAGGGCTCAGAAGGGCGCGATTTAATGTCGCCGCAGGGTTTTGAATCTAATCATGCGGGCGGCATCCTCGGCGGCATCTCATCGGGTCAACCTATTATTGCTCATATCGCATTAAAACCGACCTCGAGTATCAGTGTGCCGGGTCAAAGCATGACGGCCCAAGGTGAAATGACAGAAGTGGTGACTAAAGGTCGTCACGACCCCTGTGTCGGGATCCGCGCGGTACCGATCGCCGAAGCTATGCTGGCGATTGTGTTGATGGATCATCTGTTAAGACACAGAGCTCAAAATCAGGATGTTCGCAGTCATACACCGATTCTCGGCATGAGATAGGCGCGATGAATGAGACAGTCTGCATGGAATAAAGATGCATAGCGGCTGTGTAATAAATGGAATGCGTTAATGCCTACAATCTCTAGCACAAGCCAGCAGTTACGCTGGCTATGTGCCTGTTATTTTTTCTTCTTTTCAATTCTCGGCACTATGATCCCTTACCTTGGGGTCTTCTTCGAAAACCGGGGATTTAACCCTCAAGAAATCGGTTTTTTGCTCGCGATTTTAATGGCGACCCGTATCGTGGCTCCCAATGTGTGGGCGAAGGTGGCCGATCGCACAGGCATGCGCTCTGAATTGGTTAAGATGGGCGCGGGCGCGGCGATGCTGGCGTATTTAAGCTTTTTCTACCACGGTGGTTTTGTGTATATGGCGCTCAGCCTTGCGCTGTATACCTTCTTCTGGAACGCGATTTTGGCGCAGCTTGAGGTGATCACCCTCGAAACCTTAGGTGAAAATGCCAGCCGCTATGGACAAATCCGCAGCTTTGGCAGCATTGGCTATATCTGCTTAGTGGTCGGCGCCGGTTTTGCCATTGGTCAATGGGGCACCGAGGTGTTGCCCTATATTGGTTTAGTTTTGTTTACAGGGATGCTGGTGTGTGCCTTGCCATTGCCAGCCAATCGGGCTATGCGCCCACAAGGACAAGAGCGCCAGCCACTTAAATGGACTAAACCCATTCTGTGGTTCATGGTGTCGGCGATGTTATTACAGATGAGCGCAGGGCCTTTTTACGGTTTCTTTGTGCTCTATCTTAAGCAGGCGGGTTATACCGAAGCGGCCGCGGGGATTTTTGTCGCCCTCGGTGCAATGGCCGAAATCGTGATGTTTATGTTTGCGCCTCGCTTGCTTGGACGTTATGGCGTCAATACCTTGCTTGTCGTCAGTATTGCCATGACCGCCGTGCGCTGGTTGTTGGTCGCCTTTGGCGTAGAGAGCATGTTATTGCTGGGCTTAAGCCAAGTGCTGCATGCGTTCACCTTCGGCTTGACCCATGCGGCCTCGATTCAATTTGTGCATCGAAATTTTGATGCCAGTCATCGCAGCCAAGGGCAAGCCCTGTATGCCAGCTTAAGCTTTGGGGTTGGCGGCGCACTCGGCACTTGGATTTGCGGTTATATCTGGGGTGATGGTAGCGGCGCTGTATGGTCTTGGGTATTTGCGGCGGCCTGTGCCTTTGCGGCCATGTTAGCGGTATTTTTGATCCCTAAGGATAGGGCGCAAGCGGTTGCTGCATAAGCTTATATTGATTTTGAAAGTAACTCATTGTAAAAACTAGAATAATTAACAAGGGAGGTTAAGGTGATCCGGTTTCGTTTAGGCTTAGTCATCAATCCACTGGCGGGTTTAGGTGGCAGTGTGGGTCTTAAGGGCAGCGATGGCGTGGCAGAAGAAGCCCTTGCCTTAGGCGCCGAGCCCAAGGCGATAAAGCGTATGATGCAAGCCTTAGAAGTGATTGCCCCTTTTGCCAAAGATATCGAAATCATTACCGCCTCAGGTGTGATGGGGGAGGATGCCGCCAACGCCTTAGGTTTTAACACCCGTGTGGTGTATCAAACTCCGGATAAAACCCAAGCCGTCGACACGCAAGCCGTAGTGCGTACCTTGCTGAACGAACCGTTGGATTTATTACTGTTTGCGGGGGGCGATGGCACGGCGCGTGATGTGTATAGCGTGTTTGAACAAGCCGTTATCGACGATAAATTACCCGTGCTTGGTGTTCCTGCTGGAGTAAAAATCCATTCAGGTGTTTACGGCATCACGCCCCATGCTGCGGGTATGGTGGTCAAAATGTTGCTTGAGGGTGAGTTAGTCAGCCTGATGAGTGCCGATGTGATGGATATCGATGAAGTAGCTTTTCGCCAAGGCACGGTGCGCGCCAAACGCTTTGGTGAGCTATTAGTGCCCGCTGAACCCCGTTATGTACAAGCAGTAAAGATGGGCGGAAAAGAGGTCGATGAGCTCGTGCTTGCCGATATTGCCGCCGATGTTATCCAGCAAATGGAAGACGAGCTGTACATTATGGGCTCGGGCAGCACGGTCGCCTTTGTAATGGAAGAGCTTGGGCTCGATAACACCCTGTTGGGGGTTGATCTTATTCAAGATAAAGCCTTGGTGGCGAGTGATTTAACCGCCAAGCAGTTGCTCGACTTTACTCAAGATAAGCCGGCAAAACTGGTTATTACCTTGATTGGCGGGCAGGGGCATATTCTCGGTCGTGGCAACCAGCAGTTGTCGCCAGAGCTGATCCGCCGCCTCGGTAAGGACAATATTATTATCCTCGCCACAAAAACTAAGCTAAAAGCACTTGAAGGACGCCCCTTAATTGTGGATAGTGGCGACCCTCAATTAGATCGTGAGCTTTGTGGCTATTACAAAGTGACGACGGGTTACCATGATTATGTGATGTATCAGGTGGCCAACCCCGACTAATCAGATTTATTCTCCTCGGAGATTGCAAGCACCGAGGGGCCAGCGGCCATTTGGGCGAAATACGTTATTGGAGAGTTTGACCCGATGTTAGAGCAGTATGAAGAAGCACTAGAACAGTGGATTGAGTCTGTCGTAAGCCATGGTGATGACGACGCCTTATTTGCCTGCGGTTATCTGCAAGGCCATGTGGCGGTGGTGTTATCGCAACTCGAAGACGAAGGCGAGAGCACGTTAGAAGCCTTACTTGAAAAAATGACCGACTGTTTAGCACTGGCGCGCCAAGAATTAAATGATGCCGATTTTGCATTAGTGGAAGCGGCTTGGACACAATTACATGGCAAGATTGTTAGTCATTTAGCGGCCTAATTAATGAGTATATCCACGACGACTTCGGTTGATGCCATGGCTGAACCTGAGGGGCAGCAAGCGGTTTATATCGGTCTAGTCAATCCGAAAACTCCGACGAACGTAGGCGGCATTATGCGCGCTTCGGGGTGTTATGGTGTCGATGCGGTGTTTTACACGGGTAAACGCTATGAATATGCCGCCCGTGGGCCGCAGCAATATAACGCCGATACGCAGAGCGCCGCCGAGCGGATTCCATTGACTGGAGTGGCCTCCTTACTCGATGCGCTCCCCTCTGACACGAAACTGGTGTGCGTGGATTTAGTCCTAGGGGCGACGCCTTTGCCGGAGTTTGTGCATCCCGAGAAAGCCTTTTATGTGTTTGGCCCTGAGGATGGCACCATTGGCCAAGAGATTATCGATAGAGCGGATGCCGTGGTGTATGTGCCGACTGTAGGCTGTATGAATCTGGCTGCGTCGGTCAATGTGCTGCTGTACGATAGATTAGCGAAAGCCCATCGTGAGCAAGTATCAGCTCAAACCGAGTTCGATGGTGATGCCTTGATCCGTCAAAGTCGCGACAACAATAATCGCACTCGAGTAAAAACGACTAAGCAGGGTACTTCGCTCTAGGGTTAACGCTTAATAGTTAATGCTCAGTCTAAATACAAAAAGGATTAAGCACTGCTTAATCCTTTTTTGTTTTGGGCTGCCAATCACTGGTGCGATTAGATGCAAGCCTGATTAGCATTCAATGATAAGCCTTTGTTTTAATCAACTAGTTTTCACTCAGGCCGCACTTTACTAAAGTGCTCTTTACTAAAGTGCTTTACCCTTTAGTAATTTGCGTAACCACATCCGATTTGGGTTGAGTTTATTTAAGGTTGGCCAATCCAGTGGAAGCGGCTCACCGGTTAATTGTGCCGCTAAGCATTCGGCCGCCAACGGCCCTGAACTTAGCCCCCGCGACCCTAAACCACCTAGGATATAAAGGCCATCGAGGATCGGAGCCTGGGTTGTTTGCCAATAATGCTTGCTTTGTTCGGCCTGCTGCTGATTGAGTTGATGCTGTTCATAGCGCGCCAATATTTCAGCCACATCGGGCGCGCAGCCCATCATAGGGAAATGATCCCGCGTTACCATGCGCACGCCAACTCGGGCGCTATTGCCGCTGATGTCGATATCGTCAACCCAGGCTTGATTGGGGTAGCTTTCTTGCATTTTCCCCAGGTTTTCCCGTTGCTCCTGCGGGCAAAAATCGAGGTGCTCTGCTGCTTTTACGTAGCTGGCGCCGAGGCAATTCAAGCCTTGATGACTCGGCGTGAGGTAACCGTTGGCGCATAACACTGTCGCCAGTTGGCTCAGCTTAAATTGGGCGGGGACGTGGCTCACTTGGCCGCGAAACGGACTTATCTGTAACCGCTCACTGGCCGAAAATTGGGTGAGTTGCGCGCCATTGGCGAGTACGAGTTGGCGGAATGGTCCAAAACGTTGGCCTTGACTGTGGAGATACCAAGCCTTTGCATCACACTCGATTTCGGTGATCTCGGTATTGAAATGGCACTGCACATTGGCAAGCTGCGAGGCCTTATCTACCGCGGCTTTGGCGTATTCAAATGGGCATACCCAGCCCCCAAGGGGATAGAAAAATCCAGCCTTATCAATACCTATTCGGGCAATCTCGTTGGCTTCATTCGCATCAACGGCGTAGGCGATTTCCTCCGGCCAGTCTTGGCTTTGGATGATTTTATCGAGCCGTTGTTGGCTGCGCTCATCATGACCCGTTTGCAGCACACCACAAAAATCATGGGAAATTGGTGTCACTCCAGATGTTCCGTTCGTGCCCATCGTTGATGCAAGACTCAGCGCCTCGATTCGGCGGCGACTGAATAGAAACGCCTGTTGGAAAAAACGGCTAAGTTCATCATTTTCTGGCGTGAGTAGGGGATAGATCGCCCCTTGGCGATTACCAGACGCGCCTTGGCCTAACTCATTATCCTTACAAAACAATATGCTACTTTGGCCTCGTTCGGCGAGTGATAGCATTAGATGCGCTGACGCGAGTCCCCCGCCTATGATGGCAATTGGCTGCTCTTTAGTGGCGAGTGCCGAAGGTTTTGGGGTAAATGCCTGAACGGTATCGGCTTGTTGACGCAGCAATTTACGCTCATGGATCAGAATCTTGTCGCTGATAATCTGGCTTCGCAGTGAGTCGCAGACATTTTCATTCAGAGCGTCTTGTCTGACGTCAAGCGTGCTAAAGCCGCAACTGTGGGCAAGGTGCTGTGCTGTTTCACTAAGATTAAGCCCAATCAGTAGGGCATCATCCGCACTCAAGCGCGCCATTTGCCAGAGCTGCTTACCATTTAGCTGCGCAGGTAAATGCGGCAAAACCAGCCATTGCTGAATGGGATGAGAAGTACTGTGGGGGAGTTGGCTAAGTGCTGTGTTCAGATCGCCAAAATGCAAATCGACTGTGATTAGGCCGTCATCAAAAATTAATCTCTGGCACCCTATAATGCGCGCAGGCTTTGCCTTAAGTATGGCATTGGCAATGGGTTGTAAATGAGGCTTGGAAATTAAACTTTGCGATTGATCCCAAAGTAATTTAAGTTCGTAATCGTTAATGGGATTGGGCTCAAACACTTTGACTAACAGACGCGTTTTGCCTTGAGGTTGAGTATGCGTTTGCCAGTGGTGCAGTAAAGAGAGTAGCTCGAGTCCATCGCCTAATCCCCATTGCCCCATGACGTGCAAGCCCTGAATGAGCTGAGTTGATTGCGTCGGTAAGCGAGAGAGTTGAAGGAGAGTAAAATTGTCCAGAGACTGTGCAGTAGTCAATGCGCATTGGGGATAAAGGTTGATTAGTTGCGGGTAATCACGCTTAAATTGGTAAGATTTTTGGGGCTTAGCAGTCAAAGAAATATACTCTCGGTCTCATATTAGGCATTATTTTACCCGCCTTTATGGAAAGCTGACCACTTAATTGAAGCAAAACAGATACTATTGGCTCAGCAAAAAGTAGGTACTGACATGTACACAATGGATAGCAATAAAATGAAAAGAGTCGTGATCACCGGAATGGGTGTTGTTTCAAGTATCGGTAATAACAAGCAAGAAGTGACTGAGTCACTTAAAGCGGGCCGTAGTGGTATTACACATTCCGCTCAGTTTGAAGAAATGCAACTACGCAGTCATGTATGGGGCAATATCAAATTAGATCCTTCAGAGCTGATTGACCGTAAAGCGCTGCGTTTTATGGGCGATGCTGCGGCATATGCTTACATTGCAATGCAAGAAGCCATTAAGGATGCTCAGTTAACTGAAGAGCAATATTCAGATCCTCGCGTAGGGTTGATTGTGGGTACAGGCGGCGCTTCGTCTTCTAACCAAGTGCAAGCGGCTGATATTCTACGCGAAAAAGGCGTAAAACGCGTGGGGCCTTATATCGTGCCACGCATTATGTCGAGCACGGCCAGCGCTTGTTTAGCGACACCCTTCAAAATTAAAGGTATGAACTACTCAATCAGTTCAGCCTGTGCGACCAGTGCTCACTGTATCGGTCACGCCGTTGAACTTATCCAAATGGGTAAGCAAGATATGGTGTTTGCGGGCGGTTCGGAAGAAGTGGATTGGACTCTGACCATGGGCTTCGATGCGATGGGCGCGCTATCGACTAAATACAATGCCACTCCAGAAAAAGCCTCTCGCACCTATGATGCTGACCGTGATGGTTTCGTTATCTCTGGTGGTGGCGGTATCTTAATCGTTGAAGAGTTAGAGCACGCTCTGGCTCGTGGTGCGAAGATTTATGCTGAAGTGATTGGTTATGGTGCATCATCAGACGGTTACGATATGGTGGCTCCGTCTGGCGAAGGTGCGGTGCGTTGTATGCAAATGGCACTGGCCGATGTGGACACACCAATTGACTATATCAACACCCACGGTACTTCTACTCCAGTAGGTGACGTGCGTGAATTAGAAGCACTACGTGAAGTCTTTAAAGACAAGTGTCCACCGATTGCATCGACTAAGTCTATGACGGGTCATGCATTAGGCGCCGCAGGCGTACATGAAGCGATTTATAGCTTAATCATGATGGAAAACAGCTTTATTGCCCCAAGCATCAACATCGATAACTTAGATGAAGCTGCGAAGGACATGCCAATCGTGCGTGAATACCGCGATGCAGAGCTAAACACTGTGATGAGCAACAGCTTTGGTTTTGGTGGCACTAACGCAACGTTAGTGATGCGCAAATATAAGTAAACTATTATTTTTGTTAAAAAAGGAAGCTTCGGCTTCCTTTTTTATTAGCTAAAATTGAGCAATGCGACTCAGGGATTGGGTTTATGATCAGAGTCTTGCTAGAATCCTTGGCTACTCACTCTCTAGCCCATTTTTATCAGAAAGGTCCCCATGAAGATTGTTGTCGATGAAAATATGCCCTATGTCGAACCCTTATTTGGGGCGTTAGGCGAGATAATTCCAGTTAATGGCCGCACATTAACGCCTGAGCAGGTGCAAGATGCCGATGTGCTGCTGGTGCGCTCGGTCACCCGAGTCAATGCCGCACTGTTAGATGCCAATCCAAAACTTAGGTTTGTCGGCAGCGCCACCATAGGGACTGATCATGTGGATCTGGCCTACCTTGCTGGGCGTGGCATTCCCTTTTCGAATGCGCCCGGCTGTAATGCGACCGCTGTCGGGGAGTTTGCCTTTATTGCGATGTTAGAACTGGCGGCGCGGTTTAACTCGCCGCTCAAGGGTAAAGTTGTGGGGATTATCGGTGCGGGCAATACTGGTAGCGCAACGGCTAAATGTCTCGAAGCCTACGGCATTAAGGTATTACTCAATGATCCCATCAAAGCGGCCGAAGGCGATCCCCGTCATTTTGTGAGCCTTGAGACCCTATTACATGAAGCGGATATCATCAGCCTACATGTGCCCATCACTCGCTCTGGCGAGCATAAGACACTGCATTTATTCGATGAAGCGCGCCTAATGAGTCTTAAACCTAATACGTGGTTGGTGAACTGTTGCCGTGGTGATGTGATTGATAATCAAGCCTTAATTAAGGTAAAGCAGCAAAGGGATGATCTTAAATTGGTGCTCGATGTTTGGGAAGGGGAGCCGAATCCCATGCCGGAGCTAGTGCCTTTTGCTGAGTTTGCGACTCCGCATATCGCCGGTTACAGCTTAGAAGGTAAGGCTCGTGGCACTTTTATGCTGTACCAAAAATTGTGTGAGTTGTTAGCCATTCCGGCCACTAAACGCTTATCCGAGCTATTGCCGCCATTTCATTTTAAGGCGGTTGAACTCGAACAAGTCCCCGATGAAAAAGCCCTATTACAGCTCGCAAGATTCGTCTACGACCTGCGTGATGACGATGCCGTATTCCGAAATGGCTTTGCAAAGGAGAATGGCTTCGACACTATGAGAAAAAATCACAAACATCGACGCGAATTTAGTGCATTGGCGCTGGCTTATCACGGCCAATCTGAGGTAGATTGGTTGTCCAATTTAGGTTTTTCAGGAGTCGGTCGGTAATTATGTCGCAGGAATTTAATGTTGTCGTTTTAGGTGCATCGGGTGCAGTGGGTCAAACAATGATTGAGATCCTCGAAGAGCGTAACTTCCCGGTTGCGAACTTATATCCTTTAGCCAGTAGCCGTAGCGCCGGTGAAACGGTCAGCTTCCATGGCAAACAAGTTACCATTTTGGACGTCGAAACCTTCGATTGGAGCCAAGCGCAGTTAGGCTTCTTCTCTGCCGGTGGTGATGTCTCGGCCAAGTGGGCGCCTATCGCTGCTGAAGCGGGTTGTGTGGTGATCGATAACACCTCTCACTTCCGCTATGACATTGATATTCCATTGGTTGTGCCTGAAGTTAACCCCCATGCGATTGCTGATTTCCGCAACCGTAATATTATTGCCAACCCGAACTGCTCGACCATCCAAATGCTGGTGGCTCTAAAACCGATTTACGACACTTATGGCATCAGTCGTATTAACGTGGCGACTTATCAATCGGTCTCTGGTACGGGTAAAAAAGCGATTGAAGAACTGGCAAAACAATGCACTAAGCTGCTGCAAGGTCTGCCTGCTGACGCTGAAGTTTATCCAAAGCAAATCGCGTTTAACGTATTGCCGCAAATTGATAAATTTATGGACAACGGCTACACCAAAGAAGAAATGAAAATGGTCTGGGAAACCCAGAAGATTTTTGGTGACGATGACATTCTCGTTAACGCGACTGCTGTGCGCGTGCCGGTATTCTATGGCCATTCTGAAGCGGTTCACATCGAAACTCGACAACCTGCCGATGCAGAAGATATTAAAGCTTTACTGCGTAATGCCGAAGGAGTGGTATTGTTCGAGTCCGATGACGAATATCCAACGGCTGTGACCCATGCAGCGGGTACCGATCCTGTTTATGTGGGCCGTGTGCGTAAGGATATCTCCCATTCTCACGGTATTAATCTTTGGGTAGTGTCGGATAATATTCGTAAAGGCGCAGCCTTAAACAGTGTGCAAATTGCCGAGATTTTAGTGAGAGATTATTACTAAGTCTTAAGTAGCAATTGATGCCCAATGAAAAAGCCTGCTGCCAGCAGGCTTTTTTTGTTTTACAATTGTGAACAGTAGCAGGGCTGGGATTTCTAGTTTATAGTAATCTCAATAAATACAATTGCCTAAAGCCTGTTATCAGCGAGATAACTTAAATAGCGCTTCAAAGGGAAGGATTGATGAAATTTCGCACTTCGTATCTTGTGGGCCTGATGGCCACCGTTTTAGCTGTTTTTTCCACGACCTCTTTTATTGATCCTGCGATAGCTGCCGATACTCCCAAAATAAAACCTTTAAAAATCATGGGACCAGATGGACAAATCCGTCAGGTCAATCATCAATATGGGCCAACGACCGCTAAAGATACTTTCTGGAGTATTGCGCAAAAAGTCCGTCCCGATGCCAGTGTCAGTGTTTATCAAGTCATGGCTGCAGTATTTGATGCCAACCCCCATGCGTTTAACTCCGACAGTTACAATAGCCTCGAACGTGGCATGATTTTGCTGATCCCTTCGAAAGAAGTGATGTTATCCATTCCTAATAGTGTAGCGATTGCCCGTGCCGAACGCAGCGATAAGCAAGTCCGTAATACCGCAAAAGCGGCGCCTAAACCGGTAACTAAACCGACAGTTGTTACTCCTGTAGTTGAAAATAAACCTAAGGTAGAGCCTCAACCTAAAGTCGATGTTAAACCCGAAGCGGCTAAGACCGAAGTTGCTAAAACGGATGCCGTTGCGACGCCACCCGCTGCGCCGAAAATGGTGAGTTCCGATGTGAATACTCGCCTTGAGGCCGCGGAGAGCAAAAATTTATCCTTAACTGATGAGTTAGCCAGAGCACAAGATCAGCTCGCGGTAAGAAATGCCGATGTTGAAGCCCTTAAAGCCAAAATTGAGGATTTAAACCAACAAATTGCGGTATTAGAGGAAACCTTACAGGCGAGTAAAAAGCAAAATCTTGCACTGAAGGCTGAGGTGGAAGCTGCTCAAGCCCCATCAGATACCGATGCGCAGCCGCAAACGCCTACTGAGCCTGAAGATCTATGGCGAAACTTGATAAATAATCCGCTGCTATTGGTTGCAGCAGCGGTGGTCCCTGCATTGTTACTACTGCTGCTTGTGTTCTGGATGCTTCGTCGTAAGCGTAATAAAGAACGCCGTGAGTTAGCAGCCCAGCAGGTAGCCATGGCGACAGGTGCTGCTGGTGTGGCAACGGGAGCATCAGTGCTGGCGATGGATGACGATGATCTTGACGATATGGCTGTGCATTTAGACACTGACCATGCCGATTCCATCGATAGCTTATTAGATGTCGGTAGCGTGAGTTTACAACCCGAGCATGAAATGACCGATGGCCATGAGCAGATGGACATCGCTTCTGAAATGTTTATTGACCCAGGTGTTAACACTGCGGCAGAACCACAATTTGAAGAGGACGAAGGCCAATCCTTAGATGATCTCTGGGCTGAGGCCATGGGCGACCAAGAGGAAGCCTTTGCGGAAGAAGAAAAACCCAAATCAGGTAATATTCTCGAAGAAGAGGATCTTGATGCATTATTGGCAGGGCTTGGCTCCGAAGAGCCTGATGCGCCATCTACTAATGAGAACCTTGATGAATTAGCGGGATTTGATATTCCAGCCGACCCAGAGGTGGTTGATGCGGCAGAGTTAGATACCGATCAAGATTTAGCCGCATCGCTTGCTGCGGAATTAGATAATGAACTTGAAAATATAGCGTTAACTGAAACGGCTGAAGATGATATTGATGCCTTGCTCGCCGGGTTTAATCAATCTGAAATGACCGATTCGGTATCTGAGCCAGTGGCTGAGGACGACCTCGATGCATTATTAGCGGATTATGGTAAGGAAAACACCGCTACAGCATCCGATCTTAGCGATGAAATTGCTGCTGAATTAGATAATGAGTTAGCAGAGCTAGGGGTCGCGCAAACCGACGATATTGATGCGTTACTGGCAGATTTTGATAAACCCGCAGCGCCAGAGCCTGATTTAAGCGATGAAATCGCCGCAGAATTAGATACTGAACTTAATGATATCGGTGTCATTGAATCCGACGATATTGATTCTCTGCTCGCAGGTTTGGATGCACCAACCGCGCATGATCCTGCGCTTGCAGCAGCCATTGCTGCCGAATTGGAAGATGAACTAAACACCGACCTACCAGTCAATGATGATCTTGACCAGTTGCTCGCAGGTTTTGAGGCCCAAAATTCGGCGGAACAACAAACGTCTAGCGATGAATCCGACATCCCTCACGATACGCTGGCAGCAGAGCTCGAAACGGCATTACCTGAAGAGTTATCGTCTGCAGATGATGATCTCGAATCTCTTCTCGCCGAATTTGATGTGCCAGAGCAGGCTGAAGCCGACGCGGATGAGTTTAATTTCGACCTCGAAACCACCTACCCTGAGACAGATGATAAGCTCGAGGATGAAGGCTTACTCAAGGGCATCGGTGCTGCCCATGCGATTGATGGTACGGATGATACCTTTGAGCTTAGCGATACGATTGCGAAGAGCCCAGATCATAATCCAAACGAAACCGCAATTGAGCCAACATTTACCGGTTTCGATGCTGATAATCAAGCGGATAATACGGTACTCGCCACAGCAGCTTTAACGGCTGCGACAGCTGCCGCCGCGGCAAAAGTTAAAGAGAAAGAGGCTTCTTTCTTTAACGACTTAAAAGCTAACAAGAGTAAAGATCCCCATGTACTGGATTGGGACACTGAGCTTAACTTTGCGCCTACGTCTAGCGCACAAACTGACAGTCCTAAATCCGAACCTGTTGCACCCGTGGATCCTATCGCTGTCGATCCGCAGGCGGTTTCCCCGCGTCAACCTCTGGAATTTGTTTTAGACGAACCGATTGATAAGGTCGAGCCTACATTCGAGCTTATCACTGACAAAGATGATGATATTGTTGATGAGGATGTCGCTCATGAGTTTGCTTTCAGGGCAGACTTAGATACTGATGACGATATCGATTTAAGTGACGACAATGTGCTTGCTGCTTTTAGTGCCAATACCGAAGTTGAAGATGATGAGGTATTAACACCAGAAGATAGCTTTGCCCTCGATGATGAGCATACTCTCACGGTCGATGAAGCATTAGCAGCGCTAGATGCGCAGGAGTCACGTCAGTCGAAGAAGTTTGTACCTGAGCATGATTTGACTAATTTCCAAAACGAACATGGCTATATCGATATTGAAAAACTGCTTAACGACGCCGAGCAGGATAACACCGAAACAGATCTCTATCCTGAAATGGATGTGGAGATGAGTGATGTGGGTGCTCTGATTGGTGATGCAGCCATGATTGATGTAGACGATGAAGAGAACTCTGTTAACGCTAAGCTCGATTTGGCCCGTGCCTATATCGAAATCGATGACAGTGACAGCGCCAAAGCGCTACTCCGTGAAGTTCAAATTGATGGTAATGAGCGTCAACAGGACGAAGCGGCTCGTTTACTTAAAGAGATCGGCTAAGTTTGAACTGGCATTAAGCTTTAATGTTAACGATCAACGGCGCTCACAGCGCCGTTTTTTTTACGGGCTGCTGTGATAAAATGCGCCGCTAAATTAATTGTGAGGATGTGTGATGCGGATTGCATTAGGTATTGAATATGACGGCAGTGGCTATTTTGGTTGGCAGCGTCAGGCCGAAGTCGATTCAGTACAAGGGCAATTAGAACAAGCCTTGTCTAAGGTGGCAAACGAGCCCATTAGCTTGTTTTGTGCAGGAAGAACCGATGCTGGTGTTCATGCAACGGGGCAGGTAGTGCATTTTGATACCAACGCCGTACGTAACGAAGGTGCCTGGACCTTAGGTGTAAATGCCAATTTACCCGATAATATTGCCGTACGCTGGGTAAAAGAGGTAGATGAGAGCTTCCATGCCCGCTTTTCGGCCACGGCTAGACGTTACCGCTATGTGATTTACAATCATAATCTTCGCCCAGGGATCCTACGCCACGGCGTCAGCCATTATCATGGTGATATCGACGTTGATAAAATGCATATTGCGGCGCAGGCGCTGCTCGGCGAGCAGGATTTTACCAGTTTTCGTGCTATTCAATGTCAATCTAAAACCCCGTTTCGCAATGTGCACAGCGTTAAAGTGACGCGTCAGGGCATGTATGTGATCGTCGATATATCTGCCAACGCCTTTTTGCACCATATGGTGCGTAATATTGTCGGTTCGCTGCTGGAGATTGGGCTTGGCAACCAGCCATTGACTTGGATGGCGGATCTGTTGTCATTAAAAGATAGAAATCAAGCCGCGGCAACGGCTAAACCGAACGGACTTTATCTTGTGGATGTGACATATCCGGAGCAATATCAATTGCCAAAGTTAGCGCTTGGGCCATTGTTTATGTTGGATTAATGGCTTTTATCGTGGCAGAGCTTAAATGCGTTTCGAAGGAAGGAAATAACCGATGACCATAGCCCCAAGTGAATTGACAGCCTTAGTTGCGCCAGGAGCAAACGCGCCACTGGATCAATGGCTCGCGTATTTATTATCGATTCACCCAACCGAAATCGACATGGGATTAACTCGGGTTTCTAAGGTTGCCGAGCGCCTTAATGTATTGGATTTAGGGCCTAGTCAAATTGTCACTGTTGCTGGCACCAATGGTAAAGGCACGACCTGCGCCATGCTAGAGAACATCCTGCGTTTATCAGGGTTGACGGTGGGCGTCTACAGCTCGCCCCATATGCTCAAATACAATGAAAGGGTGCGCATCAACGGTCAGGACGCCAGCGATGACGCCTTTGTAGCGGCTTTTGAACAGATTGAAGCGGCACGTGGCGAGATTTCGCTGACCTTTTTCGAATATGCCACCTTGGCGGGCTTAATCCTATTTAAAGCGGCCAAGCTGGATGTGGTGATCTTAGAAGTCGGTCTTGGCGGCCGTTTAGATGCCACTAACATGATTGATGCTGATATCAGCGTCGTGACCTCGGTTGATTTAGACCATGAGGCGTATTTGGGTAATACCCGTGAGCTGGTTGGCCGCGAAAAGGCGGGGATTTTTCGCCAAGGAAAACCTGCCATTGTCGGCGAGCCAAACTTGCCCCATACCGTCAATGATGTCGCCCAACACCTAGGCGCCAAGTTGTATCGAGTCGGGACAGAATTTACCTATCAGCAAAATGGCAACACTTGGGACTATCAAGGGCAAGTACTTAAATTAACACAGCTTAGTCTCCCCACATTGCCATTACCCAATGCTGCGACAGTGATTGCCATTGTCGAACAGGGTTGGCCACATATTGCTGCCGATATTATTGCCAAAGGCATCAGCAGCGCCCGTTTAACTGGACGTTTGGAGCAAGTCAATGAGCAGCCACTGATTTTACTCGATGTGGCTCATAATCCACATGCTGCAAGGTTTTTAGTCAAGCAACTCACGCCCATCGTCGCGGGTAAGCGAGTGTTTGCCCTGTGCGGTATGCTAAAGGATAAGGATATTGGCGGCGTATTACCTGTGGTTTCGCCCTTAATTGACACTTGGTACTTAGTGAGTTTACAGGGCGAGCGTGGCGCTAATGCCAGCTTGCTACGTCAAACATTAGCTCAAGACTGCAAGGCCCTCGAATTCGAGGATATCGCCACGGCTTGGACGGCATTAAAAGCGCAAATTCAACCCGATGATGTGGTAATTGTGTTTGGCTCCTTTTACACTGTGGCAGGTTTTAAGTCTCTCTTTAAGCAGGATAACCGTTTTGTCTAGCCAGTTTCATAATCGATTAGTCGGCACTGTGGTGCTGGTCGCCCTCGGGGTGATTTTTTTGCCGGATATTTTAGACGGTAAGAAGGAGCGGCAAGAGGAGCAATTTGCCGAAATTCCCTTACGTCCTACCGCGATAGCGCATAAAAATGCCGATGACACGTTTGAAGTGCTATCTGCGCAAGACGTGGATGGCAAAGATGTTATGCCAGAAGAGCCTTCTCCCAATGATGAGGCGACATTAGCGCAGGCAGTGGGCGCGGATGCTAAGCCAGAGTCTAAACCTGAATCTGCATCTGAACCCGTGCAAGCTGCGGCTAAGGAGCAACTTAAGCCACAGGCCGTACAAACTGATGCCAAGGCTGAGTTGAAGGAAACGGCAAAAACTGAAACGGCAAAGTCTGAACCTAAAAAAGATGCACCTAAGCCTGCGATAGCTAAAACCGAACCTAAAAAGCCAGAGGTTAAACCAACCACGGTTGCAAAAGCTGAAAAGCCTAAGGCCGAAACGGCGAAAACTGAATCTGCAAAACCTGCCAAAGACGATGGCATAAAAGTGGTGAGTCGTGATTCATTAAAGCCCGGACTTACCCTGCAACTGGGCGCATTTAGTAATGCCGCCAATGTGAAAGCGCTAGTGGCGCAGTTGCGTAAAAGCGGTTACAAGGCGTACACAATTCCAGACACACCAAAGGATGGCGTGTTGACTAAAGTGTTTGTGGGGCCAGATGTGTCAGAAGTTAAGTTGAAGAAAATACAAGAAGAAGTTGAAAGTCTGACACGTTTAAAAGGTCGGATTGTGCCTTTTAATCCGTTGGAATCTTAATGCAGAACTGCCGAGGCTGAAATAATTTATTTACCTCTCTAGGGGTGAGAATCGTTTCAGTCTCTGGTAGAATCGCGCCGTCTTAAAGCCTATGCTGGAAAGCCATCTCAATGGTTTGGATTGATTACGCTATCATCTTCGTTATCGGGTTATCGACTCTTATTAGTCTGATCCGTGGATTTGCCAAAGAAGCCATGTCGTTAGTGGTATGGTTTGCTGCTTTCTTTGTTGCCAGTCAATTTTATCAAGACCTCGCCATCCATCTGACACAAATGAACGATGAGATGCTGCGCAATGGCGTTTCTATAGCCATTCTTTTTATCACCACATTAATACTCGGTGCCCTTATCAATTACATCATAGGGCAATTAGTGGTTAAAACCGGATTATCTGGCACTGACAGACTTTTAGGTCTGTGTTTCGGTGCTATTAGGGGCGCGTTGATTGTCAGCGCGCTGCTGTTTTTTATGGATGCTTTTACAGGCTCACCTAACGCCCAATGGTGGAAGGATTCTGTATTAGTGCCCGAATTTGGCGTTGTCATCCAGTGGTTCTTTAACTATTTGGAAAACACCTCCAGCTTTGTACCCAAACTATAAAAAAGACAATAAATTTATCCTAAGTGATGAAAAATAAGTCAGCTTTGAACTCTGTCGCGCTATTGGTGCAGACTCAAATCGAGGCGAAGGTCGCTGCTCAAATGGCTGGGCAGTTACTTCGTGTTTTACTTATATTTCACATGAAAGGGCATAGAACATCTTACAATGAGGAAGCTTACCCATGTGTGGTATCGTCGGAATAGTTGGCCAATCATCGGTTAATCAGACCATTTATGATGCACTGACTGTGCTTCAACACAGAGGTCAGGATGCGGCAGGTATTGTCACCGTTGATCGTGGTGCTTTCAGACTACGTAAAGCCAATGGTCTGGTCAAAGACGTATTTGAAGTCAAACACATGCAGCGCTTACAGGGCAATGCGGGCATTGGTCATGTGCGTTATCCTACTGCTGGCAGTTCCAGCGCGTCAGAGGCGCAACCTTTCTATGTTAACTCGCCATTTGGGATTTCATTAGCCCATAACGGTAACTTAACCAACACGCTTGAATTAGCCGAAGGCCTGATTAAAAAGCGTCGCCATGTGAATACCACATCCGACTCCGAAGTGTTGTTAAACCTGCTCGCCGATGAGCTACAAAAAACCACGAGCTTAGCACTGACGGCTGATGAAGTGTTTGACACTATCGCTAAAGTGCATGAACAAGCCCGTGGCGCTTATGCCGTTGTGGCGTTGATTGTTGGCCAAGGTTTAGTCGCGTTTCGCGATCCTTTCGGCATTCGCCCCTTAGTGCTGGGTAAGCACGAAACCCCAACTGGCACTGAATATATGGTTGCCTCTGAGAGTGTAGCACTCGATGCTGTCGGCTTTGAAGTGATGCGTGATGTCGCGCCGGGTGAAGCGATTTATATTTCCCTCGACGGTAATCTTTACACTCGCCAATGTGCAAAAGAGCCAAGCTACTCGCCCTGTATCTTCGAATTTGTGTATTTTGCGCGTCCAGATTCTACTATCGATAATGTCTCGGTTTACGCCAGCCGCGTGAACATGGGTGCCAAGCTCGGTGAAAAGATCAAAAAAGAATGGTACGACCATGATATTGACGTGGTGATCCCAATTCCGGAAACCTCATGCGATATCGCATTAGAAATCGCCCGTTGCATGGACTTACCTTACCGCCAAGGTTTTGTGAAAAACCGTTATATCGGCCGTACCTTTATTATGCCTGGCCAACAAGAGCGTAAAAAATCGGTACGCCGTAAACTCAATGCCATCAACACTGAGTTTAAAGGTAAGAATGTCCTGTTAGTCGATGACTCCATTGTACGTGGTACTACTTCAGAGCAAATCATTGAGATGGCCCGTGAAGCAGGAGCAAAGAAAGTGTACTTTGCTTCGGCTGCACCGGAAATTCGTTTCCCAAACGTGTACGGTATCGACATGCCAACCTCGAATGAGCTTATCGCACACGGCCGTGATGCCGATGAAATTGCTAAGCTTATCGGCGCCGATGGCATTATCTTCCAAAATCTGCCGGATCTGGTCGAAGCGGTGAGAATGGAAAACCCAGAGATCAAACGTTTCGAAACGTCAGTATTTGATGGTCACTACATCACCAACGACGTTGATCAGTCCTATCTCGATCATTTAACGCAGCTTCGTAACGATGATGCCAAAGCTGACCGCAATAAGGATATTGGCACTAACCTTGAGTTACACAACGTCTGCCATCCATAAGACGAAACGCTTAAGATGAAAGAGTGTGCTTGGCGTTAAGCGTCGGCACACTTTAAAATACACAATAAAAAGCCAGTGATAAGTCACTGGCTTTTTGTTTGGAATTTTAAGCCTTAGGAGATTTTTGGATTCTCGTTGGATTGGCTCTGTGTTAGCTCATCCTGCGCATTTTTACGTTCAACCCAATAGTCCGCATGGTGAATACCGAGTTTTTCAGGATCAAACTGTGGCTCAATACCTTGTTTTTGTTGAGATTCATAATCTTTAAGACAAGTGAAGGCAATTTTTTGCAGGAGAATAATGGCAATAATGTTTAACCACGCCATAATTCCCACACCAATATCACCCATCCCCCAAGCCAAGTCTGCGGTTTTCACTGTGCCATAGACTGTGGAGGCCATGAGCACGACTTTCAGTACCACTGTAAGCCAAGGACGATTCACTTTGCGATTGATATAAGCGATGTTTGTTTCGGCAATATAGTAGTAGGCCACAATGGTGGTGAAGGCGAAGAAGAATAGCGCAACGGCGACGAACATATTACCAAAGCCTGGCATCATGCTTTCCATTGCGGTTTGTACATAACCAGGGCCCGCCGCAATCCCCGCAATCCCGGTATAAAGCGCTGCGCCATCAGGGCCCTGCACATTATACAGGCCTGTGATCAGCAGCATAAAGCCAGTGGCTGAGCAGACGAACAGGGTATCAACATACACTGAGAAGGCTTGCACTAACCCCTGTTTGGCTGGATGACTCACTGCGGCGGCAGAAGAAGCGTGCGGCCCAGTACCTTGACCCGCTTCGTTGGAGTAAATACCGCGTTTTACCCCCCACATAATCGCAAGACCTAAAATCGCACCAAAGCCTGCATCGAGTCCGAAGGCGCTTTTTAGGATCAACAGAATAATATCGGGCAGCTGGCCAATGTTAAGGGCGATAATCACGCAGGCGACAATGATATAGCCGAGCGCCATAAAAGGCACTACAGTACTGGCGAACTGCGCAATCCGTTTCACCCCTCCAAAAATAATAAAACCTAATAGCATCGCAAGAATGGCTGCTGTGACATTAGGGTCAATATTGAAGGCGGTTTTTAAGCTTGAACCAATGGAGTTGGCTTGTACCCCTGGCAGTAAAATCCCGCAGGCAAAAATGGTCGCAATGGCAAATGTCCAAGCGTACCACTTCATGCCTAAGCCTTTTTCAATATAAAAGGCGGGGCCGCCGCGGTACTCACCGTTGATTTTTTCTTTGTAGACTTGGCCTAAGGTGGATTCAACGAATGCTGAGCTTGCGCCCAGAAACGCTACCATCCACATCCAAAAAAGAGCGCCAGGGCCACCAAAGGTAATCGCCGTGGCAACACCAGCGATATTACCAGTACCAACACGACCGGCTAAGGTCATGGCTAAAGCTTGGAAGGAAGACACGCCAGCATCGGTGCTTTTGCCATCAAACATTAGACGGATCATTTCGGGTAAATGACGTAACTGTAAAAAGCGTGAGCGCAGGGAGAAAAAGAGTCCTACACCGAGGCAAAGATAAACGAGCGCGGGACTCCAGACGATATTGTTGACCGCATTAACAATCTCATTCATATAATTCAACTCCAATATTCTGTTGTTTTTTGCAGAGTTTTTAAGATTTTTTTAGGTGATTTTGGGTACTAAACAGCCAATTAGGCCTAAGGTTAAAACGCGTGTGTGCGTCCAAGAGCTTCAACATAACGATTTTTTTAGTTACTTCATAGCTAAAGTTGTTAAATATTTGATAATTTAACGTTCTTTATTTGATGGGGTTACTGAGGAGCTTTATTTTGCAGCGTGTTATCTCTGCTGCATTGAGATTTGTAATCTAGCAACTTGAATCATTGAGAAAAGCGGGGGAGATAAGGCGAATTGATTGAGACTATTAACTCAGCCACAGTGGATAGCGGGGACGGTATTTGTGCAAGGCAAAGAAAACTTGGCTTAAATTACCAGCCATAACAGCATCCACAGTCCAAAGAGCCATGCCAGGCTACGGCGGCTAACGCGATGTTTTAATAGCAAAGATAGACTTACAGCTACAGGTAGAAACAGGATAAAAGCCCAAGAGAGGAACGGAACCTCAAGATTTAATGTTTCAAGACCCATCCCACAAAGCAGACTTAATGCCAGTAATAAGAGGCTATGAAATAGCATTAATTGATTGAATCTTAATACTAATGCTGGTTTGAATGCGGGTTTAGCATGATAGGGCAAGGTCAGTGTATTCATCTCTTTTTCCTGATTCCTCTTTAAGTGATGGAAGGAATAATAAATTTAGATGAGAATGATTCTCAACTAAATTTACACAGCTTTAGTGTTCAGTTAGAGCTTAACGAGCTAAATTGGCTCTTGAGCTAAAGAAGGCTGTTTGCACTATTGTCTGCTTTGGGCTAAATTACACTGTAATTATATCCAGTGTTTAATGTAGATATGATCCTCTATATTGCTGAAAAACCAAGCCTTGGGCGTGCCATCGCCGATGTGCTACCAAAACCCCACAAAAAAGGTGACGGGTTTATTGAAGACGCCCAAGGAAACTGCGTGTCTTGGTGTGTTGGGCATTTGCTTGAACAGGCCGAGCCCGATGCCTATAACCCCGAGTTCAAATCGTGGAAGTTTGAGCATTTACCCATAGTGCCCGAGAAGTGGCAGCTTAAACCTAAGGCCGCGACCCGTAGCCAACTCACTGTACTTAAAAAGCTGGTAAAACAGGCCGATACCTTAGTGAATGCGGGTGATCCCGATCGTGTACTGTTACGATTTAGTAATTAAAAAGCGTTGTTACGGTTGAATATGGAAAAGTGTGAAATATGGACTCTATTAATTACATTATCTGGACAGTTCCGCGCCTAAGGGTGGATCAAAATTTATCTAAAGAAGTTAATTTAAGCACTGGTGAAATCAGTTTTAGATTTGATGGCGCTGGTTATGAAGTTTTGGATATCCCTTTGCTTTACCAAGATAATGGAAAACCCGTATCAATTGTAAATAATTGGCTTATCTATTTGAAATCTTCTCGTAATAGAAAAAAAGTTAACACTCAAGCACAAGCCTTACTACATTATTTTATTTTTCTAAATGATATTGGTTGTGATTGGGATGAGATGCCTATTATATCTAGAAATAGGCCTACATATAAGTTTAGTAAATATTTGAAAGATGCTGTAAAAAATGGATTTTTCTCGCGAACAACTGCAAATAATTACATAGGATCAGTAGTTAACTTTTACAAATTTTATTTGGCTAAAGGATATTTCTTTGAAAATAAACCATTTAACTATGAAACTATAAAGGTTAAAGCAGATGGTGGGCATGAGTATATTCGAGATAGATTTATCTTTGTGAACTCAACTGATATTAGACTTAACTTACCTGCAGATACTAGTCATGGTGGTGTATCTAGAGAGTTAGTTCCTCTGAGTGAACATGAATGGAGTTTGGTCGAGGATATATGTCGTTTTGACGGGAAGGTTCAGTCAGGTATTAAGTTTGTTAATTTATCGCAAGAGTTTAAGCTTGCTGTTCAACTTGTAAGATATACTGGATTGCGTAGAGAAGAATTGACTACATTCAGGTCTAAATTTATTTACAAGCCAACAAGTGAACAGCTTAGTAAAAAATATTTAATTAATACTGATGGTGTTCATATTTCACCACAAGATGGTGTAGGAACTAAAGGATCTGTTAGCCGAACTATTGAAGTTCCATCATTATTGATGTTGCAGCTACATCAATATATAAACTCTAATCGTTATATTAAGCGCAGGAAACTTTTCGAACTGAATAATCCAGAAGAAATAGATAATCCTCCTCTTTTTATTTCACAGAATGGAGATTATTATGCATCAAGAACATTTAATGCAAGATGGGGTGAGTTACGGAATTCTGTTAAATTGAAACATCCAAGCTTTGTTCATAAATTTCATAACCTCCGTTCAACATATGCAGTAAATAGACTAAATGAACTTTTGAATAATGGGATTAAGGAGGGGGATGCTCTTGATTATCTACAGTCTGTAATGGGACATAAATCTAGAAGTACACTTTTAGTATATCTGAAGTTTTGCCGACAAGATATTAGTGCAAATGAAATCTATGAAAAATCTTTAGATGTTATTTTTAAAGGATAATGGTGAGTTAATTGGCATTAATCGGCAATAATAAAAGAGTATCTATAAGTTCAAATAATTTAAATAATGTTGAGTTTTTTGATATTTCTATTGATGAGATGACTTTAAAGGATGATAGTCACGTTGCTCATTTTAAAAAATTAGGTTACAAAGGTTGTCCTGAAATTAAAACACGCTCATCAGGTAAAGAGTTTAAATTAATTAAAGGCCAGAATCTTGTAGATATGAATCGCTGGGCTGAAATTAAAAAGCTCTATTTTATTTTTGTTAGACTTGAACGAAGTAAAAGAACAAAGATTAATATATTCAATGCTATAGTGTTATTAATCCAATGTTGTGACCATAATGGTATCTCTGATTTATTTTCTGATGCTGCAATAGTTAGTTTTGTGACTGAGTTGAAAAAAAGATATAGTAAGGGGGTGAAAGGGAAAACACTTTCAATGATTCAGAATTCAGTTAAAGTAATTTTGGCTGAAGTTAATCCAGATTCTTTTGAAAGTATTAAACTTAATTTCGTAGAGTTTCCTAATGATACTTGCCCTTCGTTATCTTACACTGATGATGAATTAAAAATAATAGTTTCATCTCTATATAAAATTTTTAATGCATATAGGAAATGTGTTTTAACAAATTCAATTCCAAGTGTGCATCCTTTGTATGATGAGCTAGCACTTAGAAAAAACAATAGTTTCACTAATGCTAGTGAGGGTGCATGGAGGAAAAAACTGTATTCTAAAAATAGTGAGGATACATGGCGTAACGATCTCATTAAAACAGCTTTCTTTTTAACTTGTTTTTATACTGGTATCAATGAGTCTGGATTAATAAATTTAAGGGTTTCTGATATTTCAGTTGATCCTTTTACTCAGATTTCTAGTGGAAGTTTTATTCTGAAAACGGTAAAGGATAGACAAGGTGGGAAAACAAATTTTGTTGAAGTAGGCTTTAGTAAAAAAGCAAAAGAGTTTTTTGAAACATGGTTGCTTATCAGGAAGATAATAACTGTTGATTGTGATTTTGTTTTTCCATATATCGTAAAAAACAAATTGACAAAAATGAAGCCTGCAGCTGCAGCTGGTACATTGAACAATAGCTTTAGCATGCTTGGCATTCCATTATTAAGCACTAAGAAGTTTCGTAAGACGAAAGCTACTCTTATTATGAGAGCAACAGAAAGTATATTTTCTGTTGCTGAAGGGTTAAACAATAGCCCAAGATCTGTATCTAGACATTATACAAATGGTGTTCCTGAAACTATGGAGTTTTCAATTGCAGCTGCACTAGATGTAAGGCAGATGACAGCTCATGGAGAAGAGTTAAGTATAGCAATTATTGAAAGTTCATATAATTATTCAGATCCAGTGAGAGAGCAATTTTATAAACAAAGAAAACAAACTGTACCTAGCAAACTATCAAATGGACTTCGCTGTAAAAATTCTTTTGGAGATAAAGCTCATAAATTAAAAGATTCATTAGTTAAAGTTGGCTTAGCAAAGGAAGATAATATCGTTGCATGCCATAAATTTTTGGAATGTTTTGGTTGTCCACATCATGCTGTTATTGCAGAGGTTGAAGATATTTGGCTAATGTTATCGTTCCGTGATGTCATTCTTGAAGTTTCTTGTCAGCCCTCAATTAATACAATTCCAACCAATACCTTGACAAAGGTTTTATATACAGTGGAATCAATTTTGGAAAGAGTTAAGTCATGTTTTTCATATGAGTATAATCTCGCAATGTCAAAGTATTATGACGCTCCACATCCATTGTGGTCTGATAAAACAGATTTTAATTTTTTTGTGGAACTCTATTGATGATTAATAATGCCAAAACTGAATTTTATTCTATTGATGTGCAATCTAATTTTAAGAATGAAGATGTAGATAGGTCGGTCGTATCATTTTCCTCTGATGGAAAACCGTATAGCTATTACAGTGACGATAGATGGGTTGTTTTATCGGAAGGGATTGATGTTAATTTTAAAATACTTAGTGGTGAATTTAAAAATTTGTGTAAATCAGTTGTTTATAAACATATTTGTAACAATAAGTTGATTAATAAGAAGAGTGTTGTTTCTAAATTTATTCAAGGCTTCTCAATTCTGTCCAAGTGTATCTTAGCTTCTGGTGGAACTAATTTTTCCTATATAAATTCAGATAAGGGATTTAGAAGTTTTATCTTAGTCGCTCAAAGTAAAAAGTTAAAGTATAAGACTTGGAAAAATTATTTAATAGTTATGCGATACTTGAAAAATGAAGGAATCATTTCGTATAACATTAATAGCTTTGATGAATTAGCCTTGCTACTTTCTGAAGGTCAACACGAGATACAACAAACTATAGCTTTACCTGATAATATCGCAAAAATCTATTTTAAAGCATCATTAGATATTGTTAATAATTTTTATGAGCATAGAAAATTAATCAGTGATACTTATAGCAGGTTTATAAATGATTATAACGGCAATATCGAACTTGGTTATGGTGTTTTAACTGCTAGAAAAAAAGCTCAAGAAAAGTACTGTGAAACAACTGAACGGATAGGTTTTAAATTAGATTTAACAGGTTCATGGTTATCTTTTCTTAGAGGTGCATGCTATATGGTTATTGCTGCTTTTACAGGTTGTAGAGATTCAGAGATCAAGTCATTGTCGCTTAAGTCTTATGAAGAGAAAAAGTATGCGGGTTTTATAATCCCCGTAGTTAATGGTATTCATACGAAAGTAAATGTTGCGGGTGTTAAAAGGCAGACTAGTTGGGTAACGATACCTGCGGTAAAAAATGCTATTGAACTTATCTGGGATGCTTACGATTTTGCTAGAGATATTTGGATAGATAGAGCTAAATTATATCCCCATTTTGATGAAAAAATGAAAATTATAGAAGAAGCTAAATCACTATTTATATCATTTCCTCTATCTTCCCAGTCCCCGGCTGCTGGCCGTCAAGCAATTGATAAATCATTGAAAAGTTTAGTTAAAAATATTAACTATTCAGCAAAGCCTCAAGATGTGGCTGAATTTAATCTACTAAACCCATCACGCAAAGGAGAGCTAAAGCCTGGAGATTTGCTAAATGTTAATCCTCATTGTTTCCGAAGAACATTTGCTGTCTATCTTGTTCGTAACAAGCTGGCATCCCTTTTAGATATTAAATACCAATTTAAACATATTAATATTGCAATGACTTCTTGGTACTCAAACCAAGCTAATGTAGCGGGCTATTTTGATATGATGCTGGATAAAGAACTGTTGTTAGATATAGCTCAAGAAAATCACGAGTTTATGACTGACACACTTTATTATATTTATAATGAAGCCGAATCGTTATCTGGTGCTGAAGGCAAACGAATTGAAAAGTTACGCGGTGAGGATAGGAGTACGATTTATCTAAGTCGTGAAGAGATTTCAAGGCAAATACGTGATGGACAGATGTCGATTATTGAGACACCAGTAGGGCATTGCACCAATCCACAGTGCAATCGTATTTGTGATGCAGTAGCGTGTAAGTATGCTGTTGTTACAAAAGTCAAAGCACTAGAGCTTGTTCCTAAGAGGAACTTGTTAATTAAAAAATTTGAGTCACTAGTCGACTATGGGGTCAAAATGCCCAATATTCTGTCGAAGCTTTACTATGAAATTAAATCAATAGAGCAATGTTTAAATGAACACAACATTGCTTTTGAAGTTTTTAAACACGATATCAACCAAACATTATTATAAGATCACCTATGACTGAACATTCAGATAGAGGCAAAGAGACCCTAATTAGGCTTGAACAAGCTCTTGAAAGACTCATTGATGGTAAGCCACTAAAAACTAAGGCCGATGGACGCATAAGCTTAAAGAGAATCAATGATGAGGCTGGTTTGAGCTCGGGTGGGATCTATTACTACTCAGCATTTGTAGAGAAAGCAAATGGTATAATTGAGACCGCGAAGCGCAAAATTGTTAGTGGTAAACGCGACCAGCACAAGCAAGCTGAACAAAGTTTACGTGAGCAACGCGACAAAGAAAGACAATTGAAAGAGCGTTATAGAACTCAGCGTGATCAAATTAAATCGTTTAGTGATCAAGTTGTTGCCCATAATGCCCAGCTTGAATTTACACTGTTTGAAGCTTTAGAAAAGGTATCTCTGTTAGAGCAACAGCTAGCTATTTATAAAGTTAGTTCGATTACAGGTAAGAAGTCTTGAGATTATTCATTGCGGAAAAACCCAGTCTTGCGCGTGCATTGGTTGATGTGTTGCCTAAACCTCATCAAAAAAATGATGGCTATATAAAGACAGGTAATGGAGATGTAGTTACTTGGTGTATTGGCCATTTATTAGAACAAGCCGAGCCAGATGCATACAACCCTGATTACAAAAAGTGGGCTATAGAGCATTTACCCATAGTGCCTGCAGAATGGAAATTAGTTGTTAAAGCTAGCACTAAGAAACAGTTTACAGTTGTTAAAAAATTAATAAATGAAGCTGACGTACTAGTAAATATGGGCGATCCAGATCGAGTTGGACAGATTTTAGTTGATGAGATAATTAATCACTGTGGTGTCTCGAAAACTAGGAAAGCACAAGTATTGCGATGTCTAGTGAGTGACTTAAATCCAATAGCAGTCACAAAAGCATTGAATAATTTGCGGAAAAACACTGACTTCATTCCATTAGCAACATCCGCATTAGCAAGAGCGAGAGCTGATTGGTTGTATGGGATTAATATGACCCGTCTTTGTACCCTACAAGGCCGTCAAGCGGGATACAATGGTGTTTTGTCTATAGGTCGGGTACAGACTCCAGTTTTAGGTCTAGTTGTTCACCGCGACCTTGAAATTGCTAATTTTGTATCTAAGCCATTTTATGAGGTCATGTGCACTTTTATTACTCAAAAGGGTGAGTCTTACCTAGCCAAATGGCATCCAAGTACTGCCTGCGAACCTTATATGGATGAAGATGGACGAGTACTTTCAAAAGCATTATCACTAAATGTTATCTCAAGAGTTCAAGGTCAAACAGGCCTAATCATCAATGTAACTCAAGATAAAAAGGCTACACCCCCACCTCTACCTTATAGTTTGTCTACGTTACAAATTGACGCAGCTAAGCGTTTTGGCATGAGTGCACAGGCTGTGCTAGATACTTGCCAGCAACTTTATGAACGTCACAAGCTGATTACTTACCCTCGTTCAGATTGCCGCTATCTACCTAGAGAGCATTTGAATGAGGTTTCCCAAGTAATTGGTGCTATAAGAAATTCTTGTGTAGCACTAAATGAGGCTGCTAATAATGCTAATGTTAGTTTGAAAAGCAAAGCATGGAATGATGCAAAGGTCAGTGCACACCACGCTATCATACCTACATCAAAGTCTACTGATATGAGTCGTCTTTCTGCGGCAGAAAACAACATTTATGAGCTAGTCGCTCGGCAATATTTGATTCAGTTTTATCCTCCATTTGAGTATGTTGATAAGCAAATTGATACTGAAGTTTTAGGTGGATTGTTTATTGCTAAGCAAAAAGACACTGTATCACTAGGCTGGAAATGTCTGTTTCCCTCAAAGCCAAACATACAAGGTGAAAGTGAGCTTTCTGCTAAAAGTCTACCTTATGTATCAAAAGGTGAGGATGTTTATTGTCAGCAAGCAGATCTGAATGAAAAAGCGACCACACCGCCAAAGTATTTTACTGATGCAACCTTATTATCAGCAATGACTGGAATAGCCAGATACGTGACTGACGCATCAATAAAAAAAGTATTACGAGATACAGATGGTTTAGGCACCGAAGCGACAAGAGCTGGTATCATTGAGTTACTATTTAAAAGACAGTTTCTGACTCGTAAAGGCAAAGATATTCGAGCAACTGAAGTCGGAACGCAGCTTATCTGTTCATTACCAGCACGGATGACAATCCCCGATATGACTGCTCATTGGGAGTCGCAGCTAGAAGCTATTAGTCAGAAAGAGATTAAGTATGCACATTTTATGGAGCCCATTACTCAAAGTATCTATGACCTAATAGCAGAAGTGAAGACGGTTACATTTAGTGGCTTAAAAGGTAAGGGGACAGTTTTCAAGCAGAAGGGCGCTTTTAAACCTAAAGTGAAGCGAATTAAAAAATCTAAGTTATTAAATAATCAGTGATTATCAGTTCTTACAGTTGCAAGTACGGATTTAGCTTCTTTTTTAGTGAAATAGTGGCAATTCACTTGATAGTTCTCTTTGCATAGAAGAAGTTATCTGAAAAGTTCAGTATTACACAACCTCGTAATTCGGAAATTTCCCTATTGAAATAGAAATTTCTTGTGTACGAGTTCGGTGTTTTGTTTTGAGAATCACTTGAAGAAGCCGCCTGAATTGATACTTAATAATTAAATCATTTGGGTTTGGAGCTTACTTGATGTGCGGACGCTTAATTATTGATGGCTTGGCATTGGCTGATCGGGTATCTGCGCAAGTTGGAGTTCCATACCATCCTCAAACGAATTTAGACCTAAGGCCGACAGAACAAGTCACTGTTATAGGGCTGGTCAATGATCAACTTGCTTCAATCAACTGCACCTGGGGCATTAAACCAAATTGGTCTAAATCTCTGCTAATCAATGCCCAAGCTGAAACCGTTAGAGAAAAGAAGACCTTCTCTAATGCGTTTGCTCACCATCGCTGTATTGTTCCATGCTCTGGATGGTACGAGTGGCGTGATGAAGGTGGTAAGCGAAAGCAAAAATACTTGTTTAGTCATGCAGATGAACAGCCACTGTATATGGCTGGGATACTGTTTTTATACCTTGATGGAGCCCAGCTGGTTACCCTTACCATTGTTCTGGTCTAATCCCATCGGACACTTAATTTTGAGACAGTATGGTCAATAAATTAAGAGGTCTATATGAGTCT
>NZ_JTLE01000094.1:2052695-2088107 GCF_000798835.1 Shewanella sp. ZOR0012
AGTTCTACGAGGGCGCGGCATACAAACCTCCTTGTTTAATGCTTAACCAAAGCATAGTCGGAGGTTTACTACCGCGCTATTAAGGCTGGGTGTCCACTTTTACTTCCGTACAGTCAAACTGAGGCAATTCCATAGAGGTCCTATTTATTATTTGTATGATGAGGGACTTACATTCAAACGCACCAAAGTAATGGCTTTATCCTTTGCCGAATATTGCCTTAGTGCGGGGCTCAGTTTGCCATAGTTCTTCCCTTAAAAACCGCAGGCTAACCATTTGTTACAAACAAAACACAAAATCGATGGAACCCTTAGGCGAATACATGCTAAACAGTCAGCTTAAAATAAGCTTAATGGTTGTTAACACCATTAATCCAACAGAATAATAATCACCTAACGGGGAATTGACATGAAGGGACTAAGCCTAAAATCACAGGCCCTTAACGCGCGAACACTCAAACCACGCGCAATCACACTGACCTTTAGCGCCATCACGCTCGCCCTCGCCTTAAGCGGTTGCAGTGCACAGCATAGCGATACTGCGGCGCAGGCGAAAGTCGCACCGAATGCCATGTCGGCACAGATCATCAGCCAAAATGCCAGCAACCCATTCTTTAAACCCTATGATACGTTTATGGAAATACCGGCCTTCGATAAGATTAAGCCCGAGCATTTCCTCCCTGCATTTAAGGCGGGTATCGCCCAACAACACGAAGAAATCCAAGCGATTGTCGATAATAAAGACAAGCCGACCTTCGCCAACACCATTGAAGCGATGGAGTTTTCGGGCGATCTCGTCACCCGCGTTTCCAACGTCTTCTTTAACTTAACTGGGGCTGATACCACTCCTGAGCTGCAAGCGATTTCCAAGGAAGTCTCGCCAATGTTATCGTCGGCCGAAGACGATATCTTATTGAATGATAATCTGTTTCAACGCGTTAAAGCCGTTTACGACAGCAAAGGCAGCTTAAAGCTCAACACGGCGCAGGCCAAATTACTCGAAGACACCTATAAATCGTTCACCCGTGGCGGTGCTAACCTCAGCGAGCAGGATAAAACCAAGCTGCGCGCCCTGAATGAAGAAATCGGCAAACTTAACTTAGCCTTTGGTGACAATCTGTTAGCCGAAACCAATGCCTTCGAGCTAGTGATTAATAAGCAAGCTGACTTATCAGGTTTACCGGCCGATGTGATTGCCACCGCCGCCGAAACCGCGAAAAAACGTGGCCATGAAGGCAAATGGGTATTTACCACGTCACGCCCGTCTATCACGCCATTTTTAACGTATGCCGATAATCGCGAACTACGCGAAAAACTCTATAAGGGTTATATCGAGCGTGGTAATAACAATAATGCCAATGATAACAAAGTCATTCTGGCAAAAATTGCCGCGCTACGTGCCGAACGTGCGCAGCTCATGGGCTATAAAACCCATGCGGATTTTGTGTTAGAAGATCGCACCGCCAAGACGCCTGAAAATGTCTATGGCTTACTCAATAAAGTCTGGCCAGCAGCCCTTGCCCAAGCCAAGGCTGAGGTTGCGGATATGCAGGCGTTAATCAACAGCCAAGGCGGCAAGTTTAAGCTGCAAGCTTGGGATTGGGATTACTACGCAGACAAAATCCGTGTTGCGAAGTACAGCTTTAACGAGCAGCAAACTCGTCCTTACTTCTCCCTAGACAGCACTTTAAAAGGCGTGTTCTATACGGCCAATCGCCTCTATGGTTTAACCTTTAAAGAACGCACCGACTTACCCAAATACAACCCAGAAGTGCGTACTTGGGAAGTGTACGATAAAGACGGTAAGCTCATGGCCATCTTTATGGGCGACTATTTTACCCGTGATAGCAAACGCGGTGGCGCTTGGATGAACTCGTTTCGCAAGCAATACCATATGAACGGTGTCGATTCTAAACCCATTATTGTCAACGTGTTGAACTACCCTCGCCCAGCGGGTAATGAGCCTGCGTTGCTCACCTTCGATGAAGCCAGCACCCTGTTCCATGAGTTTGGCCATGCGCTGCACGGCATGTTATCCAATGTCGAATATCGCTCACAAGGTGGAACGGCAGTTCCTCGCGACTATGTGGAGTTCCCTTCACAGGTCAACGAAAACTGGATGACTCAGCCAGAAGTGCTCGCGCAATTTGCTAAGCACTACAAAACTGGTGAAGTGATCCCGCAGGAACTGGTGAAAAAAATCCAAGCCGCCAGCAAGTTCAACCAAGGCTTTGCGACCGTTGAATATATGGCCGCCACAAAGCTCGATTTAGATTGGCACACCCTAACCGATACCACGCCTAAGGATGCCGCCAAGTTTGAGGCCGACTCGTTCGCTGCCATGGGATTGATTAATGAGATCAGCCCACGTTACCGCAGCACTTACTTCTCGCATATCTTCGCGGGCGGTTATTCAGCCGGTTACTACAGCTACCTCTGGTCAGATATTTTAGGTGCCGATGCCTTCGAAGCCTTTAAAGAAAATGGCATTTTCGATAAGGCGACCGCCGATGCCTTCCGCAACAACATCTTGTCTAAGGGTGGCAGTGACGACCCTATGTTGATGTATAAAAAATTTCGTGGAAAAGAGGCAGGAATCGAACCGTTGTTGCGTAGCCGCGGTTTACTTGCTGAGTAATCAACCTCCAGCATGGTAAATGCCATGCTGACGTTTTACCAAGTATCTAATCAAAAACAAACGGGGAGCATATAGCTCCCCGTTTTAATTACAAATTTTAATGACTAATTAATTCTTATCGGCAGAGACAGAACTTGAGTTGCCACACCACTTGGGGTTTCAACTTCGACAATGAAGGTACCCGCGTTAGGTTTTTCCTCACCCTTGATGGACACACTAAACTCACGCCCAGCATTATAATTGCTACTTGGCCATGTATATTCTGCACCACTAGCTATTGAACCTGCACTTGCTTTAAATCGAACGATGGTGCCAGCAGGCATTTGTTGGTTGTGTAAATCAGAGATGGTGAAGTAAACCGTTGCGGCATCCTTACCAATAATATCAATACTCTGGTCTTTACTTAGGCTATAGCTATCGTCAATAAGTACATCTGCTCTAGGTGTTGCATAAGCTGTACTTCCTGACATCACTATCACTAAACTGCCTCGAACATAGAGTGATTTGGGTTCAGATATTCCATCTGCACAACCAGCATGAGCAGGTACAGAACAAAGCACACCATTGTATTTACTGTCTTTGAGATCAAAAACACCGTTAGAGTTAAAATCGATTAACTCTTCTAGCTCTCCCCCCGCTTGGCCTCCAGACTGTTGAGGGTTGAAAAAACCGTCCTCATTATAGTCGTTAAAAGCATCATCTAAATCGAAAGGTTTACCGCTCACATCTTTTTGAGTTAAAAAGGCGCTAAATTCGGATGCATCAAAGCGGCCATTACCATTTAGGTCAGGGAAAGATTCCTCGCCAATCGCGGTAGCCGTTATGGTTGCTCTACCGCCGTATTTTTGGCCGTAAACGTTGCCTAAATTAGCTGCAAGTGTAGCAACAGGTGGACGAACTAATGCGCCAGTAGCGTCTATCAACGTTTGGCCTTCAGGTCTGGCAAGTTGACTGGTCCATACCACACTACAAGTCCCTTTTACCGTTTGACAAGCATCCTCAATCGCACCACCTTCAGTAGTGAATGAAACTGTAGTTCCATCTGGTACAGGGTTGTTAAATGCATCCGCTAAGCGAGCAGTCACTGTTACTTTAGTACCATCAACATCCCAACCTTCAGCATTCAAAGTCGATGCAGATAGTGAAAAACTATCTTGGTCAGGAATGCCTGTAGATACGATTAATTGACTAGATTGACTAGAGATAACTGGGGACGAACCTGCGACAACACCTGTAACACGAACAGAAGTAGCCACTGTACCGGTTTTAACGACAGTTTGGACAATCCCTTGGTTGTTAGTCGTTGCACTTACGGGATCTAGCTCGATACCACCAGTTGTAGTGTTAAGACTAAAGTTGACCAGCTGATTGCTCACAGGATTACTGTTAGTATCCAACACCTTGAACTTAACTTCAGAAGACTCTGCACCACCCGTACCTAAAATGGCAATGTTTTGTGGTGTTGCGGAAAGAAATACGATACTGCCAACATTGGCTGGTAACACATTGATTGAAGCAGTAGCAGAAAGGTTTAAACCACCAGCATTGGCCGTAACATTAATGGGATCGGGACCCAAACACCCCTTAGCTAAATAAGTGGTAGTAGCAACTCCATTCACAGAAGGAACAGGAGAACTAATCTCTGCTTCTGGAGAAGATTTAGTGGAACATGAAGAAGAGAATTTTACATCGACAGCTTGAGTAAAAGGCTTACCTTGGTCATCCTGAATCACTACAGAAATTGTGGCTGTGCCACCTGCGGTTAAGTCAGTCACGCTGACACTTGCTTTACCAGCAACAAATGGATTGCCACTGCCCATTACAACATTAGTTGCACCCACCACGACCACAGCCGTACCTTTTTCACCACTGGCAAGCGAAGCAGTAATGGTTCCGGCACCTAAGGTATTACCAGCATAAATATCAACACTCGCTTTTCCTTGAGCATTGGTTACTGCAGTTTTTATAGGTAAATCACCAATATCATTATCAAAAGTCACAATCGTAGGTTTATTAATACCTGTCACTGTTGCGGTGAGTTTTCCAGGATTTAATGAGGTAATAGTTTGAATTGCGTTTCCGTTCGTGTCAGTGAGAGCAAGATTAACTTGCGCACCACCGCCAGCCTCACCACCATCGCCTTTCATAACAAAGCCAATTTTGCCAGATTCGCCTGTATCAATTTTTGCAGTCACTGTACCAGCACCTGCGATAGTTGCAGTATTTAATATAATGGTCGCAATACCTTCGCCATTAGTTAATGCTGTCGCTGTAGAAGGGTCAAATGATCCGATATTGGCGCTACTTAAACTAAATGTCACCAATTCACCAACTAACGCACCGGCTTTGGAGTCAACAACTTTCGCAGTTACTGTTGCGGGAGCTAAAGCGGAAATATCGGTATTGGAAATACCCATAGTGACAGTGATAACACCTGGGGTTGGGGGGGTGCCGGAGCCATCATCGGAGATACTGCCTCCGCCTCCACATGCAACCAAAAAAAGTGAACATAGTCCTGCGAGAAAAACCTTATACGCTGACTTCATTGTCAGGCTCCCTGTTATTCTAATGATAATACTAAGATTGACGCTTATAACTTATAGGCTAACATTACACAATTTTCACGTAACTTTTCCATTACTCTCTTATTTTATTTTGCATATTTTGAACTTAGTTTAACATTAGAACTCATTTAAACTTCTGCATTTTCTTGCTAGTCTTGTCGTCGCCAATATTAGAACGTATAAAAAACACACAGGAACCCCCATGGCAACCTCATCACAACATAAACTCGGCCTTACCAGTAAAATTTTAATCGGCATGGTTACGGGTATTGCAATTGGACTATTTCTACGTAATTACTTTCCGGATAGTGCATTTATTAAGGACTATATTACCAACGGCTTTTTACATGTTATCGGTACGATTTTCATCTCAAGTTTAAAAATGTTAGTCGTTCCACTGGTATTTATTTCCTTAGTCTGTGGGACATGTTCCTTAAGTGAACCCTCAAAATTAGGGCGATTAGGCGGCAAAACATTAGCCTTTTATTTATTCACAACCGCTATAGCCTTAGTACTAGCTATTATCAGTGCAGTGATAGTCCACCCGGGTAATGCTTCACTCGCGTCAGAGAAAATGCATTACGTTGCAAAAGAAGCGCCGAGTCTCGCTGATGTATTAATCAGCATAGTGCCGACCAATCCAATGCAAGCCATGAGCGAAGGCAATATGCTGCAAATCATTATTTTTGCAGTGATTTTCGGGTTTGCTATCGCTCATATTGGCGAGCGTGGTAAACGTATTGCTGTATTGTTTGAAGATTTAAACGAAGTGATTATGCGCGTAGTTACCCTGATTATGCAGCTTGCGCCTTACGGTGTTTTTGCTCTAATGGGTAAACTTGCCTTAACTCTCGGCGTAGAAACTTTCAGCAGCGTGGTTCAGTATTTCTTTGTCGTACTCGTCGTATTGCTTATTCACGCTTTTATTGTATATCCCATTTTACTTAAGGTGTTTTCAGGTTTAAGTCCGTTGATCTTTATTCGCAAAATGCGCGATGTACAGTTATTTGCCTTTTCCACCGCCAGCTCTAACGCTACCTTACCTATTACCATAGAAGCTTCAGAACACCGACTTGGTGTAGATAATAAAATCGCCTCTTTTACCCTGCCATTAGGTGCCACCATTAACATGGATGGCACGGCTATTATGCAAGGTGTCGCAACGGTATTTATCGCTCAAGTATTTGGCATTGAGTTAACCCTTACCGATTATGCGGCGGTGGTTGTAACCGCGACTCTGGCCTCAATTGGTACTGCAGGCGTTCCTGGTGTTGGCCTCATAATGCTCGCGATGGTGCTTAACCAAGTTGGCCTCCCCGTTGAAGGTATTGCGTTAATTATTGGTGTCGACCGACTACTGGATATGGTACGTACCGCAGTAAACGTCACTGGTGATTGTGTGGCCACAGTCGTGATCGCCAAATCAGAAGGCGAATTTAATGAAACCGTCTTTAATAATACTCAAGCTGGCAAAGTTGCCCCAAGCTTTGATGAGCAAGTCCATAAAATAGATTAAAAATATCCCTATAATTTATCGTTTATGTTGATCATCCCAAGCCCAACTTTGTTGGGCTTGTTTATTCTGCAATATCACCATTCTGTGAACAAGTAAATAGAATAGTCCTTTAAATATCGCTATATTAGCCTGCATCAATATTGGCGTTGGAGAAGATTATGTGGTGGAGAGTGAGTTGGATGATTGTCGCCTTTTGGCTGTTAAGCGCACATTTTTTACGGTATGACCAGCTTGTATTCACAAGCCTTTTTGCTATAGCACCTTTTTTCCTGCTTATTAAACAACCACTTGTGATTCGAATAGTTCAAGCCGCTTTGTTTATCAGTGTCATCACCGTTTGGGGAACCACTGCAATCGATGCTGTACAGATACGGCTCGCTCATGGAGAGCCTTGGTTAAGGCTGGCGATCATCATGGGCAGCGTAATGCTATTTAGTTTAGGAGCTGTGTGGAGCGGCAACGGCATCTGGAATAAAGCGAAATAAAGGCAATAGCCATTAACAATACATTAAAGATAATGACTTTAAAGACAATGGATTAGTACTTATTTTCACCACTAACGAACCTTGGTCAGCCGAGGTTAAGTTCCTTGTGGGTAAGATAAGACAATATTTGGCTCCCGCGTATAATTTGCGTACACTGAGTCCAGTCGACGTTAAGGCATGAGTATTATGAGAATTTTGGTTGTTGAAGATGATCTTATTTTATCCCATCATCTAAAAGTACAGTTAAGCGATTTGGGCAACCAAGTTCAAGTGGCCCTCACTGCCAAAGAAGGTTTTTTCCAAGCAACCAATTACCCCATAGATGTTGCCATTGTCGATTTAGGTTTGCCCGATCAAGATGGTATTAGTCTTATCCAACAATTACGTGAAGAAGGCGTTAAAGCCCCCATTCTTATCCTCACAGCGAGGGTGAATTGGCAAGATAAAGTTGAAGGCCTCAATGCGGGCGCTGACGATTATTTAGTTAAACCCTTCCAAAAAGAAGAACTTGTCGCAAGACTTGACGCCTTAGTCAGACGTAGCGCAGGCTTTGTCAAACCGGTCATTACCAGTGGTGAGTTAAAACTTGATCTTGCCGCTAAACAAGTAACGCTCGGCAATGACATTATGGAAGTCACCGCCTTCGAGTACCTTATCCTCGAATATTTAATGCGCCATTGTCATGAAGTCGTCGCAAAACAGCGGCTATTAGATGTCATTTATGGCGACAAAGAAGGCGATCCTAATACTATCGAAGTGATGGTGAGTCGCTTACGTAAAAAACTCACCCGCGATGGCATTGATAATCCGATAGCCACAATCCGTGGCCAAGGATATAAATTTAATCTGCCATGCAACTAAGGCTCAAATTCAAGAAACGTCTGCTTACCCGGATGTTTCTCACCTCGTTATCTATCATCACCTTAGTAGGGTTTGGCCTCGCTTGGATGGTCAACATTCTGCATGCGCAAAATAGCTATAACGAAGAAACCGCCCAGCTTATCGCCGAAATTCCACAAGTTGCCGCCGAGCTTAGAGAACATGATCTTATTCCTGATACCAGTGCTTGGTTAGAGGAAAACAACAAGCAAGAGCGGTATGTAATCGCAAGTTGTGATGAGAAGTTTAAACAAGTATGGACCTCATCCCTCGCTGTTGACCGTGGCCTCTTCGATACCTGCGAACGTTTCAACGAAATCCGTAACGACTCTCCGCCCTATTACCTCACCATGGCCGATGACAGAGGTTACTTTGTATATTTGCTCGCGGTAGAAATCGCTGGCGTACATTACAACCTGCTTGTAATGAAAGATGCAGCTAAGCTCGAGCAGGAATACAGCAAATTCAGTAAACGCACCTATATCCGTCTGGCCATGGTGCTCGCTCTCGCACTGATTCTGCTGGTCAGTGCGGCATATTGGGGGATGCGTCCACTAGTAAGAATGCAAAACGAGTTGCAGTCGATAAACCAAGGTAAGACTAAGTCACTTTCAGAAGGTTACCCCGTTGAGCTTGAAGGCGTAACTCAAGCGCTTAACCAACTATTACAGCAATCGAGCGCCCAACAACAACGCTATCAAAACGCGATGAACGATCTGGCGCACAGCTTAAAAACTCGTCTTGCAGCCGTTCACGCCATTACCGATGATACAAGTCTGACAAAGCAATCTGCCAATGAAAAAATCATGGAGCAGATCAGCCAAATGGATCAGCTGGTTAAATATCAACTAAAACGCGCCATGTTAGGTCGCCAGGGATTAAAGCAGGAACACACCGCTATTGCCCCACTTGTTGAGCAACTCGCGCAAATGCTATTTAAAATTTACCGTGACAAACAGGTGAAATTTAAGGCCAACATCCCGACTAATTTATTGTTTCCCGGTAATAAAGGCGATTTAATGGAACTCTGCGGTAACTTAATGGAAAACGCCTTCAGGCTATGTATTAGCCAAGTACAGGTAACAGCACATTTTAATGAGCAGGGTGATTTTGAATTGATCGTCGAAGATGATGGCCCAGGCGTAGAAGAACAACTTAGGCAAAAAATTATTCAGCGCGGCGTGAGAGCTGACAGCCAATCGCCGGGGCAAGGGATTGGCTTAGCCGTATGTGATGAAATTGTCAGTAGTTATGGCGGAAGTCTAAGTATTGAAGAAAGCCATCTTGAAGGCGCGCGATTCAGAATTACCATCCCAACTTAACTATCCTATGCATAAACAGCATAAAGCTGCTCGGCGCGATTAAACATCACCCAAGAGGTGGCAATGTACTTATCATTACTGATAGGCATATTGCCACGATGAGAATGAGTAAAACCTGCTGGCGCAATCACCATTGTGCCTTTTTTAGGTGCAATTTTACGCTGCTGATAATAAAACTCGGTCTCGCCGCCCTCTTCTACATCATTTAAATAAAACATGTAAAGCACCACACGGTGTAAGGCCTCGTTGTGGTTAAGCTGAGGAAATTGCTCGGAATGCCAGTGGGGATATCCACCTTTATTCTTTTGATATTTCTGAATATTAATACTACCACTGCGGTATAAATATTTGACCAATGCTTCGGCTCTCGGCTTACCAAGACGCTCAAAATTCGTTGGCGTTAGAGTCACAGCTTGACCTTGTTCATCACTAACAGAAACCGCCACCGCCCCCATCAACGCCATCGAATATTGAGTAAAATAATCAGCGGTCCCCTTAAGGGTATAAGATAACAACTCATTCTTAAGTGGCTGTAAATCTATGAAATTATCTAGTGTAAGATCTCGACTGATCTTTTTTTCAAGATCTACCCCGTTACCGGTTTGCCCATCAACCACACCTGAGTGGTTTTCGAACGCAAGAATGAGACGATCACATAGGTCTTCAGGTATCGCATTAGGGTATACTTCGATAAAATCCATATAGGCTCAATGCTTCGGTTATTTTCCAATCTTACTATGCTGACATGTTAGTTAAGTAATTGTAAAGCTGCACCATTGATATAAAATAACGCCATTGGCTTCACGATAACAAAAATATGAAAAAAAGCTGTAAAGTATCAATTCATCAATTACAAGTGGGTAATTTTGTGCGGTTACCCGTTGCTTGGAAAGATCATCCTTTTTTATTCAGTAGCTTTCACATAAAACAGGCTGCGCAAATTGAATTAATTAAAAATCTCGGTATTGAACACGTAATTGTCGATTTAGAGCGCAGTGAAACCGCACCGCTAAATCCTGAGGCCATTAACCCTATCAAGCTGCCACCGAGTCCAGAACTGCACGATCTTAAAAATGATATGGATGTCTATAAGGCTGAGCAAATCGAAGTCCAGAAAAAACTACGCCGAGATATTCATAAAACGGAACAAAACTTCACCCGTTCAGTGGCCATGATGCGCAGTATGATTTCTAAACTACGCAATCGACCATTGAATGCCGTTGATGATGCTAAGGTGTTAGTCCACAGTATGGTGGAACAGCTGTTAACTTCCGATAATCTAGTACTGCACTTAATGAGTGACGCCAAACAGGATGAGAGTATTTACTACCATTCATTAAACGTTGCCATACTGGCCATGCTGATTGCCAAAGAGATGGAATGGGACCGAAGTGAAATTGAATTAATCGGTTTAAGTGCGCTATTTCATGATGTGGGTAAACTCAAAGTGCCACCGCAGATTTTGAAAAAGACCACACCTTGGTCTGCGCCTGAGCTTAATTTTATTAGACAACATCCCCTTCTTGGGATTGATTTACTCAAACTGGCTGAGAATTTCCCTGAGGCTGCCTTCCCTGCTATCACCAATCACCATGAGTTTCTTGATGGCACAGGTTACCCCAAGGGATTGCAAGAAACGGATCTTGATAAGATGTCCCAGCTATTAGCAGTGGTGAATGAATATGACTCCCTGTGTTATCCAGGTAATCAGGGTAAAGCTCGTATGCCATACGCCGCGTTGGGACACTTGTATAAACAATATAAAACGAAATTAAATCAGGAATATATTGGCAAAATGATCAAGATGCTTGGCGTTTATCCCCCGGGAAGTGTGGTGGAATTGTCAAGCGGCCAATATGCGATGGTGATGTCGGTCAATCTGCAAAAGCTACTTTGCCCTAAAATCCTCGTTTACGATGCATTAGTGCCAAAAGATCAAGCGCCTATCGTTGATCTTGAAATCGAAGGGATCAGTATCGTCCGCTGCCTTCCTCCCGCGGCACTACCTGAAAAAGTTCACGAATATCTCAACCCTCGAGAACGCGTCAGTTATTACTTTGGTGGCGATAGCCGCAAATAATCCCCATAAAAAAGCCGGAGAAACTCCGGCTTTTTGCGAATACTTTGCGATTAAATCAAATTGGCCAATTACAGCCAATGCTTACGCTTAAAGAAAAAGTAAGTCCCCGCAGCACTCGCAAGCATCATTAGAATCGCCATCGGATAACCATATTGCCATTCTAGCTCTGGCATACCATTAAAGTTCATTCCGTAGCTACTCGCGATAAGTGTCGGAGGCAGAAAGACAACGGCAGCGACCGAGAAAATTTTGATGATCTTATTCTGCTGTAATCCACTAAAACCCATCGCAGCATCCAGCAAGAAGTTTAACTTGTCGAAGATAAACTGGCTGTGTGGCATTAAAGACTCAATGTCCGAGAGCATTTCACGTAAGTCTTTTAAGTGTTCATCGGATAATTGCCCGCGGTAATATCGCTGCATATAACGTAGTGAGCGCTGGGTATCGAGCAAACTTAAGCGAATCTTACCGTTGGAGTCTTCTTGCAATGTGATCAGCTTAAACACATCATCAAGCTCTTCACTGTCAAAAACCTGCTCACCGACATTTTCAAGCACGGTATACACGTCTTCGATCAAGTCAGAGAGATAATCCACTTTTAAATTAAATAGTTCGAGAAACAATTCCTGAGGGGTTGATACTTCTAGCCGACCTAACCGCAGATAGTTTCGTAATAGGCGGATAAGTCCGACATCCTCTTCGCGGATAGTCAGTAAAAAATTAGTACGCAGGTTAAAGGAAACGTTCACCCCACGCACATCTTGCCCCACCCGTTGTGGGAATAAGGAATTGATATGCAGCCCGTCGCTGTTTTGATAAAAACGTGCCGACGCCTCAATCTCGTTGATATCTTCTTCGTCTGGCACTTCTTCAACTGAAAAATGACTTAACCACTCTCGCTCTGCATCATCAGGTTTATAAAGATCCAACCATATGGTCGACGCCGGAATACTGTCCTTAGTGTTAATCTCTGTCACCGTCAACTGACGGTTTTTATAGACGTAGGCAGTAATCATGTGTCCTCCTGAAAAAAACTTAAGCTAAAAAGTCCACTTAAGTGCAGGCTAAAAAATTGTCGCTAGTTTAACGCATAACTTCGCAATGAAAAGGCGGGAGAGATAAATTCGTAAAATAAATATGCCTTAGTCTTCGAGGATCTCTAGTCGCTCAGCATTTGAAAAACGAATATGTACCCCCTCAACCGTGACCATCTTTGCTTCTGAGATATCGCCTTTACGGGCATGATAAACACCGAAACTGTCACCTGATGGGGATACAATTGTCACGGTCACCACTTTAAGCTGATCGTGCCAATACCACACACTGTAGCTTAAAATACAAAGCCCCAGCAGTAAAAATACCCCACTGATAGCGTAGCGCCGCAATAGGCTCGGCAACACAGGTGTATTTTGTAATGACGCTTGAACCACACCAGGCTTACGTTTAGCAAGCAGCAAAATCGCCATAATGATGACGGCGAGGGTGAGCAGCAGTTTTGTTAACAAGGTACACTCCAGAGGAACTAACTCGCCGTAGTATAATCGACAAATAAAAGGGAAACTGTCATTAAGATCAAGCTTATGAAACTCTTACTCAGGGGCTTGGACATTAATTTTGAATCGAAGATAACACCAAAAGATGACAAACAAAGGAAAGTTAACAATCCTCAAATTGTTTTGCCATTCTACGAATTTGAGTTAACGGCACACCGTGACGATTACGTTCAGCACACAGTTTTTGATGAACAGGATCTGATGGATTACCAACAAGTATAATTCGCACTTGATAGCCAAGGGCTTTGGCTGCGGCCTCGTAAGCCATGTACTCCCAGCGGCAGAGATTAGTATTATCACAAATCACCACAGGTTGGGCATTGCTGAGTGCTTGAATAAATGCAGTTAAATTACGTTGATGGTATTCGGAAAGTTTTTTCGCATCGAATCGATACACCTCTCCCTCGTAGAAAAAACTGTCGGTCGAGAAAATGCCGCCTTGACGGACGCGCAGCGCATATTCTAACGGCAGATTAGCGACAAACTGCTCAACCCAATAGGATTTACCGCAGCCCGGCAAGCCACGCATGATAATCGCCAGTTTTTGCGCCATGGGCTCGTTGCTCATTCTTTTAAATCAGACTCGGCTAAATCGGAGCCAATCACTTTGCCTGCGAGTATAGTATCGACTAATTTAGGCACCAACTCCCCTGCCTTACCGGTTAAATGATATTGAAACTGGCTGTGTCTATCGGGCGATTGTAAATTAACCTCGACAGTTTGCGCCCCATGATGATTGGCCGTGTCAACAAAACCCGCTGCGGGATATACCGTGCCCGAGGTACCAATGGCGATAAATAAATCACAATTATCGAGCGCATCGTGAATTCTATCCATGCCTAACGGCATTTCGCCAAACCACACCACATGGGGACGTAACCTTTGTGCAGGAATACAACACGTACAACAGTTGTTTACCCCAAAGGGTTCTCTTAATAAAAAGGTCTGACGGGAGCGAGGACAGCGGCCTTTAGATAATTCCCCATGCATATGCAGTAAGCGACGCGATCCAGCCCGCTCATGTAAATTATCAATATTTTGGGTGACAACCAATAACTGTCCAGAAAACTCAGCCTCTAACTTGGCTAACGCTTCATGAGCCGCATTAGGCATCACAGTACCACTGTGTAACTGCTCCCAACGGCTGTTATAGAAACGTTCAACAAGCTCGGCATCTCGGGCATAACCTTCGGGGGTGGCTACATCTTCAATATGATGCTCCTCCCACAATCCATCTTGATCGCGAAAAGTTCGTAATCCCGACTCGGCAGAAATACCCGCGCCAGTTAATACCACAATATGTTTGTACATACTGTTTCCTTTTATTGTAATTATTCTATTTATTGTCCCGAATTTTTCGCATCCTGAACATTATTCCTTGGTATAACCTTACAAAAACTATGCTTGAATTGCCGTAATTTATTGCGATTTCACGCTCAGTAACACAATTTATCTGCATATAGCCCCATAAAGCTAGAACAAAGGTTTAAGTTTTTAATTTGAGCCTCTATAATGGCAATCACTATCCACGGATGAACCTATTGGTTCTGCAATCAAGAGATTAGCAATGACAGATGGAAATCAAGCGCTAAAAAAAGCCGGTTTGAAAATCACCCTGCCACGAGTCAAGATCCTAGAACTGATGCAAGGACCTGAAAACCAACATATCAGTGCAGAAGACTTATATAAGAAACTGCTCGATTTAGGCGAAGAAATTGGTCTAGCGACAGTTTACCGTGTATTAAACCAGTTTGATGATGCCGGCATAGTCAGTCGTCACCACTTTGAAAGTGGTAAAGCCGTGTTCGAGTTATCGACTCAGCATCACCACGATCACTTAGTTTGCCTGTCTTGCGGTAAAGTAATTGAATTTTCAGATGAAGTGATCGAACGTCGTCAAGAAGAATTGGCCAGTAAACATAATATTAAGCTGACAAACCACAGTTTATATTTGTACGGCCATTGCACAAATGACACCTGTGATCATAACGACGAATAAGTTCGCTCGAAGGCATATTTCAATAGTGTCTTAGCTGTAAGCTATATCATAAAAAAACCAGCCATCGGCTGGTTTTTTTATTAAAATACAAATGGTTAGTTATAAAGTTTTGGCGTAGACGTTGACTTTATACCCCATAAACTCGCTAGGTTCACGCCAATGCATTCCTATGCGTTTAGCCACTGCTTCAGAACCTAAATTCCCCTCTAAGATCAAAGCGATGATTTGCGTAATGCCAAACTGCGGGAACACGCTGATTGCTGCTTGAGCAGCTTCGGTACCGATGCCTTTGCCCCAATATTCAGGAAAATAACGATAGCCAATTTCGACTTCGTTAAACTCAGGAATAAATTTTGGCCCACAAAAACCAATCACCTTGCTATCAGCCTTATGCTCAACAGCCCAGCGGCCAAATCCCCGTTGTTGATAATCCTGAAGGATCACATTGTGGAACAGTTCACGAGCTTGCTCACGCTCAGTAAAAGGCTCGGTTGGAATGTATTTCAACATCGCAGAGTTACTGTTCATCAAATAGAGGGCATCGATATCCTGCTCGGTAAAGGGTCTAAGAATTAAACGCTCTGTCTGTATAATCATATTGGCTTCCTTCATATTGCCCTCTATATACTCACTCATGTCCAGCTTAGCAACTAACGATGAAAATCACCGCTACGCTCTGGCTGATAAACAATTTCTTCAATACGGACTTTTACCATTGAGCCCCCTGGGCCTGGCCACTCGATTTCATCACCTTGTGATAAGCCCAATAAGGCGCTGCCTACGGGAGCGAGGATGGAAATCGTGCCCTCACCCGTCGCATCCTTAGGATAAACTAAACGCAAACAAAAAGTGTCGTTACTGGATGACACACTAAATTTCACTTCAGAATTCATCGTCACCACATTAGCGGGCATCTGCGCTGCGGGCACAATGTCTGCTCGGTCGAGTTCCGCCTCCAATGCTGCACGTCCCGGTAATGCATTCGCAGGTAATGACTCCAGCAGACGCTCGAGTCTTTCTAAATCGATTTCTGAAATAATAATCTTTGGCGTTTTCACAGTCTTTCCCTCATGTAAATAGATGCCCCTTAGGGTTAGCCATCTGCTCTGGGCTTATCCTCCCCCAATGGGATAAGCCAATAAAAAATACGCTCGCAGCTTAATGCCGCAATCGTGTGATAATTAAGTACAAGATTTATAGCTGAACAGCCATGGTGCCATAAGCGTAAGGCTTAGGGTTGTGGCTCTACGGATACATTTGCACGTCAATCAGATTATGACGCCCAGTAGAGAACCCCAATCTAACCCTTTGCCAACTAAAATGCTAGCCTGCATGGTGTTAGCTTTGTCCATTCTCACACTTCCACCAGAGTACTGGCTAACAGATGCACAATAAAAAAGGCGCCTTAGGCGCCTTTTCGTGTGTTAACGGTTAGATTACCAACCGGTTTTAGCACGCAGCGCTTTGCCGATATCCGCTAACGAGCGGACAGTGGTCACGCCCGCTGCTTCTAATGCAGCAAATTTGTCAGCAGCAGTACCTTTACCGCCAGCGATAATCGCACCCGCGTGACCCATACGCTTACCCGCAGGAGCAGTAACACCCGCGATGTAAGAAACAACTGGTTTAGTCACGTTAGCTTTGATGTATGCCGCCGCTTCTTCTTCAGCAGTACCACCGATTTCACCGATCATTACGATGGCTTCTGTCTGTGGATCGTTTTGGAACATTTCCAATACGTCGATGAAGTTAGTGCCTGGGATTGGGTCACCACCGATACCTACGCAAGTAGATTGGCCGAAACCTTCGTCAGTGGTTTGCTTAACCGCTTCATAGGTCAGCGTACCAGAACGAGAAACGATACCCACTTTACCTTTTAAGTGGATGTGACCTGGCATAATACCAATCTTACATTCACCTGGGGTGATAACACCTGGGCAGTTTGGACCGATCATGCGAACGCCAGTTTCTTCTAGCTTCACTTTCACTTCCAGCATATCCAGTGTTGGGATACCTTCAGTGATACAAACGATAAGCTCAATACCACCGTCGATAGCTTCGAGGATAGCGTCTTTACAGAAAGGCGCTGGAACGTAGATAACAGAAGCCGTTGCGCCAGTCGCAGCCACAGCGTCTTTCACAGTGTTGAACACTGGCAGACCTAAGTGCTCGCTGCCGCCTTTACCTGGAGATACACCACCGACCATTTGCGTACCGTAATCGATAGCTTGTTGAGAGTGGAAAGTACCTTGACCACCGGTAAAGCCTTGGCAAATTACCTTGGTATCTTTGTTAATTAATACAGACATTATTTGCCCTCCGCAGCTTTAACTACTTGCTCAGCCGCATCAGTCAGACTGTTAGCTGCAATGATATCAAGACCTGATTTAGCTAATACTTCACGGCCTAATTCAGCGTTAGTACCTTCTAAACGCACTACAACTGGAACTTTAACGCCAACTTCTTTAACCGCGCCAATGATACCTTCTGCGATCATGTCACAACGTACGATACCACCGAAGATGTTAACCAGAACGGCTTTCACATTGCTGTCAGACAGAATGATCTTGAATGCTTCAGCAACACGTTCTTTCGTCGCGCCACCACCTACGTCGAGGAAGTTAGCTGGCTTGCCACCGTGCAGGTTAACGATGTCCATCGTACCCATCGCCAGACCAGCACCGTTCACCATACAACCTACGTTTCCGTCCAACGCAACATAGTTCAGTTCGAACATTGCAGCGTGAGCTTCACGGGCGTCATCCTGTGATGGATCGTGCATTGCTTTGATTTTTGGTTGACGGAACAGTGCGTTGCCATCAATACCAATTTTGCCGTCTAAGCAGTGCAGGTTACCTTCAGTGGTGATAACCAGTGGGTTGATTTCCAGCAGTGCGAAATCGTGATCAACGAACATCGTTGCCAGACCCATGAAAATCTTGGTGAATTGCTTCATTTGAGTTGGGTTTAAGCCCAGTTTGAAGCCAAGATCACGCGCTTGGTATGGCTGAGGACCCGTCAGGGGATCGATGATCGCTTTGTGAATGAGTTCTGGCGTTTCTTCGGCCACTTTCTCAATCTCAACACCGCCTTCAGTTGATGCCATAAACACCACACGACGGGTGCTACGGTCAACTACTGCACCTAAGTACAGTTCGTTAGCGATGTCGGTGCAGCTTTCTACTAAAATTTTAGCAACTGGCTGACCTTTCTCATCTGTTTGATAAGTCACCAGATTTTTGCCTAACCAGTGTTCGGCAAAGGCTCTGATTTCTTCTTTATCGCCAGTGACTTTAACGCCACCCGCTTTACCGCGGCCGCCTGCGTGTACTTGACACTTAACAACCCATAAATTTCCGCCAATACGGCCAGCTGCTTCTACAGCTTCTTGGGCTGTATCACAAGCAAAACCTTCTGACACTGGTAAACCATATTCGGCAAATAAGGATTTTGCCTGATACTCATGCAAATTCATGATGATCTATCCGTATACTTCTAATCAAATCCAACTGGCCCGTTTGGACCAGTCACGAGGGTATGTCTTACTTTTGTCTTTAATAAACTCTTTAAACTGAATCGTTTATAGAGTTGGATTACAGATCAAGCAGCAGACGAGTTGGGTCTTCCAAGAAGTCTTTAATGGCGACTAAGAAGCCAACTGACTCACGGCCATCAATAATACGATGGTCATATGAGAGAGCTAGGTACATCATGGGCAGGATTTCAACCTGACCATTGACTGCCATTGGGCGATCTTTAATGGCGTGCATGCCTAAAATCGCGCTTTGTGGCAGGTTTAAAATTGGGGTAGACATTAACGAGCCAAATACACCACCGTTAGTCACAGTGAAGTTACCGCCCGTCATATCAGCCACAGTCAGCTTGCCATCACGGCCTTTGATCGCCAGATCGCGTACTGCTTTTTCGATATCAGCCAGGCTCATGGTATCGGTGTCACGTAGCACTGGTGTTACCAGACCACGCGGCGTAGATACTGCGATGCTCACATCAAAATAGTTGTGATAAACGATATCGTCACCGTCGATTGACGCGTTCACTTCAGGGAAGCGTTTCAGGGCTTCAGTCACCGCTTTCACGTAGAAAGACATGAAACCTAAACGGATTCCGTGGCGCTTTTCAAAGATATCTTGGTATTGCTTACGGATATCCATGATGGGCTTCATGTTCACTTCGTTGAAGGTCGTGAGCATCGCGGTAGAGTTTTTCGCTTCTAATAAACGGTTAGCGATAGTCTTACGTAAACGTGTCATTGGTACACGTTTCTCGCTGCGACCCGCCGCTAAAGGTTGTACCGCAGGAGCCGCAGGTGCTACAGCCGCTTTAGGTGCAGACTTGATAAAGGCTTCAACGTCTTCTTTAGTGATACGTCCACCCACACCAGTGCCCTTCACTTTGCTAGCATCAACATTGTGTTCAGCCAGTAAACGGCGTACTGATGGGCTTAACGCATCGTTAGACTCTTCTGTCGCAGCAGCAGGTGCAGCAGCTTCAGCTTGCGCTTTAGTCACTTCTTGTCCAGAAACCGCACCAGCAATGAACTTAGCAATCACTTGCTCGCCCAGAACGGTGTCGCCTTCGTGGAATAGAAATTCACCAATATGACCATCTTCTGGTGCAACCACTTCTAGCACCACTTTGTCAGTTTCAATATCAACCAGATTTTGATCACGAGAAACTTGTTCACCCACTTTTACGTGCCAAGTGGCGATAGTTGCGTCGGCAACAGATTCTGGCAGTACGGGTACCTTGATTTCGATACTCATGAAAAACGATCCTTTTTATAAAATGTCTATGACTACAGTCTTATCAATTAGAGCTTTAACGCACTGTTCACTAAAGATTCTTGTTGGTGAGCATGCAGCTCTGGGTAACCACAAGCTGGTGCAGCAGACGCTTCACGGCCAGCATAGGTCAGTTTTGCACCCGCAGGGATAGCAGCCCAGAAGTGATGTTGGCTAGAGTACCAAGCACCTTGGTTTTGCGGCTCTTCCTGACACCATACAAAATCCTTCACATGTTGGTAATCAGCTAAGGCTGCAACCATTTCTTCATGCGGGAACGGATATAACTGTTCGACACGGATTATTGCGACGTTATTGATATTTTCTTTACGGCGTTTTTCCAGCAGCTCGAAGTATACCTTACCGCTACAGAACACCACGCGATCGACCTTGCTCGCCTCTAACGTATCGATTTCTCCGATCACGTTTTGGAAGCTGCCATTAGCCAATTCTTCCATGCTAGAAACCGCTAATGGGTGACGTAGCAATGATTTAGGTGACATCACGACCAGTGGACGACGCATTGGGCGCACCACTTGGCGACGCAGCATATGGTAAACCTGAGCTGGCGTTGATGGCACACACACTTGCATGTTGTGGTTAGCACATAGCTGCAAGAAACGCTCTAAACGGGCGCTTGAGTGTTCTGGACCTTGGCCTTCATAGCCATGTGGTAACAGCATGGTCAGACCGCATAAACGGCCCCACTTCTGCTCACCAGAGGACAAGAACTGGTCGATAACCACTTGCGCACAGTTGGCAAAGTCACCGAATTGGGCTTCCCAAATCGCCAGACCGCCGGGTTCTGCGGTTGCATAACCGTATTCGAAGGCGAGTACTGACGCTTCAGACAATACTGAGTCAGTGATGTCGATTGGGCCTTGGTTTTCGGCAATATTACGCAATGGTAAATACGTAGTCGCATCGTTTTGGTTGTGCAGAACCGCATGACGGTGGAAGAAGGTTCCACGACCAGAGTCTTGACCAGTAATACGAACACGTTGTTTATCTTCAAGAATCGTTGCGTAAGCTAAGGTTTCAGCAAAACCCCAGTCGAGTAACTTCTCACCTTTTGCCATCGCGACGCGGTCACTATAAATCTTAGCAACACGGGATTGCAGTGAATGGCTTTCAGGCACGTAGCTCAATTTATCGGCTAGTTTCTGCAAACGTTCGATAGGCAGTGAAGCGTCATAGGCTTCATCCCATTCGCGACCAATGTAAGGAGTCCAATCCACGGTGTGCAGTGTCATTGGACGCCATTCTTTCACTACGCAATCACCTTGATCTAAGGCATCACGATAAGTGTTGATCATGCTAGTCACATCATCGGCAGCAATGGTGTTTTCTGCGATCAGTTTGTCAGCGTAAATCTTACGTGGCGTTGGGTGTTTCTTGATCTTGGCATACATCAGTGGCTGAGTTGCACTTGGCTCATCAGCTTCGTTGTGGCCATGACGGCGGTAACACACTAAATCAATCACCACATCACGTTTAAATTCGTTACGGTAATCAACGGCCAACTGCGCAACAAAGGCAACCGCTTCTGGATCGTCTGAATTTACGTGGAAAATCGGCGCCTGTACCATCTTAGCGATGTCAGTACAGTATTCAGTTGAACGCACATCGTGGTGATTTGAAGTGGTAAAGCCCACTTGATTGTTAACAACGATGCGGATACTACCACCCACTTTAAAGCCACGGGTCTGAGACATGTTGAATGTCTCTTGTACGATACCTTGACCAGTAATGGCAGAGTCACCGTGGATAGTGATTGGCATCACCTGTAAACCATCTTTACAACCGCGGCGGTCTTGACGAGCACGTACAGACCCCATAACCACAGGGTTAACGATTTCAAGGTGAGACGGGTTAAAGGCAAGCGCTAAATGCACATTGCCACCCGGTGTTTCAAAGTCAGATGAAAAACCTTGGTGGTATTTCACGTCACCAGAACCATGAGTATCAGCATGCTTACCCGCAAACTCATCAAACAGTTCAGCAGGACGCTTACCTAATACGTTCACAAGGACGTTCAAACGACCACGGTGAGCCATACCGACGACGATTTCTTTAGTGCCCGCTTCACCTGCACGATAAATAATTTCGCGCATCATAGGTACTAGTGCATCACCGCCTTCTAACGAGAAACGTTTCGCACCAGGGAATTTAGCACCTAAGTATTTTTCAATGCCTTCAGCAGCATTTAGGCCTTCAAGAATGCGGGTCTTAACGTTTTTATCGTAGTTAGCTTTACCTAAGGATGGTTCGAGACGTTGTTGGATCCAACGCTTTTCATCGGTGTCGGTAATATGCATGTATTCGGCGCCGATAGAACCACAGTAAGTGGCTTTTAGCGCTTTGACTAAATCAGCCAACTTCATGGTTTCGCCGCCATGGGCGAATGAGCCAGTGTTGAACTCACGCTCCATGTCTTCTTTAGTTAGACCGTGGAATGCGGGATCTAAATCGGCAACAGGTTCACGTTTCCACAAACCTAACGGGTCAAGGTTAGCACCTTGGTGACCACGGAAACGGTGGGCGTTGATTAGCTGTAGCACTTTAACTTGCTTAGCATCCAACTCAGGATCGGTCACACGAGCTGCGCTCTTATGACGTCCTTCCATCGCTAAACTGCGAAAATAATCACGTACTTTTGAGTGGGCCGCTTCTGGCGCGTCTTTAGAGGCACCGTTCACCGGAGGGAGATTATCAAAAACCGCACGCCAATCGTCAGAAACTGACTGAGGGTCTTCTTGATAGGCTTCATACATCTCTTCTACGTAGGTCGAATTTGCACCACTTAAGTGAGATGATTCGAGCCAGGCTTTCATGATGCCTTGGTGCATTTCTATTCCTTTCAAACTTTATACACGTGCTTAGCCATAGTTTTTTTATGTGATCTCAGGTCAGGACCTTTGATACATAATTTCTGCCGCCCCTAGAATATCCAGATTTCACGGCGCGTTGTCTTCCATTACATACACAAAAGAGCCACCTTCTATGCCCAGAAAGTGACTCTTTGAGAGCTATATTATTATTGATTTCAGCTCAGGTTCTCGCATTACACCGCTCGCTTAAGCAGCATTGACTTAATATGACCGATTGCTTTGGTCGGATTAAGTCCTTTTGGACAAACGTCAACGCAGTTCATGATGCCGTGGCAACGGAATACGCTGTAGGCGTCGTCCAGCTCAGAAAGACGTTCTTCTGTTGCTGTATCGCGACTGTCGATCAAGAAACGGTAAGCATGCAGCAGACCGCTAGGACCGATAAACTTATCAGGATTCCACCAGAATGATGGACAAGCCGTTGAACAACAGGCACACATGATACATTCATAAAGACCATCTAAATGGGCACGTTGTTCAGGTGACTGTAAATGTTCACGAGCAGGCTGCTTATCATCGTTGATAAGGAAGGGTTTAATCTTCTCGTATTGCTTGTAGAACTGAGTTAAATCAACCACTAAATCACGTACAACTGGCATACCTGGCAGTGGACGGATTTCCAACTTCTTACCTTTAAAAGTAGAGATTGGGGTAATACAAGCCAGACCGTTTTTACCGTTCATGTTCAGGCCATCGCTGCCACAAACACCTTCGCGGCAAGAGCGACGGAACACTAAGGTTGGGTCTTGTTCTTTTAACTTGATCAGTGCATCGAGCACCATCATGTCAGTGCCAGCAGCCACTTCAAGGCTGTAATCCTGCATGTAAGGTTTTGTATCTACATCAGGATTGTAGCGATAAACTGCAAATTCCAATTTCATCTTTGCAACTCCTACTAGTAGGTACGTTTCTTCGGCGGGAAAGCTTCACGCAACTTAGGCGCCATATTCACAGCACGACGGTCCATGGTTTCAGTCACAGGGTCAAACAAACTGTGGCATAGCCAGTTTTCATCGTCACGCTCTAAATAGTCTTCACGTGAGTGAGCACCACGGCTCTCTGTACGGAAGTTAGCAGCATAAGCGGTAGCAATCGCCGTCGCCATCAAGTTGTCTAATTCTAAACACTCGATACGTTGGGTGTTAAACTCACGAGAGTTATCAGACAATTTAGCATTTTCTAAACGCTTACGGATGGCTTTTAACTGCTCTAAACCTTCAGCCATGGCATCGCCACGACGGAATACAGAGAAGTTTAATTGCATGCAAAGTTGTAAATCCTTACGGATTTGCACAGGATCTTCGCCATCTTTATTGTTTTCCCAGCGTTGTAAACGTGCCAGAGAAGCTTGAATATCAGCATCAGTCGCATCCTTAGGATCGGCAGTCTCATCGAGCGCTTTGCCTAAGTGTTGACCTGCTGCACGGCCAAAGACCACTAAATCTAGCAATGAGTTACCGCCTAAGCGGTTCGCGCCATGTACAGACACACAGGCAATCTCACCTACAGCAAACAGACCCACTACGTCTTGCTCAGTGCCGTCAGCATTCTTACGAATAACCTGACCGCTCACCTTAGTTGGCAGACCACCCATCATATAATGACAAGTTGGCAGAACAGGGATCGGACCATCAGCCGGATCGATGTGAGCGAAGGTACGAGATAATTCACACACGCCAGGTAGACGTGCTTCTAAAGTCTCTTTACCTAAGTGATCGAGTTTCAGTAAGCAGTGTGGGCCTAATGGACCATCTAAACCACGGCCTTCACGGATTTCGGTCATCATAGAACGTGCAACTACGTCACGAGATGCCAAATCCTTCGCGTTTGGTGCATAACGCTCCATAAAACGCTCACCGTCTTTGTTTAGCAGGTAACCACCTTCACCACGACAACCTTCTGTCACAAGTACACCCGCACCAGCGATACCAGTTGGGTGGAATTGCCACATTTCCATATCTTGCATCTGAACGCCAGCACGCATTGCCATACCGACACCGTCACCAGTGTTAATGTGAGCGTTAGTGGTAGAAGCGTAGATACGACCAGCACCGCCTGTAGCTAATACAGTGGCTTTGGCTTTGAAGTAAACGATTTCGCCGGTTTCGATTTCAATCGCAGTACAACCTACGATGGCACCGTCTTGGTTCTTCACTAAATCGAGGGCATACCATTCAGAGAACACTTGGGTTTTGTGTTTTACGTTCTGCTGGTATAAGCAGTGAAGCAGTGCGTGACCGGTACGGTCTGCCGCTGCTGCGGTACGAGCCGCTTGTTCACCACCGAAGTTTTTAGATTGACCACCAAAAGGACGTTGGTAAATCTTACCATTTTCGAAACGAGAGAAGGGTAAGCCCATGTGCTCAAGTTCAATAATGGCTTCTGGGCCGGTTTGACACATAAATTCGATAGCGTCTTGGTCACCGATAAAGTCGGAACCTTTTACGGTATCGTACATGTGTTGTTCCCAATGGTCTTCATGGGCGTTACCCAGCGCAACGGTGATACCACCCTGCGCAGACACAGTATGAGAACGGGTTGGGAATACTTTAGATAAAAGCGCACAGCTCTTACCTTCTTTAGAAATCTGTAGTGCTGCACGCATACCTGCACCACCGGCGCCGATCACTACAGCATCAAATTCGCGTACTGGAATACTCACTTAGACACCCCACACAATAACAATGCCGGCCGCTAAATAGCAGAAAACGGTAACGACAAAGGTGAACTGTAAAACACCGCGTAACGATGTGCACTTGACGTAATCCGTCAATACTTGCCATACACCAATCCAAGCGTGAACAAGCAATGCAACTAACGCGAGCAGTGTAAACACTTTCATTGGCAGAGCACTGAAGAGGCCATGCCACACGTCATAGGTGAGAGGGGAACTACATGCAATAAAGCCAACCATGAAAATGGTGTAACAGGCGAGGATTACTGCACTAGCGCGTAGTAGAATAAAGTCATGAACACCACTGCGTCCAAAACTTGCTGCATTGGTTACCATACCCATAACCCCGCTAAAATTGAAAAGGCTACCGTTAACACAAATACAGCTTTCGCTGAGGCGGTGCCCGAAGCCAACTCTTCCCAACGACCGGTATCCATCACTAAGTGGCGCAGGCCACCAAATAAATGGAAGGTCAAAGCAGTCAAAATGCCCCAAATGATGAACTTCACAACAAAGTTATCAAACAGAGATTGAACGCCTGCGAAACTTTCAGCGGAGGCTAAAGATGAATTTAGCAACCAAATAAGAATGCCAACAGCGAACAGCATGATGACACCGGATACACGGTGAAGAATTGACACAATCGCTGTTGCAGGAAAGCGAATGGTCTGCAGATCTAAATGGACAGGTCTTTGCTTTTTCACGTTCTGCTCACTCAGCTCCATTGAGCATTTTTTTTGTTATGTGAACCGCTTTTGTACAAACTTTAAACTGAGTGATTAATCACAGCAAAAGTAAACACAAAAGCAAAGTTTAAACAAACAGATAACTATTTGAACACTCACTCATTTAACATGTAAACAAAGGGTGCTTTAACATCATCGTTTGCAGCCATTATTAGGCGGAGGCAAGTATACTCGCGGGAAATGTCAAATACAAACATCACAGAATGCAAATTTTGTTTTTTTAGGAAAATTTTCGCGTAAGTGCCAGCTGTAGCAAGGAAAGTAAAGCGTTTTATACCATGGTCTAACAAATTTAAACGCTTATTTAAATTGAAATGTGATCTACAATGGCTGTAAAGTAATGGCGGTTTGACATGCCGCACTCACAGATAAGAACGAAGTAAGGAGAACGGGGTATGGCTGATTTAAAAGCCAAATTAGAATTACCAGGGAATGACTCGATAGAGTTGCCAGTAAAGCAAGGATCCGCTGGTTTTGACGTAATCGACATCAGTAAACTTGGCAGCAAAGGTTACTTCACCTTTGATCCGGGTTTTCTTGCGACAGCCTCCTGCGAATCTGCAATTACCTATATTGATGGTGATCAAGGTATATTGTTACACCGCGGCTATCCAATCGAGCAACTTGCCGTTGACTCCGATTACCTAGACCTGTGTTATCTGCTGCTTTACGGTGAACTGCCGACAAAAGAGCAATATGCTGAGTTTGTACACACAGTCAAAACCCACACTATGGTGCATGAGCAAATCGCCTTCTTCTTTAGAGGCTTCCGTCGTGATGCTCATCCTATGGCGATGTTGTGTGGTGTTACTGGTGCATTGTCTGCATTTTATCAAGACTCACTCGATGTCAACGATCCTCGCCACCGCGAAATCGCCGCTTATCGCCTAGTCTCCAAAATGCCAACGATTGCTGCTATGTGCTACAAGTACTCTTCAGGCCAGCCATTCGTTTATCCACGTAATGACTTAAGCTATGCAGGCAACTTCTTAAGCATGATGTTTGCAGTTCCTTGTGAAGAGTACAAGGTAAACCCAATTGTTGAACGTGCTATGGACCGTATCTTCATTCTTCATGCGGATCACGAGCAAAACGCGTCAACGTCAACCGTACGTTTAGCTGGTTCTTCAGGTGCGAACCCATTCGCGTGTATCGCTGCGGGTATTGCTTCTCTATGGGGCCCTGCACACGGCGGCGCGAACGAAGCTTGTCTACAAATGTTAGAGGAAATCGGTTCAGTAGACCGTATTCCTGAATTCATTGCCCGTGCGAAAGACAAGAACGACCCATTCCGTCTGATGGGCTTTGGTCACCGTGTTTACAAAAACTTTGACCCACGTGCCAAAGTGATGCGTGAAACCTGTCACGAAGTGTTAAAAGAGCTGAAAGTACAAGATCCGTTATTAGATGTTGCGATGGAGCTTGAGCGTATTGCGCTTGAAGATGAGTACTTCATTTCGAAGAAACTCTATCCGAACGTTGATTTCTACTCTGGCATCATCATGAAAGCCATTGGTATTCCTACCAGCATGTTCACTGTCCTGTTTGCATTATCGCGTACAGTCGGTTGGATTGCTCACTGGAAAGAAATGTTGGATCAACCAGGTCACAAAATCAGCCGCCCACGTCAGCTTTATACTGGCGAGACGGCCCGTGATTTCGTCGACTTAGATAAACGTTAAACACTGCATTTATCGATTCAAAGCGCCCTAGGGCGCTTTTTTATTGGCTTTTATCTCACTCTAACTCTAAGCATGTTCTACTAAGACAGTAGCCCCTCACCCGATGACATGCTTCTTGCCCCACGATGAAAACTTATTTAGCATTTTTCATCACTTTTTAAACTTTTTAGCTACATATGGCGTATTCATCTTAGCGCAAAATCGTCAAAAATAATAATTAACAAGTAAAAACAGCAACTTAACAAGTGGCACGTTTTATGCTGTTTAGCATCATTATATTCAAACAATAGGTAACAGTTCTTATGGAAAAGTCTAAAATGATTAAGTTCGCCCTACCCGTTTTATTAGTGTCAATGTTGGCGGCTTGTGGTGAAGAGGAAGTAGCTAAAAAAGAAGAAAAATATGCTATTCCCGTTGAAACGACGACCGTGATTCAGGGTAATGTCTCTTCTTTTTACAGTACTACGGCCACCCTTGAAGCCCCACAGGAGGCGAATGTTGTCAGTCGAATCGCTGGCCTAATCGAAGCCATTAATGTGGAAGAAGGCGACCGCGTAAAAAAAGGACAAATACTAGCGGTTATTGATGCCAAACGTCAGCAATATGATTTAGATCGTTCCGAAGCGGAAGTTAAAATCATTGAGCAAGAGTTAAACCGCTTAAAGAAAATGAATAATAAAGAATTTGTTAGCGCTGACTCTATGGCCAAGCTTGAATACAACTTGCAAGCAGCTATTGCTAGACGGGATCTTGCCGAACTACAAGTGAAGGAAAGCCATGTGGTTTCGCCGATTGATGGCATTATTGCCAAGCGGTATGTAAAAGCGGGCAATATGGCTAAAGAGTATGGCGAATTGTTTTATATCGTTAACCAAGATGAATTGCACGGCATTGTGCATCTACCAGAGCAGCAATTAACCAGTTTGCGTTTAGGCCAAGAAGCTCAAGTATTTAGCAATCAACAGAGTAAAAATGCTATCCATGCAACTGTGCTACGTATCAGCCCTGTCGTGGACCCACAAAGCGGCACATTTAAAGTCACCTTGGCCGTACCAAATCAAGACGCCCGCCTAAAAGCGGGGATGTTCACTCGGGTCGAATTAAAATATGACACCCATGAAAATGTGATTACCGTGCCCTACAGCGCCTTAATCAATCAAGATAATAAGCAAGCCTTGTACGTCATTGACGGCACCAATGCTAACCGTCGCGAAGTTCAAATCGGATACCGCGAAGGTGATTTAATTGAAATTGTTTCTGGTATCAAGCCTGGCGAACTCGTCGTTACCCGTGGTCAGCAAAATTTGAAAGACCAGTCCTTAGTTGAAGTCATTACCCCACTCGATTTGGCCTCAGCGAAGAACTGATAGGAGTCTTTCATGTCAATCATTAGCACCTCAGTTAAACGGCCAGTCACGGTATGGATGTTCATGCTGGCCATTATGTTATTCGGTATGGTCGGGTTTTCGCGCTTAGCGGTAAAACTCCTGCCCGATTTAAGCTATCCTACCCTGACGATCCGCACCATGTACGACGGCGCGGCCCCCGTTGAAATTGAGCAACTTGTCTCTAAACCGATTGAAGAAGCCGTCGGCGTGGTTAAAGGCTTACGTAAAATCAGCTCGATTTCTCGCTCAGGCATGTCCGATGTGGTACTCGAGTTTGAATGGGGCACCACTATGGATATGGCAAGTCTCGATGTGCGTGAAAAACTCGACACTATCGCTCTGCCGCTCGATGTTAAAAAGCCATTACTACTGCGCTTTAACCCCAACCTTGATCCTATCATGCGCCTAGCGCTGTCTGTACCAAATGCCACTGAGACAGAGCTCAAACAGATGCGTACCTACGCAGAAGAAGAGCTTAAGCGCCGCCTAGAGGCTCTTTCTGGGGTTGCCGCTGTGCGTTTATCCGGCGGTTTAGAACAGGAAGTGCATATTCAGCTCAATCAGGAAAAATTATCCCAACTCAATTTGAATGCCGATGACATTAAGCGTCGCATCAACGAGGAAAACATCAACTTATCTGCGGGCAAAGTGATCCAAGGCGACCGCGAATATCTGGTACGAACCCTTAATCAATTCAATTCATTGGAAGAACTAGGGCAAGTGATCGTCTATCGCGACGCACAAACCTTAGTACGTCTATTTGAAGTTGCCACCATTACCGATGCCTTTAAAGAGCGCAGCGATATCACCCGTATCGGTAGCCAAGAATCGATAGAACTGGCTATCTATAAAGAAGGCGACGCTAACACTGTCGCGGTCGCCAAAAAATTGCGTGATGAGCTGGTGAAGATCAACAAAGATCCTCAGCAAAACAAACTGGAAGTAATTTACGATCAATCAGAATTTATTGAGAGTGCCGTCAGTGAGGTCACCTCTTCAGCGCTCATGGGCAGTGTGTTAGCCATGCTGGTGATTTATTTGTTCCTGCGCAATATTATCCCGACGCTGATTATCTCTATCTCAATCCCATTCTCAGTGATTGCCACGTTTAACATGATGTACTTTGCCGATATCAGCTTAAACATCATGTCATTAGGCGGTATTGCGCTGGCGATTGGTCTGTTGGTTGACAACGCGATTGTAGTACTCGAAAACATCGACCGCTGCCGCAGTGAAGGCATGAGTAAATTGGATGCTGCGGTAACGGGCACAAAGGAGGTTGCTGGCGCGATTTTCGCCTCGACAATGACGACGCTCGCGGTGTTTGTTCCCTTAGTTTTTGTCGACGGTATTGCTGGCGCCCTCTTTTCAGATCAAGCCTTAACGGTGACCTTTGCGCTCTTGGCCTCCTTGCTGGTTGCGTTAACCTCGATTCCTATGCTGGCCTCACGGGAAGGATTTAAAGCTTTGCCGGAGCTCATGAATAAAACGCCGAAGGAAAAACCGACCACTAAACTTGGCAAATTAAAACACTATAGTGCGACCGTGTTTTCCTTCCCGATTGTGTTGCTATTTAGTTACTTGCCGAGTGCCTTACTCACCTTAGTGTTGATTATTGGCCGCTTCTTTTCGTGGTTGTTTGGCTTAGTGATGCGCCCGCTGAGCAATGGCTTTAATGTTGTGTACCACAGTATAGAGTCTATTTACCATAAGCTACTGGCTTTGGCGCTGCGTAAGCAAATCATGACGTTACTACTGACGATTGGGATCACTGGTGCCTGTATTAGCTTGCTTCCCCGTTTAGGAATGGAATTAATTCCACCGATGAACCAAGGGGAATTCTATGTTGAAATACTGCTACCACCCGGCACTGCTGTGGGTGAAACCGATAGGGTCTTGCAACAACTGGCGATGTCGATTAAAGACAGACCAGAAGTGAAACATGCCTACAGCCAAGCGGGTAGCGGAGGGTTAATGACCTCAGATACCGCTCGTGGCGGCGAAAACTGGGGCAGATTACAGGTCGTACTTGGAGATCACAACGCCTATCATCAGGTGACGCAAGTGCTACGAGACACGGCGCGCCGCATCCCCGAGCTTGAGGCAAAAATCGAGCAACCTGAACTCTTTAGCTTTAAGACGCCATTGGAGATTGAGCTAACAGGCTACGATTTAACCTTACTAAAACGCAGTGCCGATAACCTTGTTAAGGCGTTGTCAGCATCTGATCGCTTTGCCGATGTAAATACTAGCCTGCGTGATGGTCAGCCAGAATTGAGCATCCGTTTCGATCATGCTCGTTTAGCCGCATTAGGAATGGATGCCCCTACGGTTGCTAATCGCATTGCCCAACGTGTTGGTGGCACTGTCGCCAGTCAATATACGGTTCGTGACCGCAAGATTGATATTCTCGTTCGGAGTCAACTGGATGAGCGGGATCAAATTAGCGACATCGATACCTTAATTATCAACCCAGACAGCTCCCAACCCATAGCCCTTAGCGCAGTAGCAGAAGTATCACTGCAATTAGGCCCATCGGCGATTAACCGTATCAGTCAACAAAGGGTGGCCTTGGTATCGGCAAACCTTGCCTACGGCGACTTAAGTGATGCCGTAGCCCAGGCGCAGCAGATCCTGTCTACGCAGGTATTGCCGGCATCGGTGCAAGCCCGTTTCGGTGGCCAGAATGAGGAAATGGAGCATTCATTCCAATCACTAAAAATTGCATTGATCCTAGCGGTGTTCTTGGTATACCTCGTGATGGCAAGCCAATTTGAGTCACTGTTGCATCCGCTGCTGATATTATTTGCTGTGCCCATGGCACTGGCTGGAAGTGTGCTTGGTCTTTATATCACCCAAACCCATCTAAGCGTGGTGGTCTTTATTGGCCTTATCATGCTGGCGGGGATCGTCGTCAATAATGCCATTGTATTAGTGGATAGAATAAATCAACTACGTGCAGAGGGCGTGCAGAAGCTTGAAGCCATTAAAGTCGCAGCTAAATCCCGTCTTCGCCCGATTATGATGACAACACTCACCACTGTACTAGGTCTGCTCCCTATGGCATTAGGGCTAGGCGATGGCTCAGAAGTTCGCGCACCAATGGCGATTACCGTGATATTTGGCTTGAGCTTATCGACGTTATTAACCTTGATTGTGATCCCAGTGCTCTATGCCCTGTTTGACAGTAAAGAGTTTACGCATACCGCCAATGAGCAAGACAACACGGCAGAAACTGCGGAGGCTCGCCTATGAACCTCACCCATCTAGCGATAAAGCGCCCTGTCACCACCAGCATGTTTTTCTTTGCTATCTTGCTGTTTGGTCTGGCTTCTAGCCGTCTATTACCGCTCGAAATGTTCCCCGGTATCGATATTCCGCAGATTGTCGTGCAAGTGCCTTACAAAGGCTCGACTCCTGCAGAAGTGGAACGCGATATCACTAAGGTGCTCGAAGAGTCGCTCGCCACCATGGGCGGTATCGATGAACTTGAATCAGAGTCCTCCCAAGAGGGCGCTGAAATTGAAATCAATATGAAATGGGGCGAAAACGTTGCCACAAAAAGCTTAGAAGCACGCGAAAAAATCGATGCCGTGCGGCATTTATTGCCCAAGGATGTTGAGCGGGTATTTATCCGCCAATTTTCTACGGCCGATATGCCCGTTTTGACCATACGCATTTCGAGCGACCGCGAGCTCTCTGGTGCATTCGATTTACTCGATAAGCAGCTAAAACGACCATTAGAGCGGGTAGAGGGCGTCTCTAAGGTGAGTCTCTATGGGGTTGAACAAAAGCAGATTGAAGTGCGGATCAATGCAAATAGACTCGCCGCAAGCGGTTTTTCAGCGACTGAATTACAAGCTCGTCTCGGGCGCGAAAACTTCGTGTTAAGTGCTGGCACCTTGAGAGAAAGTAACCTCGTTTATCAAGTCTCCCCTAAGGGGGAATTTAGAAACCTTGAGGATATTAAGGCGTTAGTATTAGTTCCAGGCTTAACCTTAGGTGATGTGGCCGATGTGCAGTTTTCTCTACCTGAGCGCAGTGAAGGACGTCATCTAGATCAACACTATGCTGTGGGTCTGGATGTGTTTAAGGAGTCTGGTGCAAACTTGGTGGACGTGTCTGATCGCGTGCTTAAGGTGATTGAACAGGCCAAACAAGACCAACAATTTCAAGGTATTCGCTTGTTTATTATGGAAGATCAAGCCTCAGGCGTGAAATCCTCTTTATCAGATCTACTGCTGTCGGGATTGATCGGTGCGTTGTTATCATTTGTCGTGCTTTATCTGTTCCTAAGAAACTTCAAGATGACCCTAATTGTGGTGTCATCAGTACCAATTTCTATCGGTATGACGTTAGCCGCCATGTATCTGCTCGGTTACAGCTTGAATATTCTATCGATGATGGGCTTGTTATTGGCTGTAGGTATGCTTATCGATAACGCCGTTGTGGTCACCGAAAGTGTACTGCAAGAAAAACAAGGTAACTCACTCAAAACCAGCGCCCAAGATAATGAAAACGCCGTTATGACGGGGGTCGATAAGGTGAGTCTTGCGGTACTGGCGGGTACTATGACTACAGCGATTGTGTTTTTACCCAATATTTTTGGGGTAAAAGTTCAGCTGACTATTTTCCTTGAGCATGTAGCAATTGCGATTTGTATTTCGCTGGCAGCATCACTTTTGGTGGCTAAAACATTAATTCCATTGATGTTGACTAAGTTCCACTTTGAGATTGCACCAGAGAAATCTGCGGGTAAATTGCAAAGTTTCTACAATCGCAGTCTTAATTGGGTGCTTCTCAGACCTTGGCGTTCAGGGCTGATCGCCATCGCGATTCTCGCATCTACCGCCCTGCCCTTGTCAATGGTCAAGCAGGATCAAGAGGACAGTCAAAGTAAAGAGCGAATTTACATTAACTACCAAGTTGAAGGGCGCCATAATCTCAACGTGACCGAAGCGATGGTGGGTCAAATGGAGGAGTATCTTTATAAAAATAAAGAAAAATTCCATATTGACTCTGTGTATAGCTACTATGCTCCCGACGAAGCCTCATCGGTCATCTTATTGAAAAAAGATCTGCCCATGTCCCTTGATGAACTGAAGAAGAATATTCGCAGTGGCTTTCCTAAGTACTCCATCGCTAAACCTCAGTTTGGCTGGGGTGACGATAACTCGGGTGTACGCGTCACCCTCACAGGACGTTCCACCTCAGAGCTTATCTATTTGAGTGAACAAGTGTTGCCATTACTCTCGACGATCAAAGGCTTAGTGGATGTACGTTCTGAAGTCAACGGTGCTCAGCAGGAAGTGGTTATCCGTATTAATCGGCAAATGGCGGCAAGACTGGATTTAAAACTGAACGAAGTAGCTTCCAGCATTTCAATGGCACTAAGAGGGACACCACTGCGCTCATTTAGGCACGATCCAAACGGGGAACTGCGTATCGAAATGGCCTATGAGAAGGAATGGCAAAAATCCCTCGATAAGCTTAAGCAATTGCCGGTAGTGCGAATTGATCAACGCCTTTACACACTTGATAACCTTGCCAGTATCGAAATCCAACCTAGATTCGATACCATCAAGCACTATAATCGCCAAACTTCGCTGTCTATCGGAGCGAACTTGGATAATCTCACCACGGAGGAAGCCCAAACTAAGATCAAACAAGTGATGGAGAATGTGCGTTTTCCTGATGGCTATAACTATTCGCTACGGGGCGGTTTTGAACGCCAAGATGAAGACCAAAGTATCATGGCAATCAATATGTTACTTGCTATCGCCATGATTTACATCGTGATGGCGGCACTATTTGAGTCCTTGTTATTACCGACGGCCATTATTACCTCAATCCTCTTCTCGATAACCGGGGTGTTTTGGGCGTTGCTGCTCACAGGCACGCCTATGTCGGTCATGGCGATGATCGGTATCCTGATTTTAATGGGTATAGTGGTTAATAACGGTATCGTCTTGGTCGATCAAATCAACCAAATGACACCCGATCTCGATAAGCTGTCGGACACCATTCGCGAAGTGTGTATTACCCGTTTACGTCCGGTGTTAATGACGGTTGGAACCACAGTACTGGGCCTTGTTCCATTGGCCATGGGCGATACCCAAATTGGTGGCGGCGGCCCGCCATATTATCCGATGGCAATTGCCATTATTGGCGGCTTGTCTTTCTCAACCGTAACTAG
>NZ_JTLE01000094.1:2088117-2121559 GCF_000798835.1 Shewanella sp. ZOR0012
AGGCGTTTGTAATTTCATTCTCTCTATTACTACTTCCTATTCATCACTTCCTTTTATTCGCTTCTGCGATGACGATAGTTATTACCTACATATCGATTTGACCTACAGAGCAATAGTTTCAAAGGCTTTCTTCGAGCTAATAAAAAGGGCAGTGTTTGGCTGCCCTTTATGCTTAGCATTGGTTTTTAAACCCGATTATTTAGCTTCTTTTAGCCACTGTGCTGCACGTTTGGCGAAGTAGGTAAGAATGCCATCGGCACCGGCACGTTTGAAGCATAGTAGCGATTCCATGACGATAGCCTTTTCAGCTAACCAGCCATTTTGGATCGCGGCCATGTGCATGGCATATTCACCACTCACTTGGTAAGCAAAAGTAGGAACAGCTAACTCAGTTTTAACACGATGAACGATGTCGAGATATGGCATACCTGGTTTTACCATGACCATATCAGCACCTTCTTGGATATCGAGCGCCACTTCGTGTAGTGCTTCATCACTGTTAGCTGGATCCATTTGATAGCTATGCTTATTGCCACCTTTTAGGTTGCCTGCTGAGCCAACTGCATCACGGAATGGGCCATAGTAGCTCGAAGAGTATTTAGCTGAATAGGCCATGATCTGGGTATTAACATGGCCAGCTGCTTCCAGTGCTTGACGGATCGCGCCGATGCGGCCATCCATCATATCCGATGGCGCAACAATATCAGCGCCCGCTTCGGCATGGGACAAGGCTTGTTTAACTAAAATTTCTGTAGTGATGTCATTCAGGATATAGCCTGTTTCATCAATAATGCCGTCTTGACCATGGGTCGTGAAAGGATCTAGAGCCACGTCTGTCATAATGCCAAGTTGTGGGAAGGCCTTTTTGAGTTCACGTACAGCACGTTGCACTAGTGCGTCAGCATTGTAAGCTTCTTCTGCCATAAGAGACTTTTTCTCTGCTGGCGTGACAGGAAAGAGGGCAATTAAGGGGATGCCTAATTCAACAAGTTCTTCTGCTTCTTTGAGCAGTAAGTCGATCGAATAACGCTCCACACCTGGCATTGAAGCGACTTTTTCGCTGCGATTACTGCCTTCGAGCACAAACATAGGATAGATTAGGTCATTCACTGTTAGGTGATTCTCTGCCATCAGGCGACGGCTAAAATCATGTTTGCGCATGCGGCGCATTCTGCGCTGTGGGAAGGCACTGGTAATGATATTCACATTAGACTCCTAATTAGGTTCTGTTTGCGCTGGCGCATACAATTTCACTTGATTGCGTCCGCTATTTTTTGCTTGATAGAGGGCTTTATCTGCCTGCTCTAATAATTCGGTACTGTGTTGTTCATTCAAGATTACGTCGGCACTCACGCCGATACTGACGGTGAGTGGTATGGGTTTTCCTTCCCATTCAAGGCCGATACTAGCCACTGCATCTCTTATATTTTCAGCGACTTGAAGCGCACCATCCGCGTTGGTATTGGGGAGAATAATAGCAAACTCTTCTCCACCAAAACGTGATACTAGATCAGTTGGTCGTTTTAAATGCTGCTGCAATGTCTTCGTGATAAGTTTTAGGGCCTGATCACCTGCTAAATGGCCAAATTGATCATTGATAGATTTAAATCGATCTATATCGATCATTAATAGTGCTATTGGCGTTTCTTGACGACGACTTATACGGCTTTCTGCTAATAGGCGTTTATCGAAGGCACTGCGGTTTTTGGCCCCCGTTAAGCTGTCTATAGTGCTTTGTTCTGTGAGCTTTTGATTAACTTCATGCAATTCGCGCAGGGTAATTTCAAGTTCCAAAGTGCGCTCTTGCACCATTTGTTCCAGTCTTTCGTTAGTTTCTGCTTCTACTTTTAATGCATCTTCACGTGCGCTACGAATTTTTTGTGCTTGTTTTAGTGCTTCTTGTTGAATGCGTTGTTTGGCTTTACGTTCGTCGTTATAGCGGATAGCAAGCACGAGTGACATAAAGATGATTTCAAAGGTTAACCCCAGCATTACAGGTGTCTGAGGTTTGATATTCAGCTCGATAACGCCTAAATACAGTAAGCTACTCAGGCACGCTCCCGTCAGCATACTCACCCAGCCAACAGTATAAAGTTTGGCTAATTTTTGCCCTCTAGCGGCTTGAATAATTGCGAGTATCATCATAATGATACTGAGCACGACAACCGAGATAATCTCAATGTAAAGTACAGTGCCATAACGCAAAAAGGGGACTAATAAACAGATTAAAAGGATATAAACGGCACTATAACGGCACATCAATAGCATGCGGCGATTATAGTATTTTAATTGTAAAATTTTTTCGGTAAACATTAAGGCGAAAGCCATAACCAAAGGGAGTAGCACAGGAACCATCAGTTGCTGCAATGTTGGCCAATTAGGCCAGAGGAAGCGGAATGCGAAACCATTAATCGTGGCAACTAAGAGAGTCATGCTAAGGACGTAGCCGGAGTAATAGCTATAACTGAATGAACCAGAAGCTAACGCGATAAATAGACTGAAGATACCGATGGCGGCGAGTACCCCAAGCTGAAATCCATGTTCGACAGCTGTTGATTCCGCTATTTGTGCCAAATCGTTGGCTGACCATAAATTTAAAGGAACGGCCGCATTGCCTTCGGTTTCAATATGTATATAAAAGGTATGTTGTTCATTGGTGTTAATTTTAAAAGGGTATAGAAAAATATTACTCAGCAGTGGACGCTGTTTATAGGGAAGTGTATCTCCCATATACGTTGTGTTGACGAGTTGGTTATCTACAAGATGGTAAATAGTTACTTTATCTAATAAGGGATTATCTAAGGCAAGAATGCGTGAAAGGCTTTCGTTGTTACTACTAAGATTAACTGACAGCCAAAAATTATGCAGGCTAAGACGTTGAATATCGTTACTGGTAAACTTATGCCATTGTGCCTTGGGAAGTGCTTCGATGTCCGCTAACTGACTTTCAGAATGAGGATGGGTCACTATTAGCCAAGGTGTTAGACTGAGCGGCGTCGGAGTGTGTTCATTGATGTTGATTATGCTTGCGAAGCTGCCAGATGATATGAGCATGCTGATAAGCAAAACCAATAAGCAACTTAATTTAGCCATTCTGTTGACTCAAATTAAAAAACGCTAGGCTATTTTGATAGCATTGTTTTGCAAATTCAGCCGGATCTTCACCGCGTAGATTGGCAATATACTGAGCAATATAAGGCAAATATTCGGGTTTATTTTTACTGGATTTAGGCTTAGGACGCATGCTACGCGGTAGCAGATAAGGACTATCTGTTTCGACCAATAAACGATCTTTTGGAATAAATGGCACTAGCGCTGCTAATTCTTGGCCGCGTCTTTCATCACAAACCCAACCTGTAATTCCTAGGTGTAAATCGAGATCGATATAAGCTTCCATTTGCGCTTGGCTGCCAGTAAAGCAGTGTAACAATGCGCCGCGAAGATGTGGGCGGTACTCACTAACGATGCTTAAAAAATCACTATGGGCATCTCGCTCATGCATCAGAACGGGTTTTTGAAGGTCAATCGCCAGTTCTAATTGGGCGATAAATGCTTGACGCTGGGCCGGACGGGGGGAAAAGTTCCTATTATAGTCTAGCCCGCATTCACCAACGGCAACGACCTGCGATGCTTGGCATAAATCTATGAGAGTTTGTTTGGAATTCGTTTGCCATTCGCTAGCATGATGCGGGTGTACACCTGCAGTGCAATAAAGCTGTTTAGGATACTGTTGGCATAATTGAATGGCTGCCGCGCTTTCGCTTAAATCACTGCCAATAACAATTAACGGCGAAACCCCTTGGTCCGCCGCTGCTTGTATGATTTGCGTTATGTCTGGTTCGAGTGCGCTGCCAAGCAAGTTGACAGCGATATCTATATAAGATGACATTATTTTAGGCGTTTTACCCTCACCTTAGCATTACGACTTTCTGTGCCCATTAAGAAAGAACCAAGCGCTGCTTTTTCGATAAATACTTTTTCACCGACTTTGAGGTTGAACTTACGGTTTTCGGTTTGTTTCCAAACTTGGCCATTGGTAAAGGTAATCTTTAAGGCACCGTAGGCATCTTCTGCTATTGACTCCACATCGAGATAAATTTTGTCAGTCGTATTCTCTTGGACGCGTTTAACTTCCATACCGAAATTATCTTCGACATTGGTCGCGGCAGCAGCAACAGGAGCTGCAGTCGCCAAAGCTGCAGGGGCCGCTGCGGGAGTGACAACGGGGGCGACAGCTATCGGTGCCGTGGTGTTATTGGTCACTGTGGTGACTTGAATGCTTGCTGCGAGGTTGTCATAGCATACCAAGCGCTCGAGCTTGTCCGTTATCCCTGCACATTGAGTTAATTGCTGCTCAATACCGGCATTAGCCTGTGCAGATACCAGTAACACTGCACCAGTCAGTAGAGTTAAACGCATCCCAGTTTCCTTATTATTATTTTCCTCTAATGCCGATTGAGGCATTAGTCATTCGTTGGTTGTTCTTCATCGGTCTCGTCATCAGGTTTACTGTAAAAACGAGCCGCAAATAATCCGCCTTCGAACAATAACAGCATTGGCACGGCAAGCATAGTTTGGGAAATAACATCAGGTGGTGTGAGCAGCATACCCACCACGAATGCGCCGACAATAATATAGGGGCGTTTTTGCTTGAGATCTTCAGGTGTTGTCACACCAGCCCAGCAGAGTAAAACAACGGCAATCGGGATCTCAAAGGATAAGCCGAATGCAAAAAATAATTTCAGTACAAAATCAAGATAGCTGCTGATATCGGTTGCAACTTGTACTCCCTCTGGAGCCGTGTTGGCAAAAAAGCCAAATACAACTGGGAATACAACGTAATAAGCGAAGGCTATACCTAAATAAAATAGCACTGTGCTGCTAAAAAGTAGCGGCATAACTAAGCGTTTTTCATGCTTATACAAACCCGGTGCTACGAAGGACCAAATTTGAAAGAGCACATAGGGTACGGCCACAAAAAATGACAGAACTAATGTCAGTTTAAAAGGGGCGAAGAAAGGTGCGGCCACATCGGTCGCAATCATACTGCCACCTAAGGGCAAAGACTGCATTAAAGGGATTGCCATGTAATGGTAAATATCATTTGCCCAATACACACTACAAATAAATACAATCAATACACTGGCAATGGATTTAAGCAGCTTGGACCTAAGTTCAAGCAAATGGCTGATAAGTGGCTGCTGTTGCGACATGAATTATCCGTTAGCTTTCGGGTTAGAACGGGTATCCTCGCCCTGAATGGACTCACTATGTGGGGCGGAGGAAGCCGAAGTTGGACTCGCCTCGGTAGAAACCGTTTGGCTTGCAGGATTGTGGATCTGGTTTTCCTGTGCACTGGGAATATCTTGCACTTGGTAAGGACGATTCACTGACTGCGCGGCTTGCTTCAATTGATCGATTGACTCTTGCAGCTCGGGAGAGAGGTTAGATAAACCTTTGCTCTCCGCTTTTTTGAGGTCGGCGTGCAACTGCTCGATCTTTAGCTCTTGCTCAAGTTCTTCTTTGACTGAGTTGGCCATGCGTTTCATCGCGCGGATCCAACTGGTTACTGAACGTACTGCAACCGGTAGACGTTCGGGGCCAAGAACGACCAGCCCCAGAACACCGATCAGCAGCAGCTCCATAAAGCCGATACCGTCAAACATAAAGAGTTACGCCTGTTCTTTGTGAGACTCAGGTTTCTTTTCAGTCGCCTGTTGAGTTGGTTGTGCGGTTTGTGCAGTTTGCACTGGTTTTGCCGCTTCAGTGTCTTCTAGCGCCTTTTTATCTTCTTCTGAAGACATGGCGTTTTTGAAGCCCTTGACAGCACCACCTAAGTCACCACCCAAAGAGCGTAATTTCTTAGTTCCAAACAATAAGACAACGATTAACGCGATGATAAGAAGTTGCCAAATACTAATGCCACCCATGAAGGTATCCTCTTAATTGATATCGGTTCTATTATGAACCTCTGATTAATTAGTGCTAGCTAAAATTTACGATTCTTTGGCCTAGATCGCCATCCGATAATCCACAGTACCGTACCTGAAATCAGGCACACGTAAGGGCTCAACAGTGTAGCGTCTTGGTTGAACAATAACGTGCCACAGATCAATAAAATTGCAGAAGTGATGAGTAAGTAATTACTCTTATGTGCTTGCTGCTGGTATTTCAGATACTTATCTAGCATTTGTTGCTGAGAACTCAGCAATTTCCTGCCTAATTTAAGGTTGTCATAAATTAGTTCAGGGAATTCCGGAAGTTTATCAGACCAATATGGCAGTTTTGTGGATACCTTTTTAAACATGGCTTTAGGTCCCACTTGCTCGGCCATCCACTGCTCTAAAAAGGGTTTAGCGGTCTGCCAGAGATCCAGCTGCGGATAGAGCTGACGGCCCAAACCTTCAATATACAGCAAAGTCTTTTCGAGCAGCACGAGCTGAGGCTGCACGACGATATCAAAATGCCGTGCGGTACGGAACAGCTCTAGCAACACATGCCCAAAGGAGATTTCATCTAAGGGCTTGTTAAACATGGGTTCACAAACAACCTTGATGGCTTGCTCGAAGGCCTGTAGATCGGTTTTTTCCGATACCCAACCCGACTCGATATACAGCTGCGCGATACGGTGGTAATCACGGTTGAAAAACGCGAGGAAGTTTTCCGCTAAATAGCGTTTATCGACTTCGCTGAGTGTGCCCATAATGCCGCAATCTAGGCCGATATAATAAGGATTCTCGGGATGTTCGCGGGAGATAAAAATATTTCCCGGATGCATATCCGCGTGGAAAAAGTTATCGCGGAATACTTGGGTGAAAAATAGCTCTACGCCCCGTTCGGCTAGCAGTTTAAAGTTTGTGCCTTGTGCCTTAAGTGCAGCGATATCCGATACTGGAATACCGTAAATCCGTTCCATCACCATCAAACGTGGATAACAAAACTCTTCATATACATAAGGAATATAGAGCGCGTCTGAGTCGAGGAAGTTATTACGTAGCTTAATGGCATTGAGGGCCTCAAGCTTAAGGTTGAGCTCCCCTAAAATGGTGACGCGGTAATCTTCAATCACCTCGGCTGGGCGTAGTCGGTTACCTTCGCCAAGAAGATAATCGATGACCTTCGCCGTTTGCGACATCAGCAGGAGATCGGCCTGGATTTTAGTTTCTACGTTCGGGCGCAGCACTTTTAATACCACGGCCTTGCCATTGGATTTAAGCGTCGCGGTATGTACTTGGGAAATCGAGGCCGAGGCTAATGGCGTTTCATTAAAGTCATTAAAGAAGGTCTCGATTGGTGCTTTAAGCTCTGCTTCTATCGCGAGTCGGGCGAGTGCGCCATCGAAGGGAGGGACTTTATCCTGCAACATGGCAAGCTCTGTCGCCCATTCATCACTCAGTAAGTCACGGCGGGTGGAGAGCATTTGCCCGAGCTTGATATACACAGGGCCAAGCTCTTGCATTGCTAGCTTTAAGCGCTCGCCACCGGATTTACCTTTGTGTTTATTACGGATCCAAAACAGACTATTGCGGGCGAGTTTAAAGTACCAAGGGGTCATCTTTGGCGGTAAAACATCATCTAACCCATATTGCAATAGGGTCTTAATCACATGATAACCGCGGCGGATACTGGCAAGGGTCATGGCTTAATTGAGTCTCTTAATTGGGCAATCCGTTGTTCGAGCGCGCGAGTGTCGTTAACTAAGTCATCTATTTGATCGCACAAATGAATAAGTTCAATCCGATGGGGCGCAAGCCGATACTCTTCGATAGCGAGTTGCCCTAAATGGGAGCGGGTTTTACGCAATACTTCAAGTGCAAAACCTTTTGCCTGATGGCTTGTACTGATGAGCTTGTGAGTGGGGCCGTCACCCAAATAACGCGAAATGGGTTCGGCAAAATCAAACTCTATGCTACGTAGATATTGGCTAAAGCTTTGTAATAAGTTCAGATCGCCTTCGAGCTTGAGCTTATCTTGCTTGATAAGTTCAGTCAGGTTGGCACCTTCGGACACGCGATAAAGTGTGGTTGCATCAGCGTGCAGACTGACATCGACATCGCCCTCATAGCGACTCATTACTTGGATTTCTTTGGCAAAGACCAAGTAAATTGGCCAGTTGAGTTGCGTTAATTGAATACGAAATACTTTGCCATGTAGCTGGCGCTGGCGCGCATAGGCGTCGCCCGCTTGGGTCTGAAGTTGTTTCAGACCCATCTCAATCGCGGCGCAGGCAAGTAACACCACTTCTTGCGGCATCATTAGAATTTATAACCACGGTGCAGGGCGACAATGCCATCGGTCATATTGGTATAATCGACCTGTTCAAAGCCCGCATCCACCATCATTTGCTTAAGAGTGTCTTGATCTGGATGCATCCGAATGGATTCGGCCAAGTACTCATAGCTGTCAGCGTCTTTAGTAATGAGTTCACCCATCTTTGGTAAGACTTTGAAGCTATATAAATCATACACTTTACGCATGATTTCATGCTGGGGCTTAGAAAACTCTAATACCAATAACTTACCGCCTGGCTTAAGTACGCGGTTCATAGAACGAAGCGCGGCATCTTTGTCTGTCACGTTACGCAGACCAAAGGCGATGGTGATGATATCGAAGTGATTATCGGGGAAGGGCAGTGCTTCGGCATTGGCTTGCACGTAGCTGACATTGTTGACAATGCCTTTGTCACGTAGCTTAGTGCGGCCCACTTTTAGCATAGAATCGTTGATATCAGCTAAAACCACTTCGCCTTTATCACCCACTAAGTGAGAGAATTTAGCGGTTAAATCGCCCGTACCACCGGCAAGGTCAAGCACCTTCATACCCGGACGAGCGCCAGATACTTCAATGGTGTAGCGTTTCCAAAAACGGTGAATACCGAAGGACATAACGTCATTCATGATATCGTACTTGGCGGCAACCGAATGGAACACGCCAGCAACGAGATCGGCCTTTTTATCCGCCTCTACGGTTTTATAACCAAAGTGGGTATTTTTAGATTCACCCTCAGACATCAATGTATTCCTATTGTTTTGCAAAGTATTAGTGGCGAGTGTAAGCCATCGCATGCATTTGCTGAATCTTTGATCTATCACTCTGTGATCGAGCTAGTAAACTCTCCTCAAGGCGTTAGCTTAAAGAGTTTGGCTTTTGCCAGTGTTTAGTGTGCCGACCCGATAAAATGGACTGGCATTAGACCACAATATCAGGATTTGGTGAATAGCTTCGCGCCTGTAAGGGTACAAGCAAACGATGCTATCGGGCTAAAAATTGGCATCTTGCTTGTACATAGGCATAAATTAACTCGCTGATACTCTGACCCACATCCCTAAAGCCAGCTTCTATGCCAGCCTCATGGCAGCTTGGAGCCGCTTCGGCTAAATGTAAATAAGCACAGGGACAGCGGCTGGCGATATAGCTGATGTAGTGGGCGGCATCGAGTAGTGGAATTCCTGCGGCGGTCGAGGCGCTGCTCGGCATTTTGGCGATGGCATCGACATCCAACTCTAACGCTACTGGGAGCGAGGTTTGGTTAAGTTTGTTGGCAATATCCTGCAGCGCCTGCGTCAGGCTAATCTCTCGGCGAATCCAAATTTGTTGCAGACTATGCCAAGTGCCACCAAACTCAGTGAGTTGTTGTAAATTGGCTTCGCTGTTTTTGAGCTCGTGCAAACCGAGTACATGGTAATACCCCAGCGCGCCGCGATTGGCGGCGTAACTAAAGCCATTACCGCTGTGACGCCCTTCGAGCAGGCGAAAATCACTGTGCGGATCTAAATTCACTGCGGCAACTTGGCGTTGATAATGGGCCGAGGTCGCCATTAACAGGCCATAGGCATTGTTGTGGCCGCCACCAATCACTATGGGTTCAAGCCCTGCCGCTTGTATGGCGCTGACTAGTTTAATCACCCGTTCATCGAGCTGCTCAACTGCTTGGCGTAGATGGGTTAGGCTCGCGCCTTCGCCATCCAGTGCCTGTAATTGCAGATCCGCCGTATGAACTTGCCCTAAAATCAGGCATTCGGCGCCCGAAAGAAAACGATTCGACTGTAAATTCAACCACTGGCGCATGCTGGTGGTAAAGGCATCGGTGGCACCGCCTCTGCCTAAGTTTGCCCGTGGGCCGATATCTTCACCCACTCCGACAATGGCAAATTGTGCACCATGGGCTTTTGCGGTGGTGAGTATCGCTTCTAATGGATGTTCATGGTTAGCCAAGTGTACGCATTGGCCTATTTTGGTCTCACCGGCTCGCGGGCTAACGAGACTGGCGATATCGGCTTGGGTAAATGGGATAAATTCAGACATAGATTAGTATTCTTATCGGGTAGGGACTGGGATATTGTGGCGTACCCAAGGACGAATATTCAATGGTACTTAATGGTATCTGCCAATAAAAAAGCCAGCTTAGCTGGCTTTCTTTCGATGTTATTTAGCATTACTCAATATCGAGTGGTTCTGGCGATAGAATGACGCCAGTGTTATCGGCATAGATATGATCGCCAGGGAGGAAGGTCACGCCGCCAAAGTTGACCGGGATATCGACTTCACCCACTGAATTGCCATCGGCGCCCACAGGAATTGAAGCAAGGGCTTGAATGCCGATGTCTAATTCTTCCAGCGCATCCACATCGCGAACTGAACCGTAAACGATAATGCCTTCCCAGTTGTTGTTGACTGCGATTTCTGCGATAGATGCATCGATCAGGGCGCGGCGTAATGAACCACCACCGTCAACCAGCAAGACTTTACCTTGGCCATCTTCTTGTAAGACCTCGGTGATTAGGCCGTTGTCTTCAAAGCACTTAATGGTGCTGATAGAACCGCCAAAAGAGCTACAACCACCGTAGTTACTGAACATGGGCTCGACTACATCTACGACATCTAAGTACATGTCACATAGTTCTGAGGTGTTGTATTCCATATTTACACTCCTATTGATCCGCGTTGCGTACAGTTTAGCGAGTTTACGCCAGTATAAAAGGGATTCCTGAAAAGAAAAGTGTTATCAATCACGGTATTGTTGCACTTGGACGTTAACACTTATGTTGTAAACTTTCGTCACTTAACAGGTGTTTATCCTCAAAACTTGATATCGGTCATTAAATAACGGTTTTTTATTACAACTCTGTTGCGCGTTTTGGTATTATATCCCAAGTTTAAATTAACTTACTTAACTTAATTTGCTTTAGGGGCAAGGACCCCCCGTTACGCTTATGGACGGTAGAGGGCCTTCGAGAGGTGCCTATGGAAGCTGTAAACACGATTGAAATTATTGGTTATTTTGCCTCAGTAATGGTGGCAATTTCACTTATGATGAAGAATATCATCTGGTTAAGATGGTTAAACTTTGTCGGTTGTACCTTGTTTGTTATCTATGGCGTATTTATTTCAGCCTGGCCTGTTGCGGGGATGAACGCCTTTGTTGCCTGTATCAATATTTACCATTTGACAAAAATTTACCGCGCTAAAGCGCTGGAACAAGCTGTCGCTTGAAGGTTTTCTGACAGTGCTGCCCGTTCATAGCAACTGGGCAGCACTGTATTCTCCCCGTACGTTTTCCCTCTTGCTCCAATTGATCGCTTCATTCCTCGCCATTTTCGCCACAGGTGTCATAAAACTTTAGGCCTGATGTCACTTTACCGTCATCGGCAGTTCTTAGTCTCACCTTAACACTGAGCACTTAAGCCATCTCTGTTTAAGTTGTCGTAGGTTTAGCGTGGGGTTCTATCGTGAAATAGTCGTCTGACAGGGCGTTAACACATGCAGACGCTAACAGCTGTCGAGAGAATGCACTCATTAACATCGCCATGATACTCGCTGGCATGCCAGCAAGGAGCCTGTTTTATGTTGAGTTACATTTCAGACTTAGATAAGCGCATGTTTTACCGCATTGTGGATTTGAGCCAACGTCACGGTGTTTATGCTTGGGCGAAGCGGATATCGGCAACTGGAGATGGGCATGTGTATCTGTATCTCTCTGTTGGGTTGATGCTGACGCACTCCCAAGGGCAGAACCTGTTCAATCTACTGTTGGCGAGTTTTTTGATTGAATTGCCGTTGTACATATTACTCAAAAATAGCATTCGCCGTACTCGACCCTGTCATGCCTTGGTTGGGTTTGAAAGCGGCTTTGAACCCTCAGATCGTTTTAGCCTACCTTCGGGACACACGGCGGCCGCTTTTGTGATGGCCACAAGTGTGGCGCAGGTGTATCCCGTGGCTGCGCCTTTTGCTTACGTATGGGCGCTCTGTATTGGTGCCTCACGTATTGCGCTTGGGGTGCATTACCCCTCAGATATTGTCGCCGGTGTTCTGTTAGGTACGGGGGCTGTTTTGCTTGTGCATCCCGTGATTTAACACAATCAGGCACTCATTCGTTGGATACCTCCTTGATTCACCACTCTTTCATTCACAGTTAAAGGATAAGCAATGCGAATACTCTACGGAGTGCAAGGCACAGGGAATGGTCATTTAAGTCGTGCTCGAGTGATGGCAAAGGCCTTAGTTGAGCACAATATTCAAGTCGACTTTTTGTTTTCGGGACGCAAGCCTGAAGATTTTTTCGATATGGAGTATTTTGGGGAGTATCGCGTCCAAGCAGGGATGACTTTTGCTACGCACTCAGGGCGAGTCAATATCACGCAAACGGTGAAGCAGAATTGTTCCCTATCGTTGCTTAAGGATATTCAAGCGCTGGATCTGAGTTGCTATGATCTCGTTCTAAATGATTTTGAACCCGTATCCGCATGGGCGGCGAGGCGCCAGGGAGTCCCCTCGATTGGGATAAGTCATCAAGCTGCCTTGACTCATCCTGTGCCTAAATTGGGAAGCACTTGGTTGAATGAGTTACTACTCAACTACTTTGCACCGGTGGATGTGGCTTTAGGATGCCATTGGCATCATTTTGGTTTTCCGATCTTGCCTCCCTTTGTCGAAGTGGATGTCAGCCCTATTGAACATACCCATCAAATATTGGTGTATTTACCCTTCGAAGAGGCGGATGTGATTGCCGACTTTTTTAAGCCTTTTACGGATTATCAGTTTTTGGTGTATCACGCCAAGCAGCCTACCAAACGCATTGCCGATCATATTCAATGGCATGGGTTTAATCGTGATGGATTTAAACAGCACTTAGCGACTTGCGGCGGTGTGATTGGTAATGCCGGATTTGAGCTGGCGAGTGAGGCGCTGACCTTAGGTAAAAAGTTGTTGGTCAAGCCGCTGATTGGTCAATTCGAGCAGCTATCGAATGTGGCAGCGCTACAATTATTGGGGGCGGGTGACAGTATGATGAGCTTAGATATCAGCGCGGTTAAGCGTTGGCTTAAGGCCGCATCGCCAAATCCCATTGCCTATCCGCAAGTCGGTGATGCTTTAGTGAAATGGATAGGGAGTGGTCAGTGGCAGCACACCGCGCCATTGTGCGCCGATCTTTGGAGCCAAGTGAAATTGCCAGACACATGGCGCTAAGATTGATGTGAGCACTGTGATAAAAGGCTATTTCCGCTCTAGCTGGGAATCTGGGGTTAGCGTATAATTTGGCCAATTTGCTGTTAGCCCCAGCAGCGTGTCTTTATTGGCCTAGTATGGCCACAATTTAGTTGTCATAAATGAGCCTTAAGAAGTTTACTCAGTACAAGTTACTGTTTTTAATGTTGTTGTCCCTCGGTATTTTGCTTCCTTTTATTCCCGACCAAGCCTACCACATGCCCGGCCCTGATACAGCCAAGCAAAATCTGCATGTGATTGAATTTAATGATCAAGGTCAGCCCCACAATGATGGACAATGGCAAGCGCTTAAGGCGCGGATTTTACAACCCAATAATGGCACTGCGCCTGAGTTGCTGATTTTTGTCCATGGCTGGCACCACAGTGCCAATCCCAAGGATGAAAACTTTGTCGCTTTCGAACAGTTTTATCAGCAAATGGCGGCCTCTGATTCTCAACGAAACTTGCTCGGCTTATACATCGGCTGGCGGGGAGATAAGTACGATCCTTTCTGGCTCGATGGTTCGGATGATGCTACTAGTTGGATTGAACCATTGGATTTCCCGACTATTTTGCAGCGTAAAGCCGTAGCAAAACGCATAGGGCAAACGGGTTTATCGCAGTTACTGGATAAATTGGATGGATTGGTCGCTGAGCATCAGTTACTGCGTTATACCGTTATCGGTCATAGTCTTGGTGGCTTAGTCGTGTTGCACGCCAGCAAAGATAGAATTAAGGCGGCTATCGATACTGAGCAAGATAACCCGAATCTATTCTTACTGTTAAACCCAGCAGCGCCAGCGCAGGATTTTAAGCCGCTCGATACTTTGATGAGCTTAGATAGGCAAAAACCGAGTATGGTGGTGTTGCAATCTAAGGGCGATTTTGCGGTAAAAGAGGCGTTTAATTACATAAAAGATGGCGAACGGGCACTGGGTAACTCTTGGGCAATAACCCATGATATCGATAAATGTTCAGGCGGTAACTGTGCTACGCCGATGAAAATGCCTTCAGCATTAATGGCTCACGATCAGCTTCCTGGTTGTATGATGACGTTGCCGCATTCGGGCTGGAAAATTCGAGCCCGCTTACAGGCAAGGCGTAGTGTGCAGACCTGTCCCGATGCCAATATGCAGGCGGTTTGGGTGCTCGCTGTGTCCGATGAAATTGTCTCTGGGCATAATGGGATCTTAACGTCGGATCACGCTAAGGCGCTGTCCGAGGTGATGGGTATGATTGATTTATATCGAAATCAATTGCCTAAACATGCGGTTGAAAGCCCTGCGAATGAAGATTTAGCCACCCTTGCGCCAGAGCCTGAAGCCACAAATACAACCAGTGGCCAAACGAGCACTCCAGACGAGCCTGTGGTTATTGTTGAACCTGTTGCTGAAGCTGAAAAACCATTACAGCAACCAGAGCCTCCAGTCCCGATAAAGACAGAATCAACCTTGGAATTGCCACAACGGGAAGGTGTAAAGGAAGAATCGCCACAGGTTAATCCAGCGAATGAGCATCAACCGCTAGGGGAAACTCCACCTCGACCTAAAGTTGAGAATGAGTAACTTATTTCTACAATTGGGTTAGCACAATCTCGGCGGTAAAATGAGCATATGGAAGTGCGCACTTTATTGATTTTTCATTTGCCATTTACGCCAACTTAGCAGCAGTAACGAGATTAGCAACAGGCTAACGATCGCCCATGTGGGATATTTATGTTGGTGATAAAACGCGAGTATTGGTGCGATTTCATCGCGGATTAACACTGGTCCTAGACCAAAAAGGGTTACCCAAATGCTGGTGGCGAGTAGGTTGCCCATCACAAATTGTTTAAAAGGCATTTTGGCCAGCCCACAGCCTATAAACATAAATTGCTTAAGCCCTTCGACAAAACGGCTGAGCACTAAGGCCGCAATGCCATACTGGCCAATCACATCATGAATTTTGTCTTCTAGTTTGGGTTTTATCCAACCTTTTCGCAGCAATACCTCGCCAAAGCGTCGACCAATAAAATAACCCAATGTGTTGCCACACAGGGCTGCGCCGCAGGCTACGATCAAAACTAATGACAGTGACATTTGCCCCGTAGCCGCCAGTAAACTGGCAACAATGAGTAAGGATTGTCCTGGGGCTGGAATGCCAAATCCCTCGACGGCAATAGCGATAAACAGAAGCAGATAACCGTATTGCTGCAACCAAGGGGTCATTTCGGTAATAAGGTGTTGTAAGACTTCTGGCATGATGAAAACAGGGAGCAGGAATTAATCATCCCATCTTACTCGGCACTGCCAAATTTAGGGTAGCTTTATGAGCAAAGTTTCATACTGATTTTATGAAATGGAGCATATCGAAGGCACAAAAAAGCCGAACTCAGTTCGGCTTTTTAGGCATTACGACTTAATGGTCGCTTAAGCGAAAGCGGCCTGCAGTTGTGGTACAACTTGCTTCTTACGGCTTAATACACCGTCTAACCACACTTTGCCATCAACTGGAGTTTTACCGTAGGCGCGGTTAATCAGATCGGCATCGTCAGAAACCACTAACAGTTCTGAGCCTTCTTTCATAATGTCGGTCAGCAGTAACAGTACGCTGTGGCGGTTACCTTCAACCTTCAGTGCTTTGATATCGGCTTCTAGTTCGGCTTTGATTGCATCAAATACTGACAGATCAATTACTTCTAATTGGCCGATACCCACTAAGTTACCGTTCATGTTGAAGTCTTTAAAGTCGCGCATCACGAGGTCGCGTGCTGGCGTGCCTTCAACTGCCGATTTTACTTTGAACATTTCCATGCCCAGTGCTTTAAAATCTTCAATGCCTGCGATTTCGGCTAAGGCTTCAACGCAGCGAATATCAGCTGTGGTGCAAGTCGGTGATTTGAAGATCACAGTGTCGCTCAGAATAGCGCACATCATAATGCCAGCGATATTTTTAGGAATGGCGACTTGGTAAAAGTCGTACATCATCTTAATGACCGTGTTGCTGCAACCTACTGGGCGGATCCAACACTCTAATGGCGTATCAGTGGTCAGATCGCCTAATTTGTGGTGATCCACAATCCCTACGATGGTCGCTTTGGCGATATCGTCCGGTGCTTGAGTCAGTTCAGAGTGGTCAACAATGTAGACCTGCTCGCCAGCATAGCTGGTTTTGTATTCTGGTGCTTCAAAGCCAAAACGCTCCAGAATAAAAGCGGTTTCGGGTGATAACTCACCTAAACGTGCGGCAACGGCTTCTTCACCGATTTGGTTTTTGAGATAAGCTAACGCGATAGCACCACAGATTGAATCAGAATCGGGGATTTTGTGACCGACAACGTACATAGGCATTTCAGGGACTCTCCTTTAAATTTGTGGCAATTTTAACAATATTTCGTCCGATTCGGAAATAGCCAAAGCGCATATCACTGCGCCTTAAGCGGCTATTTCTGTCAAAACTTAGGCATTGTTGACTCAGATTTTAGATTTTCACTTTTATCACGACTTTACGCACCGCTGTCGGTGTATCACTCGTGCCGGGCATATGCATATCGCCAGGGAAAAAGAGCGCAAACATCCCAGCCTTTAATTGAATGTAGGAGGCGTTGGCTTTATTCGACTCGTAATCAAACTCGGCGTAATCGTGCTTTTCGAAATAAGGTTTTGAGGGTGTCTGGTCGGCCAATGGCAGATAGCCAAACTCTTCTTCGCCGCTGACCACATACTGCACATCGATGTATTTTTGATGCACTTCAAAGGGTTCCGTCGATTGTGGCTTGGTGTGGTAATCATTGACGATCACGAAAATATCCTCGCCATTGAGGGGATAATTGCCAACGGGCAGTTGGCTAAAGTCGGTGCTGGCAAGATGTGCTAATGCCGTGGCAATGCGTGGGCTGAGTGATTGATAAATATGGCGATTAGCTAAGGTATCGACAATCATGGGGTACTCGATATGGCGTAAGTAAATGAGTGAATTGTAAAGATTATAATCAGTTCACTGCCGTTAGAACATAAGCGATATACATAAAAAAACAGGCCATAAATGGCCTGTTTTGATGGTTTGCTGCTTAGTAAGTGTACTTAGCCTCGAGGAAGTAGTATCCCCCATTAAATCCAAACGGCGTGTTGGTTAATGGATAGACGAAAATACCATTGAAGTTATTGTCATCTGGGCGTTTTTCAGGATACACATCAAACAAGTTTTGCACACCAGCGGTGAAGCTTAAAGCATCGGTTGCGGCGTAGCGCACGGATAAATCCATCACCCATTGGTCGCTGTAATTCACATCACCCGTTGAGTAACCCACAGTGTAATCGCCGAAATAGCTGAGGCGAATGTTAGTCTTAAAGTCACCTAATTCATGGGTCAGACCTAGGTTACCCGTATTGTGCGGCGTCGCAGAGGTCATGCGGGTTTGTTCGATATTATCGAAGAGTTTAGGGCCGAGTCCGTCCAAAATTTCAGGGAAATGAATATCTTGGATTTCAGTTTTGTTATAGGCGTACGCCAAGTTGGCGCGTAAATCGCCCCAAGAGCCGATATCAAAATCTTGGCTCACTACTAGATCAACGCCGCGAGTACGGGTATCGACGGCGTTAATAAAGAAACGTGCCGATTCCGCATTGGTATTGGCCAGCGCTGCGGCAACTGCGGGTGAGTCGTTTGGCGTCACTGAGCTTGAGAGGATAATCCTGTCATCGATTGAAATCTGATAGGCATCCAAGGTTAACGCTAAACCCGTATCATTGGTGTAGACCAAGCCTAAGCTGAAGGATTGCGACAGCTCTGGGTCGAGTTCGTTAATGCCTAGGGCCTTAGTGACTGGCGATAAGGTGTTGAAGGTGCCTGATTCGATAGGCACTAACTGGCCCGTAGTCGGATCAGGATTGAACAGGGTCGAGATATTGCTGAAGTACAGCTGTTGTACGCTCGGCGCTCTAAAGCCTGTGTTTACTGTGCCGCGCAGCGCTAAATGGTCAGTGAAGTCGTAACGGCCCGCGAGCTTCCAACTGGTGTTGCCGCCAAAGTCAGAATAGTTTTCGTAACGTAGCGCCGCTGCCCAATAAAACTCAGTGGTTAATTGGTTTTCAAGCTCAACATAAACACCGGTATTATCGCGAGTTTCATCGACTTCTGACTCAGGTGTAAAGCCGGTAAAACCTTGGCTGCCCGCTGCACGGTTATCATAACCGCCATTGATGTAAGAACCCGGTTCGCCTGCGTCAATCTGATAACCGTTTTGGCGCCAAGAGACACCCGTTGCCACTAAAATCTCTGAGTCATTGGCAAAGTTATAGTAGCGCGAGATATCGATGTTCAGGTTTGCTTCGCTGGTGGACAGGGTGCCGGCATCGAATTCCGTCGGGCTATCTGGGCCAAGTGATGCGTTTAGGGTGTTTACAATGTTGTATTCGAACGAGTTTCCGCCATAGCCCGCTGAGGTATCGATATTCCACTCGCCGAGGTTGAACTCATAGCCCAGCACGAATGATGAGTCGATGATCTTAGGATTGATCTGCGGTAAAAAGCCGTCGGGATAAAGCTCGGTCAAGTTACGGGCATCGAGCGCGCGGCGATAAAATGCGCCGGATTTGGTTTCACGTTGGCTAATGCCACCAAAGGCATAGAGTTTACTGTCGTTTGAGAAAGGCTGGGCCGCGTTGATAAATAAGCCTAAGTTATCGTATTCGGCGTCGCCCACTTGGTGGCTCTTACGGTTGAAAGTCGCTTCACGCGGATCAGTCGAACCATCTGGCAGCTTAGGATATTGTTGGCGTGGATCTAAGCCTGCGCGGTTGGTGCTGTCTTTATGGTGGGCTTCGACGCCAATATTCACAAAACCGTCGTTGTTAAAACTCATCCCGTGGTTTACGCCAACGCGCCATTGTTCACCGTCACCCAGATAGGTTTGTCCGGCTTGAGCCGAGACGCTACCGCCTTGGTCGTTGTCTTTTAAGACTACGTTGATAACACCGGCAATCGCATCTGAGCCGTATTGTGCCGAGGCGCCGTCACGCAGGATTTCAATGCGTTTAATGGATGTCATCGGGATTGCGTTCAAATCGACGTTAGATGAGCCCTTGCCTACAGTGCCGCTTAAATGCACCAGCGCTGAACCATGGCGGCGTTTACCGTTTACCAGTACTAGCGTGTGATCAGGCGACAGGCCGCGTAAGCTGGCAGGACGCACCGCATCTGAGCCATCGGTCACCGATGAGAAGGGGAAACTGTAACTTGGCGCGGCAAATTGCAGCGCCTTAGCAGTTTCGGTCATACCTGTGGATTCGAGTTGCTCCGCGGTAATGATATCGACGGGAGCAACGCTGTCGGTTGCGGTGCGCAGAGCGATCCGCGAGCCGACGACTTCAATTTTCTCAACGTTGCTGGCCTGTTCTTCTGCGTGTACGACAGGAAAAACCAAAGTTGAAGATACTGCTAATGCGATAACGGCTGGACGCATAAAACCTCTCAATGTGGATTAACCTTAAGCTGGAACGAAAACATTGAACCAACGAAAGTAACAATTCGATAGGGTGAAGGTTATCACTGTAACAATTGTTACATCTAGACAGAAAAGAACTAACTCAGAGCTTACTGTTCTAGATAATCATTTAAAGCTAGTCGAATATGTTGCCACTGCTCATGTGATTGGCTAAGTGAATAAAATCATCTAGATCCATTAGGTTTGCTGAAGGTTTATCGCGCTTGGCGGCTGTGTTTTAATGGCAGTAAACCTCAGGTTTGAGGCACTTTAAGGAGTTAAGTTTTGCCCGCATTACGCTTTCTTGCAGGTCCTACGGCCTTTAACATTATCAGGGAGCAAGGTCTGCATCCCGATGCTTTTACACAACTATTGGCGGCATCCGGTGGACCCAAATGGTTAGGGATTGCGGGGCTTGATAAGTATCTTTTTGCTGAATTTTTTAAAGATAGGCAAACGCCGCTATACACCTTAGGGGCATCCTCTGGCGCCTGGCGTTTAGCCTGTTTAGCACAGCAGGATCCACTACAAGCCTACGCACGTTTAGAGGATTACTACATTGGCCAACGGTATGAAACGATACCGACACCGCAGGAAGTGAGCGAGCAGGTAAAGGGCATAGTCCAAGGAATTCTTGGCGAGACGGGTGGTCGCGAGATAGTCAATCATCCCTTTATTCACAGTCACTTAATTGCCTGCCGCGCTAAACACATCAATCGTCTTAGCCATAAATTGCCATTAGCCGCTGGGCTGGCGATGGCGGCTGCGACCAACCTCATTAGCCGCAAAACCTTGGGCTGGCATTTCGAACGGGTGGTGTTTAGTCAGCAAGTGGCAGCATCACCTTTTAAGCAACTTGACGATTTACCCAGCCAGCAGGCGAGGCTCACCGAGGCCAATATGGATGCTGTGATGTTGGCAACGGGATCTATTCCATTAGTGCTTGCGTCAGTCTCACGGATTGATGGCGCGCCCGCGGGGCAATACTATGATGGCGGCATCACCGACTATCACTTCGATTTGCCCTTATCCCATACTACGGGATTGACCCTGTACCCGCATTTTTATCCCCATATGAGCCCTGGATGGTTTGACAAGTCCTTAAGGTGGCGCCGTGCTCAAAGCAATTATCATAATGCCTTAATACTTGCACCTTCGGCGGAGTTTGTGGCGTCACTGCCCTTTGGTAAGGTACCCGACCGTGAAGACTTTAAACAGCTGGATACTGCGCAGCGGATGCAGTATTGGCGCCGTGCCGTTGCCCTAAGCGAGCGCCTCGCCGACGAATTTGCCGAGGTGTGTGCCAAGGGAAATATCGCCGCACACTTAGCGCCGCTGTAGGGGGAAAGGGGTAAACTCGGCCTAAATGCTTTTTACCGTCAGCGACTTTAGGAAGGAAATTATTTCTCCTGCTACACTCTAAATTAATAAGGTGTGGCTGATTTTTGAGCACATTCTTGTATCAGTGGGCAGGAGGTTGCTATGCAAACACGAGAAATGGCGTTAATTATGCGCGATGCCTTGTTGCTGCCACAGGGAAGGATTGAGGTCCGCGTAGTCGAGCCGGGCCAATTGCGCATGGTCGCAGATGTGTTAAAAGGCAAATACGATTTAGCGTTTGCGGCGAGTAAGCCCAGCGGTAATCCGCCCTGTTATCCGACTGCGACACAGTGCGAGATTATCGATTTTAATCAGTTAGAAGATGATACCCTCAGCATCGTTTTAGAGGGGCGCCAAAGGGTTAGTATTCTCTCCGCGGCGCAAGCAAAAGATAAGCTGTGGATGTCCCGCACTTTGCCTTGCCAAAATTGGCAAGAAGAGCCGATAGAAGGGGAGTTCGAACTGATCAGTGCTGCCCTTGAACAATTCTATGAGGTGAACCCTGACTTACTGGAGTTGTATTCCCAAGTGCATTTAGAGGATGCGGCTTGGGTGAGCCAACGTTGGTTAGAAGTGCTGCCCATGTATAACCGCGATAAGCTGGTGTTGGTGAATCAACCAGATTGCCATAAAACCATGGATTTTGTATTGCAACTTATCAAGTCCCATGTGGACTGAAAAACCACACCAAGGCTAAAATAGCGGCTCATTATCGCCGCTAGTTGTTTCTATGACTCAAACCGCCCGTGCCGCCCAGCCTTCTTTTGTGGTTCTCCCCCTAGAAGTGGTTGATAAACCAACCGTATTTTCTTTTTTGATCGAGCATTATGCCCATATTGGCGAAGCAGTTTGGCGTCAGCGCATCCTCGATGGCAAAGTGCATTGGCAAGACGGCAGCTTAATTGGATTAGATACCGCCTATCGCCCGACGGCGAGGGCATATTACTACCGTGAAGTCCCAGTGGAAGCGAAAGTCCCCTTCGAGTCGCCGATTTTATTTCAAGATGACAACCTCATCTTGGCCTACAAACCGCATTTTTTACCCGTCACCCCCAGCGGTGATTATGTGAATGAGTGCCTAGTGCACCGTTTACGCTTAAGCACTGGGATAGACACTATCGCCCCTGCCCACAGATTAGACCGGGAAACCGCTGGCGTAATCCTGATGACGACTCGCCCAGAGACGCGGCATATTTATCATCAGCTATTTATCGATGATGCGATCCGTAAAGATTATCAAGCGATTGCCAAACTCACTCCTGAACTTTTGGCACAATTTGCCAGTGGCGAATTAACTTTACCAAAGCATTGGACGGTCAAAAATCGCATGCAACGCAGCGAACCCAGTTTTACCATGAAAATAGTTGAAGGCATGGCAAATACTCACTCGGAGATAAGCTTGATTGCGATAAAAGGCGAGTTTGGTTTATTTCATTTAAGCCCTATTACCGGTAAAACTCACCAATTGCGGGTGCATATGCAAAGTCTTGGTATGCCATTATTAAACGATCGCTTTTATCCGACATTATTACCTAAAGGGCCGGATGATTTTACCAAGCCACTACAACTCTTAGCGCAGCGATTACGTTTTGTCGATCCAATCAGTGGTCGCACGCACGATATTCAATGTGATGGATTAACGCTTTAGTCAGCGGAAAGCATTATTGCCACAATGAAAAAAGTGGGCTAGTGCAATATGATTGTGTGGTTTTCTCAGCGATGATAAGAATACAGACGGAATTACGCTCGCTAGCAGTAAGGAGTCTTGTATTGGTTGTTTGAGGGAAGTAATAGCATGACCAAATCTGCAATCATTTCAATTTTGCTCTGTCTCGCAGTGCTTTTAGGCGCCATGTATGTTGGTAACTGGACGAAACATCCTTATGTTCATGAGTTGACAACAGAGATCCGTAAAGCGAGCGCGGTGATCGAACCCAAAAAACCAAGTGCAGAGGTCATGCAGGAGGATAAGAGTAAAGCTGAGTCATCATCCTCACCAAAGGTCATTTGGGATCAGATGTTAGATAATACCTCGCCGCCAAAGCGCCCCGAGTCACAGCTATTTAATCAAAGCTTGCCCAAGCAAGAAGATAGCGCGGTAACGCCAGCTAATTCGGCAGTGGTTGAAAAGCGTGTTGAACCATTGCAATAAACTATTCTTGCCTCGGTGGCTCGAACCGTGTTTCGCTCATATCCCCATGTAATACGGCAATTTTAGTGGGCTCACCATTATCCGCTAATACCAAAATGCCAATGCCGCTGCGGTTGACTAAACGCTTGCTCCGTTCGCCATTTGGCTGTCTGCCCCGTAATGACATTCGCTTTCGCTTAGTCAATAGGTTCAATGGTGAGAAGTGGCCGTAAAGCCAACCATTGAGTTTGTCGAAAAGTGGCAGCAGTTTTTCGGGGAACTGGTTTTTAATCCCGCTACAGGTAATTTGGTAAATATTTGGGCTGCTACGGCGAAAGCGAATGCTGATGTCATAGGCAAAGGAGTAGTGCACATCCCCCGAGAGGATAACGAATTGCTCTGGGGTCTTGCGGTGCATAAAGATGCTTAGCAAAGCATTGGCTGCGCCCGGATGCGCCATCCAGTTTTCCGCATCAACCAGCAGCGAAGCGCCCATAAAAGTGGCCATGCGTTGCACTGCCTCAATCACTTTGACCCCAAACATCGGCGCGGGCGAGACGATAATGACCTTAGATTGACCCAGTAGCGCCTGCTGTAAATCCATTAAGGCTTCCCAATCCATCAAGCCCGAGGGTTTGGCGAGATTCGATTCACTGCGCCAACGGCGGGTGCGAGTATCGAGTACAACCAGCTTGGGTGAGGTGTCTAAGCTGTAATGCCATTGCTCAAATGTCAGTAAGAGATCAATCAAGGCATCCTGAGTGTTAGGATCGGGGCGATTGAAAAACGCATCTAACTTTGGGCGAACCTCGGCATTAAATTTATCCGGTGCATTACCTAATCCTTGGAATAGGGTATAGGCAATCAAGGCATTACCAATGATTCGTTTAGAAAATGCATGACCGTAGGCGGCTTGTTCCCATTTAGCGGTGAGATTCCAATCATCGGTAATATCATGGTCATCAAACATCATATACACGGGGATATGCGCCATAAGGCGCCTAACCTGAGTGAGTCCTGCTTTAAAGGCCAGTAAGTTTTGCCATTCTTTTTGCCAACGCAGCTTGTTGGCGGCAGAGAGACTGTCGACATCCTTGGGTAAATCAACCAACTCCCATAGTTCGGGCGACCAAGTGAGTAGGTATAGGGCGATCATTTCACTCAGGCTAACTAAATGGTTTTCTGCGATGGATGAGGTAAATATCGGATGGTTGACATACCAGCGCCAAAGCGCAGTTTTGGCGGGATATTCGGTACGTGGCAGCAGCGTTTTATGGCGTAAGTACAAGCTATCGGCTTGATAACGGATTGCCTCGCTTCCCGCAATAGTGGCGCCGTGAAAGGCTTCATGGTGCAGGCCGAGTTTTTCGATCACCTGACCAATGGCGCATAACATGGGGCCAGCCACATCATCCACATAAACTTGATCGCCACTGAGCATTAACAGGGCTGGGCGCTGCTGTGGATCTCCATCGATAAGTGTTGCTAGCTTAGTATCGGCGGCGACTAAGGCATCCTCGCTATGGTGATGGGGGTTGCGGCACGAGCCATGCCATACCTGTTTGAGTTCGGGGCAAAAGTAAACCTGGGGTGAGTCGGCATCGCTATAGTGCAATCCGTTGACACCATTGAAAATATCGCCAATCCCCTTAGCTGATACACGGTAAAAAATGCTCGAGTTAGGTGTGAGCAGATGAGGGCGAGACAGGCTAATCAAATATTGAAAGGCGTGCTTGCCGAGTGGTATGCAATGCACTTCTTCCTCTGTTAACCCATAACTTTGCTCCCCTAAGGCCAGTTGTAATTCGGTTAATGGCTCGCGGCTCACAAACCAGAGGGTAAAGTGCGAAGCATCGCAGTGGCGCAGCATCGGGCCTGCGAGGATAAGAGGAAGTGCTTGAGTCAAATTCAGCCTTTTATTGTTAATCAGGTCGAGTGGGATAAACCCAAATCAGCTTAAGTACAGGCAAATAAGAGTAAACAAGTGCGTTGAATATGAAAAGCTTTTAGAATTATCCGCCAAATGAATGGCTAAGGAGCTTGGGGCAATATGGCAAATATTATGGTGACGGGCGCAACCGGATTACTCGGCAGGGCGGTCGTTAAACAGTTAACTGCCGCAGGGCATAAGGTGATTGCCACCGGCTTTAGCCGCGCCGAAGCGAATATCCATAAACTCGATTTAACCCAAGCTATTACAGTAGAAGCCTTTATTGCCCACGAACGGCCAGAGGTTATCGTGCACTGCGCCGCAGAGCGTCGCCCCGATGTATCCGAGCACTCGCCTGAGCAGGCTTTGGCGCTGAATCTGAGCGCTAGCCAAACCCTTGCTAAGGCCGCTAAACAGCATGGAGCTTGGCTGCTGTATATCTCAACCGACTATGTGTTTGATGGCACAACGCCGCCCTATGCCGAAGATGCCGCACCCAATCCAGTCAACTTTTATGGTGAGTCTAAATTACAGGGTGAAACCTGTGTGCTGAATACCGACAGCGGTTTTGCGGTATTACGTTTACCGATCCTCTACGGCGAAGTGACTCAACTGAGCGAATCTGCGGTATTAGTGTTAATCAATCAATTGTTAGATAGCAGGCCACAGCGGGTCGATGCTTGGGCTATTCGCTCGCCGACCTCGACGGCGGATATTGCTGGCGCCATCGCTAAGTTGATCAAGCGGCAGTTACATGCTGCCGATGTGTCAGGGATTTATCATTTTAGTGCGCCGCAAACCATGACTAAGTACCAAATGCTACTGGGCTTAGGTGAGTTATTGGCAATTGATACTGCGCATTTAACTCCAGAAATGACACCGATGGATAGCGCTAAAAGGCCGCAGAACTGCACCTTAAGTTGCGGGCGTTTAGCGGCGCTTGGCATTTATTCTGAGTTGGAATTTAGCGCAGGGCTTAATCAGGCGCTCGCTCAATCCAGTGCAGCACTTGCGGCTGCTGGCCTTAAGCTTAAGGAATAATGATGGTTAAAATTTTAGGAGCGAATCTGCAAGCGGCCGACCAAGTCGCGCTGCTGCGCACCTTAGGTTTATTGCTGCAAATTGGTTTGACGTTGTTTGCCGCCGATACCTTTGGCTTGAGTTTGCAAATGGAGCCGCTCATGCACGTTTTTGTGCTGGAGGTGCTCTATCTTTCGCTCACATTAGCATTACGTAAACCCTTGTTTGCGAAAGAGCGTGGTCTGTTTATCGCCCTAAGTCTCGATACGTTGTTTTGGATCTCTTGGCTGTATTTTTCGGGCGGGGCGACCAATGCGTTTATCTCCTTACTGCTATTACCCATAGCGCTCGCCGCCGTGACTCTGCCCATTTGGGCGCCTTGGAGCCTGACCGCGATATCAACCCTCGCCTATAGCGTGATGATTTTTACCGTGCCAGAGTCGCACATGCAGCACCACGGCATGGATATGAGTTCTCACTATTTAGGCATGTGGTTTAACTTTGTGATTTCAGCTTTAGTGCTGACCACCAGTGTGGCACTCATAGCCAAACGTATGCGCCGTCAGGATGCGCAGCTTGCCTATATGCGCGAAGGACAACTGCGGCAGGAACAGTTAGTGGCACTCGGTACTGTGTCTGCGCAAATGGCCCATCAATTAGCGACACCACTCTCAACATTGCATTTATTGCTCGATGAATTAAGGGAAGAAACCCCCGAACCCTCAATAACCTTAGTTGAAATGGAAACCGCACTGGGGCGTTGTGAGCACACCTTGGCGGAGCTGCGATTGGCGACCGAGTCGATTCGTGACCGTCGTCAGCGGCCTCAAAATATCACTGAGCTGGTGGCTGGATTAAAACAGAAAACCCAGTTATTGATGCCGCAAACAGAACTCAATTGGTTGATAACCTGTGAGCCTAAGCTGCTAGAAGAAAAGCAGATCTTAACCGATATGAGCTTAACCCCCGCGATTATGGCCTTGATTGAAAATGCCGCCCGCGCCAGTGTCGAAACCATAGGTACTTCGCAGGTGGATATTAGCGTCGATTGTTCGCCAAGCGAGGGGCAGGCTTATTTGCAGATCCGTGATTATGGCGCGGGTATCGCCCCTTCATTATTGCCACAATTAGGCACTTTATTAATCGAGAGCCCTAAAGGCTTAGGCGTAGCCTTGTTACTGAGCCATGCTAGCTTGGAGCGTTTAGGGGCGGAGCTTATTCTGGCAAATCATCCCCAAGGCGGCACCGTGGCGCAAATTCGTTTTACACTCTTGGCGCCTAAAGTGCCAACTGGAGAAACAGTATGAAACGGCTATTGATTATTGAAGATGATCAAGCGCTTGCAGGTATTTTAGCGCGGCGTTTGACCCGCCATGGGTTTGAATGCCGTTTAAGTCACGATGCCAGTAGTGCCCTGCTGGTGGCGCGGGAGTGTTGCCCAACCCATATCCTGCTGGATATGAAATTAGCCGAGGCCAACGGCCTGAGTTTAATTGTGCCGCTGCGTAATTTGCTACCCAAAGTGGTGATGGTGTTACTGACGGGCTATGCCAGCATTGCTACCGCGGTGGAGGCGATTCGTCTTGGTGCGGATAACTATCTGGCTAAACCCGTCGATACCCAAACCCTGCTAGCTGCCTTTGAGCTTGATGCTTACCCTAATACCTTGCAAGAAGATGATGTTGACGACTCACCGCTTAATCCTAAACGGCTGGAGTGGGAACATATTCAGCAGGTGCTCAATGCTAATCAGGGCAATGTGTCGGCTACCGCTCGGCAACTGGGGATGCACCGCCGCACCTTGCAGCGTAAGTTATTAAAGAAACCGGTGAGTGAAACGAGCCGCTAAAGTAAACGAGCATTCGCTCAAGGAAGGAGGCGTGGAATGCGTGAGTATGATGGTGTTGAGGTGCGTTATCGCAGGCCCGATGCTGATTTAACCAAAAGCTTACAAGTGGTTGAAAATCTATTGGGCTTTGCCCCCGATCCGCAGCAGTTAGACTTTGATTTATCCTTTTGGGCTGGCGGTGCTGGGGTATACGATAAGTTGGCGATATCCTGCAATGTTTCGCCCGAGCAGTGGCAAACACTCAAGCAAAAGCTGGATTTATATTCTCCTGAAGATGCCGTAGCACGGGATTATTGGCGTGATGACTTTATTTGGTTAGTCGCCGACGATGAGGAGTGCAGTGATATTTTGGCGGCTTCGGCGCAATTTATTAACGACAATAAAGCTGCCTTCCAAGAAACTTGCCTTGAATCCCATGGCATTTATTTTAGCTATATGAGCGATGTGAACGGCTGGACCGCCGTATGGGAGCAGGGCGGCCGCATCAATTATGCCTACTTTTGTCAGGGTTAAGAGGTGCCAAGGTTAAGAGGTGTCAGTACAGAAAGCTGTCAAGGTTAATCCGTATCAGTGCTAAACGCTTGTGTCGCTACCAAGGCAGTTCTACCCCATCGTTGGCCAAAAAGCTGCCCGTTTGTGCTGGTGTGGCATTGGCAATAATGCCCACTAAACACTGGGCAACGTACTCTGGTGTAAACAATTTATCTTTGGGCACACTCTGCTGAAAAGGTTTAGATAATGGCGTATCCGTAGTGCCAGGATGCAGTGACAGCACCACGCAGTGTTTGATGCTTCTTTGCCATTCAATCGATAGCGTTTTAAGAAACATATTCAGCGCCGCTTTTGAGGCGCGATAGCTGTACCAACCCCCTAATCTGTTATCGCTAATGCTGCCGACTTTGGCCGAAATCACCGCAAATCTTGCTGAGTTACTTTGTTTTAAGGCATGGCAGAAGTGTTTTGCCAGCATCATGCTGGGAAGGGTGTTTAGCTTGATATTATCCATGAAAAAATCCCCATCGAGGGTCTGTAAGCTTTTTTCTGGCCGCTTATCCTCGGTGTGCAGCATGCCAATACAGTTAATCAGCCAATCTAACTGGGGGATATTTTGACTCAGTTGCTTAATTTCCTCCTCAAGGGTGATATCCAGCTGATGCCAGATAACGCCATCGTCTCGCCCAGTATCTGGCCGATGCTGTTTATAGGTCGCATGAATAGTGGCCTCGGGATAGGTTTCGCCAAGCTTATTGACCATCGCTTGACCTATACCACCGCTGCCGCCCAGTACTAGAATATGCATGGCTTTTCTCCTCAATACTCAGTGTTATAGCCGTTCAAGTTGCGCTAGATGCTGTTCCGCAGTGGCCAAAATCGCCTGTTTAACCGACTCCTCGGTGTTATCCCAAGTGCGGTAAAGCATGGCGATGCGTGGATTATGGGTGAGCTGCGCGCGGTGTTTATCCATAAAGCGCCAATACAGGCTGTTCAATGGGCAGGCTGATTCGCCGCTACGTTCTTTTATCTTGTAATGACAACTGCCGCAGTAATCACTCATTTTATTGATATAACTGCCGCTTGCGGCATAGGGTTTAGTGCCGACGATGCCGCCATCGGCAAATAGCGCCATGCCACGAGTGTTGGGCATTTCGACCCATTCAATCGCATCCACATACACGCCTAAGTACCATTTATCCACTTCATCGGGGGCGATTTCGGTCAATAAACAAAAGTTGCCAATCACCATCAAACGTTGAATATGATGGGCATAGGCATAATCCAGTGACTGAGATAAGGCGTGGTGCAGGCAATTCATTCGAGTCTTGCCATGCCAAAAGTAGTCGGGCAGCTTGCGCGTGGCCTCGAGGGCATTAATGCTGGCGTACTTTGGCATATTCGCCCAATAGATGCCGCGCACATATTCACGCCAACCGATGATTTGCCGAACAAAGCCTTCGACCTGGGCTATCTCAATAAAAGGATTAGCATGATAGTGCTCAATCACCGCATTGATTACTTCTAATGGACTGATAAGTTTAGCATTTAGGCTAAAGGACAGCCGACTATGGTATAGGCTCCACTGCGCTGGATGTTGCTGGGTCATCGCATCTTGAAACCGGCCAAAGGCGGGCAGGCAGTATTCACAAAAATACTGAAGTAATTCGAGGCTTTGCGCGCGGTTTATCGGCCAGAGTAAACGCGTATCCGCCTTGCCCATAGTATTAATCCCATGGCGTTGAAGGCGAGCGAGAATGTCTTGCACATTGTGGCCAAACATCAAGGGTGTTGGGAGCGATTTGATATCTTGGGATTTAAGCTTTTGCCTGTTGCTCGCATCAAAGTTCCACTGACCGCCTACGGGCTTGCCATCTGTCATTAAGATATTGAATCTTTTGCGCATTCGCCGATAAAAATGCTCCATCAGCCTGTGTTGCCCTTGAGGAAACTCCCTATCAATTTCGTCAAAGGGCAATAAAAAGTGCTCGGTATCGACGCAATTTACAACGGCATTGGCCAACTTCAACTGGCTTAATTGCGCGAGGAGTCGATATTCGTCAGGCCGTTGATATTCAAACTTAATCGCCCCTGTTTCGGCAACATAGTGTTGGAGTAAGGCATTAAGATCGGCAAAGTCTTGGGTTTCGTCGAGGGTGAGGTAACGCACTTGATGCCCCGCCGCGCCAAGCTCGCTGGCAAACTGCGCCATGGCACTGAAAAACGCACAAATTTTTTGCACATGGTGCGTCACATAGGTGTTTTCTTGATGCAATTCTGCAATTAAATACAGCACCTTGGGATCGACTTGCTGATACCAAGTATGCTGGGCGTTTAGCTGATCGCCTAAAATCAGCCTAACCGTATGGAAGTGCTGTAATTGCTGCCGTAATTGCATTAGGTGGACTCTGGTGGATGACTGTCGCGGTTACACATTTCGCGATGGGATATTGCTGAACATTACGGATTGCAGCACTGTGAGGATCACAAGGCGGGGTATTTGTCGGGATTTCGACAATAAGGCTCATTTGTAAACTTCGTTGCGTTTAAAAGGCTTTTAAAAGCAACGTCAAAGTCAACGTCGTGGGGTTTCACCCCACACCCGACCAAGGAGGACTGCTCGTCCTATCCTCCTTGGATTCTCCAAGACGCCCCTAGCGAAGTTACATGCATTGATTAGTGGTCTCATACTCCAATAAAAATTGCCTAACGGCTCAGATGGGACATCCTTGTCCCCCCGAGCCTGCGCCATCATCCGTGATGTCGCCACGGCATTTTTATCTACGTATTTCGACAACTTCGCAGGGGAAGGTGAACTTCTGTAGCAACTGTGCGAGCTATTAATCCCCAAAGATCGGCGCCTGTCCTGTCTTTTTTGGCAGGCTCCATTAGCACTAATTACGCTGTGATTGGTTGTTATTTGGATCGTTTATTAGGCTATTTAATCAAAAATACCTGAAGGTACAACTTCTATATCATGTTCAAACAAAACTCTTTTATCATTGAAACTTTCTCGCCAAGATTCGATAGTTTTAGGTAAGCATTTTTGCCACTCTTTTTGAGTCGTAAAGTATCTAACAGCCTCAGCTTCACTATCAATATAAGCTGCCCACATCTCACCTCGAGTTCCGCTCATTACTATACCTTCATAATATGTATACATTCCCCTTACTCCGCCTGCGACAACCTTGCATTGAAAAGTATCCAAGTTGTCCCTCTCACCTACACCTTCCATTCTTTTTCTGAACTCAAAAAAGTATTGTCCAGTGAGCTCATAAAGACGCTTAAGCTCCATCTCATTCAGATAGCCAAATTCAAAAACTGATTCCGTTGACCAAGTAAACTCGCCAGCAAACAGGACTCCCATTCCGCGGTGCGAATTACAGCTAGATGTTTCTTCTATATTAATTAATCTCTTTCCTCCCTGGAATTCACGCCTGAAATGAATCTCTCCAAACTTTTTATCAGGACCATTTTCTATCCTGGCATAGGCACTGTCCTTGGAGGCACAGATTGCTTCTGCTGTGATAGTTCCAGTATGAGAACCATTAAAAACCATTAAGTCAAAGAGAAAACCATTCGAAGTAATATCTCGAATAAATAACTCACCCCCATAAGATTTTCCTGGGTTAGATTTTTTCCATATTCCCCACCAAATAGGAGCATTTTTTCCTGTAGGGAGAATGTCAGTTGATGAAATTTCCAATGCTGATTTAATGGCTGATTCTAGACGACCTTGAAGTAATCCCCTTACTGCTGGCCTATCACTTAGATCCTGATTGAATTCATAAGTGACAACTCTTCTTCCTCTCAAATCAAACGGTAACGCTTCTGGCTCTCCATAGAACGTGTTTTGAACCAAAATTACCCGCTCCCAACCAAGTTGGGAAACGGCATAGCCTAGTTCAATCAACACATTTGGGTTAGGAGTTTTCTTGCCTTTTCCTTCACCGTTAATTATTGACACATCTGCAACAAAGACATCTGCAACTGCAATTTTAGAAAAGATACTTTCACTAATAGAAGGGCTGCCTGAAATACCTGCTGTATCTCTATCAAGAGCTGGCTCTACTGACTCGCTATCGCTCTTCTTTATCGCATTTAATGCCCTTTTTAAAGAATCCTCGATAAGATTTCTATTACCTTTTGAAGGAAGATCTGATTGCCAAGAGTAAAAAATTGTTCTCTTCATATACTACCTAATATGTAGATGGCGCCTAAGGTTTGTAGAGTGTATATACACATCATTTCATCGTTGAGTACTTGGCAAAAAATTGCAACACACTGATTTGAAATATTTTTACACGATAACAAAAAGTATTCTGGGTAGATAGTGTGCGCGCATAATTTCTGTTCGTTTTGTCCATTGATTGAAAGATGTGATATTTACAATTTTTTTGAGATAGCTGCCGACACAAAAATTACAGAAGTTCACCTTCCCAGGCGAAGTTGCCGTGGGGCATTGGAATAAATCGTGAATTAATCGAGACACCTATTGTTAAATTTTACAATATTGATGGCTCTTGGTATTAACAGCTTACGCCGAAGTTACAGAATACACATCCCCTCGGAGTTGCCGCAGGGCGAATAGACAAATTGCGTGAGTCTCGCCATGGATAATGGAATGGACCCATCCACTTTAAATCGGCCTCGCAATGGGCCACGATGTAGTCGCTAAAACTCATCAGA
>NZ_JTLE01000094.1:2121569-2162194 GCF_000798835.1 Shewanella sp. ZOR0012
TGTTAGCCATGTTTGGGGGGACTGAGGCGCTAATGCCGCTAAAAGAACCCTTTATTGAGAAGATGAAAGCTTCATTGGTCGATATGGCCGAGAGTGAACAATTCCGCGGCCTATTGAAGCAAGAGCTTGAACAGCCAAATGTGATGGCCGATTTACAACAGAAGATTGCTAATATCGTTGAGCAACGCTTAAATGAATTAACCCCGCAAATGGTTAAGCAGATAGTTCAGGAGATGATCCAAACGCATTTAGGTTGGCTCGTGGTGTGGGGCGGTGTGTTTGGTGGTGCCATCGGACTTGTCGCCGCCTTAGTACAGGGCTAATCTGAGATTAGCCACTATCGCGAAGGGAGCAATGGCTCCCTTTTTTATTGATTAAGTTATTCATTGGGCAGGGAAGATTATGAATCGTCATCACACTATCAATTATTTAGAGATTCCAACATCTGATATTGATTGTTCTAAAGCGTTTTTCAATACCGTATTTGGTTGGCATTTTGAGGATTATGGCCCACAGTACAGTTGCTTTATCGATGCGGGAATGACGGGCGGTTTTTATCAAGCTGAGGTTTGTTTTACCCTAGAAAAGGGCTGTCCCCTGATTGTGCTATACAGTAAGACCTTGGAAGAAACTTTAGCCGCCGTGATCGCGGCTGGCGGCGCCATTAGCACTGAGATTTTTAGCTTCCCAGGTGGTCGACGTTTCCATTTTATCGAGCCTGCGGGCAATGAATATGCGGTCTGGTCAGAATAACAGTATTTATCAGCCCTGTGTACGAAATTGCTGTCTCGATCAGCAGGATATCTGCATGGGGTGTTTTAGGCATCTTGAGGAGATTTTGGCGTGGCGAAACATGACAGAGGAGCAGCGAAGCGCATGTTATCTTAAAATGGCTGAGCGCAAAGTCGTTTTTATGTCAAAACGCCCTAGTAGCTAAAATAGGCCAAAGCATCGCGGCGCAACTTAAGTCAATACCGAAGTATAAAAACAGAAGCGCCGCGTTAACTGGCTAGATAGGATCAACCACAATATGTTCGAGTTCTATCGCGGCAACAGCATGCAATGCATCCATCGCTGCGCCCACTAAGCTGATTTTACCTTGGGAGGATTCCACCAATACCGCGCGGCGGATCTCACCAAAATCACGATTATGCCGAGTCAGATTCGATAGCGCCATTTGCATTGGGAGCATCGATGGGTTAAACGCGGCGTTTTCAGCGTAGCGACCACAGTAGGTTGCGCCATCCGCGGTTTCTAATACAACCGCCGCATAGCTTTGGGTATAAGGTGCATAGCTTAAGCCCGCATGATCTAAGGCTTCAATTACCATAGGATCACTGCTATCGAGTGCAAATTCAGTTTCCTGCTTGACTAATAGCGGTGACTGAACATTTAAGTCTTTTGGTCCAAACGCATAGGGCAGATAATAGGATAGTAAATGGCTATCCTGTGATGGCAAATGGATCTTGATTTGGCCGCCTTCGACTAATTCATTCATAAACTGACGGCAATGACCGCAGGGACTGGCGTTCACTATCATATCCACAATCTGGCTTTCGCCGCTAAGCCACGCGTGACTAATAGCGCTTTGCTCAGCGTGTACTGAGTGGAAGAGGGCTTCGCCAGGCAGTTCTAAGTTGGCACCCATATAAATGTCGCCACTTTTTCCTTTGGCAATTGCACCAACATAAAACTCACTAATCGGTGGTTTGGCCAAGGCGGCGGCAATAGGTAACAAAGCCAGTAACACCTCTGATTCGGTCATATTGCTGCTTTTGACTAACTCTGCCAGTTGCTGTGCATCGATATGTCCCGCAAAACCTTGATGTAATAAGGGAATTAATGCGTCAGCCAATGGGGTTGGCAGCTGGGTTATGCTTCGGATAAATCTATCTTGCATTTCCCGACTCCTTGTTTGTTAAGTTCATGGAAGAACATTCTAGTAATTTTGTTACAGTATAAATGCGAGTTAGTTCGCGTTTATGGTTCAATTAAGCGCCTGTTAGTTAACATCTGAAAGAAGTTATCAATCATAGACGCTACATCAACAAAAAACATGGGCTATTTTGTGGTCTACAATCCACGCAAATAGTGGCACAGGGCGGCGAGTAGTTTTTGTTTATGCTCATCGCCTTCGGTATCTTGCAACAAATTTTCAAGTTTGAGCAGATAATCCTGATCGGCCAAACGCTGCTGACAGAAGGTGCGCCAGCGATGGGACTCTTGATCATCAAGTAATTCGGGATAATTGCGCGCCCGATAACGGAATAGCATTTCTGGGATGCGTCCATCATCAAATTGCAAATCAAGTGCGGCTAAATTTTGAGGTAAGGTATGGCGAATGATCTCCATCTTGGCTTTATCGGCAGGGCTGAAAAATCCACCCGAATACAACATTAAGTCAGGATCCGTGGTGGTTACTTCGCCATCATGCTCAAACAGTTGCGCCAGCTTCTCCCGTAATTCCGGGTGAGACTTTAAGAGTTTGTATTGTTCTCTGGCAAAGGCTTTATCAATGTTGAGTCTTTCTGCCTGCACATCATCTAAAATTTTGGCCGAAGTAATAAAAGGGCATTTGTTAAGATGCACCTGTTTAACTGGGATGGGTAACTCATCCTCGGCAAGCTCCGCTCTGGGCGTGTACATGCGCGTTTTTATCTGCTCGACATCCAGCTCAAACAGTGGGCTTAAATCCATCGCTAAATTCACGCAAATAATGGCATTTTTGTTACTTGGGTGGTGTGCAACGGGGGCGATAAGGGTTGTACAACCTTGCATTGCACTTATCTTCGAACTGACATGGGCAAGCGGTAGCATATTTAATACGTCAAATTGCGCGCTGACGGCTTGTTTACGGCGCAATTCAAAATAGTACTGGTATAACTTAGGTTGCTTTTCTTTTATCAGTTTTGCCATTGCGATGGTGGCGTAAACATCTGACATGGCATCGTGTGCTTTTTCATGGCTTAAACCATTAGCTTGGGTCAGATGTTCCAGTTTAAAACTGGGTGAACCGTCTTCTTTTAATGGCCAATGGATACCGTCGGGTCTAAAGGCATAACAAGCCCTCACTAAATCAATGATATCCCAACGCGTATTGCCATTTTGCCATTCGCGGGCATAGGGATCGATAAAGTTACGGTAAAAGCCATAGCGGGTGACTTCATCGTCAAATCGTAACGAGTTATAGCCAGCGACACAGGTATTAGGTTGGCTGAAGAGAGTATGGATACGCCCCATAAACTCGGTTTCAGGTAAACCTTTTAAATTGGCTAATTGTGGCGTGATCCCTGTAATTAAAATCGCTTCGGGTGAGGGCAGGTAATCCGTTGATTGTTTGCAGTAAAAAGTCTCTGGCTCACCGATAATGTTAAGATCTAAATCGGTACGGACCCCGGCAAATTGGGCGGGTCTATCTTGGGCTGGGTTGGCACCGAATGTTTCATAGTCGTGCCAAAAAATACTTGGCTGAGATGCTGTATACATAATTTCAATCAAATGACGGTTTTGTCGAATGATAGCATCTTAGCCGTTAAACTCACCCCAATATTGATCAGCAAAAACCTTGATGGATAAATTATATTGAAAAGAGAAGCGCTTAACAGGTGATCTTTACCACGATTGGCAGTTACAATTCCCATTGAACAGGGGATCAGTCTTATGCATCATCAATATCTCAATCAACCTATGATACTCGATGTCGTACAGACGTCGTCATTGATCATAACGTTACCAAGCAACATGAGTGATTTTATTGTGCTTGAAACGATGGGAGCTCCCCTACTTGAGCTGATTGTAGTTTCACAAACGCCACCACAGATTGCAGTGCGCCTTCAACCGATTTTAGGGCTAACACTAAACACAACTTCTGTTGTAGACGCAGGGCTAAGTGCTCCTGTATCAAGGTGCTTGGGTCAAGGCGTACGGCTTTATCATCGAATGGGGACTGCCCCTAAATTTGTTGCCCAAGAGCTTCGGGCAGGAATTTTAATTAAAGTTGATGTGAGAGAAAGTGTAACATTCTCTTTGCAATCGGCATCAAAGTTCGAGTTTGTAACACTTGAATCCGACGTCAGAGGCTTACATGAGCCGAGAGTACTGATGATGGCTAAGGCTATTCTTGCTAGGGAGTACGATTACGGTGCGACATCGGAATCTCTTGCGGTTTACCTCACCGAAATTGAGCAGATAAGATTGGAGTTACAAGCATTTTTACGGGGTGAACTTGGTCAATACCATACTGGCTTAGCTGAAGAGGCCGTACGATTAGATCCATTACTACAACAGAAGCGCCAATGGCTTTTTCGAACTTATACCCACATGTTTGAGCGCCCGAGCTTTAGTCGCGCCGCAAATGATAGTCAGAATATCGACAAAGCCTTAAGGAAACTTGAGTGTTTTGAGCTGCTCGCTTCTCCTGAATTACTGCAAATGGTCGAGCGATTAATGGAAGATGAGATATAAGCTTGACATCCCCCATTTTAAATAGAGTTAATCAATGCAATATATATGTCCTTTGTGCGCGTTACCCCTCACCCTAACACAACGAACTTGGGGATGCCCGCAGGCACACAAGTTTGACATGGCGAAAGAAGGTTATGTCAATTTGCTTCCCGTTCAGAAAAAAAACTCGAAAGATCCAGGTGATAATCAGCAAATGATGTTTGCTCGTCGGGAGTTCTTAAATGCGGGTTATTATCAAATCTTAAGTGATAGAGTTAATCAACTGGCACTCCAATATGCCAGTAGTGCACAGCAGATCCTTGATATAGGTTGTGGTGAGGGTTACTACAGTCATCGTTTATATAATGCCCTTGTTGCTCATCATTTTTGTTATTTACAGGGCGTTGATATCTCTAAGTCGGCAATAAAATATGCAGCCAAGCGCTATCCTAACTTAAGCTTTTGTGTAGCGAGTGCCTATGAAATGCCGATCCCATCTAATAGCATTGATTTAGCGATTCGAATTTATGCACCATCAAAAGTAGAAGAACTTCAGCGGATCATGGCACCTAGCGGCATTCTTATCACGGTATCGCCTGGGCCTTTGCATCATTTTGCGCTAAAACAACAGATTTATGACCAGCCAAGATTGCATCCTGAGTCTGAGGCCAGAGTTGATGGATTTGAATGCCTACATCAAGAGCGGCTTAGCGCGCAACTCGATCTTAATGACAGTAAAGATATCGGCAATTTTCTCGAAATGACTCCCTATGCGTGGAAGTTTACCGCAGAGCAGAAACAAGCATTTTCTCAGAGCGGATTAAGCTGTGAGTTAGATTTCCAGATTGAAGTACATCGCATTTCAGTCTAGGGGCTGATTTTAACCTATTGAAATAAATTATTTAAAATGCTTTACTGTCAACGCTTAAGCCGTAAGAACATATTGTTCTGCGAGCCGGTAGCAAAACCTTAAAAGGCTTTGTTTAAATAAATTTTTCAAAGTGTCGCAGTATGTTGACTTATCTTTAGAATGGTTTATAGTTTTACTAGCTTGAAGGTTGGGCTTATATTTATGTGTTCAATACGACCCGTTCGTCCTGTAAACATAAGTAATACCGGCATTTTCCAGCTCCACCGCCGTTAAGGCTTTAATTTTTTATTTACAGGATTTATATCATGTCTCAAGTAACTGGTGTAGTTAAGTGGTTCAACTCTGACAAAGGTTTTGGTTTCATCGAGCAAGAATCTGGTCCAGACGTATTCGTTCACTTCCGTGCAATCAACTCTGACGGTTTCAAAACTCTTGATGAAGGTCAAAAAGTGTCTTTCACTGTGACCCAAGGTCAAAAAGGTCCTCAAGCTGAAAACGTAACCGTAATCGGTTAATTTTCAGTGCTGTTAGCCTAGACGCTAATAGCAATGGATTTAAGAGCTGTGGTTTTTACCATAGCTCTTTTTATTTGTGCTGTTTTATCTTAATACTTACATCTCTCATTTCTATCATTTCTCTCACTTTTAAGACCTCGTTCAGATTAATCTGCTGTTAGCTGTTATCATTTTTCCCGTGAATTTTGTTTATTTCGCTGTTAACGATATTAATAAATACATAAACTTGGCTTGAAAACTGACTATTTACGTACGCGAACATTCAGGGCGATAACTGTCAGCCCACAGCCATATTGCAGTGCCGTGGACCGTTGCTTAAGGATGGATAGTGACTTCATTAGGAGTCGAGTTTATCATCCGCGACTTTATAATGTGGGTCATCCAACAGATTCACTTCAACAAGATCACCTGCCTTATGAAGTAAGGCTTTACAATCAGCACTTAAATGCACCAAATGTAGTCTTTTGCCTATGGACACATAACGCTCTGCAAGCGTATCAATCGCTTCTAAGGCAGAGTGATCGGCTACGCGAGAAAACTTAAAATCGATGACGACATCCTGTGGATCCTGTGAAGCATCAAATAACTCGAGGAAACTCGCGACAGAACCGAAAAACAGTGGTCCATTAAGCTCATAGACTTTCCAGCCTTGAGAGTTTTGAGTCACTTTGACGCTAATGTGTTTCGCATGCTGCCAAGCAAATACCAGCGCGGATACCACCACTCCCACAAATACAGCAAAGGCGAGATCAGTAAACACAGTTACTGTGGTTACAAGAACGATCACAAAGGCATCATGTTTGGGCACTTTGCCCATAAACTTAAAACTTGCCCATTCGAATGTGCCGAGTACAACGATAAACATCACCCCAACGAGGGCTGCTAACGGAATAATTTCGATAAAGGCTGCACCAAAGAGAATAAATGCCAGTAGGCCAATGGCCGCGGTAATCCCTGATAACCTGCCGCGGCCACCAGAATTAATATTAATCATCGATTGACCGATCATGGCACAACCACCCATAGCCCCAAAAAAGCCGCTGGTGATGTTACCTACACCTTGGCCAATACATTCTTTATTGCTGCGTCCTCGGGTATGGGTCATCTCATCGATAACCGTCAAGGTTAACAGGGATTCGATTAATCCGACTGCGGCTAAAATAAAGGAATAGGGCAGAATGATATAGAGCGTCTCAAGGTTAAAAGGTACCTGTGGGATTGCAAAGCTTGGGAGTGAGCCTGCAATTGTCGCATTCTCGTCACCACTCATAGTCTTGAGAAAATCCAATACGTTACGAGTATCAAGATCAAAGCTGACGACAATAGCCGTGACGCTAAGAATTGCGACCAACGAGGACGGTATTGCAGTGGTCAGCTTAGGCAAGAAATAAATAATTGCCATGGTTAATGCTACGAGAGCAAACATCAGCAACAACGGCTCTGGTGGTAACCAGACTAAGTTTCCAGCAGTGTCTTTTACTTTAAACTGGCCAAGTTGTGCCAAAAAAATCACAATGGCGAGGCCGTTTACAAAACCTATCATCACCGGATAGGGTACGATGCGAATAAATTTCCCCAGTTTAAAGATGCCAGCGCTGATTTGGATTAATCCTGCCAGCACGACAGCCGCAAATAAGTATTGCACGCCATGTTCAACCACTAAGGACACCATGACCACGGCCATCGCTCCTGTTGCACCAGAAATCATCCCAGGTCGACCACCAATCAGTGCGGTGACCAATCCCATAATAAAAGCCGCATAGAGGCCCACCATAGGTTCGACATTGGCAACAAAAGCAAAGGCAACGGCCTCAGGGATCAGTGCGAGTGCGACGGTTAGCCCTGAGAGTATATCGGCTTTGTAGCTAGATGTTTTGTGGCGGAAGAGATCGAACATGAAACCTCTGTTACTGGTGTGTAGACAAAATAAGCCGCGCATACTATCAAATAAACTGATTGAGCTAAACTTGAAATATGCCTTAATTAGCTGAAAATAAAAAAGCCATGCAGATGCATGGCTTTTTAGATTGTGGAAGGGTCCTATGGACGAGCCATATCCGATTCAGCACTATTGCTGTGTTTCAGCTTAGGTTCAGTGGCTTCAGCGGTGGCGGTATTTTCATACTCACGGCCTTTAGGCACTTCAACCTGCGCTCTGACTTCTACCGTTGGTTTAGTCATTTCAGATGACACCATAGCACCAAAACGGCTAGACGCTTTCGGTTTGCTGACGACAACTTCCGTTGGTTGAGCCGTAGCAGCTTGCGCCATTACAGGTTTTGCCTGAGGTTTAACAAACGCTGCAGGTTTCGCCATCGGTGCTGATGCGACTGATTTTACCGCTTCTTTCGGCTCAGTCTTTTCTGTCACTGGTGTCACTTCTTCGGCTTTTGCTTCAGGAGTTATATCAGTCACTATTTGCATAGCCTCTGTGGCTTGCACTGCTGGTTCTGTTGCTGATTGTGGCTCGGCATCAGATGCTTTAACCGTTTCAGCGGCCTTATCGTTAACTACAGGTTTAGATGTGACTTCAGCGACAACAGCATCAGACTTAATTTCCGCGGAGGATTCAGTTACTGTGGTATCTGATACCGTGCTTTCAGTCGCTATGCTTTGAGAGACTGCGGCTTCAGTTGAGGAAATCACATCAGCAGTGTGCACAATCGGCGCTGGCTGCGTTGCTGTACTCTTCACTTCAACTTCAACTGCAACTGCAACCGTTTCAGCCACGGTTTGCTCTGTTAAGTTAGCCGTTTCAACAACTGCAGTTGGTGCTGGATAGTCTTGATCTTCGCCTAACGCATCATTAGGAATGAACTGCGCAGGAGCCGTTGTGCCTTGTTCATCTTCATCGCGGCGACGGCGTTGGCCAGCAGCTCGCAGATGGCGAGGACTACGGCGGCTACGACGTTGTCCATCACGGGATTCACGTTTGGCTTTGTCATCTGCATCAACATTTGCTTCGGCGTTATCTTCATCAATGGCCGCTGGTTGAGTGTCTAACTTAGCATCCACTTGAGTGTCTGCTTGGCTTTCAACAACAGGCATATCAACAATAGCATCGGCTGGCTTAGTTTCTACGACATCAGCAGCTTCTGATACTGTGGTGTCGCCGACCTCATTCGCAACCGTAACCTCTTTACGTGGCTGGCGGCGGCGCGGCGCTTTCACTTCTGGTTGAACTTCTACCGTGACATCCGCATTGATTGCAACCAACTCAGCTAAAATCGCTTCTTCCTGAATTGACGTTTCTACAACATCTGTGGTGTTGTCGATACGAACTTTACGGCGCATATTACGGCGCTGACGACGTTCACGGACGACCTCTTGCTTTGGTGCTTCGTCTTGAACATCCGCAATCACTTCTTTAACTGCTTGATTGCGGGGTTTAGGCTCAGGCTTAGCACGTTTCGCACTTTCATCCTTTTCACGGATTGGGCGCTCTTGAGCTTGTGGTGCATCGGCGACTTTTTTGGCATTACGAGTACGTGGCTCGCGAGTACCTTCTTTCGCTTTTTCAGTATCTTGTGGATTGCGAGTACGGCGAGTGTCGTTACGACGATTGCGACGGTTGGCATTCGTGGCTTGACTGTCTTGCTTCTTAGTCTCGGTGCTCTTTTCTGCGACTGCGTTATCACTTGAGCTAAAGAAAGCACCAATTGCACTGAAGAGTTTACTGAAGAAACCCGGCTGTGCGGTTTCAACTTTGGCAACTGGTGCAGTGTCTTGTTCCACTTTTTGTGGAGCAGCAAAGCCTTTTAGGGCTGGAGCTGGCGCCGCAGTACGTTCCAGTTTACGTGGCTCGTACAATTTTGCTTCAGGCTGTTCAATTCGCTTGTAGCTGGATTCGTCGATTTCATCGTCGGTGCGGTGACGGATCACGCGATAATCTGGGGTCATCATATGCGGATCTGGGATCACATAGACTTCCACGTCATGGCGTTGTTCGGTGATACGAATCGCTTTACGTTTCTCGTTAAGCAGGAATGCAGCCACATCGACAGGCACAATGGCTTCGATTTGTGAGGTATTTTCTTTGATGGCTTCTTCTTCCATCAAACGCAGAATCGACAACGCTAAAGATTCAGTACTGCGGATAGTGCCTTGGCCATGACAGCGAGGGCAGATATGTGCAGCGGATTCTTCTAATGACGGACGCAGACGCTGGCGTGACATTTCCATCAAGCCGAAACGAGAAATACGACCTAATTGAACGCGAGCGCGGTCATGGTGTACGGCATCACGTAGGCGGTTTTCGACTTCACGTTGATGGCGCACTGGCGTCATATCAATAAAGTCAATAACCACTAAGCCACCTAAGTCACGTAGACGTAATTGACGGGCAATTTCATCGGCGGCTTCAAGGTTGGTATTTAATGCGGTTTCTTCAATATCGCCGCCCTTGGTGGCACGGGCAGAGTTGATATCGATAGAGGTTAAGGCTTCAGTTGGGTCAATGACGATTGAGCCACCCGATGGCAGACGCACTTCACGTTGGAACGCCGATTCGATTTGCGACTCGATTTGGAAGTGAGTGAATAACGGTACTTCAGCTTCGTAGAGTTTTACACGTTCAACAAAATCAGGGCGCACAAGTGCGATATGCTGTTTGGCTTCTTCGAAAATACGTGGATGGTCGATTAAAATTTCCCCGACATCACGGCGTAAATAGTCACGAATGGCGCGAACAATCACGTTGCTTTCTTGGTGAATGAGGAAAGGTGCGCCTTTGGTTTGCGCCGCTTCAGTGATCGCCGCCCAGTGGTGTTGCAGAACTTTTAAGTCCCACTTCAGCTCTGTCGACTCTTTACCCACACCAGCGGTACGGACGATAAGGCCCATACCAGCAGGGACTTCTAAATCGGCCATAGCTTCTTTTAATTCAGTGCGCTCATCCCCTTCGATACGGCGAGAAATACCGCCTGCACGTGGGTTGTTTGGCATTAACACTAAGTAAGAACCAGCAAGGCTAATAAAGGTGGTCAACGCCGCGCCTTTGTTGCCACGTTCTTCTTTGTCAATTTGAACAATAACTTCTTGTCCTTCACTGACGACTTCTTTGATGTTTGGGCGACCTTGGAATGAATAACCTTTAGGGAAATATTCTCTGGCAATTTCTTTTAATGGTAAAAAGCCGTGGCGATCAGCACCATAGTCTACGAAAGCGGCTTCTAAAGAGGGCTCTACGCGGGTGATCTTACCCTTGTAAATATTTGATTTTTTTTGCTCATGACCAGGACTTTCAATATCGAGGTCGTACAGTTGTTGCCCGTCAACGAGGGCAACACGCAACTCTTCTGATTGAGTTGCATTGATTAACATACGTTTCATGATGACGTCATTCTTCTTTAAATGGAGGTCATCAAACAATCGCGTTTCGTTGCATTACGGGCCTAGCTGTGGTGAACAAAGCCTCACGGCTGGTGAGCTAGGCAAGGTGCGCATTACTGTTAGACGCAGTCGCTGCGTGTCGCATCCTATTTATGGCTTATTTTTTAATGATTACAAAAACAAGGAATTCGTTGTAAAACATCAACCAACCCCATAAATTCTTTAATTTCGTTCCGGTAATGCCCAAGTCGAATCGGTTTGTCTGACGACAAGTTAAAATATATTTCGAAATCGGTGAGAAAAGCTTTAGATAAACCTTGATAAAGTAAGGTGAGATTCTCGATTTAATCGTAAAAAACGCATTTGTGGTATTTTTACTCAGTATACGATTTGCAAATCAATGATTTGCTATCAAGAAAATCTTTTTTGATCTATAAAACTTTTCACTTGGGACAGGGAGTTTGTGAACACTTTATTCACGGCTTATCCCTAATCGCTGGTGAAATATAGCAATAATCAAAAAATTCAGCAATGGAAAGGCACAATTCTTGTGAGTTGTTGTACAATGGCCGCCGTTATAAGTAGATGGCACATCATGAATACAGAATCTCCACAGCAACAGGTGCAGTTGATCACCATTGACGAAGACCACCTCGACCAACGAATTGATAATTTTTTAATCACAGCGCTCAAAGGTGTACCTAAGAGCATGATTTATCGTATCGTCCGTAAGGGCGAAGTACGGGTGAATAAGAAGCGCATTAAGCCAGAATATAAATTACAAATTGGTGATGTGGTACGTGTGCCACCCGTGAGAATGGCTGAGTCTGATAATCGGACCGCGCCTTCGGCTAACTTGAGCAAAGTGTCGCAACTCGAAGATCGTATTTTGCATGAAGATAATCATCTTATTGTGCTCAATAAACCTGCGGGTATTGCGGTTCATGGCGGCAGTGGTGTTGATTATGGTGTGATTGAAGCGCTGCGCTCCTTACGTCCGCAACAGAAGTTTTTAGAGTTGGTTCATCGCCTTGATAAAGATACCTCTGGCGTACTGTTAGTCGCTAAAAAACGCAGTGCGCTTAAACATATGCACGATCAACTGCGTTATAAAAAAATGCAGAAGGATTACTTAGCTTTAGTTAAGGGGGAGTGGTCGGCGCAGGATAAAGTGGTCAAACAACCTTTATTAAAGCTGACACTTAAATCCGGTGAGCGCATTGTGCGGGTCAATGCAGAAGGCAAACCATCAGAAACGCGTTTTAAAATTGTGCAGCGTTATCAAGGTTGTACATTGGTGCAGGCGAGTCCGGTCACGGGACGTACTCATCAAATTCGCGTGCATTGTCAATATACCGGGCATCCCATTGCCTGTGATGATAAGTACAGTGAGCAAGCTTTCGATGACAGTATGCGCTCGCTTGGCTTGAGTAGATTGTTTTTACACGCTGCAGAATTAATGTTTATCCATCCTGAAAACGATGAAGTGATGCGGGTTTCTGCACCACTGGATGATAATCTGCAGCAACTGTTGAATAAGTTAAAGCGGGTTTAATTCCCGCTCCTCTATATACCCGTGGATAACCTTGAAGTATGAAGGCTGCCAACCATTCTACCCTGCGTAAATATGATTTAGTGATTTTTGATTGGGATGGCACTTTGATGGATTCCATCGGCAAGATCATTATTTGCATTGAGAATATGGCTAGGGCACTGGCGCTGCCTGTTCCTGCTGAGGCGGATATTCGTAATGTGATTGGCTTGTCGATGACGCAGGCGTTACAAGTGTTGTTTCCTTGCGGATTACTGTCTTCATCACAGCGATTTTCGGCGTTTCCTGAAGAGGATATGTCTACTGCTTCTACTGTCAGCACCGGCACTGAAGAGTGTTACATCACGATGCGCGCCGAGTTTAAGACGCAGTATTTGCATCTTGATACCACGCCAACGCCAATCTTCGACCAAGCACCACAATTGCTCGAATCATTATCTGCAAAGGGTTATCAGTTAGCCGTGGCGACGGGGAAGGCGAGAGCTGGTCTGGTGCGCGTGTGGGAACAATCTGGATTAGGGCATTACTTTATTGCCTCCCGCTGCGCCGATGAAGCGCAGAGTAAGCCCCATCCTGAGATGATCATCAGCCTATTGCAGGAGCTGGGCATTCAGCCTGAGCGTGCTTTGATGGTCGGTGACTCTTTACTGGATTTAACCATGGCAGCGAACGCAGGTATTGATAGCATCGGTGTGACTTACGGCGTCCATAGTGAGGCGGTATTACGACAAGCTAAGCCGATAGCATTGATTGATTCACCGCAGCAGCTCCTTATGCATTTATAAGCATTACGCTAATACATCTATGCCTTGGCTGAGCAGCATTTCCGTGAGTAAGATTAAAGGTAATCCCACGAGCGTATTAGGATCTCGTCCTTCTAAACGATTAAAGAGTGCAATGCCTAAACCTTCACTTTTAAAACTGCCTGCACAGTAAAACGGTTGCTCTTTATCCACATAAGCACTGATTTGTGATGCTGTAAGGTGCCGAAAATGCACTGTAAAAGGCTCAACTTGGGCATTCATTTCCCCCGTTTGAGCATTATAAAGCGCAAGACCTGTATAAAAGGTAATGGCTTTCCCCGAGGCTTGACTGAGCTGCTTAATCGCATTATCGCGATTTAATGGCTTACCGATGATCTTGCCATCGATCACGGCAACCTGATCGGAGCCAATAATCAGACCATCAGGACAATATTTTGCACCAGCTTCTGCTTTTGCCTGCGCTAATCGTTGTACTAAGGCTTGCGCTGACTCATTAGGTAGTGAGGTTTCATCAACCTTGGGATCGCAGCACTCAAAGGGTAAGCCTAATTTGTTCAGCAGTGCTTGCCGATATACGGAGGTGGAGGCGAGGATTAACTGGGGCGTCATCATTAATAATCCATTAGAAAACTTCACTTATTGTCGCCAATCTGGATGATTGAATGCAAGCCGTGGCAACAGATGCTATCACTTTAGGAAGGTAATTGAGGATTCTTTCGGTGAATGCGGCTATTTTAGACGGCTTACGCTTGTGTGCCGCCCCCTGCTTGGGTAAAATTTCGCTTCCATTAATTCAATGTTGGGGCTAGAGAATCGCTTAAGTTGCAAACTGGGACTTAAGTAAGAAATTTTTCTTTGACTCTAGCGTTTTCAAACTATAATATGCGCGCCTTATGCAAACAGTAAAGATACCGGTTTCAATTGATCCTATTCGCGCCGCCTCGAGCCGTTCTACCTATGAGGGGATTGTGCCCGGGCAGCAATTGAAAAGATTAAATGAGTTATGTGCCGGCGACTGTTCCGATGTGGCAGTGTCGCTTGAATGTGGCGTAGATTTGCAGGGGATAGTCTACCTGAAAGGGAAGGCTGTGACGGAGCTCACTCTGGTTTGTCAACGTTGCATGACACTATTTACCACTGAGGTTACGGTCGAGTTTTGCTTCGGTCCATGCCGGACTAAGGCAGAAATCGATGAGCTCCCGGATGCGTATGACCCAATTGAGTGCAATGAGATTGGCGAAGTACGTCTGCATCAATTGATCGAAGATGAATTGATAGTCGCTATGCCCATCATCCCGATGCATGAAGAAACTGATTGCAATATCGGGTCAATGGATATAGTTGTAGGCGAGATCGAACCCGCTCAAGAGGAGCGTCCAAATCCGTTTGCAGTGTTAGAAAAACTGAAGAGCAAGTAATCTAGGAGACAGGGCCAATGGCTGTACAACAGAATAAAAAATCTCGTTCAAAGCGCGGTATGCGCCGTTCACATGACGCACTGAGCACTGCTCAGCTGTCTGTAGACGCTACCAGCGGTGAAGTCCATATGCGTCACAACGTGACTGCTGATGGTTTCTATCGCGGTAAAAAGGTAATCAACAAGTAATTTGTTGGTTTCCTAATGACGAGTCTGACGCTCGCGTTAGATGCGATGGGTGGCGATCATGGCCCCCACGTCACAGTGCCTGCAGCTTTGCGGGCACTAAAATCTCATTCTTCCCTTAAAATCATTTTAGTCGGTGATAAGACTGAAATAGATGTCTATCTGCACCAAGCAGAACAAGAGTTACTCTCCCGTATTGAAGTCATCCACACCGATGAAGTGGTGAGTATGTCTGACAGGCCCGTGCACGCTTTGCGCACTCGTAAAAATAGTTCGATGCGTTTATCAATTGAACTGGTGCGAGATGGACGTGCTGCTGCGTGTGTGAGTGCGGGAAATACCGGCGCGTTAATGGCGATGGCCAAGGTGCTGTTAAAAACCTTGCCCGGCGTGGACAGACCTGCATTGGTCAGTTGTTTACCCTCCGTGACGCAAAAGCCAGTTTATTTATTGGATTTAGGTGCCAATATTTCCTGCGATTCCGAAACGCTATTCCAATTTGCCGTGATGGGCTCAGTACTGTGTGAGGCCGTGGATAAAAAATCTCGCCCTAAAGTCGCACTCCTTAATGTGGGCACAGAAGAAATCAAAGGCAACGATCAGGTTCAACAAGCGGCACAAATACTGCAAAACACTGATCAGATTAATTACACCGGCTTTATTGAAGGTGATGAAATCTATTCTGGGAATGTTGATGTGATCGTTTGTGATGGTTTTGTGGGTAACATCACGCTCAAAACCTCTGAAGGCATTGCCAAGCTATTGGTACATCAGTTAAAACGGGGCCTAACCCAAGGTTTCTTCGTGCGTTTTTTGGCAAAACTCATCGCCCCCCGCATTCAGGCGGTTCTCAGCCAGATGAACCCCGACCACTATAATGGTGCAAGTCTGATAGGATTGCGCGGCATAGTTGTAAAGAGCCATGGAAATGCGGATGAAACTGCCTATTTACAAGCAATTAGTTTGGCAGTGACTGAAGCGCAACGTCGACTCCCCGAAATGATAAAAGATCGTTTGGAGTCGATTCTTTTAGATATAAATAACTGATTCCTCCTTATGCATACAAAAATTCTCGGAACTGGTAGTTACCTACCGGTGCAGGTGCGTAGTAATCAAGATTTGGAAAAAATGGTGGAAACCAGTGACCAATGGATTGTTGAACGCACTGGTATTTCAGAGCGCCGCATTGCAGCGCAAGACGAAACTGTCTCAACGATGGGCTATCAGGCGGCATTAAATGCGTTAGAGATGGCCGGTATCGAGGCATCAGATTTAGATATGATCATTTGCGGTACAACCAGTGCGGCAAATGCATTCCCTGCCGCGGCCTGCGAAATCCAAGCCATGCTCGGTGTGCATACCATTCCAGCCTTCGATATTGCGGCGGCTTGTTCAGGTTTTGTGTATGCCTTATCGGTTGCGGACCAATTCGTTAAAAATGGTACCGCGAAAAAAGTATTAGTGATTGGTGCTGACGTTTTATCCCGTCTGTGTGAGCCGGAAGATCGTACCACCATCATTCTGTTTGGTGATGGTGCTGGGGCGGTGGTTATCGGTGCTTCCGATGAGCCCGGGATTATTTCAACCCATATTTATGCCGATGGTCGTCAAGGCGATTTGCTTAAGTGCGCTTTCCCACCACGTCAGGGGGAAACCTCTGAAGCGGTTGGTTTTATGACCATGAAAGGCAATGACGTCTTTAAAGTGGCGGTGACCCAGTTATCCCATGTCGTGACTGAAACCTTGCGCCTGAATAATATCGATAAGTCGGAAATCGACTGGTTGGTGCCGCATCAGGCTAACTTCCGCATTATTAATGCCACGGCGAAAAAGCTAGACATGAGCTTAGATAAAGTTGTGTTAACCCTTGCTAAGCATGGTAATACCTCGGCGGCTTCGGTACCTATTGCTCTGGATGAAGCTGTGCGTGATGGTCGGATCCAACGTGGTCAGCTCTTGCTGCTCGAAGCCTTTGGCGCTGGTTTTGCGTGGGGCAGTGCGCTCGTCCGTTTTTAACCGTATCTGTATACGAATAAATTCCTGCTCATCGTTATCTTGGTTAGCTGTCCAAGATAACGGTTTAGTGTTCAATAAATTAAGTTCGCCATAGGTAATTTGATATGGAAAATGTAGCTTTTGTATTCCCAGGCCAAGGTTCACAGGCCCTAGGCATGTTAGCCGAACTGGCTGCTGTACAGCCGATTGTGGGACAAACCTTTGCCGAAGCGAGTGAGGTGTTAGGGTATGACTTGTGGGCATTAGTGCAAGACGGCCCCGTTGAAACCTTAAATGAAACCGATAAAACTCAGCCTGCTTTATTAGCGGCAAGTGTGGCGATTTGGCGTGCCTATGTTGCCTCTGGTAAAGCTATGCCTGCGATGTTAGCGGGTCACAGCCTAGGCGAATATTCTGCATTAGTTTGTGCTGGTGTCATCGACTTTAAAGATGCGATCAAACTGGTTGAGCTACGTGGTCAATTGATGCAGCAAGCCGTACCCGCCGGTACTGGCGCTATGTACGCGATTATCGGTCTAGATAATGACGGTATTGCTAATGCGTGTATTGAAGCCGCTCAAGGCGAAGTGGTAAGCCCAGTTAACTTCAACAGCCCTGGCCAAGTGGTTATCGCCGGTCAAAAAGATGCGGTTGAACGCGCTGCTGCGGCCTGTAAAGCTGCGGGCGCCAAAATGGCGGTAGCCTTGCCTGTCAGCGTGCCATCACACTGCGCATTAATGAAACCTGCTGCTGATAAATTAGCTCTTGCGTTAAACGATGTGCAGTTTAATGCGCCGAGCATCACCGTTATTAATAACGTAGATGTGGCATCACCCACTGCGGTTGCCGACATTAAAGATGCGCTGGTGCGTCAACTGTATTGCCCAGTACGCTGGAGCGAAACCGTTGAATTAATGGCCGAAAAAGGTATTACCCAGTTAGTTGAGTGTGGTCCTGGTAAAGTATTGACAGGTCTTGCGAAACGCATTAATAAATCTCTTTCTGCCCAAGCAGTTAATGACGTTGTATCCCTTGCCGCGTTAACTGAATAAGGAGTTTGTATGAGTATCAATCTGAGTTTAGCGGGCAAAGTTGCCTTAGTGACAGGCGCGAGCCGTGGTATTGGCCGTGCGATTGCCGAAACCTTAGTCGAAGCCGGTGCGATTGTGGTTGGAACTGCCACAAGTGAGAAGGGCGCCGCAGCAATTCAAGAATATCTGGGTGACAAAGGTTTTGGTTTAGTGCTTAATGTTACCGATAGTCAATCCGTCACCGATTTATTCGATTCGATCAAAGAAAAAGCGGGTGATGTTGATATTCTAGTCAACAACGCGGGTATCACCCGTGATAATTTGCTGATGCGAATGAAAGATGATGAATGGAACGATATCATCGATACCAACCTGACATCATTGTTCAGACTATCAAAACCTGTGATGCGTACCATGATGAAAAAGCGTTTCGGCCGGATCATCAATATCGGTTCAGTGGTAGGCACTATGGGCAATGCAGGTCAAGTTAACTACTCGGCAGCAAAAGCTGGTTTGATCGGATTTACAAAATCTCTTGCAAGAGAGGTTGCATCTCGTCAAATTACAGTTAATGCTATCGCTCCTGGATTTATCCAGACCGATATGACTGATGAGCTGACCGAAGATCAGCAAAAAGCTATCATGTCTCAGGTTCCGATGGAACGATTAGGGCAAGCGCAAGAAATTGCCAATGCCGTACTCTTCTTGGCGTCGGACTCTGCCGCTTATATCACAGGCGAGACTTTGCATGTGAATGGCGGAATGTACATGGTTTAAGGGCGGATGGCAGGGATACTGTCGCAACTGAGTAGTGATCTGTATCAATTGGTCGCTAAATTTCGTGGTTAGACCACGAAAACTAAGCTTGCATTGTCAGCCAAATCTAATAAACTACTCGCAATCTTACGCAAGTGCGTAATTTGAATAGGAAAGAAAACTAATGAGCAACATCGAAGAACGTGTAAAGAAAATCATTGTAGAGCAACTGGGCGTTAAAGAAGAAGACGTTAAACCAGCGGCATCTTTCGTTGACGATCTGGGTGCAGATTCTCTGGACACTGTTGAGTTGGTTATGGCTCTGGAAGAAGAGTTTGATACCGAGATCCCTGATGAAGAAGCTGAAAAGATCACTACTGTTCAAGCAGCGATCGATTACGTTTCTAAGAATCAGTAATTCTGAATTCTAGAGAACAGGCGGCATATATGCCGCCTGTTTTTGTTTTAGCCCCGCCTCATTCTGCAATAGTGCCATTCAATCGTCTCTGGAAGCTGTGTTGAATTTATCCATGAGATGCTCGCCGCAGATTGGCGAAGACATTTTAATGATAGAACCGCATTTGTCTGTCATAACTTAATCTATTTAGCATTCAAAAGGTGACTGCCGTGTCTAAACGTCGTGTAGTGGTAACCGGTTTAGGGTTAGTAACGCCCGTGGGCAATACTGTCGACACTACTTGGAAAGCCCTGCTTTCGGGTAAGAGTGGGATTGCGCCCATAACCAAATTTGATGCCAGCGAATTTACCACTCGTTTCAGTGGTTCTGTAAAAGATTTCGATGTTGAGCAGTACTTAACTAAAAAAGACGCCCGCAAAATGGACCTCTTTATTCAGTATGGTATGGCTGCGGGCATCCAAGCTATCCAAGACTCAGGTCTGGATATGACTAAAGAAAACCCTGGCCGTGTGGGTACCGCAATCGGTGCTGGCATGGGCGGTATGTGGTTGATTGAACAAAACCACAGTGCGCTATTAAGTGGTGGCCCTCGTAAAATTTCGCCTTTCTTCGTGCCTAGCACCATCATCAATATGATTGCCGGCCATTTATCGATTATGTACGGTATGACGGGCCCTAACTTTGCCGTCACTACCGCCTGTACTACTGGTGTGCACAATATCGGTTTTGCGGCGCGCACTATCGCCTATGGCGATGCTGACGTGATGGTTGCCGGTGGGGCGGAAGATGTCACTTGTCCACTCGGTGTTGGTGGTTTTGGTGCCGCCAAAGCGCTGTCAACCCGTAACGATGACCCAACGGCGGCCAGTCGCCCATGGGATAAAGACCGTGATGGTTTTGTCATCGGTGATGGTGCGGGTGTGATGGTGATGGAAGAATACGAGCACGCGAAGGCGCGCGGTGCGACCATTTATGGTGAACTCGTCGGCTTTGGTATGAGTGGTGATGCGTTCCATATGACATCACCTCCAAGTGATGGCGCGGGCGCTGCGGCCGCTATGGTCAATGCAGTCAATGATGCTAAGCTGCCATTTGAAAAAATTGGTTATATCAATGCGCACGGCACTTCAACGCCTGCGGGTGATAAAGCGGAAGCGGCCGCGGTGAAATCTGTGTTTGGCGATCATGCCTACAACCTGCTTGTCAGCTCGACTAAGTCTATGACGGGTCACTTGCTGGGCGCTGCGGGTGCGGTTGAAGCGATTTTCACTCTGCTTGCGCTGCGCGACCAAGCCGTACCACCGACCATCAACCTCGATAATCCAGATGAAGGCTGTGATTTAGACTTCGTGGCGCACACTGCCCGTGATGTAAAGTTAGAGTATGCTCTGTGTAACTCCTTCGGATTTGGTGGCACTAACGGTTCATTGCTGTTTAAGAAAGTCTAAACAGCGGTTAGCTCGATAAAAAATGCGCCTACTGGCGCATTTTTTTTATGCTCGAATTGTGCCTAATATCACTTTCTAACCTGCTGATATCCAAATAGTTAACCTTTGTTCATCAAGCTTGTTTAATGCCCTTTGCCGCCGATAATGACAGGCATATTCTATTTAAAAGGAAATCTGTCATGTTAAACCCTCTGGTGATCCCGCTTGTGCCTATCGTTGGTGCCGTAACCGCAAATTTGACCGAATTAATTCGTGGTGAATCCAAAGCTTGGCATCCTAATATGGATATCGGCATGAAGACCTTCACCTTTGCGATTGCGGCATATGTGTTGGTGTGGTTCGCCTTATTGGTGACCGCCATCAGTGTCGGTGGTAGTAACCATATGTCATCGGGATTTGAAGTGATTGGGCTGTTTTTGGCTGGGTTGGGTGTTTACACTTATGGCAAGGGCACTCGCTTTGTTAGCAGTCAATTACAGCTGTGGTTGTATCGCCTGGCGTTGCCGGGATTATTACTCTCTTGTGGGCTGATAAGTTACTTTGGCTAAATCGGTTCTCTCCACTGAGACAATCGTAATTATCTTTACGCTATTGCGCATTTCTATCGTAAACTCAACTCATTGCAAAATCATTGAGCCACAGAGGCTGAATAAGTTGAGGTTATATGGCTGGTATCGATAGACAAATTACCCTGAGATTTTTGTCAGAACCCGCAGATGTGAATTTTGGTGGTAAGGTTCACGGTGGCGCTGTGATGAAATGGATTGACCTTGCAGCTTATGCCTGTGCTGCGGGCTGGAGTGGTAAATATTGTATTACCGCCTATGCGGGTGGAATTCGATTTGTTCAGCCTATCCTCGTGGGAAATATCGTCGAAGTCAGCGCTAAGGTGATTTATACCGGTAAGACCTCTATGCACATCGGTATTGATGTGCGGGCAGGGGATCCTAAGGTCTCTGAGCGTCATCTCACCACTCACTGTATCGTCATCATGGTTGCCGTGGATGAAAATGGTCAACCTACACCCGTGCCTGAATGGGTACCGCAGACTGAGTATGATATTCATCTGCGTGATTCCGCACTGCGCTTAATGGAAATGCGCAAGAAAATTGGCGCCGAAATGGAAGCACACGTACAAAAGTGATTTGGGTTAGTTATAAAAACAAAGGCGCCTCTGTGCGCCTTTGTTGTTTCTGTCGAACACTGCGTTTGTTACCAAGGGCATTTTTACTCTGACGCTCGCCTAATCGAGTGCTACACTGCCGCCACCGTTTTAGCTACAGATTGACCTTTTAAGTTGAAACACTTGCTCGCATTTTTTTAGTTTGGGTCGGGTCTTTCTCGGAGTAACATAAGCGCGCATCCTGTGTGTCGTTAATCTATTGTGTTAATTCAGTGAGGTTAAATGAACGCAGTGCAAATGTGTGGTGTAAAACGTTTCACCTTGTTTATCAATTAAAGGAGTTCCTCATGGCAAAAGTCGCATTTATTGGTTTAGGCGTAATGGGTTACCCCATGGCAAGACACTTACTCAACAAGGGCCATGAGGTTACTGTGTATAACCGCACTTTTGCCAAGGCACAAACCTGGGTCGAGAACTACGGTGGTCGCTGCTGCCCAACGCCTAAAGAGGCGGCAATCGGCCAAGATATTGTTTTTACCTGCGTAGGCAACGATAACGACTTGCGTGAAGTGGTATTAGGCAATGATGGCCTGCTCCATGGTATGGCTCAAGGCACTGTATTGGTGGACCATACGACGGCTTCAGCCGATGTGGCCCGTGAATTACATAAAGTGCTGGCCGAAAAAGGCGTCGATTTTCTCGATGCGCCTGTATCGGGTGGCCAAGCTGGTGCCGAAAATGGCGTACTGACTGTGATGGTCGGGGGCGATCAAGCCGCGTTCGAGCGTGTAAAGCCCGTTATCGAAGCGTTTGCGCGCTGCGCAGAGCGCTTAGGTGAGGTAGGTGCCGGCCAACTCACTAAGATGGTCAACCAAATTTGTATCGCAGGTGTGGTTCAAGGCCTTGCCGAAGCGCTGCAATTTGCTCGTAAGGCCGGTCTTGACGGTGAAAAAGTGGTGGAAGTGATCAGTAAAGGTGCGGCGCAAAGCTGGCAGATGGAAAATCGCTACAAGACCATGTGGGGCCAAAGCTATGATTTTGGTTTTGCCGTCGATTGGATGCGTAAGGATTTAGGCATTGCCCTAGAAGAAGCTCGCCGCAATGGCTCGCACTTACCCTTAACCGCGCTTGTGGATCAGTTTTACTCAGAAGTTCAAGCCATGGGCGGTAATCGCTGGGACACCTCAAGCTTGTTAGCCCGTTTTGAGAAAAACCCTAAGTAGGCGGTTATTGCCAAACAGCTGGCCATAGTGGATTTGATGGCATAAAAAAGCCCAGTCATGCACTAGGCTTTTCATTGATGAGGTGATAAAAACCGATTAGTCTGCCCAGCGAATATGGGTAACTAAACTGTGGCTCTCGCCGGGAGCCAGCGTTAACTTATCTTCAAGCACATTGGCGGCTTCGAGACACACCATGGTGAGATAGTCATCGTCATTAAAGCGGGCAAGACGGGTCGATTTTTCAATCCAAGGGTTCCACAACACGGCCGAGTGGCTATTTTCACGGCTCACTTCAATCACACCTTTGGGCGTATGTAAGTGTTGTACTGGACCTAGGTTGGTGTAAACGCGGTCGGTTTCGCGGTCAAATAGCACGTCATCCGTCGTTTGCGGGTAAGGCCCTTCGGAAAACTCAATATATTGAGCACCGCTAAAACCAGTGGCTTTAAGCTGGTGAATATCTTCAATCGGAAAATAGCTGTGTAGCGCTTGGGTGAGTGTAACCGGGACATCGCCAAGGTTAGTGTTAACTAAGCTGATACTTAAGGTTTCACCTAAGGTAAAGAGTACGTTGACTTGGGTATGGTGCGGCCAAAAGACCTTATCTTCTTCGCTGATAGTTAAGCTAAAACGTAAATCCACCAGTTGATTACGCATCTCAACCGACTCGAGTGTCCAAATTCGGGTACGGGCAAAACCATGTTGTGGGAAATTAGCTTGATTGCTCATACCAAACCAAGGCCAGCAGACGGGCACTCCGCCACGGATCCCATTACCGGGTTGATAGTCATCCGCTGAAGACACCCATAATAAGGGGGGCTTACCTACGGGTTGAAAATGATCGATTTGCGCGCCCTGTAAAAAAATCCTTGCTTGGCATAACGCAGTGTTCACTTCGACATAATCGAGCCCGTTTGCGTGTTTTTTGGTGGTAACAGAACCCATAGTAACAATATCCTCAACCTGATGACGTATCAGCAATACAGACACTTAGCTTACAAACTTTTGCACTTGAGCATAAGCCTTTGTTGCGATCAATTTACGGTTTTGCTGTTCGATTGTGCAAACAAAAGTCACTGCACAGAGGCTCAGATGCTTCCTTTTTCAACAGATTTAGCTAAAGTGGTCAGAGCACTTAGTCCATTGCCATAAAACAAGAAAGGGAAGCGATTATGCCAGTCTATCAAGCACCACTGCGTGACTATCAATTTATCCTCGATGAAATGTTGCATATTTATCAGCAAGATGCCCTAAAAGGCTTCGATGAGATCGACCCCGATTTGGTCGATGCCATCCTCCAAGGTATGGCGGATTTCAGTACTGAGGTGATGTTGCCGTTAAATAGCGTGGGGGATGTGCAGGGCTGCAAACTCGTGGATGGCAAAGTGGTTACCCCCGAAGGTTTTGCCGACGCCTATCAGCAGTTTGTCGACAATGGTTGGCCGACACTGACCTGCGATCCTGCATACGGTGGCCAAGGACTGCCCGAAGTAGTCGGGATTTTCGCCACCGAGATGCAAACCTCGACTAACATGGCCTTTGCCATGTATCCCGGCCTTACCCACGGCGCCTATGCGGCCATTCATGCCCACGGCAGTGAGGCACTTAAACAGAAATACTTAGCCAAATTAGTGAGTGGTGAATGGACTGGCACCATGAACCTAACCGAATCCCATGCCGGAACCGACTTAGCACTATTGCGTACTAAGGCCGTGCCTGCGGCGGACGGCTACTTTGCGATAACAGGTGAGAAGATTTTTATCTCCTCGGGCGACCATCAATTTACCGATAACATAGTGCACTTAGTGTTAGCACGCTTGCCCGATGCGCCCGAAGGGGTTAAGGGCATTTCGCTGTTTGCTGTGCCCAAAGTGTTAGTGAACAGTGATGGCAGTTTAGGTGAGGCGAACAGCCTCTATGCCAGTGGGCTTGAGCATAAAATGGGCATCCACGGCAACTCAACCTGTGTGATGGTATTTGAGGATGCACTCGGTGAGTTAGTGGGAGAACCCCACCAAGGGCTGCGCGCCATGTTTACCATGATGAACCAAGCGCGTTTGGGGGTTGGAATGCAGGGATTAGGCGTGTCCGAAATCGCCTATCAAAATGCCTTAGCCTATGCCAAGGACAGATTGCAGAGCCGCGCCATTAGTGGCGCTAAAGCGCCTGAAAAAGCTGCCGACCCGATTTTGGTACACGGTGATGTGCGCCGGATGTTGTTATCGCAAAAAGCCTTTAATGAAGGTGCTCGGGCTCTGGTTGGCCAACAGGCGTTGTGGCTCGATGAGGCAGAGCGCCATAGCGATCCTGCAAAAGCCAAAGCGGCCTCGCAATTAGCGGCCTTGTTTACGCCTGTGGTGAAAGGCTTTATCACTAATCGAGGCTTTAATGCCTGCGTGGATGCGCAGCAAGTGTTTGGTGGCCATGGTTATATTCACGAGTGGGGGATGGAGCAATTTGTGCGTGATAGCCGTATTGCACTGATTTATGAAGGTACAAACGGTATTCAGGCGCTCGATTTAGTTGGCCGTAAACTGCTGAGTGACCGTGGTGCGGCTATGCAGCAATGGTCTGTGCTTGTTACCGAATTTATTCAATCGCAGAGCAAAGATGCGCAAATGCAGCCCTATGTGAGTGGGCTAATGGATTGCGCCACCGATTTACAAAAGGCGAGTGGTTATTTAGCTAGCCATGCAGCAAGCAATCCCGACATTATCGGCGCGGCATCGATGGCGTATCTGGAGTTATTTGGCATTACGGCTCTGGCATGGATGTGGGCGCGTATGGCCAAGATTGCACTAACTGCGCTCGCAAATGGCACGCAAGAGGCGGAGTTTTACCAGGCTAAACTGAAAACGGCGGACTTTTATATGGCGTATTGGGCCGTGCAAAGCCGCAGCCTGCGTAAACAGTTGGAGCTGGCGAGTGAGATGCTAACCACGCTTGATGAAACTATTTTTTAAGTATTTACATCCGCAGTGTTATATCCAGTAAAAAACAACAATAAGCCAGCAAAGTGATGCTGGCTTTTTTATTGGAGATGGCTTTCGTTAAGCGCCATTCAGTAAGTGCTATGCGCTAAGAGTCATGCCGCTATATCCACACATAACGAGTAGACTCTCTTTACAATTGTTACAAATCCTGAACGATGTAAATTTAAATGAGAATTATTGTCATCTAGTAATCAAACTTTATAATGACGGCACATTTTGATGATATGGGTAAACCACAGGTTTGCTCAAGGTTGGGGGACTTTGTGAAAACACGTTTTGCCTATTCAATACTAACGCTTGCCCTGATGCCGCATTTGGCCTTTGCAGCTGAGCCTAACGCTCAAGAGCGTAAACCCGAGCAAGAAAGTGCTTCAACGGCACAAGTTGCTATGCAAACCAACACGCAAGCCAGCACACAAGCCGAGACTAAGGCGCCAGAGCGAATTGTCGTGCGTGGTCGCGCCATGCAAATGTATGTTGATAAAGAGACTGAAATCGGCACTAAAACGGCAATCAATGTGATGGAATTGCCGCAGTCAGTACAAGTACTGACCGAGCAACTGATTGACGATCAAGCCGCTCGTAACATCACTGACTTATACCGCTCCATTGCCGGTGTGAGTGAATTTAGCTATTCCGGCGTGACCTTTCGTGGCTTTCGCGATGATGCCAACGTGTTTTACGATGGTGTACGTGGCGACCCGTATTCGGGATTTTCGGTGCCACAACTGTTCAACGTACAGCGGGTTGAAGTATTAAAAGGCCCTGCATCGGCACTCTATGGCGGCGGTGAACCCGGCGGAATGATTAACTATGTGACGAAGAAACCGACCTTTATCGAGCGTAAAGATCTCACCCTAAGCACGGGTAGCTACGACATGATGGGCGGCTCGCTGGATTTCACTGGCGGTTTAACTGAGGATTTAGCCTATCGATTGGGGGGCTACTATCAGCAGGAAGATAGCTTTCGTAACAATGCCGATAGCTTAAATGCCGAAGTGGCTGGTGGCTTACTCTATGAAATCAGTGAAGATACCAAGCTCACCACCACCTTCGATCTGATAAGGCAGGATTTGGGTGGCAATCGACTCCGTGGCGTACCCGTGGATGATGCGGGTAATTTCCTTGTCGATCCTTCCTACAATGCCAACGAGAAAAGCGATTTCCAGAAAATGGATGCCTTGGTGCTGCAAGCGATTCTCGATCATCAATTTAGTGATGTTTTTTCGGTAAAAACTCAAATTCGTTACCTGAATAATGAATCCGATCAGCAATATCACGAATCCCGTGGTTGGGTCGATGTGAACGGTGATGGCAAGGCAAACAGCGCAGATGGTACGATCAAACGTGAATATCGTGTCCAATCCCGTGCCAATGACGAAATCAGTTTAACCAATGATTTTGTCTATCGTTTTAACGCCTTAGGTTTTGAGCATGAGTTCCTGTTTGGTGGTGATTATCACTATGTTGAAACCGAGTACCGTTACAAGTTGGCGACCAGTAAGGAAGGCGTGGGTAATCTGAATATCTTTGAGCTGAATTACGGCGAAACAAACCCAAGTGCTTATCAGTTGAAAGACATGGATACCGACGGTACCCGTGCCAACCGTTTTGGCCTCTATTTGCAAGAGCATCTGCATTTCAACGAGCAGTGGTCTTTAATTGCGGGTCTACGCTTCAGCCAGTTTGATGATTACGATAAAAAGACCGGATTCTCCTTTAGCGATAATGCCATTACCCCAAGGGCTGGATTGAATTATCGTCCAATCGATGCGATGTCTTTCTACTTGAACTACTCAGAGAGTTTCAATCCGGCAGCATTGTCTGATCAAGAGAGCATCAAAAGCGACGGCGCACTCGATCCCGAAACTGGTAATCAAATAGAACTTGGGATGAAAAACGAGTGGCTCGATGGCCAGTTTATGACCACGCTTGCACTCTATCGCATTGAAAAACAAAATGTGGCCCAGGCTAACCCTTTAGATACTGGGGATGACGATGGTATTCCGAATTTAGTTAATTTTGGCGAAGTACGTAGCCAAGGGGTGGAATGGACGCTGGTGGGCGATCTCACAGATAACCTTACCGTAACGGCTAACTATGCCTATAACGATACCGAAGTGATTAAAGGCGTGACCAACGACAGCCTAACCAACACCTTTGGCGACGGCAAACACTTTGCCAATGCGCCGCGCCATCAAGCAGGGCTATGGACGCGCTACGATATTCAAGCGATTGATTCCGCCATTGCCTTTGGGATGGACTATGTAGGCGAGCAATTTAGTCTCAATGGTCAAACGGTAAAACCCCATACGGTGTTTGATATGAGCTGGACGACCCAGTGGGACCAAACCCAAGTGCGCGTAAATCTGAAGAATATCTTCGATAAGGAATATGCTGTCAGCGGTTTTAGTGAGCGCAATGGCCATTTCCCCGGTGAGCCGCGCAATGTCACGCTTGAACTGAGCCATAAGTTCTAACGTTAAGAAACCAAGTGCAATCTAAGCCAGCGTGACGATTCGCGGGCTTAGATTGCATATGCAACGCATTGTATCTACAAGCAACGTTACCTATAGCTTTTAACTATGTATGCGAGTATTGCATCGTTGCTAAAGTGCTTTAATTCACGCAAAACGCTTCTTATATTTATTTATCGATTACAACAATAGATTCTATCCGTTTTTTACTATGACTTTCTTTGTTTAGACTGGGCTTATCTATTCTCCATTGCGATAAGGTCAGTTATGCCGCCGATTAACCATTTATCCTCAGCTTCTCAATCTGTTACCGCGCCTAAAGTGGCGTTAATTGCAGAGGGTGGTGGTCAGCGCGGTATTTTTACCGCAGGCGTACTCGATGCTTGGCTTGATGCGGAGTTCGACCCTTTCGATTTATTGATTGGTACCTCCGCTGGCTCACAAAACTTGACGAGTTTCTTAGCTAGGCAAAAGGGATACGCTAAAAAACTTATCCGTGGCTTAACGCGTCATAAACGCTTCTATCAATTAGGACGAGGTCTGATTGGCGCCAATGTGATCGATCTCGACTGGTATTTTGACCAGATTCAACGTGGAAGCTTTAAGCTAGATTTAGCCGCGGCGAGTCAATCCCTCCGTGGGCGAGAACTTCTTATCACCACCACGCGAGTCAGCGATCGCCAAGGGTATTTCTTGAGCCCAACCAACCACGAACACTGGCGTGAACTACTTAAAGCCTCTAGCGCATTGCCTTTTTTATATAAACAAGGGGTGAAGTTAACACCTTGGTTAGCGATTGAATCTGCTAATCATGCCGAAGTTATGGCTGAGCCAGAGCAGGATTTTTATCTCGATGGCGGTTTAGCTGCGCCGCTACCTGTGCGTGAGGCGTATCGACGCGGCTCCCGTAAAATTGTGGTGGTCAGAACGGTGAATGAGGATTTTCAAGCCCAATCCGCTTGGGTACATAAACTCAAGTCGTGGATCTGCGTCTCAGGTTTTTGCCCTAAGACCATTGATTACTTAGTGCAGCATGAAGAGGCCTATCAGGCCGAGCTAGACTTTATTGCCAATCCTCCCGATGATGTTGAAATTGTGCAGATTTTTGCGAAGTCACCATTACAGAGTAAGCTGTTAGGTAGCACAGATACGGATTTACGGATTGATTACCTGCAAGGGATAAAGGCGGGGAAGGCGTTTCTTGCTAAGTCTTCTGGGCAAATTGCCAAGGTTAAAGATGTGACGCCAGTTTTACCATTGGCAATATCGGCCTAGGTCATTGGTTCGCTTCTTCTTGAATCACTCAAGGTATTATTGCTCGGCCGTATTTTAGCTTGCTTGGCAAAGCTAAATGAATTGGGCAAAGCGTTAAAGGTAATAAAGCCACCCGAGGTGGCTTTATTATTAGGATGAATATCAGTGGTTAATAACTGGCGGCATGCACTGAGCGCACGGCGCGGCCTGATGGGTCGATAATACCCCGTAAACTTTCATCCCACGCCAGTGCTTCTGGGGTAGAGCAGGCGACCGACTTACCACCAGGAACCGTTTCGGCAGCACTTGGCAATGGATAATGCTCTTCAAAGAAACGGCGATAGAAGTAAGCCTCTTTGGTTTCTGGCGTGTTATACGGGAAGCGGAACTTCGCGTTGGCCAGTTGCAAATCGTCGACCTGTTCTGCGGCATGGGCCTTCAAACCATCAATCCAAGAGTAGCCTACGCCATCGCTGAATTGTTCCTTTTGGCGCCAGGCGACTTCTTTAGGTAATTTATGCTCAAAGGCTTGGCGCAGAATGTGTTTCTCAATCCGGCCATCCTTAGACATTTTTGCCTCAGGATTAATGCGCATTGCCACATCCATAAATTCCTTATCGAGGAAAGGCACACGGGCTTCCAATCCCCACGCCGCCATGGCTTTGTTGGCGCGTAGGCAATCGAACAGATGTAGTTTATCCAGTTTACGCACGAGTTCCTCATGGAAGGCCTGCGCGTTTGGCGCCTTATGGAAGTACAAGTAACCGCCAAAGAGTTCATCGGCACCTTCACCCGATAACACCATTTTGATCCCCATCGCCTTGATTTTACGCGCCATTAGATACATGGGTGTGGCAGCACGAATGGTGGTCACATCATAGGTTTCTAAGTGGTAGATGACTTCTTTAATCGCATCTAAACCCTCTTGGAAGGTAAAGTTGATCTCATGGTGAATCGTTCCAATGGCATCGGCAACTTTTTTGGCCGCGATTAAATCCGGAGCGCCTTTTAAACCGACTGCAAAGGAGTGTAGCTGTGGCCACCAAGCGTTTGTTTCACCGTCATCTTCGATACGGCGTTTGGCAAATGTCTGGGTGATAGCCGAGATCACCGATGAGTCTAAACCGCCGGAGAGTAATACTCCGTAAGGTACATCGGACATCAATTGACGTTTTACTGCGGCTTCTAGAGCTTCACGCAATTCTTCTTGGCTGGCGCCGTTATCTTTAACTGCATCATACTGTTGCCAATCGCGGGTGTAGTATTTCACTGCCGCAGCATCGCTTGAGAATAAGTATTGGCCCGGCTGGAATTCTTCCACCGTTTTACACACTGGCATCAGGGCTTTCATTTCGGAGGCGACATAGAAGTTACCTGCCGCATCTCGACCCGTGTAGAGCGGAATGATACCCATATGATCGCGGCCAATTAGGTAGGCGTCTTTGGCTTTGTCGTAGAGTACGAAGGCGAAAATACCGTTTAATTTATCAAGAAATTCAGTGCCATATTCCTGATACAACGCCAGAATGACTTCGCAATCCGAGTTGGTTTGATAGCTATATTTATCGCCGAGTTGGGCTTTGAGTTCTTTGTGGTTATAGATTTCACCATTGACCGCGAGGATAAGGCTGCCATCTTCGGTTAGCAGTGGTTGCGCGCCATGTTCAATATCGACAATGGCCAAGCGTTCGTGGGCCAAAATCGCTTTATCGCTGGCGTAAATGCCTGACCAATCGGGGCCGCGATGGCGCATCAGTTTGGACATTTCCAGTGCCACTTGGCGTAGCTCTTTCGCATCGGATTGAATATCTAAAATTGAAAAAATCGAACACATAATCCCACTCCTAAACCACTGTATTTCATTTGAGGATGTCTCAATTGAGTATCAATGTGCCAGCGATTTGGGATTTTGCCAAATTTTATTTTTGATGATTTATTCGGTTTTTAGTGTTTTAGGTGGGTTTGATCTATCTTTTTAATGGCTTTGATTGAATACTGTCTAATTAATTTCGCTTTTTTATAAATAAAGTGTTTTTGATGGTGAGTTGTGAAGCGGGATATTGGCAAATACATAATGTTCACTCAAGAAAATCCGTTTTTGAGAAAATCATGATAAATGTGAGCAAGATAGTGATCTAAGTGTAAATTTTGCTGGTTTTATGAACGGCTTGTCGGCAGTCATGCCCGTGTTGCTACAGTCAAGGTCTACAGTGAGCGTAAAGTGGGGCGGATCATAAAATACTCATAACATAATAAGGCACCCTTCAAGGTGCCTTATTAGATTTTTTAGCGATTAATCCCTTTGCTCAAGCCGCTTACTTTGCGGTCGTGGTAAGTTCTGTTTTGGCGGGACGCAGGTTGTTAAACTCAGTACCTTGATAATAGCCTGGCCAATCTTGGCTGTTGCCTAAGCTGCGAGTCACTTGATAGTAAATTTCCAGATCTTGAATCGCACCACTCAAATCCCAGTCATCACGGTATTCATCGCAGACATTGTGATAGCAGCCCTTCATGGTCGCCTGCATTTGGGTTTTATAGTCCGCGGTTGCCGCATCGATTGGCTCACTACCGCCACCGGCAAAGACCGCAGGAACGCCAAGTTTGGCGAAGCTGAAGTGGTCAGAGCGGAAGAAACCACCCGATGCAGGATTTTTTTCACCCAAAGCAATACGGTTTTGCTGTTTGGCGGCATCGATTAAGTAGTTTTCAAGCTCAGACTTGCCTTTGCCAACAATGGTGAAATCCTTAGTTTTTCCATAGATATTGGTGCTATCTAGATTGAGTACCGCCACCGTTTTATCGATGGGGTAGATGGGATTTGCGGCATAATAACGTGAGCCAAGCAAACCTTGCTCTTCGCCCGTGGTGGCGATAAAGGTCACCGAGCGAGCTAAGCCGTGGCCCTGTTTAGCGTTATCGGCCAGTTGTCTGGCGATTTCTAAAATGCCCGCAATGCCCGATGCATTGTCCATGGCACCGTTGTAAATTTTATCGCCTTCTTTACTGTCATCTTTGCCAATATGGTCCCAATGGCCAGTAAACAGGATGTGCTCATCTACTTGCTTGGTGCCTGAAAGGGTGGCGACGACGTTATAGCTATTGGCATATTCCGCTTTGTTTTTAAAGGCGATGCTGGCCGTTTGCTCTAGGGGAAAATTAATCGGGCTATCGGCGGCGCGAGCCATCAGTGTGGTGAGAGATACGCCCGCTTTTTCAAACAGTTTTGTGGCGGTATCTAAGGTTAACCAACCTTCAACTTGGACGCGGCTATCCTGCTCGGCTTTGCTGAGGACTAAATCTTGCTGCGCGCCAGTCCAACTGTTTTCGACCACAGACCAAGGATAAGAAGCAGGCTCAGTATCGTGGATCAGTAGTGCACCAAGTGCACCTTGGCGGCTTGCTTCTTCAAATTTATAATTCCAGCGACCGTAGTAGGTCATGGCTTTGCCATTAAATTTGCCTGAATCTGGGCGGGCAAAACCGGGATCGTTCACTAAGATGACTGCGATTTTACCTTTCATATCCACATCTTGGTAATCATTCCAGCCATATTCAGGTGCATTAACACCGTAGCCAACAAATACCAATGGCGCGTTTTCAATGTTAATACCACCGTTATCATGGCGACTACTGAGCACCAGATCTTGACGGTATTTAAAGGGTAATCCTGCTAGCGTGACTTGCTGTGCTTCATCTGCGGTATAGCTCACCATAGGCACTGGTTGTAAAAAACTACCTTGGTAAGCACCTTTAAGTCCCATCTCTGCAAAGGCCTTGGATAAATAATCCAAGGTGAGTTTTTCACCCTGAGTGGTTGGGGCGCGGCCTTCAAACTCATCGGAAGACAGGTTTTTAATATCGTCTCTAAAACGTGCTTCATTCATTTGCACGGGTTTCAGTGCGGCACTGCTGTTGGCATCGGGCTGGGCCGAATTGGGGCTACAGGCACTGAGTAAGGCTAGTGCGCAAAACGGATACAAACGTCGCATAGGTTGATCCTACTGTTATTTTTAGGGCGTGTTTAACGCGAATATCAAAGGGGGATGTCGTGCCTTATCATGAATCAAGCGACAATGGGGTACAAGGGAAGTCCAACGGCAAATATGTTACTTAATGTTAAGGTCAGTGGTGTTTCTCTGCACGCTAAGGTGCTGAGAAGCTGGCAGTTTGATGCTTAAACGACATCGATATCGCCCGTGCAGGCGAAAACATGATTTGGGCGGAAAGGTTCTTTATCGATATCTTCAAGTTTACTTACGCCGCTAGTGACTAGAATGGTCTCAAGTCCGGCTTGGAAGCCCGCCAAGATATCGGTGCGCATATTGTCACCGATGATCACGGTATTTTCGGAGTGACCGTCAATATGATTGAGCGCCGAGCGGATAATCCATGAACTCGGTTTACCGACGTAGAAAGGCTTTTTGCCAGTAATTCGCTCAATAGGGGAGCACAGAGCGCCGCAGGCGGGGCTGTAAGCGGGGCCGTGAGTGTCGGGATTGGTGGCGATAAAACGGGCGCCACGGGCGACGAATCCGGCGGCCTTATGGATCATGTCCCAATTATAGGAGCGGGGTTCGCCGACAATGACAAAATCGGGATTAATGTCGGTAATGAGCAAGCCTGATAAAATGAGTTAACCCTTACTATAACAACAATTTTATGATGTGTTTAGTAAGGGCTTTAACCTGAGAATCAAAATTATTCTATTTTTCGTGGCGGTTTATTATGCTCTTTGATCGTAGAGCTGTTTTGTTGAGAAGTTTTTACGGTCGCACCATCAACTGTTTTTACGTTTGAACGCATGGCATTTATCATATTAATAAGATCCACAGATTTGTTGATTTTAGCCTTACTATTTGATGTAAAAACCTCCTTATGCAAACGCGATTGCGATTTTAATTTATCGACTTCTGCTTTTAACTGACTAACAAGATTGTCTTTTGAATGAACATTTCCTTTTGAAGCTTCAAGTTCATTGAACAAGCGATCAATTTCACCAATGTTTTGTTCATTTTCTTCTTTTATTCTAGCGTTTTCATTTGCAAATTCAGTGAGTTGTGCTGCGGTTGCTTTAAGCTCAGTTACTAATTCCTTAACGAAAGTGCCCATTTCGTCTGCGCTACCAGCAAGTCTATTAAAAATTCTTAGGAAATATGAAACCTGTTCATTATCTGAGAAATTAGGGTATCTAACTTTATGATCAATTTCACTCCAACCTTCTTCGAAGATTGTCCTTACTTGAACTTCTGTGTATATCTTTTGTTTTAATGGAGTAGATTCAAAAACATAATGGATAGAACGATATCCTGCTGGATGTTGCTTAACTTCAAATCTCTCAAGGTCAGTAGTCTCGTCGTCTCCGCTTCTTACGTAGTAGACTGGTTGTTCTTTTGTTGTCCAAAGATTACGAAGATATTCATCAATTCCAAAACAATCATCTTTAAATAAATGAAGTGCTCTCACTCCAACTAAATCGGTAACTATGTCGTGATAATTATCTACATTAATCCCTAAGTAAATCTCATTGTATGTGTCGCTGCCTTCAATAGTTTTTCTGACAATTTTTTCCATCAAGTGTTCGGGATCTTTAACACGCCACCTAACAGAATGAACCTTTGGGCACCTCTGGATCATTCGTGCAAATAGTTCAGCACTTTCTTTCCTTTCCTCAAGCTTTGCTTGATGGTCTGCACCTATTTTTTGCAACGTTGACCAGTCAATTTTTGATTTGTCCCAATCTTCAGTTGAGATATTATTCTTTTTTAGAAAGCTTTCTTCGTTCATGTTATTAATTTCTTCCATTTCGCGCTCCGATTACTGTTCATCATACTATTAAAAGCATTCTATCGCGTTATGTAGATATGGCAAGAAGTAGGGAGGTAACTAGCTGTTTTTAAATGAGGTTTGTGAAGTAGTGCAGAGGGCGTTACTATAAGTGCAATACGTATTACACGACTGCAATGGTTTGTAGGCTTACCCCTTACTATAACAACAAAATACAGATGTGTTTAGTAAGGGCTTATGCTAGCTTTCAGCTTCACCTTTTTCGCGTTTTACCCAGTCACGGCCATGACCAGCCTCACCACAAGTAGTGCAAACATAATCACCAGTAGCAGCACCTAAGTGATACTCTTTAGATAGGTCAGGATGGTTGCATGGTTTATTGCCCCATTTCGCCCTTAGTTCTCTTGCTTCCTTTTCTTGCATTTTAAACTCCCTTGATTAAAGTTGATTGTGATTTTCTACTATCACATTTCCTGTATCACGTTCTTTATAGACGGTTTGATTAAACTCAACCTGAACAAGTTTGTCTCCCCTCATTTTCAAACGATAGAAATCTAAGCCACCGAAGTAAATCTCAGTATCATCATCGTAGAGCCTTATCATTTCTTTAAGCTCACCAATTGTTAAAGTCATACTGCACCTTCCTTAGTTCAAATATTTTGTTAGAAGCATTCTATCGCGTTAGCAAGATATGGCAATAAGTAGAGAGGTAACTAGCTGTTTTAAAATGAGGTTTGCGATACCGTTCTAGAGGTATTACTAGCAACTTGATCCACAATTGGAATTTGACACTGTCACAGATTTCAAACCATTTTAAGGGGCGTTGAGAAAACTACATCAATAACCAAACACCGAATTAAGAACAACCTCTATTTAGTTTATGGTGCCCAGCGCCGTAAGCATTGGGCACATATTGGGAAATGAGCTTAATTAAATAGAGAAGAGTTAAACCACATCAATATCGCCGGCGCAGGCGAATACATGATTTGGGCGGAAGGGTTCTTTATCGATATCTTCAAGTTTACTTACGCCGCTGGTAACCAGAATGGTCTCAAGTCCGGCTTGGAAGCCTGCCAAGATATCGGTACGCATATTGTCGCCGATGATCACGGTATTTTCGGAATGACCGTCAATATGATTGAGCGCCGAGCGGATAATCCATGAACTCGGTTTACCGACGTAGAAAGGCTTTTTGCCGGTAATACGCTCAATCGGTGAACACAGCGCGCCGCAGGCGGGACTGTAAGCGGGGCCGTGAGTGTCGGGATTGGTGGCGATAAAACGGGCGCCACGGGCGACGAATCCGGCAGCCTTATGGATCATATCCCAATTGTAGGAACGGGTTTCGCCAACAATCACAAAATCGGGATTAATGTCGGTAATAGTAAAACCGGCTTTATAGAGTTCATGGGTGAGGGCACCTTCACCAATCACAAAGGCTTTACTACCCTCTTGATGTTTTAAAAAGTCGGCGGTAGCCATGGCCGAGGTATAAAAACATTCTTCTGGGATGTCTATCCCTGCTGCGCTAAGGCGGTTTTGCAGATCTTTGCCTGTTTGTACCGGATAGTTAGTGAGAATGACAAGGGGATTGCCTTGCTGGAGAATGCGCTGGATAAATTTATCACTGCCGGGGATCAGCTTATTGTCGTGCAGGAGTACACCATCGATATCGCAGATAATATTTTTCATCTAATAATCTCTTTTATGCCGAACAAAATCACTTTTCGTTAGCTTATCTAATGCCACATTAGTGCATAAAACAATGGTTTTGTATGTCATAGCCCAAAAAAAAGAGACCTTTAAGGTCTCTTCTTCAAATATTCAGAGATTAATCGGGTGCGTAACCATTAGGTCCGATGAGCGTGCCATCAAGATAGGCTTGGCCGTCTTGCATTTTTAGGCGTTGATGGCTAAACCATTTCACCACTAGGGGGTAAATAGCATGCTCTTGCTCGTGGACACGCGCAGCGAGCATCTCTGCGGTATCGTCTTCATAAACTGGGACTTTCGCCTGTAAAATCACCGGACCAGCATCTAGCACTGGGGTAACAAAATGCACACTTGCGCCATGTTCTGTTTCTTTGGCATCAATGGCACGTTGGTGGGTGTGTAATCCGGTAAATTTGGGCAGCAATGAAGGGTGGATATTGATCATGCGACCTAAATAATGATTCACGAATTCATCGGTTAGAATGCGCATAAATCCAGCCAACACGATTAAATCCGGTTGGTATTGTTCAATTGCGGCCATTAACCGTGCATCGTAATCAGAGCGAGATTCACCTGTGCGAGCAATCACGCAGCTGGTATCAATTTCACTATGATGGGCACGAACTAGGCCGTAGGCATCGGGTTTATTACTGATCACTCCGACAACTTCGGCTTGCAAATTATCGTCACAACCGTCGATAACGGCTTGAAGATTACTGCCATTTCCGGAAATTAATACAACTACACGACAGCTTTGGGGCATTACAGGATCTCCACTTGCTCTTCATTGCCTTCGCGAGCAGCGATAGCACCGATAAGCCATGCTTGTTCGCCTTCCGCTGCAAGCAGCGCAAGTGCGGCATCCACTTTATCGGCTGGCAGCGCAACGATCATGCCGACACCACAGTTAAAGGTACGGTACATTTCATATTCTGCAATGTTACCGTTTTCCATTAACCAATTGAAAACAGCAGGCCATTGCCATGAATCACCTTGGATAACGGCTTTGCAGTTTTCAGGCAGTACGCGAGGAATGTTCTCCCAAAAACCACCGCCAGTGATGTGTGCCATTGCGTGCACGTCTGATGCTTCGATCAGCTTGAGCAATGATTTAACGTAAATTTTGGTTGGTTCTAACAGATGTTGGATCAATGGCTTGCCATTGAGATCCTGTTGAGGGTCCGCTTGGCTGACTTCTAATACTTTACGAATTAATGAATAGCCATTTGAATGTGGACCGCTTGAAGCTAAGGCGATCAGTGCATCACCCGCGGCCACTTTACTCCCGTCAATGATGTCGGCCTTTTCAACCACGCCCACACAGAAACCTGCGAGGTCGTAATCTTCACCTTCATACATGCCTGGCATTTCAGCGGTTTCGCCGCCGATTAACGCACAACCAGATTGGAAACAACCTTCGCCGATGCCGTTAACAACAGAAGTTGCTGTTTCAACATCGAGCTTGCCTGTTGCGTAGTAATCGAGGAAAAACAATGGCTCAGCGCCTTGAACGATCAAATCGTTCACACACATGGCCACTAAGTCGATACCGACTGTGTCGTGTTTTTTGTAATCGATAGCTAAACGCAATTTAGTACCAACACCATCGGTGCCTGACACTAAAACAGGTTGCTTGTATTTAGTGGGTAATTCACACAATGCGCCAAAACCACCTAAGTTGCCCATTACCTCTGGACGACGGGTACGTTTAACAGCCGCTTTAATGTTATTTACCAGTGCATTACCAGCATCAATATCAACGCCAGCGTCTTTATAGCTCAGTGGGGTAGGAGTGCTCACGGAGGATCCTCTCGGGTACATCGTTATTGGATTTTTATGCGGCGGTATTCTATCAGCTTGTGCTAGGGGTCGAAAGTCATGATTTGGATTTATCAGTATCTCTGAAGTTTTTTTAGCTTCACAGGGGGATATTTCACATTTTCAATCTAGTGATTGGTCATAAAATAGTGTGTTAGTGGGCGTATCTTAAGCGATAAGCAATAATTCTTGCGATATTGCTCACGATTAGTCCGAATGGAAAAACTTTATGTTTTACCCAATAAACAAATCATCTAAAATCTGAAAAATTTGCCTAAGATAATTCGCGAACAATAGTAGGAGAGAAAAATGAAAGTTGTCGAGGTTAAACACCCGTTAGTGCGTCACAAAATCGGCTTAATGCGTGAAGGTGACATTAGCACTAAACGTTTCCGTGAGCTAGCCGCAGAAGTCGGCAGCTTGTTAACCTATGAAGCTACCGCAGATTTCGAAACCGAAACTGTTACGATTGAAGGCTGGAATGGTCCGGTAGATGTGGATCAGATCAAAGGCAAGAAAGTGACTGTTGTGCCTATCTTGCGTGCGGGTTTAGGCATGATGGACGGTGTACTTGAGCATATTCCAAGTGCGCGTATTTCGGTTGTGGGTATCTACCGCGACGAAGAAACCCTAGAACCTGTGCCATATTTTGAAAAGCTGGCCAGCGACATGAACGAGCGTATCGCGCTGATTGTTGACCCTATGCTGGCAACTGGTGGCTCGATGATTGCGACTATCGACCTGCTGAAAAAACGCGGTTGTACCTCAATTAAAGCCTTAGTGTTAGTTGCCGCGCCCGAAGGGCTCAAAGCCCTTGAAGCGGCTCACCCGGATGTTGAGCTGTATACTGCCGCAATCGACAGATGCTTAAACGAGAAGGGCTATATCCTGCCTGGTTTAGGTGATGCGGGCGATAAGATTTTTGGGACGAAATAATGTTCTGATGGCTTAAATGCTATCTCGATTTGACAAGGGGGCTTAGGCTCCCTTTTTGTTTTTTATGATTCCATTTTTGCCGACTCGTTCTACAGTTAACGATAAGATTAATTTTGACAGAATGCGTTTTGCGCGGCGCAGTAGGTTTGCAATAAATCGATTTAACTCAGGTCATCATCGGGGATTATGATGGTTTCAAAACTAAGTTGGTCACTTGTTCGCCAATCTTGTTCATTGGCTACCTTGATATTTGTTGTGTTACTGCTGGTCCTTTTACCCTTGCGAATAGAGAAAGAACACAGGGCATTTGTCAAATTTGTACGGGCGAAACACGTGGTGCCAAGTTATTTAGAGTTGCTTGGTAAGAGCTTATCTTTACACGATATTATTGATTTTGATAGTGCGCTACTTACACCATTTAAGCTTGATTCCTCCCGCTTATTATTGCCTTCAGGCGGTGCTTTATCACCAGAAGAAGAGCTGATCCTGCGCTATTTTGACTGTACTGGTCAACCCAAACTGGACACTTTTACTTGAGAATTCTCAAACTCTACAGGTGACAGATCGTCATTAGCAG
>NZ_JTLE01000094.1:2162204-2221372 GCF_000798835.1 Shewanella sp. ZOR0012
CTGACCACCGAGTTTGGCAAACTATTTCACGGGCCAGTGGGCACATTGCAAGAACTGACCGATTACTGCGAACACTTAGAAAAGCGACGACGGCATTTTGCGGCAAGCTGCCAGCACTTGCGCTGCAACTGACAACGACTTATATAACTTCGAAAGTAACCCTTGCTGAGTATCCCCTAAGAACTGGGATGATTTATCTCGTCTGAAATGCCCGATTTTTTAAGGGATTAGCGCAATTTATTGCCTCAGATGCTGTCCCTATAACTTTTGATGGTTCTTTTTTAACAATGTTAACTTTTACAAGTTGTAGGCAAACTGAAAGTGCATTATGTTGTTGATTTAAAATGGGTGGCTTGATTTATCGTTTGTTGATTTAAAATGGGTGGCTTGATTTATCGTTTGATTTATCGTTTGTTGATTTAAAATGGGTGGCTTGATTTATCGTTTGATTTATCGTTAATAAAATCAGGCCGATCAGCCCAAGCAATCCAAAGATAGATGAGTACATGGATGCTGCTCGCCTTTACTTGGGAGGTAAATAATGAAGTCTATACCATATCGTGAGGGATCTTTGTTTGCGGTTCCTCTTCGAAATAATGGGTTTGCAGTAGGCGTTGTTGCGCGCATGGCAAAAAAAGGAAAAATTATCCTTGCTTATTTCTTTGGTAAGAAATTTGAAACGATTCCTTCGTTTACAGAAATTTCGATAATGCGGTCAACTGATGCGATTAAATGTCTTCGAATTGGTGACTTAGGGTTGATTAATGGCGAGTGGCTGATTCTGGGAGATATGCCTTCATGGTCGCATAAAGATTGGCCGGTGCCAACTTTTATAAGACAGGATGAGCTTACTGGGCGAGCTTGGCGCGTTATCTATTCTGATGCTGATCCAAGCAAGCTAGATAAGGAGGAATCAATCCCATATGACACAAAAGGCCTCGAAGAATCAGATCTTTATGGTTATGGTGCAGTCGAGTTGGTAATGACTAAGTTGCTAGGATAGAAATGGAGTCTTAGAAGATATCGTGTTTTATGTTTTTGGCACCTTGGCTGCATTTCCGCTGTATTTATTTGCTGGAAAAAACTTAAGCTAAAACGATTTGGTTTATATACGGTTTTATCTTCTTTTCAAATAGTTATTTTGATTGCTTTTAAGTATATATTGATGAATAGCCTAGTATAGAGTAATAGACAACAAAGCCCACGAGTGTGGGTTTTGTTTTCTCTGGAGTCAGGTAGCCAGCCCATGCTCAGTCTGTTTGCTGATTTCCTGCGCCTTCTCATGCTCTGCCTTCTGTTCGGCAAGGTATTTACTGGCCGGGGAGATAGAGTGGACATTCAAAATAGAGTTGTATATTCGCCCCAATCTATAGAGGGCTCTTTCTTGCCTGAAACTAGGCAATTTTGCCAGCGCTCAGGGCAGTCGTGACAGGTAGAAGTGGGCAGTCTTTAACAGCAATGTGCGCAACTTGGTGCAGCGCCACCATTAATTGGTACTGGCACAATTGATCGCTTCTGCTGTCTAAGAGTGATCACTTCTACCATTTTGAGCTGCTCAGTCTGCTGTGAGTGTTGACCAAATGAGTTTTTGGAGATCATTCGCTTAAGTTCATGCAACGAAAATGGATGACTTGTTTATCGGGTTTAATACTAACGTTCAATAATCGCCTTACAAATATTAATCCAAAACCAATTAATTAGAGTAAAAAATCTAACGCGCTTTTATCCCAAAGGGAATCAGTTTCTTCTTTAAGATTAACATCCGAAATGACAGTTGAAACCAACACAAATTCAACTGTCTCTTGAAGAGTTCTTCTGGCGAAACAACTCATTGCGATAATATTTTCGCTCTAAATTAACTGTTGGAATAAATCCTGAACAGTTAACTGTATTAACTAGAGCTTGTGACTATTCCAGGGGGATGCTCGGGGTTGTGATATCAGCTTTTAGCACTAAGACAATCAAGAAAATAACGCCCAATAACGGGAATAATCCCAGTATCGCGCCTAGCATCCCTGTGAGCTTAGGATTTGTCGTTTTTTTGCGACCGAGTGAATAACTCAATATGCCGAAAAACATCATGCTAGCGAAGAGCAACAGCAAAATCAGCAAGAACATTGACACAATAAATTCCTTTTTAATTCATATGTTAGAGCTGGATAATATAGAGTGAGTTAATGCTAAGTCAATCTTATTCATAAGGATTGAACGCATGGCGGTAAGCAATAGGTGAGTTTCATCTATTGCTGAGTGAATCCTAAAGGCCCGAAAACAGAGGGTATCGAATAAGATCTAGATGGCGATCTAGCTAGCCATGCAACATAAACCAACATTGAGGCCCGCCTTGAGCATGTGATGCCCCCAACATTTTTACAAATTTTGAGTGTAAATGTAATGAGAATTGTTATCATCTTTGTGTATTGATAATTATTTTCAATTAAAATGCATCTCTCAAACAACAATGATGGGGAATCATGATGCAAAAAACGCTGTTAGCTACACTCATTGCGAGTTTTTTATTCGCACCAAGCACCTACGCAAGTGAAGACAAGTCCGCGACTAATATTGAGGTCATTAGTATCAAGGGAAGTCGTTTAGATAAGGCCGCAACGGCAACCGGGTTACCTTTAACTCTGCGGGAAACGCCACAATCCGTTACCATTATCGATCAAGAGTTTATTCAAAGTTTCTCACTTAATAGTGTTGCGGACTTAATGTTTTTAACCCCTGGCATTTATGCTCAAAAAGCTGAAACCAACCGCTATTTCTTTAGCTCTCGCGGTAATCCGATTACTAATTTCCAGTTTGATGGTGTGCCCGTTAACTATTCGAGTTTCTTTAATGACGCCTCAACTGACACTATATTATTTGACCGCGTCGAAGTGGTCCGTGGAGCAACGGGACTCTTAACAGGAGCGGGCGAACCATCGGCGGCAATTAACCTTATCCGCAAACGTCCTAAAGCGACACCTGGCGGCTATGTCAGCGCAAAAGTCGGTTCATGGGATAGCTACCGCGTTGAAGGCGATGCCTCTGTTGATGTGACGGATAGTGGTGCTGTGCAGGCTCGTTTTGCCGCTGCCTATGAGAAGTCAGATAGTTATATTGATCTTGCCAAAGATGAAAACCTCCAAGTTTATGGCGTGATCACGGCAAAACTCAGTGACAGTACCTTATTTACCCTAGGTGCTGATTACAGTGACCGTGATCCAAAAGGCTCAACTTGGGGTGGTCTTCCTCTATTTTATGCTGATGGCAGTTTGGCCAATGATCTACCTCGATCGACCACAACCGCAGCCTCTTGGTCGAGTTGGCAACGTAATGGCGCGAATGTCTTTGCCACGCTTCAACATGATTTTGATAATAATTGGGACCTTAAATTTGACGTCGAACATCGTGAAGATGAGATGGACGGACACTTGCTTTATCTTTATGGCGCGCCGGATAAAACGACAGGGTTAGGAATGGGGGCATCGGCGATGATCTATCAATCGACCCGTAAACAAGATGCTGCGCGACTATTTGCTTCAGGGCCATTTGAGCTCTTTGGCCGCGAGCATAAATTGACTGCGGGTTTATTGTATTCTAAGCAAGACACAACCGCAGATTCCTATTACCCATTGAATAGCATAAGTATTGGTAACTTCTTCGAATGGGATGGCTCAGTTGCCGAACCTAATTATCCGTCGACGCCAATCTATCAAGAAGGTGAGGAAATTCAAAAAGGGGCCTATCTCGCGACCCAAATTAATTTACATGATCAATGGATGTTGTTACTGGGTGGCCGCATTAGCCAATATAAGTTTGAATCAAACGCGGCGGCTGACTACAACAATAGCGATGTCTTTACGCCCTACGCGGGCCTTATATACAACCTGAACGATAGCATCTCGATTTACACCAGTTATACCGAAATTTTCCAGCCACAGGATGCAAAAGACGCGAACAATAAGCGCTTAGATCCCATGACCGGAAATAATATAGAACTGGGTGCGAAAGGGGATTTCTTTGATGAGAAACTGACCGCTAGTATTGCCGTATTTAAAGTGCAAAAGGAAAATGTGGCAGAACGTGACCCAAATTATCCCACGCCTCTACCAGATGGTAGCTATCCAATGCGTGGAGTGGACGGAACCACTAACCAAGGTTATGAAGTTGAGTTAAACGGTAGACCAGTAGAAGATTGGGATCTGTTTTTCAGCTATACCCATAGTACATCGGAAGATCAAGACGGGGCAGCCTTTAGCACTCATTTACCGAAGGATCTGATTCGTTTATCCTCGCTTTATCACTTTGATGGTGCACTCGCGGATCTGACAGTCGGTGGTAACTTAAGCTGGCAGAGTAAAATCTACAAAGATGACGCAGGTCCCAATGGCGAGCGTTCCGAGCAAGATAGCTATTATCTAGTCAATATGATGACAAGCTATCAACTGACAGACGATGCTAAAGTTCAACTAAATATCAATAACTTATTTGATAAAAAATATTACTCCAGCATTGATTTTTACAACCAAGGTTTCTTCGGTGAACCACGGAATATTGAGTTAAACCTAAGCTATAACTTTTAAATAATCATTCCTGTAAGTTAGAGCTGTGAATGCCGTGTCTATTACAACACGGCATTCACATAACTAGGTGGTCGTAAGGTTCAACATTCGCTGAAAATAACCACTTTGCTTTGTTGGTTTGCCCGATCCTTGCAGAGATAATCGATATCCGCGACTTAGTTTAAATGTTCTTAATCAAACCGGGCGCTTAGCCTTATCGCTCCAATCCATGGCTTCCTTGCCTTTTTACATATCACTTGTATCAATCAGCTATTAGTAACCGACGGCTTCGCTACCTGAATGACGGGGATCGGTAGCGCCAAATATCCCTTGGTCTGTCACCATTATGGATTGAGTGCTACCCATGGCTGATTGCACTTTCACCTTATGGCCTTTGGCTTCGAGTAATGAAATGGTATCGCGGTTCAGGCTGGTCTCGACCCGCAGTTCATCGGGGAGCCATTGGTGATGTACCCGCGCAGCATTGCTGGCTTCGGCAATGTTTAAGCCGTGATCAATCACATTCATAATGATTTGCAGCGTGGTGGTAATGATGCGTGAACCGCCAGGGCTACCCGTGACTAAGAAGGGTTTGCCGTCTTTCATCACTATGGTGGGGCTCATTGAACTTAACGGACGTTTATTACCTTCCACCGCGTTGGCATCGCCACCCACTAGGCCATAACCGTTAGGCGTGCCGGGTTTTGCGGAGAAATCATCCATTTCGTTATTGAGTAAAATGCCCGTACCTTTGGCGACTAAACCCGAGCCGTAGCTGAAGTTTAAGGTGTAAGTGTTGGACACCGCATTACCCCATTTATCGACCACCGAGAAGTGCGTGGTTTGGTCACTCTCATAGGGCGCTAGGTTACCGGGTTTGATTTCTTCGCTTGGCGTTGTTTTGTTCAGGGCAATTTGGCTGGCAATTTTTTGGGCGTAGTCCTTATCCGTTAGTTGCTTGACGGGCACTTTATAAAAATCGGGATCGCCTAAGTATTCGCTGCGATCGGCGTAGGCATGCTTCATGGTTTCAGCCATCACATGGATAGTTTGCGCCGTATTGTGACCGAATTTATCGATAGGGAATTGCTGCAACACATTAAGCATTTCAATAATATGCACACCACCTGAAGATGGCGGTGGCATCGAAACCACCTCATATCCTCGGTATTGGCCACGCACTGGTTCGCGCTCAACCGCCTTGTAGTGTTTTAGATCTTCTAAGGTCATGATACCGCCAGCTTCTTGCACGGCCTTAACCAGCTTTTCTGCGGTTTCACCTTCGTAGAACCCCTTGGTGCCTTTCTCGGCGATGAGTTGCAGGGAGTGGGCGAGTTCTGGCTGCTTTAAAATATCATCCACTTGGAAGTCGCTACCGTCGGCCTTATAGAAGATGGCTGCTGTGCTTGGCCATTGACTCATGCGGCGCTTTAAGCCTGCAAGGGAAACCGCCAAATCTGGGCTAACGCTAATCCCTTCCTGTGCCATTTTGATGGCGGGCGCTGTGACCTGTGCCATGGTCATAGTGCCATATTTTTCAAGGGCTAAACTCATGCCCATTACGGTGCCAGGTACACCGACAGCAAGGCCATGTTCACGGCTTAATTTAGTCACCGCATCGCCATTCTCATCGAGGAAAATGTCTTTTTTTGCCTTTGATGGCGCCATTTCCCGATAATCGATAGCGATAGTTTTATTTTCTTTGGCCAGATGAACGAGCATAAAGCCACCGCCGCCAATATTGCCTGCACGGGGTAAGGTAACCGCTAAACTGAATGCCACCGCCACCGCAGCATCGACGGCATTACCGCCTTGTTTCAAGATTTCAACCCCTGTGCGACTGGCCAAGGTTTCTTGGCTGGCGACCATGCCATGTTTTGCCCATACGGGTTGTGCCGTGGCCATTTGGCTGAAAATCGAAGGCTCTTCAGCATGGAGAGTGGGCGAAGACAATAAAGGCAGTGCCATGGCGATGGCGAGAATTAGAGGTCTAAAAGGTACTGCGCGGCGCATATTCAATCCTGAATTTATTTTCATTATGACTATGCAATGTGCCGAGAATTAGGCTTAATTGCAACCTTGGATCTTGGCTTAGTGTGTTTAACGGATAAGAATTCAACTCATGAGACAACTCATTTTCGCTTTTGCCAGCGCGGCGCAGAGTATTGACGCCGATAATTGGGATAGCTTGATGGGGAGGGATAATCCCTTTGTCCGACATGCCTATTTACTGAGCTTAGAGGAGAGTTTGTCGGCCTGCGCCGCCACGGGGTGGCGTCCACATCATCTGTGTGTATTCGACGCCACTGGCAGTGAATTAGCGCAAGAATTAGCGCCTGATACCGTAATAATGAGTCCAAAAGATGCCGCAGATTTTATGGATTTACCCCTGCTGGCATTGATGCCGCTTTATCAAAAATCCCACTCCTATGGCGAATATGTGTTTGATTGGGCGTGGGCGCAGGCCTATGAGCGTCATGGCCTTGAATATTATCCTAAATTATTAAATGCCATCCCGTTTACCCCAGTGCAGGGGCGGCGGATGGGGCTGTCGCCTACGCTTTCAACCGCGGAAATCAAGCTGCTAGGTCTCGTCGTATTGTCTTGTTTAAATGGGCAATTAGCGAATGCGAATGCGAATGCGGATACGCCTATGTCCTCTTGGCATAGTTTATTTGTCTCGTCTTCGCAGCAAGCACTATTTACTGAGGCATCGAATCACACCGCCCTTCGGCGTCTAAGCACTCAGTTTCATTGGCATAACCGTGGCTATGCAGATTTTGCAGCCTTTTTAGCGGCGCTCACCTCCCGTAAGCGCAAAAATATCCTTAAGGAGCGCGCTCAATTACAGCCCTATGGTTTGCAATATGAGTTTGTTGCGGGAGCGGAGATTAACAGTCAGCAATGGCAGCATTTTATTGAATGTTATCAACTAACCTACCTTAAACGATCCGGCCATCGCGGCTACTTAACCCCGACATTTTTTAACATGATCGCCGAGCGTTTGGCCGAGCAGATTGTGCTGTTGGTGGTGAGTGATGCCAAAGGGCAGATGGTTGCGGGCGCGCTGTATTTTACGGGCCGCAACGAGCAAGGGCAGACGTGCCTGTTTGGCCGTTACTGGGGCAGTATTGTCGAGCTTGAGGGATTGCACTTTGAGGCCTGTTATTATCAGGGCATCGAATATTGCATCGCCCATGGCATTGATCTATTTGATGCAGGCGCGCAGGGCGAACATAAAGTACTGCGTGGGTTCGAGCCTGTGGTGCTCTATTCCTACCACAATATTGCCCATCCTGAATTTAAGCGGGCGATTGCGCATTTTACCGAGGAGGAAGCTGCGCAAATGGAAGTGTATATACAGCAGATGCGTGAGGTATTGCCCTATAAGAAGGGCCAATAGCCACCATAAACCTAAAGCGTCGTGTCAACAAATCCGTTGGCGCGATGCGAATGATGCTATACAAAAAGTGATGTGCTAAGCACATATGACTCAAGACGGCATGTTTGATTAGCTCATCGCTAACCAGATCCCAACACCAATCATTAGGCTGCCGGCGATACGATTTAGCCAACGAATGTTATCGCCGCGACTTAAAAAGATCCGCAAACTTTTGCCACCACTAGCGTAGGCCAACATAGAAGTAAACTCTGTCACCATAATAATACTCAGTAGAGCAAGGAGCTGCGGCGCGACTTCCCGTTCTGCATTAATAAAGGGCGGTAGGAGTGACACCATAAACGCCCAACCCTTAGGGTTGGCAATGGCGGTAATAAAGCCCTGTGAAATTAAGGTAAAGTTACTGGCTCTTGGATTAGTGTCATCATCGCTGAGCATCGCCATCTTGCCTCGAGCACGCCACATCTGCACACCGATATAGCCTAAGTAAATGCCGCCAACCCATTTAAACACCTGAAAAACCTCAGGATAATTAAGCATGATGCTAGCTACGCCCATGACTGCCGCTGTAGCGACCAAGGCAACTCCCACAAGCTCGCCGAGCATCATCCACAGGGTGCGGCGAACACCAATGCTCATCCCGAGTGTCATGGCGAGTGTCATACACATACCCGGTGTGATAGAAACAAAAAAGAACGTCGGAATAAAAACAGCGAGTAAGGCAAAGTCTGGCATGGTCTAAGCGGTCTATATGAAATTAACTAGAACGCTAGTGTAATGAAAATGCTTAAGTTAGCCAACGTAGACAGGATGATGTTTCTTTTTCTATGGCTGAATGGGGTTACTTACCGCTAACTCTCTGTTTCTAATGTGGGGGAGTGAACCATCAGGATGATTGCCAAGAGCTAGTAGTCCAATTTACAAAAAGAACAGTTATGGCTTGTTTAAATAGGATTTCCTGTAAACAAGTCTCTTGTAATCGTATCGTTTAAAGATGAGCAGGCTATGCTCGCGTTTTTACATGTGATTAACCGTGAACCCAATTAGGCTGATATTGATATAAGACTTTTAAAACAGTGCTTTTTAAATAATCAATTATGTTTAAATGAGCAATTGTGTAACTTCAGGTTCGCATTCGGTATCAATTAAATATACGCATTCTTGGCTAACAATATAATAACTGTATAACTGAGTGTAAATGTGTTTGCCTAGTTCACCATAACAATCAAGCCGGGTATTTTTTACCGACTTCCATATCGGCCATGGCAACCTAAAATATTCACTGTTTTTTGTGCTGATGTTTAGGTCTTCATCTAACGGAAAGGTAATATTACGATTACCAACATGACTCAAATAAGTCTGATAGCTTGATTCATCAACTACCTGTAATCCCGCAATGGTATCGAAATGGATTTTCATGGTCACAGAGTCTTGCTGCCAACTAAGTGTTAATGAAAGATTATCTAGTTGGCAATGTACTAATGGATAGGGCTTTAGCGGAGTCTTAAGTGGAAACCAAGGCTGATACATGGATTTTTCCTCAATTTTTGAATAGAAAGCAGCTGAATAGAAAGCAGCCTAAGCATAAAGGTCATATTAAGTGTCATTGCAGTTTTATGGCAGCGAGATACGGTAAATTATGTTGATGTGATTTAGTGATTAAAATGCAGCATAACTTATTCAATTAAAAAATACCTTAAGAGATTATCTAATAATTTTTGAAACTAATATCAATGAAGCGTGACTTATCAAACTAAGAACTCAGGTTATGCTTGTTCACAATTCTATTTCTATAGTGAGTGAATACGATGATACAAGGATTTTCTACTGCTTATTTGTTTCAATTGTCTCTTATAACCAGTGCTATGTTATTAAGTCCGGCAAGCATGAGTGCGCAAGATAAACCCATTAAAACGACTTCATTAGATAGCGCTACAACGTTTAGCTTGCAGAGTAATTTAACACCTAATGCCTCTATTCCGGCCGATTATTATTGGAATCAATTTGGTTGTTCGGGTGCCAATCTGGCTCCAAAGTTAACCTGGGAACACGCCCCAAAAGGTACTCAAAGTTTTGCGGTCACTTTTTATGATAAAGATGCCCCCACTGGTAGTGGTTTCTGGCATCGAGTAGTTTACAACATTCCATCACAAATCAATCAATTGGAAGGTGGGGTAAATGGAGGAACATTACCCGCTGAGGCGATTGAGGCCAATACGGATTTAGGTAAACCAGGATTTTTTGGCCCTTGCCCACCTAAGGGACGTGAACACCGATATGTATGGACAGTGCATGCCTTGGATGTTGCGAAGTTACCGATTGACGCCAATGCTAGTCCCGCCTTAGTGGGTTTTTATCTATGGCAACATCGCCTAGCTGAAGCAAACTTGACTGTATTAGCGGGTTCAAAATAGGAGCAAGCTTATGAAATTTAATTCTTATCACCCCCTCATCGCTTCGCTCGTCATGTTAACAGGCCAAGCATTTATCTCACCTAACCTGATGGCTCAGCAAGCTGCAATACCACAGGCGCAACCTGAGGTTTATGCCACGCTTGATGGTGCTGTTGGCGGCATTAGTTTTACCTCAACCGATAGGCTTATCTTTAGTTATCACCCTTTTTATCAACCTAAAGTCAAGGTGGGTGAATTGTTGGCAGATGGCAAAGTAAACCCATTTCCTAATTCAGATTGGCAACAATGTCATGATCCTCAAGGAAAACCGAAAGATCCTAATACTTGTTTAAATTGGGTTTTAGGTTTGCGAACCGACGATCGGGACCGAGTATGGTTGCTCGATTCTGGCCAAGCTGAACCCAGAATTGAGCCTAAGTTGGTGGCATGGGATACCCGTAAAAATCAATTAGACCGGATTATTCCGTTGCCATTCCCTGTGTCTATTCCTGAATCGCAGCACAATGACTTTGTTATTTCAAACCGTCATCAAGCGATTGTGATTGCTGATGAAGGTATTGCAACGGGTCCTGTTGGTGATAAGGCTGCCTTAGTTGTCGTGGATTTAACCACGGGTAAGAGTCGGCGTGTATTACAGGGGGATACTAGCGTGATGCCTGATCTGAAGCGACCGCTGATTATTGATAGTACCAGTGCCAATCCAAAGCGTATTGACGTGTTTGTTGGCGCCGATGGTATTGCCTTAGACAATGCCCAACATTGGCTTTATTTTGCGCCGATGAATAAGGACAAAGTCTATCGTGTCGCGATGGCAGATCTACTTAACCCGGATCTCAGCCCGAAGGCGCTGTCCGCCAAGGTTGAAGAATACGCGGATAAGCCAAATAACGGCGGGTTAAGCATTGATTCAGTAGATAATCTTTATCTAACCGATGTGGGTGAGCGCGCTATCGGCATTATCCCTGCCACGGGTCGCCAATATCAAACCTATGTGCATGACGAGCGCATGGTGTGGCCTGATGGTGTGAGCTTTGGCAAAGAGGGCTACCTGTATACTGGCGCTGCCCAACTGCCGCTGTCCGCTGCATTAAACAATGGCAAAGCAGAAAATCGTCCACCTTATTATATCTTCCGCTTTAAGCCATTAGCTGCCGGCGTTCCGGGTAACTAACTGTTAAAACCAGGAGTAAATCACATGAATATTGTTGGATTAGACCACTTTACGATCCGTACCCCGATATTGGCTGAAACGGTTCAGTTTTATCAAGTCATCCTTGGGTTAACGCAAGGTTGGCGGCCACGGTTTGGTTTTCCTGGTCATTGGCTTTATGCGCAAGAGAAACCTATTTTGCATTTAGTGGAAGTTGGGAGTCGAGCGTTAGATGCTTATTTGGGCGAGAGCAGTGCACTGTTTGGTTCGGGTCGGGTTGATCACCTTTCTTTTCGGGGGACGAATTTGGCCCAAATGCAGCAGCATCTATGCCGACAACAATGCCCATTTAGGGAGCGAATTGTCCCAGAGATTGGAGAGCATCAATTATTTATTGAAGATCCCAATGGCATTACGGTGGAAATGATTTTTCCCTATGCAAGAGATAACGCCATCGTGGGTGTCGCGATGGAAAGACTGGCAATTTTGCCTGAGGGATCAGCCTAAATGTCGCAAGTCGATCTCGCACGATAGCACAATTGATAACCGTGGGCGTGTTGCCTCATCTAGCTTGTTTTCCCTTGGAGCGATAGCAATGAACTTAATCGATGATCTTCAACAAAAACAATTATGTAATGACCAACATGCCCATTATCACACAATGCCAATTCGTTTAGGTGTAACGGATTTAAGCTTTCATCGGGTAACGGCGGCAGTTGTTGCCCAGGTAATGCGACGGATGGGCAAACAAGTTGAGCTAAGTTATGCCCTGCATGAGGCCAATTTTAATCGGCTCAAGCTTGGGCAGATAGATTTGCTTTGCTCGGCTTGGTTACCTCACAGTCATGGGGTGTATCGGCAGGAGGTTGAGACTCAAGCTGCAACGCGTGAATTAGGGCTACATTATGAGCCTTACGCACTTTGGGGTGTACCAGATTATGTGCCTGAAGATGCGGTTTCACGCATCGAAGACTTGCTTAAACCTGAGGTAAAACAACGGATGCGGCCGATTATTCAAGGTATTGGTGAAGGTGCAGGTATCACCCGTTTTTCTAAAAATATCATGGCGCAATATGGATTAGCTGCGGCAGGTTATCAGTTTAGAACGGGTACTCAGGCCGATTGTGTGGCGGCATTTGAATCGGCAGTGTCAGTACGGGACTGGGTCATTGTGCCATTGTGGCATCCGCAATTTTTACACCATCAATATGGTATTCGTGATCTTCAGGACTCAAAAGGGTTACTCGGGGGAAAAGATAAAGCGGTTTTGCTCGCCCGTGAACGCGAGTTAGCGATTAATTTCTCGCCTGCACAAATTCAAGTGCTTGATAGCATAGTGTTATCGAATCAAATTGTTGCAGAACTCGATTATGCGGTTAATCGACAAGGAATGACGGAAGATGAGGCTGCTGTGAACTGGCTAGAAGCCAATCCTTCGCATTTGACGACGTGGTTAGCTCCGCTGCTTAATCCTTCGAATGTCACATCTCAGGAGGTGACATTATGATGAACACTCCGGAATCACGGTTAGTGGCTGCTGGGCTTGAATTACCTGAAGTTGCAGCGGCGCTTGGAAATTACGAACCTTATTCAATTGTTGGTAGCCAATTAATGACTTCGGGTCAGTTTCCCTATTTACAGGGAAAGCTTAAGTATCAAGGACAATTGGGCGCAGATCATACTGTTGCTGAAGGTTACGCGGCCTGTCGTCTTGCTACCCTAAATGCCATCGCGCAATTGAAACAGGCTTGTGGTGAGCTGTCGCGAATAAAACAAATTTACCGCTTAGAAGGGGTGCTAAATGTTCATCAATCTTGCTTTGAACATCCCAAAGCACTCGATGGCGCTTCGGATTTATTGCTCGAGATTTTCGGCGACGCTGGGCGTCACAGCCGAATGATTTGGACTAACCCCGTCATGCCGTTAAACAGTTTATGTTTGGTCTATTTATTTGCCGAGTTACATGAGGATTCTCAACTCGCGCAGCAGACGGCATAAACCTAACCCATGTTTGCGGTTAAAAAGCTTAGCGATAAAAATGCCGCTCGCAGTAAAGCGAGCGGCACCATTCAATCTATCTCGCTCACTGTTGTTACAGTACGCCGCGGCGCATTTGATCGCGCTCAATCGATTGGAACAGGGCAGTAAAGTTACCTTCACCAAAACCTAAGTTGTTCTTACGTTGAATGATTTCGATAAAGATTGGGCCAAACAGGTTCTTAGTGAAGATCTGCAATAAATAGCCTGATTCGTCACCGTCCACCAGAATTTGGTGATGCTTGATACGTTCACGGTTTTCGGTCACTTGCGGGACTTTATCGAAAATGGTGTCGTAATATTCGGGAATAATATCCAAGCATTGGATTGAGCTGCCTTCCATCGCATCCAAGGATTTTACGATATCACGGCTTCTAAAGGCTAAGTGTTGTACGCCAGGACCATTGTATTCCTTCAGGTATTCATCGATTTGGTTCTTATCGTTGCCTTTACCTTCGTTAATCGGAATGCAGAAGCTGCCATCGGGTGAGCGCAGGGCGTAAGACACCAGTGCGGTTTGTACGCCGCTGATGTCGAAGTAACGTACTTCGGTAAAACCAAAGATGTTTTTGTAGAAGTTGGCCCAATGTTCCATGGTGCCTTTATAGACGTTATTGGTTAAGTGGTCGACTTCAATAAAGCCTTTCTCTTGGGTGATAACTTGTTCACTTAAGTCTTCAAAGTCAGTGGCATAGATATTGTTGTCGGCACCGAAGGTGTCGATAAAATAAATTAAGCTATCGCCAATACCATAAATTGCAGGATAGGGCAGATCCTTGGCCGAATCGGCTACGGCTTTGGCGCCGCGCTCCACCGCTACGCGGTGAGCAAAGCTTGCATCTTCTACACGCCAGCCCATAGAGCAAATTGCAGGACCGTGGGATTGGGCAAATTCTGCCGAAAACCCTTCGCGCTCCTTATTGAGCAGGAAGTTAATATCATTTTGTTTGTAGTACAAAATGTCTTTATTCTTGGCTTTTTTCAGCAGTGAAAAACCAAAGTCGATAAACACTTTGTGCATAAAATCGCTGTCGGGGCTGGCGAATTCGGTAAATTCGATACCGAGTAGGCCCAATGGATTAAGTTCGCTTGCCATGATCTGTTCCTCTTGATTAATTCAACACGCAGTCACTCTTTTTGCCTTGTTTGCGGTGGTGACTTACGGCTAGTTGCTTAGTTAATAAACCCTTCACTAGTTCTGCTGCGCAGATTTAGTTTTCTAGCCAGGAGCGGTTGTAGTCTTTACTCATGCAATTTTGCACATGTTCGGTTAGTTTCAGTGGGGCGAAGGTGTCCACCATCACTGCATATTCATAGGTTTCTTTTTTGCCAATCGAGGCTTCGGTGCGGCCGGGCTGCGGGCCGTGCGCTACGCCTTTTTGGTGTAGGGTAATGTAGCCAGCTTCAATCCCGGTGCGGCTCATAAAGTCGCCATCGACGTAGTACAGTACTTCGTCACTATCGATGTTGTTGTGGTAGTAAGGCGCGGGAATGGCGCGCTCATGGAAGTCATAGGGGCGCGGCACAAAGTTACACACCACAAAGTTGTGGGCGGTAAACACTAAGTGATCTGAAGGCGGTAAGTGAATTTTGCCGACTTTAGGCGCGTATTCGGTGATGTTAAATGCCCAGGGGTAAACACAACCGTCCCAACCTACAAGGTCAAAGGGATGCCACTCTAAGGTGGTCAGTTGGTACTTATCACCAAATTTACAGACTAGCGGGAAGGCGCCACGCTCAACCACAGCAGCTTGTAATACGGGTGTACGCAGATCGCGTTCACAATAGGGGGCAGACTCGAGTAACTGACCGTATTCATTACGAAAATGCTTAGGCACTTCCACCATTGAAAAGGCTTCAATCACGAATAAACGTACATTGCTGTAATCGTTAAATTTGAGCTGATGCGTAGTGCCGCGTGGGATCACTAAGTAGTCCCATTTTTTAATCTCTAGGGTGCCGTATTCACTGTAGAGCGTGCCTTCACCTTCGTGCACAAACACCACTTCATCGGCGTAGGCATTGCGGTAAAACTCAGCGGTGTCTTGGGTGACTTTCGCGGTGTAAAGTGCCACATCATTGTTATAGAAGATTTTATTGCGGGCGCTAAAAAAGTTGCCTTCGCGATCGGCCGTGCGAGAGTCCAATTTATAGTTTTGAACTAAAGAATCTTCCCATTGGGCACCGTGACCGAGGTGGTAGGGCGCGACTTCCAATGCCTTCGTCGGCATATTGTGGTGATATTTATTCGAGTAAATATTGGAAAAACCATGGGTTGAAAACAGCTCCTCACGGTATAGCTCGCCGTTTTCCTTCTCAAATGCGATATGGCGCTTATGGGGTACTTGGCCTTGTTTCACATAAAATGGCATGGTGGATCCTTGAGTTTTATGCGCTGTGAGCTGTGCCTACAGTGCTTATTGTTATGTTGCAAGTTGCATTACTGTGATCTTCTTATCAATTTAGTTGCTTAGATGAACAAAAAAAAGAATAATAAATCTGTCATCTCAATCTAAAAAATAGATGGTATTAACTACTTTACGCTTCGTAGCGATTGCGTGACATTTTTATTCGGCTAAGGAGTCCCCATGCGCATCGATATTGATGCTTTTAATGTGCTGCAAGTGCTGGTGGAAGAGGGCAGTTTTGCTAAGGCTGCCGAGCGTTTGCATAAGGCGCAATCGGCGGTGAGCTATCAGGTTAAAAAGCTAGAGGAACATTTAGGGGTGCAGCTTTTTAGCCGTGACCAATACCGCGCCGAATTAACAAGCGAGGGACGGGTGATCTTGGCTGAAGGTCAAAGACTGCTGCAACACCTTGCCAATATTGAACATCTAGCCAGTCGTTTTAGTGAAGGTTGGGAGCCTAAGCTTGAGTTAGTGATCGATGGCGCCTTGCCGATGGAGCCGATTATGACGGCGCTCAAACGAATGGCTGAGCATCAAATCCCGACAAAAATTCAGCTTAATATGGAGTTTTTGGGCGGTGTACAGCATAGATTCGAACGTGATAATGCGGATCTGATGTTGGTTAAAGATTATCGCACCGGCCCCTATTATCATCCACAGCCGCTGCCAGCGATTACTAGCGTACTGGTGACTAGCGCGTCACATCCGTTGGCACAATTAAACAAAATCAGTTTATCCGAGTTACAGCAGCACGTTGAATTGACTATCGAAGATTCCTCTCCCAATAAAACTTATCGAGATGAGCTGCAATTCGGCGGCGATAAAGTGTTTTATCTTTCTGGTTTTATTATGAAAAAGAATGCGTTATTAAAAGGACTCGGCTTTGGTTGGCTGCCAGACTTTTTAGTGCAAGAGGAACTTTTGAGCGGTGAGTTGGTGGAGGTCGACTTTGTCGGTGGCAGTCGTTATACCTTTATCCCCCAATTAGTGTCGACTCTTGAGCGGCCCCTAGGGCGTGCGGGTAAGCTATTTACTGAGTTGATTTTAGAGGAATTTGCAAAAGCAGAGCAGTTTAACGGCGTTGGATTAGGATAAACCTCATATTACGAAATGATTTGAAACAACGAGAACAATAAAAGTAATCGCCTTTTGACATTTTATGTCATAAAGTGACTCACAGAAGTGGGCGATGTGGATGTAGTACGCCCAGTCAATAAGGACCGACAGAATAAAGGGGAATCGTATGTCTAGACGTTGTCATGAAGTGGATTATGAAATCATCGGCCACAGTATGCAGTTGGTTGAGGTAGAACTTGACCCCAACGAAACTGTGATTGCCGAAGCGGGGGCAATGAATTATCTGGAGCAGGATATTAGCTTCGAGGCCAAAATGGGCGATGGTTCAGAGCCGGATTCAGGCTTTTTTGGCAAATTAATGGGAGCGGGTAAGCGGGCGTTGACTGGTGAGAGCATCTTTATGACGCACTTTACTAACCTCGGGCATCAAAAACGCAAAGTCGCCTTTGCTGCGCCTTATCCCGGTACTATTTTAGCTATCGATCTCGCCCAATATGGTGGCGAGCTGATTTGCCAGAAAGACAGTTTTCTCGCTGCGGCCCTCGGAACTCGCGTTAGCATGAAGTTTAACCGCCGTTTAGGTACAGGCTTTTTTGGTGGTGAAGGTTTTATTCTGCAGAGCTTACAAGGCGATGGCATGGCGTTTATCCATGCGGGTGGCACGCTGATTAAAAAGGAACTGAAAGGTGAAACCTTAAGGGTCGATACCGGTTGTCTCGTCGGTTTTACCCCAGGCATTGACTATGATATTGAGCGCGCAGGCTCATTAAAATCGATGTTTTTTGGTGGCGAGGGGTTATTTTTAGCGACCTTAAAGGGCCATGGCACGGTATGGTTGCAGAGTCTGCCGTTCTCGCGTATGGCCGATCGTATTATTGCTCACGCCCCTTCTGCTGGCGGTAGCGACCGCGGTGAAGGTTCAGTCCTCGGCGGTCTTGGTCGTATGATTGATGGCCGTTAAGTTATCGGTCAAATCGACATAAACTGCACACTCGAGTAATCGCGCTTTCTATTGGTCTGGCATCCCAAACTAGCTTATGGGATGCCTTTTTATTGTCGTTTTTGGTTTGATTAAGCGGGTTTTATTTGTGTTTAAGACCTTGCTGAATGCGCTTTTCAACCTGTCTCGATATCAAATACATCATTAAATAACCTGTGCCTAAGGCCAAAATCACCGCCACAACATTTTCTGTATACAATCGATAAGCGTAGAAAGTGCCAATCAGTACGACGATACCACTAAGTCGTATGAGTAGGCTTTGGGTAAAATAGCCATGGGCTTTGAGATTGGCTAACTGATAGCCATTAAGCATCATAAAGATAAAGAACATGGAGAAATGCATTAACACTGGAGCGGCTTTAAGGTATTGCTCAGGAAACAACCAAGCCACCAATGGCTTACTTGCGAATAACATCATCACGAAAAATATTCCGCTGACCCACAACGAAACCTTTGTCAGCCATGATTTGATTTGCTGAACCTCCTCAAAGCGTTTTTCTCGCACGCACACTGCGACTTCGGGTAGTACAAAACGGTAAATGGGGAAGACAAAAAGTAGGGTGAGGTATGTGATCATCGGCCGCACTACCACTTGGAAATCACCCAATTCGTCTATGCTGAAATAAGCAATAGTCAGTAGTACTGTAATGTAAATCATCAAGATACTGGCACCCGCTTCCATTGAGGCGGTCAGACTTTTCTTCATAAAATTGCGTAAATCCGTATCAAAATGCACCGCAGTTAAGGGCGGTGTGGCGATATCCTTGCGCCGTTTGAAGTACATATAGAAGGCAACGATGAGTGATGACAGTGTCATACTGTAAAAGAGTGATGCAATGGCAGTTTGTTGTAACCCATAAAAACAGAATAAAAAGCTGGTCACTTGCGCGAGTGGCTCTAACCAAGTGACTCGATTGGAAATGGCATATAGCCGGTACATGGCAATTTGATTGGTAAAATAGACCTTGAGCCCCATACTCAAAATAATCCCAACCAATTGAAAATATTCTACATTAAGCTGGAGTTTGTGTTTGATATAAGGCAACACAACGCCCCACGCGAGTAGCACCATTGCGATTAAGCTGTAGCGGAATATATTAGTGATATCCACATCTTGCTTGGTTTGAGAGTAGGTTACTACCATAGAAGAGCGAAACCCTGTCATCAAGATCAGTGATAACGAAATGATATCGATAACAGTGTGATAGAGTGCAAGATCAGCTTTGACTACCCATTGTGCTAACCAAAGTTTAAATAGAAAACCCACGACAATACTGGCCAGCGATGCCCAAAAACCTGTAACAATCGCTTGCTTAACCCGTTGAAGTGAAGTTTGTTCCATATTCAAAATCCAGCGTTAGTTTGCGATCATTATGTGGATGGAATGCATGCAATTCGGCTTATGCTTCAAGCGCATCATCCCATTAGATTGGTGACACAATGGCTTTTTTGATGCTTGTTTTATTGAGTTGAAGCTGTGTTGTACGCGAAGGTTTTAAGATGCTTAGCATCGATACGGCTTCAGTTATTGCACGCCACGGCAGCCGTTTCATCTTATATTTATGCGCAGCTTCATAGTTGCAGAGTCTAACATCCTACCGATTTTCGACCAAACAGCAGAGCGTAAAGATATGATAAATATCAGCATGTTGCTAAGATGTAACACTTGTTATTAATGTGCCGATAACGATGTAGTTATCGGAATCAACTTAAGGTGAGATAAAAGCATTGGCTAAAATGTTGGCACTCTCAAAAATAGTTGAGCTTGCCAACGAATGATCTGCACTAATCAGTAATGATATTGACGATATCGAGGATCTTGCGACTCTTTTCATCCAATTTAATAATTGCACCCTCGACTTGGATACTGATCCTTCCCTCTCTATCTAAGGGCACAACAATACGTCCGCGGTCATAAATATCGTAATCTAAGATATCACCACGGTGCAGTTTTTTCTGCCAACCTGGAGGGAGAGGCTGACCCTTATCTACTTTCTTCTGTAGGCCAGGAGGTAAGCCAGTATCTCTCTTGTCATGTTCAGGTTTCGCCAAAGTGACCGACGGGGCTAGCAGACTGAGCACGACCCCACCCATTAGTGTTGCAGTTAATTTATTCATACTCACTTCCTTGGGTATTGCATTGTTAGGGCCAATCTAGCTTAGCTTAAATAAACTTTAGCTGAATATATGTCATTAACATCTGAGCATCAGTACGGCTTGCCATTGCTCGGCGGTAACGGGTTGAATACTTAGCCGTGAGCCTTTCGATACTAGGTACATATCAGCTAACTGCGGCAAGCTTTTAATTAAGCTGAGAGGAATGATTTCTTTGAATTGTTCCACAAAGCGAATATCGACCCTTAGCCATCTTGGGTTGCTAGGATCTGACTTAGGATCAAAATACTTTGATTCTGGATCAAAGGCCGTACTATCCGGGTAGGCGTTCGTTACCACTTCAGCAATGCCGACAATACCAGGTACTTTGCAGCTTGAATGATAGAAGAAGACCTGATCGCCTATTTGCATGGCATCGCGCATAAAGTTACGTGCTTGGTAGTTACGGATCCCAAACCAAGCTTCGGTTTGATTAGGCCTTGCTTTAAGATCTTCGATACTAAATTCGTCGGGTTCCGATTTCATAAGCCAGTAATTCATTTTGTGTCCTTTTACTGAAATAACAGTCTTATCGCGTTAATTCCTTGAGTTTATCTTAGTTTTTACTGACCTCCCAGTTAACTGTATTGATGGCTGCGTATTTTGAACCGTTAAGTCAGTGTTCAGTTAACACCGCTTACCCTGTCATCACTATCGAGTCTGGTATGACTGATGCTGCAATTGCAGCAATGCAATATCACAACTCAATACAAGCAAAGTTGACGAGTTTAGGTTAAGCCCAAGCGAATTTTTCAATCCCTGACTTATAAACAAGAGTAATGTTGAAATCAGTGAGGTGTGCTATGGAAGCTTCAACAATGACGACAGACTGTGGTTTATACACTAAATATCTTAAGGATTTCACCGCAGGTGATGCGAGTTTACACCGTGATCGCATGTTGGAATTTATTAGCGATTTAACCGCTCAGGGCTGGTTACTTGCTAATTTTACTTGGGATTATTGGTATAATAACAGTTACTTGGTGGATAAGCCCGCTTATATCCGTGATGCCAGTGTGGCCCAATGCCGCCTATTATTGACCGCAATGACACGTTTAGAGGTTTTTAGCCCAGGGGTGTTAGAGAATATGCGCCGCCAAGGAGTGCTACTGGCGATTATGGAGCGTCTGCAGTGTCTAGAGGGACCAACATCCAATAACCAGGATGCATTTATGAGCCGTTAATCGGGTTTTAGGGAAAGGGAGTGACCTTACTCTTTAGTCTAATACTGGATTTTTTTACTTGTGACATGTTCCGTGGATTGGTTAGTTTTGACCACGCTAACCATAATAAAAAGCACGGAGGCCTTAATGTCTGCTTCAAAGACTCAAGCAACAAATCAACCCACTAGTCCACTTAAATATAGTGAGTTTCGGGGAGCTAACGCCCCAAAACTTGTTGAAAAAACCATAGGACAATACCTTAACTATATTGCTAACACCTATCCCGAACAGTTAGCCGTTGTCGTTAACCATCAAAATATTCGCTGGAATTACCGTCAATATCTTGCACAAATCGACGCGCTTGCAACAGGTTTACTCAAATTAGGCATAGGTCCAGGGGACCGCGTCGGTATTTGGTCACCCAATAATATTGAGTGGTGTTTAACCCAATTTGCTACTGCCAAAATTGGCGCCATCATGGTGTGTATTAACCCCGCTTACCGCCCTGAAGAATTACAATATGCCTTGACTAATGTGGGTTGTCGCGCGGTGATCTGCGCTGATAAATTCAAGTCCAGCAACTACTTGCAGATGCTCTACGAGCTTGCGCCTGAACTTAAGCAGTGCGCTGCGGGTCAATTGCAGGCTAAGGCATTACCAGAGTTGCAATTTGTGATCCGCATGGGAGCTGAAAAGTCTCCCGGCATGTTGAACTTCGATGACTTATTAGTCGAGGTGAGCGAAGATGATAAAGCAATGCTTGCGCGTATTGCCAATGAACTCACCCCCTATGATGCGATTAATATCCAATTTACCTCTGGCACAACGGGTAGCCCAAAGGGGGCGACCTTATCGCACCATAACATCTTGAATAACGGTTATTTAGTGGCCGAGGCAATGAGGTTTACCTGTGATGATAAGCTCTGTATCCCCGTACCTTTGTACCATTGTTTTGGTATGGTGCTAGGTAATCTCGTTTGCTTGGCTAAGGGCGCAGCAGCTATATTCCCGGGGGATTCTTTCGATCCTCTCACGACCTTAGAAGTGATTGAGCGTGAGCGCTGCACCGCACTGCACGGTGTTCCCACCATGTTTATTGCCGAGTTAGAACATCCTGAATTTAAACGTTTTGATCTCAGTTCGTTGCGTACGGGCGTGATGGCGGGGGCGACTTGTCCTGAAGAGGTTATGCGTCGTGTACAGCAGTTGATGTACATGCAGGAGGTGTTAATCGGCTATGGCCAAACCGAGTGCAGTCCGTTAAATCACATTACTGAAATCGATTCTCCAGTGGAGAAGCGTGTTCTCACCGTTGGTCGGGCGTTACCCCATACTGAAGTGAAAATTGTCAATGAGTTTGGCGAAGTGCTGCCGATTAATCAGCCCGGTGAAGTCTGTAGCCGAGGATATTGCATCATGCAATGTTATTGGAATGATCCTGAAAAAACCGCCGCCACAATTGACCGCGAAGGTTGGTTACATTCGGGCGATATTGGCCAAATGGATGAGCAAGGTTACGTGCAAATTGTGGGGCGGATTAAGGATATGATTATTCGCGGGGGCGAGAATATCTATCCCCGAGAAATTGAAGAAAAACTCTATACCCACAAAGATGTGCAGGATGCCGCGGTGTTTGGCGTCCACAGTGATAAATATGGTGAGGAAGTCTGTGCGTGGATTAAAGTCCGCTCAGGGGCGTCGATTACTGAGGAGGATATTCGTCATTTCCTTACCGAAAAGTTCGCCTATTTTAAAGTGCCACGTTATATCAAATTTGTGGACCAATACCCGATGACCGTTACGGGTAAAATCCAAAAATTTAAAATGCGCGAGCTGATGTATCAAGAGCTGTACGAAGATATTAATGCCTAAAAGGCATAAACTTTCAAACCGACCCAAGCCCGAACGCTTGGGTTTATTTTTATATGGCCATCTGTGCTTAAGGAAAACATTGTCGCATGACCATCAGGTTTTCCTTCAGTCTTCCCCTTGTCGTAAAGATGTCGTTTTTGGCGGCGATAGTTCTGCCTACTCCGAGCATTGCTGTCTTAGCGTGGTTCTACAAGGCTAAACAGATAACAAATATTCGCTGTACCTATAGGTATGGCTGATTATACTGAATAGAGTTAAACCGATGAGCTATTTGTTTTTTTAGCGATTAATAGATGAGTCTTTGATGGAGGCATTATGATCCGCTGGTGCCCACTGATGTTTAGTTGCCTATTAACCGTGGCAAATACGACATTTGCTGACACGCTGAAGCTAACGTCATTACTTTGGCCGCCGTATTCCGGCTATCAACTCCAGCACCAAGGCGCGAGTGTTGCGGTGGCTAAGGCGGCGTTTGAGCAAATGGAACAACAACTTATCGTGGATTTTTACCCTTGGAGCCGTGCGATTAAATTAGCCGTTATGCCGGGCTCTGACTATATTGGCTATTTTCCAGAATATTATTTTGAAACCGATAAGTTTATTTTTTCTAAACCGATTGGTATTGGCCCATTAGGTATTGTTGAGCAAAAATCCCGTCCCATTAGTTGGCATCATTTAGCCGATTTGAATCGTTATACTTTAGGTATTGTGCAGGATTATGTGAATACCGACTCGCTGGATGTAATGATTGCTTCAGGGAGTCAACCTGTTGAAGCGGCAACATCCGATGAGCAAAATATCAAAAAGGTGGCGGCTGGTCGTATTGACGGCGCTGTGATTGATATTAATGTGCTGAATTATCTACTTAAACAACCCCACCTTCAGCCGCTCGCAGATAAGTTACAGGTCAATCGACAACTGATTGCCAATAAACAACTTTATGTCGCGTTTCGTAATACAGAAGAGGGGCGGCGTTGGCGGGATATTTTTGATCAAGGTTTAGCGAAGCTCGATATTGATAGCATTATGGGCGATTTGTTATTTCAGCAAGAAGCCTTAAGTCAGTAATGCTATTTTGCACCTAACCAAAGATGTGAGATGACAAGTTTTGTCATCATTTTGTCTAACACTGCGAGTAATCAGTTGTGGGCGGTATTTCGTTATCACTGCTCTGCATGTTTGTGTGTGCCAGTGAGTATCTTGTCGGGTGATCGCGATGGGTTAGTCAAGATCCAAACCAGCAGGGCATTGGTACAATATTTTAAGGTCGACTTAGTTGTGTTGGCCTATTGTGGTCATGACATCACCATAGATGCGCCAGCTAAACTGGCGCATTATCTCTTTGAAATCATCTGCTCACCGGAGCAGGATGCGGGTGAGCAGTTTGCTGATAGCGCTGATTTACTCAATGAATAAAGGGATTATTACGAAGCAGAATTAGTGCAATCGCTGCCGAACTATGCATCAGCACTACCCACAGATGCTGAGTGATATGCCTTACGCCTTGGCGATCATGGTTATTACGCTTTCGCTACTGTGGTTATTACGCTTTCGCTACTATGGTTTGCCCAATCGGCGTTAGGCTTAACAGCGCCAGCTTAAGATGTTGGATCCCGAAAGGGATACCGATAATCGTCACAAAGCAGGCAAGAGCATGGGCCAAATGACCAATAGCCAACCAAATCCCAAACAGTAAGAACCAAATGATATTGCCCATCATGCCAAAGGCGCCTGTTCCTAAATCTTCACGGCCAGTTAAATGACGGCGATTAATTTGTTCTTGTCCAAAGGGCCAGAAGGTCAATTCACCAATCACAAAGCAGGCGCGACCAAAGGGAATACCGATAATACTGATAAAACACAAAATCCCCGCAAGCCACCAGGCTAGGCCCATCACAAATCCACCAAGGACAAACCAAGCAATATTGAAAATTAACCGTAGTAATGACATTGAAAACTCCTTATCGAATCCAAAATCTGTGCGACAGAAACAACATCTACACTCGAAATTATTAATTGATGCTTAAATGTCATAAGCGAGAATTATGCCAAAAGTTTTTTCATTAATAATCAATGGTATATTATAGTTTATACCTCTACGGATTGTGAGTTAAGCTAATATTTCGTGAATTTCCTTAATTCTTAGGAAGAATTTAACCAAGCCCGCGTTACACTAAACACCTTATCTCCCCTTGAGTAAATAAATGCTAGCTAATAGTCCCGTCGAATCATTTTCTTTTGCAGGCAGAGAGATCTTTCTTAAAAGAGATGATTTATTACATCCTGCTTTTAGTGGTAATAAGGCGCGTAAGTTTGCCTATTTTCTAGATCATGATTTTGCTGGTGTGACTAAGGTAATTGGTCATGGCTCCGCGCAGGCTAATTCACTGTATTCGCTGTCGGCGCTCGCCAAACTCAAAGGCTGGCAGTGTGATTTTTATGTGGACCATATTGCTAGCCACGTACTGACTTTACCGACAGGGAACTATGCCGCAGCTATCGCCAATGGCACACAGGTTATTGATTTATCAAGCCTGATAGCAGTTAATCCTTTTCTGCAGCGTGAGTCTAAGTGGACTTGTCATGACTACATTGAGCATCAAGTTTTGGCTGCTGAGCCTGACGCTTTATTTATTCCGGAAGGCGGGCGCTGTCAGTATGCGGAGTATGGTGTCAGTCTGTTAGCCGTTGAAATTGAGACTTGGGCAATGCAACAGGGACTGACTGAACTGAAAGTGTTTTTACCTGCGGGAACGGGAACCACGGCATTATTTTTAAACCAATATTTTGTGCGTAAGCAAAGTCACATTCGAGTGCTTACCTGCGCGGTTGTCGGTGGCGATGAGTATTTAGCGCAGCAGTTTTATGAGTTAAATCCTAACGCTGCTGAGCATCCACAGATTTTGAATGTGGGGAAGAAATACCACTTTGGTAAACTCTATCCTGAGTTTTATGCCATGTGGCAGCGAATTTGCGCCTCAGGTATTCAATTTGAATTACTCTACGATCCCTTAGGTTTTATAGTGTTAGAAAAATATTTACCGCAGTGGAGCGCAAGCCCTGTGATGTATATCCATCAAGGTGGTTTGCTTGGAAATGAAACCATGTTGCCACGTTATCAGCGTAAATTTGGTAAAAGTCGTAAGACCCTATAGAGCAGATGATTTACTTAGTGACGCTAAGACATAATATGTTTGAAGCGACGTAATCTCTAAGTTAAGCTTACGACGTCAAACGATGGAAAATACTCATGACTGAAGCGGAATATCTCGCCAATTACGATCCTAAGGCTTTTAAGGCTCAGCTACTGACGGTTGATGCCGTATTATTTACCTATCATGATCAGCAACTTAAAGTACTCTTAGTACAACGCTCAAATCATCCCTTTTTAGGTTTTTGGGGATTACCCGGAGGATTTATCGATGAACATTCCGATCAATCCCTAGAGGAAGCGGCGTTACGCAAATTGCAGGAAAAAACGGCGGTAGTGCCACCTTATATTGAGCAGCTTTGCACTGTCGGTAATAGTCACCGCGACGTGAGAGGCTGGTCGGTGACCGTGTGTTATACCGCGTTGATGAGTTATCAAGCCTGCGAAACCCAGATTGATTCAGTGAGTGATGTTAAGTGGTGGCCATTAGAGGATGTGTTACAGATGCCCTTGGCGTTTGATCATCTGCAATTAATTGAGCAAGCGCGGGAACGTTTAACTCAGAAAGCCTTATATTCTTTAGTGCCAGGCTTTGCGCTGGCTGAACCTTTTACCTTGCCAGAGCTGCAACATGTGCATGAAGTATTACTGGGTAAGCCTATCCAAGGTAAATCGTTCCGTCGACGGGTTGAGCAGGCCGATTTATTGATTGATACGGGCTTAAAACGTACTGAACGTGGCCGTCCAGCCAATTTATACCGTTTGAAGTCGGATACGGCATCGTATCGATTCTTAAGAAATCTAGAATGTTAGTCAAAGTGTTTGCCGCTTAAAGTGGTTGCCCATAGCAATAATAGTGACAGATTATACGGTACATACAGTTAGCTTGAGTTATCAGGGTTTATGTAGCCGTCGATGTTGTCGTAATACGTCCATTCTTTACTTTTCGATATCCATTTCCCCATTATCATAGCTAAATTGCACTTAGTGTCTTAAGGACAATATATGCAATTTAGGTATATTCCTTAGTATTATCCGATAAAAAATAGTCTAAAAATCAACTTTACATATTAGTGTCTATAAGACACTATTACTTGCAGACAACAAGATTGCTGTATATCACAGCGATCTTGCACAGACAGGAGGTGAATATGTCTCTAGGTATTCAAATGCATCAAGGCACAGTTAACTCACCACATCAGCAAGCTGATTTTTATCGACTTCCCGCCGCTAGCGATGAGGCTAATTACCGTTTATTTCAATTTGGTGCGGGGGAGAATCATGTTCAACTGCGGGTTCCTCCAGCGAAACGCGTCACAGTTTTTTTCGGTTATCGTGGCGATCAATCCATCATGCAACTCTTATTGTTAACTGATGCATTACGCCGCAGCGGTGCAGAGCAGATCGATCTGTTACTGCCTTATATGCCGGGCGCCCGCCAAGATAGAGTCTGTAATGTGGGCGAGGCCTTATCGGTAAAAGTCTATGCCAGCCTGATTAATCAGCAGCAATATGCTTCAGTCAGTATTTTTGACCCGCACAGCGATGTCACCGCGGCATTATTAGACCGAGTGCAAGTTATTGACAACCACAGCTTTGTCGCCGCGATTGCAGCTCAATTGACCGGTGATCTAGTGTTAGTTTCGCCTGATGCGGGGGCGAATAAGAAAGTATTCGGCTTAGCTAAGGCGTTACAGGGAATGCCGGTGATCAGGGCCGATAAACATCGTGATGTGGTCAATGGTCATATTATCGCTACTGAAGTGTTTTGTGATGATTTATCGGGTAAAACCTGCTTAATCGTCGATGATATTTGTGCTGGTGGCAGAACCTTTATCGAACTTGCCATCAAGTTAAAGCAAAAAGGGGCCCAAAGCGTCATTTTGATCGTGTCACATTATGAAGATAAGGCCAGCGAATCAGCTCTGCGTGAGGCGGGCATAGACAGATTATTTTGTACCGATAGTTTAGGTGTCCCCACACATATTTCGAGCGAGTTCTGTCATTGCCATGCTGTTTTGCGTTTTATGAATCATTAAGGAAAATATGATGTACTTGAATCCCGTTACCGCCATTGATGGCTACAAAGTCGACCACCGTCGTCAATATCCTGATAATACTCAAGTGATTTTTAGTAACTTGACCGCCCGTAAATCCCGTCGTGGTTATACTGAGCAGATGGTATTTTTTGGTCTGCAATATTTTATCAAGCATTACTTAATTGACAGTTGGAACCGTGATTTCTTTCAACAGCCCAAAGAGCAAGTGATTCGCCAATTCTCCCGCCGCATTAATAACTATCTTGGGCCAAATAATGTCGGTACTCAGCATATTGAGGCGTTACATGATTTAGGCTATTTACCCATTAAAATCATGGCATTGCCGGAAGGTTCAGTATATCCCTTAAAAGTGCCTTGCTTGGTTTTGTACAATACCGATGAGCGGTTCTTTTGGTTGACTAATTATCTCGAAACCATTCTTTCCGCGAATGTGTGGGGAATGTGTACTAGCGCCACTACCGCGCTGCAATACCGCAAAATATTTGAGACTTACGCGCTAGAAACCGATGGCAACATAGGTTTTGTTGATTGGCAGGGCCATGATTTTAGTTTCCGCGGCATGTATGGTGCAGAGGCTGCGGTAATGAGCGGCGCCGCCCATCTACTCAGTTTTACGGGCACAGATACTATTCCCGCGATTGATTTTCTCGAACAATATTATCTTGCAGACAGTGATAAGGAACTCGTTGGCGGCAGTGTGGCCGCAACGGAGCACAGTGTGATGTGTGCGGGTGGTATGGAGAATGAATTAGAGACGTTCCGCCGTCTGATTGAAGATATTTATCCTAGCGGCATTGTCAGTATCGTTTCTGATTCTTGGGATTTTTGGCAGGTGATGACAGAGTTCACCGTTGCCTTAAAAGACCGCATTCTTGCCCGTGAGGGCAAAGTGGTGTTTAGGCCTGATACGGGTTGTCCGGTGAAGATCATTTGTGGCGATCCACAAGCAGCTGTGGGAAGCCCTGAGTATAAAGGCGCTATCGAGTGTTTGTGGGATGTCTTTGGGGGCAGCACAACTGCCAAAGGTTACAAATTACTCGATAGCCATGTCGGACTGATTTATGGCGACTCAATCACCATTGAACGGGCTGAAGCCATTTGTGCTGGTTTGAAGGCCAAAGGTTTTGCATCAACCAATATTGTGTTTGGAATTGGCAGTTTTACCTATCAACACGTGACCCGAGATACTGACGGTTACGCGGTGAAAGCGACCTTTGCGAAAGTGGATGGTAAAGACAGAGAAATATTTAAAGATCCTAAAACCGATGATGGCACTAAAAAATCCGCTAAGGGATTAGTGGCGGTATTTAAAGATGCGCAAGGTCAATTTTATCTTAAAGATCAAGCGAGCTGGCAAGATGTTAACCATTGCGAATTTGTCCCCGTATTTGCCGATGGTGAATTATTAACTGAATATTCTTTGGCAGATATTCGCGCAAGATTGGCAGCATCTCGTTGTTAACAATGTAAATCCCTATCGACAGTGAGATAGAAAATAGGCTGGCAATGCGGTTTTTATGTGAATACGCTTGCCAGTCAACTTAAATCATACTGGCTGTCATGACGGCTGTTATCGCTAAATGCGCTAGTCACATAATAAAACGGTGAGAACAAAAGGCTAAGAGACTAGCTGGTTTCGTTTAAGAATTTTATAGGTGCGACGGCCAATGTTTTCGAGGTTTTTTAAATCTTTTAGGCTGGGTACCGCATCGGAATATTGCCAATAGCGGATTTCTGCATCGAGCATTTCAAGCATTTTTTTCGAACAACCTAAACATTCGCCTTGGCACATTTGTGCTTCATCTAAATTCAGCGGAATTGTTTGCTGGATTTGAGCGATAAGCTGTTGCATAGCGGTTTTGGTATTCGGTTTTGACATAAAAATACTTCACAGTCAGAAAGTGTGAACATATTAGCAGAAGCGAAAATTGATAGAATTGATCTAGATTAATACACATTTGGTTCAGCGTGTATCCATGTGAGCTAGATACTGGCTGAACCAAACGAGTTCGTCATATCGACGTGAAGGGATAGCAAATCGTGATATTTGGCTATCGATAAAGGCGAGTTGATTTCGGTATGGCGAGGAAAATGGGACCGAATAAACCAACATGCCATTATGTGTACTCGATGAGTACTTAATTCAGACTTATTTATTTGACGACAAAAGCCATTTCATAAAGTTTAAGGCTTCGGTACGTTTTGAAAACGTCTGTCTGTTTTTACCTTGTCTATCGGTAAAAGCAATTGAAGTTTTGTTGACTGAAATTGAATCTACAGGGAAGTTCACTGTGATTTCATGTCCGTTAATTTTGTATGACATAGGCCACACTCCTTTTAATTAAATTCACCCTTAGGTGAGCAAGTAATAACGATAAAATATCCTTAGCATAATTGCGAAAGATGATACTAATGAGTCTTGAGGTTACCCATTCCACCATGATTAATCAAGAGATGCTGTATTGATAACTAATGCAAATCAGCGATTGTGTCAATGGAATATCCCAATTAGACCAGTTAAACATAGTCAAGTGACAGTACTATGACATTGGCCGAATTAAAGAGTTCATTTTTTTGAGTTAATGTTGAAAATCATTAACCCATTATTTTTGCAGGACTTACTTGTAGTAGGCTTTCTTTGTGAGGATCAAGTTTGATACAAGTCAAACTGATATAAAAAGGGTAACAACAAGATACTTCTCAAAACGCGGTGCAGTATAACAGTATATTACCCGCTGGCAAGTGTAATTTTTGCTCAGCGAGTAATGTTTTTATATTGTTTCTTTTGTTGCTATTTTGTGGGTTAGATTTTTAGCTATTTTTCACTATTTGATGCGTAACTGACTTTAGTAAATCAGCTCACCAATAGGGTTTAATAATTTGCTTAATCCCTTAGTGAAATAGAGCGGTGCGTCCAACACTGTGTAACATAAACATCCCGTTTGAGTTGTGGGAGAATGCTGTGTATTACCATCTAAGATAATAAAGTCGCCAGGAACATAATTACCTGATGAGTCCGAAAATTCGCCCGCCAATAATAACGTCAACTCAATCCCTTTATGGGTATGCTGTGGGATTTCACCTAGCGCTTCAATATGCAATAAACTGGCGCGAGTATTTTTTTCATCTAGGTCGAATCGCATCCGACTGACTTTACCAATTTGTTGCCATGGCTGTGCAATATGTTGCCGAAACACCCTAGGCAGTTCGTAGCGGATATTTTTATGGTTAACACTCACTGAAGATTCTATGTAAGGTTCATGCATAGTACTTTCGGGAAGCGCCATAATGTTCGATAACATTTGTTGCCAGGGATCGTTATCGACGACATCAATCTCATTTGACGCGTTGTGTTGAACCGCATTATCACTGGGGGAAACAAAAGCGAGTTTGGCCGCTTCTTCAGTCAATTTAGCTACTTGAGTTTGGCATTCTTGACATAAGGCACAATGTGCAGCAACAGCGATAGACATCGACAAAGGGAGCTGACCTTGTGCATGGGCCTGAAGTAATTCTGCATGGGGGTGATGTTTAATCATGTTGTGTCTCCAAAAAGCTTTTAAGCTTTTCTAACCCCAATCTGAGTCGCGATTTAATGGTGCCAATGGGGACTTTTAAGGCATCAGCCAATTCTTGTTGGGTGAGTTCTTGCATATAAATGCCTTGTACGACTTGACGTTGAGCAAGGGGCAGGGCATCTAAATGAGCGAGTAACTTGGCGGTCAATTTATGGTCAGGGTTGTTATCTTGGCTAACCGCAGCGTCATACAGTGGCCAGATATCATCGCCAAATGCATCTTCACGGTTGTGCTGCACCCGTCTAAGCATATCGAAGCATTGGTTACGCATAATGGTAAATACCCACGTTGCGACAGAACCTTTATCTGCATTGTATAAATGAGATTTAGTCCAAACGATGGTCATCGTTTCTTGAACTAAATCCATGGCGAGGCCTTGTTGATTTAATCGTTGCAGACCAAATGCCCGAATTTTGGGCATAAAGTGACTGAACAAATAGCCAAATGCCGCTTTGTCCCGTTGATTAGCAACTTTGATGATGGCGCTTACTAAGGGATCTGCATCCGTTTTATGCTCATCGGCAATCAAATTATGGTTATCGTTTTCCATAGCTATTTCGATAGGGGGCGATAACTGCCTATCATAGCGATTTTGCGCTGAATGTGATTGAAAATTTTCCATTATTGAGCTCTTCATTTAAGGTTCAATCCCGTTCGAACATGGCTTCAAATCCTGCTTCGCTGTCAATGTTCGATAAGCATGCAGACCAATACGCAGCGCCCTAGAAATTGGATCACTGAAAATTATTTTATAACGGTTCTTAGTAAATCCAGTGTGAGCTGGTGGTCGAGCGCATTAATGCAGGTGTACTTTTCCGCTGAACGTATGGGTAAAATTTCAAGCCAGCGTTGGCAAACCCATGCAATATCATCAAATTGTGCCGCTTGATATTGTTGTAGGTGCTTTGGGTACTCTTTCAGAATATTTTGCAACATATCACTGAGATAACGCTCATTTTTTTGAATCTGTGCTGCTGGCCAGTTATCGATTAGACTGATTTGCGCGCGCTTTAAACCATCGGACTCCACATTGATGTCGCCGAGAGTAAATCGTTGTTTCCCTTCAATGCTGACACCTAACATGCCATCAGGTAAGGTCTCAAAGTCAATGATATGCACTAGAGTACCAATTGGATAAAGCGTGCTATTTTCCTCTGAGGTCATACACAGGCCAAAACCATCGCCTGATTTAAGTGATTCAGCCACCAAACGTTTATATCGAGGTTCAAAAATTCGTAATTGAGTATATCCCTCAGGTAATAAACAGATGGGTAATGGAAAAAGAGGTAATTTCATAGTGGCCTCGGGTGAACTTAAGTTTCTATCATTACGTACCATCATCAGAATTTGATCAGTGTTTCAAGCAACAGCCTACTCATTTAAGGGGATATGATGAAGTTAAATCCATTCGAGAAAAAGCTGGTTCAGCATCCGCTGCGTTTTTGGTTGCAAAACCATATTGAAGCACCATTATTGACCTCAATGATGCCTAAACCGCTTGTGTATATTCAACAGGCGCTCGAAATTGGTTGTGGTTTTGGCAATGGTATTCATTTGATCCGTGAGCATTTTGGTGCCGAGCATGTTACCGCGGTGGATCTCGACCCTGAGATGGTGAGTGCAGCTAAGGCCCGCTGGAGGTCTTCAGCCCATGGGCTCGAACAGCTCGACTTTAGTGTTGCCGATGCAACCGCATTACCTTTTAAGGATGCACAGTTTGACATCGTGTTTAATTTTGCGGTGTTCCACCATATTCCTGACTGGCAATCCGCGATTGTTGAGGTTGCCAGGGTATTAAAGCCGAACGGGTATTTTGTGATAGAAGATCTTTACCGTGCCGCGATTTGTAATCCACTGAGTCGCCGGTTGTTTGAGCATCCGCAGCAGAATCGATTTGACCATCAGCAATTATTGCATATGCTTCGCCAAGCGGGGTTTAAGATTGTATGTGACAGGAATCTGTTTAATTTGAGCGGTATGGTGCTGGCTCAAAAGGTTTTTTCTTAAACCTTAAGGTCTTTATATCGCTGAATATTGAATTGAGCATGGGTTGATTGTTTGTTCTGTAAACTGCTTGCCCGAGAAATGAGCCGTTTTCGCATCAGAGTGATTGTAATTTTTAGATAAAATCGACATATCACATGGTTCTCATTGCGAGTTTGCCGCTATAATTTAGCTTAATCCTTAGCAGCTGAGGGAAGTTCTTCCTCCCCAGAGTAGAGAAGTCGCATTATGGCAAATGTCTTGGCAACGGTAGATCAACGCACCAATCTCGTCGGTGAAAATCGGCTTGAACTGCTGCTGTTTCGCATTAATTCGATGCAGCTATTTGCGATTAACGTCTTTAAAGTTAAAGAAGTCGTTAAACTACCACACCTTAACGCTATGCCTGGGAGCCATCCGCATATTTCTGGTGTAGCTAATATTCGGGGGATGTCTATTCCGGTGATTGATTTGCGTTCGGCCATTGGTTTCAAACCTGTGCCGCCAGATGATAATGCCAATATGATCATCACTGAATATAACCGCAGTGTGCAGGGATTTTTAGTCGGTAAAGTCGAGCATATTATCAATATGACGTGGAGTGATATTATGCCGCCGCCGAAAACGGCGGGTCGGAATAATTATCTTACCGCAATCACCCGAATCGAGTATCAAGGCCAATCGCAATTGGTTTCAATTATCGATGTGGAGAAGGTGCTGGCTGAAATTGTCCATTACGATATTAGCCTATCTGAAGGTGTGTTAGATGAGAGCTTGTTAGACAAAATGCCCGGCCGGAAAATATTGATTGTAGACGATTCATCGACTGCAAGGCGGCAAGTGCGTGAAACGCTTGGCCAATTGGGTATTGAAATTATCGAAGCCTCCGATGGGTTGCAGGCGTTACATTTACTGCAAAAATGGCGCGATGAAGGTAAGAATGTCGCCAAAGAACTGCTCATGATGATCACCGATGCCGAAATGCCTGAAATGGATGGTTACAAACTGACCTATGAAGTCCGTAATGATAAGGCTATGGCGGACTTATTTATCACGCTAAATACTTCGCTGAGCGGTAGCTTTAACAATGCGATGGTGGAGAAGGTGGGCTGTGATCGTTTTATTTCTAAATTCCAACCTGATTTACTGGTCGAAGTCGTACAGGACAGGTTAAAACAAGTTCTCGGTAAATAACTTCATCTAAACGAGTGGCTGCCTTTAGAAACATAAGGTTTTAGTTTGGGTGGCTACTCGCTTAATTCTGCTTTGACATCGGCTAACACTTGGCGCTTCATTTCTTTCTCCGCGGCAATGTGGATACGTGCAAGCCTGAGTGCGTAGCTAAATCGATGTTTACCAACGAGCCTAAGTAATTCTGCAAAAAAGGCTGAATCTAAGCAAAATTGTTTGCTGTAGTAGTGAATGGCAGCAGGCAATGATGAATAGCTTACGCCATCGAACTCAAACTGAGTACTGTCTTGTTGACATTCGAGGTCAACGCCTTCAAGCAGAATGGGCCATCCGGGAAAGTTGATCCTGTCGCGGGCAATTTGATACATCATCCAAGCACTTTTTTTAAAGCCTTCAAACACTTTGCAGGAAAACTCAGACTCGGCGAGTTCCACTTCTGTCCAATTAATGCCAATGGCTAAATGTTTAGCGTAAAGGGCCATTAAGGCATCTTTAACCGCCATTCGGCAGTCCCAAATTGAGGTTAAGGGATGTTGTTTCGCCAGTTTTAAGCATTCGCTGCAGCAAGGCACGGCAAGGGAAGGATGGGGCGCATGCGGCGTTGCATGATATTCAAAAAAATCTTTACAAGGTTCACCACAAAACCAGCAAAGGTGGCGCTTATCGAAGGGAATATCGATACAAGTAATAGGCAACATCAAGGCCAGAGTTCCTCTGGCCTTGATGTGTTAAGCATGACGCTGAGAAAATTAAGCTTCTTCAACATCAACTAAATTTTTGGCAAGTACGATAGGATCGAGTTCTAAACATTCTTCATCGCTTTGCCAATCAACGCCAATGAGCACGCCATCATCATTTAAATCGAATACCCAGTATTCAAGAAATTCTTCAAGGCTAATCGCAACGGCTTGGTAGTCTTTCCATTCTTCGGTGCAGTGGGATTTTGCCTGCGCTTCGCTTGACCACAAAGGCATTACATCAGTGTCTTCGAACTCGCCTGAGTCACAAACCACCCAGCCTTCGCCTGTTTCATCCATCAAACCCCACAGTGTTTGATGCTCTTTTACGTTTTCGATAAAGCCAGCTAAAGCCGCGTTGATTTCAGTCATGATAGGTCTCTTTGAAGTTGCTATTAACTCACCCATTATACGGCAACGGCTAGATAGACCAAGGGATTCTTTGTTAAGATTTTTTCGCTGTTGTTTAACTGAGCAATAAGCGAATTTATCCGTGTATTTATGGTGATGAGCATTGTGTTGACGGGCGCTATCGGTCAGGATGTGCGCTCTAGAGGCGTAAATCGGGTTAACCGGAATTACGCGCATCTGGAGGATTTCCAGTGGGGGAGAAAATACCTTTGTGGATTTTTAGCCGTTGTTCATTCTCGTTTATCCTTGAATTAAGCCAGCAACTGCTTTGTGGCTAAAAATCGTATCTCTCTTGGCATGAGTCGATCCCAACTCGTGTCTTGCTCAGCTAAGGCATACCTTAGCACTGAATTGAGGAGTAATTGATTTGATGAAAGCAAAAGGCATGTACTATCTTGCAGCGAGCATCACGGCCTGTGTTAGCTTAAGTGCTTGTTCTAGCGCGCCGACCGCTAATGCTACGTTTGACAATAATAGTCAAATTGCTATCGAACAGGCGCAAGCCGTGCAATTGAACGAGATTATCGCCAGCCATGCGGCCGCCTTTCCTACGTGTGTTGCAAACCTTCAGGCGCGCGCGCAACGTGAAGGTCTATCTGAAGAGACGATTAACAATACAGTGGCAAGCCTACAGTTTGTACCTAAGGTGATTGAGCTTGATCAAGCTCAGCCTGAATTTAGTCAAACCTTCACGAATTATTTCACCAAACGGGCAACGGATTGGCGAGTTAATGAAGGTCGACGTCTACTGAAAAAACACCGAGTATTGCTTGATAAACTCGCGCAGCAATACGGCGTACAGCCACAATACATTCTGTCTTTTTGGGGACTAGAGACCAACTATGGTTCTTATAAAGGCAAAATGTCCGTCTTAGATTCCCTTGCAACCTTAGCCTGTGAGCCTCGTCGAAGTGATTATTTTACGACTGAGCTGATGCAAGCGCTTAAGCTTAAAGAAAAATATGGCTTTGATAAGAGCACTATGGTGGGCTCTTGGGCGGGCGCCATGGGGCATACTCAATTTATGCCCTCGGCTTATGCTAAATATGCCATCGATGGCGATGGAGACGGTAAAGCGGATCTGTGGAATAGCACAGAGGATGCCCTCACATCAGCGGCTAACTTTCTACAACACTTAGGCTGGCAGCGTAACGAGCGTTGGGGCCGCGAAGTATTATTGCCAAACAATTTTAGCTACCAACATCTTGGGGCTAAAGAGGCGCAGCCTCTGTCACAATGGGCTGCGCAATCTGTGCGGCAAACGAATGGATTGTCTTTGCCCGCTATTGATATGAAGGCCGCGCTATATTTGCCTTCAGGTCACACTGGACCTGCGTTTTTAGGCTATGAAAACTTCAATGTGATTATGCGTTGGAATCGCTCGGAGTTTTACGCCATTACCGTGGGCCATTTGGCTGATAGAATTAATGGCGGCGAACCATTAAAAGTCGCGCCGCCCGAGCAGCCACGTTTGAGCCGCGAGCAAATCAAACAGTTACAAACCAAACTGAATGAATCAGGCTTTGATGTTGGTAAACCTGATGGTGTGTTAGGCCGCAATTCGACTGCGGGGATCCAAGCATTCCAACGCAGTAATAATATGATTGCCGATGGTTTCCCAAGTCCTGAAGTCTTTACTGCCCTAGGTATTTCACTCTGATAGACGCCTCGTTATAGGTCATCGCCCGCAGACAATGCTTGAAGCAACCACTGCGCTCCATTGGCGCAGTGGTTTTGTAGGGATAAAACAGTGGAGTGCAAAGGCCAGTTTTGTTAAGCTCGGCCGACATTTGAAATCGAAGCAAGTCAAAGGATATTCGATGAACATTAAAGACGATATGGTTGTGCAGTTTAATTACACCCTGCGCGACGAAAAAGGCGAAGTGATCGAGACGAACGAAGGTCGCGAGCCTATCGCTTATTTACACGGTCATGACAACATGATGCCTGGTGTTGAGAATGCGATTAATGGTAAAGCGGTTGGTGAAAAGTTCACAGTGACGCTGCCATGCACTGAAACCTATGGTCAACGTATTGAAGGTGAAGCGGCGCAGCAACGTGTATCGGTAAAGCACCTGTTAGGCGCTAGCGTGTGGAAGCCAGGTATGACGGCGGTAGTTCATACTGACCACGGTCAACGCCAAGTGACAATCGTAAAAGTCGGTAAATTTATGGCGACTGTGGATGTTAACCATCCATTAGCGGGCCGTGACTTAACCTTCGATATCGAAGTGGTTGGCGCCCGAGATGCGACCGATGAAGAAATCGCCCACGGTCATGCCCATGGTGTCGGTGGTCATCACCACTAATCGGCCAGAATGTGATGTTTGATAGCGCTGCTAGTGCATTTTAAGTGCTGCGATACAATCACCTGCCGATGATAAAGCAAAGCCCAAACCTAAGTTTGGGCTTTTTTATTGGGTTATTATTTGAATTCTGCTTTAACCTCATTTCGTGACGGTAAATTCACCTCAAACCGCTCTTTACCGCGCTTACTGCGATGAATTGACTTAATTCTTAGTTTTCACACTCCAGATCAATCTTCACTTGCGGTTAATGCTCGTGTTCAATCGGGGTATCGCTAAACATCATATCTAAACTGGCTTGAGTCTGTGGATGGTAGCCGCTGCGCGCCGCAAGGTAGACGGCTTTAGCCCAGTCATAGTGCTCGCTGCTCGCCAGTTTTTGGTACAAGGGCACAATCAGCCTGCGCCGGCCGATCTCAGTTAAGTGCTGTTTTAATGCGGGTAACACGCTGTAGTATCCGTTATCGAGGGCGAGGGCATACCAAGCAAAGGCGATTTCATTATTGTGGGTGCCAGTAAAATGAAAGGCCTTATCTAACTCGGCTAATTGTTGCTCAGTGAGATTTAGCCTTGGCATTTCATTAATAAAGCGTAGCCATTGATGCACAGTCCAGCCCTGAGTGTTTAGGGCGCTGGCGGCACGCTGACCTTCTAACCATGCTTTGCGCTGGGCATCGATATCATCGAAGGCGTGTGAGTTGGGGGGCACTAAAAAGCTAGGTAACCCCTGTCCCTCAACCCAAGTATCCACTTCGGACTCACTGACGATATTGGGATATTTTTGCAATAACTGCTGCGTGAGGTAATTGCGGAACTGCTCCGTGGTAATGCTTTGAAACGCAAAGTGATCAAAGTAACTTTTGACAAAGTTATCGAAGCGTTCACGGCCGAACTTTTGCTCAAGGAAACGCAGGAATAATTGTCCTTTGACATAGGGCACGCCGCTAAAGGCATCGTCGGGATCGCGCTCACCTAAGTCAATATGCAGTACGGTGTCGCCTGCGGGTAACTCGGCTAATTCTGCCAATAGTTCAGAGTAACCAATGGTTTGCTCCATCAATGCACGGTCGCGGCCATAGAGATCTTCCATAATGCGGTTTTCCACATAAGTGGTAAAACCTTCGTTGAGCCAGAGATCGCGCCAGGTGGCGTTAGTGACTAAATTGCCCGACCAAGAGTGGGCCAACTCGTGGGCAATTAAACTCACTAAGCTTTTATCTCCCGCGATGACTGTGGGAGTAATAAAGGATAATCGCGGATTTTCCATCCCGCCGAAGGGAAAACTCGGCGGAAGGATCAGTAAATCGTATCGACCCCAGCGGTAATCGCCGTAGCGTTTGGCGGCGATGGCGATCATCTCCGGCGTATCGGCAAATTCTTTGCTGGCCTTGGCAAGCACTTCTGGCTCGGCCCAAATGCCTGAGGTGTCGTCTAAGGCGGCAAATTGCAGGTGTCCTGCGGCAATGGCAATCAAGTAAGCAGGAATCGCCTGCGGCATAGTGAATTGGGTTTGAGTTGCAGACACGCTCTCTCGGTCTGCACTCATCACGACGCTAATGCCTTGCTTGGCTGTGACTGTGGCGCTGTAGGTTTGGCGCACTGCGGGCGTATCTTGCAGCGGGATCCAGCTCCTGGCATGGATGGCTTGGCTCTGGCTAAACATAAATGGCCATTGCTTACCTTGGGTTTGCTCTGGAGTCAGCCATTGAATGCCTGATGGATTCTTGGATGTATGGTAATTAACTTTGATCTTAGCGACTCGCTCTTGAGGCAGATTGATGGTGAGCGCTGCGCCTTTGACCTTATCGGTCGCACCTAAACTAAAGGGCACGGATTGCCATTGGCCGTTTGCATTTAACATGCTGACACTGTTAATCGTCAGGTCACGGGTATCTAACACCAGCATCTTGCCTGCTTTATGCCAATCTAGCTCGAGAATGGCGTTGCCCGAAAGTTGTTGCAGCTCAAAATCCACATTTAATGCGAGTTCAATGTGGCGAATACTTACTTGTTGGTAATTGGCAAAGGTCAGTTCATCGGTGGCAGTATGAAATTGGCTGGAGGCGACGCTAGCAATATTACTATTAGGTAAGCTATTGGTTGCATTGGCATATTGTACTAATGGCAGCAGTAGCAACAGGGCACTGCTAATGAGGGTACGACGGGATAAAAACATATAACCACCCAGTGTTGTGATTCTTGTATGGTGTAAAACGCGATCGCCGCGGCGACTGTATTCGTTGGGGCGTGAGTTTACTCGAACTCTGTAGGTTTGGGGCTATTTAGCTGACACTAAAATGTAATCAAACTTAATTTGGAATGAGGTTGATGTTGAGGAAAGGTTACTCTTTTACGAAAACGCACGCCAGAGTGTGCTATTTAACTCTTGCAGGGGGATGCAAAGCGACTTGGCACATAGAGGTTATCGGGTATGTAAAAGTACATCCCCAGCGATATAACTTTGTTATCATGACGCGTGTTCACAATGTCTTATAGCTACAACAGGACAACTATGGTACTGGATTTTTCGCAGGGTAAGCTGATAGCAACAGAGTTTGAAGTACAGATCAGATTAAGCGTGGCCAATGTTGTGCTTCAAGCGAGTGCCGAAGATATTAGCCTTAGGCTTGACCCTCCAATGATCATCGCCAATGGTGGCGGCGTGCGTTGGAGCATGAAATTAGATAACGCGGAACAGCTCGATGCGTTACAAGCACTCCTCGGGATTGATTATTTGTAAGCACACTTGATTATCGCCAAATGTGCTTGACGTTTAACCTTAGTTTTCAATTTGATTTAGAAAGGATTTATCAGTATGACGCTCGAACGTATTGTGATTGAACCCCAAGTTGAGGCGACCGCAGTTGTGGTCTGGCTTCATGGGTTAGGCGATTCTGGTGCTGGTTTTGCCCCCGTTGTACCTGCGCTAGGGTTGCCAGCGGATCACAGTATTCGCTTTATTTTTCCCCATGCACCTGAGCAGGCGGTCACCATCAATGGTGGTTATATTATGCGTGCTTGGTATGACATTAAAAGTATGGACTTGCATGATAGAGCGGATATGCAGGGCGTGATGGCATCAGAATTAAGCGTTCAGGCGCTGATTGATGAGCAGATCGCCGCAGGTATTCCAAGTGAGCGCATTGTGCTGGCGGGATTTAGCCAAGGCGGGGTGATGAGTCTGTTTACCGGATTACGCTATCCTCAAAAACTTGCCGGTATTATGGCGTTATCCTGCTATTTGCCAACGGGTGATGTATTGCCAAGCCAGCTAAGTGTAGCCAATGCTGACACGCCGATTTTGCAGCAGCATGGCGAGCAGGATGATGTCGTTCCGTTATCGGCTGGATTGTTGGCAAAAGAGGCATTAATTGCCGGTGGATATCCGGTGCAATGGCAAACCTATCCGATGCCACATTCAGTTATTCCTGTGCAATTAAAAGCGATTAGTGCTTGGTTACAACAGCGTTTTGAAATGTAGTTAAATCTAAATGCTTATAAAATCATCATGCGGTAAACAATTTTTTGCCGCTTGATGTTTTATATAAAGAACAATGCGGCTGTCTGCGAAACTTCTGTAAGCTATTTAAATTAAAGCATTAAAATTTACAATTATATTTTTAATTGTCATTAAATTCGAAAAGTGAAAATAAGTCGATTAGCTTATTTTTTATTTGAAACAAAACTGTATTAAAACTCGCCAAAAATCCCACATTAAAGTCACGTTTATTAATAAAAATGACACAATTCATCTTTATTCTTTGATATTATGCGTGACGCGAGAGTTGATGGTACTCGCACAATCTATCTATGATAAAATAATTAAAATCAAGGGGTTGATGTAATGACAAATAAGCTTATTAAAGGATTAATTGCCACTGCTGTGCTTGCTGCGTTAGCAGGTTGTAATAGTGATGATGACAAAGTTCCAACAACTTGCGCCGAAGCGGGTGCTGCCTGTAAAACATTTACGGTATTACATACAAACGATAACCATGGCCGTTTTTGGGAAAACAAAGATGGTGAATATGGTTTAGCTGCTCAGAAAACTTTGGTTGATCAAATTCGTGCTGAAGTCAGCAAGAAAGGTGGTCAAACATTGTTGCTTTCTGGTGGTGATATTAACACTGGTGTGCCTGAATCCGATTTACAAGATGCGATTCCTGACTTTACTGGTATGAACAAAATTGGTTACGACGCAATGGCGGTCGGTAACCATGAGTTTGATAATCCATTATCCATTGTGGACATGCAACGTAGTCTTGCTGAATTCCCTATGTTAGCGGCTAACATTTATAAGACTGATGGTACTCGCTATTTCGATGCCTATAAAATATTTGATGTTAATGGTGTCAAAATAGCTGTTATCGGTCTAACCACTGAAGATACTGCTAAGATCGGTAACCCTGAATATATTAGTGAATTAGAGTTCAGAGATCCAAAGACTGAAGTTGCCAAAGTCATCAAAGAAATCAAAGATGCTAAGTCGGCAGACATCATTTTTGCTGTGACGCATATGGGTCACTACGCAGATGGCCAAAATGGTAGCAATGCCCCTGGTGATGTGGCGTTAGCCCGTTCACTTAAGGAAGGCGAACTTCAAGTGGTGATTGGTGGTCATTCACAAAATCCCGTCTGTATGGAGCCAGGTAATAAGGCCTATGCAGCATTCAAACCGGGCGATGCCTGCGCACCAGATCAACAAAATGGCACTTGGATCATGCAAGCCCACGAATGGGGTAAGTATGTCGGTCGTGCTGACTTTGAATACTTTAATGGTGAACTTCACTTAGCCAGCTATAAATTAGTGCCAGTGAACTTAGTTAAAGAAGTCACTGATGAAGCGGGTAATAAGAAAAAAGTACTCATTGGTGAAAAGATTGAGCCTGATACAGAGTTAAAAGAGCTGCTTTCTTACTATCAAGAGAAAGGTCAAGCTAAGTTAGACGAAGTGATTGCGACTACCGATGCGCTGCTTGATGGTGAACGTGCAAACGTACGTAACAAACAAACCAACTTAGGCCGTATGTTAGCCATGGCACAAAGTGCTAAAGTGTCTGCTGATTTTGGCGTGATGAACTCTGGTGGTGTGCGCGCTTCTATTAAAGCGGGTAACATTACTTACCGTGATGTTCTCACCGTTCAACCTTTCGGCAACATGGTAACCTTAAACGAAATGACTGGTGCGGCGGCTGCTGATTATTTAGGGGCTGTGGGTAGTTTACAAATTGGTTCTGGTGGTTATGCGCAAATTACCGGCGTGAAGATGACCATTGACTGCGTGGCTAAAAAAGCGACAGTTCATGAAATCAATGGTAAAGAGTTCAGCGCTACAGCAAACTACAAATTCACTGTACCTAGCTTTAACGCTGCAGGTGGTGACGGTTATCCAAAACTGGCGAGCCCAATCCAAACAGGTTATGTAGACGCCGATTTACTCTATTCCTTCCTGAAAGAGAAACAATCCATTGTTGCAGCTGATTATAATCCAGTAGGTGACATTGTGTATGAAAACTCTGAAAGTGTAGAAGGTTGTAAGATTACTGCTAAGTAATCTACAGCGGTTAATAAAATGCCACTCAATTTGAGTGGCATTTTTATTTTGCTCGTTTATTTTTCCATCCGTTAGATACAGCCTAAAATCACAATAAAATAAAGCGATACATTTTGCTAACTATGTATATTAAATTGAGTAGATTGATATTTCGTAACGCGAGGTGTTCAATTGATTCTATTTGTATCAGTTTATCAATAATCGCTTAAATTTGCTTAAAGACCTTTAACGCTATGTTTGGGTTGAATTTTGTACGTTTTAAACTCAAAATTTATTTGCTGTGTATGTATCAATTTGTTTTTTTGTTGTTATTTGTTGTTGTCGATATTCGTTTTGCTTAACAGTATTGATACGTCAAGGGAACTTGAAAATTAACTAAAATAACAACAAGACGGGTTTATTCATTTAAGCCTCAAGGAGAGATATATGCATCATCTAACGTTAGCAGCTAGAGCTGTTCGCGCTAGTCTAATCACTATGGGTTCTGCTAGTGTTTTATTATCTGGAATAACGATTGCGGCAGAAGAAAATACCAAAGTTGAACGTATTGAAGTCACTGGATCACGTATTAAACAGGTGGATATGGAAACCGTTTCTCCTGTCACTGTGATTAATGCAGCTGATATTGCGATGACGGGTGAAAAAACCGTTGCTGATGTTTTGAATAACTCGGCAATCAATAGCTTTGGTTCATGGCGAGGGATTTCTGGATATGGTTCAGGTGCTAGCTCAACAAGTAATGTTAATCTTCGCGGACTAGGCTCGTCTGCTACGCTGGTGTTGCTCGATGGCCGCCGTATGCCTGGTACGAGCTCAAGCTCTGGCTCTGTTGCAGACACATCCTCAATTCCAATGGCGATAGTCGAGCGCATTGAAATCCTACGTGATGGCGCCTCTGCTGTTTATGGTTCAGATGCTGTTGCGGGTGTGATCAACATTATTACCAAAAAAGAATTTGATGGCTTGCAATTAGATTACAGTACAGAGCAGCCTAGTGTTGAAGGCGGTGATGCTAATCGTTTATCCATTGCAACTGGTTATAATACGGATAAAGGCAATATTACCTTAACCTATGAATATTATGATACCAAAGCCGTCATGGATCGTGATATTTGGAATATGGACGATCCGAGTTACGCAACCTACAGTGGTTTTAGTTCTGTGCCAAATGGTAAATATGGCACAGGTAATGGCAGTTGGTATAGCAATTCAGATATTTGTGATCAAACTGAAAATACCGTCGATACAACCGATGGAAATAATAAGGGCCGCTGTTTATATGATTCAGGTAGAGTGACTAAATTATTTGGTGATCAGACCCGTAATTCCTTTTTATCCAATTTTACCTATGAAATTACCGACGGTATTCAATTTCGCGGTCGTGCATCTGCCTCGTTAGCTGAAACTGAAACGCGTTACGCAGGGACACCTGTGTCAACAAATTATCCAGTAATGAGTGCTGATAATAAATTCAACCCCGTTGGGGAAGATATGACACTTTATATGCGCTCTGCCCAAATTGGCGAGCGTGATACCTTAACTGAGACCAATAATGTCGATATTCTCGGTGGTTTTATTGGTACGCTGGATTTAGGCAATGGCATTGATTGGGAATTAAATGCCCAACATTCCCGCTCAACCACGAATTCATTTAATTACAATTTAATTAATGATGAGATAGTTCAGCAAGGAATAGATTCTGAACAGTACGATATTTTTAATACCACGGGCATGAGTTATGAGCAGTGGAACCAGCAGATGACTGAGCTGTATCGTAAGGCGGCTCATACAGGCGTGTATCAAGGTAAGTTTGAAAGCACTCAAATTGATGGACTGGCTTCAACGCTGCTTGTTGATAATGGCGATGTCTCTGTTGCTATGGTCGGTGGGCTTGAATATGAAATGATTAAGTTTAAGCAGACCAGTGATCCAGAGTCTGCTTCGGGCATTATCTCAGGTGGCTCGGGTGGCGATGATGTGGATGCAACCCGTGATCGAAGTGCAGCTTATTTAGAATTCCAAGTTGGCTTACCCGCGAATGTTGAGTTATCGGCCGCCGTTCGATACGAGCGTTATGAACAGGAAGGCTCGTTAACGGGTCCACAAGGGCAGGTGGTTAATTCATCAACTTTTGATGCCGTAGTGCCTAAATTTGGTATTAGTTGGCGCCCCGTGGATAGCTTGTTACTGCGTGCCAGTTACGGTGACTCCTTCCGAGCACCCAATATGGGTGAAATGTTCTCTTCACAATCTTTAAGTTTTGAAAAAGCCGTCGATTCGCTTTGGTGTAATGAGCCAGGTAATGTGGATGCGGTTTATTGTGCGACCAGTAATCAACACAAAACTTGGTATGGTGGTAATCCCGACCTTGAGGCCGAGGAGGGTAACTCCTTGACGTTAGGTGGCGTGTGGAATGCTACTGATAATTGGAATATCGAATTATCCTACTTTTCGATTGCCTACGAGAATAAAATTGAGTCGATAAGTGTGAACGACATACTGCGTGATGAAATTAAAAATGGTTCATCACCCTATGTTCACCGTGGTGCCGATGGCAAGATTGAATATATTGAAGCGGGTGTGCGCAACTTAGCGACGGTTGAAACGTCAGGTATTGATTTTGTCACAGCTTATAACCTAGAAACGGGGATCGGTGATTTCAACTTCAGACTCGATTTAACCCATGTTTTGGATTTTAAAAAGCAAGATAATGCCGAATCAGAAATGATTGATTATGCCGGGCTAACCGATTCGCCTGATTGGCGTGGTAATTTTGCAACCAGCTGGAAATATGACGATTTTTCTGCGGCCTGGACCGTAGTGTATATTGGTCGTCAATCGGCTGATTACTACAATCAGTTAGAAGAAACCGATGTTTACGTCGATTATTCAAACTACTTTAAACACAACATCCAGTTTGCCTATAACCATGCTTACAATGGTTCAATCACGGTTGGGGTGAATAATGTGTTTGATGCCGATGCACCAAACTTTTATACCTATGCTGATTACCGTGATGTAAACGTTGGACTGTATGATGTGTTGGGCCGTACTTACTATTTGAGAATTAACCAGAAGTTTTAAGTTATCCTTCTCCCTGGATAACTCAAACCTCCGCTTGCGGAGGTTTTTTTGCTTGTGGAATATAGAGACGCTGCTTAATGACTCAGGCGCAGTTCATGACGATGCTCATGCTGGTAATGCTCAGCGCAGCAACTGCAACGTTGTTCGGTAGGATCTTGCATTAAACGTTCAGCTTCGATTTCAGTTTCGCAATCGGAACAAAGGCCATAAAGACCTAAGTCAAGTTGGCAGAATGCGGCATCGAGGCGGTTTAAACGACAAAATAGCGGGTGATCGGCAAGGTGGCTCTGTGCCAGTCGGTCGATGAGTTCCCCTAGGCTGAGGTTGGCACAATGCGTCCCAAGTATTTCAATAAACTGAGGGAGCGCGCCGATTTCCTTCCTTAGATTAGCTTCAAGCTCTGACAATTCTTGTCTGATATGGGTGGTGCTCACGTAAAATCGCCTGTTTTATCTGACTCTGGGCATTCAGTCTAATAGTTCCACTACCAACGACTATGATAAAGATCAAGTATCTGTACGATTTTTAGGGGTAACGTGGTGGTTAACATAAAAAACCACCACTTTTGTATGGGGTTACTGGCTAAGATGTTGTTGCGCTTGTTCTAGCACACGCACAATGTCTTCAGTAGTTTTATAGATCCTAAGTTCCCGAAATAGGGTATCTGCCTCGGGATATTGGCGATTGAGATAACTAAACCACTGCTTAATGCGCGCTGGATAATAATCACTCTTACGGCCACTAAGCTCCCTTTGGGTATAACTGAGCATTAATTGTAACGTGTCAGCCCAACTGTAGGGCGTAGCACCGGTTTTTATGGTGTCTGCAAGATTGGGGAGCGAGATCGCGCCGCGGCCAATCATGATACTGTCGCACCCCGTCACTTCCATACAACGTTTAGCGTCGTCACTATTCCAAATCTCACCGTTGGCAATTACCGGTATTGGCAAACGTTTGCGCACTTCGGTGATGTATTCCCAATAAGCGGGTGGTTTGTAACCATCAACCTTACTGCGGGCATGGATAGCAAGCTCAGTTGCGCCCGCTTCATAAACGGCCAGCGCATTTTCCATAAACAGGGATTTGTCTTCGTAGCCTAAACGGATTTTGGCTGTCACCGGATGCTCAGCGGGCACTGCTTGGCGCATGGCGCGCACAATATCGTGAATCGTATTTGGGTATTGCAGCAACACCGCGCCGCCATTACTGCGATTGACCATCTTGGCAGGACAGCCAAAGTTTGCATCTACGCCGTGGGAGCCAAGCTCAATTGCGCGCATGGCGTTTTCGGCCATGCAATGAGGTTCTTGGCCTAAAAGTTGTACGCGGACTGGGGTACCCGATGGCGTATAGCCACCGCTCAGTAGCTCTGGACAGAGTTTAAGAAAGACCTTTTCAGGTAAGAGTTGGTCAACGACGCGCACAAATTCGGTGACAAGCAAATCGTAAGGGTTAATCGACGACAAAATATCTCGCATTAAGTCATCAACCACGCCTTCCATCGGAGCCAAGATTACCCGCACTGCTACAAACCCATATAGAGAAACAAAGGGCGTGCATTCTATCCTATTGGCTTGCTGTTACAAAGTGCGCAGAGAGACTTGGCAACAATGACAACTATTTATAGCTATTTAATTGGCCAAATTCAGCTTTCTATCAGCATATTTTGATAATTTCTGTGATTTGGTGATATTTTTTGAAATGAAATGAAAGCGGTGCAGGTCTTTTGCAGTAAGCCAACGATAACCCTATTGTTGGTCACCATTAATCAATAAAAGGAAGCAAGAATATGAAATCAGTTAAGCAAACCGCGGTTGCAGTGGCATTAGGTACAGTGGTGGTTGGTTCAGCGTTTACTGTTAACGCGCAAACAAATTTATTTGGTTTTGAAACCATGGAATCAGGATATCAACTCGTTGGTTCTGAAGGTAAGTGTGGCGAGGGTAAATGCGGTGCAGATATGAAAAAAGCGGCTGCAGAAAAAGCTAAAGAAGGTAAATGCGGTGAAGCAAAATGTGGCGCAGATATGAAAAAAGCGGCGGCAGACAAAGCTCACGAAGGTAAGTGTGGTGAAGCAAAATGTGGCGCTGATATGAAAAAAGCAGCAGACAAAGCTCATGAAGGCAAATGTGGTGAAGGCAAATGCGGTGCTGATATGAAGAAAGCCGCTGAAAAAGTTGACGCTAAAACTGAAGCCGTAAAAAAGGAAGTCAAATAAGTTCAGTTGTACTTAGTGGAGGTACTGCCCTAGCACATGGCCAGCCTATGCTGGCCTTTGTTTAGCAGCATCCAAATTAAAGGGGTTAAAGCAATGCAAGATCGTGGATTAGTTGGATTAGGGTTACGGCGTGAAATGCTCAGCGAGTTTTGCCAATCGCTGCCGAGTGCTATCGATTTTTTAGAGGTTGCCCCTGAAAACTGGATGACGCTAGGTGGAAAATACGGTAAACAATTTAGACAATTAACTGAACAACATACCTTTTTTTGCCATGGTCTGTCGCTCTCAATCGGTAGCCCTGAGCCGTTGGATCTTGAGTTTGTTCGTCGTATCAAAGCTTTTATGGACTTACATCAAATTGATGTCTATTCAGAGCATTTAAGTTACTGCTCAGGAGCTGGTCATTTATACGATCTGATGCCAATTCCTTTTACCGAGGCCGCCGTTAAGCATGTCGCTCGGCGAGTTAAGCAAGTCGAAGATATTTTAGAACGACCGCTTATTTTGGAAAATGTCTCCTTTTATGCGGCGCCCAGTGCGCAGATGACTGAGCTGGCGTTTTTGACGGCAGTGCTGGAAGAAGCCGACTGCAAACTCCTGTTAGATGTGAATAATATTTATGTTAACTCGATAAATCATCAATATGATGCGGCGGCATTTTTAAAGGCGATGCCAACTGAGCGGATTGCCTACTTGCATATCGCAGGACATTTTAAAGAATCAGAAGAATTATTGATTGATACCCACGGCAGCGATATCAACGCCCCTGTATGGGCGCTCCTAGATAGTTGCTATGCCATGCATGGCGTATTACCCACCTTGCTCGAGCGTGACTTTAATCTGCCGGCAACAGCGCATTTATTGGATGAAATTAATCAAATTCATACTTACCAAGCCCAGGCCAAAAAAAATCTAGCGAAGAGGATTGCCTAATGGATTTTAAGCAAGTACAGCAATCCTTTATCGATTATATTCGTGATCCTAACAATTCCGTGCCGATCGGTGTACCTATTGAGCGGATGCAGGTTTACCGAGAGCTATTTTTTAATAATGTGATGGGTTTTGTTTCTAATGCCTTCCCCGTACTCAAAAGCTTATACACTGATGCGCAGTGGCAAACCTTAGTGCAGGCTTTTTTTAGTCGACATGATTGTAAATCACCGATTTTTATCGATATTGCTGGGGAGTTTTTACAGTTCCTGCAGTTTCAATATTCTCCAATAAACATTGATCCGCCCTTTATGCTGGAACTTGCGCACTATGAATGGCTTGAACTACGGGTGGCAACTGCGCAGCAAGATAGCCGCCAAGTCCTGATTGGTAAAGAGGGAATTACGCATCAAAATCTATGTTTAGCCGCAACGGCAACCGTGGCGCAATACCAGTACCCAGTGCAGCAAATACGGCAAGATTATCGCCCAGAAGCTCCTCTGCCGCAGCCAGTGTTTTTTTGCCTGTATCAGGATGAGGCAGGTGAGGTAGGCTTTTTGCAATTAACGCCTTTAAGCGCGCAAGTACTGGGTTATTTAACCGAAAAGGGGCAGAGCACCTTTAATGAATTGATTCAATGGTTGGTGTCGACTTATCCGCAAATGCTAACAGAGACCTTAACTCAAGGTTGTTTACAGTTACTCGAACAACTAACCGCTAAAGGTATCGTTCGCGGAACATAGAAAGATATGGTGCTTAAGTACGCAAAATAATTGCAATAACCATACAGAAAAAGGGTTTTTGTTGGTGTGGCAAACCGCTACAATGACGCCCGTTTTGTGATCTTAATCACTGTATGATTCCCGCGCACTTATCTACGCACACATTTGAGGAGCTGTAATGAGCAGTCAGCCATTTAAAGACCCATTTAACGTTATGTATTTTATTGGTTTTATTTTAGTCTTACTGTTGCCGACACTACCAGCAAGCCTGACTTGGTTAAAGCAATTAGGCTTAATTTAAGCAGGTTTTAATCTCAAATTGAGTATACTACTGGCCACTCTGAGAGTGGCTTTTGTTTTTGAGGTTCGAGGCATTTACACACTATGATTATTTACACGCTATGATATTGAAACGTGGTTTGTTTTTATTGATAGGCTGCCTTGCGCTGGGCCTTGGACTGCTAGGTATTATCGTGCCACTGTTACCGACGGTGCCGTTTATTTTACTCGCCGCTTTTTGCTTCGCCCGTTCAAGCACTCGCTTACATCAGTGGTTAATGACACATCCTTGGTTTGCCGATGCGCTCACCCAGTGGCAAGAGCACCGAGCCATGCGCCCAGGCCTTAAACGCAGAGCTATGCTACTCTCTGGTCTCAGTTTTAGTGTCAGTATTCTTGTTGTGCCAATCGTATGGGTAAAATTGTTGCTGTTAACCATGGCAATCGGGCTTCTCTGGTATCTGAAAACGATTCCTGAAATCGAATCCTAAGTACATTTGATCTAAGGCACAAATTGATAACCAATTCGTCACTTGAATACGCTGCTAGTTGCAACTCAAACCAAAGCGGCATAAGCTTTGTGCGAATTATTAAAGCTCGTCCACACTCGCTGTGGACGTTTTGTTTTTACTGCCAGCAATAAGCGTGGCGAAACGATTAAGTTAAATTAAATGGCTATGAATACAGAAACCTTATCCTTGATAAAGCAAAGCATTAAAACCATTCCTAATTATCCTAAGGAAGGGATTCTATTTCGCGATGTGACCAGTCTGCTGGAAAATGCTGCAGCCTATAAAGCGACTATTGATTTATTAGTTGAGCATTACCGCAACAAAGGCTTTACCAAGATTGTGGGTACCGAAGCCCGTGGTTTCTTATTTGGTGCACCTTTGGCGTTGGAATTAGGTATTGGTTTTGTGCCAGTTCGTAAGCCAGGTAAACTGCCACGCGCGACGATTAGCCAAAGCTATGAGCTGGAATATGGCCACGATAGCCTTGAAATCCATACCGATGCGATTACCGCTAACGACAAAGTGCTAGTGGTTGACGACTTGCTGGCCACGGGCGGTACTATCGAAGCCACGGTAAAACTTATCCGCCAACTCGGTGGTGAAGTGCAAGATGCCGCCTTTGTGATTTCGTTACCTGATTTAGGTGGTGAGGCTCGTTTAACTGCCTTAGGTCTTGAGTTGGTTAAACTTTGTGAGTTTGAAGGCGAATAATTCTTCAGCCAAAGGCGCCTAGGGATAGTTTAATGGCATGTCGTTAATTGACATGTTATCTTGCAACTATCTCGGGGCGCGATCCCCTTTTTTGTACCAACATTCTTGTCATGCACATTGGGGAGTTCCATGTCATATCAGGTGTTAGCCAGAAAATGGCGCCCTGCCACATTCGAACAGATGGTCGGCCAAAGTCATGTGTTGCACGCATTAACCAATGCGTTAACCCAGCAACGTTTACACCATGCGTATCTTTTTACTGGCACGCGCGGCGTGGGCAAGACCAGTTTGGCGCGTCTCTTTGCCAAAGGTCTTAACTGTGAGAAGGGCGTAACGGCTTCCCCCTGTGGTGTGTGTGGCAGCTGTGTCGAAATTGCCCAAGGCCGTTTTGTTGACTTAATTGAAGTCGATGCCGCCTCGCGTACCAAAGTCGATGACACTCGTGAACTCTTAGATAATGTGCAATATCGTCCGACCCGAGGCCGTTTTAAGGTTTATCTGATCGACGAAGTACACATGCTTTCCCGCAGCAGTTTTAATGCGCTGCTAAAAACCCTCGAAGAACCGCCAGAGCATGTGAAGTTTTTGCTGGCGACCACCGATCCGCAAAAGCTGCCGGTGACTGTGTTATCCCGCTGTTTGCAATTTAATTTAAAGAGTTTAACCCAGCAGGAAATTGGCACTCAGCTACAGCATATTTTAACCCAAGAGCAATTGCCCTTTGAGCACGAAGCCCTAACTCTGCTCGCCAAAGCGGCCAATGGCAGCATGCGTGATGCTTTAAGCTTGACCGATCAGGCCATCGCCTTCGGTGGCGGCACGGTAATGCTTAATCAAGTGCAATCTATGCTGGGCAGCATCGATGAGCAGCATGTGCTGGGCTTACTCAAAGCCTTAACCGATGCCGATATTGGCGTCTTGATGCAAAGCTGCGCACAGGTGCTCGCCTATGGCGCGGACGCCCAAGAAGTGCTGCGCAGTTTACTGGAATTATTGCATCAAATTACCCTGACTCAATTTGCCCCTGCCGCCGCACAGCAATCCCTTTATAGTGCTCAAATTCAGGCCTTTGCCGAGCAGTTAGCGCCTGAACAAGTGCAGCTGTATTACCAAATTTTACTGACTGGCCGTAAAGACTTACCCCATGCGCCGGATCCTAAATCAGGCCTCGAAATGGCGCTGCTGCGAGCGGTGGCATTTGTTCCCGAAAAGCCCGTGAAACGTTGGCAAGTCGAAGACCCAGCTAAGGTAAGTTTGCCTTCTAAGCAGCCAATGTCTGCTTCGCCCGCATCAAATATGCCCGCGGTAGAACAGACAGTTAATCAGGCAGTGGCTGAAAAAAAAACTTCGCTAACTTCCAGCGTTGATTCCCTAGCTTTGCCACAAGTTGCAGCAACGTCTGCGCTTGCTACGACTTCACTCGTCGAAGCATCGCAACAAACTTTATCCGATGAGGATGTTTTAGCTGTCGATGAGGATGAGGTTGATGAAGCGTTAGCACTCAATGCCGCATTGATTGCCGAGCAGCAAGTGATTTTAAGTCAAGCCCAAAGTCAGGGCTTTGGCGCAAATGTGGATGTTGTATCGAATACTGAGACAGAAGTAAGTGCTGTTTCTATGCCTGCATCAAATACTGATGCAGAGCATAATCAAGCCGCGGTTGTTGATACTGCTAGTGTTAACCTTAAGCCTTACGCCAACCAGTTAACAGAACCTACAGTGGCATTATCTAATGAAAATGATGTCGAGGAAGAGACTCAAACGAGTGTTAACGAAAGTGTAGATAAGTTAACGCCTGATGCTTATTCAGCTGAGTCTTACGGGCAATACGATTATGCCGCCGCGCCGCTGGATGCATATCAAGATGATTATGCGCAATTTATATCTGAGGAGCAGGGCGCATTTTCTGATATAGAAGATAATTCGTTTAATCGCGACAGTGCTCAGTCTATTGATCATAGCCATGTTATGCATGAGTCCGCTGTTCATGGACATACCGCTCAAACGTCTGCTACACCAACGCAAAAGTCGCAGTCTTTTGCCGAAAGCTCTGCTTCAACAAGCCCTCTGGCTTCAACAACTCCTCCGGCTTCAACTACAGTGTCCCTCGATGATGACGATATTTTATCGGCGGTATTAGCGGCGCGCGACTCCTTACTATCCGATCTCGATGCGCTCAGCACCAAGGATGGTGATGGAAAAAAGTCGGCAGCGGAAGTTAAGCTTAAAACCCCGAGTCAGAATGGCCATACTGCGCCAGTCTCTCACGCGCCTACACATAAAACGCCTTCAGTTGATGCTTCTATCGAGCCGCAAGTTGTCAGTAACGAGTCCGATAACGACTTTGAGCTGCCCTTTGACGACGATTTCGAGGCCGAGATCCATCTTGAGTCACTATCCAATGTCACGCCGACTCCGCAGTTTGATCCAAACGATCGTCCGCCATGGGAAGATGCACCCGTCGTTGCAATGGATGAGGCGGGCCCATTGGCAGCTAGCTCACACCTACAAAGTGGCGTGAGCGCGCCGCAAAAATCAGTTGGTGCGGCAGTATCTGGGCATGCTTCGGCTCAAACCTCGACAATCGATACCGAAGTGGAAGAGATTAAGACTGATCTGCAACGCACTGAAGCAAATACCGTGCTGCAACCGTCTCAGACACAGGAATTATCACAGACGCAGCAACGGACCCAACAGTCACCGCCAAGCGAGACGGTTTCACCTGCGTCATTCACCGCATTAGCGCAGGCACAATCGATTACCGGTCATCCGCTCGATTTGCATTGGTATAAGCTCATGGCGAGCCTAGAGATTGGCGGCCGTGTGCGTCAGTTGGCGGTAAACTCGGTTTGTCAGGTGCAGGCTAACCCTTTGCCATTACTGTTAAAACCCGATCAGAAACACTTGGCGGCGCAGGTGGCCATTGAGCAACTCGAGCAAGCCTTAACCGCAGCCCTTGGGAACCCAAGGCAGGTTGAGGTGGTCATAGGAACCGATCCTTCACGGGAGACGCCCTTAGAGATGCGTAAACGTTTTCACCAAGAGTTACTGCAACAGGCGCAGCAGTCGCTAATAATGGATGACAATGTGCAATGGCTGATTAACCGCTTTGGGGCTGAGCTTGAGAAGGATAGCTTGCTCTATCCGCCTGAACTGTTAAATCAGCGCAGCGGGCTTATTCCTGCGTTACCTGAGCCCGAGTAATATTTCCTCTGTGCATATGCTGCGTGGAGTGGCAGAGTTTGTTAAAAACTCGCTATCAAGATCATAAGTTTAGCGATGGGATATCGGCATTGATTGCCAATCCCATTTATTTCAGTAAGATTAGCCAGCTTAAAAGCTTGCGACTAACCCTAATAGAAGAGAAATGACTATGTTTGGAAAAGGCGGTATGGGCAATCTGATGAAACAAGCCCAGATGATGCAAGAAAGAATGGCAAAAATGCAGGAAGAAATTGCCCGCATGGAAATGGTCGGTGAATCAGGTGCGGGTCTGGTTAAAGTCACCATGACTGGCTCACACACAGTACGTAAAGTCGAAATCGATCCAAGCTTGATGGAAGACGATAAAGAGATGTTAGAAGATTTGATCGCGGCAGCCTGTAACGATGCCGCGCGTCGTATCGAAGAAAACCAAAAAGCCAAAATGGCCGAAGTGACTGGCGGTATGCAATTACCACCAGGCATGAAAATGCCATTTTAATTGAGATAGACAATGAAATTTAGTCCCCTGCTTGACGAGTTAATTCAGTCCCTGCGTTGTTTGCCAGGGGTTGGGCCGAAATCGGCTCAACGTATGGCGTTTCAATTGCTTGAGCGCGATAGAAAAGCTGGGCTTAAATTAGCCTCGGCGCTGTCGAGTGCCATGAGCGATATCGGTCATTGTCAGTCTTGCCGAACCTACACTGAAGAAAGCCTCTGTCCGATTTGTGCTAGCCATAAACGCGGCTCGTCTTCGACAATTTGTGTGGTCGAAACGCCAGCCGATGTGTTAGCCATTGAAGCAGGTGGACATTTTACGGGTCGCTATTTTGTTTTGCTGGGCCATTTATCTCCCCTCGATGGCGTGGGGCCTGAAGAGTTAGGCTTGGCGCTATTAGAGCGTCACTTAGCCTCTGGCGATGTTGCTGAGCTGATTTTAGCGACTAATCCTACGGTTGAAGGTGAGGCCACAGCCCACTTTATCGCCGATATGGCAAGGCGCCACAAGGTGCTGATCAGCCGCATTGCCCACGGCGTGCCCGTGGGTGGCGAACTGGAATATGTCGACAGCACCACCTTAGCGCTGTCCTTCAATGGGCGTATCCCGCTGTAGCCTGTGATGGCCTAAAGAGTAAACCCGCTGGCCCAGTGCTCGCGGGTTTTTATTTTATGGCTGTATTTGTTTAGCGAACACGCCCTAGCGTGTCTAGGTCTAATATTCCTTTCTTAATTCTGACATAGGGATAGCGTAATTTCGGTTTGATACTGCCTTATTTTTCGCCATTTGATCTGTGATTTTATCTCCCCCCTTGAAAAGTGGATTTGCAGCCCCATTTTATAAAGCACTGAGCGTTTGCTTTAACCAAATTGCGTAACAAATAAGGAAAATTTCATGTCACAACAAGAAACTCATGGTTTTCAAACTGAAGTCAAACAGCTGTTGCATTTGATGATCCATTCTTTGTATTCCAACAAAGAAATTTTCTTGCGTGAACTGGTCTCTAACGCTGCGGATGCGGCCGATAAGCTGCGTTACCTTGCGTTAACCAACGACGCGTTATACGAAGGTGACGGTGAGCTACGTGTGCGTATCAGCGCAGACAAAGAAAAAGGCACTGTGACCATCGAAGACAACGGCGTGGGTATGACCCGCGATGGCGTGATTGAGCATTTAGGTACGATCGCCAAATCGGGCACCGCTGAATTCTTTAAAAACCTCTCTGGTGAAGCCTCAAAGGATTCGCAGCTAATCGGTCAATTCGGTGTGGGCTTCTATTCCGCCTTTATCGTAGCGAAAAAAGTCACCGTTCGTACCCGTGCTGCCGGCCATAAGGCCGATGAAGCCGTATTGTGGGAATCGGAAGGTGAGGGTAGCTTCACCGTTGAAACTATCACCAAGGCGAGCCGTGGTACTGAAATTACCCTGCACCTGCGTGATGAAGAGAAAGAGTTTGCCGATGAGTGGCGCCTACGCTCCATCATCACTAAATACTCAGACCATATTTCAATCCCAGTAGAAATGTGGCAGGAAGGCACCCCTGAGCGCGATGGCCCAGACGGTGAAAAAATTCCTGCAACCGAAGGCTATTGGAAGGTCATGAACAAGGCGACCGCGCTGTGGATGCGTAATAAGTCTGAGATCACTGACGAAGAATACCAAGAATTTTATAAGCATATTTCCCACGACTACACAGACGCTCTGCTGTGGAGTCATAACCGCGTTGAAGGTAAACAGGAATACACTAACCTGTTGTATATCCCTTCAAAAGCGCCGTGGGATCTGTGGAACCGCGACCGTAAGCATGGCCTGAAACTCTTTGTTCAGCGCGTGTTTATCATGGATGACGCTGAGCAGTTTATGCCATCTTACCTGCGCTTTGTGCAGGGTTTGATTGATTCAAACGATCTGCCGCTGAACGTGTCTCGCGAGATTTTACAGGACAACCACATCACCAAAGCAATGCGCACCGGTATCACTAAGCGTGTGCTGGGTATGTTGGAAAAACTGGCAAAAGACGATGCGGAAAAATACCAAAAATTCTGGGCCGAATTTGGTCAAGTGTTGAAGGAAGGTCCAGCGGAAGACTTTGCAAACCGTGAGCGTATTGCTGGCTTACTGCGTTTTGCGTCTACCCATACGGGCAGCGCGGCACCGACTGTGTCACTCGATGATTACATTAGCCGCATGAAGGAAGGCCAAACCAAGATTTACTATATCGTTGCCGACAGCCACGAAGCGGCCGCCAACAGCCCACACTTAGAACTGCTGCGTAAGAAAGGCATCGAAGTGTTGCTGATGTCAGAACGTATCGATGAGTGGTTAATCAACCACTTAACTGAGTACAAAGAAAAACAATTGCACTCAGTCACCCGTGGCGAGCTGGAATTAGGTGAGCTGGAAGATGCGGCTGAGAAGGAAGCGCAGGAGAAACTCGCCGAAGAGTCTGCACCACTGATTGAGCGCATCAAAGCGGCATTAGGTGCAAGCGTGGCCGATGTGAAAGTCACCTCGCGCTTAACCGATACCCCAGCCTGTGTGGTGACGGGTGAAGGTGAAATGTCAACGCAAATGATCAAACTGATGCAGGCTGCTGGTCAGCCAGTGCCAGAGGTCAAGCCGACGTTTGAAGTAAACCCTGCGCATCCATTAGTGTCGCGCTTAAACGATCTTCAAGATGAAGCCGCCTTTGCCGATTGGTCGAATCTGTTATTGCAACAGGCGCAATTGTCGGAGAAGGGCAGCCTAGCGGATCCATCGGCCTTTATTAAGCTGATGAACCAAATGTTATTGGCCAGTCTGAAGTAACACATTCG
>NZ_JTLE01000094.1:2221382-2235575 GCF_000798835.1 Shewanella sp. ZOR0012
GGATAACTTAAAAAAACCACTAAAAGTAAAAAACCAACGTGGGTTGCCCGCAGCACTTGAGTCGATACGGGGTGAAATGCGGCGGTAATGATTTGAAAAATAGAGAAAATAAGTGCCGTATAAAACAGCGCTTTGGGCCAGTCACTGGTGCTTGCACCTAGGCCTTGTTCGGAATCGCTCATATTTATGCCTCACAGCATTAGACAACAGAGGGCGACGCAGCACTTGGGGAATCACCCAAGTGCTTAGTTGGAAAAGGGTCGCTCAGATTGAGGTTACACCCTTAGAGTGCGCCAACTTCTTTGAAATAACGCTCCGCACCTGGGTGCAGCGGCGCTGGCAGATTTTTGGTCGCTTTGTCTAATTGAATCGCTTTTGCCGCTGAGTGCGCATTACCGAGACGATCTAAATGTTCAAACATCAGTTTGGTCATCTGATAGGCTAAATCGTCCGACACACCCGCTTGAGTGACAAATAGGTTTTGAATCGCAACCGTTGAGACATCAGCAGTTTGACCTTCGTAGGTCGATGCGGGGATGACTCCATGCTGATAGGCAGGATTATTAATTTTGAGGATCACATCTTCGGGGACTTCAACAAAGTTGATTGGCATCGTCGCAGCTAAATCACGGATCGCCGCCATCCCTAAGCCCGAGGATTGTAAGGTTGCATCTAACTGACGGTTTTTAATCAGCTCAACGGATTCAGCGTAAGGTAAAAACTCAACCTTGCCCATATCCTCATAGCTTAAACCAGCCGCTTTGAAGATGGCGCGAGCATTGAGTTCAGTACCAGACTTAGGTGCACCGACAGAAATACGTTTACCTTTTAAATCAGCTAAGGTTTTGATACCTGATTCTTTACTCGCCACTATTTGAATATAGTTAGGATAAGCGGCTGCGAGCACGCGAACCTTATCTAACGGTTTTTTAAAGCCTGCATCGGCATCGCCCTGATAGGCCGCAGCCACTGAATCACCTAAGGCTAAGGCCAGCTCACCACGACCGGCTTGCAGCAAGTTAAGGTTTTCAACCGAGGCTTTAGTGGCTTGTACTGAGGTCTTCGCGCCTTCAATACCTGTACCATAAAGTTGCGACAGTGCCACACCAATCGGGTAATACACACCACTGGTACCACCGGTCAGAATATTGATAAAGGCTGGTGCGGCCGCCATCGTGGCTGCACTGAGTGAGAGGGTTAAAGCGGCGCCCACGGCGATAAAACGTTTGTTGATTTTCATGCTTAAATATCCTTATTTTTTATTGTGTTATATAGGGTAAGAACAATATATACCATTGATTATTTATTTTAGTATCAGACCTTATATACCCAAAACTGTTCAAAATACAAGCTTTAACACGCCTTTCGATACAAGCTAGACAGTGAGTTTTTACGGCTAATGTGCCGAGTTAATCGGGGTAACCATGAGTCGATAATGCGTAGATTACATCTGCATCTAGGAACATATCGGCAAGTGTGTTGCATTCAGAATGTGTGGATTTGGGTGAAGAAAACCATAGCAAAAGACTCAAGCATTGTAGATATTGCTTTAGTCTAGGTGAGGTCCTAAATAAAGGCGTTCTAGCTTATTAATATTTAAAAAATCAGTATGTTAGCGTTTTTGTGTTTGCGGAATAAATTATCGTTAAGTGGGTGAGAATAAAAAACGGGCTAATAAAAAGGGCTAACCGTAGTTAACCCTTAATCAAGATATTGGAAGCGCACCCTAAGGTGTCACAATATTACTTAACGTTATCGAGGAGGCCTTTAGTCGCGTTTTTGGCGTGCTTTGCAGCGCGTTTTTCCTTGATCGACATTAACGGCTTTTTCTTGGCCTCTTTGCGATTTTTTTGCTCTTTACTCATAGTTAACTCCATGTACTTTCAGTGGTTGTTCATCAGGCTAATCATGTAAGCCATTTGCGTAAAACCCGTTCCATGATGTCCTGATTAAAGCGAAACGTTTAAACTCGAATTACACCATTTTTTAAATCACAACTATTTAAAACGATTGGTAATTTATTTGAATTTGTTTGCCTCTCTGAGCTGTACTCGCAAAATAATCTTATCACCGAAATCCTAAGGAAGATCCACTCGCTGCTTAGAATAATTCACGCTAATGCTAGTGCTAATCTGTATATAAAATATGCGGTTCAGAACACGGTATTTACACATTTCATTACCTTACCTGCGAGTCGATTTTCCCAGTATACCGCCGAGTAATCCGCGTAAAATTTGTTTTCCGAGTTGATTACCAACGGTTCTTGCCGCTTGTTTCGACAAGGTTTCGGCTAATCCTTGGCGGCGTTTATTACCAAAGATAAGCTCGCTAAACCAGCCTTGCTCAGCTGCTTTGGTCGTTGGCGTACTGGTTGTTTGCGCAGTACTGCTGCCATTCGTTTGTTCGGTATGACGTTGATTCAGTCGCTCATAGGCGGATTCACGATTGACTAAGGTATCGTATTTACCACCAATCGGACTCTGATGACGGATAGCGGTTAACTCTTCGGTCGTGGCTGGCCCCATCCGGCAGCGTGGTGGTGCTATTAAGGTGCGCTCAACCATAGTCGGCACACCTTTCTCGGCAAGGGTTGACACTAAGGCTTCGCCCACGGCGAGTTGTGAAATTACCTCGCTGACCACCAATTTAGGATTCGATACAAAGGTTTCGGCTGCGGTTTTAACGGCTTTTTGATCCCTTGGGGTATACGCCCTGAGGGCATGCTGAATGCGATTGCCGAGCTGACCTAAGATCTCGTTAGGAATGTCGTCGGGAAATTGCGAACAGAAATATACCCCGACGCCCTTGGAGCGGATAAGCCGCATAATTTGCTCTATGCGTTTAAGCAAACTTGCTGGGCAGCCCTCAAATAATAGGTGTGCCTCATCAATAAAGAAGACTAATTTAGGTTTATCGAGATCGCCGACTTCGGGTAAATTTTCAAACAGTTCTGATAGCAGCCAGAGTAAGAAGCTGGAATAGAGGCTAGGGGTCAAGATGAGTTTATTGGCGGCTAACAGGTTGATAATGCCGCGCCCTTGCAAATTAGTGCGCATCAAGTCTTCGAGTTGAAGTGCAGGTTCGCCGAAAAAGTCGTTACCCCCATCGCGCGCTAAACCAAGCACTGAGCGTTGAATGGCGGCAAGGGATTGGGCGCTGATAAGCCCATATTTGGCTGAGATGTCTTTGCGCTCATCGGCCACTAAGTTCAGCATGGCGCGCAAATCGTCGAGGTCGAGTAACAATAAACCTTGGTCGTCAGCCAGTTGAAACACTATGTCTAAAATACTGCTTTGGGTGTCATTGAGCTCGAGAATGCGCCCGAGTAAGGTCGGCCCCATTTCACTCACGGTTGTGCGTAATGGATGACCTTGCTCTCCTGCCAAATCCCAGCAAACGACGGGGTTTGCCTCGGTTTGATAATCTACTATCCCGATTTCTGCCGCCCGCTTCAATAGCTTATCGTTTGGTGTGCCCGCTACACCGAGTCCTGAAATATCCCCTTTGATATCAGTAAGAAAGACGGGTACACCTTGGCGGGAAAAGCCTTCGGCTAGCGTCATCAGCGAAACGGTTTTGCCTGTACCTGTAGCGCCAGCGATCAGTCCGTGGCGGTTGGCATATTTAAGATTTAAGTGAACCTGTTGCTCACCTTTACCTAAGAGTAGAGTATTCAAGCGCAGTCCTTGTCTTAATTAACGCCCCAAGGTGAACCAAGGGGGAGTTGGTCATGGGTGGATAAAAAAACATCACTCAGTGTTTGCCTTTCGTGGATCTGTGTCAATATCGTTGAGCACATAATCGATACAGCTCAAGTAAAGCTTGGCAATGTTAGTTTGGCTAAGTGTAGTTATTTTGTAGCATTTGTTGCGGAGCCGAAGATGAAAACCCCATTGATTATGTTAGTCTTGTCCACATTATTATTGACCTCTGGCTGTGCTGAGCTAGCCTGTTCCGCCCGGACGGATGTCGACCCCTATGAACCCATGCTAGATAAGCAGCGCTGCGTGGATGAGGCGGATAAGCAGTTAACTGCCCATGAAAAGGCCAAAAAGGCTGAAGAGGAACAACAGCTTAAACAAGCTGTGGATCGGGCGATTCAACAACGTCAATAGCAAGGATTGGTATGAAGGGAGCGGGAGGAACACAGGGCGGTATTGGCCAGTTTTTTATTGGACTTGCCATGATGTGTGCAGGATTCTATCTGTTATTCAATGCGATACAGGTAAGTTCCAGTTTTGGGCTAGGTTACGGCCTCTACCGCATGAATGCCTTTGGACAGGGATTATCGATCACCACAGGTATGGTGATGCTGCCGTTTATCCTCGGGATAGTGATGGTGTTTTTTGATGCCAAGACTAAGCTCGGTTGGCTGCTTACCTTAGGCTCCTTAGTCGCCTTACTTGTAGGCGTGATCAGCTCGATTCAGTTTCACTTTAAAGCCATGTCGGCCTTCGATTTGATCGTGATTTTAGTGTTAGCCTTTGGTGGGCTAGGGCTGTTTTTGCGCTCGTTAAAAGCGGCTCCTACTGAGCAGAATGATCCCAAATAACGGCTAAACTGAAATGTCTATTGCATACCCATAGCCGAGGAAATCCAATGCGTTGGCGTGACAGTGATCGCAGCTCCAATATCGAAGACAGACGGGACCAACAGATGGCGTCGGCGGGCGTGCCCAGTGCGCTCTTGCTTAGGTTATTGCCTTTTCTGCTGCAAACTAAAATCGGTCGAGTGGTATTGCTGCTGGGCGGGTTATATTTTGCGTTTCAATATTTTACCGGCGGATTATCCCTCGAACCGAGTAATCAAGCGGGGTTTAGTCAGTCTCAATCGGCCAGTAATACCGCGGCTCAAGATGAAAATGCCCAGTTTGTGGCGGCGATTCTTGGCACGACGGAGACCGTTTGGAATCAATTGCTACAAGGGCGATATGTCGAACCTAAGCTAGTGCTTTATCGCAATATGACTTCAACCGGATGCGGTATGGGGCAGGCGCAATCGGGGCCTTTCTATTGCCCCGCTGACAGCAAAGTCTATATCGACTTGAGTTTTCTCGAGGAATTGAAAAAACTCGGAGCGCCGGGGGATTTCGCCTTTGCCTATGTTATCGCCCACGAGGTCGGTCACCATGTACAGAACCTACTCGGCACCAGCACTAAAGTGCGTCAGGCCCAGCAAGCCGCTGGCAAGGCGCAGGCCAATCAACTGAGTGTCGCCCTCGAATTGCAAGCCGACTGTTACGCTGGCGTGTGGGGGCATTATGTCGATAGACAGCTCAATTTGCTTGAGCCTGGCGATGTAGAAGAAGGCATTGCCGCGGCCAGTGCCGTGGGGGATGATCGCCTGCAAAAAATGGCGGGTCGCGCCGTGCAACCCGAAGCCTTTACCCATGGTAGTTCGGCTGACAGAGTGAAATGGTTTAATATCGGCTTTGCCTCCGGCAAACCTGCCAGCTGCAATACTTTTAATAGCAAATAGCAAATAGCAAATAGCAAATAGCAAATAGCAAATAGCAAATAGCAAGCTGGTAATCGCGCCAACGTAGGATGGGTAGATGGCATTTGAAGATAGGTTTCGGCTCAGTAGTCATGCAGTGATTACCAATGAGTTAGGGCAAGTGCTGCTGCTCAAAGCGAACTATGGCAATTTTGCTTGGGGCTTACCCGGCGGCGCCTTAGAACCAGGAGAGACCATTCACGAAGCGCTGCTGCGCGAATGCCAAGAGGAATTGGGATTAGAGGTGAACATTCACTATCTTAGCGGCGTGTATTATCACAGCGTCTATCAATCCCAAGCTTTTATCTTTCGTTGTGAGTGTGCATCTGCCGATGCGCTGATTCGCTTAAGTCATGAACACTCAGAGTTTGCCTTCCATGATATCGACACGCTTAGCGCGGTTCAGCAGCAAAGAATTAAAGATTGTCTTAATTTCAACGGTGTTGTCGTGAGTGCGAAGTTTTAAGGCTTTATCAGTAAACTTGGAGTTAATCGGTTTAGGTTTGCGCGATTAGATTTTTAAGCAATGTACCTTTTAAGCCTAGATTTTCACCCATGTAAAATCATTCAGTTAGGCTGTCTCTTGCTTTTTGTTAATAAAATCAAATGGTTTAGTTCGCGCTCGCCCTGTAAAATTTAACAAAGACTGTCTTGATAAACTCCCATACCTCCGAACTTAACAAAAGCAATCTTAATCATTTTTGATAAAGATGATCAAATTAGCGGTCAGGGGCGCATTGTTAGATTACTGCTATTCGTAAATATCTATTACGTGCTTTGGTTCAAACCATACTTCCATACCAGATCTTATTTCTTCCGTGCAGTAAGGGTCATTATCAAGTTGACCTCTATAAATGTTATTGATGCGGTCTTTAACGATCACCCACATGCGCTCTACATTTACCTCTTCCACGCCAGCGTCATCCTCCGTAATTATCTGGAAGATGAGTTTAACCAGTTGTCCTGTTTTAAGATTGCTCCTTGCCTCAAAAGAGGGAATCCAGAAAGTATCTGAATGCTGATGGTGAATGGCCTCACCATCATTGAGTTCCCATCCATCAATTTCTATGCGGGCAAACTTATCTTCCATAGTGCCTCAGTAATCTAACGTTTAAAGCAAACGCGTGGTGCGAGTTTGTTAGGGTCTTATGCCAGTTTGTATATGACACTGTCCCCTAAACTGTTTTAGTTTTATAGCCGAAAGCTAGCTTGCCATATATGGGAATACTCACACAATTGCTCAATTATCCATGCTGCAATTCCGAGGGATGGTGTATTCCTTTAATTGTTAAGTCGTTTTGGGTGACTTAAAACATTGAAGAGTTGTGGATATCTTGTTTCGCCCGGAGCGCAGTGGAAAATTTGTCCGATAGCTGCGCCTTGTTATGCATCCTCAAGACTCACACCGAACTTCTTGACTCGTCTTTTGTTAATTTCGCTCTCGCCTGCAATTCTTCTTAACGCTTCTGTAGCCCTATTCGCAATTTCCTTTTGTTGATCACTAGCACTTCCAAACTGACCAAATTTCAAACAGGTTGTGACGAAGGATGACAGGTGGCGACCACTTTCAGTTTTGAATAGTTTGTAATAATCATCAACCGATGTGCTCGCTAACACCACCTCGTCACTTGGGTTCCAGCTATTTCTACCAGCTATACGATCTAACACTTGTTTCGCTGTCTCAGTAGTAACTGACCGATTATATGTATCATTGAATTTATCTATAACCTCCTGATCTCTAGTATCACCAAAGAAATTATTCTTCTTTATGTTAAAAAGTTCAGTTTCTTCCTTTCTATTTTTTATGTAGAAATCAATGATTTCAGAAGCCTTTTCTTCCTCACCCAATTCTCTAAATAGCGAGACAGTTCCATTGAGATTTGTAGGCGTTATATATTTACAGTTTTCCTTAAAACTCTCATATAAGCCATTTATTACTTCGTCGCCGTTATCATTAAATGTATCATGGTAGAGACGCCAGGCATTTGTGAATGATCCCTCAGATTTGGATGCTATAATCTGTTGGTTTTTATCAGCAGCTTTTGGTTTGAACTCATCTACAACGAAATAGCCGGTTTTTACCGCTTCAGATAACAACAGGTCTAATTCGTCAGTTAGCAGATAGTTATATGCTTGTAGAGTAGTTTGCCATTTTTTCTGCTGTTCGCTGACTTTCTCGTCCCCAATACCTAACAAGGTATAACCTTTTTTAGTAATAAATTCTAAAGGAGGTATTTCCTCATTAGAGTTTGAGCAAAAATAACTCCACGCAAACAGCACTAGTGAATGTAAAACTTGATCTAATATTTCTGGCTCGTACTCTTCAACCAGTGGGAGTGCTAGAGTTGTTAGCCTCTCAATTTTTTTAAGAATACGGATATTTCGAATTCCGAGACTTGTAGTTAGCTCCCTCAGCCTTAAATAATTAGGTGTTTGTTCAGAATAGGCTATTTCCGCACATTCTCGAGGATCGGGGGCAAATGCAAGCTCAGTATCAATCACTTTTTCACGATACTTTTCATAGTCGCCCAAACCTTCCTCACCATCGTTAAGAAGCAATACTACCTTGCACTCCTTTTGCTCCTTTAGCAGCGAGACCAGCCCCAAAACATCTTTTACATCAAGACCTTTTCCTTTCCTTTCTAAATCATCAATGCATATAAGCGTCTTATTTAATGACAAAAATGAAATTGTTTCTATAGCAGGGCTAAACGACTTAATTAATGGTGCACCTTTAAAGAGGTTAAATGATTGCCTTCCAAATGACTCGATTAGACATGTAGTGTTGTTCCTGAATGTTTCGAGACTAGCCTCAGTGCCGACAATCTCTTTATTTATTACATTTTCAAAAATTGTGTATTTAAAGGCTTCCAATGAGTTAATGCCGAAAAGAGAAACGTAAGAGTAGCGTTTGAGGTTTAACTTATTTTCATCACAAGCCTCTTTAAGAAACTTCTTCCAGCTATAGGTTTTTCCGACACCCCATTCACCTTTGATCGCCATAACTTCTGGCTGATCTGAGGATAAAAACTGAAAAATTTGATCTTTGATTACCTCGACGGACATCGTTGTTCCTTCAAAAATGCATAACTTCTTAGTATTTATGCGCTGCGCTGTTTGCGAGGCATAAATCGCTTGTTGGACTTGGTCGCTGCCACATCCATGTCAATTGGTATAAATGATGCTATAGGAATCTGCTATTTTGCGGTAGCGGTTTTTTATACGGTTCGGTGGGTAATCACTTGATATTGTTTTAGCTTTATCATTCTTTTCTGGCTGGCAAAGATACGCAAAGGTTAATAGGATTAAGCGCTGTCATGGAAGTGACCGTCCGTGACATGGTCGCTCTTTCACATCCATGTGATCGCGACATTCGTAAATCCTTTTACATCAGATGCCGTCGTCGAGCCCTCAGGGATGAGTTAATGGCGTGTCACTGGAATGACAGTGCTTAAGAATGGACTGTGCCATACCGATCATCTTATGGCTATTGTCTCGTACCTCTTGGCTTATGCCTCTTGTCTTGTGGATCAGGCGCGCAGGTGGGATTTCTTCTGTTATAATGCCTCCTCGATTTTTTGGAGGCGAGAATGGACGTATCTTCTTTACTAGACGGCCTGAATGATAAGCAGCGCGAGGCTGTCGCGGCACCGCAATCTAGCATGTTAGTGCTTGCGGGGGCGGGCAGTGGTAAAACGCGGGTGTTAACCCACCGTATCGCGTGGTTAATGCAGGTTGAACAGCAGAGTCCTTACTCGATTTTAGCCGTGACGTTTACCAATAAAGCTGCGGCCGAGATGCGCGAGCGGGTTGAAAAAGTCGCTGGCACCAATATGGGGCGGATGTGGATTGGCACCTTCCACGGGCTGGCGCATCGTTTATTACGCACTCACTTCCAAGATGCGGGATTACCGCAAAGCTTCCAAATTCTTGATTCGGACGATCAGCTGCGCTTGCTGAAACGCATCCTGAAAAGTTTGAATCTGGATGAAAAACAATATCCTCCCCGTCAGGCACAGGCCTATATCAATGGCAAGAAAGACCAAGGTCTTCGTCCTAAGCATATCGATGCGGGTGGTTTTCCGATTGAGCAGAATCTTTTAAAAATTTATCAGGTCTATCAAGAATCCTGCGATCGCGCAGGTCTTGTCGACTTTGCCGAAATCCTGCTGCGTGCCCACGAGCTTTGGCTCAATAAGCCGCATTTGCTGGCACATTATCAAGAACGTTTTAAGCATATTCTGGTGGACGAGTTCCAAGATACCAACGCCATTCAATATGCTTGGATCCGCGTGCTGGCAGGCCAAACCGCTAACGTGATGATAGTGGGTGACGACGACCAATCTATTTACGGTTGGCGCGGCGCTCAGGTTGAAAACCTGCACCGCTTCCTGAAGGATTTCCCGACGGCGACTACGATTCGCCTCGAGCAAAATTATCGCTCCAAGGGCAATATTTTGAAGGCATCAAACGCCCTTATCGCCAATAACCCCGAGCGTTTAGGTAAAGAGTTGTGGACCGACGAAGCCGATGGTGAGCCGATTTCCCTCTACTGCGCCTTTAACGAAATGGACGAGGCGCGCTTTATTGTCGGCCGTATCAATGATTGGTACGAAAAAGGCGGCAATTTAAGTGACTGCGCGATTTTATATCGCTCAAACGCTCAGTCGCGCGTGCTCGAAGAAGCCTTATTGCACAAAGGTTTAGCTTATCGTATTTACGGTGGCCTACGCTTCTTCGAACGCCAAGAGATTAAAGACGCTATGGGTTATATGCGGCTAATCAGCAATAAAAATGACGATGCCGCCTTCGAGCGCGTGGTTAATACGCCGCCCCGTGGGATTGGCGATCGCACCTTAGATATTCTGCGTTCGACCGCGCGTCAGCAGGAACTCACCCTGTGGCAGGCTTGTTTACGTTTGCTGGATGAAAAAGTGCTTGCGGGTCGTGCTGCCTCTGCGGTACGTGGTTTTATGGATCTTATCGTCACCCTACAGGAAGAAACCCAGGATATGGCGCTGTACCGGATGACGGACACAGTGATCCAAGCCTCTGGCCTCAAAGCCATGTACGAAGCGGAAAAGGGCGAAAAGGCCCACGCTCGTATCGAAAACTTAGAGGAACTCGTTACCGCCGCGCGCACCTTCGAAATGCCAGAGGAGCTTGAGGATATGGGCGAGCTTAACGCCTTCCTATCCCACGCTGCCTTAGAGGCGGGCGAAGGTCAGGCCGATGCCTTTACCGATGCCGTACAGTTAATGACACTGCACTCGGCCAAGGGGCTGGAGTTTACTTTGGTGTTTATGGCGGGTGTCGAGGAGGGGATCTTCCCGAGTAAGATGGCGCTCGAAGAGGGTGACAGACTCGATGAGGAACGCCGACTCTGTTACGTGGGCATGACCCGCGCGATGGAAAAACTCTATATCACCTATGCCGAGTCCCGCCGTATTTATGGCCGTGAAGATTACGCCCGTCCATCGCGTTTTATTAAGGAAATCCCGCCGCAATATGTGGACGAAATTCGCTTAAAGGCGCAGGTGTCGACGCCGATGGCCAATAATCGCTTCAGTGCGCAAAAGTCGGCGGTCGCCAACGATACTGGCTTTAGCGTCGGCCAAAGAGTGCATCATCCAAAGTTTGGTGACGGCAAAGTGACTAACTTTGAAGGCAGTGGCGCACAGGCGCGGGTACAGGTGAATTTTAGTGATTTTGGCAGTAAGTGGCTGGTGGTGGCTTACGCGCGCTTAGAGGCGCGTTGATTGGTATGAATGTCATGATTTTGTGACAGTTTCAGCCTGCGCAAATTCGCTTAAAAGGGGGCTAGGGTATATGATGTTTACCCTAGCAACCGAGATAAAAAATTAGGTTTGGGAGTAGTTAGTTAATGAATCTAAAGCAGAAGTGGGACGTGTATTCCCGCCTGACTCGACTCGACCGTCCTATCGGCACCTTGTTATTACTCTGGCCGTGTTTGATGGCGCTGGTGCTAGCAGCAGGTGGTATGCCCGATCTTAAGGTACTCATTATCTTCATTATTGGTGTGGTGATTATGCGTGCCTGTGGCTGCATTATTAACGACTATGCCGATCGCGATCTCGACTCCCATGTTGAACGTACCAAATCCCGCCCTCTCGCCAGCGGCGAAATCAGCACCAAAGAAGCGTTATTACTGTTTGTGATCTTAGGTTTAGCCGCTTTTGGTTTAGTCTTACTGCTCAATGGCTTAGTGGTTAAATTATCCGTTGTAGGCATTATCCTCACCATTATTTACCCCTTTACTAAGCGGGTAACAAACATGCCGCAGATGTTTTTGGGTGTGGTATGGAGCTGGTCTATCCCCATGGCCTATGCGGCGCAAACCGGTGAAGTGCCCATCGAAGCTTGGTGGTTATTTGCGGCGAATTGGTTTTGGACCGTGGCCTACGACACTATGTATGCCATGGTCGATAGGGATGATGATTTAAAAGTCGGTATCAAATCGACCGCCATTCTTTTTGGCAAATACGACCGTCAAATCATTGGATTATTTCAACTGGCTGCACTGCTGTGTTTTATTGCAGCCGGTTGGAGTGCCGACCGTGGCCTGCTCTATGGTCTAGGATTGCTGACCTTTGTTGGTTTTAGCACTTACCAACAGATGTTGATTTTTGGCCGCGAGAGAGCCCCTTGTTTTAAAGCCTTTCTCAACAATAACTGGGCAGGGTTAGCCTTATTTATTGGTCTGGGAGCCGATTACCTGTTTTAAGTTTTCCTCTCCGTTGGTATGAGTGCTATCAGGCGTGTCGCCTGATAGCCGTTCAAAACTTAGTTCAAGCCGCGACTCACTGACTCGAAGTGGTATCCTGCGTCGCATCAATCTGCGGATACTGACTGGCTGAACTTTGGATGTCAGAGCATTGGTAAGCATTTCCCATCATAGTCACAGAGCCTAAAAACTTAAGCGGTTGATAGAGATAAACAGTATCGGCGCCGAGCGCATGGCTTTTGATGCGCATCTCGTTGAGTGTACCCCACACCATATCCCTATCACTGTGCAGCCAATAATCATAGAAATGCCCCTGCGAACCAATCACTGTGCCTTTATAAGTACAGTTTTCAATAGCTGCGGAGTTTTCCCATAATATTTTGACATGTGCCGATTCCTCAGTAGGAAAGGTAACACACGCTGTTACATTAAGGCCGAGTAATAACATTAATATTGTGCGAAAATTCATTTATTTATGACTCATATTCAGACTATTAATAGAAATCGGCTAGCTGAAAGAATATTATTAGCTGATTAATACTTATTGTTGATGACTTAAGTTATTTACGTCCTAATACTTTTATCCCAGCTTTACTACGATCTGAGTTTCCATATACTTCAATTTTTTTAACACAGCGGCGGGCGCCTAATGATTTCCATTCCGAGTGTTCATCTTTGTCGATATCGGTATCAAATTTGATGGTGCGGGTTTTATCATCCCCATAGGTGACGACAACGCGATCGATACTCACATCTCTTTCTGCTTTGATTTTGATATATTTTGCCTGTCGGCAAATGATCAAAGGTATGGTGGCTGGATGATCGCCAATGCCGAGTAATATGGTGCGGCCAAGGGTGATTTCATCGTCATTATCATCTTTTTTTGCATAGGCAACGGATGTGGTAAACATCAAGAGTAAGCAGATAATTATTCGATTAATATTGAACGTCGAAAATAGACTAGATTTTATTAACATATGGCCTCCAAAAAATGGGGGCGAATCATAAAGTATTTAATGTAACCTAAATAGTTTTTTTATCGCTTAGTGCGGCTGATATCACGGGTTTTATTTGAATAAGGTCAATATGTGTTTTGCATTATGATACAAATGTAATTTAAATTATGCCGATATTATTTTTACTTTTAATTAGACTTAAATATCCCTTAACGCATGACATTTTATGATCTAAGCCAATTTACCGATTTTCAATATTTAGCAAATACTACAAGTTGCGTGCAGTTTTCTGGTAGATTGTGATAAATGCCACTCAGTTTGGTGGTCATCGTTGTTTAAGCTGGCGGTCTCGGAGTGAGTAACTGCTGCGGAGTGAGTGACAGCAGGATTAAGTTCAAAGGAGGTGAAGTATGCCGTGTCGACTTACACGATTATTTGGGATTGAATTTCCGATTATTCAAGCGCCTATGGCTGGAGTGCAAGGCAGTACGCTTGCTATCGCCGTGTCTGAGGCGGGTGGTTTAGGTTCATTACCTTGCGCCATGTTATCCCTCGAGGCGCTTGAAGCTGAGTTAACCGAAATCCGAGCTAACACGACTAAACCTATCAATGTGAACTTCTTTTGCCATAGCGAGCCTCTGCCACAGGCGGCCAAGCAAGCGACTTGGCTCGAACAGTTAGCCCCCTATTTTGCGGAATTTAATCTCGACTCAAGTGTGCAGCCTGCTGGCGCCCAGCGTACACCCTACAGCAAGTCACAGGCCGAGGTGTTAGCTAAATTTAAGCCCGAGGTGGTGAGTTTTCACTTTGGTTTGCCCGATGAAGAATTGCTGCTGGAAATCAAATCCTGGGGATCAAAAGTTATCTCTACGGCGACAACCGTCGAGGAAGCACTCTGGCTTGAGGCCCACGGCGCCGATGCGATTATTGCCCAAGGTCTTGAGGCGGGTGGGCACCGAGGGCACTTTTTATCCGAGGATTTAACCGAGCAGCTCG
>NZ_JTLE01000094.1:2235585-2293876 GCF_000798835.1 Shewanella sp. ZOR0012
GCGAGCTTCACCATCGAAGCTCCATACTGGGTAGTTATCTTTAAATTCACTAATAACACCTTCTGCATCAACAGGTGAAACACCTTTCTGAATACTGTCTTCTTCAAGTAAGTTAACTACTTCAAATGTTACAGATAGATAATCTGTCACATTATAGTTAGCACTTAAATCTACTGTGCCATAAGCTTGATGCTCGCGGTTACCGTAGAAACCTGGTAATTCACGCATCATATACTCTGAACGCCAGTTATATGCTATACGAGCAGAGAAATCATCCATCTCGTAGTAACCGACTAAGTTTACAGTGTGCTTAGATGAGTCAGAAAACACTCCAACACGATCAGCATAATTTTCGGCAGGTGAGGTTGCATCGGCAAAGGTGTAGTTAGCGGAGTAACCAAAACCGTTATCGAATGAATCTAGTAATTGCAGTTCAATACCATCTATTGAACCACCTGTAGCATTATAGTTTTCACTCACTGTCCAACAGTCATATATACCTGCACCACAGGAGCTACCACCTTGACTCACTAAGTTTGGATCTTCAATACCAATTTGTTGATTTAATTTTTCACGGGTTGAAATAAATGAACTAACATCTTTGATAAAGTAAGTTGCTGCAAATAAACCTTCACCGCTGAAATACCACTCTAAGCTTAAATCTGCTTGAGAGGCTTTAAATGGCAACAGATTCACACTCCCAGTTACTTTCTTTTCGTTACCTGGAGTACCGTCGTTAAAACCAGGTAATTTAGAAGTCGCAAAAAGATCTGCGTAGTTAGGGCGAGACATAACTTGTGCTGCTGATGCTCTTAAAATTAAATCACTTGCTAAATCAAATGCAATGTTAACGCTTGGTAAAACATCATTATAGCTTGCCTTATCTGTACTTAAATCATCTGCATAAGTACCTTTTGTACTGAATGCGTAATAATCCGATTCAACATCGGTAGAGATATATCTTAAACCGAAATTACCCCGTACACCTTCACCAGCAAATGTGGCCATAGTGTATAGAGCTAAGTTTTTCTCTTGAAGCGTACCGTAACCAGATTTGTCTAAAGTAAAGCCATCAATGGCGGCATAAGCATCTCTGATCATATTGTCAAAGATAGGCTTAGGTAAGGTAAAACCTGCACCTGATGATATAGTTCCTGAGTAATATTCAGAGGCGTCTTTTGCAGTAATATTTGATGATTGCGCAGCTTCAGTCGTTTGAGTTACGTCATGATCCGCATAACTAATACCTGATTTAATTGAGGTAATAACACCAAACTCAACTGGAACAGTTATATCAAAGGTCGCAAATGACTCTTCATCAGTATTAGGTTGTTTTTTCAATGCCCAACCCGCAGTTTCCAACTTGCCATTAAAATCACTGGCATCGAAAGCATTATTAGCGATGTCAATTTTGATAACATCACCAGTTGCATCGTAAATACCCGCAAAATCTGCCGCTTTACCAATAGACTGACCATAGTTGGATGTCAAATCGGTACCACCCTCAGCTTTAGTCTTACCGATACGGCCTTCTAACTTATAGGCATCAGCTTGATATGCAAAATCGAGGTCCACTGTATCAGAGGACATGCTTGCCTTACGAGCCCAAGTTTGTGCCCATGCAAAACCACCTTTATCGGTATGCTCAACTAAAGTACAAACACCTGCGGCATTTTTCTTAAGACACTTGTTTTCACCCTGTTGGGTCGGGAATAAGAAAATTGACGTATTGGCATTGTTTGCATCAAGCTGCAAACTCATAACATTTAGACCGAACTCAAGGCTATCAGTTGGTCTGTATTGGAAAGCAGCATTAACAGCAGTGCGTTCACGGTCTTGTTGGAAAGTTGTTGGAACAATTTCCCCCCAACCAAGTAACGACTCAATACCATTACGTTGGTATTCAGTTTTATCTAATGAACCAGCAACTAAAAAGCCAAATTTTTCGTCTTCAGTTTTCCAGCTATATAAACCTGAGGTCTGCGGATCTGTCGCTTCAGAAACAGTACCGTAATCACCTTTTGCACTTAAAAATACAGAATTAGCTTCTAAATCAAGCGGCTTACGAGTCTTAACTAACACTGTGCCGCCAATACCGCCCTCTGCAACATCAGCCTGAGAAGATTTCTTGACCTCTATACCACCAACTAATTCGGGAGGAAGTAAGCTGTAATTAAAACTGCGATCAATGGCTTGTTGATCAAACCATCCTGTTGAGGCGACAGAATGCCCATTTAATAATGTGCTAGTAAGTTGGCTAGAAGCACCTCGAATAGAAACTTGTTGACCTTGGCCAAACTGACGGTTTACCGCAACACCAGGAATACGGCCTAAAGACTCCCCCACGTCACCGTCAGGAAATTTACCAATATCTTCAGCGGTCACAGCATCAACAACAGCGTCAGAAAAACGTTTGTCGTTGACAGAAGCTTTCATTGAAGCTCTCATACCACGCACTTCAATTTTTTCAATATTTTCAGGAGCGGCAGCAGTGGCAGCTGCTTCTGCAGCGACAGCACTGATTGAAACCGCGCTGCCGAGGAGGATAGCAATGTTTGTAGCTAGTACACTTTTCTTAAAGGATGATGGTCGCATCTCGTTTCCCTTCCATAACTTTATTATCGTTTTAGTATTCATAACCATTCCGATGGAATGACAACGCTGTCATGTCTAGAGCAAACATTACACAATAATTAACAGCCTTGCCACAACAAAATAACTCTGGACGAAAAAAAAAGTCATAACACTGACTTTGGCAGGATAGAATCTGAATATATTTAAGCAAAAATAATCACTTAAATAATTTGATGTAAAATTACAACTTATAACCGAGTGTTAACAGTTGAAAAATGCCGCAGTTTGTAACAAATGAGCATTGCTATACGGCATAAATGCTCGCACTATAAGCAACATAATAAAAAGTTAACTGACAACGCTGTCGGCTTGTAAATTACGCTTAAAGGATTGAGGTTCATCAATCTGCTAGCCCTTCGCAAATTCGAATAAAGAGTTTTTAGATCAATGAAAGTCACTATCAACGACGTCGCTAAATATGCTGGAGTGTCAATCAAGACAGTTTCCCGCGTAACCAATAATGAGCCATCGGTGAAACAAGCCACGATTGATAAAGTGAACGAGGCCATTAAAGCATTAAATTATCAGCCCAATCTTGCCGCAAGAAATCTGGCAGGGACAAAATCCTATGCTATTGGTTTTATTTATGATAATCCTAATGCGTATTACATTATTGATATGCAAAATGGGATTTTATCGGCATGTAAAGATAAAGGCTACGAGCTTGTTATCCACCCTTGTAATGCTAAATCTGACACAATTTGTGATGAGCTGACTCAGCTTGTTAAACATTCGAGGCTTGCAGGTTTAGTGTTAACACCGCCACTTTCAGAAGATCCAAAAGTACTGAAATCTCTCAACGAGATCGATGCAAATTATGTCCGCATTATTGCAGGGGAAGGAGTTAAAGAGCCAGATGGGCTCACCATTTTAGTGAATGACAAGTCGGGGGCGGTTGAAATAACCCAGCATTTGATTGATTTGGGCCATAAAAATATCGCTTTTATAAGTGGTGATTTGCACCACGAATCCACGAAAGAACGATTACTTGGCTATAAACAAGCATTAACAAAAAACCATCTAATTCTGAATGAGGATTACATAATTGAAGGGAAATACTCATTTGAATCGGGGGTCGAAGGCGCAAATATCCTGATTAAACTTAAAAACCGTCCTACTGCGATTGTTGCTTGTAACGACGAAATTGCAGCTGGAGCACTTTTTGCCGCACGTTTAGCAGGGCTTGATATTCCTTGCGATCTATCAATTGTAGGCTTCGAAGATAGCCCATTTTCACGCCAAACTTGGCCGAAGCTTACCACAGTTCATCAACCCAATTCTGAAATTGCCCAAGTTGCGACAGAACTGTTAATCGATAAACGTCGTGAGCTAGATGCTAAATTTGCAAAAACATTTACCCCAGAGCCGGTTATCCGCGATTCTTCAGCCTCACCTAAACACTAGGATATATTGATGTTTTAGACTTATATTCGTAGTGTGTGATGCAAAAGTGGCGCATTGTCGTCGTAGTACGTAAACGGATTCTCTAGTAGCAGTAATATCAAATCCAATATCGAAAAATGCCATACTAAAAACACGAGAGAGCATAGCTCACTCGTGTTTATACCATTAGTGTAATTTCAGCTTTGGTCTTTGCCACTTGAGTAGCTTTTGTGCGATGCGATAAATAATCGCAGAGAACCAGCCATATAGGCTCGCTAAATGCCTTTGATATAAAGAGATGTACATCAGCCTTGCGATATGGCCTTCAACGAAGAAAGTACCAGAGCGCAGATTCCCCATTAAATTACCCACGGCCGAAAAGCGGCTTAATGAAACTAAGGAACCATAATCTTTATAGACAAAAGCCTTTTCAGCCTTATTTTGTAGCCGGTTCACAATATTCTCATATAGCGTATCTGCCATCTGAGCGGCGGCTTGAGCGCGTGGCGGAACAGGTTGACCAGACTCAAGAATTAATAGGGCGCAATCCCCAATGGCATAAATATCTTGATGGCCTTTCACCCGCATACAGGCATCAACTTCGACTTGGTTTCGCGGCGTAATAGGCAGTTTAGAAAAATTTCGGAAGGCTTTTGGACCTTTAACGCCAGCCGCCCAAACCTTTAGGCCCGCCTCAATCACATCACCATCTTGAGTGATGAAGCCATCACGCGTCACTTCCTTTACCTGCACCCCGATGTGTAAACGAATACCGATTTTATCAAGTACGGCTTGGGCTCTAGCACTTACACGCTCAGGTAGTTGGGGAAGAATTTTGGGAGAGGCTTCAATAAGATGCACATCAAGATGATGTTTTGAGATATTAAGGTAACCATATTCTTTTACTGATTCAATCACATGATGAAGTTCAGCGGCTAACTCAACGCCTGTTGCGCCTGCGCCAACAATGCCTATACTGACTTTCTCTTGTGTTTCATTGAGTTGTAACAAGGCATCCAAGAGCTTTTGATGAAATAAGTTAGCGTTATCTAAACTATCGAGAAAAATACAATGTTGCTCTGCTCCTAGGGTATTAAAGCTATTGGATACTCCACCTAAGGCCAGAACTAAATAATCATATTCAATCTGACGAGGTTCAAGCAATAATTCTCCTGAATCACTATATACAGCAGCAAGCTGAATAGTCTTTGCATCTGGTTCACACTGCTCAATTTCACCACGAATATAACGATATCCATTTTTAAGGCCATGATCTCTGTAAAGTAATCCCTCAATCGACTGATCGATAACCCCCACAGCAACTTCGTGTAATTTTGGCTTCCAGATATGAATAGGGCTTTTATCAATTAAGCAGACATCGACGACATCACCACCGCCCAACTTACGGCCTAATTTTGAGGCCAGCGCTAAACCTGCAGCTCCACCGCCCACAATCACGATTCGTTTCGTAGCCAAAATAACAACCTCACAAGCTCATTTAAGTGGCTAAGTTATACCATGGAACAGATAAGAGATAACTACTTTAGTCTAACTAAGCAGACCATTTTACATTAAAGATATTTCAGAAATCGAACGACTTAATGAGCTACGTGATAAAATTTAGGCGACAAAAAAGGGCCCTCAGGCCCTAATTTTAAAAGAATAGATTTAAACCGCTTCTTCGTTTTCTTCCCCAGTTCGAATCCGGATAACCCGCTCAACATCTGTCACAAATATTTTGCCATCACCAATCTTACCAGTACGTGCAGTTTCAACAATCACATCTATAGCTTGATCAACGAGATCATCTTGGATCACAAGCTCAATTTTTACTTTTGGCAAAAAATCAACCATATACTCAGCACCACGATAAAGCTCCGTATGTCCTTTCTGACGACCGAAACCTTTGACTTCGAGCACAGTCATTCCCGTGATCCCAATCTCAGCAAGTGACTCGCGCACATCATCTAATTTAAAAGGCTTAATAATGGCTTCAACTTTCTTCATCAAACATTCCTCAGCACTTGCTTACAGATAATCAAACAGAATAACACTAGCTTACACGGGGTTAAGGTATTATTGAAGCATCGGCATCGCTTTACTCATAAAACACAGTTTCTATAAAACGGTTCTTAGCACATAAAAATCTAAAAATTACATCGCAGATCCTAGCCTGACATTTATACTTGTAGTTAGCTGTTGATGTTTAAAACCGCCTGCTGGACGCGGGATACTTATGACAAAGGAACTGTTATGAATACCCATCAAAATGGTTTTAGCCTGATAGAACTATTCACCACTTTATCCATATCAACACTTCTCCTTACGATTGGGGCTCCAGCGTATACTGACATAACTGACCATTTTAGAGCAGATTCGAATATAAAAACGGTTCAACAAACATTCGCATTTGCACGTAACACCGCAATAAACTACGGATATAGGGTAACTGCTTGTCCTCTCGTTAATGGACAGTGCACTGATAACTGGCAGCAAGGTATCTCAGTTTTTACTGACTCAGGTGCAGCTGAAACACTTGATTTAAATGATAAAGTGATAATGATTATTGATGAATTCGATAGCAAAGATTTTATAAAGTACAACCGTAACTCTGTAAGATTTCAGCCAGATGGGCTTGCATCAGGCAGTAACGGCACCTTTAAATATTGCCCACGAACATTAGATAACAAAAATTCTAAAGCAATTGTGGTCAATCAAGCGGGACGAGTTCGCTTATCTACGGCAAAAAATATTGACTGTAAATAAATGCATATTGGTTAATATGCTAGTACACAATCCATTGAATGCTGCTAAGTTGTTAATGCCCTGCCACAGTATTGAGGTGCAGGGTATCAGCTTTCTCTATGCTGAATATAAATTACTCGTACATAACTAAAACCATTTAAACCTAGTGTATTGGCTGTGCTAATTATAAACGACACTGTAAAACAACTTATTGGTTATATTGAATATCTTAGATAGTTACTGATCTTGTAGGCTCTCTCGCATATACTTAACCGAGTTAACGCGAGGATTATTCAATGTTTACTCTCTCAAAAGGTTTTACTTTAGTTGAACTAATGGTCACCATCGCAATTGCGGCTTTACTTCTTTCTATTGGCGTCCCCTCTTTTACTTCAATGTATGAAGCGACTCGTAGCGCAAATGAAATACAAAAAATTAATGACCTTTTTGCCTTTGCGCGAAATCAAGCGGTGAATTACGGTGCTACAGTCACAGTATGCCCCTATGCAGCAACACCCTGTGGCAATGACTGGAGTAAAGGGTTTAGTGTCTATATTGAGAACAGTGGCGCTAAAAAAGTCTTAAAGGTAATTGATGGATTTAACTCGAAAGACACGATCTCCCTTAGCGGCCCTACAGATAAAACAGTAAACTTCACTTCAGATGGTTTAGTCTCTACTGAAACATCGATTATATATTGTCCAAGTGGAGAAAGTGACGGCTCTAAAAGCATAAAAATTAGTACATCAGGATTAATCAAAGAGGGAAGTGATAACCAAAATTGCTTATAACTGACTGAGCATCCACTTACAAATTATCACTATATTCAATTTCAAAAATGCCAAATCAAATAAAACGATTTGGCATTTTTAATGCTAAGTTTAAAACCATCGTTTTGGCGCTAAGTTTTTATTAAGCTTAAAATGAATCACTAAAAGTGTTTATCTAGGTGTCAACTTATCCAATTCTTGAGCCTTAAGGCTGTTGAAAGAAGCATTAAGCTCAACGCATTCTTCTACTGCATTGATGTAAGACTTTTTACCATCACTCGACTGACGAAGAGTCCCAACGAGATTTGCCATTCTCAATGGCATTTCACTCATTTTCCAACGATAAAAAGCAATTTCAGCATTATTTTTAAACGTAATATAACATTTAAAATCCTGTTCGACCTGTGGATTTCCGCTGTCAGCCCAAACTTTACTCGATATCAACACCAAAATCGTGGAGAGAATGACTCGTTTCATTTCCAACACTCCGTACTTGGACCTTTAGCCCCGGTATCTGTAATGGTTAAAGGTGTACAGGATGAATCTCTGCTTGCCTGTACTCCTTTTGCGACTGCTTTTAGCGTAAATGATGTAGTACCACTTGATGTCACAGAGTAATTACCATGTTCAGTAATATAGGGATCTGCGCCTATCAGCTTAGTTAAATCAGTAGCATACTTACGATTATCTAAGTAATACTGTTCTTGTAAATTGGCTAATCTCATCAACGCCGACAAACCTTCAGCTCTCGTACTTTGCGCCACGTATCGAGTATAAGAAGGATATGCGATTGCCGATAAAATTCCGATGATAACAACAACTATCATCACTTCAATTAATGTAAAACCGTTATCTTTAATCTTCATATACAAATATTTACTCATTTATATGGTAATAAATTTTATTGACACCTAAACCAGAAGCGACGTTTATCGTGCCACTGTATTCACCATTTTCATTTTTATCGCCTTTTCCGACACCAATAATATAGATATAGGGATCCTTACCAGATTCTGGAGCTGGGATCACAATTTGCGGCGTGTCAGGAACTCTTTCTCCGAGTTCATAATATAACTGAGAAAAAGATCTTGTTCCTTTATGTAAATCAAATGCATAGAGCTTACCAGCACCAGAAACTAAACAAACGTTATCAGCAACAGAATCGGCTGGCGGTGAATAAGAGGTAAAATATACTTTTCCTTGAACAATCAGTGCCGCAGTCAAGCTTTTTTCACCGAGTCCAGAAAAATCATAATACCAACCAAGTTTAGTACCGAAATTGATATTATCCGTTTCTGACGTAGGAGCACTTGATGTCACATCATACAAATTATTAACTGTAATCGTTGCGGGCACATTACCTCCCGTAAAACTCTTAGTGACGACGTTACGATCCTGAAGCATAAAAAACATATCATTAACATCAGTGCTTGAAGGACTTGGCCTCATTCCACTACCCACAGCAACGGCATCATAGGGGACATTTTGGTGTGTTTTCGTCGTTACGGTTTCGGTCCCAGTTGTCACCGATACTTCGGACAAATTAGTAAACATTGTTTGCGCAACCACAGGTTCTGCGAAGAAACGTCTATTATCGCTATTTGAACCTCCCAATGAAGCAAACTTAAAAGCGGTCCATGTACTTGAACTTGCTGTAGGTAAATCCATACGCCAAATATTACCTGTAACATCCGATGCATATATGCGGTCTGTATAGCCATCAGTGTTGCTATCAAGCACTGCGACTGAATTAGGAATACTGCCTTGGATACCTGGAAGCACAGTTGCTCCACTCGCCGATCCGCCAAAAGAATGGATCAGCGTTCCCTTTTGTGCATCAACAATATATACAACACTACCTAGGGGTGAAGTCGTCGGCGTAGCATCAAAGCTCACATCATAACCTCCACCAAAAATCAATACCGGTTTATCGTAACCAACTATTTTAGTCACAATTGGTTCCGACCATGTCTGACCTAGATCGGCAAAACCATCACTAGAAGGATTAATAGTCCACATAAGAGAGGGACTGTCTGGATTAGATACATCTAGAGCATAATAAGATGAGCCACCACGCCGCATACCTACAAAAACCCAAGCCTTGTTTACTTTACCGGTAGAATCCGTTTCAGTATAAGCAACGGGAGATGAATCCATTCCATACACAGTGTGGACACCTGATGGGTCATTCGTTCTAAGCTCAAATAAATTTGGTAAAAGCTCGTAGGGTATAAATCCCCATGTTTCTGACACTGACTCACCAGCATCTTTAAACATATGTAAAACGCCTTGGTTTGTGCCCAAAATAATTCGGATATCCGTGGCCGTTTCACTACCAAAATTCAATGCAAGAGGTTTCGAATGTAAAGGGTCTCCCATAACATCACTGCGTTTATCTGTTGTACTACCGTTTTTATTGTCGTCGTCAACATCAATACCTTTTAACCAGTCTAGAGTATTTGCGACTTCATCAATGCTGGTCCTCATAAAGGTAGCTAAAGCTTGATCGCCACCAGCGGCACTTTGTGCATTCGATAACGTAAGAGGAGACAAACTATTTGCTCCTCCTAAATTACTCAAAATGGTTCGACTCGCTTGACTCTTGATTTGAGCCGCAGCACCACCAACCTCCACCTTATTACCATCTTTTTGACTGGCGCAATCAGACCAAATCGTACAAGCGGTATCTTTAATATTTCCGTTATCAGCAATAGCCGCATTTCCTTGACTATCAACTAAGGTGCCATCAGCTGTTACTTTAAGTTTCTTTAAATTACCACTCCAGCGAGGACCTTTACCTGGTAAAAACATCGCATAGTAAGCAGCATCAAAGGTTTGTGTTCTATCAAAGTTATTACTCGCAATACTTGGAGAAGTAAAACTCGAGTCTATATTAAGAATATTTGATAACGCATCATTAAGGGCATTTTGTAATTCTAAACTATTCTGAGCCGCAAAATATAAGCCACCACCACGTTTAGCAGTTTCCGCTAATAAGGGGGCCGCATCCTCTGCGCCTTTACTAAAACCAATAGTATAAGTGCGCACATTTTGCATTTGCTCAGTGTTAGAGCTATCAAGTTTATTGATTAGATCATTATTGAACATATAACTTGCTAATGCAGGTAAATAACTAGGCGAACTTAAACCCTGAGAAAATGAGGAATAATCACCGCTTTTACTTGCTGCCGCAGTTAAACTTTTAACATCGTTATTAGCACTTCCATCAACTGTTGGTGAGCCATCAGTAACATAAATCACATAGGCAATATCAGTACAAACTTTAAATGGGCTACTATAAGTACCGTTTTTTTCTACAGAAGTATCATAAGGAGGGCGATTGCCTACATAAGAGCCATAATCGGTATCCGCGTGTCCAAAAACAACACTTTTACCAGCAAAATAACGATAGGCTTCATACATAGTTTCACACAAAGGTGTATTAGTTTTTGCTGGTAACTTATCAATAGTTAATAGTAAGCTATCTCGAGCAGCATCCGTCATTTGTGTAATACCAGAAACTATCCGGCCACCATCCCTATTCCCCTCATTAGGATAATTGTAATTAAATACAGCCAACCCAAAATCCACAGTTGGGGTAGAATTAATAATGTTAGAAATCGCCTTCTTCGCAATCTCTAACCTTGAAACTTTTACGGTTGGCAACCGTCCGTCTTTAGACAACCAATACCATCTTAAATAGTTATCTGTATAAAAAGTGACAGGCTGACCAACACCAAAATCTGTATTTTTTGCGGCAATTAAAGCATCACCCCATGTGCTACTGGGGGAAGATGACGTAAAATAAGGAAATGCTTTCTTTTTCCAACCACTCTGTATTGTTAACCCATTAGCAGGAAATCCGTCATTGTAAGAAGATGAGTTTTGAGGATCTATTGTAGAAATATCCTCCCAGCAATCAACCACCTTAATATTACGACCATCTGTCTCAGGAAACTCTTTCCACACCCCCGTAGTCCCACTTGAAGTGAACTCGCGAATATAGCCTGTAAAACGGCCATATTGATCCAATGCAGCTTTACTTTGATTACAGCCGTTTATCGTAGCATCAAAATATCGTCTATCAGAACTGGTATCAGGCTTTGGTAATGCTCCGCCTCCCACGGTGTAATAGATTCGATCGCCACTGTACCCTGAACCACTAACAGGGGGATAGTCATAATCGGGATCATAATCAATCACCTGAGTAATTTCTTCGGTAGACATACTTCCCGAGTTATCAAAAATAACCAAGACTTTAGGCCGAGCACCCGTGCGAGTTGTCGACTCTTTAACATATAATTCCGTATCATCGCCAAAGGTTGAGGTTGAAGTTGATATTGACGTTACAGCCAATGCAAGCAATGTACACAAAGTGAGTTTTTTAGTTAGCATATCTTCACCCCCCCGTCCCAGCTATTACTTCTTGCTCCACTAACATAATAACTGTAAGTTGTCCTAAATTATCACGACCAAAATTAGCTGTACTTCTAATTTCTACCCGACGACAATCTATAAAAGGTGTTGGTTTAGAATTTCTTTGACACTCAACATCTTTCGCACCAACAACTACATTACCCGCAGCGTCCACTTCAAATGGGCTCGGTGTTAATGTTTGTAGGGAACCGAACTCTGTCGCAGTCATGATATTTGATAAAGTCGTTAAACTCTTCTCTTTATTAACTTTCTCCAAAACCGCTTCTAAGCCGCCATCGGCGATTGCTTTAGCTTCTATTCGCTCAGAACCCGCACCTGACATTCGCATAGATTGCGTAGAATTTACCGCCAACGCGACACCTATGATGGTCATTAATAGTAGGACTATGAGTGCGAAAAACAGTACTATTCCTTTTTGCTTTCTCATCCATTCACCCTCTAATTTCGAATTAACACAGGATTGGCAAGCACCATAGTAGTTGAAACCACTTTTCGTCTAAAATGGTCGTTTAATCCTTTGATTTCCTTATCGCCTAAATTATAAGTAGTTTCATTTGTATAGGTTTTATCTTCATCAATCGCTCTAACTAATAAGAAAACCCTAATTGCAACTAAACGCTGAAACAATTCATTATCCCACATTAAAGGTGTAACATTTTCAGCAGGCATAAAACTATCAGCAGTATCATCGCCATTACTATCAAAACCATAGAGAATACGCATATTCTCTATTCCCTCAACTAATTGTTCTTCGTTATTCATGCCATTATTTTTAGTGAGTGTTTTACGTCTTAATACTGGCACAGAACCGTCATTTTTTATAAAGTATATATGATGCTGATACTCCCAGAAGCGGGCATTTTCAAGTGCAGGATTAGGAGGGTTTCCCCCTTTGAATAACACTGCTTCAGTTGGATTTACAGCCATATAATAACGTTCACCATTAGGGTTAGTAACCGGCGGCCCAATAAGCCTTTTAATTTGAATAACATCCGTATTCGGATTAACACCATTTAAGCAAGTCAAACCCTCTGCACTTTTTCCAGCTTCATATCCCCAAAGACGCCTAAAGTGTGCAAGCTCGGCGTTAGGCAATGTACCATTGTTAACACCAGCACCAATACAATCATTGGTAATGCCGTCTCTTAGCGCCATATTCGTTCCAAGAATAAAGTCCGTTCCCGTAATATCCCCCATAAAACCAAGTTGGGTAATATCTCTTTCCATCAGCGCCAATGCAATCCTGCCATTTTCTTGTAATTGGTTGAATTGACTAGTCGTTACCACATTTGAAGATGACATACTAAACATGGCGAACAGCCCTAGCGTAAGAAATAGCCCGATCAGCATCGAAACCATTAACTCCACTAACGACATTCCCTTTTGAACATTCGTCATTTTGTCTGCTCGCCTAAATAATCACTGTTGATACAACAAAAATACGTCGACGAGTGCCAAGATCCTCACCACATTCATTCCCTGTGTATGTTGTGCCGGCGCCCTCACGAATACCTCTCCATGCCACGGCAACAGTCACCGTCGTTCCATCAATGGCTATACAAGCTGTTGGAGTATCTAATCCACCGACATTTTGGCCATCAACGATTTCCGCAGCGCCCATGAAACTCTGTTCCCATTGATAAAGGTCCCAAGCTTCAGTTTCAGCTGGAGAACACAAACTGACTGCGCCAACAGCAACATCACACTCTTTAGCCGGCTTAGCCAGCGTTCCAGTATATTCTCCGCTATAATTGGCTAATTGCGTTCGATTAAGCTTCATACGGTTAATAATATCGTTGGCATAGTAAGAAGCTTGTGTCTGCTGAAAAGATTCAAAGCTGCCGCGCTTAGCCACTATGTGTAAATTAAAAATACCGATCAGGCCAATCACTAAGATCACTAATGCAACAAGCACTTCAATTAGTGAGAAGCCTCGTTGAAATCCTTGATGTGTCAATCGTTCGAATTTAGTCATATTTTTGACATGCTTTTCAGCTATTTACCCTTTTAAATCTTAATCTTACGATAAAACCATTGCTAACAGTTAATAATAGATGAGTAAAATGTAAGTGGCCAGTAACAATAGCATATAAGCTGCAATCTCATTATGCTTTGTTTGAATTTAGTCATACTTAGACAATAAAAAAGAGGCCATTGGCCTCTTTCAATTTACTACTATTTTCTACATTAATTAGCGTAGTTCAGCGGGTACGGCAAAGACAGTATCTTCTTTTCGTCCTTCGACTTCAGTCACCACACTTGGCGCTAATTTCGCTATGGCTTGAACCACTTGCTGTACAAGAACCTCTGGTGCAGACGCACCAGCCGTTACAGCAACTTTAGTTACACCCTCAAACCAAGATGAATCAATATCATCTGCAGTATCAACCAGATAAGACTCTGTACCCGTTTTTAATGCTAATTCACGCAAGCGGTTAGAGTTAGAGCTGTTTTTCGAACCGACCACAATTAACAGATCCACATCGGCCGATAAGTTACGCACCGCATCCTGACGGTTTTGCGTCGCGTAACAAATATCATCCTTACGTGGGCCTTCGATGGACGGGAAACGCTTTAATAAGGCGCTGATGATATCGAGTGTATCATCGACCGAGAGCGTTGTTTGAGTCACGAAGCAGAGGTTATTAGGATCGCGAACTTGTAAAGTCTCGACATCTGCCGGGGACTCAATCAGATAAACACCACCATTGGGGTTATCGTATTGTCCCATGGTGCCTTCAACTTCAGGATGCCCCGCATGGCCAATCAAAATACATTCAATACCCTTGCGACTTGCTCGAGTGACCTGCAAATGCACTTTGGTGACTAACGGACAAGTCGCATCGAATACTCGCAACCCACGCGCCTTAGCTTCGGCACGTACCGCCTGAGAAACTCCATGCGCACTGAAGATCACAATATTGTTATCCGGTACTTGGTCTAACTCTTCTACAAATACGGCACCGCGATCCTTCAGATTTTGCACCACATAGCGGTTATGCACGACTTCATGGCGAACATAAATCGGCGGCGAAAATAACTCGAGCGCACGCTCAACAATACTAATGGCGCGGTCCACACCAGCACAAAAGCCGCGAGGATTTGCCAGCATAATATTTAAACTTGGGCTGGTAGGATCTAATTTCATCTTAAAGTACCTTCACCACGTCGAGTTCAAATGTCACTTTGCGTCCCGCTAGAGGGTGATTGAGATCGACCGTAATCGAATCGCCCGCAACCTCACGCACAATTCCGGGGATCTCACTGCCGCCAGGACCAGCAAAACTCACGATAACGCCAACTTCAAGCTCCATATCGGCTGGAAAGCGGGTTCTATCCATATAATGAATCGCATCGGGATTTGACTCACCAAAGGCATCGACCGCTTCAAGCGTAAAGCTGTGCTTATCACCTTCATTCAAGGAGGCAAGCTGCGCTTCAAATGCTGGGCTTAAACTACCATCACCGATATTGAGACGTGCTGGCTTACCCGAGGCTTTAGTGCTATCGGCGGTCGAACCATCTTCAAGCACAATATTCATATGGCACAATAACGAACGTGTCACAGTCACTACTTCACCTCTTCGGTTTTATCTTGTTCGGATTTGCTGTTAAAAAACGAATCCCAAATGATCAGCACTGCGCCGATAAAAATCGCGGAATCGGCGATATTAAAGGCGGGATAATGGCTCTTACCCCAATAAAAATCGATAAAATCCACCACAAAACCATGCATCAATCGATCGATTAAGTTACCTAGGGCGCCACCAATCACTAAGGTGTAAGCCAAATTTAACTTCCAGAGAGATGCCGCTTGCTTGCGCAGCCACACAGTCAACAAGGTACTAAAACCAACGGCCACTAAGGTAAATAACCAACGTTGCCAACCACCCGCTTCACTTAAAAAGCTAAATGCGGCGCCATAGTTACGTACATAGGTGAAATTAAAAAAAGGTAATAACTGCACCGATTCGAACAAATCAAAATTGGCTAAGACCCATTGTTTGGATAGTTGATCGGCCAAAAACACCAATACAACTACCCAATACCAACGTAAGCCACTGTCTTTCCAAGTTAATGGCATACAGATCCTTTACGCAAACAGACGAACTTCGCCGTCACCTTCAATATTGGTTACGCAGCGATGGCACAGCGTTGGGTGAGCCTCAATCGTGCCCACTTCTTCCCTGTGGTGCCAACAACGTTCGCATTTTTCTGCTGTTGTTGCATTTACCACTAACTTCAATGAAGCCAGCTCAGTTTCAACGGCATCGCTTGTCGCATCTGCCAATGGCAATACTTTAGCTTCTGAAGTTAACAGGACGAAACGCAGCTCATCACCAATGTGCGTTAACTGTTCAGTTAAAGCCGCATCAGCAAACAGTATGACTTCGGCTTCTAAGGAGCCACCAATACGTTTATCACGGCGCGCTTGCTCGATGACCTTGTTGACCTCGTTACGTACAGTCAGCAGATTTTCCCAGTACGCATCACTTAAATCAGTATCTAAAGTGATAGATTGCAGACCTTGATACCATTCTTGGGTAAACACGTAAGCATCACGTTGACCTGGCAGTAATTGCCACACTTCATCGGCAGTAAAGCTCAGGATTGGCGCAATCCAACGCACCATAGCTTCGGCGATATGGAACAATGCCGATTGACAGCTACGGCGGGCATGGCCCTCTTGCTTAGCGGTATATTGGCGGTCTTTAATGATGTCTAAGTAGAAGCTACCTAGCTCAACCGAGCAAAACTGCATCAGCTTTTGCGTCACAATATGGAAGTTATATTGCTCGTAAGCTTCGATAATTTCTTGCTGAAGAGCGGCCGCGCGGCGCACAGCCCAACGATCTAACGCCACCATATCTTCTACTGCCACTAAGTCATTAGCAGGATCGAAGCCATTAAGGTTCGCCAGTAAGAAACGAGCGGTGTTACGAATACGGCGATAAGCATCGGCGCTACGGTTTAAGATTTCATCCGATACAGTCATTTCACCGCTGTAGTCGGTTGCTGCAACCCATAGGCGCAAAATGTCCGCACCTAGTTTGTTAGTCACTTGCTGCGGCGCAATCACGTTACCAATAGATTTCGACATCTTGCGACCTTTACCATCAACGGTAAAGCCGTGGGTAAGCACTTGCTTGTAAGGTGCTTTACCAGTCATCGCGGTAGAAATCATCAATGATGACATAAACCAACCGCGGTGTTGATCGCTACCTTCGAGATATAAATCGACGCCATGACCATGAAACTCAGGGCGCGCGCCTACCACTGAAGCAAAGGTTGAACCTGAGTCGTACCATACGTCTAAGGTATCGGTCACTTTGCGGTATTGTTCGGCTTCTTCACCCAGTAATTCGGCAGCATCGAGATCCCACCAAGCTTGAATGCCTTCCTGCTCAATACGATTAGCTACACGTGCCATTAATGACACGCTGTCAGGGTGCAGCTCTTCAGTTTCGCGGTGTACGAATAATGTAATTGGTACGCCCCAAGTACGTTGACGGGAGATACACCAATCAGGGCGATTCTCAACCATCTTTTCGATGCGGCTTTGGCCCCAGTCAGGTATCCACTGAGTCTGCTCAATTTCACCTAATGCTTGCTTACGCAGGTTGTGGTTATCCATTGAGATAAACCATTGCGGCGTAGCACGGAAGATAATGGGCGTTTTATGGCGCCAGCAGTGTGGATAGCTGTGACGGTACGCAACATGGTGTAATAGCGCGCCTTTTTCTTTCAGCAGCGCAACCACATTGTCGTTTGCTTTAAATACGTGTTGACCGGCAAAGAACTCAGTCTCTGGTTTGTAGACACCGTTATCGCCAACTGGGTTTGCCACTTCTAAACCGTATTTTTGACCTACCACGAAGTCGTCTTGACCATGGCCAGGTGCTGTGTGAACCACACCCGTACCGGCGTCAGTCGTCACGTGGTCACCTAAAATTGCAGGTACGTCAAAGGCTAAGAATGGATGCTTAAAGCGAACCAGCTCAAGCGCTGCACCTTTAACTTTACCTAACACGCTATGGCTCTCGGCGCCGTAACGCGTCATACAAGCTTCAACTAACACGTCGGCCAGAATAACCGCGTGAGTCGCGCCCTCTTTGACAAATTCAACCAAGCTGTAATCAAGCTCAGGGCTGATAGATAACGCGCGGTTCGCAGGCAGCGTCCAAGGTGTGGTTGTCCAAATCACCATAGCGACTGGATGTGAGTAATCGCTTACACCAAACTGAGCGGCAACGGCTTTGCTGTCAGTTGCAGTAAAGGCCACATCGATAGCGGGAGAGGTTTTATCCTCGTATTCCACTTCGGCTTCAGCAAGGGCAGAACCACAGTCTGTACACCAGTGAACAGGTTTAACACCTTTATGTAAGTGACCGTTTTCAATCACTTTTGATAAAGAGCGAACAATATTGGCTTCAGTGGCAAAATCCATTGTTAGATAAGGTTTTTGCCAATCGCCTAACACGCCTAAACGAATAAAATCTTCGCGTTGGCCATCGACTTGCTCGGCAGCATATTTACGGCATTCTTCACGGAATTCGGCCGCAGAAATTTTTTGACCAGGCTTACCGACTTTTTGCTCAACTTTCAGTTCAATTGGCAGACCGTGGCAATCCCAACCCGGCACATAAGGCGCGTCAAAACCTGACATGGTTTTTGACTTAACAATAATGTCCTTAAGTATTTTGTTGACTGAGTGACCAATATGAATACTGCCGTTCGCATACGGTGGGCCGTCATGCAAAATAAAAGGTGTGCGGCCAATTCGGCTATCACGGATCTGCTGATACAGACCGTCTTTCGTCCAGCGCTCTAACATCTCTGGCTCGCGATTTGCCAAATTACCACGCATCGGAAACTCAGTTTCCGGCAAATTCAAAGTAAATTTATAGTCGCTCATTGATCCTATACCGTTAATTAAACTGATAAATATCAGCCTGCATCGTTACCAAATAAAGCTCTGGCCTCATTTGCATCATTCAAAATTTGTTGTTTTAGTGCATCCAATGAATCAAAAGGTTGTTCATCGCGAAGTTTTGCCACTAACTCAACCTCAACATGCTTGCCATAAATGTCACCTTCAAAATCAAAAAGATGCACCTCAAGCTGACAAACTTGACCATTTACGGTCGGGCGGAAACCAATGTTGGCAACCCCTTCATAAATATCGCTATCTTCCCAATAGAGTTTCACCGCAAACACCCCGCGCACTGGCACCACATTGCGCTTGAGGGCGATATTGGCGGTGGGAAAACCTATGGTTCGGCCAATTTTTTGGCCATGGGCCACACGGCCGCTTAAGGTAAAGGGGTGACCGAGTAGGCGTCTCGCCTGCTCCAGGTTTCCTTTCGCCAATTGTTCTCTTACCGCGGTCGAGCTCACACGTTGCGAGCCCACCATAAAACTCTGGGTGCTGACCACGGTAAAGCCATAACGAACTCCCGCCTGCATCAGCATTTCGAAATTGCCTTTTCGGCCTTGACCGAAGCAAAAGTCATCGCCAACGACGAGATACTTCACTCCGAGTTTACGCACCAGCAGTTCTTCGATGAAATGCTCCGCTGGTTGATCTGCAAAGGCACGGTTGAAGTTAACACACACTAACCGTTCAACGCCTAACTCATCGAGCAGGATGATTTTGTCCCGCAGTAAGCTCAAACGCGCGGGGGCATTCTCACCTCGGAATAACTCCTGTGGCTGAGGCTCAAATGTCATCACTGTTGGCGGTAACGACAGCTGTTTGGCCTTTTGCACCAGATTAGCAATCACCTGTGCATGGCCGCGATGCACGCCATCAAAATTACCTATCGTCAGCACACAGCCATGGTGAGATGACAAAATGTTATGTGTACCACGGATTAATTCCATAACTTTAGACAACTGCCAAGCGCAAATCGGCTGATTATATAACAGCTAACGATAAGAATCAGCAATCAAACTCCCCGTTTCATTGACCAAGGACGAATTCCCAACGCCAGTAGCCCAAGTAAATACGTGATAGTCCCAACAGCAATCAAACCAATCAAAGCCTTAGCTCGTAAAGCTAAATGCCATTCTACCCATTGAGATTGCGTGGGTAATAAATAGTACAAGACTACCACCATCAATGCCGTAGAGACCACGGCTTTAAGGAAAAACACCATAGTCGGTTTGGTAATACGATAAACCCCTGCTTTATGCAGGCCGCGATAAAGTAATGTGGCATTAAGCAAGGCTGACATGGATGTAGCAATCGCCAAACCCACATAACCAAATGGGATTGCAAATATTAAGTTAAAGCCCATATTGGTGATCATAGCGATGATGCCATAGCGTACGGGGGTTTTAGTATCCTGGCGAGAATAATATCCTGGCGCTAACACCTTGATTAACATAAAACTCAGTAAACCGCTTCCGTAAGCCATCAAACTGTAAGAGGCCATTTGCACATCATTGATAGTAAAGGCGCCGCGCATAAACAATACCATTAACATAGGCTGCGCGAGCACTATCAACCCCATCATCGCAGGCAAACCGAGTAATAAAATCGCTTTAATTCCCCAATCCATGGTGTTACCAAAGCCATCTCCTTCTGCATTCACATGATTTCGCGATAACGCTGGTAAAATCACGGTTGCAATAGCAATACCAAATAAACCAAGTGGAAACTCTAATAATCGGTCTGAATAATAGAGCCAACTAATAGAACCAGTCATCAAGAAGCTGGCGATAAAGGTATCAAATAACAAGTTGATTTGTGAGACAGAAACCCCAAACAATGCAGGGATCATCAAAGTTCTAATCTTCACAACCCCGGGATGTTGCCAACCCCACGAGGGTTTTACTAACGCTTTCTCTCGGAGCAGAAACGGAATTTGGAATAAAAACTGAATTAAACCACCGCAAAATACTCCCCATCCCAAGGTAATTTCGGGCTGAGAAGACGTTGGAGCGAAAAACATTGCCGCCGCAATAATGGCCACATTTAGAAACACTGGCGTAAAAGCCGATACAGCAAAGCGTCCTCGAGTATTTAAGATTGAGCCCGCTAAAGCAGTAAAGGTGATAAACCACAGATAAGGAAAAGTGATTTTTAGAACGACCGTTGCTAACTCAAACTTAGCACCATCAGGTTCGTTATTCAGCCAGGCCATAAACCAGCCGCCACCAAATAATGCGGACAACACAGGAGATGCAATCACACCGACAAGCGTGACAATCGTCACTAAGAGCCCTAAGGTCCCCGCCACCTTACTGAGTAACTCGCGAGTTTCGTCCGAGGTATGCTTTTCTTGATATTCGGTCAGTACGGGAACAAATGCCTGTGCAAAGGCGCCCTCGGCAAATAATCGACGTAAAAAGTTAGGAATTTTATTCGCGAAGAAAAAAACATCAGCGCTTGTCCCTGCACCCATTAAATTGGCAACGACAACATCTCTAACCAAACCTAAAACACGGGAAATCAATGTCATAGCACTAACAATCATGCCTGACTTCAATAATTTTTTACTCAAACGTCCCCCAGACCTATATCGAATGGATTAGGTGATTCATCTCAAAAAATCGACTCAGGCTCTGTCACACTGCGGTAATAGCTGCTAGAATTGCGCCACATATTACACGAGTTGGGTTGAAGATAGCCAAGGCAGGTTGAATTAATTTATCTTTATGATGATTATTCAATCATAGTCATTGACAAAGTGACTAAATGCAGGCATATTCCTCGGCCTTTAAAAGTATCAAATCCAGTTTTTAGGAGTTGCACCTTGGCTAATAGCAAGTCTGCAAAGAAGCGCGCGCTTCAATCTGAAAAGCGTCGTCAGCATAACGCCAGCCGTCGCTCAATGTTACGTACATACGTTAAAAAAGTTATCGCAGCTATCAAAGCTGGTGATCACAAAACAGCAACCGAAGCTTTCGCTGCTGCACAACCAATCGTTGACCGTATGGCGACTAAAGGCCTTATTCACAAGAATAAAGCTGCTCGTCATAAGGCTCGTTTGAACGCTAAGATCAAAGCGCTTGTTGCTTAATTATCTTAGTAAATAAAAAAAACCGGCAATTGCCGGTTTTTTTATATCTGCTGAAAACCATTAATGACAATAAATATTGTTTAGTAAATGGATCATCTCACGCACTTCATCACTCTTCAGTGAATAAAATACGGTCTGCGCTTCTTTGCGTGTGGTTACTAAATTATCTTTGCGTAACCAAGCAAGGTGTTGTGATAGTGCCGATTGACTTAAGCCTAATTTTTTATTCATTTCGCCAACGCACATTTCTCCTTCATTCAGTAAATAACAAAGGATAAATAAACGGCGTTCGTTTGCGAGTGCCTTTAATAGCACCACGGCATGATCGGCTCGCTCCTGCATTAATTCAATATTCATTACGCACATTTTCTCCTAAAACTAACCCCTGCGCTAATATAGCGTTGCCTTACAGATATAGTCGGGACATAAAGCACACTTTTTGCTAGATTGTTTTCAAAAGTGGGACATGCTTAATAAAAACAAAGGAAACCTATGAAACCCTACCAAACAACGTTGATAACAGGCCTTTTTATTAGTGGTTTGAGCGCTTGCCAAACTCATATCGAAACACCAGTCAAAACAGATATCCCTTCTCAATTACAACAAACCGCTTTAGCCTCTTCGATTGGATATGACATTGTCGAATCTCTTACGGTAGAAGTAGGACCGCGCCTTGCTGGTAGTCCAAAAGACATTATTGCCGTGAACTGGGCAATGAATAAGTTAACCAGCCTCGGGTTTGATAAGGTTTATAAAGAGCCAGTACAGGTTCCTATTTGGGAACGTGGAGAAGCCAAAGCCAAGATTATCTCTCCGGTAGAGCAACCTTTGGTGATTACTGCATTGGGTGGCAGCATTGCAACGCCAGTAACGGGCATTAGGGCTAGAATAGCTCGCTTTGATAGCCTAGAAGCATTACAACAAGCCAACCCTGATGATGTAAAAGGTAAAATTGCCTTTATCGATCAAAAAACGGAGCGTCATATAACTGGTGAAGGTTACGGAAAAAGTGTCGGCGGCCGCTCGAAGGGCGCTGTCGCAGCAGCACAAAAGGGAGCCGTAGCAATCGTCATTCGCTCAATAGGCACCGACCATGACCGCATGGCACACACTGGCGTGATGCGTTATCAAGATGGTGTGACTAAAATCCCTGCTGCGGCGATGTCTAATCCCGATGCAGACTTAGTCGATGCCATGTTAAAACGCGATCCGAATGCGGTGCTCGAGCTACATATGTCACCGAAGGATTTAGGAACGAATACCTCTTACAACGTTATTGCAGAAGTCACTGGCAGTAGTAAACCTAACGAAATAGTGCTGATTGGTGCCCATTTAGATTCGTGGGATGAAGGTACAGGTGCAATTGATGATGGCGCTGGTGTTGCGATTGTGACAGCGGCAGCAAAACATATTCAAGATCTTCCACAAAAGCCCGCTCGTACGGTGCGAGTAGTACTATATGCAGCCGAAGAAATTGGCTTAGTGGGGGGTAAGGCTTATGCTGAAGCACACAAAGCCGAGTTACCTCTACATTATATTGCTGCCGAATCGGACTTTGGCGCAGGTCCGATTTATCAAATCGATACTAAAGTAAGTGACAACGTTTTCGCCCAAGTTCAAGAGAGCATTAAACCAATGACATACAACGGTGTCGCCCTTGGTAATAATCAGGCCTCTGGCGGACCTGATGTCTCTATGCTACCCGCATTAGGCGTACCTGTTGCATCATTAAGACAGGATGGCCACGATTACTTCGATTATCACCACACACCTAACGATACCTTAGATAAAATCAATCCTAAGGCTCTGGCACAAAATGTGGCGGCATATGCTCAATTTGCTTATATCATGGCAAACTCAAATTTAGTGTTAACGCCCATTAGCACTGAATCGAAATAAGCCGCATAAGTAAATCATTCACCCATAAGAAGAAAAATGCCAGTCAGCTTAACTGACTGGCATTAAGCCTAAGCAGCTCTTTTTATTTAAGCCGTAATACGTTATTGCGCTTCACGTAAAAATGTTGGCTCATTCGGTTTACTCAATTCTTCACTGTAGTAATAACCTGCCACATCAAATGCTTTTAATTCATCAATCGAACTCACTTGCTGATCAATAATATATCTTGCCATCATTCCCCGCGCTTTTTTCGCAAAGAAACTAATGACTTTGTATTGACCATTTTTAAAGTCTTTAAAAACAGGAGTGATTAATTGTCCTGCTAATTGCTTTGGCTTTATCGCCTTAAAATATTCATTGGATGCAAGGTTGATAATGATCTCATCCCCCTGCGCAGCGACCGCATTATTGACCGCTACGGTGAGAGTGTTGCCCCAAAAATCGTAGAGATTCTTACCTTTAGGATTGGCAAGGGCAGTCCCCATTTCTAAGCGATAAGGTAAAATTAAATCCAATGGCCGCAGTAACCCGTATAGCCCAGATAAAATGCGCAACTGCGACTGAGTACGTTCAAGCTGTTCAGGTGTCAGGGTATCAGCATCAAAACCGGTGTAAACATCGCCTCTAAAAGCGAAAATAGCTTGCTTAGCATTATCAATACTGTAATCGGGTGTCCACTCGCCAAAACGTGCCGCATTTAAGCCCGCAATGTTATCGCTGACCTTCATTAATGTTGCTATGTCACTAGGGGTTAACCGTTGGCAAACTTGAATGAGCTCTTGGCTATAAGCTAAAAAATCGGGCCGAGTATGGGTTTGAGTCAAGGGAGGTTGCTCAAAATCTAGGGTTTTCGCCGGTGAAACCAAAATCAACATTAACACGCTCCAACAAATAAAATACGCCACTATGATACTGAACAAGCATAAAAAAACCACGTACGGATGACGTGGTTTTTCCGATAGCGCTAATCAGTGAACTTGAGCTTAGCGACTAACCGCAGATTCAGTACGCGATTTAGCCAACTCATTGGCACTATTGTCCTGCCAAATGCCATCATCAAGTTGTTCCATCAATTCGGGGAACTTACTGCGGTCAAACTCAGGCATTTTGCCGCTCTTTAATTGTTCACTGTAATCGTTGATAACCCTTATCGCCAAGCCAGATAACAGCAACAATGCGACGATATTGACCGTTGCCATTAGCCCCATTGACACATCGGCTAAGTTCCACACTAAGCTGATTTTGGCTACGGCACCAAACATCACCATGCCCAATACGCACAGGCGAAATAACGGTAACGCCTTAGTACTGTTACCCGTTAAGAACATCACATTGGTTTCGGCGTAGGAATAATTAGCAATGATTGAGGTAAAGCAGAATAGAAAAATCGCTATCGCAATAAAGGCACCGCCCCAATCACCAACATGATTCGACATCGCATTAATAGTAAGACGAATACCATCATCACTAGAACCTATGTCACCAGACAACAAGATAATGGCAGCCGTTGCGGTACAAATAACAATAGTATCAACAAAAACTCCCATCATCTGCACAAAGCCCTGAGATGCTGGATGATTAGGATTAGGTGAGGCACTCGCCGCCACGTTTGCTGCGCTGCCCATCCCCGCCTCATTTGAGAACAAACCACGGGCAATACCTGCTTGCATCGCCTGAGCGACTGTATAAGCAACGCCACCTGCAGCTGCCTCTTGCCAACCGAAAGCACTTTTTACAATCAGGCTAATAACTGCGGGTAATTGCTCTAAATTGAACAACACAATAATGAAAGCGATCAGAATATAAGCCAACGCCATAATTGGCACGATAAACTCAGATACTCGCGCAACTTTACGTAAGCCGCCGACGATAACAAAACCACTGGCTAACACTAAGCCGATACCGACATAGGTCGGATCGAAGCCAAACACGCGCTCCATCGCCCCCGTAATGGTATTAGCTTGCACCGCGTTAAACACCAAACCAAAGGCGATGATCAGGAAGAAAGCGAACAACACCCCCATCCATCTCTGACCAAGTCCCTTCTCCATATAATAAGAAGGGCCACCACGAAATTGGCCGTTGGTATCACGCACCTTATAAACCTGCGCAAGAGTGGACTCTACCATAGCCGTTGCCATACCCAACATGGCAATTAACCACATCCAAAAGACAGCGCCAGGTCCGGCGGAGCCAATGGCCACCGCTACCCCCGCCATGTTTCCGGCACCCACACGGGCCGCCATACTCGTACAGAATACTTGGAATGAAGACAGACCACTTTCACAGCCTTGGCGGCTCATGGTCATGACTTTTAGAGAGTGTTTGAAGTGTGTAAGTTGAATAAATACAAGTCGTAAGGTGAAATAGAGCCCCGCACCCACCAGTCCGTAAACGAGCAATTTGCCCCAGAGCAGTGCGTTCAAAAAGTTTACAATCGTTTCTAACATATTATTTTACTTCTTCCCGTAGCAAATGCCCTCCCCCACCTATACTTAGCGAGGTGCAACATTTGTGGTGAATGAATCCTTCCAAATAAAGGTAAGAATATCGGTAGATTTATTCTTTCAAATTATCCTTCCGTGAATTTACAACATCACGGCTACCGAATTCAACGCAGCAAAATAGCACAGTATTCGAAATTACTCATGTGATCAAGCCTAGGTTTTCATTGTTAAATAGCTACAAGCTCACGATCATAAAGCTTAGATAAGTCACTGTTAATATTAAATTAACAATTTAACAAACTTCATTCACATGCGTTAACGACAAACACAAGTTTTAAAATTTGGATGCAGGGCACATTTTTGTAATAAAATTACAAATATAGTAACTCCAAGAAAACATTATTTACTTCCGTCTGCTCTAGTGAGGCTTAATATGACGACAACACATGAGATAAATGCTCTTAAAAAATACGTAAGAGCCACTAACTTCCTAGCCACCTCCCAGATTTACTTAAAGCAAAACGTACTTCATAAGCGCCCACTAGCGCACTCGGACATTAAGCCTCGCTTGCTCGGTCACTGGGGAACCTGTCCAGGTATCAACTTTGTCTACGCGAACGTTAACCGACTCATTGTAAAACACAATCGTCCCTTTATTTACTTAGTTGGTCCAGGACACGGCTTCCCTGCCGTACAAGCTAACTTATTCATTGAAGGCTCTCTAAGCCACTACTATCCAGAAACCATTCCTTATAATGAAACGGGCATTGAGGATATTTGTAAAAAGTTCTCAGCAGCATACGGTTATCCTTCACATGCTAATCCTGAAGCACCAGGACAAATTCTGGAAGGTGGTGAATTAGGTTATTCATTATCCGTTGGCTGGGGCGCAGTGCTTGATAACCCCGATCTTATCGCGACAGTATTAATAGGTGATGGAGAATCAGAAACAGGCCCATTAGCCGCATCTTGGTATGCAAACCGATTGGTATCACCTGCCACCAACGGTGCTGTGCTACCTATCGTCCATATTAACGGCTATAAAATTTCTGGCCCAACCCGTATGGGACGCATGAGCCATGAAGAATTAGATCTTGAATTCCGCGGTCTTGGCTACCACCCCATTATTGTGGACAGCGAAGCGGAAGAAGATATCTACGTTCAAATGGCAACCGCCATGGATACCGCTTATAGCATGATTAATGATATCCAAGCCCGAGCACGTAAAGGCGAAGATATTGTAAAACCTCGCTGGCCAGTGATTTTAATGCGCACAGCAAAAGGTTGGACTGGCGTAAGCGAATATAATGGTAAGAAGTTAGAAGGCAACTGCGAATCACACCAAGTGATTGTCAATAAATGCGCGACCGATAAAGGCCATCTAGCCGCATTGGATAATTGGTTAGCTAGCTACCAGTTCCAAGAGCTCTATCAAATCAATGCTCAAGGTGAACTGATTTTTGATGCGGATATTAGCTCATTGATCCCACCAAAACACTTAGCTTGTGGTCGCCAACATCTCACTTATGGTGGTGAAGTTGTTAGAGCTTTATCCAATCCAGATCTAGAAAAACTCAGTTACGGTCCAGAAGTACCACGCGGACACCGCGGTTACTCCATGCTGAAAATGGGTGAATGGATGCGTGACGCATTCAAACTGAACCGTGATCAACGCAATTTACGCATTTTCAGCCCTGATGAAACCTATTCAAACCAACTGCAAGCGGTATTTGAAGAAACCGACCGTGCATGGCAATGGCCAATTGAAAGCTGGGATGAAGATATGTCTCGCGATGGCCGTGTACTAGAGCTCCTTTCTGAGAACTTACTATTTGGTATGTTACATGGCTACACAGTGACAGGTCGTCATGGCATGTTCCCAACCTACGAGTCATTCTCGCAAGTAGTTTCATCCATGGCCGACCAATATTGTAAGTATGTTTATGCCAGTCAAGGGGTGCATTTCCGTAAACCTTTACCAGCATGCAACGTAGTACTTTCTTCATTATTAGAGCGTCAGGATCACAACGGTTACTCGCATCAAAACCCATCGTTCCTAGGTGCGATGTTAGAAAAACATCCAAAGATTATCTCTGCTTATTTACCAGCTGATGCAAACAGCACCTTAGTGTATACCGAACGTGCTTTTGCGGATCGTGACAAACTGAACATCCTAGTCGCAGGTAAAAAAGAGTTGCCACAATGGCTAAGCTTAGATGAAGCACGTAAACAAGCCAAAGATGGCGTCATGGTGTGGGATTTTGCTTCAGATGAAAATCCCGATATCGTCCTTGCTGGCTGTGGTGATTATGTCACTCAAGAATGTATGGCCTCTTTAGTGATCATTCGGGAAATGCTGCCTCGAGTCAGAATCCGTTTTGTGAGCGTCACCGAATTAAGCAGTGATGGTTTAGGTAGCCGTAAATTTAAAGAAAAACCATGGATGATGGATGAAATATTTACTCAAGATAAAGGAGTAGTATTTAACTATCACGGTTATCCAAATACAATCAAAAAGTTAATTTTTGATTACAAAGGAAGCCGCCGTTTTAGAATTAAAGGTTATGAAGAAGAAGGCTCAACAACTACACCATTTGATATGGGTGTGCGTAATGGAACTTCTCGCTACCACCTTGTTATTGATATGGCTTATAAACTATTTCAACAAGGCGTCATTGATGAGACTAAACACGTTTCAATCACAACAGATATGTTGCAAAGACTTGTTGATCACCGTAACTATATTAAAGCACATGGTGTTGACCCAACTGAGATCGAAAATTGGGTTTGGACTCGCTAGTAGTTAATTAAATTAACAAAATAAATACAATTTAAAGGCATCCAAAAGGATGTCTTTTTAACATCTCAAGTTGATTACAGGATGGAGCCCCATAAAAAAACTTCAGACTAAGCACTGGAAAATTTTAACAAATGCAGTGATAATTAACCGCTGGCTACAATACCAAAGGATCCCCACACTAAGTGCTAGCAATGTTTTGCTTAAAACCCGCAAAGCATATTGGTGGAGAATCATAAACAATGGACTTAGAAAAAATGATGAAGAATACATTAAAAGTAGTTTTACTTACATCAATGCTTCCACTTGCTGCCAGTGCATCTCAAGAGTTAACTCCTTGGTATGTTGGTGCAGGTTTAGGCGTTAATAACTATGAACACATTGCAACTGATAACGGCGATGATAACCCATACGCATGGGACATCTTCGCAGGCTATATGTTTAATGACTACTTTGGTGCAGAAATCGGCTATCGTGATCTAGGTAGTGCAGATTGGACTAATGGTGGCATTAGCAATGATGCAGATGTTAAAGGTGCAACTCTGGGCTTAGTCGGTGTATGGCCACTAGGTAACCGTTGGAGCCTGTCTGCAGAAGCGGGTGCAATGTACTACACCTTAGAAAACAGCCAACATACTGGCACAACTTCAAGCTCATACAGCTCTAACGATTTTGCGCCTTACTTTGGCGCAGGTGTTGGTTATAACTTCACCGATAATCTGAAGTTACAAGCTAAATACCGCCGTTATGAAAACTTAGACGACACAGACTTCAACACAATCGAAGCTGACAGCAACTATTGGGGCTTAGAATTAAGCTACCGTTTTGGTACTCCAGCAGCAGCGGCTCCTGTAGCTGCCGCCGTTGTTGCAGCAGCACCAGTTGACTCAGACAACGATGGTGTATACGACGATAAAGATCAGTGCCCAGCAACGCCTGCAACTCACAAAGTTGACTCTGTTGGCTGTACTATCTATGAAAACGTTAAAAAGCAAGAAGATGTAGGTTCTATCCAGTTTGCTAACGATTCTGCAGTAGTGAAGAAAGAGTACTACAAAGACATCGAAAGACTGGCTAACTACCTGAACAAGAACCCAGAATTCACTGTTGAAATCGCGGGTCACGCTTCTAACGTAGGTAAACCAGAATACAACATGGTTCTGTCTGACAAGCGTGCTGACGCTGTTGCTAAGATCCTTGTTGAAAAATATGGCATCAGCCAAAGCCGCGTAACTTCTAACGGTTACGGTATCACTAAGCCATTAGTGGCTGGTGACTCGAAAGAAGCTCATGCAGCTAACCGCCGCATCGAAGCCATCGTGACAACTACTGAAAAACAACCTGTTCTGAAGTAATTGCACTGTTAAGAATAAAAAAGTCGCTGCTTGCAGCGACTTTTTGTTTTTAAGGCATCGACACTACCTAACCTGATGGCGCTAAGACTGATTAAGTGGCATTCGCCACTATGTTTAGCAAGAAACGATGTAGTTTTACCATTTTTGTAATTTTTTTACATTGATGGTTGGAAAAGTTGGCAAAATCGCTTCTAATAGTCATCAGTTCATTTCTGAGTTTTGACCGCTATCTGAGAAGGATGTTTTTCATGGCAAATACATTAGAGCAACTCAAGTCATACACTACTATTGTGGCCGATACTGGCGATATTGAAGCAATTAAGCGCTATCAACCAGAAGACGCAACCACTAACCCATCACTCATTCTAAAAGCCGCTCAAATCCCTGAGTATAGCGCTCTAATCGACAATGCTATTGCATGGGCTAAATTACAAAGTGCTGATATTGAGCAACAGATTGATGATGCCAGCGATAAACTTGCAGTGAACATTGGCGTGGAAATTCTGAAACTGGTTCCAGGCCGAATTTCAACCGAAGTGGATGCCCGCTTATCCTTCGATAAAGAAAAATCCATTGCAAAAGCGCATAAGCTTGTTCGTCTATATCAAGAAGCAGGAATAGATAAATCTCGCATTTTGATCAAATTAGCCTCAACTTGGGAAGGCATTTGTGCCGCCAAAGAGTTAGAGCAACAAGGCATCAACTGTAACTTAACCCTATTATTTAGCTTCGCTCAAGCACGTGCCTGTGCTGAAGCTGGCGTGTACTTAATTTCTCCATTCGTTGGCCGCATCCTCGACTGGTACAAAAAAGACACAGGTAAAGACTATGACGCAGTAAATGATCCTGGTGTCGTTTCTGTAACTGAAATTTACAACTACTACAAGCAGCATGGCTATAACACGGTAGTCATGGGGGCAAGTTTCCGTAATATCGGTGAAATCATCGAATTAGCGGGTTGTGACCGCCTGACTATTGGTCCTTCATTACTCGAAGAGCTAGCAAACTCTCAAGTCGCTATTCAACCTAAACTCATTCCTGCCAGCACTACAGTTGCTGCGGGCGAGCCTTTAACCGAAGCGCAATTCCGCTGGGACTTCAACCAAGATCCTATGGCCGTTGACAAGCTAGCAGAAGGCATCCGTAACTTCGCCATCGACCAAGGCAAACTCGAAGTCATGCTCAAGGCTAAACTGGCAAACTAAGTATCTTCGGAGACGATTCGATGACTATCTTGACCCAAAGCACAACCTGGAAGGCGTTAGCAGCCCATAGCCAGCAGATCCCGCATATGCGGGAACTCTTTGCAGGCGATCCTGCACGCTTTAGCAATATGTCGCTTTCTACCTGTGGCTTATTTTTAGATTATTCAAAAAATAGAGCAACACCTGAGACTCTCAACTTGCTGCTGACACTGGCGCAAGAAGCCAAGCTTGACGCTAAAATCAAGGCGATGTTTGCCGGTGATATTATTAACACTACCGAAAAACGTGCCGTTTTGCATACCGCACTGCGCAGCACCGCGGACCAATCCATCATTGCCGAAGGTCAAGATATCGTTCCTGAAGTACAGCAAACGCTGAACAAGATGCAGCAGTTTGTCACTTCAGTCACCTCAGGACAGTGGAAAGGCTACACAGGCAAAGCCATTACCGATATTGTCAGTATCGGTATCGGTGGTTCATTCCTTGGCCCTAAAATTGTTTCCCAAGCCTTACGTCCATACTGGATAACAGGTCTCAATTGCCATTTTGTTGCAAACGTCGATGGCACCTCGATCAGTGAAAAACTCAAGCTGCTCGATCCTGAAACCACGCTTTTTATCATGTCGTCTAAGTCTTTTGGTACACAAGAGACGCTGACCAACACCTTAACGGCCAAAGCGTGGTTCTTAGCTAAAGGTGGTTCACAGTCAGATGTCGCGAAACACTTTGTTGCCGTGACCTCTAACGTGGCAAAAGCAACTGAGTTTGGTATTGATGCCGCTAATATCTTCCCAATGTGGGACTGGGTTGGAGGTCGCTATTCTCTGTGGTCAGCCATTGGTTTACCCATCGCTTTACTCATCGGCATGGATAACTTCCGCTCCCTATTAAAGGGCGCGCACCAAATGGATACCCATTTTGCCACTGCGCCTTTAGCGGAAAATATGCCCGTAATCATGGGACTATTCTCACTGTGGTATGGCAATTTCTTTAATGCTCAAAGCCATGTGGTATTGACCTACGATCATTATCTGCGTGGACTTCCTGCCTACTTCCAACAACTGGATATGGAAAGTAACGGTAAATCAGTCACGCTCAATGGTACGCATGTGGATTACAGCACAGGTCCTGTGATTTGGGGCGGCGAAGGCACAAACGGTCAACACGCTTACCATCAGTTGCTGCATCAAGGTACTGCATTAATTCCTGCTGATTTCATTATGCCGCTGCAAAGCCATAATCCTATCGGTGAACACCATGATCAGTTAGCCTCTAACTGCTTTGGACAAACTCAAGCACTCATGCAAGGCCGTACCTTAGATGAAGCGCTGGCTGAATTGAGCAAGAGCAACTTGAGTGATGAAGAAAAGTTACTTATCGCCAAACACAAAGTCATGCCGGGCAATAAGCCAAGCAACACTCTATTAATGGATAAGCTGACTCCAGAAACCTTAGGCGCACTGATTGCGCTCTATGAGCACAGAACCTTTGTCCAAGGCGCCATTTGGGACATCAACTCCTTCGACCAATGGGGTGTTGAGCTTGGCAAAACCTTAGGTAACGACGTCCTCGCCCGTATAGGTGCAGATCAAGAAGCGACTGCGTTAGATGCTTCAAGCAATGGCTTAATCAATCTTTATCGACGGGGCAAAATCTGATCGAACAAAAAGCCAGCAATTGCTGGCTTTTTTATTGTATCTCATTAATAAAATAAACATTTCAAGAAGCAACCACCACTAAAGTGATAGTTAAGATCAATGACATATCATCCAAATTTCATTTCAAGTTAACACAAATGAAACATAATTCTTGCACCCTGTTTTGAAAATATGTTATTTAATCGCTGACAAAACATACAACAACAGGAGGTTACCATGGATCGTTTAGATTATGGTTGTGCGCTAGATGAAGTTGTAGAAAGACCCGACCGCTCGCGTGGTGCTAATAAAAAGCGTAAGTGGCGCGAAATCGAGGCGTTAAAGGACAAACATCGTTTACTCAAGGAACTGCAAGAGATTGATAACAACTTTGATTACGATATAGACACCATCCAGTTGTAACCTGCTGTTTTTTTATTGACAGGATATAGAGAAAAAGCGCTTATGGCGCTTTTTCTGTTTTTACCCTTCAGATGACTTACAACCCCTAATCGGACGCTTTTAAATAGGAACGTAAGTCATCAAAGGCTTGCTGCTCTCGGTCAAGGAATAGCGGATCATCAATTAACGATGCTTGGCATTGTTGTTCAATCTCCTTCCAATCTTGCTCGGTTAAAGACTTCGCAAGTAAGGGGAAAATCTCCCGCTCTTCCATTTGCATATGTTTTTCTTGTAAGTCAACATATTCGGCAAAATCGGCAATCAGTTTATCCCTTGCGACAACAATGTCACTTAATATCAGGTTTAAAGTATTCATTAATGCCGATGAAGCCGCAGTCACAACTTGGTGCTCGGCACTTAGCTTGTCGATCTCATCATTCGCCTTATGTGCCAAATAATAAGCATAAATAATATCTTCAACGGGGTGATGGCTACGCTCAGCATATCCTTGCATATACTCAACGATGTCTCTCACAACAATAAAATTAATCGCCTCGCCTTCAACTAATTTCATCTGTTTATTTTTCAAGACATTCAATAGCACTGCTATATGTTTATGATCATGCATGAGTCTTTTGAGCATATCGCCTCCTGAACTTAGGACTGACTATTGATACTAGTCAAGTCGTTTATCAATATCCAATATAACAGGCGAGTTCCTGTGCACTTTATGACCATGATCAAGTAATTAACATTACGACCTGTAAAAAGTGTCCTAGATTAATACGACAACGTTAAGAATAAGATATTAATATCAGTGAGTGGCCTTAATGAGACCAGCCCACTGATTTACGCTTTATTTGCTCACAGAATGAAGCTGATGCTGTAGAGCTTTAAATTTCTCAATTGCCTTTGTGTCATCGGTAGATTCAGCATTGGTTTTAGACAACTCGGGATACTGCTTCACTAAACTTTGCTCAAGAGCTAAGGCTTCCTGTATTTGCTTCGAGTCTATTAACGCCTGCAAACGTGTTAACGACGCCATCAACACATCTTTATCACGCAGCGCAGCTGCGGCTACATCACTTTGAGGCAATGCACGCGCCCTTTGCGATAATGCATGAGACTCTGCTTGCTGATTTTCCGGGGCTGACATCTTAGCTTCGGCCCTCATCGCTTCCCTTTGCCTACTTTGTGTTGCGGCATCTTCCATTCTCGCTTGACGCGCCATTTCGGCTTGCTGCGCAGCGTTATCTAACGGTGCTTGAGCTGGCATAGGCGCACTCATAGTCAAAGCGGCAGGCGCGACTAACTCCTCCTCAAAATGGTCTCGGTTAAGGATCACTAAACCAACGACGAGCACTAAGGAGGCGGCACTCGATAATGCCCATGGAAAACGGCGCCACACTGGCGTAGCTACAGGCTTAAGCTGGCTCACATTGATTTCAGCTAGGTGGGCCTGTGATAGGCGCAAAATATCTTGATCGAGCCGCTCTGGCGGTATTTCCAGTGCTTGTTTGTGATACCAAGCCGAGACTTCCTGACGTAGTGCCTCTTCTTCCGATGACAGAGTGGAATTACTCATGACCAACCTCCTGCCATTTAGCATTGACACAATCTTTTAAGCTTTGATACGCGTAGCGAATACGGCTCTTGGTCGCTTCGAGTGTCACCCCCGCAATATCGCTGATCACCGCTGCGGTAAAGCCCATTTCAATATTGAGAATAAAGGCCTCTTTCTGCACTTGGGGTAACAGGGCAATACAGGTCTTCAGTAACAGGCTCTTTTGCGTTTCCTGCCAATGTACATCGGGTTGTTCCTGCTCCGCTCCCACAAAGGTATCTAGCCCTTCCTCATTATCATGGCTAACTAAGTCGACGGGTTTGACAGCTCTGACGTGGTCAATCAACAGATTATGGGCAATCCGATAGAGCCAAGTATTAAACTTAGCACTCGGCTCATAATTGGCGGCGGCACGGATCACTCGTCCCCAGGTTTCTTGATATAAATCTTCGGCTAACTGTTTGTCACCGAGTTGGCGCACAAAGTAACGGTACAAGGCGCCTTTGTGTTTGAGATAAAGCTGCTCAAACGCTTTGCCATCGCCTTTGGCATAGCGTTGCATTAACTGTTCATCGGTATGCTCATGGGCATGCATTTGCGGTATCGCCAGGGCCATGGCAGCTCCCTAATGGTTAACTAACTGAAACATAATAATTTGGCTCATTGTTGATGCGGTTTATCCTCGGGCGGGAAAGGTTTATCTCCGACATCAAAGGATTTTTTGATTGCTACTCGCTGTGTTTGTGCAAGCATTGCAGCGGTATCCACAAGCTGCATAAATTCATGTCGGTAGCCGCTGGTATCTTCCCCCAGCGCAGAACGAGTGAGCGCACTAAGCTTATTATAATCAAATTGATGCAAATAGTGACTTTGATTCAGTAACTGTCCTAATCCTGCCACCGCAGCGGCAAAGCGAAAATCATCACTCGCCTGTGCTAAGGATTTCACTTTTTGATCGGCACGGATTGGATAGGTAAGTAACTGGCTTTGAGTGGCATCCGGTAGCTGATAACGTAATTTCAGATAGGCGATTTCATCGCGGCTATATTTTTCATTGCCCGTTTTGGGATTATACCCATAGCGAAGTTGATCATTAGACAAATTACCCGCATCAACATAACGCAGCTCGTAAAGTGCCGTGACGGTATGCCCAGCGCCTATTTCGCCCGCATCCACCTTGTCGTTATTAAAATCTTCACGCGCTAAGGCGCGGTTCTCATAACCGATAAGACGGTATTCGGCCACAAGAGCAGGATTAAACTCGACCTGCACTTTCACCTCTTTGGCTATGGTGAGCAAGGTTGCACTTAATTGTTCCACCAGCACTTTTCTCGCCTCATTGAGTGAATCGATATAGGCATATTGTCCATTGCCTTTATCGGCTAATTGCTCCATCAAATGGTCATTGTAATCACCCATGCCAAAACCGAGCGTAGTTAACCCAATCCCTTGTTGTTTCTGTGCGCTAACCAAATCGATTAGCTCATCGAGATTGCTGGTGCCGACATTAAAGTCACCGTCGGTCGCAAGTATCACTCGATTAATGCCGCCTTTAACAAAGTGTTTCTGCGCTAACTGATAAGCAAGCTGAATACCTTGCGCCCCATTGGTTGAACCACCCGCACTAAGCTGCTCTAACGCATAATGAAGAGTTTGACTGTCGTTACCCGCCGCGCCATCTAACACCACTCCAGCAGCGCCGGCGTAGACGACAATCGATACCTTATCCTGAGCATCCAGTTGCTGGGTCAGCATTTTCAAGGCAGTTTGCAACAAAGGTAACTTATCGGGCGATGCCATCGACCCTGACACATCCAGCAGAAACACTAAGTTACTGGCGCCCAGTTCAGCTTTACTCTGCTCATACCCCTTCAAACCAATGCGAAGTAACATCATGTCATCGTTATAGGGTGATGGAGCAAGCTCAGTCGTAACACTGAAGGGTGCCTCATTTTTCCCCGGCAGTGGATAGTCATAGGAAAAATAATTCAGCATTTCTTCAACCCGCAGCGTGTCCTTTTGAGGCAATCGCCCTTCCTTTAGCATTCGCCTTAACGTCGTGTAACTGCCGGTATCGACATCGATAGCAAAAGTCGATACAGGGATCTCCCCTGCGACCATGATGCCGTTTTGCACTTGCTTCTCGAATCGATTGCGCTCAGGTTGCACAGCCCCTGGCCAATCGCCGTTTAACGCGGGCGCCGCACTGATACTGGCCGCAGGTTGAGCAATATACGATCGCCCCTCAGCATTCATTGTTTGCAGCCTAGCTAACGAGACTTGCTCCTGTATGGCGATTGCAGCATCCAATTGCCGATTGGCCTGACGCTTGGCACTTTCCTTAAGCTCTGCGCTTTGCTTAAGTTCTGCACTTTGCTTTAGCGCTGCTTGTTGCTCCGCGGCAATTTTTGCTTGAACTGCTAATTCAGTAGGGTTTTGCTGCTTCGCAGATTTATCACTGCAAGCACTCAAACCGAGCAGTACAGCGACTGTTAATCCCGAAACAACAAAGCTTAAATGCGTTTTATAGCGAAAGACTGAAGATGGATATCTCATGATAGTGACCTAGTGATTGTGACCCCAATGGTTGATATCCCTATAAACGCAGCCTAAGCACAAAAGGGTTATTTGATAAGAGAAATCGCCACACTCACTTTGCCAAGCATACTATTTATTAAAAACAAAGACATTTAAGCGTCTTTTGCAACCATGATCACACAAGAACATTCTTCTGGACTCTAGAATAGAGCCTTGTAATAAGCCGCGTTTATGGACCCACTCGTGTCACACTCTGCTCATTTGTTTTCATTAAGAATTGCCCACGCCCTTAGCGAAGCGTGCGTAAAAGATAAATATTCGTTTAAACGTTTTGGACAAGATCTCATGGCGGGTCTGACCGTCGGGATCATTGCGATACCACTGGCAATGGCACTGGCGATAGCCAGCGGTGTCGCCCCACAATATGGCTTATACACCGCAATTGTCGGTGGTTTTATTATCGCCATGACAGGTGGCTCCCGTTATAGCGTCTCGGGGCCAACGGCCGCCTTCGTCGTCTTACTCTATCCCATCGCCCAACAATTTGGGTTGGCGGGACTGCTGATCGCTACCGTCATGTCTGGCATGATGCTGGTTGCCATGGCGATGTTAAGACTGGGTAGATTAATCCTATACATTCCTGAATCGGTCACCTTAGGCTTTACCGCAGGGATTGGGGTAGTGATAGCAACCTTGCAGCTAAAAGACTTCTTCGGTCTGCATATAGAGCACATGCCAGAGCAATATTTTGCCAAACTCATGGCACTAGGTCAGGCATTGCCTGCACTTCACCTACCAAGCTTATTAGTGGCTGCTGCTACCTTAGCCACTATGCTACTCTGGCCTAGATTAAAAATCCCAGTACCAGCCCACCTTCCGGCCATCGTTTTGGGCAGTATTCTCGCTTTAGTGTTAAATGCTATGGGCGCTGATATTGAGACCATAGGAACACGTTTCCATTACCAATTAAGCGACGGCAGTGTCGGCACAGGTATCCCTGCGGTTCTCCCCCACTTTGAATGGCCTTGGTTACAAACTGGCGCCAATGGTCAAACCTTTGAATTTAATCTGGCCACTTTTCAAGCCTTACTCCCTGCCGCCTTCGCGATTGCCATGTTAGGTGCCATAGAATCGCTGCTATGTGCCGTTGTGCTTGATGGTATGACAGGCAAGCGCCATAGCGCGAACAGCGAGCTTCTCGGCCAAGGGATAGGCAATATTATCGCCCCCTTCTTTGGCGGGATCCCAGCAACCGCGGCGATTGCCCGCAGTGCGGCAAACGTTAAGGCGGGTGCTCAGAGTCCGATCGCATCGATGATCCATGCCATAGTGGTCTTGGTTGGTTTAGTCGCGCTCGCAGGAGTACTTGCCTACTTACCTATGTCGGCCATGGCCGCATTATTACTGGTTGTAGCTTGGAATATGAGTGAAGCCCCAAAAGCAGTGCACTTACTGAAAACTGCGCCCACCAGCGATATATTGGTGTTTTTAAGCTGTTTTTCACTCACGGTGATATTCGATATGGTGATCGCCATCAGCGTGGGGATTATTTTAGCCGCGCTACTATTTATGAAAGAAATCGCGGAGATGACCAAGCTGTATGATATCAGTAGCAACAAGCGTTATATCGATCAGCCTCTGCCCGCCGACTGGGCCGTGCTCAAAATTAATGGCCCGCTATTTTTTGCCGCTGCCGATCGTATTTTTGCCGAAATCGCCAGCCTCACTCAAGATAAACAAGTGATTGTACTTTACTTAGATGGGGTATCGATTCTGGATGCAGGCGGTCTTGCAGCACTCAATAAACTGATTGAAAAATGTAAGCATAACCATACTAAGTTGATTATTGCCGATTTGCAGTTTCAGCCCATTCGCACCCTTGCGAGGGCTAAAGTGCAACCAATTGAAGGGATACTGAAGTTTTATCCTACCCTGCGGGAAGCCTTAGCCGAAGCGCCATCATTTGAGCATATCGTCGAATCTAATCCAGCAGCAACCCACTAATTGCAAATTGATATTTTATCCCCAACGCACAGTATCTGCGTTGGGGTATAGGGTTTATTTAGGCCAATTCGACGAACACTTTATCCATCCTAAAGGCACTATTTTTACGCGCAAAAAACGCCAGAAATCGGGCTTTACATGGTATTATTCTGCGCCATGATGCTCCCTGCTCTTACAGGAGCCGCGAACATCGACTGTACCCAGACCTGAAACAAGGTCGAAATATAATTAAAATTAGTGAGTTAAGGAGTTATCATGCAAGCCCTTGTTGCTGTTGTTATGGGTTCTAAGAGTGATTGGCCCACAATGGAAGCCGCCGCTGAGATCATGGATAAACTGCAAGTGCCTTACCATGTTGAAGTTGTATCAGCCCATAGAACGCCAGATAAGCTGATGGAGTTTGCAGCCGGAGCCGCTGACCGTGGTTTTAAAATTATTATCGGTGGCGCGGGCGGTGCAGCTCATTTACCCGGTATGATTGCCTCAAAAACTCGCTTACCCGTATTAGGTGTACCAGTACAAAGCAAAGCGCTATCGGGCATGGATAGCTTACTGTCTATCGTGCAGATGCCAAAGGGTATCGCCGTAGGTACACTCGCCATCGGTACCGCAGGAGCCTTTAACGCTGGTCTACTGGCTTGCCAAATTCTCGCCAATAACGATGCAGATCTTGCCGCACGTTTAGAAGCCTTTAGAGAAGAACAAACCCGCGCAGTACTGGACAATCCCGATCCGAGGGAAGCCTAATGACCCAAGCAAATGCAAAATCAAAGGTTTGGGTGTTAGGGAATGGTCAACTCGGCGCTATGCTGACCCACGCAGGCGAGCCACTGGCTATTGATGTTCGCGCCGTCGATATCATGACGCCAACCGATGAAATCCTGCCGCTAGCGCCTGAGGATATTATCACCGCCGAACGCGAGCAGTGGCCAGAATCCGCCTTAAGCTTACAACTCAGTAGCCATCCGCATTTTGTTAACGGCCCAGTATTTAGCCGTTTGGCCGACCGTTACAGCCAAAAAAGCTTACTCGATCAGCTCCAAGTCCCAACGGCACCTTGGACACTTGTCGATGATAAGACCAACGTCGAAAACTTGTATCAAGCCTTTGGCCCACGCGTGTTGATGAAACGTCGCACGGGCGGTTACGACGGCAAAGGCCAACATTGGCTAAAACAAGCCGAAGCAGGTGACATCCCCCATGATTGGCGCAACTTAGCCATTGCCGAGCAAGCAATTAACTTCGATGAAGAAGTCTCCTTAGTCGGCGTACGTACCCGTGAAGGTCAATGCGTGTTTTATCCATTAACACTCAACCTGCACCAAGATGGCATTTTGATGGCCTCAATTTCGCCACTGACTCGTCTGAATCACCTGCAAGCGCAAGCGGAAGGCATGCTGAGCGCTATTATGCATGAGCTGGAATATGTCGGCGTAATGGCGATGGAATGTTTCCGAGTTGGCGATAAGCTGCTGGTTAACGAGTTAGCGCCGCGAGTACACAACTCAGGCCATTGGACCCAAGCGGGTACCCATATGGATCAATTCCAACTGCATTTAAGAGCTTTGTGTGGGATTGCGATTCCGCAGCCACAGGTTAACTTTCAATGCGTGATGGTCAATCTGATCGGTATTGATAACGATCCTCGCTGGTTAAGCTTGCCTAATGCTGAGCTCTATTGGTACAACAAAGAGGTTCGCCCAGGCCGTAAAGTCGGGCACTTAAATCTTTCAGTGCCTAATACTAGCGTGTTAACAGATAGTATTGGCGCATTGCAAACTTGGATGCCAAGCCAATACCAAGCGCCCCTTGCGTGGATTTTAGCCGAGTTTGCTAAAGCCTAACCGAGCAGCGCAACTCACTGATAAGGGAATATATTTATTCCTTTATCAGTGAATTTATCAACTTCGTTATATACTTATTCTTACTCAGCGTGAATGAGTTAGTGATGTGGCGATTCAATCAGACTAACCGGAGCACGAATAAAGGAACTGCCGAGTGAAATTAAGGGATAATTTTAAACGTAAAACTATTGACCGCTTAGACTATCGCTATCACCTCTTATTGTTGATTGTACCGATAGTGCTTTTCGTTTTATTGTTCGTTTTTAATGCTCCGACAGAAGACTGGACTATTCTCCCTCTGCTGTTTGTGTGCCTTATCTATGTCATTGCCTACAGCTTAATCTACTATCTCCACCAAGGGCGTTTAACTCGCCTATGGCAACATCTAGAGCAAGTTGTGAACATTAACGATGCCATTTACGAACTTGCCCACCTGTCGAGTCAGTATAAAAATGAACATGCATTTCTCGATGCCCTGTTGAATAAAGCCGTCTGTATTATTAACGGTGCAGAAATGGGCAGCATTATCAAAGTCAATGAAGATAACCATAGACTGCATTTCGAGTCAGTAGTTGGACTCGATCTTAATAAGCTAAAACAATTGAATTTTTCCCTTGAACAATCCTTCGAGTATCGACTCACCAAGGGTAAATGTGACCGTGTAGTCGTTGTGGATGATATGAAAAATATCAATGCCGCAAGCACGCTAACAGATGAACAGCAACAGGTGCTGCTTACAGCAGCCAAGCAACCGATACGCTCCACTCTCTCCAGCCCAATACGGATTGATGGCAAACTTTACGGTATGCTGAATCTCGATAGCAGTAGTGTTGGCGCCTTTAACGACTACGACCGTAATTTGGTCTCTATTCTTACCCACGAGGCCAGCAACGCCATTGCCCTGTATCAAAAGTCATTACAAATCACTAAACTCGCCAACTTCGACAACTTAACCGGACTCTATAACCGTAAAAACTTCGAAGATGCCCTGCAACATTGGCAACCTAAGGCTCAATTAGGCAGCTTTTTAGTGATCATTGATATGGATAATCTCAAAATTATCAATGATCAACAGGGACATCAGGTCGGCGATGTGGCAATAAAAGAAGTCGCTAAAACAATCCTAGGTTTCTGGAAACACAAAGGCATTATCTCTCGGTTTGGTGGCGATGAGTTTGTCGCCCTATGCCATGGCCCGCTTGAATTACTCGAAAACGATCTGGATGCCATGCGCCTTAAGTTACATCATGAGTCGCCGCTAAATCTCAATTTTAGTGTAGGCATCGCCCCTTACGATAATGATTGGGCTAAGTCTTTTAAACAGGCTGATAATGCAATGTATGAGCAAAAGCGCGGTAAAAAACAGGCCGTTAATGCACTCGAAGCCATAGCGGCTAATAATCAGCTGCCGCAATAAACATTCGGCAACAGCTTATAGTCAATAAGCTCCTCGTACATGGGCGCAAGGTTAATCAAAAAATAGTCGCCATAACCAAGAAGAATCTAAATCCTCCTTGCAGGTTTTATACTGAGCCGCATAACGTTTGGCTCTATCATCCACCTTAGCTGCAACCTTGACTAACCAAGCCTTAGACTTATAAGAGCCTCGACGATAACCTCCCCAACCTTCGTGGTAATTGAGGTACTGCGCCTTCGCATCCCATTTAGAAATTCCATTGATTTTATTGGTCTTGTAAATAAACCAGCCCATAAAATCCATGGCATCATCAAAATTACTGCGCGAAGACCAACTATTACCAGTCTCGCGAACATAGTCATCCCACGTCATGGATTTGGCCTGCGCATAACCATAGGCATCACTGGCTCGGCCAATGGGAATAAAGCCTAAAAAGTACTGCATAGGCGGCGCCGCATTATGTTTAAACGAGCTTTCTTGATACATCATTGCCAGAGGCACATGCACGGGTACGCCCCATTTATCGCGGGTATCCTTAGCGGCCTCGTACCATGAACGATGTTCTTGAAAAATATCGCAAAGGTTGTCAGGAGATTTTGGCGGAGAAGTGGCGCAACCAGACAGAAAACCTATGGATGCACATAACAGAGTTGTCGAAAGCCATTTCATTAAGCGCTTGTTCTCCAAAGAAGTAAAACTTGCCCATCATCGCACAGTGATAGAATGAGGCAAAGCACCAATCCTGTTTTTGGCGCTAAGATCACCTTCGCGCCTATTTCCAGGTCATACTCATTAACAGAAATGACAATCCATTGTTAAAACGAACTATTTTGTTTCAGGACTTAAATCAAACTGGCATTCATGATTTTCTTGTTGCCACACACCAGGCTCCCAATAGTTGGTATCTTTACCCATGTAGCGTTTATCCGTGTGGAATAATGCCCCTATGTGGTAACGCTGGTGCCCTTCGACCACTAACGTAAAGGTTTTTGGCGTTCGCGCGCTAAGGGACACCCCAAGGGATGGAGCATCAATTAACTCGGCAACGGTAAACTCATATTCCCCAGGTGCTAATTGATAATTAGGCTTTGAGACCACAGGCTTACCATCTAGATGAGTCACCACCACTCGATACCAATGGGTACTAGCATCGGGTTGTAAATAGCCCGATACCGTACCACAACTTAAATCATCTTCAGGGGATGAAGCGCAACCTGAGAGTAACGCAGTAGACCCAAGCAAACTGGCAGCGAGAATAAATGTCCGCATCTTCACACCTTGACTCATTAGGCTGGCGCGCCGAAATAGTCAGTCAGATAATCATCAAAGGATACCGCACTTTGCGCCGCTTCGATGTCCGCTTGCTTGTTAAGCGATGCTTGTGCCTCAGCTTGATAATCGCTGACAACCTCAGCTGATAAGGGGTAATCCATAAAATATTGATGATATTGCTGTGCCAATGACATCACCCACTGCCCATGATCTTGCCCCTTGGTTACCAATTGCTGAAGCACTTGGCCCGACAAGGTTTTTTGTGGGTCATTTACAGCTTCACGCCAATGGGCTAAGGCCACTTGGTAATCGTGTTTATCACCATCGAGTAACTTAGCCAATGAGTCCAAATGCTCAAAGAGATCCAAGAGCCACGTCTGCAATGGCCGCGTACCCGAATCGGTCATCAGTTCAAGCCCTGGTTTACGGCCTTCAAGCACAACTGACTTTAAGTTAGCACTTAAACGAGCTTCCTCTGCCGCATCTGATTTAGGAGAATCTGTTAATAAACAATAGAGTAAGAACAAGTCGAGGAAACGCACTTGGCTAGCCTCAATCCCAATCGGGCTAAAAGGGTTCACATCTAATGCACGTACCTCAATATATTCCACCCCTGCGCGGGCAAGGGCTTCAGAGGGTTTCTCACCACTTTTTGTCACCCGTTTAGCGCGGATAGGCGAGTAAAATTCGTTTTCAATTTGCAGCACATTAGCATTGAGTTGACGATATTCACCATCCACCTTGACGCCAATATTGGCAAAATTTGCCGATGGCATCTTAATTGCCGCTTTAATCCCCGCCAAATACTCAGGCAGAGAATTATAACTAATATTGAGATCTTCTTGCTCTTTATTGGTATAGCCCAAATCGCTCATCCGTAGCGACGTTGCATAGGGTAAATACAGTGTGCCGCGTCCCGACTTTTCAAAACGTAAATCGGTCTTTTGACCCTTGATAAATGAGCTACACAACGCTGGAGAGGCGCCAAACAAATAAGGCAACACCCAGACCAAACGGCGATAATTGCGGATAAGTCCAAAGTAAGACTCGGAGATAAAATCCTCAAAGCTCAAGCCTTTATCGCTCAGTTCATAGAGGCGTTGCCACAATTCCCGCGATACCGAGAAGTTAAAATGCACCCCAGAAATAATCTGCATCAAAGCGCCGTAACGATAAGTTAAGCCCTTACGATACAAGGTTTTCATCTTACCCGTGTTCGACGTACCGTACCGAGCAATGGGGATATTCGCCTCATCTTTTACATAGCAGGGCATGCTCACGGGCCAAAGACGCTGACCATGCAAATGCCGCACACTATAGGCATGGGTCTGGGTCAAGCCTTGCAATAGCGGCTCAACCTGATTATTCACCGGAGTAATAAATTCAAGCAGTGCTTCACTGTAGTCAGTTGTAATACGCGAGTGAGTCAAGGCCGACCCTAACTCGATGGGGTGACCATCTAGCGCAAGGTAGCCAGATTCATCAATACGTAGCGCCTCACGCTCAATTCCACGTTGCATGCCAAGGAGTGCGGCACGCCCTTGAGCGTCCGAGAAATGTTGTACTAATTCATTGAATGGCTTCAATTTGCGCTTCTCTGATTGGTGGTTCGCTATCGCGACAAGGTTAACAGTCAGACCTTTATTTTGAGGCTTATCTTTCAAAATACGCCTCAAAATAAATCTAAACCTGTCCATGGGGCAAGCCAAATTACATTCTTCTGCGATTAAACGCAGACGGTGACAGCTAATGCTGTCACCGCCATACACTTTAACGCTTTAGACAACAGCCACTTTGTGCTGCACGATTAACTTGTCTGCAATTTATACCCAAACAACCTAAAGAGGTTGAAACTCGTATCTTTGGGTTTGTTAGGTATATAAGGCCAAAAAGCTAATTTACAATACTAAAGTTTCAATTGGATAGCCTAAAGTTGCCAAATCCGCTTCAATTTTAGCCTTGTCACCCACAACCAAGATGATCATTTGTGAGATATCTAGCTCGGAAGCCGCGAGGGCATTGAGTTCATCTTTTGTTACAGTATTTATAATTTTGTCCTGCTCGGTAGTAAAATCTTGGCTTAATTGATAACGCTGAATCATCCGCATAAAACCCGCCTTCTGATAAGGCGTCTCATAATCTAACGCCTGCCCTTGGGAAACCGAGTTTCGCATAAAGGTCAGCTCCGCATCAGTCATCCCTTGCTGCTGATAAGCTTTGATTTCTTTAATAAACTCATTTAAGGCTTTAGCAGTTACATCAGTACGCACATCGCTAGAGGCGATAAACTCCCCCGCTTCACCCGCTCCCGAGAAGCTTGTATGCGCGCCATAGGTATAGCCCTTATTCTCACGTAGGTTAAGGTTAATACGACTATTAAAAGCCCCCCCTAGAGGGTAGTTCATTAAATACGATTTAAAATAATTGCCTGTTGCATCATAGGGTAAGGCGCGTTTCGCAATATTGATCACCGACTGGGCAGCGCCGGGTTTATCAATCACATAAATAGTGCCCCCTTTAAGTGCAGGGAATGATTTTAGTGGCGGCAATACACTGGCCTCACCTTGCCATTGACTTAATCCTGCAAGTTTTGGTAGCAATGCGCTTTCAGGCAGATTTGCCACAGTAATAATTTTGGCATTAGCACCACGATACTGCTCGGCGTAAAATGCCTTCACATCCGCAAGTGTCAGCGCGGCTACTGAATCTAACGTTCCCGCATCACTCACCCCAAGGGCGTTATTGTTACCATAGAGCAAGCTATACAGCGCAACATTGGCCTGATAGCTAGGATCAGACTGCATATGTTGAATTTGCTGTAATTGTTGCTGCTTCACGCGAGTAAAATCGGCCTCATCGAAGGCTGGCATAAATAGCTTTTCTTCTAAGATGGCTAAGGTTTCATCCAAATGCTCGGTGAGTGCTGAAACTTTAATCGTGCTTTGATATTCCGAAGCACTAAAATCGACCGTACTACCTAACATCTCAAGCGCCTGTGACAATTGTTCACTGCTACGCTTTTGGGTCGATTCATTGAGCATTTCCGCAGTTAAGCTTGCCAGTCCCGCCTTTTCGACGGGGACGAGTCGATGACCACCGTTAAGATAAATCACCAACTCAACCGTTGGTGTTTCGGCGCTTTGAGTGCCCATCACTTCAATGCCATTGGCTAACTTACTGGTCCAGATTTGCGGCACTTTCAGCACAGGCGCAGCCCCCGTTGCGGGCATTTTTGAACGATCAAAGCTTGAAACCAATTTAGCGGTAGGTAATTCACCTTCAACCGCCGTTTGGGCGACCGGCAGCGTTTGGGCAGTGAAGTTATCGGGATGGGCAACTAAGGCCTTCATACCCTGCGGCACCACACTCATCACCACCATAGGTTTGTCTTTGATGTATTTTTTAAATACGCGCATCACATCGTCTTTAGTGACATTAGCGTAACGAGCAAGGTCAGAAGCTATTTTATTCGGCTCACCAAACAAGGTTTGATTTAGCGCCAAAGTCGATACTTTTCCTTTGACACTTTGCAGACCAAATATGCTATCGGCCTCAAACTGGACTTTTACTTTTTGCAAGTCTTCGTCGGTCACGCCGCGCTGCTCGAACTCATTAATAGATGCCAAGATCCGCTGCTCAAGCTCAGCAAGCGTCGTCTCTTTTTGTGGATTAGCTAGGGCGTAAATCGACATCTGGCATGCCAACTCCTGACAAGGTTGGCTCACGCTGGCCTGCACTGCATAACCATCCTTCACCAGATTTTTATAGATTAATGAGGTTTTCCCCCCACCTAAAATATTGGCTAATAAATCCAGCGCAGCCTCATCGGGATGACTGGCATACACAGTCGGAAAACCTATACGGATCAGTGGTAAATGTACGTTATCTTCCATCGAAATATAGCGGGTCTTATCAAGCGTAACTAAGGTCTTAGGTTCGGACTGAACCTCTGGGCCTCGGGGGATTTCGCCAAAGTATTTATTAACCCAAGCTAAAGCTTGCTGCTCATCAAAATCGCCACCAATCGTCAGCGTTGCATTATTAGGGCCGTACCAGCGCTGGAAAAAGTGCTTAACATCATCCACTGTGGCGCGGTTAAGATCCTCAGGCCAGCCAATAACAGGCCAGGAATATGGATGCCCAACTGGAAACATAGCTTGATTAAAACGCTCGCTCATTCGGCCATAGGGTTGATTATCAATCCGTTGAGCGCGCTCATTTTTTACCGTCTCACGCTGCACTTCAAATTTCTCACTGGTCAGCGCTGGCAATAAAAAGCCCATACGGTCAGACTCAAGCCACAGCATTTTTTCGAGCTGATTGCTAGGGACTGTCTCAAAATAGTTGGTTCTATCAGTATTAGTGGAACCGTTAAGCATTCCACCCGCCTCGGTCACCACCTCAAAATGCTGCTCATCGGCAACGTGCTCTGAGCCTTGGAACATCATATGTTCAAACAAATGAGCGAACCCAGAGCGACCAGCGAGTTCACGGGCTGAGCCGACATGATAAGTCACATCAACATGCACTAGAGGATCAGAGCGATCCTGATGCAAAATTACGGTAAGGCCATTAGCAAGCTGATATTTTTTATAGGGAATACCGACTTGTGAATCTGTGAGTTGCACATTTTCAATTAACCTTATACCTGTAGGTATTTGGGTTGAAGTTTCAGAGGCACAGCCTGCAAGTGCAGCGGAAATCGCAACCGCTAGTATCCATTTTTTCAAAGTATTCCCCTTATACATCAATGGGCTAAAAATTAGCTCAGCTCAAAACCTTTTATCCACAATCACTTAAGACGCTTAAATATCAGTAAAGTTCCAAGTAATACAATGACTTCCTTTACTAAATCCCGCCCTTTAACCGAACAACTGCGTTAATAAATCAACCAAGCCAGTGTAATGTCACTGCAGCTACCATAAGATAACGAACTATTTTACCGATAAAAATCATACTCAACGCGGGTAACATGGGTAGCTTTAACCAACCCGCAAGTAAACATAATATATCCCCGATAATCGGTGCCCACGACAGTAATAAGGACCACACGCCATAACGCTCGATAAGTGTTAAGGCTTTGGCATGTTTGCCTTCATTCAATGCCTCTGGGGACTTAGCAAATCGCCCTAAACGTCCGAGATAAAAACTTGTCATCGCCCCTAAGGTATTACCAATACTGGCTACAGCAACTAATACTAACCAAGCTTGCGGGACTTTATTTAACAGGGCGACGAGCAAAACTTCAGATCCACCCGGTAACAAGGTGGCCGCCAAAAAAGCTCCCGAAAACATGACAATTAAGTCCGACATAAAAACTTACTCTATGAAATTAATAATTTTTTACATTAAATATTGGGTTACAACTTTGACGTTAAAACGATGTAACAACCAACTATTTCACAACAAACTCATTTATCACAATAAGTTATAAGAAAATCGGTTTGTTATAACCCTGTCACTGCCGATACAATGCCTTTAATGGCAGAAATTGTCCTGTACCTGACGCGCCGCTTGGTATAAGTTCATTTACTTCAAGTGGATACACATACTAGCATCTCAGGTCTATGGGCTTGTAATGATATATTTTTGGAAAACGCATGATCCTTCAAACTATTAGCCGCATCCCTTTTTGGCAAAAAGTCCTCACAGGCTTTATCTTAGGTGCGCTCGTTGGCGTGTTATTAGGCGAAAGCGCAACTGTGCTTAAACCGCTTGGCGATCTATTTATTAGCGCGATAAAAATGCTAGTTGCGCCACTGGTCTTCTGCGCTATCGTGGTAAGTATTACCTCGCTAGGCTCTCAAACCAATCTAAAACGCTTAAGCCTTAAGACCTTAGGCATGTTTATGCTAACAGGTACAATCGCCTCGTTAATCGGCTTAGCCGTTGGTTCGCTTATTGATATGGGCGGCACGATGCAACTGGCCACCACTGAAGTCCGTGAGCGCAATATACCCGGGTTTGCGCAGGTGCTACTCGATATGATCCCTGTCAATCCATTTGCCTCACTGGCCGAAGGTAAAGTACTGCAAATTATTGTGTTTGCCGCTTTAGTTGGGATTGCCATCAACAAGGTCGGCGAGAAGGCTGAGCCGCTTAAACGCACAATTGAAGCGGGCGCCGAAGTGATGTTTCAACTGACTCGCATGGTGTTAAAACTCACCCCAATTGGTGTATTTGGCTTAATGGCTTGGGTGGTGGGTGAATACGGTTTATCGACCCTATTGCCTCTAGGTAAGTTTATCGCCGCAATCTATATTGCAGCCCTGATACATATGATTTTTGTGTATGGTGGCTTTGTGAAATTTGCAGGCTTAAGCCCTATGCAATTTTTCCGCAAGGCTATGCCTGCGCAATTAGTGGCTTTTAGTACCTCTTCAAGCTTTGGCACGTTGCCAGCCAGCACTAGAGCGGTTGAAACCATGGGCGTTTCTAAGCGCTACAGCGCCTTTGTTATGCCGCTCGGTGCCACTATGAACATGGATGGCTGTGGTGGTATCTATCCTGCAATTTCGGCGATTTTTATCGCGCAGATTTATGGCATTCCACTCGATACTTTAGATTATGTGATGATTGCCGTCACCGCCACGGTTGCCTCTGTCGGTACTGCTGGCGTGCCAGGCAGCGCAATGGTGATGTTAACAGTGACCTTAGGCGTGATTGGGTTACCGCTCGAAGGTATTGCCTTTATCGCCGCAATCGACCGTATTATCGATATGATCCGCACCGCGACGAACGTAACTGGCGATATGATGACCGCCGTTGTGATTGGTAAATCAGAAAATGAGTTGGATATTGAACAGTTTAATGCCAAGGATACTCAAACATCGTTAGCCTAATACCTAGGATTGAATCACTGTATACAAAAAACCACCTTAACTAAGGTGGTTTTTTTAGCCCTTTTAAAAGCCATGCATGCTGGTGCTCACCCTAAACCAACCAGCAATACTGTTACGTTGCGCCAAGGTTTTTGTCACCTCATGGGGAAAACGCTCGCTTAAGAAAATCACAAAGTGCCCCATTTTTGGCGCTATACGTTCAATCTCATTATCGGCTTCATCGTAAATAATCAGCTCGCCGCAGTCTGCTGGCGTCCAATCCGGATTTAAGAAAAACACCGTGGTTAAGATGCGGTTTTGACTGCCTTTTAGCGCATCCACATGCTTCTTATAAAAAGCGCCGGGTTGATACACAGCATAATGACTTTCATAGTCAAACAACCCCATAAATAAGCGACGATTGAGCCCATCCTTTAATTGCATCATCAAATCCAAATAGAGTGAATCAGGCTCATGCTGCTCCTCTAACCACTGAATACGATCACGACGAATATCGGGGTTAAGTTGTTGTTCTGCACCACGTCCGATGGAGGCCGCTTTCAACTCATGTATTTCTGTTGTTCGAACTTTATCCAGCAATACTTGGCTTATATGACTAGGAACTAACTCGGGTAAAAAGATATAGCCTTTGTCTACCAAGGCGTCAGCGATCACATCCAGCACTGCTTCACTTAATTGCGAAACCATTAATGCTACATCCAATATAAAGAGGCTACGCTTTAGCTGTACTCAAGGGCTCAAAGGAGGGGAAACTGAGCCTGATTTTCGAGGGGCGTCGATACGGGATAAAGACGTTATCCCACAGTCAAATGTGGCGGGATTTTAGAGTAAAGATTATCAAAAAACAATAGCGTAAAAAAAGGCTTGATAGGTTGCCCTACCAAGCCTTTGGCCCTTTTTACAATGACTCGTTTAGTCGACTAAACCACGACGTTTTAATAAGGCATCGGTCGTAGGTTTTTGACCAGTAAAGTGGATGTAATTCTGCATTAAATCTTCGCTGTTGCCTTTAGACAATACCGCTTCACGGAACTTATCGCCGTTTTCAGCTTTTAAGCCCCCATGTTGGCCCATATAGGCGAAGGCATCGGCGGCAAACACTTCTGTCCACAGGTAAGCGTAATAACCGGCTGAATAGCCACCCGAGAAGGCATGGCTAAAATAGCTCGACTTATAACGCGGTGGGATCGGCGCGAAATCGAGGCCGTGTTTGGCTAACACTTGATGCTCAAACTGTTCCACATCCTTGATTTGGGTGTCGGCACCAATCGAGTGCCATTCCATATCCAGCAATGCAGCCGCTAAATACTCAACGGTATCAAAACCTTGACCAAATTTATTCGAGGCTAAGATTTTATCGAGTAAGGCTTTAGGAATAGGTTCACCAGTTTGATAGTGCTTGGCGTAATTGGCAATGACTGCTGGGTCAATGTTCCAATCTTCGTTAACTTGAGATGGAAACTCTACAAAGTCGCGCGCCGTAGAGGTACCTGCCACACTCGGGTATTTCACCTTGGAGAATAAACCGTGCACCGCATGACCAAATTCATGGAACATAGTGGTCACTTCATCGAAGGTCATCAAGGTTGGGCCGTCAGCAGGTTTCGGGATATTCAGGGCGTTATACACAACCGGTTTAGTACCGAGTAGCCCGCTCTGAGTGACAAACTCATCCATCCAAGCGCCGCCGCCCTTGCCTTCACGGGCATAAGGGTCGAGATAGAACAGGCCAATTGAGCTGTTGTCTTTATCGAAAACCTCAAAGGCGAGCACATCGCTATGCCATACTGGTAAATCGGTGCGAGGTTTAATGCTAATGCCGTAGAGTTTGTTCATTGCGAAGAACAAACCATCCTTGAGCACTGAATTGAATTCAAAATAAGGTTTGATGCTGCTCTCGTCGAGGGCATACTTTTGTTGGCGCACTTTCTCGGCGTAATAAGCCCAATCCCAAGGTTGCAATTCAAAATTGCCGCCAGCTTTTTTGATTTCAGCTTGGATATCCGCCGCATCGACCTTAGCGTGAGCCAACGCCTTAGGCGCCAAGTCATCTAAAATTTCATACACTGCGCTTGGCGTTTTAGCCATTTGGTCGGCCACGGCATAGGCTGCCCAAGTATCAAAGCCGAGTAAATTAGCTTTCTTGGCGCGCAGCTGCGCCATCTTCACGATTAAAGGGCCATTGCTAGCAACGGCTCGGTGGGCCGAGGTTTCCCAGACTTTTTGGCGCAGTTCACGATTATTTAAACTGGCTAAAATAGGCTGACGCGTCGTGTTCACTAAGGTAATCAAGTAACCCGTTTTACCCGCTGCTTGCGCTGCGGCCGCTAAGGTCGCGATTTCACTGTCAGATAAACCGTCTAGCTGTGCCTTGTCTGTCACGACAATCACATCGTCTTTAAATGACTTTAAGCTGTTTTGGGAAAACTCAGTCGCAAGGGTGGCCAACTCAGCGTTGAAATCACGCATTTGGGCTTTATCGGCATCGGATAATTTGGCCCCAGCACGCACAAACTGCTCGTAATAAAACTCGACTAGGCGCTTATCTTCAGCATTTAACGTGTCACGTTGTTGATACACGGTTTCAACACGTGCAAATAAGCTTGGATCTAAATAAATGTTATCGCGATGAGCCGATAACTTAGGCGCTAAATCCGCCTCCGTTTTTTGAAAATTATCATCGGAGATCAAACCCGCGAGGTTAAAGAAGGTGCGTGACACTCGAGTCAACAACCCACCCGACGTTTCCATAGCTAAAATGGTATTCTCAAAGGTCGGCGCCTGCTTATTGCCAATAATGGCGGCGATTTCAGCCTCGTGCTCTTTTATCCCCTGCGCAAAGGCGGGGGCATAATCCGAGCTCTTGATCAAATTAAACTGCGGTGCTTGATCTTGTAATGGACTCTTGCTTAATAACACATTGGTCGCATCTATTTGAGCTGGTGTTGAAGCAGCTTTGGCTGCGACAGCATTAGTAGCTTCAGAATTTACAGCAGAATTTTCAGAACAGGCGCCCAATAACAACGCCGCGGTAACAGCGGTAAAAATAACAGACTTACGCATATTAACTCCCTTAAGTGTCACTGCCCTGTCTTTATATTTTTTAAGTGAAAGGTGCGAGTAACGGATTTTGGCTTCTCTTCCAACGAGTGCATCTTCAAGGCACTGTCGTCGATGCACAACCTTAGCAAGTTAACCGCCATTCAGCCAAGCTTTCGACCAACGTATTCCAGGCTAAATTGTATCGCTTTATGTGTGACGAACCTCAAATAACATCATCAAGCGATCACCACTGCCATGCCCACATTACATCTGAATAATAAAAATCATAAACAACATGATAAATATAAAAATAATTTAATTTAAAAATAATAAGTTACCTAAGAACAATTATAAAAACGCTAAAGGTTAACGTGATAACGATATAAAAACCGGCTTAAAATCAAACCATTTAAATAACAAATATTAATTATTTTTAACAAACAACCAATCCAAGTGTTTATCCAACAGACAAACAAAAATCACGTCATATATCGACTGTAATTTAACCAATCAAATTCATTGTCACAATTTAATACAGCCTTTATCCAATTAATGTCACATTCAGATCATCAAATGTCTTTATAATCCTGTTCGTTAACTTAATGCTTCTGTAACTAATCGTTTTCAGAACAGTTTTCAGAATATGAGTTAACTGGATGATGGGCATGCTCAAAAATAGAGCATGTATTAGGGTCACATAAATATAAATAGAGAAAACTATGTTAAATAAAAAACTACTCGCAGTGGTGATCACTGCCGCCCTTGGTGTAAGCGCCTGTGGCTCAGATGATGAGCCAATTGTTCAAGCGGATTTACGTGTACTAGAAACCACCGATCTGCACACGAATATCATGGATTTCAACTACTACAGTGGTAAAGAAGACCCAACAATTGGTCTAGCTCGTACCGCAAGCCTTATCCATGCCGCCCGTAAAGAAGCCAAAAACAGTGTGCTCGTAGATAACGGCGACCTGCTTCAAGGTAGTCCTATGGGTGACTACATGGCTAAAGTCGGCCTGCAAATGGGCGATGTTCACCCCGCCTATAAAGCGATGAACCTACTAGATTACGAAGTGGGGAATATCGGGAATCACGAATTTAACTATGGTTTAGATTTTTTAAATAAATCACTTCATGGTGCAGAATTCCCTTATATTAACGCCAACGTATATTGTGCTGATGAAAACGGTTGTTGGAATAATGTGAAAAAAGGTGAGCATTTATTCACCCCTTATATCATTAAAGAAAAACAAATCGTCGATAGCGAAGGAAATAACCAAACCATTAAGATTGGTTATATTGGTTTTGTGCCACCACAAATTTTATTGTGGGATAAACAAAATCTTACTGGCAAAGTTAAGGTTGAAGATATCGTCGAGACAGCAAAGAAATATGTGCCTGAAATGAAGGCGAAAGGCACTGATTTGATTATCGCGATCCCCCACTCTGGTATCGGTTCAACAGAGAATCCTGGCGATCCAATGGCGGAAAACGCTACCTACGCGTTAACGAATGTAAAAGATATTAATGCTATTATGTTTGGTCACAGCCACTCCATCTTCCCCGATGCCAAATATGCCGACCTACCTAATACAGATGTGACTAAGGGTCTATTAAACGGCGTCCCAGCCGTAATGCCTGGACGTTGGGGTGACAACTTAGGTGTGGTTGACTTTAAACTAGAGCGTAAAGACGGTAAATGGATGGTACTTAGTGCAACGACTAAGGCTCGTCCTATCTATGATGGCGCAACTAAAACGCCATTAGTCGACCGTGACCAAGAAATTATCGATGCCGTAGCTGAAGAGCACCAAGGCACACTTGCCTTCGTGGATGAGCCAATTGGGGTTGCTGCCGCCGATATGTATAGCTTCTTGACCTTAGTGCAGGACGATCCAACGGTGCAAATCGTTTCCGATGCACAAATAGCCAACGTAAAAGCCAAACTCCCTGAGGCGTTAAAAGATCTGCCTGTATTATCGGCCTCTGCGCCATTCAAAGCCGGCGGACGCCATGGCACAACCAGCGATGCAGACCAATACGTGCAAGTGGATAAAGGCGCATTGACCTTTAAAAATGCTGCCGATCTTTATCTCTACCCCAATACCATGGTGGCGGTAAAGGCCACAGGTGCAGAGCTGAAAGACTGGCTGGAATGTTCCGCTAACCAGTTTAAGCAAATCGACCCAAGTAAAACAACGCCACAGGAGTTAATCAACTGGGACGGTCATCCAACCTACAACTTCGACGTACTCGATGGTTTAACTTATAAAATTGATGTCACTCAACCAAGTAAATTCGACCGTGACTGCGCTGTTGTCAACGCCAATGCCAACCGTATCGTCGATTTAAGCTATACCGATGAAAATGGCAAAGTATTCACTGGCGAAGAATTTGCAGCCAAAGAATTTATCGTGGCCTCAAATAACTATCGCGCCTTTGGTGGTAAGTTCGCCGGTACAGGCAGTGACCATGTGGTTCTGGAACTGCCAGATACCAACCGTGAAGCCTTAGCGGCCTATATCACGGCGCAATCTAAGTTCAATGAAGCAACAGGCAAGTACGAAGGCATGGTAAACCCAAGTGCTGACTACAACTGGGATTTCAAAACCATCAACACGAATGTGACCCTTGATATTCGCTTCCAAACCCAAGATAGCGATAAAGCCGCAACCTTTATCGAAGCGAATAAACAACGCGAAATGACCAAACTGAGTAAAGATGAACTCGGTTTTGCCGTGTACCGCATCAACCTAAGCCAGGATAAAGCAAAGTAATTTGCGTTACTTCCACTTAGATTAAGTTAAAGACAATTAGGTTTAACCTAGCTTCGTGCTTTGGATCAGAAAAGGCTCTTCGTGAGCCTTTTCTTTTAGTTTCATCCCTGCATGCTCTAAACCTTAACAAAATAAACTAAATGAGTTTATTCCTTTGCCATCTAAGGTTTTGTGTAATCCGCTATCTCACTTATCATTAATACGTGATATAAACGAAGAGTAAGCTTATGAAATCCCCTTCTATACTGTGTGCATCAACCCTATTGCTTGCCAGCCTGCAACCCGTTTGTGCCGAAGTCATTCTACAGCTTCCAGGCGATGTCGAGCTGCTCACCGTAAATGGACAAAAGCCATTAAACACCTCACCTGTTACGCTAAGTAATGGATTGAACCAAATCGCTTTTCGCTACAATGCTCAATACCGTAAACAGGCAAATTCAGTACGCTATCAATCGGACGTGCTGATCATTCGCTTTAATCAAACAGACCAAAAATTACATCTCAAACTGCCCAATATAGATTCGGCTAAGGCTGCAAAGCAATTCGATGAGTTACCATTACTCATGCTTTTAGATAAGCATAATCAAGTGATTGCGTTCGACCAAGATAGATTAGTGAAAAACGGGTTACAGATAGGGCGAAACTTCGAGCAGGAAATCTTTCAGTATAATCAGGGACAACATCCCGCCTCGATAACGTTTACCACTCAGCAAAGCCTGCCTCAAGTATCAACGACAACGAGTGCACCAACTCTGCCTGCCACCTCTTCTGCGACGTCCACTATAGTTACCACCACAGCAGTCGCATCCACAGCTGCAATAACACAAAGCACAGCGCATGATTCACCAACTCAAGCCGAAATCAGCCATATGCTGGATTATTGGTATCACCTCGCCGATGACGTCACTAAAGCAAAGTTCAAAGCCAAAATTAATGGGCAATAAGCTTATTCGTTACTTTTTGCGCAGCAGCAAACTAGCATGGTCACGCTAACCCCAATTCAGAATAGAGCAGCCTAGGTTGCTCTTTTTATTGGCCTGATGTTATGTGCCTAAATTTTTAGAGTAACCCAATCTGAAATGGTATCTAAGGGAGAATGTAAAAGTGAAAAAAGCAGAAACTGAAAACATCAAAAACAAAAAAGCCAGCTTATTCAGCTGGCTTCATTGTTTAGTTAGGCGCTTGGCGATGACCTACTCTCACATGGGGAGACCCCACACTACCATCGGCGCGATTGCGTTTCACTTCTGAG
>NZ_JTLE01000094.1:2293886-2334917 GCF_000798835.1 Shewanella sp. ZOR0012
TGGCTGGGGTACTAGGATTCGAACCTAGGTATGCCGGGATCAAAACCCGGTGCCTTACCGCTTGGCGATACCCCAAAAACTGAGAAACATGAAATGATGGCTGGGGTACTAGGATTCGAACCTAGGTATGCCGGGATCAAAACCCGGTGCCTTACCGCTTGGCGATACCCCAACTAAAACTTGTTTCATCACCCGCTAACGCAGATGTTTAAAATAATGGTACGGGAAGAGAGACTTGAACTCTCACACCTTACGGCACCAGAACCTAAATCTGGCGTGTCTACCAATTTCACCATTCCCGCACAGTTTCAATTTTACATCCTGAAGTGATGCTAGCAAAAGCTAGTATAACGAAATGGTAGCAATGGCGGGACTTGAACCTGCGACCCCAGCATTATGAGTGCTGTGCTCTAACCAGCTGAGCTACATTGCCACTTCGTTATTGCGCGCCCCTCGTAGCGAGGAACGGGGCGTATTATGCTTATTCGAGGTATCGAGGTCAACAGCTTTTTTTCGCTATTTTCCTTGATACAAACCGTTCGGCTATTACTTCACCAAACTGAGCAACAGATACACTAAATCAGCCTCTGTTGCCCGTATTTTGCCTAACTTTCTAAAGCTTAGCCCAATAATGGCTAACTTATACGTTAAACAGGAAGTGCATCACATCGCCATCTTGAACGATATAAGTCTTGCCTTCTACACGTAACTTACCCGCTTCTTTGGCGCCAGCTTCACCTTTATAGGCAATAAAGTCGTCAAATGCCACCACTTGCGCACGGATAAACCCACGTTCGAAGTCGGTATGGATAACGCCCGCCGCCTGTGGTGCAGTCGCGCCTACAGAAACGGTCCAAGCACGCACTTCTTTTACGCCCGCAGTGAAGTAAGTTTGCAGGTTCAATAACTGGTAACCAGCACGGATCACGCGATCTAACCCAGGCTCTTCTAACCCAAGGTCTGCCATAAACTCATCGCGTTCTTCAACATCCATTTCAGCTAGTTCAGATTCAATTGCAGCGCACACTGAAACCACAATGGCGTTTTCTTTTTCAGCAATGGCACGCACTGCATCTAAGTGTGGGTTATTATCAAACCCATCTTCAGCCACGTTGGCAATGTACATGGTTGGCTTTAAGGTTAAGAAGTTTAAGTAAGCAACAGCTTCTAATTCTTCCTTAGAAAGATCCATCGAGCGCAGCATTTTGGCTTCATCGAGCACTGGACGCATTTTCTCAAGAACCTCAACCTCAAACTTAGCGTCTTTATCGCCACCCTTAGCACGTTTTTGCTGACGAATAACGGCGCGCTCTAAGCTATCTAAGTCGGCAAGCGCCAACTCGGTATTGATCACTTCGATGTCGCGAGCAGGATCCACTTTGTTTGCAACGTGAACGATGTTGTCATCGTCAAAACAACGTACCACATGACCAATAGCATCGGTTTCACGGATGTTAGCAAGGAACTTGTTCCCTAAACCTTCACCTTTAGAAGCGCCTGCAACTAGGCCAGCGATATCCACGAACTCCATAGTGGTTGGCAGTATACGTTGAGGATTAACAATTGCCGCCAGCGCATCTAAACGAGGATCCGGCACAGGCACTACACCAGTGTTTGGCTCAATGGTACAAAACGGGAAGTTTGCCGCTTCGATGCCAGCCTTAGTTAACGCATTAAAAAGCGTTGATTTACCTACGTTAGGAAGACCAACAATGCCGCATTTAAAACCCATATTCTTACCTTTCTCTCGATGATTGGCTGGCAAGTCACACTCACCAGCAAGTTTTAGTCGCACTGCCCCTTGGCAGCACATTGATAAATCGTCTTGACGTTTGAATAGCGACCTATAACAAAGCGCCTACCCAAACATTACTCCGCTTTAAAGGAGTGTAATCGAGTCATGGCTTTCACCATGTCCTCTTTAAATAAAATTTCAGTTGAGCGCACGGCTTCGTCTACGGCAGCATTGATCAGCTCTTGCTCTTTCGCGGGAGCCTTACCCAATACGTAGCCACTGACTTTATTTTTATCGCCGGGATGACCAATCCCAATCCGTAAACGATAGAAGTTTTTATCATTCGCTAATTTGGCAATAATGTCTTTTAAGCCGTTATGACCACCATGGCCGCCACCGAGTTTAAATTTAGCCACGCCAGGTGGCATATCCAGCTCATCGTGGGCCACCAGAATTTCTTCAGGTGTAATACGAAAGAAATTAGCTAAAGCACCTACGGCTTTACCACTTAAGTTCATATACGTAGTCGGTATGAGTAAACGCACATCTTTACCGTGTAATACGGCTCTGGCTGTCAAGCCAAAATACTTGCTATCGGCGACTAAGCTCACACCACAAATACGGGCTAATTCTTCCACATACCAAGCACCCGCATTATGGCGAGTCTGGGCATATTCAGCGCCCGGATTGGCAAGCCCTACGATTAATTTAATTTCGCTCATGACACTCACTGATGGCACTCAATACTGCGTTAATTGGTCGATGGCAAAGCACACAGGTCGACCATATTGAGCTAATAATGCCGCTTATACTCGTTAAAAACGCGGCATTTTAGCACTCAATGCGTAAGTCAACAAATACCGAGTGAGCAAGTGCTCACAACGAGGAACTAATTGAGCCCCATCGCATACTTAAGTACAGTTTGTTTGATGGGAGAATTGATATTGGCCAATTTTAATGCGCCATTGCGAAGTAATTTAAGCGGCAAAATATCATTACTAAAGCTAGCGTAAAACACATCCATGGTGGTCATCATCAGCTGATTATCAAGGTAACGTTTTGCTTGATATTGGCTTAACACCTCGGTTGACCACCATGGTTTATCCTCAGTTAATGCCGTCTTGATGGCTGTCAACAAAGCTCCAACATCTTTAAATCCAAGGTTAACCCCTTGACCAGCAAGCGGATTAATGGTGTGCGCTGCATCCCCTAAAATCACCACATTTGGCTTAAAATAAGCCTGAGCATGCCGGCGCGTGAGCGCAAAGCTGCCCTTTGCCTCAACCGTAAAATCACTGTCTAAACGAGATGGAAAATGCTGGCGAATTTGGTCGGCCAACTGCTTATTGTTCAGTTGCATTAACTGTTTGATGCGATTGGCATCATCATACCAAACTAACGAGGCATGATTACCGGGTAAAGGTAACAAGGAACGTGGGCCGCTAGGTGTAAATTGCTGCCAAGTCACATCTTGTTGACCTTGGGCGGTTTGGATATTAATCAGCATGGCCGATTGAGCATAGTCCCAACCCGAAATCCCAATGCCCGCCCATTGGCGTACTTGAGAATTCGCACCGTCAGCGCCAACCAACAGCTTAGCCTCGAGTGAATAACCGGATTGTAAGTGCACGCTTACCGTATCAACACCACGCGCAAAGTAGGCAACGCGCTCAGGGCAAAAGAGTTGAATATTTTCCCATTGCAGCATTTGCTCCCACAGAGCGAGCTGCACTAAACGGTTTTCAACGATATGGCCTAAATGGCTAGCGCCGATTTGTGAACTATGGAATTGAGTAATACAGCCATCAAGCTCCCAAGTCTCTAAGCCAAGATAAGGCACATTACGCATCTTAAGTAAGCTGTCTAATGCGCCTAACTGTTCAAGTAAATGTTCAGAGGCAACGCTTATTGCCGAAACGCGTACATCTAATGCTTGCTCTGGAGAATAAGCCTCGGGCGTAAAGGACTCAACTACAGCAACGTTAAGTCCTTGCTGTGCAAGACCAATCGCCGTTGCCGCGCCCACCATGCCGCCACCGACTAAAACCACATCAAAGGATTGAGTCTCTGATGTTATCGGTGCAGATTGCTGTGTTTGGCTCATTGTTCGGCTCATCTTAATTACCACTCATATTGTTGTTTAGACTTGTCAAATACACCTTGTCACACCATCGCCATTCGCAACAGCTGCGCTGTAAATAATGCATTGGCTGCCACACCAACCATGTAAACGTTACCGTCAGTTACCGCAACAGGCTCGATTATGCCCTATATCACTACACCACGGAAATGTTGAACGTATTTCGACTCTAAATCCGTGAAGACATTGGCATTTGCTCCAGCAATAGCTTGTTGCCAATGGCAAATGTCGCACTAAGTCACCAACCTAAAACCCATCAATAGCGATAAACCTAGCTTCTTTGTGGGTATCATAATCCGATAGGATTAGCGAGTAAAAATGTGGACAACGCTGGTCAGCAGCAACAACTGCGGGTAAAATGTCGCGCTATTTTGACTGGGCGGTCTGTTGGTCTTTTTACAAGGCAACGACGGCTCGGGACTCTTTTTACAGGGCAGCGTAGGGCAACACAACTGATGAGCAAAAAACTCCATATTAAAACTTGGGGCTGTCAAATGAATGAGTACGACTCATCTAAGATGGCGGATCTTTTAGGCGAATACCAAGGTTACACCTTAACTGAAGAAGCAGAAGAAGCAGATATTCTGCTGCTGAACACTTGTTCTATCCGTGAAAAAGCACAGGAAAAAGTGTTCCATCAGTTAGGTCGTTGGAAAACACTCAAAGATAGAAATCCTGACCTGATTATTGGTGTGGGTGGCTGTGTTGCATCTCAAGAAGGTAAAGCGATTAAAGACCGAGCTCATTGTGTTGACATCATCTTTGGCCCACAGACGCTTCACCGTCTACCGGAGATGATCGAACAAGTACGCCGCGGCGATAAAGCAGTGATCGACGTGAGTTTTCCTGAGATCGAAAAATTTGACCGTCTTCCCGAACCACGCGCCGAAGGCCCAACGGCGTTTGTGTCAATTATGGAAGGTTGTAGCAAATACTGTTCATTCTGCGTGGTACCTTATACCCGTGGTGAAGAAGTCAGCCGCCCATCGGACGACATCATTCTTGAAATTGCCCAACTGGCAGAACAAGGTGTGCGCGAAGTCAATCTGCTCGGTCAAAACGTCAATGCTTACCGTGGCGCAACCCACGATGGCGGGATCTGTACCTTTGCCGAGCTATTACGCTATGTTGCCGCTATCGACGGCATCGACCGTATTCGCTTCACCACCAGTCACCCCATTGAATTTACCCAGGATATCATCGACGTTTACGAAGATACGCCCGAATTAGTTAGCTTCCTGCACTTACCCGTGCAGTCAGGTTCTGATCGCATTCTCACCGCAATGAAACGCGGCCATATGGCGATTGAGTACAAATCTATCATCCGCCGCCTGCGTAAAGCCCGCCCAGATATCCAAATCAGCTCCGACTTTATTATTGGTTTCCCTGGCGAAACGAAAGAAGACTTCGCCGATACCATGAAGCTGATTGAAGATGTAGGTTTTGACCACAGCTTTAGCTTTATCTACAGTGCGCGCCCAGGCACGCCAGCGGCAGATTTACCCGATGACGTTGATATGGAAGAGAAAAAACAACGTCTGGCCATTCTACAAGACCGCATCACTCAACAGGCCATGCGTTACAGCCGCCATATGATGGGCACAGTGCAACGCATTCTGGTTGAAGGCCCCTCGGTGAAAAACCCGATGGAACTGCGCGGTCGCACCGAAAACAACCGTGTGGTGAACTTTGAAGGCTTACCAAAACACATTGGTACCTTTGTGGATGTCGAGATTGTCGACGTTTACACTAACTCACTACGCGGTAAATTTATCCGCGGTGAAGATGAAATGGATCTGCGCCGTAACCTGCGCCCATCGGATATTCTGGCGAAGCATAAGCAAGATGATGATCTCGGTGTCACTCAATTTAAACCTTAAGGGTTTAAATCTTGGGTGAGTGTACCTATATAAAGAGGGCGACAATGTCGCCCTCTTATTTTATGGCCTTAACAACTGCTGTAATTGATGATTTTCCGTTAGCAATTATGATGGATGGCTCGTAAACTGAGATTATCTTCTGAATAGAGGCTGCGATAGTTGACTGACATCGCACTTAGCTTTCACTCGGCACTTTGCTTGGTATTTGATAATTTGCTTGTTATTTGACAATAGGAGTACTGTTTGTCCAGTAAATTAACCACAATGAATTTGTATCTCGAACCCGCAGAAACCCGCCGTTTGGCTTCACTGTGCGGTCCCTTCGATGACAATATCAAACAGATTGAGCGTCGCGTTGGCGTTGAGATAGTCCGTAAGAACAACCATTTCCAAATTACCGGATTACCACGTCACTGTTTAAGTGCCAATAACTTACTTAAGCAGCTCTATATTGAAACTCAAACGGTCAAGGGCAGCACGCCGGATCTCGACCCTGAACAAGTGCATTTGGCCATTCAAGAAGCCATTGCCCTAGAGCAGGACGACAGCGGTGACGATAAAGCCTTAGTTATCAAAACCCGCCGTGGCGTGATAAAACCGCGTAACCCCAACCAAAGCACCTATGTGGCCAACATTGTGCGCCATGATATTACCTTTGGTATTGGTCCAGCGGGCACAGGTAAAACCTATTTGGCCGTTGCCGCCGCCGTTGATGCACTAGAGCGTCAAGAAGTGCGCCGTATTCTGCTCACCCGCCCCGCGGTTGAAGCGGGGGAAAAACTCGGCTTCTTACCGGGCGATTTAAGCCAGAAGGTCGACCCCTATCTGCGCCCGCTCTATGATGCCTTGTTTGAAATGCTCGGCTTTGAAAAGGTCGAGCGCTTAATCGAGAAAAACGTTATCGAAGTAGCGCCTTTGGCCTACATGCGTGGCCGCACCTTAAACGATGCCTTTATTATTCTCGATGAGAGCCAAAACACCACGGTTGAACAGATGAAAATGTTCTTAACCCGTATTGGCTTTAACTCACGCGCGGTCATTACTGGTGACATCACCCAAACCGACTTACCCAAACATGTTAAGTCAGGTCTGCGCCACGCCATTGAAGTATTAAGCCAAGTGGAAGAAATCAGCTTCAACTTCTTCGTGTCTCAAGACGTTGTGCGTCATCCTGTGGTTGCTCGCATTGTCGAAGCCTATGAGGCTTTTGATCGTAAAGAGCAGGCATTAAAGGCCGAAAAAGAGCGCCGCGACAATCAACAAGCGCACCCACAAACGCAACAGGAAGTTATAAAGCATGAGTCTTGATTTAGCCTTAGATGTGCAATACGCCACGGCGAGTGACTATCTTCCTAGTGAAGAACAATTTGCCCTCTGGGTAAAAACCGCCATTGGTAATAGCATGGAACAGGCGGAGCTGACGATCCGCATCGTCGATGCCCGTGAAAGCCAAATGCTAAACAGCACTTACAGAGGGAAAGACAAGCCCACTAATGTGTTGTCGTTTCCCTTTGAAGCACCGCCAGAAATTGAACTTCCACTGCTTGGAGATCTTGTCATTTGTGCCGCAGTCGTTGAAAATGAAGCGCGTGAACAAGATAAAACCCTAGAAGCCCATTGGGCACACATGGTTGTACATGGTTGCCTGCATCTGCTAGGTTATGATCACATTGAAGACGAAGAAGCCGAAGAGATGGAGTCATTAGAGACTCAACTCATTGAAAGCTTAGGTTTTACTGACCCATATAAGGAACAATAATTAACTGAGATACTCTCTATCAAGGTTAATGAGAAAACTATGAGTGACGATATCCCCCCGAGTACGAGCGCCCAAAAGAAAAGCTGGTTTGACAGAGTAAGTCAGTTATTTCAGGGCGAACCTCAAAATCGCGAAGACTTAGTTGATGTAATTGATGGCGCAGAACAGCGCGAACTGATCTCTGAAGACACCCGCGAAATGATTAAAGGTGTATTGGAAGTTTCCGATATGCGTGTTCGGGACATTATGATCCCACGAGCTCAAATTGTCGCGATTCAAATCGACAATACCGTTGAAGAGTTGCTCGCAACTGTTATCGGTTCAGGCCATTCTCGCTTCCCTGTGGTTAACGAAGACAAAGACCATATCGAAGGCATTTTACTGGCTAAAGATTTGATCCCTTATGGTTTCTCAAACAGTGAAGAACCCTTTTCCCTTGAGCGCGTGATCCGCCCAGCGGTTGTTGTGCCAGAGAGTAAACGCGTCGATGTGTTACTCAAAGAATTCCGCTCCCAGCGTTACCATATGGCGATTGTCGTTGATGAGTACGGTGGCGTATCTGGTCTGGTAACTATTGAAGATATTCTCGAAGAAATCGTCGGTGAGATTGAAGATGAATTCGATCACGATAGCCCTGAAGACACCGAAATCCGCAAAGTCGGCAATACTGTCTATATGGTGAAGGCGCTTACGCCTATCGAAGATTTTAACGAAGAATTCAACACCCATTTCAGCGATGAAGAGTTTGATACCGTTGGTGGCTTGGTGTCCCATGCCTTTGGCCACTTGCCGGAGCGCAATGAGAGCATCATGATCGAAGGTATTGAATTTAAAGTTATCAACGCCGATACCCGACGTTTAATCCAACTCAGAGTAAAACTCCCCGATCCCAATATCGGTGAAGACGTAGAATAACCCTCTGCGTAAGAATAACTCTCCTTGTAAGAAGAATGATCCGTGCTAACTAACATTCGGGCTTTTGCCCAACAAAAGTCTCGATTGAGTGCGTTACGCCTCGTACTGGCGTTTATTTTAGGCGCCAGTACAGCGCTTTCCTTTGCCCCGTATTCCTTCTGGATCATCTATCCTATCGCCATGGCGTTAGCCCTTTGGCAGAGTGAATCCTTAAGCCCTAAAGCAAGCTTTTTCCATTGGTTAAGCTTTGGTTTTGGCTGTTTTGCCGTTGGGATCAGTTGGGTGCATGTCAGTATGGACACCTTCGGTGGCCTCCCCTTAGCCGCTTCAGTAGGGCTAATGGCGCTGTTAGCACTCTATTTAGCCCTCTATCCGGCCTTAACGGGTCTGGGTTTAGCGTGGTTGACTCGCACTAATACTCCCTCGCTATGGCGTAACCTGCTCTTCTTCCCCGCGCTTTGGGTCTTAACCGAATGGGCCAGAGGCTGGGTTTTGACAGGTTTCCCTTGGATTTGGGCAGGCTACTCCCAAACTGAAGGCCCATTAAAGGAATTCGCGAGTATTATTGGCGCCTTAGGATTAAGTTTCATCATCGCCATGGTTGCGGGCGCATTCGCCTTGTGTTTTAGCAAGCGCTACAAAAGTCTGTTGATTTTACTGCCCATCATCGCAGCCGCTACTTGGGTCGCGCCTAAGCTAACGCAAATCGAGCCGACAGGCGAGTCGGTCAAGGTCGCGCTTGTGCAAGGCAATATTCCGCAAAGTATGAAATGGGAACCCGATGCACTCTGGCCGACCCTGTTGAAATACATGGATTTGTCCCGTGAACACTTTGATGCTGACATTATCGTCTGGCCAGAAGCAGCAATCCCAGCGCCAGAATCTATGGTGCAAGAATTTTTGGATAATGCCAATAAAGTGGCCAACCTTAACCACACATCCATCATTACTGGCATTATCAGTCGTCAACATGACAATTTTTATAATTCACTGATTGTATTAGGTAATCATAATCTGAAACAGCAAGATAGCCCAGATTATGAAAGCGATGGCAGCAACCAGTTTAAAAAGCACCATCTGTTGCCAATTGGTGAGTTTGTGCCCTTAGAAACACTGCTGCGGCCGATTGCGCCTTTCTTTAATCTGCCCATGTCCTCTTTTGCGCGAGGCGACTATCAACAGCCAAATTTGAGCGCGGTAGGCCATAAAATTGCGCCAGCAATTTGTTATGAAATAGCCTTCCCTGAACAATTGCGTGACAGCGTTAATCTCGGGACGGATCTGCTGTTAACCGTCTCCAACGATGCCTGGTTTGGCACCTCAAATGGTCCATTACAACATATGGAAATTGCTCAAATGCGCGCCATTGAGTTAGGCCGTCCTCTGGTTCGTGCCACCAATAATGGTGTAACCGCCGTTGTCGATGAGCATGGCAATATCACAGCTTCTCTGCCGCAATTTGAAACGGGTGTATTGCGAGCCACAATTCCACTGGTTACAGGCCAAACTTGGTTTGCTAAAATCGGCCAAACACCACTGTTAGCCTTATGTGGAGTACTGCTGTTACTCGGTTTTATCCGTCGTCAAAAGCAGCAACAGAATTTGAAATGATTAATCAGAAACGCACTCAAGGTTTTACCTTAATCGAACTCGTGGTCGTTATCATAGTGCTCGGGATTTTAGCGGTTATCGTCGCGCCGAAATTTATCGGCCTGAGCAAAGAGGCGCGGGAAAAAAGTCTGCTGCAACTCCATGCCAGTGTAAAAGCCGCAAATACCTTAGCCTATTCCAAGACCCAAATGCCCAGCTTACAGAGTCAAGCCGTCGCAGGCCGTGATGATATTATTGACATCGACCTTAATGGTGATGGTGTGGCAGAAACCCGCCTCAAGTGGGGTTATCTGGACAATACCGATATCGAAAAATGGATAGAGAAAGATGATAAACTCGTCATTCAATATCAAGGTATTGATATTACATATATTGGCTACGACTTGGATGCTAATACCTTAGTCAACGATGACCAATGTTATTTCCGCTATACCCAAGCAGCCGATTCGAGCACTCCGCCGCTTTACGATATCAATGTCCAAGGCTGTTGATGGCTAATAAAAAACGACGCTAAGCGTCGTTTTTTATTTCTGGCGCATCCACAAGGCTAAGGCGTTAACGCCTCACGAGTAAACTCTTCATGGTCACACTCTGGGCAATCGGGGATCACGCCCGGAAACTCAATACTCATTTCATGGCCACAGTTAGTGCACACCATCACCCCTTGGCTAACAATATCGCCACTCTGGTAATAGCCGTGGTGTTTAAAGTCTTGAGCCAGTTCATGCCATTCCACTTGGCTGCGGTCGGTGATTTCACTTAACCAATGCCAAAGGGTGTTTTCTAGAGTGATCACCGTTGGGCTGTGGCTTAAGCTGTCGGCATTTTGCTCACGCAAAAAGCTGGCGATATCACGCTTTAAGAATTGCTCAACTAACGCGAGCTCATCTTCCCCCGCTTGTTCTTTGAGGCGTAAGAACTCCTTCCCTTGAGTGACAGACTTAAATAAATTCTTTGCAGTCAGCGAGTTATCTTCCGCAAATTGCGCTTTCACTTCGTTAATTAAGGCTTGATACAGTCCTAGTAGCGCACTACTTCTATCATTCATAACCAATACTCCTTCATAGAACCTTTTTAATGCATCGCTTCTAGTTTATTCTATGCAGATCTTATTCGCGTCGATATGGCGTTAGATCAAATAAATAGGCGGCACTGCCGGAAATAGCGTGATGCAAGAGCAATATAATCCCTCAGAAATTGAAGCCTTAGTGCAAAAGCACTGGCACGACAACAAAACCTTTGAAGTTACTGAAGATGCAAACAAAGAAAAGTTTTATTGCCTTTCGATGTTTCCGTACCCTTCAGGTCGACTCCACATGGGACACGTTCGCAACTATACCATAGGCGATGTGGTTGCCCGCTTCCAGCGTCTTCAAGGCAAAAACGTGCTACAACCTATCGGTTGGGACTCTTTCGGTTTGCCTGCAGAAAACGCCGCAATCAACAACAAAACCGCACCAGCACCATGGACTTATCAAAATATTGAGTACATGAAAAACCAGCTAAAATTGCTGGGTTTTGGCTATGACTGGAGCCGTGAAATCGCCACTTGTACCCCAGAATATTACCGCTGGGAACAATGGTTCTTCACTAAACTGTACGAAAAGGGCTTAGTTTACAAGAAGACCGCTTCTGTAAACTGGTGCCCTAACGATGAAACCGTACTAGCAAACGAGCAGGTGCAAGACGGTTGCTGCTGGCGCTGTGATACCCCTGTAGAACAAAAAGAAATTCCACAGTGGTTCATTAAGATCACCGCCTACGCCGAAGAACTGTTAAACGATATCGACACCTTAGACGGCTGGCCTGAGCAAGTTAAGACTATGCAGCGCAACTGGATTGGTCGCAGCGAAGGCGTGGAAATGACCTTCGGTGTGGCAGGTAGCGATAAGTCATTCGATATCTACACTACCCGCCCCGATACCCTGATGGGCGTAACCTATGTAGCGATTGCTGCGGGTCACCCATTAGCAGAATTAGCGGCGCAAACTAACCCTGAGCTGGCTGCCTTTATCGATGAGTGCAAAAACAGCACCACGTCAGAAGCCGATTTAGCCACCATGGAAAAACGTGGCGTCGCGACAGGTCTATACGCTATTCACCCCATCACTGGCAAACAAGTGCCCATTTGGGCGGCTAACTTCGTACTGATGAACTATGGCACCGGCGCTGTGATGTCAGTTCCTGGTCACGACCAACGCGATTACGAATTTGCGAAAAAGTACAATCTGCCAATCGAAGCGGTTATCAAACCTGTTGACGGCGAGTTAGACATCAGCGAAGCGGCTTACACCGAAAAAGGCGTGCTGTTTAACTCTGGCGAGTTCGACGGTTTAGACTTTGACGGCGCCTTCAATGCCATCGCCGACAAGTTAGTGGCAGAAGGTAAAGGCAAACGCCAAGTAAACTACCGTCTGCGTGACTGGGGTGTATCACGTCAACGTTACTGGGGCGCACCAATTCCTATGGTGACCTTAGCCGACGGCACTGTTATCCCAACACCTGAAGATCAACTGCCGGTGATCCTGCCAGAAGATGTGGTGATGGACGGGATCCAAAGCCCAATCAAGGCCGATAAAGAATGGGCGAAAACCCAAGTTAACGGCCAAGACGCGCTGCGCGAGACTGATACCTTTGATACCTTTATGGAATCTTCATGGTATTACGCCCGTTATTGCAGCCCAAAGGCTGATCAAATGTTAGATCCAACCAAGGCTAACTACTGGTTGCCAGTGGATCAGTACATTGGTGGTATCGAACACGCCTGTATGCACTTGTTATATTTCCGCTTCTTCCACAAGTTGCTGCGTGACGCGGGCCTAGTAAACACTAACGAGCCAGCAAAACAACTGCTGACCCAAGGCATGGTTCTGGCCGATGCCTACTACTACACCAACGATAAAGGTGCCCGTGTATGGGTGTCTCCGCTGGATGTAGTCACTACCGAAAAAGACGACAAGGGCCGAGTGACTAAAGCTATCGATAAAGACGGCAACGAACTGGTTTACACCGGTATGTGCAAAATGTCTAAGTCGAAAAACAACGGTATCGACCCACAGGTAATGGTCGAAAAATACGGTGCCGACACTGTGCGTCTGTTTATGATGTTCGCCTCACCACCAGAATTAACGCTGGAATGGCAAGAGTCTGGCGTTGAAGGCGCGCACCGCTTTATCAAACGTCTGTGGAAACTGGCCAGCGAATATGTGGCGCAGGATAACAGCGAAGCACTAGACGTCAGCAAATTAACAAGCGAGCAAAAAGCACTGCGCCGTGAAGTGCACAAGACTATCGCGAAGGTGACCGATGATATCGGCCGTCGTCAGATGTTCAATACTGCGGTTGCCGCCGTAATGGAACTGATGAACCATCTGCAAAAAGCGCCACAAACCACAGGTCAAGACCGAGCTATTATCGGCGAAGCCTTAACTGCGGTAGTGCGTTTACTGTACCCCATCATCCCGCACGTGAGCTTCACCCTGTGGAATGAGCTGGGAAACACCAACAGTATCGAAGACAGCCAATGGCCAGTTGTGGATGAATCTGCTCTGGTAGAAGACAGCAAACTCATCGTGGTACAAGTGAACGGTAAAGTGCGTGCTAAGATCACTGTCGCTGCCGATGCTGACCAAGCGTCTGTTGAAGCACTGGGTATGGCGGACGAGCAAGTCATCAAGTACTTAGATGGCGTTACGGTTCGTAAAGTGATCTATGTACCCGGTAAACTGCTCAGCATCGTTGCCAACTAACATCGTTGATGTGATAAACAGATGCTGTCCACACGACAAACAGGAAACCGCGAAAACTTATGCTAATTAAACGCTTAGCTTTCGCAATCATGGCGCTGGTCATTATGACCAGCGCAGGTTGCGGTTTTAAGCTTCAACGTAGCTACCAAATCCCCGAGCAGCTCAATCAACTCAGTTTGAGCAGCTCGGATGAATACAGCGAACTCACCCGTTTGGTGCGTGAGCGGTTACGTTTGAACAACGTCAAGATTGTCGATGCTGCCAATGATGTGCCAGTGTTAAGGCTTATCACCGACTCCTTAGAGCGTTCGACCCTGTCACTTTACCCTACGGGCAATGTGGCCGAGTATGAGCTTATCTATTTCGTCGAGTTTGCTGTGGCCTTGCCGGGCAAAGAGGCACAACCTTTCAAGATTGAAATTCGCCGCGATTACTTAGACGATCCTCGCACCGCACTGGCTAAAAGCCGTGAGATGGAACTGTTAGTCAAAGAAATGCGTATTCAAGCGGCCGATAGGATTTTGCAATCCCTGGCCAGCACAGAGGTGAATTAATGCAGGGTCCAAATTAATGTGGCACTGCAATAAAATGTGGAGAGTGGTTTAAATGCGTGTTTATCCTGATCAACTCTCCCGCCATCTCAATCCGCTTCACGCTTGTTACCTGATTTTTGGTGATGATCCTTGGTTGCTCGAAACCTTCAAGGATCAGATCCGCCAAGCCGCCAAACGCCAAGGGTTTGAAGAGCGCGTTCAGTTAATTCAAGAAACCGGTTTTAATTGGGGCGACTTAACTCAGGAATGGCAGTCCATGAGCCTGTTTTCTAGCCGGCGCATCATTGAGCTAACTCTCCCCAACGCAAAACCCGGTGCAGATGGTTCGGCGGCGCTACAAGCGTTACTGCAAACGCCGAATCCCGATGTGTTGCTGATCCTTGAAGGCCCAAAACTCGCCAGCGAGCAGACCAATAGCAAGTGGTTCAAAACCTTAGATAGCTTAGGAATTTATTTACCCTGCACTACGCCAGAGGGCGACCAATTCAGACGTTGGCTCGACTCACGCATTACGCACTTTAAGCTGAATTTACAACCCGATGCGCGCGCTATGTTGTACACACTCTACGAAGGGAATTTACTCGCCGCCGATCAGGCCATGCAGTTGCTACAACTGTTAAGCCCAAGCCAGCCTATCGGTGCCGACGAATTAAGCCATTACTTTGAAGATCAATCCCGCTTTACCGTGTTTCAGCTCACCGATGCACTGCTGAATAATCGCCAAGACAGTGCTCAGCATATGCTGGCCCAACTCAACGGTGAGGGTACGGCCATGCCCATTTTACTCTGGGCCTTGTTTAAAGAGCTGCAGTTGCTGCTCAGCCTCAAGAGTGAACAGGCGCAAGGCGTGCCTTTAAATAGTCTCTTTGGTAAATATCGAATTTGGGATAAGCGTAAACCGCTGTACCAAACCGCGTTGCAGCGCTTAAGCCTCACCCAAATCGAACATATGCTTGCCTTCGCGTCCAAGCTGGAATTGAACTTAAAGCAATTAGGCCATGAAGATTGGACAGGGCTCAGCCACCTGTGCTTATTATTCGACCCCAAGGCCCACGGCCATTTGGCCCATATCAGCTTAGATTAAGGCACTGACTGGATGCGTATCGGTATTTTAGGTGGCACCTTTGACCCCATACATTACGGCCATATTCGCCCCGCGATGGAAGTCAAAGCCAGTCTCAAGCTGGATAAAATCCTGCTGATGCCCAACCATATTCCGCCACACAAAAACACTACCCACTCTACCACAGCGCAGCGGCTCGAAATGGTCGCGCAGGTATGTGAGGCATTAACAGGTTTCGAGCTATGTGATATCGAAGCTAAACGCGACAGCCCATCCTATACCGTTGTCACCCTTAAGCAGTTAACTCGACTTTATCCCAATGACGAACTGTTTTTTATTATGGGGATGGATTCGTTTATTCACCTGCAAAGCTGGCACCAATGGCAGCAATTGTTTGAATTAGCCAATATCGTAGTATGTCAGCGCCCGGGCTGGCATTTAGCCGAAGGGCACCCGATGCTGCATGAGTTAAACGTACGCCACGCGTCGCTTGAAGCGTTAAGTCACTCAAATGAACCACAACATGGGCGCATCTTTACCGTTGATATCAGCCCACAGGATATTTCGTCCACCCAAATTCGCTCACAACTGGCCATGGGAGAAATTCCACAGGACGCCCTCCTGCCCGTCACTTTAAATTACATTCAAAAACAACGGCTTTATTTTTCTTAGGCCGAAAATCAAGCGCTAAGAGTACAAACTCAGCCGCTAAGATCGCTAAGAGAATGTATTCCCCCGCTTAAGACTGATATACTAGCGCGCTATTTAAAATGAATGAGGTACATCAGCTTGCAGAGCGCCGAATTAAAACAGTTTGTTGTCGATAAAATCGACGATTTAAAAGCCCGTGACGTCGTGGTTATCGATGTCAGCAACCAATCTAACATCACCGACTACATGGTGATTTGTTCTGGTACATCTAAAACTCACGTTAAAGCGATCGCCGAAAATCTCGTGATCGAAGCAAAAGCCGCAGGCATTCCACCTATCGGTATCGAAGGCCGCGACAGCAGCGAATGGGTATTGGTGGATATGGGCAACGTGATCCTGCATGTTATGCAAGATCAAACCCGTGATTTCTACCAGCTTGAAAAACTCTGGTCAGAAAAGCAAGCCTAATGAAGTTGCAACTTATCGCAGTGGGGACACGGATGCCCGATTGGGTTACCCGCGGTTTTGAAGAGTATCAACGCCGCTTTCCTCGGGATATGGCGCTGGAACTTATCGAAATCCCTGCTGGTAAACGCGGAAAAAATGCTGACATCGCACGCATCCTGCAAAAGGAAGGCGAGCAAATGTTAGCGGCGATTCCTAAGGGCAATCACATTGTTACCTTAGATCTTCCCGGCAAAAACTGGACTACGCCAGAATTAGCGACAGCCATGAATAAATGGCAACTCGATGGTCGTGATGTAAGCTTACTGGTCGGCGGCCCCGAAGGCTTAGCGCCCGCCTGTAAGGAAGCCGCCCATCAGAGTTGGTGCCTGTCGGCATTGACCCTGCCCCATCCTCTGGTGCGGATTGTGGTTGCCGAAAGCTTATACCGCGCGTGGAGCGTGAACACTAATCACCCTTATCACAGAGAATAGCGGGATCTTGATGTTAACGAGTGTCAACCACCCGGATGGGATCAGCTGGAGATAGCCTAAGTGTCGCCAAAAAAGCGGATAACCATGCACGACCACGCCGCCGAGGCGTCACTGTTTAAGCGTCGCGCGCTGTTCACTTTTATTTGTGTTGTCGCCCTCCTTAGTGTGTTGGTGACCAATCTTTATCATCTTCAGGTTGAATCCTATAAAGATTACGAAACGCGCTCTAATGACAACCGCATTCGTGTCGTGCCTATCGCCCCAAGCCGTGGCCTGATTTACGACAGAAACGGCGTGTTACTCGCCGAGAACCAACCCTTTTATTCTCTCGACTTAGTGCCGGAGAAAATTGCCAATATGTCCGAGACCTTGGACGAATTAGGCAAGTTAATCGAAATCACTCCCGATGAGCGTGAAACCTTTACCGAAGCGCTAAAGTTTCACCGCCGCTTTAAGCCCTTAACCCTTAAAAATCAGTTGACCGAAGAACAGGTCGCCATTTTTAGCGTTAACCAACATCGCTTTCCTGGGATCTCCGTTGAGGCGGGTTTAAAACGTAACTACCCCTATGCGAGCCAGCTCACCCATGTGCTGGGCTATGTAGGTAAAATCAACACTCGAGATCGTGCTCAATTGGAGCGTAACGATCAGTGGAAAAACTATGCCGCCACCAAGGATATTGGTAAGCAAGGCATTGAAAAATACTATGAATCACTCCTTCACGGCACACCAGGTCATCTCGAAGAAGAAGTAAACAACCGCGGCCGAACTATCCGTACGCTTAAAATTGTACCGCCGGAGCCGGGACAAGATATTTACTTAACTCTCGATTTACAATTACAGCAAAAAGCCGTGGAACTACTCCAAGGCCATAAAGGCTCAATCGTTGCTATCGATCCAAGGGATGGCGGGATTTTAGCTTTAGTGTCGAGCCCAAGTTACGATCCCAACCAGTTCGTGCAAGGGATTAACAGCAAGGATTACAGTGATTTATTGAATGACAAATCACGTCCGCTGATTAACCGCGCTACCCAAGGCCAATATGCGCCCGCATCAACGATTAAACCTATTATTGCCCTACTGGGACTTGATGAAAAAGCCGTGACCGAACACACCCGTATTTGGGACCCTGGTTTTTGGCAAATCCCAGGGGTTGAGCGTAAATATCGCGACTGGAAACGCTGGGGCCATGGCTGGGTTAACGTCTATAGTGCTATCGTGGAATCCTGCGATACCTACTTCTATGAATTAGCTTATAAAATCGGTGTTGATCCCATAGCCCGTTTTATGGAGCAATTCGGCTTTGGCCAAAATACTGGTGTCGATATTTTCGAAGAATCAGCGGGCAATATGCCGTCGAAAGAATGGAAGCGCTTAAAATACAATCAAGCTTGGTACATAGGTGACACCATTTCAGTCGGTATCGGTCAAGGTTACTGGACCGCAACTCCGTTACAACTGGCCAATGCTACCGCTATTCTCGCCAATAAGGGCCGCCGTTTTCCGCCGCACTTATTAAGATCGATTAAAGATAATACGGCCAAAATTGACTCGCCGATTAACGAGTTACCACCGATTGAGCTTAAAAATCCGCGCAACTGGAATATCATTAACGAAGCCATGCGCCAAACCGCCCATAAGTCTCGCTTCACCGACGCAAGCTATACCGCGGCGATGAAAACCGGTACGGCGCAGGTGATTGGCGTGGCCGAAAACACGAAATACGATGCTAATAAGATTGCAGAGCATTTCCGCGATAACGCACTCGTCGTCGCCTACGCGCCCTTTGAAGATCCGAAAATCGTGCTGGCTGTGGTAATGGAAAACGCCGGCTGGGGTGGCGCAAACGCTGGCCCCGTCGCTCGCGCTATGCTCGATGAATATATACTCAGAGACACTTGGAAACCAACGCCATGAGTGCCCATCAACGTCAAAATATCTGGCAACGATTACATATCGACCTGCCCCTGTTGCTCGGCCTATTGGCTGTAATGGGCTTTGGCCTATTTGTTATCTATTCCGCCAGTGGTGAAGATCTTGGCATGATGGAACGCCAACTGTTTAGGATGTTTTTATCCCTAGGAATCATGTTTACCATGGCGCAAATTAATCCTGAGGCGCTAAAACGCTGGGCATTACCCATTTACCTTGCAGGCATTGTGTTACTGCTTGGGGTGCATTTTTTTGGGGAGATTAACAAAGGGGCACAACGCTGGTTGAACTTAGGTTTTATGGAGTTTCAACCATCTGAACTGATTAAGCTCGCCTTCCCCATTACTATGGCTTGGTATATCAGTAAATTCCCACTACCGCCCAAAAAACGCTATCTAGCGGGCGCAGGTGTCATTCTGCTGATCCCCACATTATTAATTGCTAAACAACCCGATCTTGGCACTTCTATATTAGTTGCGGCATCAGGTATTTTCGTACTGTTTTTATCGGGTATGAGCTGGGTGATTGTGGGCGGTTTTATTGCCGCCGTGTTGGCATTTTTGCCTATTCTCTGGTACTTCCTAATGCACGATTACCAAAGAACCCGCGTCTTGACCCTACTCGATCCAGAACAAGATCCCCTCGGTGCGGGTTACCACATTATCCAATCGAAAATTGCTATTGGCTCAGGCGGCCTCTGGGGTAAAGGTTGGCTCGATGGCACTCAATCCCAATTAGAATTTATCCCCGAACGTCACACTGACTTTATCTTTGCGGTGATCGGTGAAGAATTTGGTCTGATAGGTAGCATTATCCTCCTCCTGATGTATCTCTACATCATCGGACGCGGCTTAGTCATTGCCTCTCGGGCGCAAACCAGCTTTGCCAGACTCCTTGCCGGCAGTATCACATTGACTTTCTTCGTTTATGTTTTTGTGAATATTGGTATGGTTTCAGGTATCCTGCCTGTGGTGGGTGTACCTTTACCCCTTGTCAGTTATGGTGGCACATCGATGCTGACATTGATGACAGGGTTTGGCATTCTTATGAGCATTCATACCCATAGACGTTTTGTAGATAGATAATTTTTAGGGACTTCTTAATGCCTATTCTTCGAGCTTGTTTGGCTCCACTGGCAATGCTTTGCCTCAGTTCATACCTTATTGGCTGTTCAACCGCTAACGAGTCCGCGACAACACAGCCAAGTGCCGCCGTGACCACACAGGCCCCCACACCGGTATTAACCGAGGCACCAGAATTACCTGAGGCCTTAAAGGCTGAGTTTATCAAAACCCAAATGGCACAAGGCTTTACCCAAGCCGAAGTCGAAAATTTCTTGGCCAAAGCCAACTACAACCAAGCGGTTATCGATGCGATTTCGCGTCCTTGGGAAGCGAAACCTTGGCATCAGTATTATCCGATTTTCTTAACCGAAAAACGCCTCAACGCGGGTCTGGCCTTCTGGAAAAAACACGAGGCGACGATTGCCAAAGCCGCCACTAAGTACCAAGTCGAACCACAAATTATTGTGGCTATTATTGGTATCGAAACTTTCTATGGCCAGTACACGGGTAATTATCCGGTTATCGACGCACTCTATACCTTAGGATTTTATTACGAGCCAAGAGCCACCTTCTTCCGCAAGGAATTTGGTGAGTTGATGAGGCTGGTAAAAGAAGAACACTTAGATATCAATAGCCTCAAAGGCTCATACGCTGGCGCCATGGGCTTTGGTCAGTTTATTCCTTCAAGTTACCGCCACTATGCTGTGGATTTTGATGGCAGCGGCAACCGTGATTTACTCCAGAGTCCAGAGGACGCCATTGGCAGTGTTGCCAATTACTTCCATGAACATGGCTGGCAATTGCATGCCCCCGTTGCTTTACCCTTAGTGAATAGCAGTGCCAATGCACCTAAAGCCAAAGTGTGGGCAGGCGAGAAGTTACAATACAAGGTCTCTGATATTCTCTCCCCGAGCTTATCGCTAGCCAACGCCCGCGATTTAGATGCCTCGCAAAAAGCCATGCTTATCGAGCTAGAACAAGTGGGAAGTAAAGATTACTGGTTAGGGCTCAATAACTTTTATGTAATCACCCGTTATAACCGTAGCCCCTTGTATTCCATGGCTGTTTATCAATTTAGCCAACAACTGAAGCAACAACATGACGCTAAAAAATAATCTTTTATCGCTTTTGATGCTCGGCTGCTGTTTTGCGCTCGCGGCCTGCTCGAGTTCTAACTCTGGCTCAGCCAGCGTGAAGAATAAGAATATGGATCCCAATAAGGGCCGCTACGCGCTTAAAAACGATAAGATGCCCCTTAATCCACCCAATGTAGATCATGTACCGAATGCGACCCCCAAATATGAACCCTATAGCCGCCGCGGTAACAAACCCTATACGGTTTATGGTGAGTCCTATACGGTATTAGACTCGGGGGAAGGCTTTTCCGAAATGGGTCGCGCCTCATGGTACGGCGAAAAATTCCACGGTTATGAGACATCCAATGGTGAACCCTACGATATGTTCGGCATGTCTGGTGCCCATAAGACCCTACCCCTACCAAGCTACGCTCGCGTCACTAACTTAGATAACAATAAGCAGGTGATTATTCGCATTAATGATCGCGGTCCGTTCCACTCTGACCGGATTTTAGACTTATCCTATGCCGCCGCCTATAAGCTTGGTATGCTAGGCACAGGCACGGCACGCATAAAACTGGATGTCATCTATATTGGCAATAAAACCGCAACCCAATCGGCAATAGCCAATATTCAATCCTCAGGAAACCACTATATACAGTTAGTGGCTTCGAAGGATAAACAGCGACTCCATAAAATAGCGAAGGATCTGGAGAAGAAATATCAGGTCAAGACTCGTGTACAACCGGCAAACAATATGTTTAGACTACAGCTCGGTCCGATTGGTCAAACGGAGCTTGCCGACCGATTACTCATTAAAGTGAAACAAGATGGCTATCCCGAAGGCTATATGGTTTTGGAATAGTGAACACTCACATTATGGAGTCAATTTAGCTTAAAAATACCGCAGATGAAGGAACCTTCACTGAAAACCTTTGTCGAAGGGTGGTATACTCGCGAAACTATTTTGCCTTTTCTTTCAATACAACCAAAAAGACGTGCTAAGTTAATGATGAATTTTGTAAAAAGTCCCATTAAGACATTGCTGCTAATTTCGAGTGTTTCTCTTCCTGTTTATGCTGCGCAGCCGATTGTTACCCCTGATGCACCAACCGTGGCCGCCAAGGCTTACATCTTGATGGATTATAATTCAGGCCAAATCATTGCCGAAGAAAATGCATACGAGAGTTTAAACCCCGCCAGCTTAACGAAGATGATGACCAGCTATGTGATTGGTCAGGAAATTAAAGCCGGTAACGTATCTCCCGATGATGATGTCACCATCAGTAAAAATGCTTGGTCGAAGAACTTCTCTGACTCATCGAAAATGTTTATCGAAGTGGGTAAAACCGTAAAAGTTTCTGACTTAAACCGCGGCATCATCATTCAATCCGGTAACGATGCTTGTGTCGCGATGGCCGAACATATTGCGGGTACTGAAGGCGCCTTTGTTGACATGATGAACTCGTGGGCAAAGCAGCTTGGTATGCGTGATAGCTACTTTGAAAACTCCCATGGCCTAGATTCAGAGAACCATAAAACGACGGCCTATGATATGGCACTTTTAGGTGCAGCACTCATTCGTGACGTGCCAGAAGAATACCGTGTCTACAGCGAAAAATACTATACCTTCAACGGTATCAAACAATATAACCGTAATGGTCTGCTGTGGGATAACAGCATGAATGTGGATGGTATCAAAACCGGCCACACTTCTGGAGCGGGTTATAACTTAGTCGCTTCTGCAACTAAGGACGGCATGCGTTTGATTTCAGTGGTATTAGGCACTCAAAGTGAAGCCGCTCGTAAAGCCGAAAGTAAAAAACTGCTGACCTATGGTTTCCGCTTCTTCGAAACAGTGACCCCTTACAAGGCCGGCGACAGCTTCGTGACGCAAAAAATTTGGTACGGTGATAAGAGTACCGTCGATTTAGGTGTCGCTACAGATGCACCAGTTACCGTCAGCCGTGGCCGTGCAAAAGACTTAAAAGCCAACTTCGAACTGACTAAGCCACTGGACGCACCACTGAAAAAAGGTGAAACAGTGGGACGCTTATACTTCCAGTTAGATGGCAAAGATATTGCGCAATTCCCGCTAGTTACCTTACAAGAAGTCAACGAAGGCAGCTGGTTCAGCAAATTAGTTGATTACTTTAAGCAACTGTTTTCTGGTTGGTTTAGCTAATCCGGCTCACAAAACTCAGCCACCTTCGGGTGGCTTTGTTGTTTTTGGGGGAGTATCACCCTTGAATCGGGTATAATCGCCACCATATAGTTCCTATTAAAATGGTTATTGAGCACGACTATGTTAAACACAAAATTTGATGAACTCATGGAGTTTCCCTGCGCCTTCCCATTCAAAGTGGTTGGCGATGCCCACGAAACCTTAACGGATAGAGTGGTTGCGGTAGTGCAAAAACACGCTCCAGGTGATTATTCACCAACAGTTAAAGCCTCGAGCAAAGGGAGCTACTATTCAGTCACTATCCGTGTCACTGTGACCAGCAAAGATCATATCGAAATACTGTACACTGAGCTTGCCGGTATCGAAGGCGTTCGCCGCGTACTATAAGTATTCCTCAAGGCTATAAAATGTGATCTATCTTACATTTATGGCCAAGAGGCGTATAATAGCGCCACTCAATTATAGGGGAGAGGTTGCCCTTGCAAGACACCACTTTGCATATTCGGCATCTGGGACAGCAGGATTATGAGTCTGTGTGGCATGCAATGCAGCATTACACCGACACTCGCAACAGCGACAGTCCAGACGAACTGTGGATCGTTGAACATCCACCCGTATTTACCCAAGGCCAAGCCGGTAAAAGCGAACATATTTTGAATCCGGGCGATATTCCCGTGATCCAAGTGGATCGTGGTGGTCAAGTCACTTACCACGGACCAGGGCAATTAGTTGTCTACCCTCTCCTCGATATTAAACGCAGTAAAGTGGGTGTCCGCCAGCTTGTTACCCATATCGAGCAAAGCATTATCGATATGCTTGCCAAATACGCTATCACTGCCTACGCCAAGGCCGATGCACCGGGGGTGTATGTGGATGAGCGCAAAATTGCCTCTTTGGGTCTAAGGATCCGTAAAGGCTGTTCATTCCATGGCTTAGCACTGAATGTGGATATGGATCTAGCGCCGTTTCGACGCATTAACCCCTGTGGTTATGCTGGTCTTGAGATGGTGCAATGTAAGGAACTTGGCGGCCCACAAACCGTGATTGAAGCAGGCGAGCAACTCATTATTACCTTTAGCCAACTACTGGGCTACCAACATCTAGTTCATCATCAAGGATTAGCAGCGTCATGAATAGGCCTGAACGTTTACAACCCGGAGTCAAATTAAGAGATGCCGATAAAGTCTCGCGCATTCCGGTTAAAATCGTGCCCTCTGAGCGCGAAACCATGTTACGCAAACCCGATTGGTTAAGGGTTAAACTGCCCGCGTCTAACCAACGCATTCTCGATATTAAGCAAGCGTTACGCGCTAACGGCCTGCACTCGGTCTGTGAAGAAGCTTCTTGTCCTAACTTGGCAGAATGTTTTAACCACGGCACTGCGACCTTTATGATTTTGGGCGCAATTTGTACTCGCCGCTGCCCATTCTGCGACGTGGCCCATGGTCGTCCACTCAAGCCCGATGCGGAAGAGCCAGTCAAACTGGCACAAACCATTCGCGATATGAAGCTGAAATACGTGGTTATCACCTCGGTTGACCGCGATGACCTGCGTGATGGCGGTGCCCAGCACTTTGCCGACTGTATCCGTGAGATCCGTAAGCTCAATCCCGAGATTAAGATTGAGATCTTAGTGCCCGATTTCCGTGGTCGTATCGATGCCGCCCTCGACATTCTGTCGACCGAGCCGCCTGATGTGTTCAACCACAACCTTGAAACTGCGCCTATGCATTACCGCAAAGCGCGTCCGGGTGCGAACTATCAATGGTCACTCGACCTACTGAAGCGCTTTAAAGAGCGTCACCCCAACGTGCCGACAAAATCGGGGCTGATGATGGGTCTAGGTGAAACCAACGAAGAAATCGCTCAAGTGCTTCGCGACTTACGTGAGCACAAGGTTGAAATGTTGACCTTAGGTCAATATCTGCAACCGTCTAAGTTCCACCTGCCGGTTGAGCGTTACGTGTCACCAGCCGAGTTTGATGAGCTTAAAGCCCTTGCCGATGAGCTAGGCTTTACTCACGCAGCCTGTGGTCCATTAGTGCGCTCGAGCTACCATGCCGATCTGCAAGCTCAAGGTAAAGAAGTGAAGTAACATTCGCTTTATTAACCCCATAAAAAACAGCGCTAATGCGCTGTTTTTTATATCAACTTCGAAAACCTTAAGCCGTTTCGCTTAAGGCTAAATCCATCAAAATCGCATCTTCTTTGCCATCAGCCAAAGGATAATAGCCTTTGCGACGTCCGGTTTCGACAAAACCCCGCTTCTGATAGAGCGCGCGCGCGGCAAGATTTGATTCGCGAACCTCTAGCATCAGCACCACGGCCTTGGCAGCCTTAGCGCCGTCGATAACCGCCGTGAGTAGCAGATGCCCATAACCTCGTCCTTGTTGTTCTGGCGGCAAACAAATATCTAGCAGCGTTGCCTCATCAACAATCTGCTGCACAATCGCAAAGCCGAGTAACTCGCCATCGCGTTGCATTAACCCAAGGACGCGGTACAAGTGGCCAAAACAATCGGCAAGATTATTCTCACTCATAGGATGGGAATGGGCACTCGCTTCAATGCGCGCCATTTGGCTTACATCAGTTGGCGTCAGGAGCACAATTTGCAACGACTCACTCAGGGTTTTAAGGACTTGATGACTCACGGGAAAATCCAAATTAAAAGGTAACTCACGATAATGTACAGGGCACAACCAATAGAGGCTTAGGCCGTTAATTGCTGCTCACGCCACTGGCAGATCTGGGCCCATAGGGCACGCTTTGCCTCACTGCGAGACAGCAAGTCCACAAGGGGATCCGACAATAACCAAGCCACTCTGGGTCTAACCCTGTGGCGGCGTAAATCCCAAACTATGGTTTTGCCCTTATGTGGCTCAGTGTTGAACTCACAGTCATCCTTACTGATCCCAATTAAGCCAAGGACCGTATCAATCAGTGGCTCAGCGGCAGACGACATATCATCAACGTCCCAAACCACTTGATAAGGTCGCACTTTTGTATCGCGAAGCTGCCAAGGAGTTATCTCCATCGCGGCTAAATAGGCTGATTTATTCATGGGGTTATTGGGGTTTCATTAGGCACTGACACCGCATAAGGATACCAGCTAAATGGGCCGAATGTTATTGCCAAGATACGGTTCATGACTCAAGCCAAACGTTTGCTTACGCTTTAATCTACAAAATCGATTTTATGAATCTATTTTAACCGCTTTAGATGTTTAGCTTATTTGATAAGCTATCTCCATTGAGTAGGACAATAGGAGGAATTTCCATGATTAACATCGGCATCAACCAAGCTCATAGAGAAGAAATCGCCGCAGGGTTAAATCAGTTATTGGCCGACAGCTACAGCCTTTACCTTAAGACCCACAGCTTTCACTGGAACGTTACAGGCCCCATGTTCACTAGCTTGCACTTATTGTTTGAACAGCAATATACCGAGCTTGCCTTAGCGGTCGATTTAATCGCCGAGCGGGTACGAGCATTGGGCGCAAGGGCATTAGGTTCCTATTCGGACTATGCCAAGTTGACCGAAATCCGTGAAGATCAAGGTGTCACTAAAGCTGAAACCATGATCCGTGAACTGTTAAGCGACCAAGAAGTAGTGATTAGAAATGCCCGTGCGCTCTATCCCTTGGTTAGCCAAGCCAACGACGAGGCCACAGCGGATTTACTCACCCAGCGCATTCAACTCCATGAGAAAAATGCGTGGATGTTACGTAGCTTGTTAAGCGAATAACCCTTTCATCATCCCCAAGCCAAATGGCCGAGCAGTCACGCGCTCGGCCATTTTATTGGGCATTTATCGATGCTAAAGCCAATTTAGAGATACTTAAGCCAAGCCTGCTGACTCTGTCCTTTGTAACGGCTAAACCAGCGCACGGGATAATAGAGTAAGGGGATTAAGACTACGCTTATCAGCCATACCCACCCCATATGCGCTACGCCAAACAGCTCACCATGGTTGGCGCCAAATATCCCTTTAGCCAGCGAATACAGCAACAGCAGCACATATAAGTGCAAGATATAGAAGAACATAGGTACAGAGCCAAACACTGCTAACCTCAGCCCTATCCAACCTAATACTCTGCCTGTAGCAAAATAGCGCTCAAACACCACTAAGCAATAGAACATCCCGCCCAAGGTCACCAACAAAAAACTCAGTGATGGCGGATACTTAGTTAGATTAAATACTGACATTAAGGTTTGACCTAAGGTATCGCCAAACTGCCAAGGCAGCGTCTCGCCGTAGAGATTGAACCCACGCAGCAAGCCAAACAGCAGAGCGCAGCCAAGTCCTAACAGTATTAATTTTTGCTGACGCAGCCCCGCATCACTCCCTCTGTCAAATAAGGGGCCAGCCACATAGCCCAATAAAATTACGCCTATCCAAGGTAGCGCTGGGTAACTTATCTTCAGCTTAAGCTCTCCCTCGGCAATCAAATAACCTCGGTCATGCAGTATCGTCCACAGACTATAGCCCCACTCGTCTGGCGTAAAATGAATAGGCGACAATAGGTTATGGCCAAAGACAATCAATAGCCCGAGTAATGCCATCCACAGCCTTGGGAGGTTGATAAGTGCCGCAAGGGCCAACATGCTCAGCCCTATCACCCAAATCACCTGCAACCACAGGGTGTTATAATTGCCCATCCATGAGAAATTTATCACCAGCACCTCGAGGGCGATTAAGAATAGTCCGCGCTTAATTAAAAACTCGCGCACAGAACGCGGCTCGCCACAGCCACGATTGGCGTAAAGCCAAGCCGAGACCCCAGTTAAAAAGACGAACACAGGCGCACAAAAGTGCGCCGCAAAACGGCTGACAAACAGCGCCCAGTTTGTTGTGCTCAAATCCATAGGGTCGCTCACCTGCATATGCAGGAAAAACCGCTCCCGCACATGGTCGAGCAACATAATCAGCATCACTAAGCCGCGCATCATGTCGATGCTATTGATCCGCTGACGCCCTTGCAGTTTAGGCGCAACAGTCGAAGCCTCGGGTGTCACTGTGACATTAGAATTCATAGCTAACACTCACTTTAACGTTACGTGGCTCACCCGGCACGGCCCACAGCGCCGAATAACTGCTAGCGATATAGTGCTCATCCAGCAGGTTATCGACATTGAGCGCGAGACTTAAGTTGTCAGCAAGTCGAGTCGTGAAAAACATTCCAAGTAACTGATAACTCGGTAATTGAAAACTCGGATCGGCCGAATCACCCAAACGAGAGTCCACATGACGCCAACTCAACCCTAAATGACCGTCGATAGAAAGATCATTTAAGTCCTGTTTGAGAATGATACTGCCCGTGTGTTTTGGCACATTGACCAGTGGACTTCCCGCCGGAATTAACACGCCCCAATCCAGATTCAGGCTGTCGTTCGCCGTGCGGGTATTAAGATAGGCATAGGACAAGGTCGCTTGTAAGCTTTCTGTTAACTCGGCCGCGACATCCAATTCAATCCCCGTGCTCTTAGCTTCACCAAGGGTTGCCGAAAAGCCGACATTGACGGGATCTGAGGTCAAGATATTGCTCTTTTGCGCATCAAACCAAGCCAAGCTGCCATTAACGGGTAACTCAAACCAAGTGCTGTTGAACTTAACCCCTAACTCGACGGATTTACTCTCCTCTGGCTCGAAGGGATTACCTGCAAAATCAGTGCCTGAAAGTGGTAAAAAACCTTCCGAATAGGAGCCGTAAACACTTAACGCCTCAGACCATTGATACACTAATCCGACTTTCGGACTGACCCTGTGATCGCGTTGATCCGACAGACTCGCGTTGACCTGCTCTGCAATTTCTTGGGAATAACGGTCAAACCTTAACCCTAAATGCAGTTTCCAGTGCTCGGTTAACTCCAATTGATCCTGTAAATAGGCGCCCCAGGCATCTTGAGTCTCTCGGTTTTCATACAGCAGACTGACCTCAGGCTGAGCCGCCCCATACTGAGGAGCAAAAATATCGATAGCATAGGCGCCCTTCTGGCCTCGATAACGGTAGAGTCCCGTTTTTAGTCGATAATGATAGGCATCCGTCCCGAGCAGCAGATTGTGCCTTATGTTGCCAGTATCAAACTGGCCGCTGAGTTCGGCACGCACTGAATGGTCTTCAGAAGCGTAATCTCGATAGCGATGCTGCCGCGTCAGAGTACGGCCATCGTCATATAAGGATTGACGTCCCTTTGCTAATTCGGCATCCGATGAGTAACCATTCAGACTCGAATCGCGGTAGTTATAACCCGCAGTAAGCGACCAATCCTCATTCAATTCATACTCATAGGTAAGCTGATGCCCAGTCGCATCCACCTTAGTTGGCCCATCGTTGGGCTCGCCCAAGTAACGCGAACGGGGCACGGTATTAAAGTCGTTATTGAGCACCACTACGCCACGGTCAAATAACTGTTCTTGCTTAAGATATTCAACCTCATACAGGAGCGATGACTTATCGGACAGTTGCCAGCGCAGCGATGGCGTGACGATTGTTTTATCGCTAAACACGTAATCGCGAAAACTGTCATGCTCCTGCCAAGCTCCATTGATCCTAAAGGCCAAGGTATCGGTCAGCCCAGAGGTAAAATCCCCCTCCAACCGATATTGATCAAAACTCCCCGCGGAGGCTTTTAAATAGCCTTGCGCCTCGTACTGCGGTTTTTTAGTCACAATATTCACAGTCCCGCCAGGCTCCGAGCGTCCATAAAGCGCCGAACCCGGGCCTTTGAGGATTTCCACATAGGCCACGTTCGATAGGTCTCTATGACCACTAAAGCCTCGACCACCATTAAAACCATTGATTAAATAGCCCGATGGCATGTTTTCATTCCCAGGAAAGCCCCGTAATGAAAAACTATCCCACAGTCCACCACCGTTGTTTTGCCGCGCGACACTGGCGGAATAATCCAACAGGTCTTGAAAACGCGTCAGCCCAGTATCTTTAATCAGTTGCTCATCCAGCACAGTAATCGCTTGGGGCAACTCAGTCGCAGGCACATTGCCGCGGTAAGCCTGACGATAATGAATGCTTAAACGCTCGATATCATCATTAAGTCCAGTGCTATCAGTTTGCACCGCCTCGGCGGCAAATAGGGGAACACTCGTATCCAACGCCAATAACGCCACGCCCAGCACTAATGCCGAGCGCTTGTGGCTCACATAAACAGCCATTTTTTACTCCAAAAATAAACAGCCTCGTGCACCTTAGTTAAGCCAAGGCGCTCGAAAAATAAGAGAAATAGATAAAAAGCAGGAGTTAGGCTGTTAGCGGCGGCGCGCGGCTATGGAAGTGGCGCCTAAATGGCGTCTTAAAGGAAATAACATCAAACTCAACCGAGATAACACCCTGTTGAGAAACTTGAAAATCTAATGGAGAGTATGAGATCGCATGCTGCAATTGATGCTGATGCAAACACAGCGCGCAGTGGGCCTTGGTATCATCATTGAGGTGGGAAACACTGTGCAGCGCAAACGCAACAGACAGCAACACTAAGATGGCTGCAAGCCATAGTGCTAATCTGCGCCTTGTTTGCATCACAGAGCTCAAACCATACATCCTCAAACCAAAGGGATTGCGATTGTATGTTAGACACTACGAAAGTTGCAAATACCTTTACTTAACAAATGTAAGCAAATGCGGTGAGAAAATTTATCGCGCGCAAAATAAAACGGCTCGCATATTTCTATGCAAGCCGTTGTTTTATTTGGCAGGGGTGGCAGGACTCGAACCCGCAACCATCGGTTTTGGAGACCGCTGTTCTACCAATTGGAACTACACCCCTGTTGACGTGGGGCATTATGCTAAAAGCACTCTCAAAGGTAAAGGACTTTTTATGACAAACTTAATTAACTGAGGAATTTTCAAACAAGTTTGCCAGCTACTGTTGATTTAATTAGCATAAAGCTGAAAAAGTCGTCATGTAAGCTCAGTGCAGAACGTTAAAAAACCGTTGGCAACGGCGTAAACGGTGAAACCTGATGCTCTGTCTATGGCCCAGAAACTCACAAAAGAGTCGTGAAAACGCCTTAAAGGATAAATTTAAGCGCAGTACATCCCATACACTAGCGACTAAATTCCCTCGCTGATGGTTAATCATCAAGGGTTGAGATAAAAATTCGCCGCAAATCATTGTCCCAAAGCTGGATAATTTTGCGGGTCTTATCCTTATTCCAAAAACACTTACCAAACAGGATAAGCCCTGCGCCCTCTAAATCCCGCTTATCTTCGATATTAAAGCGCTTAAACAGTTTGGTTTTGACGGCCTCAATTGGAATGCCGATGTCTTTACTGTCGGCGGGATTGAGCCAAGATAACGTCGGGTCGCTGTGGGAGATAGTACCCCAGTACATATGGGGTTTGTTATCTGTCGGATCCGCATCGGCAAAATTCACAAACAAATTCTTCGCCCGCCAGCGGTACTTACGCTCATCATCGGTGTAAACCCAAAGATCCGAAGTCGCCAGATCGGAGCCTCGCAGCAGGCTATGGAGTAACTTTTCTAGCCCTTGGCTCGGAGTTCGCTTTGCCGTGATGGCTATTTCTGGCTTATCGGCCGCTACCTGATAGTCAGCTTTTGGCTCCTGTACTGACTCTAATTGCTCGGTATCATTTTCAATTTCACTTTTGGTTACAACTTCTTGCTCTTGGGGAGCGTTGATTTTGTGCGCTGAGTTAGAGGGTCTCTTATTACTGGGATTAAGCGAAAAATCGATGACCAAAGCATCGGCGTCGAGCAATTGTTGCTGCACTTCGAGGGCATCTTGTTCTTCACGGGACTTTTGCGCCGACGGATTAAATTCGATGCAATCTAACTCATGGTAACGGGAGCCAAAACAGGCGGCCTTACCATCCTTAGATGCTTTGCGAAAATAGGCTTTGCCATAGCAGGCAGGACAATATAAATGTTGGCGCAAACGCTCAATCTCAGCCTCGGGTAACTGCTGAAACTTGAACACACTGTAGGTGACACCAGCCTGAGCATGAGGATTGAGTCGTAATGGTGACGAAGCCTGCTCTGCCGCAGCCTCGGTTGTGAGTACACAAATCGCATCCAACATCTCTTGCTCCCTAATCCTTATCTTCGCGACCTTATCTCAAGTCTTAAGCTGGATGAAAATAGCTCGCGAGTCGTGCTGCTAAACTCGGCGGCAATAAGGGTTTATTAGCGACTGTCGTTTTGCCATAAAAACCTTGCAGCTTGTCGATTAACTGCCAAAAACATTGGTTCGCTGCCAATGCATCGAGGGCGGCGTACTGAACTTGCGCTTGAGATAAAGGCACCTGTTGCCAATTCGAGAGAGTCATTTTTTTAGGTTTATCGATGCGTTTATGCAGTAATGCCGCCACCAATTGCCGCGTGCCCATCTCCTTCCCAGCCCCGAGCTGCGCCATCGCCCAATTCAAATCGAGTCGAGGGGAGACTTGAATATCCCAATCCCGTTTCAGTGCTTGGCCATCGCCCCTTAATCCAATCCCCACTTTGAGGATCTGCTCATTTTCGAGCAAAGGTTTAAGCTCAGCGAGCCTCTCACCCAATACCGCCTGTTGAAATAAATAACAGGTATCGGAGGTCGCCAATTGCACTAAACTCAAGGGATGTTGAACGCCCGGCTCAAAGCTTGCCCGCGTTTCGGTATCAAACCCAAGCACGGATTCACTGCTAAGTTGTTGTAAGGCGGCGGTAAGCTTATCAAGCGAGACTAATTCCACCCGCATTTCAATACGAATGTCGTCCCGCATATCCACCAGCGACAGTGGCGTAAGATTAGCCAGCTCGGCATCCGTTAATCGTGTGGTTAAGGCAAGCTTTTGTTGAAACCATGTAAACTTGAGTTGCGAATCGCCTGCCGATAAATCCCCCGCTTGGAGCTCGGTTAACTCCGCCAGATAGTTGCTGCCCGCCGCATCCATCGCCGCCAGCAGTTTGTCGGTATGTTCGCCTAATTCCTGACGCAGCCAAGCCAACTTATTGGGAGAAAGGCAATAACGCATTAATTTCATACTTCGTCCTTAAGCACTGAAATAATCGCCGCGAGCACCTTCGCACTCGCGCAACTCGGGTGAGCTGACACTATAATCGCCAGCTATGAAAGGATGACAACGGATCAGCTACGCAGCTTTTGGAATCCGGTCATCACCAACACCGCTAGGGCGCCCGCCGCAATACCAAAGAGCGCATTAAGCACACTCGGCGTCAGTAAACCAAGCATGGGGCCGACTAGGGCAAAGGTTTCCACAAATTGCTCGGCATGGTGAATTTGCTCGCCGACCCAATGTAAACCATGGGTCAGAATGCCGCCCCCCACCATAAACATGGCGGCGGTGCCGATAATGGTTAGGCTCTTCATCAACACGGGGGCCGCGCTGAGTAAGCCAAACCCCAACTTACGATTAAAGCGAGTGAAGCCCGACTCGCCCTGACGCTGGCTCAGATACAGACCCGCATCGTCCATTTTGACAATCGCTGCCACCAAACCATAAACGCCTATGGTCATCACGATACCAATAATGGCGAGGGTAAAAAATTGCGTTGAGAGCGACTTATCCGCGACTATGCCTAAAGTGATGGCGATAATTTCTGCCGACAACACAAAGTCGGTGCGGATAGCACCCTTCACTTTTTCCTTTTCATAGGCCGCAAGATCGCTTATCTCCGGTATGTCAGATTCGGTCTGCTCCGCGTGTTTGTCTTTTCGATGGCTATAGCTGTGGTGTAATTTCTCAAAGCCTTCAAAACATAAAAACAAGCCGCCGAACATCAATAAGGGGGTCACCGCCCAAGGAATAAAGGCGCTGATCAACATGGCTGCGGGCACTAAAATCAATTTATTGCGAAACGAGCCTAAGGCGACCGCCCAGACCACAGGTAATTCGCGGTCGGCACTCACGCCCGTGACTTGCTGGGCGTTTAAGGCCAAATCGTCCCCTAACACCCCAGCGGTTTTCTTGGCCGCGACCTTACTCATCACTGCCACATCATCCAAAATGGATGCAATATCGTCGAGTAAGGTTAATAAACTTGCCCCTGCCATACACACTCCCTTAAACCAATGTTTTATTTTGCCGATTCTGCTTTGGCAATAGTAACTTAGTTAGATTAAGCCCGCATAGAGCATTGTCTCTATCCAGATGTACTTTATCTTAAAGCACTTCCCTTTATACACAGATTAAATCAGTGCGGGCTGTAAGCAAGATCACAGCCATAGTGCAATAGCACCACACTATTTGGCGGAAAAGAGTATACTAAGCCCAGAATTTTTTACTCATTTGCCATTACAGGATGTCAACATGACTCAAGATGAAATGAAAAAAGCCGCAGGCTGGGCTGCACTCAAATACGTTGAGAAGGACAGCATTGTAGGTGTGGGCACAGGCTCAACCGTTAACCACTTTATCGATGCTTTGGCGACCATGAAGGCCGATATTGAAGGTGCGGTATCAAGCTCAGAAGCCTCTACCCAAAAGATGAAAGCCCTTGGCATCCCAGTTTATGACTTAAACAGCGTCGATAAATTATCCGTGTATGTTGATGGTGCCGATGAAATTAACGGCCATATGGACATGATCAAAGGCGGCGGCGCGGCATTAACCCGCGAGAAAATCGTTGCGGCTGTGGCTGAAAAGTTTATCTGTATCGTGGATAACACTAAACAAGTGGATATTTTGGGTGAATTCCCGCTGCCCGTTGAAGTGATCCCAATGGCGCGCTCTTACGTGGCCCGTGAACTCGTCAAACTCGGCGGCGACCCAGTGTACCGTGAAGGCGTTGTCACGGATAACGGCAACGTGATCCTCGACGTTTACAACCTTAAGATCATCAATCCTAAGGAATTAGAAGATAAGATCAACGCCATCGTCGGCGTAGTGACCAACGGTCTATTCGCAAAACGCGGCGCCGATGTGTTACTGGTTGGCACCCCTGAAGGCGTGAAAACCTTTACCGCTTAAGGCAAGGTGAGTCGAAAGACTCCCATGCGAGAAACAAAAATGCCGCTGCAACTGCACCGGCATTTTTTATAACCCTAAAACGATTAAGTGATTACCACACTCGAGCCACTAAGCCCTTGAGGTAAAAACCTTCGGGGAAGGCGCTGCCAATCGGGTGATCGCTCGCCTGGCTTAAACGCTCGATAAATTGGATCTCACGTTTGGCATCCAGTGCGGCATCGGCAACGATTTTTTGGAACAGATCCGCAGGCATTAATCCCGAGCAAGAGAAGGTCAGCAGCACCCCGCCCGGATTTAATAATTGCAGCGCAATCATATTGATATCTTTATAGCCACGACAGGCACCGTTGAGCTGCGACTTATTGTCGGCAAACTTTGGCGGGTCGAGTACGATTACATCGAAGGTTTTACCCTCATCGCGATACTGACGTAACAGCTTAAACACATCGGCTTCGTTGTAATGCACATTGTCATCATTTAACCCATTGACTCGCATATTCAAACGCGCAGTATCGAGGGCAAGTGATGAGACATCGACGTTCTCAATGCTGGCCGCGCCCGCCTTAGCAGCATAGAGGCCAAAGGTGCCGGTGTAGCAAAAACAGTTCAGTACCGATTTGCCTTTCACAAAACGGGCGGCGATGGCGCGGTTATCGCGCTGGTCGAGGTAGAAACCGGTTTTATGACCCTTAGTCACATCAACGGCGATTTTGATACCGTTTTCTTCAATAATGACGGGCATTTCAGGCAGCGTGCCATGGAGTAAACCCATGGTAGAGGCTAAGCCTTCTTTCTTACGGGAATCGACGTCTGAGCGCTCATAAATCGCGCAATCGGGGTACAGCTCGGCGAGCACATCGACAATAGTGTCACGCCATACATCGGCGCCCATGCTCAGTAATTGGCACACCAATACATTGGCATATTTATCAATAGTGATACCGGGTAAGCCGTCGGACTCAGCGGCAATTAAACGGTAACCCGTTAAGCCTTGTTCACGGATCAAATCATCGCGTCCCGCTTGTGCACGCAGAATACGACGCTTAAAAAACTCACGGTCAATTTCTTCTTCGCGATCAAAAGTCCAAATTCGTACTTGGATTTGAGACTCAGGAGACCAAGCACCACGGCCCAACCAATGACCATCGTGGGCAACCACATCGACGGTCTGCCCCGGTTCAGGCTTACCTTTAACGTTGTGGATCCCGTTGGAAAAGACCCAAGGATGACGACGCTCAAGGGACTTTTCGCGACCGGGTTTAAGTTTGATTCTGATAGCCATAGTACCGCCTTTGATAATTGTACCGCCTGTGTGTTGTACCACCGTAATCAATAGTACCGCTCGAACACTAGGCGCCGCCCTCTAAAAATGGAAGCGGATAATATACCTAATAGGGTTCAAGTGCGAGCCATCTGTCCAAAACATCAGCTCTCCATTCCCATGGTCTGCGATCATACTCCAGTTTCGCGGGTAAAACCCTGGGCCGAGGGCGTGTTAACGATTCAAGATGAGATGTTGTTCTTGATGGCATCCTCGACAGTTATTTTACTTGCTAACGCCGCAGCGCCAATTCCACCCATACCGGTGCATGGTCGGTACTGTAAGCATCGCGCTCATATTCGGGCCTGACTAAGTGTCTATCGCAGGTTTGATAATCCACCACCTGAGCCAAACTGCGACTATCACTGGCATCAAACTCATTGGAAAGCAAAATATAATCGAGTACCGAACCTTTAGGGCCGTAGTAATGGGTTGCAGCTCGATGCTCCCGAGAATGGACTAGGTTATCGGGCATATTCGCCGCAATAAATAACTCGTAAGCATCTTGCAGTCGATATTGGGCAAACACAGCCGAACGTGCAGTATCAGACAAATGCCCAAGTCCCGCGGCCTTGATATCGTTGCTGTGGAGATGCTCGCCTTGGAGCGTTAATGCATCCAACGCCCCCATGGACAAACTATCGTTAAAATCACCCATCAGGATCACCGGATATCTTATGCTTTGCCGCCGCGCGAGAATAGCATGGAACAACAATGCCGCCTCTGCGCCCCGCTGCATGGTCGATGCCCAGCGACCTAGGGCTTGCTCAGTTAATAACTTAGTCTCAGAGTGCAACGCAAGCGTGTGCGGCGCACTTAAGGTTAAGCCTAAGGGATGTGGCTCTAACGCAAGTCCCGGGCGCTTAGATTTAAAATGCACCACATAGCAATCACAAGCGCCAATTTGCGGTATATCCACCGTCGCCCGCAGCACTTTACGACTAAAGGTAAATTGGCTCGATAACCCCATCGCTGCCACTAAATGTGCATCGGGTTCAATCGCATGCACCTCAAGGATAGGAAAGCGCGACGCTAGCGCAACCACAGGGCTTTGATAAATGTAATCACTGACCAAAGTGGCGCTATCAACTATGGCAAAATGTGTTAACCCTTGCTGCGCCGCAAGTTGTTTTAATGGCTCAGGGCTAAACACTTCCTGAAACCCGACAATATCCGGATGATATTGGTTTAAAAGCTCGCCAAACCACTGACACTTCTTTTGCCATTGGCCATGGCTATAGATATTTTCAAAATCGTAAAAGGCTAAAGGTGGTTCAATAAAATTAAATAGATTGATAGTCACAATACGAATATTCGAGTGGCAGTTTTCAGCCGAAATGGACTGCTGTTGGGAAGCAAATGTCACAGGTGATTCCTCTTTAGCCAAACTGTTGTGCTAATTAAACTCGGTTCTTAACTGATTGCGATAAATCGATTTTATCATTAAATACATCCATTAACTGGCGCAGAACAACAGCAATTAATAAATATCAAATCTTATAAAAATACAGTCCGACACCCTAAGGCAACCTGCTGAACACCAAAATGCAACACAGCAAAAACCTAAAACAAAAATTAACTCAAGAATAAAAGCAAAATTGAAACATAAACATAGGTAATTGCCTATTGGGTTGACTTTCATTGTCAGCGGTTTAGAATCTAGCCGATTTTACCATTAGGAGACCCACTGTGGGCACACACATAAGCGACAGTAGATGCCCTGTCCAAAAGACAGGATTTAACGCCTAGCACTAGCCCGCAATATTTTGCTGCTACCTGCTAAGCAGGGTAGTAGCGTGACACATCTCACCCCACACCCGTACATTCAATTTCAGACCTTAATATTAGCCAGTCATGCTAGCGTTAGCGCTCGCCTATTGGTTTTTCCGGCATTGAGCCGGAGAATAAGTGCTGCCTATTGAATACATCTTCACGCCTATTTTGCCCCAGTTGGCTCCCACACTCAGGGAGTTAAACCATGGCGTACACAAACAAGCCATTCACCTTTGCTTTTCAGTCTTGGGCATTTTTTGGGCTATGCATTAGCGTCGCAACACATGCCTCTCAACTCGATGTGGATGATCCCAGCATCGCCGAACACTGCGAGTTACAGCTAGGTTGGCAACAGCCGAGATCCGATCATAGCGCAAAACAGATAAATGGCAGTGGCACCTGCAACCCAGATCAATGGGAATGGCACTTAGGCATTGAACAACAAAGCAATAATGCTATCAATGAGCAGCAAACCGAGCTGGGGTTCAAATTGCCATTAAATGCAGACTATGCCCCTTGGCAAAGTGCGCTGGCTGTTAATTTGCAAAAAAATCATCAAGGCAGCCACCCTCTAACAACGCAAATTGTGGGGATTTTGGGATATGACTTGGCAGCTCAGAATTTACGCCTCTATAGCAACCTAGGTATCGATCAGTATGGCGCTCAATCGCCCCAGCTTATTGCAGGAGTTGCTATCGCCTTCGAATACGACACTGAGCAGCAATGGATAGCCGAATTTTATCGCCATGAGTCCCATGAACGAACCTACAAACTCGCATATCAATATTTACTTAAAAGACAGTTACAACTTCAACTAAGCCTAGGCAACAGCCTAAAAGGAAACACACAACAGCTGGGCGCTGACTTTACCTTTTTCTTTAATTAATAGATCGTTGGGAGAATGAACTATGAACATGAACAACAACCAAAAAAATACTAAGCAAATCGTCGTAGCTATCCAAAATATTTTAGAGCAGCGCGATACAGCAGGCATTATGGCTTTAGCGAAAGAGCGTCACCCCGCAGATATTGCCGCTGTAGTTGGTAGCTTTACTCAGCCACAGCAATTACGGTTTTTGCAACTTGCGCCCGCCAAAATTGCGGCGGATTTATTTCGTTATTTACGTGATGAATTACAAACAGAATTAGTGCAGCAGTTAGATAAAACCACGCTGTCATCGCTGTTGCTCACTATGGCAGCGGACGAGCGCGCCGATCTTTATAACCTGCTCGAACCTGAACAACAAAAACGACTATTGCCCGTGTTAGCACAGGCAAAACGAGAGGATATGCGCACTTTAGCCGCCTACGACAAAACCAAAGTCGGTGCAGCGATGACATCGGATTACACCCTGCTCAATAGCCGTCATACCGCCGCACAAGCGATTGAAATGCTGCGCACGGAAACCGCCGATAAAGAGACGATTTATCAAGCCTATGTGGTCGATATGTTAGGCCGTTTAATTGGAACGGTATCACTTAGACAATTACTTTTAGCGCAGCCAGAAGAGCGAGTGGTCGACTTTATGAAACCCAACCCCATCGCCTTAGATGCCAACGCCCTTTGCCAAGAGGCGGTACAGATGATCGCCCATTACGATTTGTTGGCTCTCCCCATCATCAATGGCAAGGGACAGTTAGTCGGTATTGTCACCTATGACGATGCGATGGACATTGCCAGTTCACAGGTTGATGTTGAATTTACTAAAACTGCGGCCATCGGCAATATTGATCACAATTTAAAGACCGCCAGCATAGGCTTGCTCTATCGTAAACGAGTCGTTTGGTTGGTCATTTTAGTGTTTGGTAATATTTTCTCAGGCGCTGGCATCGCCTTTTTTGAAGATACCATTGCCAGTTATGTTTCTTTGGTGTTCTTTCTTCCCCTGCTCATCGATAGCGGCGGTAATGCGGGTTCACAATCAGCCACCTTAATGGTGCGAGCCTTAGCCACGGGCGAAGTGATACTCAAGGATTGGCTCTCATTGCTGGGGCGTGAATTAGGGGTAGCAGGATTACTCGGTGCCAGCATGGCCTTGGCAGTATCGCTACTTGGGTTTTGGCGCGGCGGTCCAGAAATCGCCTTGGTCGTTGCATTAACCATGCAGATCGTAGTGATCATTGGCAGCCTGATTGGCATGTCACTGCCCTTTTTACTCAGCAAGTTAAAAATGGATCCGGCTTCAGCCAGCGCACCACTTATCACCTCAATCGCCGATATCATTGGTGTGCTCGTTTACTTTAGTATTGCTACAATGATTTTAGATTTACCTGTGGCTTAAAAGAGTTACAACGCTTTTGCTGCGATGCTGATGAAAAGCGTTAACACTCAAACTAGCAAGCTCAATTAAGGTTGAATCGCAATTTGTAGAAATACAGTACGAGATATTCACTTGTTATCCAAAATGGACTTGGGCAATTTATTTGCTCAAGTTCATAAATTCATTGTTATTCAATAAAAAAGTAAGATTATGGCATTGATATACGTTAATATTTTCTTACCACACTTTCCTACTTACCCTAATACCGCAGGGATTGCACCTTAGACGTTATTAATTCAGTGGCCATAACAATATCAATAAAAGTTTAGAGGTTTTTATGTGGTTTAATTCAAGACTCAAAGCAGAAAACGAAGCGCTGAAGCAAAAGCTCATTGATCAACAAGATAGATACGAAGTTGAAATCGAAGAGCTAAAAAATATGGCCCGCGAAAATGAAGCCATGCAACAACAGTCCCG